>CAVRFO010000001.1:0-999893 GCA_963720445.1 uncultured Gammaproteobacteria bacterium
ACTTAGGTGTGAGCGGTAGAGGAGCGTTCCGTACGCCTGCGAAGGTGGACTGTAAGGTCTGCTGGAGGTATCGGAAGTGCGAATGCTGACATGAGTAACGATAATGGGGGTGAAAAGCCCCCACGCCGAAAGCCCAAGGTTTCCTTGCGCAACGTTCATCGGCGCAGGGTTAGTCGGCTCCTAAGGCGAGGCGGAAAGGTGTAGTCGATGGGAAGCTGGTTAATATTCCAGCACCTCGCGTGATTGCGATGGGGGGACGGAGAAGGTTAGGTGTACCGGGCGTTGGTTGTCCGGGGGAAAGGAGGTAGGCATTGAGGGTTGGCAAATCCGCTCTCATTTATGCCGAGCACCGAGACGAGTCCTATGGGACGAAGTCACTGATACCACGCTTCCAGGAAAAGCCTCTAAGCTTCAGGTCACGAGGACCGTACCGTAAACCGACACAGGTAGGCAGGGTGAGAATCCCAAGGCGCTTGAGAGAACTCGGGTGAAGGAACTAGGCAACATAGCACCGTAACTTCGGGAGAAGGTGCACCCAGGGGTGGCTACATGCGTAGCTGAGCATTCCTGGGTCGCAGTGACCAGGCCGCTGCGACTGTTTATCAAAAACACAGCACTCTGCAAACACGAAAGTGGACGTATAGGGTGTGACGCCTGCCCGGTGCTGGAAGGTTAATTGATGGGGTCAGCCGCAAGGCGAAGCTCTTGATCGAAGCCCCAGTAAACGGCGGCCGTAACTATAACGGTCCTAAGGTAGCGAAATTCCTTGTCGGGTAAGTTCCGACCTGCACGAATGGCGTAACGACAGCGGCGCTGTCTCCACCCGAGACTCAGTGAAATTGAAATCGCTGTGAAGATGCAGCGTTCCCGCGGCAAGACGGAAAGACCCCGTGAACCTTTACTATAGCTTTACATTGAACGTTGAGTTCGTCTGTGTAGGATAGGTGGGAGGCTTTGAAGTGCAGGCGCTAGCTTGCGTGGAGCCATCCTTGAAATACCACCCTGATGTGCTTGACGTTCTAACCTGGGCCCGTAATCCGGGTCGGGGACCATGTATGGTGGGTAGTTTGACTGGGGCGGTCTCCTCCCAAAGAGTAACGGAGGAGCACGAAGGTACGCTCAGCGCGGTCGGACATCGCGCACTGTGTGCAAAGGCATAAGCGTGCTTGACTGCAAGATCGACGGATCAAGCAGGTACGAAAGTAGGTCTTAGTGATCCGGTGGTTCTGTATGGAAGGGCCATCGCTCAACGGATAAAAGGTACTCCGGGGATAACAGGCTGATACCGCCCAAGAGTTCATATCGACGGCAGTGTTTGGCACCTCGATGTCGGCTCATCACATCCTGGGGCTGTAGCCGGTCCCAAGGGTATGGCTGTTCGCCATTTAAAGTGGTACGCGAGCTGGGTTCAGAACGTCGTGAGACAGTTCGGTCCCTATCTGTCGTGGGCGTTGGAGATTTGAGAGGGGCTGCTCCTAGTACGAGAGGACCGGAGTGGACGATCCCCTGGTGTTCCGGTTGTCACGCCAGTGGCATTGCCGGGTAGCTACGATCGGAAGCGATAACCGCTGAAAGCATCTAAGCGGGAAGCGCGCCTCAAGATGAGATCTCCCGGGAGCTAGACTCCCCTAAAGGCCCCATGAAGACTACGTGGTTGATAGGTCGGGTGTGTATAGCAGTAATGCCGAGCTAACCGATACTAATGAGCCGTGCGGCTTGATCATATAACTCCAAGTTGCTTCGTCGCCTCAACGAGGTCTGACAGCAGCACCAAACGCGAACGTTACGTCCCAAGTCCCCATGCCGAGTCCGCGCTCATCCAGCGCGACTCGCACCAGTTCCCTGGCGACCTTAGCGCTGTGGTCCCACCCGATCCCATCCCGAACTCGGAAGTGAAACGCAGCTGCGCCGATGGTAGTGTGGCTTAAGCCATGCAAGAGTAGGTCATCGCCAGGGGCTTTATCCCCAAACGCCTCGTCGCGCCAGCGGGGGGCGTTTGTTCTTTGTGGTTGCGCCATCGGCGCGACCCGCAACAGGTCATCGCCAGGGGCTTTATCCAGAACGCCTCCCCAGCAAGGGGGAGGGGTTTGCCTGTGCTGGTTTGCGCCTTCGGCGCGAACTGCAACAGGTCATCGCCTGGGGCTTTATCCCCAAACCCTCGTCGCGCCAGCGGCGGGGGTTTGTTCTTTGTGGTTGCGCCATCGGCGCGAACTGCAACAGGTCATCGCCAGGGGCTTTATCCCCAAACCCTCGTCGCGAAGCCGGCCGCGGTTCGTTCCTTTGACGCCGAGCTCAGCACCTCAGGACGGTCTTTCCGAATCACATCGGGGAAAGCCTCCTCGCCGAGATTGCGAATGAGCCTCTGAACAACTCAATGCTCGTCATTCCGGGGCATTCAACGCGGCCTCCCCGCGAAGCCGTTTCCCTGATGTATCGAAGGGCGTGCCCCACGGCGCCGCTCTGGCTAATGCTTCGATACCTCAGCACAACGGATGGGAGGAATGACGGGGAGGTGCGTAAGCAAGCTTGCGAGCAGCGTCGAGCAGCGCGGCCATGTTCTTCCCTCTCCTCAGCCACTTTGAGAGGCTCGGCAACCAACGCCTCCAGCTCTACCGCGGGACACCCGAGCGTCCGCCCCCGGGAATTGGATTCCATCCAAATCTCCCGTGAGTGGCCGTTTTAACGCGAGGTTAGCCGCAACGCGCACCTGCGCCGATATACTCGGCGCTCGCGCGGCACGGGCTGCGGCTACTTTGAGATGCGGATGCCCAAGCGAGCCGTCAATCGATTGCAAACGTCGCTGGCGACCATCCGCCATCTCCTGCCTGCCTGGCTGTGCTTCGCGCTGGCTGGCGCCATCGACCACCCGCTGGCGTTGGTTCCGTTGCTGATCGCCAATGCGATTGCGATGACCGGTATCTGCAATGCGATCGGCTTCGGCATGGAAACGAGTTTTGCGCGCAGCATCGCGCGCCGTGGCCTGGCGTTTTTCGTGCTCCTCACGATCTACACCGCATTCGTCGCGGCCATTCTTGCGGCGCCGGCCTGGTGGTTGGCGCGGGACGGTTCGCTGTCGGCCGCGCTGGCCCTGTCCGGCGTGCTCGTCATCGCGCTGTTTGTGCTCTGGCGGATCTGGCCCGCGTTCGCGTTGCCGTTCCTCTGGGATGACGCCTATCCGGAGGAGGAAGCCGGCCATTCGTGGCTGGTGATCGCGTTGCGCCGCTCTCTTGCGTTTGCGCGCCACCTGACGCGTGAGCATGACCTGTTTTTCAGTCACGGCTTGCCAGCCAGTCTCGGACTTCTGCTGCTCGCGGTCGGTGCGCTGCTGCTGGCCGGACTCGGTAGCTTCCTCAGCGGTGATGTGCGGATCGCGGCGCTCGTGCTGTATGCGCTCGTTCTCGCGCCGCTCGCGCTTGGCTTGCTCCTGAATCGCTGCCTGCGCGCATTGCTGGCGAACGCGCGCAGTGCGCGTCATCGCGAAAGCCGCGAGGAGCCGCCGCAGGCGACGATCGCGCAGGAAACGCCTGCTCTGCCCGCCGGGATCAGCCGTGCCGAGCTCGATGCGACCCTGCTGTGCGCGGCGTACTCCGCGCAAATCAGCCTCGCGCTGGCGGCGCTGGAGCGAGGTGGCGATCCGAATGCATCGCCGGGCCCGGACCAGCGCGACCAGCGCAGTGCGCTGATGATCGCGGTGACCTTGCCGGACCCGCGTTTACTTCGCGCCCTGATCGCGAAAGGCGCCGACGTCAACCGGTTGCACGGCGGCATCACCCCGCTGATCGCGGCGACCCGAGACAGCTACCAGGGCCGTCCGGAAGCGGTCACCACCCTGCTCGCCAACGGTGCCGACGCACGTATCGCCGATCCCTCCGGCAACACGCCGCTGCACCATGCGGCGCGCTGCGCGGAGCCGATCGTGGCAGCGCTGCTGCTCGATGCCGCGGCGGACGTGAACGCCGTCAGCGCAGAAGGCACGACCGCGCTTGGCATCGCATGCGGCAACGCGAATTGGACCGTCGCATCGTTTCTTCTCGAACATGGCGCGAAGCCCGATATCGAGCGTGCGCAGCCGGCCCTGCTGTTCGCCGCCGGCATCGCCAACGACGACCCCGCGGGCGTGAAACTGTTGCTCAAGCACCGTGCCAACGTGAATGTGCGCGCCGCGCTGGAGCGTACGCCGCTGATGGCTGCGGCCCTCGCGGGGCATTCAGGGATCGTCGAAGCGCTGCTCGCAGCGGGCGCGGACCCCGAACTTGCCGACCACCGCAACACCACCGCGCTGATGGAAGCGGCACGATCCGGCGCGGTTGCGGCGATCCACGCGATCGGCAAACACAAGCCGAACGTCGACAGCCTGGACAGCAGCGGCCGCAGCGCGCTGATGATTGCATGCCAGTCGCGCCACGCCAGCGAGGAAAGCGTGCGTGCACTGCTCTCGCTCGGCGCCGACCGTACTATCGAGGGCGCCGACGGAAAGCGCGCCCTCGAGCATGCGGCCTCGGCAGGGCGCTGGCACATCGTCGCATTGCTGGATGCCGCCTATCCGCTGCCGAGCAATCTCGGCGACGGCGCGCCGCTCGCGCAGACCGCCAACGCGGATCATCTGCTCGACGCGCTGCGTTTTGCGCACTGGAACGTGGTCGCCGAATTCACCGGCGTGCTTGGCGAGTGGCCAGTCGCGGCGCTGGCCGACCTTTACCTCGAATTGTGCGCCGCCGAACACGAACAGGCGCGAACCTGGTTGCTCAATCACGGCCTCGCCGGCGATGCGCGCACCAGCGACGGCCAGTGCCTCGTCGACGGCCTGATCGGCGCGCTGCCGGAATCGACCGCAGCGCTGGCGCAGTGGTGTGCCAGTGGCGCGCCCGTTGGCGGGGCCGGCTTGATCGCACGCACGCTGGCATCGGCGCCGCATGGCACCGACGGCAACGCAACGCGCGCGCTCGCACGCGATCTGCTCGAGCGCGGAGGTGACTGGTGCGGCACGACGGGCGGCCAGCGCAGCGCGCTCCATCTCGCGGTCGCCGCTTCCGATATCGAACTGAGCCGCCGCCTGCTCGATTTCGGCGCCGATCCGAACGCGCGTGACGCGCAAGGGCGTACCCCGCTGCACCTCGCATTGAACGTCGATGCCACTAGCGCCATCGCGCTGCTGCCGCAATTGATCAGCGCGGGCGCGAGTCCGGAAATCGCGACGGCGACCGGTGAAACGCCGCTCGGCCTCGCGCTCGCGCGCGAGCAACCTGAATTCGCGCAGTGGCTGAGCTGGACGCACTGGCGGTTGCCGCTGCGACGCTTGCGTGCAGCCGATCTGCCCGCCGCCGCCGCGGTCGGCGATCTCGATGCGATCGATCGCCTCATCGCGCTCGGGATTCCGCTTGAGGGCGAGGACGCACACGGCGCGACCGCGCTGATCCGTGCCGCCGGTTCCGGACACACTGCGCTGGTCGTGCGCCTGCTCGAAGCCGGCGCCGACACCGCGCACGCGGCACGCTCCGGCATTCATTGCCTTGCCGCCGCGGTCAGCGCGAAACGCGAGGCGGTCGTGCGCACCTTGCTCAACCACGGCGTCGCAGCGGATACGCGCATGGCCGGCGGCGGCACCGCACTGACGGTCGCTGCCGCACTCGGCCAGGTGCGCACCGCCGAGGCATTGCTCGAAGCCGGGGCCGATCCGAATGCGGCCGACGAACAAGGCACGACGCCGCTGCATGCGGCCGCGCAATATGCGTTCGATGGCGGTGACAGCGCGGACGCACACACGCTGATCGATCTGCTCCTGCGCGCCGGCGCGCGCCTGGACACGCGCAATCTTGCCGGTCAGGACACGCTGCTGGTCCTGCTCGGCGCGCGCGCGCAACCGGGTACGCGCTGCGATGCCGAACACCTGCTGCAACTGGCCGGGTTCCTGCTCGAACGCGGTGCCAGAACCGACAGTCAGGACCAGCGCGGCGTCGGCGCGTTGCACGCCTGCGCGCTGCACGGCCTCTACGGCTGCGCGCGCCTGCTCAAGGCGCACGGCGCGCCACTCGACCTGCGCGACGGTTTCGAGCGCAGCGCAGCCGATGTGGCCACGCTGCTCGGCTACGTCGATGTCGCCGCGGAACTGGGCGCGGCACATGCACCGTTGCCAAGCGTGCGCCAGACGTTGCGCCGGCCGGCGCGCGCGCCCGATTAGCGACGGACGGGATTCGGGATTCGGGAATCGAGAGCTGGACTCCGAGCTGTTGTCCTTTTCCGGCTACCGGTTCACCCGCGCATCCGGCGATACAACCCCCACGGAAGCACGCGCACGACCAGCGCGATCAGCGCGAACTTGCGCGGCAGATACCAGCATGCGGAGCCGCGCGCGAGTCGGTCGGCCACGGTTTTCGCGATGACAACGGGACTGGCGGCTGGCGTCGGCAACTGGATGCCGTGGGTGAGGTTGGTCGCGAGGAATCCGAGCTGGTAAAGCTGCACGCGCAGTTCGTGCGGCGTGTAGCGCTGGCGCAGGCTCTCGTACACCGAAACGAGTCCGCGCTTTGACGCCGCATAGACGATGTTGCGACCACGGCCGCGCACCGCCGCGATGCTGCCGAACAGCACGATCACGCCGCGCGTTTCCAGCAAGGTCGGCAGCAGTGCATGCACGATTGCGAGCGGTGCATGCAGGTTGATCGCGAGCAACTGGCCGATGCGCGACGCATCCAGCGAGAAATCGTCGTCGCTGCGCGAATGACCGACCGGCAGCAGTAGCGTATCGAGTGGCGGCATCCCGATCAGTGCATTCGCAATGCGTGCGCCCGGGTCGGCCTCGCGACCGAGATCGAGCGCAAGCGCGCGCACTGCGATGCCATGACGAACATTCAGGTCGGCGGCAAGCGCTTCGAGATCGCGCGCATCCGAAGCGACCAGCAGCAAATCGTGGCCGCGCCGCGCCAACTCGCTGGCGAGCGCGCGGCCGAGTCCGCTCGATGCGCCGACGACGAGCGCAGTCACAGCGCGAGTCTCCGGCTGAGTTCCGATCGGTGCAGACCGCCCGGATTGTGCGCGGCGAGACGTGCCCGCACCGCTTCATAGTCGCCGATCGCGCGCCGTGCGGTGCTGGCATCGAGCGTGGAGTCCTTGATCAGGTTCGGCCGTCCGGAATGCGCGATCGCAAGTTCCGCGAGTGCTTCGATGAACGCACGTTGCGTGGATTCGGACGGCGCCGGCAGCTGGATGGCCAGCGCGATGCCCGCGCCATCGAACGCGAATCCCTCCGGCACGCCGGCAAACAATTTGCTCGCGATCAACGCGATGCGCGGTCGATCGCGCTCGACGAGCTGGGTCAGCGCGCCAGCGAATGCCTCGAAGCGCGGATGTGGAATCAGCCATTGCGCTTCGGCCATGCCAGCGGCGCCATAGCCCGCGAAATACAGGTGCGCATGATTCAGCGGGAACAGCGCATCAGCGAGCGCCAACGGCGCCTGGCCGGCACGACACCAGCGCGCGGCGAGCCAGGTGTTCGCCGCCGCGATACCGGCGCGGTTCCACAACGCGAACGGCAGCGGTTCGATGCGTGCCGGCAAGTCGCGCGCGGCGGTGACGGCGAAGCGTTCGCCTGCGCGCACATCGCTGGCGAGGCCCACGCGGATCACGCCGCGCCCGAAATGTCCGGGCCGACCATCGTGCCAGCCATACAGCACCGGCGCGTTCGCCGCCTCGCGCAGCACGCGCGCGGCTTCGGCGAGATCGCGCACCGGCATGCGGCGCAACACGAGTCCTTCCGGCGGTCGCGCCAGCCGCAAGGTTGCACGAGTGATGATGCCGGTCAGGCCGAAGCCGGCGAAGGTCGCATCGAAGAGTTCGGCATTGCGCTCGGCGCTCGCGACCACGGTTCCGCGCATCGGCGCGACCAGTTCGATCGCCTCGACCTGGGCGCGGAACGTGCCATCGCGCGCCGGATTCTTGCCGTGCACGTCCGCCGCGATGCAGCCGCCGACCGTCGCACGCGGATGGCCCGGCGCGGTGGCGAGGTACCAGCCGCGCGCCAGTGCGAAGCGTTGCAGGTCGCCGATGCGCGCACCGGCCTCGACGGTGAGCAGCCCCGCGTCCGCGTCGAACGCGAGCAGGCGGTCGAACGCGCGCAGGTCCTGGCTGATCGCTTCACCGCCGAAACTCGCGGCGACATACGACACGCCGCCACCACGCGCAATCCGCGGGGCATCGGCGGGCAACGCATCGAGCAGTCGGTAGCGATCCGGTTGCTGTACCCGGCAGCGCGCATGGAACTGGCGATCGAAACTGCCGAGGTCGGTGTCGGCGATCGCGTAGCCGCGCACGTCAGTTCATCCTCTTTTTCCGCCACGTCCGCGCGGAACAGGCGCTCCAGATCCGCGCGCGCTTCCTGCGACGATTGCAGCAGCGCCGCCTCGTCGTCGTAGACCGGGTACTGGTTCGCGAGCAGGCGTTCGTCGTGCTTGCGGAAGCGTTGCACGTAGTCGGCCGCGGTCTCCTTGTCGTAGCCGAGGCCCTCGAAGACGTGGCGCGCGATTTCCAGGCTCGAAAAGAACGTATCGCGCACGATCGTGCCGATGCTCAGGTCCATCAGCTTGAACACGTGCTGGCGGTTGCGCGCACGCGCATACACTTTCAGGTGCGGAAAATGCCGCTTGAGCAGTCGTGCGGTACGCAGGTTCGATTCCGGGTTCTCGGTCGCGATCACGAAGATCTCGGCTTTGTCGGCTTGCGCTGCGCGCAGCAGGTCCAGCCGCGAGGCGTCGCCGTAGTAAACCGTATTGCCGAAATGACGCATGAAGTCGACCTGTTCGGGGTCGCTTTCCAGCGCGGTGAATGGAATCATGTTCGCGTTCAGCATGCGCGCGACGATCTGGCCGACCCGGCCCATGCCGGCGATGATCACGCGCGGCGTGGTGCCGTCGAATGTAGTCGAACGCGCGTGTCGGCTTCGACCTTGCCCGCCGGCGCCAGTTGTGCGCGCAGGCGCACCAGAATCGGGGTCGCCACCATCGACAAGGTGATGACCAGGATCGCCAGATCGCGCTGCGCGGCTGCTGATCAGCGCGCTGCCGGCGGCGAGGCCGAACACGACGAACGCGAACTCGCCGCCCTGCGCGAGCAGCGCCGCGAGCGCGAGCGATTGCGCGCGATCCTCGCGCGGCCAGGCGCGCAACCGCGAACAGCACGCAGCGCCTTGATCGCGAGCAGCGCGAACAGGAGGACGCCGACCAGCTGCGGCTGGCTCATCGCCAGCTTTACATCGAGCGACATGCCGACGCTGATGAAGAACAGGCCGAGCAGCAGGCCGCGGAACGGCTCGATCTGCGCCTCGATCTCGTGGCGGTATTCCGAATCGGCGAGCAGCACGCCGGCGAGGAATGCACCGAGCGACATCGAGATGCCGGCGAGCTGCATCAGCCATGCGGTGCCGATCACGACCAGCAGCGCGGTCGCGGTGAACACCTCGGGCGTGCCGACCTTCGACGCCGCGCGAAACATCGGGCGCAGCAGATAGCGGCCGCCGACCACGACGAGCGCGATCGTGCCGATCACGCGCAGCGCCGCGAGCCATTCGGAAGGCGCGCCGAGCGAGCTCGCGTGGCTGCTGCCGAGCATCGGGATCAGCGCGAGGATCGGAATCGCGGCGACGTCCTGGAACAGCAGGATCGCGAACCCGAGCCGCCCATGCGGGCTGCCGATTTCCTTGCGCTCGGCGAGCAATTGCAGATCGATCGCGGTCGAGGACAAGGACAGACCGAGGCCGACGATCAGCGCGGCCTTCCAGCCGAGACCGAGCGCGAAGGCGAGGCCGCCGATCAGCGCCGCAGTCGCGATGACCTGCACGCTGCCCGCGCCGAACACGCTGCGGCGCATGACCCAAAGACGCTGCGGCGAGACCTCCATGCCGATCACGAACAGCATCAGCACGACGCCGAACTCGGAGATCTGCGCTGATCTGGTCGGTGTTGCCGATCAGGCGCAGCCCCGACGGCCCGATGAACGCGCCCGCGCCGAGATAGCCGAGCACCGCGCCGAGCTTCCAGCGCTTGGCGAGCGGCACCGCGATCACCGCGGCGAGCAGCAGCACGACCGCGTATTGCAGGAAGCTGTGGTTTTCCACGCGATCTCCGACGATTACCCGCGAATTATGACATGCGCGGTCCAGGCCACGACCGCGGCGGCTGTGTACCACGCGGCTGCGCGTCGCAAGCGCTGAGACGGGGCGGAGGCAGGCTGTCGCCACACAGCCGAGGGAGTCCCGCCATGCTCGTCGCACCGTTCACG
Organism: uncultured Gammaproteobacteria bacterium; assembly: GCA_963720445.1. GTDB lineage: Bacteria > Pseudomonadota > Gammaproteobacteria > Xanthomonadales > Rhodanobacteraceae > Dokdonella_A. Next base: position 10,270 of record CAVRFO010000001.1, read on the forward strand.
CTAACCACGCCGTCCGCAACGACCTGCCGCCCGTTTCAGGCGCCCACGACGCGTCGCCGTCCGTCCGCGAGTACGCGTGGCAATCCGCGCGCTACGTGGGCGCCTGTCGTTCTCGGCATCTGGCTGATCGTCGGCGTGTGCGGATTGATCGCGGTGCCCGCTGCACGCGGCAGCGCGTTCTTCGGCGCCACGCTACCGTTCTGGCTGGTCGTCGCGCCGTTGCTCGATCTGGCGTGGCTCAAGCGCGCCGACATCGTGGCGGTACTGCGCCGCCAATCGCGATCCGTGCAAATGCGCAAGGCCGCCACGCGCGCCACTACGCCGCGGCGGCATTGGCGACGGTGAGCGTGGGGGCCATCGCAACGTTCATTCGTGGCGGCCGCTATCGAAACGGATCGACGAGGATCGATCCATTTCAGTCATCCAATTAGTCCAACCTGCCCCCAAAAGGGGACATTTCTAACTGGTCGGGAGAGGGCATTATTAACTGGCGCTTACAGAAGAAGCCGGGCAATTTGCCCTCCCCTAGCTCGTCTGTTACTTTCAAACGCGGGGACCAAGTAGCTCTGATGTCATTGCTAAAAGCGTGGTCGAGAACAACTTTTGCAGTGCATTCTCGGAGCATCGCCTAAAATATTCCGGGGAGAAAACCGCCATGAAATTGTCTGTCGGAGTTTTTTTTGGACTGGCGCTGCTCGGTAGTGCAACTGTTTCGCACGCAAGTCAAACGACCTTTCGCGTGAATGAGTGCGGGGGGTGTACCGCACCGCAGATGGAGGCCGCAGCGGCCACTCAACTCCCTGGAATTACTTTTGTCTACGACCTCGCGGCGAACGTAATCCGTAAGTACAACGTCGACTTGGACTCCACATGCCGAGCGCCATTGGATCCCCAGAAATCGACATCGAGCGATGCTCTGACAGAAGGCGGTGCGCAGATCCAATGTGGCTCGTTCAAATCCGCCACCGAGCTGACCCCAGTGGATTCCGACGTGCAAGCGACGTTTGACGCCTTGCGGCACGCATCGACAGTAAACCCAGCACTCGTGACGACGGGCGTGGCTCGAGGCGGCGCACCAGAAGATCCGGTCAATCACGTCCCGTTCGATCTGCCGAACATTGCATGGGACTACCCCCAAGGCTCCTACGTCCGCTTCAACGATGCACTCAACGCGATCCTCGGGTCAGCTTTGAGCGCCAATTCCTTTATCCCTGGTCTCGGCGATCTTCTCTATGGCTGGCATATGGGTAGTTTTAGTGTCGACCTGATGCTTCCACCTGGCGCGACTGGCAGTCTCACTTGGGATCGCAATCACACCGTTCGCTTGGAGATTTGCAATCCTGATGGCGATTGCTGGCGCGGTACGATCACCATGAATTCTGGCGGGATCGTGTCGTTGGCCTATGAAGGCGTGTTCGACAACAACCAGCAGATGTACCCATCGGAAAGCGGACAAGCTCCTGGACAGCTTCTGCGATGGAAATTCGAAGGACCGCTTGAAGCTGGGCACTTCGCTGGCGCGCTTGGCCCTAACGTCGCTATTCCATACAATAATTGCGGCGGAATAAGTTTTCTGAACACCGCAAGATTGAATGGCAAAATCGTATTCCAGAGTTGGGAATGCGGTCCGGGCACACCCTAGCTCGGTAGGTTGCGCGGAGCGCAGCGATGCCCAACAGGGAGAGTGCATCGTTGCGGTTCGCTGCGCTCACCCCAGCCTGCATTGGCCTTGCGAGGCTACGATGGTGGCTGTTGACCGATTCCGGTCTGCGATCACGATCAAAACATGTGTTGTTCGGATCGGTGACGAGAAACGCTGCGGCTGCCACGCCAACGAATGCCTCGCAGCCAAGCCGTGTATCTGCGTACGCAATGGCCGTCAGCCACGCAAACCCAGCCGCTTGCGCTCCATCCGCCGCAAAAATTCATCCATGATGCGCCGATACAGGTCCTCGCCGAGATACGCGTCCTCGACGCCGGCGTCGATCGAAGGGTTGTCGTTGACTTCGATGACGACGACGCGGTCGCCGACCTGTTTCAGGTCGACGCCGTACAGGCCGTCGCCGATCGGCGCGGTCGCGCGCAGGGCGAGCTTGACCACGTCGGCCGGTGCTTCGCGCACCGGCAGCGTCTTGAAGCCGCCGGTTTTCGCGCTGCCCTTGGCGGCGTGGTTGTAGATCTGCCAGTGCCCGCGCGACATGAAGTATTTGCACGCGTACAGCGGTTCGCGATTGAGGATGCCGATGCGCCAGTCGTATTCGGTGAACAAGAATTCCTGCGCGAGCACGAGCGCGGTGTGCTGGAACAGGTTGTCGACTTCGATCTTCAGCCGGTCGACATCCTCGACCTTGACGATGCCGCGCGAGAACGAGCCGTCCGGAATCTTCAGCACGATCGGAAAGCCGAGACGATCGGGCAGTTCGGCCAGTTTTTTCGCTTCGTCGCGATACAGGATCTCGGTGCGCGGCGTCGGCAGCTTGCGCGACTTCATCAGGTCGTGCAGGTAGATCTTGTTGGTGCACTTGAGGATCGAACTCGGGTCGTCGATGACGACCATGTCTTCCTTCTCGGCGCGGTTCGCGAACCGGTAGGTGTGGTTGTCGAGTGCGGTCGTTTCGCGGATGAACAGGCCGTCGTATTCGGCGAGCTTGCTGTAGTCGTTCTTGCTGAGCGTGTCGACTTCGATGCCGAGTTCGGCGCCCGCATCGACGAAATGTTTCAGCGCGCGCTTGTTCGACGGCGGCATCGGATCGTTCGGATCGACCAGCATGGCCAGGTCGAAACGGAATTTCTTGCGCGCGCGCGGCTTGCGCCAGAGCTTTTTCGAGAACTTGTCGAGCGCCTGCGCGAACGCGTCCTCCTGCGGGTCGGACAGCGTGTGCAGGCTGCTCGGCTTGATCGCGGCGATCTGCCAGACCCGTTCGCGCTCGAACTCGATGCGCAGGATCGGGCACGGAAACGTCTCGAACACCTGGCGGGCGAGGTCTTCGAGCGCCGGATACGAGGTCTCGCCGAAATAAACGAGCACGCCGAAATCGGTGGTGTCGCGGCCGCCGGCCGGCAGGAAATTGCCGAGCTTGGCGTTCAGGTCCTCGATGTCGAGGCCGTACAGCGAGCGCCGGCGCAGGTCGTTGATCGCGCGCACCGACGGGATCACCTTGTGGCCGCGCGCCTCGGCGAGCAGCGACACGTAGTAGCCGGTGCCGAGGTATTTGTAGCTGCGGCACAGGTTGATGACCTGGGTGCGCTCGTCGTCGGAACCGAGCGCTTCCTTCAGGTAATCCTGCGCGGTGACCACGTTGTCGGACGGGTAGTACGAACCCCAGTCCGAGGCTTTCTCGACGACGATGACGAGCCGGCTCATGCGGAACGCCTGAATGCGGGATTCGGAAGGGGGAAACGCCTCGATGTACTGCGTGCGGGCAACGGTGACGCGGCAGTGGAGGCGGGCGTGCGCATGATTTCGGGCGCGCAGTGTGACACAGCGCGGCGCGTTCGTGGAGCACGCTGGCGAGCGTCACGGCGATGAAGCACGAGTGAATCGGGATCGGCAATGCGTTGCGGTTCGCGCGTGCAAAGACTAGGCTGCGCGCCGTGTTCGCCCCCTCCATGTCCAAGCCGCCGAAGCCGCGTCCTGCGCTGGCCGTGCATATCCGTCGCGCGACGATCGATGATCTCGCCGATCTGGTCGCGCTCGAGCATTCCTCGTTCGCGATCGAGCGCATGAGCGAGCGCCAGTTGCGGCGCCATCTGGAAAGCCTGACCGCCGAGATCCTGGTCGCCACGCGCGAGCGGCGCGTGGTCGGCGCGGCAGTCGTGTTTTTCCGCCGCGGCAGCGACATCGCGCGCCTGTATTCGATCGCGGTCGCCGCGAGCGAACGCGGCAACGGCTTGGGCGAAGCGCTGCTGGTGCGCGTCGCGCACTCCGCGCGCCGCCGCGGCGACCGGCGCCTGCGCCTGGAAGTGCGCAGCGACAACCAGGCTGCGCAGCGTCTGTACGAACGTCTCGGTTACCGTCATTTCGGCTCGCACAGCGGGTACTACGAGGATGGCCACGATGCGTTTCGCTACGAGAAACGGCTGGCGTGACACGCGGCGCTGTGCGTCAAACACGGATCGATCAGTCGCATATGCATTTGTAGGAGCGCCGGAAGGCGCGATGCTTTGTGCCACGTGATCGAAGAGCATCGCGCCTTCCGGCGCTCCCACGATATGCATCGCTCACCATCCGGCGGTCTTGAGCTTTTCCGCCGTCTCCGGATCGGTGGGCCGCGCGACGAGGCCGCCGGCCGCTGCCAGGCTTACCGTGAAACTGCCGCCGTCGAGCATCGGCAGGTACGCCGCGCTGCCGTAATCGGCGTCGATCCACGGCAGGCAGCGTGAACAGCGTTGCTTCAGATGCCACACGTCGAATGTTGCCGTGGGAGCCAGGGCGACCACGCTTTTGGCGGTTGCGCGTTCCCGCTCGACATCACGATAGCGACCGCTGATCCGGTCAAGTTGGTACAACGGCGTTGCGCCGAGCACGACCGCGGCCGTCGTCCACTTGATCACGCGCGCGTCGAGTTGCCAGTCGTCGCCGGCGAGTTCGATAGAACGTTCGCTGCCGTCCGGAAACTCGATCGCCACCGCGTAGCGCTGCGGGCCGATCGCATGCGTATCGATCCGCGCCACCAGTGCTTCCGCGGCCAGCCGCCGATATCCGAGCAGCGCGCTGGCGGTGAGCGCGCCCAGCGCGGCAAGCAGGAGGAACACAACGCACCAGAGGCTGCGATGGCCGGCCGCGAACCGGCGCCGGTTGCGCCAGTGCCGGCGCGCCTGGACGCCTTGGGCGAGCGCGAGCAGGGCGCACACACCGGCCAGCACGAACAACCCGATCAGGAATGGATTCAGCGACATGTGCCCAGCATACCGAACCGCGGCAACGGGTTGGCTATACTCGGCGCACATTCCCGCAGGAGACTGCCATGTCCCGCCCATCCGTTCGATTGGTCGTGTTCGCGCTGATTGCACTGCCGCTGCTCGGCGCGTGCGGCAACAAGGGTGCGCTGTACAAGCCGGCCACCGCGCAGGACGCCCAGCCGCCGAAGATGATCCAGGTCACCCCGGTCAAGACGACTTCGTCGGCACCGACAGTCGATGCCGACGGGCATTGATCCGTCACGCGCATGGGTCTTCGTTTCAGCAAGATGCATGGCCTCGGCAACGATTTCGTGGTCGTCGATTGCCGCAGCCAGCCACTCGCGCTGGACACGGCCGCGATTCGCCGCCTCGGCGACCGCCATTTCGGGGTCGGCTTCGATCAACTGCTGACCATCGAGCCGGCGCGCGATGCGTCCTGCGCATTTGCGTACGGCATCTGGAATACCGATGGCAGCCGGTCCGGCCAGTGCGGCAACGGCTTGCGTTGCGTCGCACGTTGGCTCGCGCGCGCCGGCGTGCTCGGCGAGGGCATGACGCGGCTTGAAAGTCCGTCCGGTCCGGTCACGGTCGAGTTGCTGGCGAACGGTCATGTGCGCGCCGAGATGGGTGAACCGCGGTTCGAACCCGCGGCGATTCCGCTCGTTGTCGATGCACATGCGCTCGACAGTGAGAACGCCCGCTGCACGATCGATGTGGTCGGTCGTGACATGAGCATCGGCGCGGTATCGATGGGCAATCCGCATGCGGTCGTTCAGGTCGACGATGTCGACAGTGCGTCGGTCGCGGTGCTCGGGCCGCAAATCGAACATTCCTCGGCTTTTCCGCAACGCTGCAATGTCGGCTTCGCGCAGATCGTGTCGCGCGATGCGATCCAATTGCGCGTGTGGGAACGCGGCGTCGGCGAAACGCTCGCCTGCGGCAGCGGCGCGTGCGCCGCGGTTGCGGTGCTGCGCCAACGCGGCGAGCTCGACGCCGACGTGCGCGTGATGCTGCCCGGCGGCGAACTCGACATCCACTGGCACGGCGCCGGTCATCGGTTATGGATGAGCGGGCCGGCTGCGTTCGTGTTCGAGGGCGAGTGGCATGGCTGACGTTGGGCAATTCGAATGACCGGGTAATAACACTTTTCGTCGCCCCCGGCGACGGGCCTTTCCAGATACTCAGCGAGAACATCATGAGCGAACTTACGATCAAGGACGGCCTGGATGCGATGGAGGTCGCGAGTTATCTGCGCCGCCATCCGGAATTCCTCAACGAATTTCCGGATCTCGCGATGGCGCTCGTGCTGCCGCGCGAACAGGGTTCGGCCGCGTCGCTGGCGAGCTACCAGCTCGACGTGCTGCGCGACAAGAACCGCGAGCTCGGCCGGCGCCTGCACGAACTCATCGAGATCGCGCACGAGAACGAAACACTGATGGTGCGCGTGCACACATTGACGCTGGCGCTGATGCGCGCGCGAACCCTGGCGGAGACCACGCATGCGATTGCCGCCGCGCTGACCGAAGACTTCCACACCGATCTGGTTCGCCTCGTGCTGTTCCGTGCCGATCCGGAGTTGCCGGCGGCGCCGTGGTTGATCGCGGAGCCGGCCGGTGCGGCCGCATTCCCGGCGTTCGCGGAATTCCTCAAGCGCGCCGAACCGCTGTGCGGGCGCCTGCAGCAGGACAAACTCGACACCTTGTTCGGCGCGCAGGCGGATGAGGTGCATTCCACCGTGCTGCTGCCGATTGCCGCGGTCGGCATGCTCGGCGTCGGCAGCCATGATCCGAACCGCTTCCATCCGGGCATGGGTACGGTGTTCCTGAAGTTGATCGGCGAGGCGATTTCGGCCGCGCTCGCGCGCTTCCCGGCCTGACGTGGACGCCGCGCTCGCGAGCTGGGTCGACCGCTTTCTCGGTTACCTGCGCAGCGAGCGCCGCTATTCGCCGAGTACGGTCGACCATTACGCGCACGCGCTTGCGCGGCTGCTGGATTTTGCCGAAGCCAGCCACGCACGTGCGTGGCGCGATCTCAAGCCCGACCAGGTGCAATCGCTGCTCGCCAGCGAGCATCGCGCCAAGCATTACTCGCCGGCCACGCTGCGCGGCCTGGCCTCGGCCTGGCGGAGTTTTTTCCGCTTCCTCGCGCGCGAAGGCGAGGTGGCGACGAACCCGGCGATCGGCCTGCGCTCACCGAAGGTGCAACGCAAGTTGCCGCAGGTGCTCGACGCCGACGAGATGGGCGCGCTGGTCGAGGTGCCCGGCGACGATCCCGAATCCGTGCGCGATCGCGCGTTGCTGGAATTGTTGTATTCGAGCGGCCTGCGCGTCGCCGAACTGTGCGGCGTGCGCTGGCGTGATCTGGATGCGACGGACGGCATGCTGCGCGTGACCGGCAAGGGCTCGAAGACGCGCATCGTGCCGGTCGGCGCGAAGGCGCTCGCCGCGCTCGCCGCGTTGCGCGAGCAGGACAATTGCGGCGACGACGATCCGCTGGTGCGCGGCCGCCGCGGCCAGCCGCTGACCCCGAATGGCGTGCGTGCGCGGTTGAAGCGGCGTGCGCAGGAACAGGGCGTGTGGAAGCGCGTTTATCCGCATCTGCTGCGCCACTCCTGCGCGAGCCACCTGCTCGAATCCTCCGGCGACCTGCGCGCGGTGCAGGAACTGCTCGGCCACGCCGACATCGGCACGACACAGATTTACACACATCTGGATTTCCAGCATCTGGCCAAGGTCTACGACGCCGCGCATCCGCGCGCGCGGCGCAAGAAAGCGTAGGCGATTCGGGCCGGCCGTTGGGTTTTTCCGGATGCGGTGACGAAGGAAACGCGTCGCTCGTGATCGACGCCGCCCGTAGGCAACACCAGGTCTCGGGAGCCTCCGATCGTGCCCGGATTCTTGTTTGTTGTTGTGGTCATCCGTTGGTGCTAGGTTGCGAGGGCTGCGGGTACGGAGGTCGCCATGACGAAGGCATGCGTAGGCGTCTTGTGGATGGCGGTGGCGTCGGTCGTCGCTCTGATGCCCGTTCATGCGCCCAAGGCGGACTCTCTTGGGACGCCGACGAACGACACGATCTTCGCCAACGGCTTCGAGGCGTTCACGCTCACCATCAACAACTATCTGGCTTGGTGCAGCCTCACCGAGAACGGCGTCGCTTACAGCGCCTCGAAGTTGTTCTCCGAGGGAGCGGTAGTCGCTCTGCACGGTGACCCAGTCAGTGCAACCTTCGTTTGGGGTTATTGGACGGGAACCGATGCCGGCGGCATCGACCACAGCCAGGACGCAACGGTGACGATGTCCTCGGATCGCAGTGTGCTAGCCTGCTGCCCCTTTGCCTCGTCCCCCAACACACCCTGCACCCCGTAACTGAGGGCCGCGTCCAGGAGCAGGCCGTCCTCGAAGCGCCTCTATCCGCACCTGTCGCGCTATCCCTGCGCGGGCCATCCGCTCGCATCCTCGGGCGATCTGCGTGTGGCGCAGGAACGGCCTCGCCATACCGATATTGGCACCCCACAGATCTACGTGCGTCTGGATTTCCAGTATCTGGCGAAGGTCTGCGAGCGGCGCACGCGCGCACGGGGCGCCGCGTGTGGAAATGAGGCCGCGCGCCGCGCCCGCGGGCCAGAAGTCCGAACGCCGACCAACGCGGATGAATACGGATCAGATGAACAACGATGCGCTCTATTCGCGTTGATCCGTGTTCGATCCTCCGAGCTGGCTCTGGCGTTATCTTGCAAACGGATCGTGTGATCCCTATCTGATCAACTCCCACCCACAGGGCACGTCATGGAAAGCTTCCACGCCACCACCATCGTCTCCGTGCGCCGCGGCGATCGCGTCGTGATCGGCGGCGATGGCCAGGTCACGCTCGGCAACACGGTCATGAAGGCGAACGCGAAGAAGATCCGCCGCCTCGGCAAGGGCGACGTGCTGGCCGGGTTCGCCGGCGCGACCGCGGATGCGTTCACCTTGTTCGAGCTGTTCGAGCAGAAACTCGACAAGCACGGCGGCAACCTGACCCGCGCCGCGGTCGAGCTGGCCAAGGACTGGCGCACCGAGCGCCGCCTCGGCCGCCTCGAAGCGCTGCTCGCGGTCGCCGACAAGTCGACCTCGTTGATCATCTCCGGCAACGGCGACGTGCTCGAACCGGAGAACGGTCTTATCGCGATCGGTTCCGGTGGGCCGTTCGCGCTGGCCGCGGCGAAGGCGCTGCTCGAGTACACCGAACTCGACCCGCGCACGATCGTCGAGAAGGCATTGAACATCGCCGGTGACATCTGCATCTATACCAATCACAACGTCACGATCGAAGAGTTGTAAGAGCCGGGATTCGGGATTGGGGATTCGGGATTGGGAAAAGCGCCAGTGCCACGCGTTTGCCCGAACCTTGGATCCAGCTTGCTTTTCCGAATCCCCAATACCGAATCTCCAATCCCGGCCCCACCATGTCCGAATTGACTCCCCGCGAAATCGTCAACGAACTCGACCGCTACATCATCGGCCAGAACGCGGCCAAGCGCGCCGTCGCGATCGCGCTGCGCAACCGCTGGCGGCGCATGCAACTCGATCCGGCGTTGCGCGACGAGGTCACGCCAAAGAACATCCTGATGATCGGCCCGACTGGCGTCGGCAAGACCGAGATCGCGCGGCGTCTCGCGCATCTGGCGAACGCGCCGTTCATCAAGGTCGAGGCGACCAAGTTCACCGAGGTCGGCTACGTCGGCAAGGATGTCGAGCAGATCATCCGCGATCTGGCCGACACAGCGGTCAAGATGATGCGCGAGCAGGCCAAGACGCGGGTGCGCTCGCAGGCCGAGGACCGTGCCGAGGATCGCATCCTCGACGCGCTGCTGCCGCGCCGCCAGGGCGTCGGTTTTGCCAACGAGCCGCAGCCGCACGACGCGCATGCCGCCGACACGCGCCAGAAGCTGCGCAAGCAGTTGCGCGAGGGCACGCTCGACGAACGCGAGATCGAGCTCGATTTCGCGATGAATGTCGGCGTCGAGATCATGGCGCCGCCCGGCATGGAGGAGATGACCAGCCAGCTGCGCGGCATGTTCCAGTCGCTCGCCGGCCAGCGCAGCCAGTCGCGCAAACTGCCGATCGCGCAGGCGCGCCCACTGCTGATCGAGGAGGAAGCCGGCAAGCTGGTCAACGACGAGGAGATCAAGACCCAGGCGATCGAGAGCTGCGAGCAGAACGGCATCGTGTTCATCGACGAAATCGACAAGATCGCGCAGCGCGGCGAGTTCAGTGGCGCCGGCGTGTCGCGCGAAGGCGTGCAGCGCGATCTTTTGCCGCTTGTGGAAGGTTCGGCAGTTTCCACAAAGTACGGAATCGTCAAGACCGACCATATCCTGTTCATCGCGTCCGGCGCGTTCTCGCTGGCGAAGCCGTCGGATCTGGTGCCGGAACTGCAGGGCCGCTTCCCGATCCGCGTCGAACTTGCCGCGCTCACCGCGGACGATTTCAAGCGCATCCTCGGCGAACCGCAGCATGCGCTGACCAAGCAGTACACCGCGCTGCTCGCGACCGAGGGCGTCAGCCTCGAATTCGCCGACGATGGCGTCACCCGCCTCGCCGAGATCGCGTTCCATGTCAACGAACGCACCGAGAACATCGGCGCGCGTCGCCTGCACACGGTGCTTGAACGCCTGCTCGACGAGATTTCGTACGTGGCCTCGGACAAGAGCGGCCAGCATTACCGGATCGACGCCGCGTACGTCGACGCGCATCTCGGCGGGCTGGTCAAGGACGAGGATTTGTCGCGGTATATCCTGTAAGCCGGGATTCGGGATTGGAGATTCGGGCGAACATTCGCACGCGTCGATCCAGTCAGAACTTGCACCTTCACCCTCCGTACCCGACCATACGCACCATGACTACCGTCGTTCCGTTCAAAGCCCGAGGCGCACGCGCCGAACTTCGCGAGGCGCTCGAGCAGCGCATTCCGCTGCGCATCCAGCGCGATCGCCTGCAGCCGGGTGTCATCCACGGTTATGTCGCCGCGCTATCGCGTGACTTCTGCCTGATTGCCGAAGTAGGCGACGTGATGCGTTTCGACGGCTACATCGTGATCGCGATCGCGGACATCAGCGCGCTGGAAATCGATCCCTCGCGCGAGTTCGTCGACAAGGCGCTCGCGCTACGCGGCGAGCAGCTGCAGATCCCCGCCGATTTCCATCTCGACGACTGGGCCGCGATCGCGCGCTCGGCGGCCGCGTGCGCGCCGCTGATCTCGGTCAACATGCTCGAAGACAATGACGGCGAAATCAGCTACGTCGGCCAGCTCGTTTCCACCGAGTCCAACGCGCTGGTCTTGCGCGAACTCGACCCGAATGCCGAGTGGTATGCCGACACCGGCGACTACGAGTTCGAGGCGATCGGTTCGATCGGGTTCGGCTCCGGCTATCTCGATGCGCTCTGGCAAGTCGCCGGATCGCCCGCCGATCCACTCGTGCCGCGGGCGCCGATGTCCGACACGCTGCACTGACCAACATTCCCTCTGTAGAGCGCTGCAAGCGCGACCCGAGTCGCGACGGAAAGTCATGTCGCGGCTACGCCGCTCCTGCAAAAGCCTTGGTCGCCCATGCAATCCCCGCAACCCACCAGCATCATCCTGCACCGCGCTTCGCACGCGCTCGAAGTCGCGTTCGACAGCGGCGAAACCTTCCGCCTGCCGGCCGAATACCTGCGCGTGAATTCGCCGAGTGCGGAAGTGCAGGGCCACGCCCCGAGCCAGCGCGTGCTCGTTCCCGGCAAGATGCACGTGAACATCGATGCGGTCGAACCGGTCGGCAACTACGCGGTGCTGCTGCGTTTCGACGACGGCCACGCGACCGGGCTGTTTTCGTGGGATGTGCTGTACGACCTCGGCCGCGGCCAGGCGGACAACTGGCAGGCGTATCTCGATGCGCTCGCCGCGACGGGTTTGTCGCGCGAGCCTTGATCGAGGTGTCGCGGACCGTCGAAATGAACAGCCGGCGTCGCTGCAGGTGATCGGCGGCGCCGGCGCTTGCGGTACGATGCGCGCCATGAACGAATCCCGCACCACGCATTTCGGTTACCGCGACGTGCCCGAGGCCGACAAGGCGAAACTCGTCGGCGAAGTCTTCACCTCGGTCGCACGCAAGTACGACGTGATGAACGACCTGATGTCGTTCGGCGTGCATCGCTTGTGGAAGCGCTATTTCGTCGCCACCAGCGGCGTGCGTGAAGGCGATCGCGTGCTCGATCTGGCCGGCGGCACCGGTGACATCGCGGCATTGCTGCTGCCGAAAGTCGGCAATCGCGGTAGCGTCGTGGTCGGCGACATCAATGGCGACATGCTGCGTGTGGGTCGCGATCGCCTGCTCGACCGCGGCGTGCTGCGCGGCCTCGATTGGTCGCAGATGGACGCCGAGGCGCTGCCGTTTCCCGACAAGAGTTTCGATTGCGTGACGATGGCGTTCGGCCTGCGCAACGTGACGCGCAAGGAGAACGCGCTGTCCGAAATCCATCGTGTGCTGAAGATTGGTGGGCGTGCGCTGGTCCTCGAATTCTCGACCGTGCGCGCACAGTTCCTGAAGCCGCTGTACGACTTCCATTCGTTCCAGATTTTGCCGCGCATCGGCAAAATGATCGCCGGTGACGACGCAAGCTATCGTTACCTCGCCGAGTCGATCCGCAAGCATCCGGACCAGGCGACGTTGAAGGCCATGATGGAAACCGCCGGCCTGGCGAAAGTCGACGTGCGCAATCTTTCCGCGGGCATTGTCGCGATCCATCGCGGTTATCGCGTCTGAGTGTCGCGCCGTGCGCGTGCTCGTCACCGGCGCCTATGGTTTCATCGGCGCGCATATCGTCGCCGCGCTGGATGCGGCCGGTCACGAGGTAGTTTGTGCAGTGCGTGCCGGGCGGTGCGACGAGCGCTTCCCACGGATGCGCGCACTGGCCTGCGACATGGGTGCCGACCTGCGCATGGAAGACTGGATGCCGCGCCTCGATGGCATTGACGCGGTGGTCAACTGTGCCGGCATCCTGCGCGAGCGTGGACGCAACACGTTCGAGGCCGTGCACGTAGCGGCGCCGCTTGCACTGTTTCGCGCCTGCGCACGCGCAGGCATTCGCCTGTCGTGCAGATTTCCGCGCTCGGTGAGCCTGTCGACGGCGAGTTTGTCGCGTCCAAGCATCGTGGCGACACCGCTTTGCTCGCGCTCGACCTCGATGCGGTCGTGCTGCGCCCTTCGGTGGTTTACAGCGCGGCCGGTTCTTATGGCGGCACATCGCTGCTGCGCGCGCTGGCCGCATTGCCACGGGTACTGCTTTTGCCCGGCAGCGGTGAGCAGCGCCTGCAACCGCTTGCCGCGGAAGATCTCGGTTTGGTCGTGACAGCGATCCTGGTGCGCCCAGGCATTTCACGTACGATGCTCGAGGTGGTGGGTCCGCAAGTAATCTCGCTCTGCGAGTATTTGCATGCATGGCGCCACCGGCTTGGCTATGGCCGCGCACGCGAGTTGCGATTGCCGCGCTGGCTGATATCCATCGGCGCCGCACTGGGTGAGGCGCTGGGGCGGGGGCCGCTCGGACTCACGATGCTGCGCATGCTCGATCGCGGCAATGTCGGTGCAGTGGACGCGTCGACTCGCATCAGCAATCAGTTGGGTGTCGCTCCCCGTACGCTGTCGAAGGCGCTCGCAGCAGTGCCGGCGCAGGTGCAGGATCGGTGGCATGCGCGACTGTATTTCCTGCTGCCGGCGATGCGTGCCAGCGTTGCGCTGTTGTGGGTCGCATCGGGTCTACTCGGCCTGCTTTTGCCAATGCAAAGCATGGCCCCCGTGACGCACGCAGGCCCGGTTCCGGCCGCACTCGCGCTGATGCTTGCGCGTGTCAGTGGCGCTGCGGACCTCGTGCTTGGCGTCCTGTGCGTTATCCGCTGGCGACCGCAGCTTGTGCTGGTGCTGATGTTCGCGATGCTGGTCGGCTACACGCTGGTGATCGGCTTGCTCTGGCCGCACGCTTGGCTCGATCCATTCGGCAGCCTGCTCAAAAACCTGCCACTGCTTGCAACCGTGCTCGTACTGCTGGCGACAGAGGACGGGCGATGAACACCTATCTCATACTCAAGACCGTGCATATCGTGTCCGCAGCATTGCTGTTCGGCACGGGCCTTGGCACCGCATTCTTCATGTGGTTCACGCATCGCAGTGGCGACGTCGTCGCGATTGCACGTGTCGCGCGCCTGACCGTGCTCGCGGACTGGCTCTTCACCACGCCCGCCGTGATCGTGCAGCCGCTGTCCGGCTTCGCGCTGATGAGTCTTGCAGGCTTCGATCGGCACACGCCGTGGATCGAGCTTGCTGTGCTGCTTTACCTCGTCGCTGGCGCGTGCTGGATCCCGGTTGTACAACTGCAGCGACGTGCGCGCGATCTGGCAATCGAGGCGCGCATTCGGGAAGCGAGCTGCCGATTGCGTATCAGCGCGCGATGCGCAGCTGATTCGTGCTCGGCTGGCCAGCGTTCGCCGCCGTGCTGGCCACGTATTGGTTGATGGTTGCCAAGCCGGTTTTGTGGGGCTGAACTGCACCCGTCTTTGCATTGCGTTTACATCCGCGCATCACTTCTGTCACGGGCGCAGCCGCGGTATCGGTCGCAGGCTGCATCGGTATCGCCTGTCTTCCGGAGGATCGCGTCATGCGCAAGGGGTTGATCAAGATTTTGCTGGCGTCGCTGCTGCTCGCCGCGTCGTCGCTGGGGTTCGCGGCTGACAACACGAAGGACGCCGATGCGGCGGCCGACAAGGACGCGAAGTCCGCGAAGAAGGACGAGAAGCCGATTCCACCGGAGAAGACCTCGGTCTCGCACGGCAGCGTCGAGGTCGGCGGCCGCACCATCCATTACACCGCGACCGCGGGCACCGTGTTGATCCGCGATGACAAGGACAACAAGCCGGATGCGAGCGTGTTCTACGTCGCGTACACCGTCGAGCGTGGTCGCCACGATGCGGATCGGCCCATCACGTTCCTCTACAACGGCGGGCCCGGCTCGTCGAGCGTCTGGTTGCACATGGGGTCGGTCGCGCCGGTGCGCGTGGAGTCGGCGAGTGCCGATGCGACTGCGCCGCCACCGTATCGCCTCGCGCCAAACCCGGACAGCCTGATCGACAAGACCGACCTGGTGTTCATCGACGCGGTCGGTACCGGCTTCTCGACGCCGGCCGGCAAGGGCGAGGGCAAGGATTTCTGGGGCATCGACCAGGACCTGCACGCGTTCGCGAAGGCCATCACGCGTTACGTCACGCTCAACCAGCGCTGGAACTCGCCGAAATTCCTGTTCGGCGAATCCTACGGCACCACGCGTTCGGCGGCGCTGGTCAATGTGTTGCAAGGGCAGGGCATGGCGTTCAACGGCGTCGTGCTGCTGTCGTCGATCCTGAACTACGGCGCCGAATTCACCCGGCCTCGACCAGAGCTATATCGGCGTCCTGCCGACCTTCGCCGCGATCGCGTGGTACCACGACAAGGTACCGAACAAGCCGGCCGATCTCCATGCGTTTCTCGACGAGGCGCGCACGTTCGCGACCGGCGAGTATGCGGCGGCGCTCGCGAAAGGCCAGAACCTGTCGGCCGGCCGACCTCGATGCGATCGCGACCAGGCTCAGTCGCTACACAGGCCTGTCGCCGCAGTATCTGAAGGACGCAAACCTGCGCGTGAACCAGAGCCGCTTCCGCAAGGAACTGCTGCGCGACGAGCGCCGTACCGTGGGCCGTTACGACGCGCGCTACGAGGGCATCGATCTCGACGCGGCCGGCGAGAATCCCGACTATGACGCGTCCGACACCGCGATCAGCGGCGCGTTCACCGCCGCGTTCAACAACTATCTCGAAAGCACGCTGAAGTGGTCGAGCGACACGCCGTACAAGACGACCAGTTTCGACATCATTCGCGCCTGGGATTGGAAGCACGAACAACCCGGTGCGCGTTTCCCGCAGCGCCAACCCTATGTCGCCGGCGACCTCGCGCTGGCGATGCGCGAAAATCCAAAACTGCAGGTGCTGTCGGCGAATGGCTGGTTCGATCTCGCGACGCCGTTCTTCGCGACCGAATCGGACCTGTCGCACATGCAGCTGGACCCGTCGCTGCGCGGCAATCTCCAGATCCGCTATTACCCGTCCGGGCACATGGTCTACCTCAATGTCGATGCGCTGAAGCAGTTCAAGGGCGACCTGGATGCGTTTTATGCTCGCGCGGTCGGGGTGGCGCGGCACTGAGGCGCACGGGATCCTTCACGGATGCGCCGCTCCCTGGCGGGAGTCGGCGCTCCAGAAGATTCCTGACAAGACCTGACACCGAGCCGGGATTGGACTACTTCCCCGCCGCTGCCGGTCGGTGGAAATCTGCATCCGCCTTCCATTGTGGAAACGTGCTCTCGTCGGCGAGCTTCTTGCCGACCGCATGGAACGCCTTGACGTCCTCGATCACGCCGCGGAAGTCCCAGTTCGGGTCGTAGTCGTCGCTCGGCTTGTGATAGCGGTTGTTGGTGTAATCGGCCCAGGCCTTGCGACCGGCTTCCGCGCCGCCGTCGACGAGATTGAACCCCGAGCGCGCATACAGCACCGGTACACCGAGCTTGGCGAAATTGAACTGGTCGGAGCGGAAGAAGAAACCGGTTTCCGGTGCATCGTCGGGCACGATCGTGCGGCCTTCGGCGGCCGCTGCGTCCTTGATGTACTCGTCGAGTTGCGACTCGCCCCAGCCGATCACCGCGATGTCCTTGCTCGGCCCTACGATCGGCAGCGCATCCATGTTGATGTTGACGACGGTCTTGTCGAGCGGGAATGCCGGGTGCGTCACGTAGTAGCGCGAGCCGAGCAGGCCCGCTTCTTCCAGCGTGTCGGCGAGGAACAGGATCGAGCGTTCGGGCGGCGGGTTCTGGTGCGCGAACGCTTCGGCGATTTCGAGCAGGCCGGCGATGCCGGTGCCGTTGTCGATCGCGCCGTTGTAGATCTGGTCGCCCTTGAGGCTCGGGTCCTTGCCGAAATGGTCCCAGTGCGCGGAGTACACGACGACTTCGTCGGGGCGCGTGCTGCCGGGCAGGTAGCCAAGCACGTTTTCCGAACTCACGTGCGCGATCGTGTTCTTGAAGCTGACCGACAGCGTCGCGTGCAGATCGGTTGGCGTGAAGCCGCGGATGTCCGCACTCTTCTTCAATTCGTCGAAGTTCTTGCCGGCCTTCGCGAACAGGCGCTGCGCGGCTTCGGTGGTCAGCCAGCCGGCGGCGCTGAGGCGCGGCACCGGATCTTCGCTGGCCGGCAACGAGTCCTGCGCGCCGGTCCAGCTGTTGACGACGACCTGCCACGGATAACCCGCGCCAGGCGTCTCGTGCACGATCAGGCACGCGGCCGCGCCCTTGCGCGCGGCTTCCTCGAACTTGTAGGTCCAGCGTCCGTAGTAGGTCAGCTTGCGGCCCTTGAACAGCGTGTCGTCGTGGTTGCCCCAGCCCGGATCGTTGATCAGCACGACCACGGTCTTGCCTTTCACGTCGAGGCCGGCGTAGTCGTTCCACTGGTATTCCGGCGCGTCGACGCCGTAACCGGCGAACACGATGTCCGAATCCTTGATGTCGACCGCCGGACTCGCATCGAGCGCGCCGATGATCAGATCCTTGCGATACGCGAATGTTTCCGCACCGCCGCCGGCGTTGACAGTCGCCGTCAGTTGATCGGGATCGAGCAACGTCGTTTCGACCATCGGCACGGTCTGCGCCCACTCGCCGTGGTTGCCGGGCTTGAGGCCGATCTGCTGGAACTGGTCCTTGATCCATGCGGTCGTCAAACGCTCGCCGAGCGTGCCGGGTTTGCGGCCCTCGAATTCGTCCGATGAGACCTTTTGCAGGCGCGCGGCGAAATCCTCGGCGGTGATGTCGGCGGTGTAATGGCCGTCCGCGGTCGGTACCACGGGTGCCGGTTTCGTGGTGGCGGCCGGCACGGGCGCGGCGTTCTGCGTGGTTGATGCGTCGTGTGACTGGCACGCGCCGAGGATCAGGGCCAGTGCCGCGACGGCGACGCGGTAATCAAGGTGGCGCATTCAGGATTCCTCTCACGTGGGGGCCGCAATTCTATCGCGCGCCGGTACGCCGGAGTCGCGAGAATCCTGGTCGGAGCGGCGCGCAGCAGCGTCGGTTGTTACCTGTGTCCCTTGCATCGGGCGCCACGCTACCGGAGACTGAAATCCGAATCGGAGGTATCGGGGTCGTGCCATGACCGTCTCGTCCTTCTTCAGCGAACTTCGGCGCCGCAATGTGCTGCGCGCGGCGGCGTTTTACGCGGCTGCCGGCTGGCTGCTGGTGCAGATCGCGACCCAGGTCTTTCCGTTCTTCGATATTCCGAACTGGACGGTGCGACTGATCGTCATCGCGGTGGCTGTCGGCTTTCCGTTCGCGCTCGCGTTCTCCTGGTTCTACGAGCTGACGCCGGAAGGTCTCAAGCGCGAGAGCGAGATCGATCCAGCCCAGTCGATCACCTATCACACCGGCAAGCGGTTGGATCGCTGGATCATCGCGGTGTTGAGTCTTGCCGTGGTGGTGCTGATCGCCAACAGCTTCGTCCCGCGCAAGGATGCAGCCACCGCGGTGGCTGACAAATCCGTCGCGGTACTGCCGTTCGAGAATCTCTCCGCGGACAAGGCCAATGCGTATTTCGCCGACGGCATCCAGGACGAGATCCTGACCCGGCTTGCGAAGATCGGCGCGCTCAAGGTGATTTCGCGCACGTCGACGCGACAGTACGCGGCCAAGCCCGGCAACCTGCCCGAAATCGCGCGCCAACTCGGTGTCGCCAATGTCCTCGAGGGCAGCGTGCAGAAGGTCGGCGATGCGGTGCACATCACCGTGCAGTTGATTCGGGCGGCGAGCGACGAGCACCTCTGGGCGGAAAGCTATGATCGCAAGCTCGACAACATTTTCGGCGTCGAGGGTGAGGTCGCGCAGTCGATCGCGACCGCTCTGGAAGTCACGCTCAGCGGCGGCGAGCAGGCGGCGGTCGCGGCGCGGCCGACGACCCATTCCGACGCGTATGACGCCTACCTGCGCGGTCGCGCGCTCGAGTCGCGCAACCTGACCGCGTCGATGGACGTGCCGCGGCGCGCGGCGGACCTGTATGCAGAGGCGGCGCGGCTCGATCCCGGTTTCGCGCTGGCTTGGGCGCATCTGGCGATGGTCAAGAGCTACATGTTCGCCAACCTCGACCGCACACCGGGCATGCTCGCGGAGATCAAGCAGGCTGCCGATACCGCGTTGCGGCTGCAACCGGAACTCGGCGAGGCGCATCTGGCGCTCGGTTATTACCGCTACCGCGGCCTGCGCGATTACGACGGCGGCCTGCTCGACTTCGAGCAGGCGCGCCTGCGGCTGCCGAACAATGCCGATGTGCTGGCCGCGATCGGCTACATCGAGCGCCGCCAGGGCAAGTGGTCCGATTCTGTCGCACATCTGGAGCAGGCCGCCGCGCTCGCACCGCGCGATGTGTCGATATTCACCGGACTGGCCATGAACTACTCGGCGCTGCGCGAGTTCGCGAAGGCGCGCGCCACGCTCGATCGCGCGCTTGACGTCGAGCCGGACATGCCGGATTTGCTGGCGGCGAAAGCCGGTACATGGCTGCAGGAGGGTGATCTGGACGAAGCCGGCAAGTTGCTGCGAGGGCTGCCGCTGCAGCCCGATGACGACAATGCGTTGATGATCCAGACCTGCGCATTCCTTTACCGGCGCGACTTCGCCGCGGCGATCGCCGCCTACAAGACGGCCCTGGCACAGACGGCGGCCGAACCGCCGCGCGCGTTCTACCTGATTGCGCTCGCGACCGCGCAGTTGTGGTCGGGCGAAGACGCCGCCGCACGCGAGAACTTCGCGCAAGCGGCGGCACAGGCAAAGACCTATCTGGACGCCAACGCCGATGACGCCCATATCGGACAGGTTCTCGCGATCGCCCATGCCGGGCTTGGCGACAAGGCCAGCGCGCTGCGCGAGGCGCAACGCGCGATCGACATGAATGCCGGCGACGCGGTGATGAAACCGAACGCGGAAACGACACTCGCGCAGATCCAGGCGTACTTCGGCGACACCGATGCGGCGATCGGTGCGCTGCCGCACCTGCTGCAGGTCCCGATGGGCATCACCGTGGCCGACCTGCGCCTCAACCCACTGTGGGATCCGCTGCGCAAGGATCCACGTTTCCAGGCACTCATCGCGAACGCCGCCCCGGCGAAGGCCGCTGCAAAGTGATGCGCGAGGGTCCGCTCCTCAGCGAACCCTCGCGCGGTCATGTGCCGCGCACGAGCGCTTCGCGACCATCGTGTGGTCTCAGGGGTGATCGCCGGAAAATTTCTGTGCCTTCGCGCCGGTCACCGTGCCAATCTTCGCGCTGTCACTCACGAACAGGTCGACCTCGCGCCGGAACTCCAGTGTGCCGGTGACGACCGCGCGCGGGCCGATCACGATGCGCGGATTGCGCGACTGGCCCCACGACCAGCCGTGCGGCTTGTCGACGACGATGCCGCCCTCGACGCGCGAGTCGGCACCGATCTCGATGTCACCACTGACCGTCTCGATGCCGCCGCCGACATGCGCGGCATCCAGCGTGTAGCGGCCGTTGACGTTCGAGACGCGCCCGCTGACGTCGGCGCCCTTGCCGAGGCGCACGCTGCCGTTGACCGCGGTGATGGTTTTCGCGACTTTCGCGCCGGCTCCAAGCTGGAGGCCACCGTTCACGGTGTCCAGTGAATCGACGTTCACATGGTCGCCGAGATCGATGCCGCCATTGACGGTCGAGACCTTCGCGGCACTCGCGCCGTCCGCGACATGGATCGAGCCATTGACCGTGCTCAGGTCGCCGGCCTGCTGGCCGCTTTCGATGCGGATCGAGCCGTTGACCTTGTCGACATCGATGCCGCGCGCGAACGCGCTACCGGTGACGCACAGCGAGAGGAACAGCGCGGACAGGGCCAGTTTGCAATGCATGTAATTCTCCGGAGCGAGTGGATTCGGCGGGTTGGATGCGCGATTGCGCGGAAAGGTTGAGCGCGGCGGCGAAAGCATCGAGGTTCGCGCCCCGGCAAATGCGAGCTGCTGCGGGCGCATTCGCCTTTGTGGGAGTGCAACCGCGACCGGAACGCCGCCGTACGATGATTGCCCGATATCCCCGAAAGAGTCGCATCCGGGCGCGCCAAGCCGCCACGCTTGTCCATATAACTGATTGTTTTAACGGTTAATTTACAACGCTCGCACGATCTGCAAAGGAATTTTCGGAACCCTTCATTGTCGTGTTGCCAAGCGCAAATTGAAGGAGTAGCTTCAATCTCCCAAGTGGCCCGCGTTTTCCGAAACCCACTTGGGCCAGAGCTTGCCCATGACTGCAGTGACCGTGACAGAGGACATCCAGCCCTCCCTTTTCGGAAGGCCCGATCACGTGTTCGGATGTTTTCCTGGCAGTGGCGTTCGTGCCGCGATTCGCACCTCTTCCCCGGTTCTGCATCGTCCCATGAAGCAGGCGGCTTCCTTCCGGAAGCCATCGCGCAGTCTTGCTGTAACTTCGTCCCGCAGCGCAGCGATGCGACCTTTGGGCCGCATCGCTGCGTCCGCGGTCATTGCAATGCAGGAGGTCAGCTGATGTTCGAGCAGAATCAGAAAGAGATAGAGTCCCTGATGCAGAGCAACGCGGAATTCCGCAGCCTGTATCAGCGTCACCGTGAACTCGACGGCAAGGTACGCGACGCCGAACTCGGCGTGCTGCCCATGGATGGCGTGACCTTGCTCAACATGAAGAAAGAAAAACTCCACGCGAAAGACAAGCTGACCCATATGTGGGAAAGCTCGGCTGCGATCGCTTACTGATTCTCGCCATCCCCTGCGCGTCCAGCGCATGTTTTGAGCCGGCGCGACGACTGGGGTGTCGAGCGCTCATTCCTTTCTCCCCGGGTTTCCGCGGGGAGAAAGGCCTAGCTCGTCGCAACGCCGACGAACACAAATAGCGGCCGCGACTGCCGGCACGCTTCACTCGGGTATCATTCGCAGGCATTTCCCCTCGGAAACGCCTTCAGATTGCGCGCGGGCCCAAGTTTTCCGCAGCCAATCCAACCTGCCTGCGGAGCCAGCATGACGATCCACCACAGCGTTCTCGAGCTGATCGGCAACACGCCGATGGTCAAGACGCAGCGCCTCGACACGGGCGCCTGCGAACTCTTCCTGAAACTCGAAAACGCCAATCCCGGCGGCTCGATCAAGGACCGCATCGGCCTGTCGATGATCGAGGGCGCCGAAAAAGCCGGCAAGATCAAACCCGGCGCGACCCTGGTCGAAGGCACCGCCGGCAACACCGGCCTCGGCCTCGCGTTGGTCGCGCAGCAGAAAGGCTATCGCCTGATCCTGGTTGTGCCCGACAAGATGAGCCGCGAGAAGATCTTCAACCTCAAGGCGATGGGTGCGGAAGTCGTGTTGACGCGCTCCGACGTCGCCAAGGGCCACCCCGAGTATTACCAGGATCTCGCCGAACGCATCGCGCAGGAAACACCCGGCGCGTATTTCATCAACCAGTTCGGCAACCCCGACAATCCCGCCGCGCACGAGGCGAGCACCGGTCCGGAAATCTTCGAGCAACTCGAAGGCCGCGTCGATGCGATCGTGTTCGGTTGCGGCTCCTCCGGCACGATGACCGGGTTGTCGCGCTACTTCGCGCGCGTCTCGCCGCAAACCGAGTTCATCCTCGCCGACCCGATCGGCTCGATCCTCGCCCAATACATCAACGAGGGCACGCTCTCGACCAAGTCCGCGAGCTGGATGGTCGAAGGCATCGGTGAGGATTTCCTGCCCGGCATCAGCGATTTCTCGCGCGTGAAGAAAGCCTACGCAATCACCGACAAGGAAAGTTTCCTGACCGCGCGCGAGCTGCTCGGCAAGGAAGGCATCCTCGGCGGTTCGTCGACCGGAACCTTGCTCGCCGCGGCGCTCAAATACTGCCGCGAACAGACCACACCGAAACGCGTCGTCACCCTGGTCTGCGACACCGGCAACAAGTACCTGTCGAAGATGTACAACGACTACTGGATGCTCGACAACGGCTTCCTCGACCGCCAGCCGACCGGCGACCTGCGCGATTTGATCCTGCGCCCGTACGCGCAAAAAGACACCGTCGTGGTCGGCCCCAACGAGCTGCTGATCACCGCGTACAACCGCATGAAACTCTACGACGTGTCGCAGCTGCCGGTGATGGAAGGCGACAGGATCGTCGGCATCCTCGACGAATCGGACCTGCTGCTGCATGTGTATGGCGACCAGAGCCGCTTCCGCGAATCGGTCTCGACCGCGATGGCGACGTCCTTGCAAGTGCTCGACGTGAAGGCGCCGATCGAATCGCTGATGCCGTTGTTCGACGCCGGACATGTCGCGATCGTGATGGATGGCGAGAAGTTTCTCGGACTGATTACGCGGATTGATTTGCTGAATTATTTGCGGCGCAGGGCTGGATAACCAACCAAGGAAGACGACATGGCTACGAAATCCGACAGGACTTCCCGCGAAGCAGTGCAATGGGCGTATCGGCTCTTTCTCGGTCGCGAGGCAGAGACCGAAGCCGCGATCGCGGAGCACATCGGCGGCTCTCCCGATCTTCCCG
This sequence comes from uncultured Gammaproteobacteria bacterium, assembly GCA_963720445.1. Lineage (GTDB taxonomy): Bacteria > Pseudomonadota > Gammaproteobacteria > Xanthomonadales > Rhodanobacteraceae > Dokdonella_A. The sequence goes on from CAVRFO010000001.1 coordinate 33,815, forward strand.
CGTTGCGCTCCACCTTCATGAAAAGCAGCGAGTTCAATGCGAATCTGCCTGCCCATGCGCGGCTGACCTTGAATGGTGACGAGCCTGTTCGTATCGTCGAGACAGATGGTGATCCTGCGTTGTTAAAGCGATTGTTCGACCACGTCAATCGATCGTGGCAACACCTGGGTGAGACCGATCCCTATTGGTCGGTGCTGACCGCGCCAGAATATCGCGGTAAACCATCTGCCGAACACGTTGCGCGCTTCTTCGCCAGCGGCGAAGCGGAGGTCGGACGCGTGCAGAAGACGTTGGCACGCATTGGCGTTGAATTGAATGGTCGCGGTGCTTTTCTTGAGTACGGCTGCGGACTCGGTCGAGTCACCCGTCATCTTGCGCCGCATTTCACGGATACGATCGGCGCGGACATTTCGACCTCGCATCTCGCACTCGCACGGCAGCTGGCCGCCACTGACGGCGTGCGCGCCGTCGAGTGGATGCATGTCGCGTCGTTGGACAGTCTTGCTAACCTACCCGAAGTTGATTTTATCTACAGCGTGATCGTGCTTCAGCACAATCCACCACCAGTCATCGAGCGCATTCTATCGGCCTTCGCCAGAATCCTCAGGCCCGGCGGTATCGCGTATTTCCAATTACCGACCTATCGTGCCGACTATGAATTTCGGCTCGCCGATTACGTGCGTGCCCAGCTCGGCAAGAAGGAAATGGAGATGCATGCATTCCCACAGCAACGCGTTTTCGAGATTTTCGCGGAGGCCGGTGCCATTCCGCTGCAGGTGATAGAGGACGGCGCAACGGGACTCCGGCACGGTGAGCGCTCGAATACTTTTATTTTCCGGAAATGAATGAAGTGGACGCGACTCCTGGAGTTGCGCGCCATGCTTACAGGTCATTGCTCAGGCGCCAAGCGGGAGCACGTGGCTACGCCAACCAAGTAGGATCTGTTGAGACGACCGCGCCGAGCGCGGGCCATGCCGGACAGCGTACTGGTACTTGCTGTCTCATGAAATCGTTGCCTGCTCTCGAAGTTCATCACGAATACGTATGCCAGGCCGCGCGGCGCGTCCGTACCAGGGACCTGCGTGTATTCGGCTCGGCGCTGTGTATCGATGATCAGGAACGCTGTGGTCCGGATTTTCTGGTCGATCTGCTGCCGGGCACGACCTTGTTCACCCATTAACCAGGATGGCATCCATGCGGAAATTCCGAGACCTCTTTCGCGGTGCCGCGCGGACTGCGCTTGGTGCGCTGGTCAGGGCACGGCCACAGCTCACCCTGAATCCACGAACATACCAACCAGCGTTGCCAATACCATCCGGCTTCAGTAAAGAGCGCATTCTCAGCGCGTTGTGCACCGTGTCCATCGATGGGAGCGCGACCGGCGAATTGCGTGGATATGCAACCGCCGATTGCGAGCGATTCCTGCATACCGTCGAACTTGTTCCCGACAGTCAAGGTGAACTGCTGGAGATCGGTGCCAATCCGTATTTCACGTCGCTGTTGTTGCGCCGATTCCGTAGGGGATATCGCCTCCACATGACGAATTTCTTTGGAGGCGCCGCCGGCGAAGCGAAGCAGCGCGTGCGTTTCGAGGGGTTTGACGGCGCCGCGGATGAATGCGAATTTGCGTACCGAAGCCTCAATATTGAAGCGTGGTCGTTTCCCTTCGCCGACGCGCAGATGGACGTGGTCGTTTTCGGCGAAGTGCTGGAGCACATGACCAACGATCCGATGCACGCGATGCGCGAAATATCGCGCGTGCTGAAGCCGGGCGGTCTGCTGGTATTGACCACACCGAACGCAGCGCGTATCGAGAACGTCGTGGCTCTGGTGGAGGGGCGCAACCTCTATGATCCGTACTCGGCTTATGGTCCCTATGGCCGGCACAATCGCGAGTACACGCGCGATGAATTGCACAGACTGATGACTTACAGCGGGTTCGAAGCGGAGGTCAGCTATACCGCCAACGTTCACCCCGATATTCCGGCGACCCGGGTGGACGTGGGCGCGCTCGAGGTGGCGCTCGGGTCCATTCGGCATCGCGAGCGCGACTTAGGGCAGTATCTGTTTACGCGATGGCGCAAGGCGAGCGAGTGCGGTTCCAAGCGCCCCAACTGGCTGTACCGTAGCTATCCCGCGAATGAAATGGCCGATTGATCCGGAAGTGCCGGGCAGAATGAAAGAGCAACAGTGGAATTTTTCGGAGAGTTGCGGATCTCCATCGTCGACAGGCCGTGCGAAAACACATGCGCTCACGGACGATGTATCGAGCAGCGCAATCGGTGAACAACACATCAACAGGAATGCATGCATACCATGAAGAACAAGGCACATCAGCTCGGCACCCGCGCCATCCACGCCGGCCAAAGCCCCGATCCATCGACCGGCGCGATCATGACGCCGATCTACGCCACCTCGACCTACGTGCAGCAAAGTCCAGGCGTGCACAAAGGCTACGAGTACTCGCGCACGCAGAATCCGACGCGCATGGCCTACGAGCGCTGCATTGCCGATCTCGAAGGCGGTCGCCAGGGCTATGCGTTTGCATCCGGTCTCGCCGCCGCGAGCACGGTGCTCGACTTGCTGGATTCGGGTAGTCACGTGATCGCGATGGATGACCTCTACGGCGGCACCTATCGCCTGTTCGAGCGCGTGCGCCGGCGCAGCGCGGGGCTCGATTTCAGCTTCATCGATCTCAACGATATGGCTGCGCTGAAGGCCGCGCTGAAGCCGAACACGAAGATGATCTGGGCGGAGACGCCGACCAATCCGATGCTGAAGCTGGTCGATCTCACCAAGGTCGGCGCGTTCGCGAAGAAGCACGGGCTGATCCTGGTCGTCGACAACACGTTTTGCTCGCCGATGCTGCAGCGCCCGCTCGAATTCGGCGCGGACCTCGTGCTGCATTCGGCGACGAAGTACATCAACGGCCATTCGGACATGGTCGGCGGCATCGTCATCGCCGGCGAAAATGCCGAGCTCGCCGAGCAGATGGCGTTCCTGCACAACTCGGTCGGTGCGGTCGCAGGTCCATTCGATTCGTTCCTCGCGATGCGCGGCGTGAAGACCCTGCACCTGCGCATGCGTGCGCATTGCGAAAGCGCATTCGCGCTCGCGCAATGGCTGGAAAAGCATCCCTCGATCGAGCGCGTGATCTATCCGGGCCTGAAATCGCACCCGCAGCACTCGCTCGCGAAACGCCAGATGGATGGCTTCGGGCGGCATCGTCACGATCGAGGTCAAGGGCGGCCTGCGCAAGGCGCGCAAGATGCTCGAACGCTGCCATCTGTTCGCGCTCGCCGAATCGCTCGGCGGCGTCGAAAGCCTGATCGAGCATCCGGCGATCATGACCCATGCGTCAATCCCACCGGCGAATCGCAAACGGCTCGGAATCAGTGATGGTTTGATCCGGCTGTCGGTCGGTGTCGAGGATGTCGCCGACCTGCGTGCCGAGCTGGACGCTGCGCTGGGCTAGCCGCAGGGGGATGGGTCAGTGAGTTTCCGATGCGCCGCGACTGCGGCACATCGGCGCGTCCATTGCGGCACGATCGCGCTGGCGGATTCGTCAAGGTAAGCGTGGCCGAGAGTCATTTTCCGCGCGCCGAGCGTGCGGATTCGGCCATCCATGTGCAAAAACACGCAAAGAATGGTCATGTCCAGTGGCGTACCAGCCCATCGGTCGGCATAGTCGATCGCTGTGGATTACGTATAGATGCTTCGGACGGCCACACAGAGGCGGCACGGCGCGTGCGAAGCTGCCACGTTTGATGCGGATAGTCGGTTTCCGATAGGGCCATCCGATGCATCTGGGCGACGTCAAAGCGAGCGGTGCGGGGGCTGTGATGTTGAAAAAATGGACGCTGATGGTCGGCTTCCTCATGTGCTGTCTACTCATGCAGGCGCGCGCGATGGCTGGCCTGGATTTCAACGGTGACGGGACCAGCGATGTGCTGTGGCGCCAGGCCAATGGGCAGCCGATGTTGTGGCTGATGAATGGATTGGCAGCGCCAGTGCGCCAATCCGTTGGGCTTGTAGCCGACCGTGCGAGCATCATTTTGGGAGCCTCGGACTTTGACGGAGCAGGCAACGTCGAGGTCCTTTGGGTTACCACGCAGGGATTGCCAGTGATCTGGTTCTTCTCGGGAGGCCAGTACGAGTATTCGTGCAATTTGACACAGAACCTTGTTGCGGCGGGCAGTCGCTTCCTCGGGATCGGCGACATCAATGGCGACGGCCGGTCAGATGTGCTCTGGCTCGGCCCTGATGGCAACGTCAATGCTTGGTTGATGAATAGTTGCTACGGCGAAATCATGGTGCTGGGAGCTGCCCCTGCCGCTGCGACCGCTGCCGCCGTGGCCGATCTCGATGGCGACGGCAATGCCGACCTGCTCTGGAATACGCCATCGGGCTATCTGTTGTGGCAACTCAGCGGGAGCGGAGTTCTAGCGTCGACGCTGTTGTCGCCAGCTATACCGCCCGGTTGGACGTTCGCGAAGGCCGCGGACTTCAATGGCGATGGCAATGCCGATCTGCTCTGGCGTTTGCCAGATGGCTCCTTGAGTGTGTCGTACATGAACGGGCCCACGCACACGGACATGCCCGTCGCGCCCGCAGACACGGATCAAATTTTCGCGAGTGGTTTCGATCCAGGCCCTTTCACGCCGCCGACCTCGTTGCCATCGAACTGGCAGGTGGTCGACGTCGGTGATTACAACGGCGACGGCCAGCTGGATATCCTGTTTGCCAACGATCAGGGGTATACGCAACTATGGCAGATGTCCGCGGCAGGCGTGCAATCGGCGGTCGTGTTTCCGCCGACACCCGACATGCCCTATCCCGGCACGACCGGTTGGGTGCTGCCGCTGGAACGGCCCACGGTGACGCAGGTCAATGGTCAGGTCAGCGTGGCTTGGCCTGCGTTGCCCAACATCCCGAACTACACAGTGTATGCGTCGGCGCAGAACAACCCGGCTGTAAACGGCACGGCCCATGTCGTTAACGGTTCGGCCCTCAACTACGCGCGCAGTGATCCCGCCTTCGCCGCGCAGCGGTACTTCAGCGTCAGCGCGAATATTTTCGGCATGCAGACGCCGCCGAGCCCAGAAGCCTTTCTGCTCCAATTCGATCGCATCGTTCTGCCCTATGTCGGGCCACTTGCGGTCGAAGACGTCAATGACGATGGCTGCATCGATATTCTTGGTGTGCTTGGCGATTGCCACGGAGGATTCTCCTTGTTCCCCGAGGCGGGAATGGGCTTGTCTGCGTTGCGCGCAAATGGTCGCGTCTGGCGCGACCTGCGCTTCGCTGATTTCAATGGGGATGGTATAGACGATGTGATTGCCAACGTGTATTCGGCAACAGGCAGCACCAACTCACGCATTCTTATGTTCTGGGGTATCGGCAACGGCCAATTTGTCGAGGACACAGATTTTTCCGCGCTCAACCTGGGCGGCTTTGGAGAAACGATCGTAGTCGCCGATTTCGACAATGACGGCAGTCTCGATATCTTTCTTCCCAAATATTCGCAGTGCCCATACTGCACGTCAGCAGACCACAACTATCTGTTGATGAACGACGGGCATGGCAGCTTCACTGACATGTCGATCGTTTCGGGTGTCGCGGCGACCGAGTCGGTATTCCTGCGCCCGGAGGGGGCACAAGGAGCGGATATAGACGGTGATGGTCGCATTGATTTGTACGCAGGCAGTCGCCTGTTCATGAACCGGACGACCCAGCCAGGCCAGCCCCTGTTTGTCGATGAAGCTGCGGCGCGTGGTTTGCAGCCCCAGTTTGATGAGGGGGTCAAGTTCATCGACTGGAACAACGACGGCAATCTGGATCTGGTTCTGATGTATCCCTGGAGTGGCCCTCTTTTATGGCAATCCAATGGCTACAGCTTCCAGAAAATCGACGTGATGCCGAGCGACATGTCCTTTAATCAGGCTTATGGCTTGAATGCGGCCGACCTAGATGGCGACGGACGTCCGGATCTGGTTCTTGCCGGCGGCTGCCCGGTCGGGATTGGCGATAGTTGCTTGGAGGTAGGTGTTCCTCACGCCCAAGCGAAACTTCTACTCAATCGGGGTAGCAATTACGTGCAGAGCGATTTTTACGACGACGGGTATGGCAGCGACGGCGAACGCCCGTTGGTGGACCTGGAGACATTCGCGGATTTTGACGTAAGCGGCACCATGGACGTCGTCTTGCGTTCGCCCGATGTCGATCCAGAAACGGGTAGCCAATCGGGCGATGGCAGCTTGAGCGTCCTGCTCAACCGCGCGAGTGCCAGCCGGATCATCCATGTCACCGTCCTGGGGCCGAATGGCGAGCGCAATCAATTCGGTCGCGTCGTGCGCATCCGTCCCGCTGCCAAACCAGGTCTCGTCATGACCGATGTCGTCGATGGCGGATCAGGCTATATGGCCAATACGCCCTACACCCTGCAGTTCGCCGCACCGTGGCCGGGGTCGTATGCGATCGACGTGCGACTGGCCGATCGCGAGGTCAATGTCACTGCCGTGGCGGGGCAGAACGTGACGATCCATGCGAACGGCCAAGTGTCCGGGGCTGCCAGCGCCCCACGTGTGACCTTGATACCGCCCGGAAAACAGTGAGCAGCGTGCGTCCTGTTTTTTACTTCGTTAAAAATTGTGTTTGCCGAGGCAATGCGTGCAGCGGAACCCGTGCCGAAGGATGAGCCGCTGGATATAGCGTGCAATCCATTTCCTGACTGGGACTGAACCTCAGTGAATGCGTCGAACCCAACCGGCGCCAGCTCGTCATTCCCGCATGCCTTTAGCGGGAATCCAGGGCCTTTCGGGTCTGCTGCTGCGACCAAGCCCCCGGATCGGATGACCAACTTCCTCGTTGTGAAGCGTTTCCTGCTTTTCACGGGAATGACGAGCTGAAGTTCGTCGCTGATCAGGATTCATTTTTCGGGAACGAGGAATGGCGCCGGGCGTTTTGTAGCGAGTCGCTTACTTCCCTACCGCATGGATCCGCACCTCGCGCACGTGCACGCCAACCCCTCGCGGTTTCAGTACGCGGTATTGCACGCGGGTCATGTCGGGCGCGATCTCGAAACTTACCCGCGCACGGCTTCCATCCGCGTCGCTCACGCTCGAGACATCGGTGTGTGCCGATGAGCTCTCGACCGCCCCACGCGAGGCCGCTACATCCAGCACCAGGGGCGGACTGCCGGCGATGGCCTCAAACTGCGAAAAAACGAACTCGGCGACATAGCGGCCGGGCTTCAGGTCTTCGTAAGGCCCAAACGCGATGTAGCCATTTTCATCGTTCGTGCCGATGACATCGATGCCGCCATCGGGCTCGGCTTCGACGCGACCGATCTGGCGCTGCAGCACTGCGGCAGGAATCACACGCACGCCGTGGCTGGCCTGCTCGATCAGGCGCGATTTGATCGCCGCAACATCCAGTGGCGGGATCGCATGACTCTCGCAAAATTCGCGCAGGTCGTAGAACGCCATGTCCTTGTCGTCGCTGATCTGCGGCGCGGCGCCCAGTTGCGCAGACCAGTTCGCTTCAATCGCGGCGGGCTTCTCAACCATGTTGCGCTGGAGCAGAAGCCCCGAGAACCCATAGCGGCACAGATGCGGTGCAAGCTGGTCGGGTGCCAATTGGATTGCGCCCGCCAGCCACTGGACTTGTGCGCTGCCCTCATCGCCGCCGTAGGTGAAACGCAATGTTTTCGACGCGAGATAAGGGCGCAGCGCTTCGCTGTAATACACGCCAGGCAGCACCCAGCCGGAGGCATGATGGATCACGAACGGCAACTGGAATACGCGTGCCTGTTCGGGCAGTGTCGCGTCGAGGTGCGAAAAAAAGTGATGGTCGCTGTCGAAATGGACACTGCTTTGCTGCTGGATCGATCCGGGCACCTGATCCCATAGCGCGAACGCAAACACGATCAGGAATGCCGGCCACGCGATCGCCGCGCGCGGCAACGCGCGAAAGAATCGGCGATGTATCGCGAGCGCGCCACCGCTCAACAACCAGAAAGCGGTGAAGTACGCAAAGAAGCCGACGAAAATCACCATGCGGTCCCAGCCGCGGGTCTGGGTCAACGGAAAATTCGGACCGAACAGCACGAAGCTCGCGGTCGAAATCAATGAACTGATGCCGCCCATGCTCGCGAACAGCAACGCTAGCAGTGTGATGAGCCCCATCTTGCCGACGCGGCTCATGCGCCAACGTGGGGACGGCACCAGCGCAAGCACCAAGCATACAATCAGCCCGAAGCCGCCCAGCAGCCCCAGCGTGGTTGTGGTGTTTTCGTTGATCAGCGGATTGGCCGCGTCGTAACTCGCACGGATATTGGCGAGCAGTTGCCAGCGATGCCCTTCCACCGGCAGCAGCATTTGCGCGAGCTTGAGCGGATACATCTCGGCGCCGCCATACGCGCCGATCGCCTGGCCATTGATTGACAACGCAAGCTCGGGATTGACCAGCAGCCTCGTGACGATGTCCTTGAACATCAATACGCCCATCGCCAGCGCGGCCAACGCAAGACCGACCAGCAGCGGGCGCCAGCTCTTGCGATAAAGCGCAGCGAAGGGTGCTGCGCTCGCGACGAGCACGGCGAAGAAGAATTGGTGGTACGGGTGGAACGAGCTGAGGAAGACGACGAGGATGATCGCAAGCCATGCACGCCGATCGCGCCAGGTCAGCTCCCAGCCGGCTTTCCCCATGCGATGCGCCAGTGGCCGTGCCGACCACAATTGCACGATCACCAGCGCGAGCAACGGGGTCAGGTAGTAGCTCGACTCCCAGAAATGGTTGACGCTGCGCTGGAAGTGGTACGGCATCAACGCATACAACGCAGCCGCGCCGAATCGAAACGGTTCTTTCAGCCCGAGCCGGCCGCAGACCCACCAGGCAATCCAGAATACAAGCAGGAACGTGGTGAGGTACGCGGTATTGAGCGTGCGCACATCGTTGTCGCCGCTGACCAGATGGACCAACCAGATCAGGTTCGAGTTGGACTGGAACAGCGCGTTGTATGGGTAATACCACACTTGCTGGTGGGTGAGCTCGAACGGCGCGTGCATGCGCGTGTCGATGTCGTTGTGGATGTAGTCGTGGTCGAAATAGGCGAGCGTTTCGAGTGCGTCGCCGCTGTAGACCAGTGGCTTATTCAAATCGATTCGGGTAACACCCCCAATCCACACAAACAGCGCGAAAAACAACACGAGTGCGGTTCCAGCCTGGAGCGCCGTGCGCGCCCAATGCCGAGATTTGTTTGGTACTTGAGCGGGCTCGGAACGATGAATGAGGGTGGGCATGGTCTATTCCGATGCAAAGTGAGCGGGTTTTGCTATGTCCAGGGCCCGCGATCGTTGGTCGAGCGATGCGTCACGCCTGCGCACGCTTCGTTCGTACAACCTGCCATAACTCGGTGGCGCCGCCGAGCATCGCCCCGACCAGCGTATAGCCAAGAAAAGTGAAAGACAGCGCGAGCGCGGTATCACTGCTCACTCCGAACAAGGCCAGCAAGCCGACGTAGCCACCCTCGCGCAAGCCGATTCCCGCGACGCTGATCGGCAGCAGCATGAGCACCGAAACGCTTGCATAAACCAGACTCCACGCGGCCACTCCGAGCGCAAGGCCGAGCGCGTGCGCAAGCACAAGGTGAATGAGGATGCAAAGTGCGTGATACGCCAGCGCCAGCCCGAACGCGAGGGCAATCCGTCCTGGGCGCCGGATGGCGTCGTGCAGCGCATGCGCCAGCCGCTGTAGAAAGGCCAGTCCGCGCGCGATACGTCCTGATCCGCTGGATTGCGTCAAAGCGACCAGACGATCGCGCACGCTGGAAGATGCCAGCAAGCTGCCGCTGCACAGCAGTCCCGCGCAACCAACCCATAACGCGATGCGCAGTCTGGGCGGAACCTCGGCAAGCGATGTGGCGGCGATCGCGCCGATCAGGGCAAGTGCCAGCATGGCGACACCGCGATCGATCAATGTTGCCGCCGCGGCATGCCCGCCGTGCCTCTGCGATGCGCTGAGGCGGTATGCCTTGACCACATCGCCAGCCACTTGTCCGGGCAAGACGGTGCCATAGAACAGCGCGATGAAGGTCATGCGCACCACATCGCCGAGGCGAAACTCCGGCGCGATGCACCACCAACGCACGGCGGATAACACCCATGTCAGCAAAGCGAGCGCGGCTCCCAGCGTCAACGTCCCAGCGCCCAGTCGCGCCAACTCATGTGCAAGCGCCACCAGTGGCGTCCGCGCGAGCAGCCATGCTAGCAGCACGACGGACAGACATGCCTTGAGCCAGATGCTGCGGGTCATGGCTGCGAGGGCGATATTCGTGCAGTTTGATCGCGTTCGAACAAACCGACGAACTGGTCGCCATGCCGCCGGCGTGTCGATAAGAACCGGAACAGGAAATACAGAACAGACGCGATGAATTTGCGTCCGGCGCCATAGGTTCCGCGCGTCATTCGGTCATCGCCGGCATTGGTCAACTGACACATTTCGCGATACAAAGGCGAATAAAACGGGAATCCGGCATAACTCAGATGAAGCGGCCGGAAACCGTTGCGCGCAAGTTCCGCCTCGACTTCGCCACGAGCGAAATTACGCAGGTGGCCGACGTTGACTTCGAAAGGCCGCATGCGTCCGGTTGGAAACGAAAGCAGCAGGTAGTGCCTTGTCGAGTTGGCGAGGCGTGCCAGAAATTCGCGCCAATCATCGACATGTTCGAGCACTTCGAAGCAACACACCAGATCGGCCGTTTCGTCCGCCGCGCGATTGTCGGGATCGTGAATGAAAGCCAGATTCGTCTGCGCAAGATGGCGTTGTGCGACCGCGATGCCGGTTGCACTGAAGTCGCTGCCGCGCACGCTGGCTTGCGGAAACCGTTGCGCAAGCATCAAGGTGTTCGTTCCTTCGCCGCATCCGACATCGTGAATGCTGCGCGGGGCAGGATCCATGCGGCGACTGGCGTCGGCAATCAGGCTGCGCAGCCAGCGCGACGCAGGCCCGTAGCGCTTCATGTCGAGCCAACTTTCCCAGCTTGCGTCGTAGATCGCCAGATTGTCAGGTTGATTTTCCATCATGTGCGCCGAAACACGAACTCATTGCAGCCAATCGGTACGATCGTGGGCTCGAAACGTTCCGGCACGAATCCGAGCGCGCCGACGAAACGTTCGATTTCTTCGCGGCTCGCGTATTCGTATGGATAGCCGCCGATCCAGTCCACGACGTTGTAATAGAAATCCATGCCGCGTTCCATTTTCAGGGGATTGCGCCGCGTCGCGGCAAGTTTGGCGAGATAGATGACGGGTACGAACAGCCAATTGAGCAGTTTCTGCGCGGGTTTCGGCGCGGCGACATAGACGCGTTTGATGAGCGTCCACGCCGGCGATGTCCAATGCCGGTTGTAGATCGCCAGCACGAATCCACCGCCTGGGCGCACGAGGGAGGCGGCGTTCTCGATGGCTTTCCACATTGACCCGGTATGGTGCAGCACGCCCCAGGAATGGACGACGTCGAAGCCGTCGGGGTTCCACGCGCGCACGGCCGCAAGCGGCGCGGCATCGAGTACGGAGCCGACTTCGATCCGCGCGGTTGGCGGCGCATCGGGCGCCAGTTGCCGGCTGTTGCGAAGGAATACTTCACGGCACTTCGGATTGATGTCGAGGCCAAAAATGTTCGCGCCCGCGCGCGCAGCGCACAGCAAACTCAAACCCTGGCCGAACCCGATATCGAGAAAATCCGCTCCGGCGAGTGGAATGCCGGCCAACAACTCGGCGAAATGCGTCTGCGCCTGAGCGTAGTGCGCCGGGTCGAGCGCGTTTTCGGAAAACTCTTTCCAGTTCTGGCCAAAGTCAAACGCCGGTTGCGACATCTCATTCTCGCTCGAATAACTGCGCGTAGCGCGTTGCGGTGGAATCCCAAGAAAACTTCTCGCACGCACTGCGGCGCGCTTGCGTGCCCATGCTTGCACGTCGCGCTGGCCCATTGGCAAGTTCGGCCATCGCCGTTGCAAGGTCGGAGGGGCGGTCGAGATCGAACAGCAGTCCTGTCGCTTCGTGCTCGACCACCTCGTCATTGCCGATCACGCGGCTGGCAATGACCGGCAAACCGCAGGCCATCGCTTCGAGCACGGTGTTGGGCATGCCTTCGTACAGCGAGGGATTGAGAAACACGTCGGCGCGTTGATACTGTTCGCGTAGCGCCGCCTTGTCGAGCCAGCCGCGCCAGTCTACGCGGTCGGCAACACCGAGCGTTTGCGCATGCGCCTGGAGATCGCCGCGTTGCGGGCCGTCGCCGATCAAGGTCAGGTGTAACGGTCGAGACGATCGCACGATGACGTTGGCGAACTGATCGAGCAGCACGAACAGGTTTTTCTGCGGCTGGAAACGGCCGGCGAACAGAAAACGGACTTCGCCAGAATCGCTGCGCGGGTCGGCAGCAGGGCAGAAGAATTCCGTGTCGACGCCGTTGGGAATCACTTGTACCGCAATCGGATCGAATTGTTCGGACAGGCGCGCAAGTCCCGCGGAATTCGCGACGACGGCGCGTGCGTGACGCAGCACCGCATGGCGCAGCGGCGCGAGCACGCGATGCAGCGTGCCGACGCGCGCTTCCGCGCCGGGCACATCGCCGCCGCGCAAGGAGATGACATACGGCACGCCGACGCGCTTGCGCACCAGCCAGCCCAGCGGCCCGCAGGGCAGCGAGAAAAAAACAATCAGTCCGTCGGCGCGGTGTTCGCGCGCGATGCGCGGCAGTGCGCGCGCCGCCGTGGCGACGAAGCTCAGCATTTCCGTATAGTTGGATCGATCGACGCGCGCGCGCCGACACGGCAGGCGGATCAAGCGCAGGTTTTCGCCGTCCATCTGTGTACCCGACAGCTCGCCGAATGCACTGGTGACAACGCAGACCTCGTGCACGTGGAGCGCAAGCGCGCGCGCTATGCATGCGGTCGCGTTGCCGGCGCCGCCGCCGAGTGGTGGATATTCGTAGTTGACCAGGATCAGTCTCATGCCGGGCACCGCGCAAAAAGCACCGCGCTCGTCACATCGATGCCGGGCGCGGCATCCGCGAATCGGCCGCTCAATTGGCCGCGCACGGTCGCAAACGCTTGCGGATCGGTACGCTTGTCGAGCACGCGCACCTCAAACCCCTCGGCGGCAAGATCAGCCAGATGATCGCCGAGGCGCCAGCGTGGCAGATCGCCGGGATCGAGCCAGCGCGACCACGTGGTATCGCTAAAGGTCAGGAATCCATATGGGTACTTGAAGAAATGGTCGCGATAATCGACCCGATGCAGCATCACGCCGCCCGGCGCCAGCACGCGGCGGCATTGCGCGAAAAACGCTCGCGGCTCGCGCACATGTTCGAGCACGGAATTGCTGAGCAGCAGATCCATGCTCGCATCCGCGATGTCTCCGAACGCGCGCACGCGACGCACGACGTTCGATTCGACAGCCGCGATTGCCGGTGTGGATTCGCGCAGCATCGCATCCTGAGCGGCATCGAACGCGACGAACGGTTCCAGTACGCACGCGCTGGCCGCGCCGGCAGCGATCAAGCCATAGCCGACGCCGTTGGTGCGTCCCGCGCCGACTTCGAGCGCACGCAGCCCGCCGAGCTCGACGCCGGCCGTGGCGAGGTCGCGCACATAGTCGGCGACGATGCGCAAGGGTGCGTTTTCGCCGACGCTGGGCGCGTAGTACGGCAGCCAACGCGCGAGGCGGTTCGCACTGCGTTCGTTGAATACGAAGCGGCGCGCCAGACGCAAAGCGACATATTCGAACCGCTGCAGCGCATTCATGCGGCAACGGCCGCCACGTTGCCAAGGTGCGACGCGCCGAGGATCCAGTCGCTCCACAGGTACGCGCGCTGATCGGAACGCAATGCCTGATGTTCGCCAAGCCGCTGTTTCCAGAACTGCGCGTTGATCGCGTCATCGAGTTCGCGTTGCGGCAGCACGCCATCACGAAACCATTGCCCGATCGGCACGCCGAAACCCTGCTTGCTGCGCGTCAGCACTTCGCTCGGAAGTAGCGATTTCGCCGCCTGGCGCAGAATGTATTTACTAGTACTTCCGCGCAGTTTCATGTCGGCCGGCAGGCGGCGCAGGAAATCGACGAGGTCGCAGTCGAGGAACGGTGCGCGCACTTCCAGCGAATGCAGCATGCTGGCGCGGTCGACCTTCACCAGGATGTCGTCCTGCAGGTACAGGCGGGTGTAGAACGCGATCGTGCGTTCGACCATGTCGGTCGATGCGCAGCTGTCCCAGGCCTCGATCGCTTCGCTGTAGACGTCGTCGAGATCGACCGGCGCGTTGAACAACTGCTCCAGCTCCGAGGGTGCCAGCGGCGACATCCAGACCGGTAGCCACAGATGCGGCGGATGGTCGAGCCCGCGCAAGGTGCGTTTCACGCGAAAATCGAGGCTCATGTACTGGTGCGATACCGGCAGTCGCGCGGCAAGCAGCGAGATCGCCTTGTGCACCGGTTTCGGCACGCATTTCTCGTAAGCGCGTGCATAGCGCAGCGCGCGGAACGGATCGTAGCCGGCCAGCAGTTCGTCCGCGCCGTCGCCGCCGAGCGCGACGGTGACGTGGCGGCGCGCGTGCTGGCATAGCAGGTATGTCGGCAGCATCGACGAGTCTGCGATCGGTTCGTCCCAGCGCGCTGCTATGTCCGGCAGGATGTCGAGCGCGCGCTGGATCGACAGCGTTTCGACGTCGTGATCGGCGCCAATGTGCGCGGCGACCATGCGCGCGTAGCGGGTTTCGTCGAAGCTCGCTTCCTCGAAACCGATCGAGAACGTCTTCAGCCGCTCGCGGCCGATGTGGCGCATCGCAAGAGCGGCGACGGTCGAGGAATCGAGGCCGCCGGACAGGAAACAGCCGACCGGCACGTCGGCGACCAGGCGGCGCGCGACGGCGGCGTCGAGCAGCGCGGAAAATTCTTCCGTCCAGCGCGCTTGCGCGTTGGCTGGGCGCGTGTCGAACGGCTCGGGCTGGTAGTGCCAGTAGCGCACGAGGCTGGTTTTCCGCGTGGCGAGATCGAAGCTGAGCGAATGGCCGGCGGGTAATTTGCTGACGCCTTCGAAGAACGTCAGTGGGGCCGGCACGAATCCGTGCGCGAAGTATTTCCGCAGCGCGCGTTCCGAAAGCTCTGTGCGGACGTTCGGGTGTTCGCGGAGTGCGGTCAGTTCGGACGCGAAGACAAATGTATCGCCCTGCATTGACCAGAACAGAGGCTTCTTGCCGAAGCGATCGCGCGAGAAGAACACGCGGTTGCGCGCACGGTCAACGATCGCGAACGCCCACATGCCGTTCAGGCGTGTGGTCAGGTCATCGCCCCACTGGCGATATGCGTGCAGCAGCACTTCGGTATCGGAATGGTCGGACACGAAGCGCGCGCCGAGGTCGATCAGCTCGCGGCGCAGCTCCTGGAAGTTGTAGATCTCGCCGTTGAAGACGATCGTGAGTTCATCGTCGGGCGTGGACATCGGTTGCGCGCCGCCCGCGATGTCGAGGATCGAAAGGCGTCGATGCGCGAGATAGATGCCGCGATCCGCATCGATCAGGAAATTCTCGGCATCCGGCCCGCGATGCGCGATGCGCGTCGCCATGCCCCGCAATACATCCGCATCGCCTGCGCCGAAGAAGCCGGCGATACCGCACATGTCAAGGCGTTTCCGTGCGCACGATGCGGGCGATGCGGTAGACCGATTTGCCCTGCGACTCGTGGTACGTGCGATTGAGCATTTCGGCGAGCAGGCCCATCAGGACGCTGAGCACGCCGATCGCGCCGAGGAAGACCACGAACAACGGCAGCGGGGTCTGGATCAGCGAGGTGTGGAAGAACACCTTCAGGACCAGCGCCCACACTCCGGCGAATCCTGCGCACAGGATGCTGAGCAGCCCGAAGCCGCCGAACAGGTAGATCGGCTTTTGCGAATGGCGGAACAGGAACTTCACGACCATCAGGTCGAGCATGACCTTGATGATGCGCTCCAGGCCGTACTTCGATTCGCCGTGGATGCGCGGGTGATGGGTGACTTCGAGCTCGGTCACGCGCGCGCCCTTCCACGCGGCGTAGATCGGCACGAAGCGGTGCATCTCGCCGTACAGCTTCACGTCTTCGAGCACGTCGCGGCGATAGGCCTTGAGCGAGCAGCCGTAGTCGTGCAGCGGCACGCCGGACACGCGCGAGATGAGCGTGTTGGCGATGCGGCTCGGCAGGTTGCGCCGGATCGCGTCATCCTGGCGGTCCTTGCGCCAGCCGGAGACCACGTCGAAGCCCTCGTCGAGCTTCGCGAGCAGGCGGCCGATGTCGGCGGGATCGTTCTGCAGGTCGCCGTCCATCGGCACGATGATCTCGCCGCGCGCATGGTCGATGCCGGCCATCATCGCCGCGGTCTGGCCGTAGTTGCGGCGGAAGTGAACGACCGTGACGCGCGGGTCGGTCGCGGCGATTTCATCCAGCCGCTCGGCGGACCGATCGCGACTGCCGTCGTTGACGACAATGAGTTCCCAAGGTATGTCCAACTGGTCGACTGCGGCACAGATGCGCTCGTAAAGCGGCGCAATATTGTCTTCCTCGTTGAAGATCGGAACGGTAATCGTCAACTGCGGTACGCGGGCGGCAGACGTCACGGTCGAAACAGCATTCATCAAGAGGTTCAGGCTGTTGGTTGCGGGGTCAAAAAGGGGTGGAGACACCTCGTCTCCCGTTTGCTCGCGCGGGTCGGGACGGCCTTTACAGTGGCACGGGCATGGTAAAGGATGGGGTGGGACCAAGCTAGGGGACGATGGGGACCTGAACGTTACCGTCGACGCTCATGGTGATTTGCGTCAGGGAATGAGGCATTGGGCACAATCTTGCCTGTCAATCCGGTGATCCACTGTCTCATCCATGGGATGAGCGTAACCGCATCAATGCAGCATCCACTTGCAATGGTTGTACGAAACAGGTTGTGACGTAGGAAACAAACATGAATCGAGTAAGTGTGCTGATGCTAGGTGGTTTGCTTTGGGGCGGTCCCGCGTTTGCGGCTTATCATTTTCCCGTTTGTCCGAATCGCAACGCCGTCAACGTTCCCAACGTTCCGGCGTGTCAGGCGGGCTTCCCGGTTGCGTTGACCGAACTTGGTAACGATAGCGTGAGCCACTCAAGCCCGACGATCGTCGATCTCGACGGTGATGGCAGCCCCGAGATCGTATTCGGGACGCAGGGCGGAAGGGTTGTGGCCGTACATGCCGACGGCAGCCTTTACTGGCAGTACAAGACCGGCAATGTTGCGATCAATAGCAAGCCAGCGGTGGCGGACCTCAGAGGCGACGGCAAACTCGAGGTCGTGGTGGGTGCAGGCGACGGACCCGTAACGGGGGGCGGCGTTTATGTGCTCAGCTCCACCGGTCAATTGCAATGCTCGTTCACGACGTTGAATTCAATGCACCCGCAGGGAATGTACAGTTCGCCGGCGTTGGGGAGGCTCGATCCGTCACGACCGACCAAGATGCAGATCGCGATCGGCAGTTTCGATTTCCGCATCCGCGCACTGAATGACGATTGCAGTATCTATTGGGAGAAAGGGCAGGCTGAGAGTGTCGTCGACACCATTTGGTCGTCGCCGGCCTTGGTCGATCTCGATGGCGACGGGCAGCTCGATGTCGTGATTGGTCAGGACAGCAACGCCCAAACCAACAACGGGTTGACCGTGCCGGATGGTGGCCTGATTCGTGCGTTTCGCGGCAACGGCGCGGGCGAATTGCCCGGGTTTCCGATCATGCTAAACGAAGTGGTCTATTCCTCGCCTGCGATTGGCGATATCAATGGTAGCGGGTTGCCGCAATTCGTCGTCGGCAACGGCCGCTGCTGGGATGCCAATAATTGCACCCCGCGCCCACATCCAGTCCAGGAAGCTGTCTTTGCTTATGACAGGACAGGTGCCGCGCTGACTGGCTGGCCGGCACCGACACCGGTGCAGAGTTCGCGCACGGCCTCGCCGGCGTTGGCCGACCTGAATGGCGATGGTCGTCTGGAAACGGCCATCAACACGATGGCGAAAGCCCAGGTATATCCGAACGTCACCAATGCGAATCTGGATACGGTTGGCTGGGTGCACGTCTTGCAGGCAAACGGTAGTGAAATGCCGGGTTGGCCCAAGCAGCCGAATATTCCGAACAGTTGTACACCGGGCGACTACCGGCACGATGGAACGTCGGCTTCGCCCATCCTTGCCGATCTCAACGGTGATGGCATTGCGGAGATCATTCTGCCCTCTGGTAGCGATTTCGTGATATGGGACAAGGCGGGTAATCAGCTCACATCAAGCAACGGCTGCCCCGCCGAAGCTGGGAAATGGACATTGTTCACAAGTAATGTTGGCGCTGGGCTGCTTAACCAGGGCGTGTTTGGCTCCGCCGCCGCCGCGGATCTCGATCATGATGGCCACATCGAGATAATCGGCCTCGGAACGATCACCGGCGTGCCAAATTTCAGCGGTAGCTATGTGACCGTCTACGCGTGGACTTTTCCCAACAGCAAAGCGAATGCCTCGGACAGCATGCCGTGGCCGGCTTTCCGCCACGATGCACGCAACACCGGCGTCTATCTGTCAGATCGGATTTTCAAAAACGGTTTCGACTGAGGAGCCATTCGCGGCGTCGAAGGCGGCGTTCGCCAGGCTGGAAAGGGCGCCGGAAGGCGCGCCCCTTTCGCCATGACGTCGAACGCGTTGGAACGCGCTCAGGCCTGCGCGAGTTCCGCAATGTTCCGATACAACTCCAGCGCCTGCGGATTCGCCAGCGCATCGGTGTTCTTCACGACCAGACCATGAATCGTGTCGCGCACCGCGATCTCGGTGATCTTGCCGGAGATCGTGCGCGGGATGTCGGCGACTTGCACGATCTTTGCCGGCACATGGCGTGGTGTCGTGTTCGCGCGGATCTGTTTGGCGATGCGACCGCGCAAGTCGTCGTCGAGGGTGATGCCTTCGCGCAGGCGCACGAACAGAATCACGCGCTCGTCGTCGCCCCAGTGCTGGCCGACCGCGACGGATTCGAGCACCTCGGGCACTTGTTCGACCTGGCGGTAGATTTCGGCGGTGCCG
This sequence comes from uncultured Gammaproteobacteria bacterium, assembly GCA_963720445.1. Classification (GTDB taxonomy): domain Bacteria; phylum Pseudomonadota; class Gammaproteobacteria; order Xanthomonadales; family Rhodanobacteraceae; genus Dokdonella_A. The sequence continues at coordinate 52,922 of CAVRFO010000001.1, forward strand.
ATGCGTACGCCGCCGGGATTGAGGGTCGCGTCGGAGCGGCCGTAGATGATGACGCCGTCGTGTTCGGTGAGCAGCGCGTGATCGCCGTGGCACCAGACGTTCGGTACGCGCGAGAAATACGCGGCGCGGTATTTCGCGCCATCCGCGTCGTTCCAGAAGAACACCGGCATCGACGGGAACGGCGCACTGCAGGCGAGTTCGCCTTTCTCGCCACGTACCGGTTTGCCGGCGTCGTCGAGGATTTCGACCTTCATGCCGAGGCCGCGGCATTGCAGTTCGCCGCGGTATACCGGCAGCAGCGGATTGCCGAGCGCGAAGCACGAGATGATGTCGGTGCCGCCGGAGATCGAGGCGAGCAGCACCTTCTCCTTCACGTCGCGGTAGACGTAGTCGTAGCTCTCCGGCGCGAGCGGCGAGCCGGTCGAAAGGATCGTCTTGAGATTGTGCAGCTTGTGCGTCTCGCGCGGCTTCACGCCGGCTTTCTCGATCGCGCGAAATCCACTTCGCACTGGTGCCGAACACGCTGATGCCGACTTCGTCGGCGAGGTCCCACAGCGCGTTGCCGTCCGGGTGCGAGGGCGAGCCGTCGTAGAGCACCAAGGTCGCGCCGACCGCAAGACCGGACACGAACCAGTTCCACATCATCCAGCCGCAGGTCGTGTAATAGAAGAAGCGGTCCTCGCGTTTCAAGTCGGTGTGCAGCACCAGTTCCTTGAGGTGTTGCAGCAGCGTTCCGCCGGCGCCATGCACGATGCATTTCGGCACGCCGGTCGTGCCGGACGAATACATGATGTAGAGCGGATGGTCGAACGGCAGCGCCTCGAAGCTGAGCGCATGATCGTCGCTGCCGAGGAACTCCGGCCACGCCACCGCGCCGCGCAGGCCGTCGAGCTTGAGCGGGTCGCCGCTGTAGGGAATCACGACCAGCCGCTCGACGCTCGGCAGTTCGCCGAGCACACCACGGATCTTTTCGAGACAGTCGAAACGCTTGCCGCCGTAGCCGTACATGTCCGCCGTGAACAGGACTTTCGGCGCGATCTGGCCGAAGCGGTCGACCACGCCGCGGATGCCGAAGTCCGGCGAGCACGACGACCATGTGGCGCCGAGCGAAGTCGCCGCCAGCATCGCGATCACGGTTTCCGGGATGTTCGGCATGAAGCCGGCGACACGATCGCCGACGCCGACGCCGGCCTGTTTCAGCGCATGCGCGAGCCGACCCACCTGCGTATGCAATTCGGCGTAGCTGAGTTCGCGTTCATGGTTCCATTCATTGCGGAACACGATCGCGACGCGCTCGTCCTTGAAGCGCAGCAGGTTCTGCGCGAAGTTGAGCTTTACCCCGGGAAACCAGTGCGCGCCCGGCATTTTGTCGGCGTTGACCAGCACCGGCGTGAAGTCGCCATGGGCGCGGATGCCGCAGAATTCCCAGACCAGCGGCCAGAATTTCTCCGGAGAGCGGATCGAGAAATCGTAGAGCGGAGCGAAACTGCCAATGTCCTCATTGCCGGTGCTCTCGCGCACGAAACGCTTGAAGCGGTGCAGGTTTGCGCGCTCGATGCGCTCGGGGCTCGGCTCCCAGATCGGTTTGTTCACGGACGCTCCAAGGTTGGTTGTCATGCTGTCCTGCATCTCATGAAGTCGCCGATGACTGCCAGGGTGCATTGTTGTCGTTGCCTGCTCGAACGATTATCCGGCAACCCGCGTGACCCTGCCAGCCGCGAAAAGCGTGCCAAAGAAAACGCCGGCGCGAGGCCGGCGTTTTTGCAATCGATGCGACGAACCACTCAGCCGATCAGGAGATCTTTTTCCTTCTTGCCGGCGGCGAGTGCGGCGTGGAACCAGCGCGGACGCTTGCCGCGACCGCTCCAGGTCTGGGTATGGTCGGCCGGGTTGCGGAACTTCGCCTTGACCTTGCCGCGCGCCTTGCCGCGGCCACCGCCGCGACCGAATACTTCGTCGAGTCCGAAGCCTTCGGCCTTGACCAAGGCATTGATCTTTTCGCGCAGTTTGGAGGCCTTTTCCTTGACCAGCTCTTCCTGACGCGCCTTCGCGCGCACGATCAAATCGGCGAGTTGATTGTGGTTCAGTGACTTGAGATCGATTGCCATGCGGTAAGTGCCTCTCGGGGTCGGTTTGTCCCGCACATCGAATCGAATATGCGGGGTGATGGGTAATGCCCGGCGATTATATTAGCACTTGATCGGTTCCGACTTTAAGTCCTCTCTTCCGTGTTGATTAATCAAGGCGCCTCTGATTCAGCCTTCTTCCCTGGCCCATAGTCGGGGAAGAGGGGATATTCAGGAGAAATTTGATACTGGTTTGCCTGTGCAGTGGCCCGGTCAGGCGAACATGCCGAGCAGTTCGTCGCGTCCGATGGCGTGGTTTTCGCTTTCGTTGCGTTTGCGATATTCAAATGTGCCGGCGGCGAGTCCGCGTTCGCTGACCACGATGCGATGCGGTATGCCGATCAATTCCATGTCCGCGAACATCGGGCCGGGTCGCATTCCACGGTCGTCGAGCAACACCTCGATGCCGCGTGCGGACAGTTCCTCGTACAGCTTTTCGGCCGTTTCGCGAACCTCGGCGTTTTGTGCGCCATTGATCGGGCAGATCGCGATTTTCCACGGCGCCATCGGCTCCGGCCAGATAATCCCGGCCGCGTCGTGATTCTGCTCGATCGCGGCGGCGACGATGCGGCTTACGCCGATGCCGTAACAACCCATTTGCATGACGCGCGCCTTGCCGGTGTCATCGAGCACGGTCGCGCCCATCGCTTCGGCGTATTTGGAGCCAAGCTGGAACACGTGGCCGACTTCGATGCCGCGCGCAATCTTCAGGGTGCCGTGGCCATCCGGCGAGGCATCGCCTTCGACCACTTTGCGGATGTCGGCGATGCGGGTGACGCGCGCATCGCGCTCCCAGTTCGCGCCGCGATAGTGGCTGCCGTCCTGATTGCCGCCGCAGACGAAATCGGCCAGCGCCGCGGCGCTGCGATCGACGATGACCGGAATCGATTCGGGCAATCCCACCGGGCCGATGAAGCCGGGACGCGTGCCGGTCGCCTTGACGATTTCGGCCTCGTCGGCGAGCGCCGACTCGCCCGGCAACTCGGCGAGCTTCGCGGCTTTTACTTCGTTGACTTCGTGATCGCCGCGCACGCACAGCGCGACCAGTCCGTCGTTGCCGCGCACGAGGATCGTCTTGATGCAATGCTCGGGTTTCACGCCGAGGAATGCGCTGACTTCGTCGATGGTTTTCTGGGTCGGCGTGGCAACGCGTTCGAGTGGCACGGACGCGTCGGCGCGCGCGGCGGATGGCGCAAGCGCTTCGGCCATTTCCACATTCGCGGCGTATTCGGAATCGGTCGAAAACGCGATCGCGTCCTCGCCGGAATCGGCGAGTACCTGGAATTCGTGGCTCGCATTGCCACCGATCGCGCCGGTGTCGGCTTGCACCGCGCGGAACCGCAAGCCCAACCGCGTGAAAATCCGCGTGTAGGCTGCATACATGCCGTGGTATTCGCGTTCCAGGCAATCGGTCGTCAGGTGAAACGAATACGCGTCCTTCATCAGGAATTCGCGTGCGCGCATCACCCCGAAACGAGGCCGGATCTCGTCGCGGAACTTGGTCTGGATCTGATAGAAATTGACCGGCAATTGCTTGTAGCTGTTGAGCTCGTGGCGCGCGAAATCGGTAATGACTTCCTCGTGCGTAGGGCCGTAGCAATATGCCGCTTCCTTGCGGTCCTTGATCTTCAGCAGCTGGCCGCCGAATTTCTCCCAGCGCCCGGTTTCCTCCCACAGTTCCTTCGGCTGGATCGAGGGCATCAGCAGTTCGATCGCGCCGGCGCGATTCATTTCCTCGCGCACGATGTTCCCGACCTTGGCCAGCACGCGCAAACCGAGCGGCGACCAGGTATAGATGCCGGCGGCGTGCTTGCGGATCATGCCGGTGCGCAACATCAACCGGTGGCTGGCGATTTCAGCGTCGGCGGGAACTTCCTTGACGGTCGCGAGGTGAAAGCGGGAAAGGCGCATGGGTGGTTTCAGACGGTGGCAGCGGAACCGCCGATAATATCAGGCGGCGCCATGCATTCGGCTGCGGGTGTCTTGAGCGGAGCGTCCCCTTCCGCGTTACGTGCCGCTCCTGCGGCACGCCCTTCGGGCCGGCTGCGCCGTTCGCTTCGGCATCCTGTCGCAGTCGGCACCTTCCCACGCTGCGCAGGGAAGGGAAGGCGGGCCGCGGACATGCGTGCTGTTCGTTCCCCGCGCAGCGGGGAAACATCGGCAGGATTGCCGATGTTTGCAGCGAAGCTGCCCGGAGGGGGCGCCACACGGATGTGGCGCATACAAGGTGGCCAACAGGCCGGAAGGGGGCGCTTTCGACCGCGCAGCCCCGCCTCAATTCGAGCAGAACAGCTTGATCTGCTGGCGGGCCTTGTCGACCTGGCTCTGATGCGCCTTCACGGCTTCGGGCGTCGGCGCGACGCCGTACGCATCCGCCACCGGCTTCTGCGCGTCCAGCAGGGTCGCGTTCTTGCGCGCGATTTCGCAGTTGCGCTTGATGTCGTCGGGCGCGTAGCCGGCGGCGGCGGCCAATGCCGGGCCGGCGGATTTCGGGTCCTGCTCGGCGGGATGCGCGCCTTCTTCAGTGTTGGTAAGGCCGCTGGTGACACCGCCTTTCACCTTGAGCTTCTGCGAACGGGTGACGTTCGCGGGCGGCGGCGAATCGGAAAAGTGCTTGACGCCGCTGGCGTCGGTCCACGTGTACATATCGGCGGCTGCGGCGGGGAGGCACACCGCCAGCGCGGCAACCAGGATCCAGGTGGATTTCATTGTCGAGCCCTTCGCGTTCGCGTCAGCGCCCAGGGTGGCGCATACGGATGGCGCACTGGATAACATCTGCGCGGTAAAGACACAAGTGGAAACGCCGGGAATTGAGGATCACGGTACACTCCGCATTACATTTTGACGTGGCTGCAGCTCTCTATGGACGACGCCTCGACCGCCCGGCGCAAACCGCCGCGCGGGATTTACCTGCTGCCGAACCTGTTCACGACCGGTGCCATGTTCGCGGGCTTCTACGCGATCATCGCCAGCATCGGCGGGCGCTATACCGAAGCGGCGATGGCGGTGTTCGTCGCGGCCGTGCTGGACGGCCTGGATGGGCGCGTCGCGCGGCTGACCAACACGCAAAGCGATTTCGGCGTGCAATACGATTCATTGTCGGATCTGGTCAGTTTCGGCCTCGCCCCATCGCTGGTCCTGTATACCTGGTCGTTGTCGGCGCTGAAGGCGTATGGCTCGGGCTGGGGCAAACTCGGTTGGGCCGCGGCATTCATCTATGCAGCCTGCGCCGCACTGCGGCTGGCGCGTTTCAACACCCAGGTCGGGGTCGCCGACAAACGCTATTTCCAGGGGTTGGCCAGTCCGGCCGCGGCGGCGCTGTGCATGTCGTTCGTGTGGGCGATAGAGAGCAAGGGCCTGTTCGGCCTCAACGCGAGCGACATGGATTTCATCACGCCGATCGTCGCGATCGTCGCCGGCCTGTTGATGGTCAGCCGGTTCCGCTATTTCAGCTTCAAGGCGTGGCCGAAATCGGACCGCGTGCCGTTCATCTGGATTCCGGCCGCAATGCTCATCCTGGTCGCGCTGGCGGTCGACACGCCGCGGGTGATCTTCGCGATCACGGTCGCGTACGTGCTGTCCGGCCCGGTGATGACGCTCTGGGGCCTGCGCCAGAAGCGCAGCAGCCGGCGCGCACAGCGCGGCGGCGGGCGGGACGAGCAATGACGGCAGCGCGCGCCCGGTCGGCCGGCTCGCGCGCGCCTGACGCTGCAGACATCGTGCGGCCCGCCGCAACGCGCCGGACCCGCGAAGCGGAAACACTCACCTTCTTCGCCGATCTCTCGCAGGCGCTCGCGGTTTCGCTGGACCTCGGCCAGACCCTGTCCGAAGCGGTCAACCGGGTCGCCGATTTCATGCAGGTCGAAGCGGCTTCGCTGTTCCTGCTCGATCCGGTCACGCAAGTGCTCGAATGCCGGATCTGCGTCGGCCCGGTCGACATCACCGGAACGCGCCTCGCGGTTGGTCAGGGCGTGGTCGGTCGCGCCGTCGCGGAGAACAAGGCCCAGATCGTCGTCGACGGGGCCAACGACTCACGCGTCTGGCGCGCAGCGGACGAAGGCACCGGCTTCGTCACGAAGAGCCTTGTTTGCGCGCCGTTGGCGACCGCTGCAGGTCCGATCGGCGCGCTCGAGATCATCAACCGCCGCGACGGCGCGCCGTTCACCGCCGCCGACGCCGAGTTGCTGCGTCTGGTCGCGGCGCCGGCCGCGCTCGCGATCAACAATGCGCGGATGGCCCGCGACTTGCTCGAACAACAGCGCCTGAAGCGCGAATTCGACCTCGCCCGGCGCCTGCAGAAATCATTGCTGCCCAAACGCCGCCGCGACAATTTTCCTGTGGTGGCGGTGAACCGCCCGGCGCACGAGATCTCTGGCGACTTCTACGATTACTTCGAGCTCGCCGACGGCCGCATCGGTTTCGTCGTCGGCGACATTTCCGGCAAGGGACTCGACGCGGCGCTGCTGATGGTGCGCGCGGCGAGCCTGTTGCGCTGGGCCGGCAAGGATGGCGTCGCGCCGGCCGCATGGCTCGCGCGCGCCAACGACGAGCTGTGCGAAACGACCCAGGAAGGCCGCTTCGTCTGCGCGCTCGTCGGCTATTGCGATGCCGAGGCAAAACGCGTCCAGTTCGCCGGCGCCGGCTTTCCGCCGGTGGTCGTGCGTCGCGCCGGCGAATTCACCGATTTCCCGTCCGGCGGGCCGCCGCTCGGCATTCTCCCCGGCCTCGTGTTCGATGAGGTCGATATCGCGCTCGACGACGGCACGTTGTACGCGTTCTCGGACGGCGCGACCGATGTACGCGATGACGCCGGCAAACCGATCGGCAACGCCGGCATGCGCGCGCTCATCGCGCGCCACGCCGATGCATCGCCCGACGCGCGCCTGCGCGGCCTGCTCACCGATCTGCGGCGCCTGCGCCTGGTCGACGACACCACCTTGCTGATGGTCGAGGCGCCGCGCGCGGAATTGCCCGAAGTGCTGCTCGAACGCCGTTTCGCCGCGCATGCCGCGGAACTGCGTGGCGTGCGCAGCGCGATCCGGCAAACGCTGGACACGCTCGGCGTCGAGCCGCACCTGCGCGATCGCCTCGTGCTCGCGATCGACGAGGCGTGCGCGAACATCATCCGCCACGGTTACGGCCCGCATTGCGAGGGCGACATCGACTTGCGGGTGCTGCGCGACGGCCCGATGTTGAGCTTCGAACTGACCGATGCGGCGCCCTGCGTCGATGCCGCGCGCATCCGCGCGAAGCCGCTCGGAGAATGCCGCTGCGGCGGTTTCGGCATCGCCCTGATCGACGAGATCATGGACGATTGGCGCATCGATCCGGTGCCGGGCGGGCACGGCAACCGGCTGATCCTGCGCAAGCGCGTGGATGGCATCTGCAGCGACGAGGCGAACGAGACATGAGTGCCAACCCGAACAGCGTTGCCAGCGAAACCCACGACGGCTTCGTGCTGGTACGCCTGCATGGCGAGGTCGACTTGTCGTGGTCGCAAAAAGTGCGCCGCGCGGTGCTCGACGCCCTCGATCAAGCCAGCGCGGTCGGCGTCGACCTGTCCGACGTCAGCTATATCGACTCGTCCGGCATCGCCGCGCTGGTCGAAGGCTTCCAGCTCTCGCGCACGCGCGGCAGCCGCTTCGTGCTGGTCGCGGTCAGCGATGCGGTGCGTGCGGTGCTCGAACTGGCCCGGCTCGATCGCGTGTTCGTGCTGGTCGCCAACGCCGCCGCGGTCGCCGCACCCGCGTGAACGCGCCGGCGCGCCCGCTCGCGAGCATCGGCCGCGCGACGATCGAGGCGCTCGCCGGCATTGGCTACGCGGCGGTATTGCTGCTGCAAGCGTTGTACTTCGCATTCGCCGGCTGGCGGATCGGCCAGCCGGTGCGGCTCGCCGCGGTCGCGCGCCAGATGCGCGAGATCGGCGTGGACGCGTTGCCGATCGTCGCGTTGCTCGGCTTCACGATCGGGCTGATGCTCGGCATCCAGTTCATCGCATCGCTCTCCGAATTCGGTGCGCAGTCGCAGGTCGTGGTCGCGGTCGCGAAATCGGTGACCCGCGAATTCGGCGCGCTGATCACCGCGATCCTCGTCGCCGGGCGCTCCGGTTCGGCACTCGCCGCGCGGATCGGTTCGATGAGCGTCTCGCAGGAAGTTGACGCGCTCGCCGTGATCGGCATCGAACCGGTGCGTTACCTGGTCGCACCCGCGTTGGTCGCGATGCTGGTCATGTTGCCGGTGCTGACGATCTTCGCGAATACCGTCGCGATCTTCGGCGCCGCGTTGTACAGCGCCCCGGCATTGAACGTGACGCCGACCGCGTACCTGCTGCAGACGCTGTCGCTGCTGACCCCGGGCGATGTCTGGCAGGGTCTCGCCAAGAGCGTTGTGTTCGCGCTGCTGATCGCGCTGATCGGGGTCAGCACCGGGTTCTCGGTGACCGGCGGCGCGGAAGGCGTCGGGCGTGCGACGACGCGCTCGGTGGTGCTGGCGATTTGCTGGATCATTGTGGTTGACATGATTTTCAGTTTCTTCCTGAATCGCTGACAGGCAAGGAGGCAGTATGTTGGTGCGGGTGTTTCTCTGGGTTGTGGCGATCTCCGCAGGCGTGAGCGGACTGCTCGTCGCATCGCTGCCGCGTGCGCCCGGGCCACCGCTGGCGCCGGCACCACCAAGCTTGCAGGATCTCATTGCCGGATCTTCGGAGCTTTCCGCCAATGACCTCGATGCGCATTGCGCGATCGACAGCATTGCGCTGGAGCGAACCGTTTGCTTTGGGGAGTGCCCGATTTATACGGTCACGTTCTTTCGATCTGGAAAGGCCGAATATGTGGGCGAAGCCTATGTCGACCGCGTTGGTCGCTATGAGGGCAAGCTTGCCGAGCGCAGCTTCGCCCGTTTGTGCCAGCTCGTAGAGCACGCCTCATTCGGAAATATGAAAGCGGAATATCTGGGAGCCTGGACAGACGCGCCGTCTGCGCAAGTAACAGTCACCGAGCGCGGGCAGACGCGCAAAGTGTTGGATTACGATGAGGTTGGGCCGCCCGAGCTCTGGGCCTTGGAGCAGGCGCTCGACAACCTGGCCTCGCGCGTGAAGTGGCGGAGCGCGGTAGATGCGGGGCGCCCGCCGGTGACGAACTGACATGGTGATCTTCATTCCCTCTCTGCAACCGACCAAGCCGCTCCTGCAGCGGATGGGTGAGCAGGCAGTGTCATGAATACGACGCCAGCGCCCCTGATCGAAGTCGAAAAACTCGAAGCCTGGTACGGTCGCCGGCGCGTGCTGCATGGCATCGACTTCGCGGTCAACGCGGGTGAGATTCGCGTGATCATGGGCGGGTCGGGTTCCGGGAAAAGCACGCTTTTCCGTCATCTGCTCGGTCTGCAGCGGCCGGTCAGCGGCAGCGTCAGGCTGTTCGGCGTCGATCTTGGCGAGGCCAGCGAGCGCGAGCTGCTCGACGTACGCAAACGCATCGGTGTGTCGTTCCAGGGCGGCGCGTTGCTGACCTCGCTCAGCGTCGGCGAGAACGTCGCGCTGCCGCTGCGCGAACACACGACGCTGGACGAGTCGACGATCCGGATCATGAGCCGGCTCAAGCTCGAAGTGGTCAATCTCGGCGGCTTCCAGGAACTGATGCCGAGCCAGCTTTCCGGCGGCATGGTCAAGCGCGCGGCGCTGGCGCGCGCGATCGTGATGGACCCGCGCCTGCTGTTCTTCGACGAACCCTCGGCTGGCCTCGATCCGGTGGTGTCGGCCGAAATCGACGAGCTGATCCTGCGTCTGCGCGATGCGCTGCGCATGACCATCGTCGTGGTCACCCACGAACTCGAAAGTGCGTTCAAGATCGCCGACACGATCACCGTGCTCGACCAGGGCCAAATCCTGATAACCGGGCCCGTTGCGGCGGTGCGCGCGAGCACCAACGAGCGTATCCAGGATCTGCTCAATCGCCGGCCGCGCGAGGTGCCGGTGGATGCGGATGCGTATCTGAAGCGCCTGACCGAGGAGGAAGCTTGATAGAGTGCGCAAGTACCGCCGCCGTCTACCCGGCGAAGGCCGGGATCCATTTTCGCCGGCTAGGGCAAGATGGATTCCGGCCTTCGCCGGAATGACGGTGCGGAGACTTCGCCGGCTTCCGGAACCGATGCCTTGAAACACGATTCCATCAACTACACGCTGGTCGGCGTCGTCGTCGTTGCGGCGATCGCGCTGCTGCTGATCGGCCTCGCGCTGATCACCGGCCGTGGCATCGCGACCGACGACTACATCGTGCGCTATCGCAACGTGACCGGGCTGCGGTACGGCGCGCCGGTGTTCTACCAGGGTTACCGGATCGGCGAAGTCGGCGCGGTGACGCCGGAGCGCAATGCCGAGGGCACGCGCTACAAGGTCACGCTCGCGATCCGGCACGACTGGCCGATTCCGAAGGACAGTCCGGCACGCCTGCAGTCGAGCGGATTGCTAGCGGACGTCTCGATCGGTATCCGCGAGGGCAGCAGCCGCGAAATGCTGAAACCTGGCGCCGAACTCCCGGGCATCGAAGGTGCGGACCTGTTCGCCGCGATGAACGAGCTCGCCGGCCAGATCAGCGAACTCACGCGCAACCAGATCTCGCCGCTGATCAAGACGCTCTCGCAGCGCGTCGACTCGATCGCCGGCACGCTCGATCAGTCGACGCCGCTGATCGTGGATCAGGCGCGCGCCTTGCTCGATCGCATGAACAACGCGTCCGACGCACTGAACGACGTATTGAAACCGCAGAACCGCGCCGCGGTCGGTGCGATCCTCGGCCAGGTGCAGGGACTCAGCACCGAGCTGCGCAAGACGCGCGAGACGCTGGATGGTGCGCTCGGCGATCTGGCGGGCATTGCGAAAGACAACCGGGCCGACCTGCGCAGTTCGGTGCAGGATCTGCGCAGCACGCTCGGCGCGTTGTCGAGCCGGATGGACGTGATCACCCATCATCTGGAATCGTCGAGCCGCAACCTCGACGAATTCAGCCGCGAAATCCGCTCGCATCCGAACAGCCTGATCATCGCGCCGAAGGCCGACAAACTGGAGGACGAACCGCAATGAACCTGCGCTGGATTCTCCCCGCCTTGCTGGCGACGCTGGCCGCGTGCAGCGTTGCGCCGGTGCCGGATTTCACCTGGTACCGCCTGCCGCATGCGCAACCGCTGGAAGCCGTGGCGACGCCGCTGTTTCGCGAACCGCTCGTGGTCGCCGCGTTCAGTGCGGATGGTCTGTATGGCGACCAGCCGCTGATTTACGCGCTCGAACCGGGCGCGCAGCAGTTGCGCCAGTATCACTACCAGTTGTGGACCGATCCGCCGACGCGCATGTTGCAGCGACGCCTGATAGCGCAATTGCGCGCGGCGCATGTGTCGTCGGAAGTCACTGACGAATTGCCGGCCAGCCGACCGGCGATCCGGGTCGGCGGCACCATCCTGCGTTTCGACCGGGTGCCGGCTGCGGCCGGCGGGTTCAAGGTGTTCGTTGCGTTGAAGCTGCGTGTCGACCGTCGCGACGGGACGCCACTGGTCGATGACTATTTCCATGCCGAAATAGCGGTCGATGATCCGCATCTGAAGGCGACGGTCGACGCCTACGGCACTGCGATCGACACGATCTTCGCGCAGTTCTACGACGAGCTGCGCAAAACCGGAAGCCACGCGCATGCTGGATGAGGAAAACCTGCGTCGCTTGGCCGAGATGGGCATCGACGTGTATGTGCCACGTGCTGCCGCGGAACGCGCCGCATCCGTTGCGTCACCAGCGCGATCCGCCGCCAGTGATGAAGCGCGTGCGACCGCGCAGTCGTCTGGAACGGATGACGGGATGTCCGCAGCGCAAGCGCAGGCTACCGTCGTCCTGCTTGCCGATGCGACATCCGCAAGCGCGCGCGGGTTGATCGCGGATGTCGTGCGCGCATTGGGATTCGCGTCGATCGCGTGCGTCTGCAGCGAAGCGCGCGACGAAGGCGCGCTGGCAACCGCCTCCGCGCTGGTCATGTTCGGCGATCGCCAGGTCCGCGCGGCCGGTGCGGTGCTGCCGGCCCAGCGCCAGCGCGAGATCGGCTGGGTCGCCGTCGCCGAGCTGGCAACTCTGGCCGGCGATGGATCGGCCAAACGCGCGCTGTGGAGCGAATTGAAACGGATGGTGCGCGAGCTTGCGGCGCGCCGCGCTCCGGCGCGACGATAGCGATATCGATACCGGCAACGACGGACACAGCGGGACATGGTCGCCATCCTCAAACACGCATCACCGGAATTGCGCAGGATGCTTCCGGAGGACCTCGACCGTGTCATCGCGATCGAGGCGTCCGCGTACGAATCGCCGTGGAGCCGCGCGATCTTCGCCGACTGCCTGCGTGCCGGCTACGAATGCTGCGTGCTCGCACGCGAAAACGAAATCATCGGCTACGCGGTGTTGTCCAGCGGCGCGAACGAATCGCACATCCTCAACGTGTGCGTGATGCCGGCCGAACAAGGCAACGGCTACGGCCGGCGTCTGGTCAAGCGCCTGATCGACATCGCACGCTGGCAACGCAGCGAGCGCGTGTTTCTCGAAGTGCGCCCGTCCAACCCGCATGCGATCGCGTTGTACGAGTCGGTCGGCTTCAACGAATTCGGTCGGCGCCCGAATTACTACCCAGGCAAGCGCGGCCGCGAGGATGCGCTGGTGATGGCGATGGAGCTCCTGCCGCCGTAGGCCAGCCTGCGGTCACCTGCGCGTTGCAACCGCGAGCTTTTGTAGGAGCGCACCCTGTGCGCGATCGGCGTTCAAGGAATCTCGCGGCGCTTGTCGCCCACAGGGTGGGCTCCTACAAAAGGACCCTTGGAGCGCACCCTGTGCGCGCCCGCCCTACGCGTTGCGGAGCCGATCGAGCTGATCGCGCAATGCGACCAGCGTCGAGGTGAACTCCGCGAGCCGCTGCTTCTCCTGCTCGACGACTGCGGCGGGTGCGTTCGCGACGAAGGTCGCGGTGCCGAGCTTGCCGTTGCACTTGGCGATCTCGATCTCGATGCGCTTGATCTCCTTGTCGAGGCGCGCCTTTTCGGCGCCGAGGTCGATCAGGCCGGCGAGCGGGATCAGCAGCTTCAACTCGCCGATGATCGCCGCTGCGGCGGCTGGCTCGCTTTCGCCGGCTTCCAGCCAGCGCTGCGATTCGGTGCGCGCGAGGAAGCCGATCTGCGCGGCGAACTTCGCGGTGCGCGCGCGATCGCTGGCATTGCCGCTGGCGAACATCAACGGAATCGCCTTGCCCGGCGCGATGTCCATTTCGCTGCGGATGCGGCGGATCTGGTTGAGCACGGCTTTCAGCCATTCGATCTCGGCGCTGGCCGCTTCATCGACTGCGAAGTCGCCGGCGCGTGGATACGCGCGCGTCGAGACGCTGTCGCCGGCGATGCCGAGTTGTGGCGCCACTTCACTGCCAGATCTCCTCGGTGATGAACGGAGTGATCGGATGCAGTGCTCGCAGCACGGCTTCGAGCACGACGAGCAAGGTGTGCCGCGTCGAATCCGCAGCCGCCTTGTCGTCGCCGTTGAGCGCCGGTTTGGTCAGTTCGAGGAACCAGTCGCAATAGTCGTTCCAGACGAATTCGTAGAGCGCCTGCGCGAGCAGGTCGAAGCGGTAGGTGGTGAAGTGCGTTTCGACCTCGGCCAGTGTCTGGTGCAGGCGCGTGAGAATCCAGCGCTCCGCTTCGGTCGCCGGCGCTTTGCCGAATCCCGAATCCCGAATCCCGAATCCCGGCTCCTCGCAGTTCATCAACACGAACCGCGCCGCATTCCACAGCTTGTTGCAGAAATTCCGGTAGCCGTCCGCACGCTTGAGGTCGAAATTGATCGTGCGCCCGTAGGTCGCCAGCGCGGCGAACGTGAAGCGCAATGCATCGGCGCCGACCGCCGAGATGCCGTCGGGATAGTCCTTGCGGATGCGCTTCTCGACCTTTTCGCGCACCTGCGGGATCAGCAGGGATGCGGTCGATTTCTCGACCAGTGCATCGCGCTCGATGCCGTCGATCAGGTCGAGCGGGTCGATCGTGTTGCCCTTCGACTTCGACATCTTCTGGCCTTCCGCATCGCGCACGATCGCGTTGATGTAGACCTCGCGGAACGGCACCTGGCCGGTGAAATACTGCGTCGCCATGACCATGCGCGCGACCCAGAAGAAGATGATGTCGAAGCCGGTGACCAGCACGTCGCTCGGCAGGAACGCCTTGAAGTTTTCCCATTCGGTGGCGCGCTCCGGCGTGTCGCCAGGCCAGCCCATCGTCGAGAATGGCCACAGCGCGGACGAGAACCAGGTGTCGAGCACGTCCTCGTCCTGACGCAATGCGCCGACCGGCGGCGTGGTCGCATGCGCGCGCGCGTCGGCCTCGTCTTCGCCGACGAAGATGTTGCCGCCCTCGTCGTACCACGCCGGGATCTGGTGACCCCACCAGAGCTGGCGGCTGACGCACCAGTCCTGGATGTTCTCCAGCCACTGGTTGTAGGTGGTCGACCAGTTTTCCGGCACGAACTTGATCGCGCCGTCGCGCACCGCGGCAAGCGCGGGTTCGGTGATCGCCTTCTTGCCGCCTGGACGGCCATCCGGCAGGGTGTCACTTGTGAGGTCGAGGAACCACTGGTCGGTCAGCATCGGCTCGATCACCGCGTCGGAACGCTGGCTGATCGGCACCTGCAGCTTGTGCTTCCTGGTCTCGACGAGCAGGCCGGCCGCTTCGAGATCGGCCAGCACCGCCTTGCGTGCGACAAAGCGGTCGAGGCCGCGGTATTTCTCCGGCGCGTTGTCGTTGATCTTCGCGTCGAGGGTCAGGATCACGATCGGTTCGAGCTGGTGACGCGCACCGATCTGCCAGTCGTTGAAGTCGTGTGCCGGCGTGATCTTCACGCAGCCGGTGCCGAACTCGCGATCGACGTAATCGTCCGCGATCATCGGAATCGGGCGCTCGGACAGCGGCAGCATCAGCCGCCGCCGGTTCTTCACCAGGACCGCGTAGCGCTCGTCGTCCGGATGCACGGCCACGGCGACGTCGCCGAGCATCGTCTCCGGTCGCGTCGTCGCGACCACGATGTGATCCGGTTCGCCGGGCTGCGGATCGATCACGTCGTAGCGGATCGACCAGAGGAATCCGTCCTTCTCCTCGTTGTTGACTTCGAGGTCGGACACCGCGGTCATCAGCACCGGGTCCCAGTGCACGAGGCGCTTGCCGCGGTAGATCAGGCCATCGCGATACCAGGTCACGAACACGCGGCGTACCGCGGCAGACAGGCCTTCGTCCATCGTGAAGCGTTCGCGCGACCAGTCGACCGAGGCGCCGAGGCGACGCATCTGGTTGGTGATCGTCGAGCCGGATTGCTCCTTCCAGTCCCACACCCGCTCGATGAACGCGTCGCGGCCGAGGTCATGGCGCGTCTGGCCGAGCGTGGCGAGCTGGTTCTCGACGATCTTCTGCGTCGCAATGCCGGCGTGGTCGGTGCCGCCCTGCCACAGCGTCCTGAAGCCACGCATGCGGTGGTAGCGGGTCAGCGCATCCATGATCGTCTGCTGGAACGCGTGGCCCATGTGCAGGGTGCCGGTCACGTTCGGCGGCGGCAGCAGGATGCAGTACGGCTCGCCGCTGGCGGCCGGCTTGAACAGGCCGTTCGCCTCCCACGCGGCGTACCACTTCGACTCGATCTGGGCGGGTTCGAAACTCTTGTCCATGGGCACGCTGGTTCGCGCCGCGCAGGCGGCGCGCTCTGGGAAGGGGATCGCGCATTCTAGCCGGGCGCGGCGCACGGCCCAACTGCGCTATCGTCCGTGCATCGAAACAGAGGACTCGCGATGACGGCTGACGTACAGGTGATCGGGCATCCATTGGTGCAGCACAAATTGACCTTGCTGCGCAGGAAATCCACCAGCACGGTCGAATTCCGGCGTCTGCTCGGCGAGCTGTCCGCGCTGATGGCCTACGAGGTCACGCGCGACCTGCCAATGCACGAGGTCGCGATCGAGACGCCGGTCGCGGCGGCGACCGGGCACTTGATCGATGGCAAGAAGGTCGTATTCGTCGCGATCCTGCGCGCCGGCATCGGCATCCTCGACGGCATGCTCAGCGTGGTGCCGGGTGCGCGGGTCGGCCATGTCGGCTTGTATCGCGATCCGCACACGCTGAATGCGGTCGAGTATTACTTTCGCATGCCGCGCGAGATGCCGGCGCGCGACGCGATCGTGGTCGACCCGATGCTCGCGACCGGCAACTCCGCGGTGGCGGCGCTGGATCGGCTCAAGCAAACGAAACCGCGCTCGATCCGCTTCGTGTGCCTGGTCAGTTGCCCGGAAGGCATCGCGCACCTGCGCGAGCGCCATCCCGACGTGCCGATCTACACCGCGGCGATCGATGAACGCCTGAACGAGCACGGTTACATCGTGCCCGGCCTCGGCGACGCGGGCGATCGTTATTTCGGCACGCGGTAGGCCGGACGCCGTTTGCGCGATGCTGTTGCTTCCCCTGCGTAGCGGGGGAAGGTGCCGCAGGCGGAAGGGGGCGCTCTGGTCCGGACTTCTGCACAGTCAAAAGCGCCCCCATCTGCCCTCCGGGCATCTTCCCCCGCTGCGCAGGGGAAGAGAAAGCGGGCGTTTTATGAACACATTGCAGGAGGGGCGAAGGCACTGGGTCCCGACCTGCGCCGGGACGACGAGCGTGCGGGTTTTTCCGATTCCCGAATCCCGGCCCCACTCACATATCGTGCTTGGTGACTTCGAACCCGGCCTGCTTGTAGGTCTTCCAGCGTTCGCGCGAACCGCAGACGTTGCGCGTCATCGGCCGGCACGACTTCGAGCACGCGCTCGAACAGACCCGGCGCGCAGTCGTCGCGCAGATTGATGACCAGCGCGCGATCCGGCGTCATCGTATCCGGTGGCACGATCAGCACCGCGGTGATCGCATCGTCATCGCCGTCGCCGACGATCTGGTGCGGGATGAACGCGTTCTCGTCGAATTCCCACAGCTTCTCGTCGAGCGCCTCGGCCTCGTCGCGCGAGCGGGCGAGGATCAGGGTCGGCTGCTGGTTCGCGAATGCCTTCTTCGCCAGCTCGCAGACCAGCAGCAGCGGGTCGGCGCGGAAGCGCGGTTTGTCGATCAGGTAGAAATCGGCGCGCGGCATGGCGTCACGGAACCGCGGGTGTGCCGGCCATCGACTGCATCAGCAGTGCGCCGATGGCCGAGCCGATCATGCACGCGAAGACCAGGCCGAAGAATCCGGCGATCGCCGGCAGGCGATGGCCGGCGGGGCGCGTCTTGTACAGGTAGTACGGCACGAACACCGCGGCGAGCAGGATGATGCCGGCGTTGAGCCAGCCCGGTCGGCGGATGTCGAGTTCGGCCGCGTCGATCTGCAACCAGCGGAAACCGATCAGCAGCAGCGCGATGTTGCCGCCCAGCGTGAACGCGAGGCGGCCGGGACTGTCGGTGGAGGGCAGCCCGAGTGCGACATCGACGATGCCGAGCACGAACGCCGCGCCGACCAGGGCGATCAGCGCGGCCTGTTTGCGTCGGCGCGTGTCGGCGATCGGCGAATTCACGCGCTGCGATCGATCAGGTACTGGGTCAGCAGCGCCACCGGGCGGCCTGTCGCGAGCCCCTTGCGGCCCTCGTCCCACGCGGTGCCGGCGATGTCCAGATGCGCCCAGCGGCGGCCGTCGGTGAAGCGCGACAGGAAGCAGCCGGCGGTGATCGCGCCGCCGTACTTGCCGCCGATGTTGGCGATGTCGGCGAAGCCGGAATCGAGCTGGCCCTGGTACTCGTCCCACAGCGGCAGGCGCCAGGCGCGGTCATGCGCCTTGGTGCCGGCGGCGAGCAGCTGATCGGCGAGTTCGTCGTCCTGGGTCATCAGGCCCGAGGCATGCTTGCCGAGCGCGACCACGCAGGCGCCGGTCAGCGTTGCCGCGTCGATGATGACTTGCGGGTCGAACTTCTGCACGTAGGTCAGTGCATCGCAGAGAATCAGGCGGCCTTCGGCGTCGGTGTTCAGCACCTCGATCGTGATCCCCGACATGCTGGTCAGGATGTCGCTCGGCCGGTACGAATTGCCGTCGGGCATGTTCTCGACCGCCGGCACGACGCAGACCAGGTTGAGGGGCAATTTCAGCTCGACCGCGGCGAGGAAGGTGCCGAGCACGCCGGCGCCGCCGCACATGTCGAATTTCATTTCCTCCATGCCCGCGCCGGGTTTCAGCGAGATGCCGCCGCTGTCGAAGGTGATGCCCTTGCCGACCAGCGCGTAGGGTTTGGCGCTTTCGTCGGTGCCCTGCCAGCGCAGCACGATCAGTTTCGGAGGATTCGCCGAACCCTGCGAAACGCCGAGCAGCGAGCCCATGTCGAGCTTCTGCATGTCCTCGCGTTCGAGCACTTCGAGGGTGACTCCGGCGTGCTCGTCGGCGATCTGCTTCGCCTGCGTCGCGATCCACGCCGGATTGCAGATGTTCGGCGGCAGGTTGCCGAGTTCGCGCGCGAAGCGCACGCCCTTGGCGATCGCGTCCGCTTCGGCCAGCGCGCGCGTGGTCTCGGCGTCGTTCGCGGAGGTGCTGAACGCGATGCTGGCCAGTTGCGGCGCCTTCGGCGCGTCCTTCGGCTTGAATGTCGCCGTGTAGCGATACATCTGCTGGTCGGCGGCGAGCGCGGCGGTGCGCAGCTTCCACGCAGTGTCGCGGCCGGGCACGTCGATCTCGGTCAGCGTCGACAGTGCCGCCTCGACCGGGAGATTCTTCAGCGCGCGCGCGCTGTCGTTCGCGGCGCGATGGAATGCGGCGCTGTCGAACTTCTTCTTCTCGCCGAGTCCGACCACCAGCACGCGCGGCGCGGCGACGTTGGCCACGCCGAACAGCAGCGTGCTGCTGCCGGGCTTGCCGGTCGCATCGCCGCTTTCGATCAGGCGCTTGATCGCACCGCCGGATTTTTCGTCGATGCGCGCGGCGGCGCGGCTCAACTCATGGCCTTCGTACAGGCCGACGACGAGGCAAGGCGTGGTCGCGCTTTCCGGCGCGTCGGGGGTGGTGGCGAACTTCAGAGTCATTGGGGTTACCGGCAGTTCTTGAAAGGATACCGTTTGCGGAGACGGTTACACTTGCGCAATCCGCCACCCGGCGAAAGCCGGAATGGCGGGCATTGAATTCGCCCGCACGTTGTCGGGATGAGTGCCCCGCAACGCTATCGACACGCGCATGAAGCCAACCATTCTAAGGCAAAGCCCCGCCGCCTTGCGCACGCCGGGATTCGCGCGCCTGCGCATCATCGACCGCTATCTGCTGCGCGAAGTCGGGGTCAGCTTTCTCGCCGCGACCGCGATCCTGCTGCTGGTCATGGTCGGCGGCGCGGTCGCCGACCTGTTGACCAAGATCGCGCGCGGGCGGATTCCGGCCGATCTGCTGTTCACCCTGATCGGCCTGCGCGCGGTCGGCACGCTGACGATCCTGATGCCGCTGGCGGCCCTGCTCGGCGTGTTGCTCGCGTATGGGCGGCTGTGGCGCGACAGCGAGATGGCGGTCCTGCAATCGTCGGGGCTGGATCTCGGCGGCGTGATCCGTCCGCTGCTGTTGTTCGCGCTGCCGACCATGCTCGCGATGGGGCTGATCTCGTTCTGGCTCGGGCCGGCCTCGGACCGGCTCGCGCAGCAGCTGATGACCGAGGCGAGCCGTTCGCTGATCGTGGCGGGACTGGAGCCGGGCAAGTTCGTCGACCTGCCGGGTCGCGACGGCGTGATCTACGTCGGCGAGATGTCGGCCGACGGCACCCAGTTCAAGCGCATGTTCATCGAGAGCGAACGCGCGGACAGCGTGGCCGGCAAGACCCGCATCGACGTGATTACCGCGACGCATGGTTTTCTGTATCACGATGCCGATGGCGCCGGTCGCTACATCGCGTTGCAGGACGGTTTCCGCGTCGAAGGCAAGCTCGGCGAGGACGATTTCCGGCTGATGCGGTTCGCGCGCAACGACATCAAGCTGCCGGACAGCGCCAGCGATGACAGTACGACATCGGCCAAGCGATCTGCACCAACCAGCACGTTGCTGGCTGCGCGCGACGATCTGGTCATGCGTGCGGAATTGCACTGGCGTCTGGCCGCGCCACTGTCGGTGCTCGTGCTGGTGCTGCTCGCGTTGCCGCTGTCGAAATCGAGTCCGCGTGAACCGCGCTACGCGCGCCTGCTGATCGCGCTGCTGGTCTGGCTGATCTATTACAACGGTCTGCTGCTCGGACGCTCGTGGATCAGCCAGGGCAAGCTCGCGCCGGCCTTCGGCCTGTGGTGGGTGTATGTGCCCGCGATCGCGATTGCGGTGTGGTTGCTGTGGAGCAGCCAGCGCCTGAAGCGCCCGCGCGCCGCGAAGAGGATTGCCTGATGGATTGGCCGATGTTCAAGCGGGTCGACCGGCTGGTCGCGCGAGCGGTGCTGACCACGGTCGCGATCACCTGGGTCACGATCGTCGCTCTCGACGCGTTTCGCATCTTCATCGGCGAACTGAACGATGTCGGCCACGGCCAGTACACGCTGGCCAAGGCGGCGGTCTATGTGTTGCTGACCGTGCCGCGCCGGTTCTACGAGATGTTCGGTTATGCCGCGCTGATCGGCAGCCTGATGGGTCTGGGCGGTCTCGCTGCCAGCGGCGAGTTGACCGCGTTGCGCGCCGCCGGCCTGTCGAAACTGCGCATCTGCGCGTCGGTGGCGCTGGGGCTCGGCATCCTGACCCTGGCGGTCGCGTTGCTCGGCGAGACCGTCGGACCGTATGGCGAGCGCAAGGCGCAGGCGTTGCAGTTGACGGCGAAATCGAATGATGTCGCGCTCGCCAAGGGCGGCGCGTTGTGGGCGCGCGATGGCGAAACCGTGATCGGCACGCGGCATGCGCGGACCCATGGCAGCACCGGCGAAGTCGACCTCGACGGCGTGCGCGTGTTCGAGTTCGACAAGGACGGCCGCCTGCTGTCGCTGTCGGTCGCCGACCAGGCGGTGCACACCCAAGGCGACTGGACCCTGCGCAATGCGCGGCGCACCCAGTTCGGCATCGACAATGCGAGCAGCACGCAAAGCGCCGCGATGCACTGGCAATCGAGCCTTAACCCGCGCCTGCTCGCGACCAGCATCATCCAGCCGCAATACATGACCCTGCGCGATCTCGGCCAGAACATCGCCTCGCTCGATCGCAACCGCCAGGACGCATCGAGTTTTCGCGATGCGTACTGGGCAAGGGTGTTCTTTCCGCTGAACGTGTTGATCCTGGTGTTCTGCGCGGTGCCGTTCTCGTTCGGCGCGCTGCGCAGCGGCGGCCTGTCCAAACGCCTGTTCACCGGCATCGTGCTCGCCCTCGGGTTCTACTTTCTGCAGCGTGCGATCGTCAGCCTCGGTTCGGTCTATGCGCTGCATCCGGCGGTTGCGAACCTGATCGCGCCGCTGCTGCTGGTGGCCGCCATCGCGGCGTATTTCCGCAGGCACGCCTAGCGCGCGCCTTGCGCGCGAACCTCGTTGCAATCATGTCGGCACGATCGCCAACGGGGTGGGCTGCTGCGGATTCACCACGCCCTGGAACGCTGCAAGCGCGATCCGAGCCGCAGGGCACGGGACTTTTGTCGCGGCTTCGCCGCTCCCGCGGAATACGTGATGCCTGGTACGGACTGCGAAAGCCGGATGCTCCCGCTGCGCACCTGAAAAATCGCAAGAGCAGGTGCTGCGCGGGCGGTTCGGCTAGCATTGCGCCTTGCCAAACTCCGGGATGAACGCCGCGTGGCCCGACCCAAACCGATCCTGCTGCTGATCCTCGATGGCTGGGGCCATCGCGACGAAACCGACCGACAATGCGATCGCGCTGGCGACGTTGCCGAACTGGCGCCGGCTGCTCGCCGACTGTCCGCACACGCTGGTGCAGACGCACGGCGCACACGTCGGCCTGCCGGACGGCCAGATGGGCAATTCCGAAGTCGGCCACATGAACATCGGCGCCGGCCGCATCGTGTACCAGGACCTGACCCGCATCGACGCGGCGATCGCGGACGGCAGCTTCTTCGACAACCCGGCGCTGCTGCGGCGCCTGCGACGCGGTCAAGCGCCGGCGGCGGCACGCTGCACGTGTTCGGCCTGCTCGTCGCCGGGCGGCGTGCACAGCCACGAAGACCACATCCTCGCGATGCTCGATCTGGCCGCGCAGCGGGCGTCGCGCGCGTCGCCGTGCATGCCTTCCTCGACGGCCGCGACACGCCGCCGCAAAGCGCCGAGCCGAGCCTGCGCGCGACTCGAGGCGCACTGCGCATGCGCTCGGCAACGCGCGCATCGCGACGGTCAGCGGCCGCTACTACGCGATGGATCGCGACAAGCGCTGGGATCGCGTCAAGCTCGCCTACGACGCGATCGCCGAGGCGAAGGCGCCGTTCCACGCCGACGACGCGCTGGTCGGCGCTCGCGCGCCGCCTATGCGCGCGGCGAGAACGACGAGTTCGTGCAAGCCGACCGTGATCGACGGCGGCGCGCGCGATCGCACGACGGCGACGCGGTCGTGTTCATGAATTTCCGCGCCGACCGCGCGCGCGAGCTGTCGCATGCGTTCGTCGATGCGCGATTTCAGCGGCTTCGCGCGTCCGCGCGAGCTCGCACTGTCCGCTTTCGTGACCCTGACCGAATACGAGCAAGGCCTCGCCGGCAACTGCGATCGCGTTCGCGCCGCAATCGATGCGCAACACGCTCGGCGAATACCTCGCCGTCGCTCGGGCCTGACCCAGCTGCGCATCGCCGAAACCGAAAAATACGCGCACGTGACGTTCTTCTTCTCCGGCGGCCGCGAAGCGCCGTTCGCCGGCGAGGAGCGCATCCTGGTGCCGAGCCCGAAGGTCGCGACCTACGACCTGCAGCCGGAGATGAGCTGCCCGGAAGTCACCGACGCGCCTGGTCGACGGCGATCGCGTCGCAGCAGTTCGACTTCATCGTCTGCAACATCGCCAACCCGGACATGGTCGGCCACAGCGGCATCGAGGCGGCGGCGATCAAGGCCGCCGAGGCGGTCGACGTCGCGCTCGGCGCGATCACGCCGCGCGCATCGCGCGAGAGCGGCGGCGAGATGCTGATCACCGCCGACCACGGCAATCTCGAACAGATGCTCGACGACAACGGCGTGCCGCATACGCAGCACACGGTCGGGCCGGTGCCGCTGGTCTACGTCGGCCGCCGCGCGGCGCTGCACCACGGCGCGTTGCGCGATCTCGCGCCGACGCGTGCTCGCGCTGATGGGGTTGCCGCAGCCCGCCGAGATGACCGGGCACAGTCTGGTCCGATTCCTGTAGTGCCGGCGGCCATGCCACGGCGCGCGTTGCGCGATCTTCGCGCGCACGCAGCCGCACGCGAACGCGGTTGCGTTGTCGGCCACGCTGCGCATCGGCGCGGCCTTGTCTGTCGCATTCTGTTGCCGTCGCTGGCGCGCGTGCACAGGACCTCGATCAGGCCCAGCGCACCGCGCAGGAGCAGCAGGCGAAGGCCGAAGCTCGATGGCGTGCGTGCGCAGATCAAGGCGCTGACCGCGCAGCAGAACGCGACCGCGGGCGAACGCGGCGACGCAGCGAACACGTTGCGCGAGAAGGAGGTGGCGCTCGCGGCGGTCGCCAGGGACGCTGCATGCGCTCGACGACAAGCTGGCCGAGCAGCAAGCAGCGGTTCGATCGGCTCAAGGCGAACGCAGCGGTCTCGAAGCCGCGCTGAAGGCGCAACGCGAGGAGCTGGCCGCGCTGCTGCGCTCGGCCTATGCGCTCGGCCACAACGAGGAACTCAAGCTGCTGCTGCAGCAGGACGATGTCGCCGCGATCGCGCGCGTGCTCGCGTACCACCGCTATTTCCAGCGCGCGCAGGTCGGCAGCATCGACAAGCTGCGTCGACGATCTCCAGCGGCTGGCCGAGGTGCAGGACGCGATCCGCGCGGCGACCGCGGAGCTCGCCGCGACGCGCGATGCACGCGATGCCGAGGCGGAAAAACTCGAAGCCGAACGCGGCGAACGCGCGCAGCTGGTCGCCGCGATCGATGCGAAACTCAAGGACCAGGGCGCGCGCATCGCCGCGCTCGGCAAGGACGAAGCGGCGCTCAACGCAGCTGCTCGAGACGCCTGCGCGACGTGTTCGCCGACATTCCCAAGCAGCTCGCCGGCGCGGCGCCGTTCGCGTCTGCGCGCGGCAGGCTCGCGTGGCCGCTGCAAGGCAAGGTCGTCACCGCGTTCGGCGCCGCCGACGAATCGGTCGGCGCAGCAGCGGCGTGCTGGTCGCGGCGAAGACCGGCGCCGCGGTGCATGCGATCGCGCATGGCCGGGTCGTGTTCGCCGACTGGATGCGCGGCTACGGCCTGCTGATGATCGTCGATCACGGCGACGGCTATCTGAGTCTGTACGGCTGCAACGAAACCCTGCTCAAGGACGTCGGCGACTGGGTCGATGCCGGCGAGACGATCGCGACCAGTGGCGCCAGCGGCGGCCAGAAGACGCCGGGCTTGTATTTCGAGCTGCGCGCGAAAGGCCAGGCGGTCGACCCGCGTGGCTGGCTGAAATAACCGCCGGGCGCCTCCATGTCAGCTTTTGCGTCGGAAGGCGATGCTTTCCGCTTTCGGATCAAAAGCCTCGCGGCTGCCGGCGTTTACATCTCTTTCCGGTGCTCCCAGCGCCGATCGCGTGTCGAACTGTCATCGCCCGATGTGGTCGCACGATAACGCTGTGCTCATCGATGCGGCGCTAAACTCGCGCCCTTGCCAAGAGGTTTATCCGATGCGTTTCCATCATCTGTTGTCCGGACTCCTGCTCGGACTCGCCTGCGCGACGGCATTCGCCGATCCGCCAGCGCCGCACTGCGCCGCCTGCGCCGCGCATGCGCCGGCGCGCCGACCAAGGACAGCGTCGATCTCAACGACATTCGCACGTTCACCGCCGTGTACAGCCTGGTCAAGCAGGCCTATGTCGACAACGTCGACGATCACCGCCTGATGCAGGCGCGCGATCCGCGGCCTGCTCGCCGGCCTCGACCCGCACAGCGAGTACCTCGGCAAGGAGCAGTTGGAGGATCTGACCGAGGACACGACCGGCAGCTACGACGGCCTCGGCATCGAGGTCATGCAGGTCGACGGCACGCTGCGCGTGGTCGCGCCGATCGACGACACGCCGGCCGAACGCGCCGGCATCAAGGCCGGCGACATCATCGTGCGCATCGACGGCAAGGCGGTGCAGGCGGACGATCTCGACGGCGCGGTCGACGATGCTGCGCGGCAAGCCCGGCAGCAGCATCACGCTGAGCGTGCTGCACGAAAAGCAGAGCGTCGCCGGTCGACATCACGATGAAGCGCGAGGTGATCCGCGTCGCCAGCGTGCGCGGGCGGCTGCTCGAACCGGGCTACGCCTACCTGCGCGTCGAGCCAGTTCCAGGAGGACACCGGCGGCCAGCTGCGCAAGCGCATCGAACGCCTGCAAGCCGACAACAAGGCGCCGTTGCGCGGCGCGGTGCTCGATCTGCGCAGCAATCCCGGTGGCCTGCTGACCTCGGCGGTCGAGATCAGCGACGAATTCCTCGACAGCGGCGTGATCGTCACCACGCGCGGACGTCTCAAGGAATCGGACCTGAGTTTCCGCGCGACGCCGCGGCGATCTGCTCGACGGCGCGCCGCTGGTCGTGCTGGTCGACAACGGTACCGCGTCGGCGGCCGAGATCGTCGCCGGCGCGCTGAAGGACAACCACCGCGCGCTGCTGATGGGCCGGCGCACGCTTCGGCAAGGGTTCGGTGCAGACCGTGCTGCCGCTCGACGCCGACGCACGCGGTGAAACTGACCACCGCGCGCTACTACACGCCGAGCGGCATCTCGATCCAGGCCGCCGGCATCCAGCCCGACATCGCGCTGGCCGACCTCGCGCTCAGCCAGCGCGAAGGCACGCCGAGCCCGGCGTTCGGCGAACGCGATCTGCGCAATCACCTCAAGGGCGCCGATGAAACCGACGGCCGCGACGACACCGCGCGCCGCGGATCGCGACGTGCAGAAGGACTACGCGCTCAGCGAGGCGCTCAATGCGCTGAAGGTATTGGCGCTGCGCAACAAGCCGATCGTGCCTGCGGTGCCGGCCAGCGCCAAGGGCTAGCGGCGCCGGTTGTCCGCACGGCACCATTCCAGTCAACCAACCCACGCCCTGCGCCGGTCGACGCGCGGGCGATTCCACCGGAGATTCGCATGAGCGACCCGCAGAGCATTACCCCGGAACAGTTTTCCGACATGGTCGATCGGTTCATCACCCTGGCCAACGAATTCGGCGATACGCTGCCGCGCGCGCGAGTCAACGCGGCCTTCATGTTCGCCGCGGCGCGCTACAACGCGTTCAACTGGTCGTTTCGTCGAGGTGATGCTCGGACGCAGACGCTCGACCGAGGCGACGCGCCGCGCATCGCGGCGAATACGAAGACATGTTCCGCGAACAACGCGACCGAGCTGATGGCCATTCGCGCGAAGGCGGTGATGCGGGCGTGCCGGCCGCGGCGCCGGCGATGCGAATCGCTACGACCGTTTTGGCGGCAGCAGCGGAAACGGCATGATCTTGTCGCCGCTCGCCGCGTCGCGGATCACCAGCGGGCCGCGCTTGGCGACTTCCTCGATGCGCACGATCGCGTGCATCGGCACGTGCAGCATCGTGGTGTCCTTGAACTCCTCGCGCAGGCGCTCCTCGGTCGGATCGACGACGAGGCCTTCGCCGGGCGGGTCGAACACCAGTTCGCCGACTTCGGTGAATCCCCACAGGGCGCTCGATGCGACGTGGCGCGCATAGCAGCTCGATGCTCTTGCCTTGCGAGAGGAAGGTGACTTTGTAGAGTTTCTTGCGCATCGTGCATTGTCGCGCGTACGCCATTGAGTCTGTCTTGCGCAGCAGCGGCTCCGGCAGCGAAGCCTTGGGTCGGCGAGGAAGAGCATCGCGGCTGGAGCCGCTCCTGCGATGCGCGAACAGGCCCTAACCCCGCAGCCGTCGCGCCACCGCCGGCCGCGACACCAGCGCGAACGCGATGCCGATCAGGAAGCCGGCGATGTGCGTCCACCACGCGACCGCGCCGAATGCCGGGCCGACGTAGGTGAACAGCAGCTGCAGCACGGCCCAGAAGCCGATCAGCAGCGGCGCCGGGATGCGCACGAATTCGAGGAACATCGCCGAGCGGCAGCACCAGGCCGAGGCGCGCGCGCGGGAATAGCGCGAGGTACGCGCCGACGATCGCCGAGACCGCGCCGCTGGAGCCGATGATCGGCGCGCTGGTGCCGGCCAGCGTGCAGTGCGCCGACCAGGTTCGCGAGCGCGCCGCCGATCACGAACAGAGCGAGGAAGCGCGCGGAGCCGAGCGCACGTTCGGCCGGCACGCCGAACACGATCAGGAACAGCAGGTTGCCGGTCACGTGCAGCCAGTCGGCGTGGATGAAGATCGCGGTGACCAGGCGCGCCGCGCGCAGTTCGGTGAGCTGCTGCAGCCACGGCGCGTTCGTATCGAGCAGGGTCGAGGGCACCGTGCCCCAGCGTGTCAGCACGGCCAGGCGTTCCGCGTGCGGGCAGCGTGGCCAGCCACAGGAACACGACCACGCAGGCGGCGACGATCAGCAGCGTCGCCCACGGTGGCGTGCGCTTGCGCCGGCTCGGAAGGTGGACGAACACGATGGTTCGCGGCGCGCGCTCAGCCGCCGTCGCGCGGGTACACGAAGCGGGTGCCCTTGTAGTCGAGCACCATGCCGTCCGCGCGGATCTCGCGCAGGATCACGCCGCCGCCGAGCTCGTCGCCTTCGATGTGGCGTTCGCCCTTGATGACGACGAAGCGCTGCGTGCGGATCGGCGCGCGTAGACGTGCATGGTCAGGGTCAGGTCGGGCAGATCCTTGCGCGTTGCGTAGGGCAGGTCCCAGATCGACGGCAGCGCGGTTGCGGTGGGCGCCGTTGCCGCAGGCGTGGACTGCTGCGCAACGGTGGCAGCCGATGCAGGCGCGCCGGTCGCTGTGGCAGGCGGCTTCGCCGCGTGCCGCCGCGGGACGGCGGCGTGGCCGGCGCCGGCGCGGATTTGGCGTGCGGCGACGACAGCAGGCGGCGCCGCGGGACGTCGCGGCCGGTGGCAGCGGCAGTTGGCGTGACGCTGCCGGCGACGGTCGGTGATCGGCGGCGCGATCGGCAGCGGTGGCGCGACCGCTTCCAGTCCCGAGGCCATCGGCTTCGCTGGTTCGCGTTGTTCTTCCGCCGGCCGGGTTGGCGCGGTATGCGCCGGCGTTGGCTTGATCCGGTTCATCGGCGGCGTCGGCGTCGGCGTCGCCGTGTCTGCGCTTGCCACCGTCGCGGTGGGCGCAGGCGCTGCGGTCGGCGCGCGGGCGCAGCAGCCACCAACCCGCGGCGATCGCGATCACGATGAGGGTCCCGAACAGCGGCAACAGGCTGCGCCGCCGGCGTACCGCGAGCACCGGCGAACCCAGCGTCGGCGCTTCGCCGAGACGGCGCTGCTGTTCGGATTTTTTCAGAGCTTCGAGAATCAACGACATCGCATTTCCTGACTACCCAATCCTGATCTGTATTGATCACCGCGCCGCGCTAGGCGTCATTCCACGGTCCGCGCCAGATGCGGGCCGGCGTCGTCGAGTGCGGACAAGCGCGAACAGGGTTTCCGGCCCGATGATGCCGTCGGCGGTGATGCCGTAGGCGGTCTGCAGCTTGCGCACGCGCATTTCCAGATCCGCATCGAACGTCGGCGGGCGCGCCTTCGCGGCGACGCCATTGTCGAACGTCGCCAGCCGGTCGCTGGACCCAGGCGACGCCCGGACCCGCTGTCGCCGCGCGACAGGCTCGCGGGCACGTCGGCCGGCAACCGCCACAACGCGATGAAGTCGCCGGACCAGAACTTGCGACAGCGATGATCGTGCAAGTTCGTACCGGGTGCCGGTCAGGTCGAGGCGCACGTGTTTGGGGCCGACGCCCTGCAGCAGCGCGTATTCCGGATGATCGGCCTTGCCGAGCAGGAGCAGCAGCGGCCGGTCGAAGCGCGCGAGCTGGTCCAGCGCCGCATGCCCGTGCAGGCAGGCGATGCCGGTTGCGACGATCGGCGGGCAGCGACTGGCGGCGCGCACCGAGACCTGGTCGGCATCGACCTGCCAGCGCGCCAGCAACTGGGTGAAGGCGGCCAGTTCGGTTTCCGGCGCTTGCGCAAGCCGGGTTTCGAGGCGCTCCGCTTCGTGATCGACCGCAACGGGATGCGCGGTCACGACCGCTATCGGCGCACTGGCCGGGGCCTGCGAACAGCGCGGTGCGCAGCCATGCCGCGCTGCCGACGATCGCGACGATCGCCGCCGCCGCCAACGCCCAGCGTCCATAGCGGTGCAGCCAGTAGCGCGCGTGACCGGGCAGGGTCTCGTCGGCGGCGCGGTTGACCAGGCGCTCGCCGAGGCTGTCCTGCTCGCGCGCGTAGCCGGCCATCAGCGCGCGATCGGCGATGATGTTGATCAGGCGCGGAACGCCGCCGGAGCGCTGATACAGCGCCTTCAGGCCGAGCCGCGAAAACGGCAACGCGCGCGCAGCCGGCGACCGCCATGCGATGGCGCACGTAGGCTTCGGTCTCGGCCGCATCGAGCGGGGTCAGGTGGTAGCGCGCGGTGATGCGCTGGGCGAGCTGGCGCAGCTCCGGTCGCGATCGAGCATCTCGCGCAGTTCCGGCTGGCCGAGCAGGATGATCTGCAGCAGCTTCTGCGTCGGCGTTTCGAGGTTGGTCAGCAGGCGCACCTGCTCCAGCGACTCGGTCGACAGGTTCTGCGCCTCGTCGACGATCAGCACGACGCGCAGGCCCTGCGCATAGGCATCGAGCAGGAACGCGTTGAGCGTGTCGATCAGCGCCTTCAGGCTGCCGCGCTTGCCGACGATGTCGAGCTTGAGTTCCTCGCAGATCGTCTCGACCAGTTCGACCGGCGACAGCTTCGGGTTCAGCACCAGCGCGACGCGCGTGTTCTCCGGCAACTGCTCCAGCAGCAGGCGGCACAGCGTGGTCTTGCCGGTGCCGACTTCGCCGGTCAGCTGCACGAAACCGCCGCTGCCGCCCTTGCCGATGCCGTACAGCAGGTGCGCGAGCGCATCCCGGTGCCGTTCGGACAGGAACACGTAGCGCGGGTCCGGGGTGATCGAGAACGGCGCCTCGCGCAGGCCGTAATACTCAAGATACATATGCGCTACTTTACCTGACCCGGGTCGGGCGGATGTTGGCAGCGTGTTTGGCGGGGTTGCCGAACCCCGCGGCGCATCGATCCGGCGCGTTCGGCAAGGCCCGGTGCCGGTATGCCTTCCGCCACACGCCGCGCCGGCGGAGGCGTCGCTATGATGGGGGTTTGGCCGATCCGCATCGGCGCATGGGGGTAGTGGATGGCTTCGCGAATTCTTCTCGGCGGCGTGTTCGCGCTGGCCAGCCTGAGCGCGTTCGCGCAGGCCGATCCCGCGCAGTTCGGCGATCTGGGCTGGCGCCTGATCGGCCCGTTCCGCGGCGGCCGCGTGCTCACCGTGGCCGGCGTGCCCGGCGACAGCCGCAGCATTTCTACTTCGGCGCGGTCAACGGCGGCGTCTGGGACACCGCACGATGCCGGCCGCACCTGGCAGCCGATCTTCGACGGCCAGCCGGTCGGCTCGATCGGCGCGATCGCGGTCGCGCCGTCGGATCCGAACGTGCTCTACGTCGGCACCGGCGAAGCCGACATGCGCTCGGACATCGCGCAGGGCGACGGCATGTACAAATCGCTCGACGCCGGCAAGACCTGGACGCAGATCGGTCTCGACGACACGCCAGCAGATCGGCCGGATCCTCGTCGATCCGCACGATCGCGACAGTCGTGTTCGTCGCCGCGCTCGGCCATCCGTACGGACCGAACGCCGAGCGCGGCGTGTTCCGCTCGCGCGATGGCGGCAAGCACTGGAGCAAGGTGCTCGGCCACGACGACGACACCGGCGCGATCGACCTCGCGTTCGAGCCGGGCAATCCGCAGGTGATCTACGCCGCGCTGTGGCAGACGCGGCGCCCGCCGTGGAACGTCTATCCGCCGTCGAACGGGCCGGGCAGCGGGCTGTACAAATCCACCGATGGCGGCGACAGCTGGCAACCGGTCCGCGGCAACGGCTTCGCGCAAGGCAACGTCGGCCGCATCGGCATCGCGTGTCGCGCCGAGCGATCCGAAACGCGTGTACGCGATCGTCGATCGGCGACGAAGGCGGCCTGTACCGCTCCGACGACGCCGGCGCGCACTGGCGCAAGAGCAGCGGCGATCCGCGCATCTGGCAGCGCGGCTGGTATTTCGGCCGGATCACGGTCGATCCGAAGAACGCCGACCGCGTCTACGCGATGAACACGATCGTGCTGCGCTCGGACGACGGCGGCACGACACTTCATCGCGCTCAAGGGCGACCACACCGGCGACGATTTCCACGAACTGTGGATCGACCCGACCGACCCGGACCGGCAGATCCTCGGCGTCGACCAGGGCGCGATCGTCACGCTCAACGGCGGCAGGACCTGGAGTCGAGCTGGTACAACCAGCCGACCGCGCAGATCTATCACGTCAGCCACCGACAACCGGTTTCCGTACCGCGTCTACGGTGCGCAGCAGGATTCCGGCGCGGTCGCGCTGCCGAGCCGCAGCGACAACGGCAACGGCATCACGATGGAGCAGTTCCACGAGGTCACCGCCGGCGGCGAGAGCGGCATGATCGCGCCCGATCCGCGACGATCCCGACATCGTCTACGGCGGCGCGCGTCGACAAGCTCGACCTGCGCACGCGACCAGACCCGCAACGTCGATCCGACGCTCGCCGATCCCGATCTCGTACCGACGCACCTGGACGCTGCCGCTGGTGTTCGTCGCAGCGCGACCGCAAGCGCTGTATTTCGGCAACCAGAAGATCTGTTCCGCACGCGCGACGGCGGCGAACACTGGGACGCGATCAGCCCCGACCTGACGCGCGAAGACTCCGGGCGTGCCGGCGAACCTCGATGCAGTCACGGCGGCCGAACAACCTCGGCCCGAGCCCGCGGCGCGGCGTGATCTACGCGATCGCGCCATCGCCGCTCGCCGATGGCCTGATCTGGGTCGGCACCGACGACGGCCTGGTCTGGCGCACGCGCGACGACGGCGCACACTGGGACAACGTGACGCCGACGGCGCTGACGCGCGTGGTCGAAGGTCGGCATGCATCGAAGCCTCGCACTTCGATGCGGACACCGCGTACGTCGCGATCGACCGCCATCGCCTCGACGACCGCACGCCGTACATCTACCGCACCCGCGATGGCGGCAAGAGCTGGCAGCTGGTCGTCGCCGGCATCCGCGACGGCGACTTCGTCAACGTGGTGCGCGAGGATCCGGTGCGACGCGGCCTGCTCTATGCCGGCACCGAGCTCGGCGTGTACGTGTCGTTCGACGACGGCGAGCACTGGCAGTCGCTGCAGCAGAACCTGCCGCGTACCTCGGTGCGCGACATCGACGTGCATGGCGACGACCTGGTGATCGCCACGCACGGCCGCGGCTTCTGGATCATGGACGACGTCGCGGCGCTGCGGCAGCTGGACGCGAAGACGTCGCAGGCCGGAAACGCGGCTGTTCGCGCCGGCCGTCGCGATCCGCTACCGCGCGGCCAGCTTCACCGGCACGCCGATGCCGAAGGACGAGCCGATGGCGGCCAATCCGCCGGCTGGCGCAACTATCGACTACGTGCTCGCGAACACGCCGAAGAAGGCGGTCGAGCTCGCGATCCACGATGCGCGCAACACGCTGGTGCGCCGCTACAGCAGCGCCGATGCGCCGCCGAAAATCGATCTCGCCAAAATCAACAACGCGCCGGAGTGGAGTCGGATGCCATCGACGCTGAAGGCGACACCGGGCATGCACCGCTTCGTCTGGCCGCTGCACTATCCGGCGCCGTCGGCGAAACATGACGCGTACGTCGACGGCGTGTGGGCGCCACCCGGCACCTACACGGTCGAACTGAGCGTCGATGGCAAACACTATCGCCAGACGCTGGCCGTCGCCGCCGATCCGCGCGTCGACCAGCCGGCAGCGGCCTATGCGGCACAGTTCGCGCTGGCGCAACGTATCGAGGCATTGCATGCGCGCGTCGCGGTCGCCAGCGACGAGGCAGGCAAATTGCGCGACGGTGTTGCCGAACGTCGCAACGGAGCGACTGGCGATGTCGCCGCCGCGCTGGATGCGTTCGCCGAGCGGCTCGCCGAGGTGTCCGGCGCACGACCCGCGCCAAATCCCTACAACGCCTGGTCGTCTCCACCACACAAGGTCGAGACGCTGAGTTTCCTCGGCCAGAGGCTCGAAGAACTGATCGGCGCGGTCGACGGCGCCGATGCGGCACCGTCACTGGATGCGCAGGCGGGCGGCGCGAAACTCGCGGCGCTGACCGACACGACGCTGCGCGCCTGGGATGACTTCAAGCGTAGCGACCTCGCGACGTTGAACGGTGCGCTGAAGGCGGCGCATGCCAAGCCGGTCGAACTGAAGCCGCCGGCGTAGCGGGTCCGCGCGCGTCTACTCTCGCCATTCCGGGGGGGGCAACAGCCGACGGCTGGTCACGGAATCCAGCGTCGCAGGCATGTGGGCGGGCACGGGGTCCCGGCGTTCGCCGGGACGACTTTCGTGCACAGAGGTGCCCTGGAGTGAAAGCGCTGCGGGCGGAACGGCGCGCGTTCTGCGGATGGCACGCGTGTTGCGCTTCCCATTCGGCGGGCGCGGCGCGATGATGGATCCGGGTACGCTTGTCGCCGAGGTTGCAATGGTCCGTCGGCCTGCTTTCGCTTCGCGCCTCGCCCCGATCGGCTTGGCGTTCCTGTTCGCGCTGCCGCCCGTGCATGCCGATGACGGCGCGCGCTGGGAATTCCTCGGCGGCCGCAGTCGCACCCTCGATACGCTGTGGACGAATGCCGTGTTCGTCGAACGCCTCGGCGACGAGTGTGCGCTCGGCCCGTTCACCTGGTCGCCCGATTTCGCGCTGGGCTGGATCCAGTCGCGCTCCACTTCGCGTGCGCGGCTCGACCACGATGTGGGTCTGCTCGCGCTCGGCGCACGCCTGCACCTCTGGCGGGGCGCCTTCGTCAGCGAACAACTCGCGCTCACGCTTGGCAGGACCGATGCGCTGAGCAGCGCCGGCGAATTCGTCAGCGGCGTCGGCTGGCAGGAACGCAATTGGGTACTGATGCTCCGCCACGCCTCCAACGCGGACCTGCATCGGCCCAATCATGGCGAAACCATGCTGCTGCTCGGAATCGCGTTCTGACCGGATTCAAATTGGCGAGCCGGTCCGTTGTCCCGCGTGGTGCTTCGGGGCGATCGTCGTATCGGTCGTGCCCGGGTCGAACAGCGCGATCGCATTGCGCGCAACCTGCGCGGTGTCGTAGTACGCATACGCGCCGACACCGAGCGCGCCGATCACCGGCAGCCAGCGCGCGATGCCCTGGCCGGCGAGCCGCCGCGACAGGCTGACGCCGATCTTCGACGCGGCACGTTCGATCGCGCGCAACGGTATGTCCTGGATCAGCAGGCGCGCGCCGACCTGCGCGCCGATGTCGCGCATCGCCTGCGCGGCGGCGTGGCGGAACAGGCAGTACAGCATGTGCGAGCGGGTCAGCTGGGCGCTGGCGCCGTAGGCACCGGCGATGTCGGCGACCATCTGGCTCTGGATGCGCCAGATATAAGTCAGCTCCGGCAGGATCGTCAGCCAGCCGAGCGGTCCCGGCGGCAGCGCCAGCGTGCCGGCCGTCAGCGCGGCCTTGTTCGCGGCGGCAGCGGCGATCGCGCGCGCGCGATGCGCCGGGCCGCGGCTCTTGTGTTCCTCGGTATCCGGCACGCGGCTGGCGATTTCGAGGACAACGCGCGTCACGCGTTCACTGAGCGTGTTGGACGCCGTCACCTTATGCGCCTGAATGTGTTTGGCCATGCCGCGTCGCGTCCTTCCGTTTCAGGTTCGCCTGGAATGCGCCCGCGACTATACGGAAGCGAGGTGAACGCAACGCGACCGCGCCGCGCTTGGCGCCGGTGCTAGGATCGCTCGCTGGCGGACGGCGTCGCCGTGCCGCGCCGTCACTCGGTCAGTGAGGAGTCGCATGTCCAGATATCACGGCGAAAGCCATCGAACGGAGCGGATCGGCTGGCTGCGTGCGGCCGTGCTCGGCGCCAACGATGGCATCGTGTCGACCGCGAGCCTGATCGTCGGTTTCGCCGCGGCCGGGGCTGAGCTCCACAACATCCTGCTGGCCGGCATCGCCGGTCTGGTCGGCGGCGCGTTGTCGATGGCGGCCGGCGAGTTCGTCTCGGTGAGTTCGCAGGCCGATACCGAAACCGCCGATCTTGCCCAGGAACGCCACGAACTCGTCCAGCATCCCGAGGCCGAGATGCACGAGCTCACCGCGATCTACGTCAAGCGCGGCCTCGAACCGCAGCTTGCGCGGCAGGTTGCCGAACAGCTCACCGCGCATGACGCGCTCGCCGCGCATGCGCGCGATGAACTCGGCATCACCCACGATCGTCGCGCGCGGCCACTGCAGGCCGCGCTCGCATCGGCGGCCGCGTTCGCGGCCGGTGCGGCCCTGCCGCTCGCGATCACGCTGCTGACACCGGCGCGCGCATTGGCCGGCACGGTGATCGTGGCGTCGCTGTTGTGCCTGGCCCTGCTCGGCGCGGTGGCGGCGCGGACCGGCGGTGCACCGGCGTTGCGCGGCGCGATCCGGGTGACCGCCTGGAGCGCGCTGGCGATGCTCGCGACTGCGCTGATCGGGCGCCTGTTCGGCGTCTGATTCGTTCCATCAAGAAGACGCCGCGACCACGGTAGGAGCGCACCCTGTGCGCGACCGCCGCAACCATGATGTCCCGGTCGCCCACAGGGTGGGCTCCTGCGGATTTGTCGTGCGCTGTCGGTTAGCCCAGCTCGCGACCGAACAATCTGGTCTCCGGACCGCCTTCACTCATCTGCACCATCCTCTCGAAGCGCAGGCCGAGTTTCTCCAGCACGCGGATCGAGGCATGGTTGTCCGGCGACACGATCGCGGCGAGGCGCGGCAACCCCAGCGATTCCTTCGCATGTTCGATGACCGCCGCGACCGCTTCGGTCGCGTAGCCCGCGCCGCGGAATTGCGGCAGGAACGCGTAGCCGATGTCGACATCCGGCAGCGTGTCGCGCTTGATCAGGCCGCAGAGGCCGATCGGCGTCGCGTCGGTTTTGAGTTCGACCAGATCGAGGCCGAAACCGTGGCGCGCATGGCTCGCCGCCGGTCCGTTTGCGATGTAGGCGCGGGCGTCGTCGAGCGTGCGCACGCCCTTGTCGCCGATGTGGCGCAGCCACGCCGGGTCGTTCACCAGTTCGAGGATGAACGAGGCGTCGTCGGCGCGCAGTTCGCGCAGGGTCAGGCGTTCGGATTGGATCATCGTGATGCGGCGTCCTCGGGGTGGGGTTCTATTCGAGGTCTTCCTCGAAGCGCAGGTGCTTCACGCTGCGCCCGTTGCGGCGCACGAGTTTCAGCGCCTCTATGCCGATCTTGATGTGCGCCTCGACGAAGTTCGTGGTGATCAGCTTGTCGCTCGCTTCGGTCTTCACGCCCTCCGGGACCATCGGCTGGTCGGACACCAGCAGCAGCGCGCCGCACGGGATGTGGTTGGCGAAGCCGGCCGAGAAGATCGTCGCGGTTTCCATGTCGATCGCCATGCAGCGCGTTTTGCGCAGGTACTCCTTGAACGCGTCGTCGTGTTCCCAGACGCGCCGGTTCGTCGTGTAGACCGTGCCGGTCCAGTAGTCGTGGCCGAGGTCGCGGATCATCGTCGAGACCGCGCGCTGCAGCGGGAACGCCGGCAGCGCCGGCACTTCGGGCAGCAGGTAGTCGTTGGAGGTGCCCTCGCCGCGGATCGCCGCGATCGGCAGCACGAGGTCGCCGAGCTGGTTCTTGCTTCTTGAGCCCGCCGCACTTGCCGAGGAACAAGCACGGCCTTCGGCGCGATCGCGCTGAGCAGGTCCATCACCGTCGCCGCGTTCGGGCTGCCCATGCCGAAGTTGATCATCGTGATGCCGTCGGCGGTCGCGTTCGGCATCGGCCGGTCGCGGCCCTGCACCGGTACGCCGTGCCACTCGGCGAACAGGTCGACGTAGTGGCCGAAATTGGTCAGCAGGATGTGCTCGCCGAATTCAGCCAGCGGCGTGCCGGTGTAGCGCGGCAGCCAGTTGTTGACGATCTCGTTCTTGTCTTTCATGGACATCCCCAGCCTGTTCCCGTTCGCGCTGCGTGTGCGCAGGCAAGCCGATATTTGCACAACCGCGTTCGATTGCGCAGGTATCCGGCAGCGCAATGCGAAAGCACTCTTCGAAAACTCTCAGGAGCGCGGAGTCTGCATATCCGCGATCGTTTCCGTCCTGGACGAGTAATGCACGACGCGATTGCGCCCCTGTTCCTTGGCGCAATACAGCGCGGCATCCGCGTGTTCGATCAGCGCCTCGACGGTTGGCGTGGTCTCGTCCAGCAATGCGATGCCGACGCTGACCGTCGGGCACAGTTCCACCACGCCGTGGCGGATGCGCAATTCCGCGACGTGCTCGCGAATGCGTTCGGCGACGTTGTGCGCGGAGCGTTCGGTGGCGCCCGGCAGCATGACCAGGAATTCCTCGCCGCCGTAGCGGCCCAGCCAGTCCAGTTCGCGCAGTTCGGCCTGCATCGCGGCGGCAACGGTATTCAGCACATGGTCGCCGGTGACATGGCCGTGACGGTCGTTGATGCGTTTGAAATGATCGAGGTCGAGAAACAATACGCCGAGCGCGCGGTGGGCCTGATGCGCGTCCGCATGGGCTGCCTGCAAGCGGCTGAGGATGGCGCGCCGGTTGAGTACGCCGGTCAATGGATCGAAGTCGGCGAGGCGATGGGCGAGGTCGCGCTCGCGCCGCGCCTGCAAGGTGCGGTCGGCGAGGCCGACGGTGATGACCACGGCGGCATACGCCATGCTCGCCGGGTAGCCATACTCCAGCCATGCCGGCAAGGGCAGGCCGAAAATGAGTTGCGCCACGCGCGCCATGGTCAGGCACAACAGCGGCAACCACGAGATCAGGAAAAAGCCGGCCTGGCGGCTGCCGCGGCGCCACGCACGCCAGGTGGCGGCCAGTGCGGTGACCGTGCTCAGCACGAGCATCGCGTTGACCGCGTTCGGCAGCCAGCGGTCCGGATACAGCGGTGGCAACCACAGCGCGATCGCGAAACCGAAATACGGCCAACGCATCACCGACAGCGCGCGCGCCAACCGCGGCACGTGGTGCGGCAGCTCGGCGAACTCGAGGATGAAGCTGATCGACAAGGCCGCTGAAACGATGGCCGCGAACTGGCCTGGATGAAAGCCCAGCGGACCCAGCACGGCCGCGCCCGGCAGCGCATACAGTTCCCCGGTCACAGCCAGCTGGTAGACGATTTGCGCGGCGACGTAACCGACGAAATACAGGAATACGCGATCGCGCAGGACTCCCCAGAAACACATGATCACCAACAGCATCGCTATCTGCACGCTCGCGAAGAACACGCTGAGGCGAACATGGCGCAAGTCGCCGATCTGATAGCTGGTGTAGTCGATGATGCGTGCGCGCATCGGCTGGGTCTGGCCGGGCGCGCCGAGTTCCAGGTAGATCGGCTGCGCGGCACGCAGGTTGCGTGGCAGCTCGAACACCAGCGCATGTCGCGAGAAGCGCGGATCGAGCTCGGCGGAATACGGGTTGACCGCGCGTGCCGCATAGGCGGGCGGCAGGTAAACCAGCAGTCGCGCGCGTACGTCGCCACCCAGCACGAGCAACGGTGCGCTGGGGGCATCCCAGTCCGTAGGCAGTTGCAGGCGATACCACGCCGCGTGGTCCCGGGGGGCGCGCAGCAGCCCTTGTGCGAGAGGCTGGAAGTTGCCGGCGTAGTCTCCGTGCAGGATCGCTGCTGCCGTCGGCGTGGCGGTTGCCGCGTTCAGGACCGCGATCTGCGTGTCTGCCGCGCCCGTCGCGGCGCGCGGCTGCATGGGCAGCAGGGCGAGCAGCACCAAGACGTACCAGCGCCACGGGACGTTTCGCGTCATCCGGCCATCCTCTCTCCCGGCTCCAGCATAGCAGTCCGACGCGGTAGGTCGTCGTGGGTTTTGCAAACATTGCAGACGTGCGATACGCGCGCTGCCGGCAAGCGATTCCCGCATGTGCTGCGTCGCACTATGCTGTCGTTCCGCTCCCGCCTGCCGACGCCATGAACGCCACGTGGTATTTCGATTTCATCTCGCCGTTCGCGTACCTGCAGTTGCCGAAGATGCTCGGCCTGCGCGCGCGCCTCGACATCGTCCCCACGCCGATCGTATTGGGCGCGGTGCTGGCCCATCACGGCCAGCTCGGCCCCGCCGAGATTCCGCGCAAGCGCGAATTCACCTATCGCTTCGTGCAATGGCAGGCCGGGCGCAGCGGGGTGGAGTTGCGGTTTCCGCCGGCGCACCCGTTCAATTCGCTGGCCGCGCTCAGGCTGTGTATCGCGGCCGGCGCCGATTGGAATGCGACGACAACGATCTTCGATCACCTTTGGCGCGACGGCGCGGCGGGTACGAATGCGCAGGAATTGGCGGGTGTTGCGCGCACGCTCGGCATTGCGGATGTCGGCGCGGCGATCGCCGCTCCCGAAGTGAAGACCGCGCTGCGCGCCAACACCGATGCGGCGCTCGCGGCCGGTGTGTTCGGGGTGCCGACCTTGCGGATCGGCGACGAGCTGTTCTGGGGCGATGACGCCAGTCCGATGATCGAGGCGTTCCTTGATGACCCGCAATCATTTCGCAATGCCGAATACCGGCGCATCGCCGAGTTGCCGAGTGCGGCCACGCGCGCACGCTGACCGGGCGGGCTGCGATCACGCGCGGACGGTCATCCTCGCCGGCTACGATTGAAGTTCATGGCCGTGCCGGACCGGCCGCTTCGCCGCTCGGTTCGGCATGCGTCTGGACCCGGTTGCGCCCGTTCGACTTGGCCCGGTACAGCGCTGCGTCGGCGCATTCGATCAGGTCTTCGACGGTGTGCACGTTGGCATTGATCACTGCCACGCCGACGCTGAGGGTGAGACCGATGCGCGCGCCGGATACGAATACCGGCACTTCCTGCACGCGACTGCGGATACGCTCGGCGATGATTTCGGCTTCGCGTCCCGTCGTGCGGGGCAGCACGACCAGGAACTCCTCGCCGCCGTAGCGGCCGAGCGCATCGTCGTGACGCAGTTCGCTGGTGATTGGTGCGGCGACCGCGCGCAGGCAGCGGTCGCCGACGCGATGGCCATAGCGGTCGTTGACGTCCTTGAAATGGTCGAGATCGAGGAACAGCAGGGCCAGTGACTCGCCGGATTCACGTGCGTTGCGGAATGCCGCGCGCGCCGTGGCCATGATTGCGCGGCGATTGAGTGCGCCGGTCAGCATGTCGTGTTCGGCCAGACGGTGCGCGACATCGCGTTCGTGCCGGATCGCCAGTGTGTGCTCGGCCAGACCGAAGGCCAGCACGATGCTCGCGAACGCGAATGAGGCAGGCAGGCCCAGTTCAAGCCAGTCCGGCTGCGGCCATTGCGCGATGAGCTGCAGCGTCCGCACCATGACGAACAGCAGGCCGGGCAGCCATGCGCACAGATAGAAACCGCCGCGTCGGCTGCCGTGATGCCAGGTGAGTACCGCGGCGACCACCAACAGTCCGGCGAGGGTCAGGAACGCCAGCAGCAGCGTATCCACGATCCAGCCGTCCTGCACGAACACAGGCAGCGCCGCGCACGCGCCAAACAGGCCCAGCGGCCACGCGACCAGCGACAGCAGGCGGTCGATACGCGGCGCGCCATGCCGCAGGTCGAGGAAACGCCGCGAGAACTGACTCAGCAGGATCGCCGCAATTGCGGCAATCAGCCAAGTCGGCCGTTCCTTCAGCGGAGCCAGCAGATTGAATGGGGCGAACTCGTATCCGATGCCGAATTCATACAGCTCATACAGCACGAGGAACAGGACATGACCGACGAAATAGCCGTACATGCTCTCGCGCAACGCGACGAAGAACGCGAGCATGATCAGCAAGCTGGCGAGTTGGACCGCGGGGAACACCACGTCCAGCCGGGCATGGGCAAGATCCTCGGTGCCTGCGGAACTCACATCCTGGATTTGCATCCCGTGCGGCAGTGCACGCGCGGGTTTGATGCGTAAGTAGATCGGCACATCGGGCTTGAGGTCGACAGGCAGCGCTATCGCCAGCGCATGACGGCTGAAGCCGAATTCGGGCCGCGCGGCGTACATGCTGAAGGTCGTGCCGATGTAGGCAGGTGGGACATAGGCCTCGACCTCAAGGCCTTGCGGGTCGGCGATGCTGAGCACGGGCTGCCGCTGCGCAGACCAGACCTTCACGAAGCGCAGCCGGTACCACTCGTCGTGATCCCGCGCGGGCGTGATGGCCGCGTACGGTTGTGGAGTGAATTGGGTGGCGAGGGCGCCGCTGAGGACCTGCGCGGCAGGTATGTTGGCGTCGCCGCTTTCTAGTCGATCAACCAGGACCGGCACTGGCTCCGCGCCAATAGCGGGTACCGTCCACAGCAGCGCTAGCGTTAGTACACGCAGCCAGAAAGCACGCCTGGAAGTCCGCTTGTTCACAACGCAAGTCGGCGCCGAATGGAGGGATCTTGCAAGGAAGCAAGATACACGCCATGTCGCGTGTACCGCTAGACCTATTGCAGGGCTGCAACTACCGCCTGCATGTCGCGGCGCTAACATGGGCGCATGCGCTGCATCGTCATTCCCGCCGCTGCGTTGCTGTTTGCGGTCGCCACCGTCCACTCCGGCGCGGCGAGCGTGTATCGATGCGTCGGTGCGGACGGCTCGGTGAGTTTTCAGGATCAGGCATGCCGCTCCGGGCAGGGCCAGCGCATCGTTCATCTTCCGGATGCACCGCCCGTTCAGGCTCCGGCCGCGGTGCCGGCGGATGCGCCCACGCCCGACGCGAATACCGCCGCGGCACCGATCCTGGTCGCACCGGCCGTCCCGGCGCCCGATTTCTTCCTGTGCACGCGCCACGACGGCAGCCGTTATCCGAGCGAGGACGGCCGCGGTGGCAGCAGTGCGGTGCCGCTCGGCATGCTGGGCGTGCCTGACCGCGGCCTCGCACAAGCCTACGGTGGGCGCGAAGGCATCGGTGTTTCCGCGCCCGGCTTGCGCCCGATTCCGCAGATTCCCGCCGCGCAGGCGCCCTTAGCGGATGGTTACATGTGGATCAATGACGCCTGCCATCACGCGACCGCGCAGGAAGCCTGCGCGTACCTGCGCGGCGAACTCGATGCGGTGCGGGACCAGTTGAAGCGCGCATTCAGCGACACCGAAGCGCAGCTCAAGCAGGAGCAGGCCACGTTGCGCGAACGCATGCGCGGCTGCTGATTGCGCTGCAGCGGCTATGGCGCCAACGCGAGCGCCGGCCGCGGCGCAAATCGGCGTTCATGATCGAGCAACCATTGCTTGATCGGCAGCCCGCCGCCGAATCCGGTCAGCTTGCCGTTCGCGCCGATCACGCGATGGCACGGCACGATGATCGGCAGCGGGTTCGCGCCGTTCGCGGCACCGACCGCGCGGCTCGCGTGCGGTTCGCCGATGCGCCGCGCGAGTTCGCCGTAACTGATCGTTTCGCCGTACGGAATGCGCCCCAGTTCGTTCCAGACCGTCTTGCGGAAATCGGTGCCGCGTGCGGCGAGCGCGACATCGAACGCAAGCAGATGTCCGGCGAAATACGCTTCCAGTTGTTCGATTGCGACGCCGAGATAGCGCCGGTCGCGGCTCCAGTCGGGTTCGATGCGTTCGTCCTGGTCCGCGCGCGGGAAATCGATATGGCGCAGGCCTTGTTCGTCGGCGACCAGCAGCAGGCGGCCGATCGGTGTTTCCAGGAAGTCGTAATCCATTGTCGTCACCGTTGGGTTTTGCGATCGTCCGTGATCGCGGCTTCAGCCGCGCGGAATGAACATGACGCTCCGCACGACCTGTGAGTCCGGAAGCGGCCATCCCTGGCCGCACTCTTCAAGGAGATGCCCGCCACAACAGCATCACTGCATACGCGCGCCACGGTCGCCATTCCTCGCTCAAGGCTTCGAGTTCGCGGGTACCCAAGGTGCGTCCCTGTCCGGCCGAGCGGCGCAGGATCAGGTCCGCGGCCGGAAACGCATCCGGCTGCGCGAGCGCGCGCATCGCGATGTAGTGAGCGGTCCACGGGCCGATGCCGGGCAACGCGACGAGATCGCTCTCGAATGCCGCGAGCGGCTGCTCGGCACGGAACTGCACGCGGCCATCGAGCACTGCCTGAGCGAGACCGCGGATCGTCGCCGCGCGCGCACGCGTGATGCCCTGGGTTTCGAGCGGCGCGTCGACGAGCGCGGCCGGACTCGGGAACAGTGCGGACAATCCGACTGTCGCGCCTGCCGCGAACGGGGTGCCGTAGGTTGCTGCCACGCGTGCCGCGAGCGTGCGCGCCGCGGCGACGCTGACCTGCTGGCCGAGCACCGCGCGCACCGCGAGTTCGAAACCATCCCACGCGCCGGGCAGACGTTGGCCCGGCCAGCGCCGGAGCAGTGGTTTCATCAATTCGCTGCGCCGGAACGCGGTGGCAAGCGCGCGTGGGTCCGCATCGACATCGAACATGCGCTTGACCCGCGCCGCGATCACGCCGAGCTCGCTGCTTTTCGGATGGTGCACATGCAATGCGAGTGCGTTGTCGTTTGCCATCGGCGCGACCGCGAACCAGCCCGGCACGCCATCGATCACGAAGCTGCGTCGATAACCGTCCGCGTCGACGACCTCGACGCCGGGAATCGTGCGTCGTCCGTAAAACTCCAGCAGGTGCGCGAAATCGTACGGCGCGCGGTAGGGCAGGCGCAGGTGGATGAAGCCGGGATTCGAAAGGGTGCGTTCGCGACCTTTGGCCACCGCCAGGCTGCGCACCTTGCGCAGCGCACGCGGCGGCTTCCCGTACGC
Organism: uncultured Gammaproteobacteria bacterium; assembly: GCA_963720445.1. GTDB lineage: Bacteria > Pseudomonadota > Gammaproteobacteria > Xanthomonadales > Rhodanobacteraceae > Dokdonella_A. The sequence continues at coordinate 97,070 of CAVRFO010000001.1, forward strand.
TGCGGCGAACGCTGCGTTGAAGCGTCGCAGGCTTGCGTAACCAGACGCCTGTGCGATCGTCGTCATCGGCAGCATGGTTTCGCTGAGCAGTTGTTTCGCAAACAGCAATCGACGTGTCGCCGCGACATCGAGCGGGCTGGCACCGAGTTCCTCCGCGAACACGCGACGCAGATGACGTTCGCCGACGCCGACGCGTGTGGCCAGCTCCGGCAACGAACCATCATCGAGCGCGCCCTGCTCAATCAGTCGCAGTGCTCCGGCCACCAGCTCGCTCTTCGCGCGATGCAGTGGCGAACCGGGTGCCGCCTCCGGTCGGCAGCGCAGGCACGGCCGGAAACCCGCCGCCGCCGCGGCCGCCGCGCTGTCGTAGTAGCGGATGTTCTGCGTTTTCGGCGCTGGCGCCGGACACACCGGCCGGCAATAGATGCCGGTCGAGGTGACCGCGGTGAAGAACAATCCGTCGAAGCGCGCGTCGCGGGTCAGGCGCGCCTGTTCGCAGATGCGGTGAGCGAGTGTGGACGTGTGGGCGAGTTGCGGCATGCGTTCATGCTAACGCCGAACGCGGTCGCGAACTCGCCGTTTTCGGCTGTTGATGCCGGAAGTCCGCGCGTTCGCTTGACCGTCAGTGACGACCGGAGAATCATGTCGCACCGATCGTCACTGGCGAGCCATTCCATGGAATTGGTCATGCGCGTGGCATTTCCATACATTTTGTTTGCTGTGGCATTCCTGGTTCTCAGCCTGCTGTACTCCGCAGCGAGTGACCATGCGCAGGTGTCGATAGTCACCAACTGGTTGGCGAGTCTGGTGGCTGCCGCCATCAGTTTGCTGCTCGCGCTCCGGCTTGGCCGCATCGGTTATCGCGGCTTGTTCGTCGCAACGTGTGTCCTCTTCATTGCGGTCGAGGTCGCCATTTTCGCGGTGCTGGAACTGATTGCACAAAAGACGCCGAGTCACCACTTTGCGTTATCGGACATGGTGCAAGTTGCCCATACGTTGGGCTGGATCCATCTCGCGACATCCTTGGCAGGTTTGCTGGGCGCTCCGCTGCTCGCGTTGTTTTTGATACGACGTGCGAGACCCGCGCTTGTTGCGGTGTGAGCAATACGCAGTCGTCAAAATCCGTAGCGCAAAAACCCCCCATCTACCGCGATGCATTCACCGGTGATGTAACTCGCCGCTGGCAGACACAGGAACGCGACCGCGGACGCGACTTCCTCCGGTTCGCCGATGCGCCCCATCGGCGTGCGTACCAGCACTTCTTCCAGATAGTCGGTATCCGCGAGCGGGCCTTCGGTGCGCTGGGTGCGGATATACCACGGTGCGACTGCGTTGACGCGGATGCCGTCATCGGCCCATTCGCAGGCGAGGTTGCGGGTCAGCTGGTGCAGCGCGGCTTTGGTCAGTCCGTACGGCGCGCCGGTGCGCACGTGGGTGAGTCCCGATACCGAGCCGACGTTCACGATCGCCGCGTGGCCGTGTTCGGCGAGGTGCGGATGCGCGAGGCGGCTCATCTCGAATGCGCTGAGCACGTTCGTCTCGACCAGCGCGCGCACTTCCTCGAGCGTGTAGTCGAGCGCGGCCTTCATGAGGTTGCCGCCGACATTGTTGACCAGCAGCGAGAGTTCGACGTCGAGGTCGGCGACCCAGTCGAAGACTTCGAGGCGCTGTTCCTGCAGCGAGACGTCGGCGTCGCAGACGCGGATCTCGCACCCCGGGAATTCCTCGGCGAGCTCCACTCGCATAAGTTCCAGGTGGATCTCGTCACGCGCGACCAGCAGCAAGTCGGCGCCGAGCGCGGCCAGCTCGCGCGCGCAGGCGAGGCCAATGCCCTTGCTCGCGCCGGTGACCAGCGCAGTCTGGCCGTCGAGTCGCCAGCGTGACGGGTTCGTCATCGCGCTTACCTCCTGCTTGTCCGATGCAATCGTGCAGCGCAGACTTTAACGGATACCACCGCGACTGGAGTACGTCATGTTCCGTGTCATTCCGATCAAGGCAGTCCTGGTCTGCGCAAGCGTGCTGGCGCTCGCTGCCTGCTCCAGCCACAAGGCGGCCGATGCCGATGCCGCAAAAGCCGCCGCGGCGGCGCAACCTGCTCCGGCCCGGCAGAAGACCGTGTTCGACGATCAGTTGAAAGCGCTCGACAAGGCGAAGGCGGTCGAGAAGCAGTTGCAGGAAGACAAGGCGAAGCAGGACAAGGCGATCGAAGACCAGGGCGGCTGATGCTGTCCCTTCCCCTGCGCAGCGGGGGAAGGTCGAAGCCGCCATCCGGCGGCTGAGGGAAGGGCGGAAGGCGGAGCTTTTCGCTACACAAAAGCAGAATCAAGGGCGCCTCCATCCGCCTGCGGCACCTTCCCCCGCTGCGCAGGAGAAGGAAAAGCATGACCAGGCGCGTCGCGATTTCGATGGATGGTGCGCCGCACCTTTCCGCCGCGAGGGCGCACGGGCTAGGCTCGCGCATAGTCATTCCGACGGTGTTTCAGCCAGGAGCTTGCGGTGCAGCCAACCGATGTGCGCGCTCCCGCGTATTTCCACAAAGTCGTCGATTGCCAATGGGCCTGCCCGGCCCACACGCCGGTTCCCGAATACATCCGCCTGATCGCGGCCGGCCGCTATTCCGACGCGTACATGGTCAACTGGAAGTCGAACGTGTTCCCGGGAATCCTCGGGCGTACCTGCGATCGTCCCTGCGAACCGGCGTGCCGGCGCGGGCGCGTCGAGGAGAACAACGGCGCGAAGCCCGAGCCCGTCGCGATCTGCCGACTGAAGCGCGTCGCCGCCGATCTCAAGGACGACATCCATGCGCTGCTGCCGAAACCGGCAACGACGAAGAACGGAAAACGCATCGCCTGCATCGGCGCGGGCCCTGCCTCGCTGACCGTCGCGCGCGATCTCGCGCCACTCGGATATTCGGTCACCGTGTTCGAGGCCGACGCGAAAGCCGGCGGCTTCATGCGCACCCAGGTGCCGCGCTTCCGCCTGCCCGAGGAAGTCATCGACGAAGAGACCGGCTACATCCTCGATCTGGGCGTCGAATTCGTCGGCGGCCGCCGCATCGATTCGCTGCGCGCATTGCTCGCCGAGAACTACGACGCGGTGTTCGTCGGCTGCGGCGCGCCGCGCGGGCGCGATCTCGATTTGCCGGGTCGCAAGGAAGCCGCCGCGCAGATCCATATCGGCCTCGACTGGCTCGCTTCGGTGTATTTCGAGCACATCACGAAGATCGGCAAGCGCGTGATCGTGCTCGGCGGCGGCAATACCGCGATGGACTGCTGCCGCTCCGCGCGCCGGCTCGGCGGCGAGGACGTCAAGGTCATCGTGCGCTCCGGCTTCGACGAGATGAAAGCGTCGCCGTGGGAGAAGGAGGACGCGATGCACGAAGGCATCCCGATCCTCAACTACCTCGTGCCGAAAACCTTCGTGCACGAAAACGGCACGCTTGACCGGCATGACGTTCGAGAAGGTGCACGCCGAACACGATGCGAACGGCCGCCGCACGCTGCGTGCCGACCGGCGAGCCGGACGAATTCATCGCGTGCGACGAGGTGCTGATCGCGGTCGGCCAGGAGAATGCGTTTCCGTGGATCGAGCGTGATCTCGGCATCGCGTTCGACGCGAAGTGGGACATGCCGGTGGTCGACAAGACCACGATGCAGTCGAGCCTGCCGAGCGTGTTCTTCGGCGGCGATGCCGCGTTCGGTCCGAAGAACATCATCTGGGCGGTCGCGCACGGCCACGAAGCGGCGGTGTCGATCGACAAGCTGCTCCACGGCGAAAACATCGGCGAGCGCCCGCCGCCGATGACGAACCTGTTGTCGCAGAAGATGGGCATCCACGAGTGGAGCTACGACAACGACATCTCGCCGGACGAGCGCTACAAGGTGCCGTGGGCTGATTCGGCGAAAACGCTGAAGAGCATCAAGCTCGAAGTCGAGCTCGGCTTCGATGCCGAGACCGCGTGGAAGGAAGCGCAGCGCTGCCTCAACTGCGACGTGCAGACCGTGTTCACCGACAAACTGTGCATCGAATGCGATGCCTGCGTCGACATCTGCCCGATGGACTGCATCACGTTCACGCGCAACGGCGACGAGGCGGATCTGCGTGAACACCTGTCCGCGCCGGCGCTGAACACCGAGCAGGATCTGTACGTGTCGGGTTTGCTCAAGACCGGTCGCGTCATGGCCAAGGACGAGGACGTCTGCCTGCATTGCGGACTGTGCGCGGAGCGCTGTCCGACCGGTGCGTGGGACATGCAGAAATTCCTGCTCGAAACGACGCACGCAGGTTCGGGCTGCCGTGATGCGAAGCGGCAGGCGACGACGACGGGGAATGAATGAAACCGATCACCGCCACCAACGATTTCGTCGTCAAGTTCGCGAACGTCAACGGCTCGGGCTCGGCGTCGGCGAACGAGCTGTTCGCGAAGGCGATCCTGCGCATGGGCGTGCCGGTCAGTCCGCGCAACATTTTCCCGTCGAACATCCAGGGCCTGCCGACCTGGTACGAGGTGCGCGTCAGCGAACGCGGCTGGATCGGCCGGCGCGGTGGCGTCGACCTGATGGTCGCGATGAATCCGCAGACCTGGGATGCAGACCTGACCGAAATCGAACCGGGCGGCTATCTTTTCTACGATTCGACGCGGCCGTTGCCGAAGTCGAAATTCCGCGACGACGTGCAGGTCATCGGCGTGCCGCTGACCGAGATCTGCAACCGCACCTGGAGCGATCCGCGCCAGCGCCAGCTGTTCAAGAACATCATGTATGTCGGCGCGCTGTCGCTGCTGCTCGATATCGATGTCGCGGTCATCGAGCAATTGATCGGCGAGCAGTACAAGGGCAAGGAAAAATTGCTCGACGCGAACAAGCAGGCGCTGCACCTTGGCCGCGATTATGTCCGGGACCATCTCGCCCATCCGCTCGGCCTGCGCGTGCAGAAGGCAGACAAGGTCGGCGACCGCATCTTCGTCGACGGCAATGTCGCCGCGCGCGCTCGGTTGCGTGTACGGCGGCGCGACCGTGTGCGCGTGGTATCCGATCACGCCGTCGTCGTCGCTGGCCGAGTCGTTCCAGAAGTATTGCATGAAGTATCGCGTCGACCCGGAGACCGGTGCGAACAAGTTCGCGATCGTGCAGGCCGAGGACGAGATCGCCTCGATCGGCATGGTCGTCGGTGCCGGCTGGAATGGCGCGCGCGCGTTCACGACGACCGCGGGTCCGGGCGTTTCGCTGATGACCGAATTCATCGGCCTTGCGTACTTCGCCGAGATTCCGGTCACGATCATCAACGTGCAGCGCGGCGGTCCGTCGACCGGCATGCCGACGCGCACCCAGCAGTCCGATATCCTGTCCTGCGCGTATGCGTCGCACGGCGACACCAAGCACGTGCTGCTGTTTCCGGAAGATCCGCACGAGTGCTTCGAGTTCGCCGCCGCCGCACTCGATCTCGCCGACCGCCTGCAGACGCCGATCTTCGTGATGAGCGATCTCGACATCGGCATGAACCAGCGCCTGTGCGCGCCGTTCGCATGGGACGACACGCGCCAGTACGACCGCGGCAAGGTGATGAGCGCGGCAGAACTCGAAGCCGGCAAGGACTTCGGCCGCTACAAGGATGTCGATGGCGACGGCATTCCGTGGCGCACGTATCCCGGCACGCATCCGAAACGCGGCAGCTACTTCACCCGCGGCACCAGCAAGAATCCCGACGCGCGTTATTCCGAGCGTGGCGACGATTACATCTACAACATGCAGCGTCTGCTGCAAGAAATTCGACAGCGCGAAGTCCCTGGTGCCGCAGCCACTGTTGCACGCGGCGACGCAAAAGACGGGTTACGGCGCGATCTATTTCGGATCGACCAGTCCGGCGATGGACGAGGCGATCGGCGGTGCTCGAAGCCGGCGGCCTGCATCTGGATACGCTGCGCGTGCGCGCGTTTCCGTTTCCCGATTCGGTCGCGGAGTTCATCGCCGCGCACGAACAGGTGTTCGTCGTCGAGCAGAACCGCGATGCGCAGTTGCGCAGCCTGATCGTCAACGAGTTCGGCATCGATCCGGCCAAACTCGTGCCGGTGCTGCACTACGACGGCACGCCGATCACCGCGCGGTTCATCGTCGGAGCCGTTGGCGCACGGATGCACACAGCAAGGATTGGATCGGTCCCGTCGGGCAAGGTGGCGCACGCATGACCTACATCGCCAAACCAAAACTGCATCATCCCTCGCTCGCCTGCAACGCGATCGGGTTGACCCGGCGCAACTACGAAGGCGCGATCGTCTCCACGCTGTGCGCCGGCTGCGGTCATGACTCGATTTCCGCCGCGATCATCCAGGCATGCTGGGAACTCGATATCGAACCGCACCGCGTAGCGAAGCTGTCCGGCATCGGTTGCAGCTCGAAGACGCCGACCTATTTCCTCGGCCAGTCGCACGGTTTCAACACCGTGCACGGACGCATGCCGTCGGTGCTGACCGGCGCGAACCTCGCCAACCGGGAGCTGGTCTATCTCGGCGTCTCCGGCGACGGCGATTCCGCGTCGATCGGCATCGGCCAGTTCGTGCACGCGATCCGGCGCGGCGTGAACATGGTCTACATCGTCGAGAACAATGGCGTGTACGGACTGACCAAGGGCCAGTTCTCGGCGACCGCGGATCAAGGCTCGGTGTCGAAGAAGGGCGTCGCCAATACCGATGCGCCGATCGACATGGTCGGCCTCGCGATGCAGCTTGGCGCGAGTTTCGTCGCGCGCAGCTTCTCCGGCGACAAGCAGCAACTGGTGCCGCTGATCAAGGCCGCGATCGCGCACAAGGGTGCCGCGTTCCTCGACGTGATCAGCCCCTGCGTCGCGTTCAACAACCACGCCGGCAGCACCAAGAGTTACGAATACGTGCGCGAGCACAACGATGCGGTGAACCAGCTCGACTTCATCGCGCCGCGCGAGGAAATCACGATCGATTACGCGCCCGGCGCCGTCATCGAAGTGGAGCAGCACGACGGCAGCGTGTTGCGCCTGCGCAAGCTCGATGCGGCCTACGATCCCGGCGACCGGATTGGCGCAATGAATTACGTGCATGCGCACCAGGCGCTCGGCGAGGTGGTCACCGGCTTGCTCTACGTCGACCGGGATTCGCACGACCTGCACGAACATCTGCGCACGGTCGCGACGCCGTTCAATGTGCTGAACGCGAAAGAGCTGTGCCCGGGCCAGGCGGCGCTGGACAAGATCAACGCCGCGTTGCGTTGAAGCAATACGCCGACAGGTCGCGCACAGGGTGCGCTCCTACGAAATTTTTGTAGGAGCGCACCCTGTGCGCGATGGGTCACATGCTGCGATTCGTCCGTCTCAGCGCAACTCGCAAAAGCATTGCGCAAACACGCCATAGCGCTTGCCCCGCAGCGAGTCGACGACGCTGGCGACTTGGCTCATGTCTGCCACGCTGAACATTCCCTTCGGCAACACGAAACCCGCGTAGCGCGCGAGGCGGGTCAGCGCGGCATTGTTGCTGTAGCTCAACGCAAGGCGTTCCCACGTGCTCATTTCGCGTTCGATGTAGTGCACCGAAAAGTCCTTGCCGAGCTTCGCGCGCGCAGCGGCGGCCGCGATCGCATCGTCGAGGCCGCCGAGCTTGTCGACGAGGCCACGCTCCTTGGCCTGGCTGCCGCTCCAGACGCGGCCCTGCGCGATCGAGTCGATCTGCGCCGGGGTCTGCTTGCGCGCTTCCGCGACCCGGCCGATGAATTCGCTGTAGCCGCGCTTGATCACGCTGTCCAGGATTGTTTCGAGTTGCGGCGACAGCGACCGGCGGATATCGAGCGTGCCGGCCAGCGGCGTGGTGCCGACGCCGTCGGTGTGGATGCCGAGTTTCGCGAGCGTTTCCGGCACGGTCACGAACAGGCCGAAGATGCCGATCGAGCCGGTGATCGTGGTCGGTTGTGCCCAGATCTCGTCCGCGTCCATCGAAATCCAGTAGCCGCCGCTCGCGGCGACGTCGCCCATCGAAACGATGACCGGTTTGCCGGCCTTGCGCGCTTGCGCGACTTCGCGGCGGATCAGTTCCGAGGCGTGGGTTTCGCCACCGGGCGAATTCACGCGCAGCACGATCGCCTTGACCTTGTCGTCCTCGCGCGCCTCGCGCAACAGATGCGCAGTAGATTGGCCACCTATACGGCCAGCCGGCTGATCGCCCGGCACGATTTCGCCTTGCGCGACGACGACCGCGACCTGCGGCGCCGAGGCGTGGCAGGCCATCGGTGCCGAGGGTTGCGAGGTAATGGGTGAAGTCGATCTGGCGGAAGCCCTCCTTGCCGTCGGCGACGCCGAGCGCGCGCAACTGTGCGCGTGCCTCGGCGCGCGTGGCCAGGTCGTCGACGAGTTTCTGGTCGAGCGCGAGCTTGGCCAGATCGCCCGCGTGCGCGGTCACGCGTTCGTCGTAGTGCGCGATGTCGTCGCTGATCTTCGCGGCATCGAGCTTGCGCAAGCTCGCGATCTCGTTCAGGTATTCCTGCCAGATCCCGCCCATCCAGTAGCTATCGGCTTCTTTCGCCGCATCGGATGCGCCGTTGAGGATGTACGGTTCGCCCGCCGACTTGAACGTGCCGACCCGGATCAGGTGCACGTCGACGCCGAGCTTGTCGAGCGCGTCCTTGAAGTAGCTGCGGTAGTTCGCGAAGCCTTCGAGCAGTACCGAGCCGTCCGGATCGAGCAGGATCCGGTTCGCGTGTGCGGCGAGGAAATACTGGTTCTGGTCCATGCCGCCGGAGACCGCGACGACCTCCTTGCCGGCAGCGCGGAAGCGGTCGAGCGCCATGCCGATGTCGCGCAGGGTCGCAAGTCCCGCGCCGTCGATCTCGTCGGGAATCAGCACGATGCGCTCGATGCGTGCATCTTTCGTGGCCGCGCTGATCACGCGCAGCAGGTCGCGCAGTTGCACTTCCTTGATGCCGTCGCCAGCGAGGTTGGACAGCGCGCGCTGGGTCGGATCGGTGCTGTATTGCTCGACGATCGCGCCTTTCGGATCGAGCACCAGCGCGGTGCGCGGGCCAAGGGTCGGGCGCGATGTGAACAGCGCGCCGAAGAACCAGATCAGCACGATCAGGAAAATCAGGTTGAAGACCAGCAGGCGGGTGAAGTTGAGCGTGTTCCACAAGCCGCGGAAGAAGCGGCGGATCACGCCGGGATTGCTGGATGACATCGTGTTGCTCCTGGGTGCGGCGCCTGGCGTCGCGAATGGTGGAATCAGCCTATCCGATTGCGCGCCGCGATGGGCGTCATGCCGGGTCCGTTGTGGCGGCGATATGCGCGAGTTTCCAGAACCGGCGCGAGAGCAGCACGGCGGCCATGCTCAGACCCGCGATCAGGCCCATCCACATGCCGCGCGCGCCGAGGCCGTGCGGGAACGCGAGCCACCAGCCGACCGGCATGCCGACGCCCCAGTACGCGAACATCGTGATGAACATCGGCAGGCGGGTGTCCTTGAGCCCGCGCAGCGCGCCGTTCGCGGCGACCTGGATGCCGTCGGAAAACTGGAACAGGCCGGCCAGCACCAGCAGTTGCGCGGCGAGCGCGATCACGGCGGCGTCGTCGGTGTAGAGCGTCGCGATCCGGTGCGGCAACAGCAGCATCAGTCCGGCCGAAACCGATTGCGTGAGCAGGGTCAGCGAAATGCCGATGAGCCCGGCGTCGCGCACGTTCTGGCGGTCGCCGCGTCCGACCGCCTGGCCGACGCGCACGGTCGTCGCCATCGCGATGCCGAGCGGCACCATGAACGTGACCGAGGCGACGTTGAGCGCGACCTGGTGGCCAGCGACGACGTCGGTGCCGAGCGTACCGATCGCGAGTGCGACCGCGACGAACAGGCTCGCCTCCATGAACAGCGACACGCCCATCGGCACGCCGATGCGGAGCAGGCCGCCGAGCGCGTCCCAGTCCGGCGCGTCGAAGCGCGCGAACAGATGCAGGTCGCGGTAGTAGTGGCGCATCGCGACGTAGGTCGCGAACGCGAACAGCTGCAACCAGAGCACCAGCGCGGTCGCGATGCCGCTGCCGAGTGCACCGAGTCGCGGTACGCCGAGCGCGCCGTACATCAGCACGTAGCCGATCGGGCCGAGCAGGAGCAGGCCGAGCACGCTGAAGTACATCGTCGGCCGGGTCAGGCCGGTGCCTTCGCCGAGGCCGCGCAAGCGTGAAGAACAGGGTCAGCGCCGGCGCGCCGAACGCGATCGCGTGCAGGAAGCGGATCACGTCCGGCACCAGCTGCGGTTCGAGGCCGATGTGCGCCGACCAGCAATGCGCCGCCGAAGCGCAATGCGAGGCCGAGGCCGACGCCGAGCGCGAGGGCGAGCCAGAGCGCCTGACGGAACAACGGGCCGATCGCGTCGCGGCGGCCGGCGCCATGCAGCTGCGCGACCGATGGCGGCAGCGCCATCATCACGCCGATCGCGGCGACGATGACCAGCGACCACACGCTGGTGCCGATCGCGACCGCGGCCAGCGTATGCGCGTCGAGATGACCGGCCAGCAGCGCGTCGATCACGTTCATGCCGATCGCCGACAGCTGGCCGAGCACGAGCGGCACCGCGAGGCGCAGCGTTTCACGCAACTCGCGCAGCAGTCGCGGGCGTCGGCTATGTAAAATGGTCGGCATCGAGAACCTGTATGTGTGGAATCGTATCCGAGCGCGGGGGTTTCGCGCACGTCAGAGCGTCATCGCCCATGATCGACGAAACGACGCCCAGCGTAACCGAGACCGAGCTCCGTGGCACCGCCTGCGGTTGCGCCACGACCGGCAAGGCCTGTGCGAACTGCGGCGCGCCGATGCTCGGTGCGTTCTGCTACGCCTGCGGACAGCCCGAGAAGGGCATGATCCGCCATCTCGCGAGCGTGCTGTCGGATGTCGCCGACACGGTGTTCAACGTCGACTCGCGCGTTTTCCGCAGCATCGTGCCGTTGTACTTCCGTCCGGGCTTTCTGACCTCGGAGTATTTCGTGGGCCGGCGCATGCGCTACGTCACGCCGTTCCGGCTGTTCTTCTTCCTGTGCGTGATCTCGTTCTTCGCGGTCCAGGCCAATCTCAACATCGACAACGTCGTGCATTTCGATGTCGGCGAACAGATCGCCAGCGCGCAGACCTCGGCCGAGGTACAGGCCAAGGTGGCCAGCGCGGTGCAGGCTCTCGAAGCGACGCGCAGCGCCGCCTCACAGTCGTCCAGGGCTACCGAAAAGCTCGATCGCAAGATCGCGGATATCCACAAGAAGGCGGACGAGCGACTGGCGTATCTGAAGACGCGAGCGGAGGCCGAGGCGAAAGGCGAGACGCCGCCGAAGGACCCGGGCGCCAACGATTTCTGGCACGTCGACGGCGATGTGGGATCCGGTCGCCGATCCGGTCAAGGTGTCCTGGTTGCCTGCGTTCGCCAATACCAAGCTCAACGAAATCGGCGTGCACGCGAGGGACAACCTGGTCCGTGCCCGTCACGACCAGCACCAGCTGGTCGCCGGCGTTTTCTCGGTGTTGCCGCAGACGCTGTTCGTGCTGATGCCGTTGTTCGCGGTGCTGCTGAAGATCGTCTACATCTTCAAGCGCCGGCTCTACATGGAGCACCTGATGGTCGCGCTGCACAGCCACGCGTTCATTTTCCTGTCGCTGCTGGTGATCGTGCTGCTTGGCCTGCTGCTCGGCTGGGCGGCGACGGATGCGGCGTGGGCGCTGCCGATACTGCAGTCTGCTGCGCGCGGCGGCGTGGACCTGGCTGCCGGTCTATCTGTTCCTGATGCAGAAACGCGTCTATCGACAGGGCTGGATCATGACCACGCTGAAGTACTGGCTTGTCGGCATCTGCTATCTGGTGATCCTGTCGTTCGGTCTGGTTGGGGCACTGCTCGCTGCACTCGCGATCGCTTAGGGGCTGCTGCGGCGAGACATTGTTTCGGGAATGCAGGCCGGCCGACTTTCGCCGAGGTTGCCGGCCGCGCGGCGCGGCCGATCTGCCTGTCCTGGCGGCAAACCTATTTCTTTTGCGGATGCGGGTGCGACTGATGCGGCGCTTTCTCGTAGCGTTCGCGCAGGATCTGGCGCTGTTCCGGCGTCATCGCGCGGAAGCGTTGTGCCGCGTCGCGGACTTCGCGCTGCTGTTGCGGCGACAGCTCGCGGAATTTCTGCGCGCGCGCGTTCATCATCTCGCGCTGTTGCGGTGTCATCGCGGCCCAGCGCGCGAGCCGCTGCGAGATCGCCTCGCGTCTTGGTGCTGGCGCGTCCTGCCAACGTGCGGCGGCGCGCCGGAAATTTGCTTGCTCGCTGCCTGAGGCCTGCTCCCATTGCGCATGCAGCGGCGCCAGCGCTTGTTGCTCGTTCGGGGTCAGCGCGCTCCATGTGACGCGTGGCGGCGCGGCGGTGCTCGGTGCCTGCGCCAGCGCCGTGCAGGCGCTCGCGCACAGTGCCACGAGCACGGCCAGTTGCCACATGCGCCGGCGCCACGTCGAGATCCTGCGCTGGCCGCTGCGGTCGTATTCAGTCATTGCCATGCTGTTCGGCGTTGAGCCAGACATAGAAGTCGAGATTCTCATACAGATCGAGTGAGTCGTCGCCGGTCAGGGCCGCACTGTCGGTCATGCTATGTTCGAAGGCGTCCGGCGCGCTCGCGCTCGGCGCATGCGTGCGATGGCCGATGCCGAATGCGATGACCAGGGCCAGCGTCGCGCCGGCAAGGCTGCTGCCGATCGCCCAGCCGTGCCAGATGCCGCGCCGCTGCGCGAGCGCCGCCTGGCGGGCGCGATTCAGGCGGACCAAGGTCACCGCATCGAGCGATTGTGCGGATTGTTCGAGCAGCGCGACCGAGCGCTCGATCCACGGTTCGTTCGCGGGCGTGTTCATCGATATGCCTCCAGCGAGCGGCGCAGGTTGGCCAGTGCGCGCGACAGATGGGTTTTCACGCTGCCCTCGCTGCAGCGCATCGCGAGCGCGGTCGCGGCGACATCGAGGCCCTCCCACATGCGCAGCATGAAGGCCTGGCGCTGGCGCAGCGGTAGCGCCCGCAGCGCGGCTTCGAGCGCGGCGCGTCGCTTCGCCATCGGCCATGCGCGCCAATGGGCCGGGTTCGCCCGGGTCGGGCGCGCCGCCATAGGGTCTTCATCGGGCGCCGCATCGCTGCTGCGTTCGAACCAGCCCAACCAGCGCCCGCGCACGCGCTGGCGGCGATGCCAGTCGTTCATGCGGCTGTTGAGCACGCGCCAGAACAACGGCGGCCATTCGCCGGTTGCGCGCGTTCCGTAGTGACGCACGAAGCCGAACATCGCATCCTGCACCAGATCGAGCGCTTCCTCGCGATTGCTGGTCGCAAACTCGGTCATCCGCAACGCGCGTCGCTCGATCTCGCGCAGGAAGCGTTCGAGCGCGCGCGAGTCGTCGATGGATGCCGCGGCGGGGGCGGACATGCGTTCGTGGACGCTCATGGAACAGGAGTCGACAAGCATTCTGCGTCGGCCTTTCGAGGGTCTTTCGCTGCTGGATAACGCGGCAACGCCGCTTCGGTTGACGCGAGAGCCGCGCTGGCATTGGCGGAGCAAGTCGAAACGTCGCTGTCAAGCGGTTGTGCACAAGGCTGCGGAACCTGTCGGAAACCTGTCACACAGACTTGGCCGGGCCTCATTTTGAAGGATTCGCGACAATCGTAAGTTGTTGAAAACATTTGTTTATTCAAGATTGGTTAAACTTTCGCCAACGCGAGCGGCGAGCCGTAATGATGCGCCTCACAGCCCCGCTCCAACGCGGTCATCCACAGAGTTATCCACAGCAGGTGTGGATAACAGTAAAAACCTTTCAGGACCCGCCAGTTAAGTGAGCTTCATGATTTTTTGATGAGAAAGAGCGTGCAACTGGGGTCGCCATATGGAAGCGCTCGGCTACACTCCGCCAATGCGCTGGGTTGGCGCGCCCTTTCCGCCATGAATCCGATCCTGCGCATCGCCCTCCCGGTTCCGCTGAACTCGCTGTTCGACTATCGCTCGCGTGGCGGCCCGGTGGCGGTGCGGGTGCCGCGTGCTGGTGCCGTTCGGGCGGCGCCAGATGGTCGGCGTGGTCGTCGGGCAGGCGACCCGCTCCGATCTCGGCGAGGACAAGCTGAAGGCGATCGAGCGCGTGCTCGATGACGCGCCGTTGCTGACCGACGAGCTGATGGCGACGCTGCGCTGGGCCGCGCGTTATTACCAGCATCCGCTCGGTGAGGTGCTGCAGGCCGCGCTGCCGGTCGCGCTGCGCTCCGAGCGCGCATTGCCGCAAAGCGGGGTCGCCGCGCTGCGCATGACTGCCGAAGGCATCGTCGCGCTCGGCGACCCGAAACGCCGCCGCGGCACCCGCATCGACGCGCTGCTCGGCGCGCTCGCGGCGGGGCCGCTGCCGGCCGCGCACGCCGACGTGCGCGACGCCGGCTCGGCCAGCGTGCGCGCGGCGCTCGCGCACGGCTGGATCGAACGCGTGCAGGTCGCCGCGGCCGCGCTGCCGCGCCACGGCATCGCCGGGCCACCGCTCAACGACGAGCAACGCAGCGCGGCCGACGCGGTGATCGCAGCCGCGGACGGCTTCGCACCGTTCGTGCTCGACGGCGTCACCGGCAGCGGCAAGACCGAGGTCTACCTCGACATCATCAAGGCCTGCATCGCGCAGGGTCGCCAGGCGCTGGTGCTGGTGCCGGAAATCGCGCTGACGCCGCAGACGCTCAAGCGCTTCCGCGAACGCCTCGGCATCGACATCGCGGCCGTGCACTCGGGGCTTGGCGACGCCGAGCGCGCGCGCGCGTGGCTCGGCGCCGCGCGCGGCGAGGCGCCGGTGATTCTCGGCACGCGCTCGGCGTTGTTCGTGCCGCTGCCGAATCCCGGCGTGATCATCGTCGACGAGGAACACGACGCGTCGTACAAGCAGCAGGAGGGATTTCGCTATCACGCGCGCGATCTGGCGGTGATGCGTGCGAAGGCGCTCGGCATCCCGGTCGTGCTCGGCTCGGCGACGCCCTCGCTGGAAAGCCTCGCCAATGTCGCCGCGGGACGCTACCAGTCGCTGCGCCTGAGCCATCGCGCCGGCCTCTCGCAACCGCCCGCGCTGCGCGTCGTCGACCTGCGCACGCAGCGCCTGCAGCACGGTCTCGCCGCGCCGACGCTGGACGCGATCGCGGCCTGCCTCGGGCGCGGCGAGCAGGCGCTGGTGTTCAAGAACCGGCGCGGTTATGCGCCGGTGCTGCTCTGCCACGACTGCGGCTGGAGCGCGCAGTGTCCGGACTGCGAACGCGCGATGACCTGGCATCGCGGCGCCGCGCGCTTGCGTTGCCATCACTGCGGCCGCGAGCAAAAGGTTCCGCGCGCCTGTCCGGCCTGCGGCGGCCTCGCGCTGCATCCGGTTGGCGAGGGCACCGAGCGCCTCGAAGAAGCGCTCGCCGCACATTTCCCGGAGATTCCGATCGTGCGCGTCGATCGCGACACGACGCGCGGCCGGCGCATGCGCGACGCGTTGTTCGAGCACCTGCCGACTGCCGGTGCGCGCATCCTGGTCGGCACCCAGATGCTCGCCAAGGGCCATGACCTGCCGCATCTGACCTTGGTCGTCGTGGTCGGCGTCGACGAAGGCCTGCACAGCATCGATTTTCGCGCCAGCGAACGACTCGGACAGCTGATCGTGCAGGTCGCCGGCCGCGCCGGTCGCGCGGAACGCGCCGGCACAATGCTGCTGCAGACCCACGATCCGGCACATCCGCTGCTCACCGTGCTGCTCAACGGCGGCTATCGCGCGCTCGCCGCGCAACTGCTCAAGGATCGCCGCGCGGCCAGCCTGCCGCCGTTCGGCCAGCTCGCGTTGCTGCGCGCCGAAGCGAAGGACAAGGAGGCACTCGACCGCTTCCTCGCCAGCGCCACGGCCAGCGCGGGCGATCCGGCGGTCGTCGCGCATGGCCCGCTGACCGCGCCGATGGCGCGTCGCGCCGGCGCGCACCGTGGCCAGGTGCTGATCGAAGCCGGCGAGCGTGCCGCGCTGCAGGGGTTCCTGCCGGGGTGGCTGGAGCGCGTGCGCGCGCTGCCCGGCGCACGCCAAGTGCGCTGGTCGATCGACGTCGATCCGGTCGACTTGTACTGATGCCGCGTCTCACCCATCGGAAACCGCGTGCGCGACGTGAGGTTCCGGGCGCGGCTGCGCGGCCTGCACACAAATCGTGTTGCGCAAAAAAAGACGGCCCCGAGTGGGGCCGTCTGTCATTCGATGTGCGTTGTGCCGTTTCGGATCAGGCGACAAACAACGCGCGCATCTTCTTCATCGCGTTCGCTTCGATCTGGCGGATGCGTTCGGCGGAGACGCCGTACTCGTCGGCCAGTTCCTGCAGCGTTGCCTTGTTGTCGTCCTTCAACCAGCGTCGCTGGATGATGTCACGCGAACGCTCGTCCAGTTTGTTCAAACCGGCGTGCAACGTATCGAGGCTCGATTCCTCTTCGGATTCCGCTTCGACCATGCCGTACGGATCGGCGTTGTGGTCGATCAGGAATGCGGCGGGCGACGGACGCTCGTCGTCTTCGGCATCGGTCGGCTTGTCGAACGCTACGTCGCGGCCGTTGAGGCGCGATTCCATTTCCAGAACCGTCGCCGCCGGCACGCCGAGTTCGCGGGCGACCGTGTTGACCTCTTCGGCGTTCATCCAGCCCAGGCGCTTCTTCGACTTGCGCAGGTTGAAGAACAGCTTGCGCTGCGCCTTGGTCGTCGCGACCTTGACGATGCGCCAGTTGCGCAGGATGAACTCGTGCATCTCGGCGCGGATCCAGTGCACCGCGAACGAGACCAGGCGCACGCCGTGATCCGGATCGAAGCGTTTGACCGCCTTCATCAGGCCGATGTTGCCTTCCTGGATCAGGTCCGCGACCTGCAGGCCATAGCCAGAATAGCCGCGCGCAACGTGCACGACGAAACGCAGATGCGCCAGCACCATCTGCTTGGCGGCATCGAGATCGCTGTCGCCAAGGAAGCGGCGGGCCAGATCCTGCTCTTCGGCCTGGGTCAACATCGGAATCTGGTGGACCGCGTTCACGTACGCGTCAAGGCTTCCGAGCGGACTCAAGACCGGGAAATTGCTGGCGACCAAGGTATTGCTCATCAGTCTGGACTCCTCATCTGGCAACGAATTTTAGCACTCGGGTTGTTTGAGTGCCAAAACGCTGGAGAGTTCCCGCCGATCGATCCGGCTGAAACCCTTTGGAAGCCAATAGTGTACTCCAAAGTACCGTAAATGCACCTGCCTGTGCGAACCTGCCTGACATTTCCTGCAAGCGTTTGTTTTATAACAACCTGCGAACAACAAGCGATCCGCGCCTGCAGCCCAAGCATGCTACAGATGGCCGCTTAACCGCTGCGAAACTCGGCAGCGGAGGGCAGGCGCCAGTCGATCGGAGCCTGGCCGTGTTCGCGCAGGTACTCGGTCGTACGCGAGAAATGTCCGCAGCCGATGAAGCCGCGATGCGCCGACAGCGGCGATGGGTGTGGCGCCTTCAGCACGCGGTGGCGGCGGGTGTCGATCAATTTGCCCTTGGCCTGCGCGTAACTGCCCCAGAGCAGGAACACGATGCCTTCGCGTTCGCGATTGAGCGCATCGATGCAGGCGTCGGTGAAACCTTCCCAGCCCTTGCCTTGATGCGAACCGGCGAGGCCGCGTTCGACGGTCAGCACGGAATTGAGCAGCAACACGCCCTGGTGTGCCCACGGCATCAGATAGCCGTGATCCGGTCGCGCGATGCCGAGGTCGCGCTGGATCTCGGCGAACACATTCACCAGCGATGGCGGTGCGGGCACGCCGGGCAATACCGAGAAACACAAACCGTGTGCCTGGCCCGGACCGTGATACGGATCCTGACCGAGGATGACGACTTTGACCGCGCCGAATGGCGTCGCATCGAGCGCCGCGAAAATGTTCTGGCTGGGTGGGTAGATCACTTTGCCTGCGCGTTTTTCGGCGCGCAGGAAATCAGCCAGCGCCTGCATCTCGGGCCGCTCGAAGTGCGCGCCGACGTGCGCCTTCCACGACGCGTCGAGCTTGATCCGATCCTCGCTCACGCGCTGGCGCGCGCCTGTTCGCGCATATGCCGCGCGACGCGCAACTGGAACTGCAGCTTGGTGATCAGCAGGCGCTCCTCGATCGGTTTGTGGACCAGATCGTTCGCGCCCGCGCGCAGTAGCGCAGCCTGGTTGCCGGGATTGTCGTCGCCGGTCATGACCAGCACCGGCAGCTCGCCCTTCGGGTAACGGTAGTGGTTGCGAATGCGATCAAGCAGGTCGCCGCCGCTGAGTTCGCCCTTGAGGCTGACATCGGTCAGTACCAGTTCCGGCCCCGGCGCGCGGTCCTCGGCGACCGCCGCGTCGAGCAATTCGAGCGCGGCTTCGACACTGACCACGTGGGTCACGTTGAAGCCGGATTTCTTCATCATTCGCGTCGTCGCAACCGCAACCACGCGGCTGTCCTCGACGTACAGCACTTCGCCGTCGATCTGCTGGATCGGATGCACGTAGCCGCGAATGAATGCGGCGAGCGCGTCGAAGCCGAGCGACTTGTCGAAATAATCGGTGACATCGCTCGACAGCGTGCGCGCGATGAGACGCTCCTGCACATCGCCGGAAACGACGACGATCGGGATATACGCCTGGGTCGCATCTTCGCGCACGTGCCGGGCCAGTTCGAGGCCGTCCATGTCAGGCAGGCGCAGCGAGGTCGTGATCAGGTCGATCACGCCCTCGCCGAGCAATCCGCGCGCTTCGGCGCCGCTGCCGCAGCCGATCACCACCGAGTTCGGCAGTTCGGCCTTCAGCACGCGCTCGATCAATTGGCGCACAACGCGCGATCCGTCGACGACGAGCACGCGCGGCTCGTCGCTGGAGATATGTCGGGTCAGGGAAACGTTGCTGCTCATTCCTGCGGCTTTCCTGCGGCAAGATGATGTGCGGTCGCGAAAAACGCGCCGAGCCAGCCGAGCATCGCGCTCGCGCCGATGAGCGCGGCGGCCACCATGGCATCGACGCCGCGCAGCGAGAAACGGTGCGCGTAGCTGTCGATCAGGCGTCCGACCGGTTCGGCGAGCGCGAACTCGACGGCGGACACGACCAGCAATGCAAGCAGGCTGCCGAGCAGGCCGTAGCACAGTCCGGAATACAGAAATGGCCGCCTGACGAAACCGTTGCTGGCCCCAATCATCTGCATGACCGAAATCTCCTCGGAACGCGCATGGATATCCATGCGCACGGTATTGCCGATCACCAGCAGCGTGGCCAGCGCCAGCAGCGCCGCAATCACGATCACGATGCGTTCGCCGAAATGCAGAATATCGGTGAGTTTGCGTCGCCATGCTGCGTCGTATTGCACGAAATCGACGCGCCCGTCCGCTTTCAGCAGGCCGATCAGCGCGGGATTGTCGGTGTTGTCCGCCACGCCCGCGGCTTGCGGAGTCACCACCAGCACGCTTGGCAACGGATTGCCCTGCAGGGAATCGAGCGCCTCGCCGAAGCCGGCGAGCTGGCGGAATTCGGCAAGCCCCTGCTCCGGGGTGCGGACCAAGACGCTCGCGACATCCGTGCGTTTGCGCAATTCGTCGGCGAGCGTGGTCGCGGTTTTCGCATCCAGTTCCGGCTTCAGGAACGCGGTGACCTCGCGCGCCTCGCGCAAGCCGCCCGAGAGTTCGCGCGCATTGTTGAATACGAGGAAGAACAGCAGCGGCAACGCGAGTGCGAAGCCGAGTACGAGCAACGTCAACAGGGTCGACCATGGTCTCGCCGCGAGTCGGCCGAGACTCGCTGACAACGCCCGCGCGTGTTGGCCACGCCACGCGGCGAAGCGTTGCCGCCACGGCAGGTGCACCCGGCGCGGCGCAGCCCCGTTGCCCGGCGCGGGCGCAGGCTGGCGTGAATTGCGCGCTGCCTGGCGCGTCACGAGGCTTTCTCCTGCGGCCGGAAATCGTCGACGAGGCGGCCGTGGTCGAGCACCAGCACGCGCTTGCCGAGGCGTTTGAGCAGCAGCAGGTCGTGCGTCGCGATCAGCACGGTGGTGCCGACCGCGCCGAATTCGGCGAACAGACCCATGATTTCCAGCGACAGATGCGGGTCGAGATTGCCGGTCGGCTCATCCGCGATGATCAGCGGCGGCTTGGCGACCAGCGCACGCGCGATGCCGACGCGCTGCTGTTCGCCGGTCGACAATGCCTGCGGGTTGGCTTTTTCGCGCGCGAGCAAACCGACCTTGTCGAGCGCCGCGCGCACGCGCTTGCCGATTTCCCCGCGCGCCGTGCCGGTGATCTGCAATGGCAACGCCACGTTGTCGAACACGCTGCGATCGAGCAGCAGGCGATGATCCTGGAACACCATGCCGATGCCACGCCGCAGCCGCGCGATGCCGCCACGCTTGACCCGCCCGAGGTCACAATGATTGACCGTGATCTGCCCGCGCGTCGGGCGTTCGGCCAAGCTGATCAGCTTCAGTAGCGTACTTTTTCCCGCGCCCGAATGCCCGGTCACGAACACGACCTCACCGGCGTCGATCTCGAAACTGAGTTCCGCGAGCGCGTCCAGACCGGTGGTGTAGCGTTTGCTGACGTTGTCGAAGCGGATCATTGCTTGAAGCCGGGATTCGGGATTCGGAATTGGGGATTCGGCAAAGCGGGGCGTGGTCGATTGTAGAGGCTGGTTCGGGAATTGGGATGCACGAGGGCGCACCAGCCAGTTCGCGCAGCTCGGCTGCGAACCCGAATCTCCAATCCCGAATCCCGGCTATTTGACTATCTCGTTGAGGTTGAAGATCGGCAGCAGGATCGCCAGCACGATGAACAGTACCATCGCGCCGACCGCAAGGATCACCGCCGGGCCGAGCACCGCGGTCAGCGCGGTCAGCCAGCGGTCGAGTTCGCGCTGCTGCTGCGCGGCGGCCTCGCCGAGCATGCGCGGCAACTGGCCGGAGCGTTCGCCGCTCGCGATCAGGCGCAGCGCGACCGGTGGGAACTGGCCGCTCTCGCCGAGTGCACGCGAGAACGCACTGCCCTCGCGGACCTTGAATGCGGCACGCTTCAGCGCATCGCGCATCGGCAGGTTAGGCACCACCTGCGCCGCGATGCCGAGCGCATCGAGCAACGGCACCGCGCTCTCGACCAGCAAGGCCAGCGTGCGCGTCGCGCGTGCGGTGTTCGCGGCGCGCGCGAGTCGGCCGACCAGCGGCATCCGCAGCAACAGCGCGTGCCAGCGGAAGCGCAGGGATTCCTCGCGCAACGCGATGCGGATCGCGACCACGGCGGCGATCAGTGCGATCAGGATCAGCCAGCCCCAATTGCGCAGGAACGCCGACAACGCCATCAGCGCGCGGGTCGCCAACGGCAAGGTCTGGTGCAGGTTCTGGAACACGCCGACGATTTGCGGCACGACCCAGGTGAGCAAGCCGGCAACGACCGCGATCGCGACCAGACTCAATAGCAGCGGGTAGGCGAGGGCGGCGAGGATCTTCTGCTTCAGCGCATCGCGCGCCTCGGCGTAGTCGGCGAGCTTTTCGAGCACGGTTTCGAGGCGGCCTGATTGCTCGCCCGCGGTCACGGTCGCGCGGAAGATCTCGGGAAAGCTTTCCGGGAATTCGCCCAACGCCTGGGCCAGGCTCGCACCTTCCATCACGCGCGCGCGCAGGCTCATGGTCAAGCCGCGCTGACGTTCGTTCTCGGCCTGTTCGGACAGTGCGCCGAGCGCTTCGTCGATCGGCAAACCCGCGCCGATCAGGGTCGCCAGTTGCCGGGTCAGCAATGCGAGCTGTGCGGTACTGAGACCGCGGCGCTCGAACATGCCGGTTCCGCGTCCGGCACCTTCGCGGACCTCGTCGACGCTGAGCGGGTTCAGGCCGCGCTCGCGCAATGCGCCACGCACCGCGCGCGCGGTGTCACCCTGCAACACCCCGTGTTGGGTCTTGCCGCTGGTGTCGAGCGCCTGGTAGGCGAATGCGGGCATCGAATCTCCTTCAGCCCGCCGCGGATGCGGTCATGATTTTTTTGAGAAGTGCCGCCATGGAAGGCCGCTGTTTGACCTTCGCGATCATGGATGAGCGCAAAACAACAAATTCGTGAACGGCTGCGTGTTCTTCCAGCGATAGCCCTGGAAGTCGCGCAGGTCGGTCGACAGGATACGGCCTTCGCCGAGATCTTCGGCAAGAATCATCAGCGACGCGTCGGCGAGATCCATTGGCAGGTTGCGATAGCGGCTCATCAGGGCGGGATGCGATTGTCATTCCTCGCGCGTGACGCGCAGCACTTCCTCGGTCGAAGTGACGCCGGCGATGCATTTGCGCCAGCCGTCTTCGAGCATCGCGCCGGAGCGCGTGCGCGCGTGGCGTTCCAGGTCGGCTTCGGAGGCGCCTTCGTGGATCAGGCGGCGCATCGTCTCGTCGACGCGATCAGTTCGTAGATGCCGGTGCGGCCCTTGTAGCCCGCGTGGCGGCCACCGCTCTGCGACGCGTTCGTCGCGGCGCTTGGCCGATACAGCGTCGCCTGCGTGTCGGCTGGCTTGCCGAACGCGGCGAGTTCGGCGGGTGTCGCCGGATACGCTTCGCGCGTCGCCGGATCGAGCACGCGCACGAGGCGCTGCGCGAGCACGCCGATCAGGCTCGATGACGAGCAGGAACGGCTCGACGCCCATGTCGCGCAGGCGCGCGACCGCGCCGACGGCGGAATTGGTGTGCAGCGTGGACAACACCAGATGGCCGGTCAGCGACGCCTGCACGGCGATCTCGGCGGTTTCGAGATCGCGGATTTCGCCGACCATGACGACGTCCGGATCCTGGCGCAGGATCGCGCGCAGGCCGCGCGCGAACGTCATGTCGACGCGCGTGTTGACCTGGGTCTGGCCGACGCCGTCGATGTAGTACTCGATCGGATCCTCGACGGTCATGATGTTGCGCGAACTGTCGTTGAGCTTGAGCAGCGAGCCGTACAGCGTCGTCGTCTTGCCCGAGCCGGTCGGACCGGTGACCAGCAGGATGCCGTGCGGGCGCGCGATCAGGTCTTCGAGTCGCGCCGCGCAATTCGTCGTCCATGCCGAGCTGGGCGAGATCGAGCTTGCCGGCCTGCTTGTCGAGCAGGCGCAGCACGACACGCTCGCCGCGCCCGGCCGGAATCGTCGACACGCGCACGTCGACCGGGCGTCCGGCGATGCGCAGGCCGATGCGGCCGTCCTGCGGCAGGCGCGTCTCGGCGATGTCGAGCTTGGCCATGACCTTGATGCGGCTGACCACCGCGCTGGCGATCGCCTTTTGCGGCGCCAGCACTTCGCGCAGCACGCCGTCGATGCGAAAGCGCACGACGAGGCGATTCTCGTACGGCTCGATATGGATGTCGGACGCGCCTTCCTTGACCGCTTCGGTCAGCAGCGCGTTGATCAGGCGGATGATCGGCGCGTCGTCCTCGCTTTCGAGCAGGTCTTCCGGTTCCGGCAATTCATCGGCGAGCGTCTTCAGATCGATGCGCTCGTCGAGATCGCCGACCATCGTGCGCGCGTCGTCGCCCTGTTCGTAGAGATCGCGCAGCAGGCGTTCGAATTCGGTTCGCGGCGAGCGTGCTGAAATGCAGCGGCGCGCCGAGATAGCGGCGCAGTTCCGCGAGCACGTCGGGACGCACGCCGGCGCGGCAGGCGATTTCCGCGACGCCGTCGTGCCAGCCGGTCAGCGCGACGCCGTGGCGGCGCGCGAAGCCGAAGCTGGGACGCACCGGGCGCGGCTGAGCTGATTCGAGGCGGCCGCGGCTTCGCTCATCGACGGAGATCCGCCTTCGGCGGCGTCGGCTGCACGGGCGTCGGCCGCACCACATCCGGCTGGCCGTCCAGCGTCGGGCTGGCGAGGAAATCGTGCACCTCCGGCAGCATCGGCCGCTGCGCGGGCGGCGTGATCGGCCAGTCCTCCTGGCGCATCTGCAGCTGCTCGGTGCGCATGTAGTTGTACTTTTCGCTCGACACGGACGCTTCGGTCGCCGCATCGCGCAGGATCCTCGGATGCAGGAACACCATCAGGTCGCTCTTGGTGCGGTTGTTGGTGCGATAGCGGAACAGGTTGCCGAGCAGCGGGATGTCGCCGAGCGCCGGCACTTTCTGCACGTTGTCCTTGAGCTGGTTGTCGATCAGGCCGCCGAGCACGAGCAGCGAGTCGTCCTTGACCAGCACGCTGGTGGTCAGCTCGCGCTTGTTGGTGATGAGGTCGACCGCGCCGGTCACGGTCGGCGCCAAGGAGCGAGACTTCCTGATGGATGTCCAGGCGCACCGAATCGCCGTCGTTGATCTGCGGCTTGACCTTGAGGACGAGGCCGACGTCCTTGCGCTCGATGGTCTGGAACGGATTGCTGATCGCGCCGCCGCGTGGTCGCGTTCGCGGTCGTGCTTGCGGTCGTGTACTGGCCGGTCAGGAACGGCACTTCCTGCGCGACCTTGATCTCCGCTTCCTGGTTGTCGAGGGTCAGGATCGAGGGCGTCGACAGGATGTTCGATTTGCCGTCGCCGCGCAGCGCGGTGACCAGCGCGCCGATCTGGAACAGTTGCTTGCCGGCAATCGAGACACTGCCGTCGATATAGCCGAGGTTGAAGCCGTTGCCGACGCCGAGCGGATTCTGCGACGCGGTAAGGATGTTGTTGCCGGGGGAGCCGCTGCTGGTGAAGTTGGTGCCGCCGATCACGTGCTGGCCGTTTTTCGCCGAGCGGCAACTGCCACTGCACGCCGAGTTCGCTCGCGGTCTGGTCCGAGACTTCGGCGATGACCGCTTCGATCAGCACCTGGTTGCGGCGGATGTCGAGCTGGCGCACGACCGCTTCGAGCGAACGGAAAATCGCCGGCGGCGCGCTGATGACCAGTGCATTGGTTTCCTCGTGCGCCTGGATCGTCGCTGGCGAGACGCTCGCCACCCCCAGCGCTGTCGCCGGCTTTCAAGGCGGTCGGCGGCGCGATGCCGCTCAGCGTCGAGGCGACGCCTTGCAGGATCGGCACCAGATCCTTCGCGTTCGCGTAGTGCAGGTAGATCACCTGCGTATCGCCGCCGCCCGTCATCGGCGTGTCCAGGTGCGCGATCAGCGCGCGCATTTGCAGGCGTCCGTTCTTCGCGCCCGACAGCAGGATCGAATTCGTGCGCGCATCGGCGAACACGCGCGTGTTTTCGCCATTTGCCTGTGCGGTCTTGTCGTCGGCGAGCATGGTCAGCGTGCGCGCCATCTCGGCCGCGCTCGCGTGCACCAGCGGGATCACCTCGACCTGCGCATCGGACATGGTGTCGATGCGCCGGATGATGTTCGACGAGACGCTTGACGTTGCCTTCGCGGTCGGACACGACCAGCGAGTTGGACGCGGCATGCGCAATCAGCTGCCCACCCTGCGGCATCAGCGGACGCAGGATCGGCACCAGTTCCGCCGCGGAGACGTGCTTGACCGGCACGATCTGGGTGACCAGTTCGTCCGGCGACGATGCGCCCGGACCGTCCGCCGTGCCCGAGCCATCCTGCTGCGCCATCGCTTCCGGCACGATCTTGATCATGCTGCCGGACGGCACCGCGGCGAAGCCGTGCACGCGCAGCACCGACAGGAACACGTCGTAGATTTCGTCCGGCTTCATCGGCCGCGCCGAGATCACCGTGACCTTGCCCTGCACGTTCGGCGCCGACGATGAAGTTCTTGCCGGTGATCTCGCTGACCGTCGCGATCAACGCCTGGATGTCGGCGTCCTTCAGGTTCAGCGTGTGGCGACCATCGGCGGTCGCGGTGTGGCCCGGCTGCTGCGCGTCGGCCGGTGGCGTGGTCTGCGCGGACACGAACGTGCCGGGCAGCATCGCGATGATGCCGAGGGTGATCGTCAGGAACAGTCGGCTCATGCGAAAGGATTCCGTATTTCGAGAATGACTCATTGCAGGCCGACCGTGAGTGCGATCGGCTTTCCGTCACGCAATACCGTCACGTGGACGGAGCTGGAGTTGCTCAGGTTCGACATGATTTCCTCGCCACGCGCGAACGAATCGATCGGCATGCCATTGACCGCAGTGACGACATCGCCGGGGAGCAGGCCGATCTGCCGGATCAAGGCCGCATCGCCGCTCGCCGACAAGCGCACGCCAGTCAGTTTTCCGCCGTCGAGCACCGGCACGACTTGCACGCGCTTCATCAGCTCGGCGGGATTCTGCCGCATCTGCGCGACGGTTTGCTGCCAGCCGGTCGGAGCCTGCGCGGTTTGTGCGGCGGCTGCCGTTGGCTGCGTTCCCCCGGTTGCGAGCGGGGTCGCGATGGGACTGTTCGCGACGCGGCTGGTCGCGGTCGCCGGCGTCGCCTTGACGATGTCGCCGGGCGCGAGGTTGCGGTCGCGTGGCAACTTCAGTCCTTCCTCGACGCCATCGTGGCTCAGCACGATGTGATCGGGATACACGGCGCTCAGGCGTGCGCCGGGCGTGACTTCCTCGCCGACGCTGTAGGCGCGCTCGTCACCGGACTGGTCGGCGATCACCGCGATGCCGGCACGCGGGTCGGCCGATGCGAACGTGCCGCGAAGGATCAGCGAAAGCGTGGTGGCAGGTGCGGCGCCGCCCGCGCCGAGTGGCGATCGGGACGTGCCGAACAGATGCCAGTTCGCAGCCGACTGCGCCGGCACTGCGCCGCCCGCGTCGGCGGCGAGGCGTGGCGGAGCCAGTTCCAGCGCCGCATCGCTGCGCGGAACCAGCGCCCAGACCAGACGGACCAACAGCCACAGCGCGAGCGCGCCGAACAGCGCGCAGCACAGCAGGGCAGCCGGTTCGGCATAGCGACCACGAGCGATTCCGGACAGGCGCCCAAGCATGCGAAAGCATTTCCACGGCAATCAGGACGCGCAGCGTAGCAAAGCCGGCGCTGCGGGGCAGCGCCGGGTGTCGCAAGGTTCGACGAAACGCGGCTCAGTGCGAGCGGAACATCTTGGCGATGCGGCGGAAGAAGTTCGGCTTCGGTGCGGCGGGTGCGGTCGTCGCCACGCTGGCGGCGGCTCGTTCGGCCGGGGTCCTGCGTTCGATGCCCGGCGTGCGTTCGCGGCGCGGCTTGCGTTCCGGTGCGCCGGCGGCCGGTGTGCTGGCGGATTCGCCGGACTGCGCCGTGGCCATCGGATTGGCCTCCGCGCGTCCACTGCGATTGCGCCCGCGACCGCCGCGGCGGCTGCGCTTGCGCGGCGCACCGGTAGCTGCGGCGTCATCGGAACCGGTGGGCGCGCCGGGTGCCGGTGCGGGGGCTGCGTCTTGCGCGGGCGCGGCGACCGGCTTCGCAGGCGCCGGCGTAGCGGCGCGCGCGGGCCGCGGCGGGGTTTCGCGTCGAGCCGGACCGCGCTCTGCGCCGCGTTCGCCGCGGCCGTGCGGTGCGCGTGAGCGCGAACCCGGGGCCGCCGTCTTGGGTGGCGCGCCAGCGGTGTTGCGCAGGTCGTCGGCAGCCTCTTCGGCGCTGGCCACGTTGGAGTGGCTGACGCGTGCGCGCGGCGGCGGCGCGATCAGCAAATCCGGGGTCGATCGGCGCGATCGGAATTTTCTGGTCGATGTACGTCTCGATGTCCGGCAGGCCCATCGCGTACAGGTCGCAGGCGAAGCTGATCGCGTCGCCCTCGGCGCCGAGGCGCGCGGTGCGGCCGATGCGATGCACGTAGTCTTCGGCGTCGTGCGGCAGGTCGTAGTTGAAGACGTGGCTGACGTCGGGGATGTGCAGGCCGCGCGCGGCGACGTCGGTCGCGACCAGCACTTCGATCTCGCCCTCTGGAACTTGCCAGCAGGCGTCTCGCGCTTTTGTCTGCGGCACGTCGCCGGACAGCGTGCGCGACCGAGAAGCCCTGGCGTTCGAGCGCGCGCGTGACTTTTTCCGCGGCGATCTTCGTGTTGACGAAGATCATGCTGCGCTGCGCGTCGATGCGCGACAGCAGGCTGATCAGCAGCGGCAGCTTTTCTTCCTTGGCCGGGAAATAGACCAGCTGGCGCACGCGGTCGGCGGTGACGTTGTCGGTCTCGACCGTGAGCTTTTCCGGCTCGTTCATGTGCTCGTAGGCGAGCTCGAGCACGCGATGGCTCGAGCGTCGCCGAGAACAGCATGCACTGGCGCTGCTCGCGCGGCGGCATGCGCCGCAGCAGGAAGCGGATGTCCTTGATGAAGCCGAGGTCGAACATGCGGTCGGCTTCGTCGATGACGACGACCTCGATCGCATTGAGACGAGAACACGTGCTGCTTGAGGTAGTCGATCAGGCGGCCGGGCGTCGCGATGATGATGTCGCAGCCGGCGCGCAGCGATCGCGCTGCTTGTCGTAGTCGACGCCGCCGTAGATCAGCGCGGAGGTGAGGCCGGTGTCGCGGCCGATGCCTGCGGAAGTCCTTGTCGATCTGGATCGCCAGCTCGCGCGTCGGCGCGATGATGATCGCGCGCGGATCGGTCAGCTTGCGCTCGGGCGACCGCCGGCTTGCGTCAGCAGGCGGTTCAGCACCGCGACCAGGAACGCGGCGGTCTTGCCGGTGCCGGTCTGCGCCTGGCCGGCGACATCGCGGCCGGCCAGCGCGACCGGCAGCGTCAGCGCCTGGATCGGCGTGCAGCGCGTGAAGCCGGCGGCGTGCAGGCCGGACAGGACATTCGGATGCAGGTCGAAGCTTTCGAAACGTGATATCGGTAATCGGATTCTGTGACATTAAAGGATTCTGTATGGATGACATGCGGGGAGGGACGTCGATGGGATCTCGACATCCGAACCGGATCGGTGGCGGCTGCGCGGGCCGCAAGGCGGGCGCTGCTCGGAAACGTCCGGGTGGTGCGGCGGCTTGCAATGTGCGGCGGCTGCCGCCCAGCTTGCGCAGATCGATGCGCTTGGGCTGAAATGGGTCGGACGTTTCGTCACCCCTTCCCGCTGCCATCTGTGCCGCCGAAACCGGCGTGAGTGTAGCCCAAGCGCGCTTCCGCGCGCGGTCGCCCTTGAAGCCGCGCATTTCCAGCAACAGCCGATCCTTGGAGCAACCCGGAGAGTTACGTGAGCGAGCTATCTGCGCACGTCAGCGACGACCAATTCGAAGAACAGGTGCTGAAGTCCAGCCGAGCCCCGTACTGGTCGATTTCTGGGCCGAATGGTGCGGCCCGTGCAAGATGATCGCGCCGATGCTCGACGACCTTGCCGCCAGCTATGCAGGGCAAGCTGAAGGTCGCCAAGATCAATATCGACCACAACCAGAAGACGCCGCGCAACTACAACGTGCGCGGCATTCCGACCCTGATGATCTTCAAGGACGGCAAGGTCGCAGGCGACCCAGATCGGCGCGGTCAGCAAGACGCAGCTCGCGCAGATGATCGACAAGGCGATCGTGCCATGACGCGCCGACAGCCGGAAGCAGTGCGGATTGCGGCGAGCGTAGCGAATAGCCGGCTTGACCCATTGCCGCTGACGGCGCTGGACGCCCCGCCGCAGTCAGTGCTAAGTTAAACCCCAGCGCCCGCAGCGATCTGCTCGGCTCGCTTCTCCGAGATCCTTCCCTCCTTCAGTTCCAACGGCGCCCAGCGAGGATTGCCCGTGTCCGAAAACGAAACCAACGAAGGCGGTGACTCCCGCCCCCGCAACCGGCCGTCCAGAGCCGCGTCAGCGAACCCCGCGTGGCCAGGCAGCGCAAGCTGCACGGGAAGCTGCGTCTGCAAATGCGCAAACGGAACAGGCCCGCCCGCCTTCTGATCCGCCGCCGCCGGCCGAGCGCGCCGAGTCATCGCGGCGCGAGGCCAGCGACGGCAATGTCGGCGAACCGCACA
This sequence comes from uncultured Gammaproteobacteria bacterium, assembly GCA_963720445.1. Classification (GTDB taxonomy): domain Bacteria; phylum Pseudomonadota; class Gammaproteobacteria; order Xanthomonadales; family Rhodanobacteraceae; genus Dokdonella_A. The sequence continues at coordinate 126,833 of CAVRFO010000001.1, forward strand.
GCGCGCATGCGCAGGCCGGCCAGCAGCACGGTCAGGAGCAGGGGCAAGGTCAAGGGCACGATCAAGGCGGCCAGGACCAAGGCAGTCATGATCAAGGCCAAGGGCATGCCCAAGGTCAGAATCAGGGCCAAGGTCAGGGACAAGGCCAGGGCCAGCATCAAGGTCAAGGTCAGGGTCCGCGCCGTGGCCGCCGCGATCGCCGCGGCGGTCGTCAAGGCCAGGGCCAAGGCCAAGGTCAGCGGCAACAATCCGCAGGCATACAACAACGCGGACGAGGAATACGACGAGTCGCGCAATGGCGGCGGCAACGGTCCGCTGATCGATCTCAACGATCTCAAGCGCAAGACCGCGGCCGAGCTGCTGCTCGCTCGCCGACAGCCTCGGCGTCCAGGAAGGCGTCGCCCGCGCACGCAAGCAGGACATCGTGTTCTTCATCCTGAAGGCGCATGCGCGCGCCGGCGGCGGCATCTACGGCGAAGGCGTGCTGGAAATCCTGCAGGACGGCTTCGGCTTCCTGCGCGGTCCGACGCGTCCTATCTCGCCGGCCCCGACGACATCTACGTGTCGCCCAGCCAGATCCGCCGCTTCAACCTGCGCACCGGCGACTACATCACCGGCCGCATCCGCCCGCCGAAGGAAGGCGAGCGCTATTTCGCGCTGCTGAAGGTCGACAACATCAACGGCGAGCCGCCCGAAGCGTCGAAGAACAAGGTCCTGTTCGAGAACCTGACGCCGCTGTTCCCGCGCAAGGCGTTCCATCTGGAACGCGGCAACGGTTCCAGCCGAGGACATCACCGGACGCATCCTCGATCTGATCGCGCCGATCGGCCGCGGCCAGCGCGGCCTGATCGTCTCGCAGCCGAAAGCCGGCAAGACGATGATGCTGCAGAACGTCGCGCAGGCGATCGTGCACAACCATCCGGACGCGCACCTGATCATCCTGCTGATCGACGAGCGTCCCGAGGAAGTCACCGAGATGCAGCGCGGCGTGCGCGCCGAAGTGGTCTCCTCGACCTTCGACGAACCCGCCGTGCGCCACGTGCAGGTCGCCGAGATGGTGATCGAGCGCGCCAAGCGCCTGGTCGAGCACAAGAAGGACGTCGTCATCCTGCTCGACTCGATCACGCGTCTCGCGCGCGCCTACAACACCGTCGTGCCGCGCTCCGGCAAGGTGCTGACCGGCGGTGTCGATGCGAATGCGTTGCAGCGCCCGAAGCGTTTCTTCGGCGCCGCGCGCAACGTGGAGGAAGGCGGTTCGCTGACGATCATCGCGACCGCGCTGGTCGAAACCGGCTCGAAGATGGACGAGGTCATCTACGAGGAATTCAAGGGCACCGGCAACATGGAAGTGCACCTGGACCGCCGCATTTCGGAAAAGCGCGTCTATCCGTCGATCAACATCAACCGCTCCGGCACGCGCCGCGAGGAATTGCTGATCGATCCGGACCAGCTGCAGAAGATCTGGATCCTGCGCAAATTGCTGCATCCGATGGATGAGCTCGCCGCGATGGAATTCATGCTCGACAAGATGAAGAACACGAAGAGCGAACGACGAGTTCTTCGGGTCGATGAAACGCGGCTGAGGTCGCGCAATTCGACGCAAAGGAAAAGGGCCGGCGCATGCCGGCCTTTTTCATTCCAGTTCCGCGAGGAATCCGCAGGGAGGGCTCCAGATTCCTCGCGGCTGCAGAGCGCGACTCGGGTCGCGGCGGTTGTCCCGTTTCCGCATCATTGCGGGAGCGCCGGGAGGCGCGATGCTTCTGATCGCGAAAGCATCGCGGCTGAAGCCGCTCGCAGGCGGGATTTTTGCAGGAGCGCACCCTGTGCGCGAACCTCGCAGCAACGGCGTCCCGGTCGCCCACAGGGTGGGCTCCTACGAAAGCACTCCAGGGTGTTCCGCTGCTCTCAGCGCGGCATGCGCGTCGGCGACCAGCGCGCGAGTGCTTCGCGGGTGCGCTTGCGACCCAGCTCGATCAATTCGTCGGCGCGGTGGAACTCGTAGAACGCGCACGCGTTGCGCGGAATCGTGATCAAGCAGGTCCGGTGGCTGCGCGGCGAGTTTCAGGCGCGTGATCGTTTCCTGGACCAGGTCGAGCGAGCGTGCGAACAATTCGAGCGTGCCCGGCTCCTGCACCACGATGCGTTTTTCGCGCTTGCCGATGTGGGCGTCGATGAAATCCGCGATGCGTCGCCCGTAGGGGTTTCGTGGCAGCTCGGGTGGAGCGTCGTTGCCGCCCGGCAGCATTTCCGGCATTTCGTGGCTGAGCGGGGACGCATCGGGTGGATTGCCGTGCAGGGATTCCGGCGGCGCATTGACATCGACCGCGATCGTCGCGTCGGTGAAATCGCGCAGCGTCGGCGAGACCGGTAGCGGATTGAGCAGGCCGCCATCGACGAGCAGGCGGCCCTGGTAGCGATGCGGCCGCAATATGGTCGGGATCGAGATCGACGCGCGTATCGCATCGAACAGCGGGCCGCGCGAAAACCAGACTTCGCGCTGCGCATTGAGATCCACCGCGACCGCGGTGTAGGCGATCGGCAGATCCTCGATGTCGATGTCGCCGATCAGGTCCTTGAGCACGCCGATGATGCGATCGCCCTTGATGAAACCACCGCCGGACAACGTCCAGTCGAGCAGGCGCAGCACGTCGAGACGCTGCAGCGGCCGCACCCAGTCGCGATACTCGTCGAGCTTGCCGGCGGCATGCACGCCGCCGATCAATGCGCCCATCGAGCTGCCGGCGATCGACTGGATGGAGAAACCACGCGCGATCAATTCCTCGATTACGCCGATATGCGCGTAGCCGCGCGCGCCACCGGAACCGAGCACCAGCGACACGCTGGCGGGATGCGCAGACGCGGGTTGCGGCGGCATCGGCAGCGCGGTGGGTTCGCCATTCGTCATGGGCGTTGTTTCACAGTACGCCCTGATATGCGCCGAGCGCGAGCTGCAGCAGGATCTTCATCTCCTCGCGCAGGCTGACCGGTGCGATGACTTCGGCATCCGGTCCGTACTTCATCACGTCCATCAGCAGTTCGCGCGAGTTGGAATAAGGGATCTTCAGCTCGTAGCGTCCGTCCGGAAGTCGCGAGCCCTGCTGCTGCGAATGCCAATGCTCGTCGGCGACCCAGCGTGCCGCATGCGCGGAAAAGGAGATCGTCGCCCAGGCTTTCGGCGCGCCGGAGAAAATGCCATAGCTCGAGGCGAGGTGGGCGTCGAGTTCGCCGGTATCACGGTCCAGTGCGGTTTCATCGATGAGTTGCGGCTCGCGAATGCGGTCGAGCGCAAAACTGCGCAATGCATCGCGGCTGTGATCCCACGCGTCGAGATACCAGTTGTCGCGATAGTGGGCGAGACGCTGCGGCGAGACCACGCGTTCGGTCAGCGCGTCGGTCGAGCGTGCGCGATAGCGGAATTTCAGGCGCTGGCGGGCCAGCGTCGCGCTGGCGACGATACGGAACGCGGCCTGGTCGAGCAGGCGCGAGCCGCTGGCGAGCACGCGAATACGCTCGATCGGCAGCGCGCGCCCGCTCGAATGATCCGACAGCAGGCGTTCGATGCGTGCGCGAAACGGCGCCAGCGCACCGGCCAGCACGCCGGGGTCGGAGCGGCCGAGCAGTTCGTTCAGCGCGAGCAACGCGGCGAGTTCCTCGCTGGTCAGCCACAGGCCCGGCAGTTCAAAACGTTCGCCCTGGTCGGCGGCGTAACGCAGCGTGGACTCGTCCCCGTCGCCGGCTTCGATCGGCGCACCGAGCGCGTCACGCAGGAAATTGATGTCCCGGTACAGCGTCGCGCGCGAGCAGCCGAGGTCTTCCTTCAGGCGCGCGAACGCAACCGGATAGCGCGCGGACTTCAGGATGCGGTGCAGGGTCAGGATGCGTTCGTAGCGGTCCATGGCGACATGTCACGAAAGGGACTTGTTTTGCGTACTGATCGAATCGAAGCCCGGCTAGTGTGTCACAGCCGCCCCGCGCCATTCGCTGTGGGCTCAAAAGACGCGTTGCATGACGCGTTCGGCCGATCCATCACGCGATGGAATCGACATGCCGCGCCGGACGATGCCGCGATCAGCGCGGCATCGGTTGCTCGTCTTCGATGCCCTGCCGGCGCGCCGTTTCGAGCGCGACGCTCCACTGCTTCGCCAGCGCGGCGCGACCACCCTCGTTGCCGGCCATGCGTCCGCCGACCTTCAGCAGCCAGGCCGGCGGCGCGATCGGCGCCGCCGCGGACACATCGCCGGCGCGTGCCATCGCCAGATCCCACAGTGTCTTCATTCCGATCAGTGCATACAGCACGCCGAACGGCGAAGCGGTCGCCGCCATCGCGAACATGCCGACGATGATCGCCAGATGCAGGACCAGCACGCGCCCCATGCGCTGCTGCACATGGCCCTTGAGCCAGGCGAAGCTCCGCGAGCGCAGTCCTGCCAGGTCGACGCAAAAATCCACCATGAGCGTGCCCAGCAGGATCCACGCGCCTTGCCGGAACGGGCCGAACGCGAACTGCCACATCGGCGCGTCGGGATGCCTCCGCGCGAGCAGAAGCGCGATGACGACGACGAACAAGCCATGCGCCAGCGTGAACACGAATGCGATCACCGCATAGTCGCGCAGCAATGCGGGACGCTGGCCGATATCGCCCGGCGAAGCCGATAGCGTGGCGCCGCGCCAATGTCCGCTCCGGCGCGTGAGGCGACGGTGCGCGGCAATGCGCAAACAGGTAAAGATCGCGACGAGCAGGTTTTCCAGCCAGTACAGCACCAGCACATTGATCGCCGACCAACCGTAGTACAGGACACCGAACAGCGGTATCGCATTGCTGACCAGAACGGTCGCGATGCGCGACACGCGCGGGCCCAGCTGCGGCCGTTCCGGAACGACAGGCTGCGATGCTGTCTCGATCGTCATGGCGGTGCTTCCCCTGGTCCCGGCCTGCGCTATACCGCGTATCCCGGCAAAAAGCGATAGCGGATGGCCGCGCGTCACCGGTACCATGCACGGGCATTCAATCCGGTCGGCGCCGAGGTTCCGGTGCATTCCTGCCCTCCCACTGGCGACGCCCCGATGCTGCGAACGATTCCGTCCGTCGTGCTCGCCCTCGCGACCCTGGTCGCGACTGCCGCACCGAACGATGCCGCGCCACCCAACGCCCCCTCGCGCCCCGCGGTCGAAGGCTGCACCTGGCATCACCTGGCCGATGCCAAGGTCGGGCTGGCCGCCTGGGTGCAGGACTGCGACTTCGGTGATCGCAAGGTCAACCTGTTCCTGCGACCGGGCGGACTGGCGATGCGCTATTCCGACGGCGGCGCAACGGAAACCCTGGTCGAGGTCTTCGACCTGCTGCCCGGCGAAACGATCAAGACCGGCCTGCAGCGGATCTATGCGGCGCATACGGCCCCGGCGCTGGTCAAACGTTGCGTACTGACGCCGTATGAAGAGACCACGCCGGTCGCCGGCGTGCAGCGCTTCAGCTTCGAGCCCGACCCGACCTACCGCAAGCAACTGGCCGCGCAAGCGGACCCGAATGAAGTCGGCGATCCTCCGTGCGGCGACATGGGCAGCACGTCCGACGGCATCCAGTATTTCGAGGCCAGACCGGCCGCCAAGGCACGCAAGCTGCTGTTCGTGCGGGTCGGCCAGGACGAGCCGCTGTTCGACGAACAGAGCCTGGAGCCGATCGATTCCGTACCGATCGCGTCCGCAACGGCTGCCGACGCCGCTGTCGATGACGGCTGCTGCAACTACCGCACGGGTCCGGGCGGCGTCGGCGCGGACTTCCTGCTCGAAACCTGCTCGGTCACTGGCCGCACCGCGCATGGCATGATCCCGTACTTCGACTGCCAGTCGTACGTGCTCGCCGTGCTCGACAGCTACAAGGCCCTGCAGGATGTGCTGCCGCGCGAGCGTCGCCTGTGTTTGCCGCCGGATCTGACCGTGCGCGCGATCCTGCGGACGATGGCCAAGCACTACGTCTACGAACGCGATGCGCGGCGCCGCGCCGCCGAGGTGGTGCTGGAAGCGCTGCGCCCCCCCTATGCCTGCGCACGGACGTCCGACAAGCCCGCATAGGCGACCCGCACGCGCGTCGGCGGGTCGTTCGAGGCCTACTCCGCTTTCGGCAACGCGCCGACCCGCACGAGCAACGCGCGCGCGATCTCGCTGCGCTTGGGCGCTTCGCGCTTGATCCGCTCGACGCTGTCGCCGCCCGGCAGATCCATGTTGATGGCGAAGAACCAGCGCCGACCATCGCGCTCCATGAAGGTCGATGCCGGCAGAAACGGCGTCTCGGCGCGCTTGCGATCGAGCACGAGGTGGCGATCCGCCTGCTCGTCGTAGATCAGCGCAGTGCCGACGACTCCATGGTCGCTGAATTCCCTCGCCCATTCGGGCTGTTCCTGCCAATGTGGCGCCGCAGCGGCGAACGCGGGAAACAGAAACAGCAACAGCATCGATATCCATGCACGCATCGGCCTGATTCCTTGTGGTGAAAACGTCAAGGAGGCAGTCTAGCCATGCGGCAATCCGCGGAAAGGGCGCAGATCGGGCGCAATCGGGTTCGTTTCCGGGAACCATCCGTTACCATGGCCGCATCATCGATCAGCGACTTTCGCCGTGCCGCACGCTCATCTGAACCTCAACCTGCCCACCGGCGACAAGGTGAAAACCACGACGTGCTACATGTGCGCATGTCGTTGCGGCATCCGCGTGCATCTGAAGGAGGGCCACGTCCGCTACATCGACGGCAACCCGAAGCACCCGGTCAACCAGGGCGTGATCTGTGCGAAAGGCTCGGCCGGGATCATGCAGCACTACTCGCCGGCGCGGCTGTCCAAACCGTTGCTGCGCGTCGGCGAGCGCGGCGAACGCAGGTTCCGCGAGATCGAATGGGACGAAGCGCTCGCGCTGGCGACAAAATGGCTCGGCGACATCCGCGCGCGCGATCCCGATCAACTCGCGTTCTTCACCGGCCGCGACCAGTCGCAGGCGCTGACCGGCTGGTGGGCGCAGCAGTTCGGCACCATCAATTACGCCGCGCACGGCGGTTTCTGCTCGGTCAACATGGCCGCGGCCGGCATGTACACGTTCGGCGGCAGCTTCTGGGAATTCGGCGAACCCGATTGGGAGCTGACCAAATACCTGATGCTGTGGGGCGTCGCCGAGGACCACGACTCGAACCCGATCAAGCTGGGACTCGGCAAGCTCAAGGCGCGCGGCGCGAAGATCGTTTCGATCAATCCGGTGCGCACCGGCTATGGCGCGATCGCCGACGAATGGGTGCCGATCAACCCGGGCACTGACGGTCTGCTCGCCGGCGCATTCATCCACGAATTGCTGCGCACCGATCGCATCGATTTCGATTACCTCGTGCGTTACACGAATGCGCATCATCTGGTGATCCGCGCACCGGGCGCGGCAGATGACGGGATGATTGCGCGCGATGCAGAAGGCCACGCGCTGTGTGCCGTACGCGCAACGTCCGTATCGCATCGCATCGAACGTGCCGATGCCATCGACATCGCGCCGCTGATCGTCGGTGAATACGCGCTGCCCGATGGTCGCGCCGTGGTGCCGGCGTTCCAGCTCTTCGCAGAACGCTTCATGGGCGAGGAATACGCGCCGGATGCGGTCGCCGAACGCTGCGGTGTGTCCGCCGACGATATCCGTCGTCTCGCCCGGGAACTTGCCGAGACCGCATTCGATCAGGCGATCACGCTCAAGCAACGCTGGACCGACACGCATGGCCGCGAGCACGCCGAGATGATCGGCCGCCCGGTCGCCATGCATGCGATGCGCGGCATCGCGGCGCATGCGAATGGTTTCCACACCTGCAGGACACTGCATCTGCTGCAAATGCTGCTCGGCGCGATCGATACGCCGGGAAGTTTCCGCTACCAGCCACCGTATCCGAAATCCGCGCCGCCCGCGAACCGGCCCGGCAAGACGCGCAAGGAAAATGGAGCGCTCAATGCCGGCCCGCTCGGCTATGTGGTCGCGCCGGAAGATCTTCTCGTCGATGCCGAAGGCAAGCCGCGCCGCATCGACAAGGCGTTCTCGTGGGAACACCCGTTCGCCGCGCACGGCATGCTGCAGAACGTGATCGCGAATGCCTGCGCCGGCGACCCGACGCGCATCGACACCTTGTTCCTGTTCATGGCGAACATGGGCTGGAACTCGTCGATGAACACCAGCGCGACGCGCGACATGCTCTGCGAACGCGACCCGGCCAGCGGCGACTATCGCATCCCGCACATCATCTACAGCGACGCCTACGATTCGGAAACAATCGCGTTCGCCGACCTCGTGCTGCCGGATACGACATATCTGGAACGGCACGATTGCGTGAGCATGCTCGACCGTCCGATCTCGGACGCCGATGGCGCCAGCGATGCGATCCGCCAGCCGGTGGTGGCGCTCGATCGCGATGTCCGTCCATTCCAGGACGTGCTGCTCGATCTCGGCGCGCGGCTCGGCTTGCCCGGTCTTGTCGATGACAGCGGCGCGCCGAAATACCCGCGCGGCTACGCGCAATACATGGTCGAGCACGAACGCGCGCCCGGCGTCGGCCTGCTCGCGGGCTGGCGTGGCGCGGATGGATCGCAGGAAGGAATCGGCGCGCCGAATCCCGCGCAACTCGACCGCTACATCGAGCACGGCTGTTTCTGGCACAACGAGATCCCTGCGGCGGGCCGCTACTACAAGATGGCGAATCGCGACTATCTTGAATGGGCCAAGGCCCTTGGATTCGTGGGCTCGACCCAGCCGATCGTGTTCGAGTTCTATGCCGAAACCCTGCAACGCTTCCGGCTTGCCGCGCTGGGGCATGGCGCGATGCAACCGCCGGAGCATGACCGCGAGCGCGTCGCGCGCTATTTCGATCCGTTGCCGTTCTGGTCGAATCCGGCGTGCTTGCGCGATGCCCACGAGGCATCGCGCACGCCGGGTGAGGAGGAGGCAGGGATGCCGACTGGCGGAACCGCCATGGATGGCTATCTCGAGGAATTTCCCCTCTCCGCCATCACCCAGCGCCCGATGTTCATGTACCACTCGTGGGGTTCGCAGAACAAATGGCTGCGCCAGATCGCGACGCGCAATTACCTGTATCTCAATCCGCAGACAGCGGCGGCGAACGGTGTGCACGACGAGGACTGGATCTGGCTCGCGAGTCCGCGCGGACGCATCCGCGTGCAGGCGAAGCTGCATGCCGGCACCGCGCCGGGAACGGTGTGGACCTGGAACGCGATCGGCAAGCACAAGGGCGCGTGGAAGCTCAGCGCGAATGCGCCGGAGAACGTCGACGGCTTCCTGCTCAACGACCTGATCGATGAATCGCTGCCCGCGCGAAGTGGAAAGAGGAAACGTGCGAATGCGGACCCGGTCACCGGGCAGGCCGCGTGGTTCGACCTGCGTGTGCGCATCGAACGCGATGCCGACGCGCAGGTGCCCGGACATCGAATCCAGTTGCACGCACGCGGAACGACCGAATGACGCCGCACGCATGGATGACGCTCGCGATCGTCGTTGCGGCGATCGCGCTGTTCGCGAGCGAGAAGGTGCGCATCGACCTGGTCGCCTTGATCGTGCTGGTGTTGCTCGCATCGCTCGGACTGGTCTCGCCGAACGATGCGCTGGCCGGCTTCAGCAACGAGGCGACCATCACCGTCGCCGCGATGTTCGCGCTCAGTCTCGGCATCGAGCGATCCGGCGCGCTGGAACCGCTCGGCCGCGTGCTGTCGCGGATTCGCCAGCCTTGGCTGCTGACCCTCGCGCTGATGCTCGCGATCGCGCCGATGGGCGCGTTCGTGAAGAACATCGCGCTGGTCGCGACATTCCTGCCGCTTGCGTTGCGCGTGTGCGCGAACACCGGCACTTCGCCGGCGCGCGTGCTGATGCCGATGGCCTACGCGGCGCAGATGGGCGGCGTGTGCACCTTGATCGGCACGTCGTCGAACCTGCTCGCCGACAGCCTGGCGACGCAACATGGACTGGCGCCGTTCGGCGTGTTCGAGTTCACCAAGATGGGCGCGCTGCTCGCGATCGTCGGCATCACCTACCTGATGCTGATCGGGCGCTGGCTGCTGCCGCGCGAAGTCGATGCGACCATGCCGGTCGAAGCCGAGGTCGGCAAGTACGTCACCGAACTCAAGCTGACGTCGACCTCGCATCTGCTCGGCCAGACCATCGCGGACGCGCGGCTCGGCGACAAATACGGCGTGTATCCGCTGGAACTGCTGCGCGGGGACCGGCACATGTGGTCGCCGCGCGAACAGAAACTCGAAGTCGACGATGTGCTGCTGGTGCGCGGCGACTGGGAAAAAATCGAGGACCTGCGCAAGCGGGCCGGCCTCCAAATCGACCCGGAAAACCGCTACGGGAGCGACGAAGGCCACGCGCGCATGCTGGTCGAGGCGATGGTCAAGCCCGACAGTTCGCTTGAAAACCGCAGTCTCGAGGAACTCGATTTCCAGCGTCAGCACGATGCGATCGTGCTGGCGCTGCATCGGCGCGGCCTCATCCTGCGCGAGAAACTGAAAGACGTGCGCCTCACCGCCGGCGATGTCCTGTTGTTGCTGGTCGACGAGACCGGCGCGAAGGCGTTGAACAGCGACGACCGCTTCGTCGTGCTTAGCGAACGCGAGGACATGCGGCGCACGCCGCATCGCGCGCGCCGCGCGGTCGCGATCATGGCGGCCGTGGTGATCGCGTCCGGCATGCACTGGTTGCCGATCCCGATCGCGGCGATTGGCGGCGCGGTCGCAATGGCGATCGCCGGCTGCTTCGGCCGCAAGGATCTCTACGAAGGCATCGACTGGAAGATCATCGTGCTGCTCGGCGCGATCCTGCCGCTCGGCACCGCGATCGAGAACAGCGGCCTGTCCACCATCCTCGTCGCCAACGCGATGACTCTGGTCGGCGCGCACGGCCCGTTCGCGGCGCTGCTGATGGTGTATCTGCTGACCGCACTGCTGACCGAGCTGATGGGCCACAACCCGTCGGTCGTGCTGATGGTCGGCATCGCGGTTTCGGTTGCGCACACGATGCATGCCGATCCGAAACCGTTCGTGGTCGCGGTCGCGTTCGCGGCCGCGACGTCGTTCGCGACGCCGGTCGGCTACCCGACCAATACGATGGTCTATTATGCGGGCGGTTATCGTTTCACCGATTTCATGAAGGTCGGCATTCCGCTGATCGCCTTGTTCTGTGCCATCTCGATGTACCTGATCCCGATTTTCTGGCCGTTCTGATGACCACGTTGCCGCCGCCCGCCGCGAGGAAACTCGGCCTCGTCATCGACCTCGACATCTGCGTGGGCTGTCACGCCTGCGCGGTCGCCTGCAAGGAGTGGAACGACGGCGGCGATTTCGGTCCGTTGCCCGACAACGATCCGTACGGCGCCGAGCCGAATGGCGTGTGGTTCAATCGCGTGCACAGCTATGCGGTGGAGCAGGCGTTGCCGGACGACGCGACACGCGAGCTGACCGTGCATTTCCCGCGCTCGTGCCTGCATTGCGAAACACCGGCCTGCGTGACCGTGTGCCCGACCGGCGCGAGCTACAAACGCGCCGAGGACGGCATCGTGCTGGTCGACGCGGACAAGTGCATCGGCTGCCAGCTGTGTTCGTGGGCCTGCCCGTACGGCGCACGCGAGTACAGCGAGAAAAAGGGAACGATGCAGAAATGCACGCTTGTGTGTCGACCGCATCTACAACGAAACGCTCGACGAGGCCGATCGCCAGCCGGCATGCGTGATGGCGTGCCCGACTCGTGCGCGGCATTTCGGCGATCTCGGCGATGCGGATTCGGCGATCTCGAAACTCGTCGCCGAACGCGATGGCTATGCGCTGATGCCGGAGTTCGGTTACCGGCCGGTCAACCGCTATTTGCCACCGCGACCGCGTCGCGATGGTTGTGGCGCCGCGACGTCAACAAGCGAAGCACGCGAAGAGAAACTCGACACCGAAAAACTTCCAGGCGTTCTGCGCTGGCTCGACCGCGCACTGTCGCGCTGACGGACGCACACCACGATGCGGCCGACCTTCTCGATCATCTGTTTCACCGTGCTGTCCGGAGCGGGCTATGGGCTGTGGTTCCTGATCGGCGCCGCCCTGACGATGTTCTGGCCGCAGTGCGGACTCGCGCAGCCGGGCGGTGCATTCAGGATGTGCATGTACCCGACCGCCCTGATCTATGGGTTGATCGCCGGCATCGTGCTGGTCAGTGCCGGACTGGTGTCCTCGCTCGGCCATCTCGGACAGCCGCGGCGCGCCTGGCGCGCATTGTCGCAATGGCGCAGCTCGTGGCTGTCGCGCGAAGGTGTCGCCGCCATCGCGACGTATCTTCCGGCGGTCGCATTGCTCGCCCTCTTGCTCGTGGTCTTTCCATTCCTGACCACCTTCCCGGTGGGGCCATCCGCACTACTGCTGCCGCTCGGTGCGGCACTGGCGGTCGGCGCATTGCTGACCGTGTTCTGCACCGCGCATATCTATTCGAGTCTCAAACCGATCCGCGCTTGGCATAACCGCCATGTCGTTCCCGGCTATCTGCTGCTCGGTCTCTATTCCGGTGCGCTGTGCCTGTGGGTGTTGGGGACCTTGCCCGGCACATGGCGCATGCATGAAACGCCCGTCCTGCTCTCGGGCATCGTCGTGGTCGCCGCCGCGTGTGCATGGATAAAGTCGTCGTACTGGCGACAGATCGATCGCGAACCTGCTGCGACCGCCGGCCACGCGACCGGTCTGGAATCGCTCGGCACGGTGCGCTCGTTCGAGCAGCCGCACACCGAGGAAAACTACCTGACCCACGAGATGGGTTTCGTGCTCGCACGCAAGCATTCGCGCAAGCTGCGCGCGATCGCATTGATCGCGGGGTTCCTCATCCCGGGCGTGCTCGCGGCGCTTGGCTTGGCGCTGCCTGCCGCGCGCGGAGTCGTTGCGTGGCTCGCGCTCGTGTCCGGAATGTCCGGCATCTTCGTCGAACGCTGGCTTTTTTTCGCCGAGGCGAAACACGCGGTGATGGCGTACTACGCACGCTGATCCGGTGAACGCGAAGCGTCACCAATGTTCACCCGCAGCCGCATACCCGTTCACGCCGGATTTAGCTCGTTTGCATACCATCGCGGCCCACAACCGCTCGCATTCGCGGTTTTTTTTGTGCCGACATATAAGGAATACCCCGATGAAAATGATGCTGATCCCGCTGGCCTTGCTTGCGGCGTTGCCGCTGTCCGCGTTCGCCGATGGCGATGGCAGCTGGTCCGGGTCCGGTGAAGCCGGTTTCGCCGCCGCACGTGGTAATGCGAAGTCCGAAAACCTGAACGCGAAGCTGCAGTTCAAGAAGGAAGACGATCAGTGGAAGGACACCTTCTACCTGACCGCACTGCGCAGCAAGGGTGAGGTCAAGACCGCGAATCTGGTCAACGGCCAGTTGGTCAACCAGTCCAGCTACAACCTGACCTCCAATCGCTACGAGGCCGGCGCGTCGATGGGCTACAAGCTCGATGAGCGCAGCTACATCGTCGGCGCATTGCGCTACGAGAACGACGACTTCTCGCCGTTCAACTACCAGTGGGTTGCCTCGATCGGTTATGGCTACACCGTGCTCAAGAATGCGAGCGACGAGCTGTCGCTTGAAATCGGCCCGGGTTACAAGACCTATCAGCCGATCGACCAGGTGAAGGCGGTTGGCGATCCTGCGGTGTTGGTGCGCACGAAGTTCGATTCGCAAAGCGAACTCGTCGCGCGCGGCCTGATGGCCTACAAGCACAATTTCACCGAGAGCACATCGTTCGTAGACACGTTCCTGATGGAAGCGGGCAGCGACAACACGTTCTTCCAGAACGACGCCGGCCTGCAGGTCGACATGAACAAGAAGCTTGCGCTGAAGGTCGGCTACCAGGTGCGTACCAATTCCGACGTGGCGCCGGGCGTCAAGAAGACCGACCAGTTGGTCACGACCAATCTGGTCTACAACTTCGGCGGTTGATCAGCTGACAGGAGCATCGTGCCTCCCGGCGCTCCCATCCGGCGACAAGCAGGCTTGGTGGGAGCGCCGGAGGCGCGATGCCTTTCGTCGTTCAAGAATCCCCACCCAGCGATAAGGCATGCTTGGTGGGAGCGCCGGGAGGCGCGATGCCTTGCGCTATTCAAACATGGCCCAGCATCGCATCGGCGCCCTGTTCGCGCAGGAGACCGGCGACGCGCTCGCCCAGCTCGTCCGGATCGCCGAGCGTGCCTTGTGCCTGCGCGCGGATGACCCGTCCGCTCGCCGCATCGCCGACCAGACCCCATAGCGCCAGCCCGCTTTCGGTTTCCACGCAGTAGCCCGCGATCGGCACGTTGCAACTGCCGTGCAGGCGCAGGTTCATCGCGCGCTCGGCCGCCACGCAGCGCAGCGTATGCGCGTCATTGAGGACCTGCACGCGTTCCTGCGAGAGGATGTCGCCGGCGCGGCACTCGATCGCGATCGCGCCTTGCGCGACCGCCGGCAACCAGTCCGGCGCGCTGAGCCGCGCGGTGATCCGTGATCCAAGACCGAGCCGTTCGAGTCCTGCGCAGGCGAGGATGATCGCGTCGTACGCGCCCGCATCGAGCTTGGCCAGACGCGTGTTCACGTTGCCGCGCAGATCGATCAGTTCGATATCCGGACGCAGCGCGCGCACCTGCGCCTGGCGTCGCAGCGACGAGGTGCCGATACGCGCGCCGCGCGGCAGTTCGTCGAAGCGCGCGTACACATTGCTGATGAACGCATCGGCCGCATCGGCGCGTTCGAGCACCGCGCCGATCACGAAGCCCGGTTCCAGTTCCATCGGCACGTCCTTGAACGAATGCACCGCGATGTCGGCGCGGTGTTCGAGCATCGCGACTTCGAGTTCCTTCAGGAACAATCCCTTGCCGCCGACTTCGGCGAGCGGCCGATCGATGATCTGGTCGCCGCGCGTGGTCATCGGCACCAGCTCGACGACGAGATCGGCGTGCGCCGCGCGCAAACGCGCGGCGACATGCTCGGCCTGCCAGAGCGCGAGCGCGCTCTGGCGCGTGGCGATGCGCAAAGTCTTCATAGGGTGCGGACCAGTTTGCGCAGCGCCGGCAGGTTGCGCCGGCTGACTTCGAGGGTGGCCGCGACGCCATCGACTTGGGCGAGCAGACGGCCATCCGGCATGCGGGTCAGGCCGGACAGTTTCGACAGTGCGACCAGGCAATTGCGATGGATGCGCACGAAGTGGTCCTCGAACTCGTCTTCGAGCGACTTCAGCGGTTCCTCGATCAACACTTCGCCCTTGGCGTGATGCACGACGATGTACTTGTCCTCGGCGAGCAGATAGTCGATCTCGGCGATCGGCACCAGCACCAGGCTGCCGCGCACGCGCGCGCACAGATGCGAGCGTTTGCGTCCGGGCGCCGCGGCCTGCGGTGATCTGGCGCGCATCGTCGCCGCTCCATCGGCGCGCTTTCGCGAGCGCCGCGCGCAGGCGTTCGCCGCGCACCGGCTTGACCAGATAGTCGACCGCGTTCGCCTCGAACGCGGCCAGCGCATGGTCCTCGTATGCGGTGCAGAAGATCAATGCCGGTGGTGTTTCCAGCTCGCCCAAGTGGCGCGCCGCTTCCAGTCCGTCCATGACCGGCATGCGGATGTCGAGCAGGACGATATCCGGCTGCAGGCGCGCGGCCATCTCCAGCGCCTCGCGTCCATTGTCGGCCACGCCGACGACGTGCGACGCCATCGATCTCGGCGAGCAGCGCCTGCATGCGCTCGCGCGCCAGCGGTTCGTCGTCGACGATCAGCACGTTCATGTGGCTGGCATCTGTGGCAAACGCAACGTCACGATGAAATTCTCCGGTCCCGAATCCACGCGCAACTCGCCGCGCGCGCCGAAATGGTACCCGATGCGCGCGCGCATGTTTGCGAGTGCGACACCGTTGCGCGGGCTGGTCTCGGCCTCTGCGCGCGGATTGGCGATCACGATCTCGACGCCGTCCGCGACGCACCGCCCGCGCACGCTCAGCACGCCGCCATTCGCGCGCGGCTGGATGCCGTGGTAGACCGCGTTCTCGATCAGCGGCTGCAGCAGCAGGCGCGGCAGCGGGAATTCACGCGGCAGCATCGCGACATCCATCTCGATGCGCAGGCGGTCGCCGAGGCGCAGGTGTTCGATCTGCAGATAGCGTTCGATCAGATCGAGTTCCTCGCCGAGCGTGCCGTGCGCGTCGCTTGCGCCGAGCGCGGCGCGGAACAGGTCGGCCAGATCCTCGACCGTGCGTTCGGCTTCCGCGGGCCGGGTGCGGATCAGGCTCGCTATCGTGTTCATGCTGTTGAACAGGAAGTGCGGGCGGATCCGCGCCTGCAGCGCGTCCACTTGTGCCTTCGATGCGGCACGCACGCGTTCGCGCCATTGTTCGAGCACGAACAGGTAACGCAGCAGCGCGGCCGCGATCAATGCGCAGATCGCGGCGTTGGCGAGCACGAAACGCAGACTCGACCCGACCGGCACGCTCAGGCCGAGGCCGAGCGCCTGGTCCATCTGGCACACCACCGCGCTCGCGAGCGCGGTGACCAGCAGGCTGGCGATCCACGCGATGATGAAACCGGTGCGCGCAGCGACGTGTTGCAGCGGTCGCCGCAGCGAACACAACACCACCGCATTGAGCAGCGCCAGCCATTGCACGTAGACGCTGATCACGCCGAGCCGCGGCAACCACGGCCGCAAATGCGACTCCGGCGCGAGCACGATCACCAACGCGACCAGCTCGGCGACGATAGTCACCGCGAACAGCGTCGGCGCGCTGCAGAATTGCGGTAGCCAGTTCGGTGTGGTGGAGGTGCCGCGAGGCTGCACCGGTCGTTCCCCTTGTTCGGCTTGCTGCATGTCCTGTAGGAGCGCCGGAAGGCGCGATGCTTCTCGGAAGCGCGCACCAGGCATCGCGGCTGCCGCCGCTCCTACATTATCAGGGTGCGGGGGGTCAGGATGCGAAACGCGCACCGAGCCACGCGCGCAAATCCACGATCTCCTCCATGCACACCGAATGCGCCATCGGATAGCTGTGCCATTGCACCGCATAGCCGAGCGCCTTGAGCGCGTCGCGACTGTGCTCGCCGAGCACTTGCGGGACGACGTTGTCGAGGCTGCCGTGGCCGAAGAAGATCGGCAGGCCCGCATTGGCCGCGCTGCGCTCGCTGGCGGTCTTCGCGGAAATCGGCAGATACGTCGACAGCGCGACGATGCCGCCGAGCCTCGCAGCATGGCGCACCCCGCCGGCGAGCACGATCGCGCCGCCTTGCGAGAAGCCGGCCAGGATCACGTTTTCCGCTGCAATGCCGCGTTCCGCCTCGCGCGCGATCAATTCGTCGAGTTGCACGATCGACGCGCGGATGCCGGCCTCGTCCTGCTTGTCCGCGATCTGGGCGCCGTGGATGTCGTACCACGCGCGCATCGGCAAGCCGTTGTTGATCGTGATCGGGCGTACCGGCGCATGTGGAAACACGAACCGCAATGCGGGCCACGCGCGATCGACCAATTCGGGCACGATCGGCGCAAAGTCATTGCCGTCGGCGCCGAGGCCGTGCAGCCAGATGATGCTGTGACGCGGGTTCGGCGCGGTTTCGGTTTCGACGCAGGGCAGGGGCATGGCGGACGTGGGGAGGTTGGGAAGCCCGGCATGATGCCATGCGCGGCGGTCAAGCTTCACGCGCGCAAACCGGCGACCACGACCATTTCGGCGACTGCGACCGGTTCGCTTCGCGTAGGAGCGCACCCTGTGCGCGATCGATGCGCGTGATCCATGGCAAATCGCGAAGGTCGCCCACAGGGTGGGCTCCTACAACGCGGGCGGGCGGCTTCGGGTCGCCGTTCATGGTTCGATACCTCACCACGAACGGCCAGCTTCCCATGCCGGAGCCTTTCGACCGCCGAAACATCCCGCTGCTGACTTTCGGCAGGTCGCCCCGCGCGGTGCAGCCGGTATGCTGCGCGCTTTGCCACGCCGTCCCGGAGCCAACAGCATGCATCGCGCGTTCGTCGCCAGCCTCGTCGTTCTGCTTACCGTCCTCGCCGCGCCCGCGCACGCGGTCACTCTCGAACAATCCATGGCCAATCCGGACTGGATCGGGCCGCCGGTCGAGCGCGCGTACTGGAGCGTCGACGGAAGCCACGTCTACTACAACGTCAAGCAGAACGGTTCGTCGATCCGCGACCTGCATCGCGTCGATCTTGCCTCAGGCCGCGACACGATCGTCGATCCGCAGGCGATGGCGAACGCGGACGGCAGCGACGCGGTGTTCGATCGCACGCATACCCGCGCCGCGTTCGTGCGCAATGGCGACGTGTTCATCCGCGACGTCGCCAGCGGTCGCCTGACCCAGGTCACGCGCACGCCGCAGCCGGAAGCATCGCCGCAATTCTCGGCGGACGGCCGCGCATTGCAGTACCGCAGCGGCAGCGAATGGTTCGTCTACGACATCGCCGGCGGCGTCAGCGGCCCCGCCGCGATCGTGGTCGCCGACAAGGACCCGGATGCGAAGAAGCCCGACGACCTCGGCGAGATGCAGCTGCGTTATTTTTCGACCTTGCGCGAGATCAAGGCCGATCGCGACGCGCACAAGAAGCACGATGCCGAGTTCACCAGTGGCGATGCGACCCGCGCGCCGCAGCCGTTTCATATCGGCGACGACGTGAAGATCGAAGCGACCTCGCTGTCTCCGGATGGCCGCTCGCTGCTCGTGGTCACCTCGCCGAAGGGCCATGACACGGGCAGGCGCGGCAAATTGCAGCGTTTCGTGACCGATTCCGGTTACGAGGAACAGGAAGACGAGCGCACCCGCGTCGGCCGCAACGACCCGGCGCCGCAATCGCTGCTGCTGCTCGATCTGGCCAAGCACGAGCAATACAAGCTCGACATGGACGACCTGCCCGGCATCCACGACGACCCGTTGAAAGCGGTGCGCGAGGAAAACGAGAAGGCCAAGCGCGCGCAGGGCAGCGATGCGAAGGCAGACAAGGCGTCCGCCGCGAAGAAAGACGAGAAGAAGGACGACAAGCCGAAAGCGCGCGCGGTGCGCATCGTCGCCGACGCCGAAGACGGCGGTGGCGGCGGCATCGAATGGAGCGACGACGGCCGCTCGCTCGCGATCCAGATCCGCAGCATCGACAACAAGGATCGCTGGATCGCCAGCGTCGATTTCGGCGCGCACAAACTGGTCAGCCAGCACCGCCTCACCGATCCGGCCTGGATCAACTGGGGTTTCAACGAATTCGGTTGGGAAAAAGACAACCGCACTCTGTGGTACGTGTCCGAGGAAACTGGCTACGCGCAGCTCTATGCGAAGACGCCCGGTGGCAAGGCGAGTGCGCTGACCAGCGGGAAATTCGAGGTGTCCGCGCCGGTGCAGTCGGCGGATGGCAAATGGTTCTATCTGCGCGCGAATGCGGAGGCACCGTATGCGTACGACGTCTATCGCGTCGCGAGCGGCGGCGGCACGCTCGATCGCGTCACCTCGCTGAAGGGGCTGGACGGCTTCGCGCTGGCGCCGGACGGCAAGCAGCTCGCGCTGCTGCATTCGAGTTCGTATGTACCGAGCCAGCTCGCCGTGGTCGGCGTCGATGGCGCCGCCGCGCCACGCGACCTCACCGACACGCGCACGCCGGCCTACAAGGCGCTGCAATGGCCCGCGCTCGACATCGTCGAAGTGCCCTCGTCGCACACCAAACAGCCGATCTACGCGAAGCTCTACAAGCCGAAGGATTTCGATCCGTCGAAGAAGTATCCGGCCGTGCTGTTCGTGCACGGCGCGGGCTATCTGCAGAACGTGCTGCGCGGCTATTCGCCGTACTTCCGCGAGCAGATGTTCAACAACATGCTGACCGACCACGGCTATGTCGTGCTCGACATGGACTACCGCGCCAGCGAAGGCTACGGCCGCGACTGGCGCACCGCGATCTACCGCAACATGGGCCATCCGGAACTGGAAGACCTGATCGACGGCGTGCATTGGCTTGAAAAGAACGCGTCCGCCGACCCGCAGCGCGTCGGCCTGTACGGCGGTTCCTACGGCGGCTTCATGGCGCTGATGGCGTTGTTCCGCGCGCCCGACGTGTTCAAGGCCGGCGCCGCGCTGCGCCCGGTCACCGACTGGGCCCAGTACAACCACGAATACACGTCCAACATCCTCAACAATCCGCAGCTCGACCCGATCGCGTACGAGCGCTCGTCGCCGATCGAATTCGCCGACGGCTTCAAGGGCGCGCTGCTGATCGCGCACGGCATGATCGACAACAATGTGCTGTTCGAGGACACCGTGCGCCTGCACCAGAAGCTGATCGAACTGCACAAGGAAAACTACGAGGTCGCCGCCTATCCGATGGAACGCCACGGCTTCGTGCACCCCGATTCGTGGCTCGACGAATACAAGCGCATCTTCAAGCTCTTCGAGGCGAACCTGAAATAGGGCGCGCGAACGCGCTTGCTTTCCCTTCCCCTGCGCAGCGGGGAAACATCGGCAGGATCGCCGATGTTTGCAGCGAAGCTGCCCGCAAGGGGGCGCCACATGGATGTGGCGCATACAAGGTGCCGGAGGCGGATGGGGGCGCTTTTCGGGCAACCCCGCTTGGGCGTCATCATCTCAACCGGGGCAAACACGCCATCACCGATCCAGCGGACTGATCACCCCACCCGCGCCGCGATTGAGCACATGCGTGTAGATCTGGGTGGTTGCCACGTCCTTGTGCCCAAGCAGTTCCTGGACGGTACGAATATCCTGGCCCGCCTCGATCAAATGCGTCGCGAACGAATGCCGCAGCGTATGTGCGCTGAGCGGCTTGCGGGCGGCGCTCTTCAGCGCACGAGACAGGATCGCATCATCGAAATGATGACGTCGCTCGATTCCATCGATCGGATCGCGCGAACGTTGCACCGACGCAAACACGAACTGCCAGCCGAACTCGCGCGCCGCGCGTGGATACTTGCGCGCGAGCGCGTATGGAAGCCGCGTTGCACCGAATCCGGCAGCCA
This sequence comes from uncultured Gammaproteobacteria bacterium, assembly GCA_963720445.1. Lineage (GTDB taxonomy): Bacteria > Pseudomonadota > Gammaproteobacteria > Xanthomonadales > Rhodanobacteraceae > Dokdonella_A. The sequence goes on from CAVRFO010000001.1 coordinate 147,832, forward strand.
AATCGGCCTGATGAATCCGGTGCGCGCGTTCCACCTCGCGTCTTAATGGATCGGCCAGTGAGCGAGGCAGCATCGTGCGGCGGTCCTTTCCGCCCTTGCCCTCGCGTACGGTGATCTCGAAGCGTTCGAAGTCGATGTCCTTCACCCGCAAGCGCAGGCATTCCATCAACCGCATCCCGCTCCCATACAGCAAACTGGCGATCAGCCACGGCCGGCCATCCATCGCGGTCAACAAGCGTCGCGCTTCGTCCTGAGAGAGGACAGTGGGCAATCGTTTCGGACGCTTTGCGCGTACGACACAGTCCATCCACGGCAGTTGAATGCCGAGCACCTCCTTGTATAGAAACAACAGCGCCGAGAGTGCCTGGTTCTGGGTAGCGGCGGCGACTTGGCCATCGACCGCCAGCGACGTAAGGAATTGTTCGACCTCCGGACCACCCAGCTCGCGAGGATGACGCCGCCCGGTCGCCACGATGAAGCGCCGTATCCAAGCCGTGTACGCCTGCTCGGTCCGCAAGCTGTAGTGCTTGACCCGCAAACGGCCACGTACTTGATCCATCAGGCGCAGCGGCGAAGCGCCTGCCCCGCCTGCGGTTACACCCACATTCTTGTCGCTGTAATCCATTACATCCTCACATCCGTGATGTTGCGCGCCATCGTGCGCGTCCACGTCTCCAACGGATACGGGTCAACGTCTTGATCCTGTGTAGGAAATCCACTTGACGAGACACCGCCCACCACTGAACATGCGTTGCAACACCCCGAGTCTGGGGGCTACTTAGCGTTGGGCAGCAGATGAAGAATCCATATTGGTTGCTGGCTTTAGTCGTATCGGTCGCGACCTGTCTGCCGTCGGCACATGCAGCTCCACCCGCCGAACTGTGCAAGGCTTTACGCGGCTTTGTAGCATCGATTCAGCCCAGCGATAAGAGGGAACTCACGTTCCGTACCTCGTGGGGCGAGAACTTCAAGGACGAGCCAGGGCTGGCGCTTGCTGCTAAGCGCTGTGAGCACCACTATTACGAGCCGGCCAAGAAGGTTTGTAACTACTTAATGGAGCATGCTTCTACTGAATTTGCCGGCGTCAACGTCAAGAATGCGATTACTTGCTTGTCAAAGAAAACGCATTTCGCTCCACTGATGGAAATAGATGCTGGTGCGTTCTCATTTAGCTATGGCTCTGACAATCGAGGCGCCTTAATTGACATCACACTACAACAGGATATGAAAATAGGCGGCATGGCGTTTAATATGACGGCTGTTGGATACTAAGTTGCTGCCCAACAATTCGTTCAAGCGGACGCGCGAAAGGCCGCGCGCCGCTTAACTCAAGCGTTAGGCGGCATGAGGCGGATCATCGCCTTACTAACCGTTCTGGCCCCGCTACTGCTGGCGTCGTTCAGGAGGAACCGTGAGCTCACGCTTTCTGGCTATCATTTTCGGATCCATTTTCTGGCTCGGGCTTTCGGTAGCTAATTCGGCACCGCCGGACGATGCCGTTCTGGGGACTTGGAAGCTCAATGTCGAGAAATCAAAATTCAAGCCTGGCCCGGGGTGGCAAAGCCAAATACGGGAGTATCAGGCCACCCCGACAGGAGTTTCAGTCACCTGGACGGGCGTTGGTGCGAAGGGCGAAAAAGTGCAGGTGAGTTACACCTATAAATATGATGGCCGGGATTATCCGATGACAGGCTCGGCAAGCTATGACACATTGAATGCCGTGCGCGTCGATGCACTGACCGTCAAGTCAGAAGAGAAACGAAATGGCAAAGCGGCTGGCGTTGCTGTGCGCACAGTATCGCCAGATGGAAAAATCCTGACCATCACCGACGAGGGTACAAACAGAAAAGGCCAGCCGTTCTCGCAGGTTCTAGTGTTTGACAGGCTATCCGGCGCGCATGCAGGTTGAGGGGCAGTAGCATGCCGCCTAACAATTCATTCAAGCCGACGCCGCTTCGCGGCGCGGCTTAATTCAGGCGTTGGGCCTTGACCACATGAACAGTTACGTCGGCGATCTGGCGCGTGCGCTTCAAGAGGTAGACTCTTGGCGTAGCGTCCATCCACCAGTAGGTAACGGCGAACGCGAGACCTACGACTACATTCGAGACGCTTTGACACAGGCGATGACGCTGCCTAATGGCGCGATGTATGAGCGGCTATCCGGGATAAATCGTTTCGTATGCGACCAAGGCCCTCTTTCTGAGCACTTCATTCCAACATTTAAGAAATTGTTCTTAGTACTTCATGCGACCCACAAGGCCCAACAAGGCGCTCCAGCGGAACGGCCGCCTTCGGCGTCCGTCAGCTGAGCTTGGGCGTTAGGCCTCAAGAGATGACTCATCTCAACATTCGCGATAGCGCAATCCTAGTTGGTTATAATCCTGAAGGCGCTTGCATCTATAGCGCACTCATGTCGCTTGGCGAGTACTTGGACGGTGAGCACATTTGGGACTCCGATTCCAACGTCAAACAGCTACGCTTAGAAAAAGTAAGGGGTTACTTGTTCGATTCAGCGGGCGAACTCTTCCAAGAATTTGAAAGCACCTTCAATTTAGCGACAGGAATTTATGCTTCAGGCTGGGCCAAGCACGTCAACGACAGTGTCCGGGCAAATGAGGCCTAACTATTCGCTCAAGCGGACCGCTGCGAATCGGTACGGTGTAAACTTAATTTCATTCGCGGCAGCGGCCGCTTAGCTCAAGCGTTAGGCAAAAAGGGGGCGTCATGCAACCGCAAGACGAAGACTTCGATGCGTACCAAAGAGATGAACACTTTCAGAACTACGCCGATTACTCCAAGACTTTGCGAGCATGGTTGGTCGCGTATGGCATAGGTGGGCCAGTGCTCTTTCTAACGAATGAGAAGGTATCAACAAAAGTCGCATCATCTGGTCACGCCCACTCGATCATTTTTGCTTTCTTGTTCGGCGTCGCCCTTCAGATCATTTTGTCTCTCATCAACAAATGGGGCGCCTGGCACATGTATGTAGGCGCTGGCGACCATATTTATCAGCTTCGCTGGCGCTATCGGGCGTGGGGATTCGTCAACGAGCAGAGCTGGTTAGACTTCGCAATTGATGTAGCATCAATCGCAGCATTTGTGTGGGCCACATGGCTGGTCCTGAATGTATTTCTGGCGCCGGTTGCTGCCTAACAGTTCATTCCAGCGGACGCGCTACGCGCGCCGCTAAATTCAGGCGTTATGCGGCGAATCGTGAATGCAGGCATGGCCGCCTCCAGCGCCACAGCATCCATCGCAGTCTTTACCGCTATCGTCGATACCGCTCCCGCCGCACGTATCGCATTGCTCCCATACCGCCAGGCAATCCATGCGGTCGTGACAGCGCCACGAGTCATACTCACCCGAAATGGACATCTCGATCACCCTGCACTTTGCCGCATAACAATTCATCCGAGCTGACCGGCGCAAAACGCCGGCAGCTCAATTCAGGCGTTAGAACTCATGAGCGCGGAAACTTTCGCAAAGGTTGCGATCTGCCTTGCAGGCGTCACGCTGCCGTATCTCGTGTTCACAGCAGGGAATATGTTTAGCTCGCGGCCGCTAACCGCGTTACGCGCTGTTTTGGCTGTTGCTGCTGGCTGGTGTCTTACTGGCGCCTATGCAATTGCGGCACGTGCAATCGACATTTCCATCGCCTCTCCAAACGAGCTTCTCGCGCTCTATGATCGCGACGGCGCTCCGCTTGCCTTCGCAGCCGTGCTAGGTTGGCTACCATCATTGGTCATCGTTGTTGTCGCCTGGCTTGTCCATTCGGTGGTGTTGCCGCACCTGCGAGGCGAGCGTTCTAACTATTCGTCCAAGCGGACGCGCGAAAAGCCGCGCGCCGCTTAACTCAGGCGTTAGGCCTCAAGAGATGACTCATCTCAACATTCGCGATAGCGCAATCCTAGTTGGTTATAATCCTGAAGGCGCTTGCATCTATAGCGCACTCATGTCGCTTGGCGAGTACTGGGACGGTGAGCACATTTGGGACTCCGATTCCAACGTCAAACAGCTACGCTTAGAAAAAGTAAGGGGTTACTTGTTCGATTCAGCGGGCGAACTCTTCCAAGAATTTGAAAGCACCTTCAATTTAGCGACAGGAATTTATGCTTCAGGCTGGGCCAAGCACGTCAACGACAGTGTCCGGGCAAATGAGGCCTAACTATTCGCTCAAGCGGACCGCTGCGAATCGGCACGGTGTAAACTTAATTTCATTCGCGGCAGCGGCCGCTTAGCTCAAGCGTTAGGCACTAGATGAAGCGCAACGCATCACAACGCATGGTTCTCGCTGCACTGCTCCTTCCGCCTGCTGTGCTATTCGCGCTAGTGGTTTTGTTTCTCCTAGTCACGCCACATGCAGACATCGCGCTATCCGCTGCAATTTTTGTTCTCTCGCCCATTGCTGTTTTTGTGGAGCTTGCCGCGCTTGCTGTTGCATTTTCCAACTGGCGTTCTGGTCAGTTACGCGGCGTTGCAAGTTTTGCAAGTTTGGTTGTCGGTGTGCTCACGCTTTTAGGTGCTATGTGCCTCGTTGGGCTATTCTTCGGTAGTGGCGGCGTCTAGTGCCTAACAATTCGTTCAAGCGGACGGCTGCGGATCGGTTGCGCTAACATGTTGTGCATGGCGGCAGCCGCCGCTTAACTCAAGCGTTAGTTGACATGTCAAACTTTTCCGCGCGCCTACAAATTTGCCCGGCCATGGCAGTCGGAGTCATTGTGCTCACCTACACTTTGCTTTCGCTTGCTGCTGTAGCCGTCCAGAACATAGAACTCTTAGTGTTGCTATTTGGAGGAGGTGCGTTCTTGTTCCCCGGCGCAATAGGCGGGTACCTCACCACCAAGAGCCCTCTTCTCGTCGGAGTCTTTGGTGCTCTCGGGGTCTACGCGGCCGGCGTCATTGTAACCATGGCGGTACTCGGGAATATTTCAGTTGGGTTTCTACTCTTTTCCCTCGGCAGCGACATTGCGCAGGCTGCAGTAACGTGCGGCACTGCAGTTGCGGCCTTCGTTCTTCGCTCCCGGCTCTTGAGCGCAGCTTACAGTGCCGTCAACTAACTACTCGTTCAAGCGGACGCGCAAAAAGCCGCGCGCCGCTTAACTCAAGCGTTATGCAGAAGGGGAGGGAAGTATGAAACTGATACTAAGAGCGGCAATTTTTGTTTTAGTGGCTTGGTTCGGCTCGGCCGTTGCAAATGACGTGTGCAACTGCAAGGGCTATTCCGGGCCCGGCGGTCCCTGTTATGCAGGGCCGGGCGGCCCTGCGTATAACGGTCCGGGCGGGCCCGCATATGATGGCCCCGGTGGCGCCTGCTATGCCGGTCCTGGCGGCCGTGCTTACGACGGCCCCGGCGGTCCCCGATATTCTGGACCGGGTGGTCCCGCGTATAACGGGCCAGGCGGCCCGGCTTACAACGGTCCCGGCGGCCCTGCCTATGATGGGCCAGGCGGACCGTGCTATGCGGGTCCCGGTGGGCCATGTTATTCGGGTCCCGGCGGCACTGGAGAGCAGTGTCCCCGCGTTTGCAGGTAGCGGTTTTTGGCTTGCGCTGCGTGCGTTCATGGCATAACTAATCATCCCAGCCGACGGCCCTGACGGGCCGCGGCTGAATTCAGGCGTTAGGTTACTCATGAAAATTGGCTGGCCTCAACTTACCTTTACCCCAGATTCGGATGCGCTCGACGCACTATCAAATGGCTGGGGCGAAGTTATCGGCGAGCCTTACACACCGCTTCTTTTTTCGGTCCTCGGCGATGTGTTTTATCAGGCGGCTTCCGGCGTGTACTGGCTCAATACCGGCGCGTGCGAGACTACGCACGTTGCGGACACAGTGGCGCAGTTTCAGTCACACCTCGCCACCGAACTCGCCGACGATTGGTTTTTACCCCCACTGGTTGAGCAGCTATATGCCGCAGGCAAGATTCCCAAGCCGGGCTACTGCTATACCCCGGTCATTCTTCCAGTGTTTGTCGAGGGCAAGTACACCGTATCAAATCTCAATCCTGTCCCTGGCAAGGAGCACTTCGCGTTAACCGCCGAGGTTCACTCTCAAATTCGGTCGATTCCCAACGGCACCAGCGTCAGGCTTTCCGTCGGGGAGTAACCTAACATTTCGTTCAAGGCGGACGGCTTCGCCGCCGCTTAACTCCAGCGTTAGGCCTCTGATTTGACCTCCATGCGTACACGACGACAGCCACGAGCAATTGACTTCGAGACCGCTACTCATGAAGAGCTTGACGAGTACGGAATGGGTTTGCTCGCGCTTGACGAGGCACCAGAATTGTCAAAGGTGCTGCGCGGCCATCTCCTGATCGAGAGAACGATAGAGACGTTGATTTCAAGAAGGTTAGAGAAGCCGAGAAAGTTTTTTGACAATCACCGCGCCACCTTTGAGATGAAGGTTGATTTGGCAGATGCTCTCGGCGCTCTACCCACGCCATATGTCAGTGCTGCGAAAGCGTTAAATCGCATTCGAAACGCCTATGCTCACCGCGAAGATCATAAGCTCTCGATCGAAGAGCTCAACTCACTGAAGATCAAGTGGGTTCCGATCCAGAAACAGGCCTACACCGTCGCGCTGGCAAAGGGGCCGGCGGAAGCGGCGGGTCTCGCCATAATATTCCTAAACTGGTCTTTTCTGAGGCTGCTGCATCCTTCTGGATAGTAAGCGCGCAGCGGCCTAACAATTCATTCAAGCCGACGCCGCTTCGCGGCGCGGCTTAATTCAGGCGTTAGACCACATGGATGACAACGACCGCCTCAGCCCAGAAGATTTCCCAGCGGTCTACGCTGCCGTCACGCGTATGCGTCATCGTTCTTTGTTCGCGGCTGTGGTCGGCGGCTTCCTCTTCTCGGTGCTGTGCGGGGTTCTTATGTATTGTGTGCCGAAGAGCTCTACCGCTGGCCTAGCCTTGGCCTTAGGGTTTTTTACTTGGCTCGTCTTTGGGCTGCCGCTAACCCTCTACTGGTTGCGGCATTGGCGGTCCATCGACAAGCGCCTTCGTGCAGTGGAGCGGCGGGTGCGTGCCGGAGAGGCCGTGTATGGTTCTCAGGTTACTTTCCACGGGCGTATGGTCTAACTAATCATTCCAGCGGACGCGCTGCGCGCGCCGCTAAATTCAGGCGTTAGGGCCCACATGCAACGTCTCGTGTTCACTGCAATTTGGGCTGGTGCACTTAGCGCGTGCAGTACGGCTCCTGCGCTTACAGCCTCCGCTAGCTGCTATTCCGCACAGGACGTTACGAGGTATAACAACTTTTACCTTCGGTTAGATTCAAACGGCAGCTACTCCGCTGAGCTTGTGGGCGACATTGTTGTTTGGGGAAAGTCCTCCGGTCATTGGACTGCGTCGGGCCCAGAGTTGTCGTTCCATCCGGTCAATGTGGTGGGGAAGCTGGCAGGGTTCGCTCCAACAATGCACCGACTTCGTGATGGTTCCATCTCCACTCCAAACGGCTCGTTACCGTTTCAAGGTTGGTCCAATCTGGAACCGTCCAGGTGCGGGCCCTAACCACTCGTTCAAGGCGGACGGCTACGCCGCCGCTCAACTCCAGCGTTGGGCCCCACTCGGACCATAGGCCGGAATTGAAGAGAGAAACCGGATCGAATGAGCGGGAATAGCATTGGAGCAAGGGCGATGCGCATCGCAAGCGTGGGGCATGCAGTCTTCGCGGCGACGATGATTGTTGTCGGAATCCTGGGCCTGATCAAAGGCGATTTCACCACGATATGGCAGGGCGCACCCAAGGGACTGCCTGCACGTGAGGTGCTGATCTATCTCTGCGCCGTCATCTCCCTGGCATGTGGCTTGGGTCTGTTCTGGCGACGCACGGCGGCACTTGCTGCTCGCGTGCTGTTCGCCTGGCTCCTGCTTTGGATGCTGCTGTTCAAGGTACGTTTCATCGTGCTTGCGCCCACGGTGGAAGGTTCCTATCAAAGCTGGGGCGAAACCGCGGTGATTGTGGCGGCTGCTTGGGTGCTGTATGCATGGTTCGCCGCTGACTCGGACAGGCGGTGGTTCGGTTTTGCCACCGGCGAAAAGGGCGTGCGCATCACGAGGGTACTCTATGGCCTGGCGATGATCGCCTTCGGTCTGTCCCATTTCGTCTATCTCCAATTGACCGCGCCGCTGGTGCCCACCTGGCTGCCGGCGCATGTGGCCTGGGCATACTTCACTGGCGGTGCCTATCTCGCGGCGGGAGTGGCGATGATCCTCGGTGTGTGTGCACGGTTGGCGGCTGCACTGTCAGCATTGCAAATGGGCCTGTTCACGCTGCTGGTGTGGGCGCCCATCGCGATGTCTGGTCACATGGCTGCCTCCCAATGGACCGAGTTCGTCGTCTCCTGGGTGCTGACGGCAGGCGCTTGGGTGGTGGCAGATTCCTACCGCGGCATGCCTTGGCTCGCCGTGGGCGAGCGTGCGACAACATAGTGCCGCCTGACAGTTCATTGCAGCGGACGCGCTACGCACGCCGCCAAATTCAGGCGTTAGCCTGGCCTGCAGATCACGGTATTTTTCGTCGCACATTCCATGCTGGACAACAATAACGCGGGAGCCGTGGACCATGTCGCCGACAAGTGATGACTCGACAACATCCGGCTGGCGTGACCAGCGCAGAGCTGGTGCAATCGCGATTGTCGCGTCGGCGATCGTCTTCGCCATCCTGTGGCTCGCCATTCGGTATTACGCACCGATCCCGCAAGGGATGGACAACATTGGCACGCGAATGTTATTCACGATCAAGTGTTGTTGCGTCGCAATCTTGTTCTGTTTTGCCACCGGCATCGATGCCGTCGCACACGAACGTCTGCAGTCGGCCGCATTCGATCCCTTGCTAGGATTCGAAACACGTCGTCTACGAATCAATCTGCGTTATCTGCAGAACACATTGGAGCAATTGGTGCTGTTCGTCACCGGGCTCTTCGGGCTGGCCATCTACAGCCCCGACGGTGACGCAATGCGCGCGGTCGAGGCCACGGCGATCGTGTGGATCCTGGCCCGACTGGCATTCTGGATCGGATATCACCGTAGCGCGGCAATGCGTGGCATAGGCGCGGCGGGGGTAGCCATGTCTTTGTTGGTCCTCGTTTACGTAGCGGGACGGATCGGCTTCGACTTTGCCGGAGTCGCCGGAACGGTCATCGTTATTGCCGCCTTCCTGCTGTTCGAGGCGTTTCTGTTCTGGGCAACGCGCGGAGCGCAGGACCCGGTCTAACAATTCGTCTAAGCGGACGCGCAAAGTGCGCGCGCCGCTCAACCAGCGTTAGGCGGCACAAACTGCCTGCACCTTGTACGGTCGAGTGAGAGGACATGAGCAACGTTAGTGCTGTTTTCTGTGCCATCTACCGTTGGCGCCTACACCCAGGGGCTGAGCAAACCTTCATCCAGACCTGGTCTCGGATTACGCAGTTGCTGGTGACCGAGCGAGGCTCATTGGGCTCACGCCTACATCGTGGTCCAGACAACGTTTGGTACAGCTACACGCAGTGGCCATCGGCCGAGGCAAAGGCTGAAGGTCTAGCTCGTCCGTCAGTCGATCCTGAAGCTTGGCGCCAACTGCGCGAAGCCATTGCGGAAAGCCTGCCAGAACTGATTCTTGAGCCGGTATCGGACTTTCTGGTCCCGCTTCAGCACGGTGGCGCCTAACAATTCGTCCAAGCGGACGGCTTCGCCGCCGCTTAACTCCTAGCGTTAGCCGCTGCGAGGTACTCGTCGACAAGCGACAATCCAGCGGAACGCCCAACTCGGAGTAAACTCGCATGGGACTTCTAACCTTCAGCCTCAACGTCACCCTGGACGGCTGCGTCGACCACCAGGAGGGAATCGCCGACGACGAGACACACGCTTTCTTCACCCGCCTTATGGACGAGGGCGGGGCGATGCTTTGGGGCCGCGTCACCTACGAGATGATGGAGGGCTACTGGCCGGCGGTCGCTCGCGGCGACGAGGAGGCGCCGCCGGCGATGCGCGAGTGGGCGGTCAAGCTGGAGGCCAAGCCGAAGTACGTGGTGTCGTCGACGCGAACGGACTTCCCGTGGACCAACAGCCACCACATCGCCGGCGACTTGCGCACGAGCGTGCAGAAACTCAAGGATGCGACCCCTGCCGGCGTGCTCCTCGGTAGCGGCAAGCTCGCGACCGAGCTGGACCGGCTGGATCTGATCGACGAGTACAAGTTCCTCGTCCACCCCAGGATCGCCGGTCACGGCCCGACCCTTTACCAGAGCGGGCTACCCAGCACGCGACGGCTCGAGCTGGTCTCGTCGACGCCGCTCCGCAACGGCGCAGTCGCTATGCACTACCGGCGCGTGCGCGGCTAACAACGGGTTGCAGCGGACGGTCCGCTGCGCGGCCCGCCGCTGAACCCGAGCGTTAGGTGCCTCACTGACACACAGGTAGGAGATCGAAGTGAACCTCGCAAATGCAACCGTGGCTCAACTCCTGATTCCGATCGAAGACTTTGAGAAGGGCGTAGCCTTCTTTCGAGACATTCTTGGCCTCCCGTTTTTGTTTGCGGCTCCGCCTCAGATGGCTTTCTTTAGCTGCGGAGGCGTTCGGTTACTTGTTGGCGTTACTCCCGCAGGTCAGCGCGCTCAAAGAGGTTCGGCTATATATTTCCAAGTGACAGACATCCAAGCGGTGTATTCGTCACTTCAAGAAAGAGGTGTCGCTTTCAAGGCCGCGCCTCATGTCGTAAATCGAACACCGAAGTCGGAGTTGTGGCTATCAGAGTTCAACGATCCAGACGGCAATCAGTTTGCCCTAATGAGTGAGGTTGCTTCCGGTGGCGCCTAACTATGCGCTCAAGCGGACCGTGCGGGAGGAAGTTTCCGGTGCAATCATGCGCTGCGGCCCGCACGGCCGCTTAGCTTAGGCGTTAGGCCGCACACACGTTTCCCGTCATCAATCCCAAAAGAAGAAGCTCCATGGCCAAATACCTGATCCCCTTCCCCAGCGCGGCGATGGTATTACCCGACGGCGAGTGGGACGCGGTGGGCCGCGACTCGCACGCCGTGATCCACGAAGCTAAGGCCGCCGGCGTCTACGTCTTTGGCGGCGGCATCGACGAAGACGTTCCGCCCGCGCTTGTTTCGGCCGACGGCGCGGTCGCCGAGGGCGGCTACCGTGGGCTCCGCCGCTCAATGGCGGCTTCACCGTGCTCGAACTGCCCTCGCGCGAGGAGGCCGTCGCGTGGGCCGCGCGCATCGCGAAGGCTTGTCGCTGCGACCAGGAGTTGCGTGTCTTCGGGTTCGACCCGCAGTCCTGACGACGGCACAGAAATGGCGCAGAAAGAGGCTCACTGGATCTCCCCCGGAGCACGCCATGCCCTCGAACACCGCCGGAGCCACACCGATGAAGCGTAGCGCGTCCGCACCCGAGAGCGTCGAGAGCCTGCTCGCGTCGCTGGAGCACCCGCACAAACCGGCAATCCTCCTCCTGCGACAGATCCTCCTCCAAGCCGATCCCCGCATTGGAGAAGGCGTGAAGTGGAATGCGCCAAGCTTCCGCACGTCGGAGTACTTCGCCACCGTTCATCTTCGTACGAAAGAGGGTACGGGGTTGATCCTGCACTTCGGTGCAAAGAAGCGGGAGCGTGCAGTCGCTGCTGACGCGATCGCAGACCCGGAGTCGCTGCTCGTGTGGCTTGCAGAGGATCGGGCCCTGGTCACGTTCCGCGACGTGGACGACCTGGAGTCTAAACGCTCCGCCTTCACGGATGTGGTCCGCCAATGGATCGAACAGGTCTAGCCGCGCTTCGCCTAACAAGGCGCAGCACACAGCTAGTCTTGCGCCGGGGGCAAGGTAAGCAAGAGACGCTACTTCGCGGCAAGAGCTATCGGCAACAAGGTGCGCCTAACCATTCGTTCAAGGCGGACGGCTTCGCCGCCGCTTACCTCCAGCGCTAGGCGCTTGGGTTCTGCGGACAGGTGACCAAACAGTAGAATTTCATATGAACGTACACAACCAAATCAAAGACTATATCGCTGCTCAGCCAGAGCCAAAACGAAGCGACATGCAAGAGCTTCACGGCATCATTCTGGGAATGATGCCGGGCTGTAAATTGTGGTTTCTTGATGGCGCAGATGAGAGCGGCCGGACGGTTTCCAATCCTAATATAGGTTATGGAGTACAGACTATAAAATATGCCGATGGAAAAACCAGGGAGTTCTATCAGATCGGCACTAGCGCAAACACAACGGGAATCTCCGTCTATATTATGGGAATAAAAGACAAAAAGTACTTGGCTGAGAAATATGGAAAAAGGATCGGCCAGGCAAGCGTGACGGGATATTGCATCAAGTTCAGGACGCTAAGAAATATAGATGTTGATACCCTTGTAGATGCAATGCGATATGGGATTGAACAGACGCGCGCCTGACAATTCGTTCAAGCCGACGCCGGTTCGCCGCGCGGCGTAATTCAGATGTTGTGCCCCTCATGGAGGTCATCATGAAGAGATCGATTTTGGCTGTTGTCGCTGGTGTTGTTTTCATCATCATTGTCACAACCCTCGTAGACATTGCGTTACATCTGGTCAAGGTCTATCCGTCCGTGGGCGAGCCTTTGACCGACGCGCTTGCCATACTGGCAACTTCTTACCGAATCATCATCGGCATTATTGGCGCTTGGCTTACAGCGAGACTCGCACCAAGTAAGCCCATGAAGCACGCCATGATTCTTGGTCTTGTTGGTACGCTCTTGGGCTTGGTTGGCGTTGTCGCTACCTGGGACAAGGGACTTGCACCCATCTGGTATCCCATGGCACTTGTTGTCGTGGCGTTCCCCCAGTGCTGGGCCGGCGGTCGGCTCTACGAGTTCTTGTCCGCAAATGGGGCTCGTCAAAGTGCGAGCGAAGCCTGACAATTCATTCCAGCGGACGCGCTGCGCGCGCCGCTAAATTCAGGCGTTGGGCGCACATGAAGGCATTCGTCGTCGAGAAATATGGCAAAGACGGGCTGGCTGCGGCTGCGGTCCCTGAACCGACCGTCGGGCCGCGAGATGTCTTGGTTCGGGTGAGTGCCGCGAGCATCAACCCGCTCGACAAGAAGCTGCGTAACGGCGAGCTCAAGCTGCTCCTGAAATATAAAAGGCCCTTCGTGCTAGGCCACGATGTCGCAGGAGTCGTGACACTGGTCGGCTCCGAAGTGCTCGATTACAAGGTCGGTGACGAAATCTATGCGCGGCCCCGTGACCTGCGTATCGGCGCTTTCGCGGAATACATTGCCATTGACCAGAATGACATTGCCCTCAAGCCAAAATCGCTGACGATGGAGCAGGCAGCGGCGGTTCCGCTGGTGGCGCTTGCCGCATGGCAGGTATTGGTCGAGGTTGCACAGCTCAAGTCGGGTCAAAAAGTGCTCATCCACGCCGGCGCCGGCGGGCTTGGCTCAACAGTCATCCAGCTCGCCAAGCACCTGGGCGCTTACGTCGCCGCAACTGCAAACGGCAAAGATGCGGAGATGGTGCGCGGCCTCGGCGCGGACGAGGTCATTGATTACACGAAGGCAGACTTCTCCGGAGTGCTCTCCGGCTACGACCTCGTGCTCGACTCCCTCGGTGGCGACACCCTCGCCAAATCGCTGACTGTGCTCAAACCCGGCGGGCTGGCGATCAGTGTTGTCGGGCCACCCGACGCGGCGTTCGCCGAGCTGATTGGTCGACCGCTGTTGAAGCCTGTGATGGCATTGTTGAGTCGCAAGGTGCGGGCACAGGCCAGGAAGTTGGGGGTGCGCTATTCGTTCTTCTTCATGCGGGCCGATGGCGCGCAATTGAAGACGCTGGCCGCTCTCTATGATGCGGGCACGCTGCGGCCGGTGCTCGACCGCACGTTTCCATTCGCCGAGACGCCCCGCGCAATCGCATATGTGGAACAGGGGCACGCCAAGGGCAAGGTCGTTGTCACCATGCCGTCCGCAAGTGCGTTCTGACCATTCATTCAAGCCGCTTCGCGGTGCGGCTTGATTCAGGCGTTGGAACCCGCGTGAGCATCGGAGCCAACATGTTGAAAACTCTTTTTCCTGGCGTGGCTGACAATCGTTACCCGGGCCAGCGACTCGGTCTTTGGCTGTTCGCCCTCATGCTGGTAAAGATCGCCATGGGGCTGAATGTCATGCTCAATGCGCCAGAGATCGCGCGATCGGCCGATGGTGTACCGGTGGAAACTTTCGGCGCCGCTGCGGCGGCGGCTTTTTCCTTCGTCTTTGCGGCGTGGGGACTTGGCCAGTTCGTGCTTGGTTTGCTCAGCCTCGCGATTCTGCTTCGGTACCGCAGCCTTGTCCCGCTCACGTTTTTGGTTCTGCTCATCGAACAAGCTGGGCGCATGTTTCTTCGGTTTTATTGGCCCGTCCACCGAATTGACACCGCTCCAGGCGCCGCCATCAATGCCGTTCTGGTCGGCGTTATGCTCCTGGGCTTCGTGCTTTCGGTTTGGCGGCCTCGCGAGGCATCAGTCGGGGCCTGACCTCCCTTCAAGCCGAAGCCGCTTCGCGGTTCGGCTTGATTCGCGCGTTGGACAACGAGAAGACCGATCCGCATCGTTCGAAGGAGAAGTTGATGCCTCTTCCATCTGAGCCTACCGCCCCCGAGGACTTCGATTTCATCATCGGAGACTGGCATGTTCAGCACCGTCGCTTGAACTCTCGACTGTCAGGCTGCACCGACTGGACGGTCTTCAGCGGGCTGTCTACCACTCGGAAGATCCTGGGTGGCTTTGGGAACGTCGAAGACAACTTGTTGCGCTTTCCGGAAGGTGATGTTCGCGCCGCTGCGGTCCGGTCGTTCGATCGAGCCACGCGCAAGTGGTCGATCTGGTGGCTGGATGCCCGCAACCCGCATCAACTCGACGTTCCGGTCGTCGGGGAGTTCGCAGGAACCACCGGTACGTTCCATGCCAACGATTCGTTGCGTGGAGAGCCTGTCAGGGTTCGTTTCATCTGGAATGCCAATCCGGGAGGGAACCCAACGTGGGAACAAGCCTTCTCCCGGGATGCGGAAGCGACGTGGGAGACAAACTGGACCATGGAGTTCTCGCGTGTTGAGGCCTAGTCCATCGAGCGGACGTTCCAAAGGTCGTTGGGCGCCCTTTGGCTCGCCGCTCATCTCGAACGTTGGGTGTTACGTGGACAATCCCGTTGTCTGACCTGCAAGAGCGCATCTCGGCGAGTTTTTCTGCCCAAGGGCCGATGGCCACCCCGGGTGCGGAACTCATCCGGGTTGCCCACGGCGAGGTGCGGATTGCTCTTTTTCCGCGTCCGGAGTTGTGCCAGCAACACGGCTATATTCATGCCGGCGCCCTCACCAGTGTGCTTGATGGCGCTTGTGGCTACGCCGCCTTGACCGTCGCGCCGGCCGGATTCGATGTCCTTACGGTCGAGTTCAAAATCAACTTCCTTCGGCCTGCAGTCGCGGATCGGTTTGTGGCTATTGGCAAGGTCACGAAACCGGGCAAGACTCTGACGGTGTGCCAGGGCGAAGTGCTCGGCGAGCAAGGCTTGCAGCGAGAGACCGTTGCGGTCATGCAAGCCACGATCATCAATGTCTCGGGTAACACCCGACAACTCAAGGCGCGCGGAAAGCCGCGCGCCGTTTGACTCAGGCGTTCAGGCATCGCCACGCACTGATCTCGTTTTTCATAGCGTCAAGGAGACCTTTCATGAAGCGTGTTACTGGCATAGGCGGCGTATTCTTCAAATCCAAAGACCCGAAGGCACTTGCCGAGTGGTATCGGGAGCACCTCGGGCTAAACGTCGAGGAATGGGGCGGAGTGGCGTTCCGGTGGGTCACTGCCGAGAACCCGGCGGGCACAGGCACCACGATCTGGAATCCATTCAAGGAAGACACGTCCTACTTTGCCCCAAGCACGGCGAGCTTCATGGTCAACTTCCGGGTACACGACCTTCACGCGCTCCTCGCGGCACTGCGAACGGAGGGCTGCGCAGTGGACGACAAGGTCGACGAGTCTGAATACGGGAAGTTCGGCTGGGTTCAAGACCCGGAGGGAAATCGCATCGAGCTCTGGCAACCGCCACAGGGGCAATGAAGCTGCGCACTCGTTGCTCGCGCCGCCGAGCCGGTTATCGCAAACGTCAGGCGGCCTTCAGGAGGTTCTGTTGCCCATCATTCGAAAAGCTGATCGCAGCGACGCAAAGCGACTCTCCGAGCTTGCTGAAATAACATTCAGGGATACCTTTGGCGTCATGAATACGGCTGAGGATATGGAGCTCCACTGTCGGGCCAGTTATAGCGAGGCTATCCAGGCAGGAGAAATTTCCAACCCAAACATGGTTACCTTGCTGGCCGAGATGGAAGAAAGGCTGGTGGGGTTTGCACAGCTTCATTGGGGTAGTGCGCCAAATTGCGTTTTGGCCAAATCGCCGGGTGAAATTCAACGGCTGTACGTTGCCAACGATTGGCATGGCAAAGGCATCGCGCAAGACCTCATGAACGCCTGCATCGAAGAAATGAAAGCCCATGGGTCGGATGTAGTCTGGCTTGGCGTATGGGAGCGAAACCCGAGAGCGATTTCGTTCTACAAGAGATTCGAATTCGTTGAGATGGGTGATCACGTCTTCCCGTTGGGCAGCGATCCACAGCGAGATATTGTCATGGTTCGATCAGTTGCAGGCCCACCTCCCTGAGGCCATGCGGGAGGGTTACGGCCGCGTCGACTGGAGTGTGCTGCAGTGCCTGATACAGCGGACGTGCTGCGCACGCTGCTGAATTGAGGCGTTGTACGGCGCGGAAAGCGTGAGCATCGCAATGAGCCAACTTCTGCGGTTTCCCAGTTCGGTCGAGCACGAGCCATCCATCGAGGTCTGGATGCGCGAGCATCCCGGTGAATTGGGAGTGATCGCGCAGCGCTGGTTCGAGGTCATGCGCGCCTGCGGAGACGACGTCCGGGAGCTGTTGCATGATGGTCATCCAACGGCGTGTGTCGGGGACGCTGCATTCGGCTACGTCAATGCGTTCAAGGATCACGTGAACGTCGGGTTCTTTCGTGGTGCCGAACTCCCTGATGCACACGGCCTGCTGGAAGGCACTGGCAAGTTCATGCGGCACGTCAAGCTCAGACCCGGCCAGAAGGTCGATGATGCGGCCTTGAGAAAGCTCGTCCACATCGCATACGCCGACATGAAGTGGCGCCTCAAGTCAGAGTAGCCGAGGAGGTGCCGGATAACTATTCCGTCAAGCCGGGCGAAAAGCCGCGCGCCGCTTGGTCAATACCCCTCCACCGCTACCGGCTATTTTCAGGATGATTGTTGCTGCCATCGTAGCTTGAAGACGATCGGCGGCAGATGGCGTTGCAGGCCATGCTCGGCGACGGACCGTACGCAGGGAGAGCAAGCCGTGGTCCGTCGGCATGACTATTCGACCGCCGCGACCGTGACCGACCGCCGCTGGATCCCGCTGCCTCGCGCGGCGCGTTGACTCGATCATCGGCTGGCGCGACGCTCGCCATAACCTCTCGAAAAGGCCAAATCAGCATGCGCGAAGTCAGCACGATACGACTCTACCTCCTGAGGGCGATCTACCTGCTCATCGCGGTCGGGGCTTGGTTTCACCATTTGGCCGGGGATCATTTCTCCGTCCGGCACGGTTGCGAACGCAAAAACCGTGGTTCGTTCGCTCCTGGGCGCTCTGGCCGTACTTGCTGCAATCGGAATTCGCTACCCGCTGCAGATGCCGATCCCTCTGTTCGAGTTGCTCTGGAAGGTGATCTGGGTAGTCGCGTTCGCCTTGCGCATGTGGCTGCACGCGGGGCTTGACGACTATACGTTGGAGACTCTCTTCGCCTGCCTCATGGGAGTAGTACTGGTGCCGATCGTCATTCCGTGGACTTACATACTTGAGCACTATGTGAGGGCTGCAGGCGATCCCTGGTGCAAGTAATCTTGGCGACGTGCCCGCTGACTCGTCGGTCGAGCGCCAGGGCGCACAAATGCCGGGCGCGGAGGGTACTCAATAGCTGGCGGGAGAGAACGCATGCCGAACACGCTGAAACCCGGAGCGGTCATTTTTGCCATGAACCTGGAGCTGGTCGCGAAATTTTACGAAGAGCTCGTGCCGATGGCGGTTGCGCATGTCGAGCGCAATCACATCGTGCTGGAGTCGGAACGCATCCAGTTGGTGATCCATGCGATCCCGAAGCGGGTCGCCGATTCGATCGATATCGCCGAGCTTCCTGTCGTGCGCGAGCAAACGCCGATCAAACTGTTCTTTCCGGTTTCGAGCCTTGCCGAGGCCCGCGTCAAGGCCGCGTTGCTGGGCGGCCGGCTCGGCCCGAGTCAGAACGAGTGGGAGGCTCGCGGCTTCAGGGCTTGCGATGGCCATGATCCCGAAGGCAATGTCTTTCAGCTCCGGCAGGATGCGCCCTGACTCTCGGTCAGGCGGACGATCCATGGCGGCCCAATCACCCAATGCGAGGCGTGCGATGTCGAAACTCCTGGTCCGAAGCTTTTCCGTTTCAATCGATGGGTACGGGGCCGGGCCGAACCAGGATCTTCAGAACCCGCTCGGCGTGAGGGGCCCGGAGTTGATGGAGTGGCTTTTCCACACGCGCGTATGGCACGGGATGCAAGGGCATGATGATGGGGAGACCGGGGTCGATAACGGATTTATGGAACAAGGCTTTGCCGGAATCGGTGCCTGGATTCTCGGGCGCAACATGTTTGGCCCCGTCCGCGGCCCCTGGCCGGACGACAATTGGAAAGGTTGGTGGGGCGACGAGCCGCCGTATCACACGCCGGTTTTCGTGCTGACGCATCACCCGCGACCGCCGCTGAAAATGGCGGGAGGTACGGAATTCCACTTTGTCACAGACGGCATTCATGCCGCCCTGGAGCGGGCCACCGCCGCAGCGAGTGGCCGTGATGTTCGCCTTGGAGGAGGTGTATCCGCCGTCCGCCAGTATTTGCGCGCGGGCCTGATCGACGAACTGCATCTGGCCATCAGGCCAGTCCTGCTCGGCTCCGGCGAGCATCTATGGGAGGGTATCGACATGCACGGCTTGGGCTACGAATGCGCGGGCCAGGTAGCCGGCGAGCGTGCAACCCACGTGTTTGTGCGCCATCGGGCCAGCGCCTCTCACGGCAAACGTTGACCGCGCATCCATGAACGACCCACCCGAGTTTGCCGAGGAATACAGCTTCGCCGAGCGGGTCCGGCTGATCTGTGTGGGTGTGGCCATCGGCGGAGCATGGGTCCTCGCATGGAAGCTCTGGCTGCTGCCCTGGTTTGACGCATTCGTCGAGTCGGCGCCGTGCCGATCGGTGTTCGGCATCAGTGGCCTCACCGTGCTTTGGCATGGTTTGTTCGTCGGATTGCCGCTCGTCCTTGCCTGCTTTTTTGCGTGCATGGAGGGTCGGCGCGGCCTCAAAATCCTGCGCGAAGGCCAATCTCCGCCCATCGGCGACAAGGTCTTGCGTCCAACGCGCATCAAACGAGGTGCGGCGGCGCGGCGTTCCGGCTACTTCCATTTGTTTGCATTCACGCCATTGCTGGTCGTCGCGATCTGGGGCAGCTTTCAGGCCGCGTCGCTTTCCGCGCAATCACCGCTCAAGCATCCAGCGTGCACGGCCAGTGATTCGCCTGGGCGCGCTGCCGCGCAGGGGCTGCGGTAGACTCCGGCACGTCCCGCTCGCCGCCGTTCGACAGAGCTGGGCGTGCAACGCAGGAGGTTCCAGATGAACAGTTCGCAAGGGGTCGACAGGCCGCGTACGTTCAAGGATGCCGTTCGCGAGGCGATGCACTATTGGGAGCCTCGCCGCATTGTATACAACGTGGTGCTTGCGGCCGTCGTGGCCGCCTGGCTTGTGCTCACCTGGCCGCACTTCCGCCCCGCATTGACCCTGCAAGACCTGTTCGCGCTGCTGGCCCTCGCGGCAGTCGCAAACGCCTGTTACTGCGCCGCGTACCTCGCGGACCTTGCGATGCAACGCTCGCCTTTTTGCGCCACATGGCTGCGCGCACGCTGGGCGCTATGGCTTGCGGGTACGCTGTTCGCGGTCGTACTTGCGTGGTACTGGATCGCGGATGAAATCTATCCCTACGTCGGCCAAGTGGCCGCCTGACCATGGGGTCAAGCCAGCTGTCGCGTTGCAGCGTTGCTGCCGGCTTTCGGCAGCAGTCTTCCGGCGAAGTCATGGCCGGGTTGGTTCCGGCTTGGGATGATTTGTAACGAATCGAGGGGAGTTCACGCGTATGGAAGACACCAAACGGCGGTTGCTCTGGCATGGAATGTTCCTGTTCCTGATCGGTCTTCTCACCGGACTCGTCGAACAGGAATTCAACAATCCACGCATGGGTCTCGCCGCACATCTGGAAGGGGTGTTGAATGGAATCGTGCTCGTGGCGTTGGGCGCAATCTGGTCGGATGTGCGACTGCCGCCGCGACTGAAGGCTGCGGCGTATTGGAGTGCGCTGTATGGCACGTACGCGAATTGGGCGGTAACCACGCTGGCGGCGGCATTGGGTACGACGGCGATGTCTCCGGTCACCTCCGCGGGTCACAGCGCGCAGCCGTGGCAGGAAAACGTCGTGACGTTTGGCTTCGTCAGCGTCGGGGTGGCGATGATTGCCGCTTCGATCCTCATTCTCTGGGGGCTGCGACGAACTGCGGCGCGGTGATCATCGTGGTGTTGGGCCGCGCGATTTCCCCGGCGGATCGTGGCAACGTGGTGCACCCCGCAGCGCAGGAGCCGCCATGACATCCACTCTCAAGCACATCAATGCGATCAGCCTGTTCGTCGAAGACCTGCAGGCAACATCGGCCTTCTATCGCGAGGTGTTCGGTGTTGCGATATTGTTCGAGGACGAGAGCTCGGTTGCGGTCAAGTTCGACAACCTGGTCGTGAACCTGCTGCGTGTCGAGGATGCACGGGAGATCGTGGACCCGGGCGCCGTTGCGACGCGCGATTCCGGTTCCCGCTTTCAGCTCAGCATCTGGGTGGATGACGTGGATGCGGTGTGCACGCAATTGCGCAAACGTGGAGTGGAGTTGCTTGGACCCAGGGACAGGCCGTGGGGCATGCGTACTGCGAACTTCATTGATCCGGCCGGGCATAGTTGGGAAGTGGCTCAGAAGATTGTCCAGAAATAGGCGCTGGGGTCGGCATCCGGCATTGGAAAAGAGCCATCACGCGCAAGCGTTCGGGCGTTGGGCGCCGCGATCGTAAAATCCGCTGGGAGTGGCCATGGCCGGGAACAAGACGAAAGCGAATGAAGCCAGCGTGGACGGCTACATCGCCGCGATCGATGATGAGTCCAGACGCAAGGATTGCGAAGTCCTGACCAAGCTGATGACCAGGGCGACGAAGCACGCGCCGCGGATGTGGGGCACGAGCATCGTCGGGTTTGGAAGCTATCACTACAAGTACGAGAGCGGTCGCGAAGGTGATTCGTGCCTCGTGGGTTTCTCGTCCCGCAAGGGCGACATCAGTATCTACCTCATGGGAAGTTTCTCCGGACGCGACGAACTCCTCGCAGTGCTCGGCAAGCACAAAATGGGAAAAGCATGCCTGTACGTGCGCAGGCTCGGCGATGTCGATCCCAAGGTGCTGGAGAAACTGGTCGTCGGTTCGGTGGCGGAAATGAAGCGTCGCCACGGTCAAGCCGGAAGCGCTGCCGCCTGAGCTCACGCAATTGGGCTGCTGCGGGCTGAAGGAGAAACCATCGTGCTCAACGTATGTCTGGCGGGTGCCACCGGTTGGGCGGGTTCCGAGCTGGCGCGCGCGATCGCGAAGAGCGCCGCTCTCGTCCTCGTCGCCGCGGTCGCACGCAAGCAGGCGGGACGTGTCCTGGGCGAGGTGCTCGGCGAGCCGCGTCTCGGCGGTCATATCTACGCCACGGCCGAAGAAGCGCTCGGCAATCCCTGCGACGTCTTCGTCGAGTACACCAAACCCGATAGCGCCAAGGCCAACATCGTCGCGGCGCTCGAACACGGTGCGCACGTCGTGGTCGGAACCTCCGGTCTCACCGAGAGCGATTTCGCGCAGCTCGACATCGTCGCGCGCCAGCACAATCGCGGCGTGCTCGCTTGCGGCAACTTCGCGTTGACGGTCGTGTTGCTGCAGAAATTTGCCGAGATCGCGGCGCGGCTGATCCCGCAATGGGAGATCATCGACTATGCGCACGACGGCAAGGTCGACGCGCCAAGCGGCACCGCGCGCGAGCTGGCGTTCCGCTTGTCGAACGTGCGCAACCCCGAGCCAACGGTGCCGCTGGCCAATACGGTCGGGCCGCCCGAGGCGCGCGGTGCGACGGTTTCAGGTTCGCAAATTCATTCGGTCCGCCTGCCCGGCTACGTGATCGGCGCCGAGGTCATTTTCGGGATGCCCGATCAACGGCTGACGATCCGTCACGATTCGGGCAACAGCGCGCTGCCATACACGGACGGCGCCTTGCTCGCGATTCGCAAGGTCTCCACGCTGATCGGCGTCCATCGCGGCCTGGATAGCGTGCTCGATCTGTGAGCGCGCTGGAACGGCAGGATGGCTGCAACGCCATCCGCCGTTCGGCGCATCAGTAGCGCGCGACGGTCGGGTCGATTTCCACCGCCCACGCATCGATGCCGCCTTCGACGTTGTAGACGTCGCGGAAACCGTGGTCGTGGAAATGTTCGGCCGCGTTGCGGCTGGAGTTGCCGTGGTGGCAGATGAACGCGAGCGGCGTGTCCTTCGGCAGTGCGGTCAGGCGCGCGTGCGATTCGGGTTCGAGCACGTCGGCGCCGGCGAACGGCGCGAGTGCGCGGTCGCGTGCGGGGCGCACGTCGATCACGGTGATGTCGCCGCTGTCGAGGCGGCGCTTCAGCGCGTGCACGTCGAGCGATTTCACCATCGGTGGCGCGTCGGGCAGGAAGATCGCGAGACCTTCGCCATGCGGCGTCGAGGTCCAGTCGATCGTGGCGCCGCGCGCGCGCGATGCGCTGGCGACATCGAAATGGAGTTCGAGTCCGTTCGCATCGACGACGATGTCGTTCGCGCCGGCTTCGCGCAGCTGGAACTGCGGCTGGAAGCGGCCATCGACGACCAGGAACAGTTTCATGTCGCCAGCATCATTGAGCGCCGGTTTGATCGCGGCCACGGCCGCATCGGACACCGTGATTGTCGGTGGCGTGCGATCGGGTTCGGCGACGCCGAGTGCGCGGTGCAGCTCGCCCGAGTCGTACATCGATTGCACGATGTCGGCACCGCCGACCAGTTCGCCGTTGATATACAACTGCGGAATCGTCGGCCAGTTGCCGAATTCCTTGATGCCCGCGCGGATTTCCTCGTCGGCGAGCACGTCGACCGTCGCGTAGTCGTCGAGCAGCGAATTGAGGCGATCGGTCGCCGCCGCGGAAAAGCCGCACTGCGGCGCATTGCGCGAGCCTTTCATGAACAGGACGACAGGATGGCTGGCGAGCAGCGTTTCGATGCGGGCGCGGGTGGCCGGTGCAAGTGACATGGCGGGTTCCGTGATGCGGGGGTGGCGATGATACGCCGCGATCGCGGCGGTGGCGTTTGGACGCCTGCGATTTATGGGCAATAATCGCCGAAGCAAGGGGAAATTCCGGGTTCGTGGTTGCGCTGCCTTTCGACAAGGGTGGCGTAGGCGTTCGCGCGATCCGGATTCAGCGCATCGATTTGCTCTATCCGAGGTTTCGGCAACCGCCGGAACGACGAAATGACTCAAGGGGAATGAACATGACTCGTCGCAAGTTGCTGGCCGTGGCAATCGGCTTCGCGTTGTCGTCCAGCGGATTGGCACAATCCAGTCCGTCGTCGGCACCGCCGGTCGACACCACGATTCCACTGACCTATGTCGGCGCGAATGCGCGGGTTTCCCTCGGCATCGACGAGCATGGCGACGTGCTCGGCGAAGTGCTCGGCATCCTCGGCAAGACCGACGAGCATGCGTGGCTGGGCCAGCTCTGGCTTGGCCAGGCGGGCGCGGGCGGTGCGCAGATCGACTATCACTGGCTGCACGGCAGTGCAGGCGACGCGATCGAACATCCGGCCAGCGTCAGCGTGCTGAAGACGTTCGGCGCGTTCGACCAGAATGCGTGGAAGGACCGCAAGGTTTCGCTCGGCGTCGGCTGGGAGAAGAACGACTTCTCGGTCAACGGCTACCTGATGCATGCGACCTCCGGCTCGCGCCTGGCGCGCACGATGCTGGCGACCGACATCACCCAATTGAACGGCAGCGACGGCCAGGGTGAATACACGCAAACCCAGACCATCGATACGCTGACCCGGTATTTCGAGCATCCGTACGACGATGGCCTCGGCCTGCGCTTCGGCAGGTATTTCGACGAGCCGCTGCTGCGCGTGCGCGGCGGCCTCGACTACGAACGTGGCAAGTACAGCTCCGACCAGTGGACGTTGTCGCTCGGCCTCGACAAGTACATTGCCCATACCGGCTTCAGCGTATCGCTGCTCGGCGAGGTGCTGCGCAAGAGCGGCGATTTCGAGACAGACAGGAACGATACGCGCGGCTGGTTGCTGCTGCGCTACGACATCGGCCAGAACTACCGCGCCCGCGAACCGTACCGGATGGTCGAAGTCGAACGCCGCGCGCCGGAAGCCGCGCCGGTACCGGCTGCGCCGCAGGTCGTGCGCAACGAGGTCAAGCTCGATGGCGATGCGTTCTTCAATTTCGACAAGGCCGCGCTGCGCCCGGACGCGGTTGCAGCGTTGGATGCGTTAATCGCGAAATTGAAATCGGCGGACCGCGTCAGCCGGGTCAGCGTGGTCGGGCATACCGACTCGGTCGGTTCGATCGCGTACAACCAGAAACTCTCCGATCGACGCGCCGCGAGCGCCAAGCGCTATCTCGTCGAGCGTGGCATCGCCGCGGAACAGATCGACACGCACGGCGAGGGCAAGCTGCGCCCGGCGTATCCGAACGACACCGCGGCGAATCGCCAGAAGAACCGGCGTGTCGACATCGAGTTCCTCAGCATCGAGGAAACCACGGTGGCGCCGACGCCTGCGCCAGCCGAGAAATCCGGCATGGAATGGGTCAAGGAGCCGGTCAAGGCCGCGCCCGCATGGATCGAACGCGCGTTGCGAAACCCGGCCGAGCACAAGCGCACGGTCGATGTGTACAAATTCGAAAAATCCACCAGCACGACGACGCTCGGCGCAAAGCAGTACCTCAATCATCCGCCGGTCGCGCGTGACGACAGTGCGACGGTGGACCAGAACTCGACCAACAATCCGATCGCGGTGCTCGCCAACGACAGCGACCCGGATGGTGATGCGCTGAGCGTGACCGCGGTGTCGATGCCCGGGCACGGAACTGCGACGACCACCGCCGGCGGCGTCGCGTACACACCTGCGCCCGGCTATCTCGGTGTGGACAGTTTCACCTACACGATCAGCGATGGCCGCGGTGGCAGCGCGACCGCGACCGTGCATGTCACTGTGGTTGCGCCGAACCATCCGCCGGTCGCAGGACCGCTGTCGGTGCGCGTGCTGAAGGGGTCGTCGATCGACATCCCGGTGCTGCAGGCTGCGTCCGATCCGGATGGCGACACGCTGACCGTGACTTCGGTGAAGCACACCGGCCCGATTCCGACCAGCCTGGTCAGCATCAATCCCGATGGCAGCGTGCATTACCAGTCGATCCATGGCTGGTTCGGCCAGGACTACTTCGAATACACGGTATCCGACGGCCGCGGCGGTACCGCGACGGCAACGGTTTCGGTCTACGTCTACGAGCCGCCGCTGCCGTATTGACGCGACGCCCTCAAGCGGCCGCCGGCCACACAGCCGGCGCCGCCGCTGCCACGGCGGCGCATCGCGCGAGCGTCACCCGCCGCTCAGTGCCATTGCAGCAGTTCGAAAGCGCCGTCGGCGTGCTCGACCAAGGTCGTGCAATGCCGTACCTGCTGCTGGCGCGCGAGCCGTATTGCCGGTTCGTGGGGGAGTAGGAGCGCACCCTGTGCGCGATCCCCCGACGCAATGACATCCCGGTCGCCCACAGGGTGGGCTCCTACAGGGCTCTTCGCTGCAACGCGATCAGGCGCTGGCCCGATCCAGTTTCTGGATATCTTCGGTGGACAGCTTCAGCCTGGTTGCGCGGACCAGCTCCTCGATTTGCGCGACGCTGGTCGCACTCGCGATCGGCGCGGCGATGCCGGGCCGTGCGATCAGCCAGCCCAATGCAACTTGCGCAGGAGTGGCGTCAAGGCGCCGGGCGACATCGTCGAGCGCGGCGAGCACGCGCAGGCCGTGGCCATTGAGGTACTTGCCGACGGATTCCGCACGCGCGGCGCTCTTGCCGATATCGGCCTTGCTACGGTATTTGCCGGTGAGGAAGCCGCTCGCGAGCGCGTAATAGCTGATCACGCCGACCTGCTGTTCGCGAATCAGGGGTTCGAGTTCCGACTCGTAACCCTTGCGGGCGACGAGGTTGTATTCGGGTTGCAGCACTTCATAGCGCGGCAGGCCGTGCTCCGCGCTGACGCCGAGCGCCTCGGCGAAGCGGGCGGCGCTGTAGTTGGACGCACCGATCGCGCGCGCCTTGCCTTGCTCGATCAGGCGCGCGAACGCGCCCAGCGTGTCGGCGAGTGGTACGGAAGGATCGTCCTCGTGGGCGAAATACAGGTCGATGGTGTCGATCTTGAGCCGCCGCAACGAGTCTTCGGCCGCGGCCTGGATGGTCGCCGGGGCGAGACCCTTGTGGGTTGCCCACTTCGCGACCTTGGTCGCGATCACGACGTGGTCGCGCTTGCCGCTTTTGGCGAGCCAATCGCCGATGATCGTTTCCGACTCGCCGCCGTGGTTGCCCGGTGCCCACGCGGAGTACACGTCGGCGGTATCGATCAGGTTCAAGCCCGCGTCCACGAATGCGTCGAGTACGGCGAATGAGGTGGCTTGATCGATGCTCCAGCCGAACACATTGCCGCCGAGGGCGAGTGGCTGGACGTGGATGCCGGAACGGCCGAGTGCGCGTTTGCTCATCGCCTGGAGATGCGGGCGAATCGCGCGATCCGAAGGGGCGGTAGGGGTGGAACTACGCTGGCGCAACCGCGGATGGGCGCGCGGGGGACGCTGGTAATGCGCTGGAATACGCTGTTACGAAAGGACTTTCGGGCGCTTCGCGCCGACGAAATGCTTGGCCCAGTAGGCGTCGGAAAGGCTGTTGATGCTGACCGTCTTGCCGGTCGACGGCGAGTGGATGAAGCGACCGTGGTCGAGGTAGATGCCGACGTGCGAGATGCGCTTGCCGCGGGTCCGGAAGAACACCAGATCGCCGGTCTTCATGTCGGCGCGGGCGACCTTGGTGCCGATGTCGAACTGGCTGGCCGAGTCCGATGGCAACACCGCGCCGACGCTGTGCTGGAACACGTAACGCACGAATCCGCTGCAATCGAAGCCGGTCGACGGCTCATGGCCGCCACGGCGATAGCGGATGTCACGCAAGGTCACCGCGAAATCGGCCAGCAGCTTGCGCATGTGGGTGCCGGCGCTCATTGCGACGGCTGGCGTCGCGTTGGCCGGTGCGGAAAGCGCGGCGGCTGCGTCGTCGATGGCGGACAACAGGATGCCGGACGAGGGGGCCGCGGTGCTCGCGATCGCGGAGGGCGCATCCATCTGCCAGGCGCCCAGATCCAACTGTCCGAGCGGTGCGGCCGACGCGGATGAGCAGCACATCGCCAAAAAAGCGAACAAAAACAGGTTCGTCATTCGCTTGAATGGCATCAGGTGGTGCTCCCCGGATGGGTCTCGGAAGGGGTCGCCGGAAGGAATTGGCGATCCAATGGAGCGGGGAAGGTAGCAAAGCAGTCGGTGCGAGATGTTTGGCAAACGTTAAGGAACGCCGATTTTCGAAAAATTGTGTGATCCAGTTCCGCCTTGGAATGCGTCTGGCGTGGGCAGAAGCGTTGGCCTGCCCGTGATGGAGGGCTCGCGCCGCTCCGGCACCGTCAGTTGTTTCGCGAGGGCTGGTTTCCGGTCAACGCGCGCGCAGCCGCATCGACGATCGCGTCGGACCAGAGCGCGTACTGGCTGACCGAAGGGTGCAGGCCGTCGGCGACCAGCATGTCCGGGGTGGCGCATGCGCGCGAGATCGCGGTGATGTCGACGAAATCGATGCCGGCTGCGTTCGCGAGGGTGTGGGCGGTGGCGTTGAACGCGTCGATTTCGGTGGCGATCCGGGTCGGGTCGCGACCCTGTTCGAGCGCGAAGCGCGTCACCCCCCAATCCGGCGTCGAGACCATGACGACCCTTCGTGCGTTCGTGCCAGCAAGCCCGATCGCGCGTTGCACCAGCGCGGCGAGCTCCGCGGCGTAGTTGCCGAGATCACGCCCGCGGTATTGGTTGTTGACGCCGATCAACAAGGTGACCAGCGCGTACGGGGGGCGGAAGGTTGTCGCGTCCATCGCGGCGGACAACTCATCGGTGGTCCAGCCGGTTTTCGCGAGGATGTCGGGGTCGGCCAGTGCGATGCCGCGTGCACGCAGGCGGCGTGCGAGTTGGGTCGGCCAGCCATCGGCGGCCGCGACGCCTTCGCCGATCGTGTAGGAGTCGCCGAGGGCGAGGAAGCGCGGTAGGTGGTCGGGATGTGTCGCGGTCATCGCATCTGTTCCGTTACTCGTATTCACTTGTAGAAGCGGCGGCAGCCGCGATGCTTTTCGCTTCGGATCGGATCAAAACCAAAAGCATCGCGGCTGCCGCCGCTCCTGCAGGAGCCAGCAGCGGTCGCGACCGGACACGGCGGATCTAGGCCACGCGCCGGCTCGCGCCGACGCTTTCCGACATCCGCAGCAACTGTTGCTCAATGCGCGCGAACGCATCGTCGAGCGCCGCGGGTTCCGGCAGCAAGGTCACGCGGAAGTGGTTGCGTGCGGAAATGTTGAAGCTCGAACCGGGCACCAGCAGGATATTCTCGTGTTCGAGCAGGTCGAGCGCGAACGCCTCGTCGTCGAAGTCCGGCAGGCGTTCACGGTCGACGCTGGGGAATGCGTACAACGCGCCGTGCGGCGGCACGAGATTGAGGAATTCGCTGCGCGCGACCGCATCGCGGATTGCCGCGCGCGCCGCGTGGAGGCGCCCGCCCGGGCCGGTCAACGCGGCGATGGCGTTCGGGCCTTCGAGCGCCGGCTTGATTGCCCATTGCGCAGTCACATTGCTGCACAGGCGCAAGCTGGCGAGCAGGTCGAACGCGTGCACGAGGTCATGGATGCGCCGCGCGGCGCCGGTCAGCGACAGCCAGCCGACGCGGTAACCGCAGGCCAGATGCACTTTCGACAAGCCGCCATAACTGATGCACGGCGTGTCGCCGGCAAGCGGCGCGAGCGGTTCGAATTGCGCGTCGTCGTAGAGCACGCTGTCGTAGATTTCGTCGGACAGCAGTATCAACCCGTGGCGTTCGGCGAGCGCGACCAGCGCTTCGAGCAATGCGCGTGGATAGGCAGCTCCAGTCGGGTTGTTCGGATTGATCACGACCAGCGCGCGGGTGCGCGGGGTGATCAGCGTGGCGATTTCGTCGGGATCGGGCAAATGGCCGCGTTCGGCGGGGCAGGCGTAGTGCACCGGTTCGCCGCCGTTGAGGCGCGTCGCGGCGGTCCACAACGGGTAGTCCGGTGCCGGGATCAATACTTCGTCGCCGACATCGAGCAGCGCGCGCAGGCTGAGGTCGATCAGTTCGCTGACGCCGTTGCCGATGAACACATTCGCGGCGATGGCCGCGGCGCCGTGACGGCGCTGCGCCGTGGCGATCGCCTCGCGCGCTTCGGGCAAACCCTGCTGGTGGCAATACGCTTCGCTGTTCGGCAATCCGTTCGCGATCGCTGCACGCAGGTGCTCGGAGACGCGGAAACCGAACAGGCCGGGGTTGCCGATATTCAGGCGCAGGATCGAGCGGCCTTCGGCCTCCAGTTCATACGCGCGCCGGTTGAGCGGACCGCGAATGTCGTAGCGCACGCGATCGAGGCGACTGCCGACGGCCACCACATGATTGTGCATCCCCTGTCCCGAGTCGAAAACAAATTCCGATCCTAGCAGCGCGCGGGCCGGCTCGCATGCGAGCGGCGCCAAAAATCGCGACGTCGCACAAACGCCGGAAGTTGCCGCAATCACAGCTAGAATCCGCCCGATGCAGCCCACCCCCGAAGAACTCCAGCGACTGGCCCGGATCGGCTGGCGCGCGACGCTGTTGCCGGCCGATGCTCCCGCAGGCAGCGTGCTCGCGCGTGTGGTCGCGCAACACCGAGCCGGTTACCAGTTGCACGACGGCAACGAGATGTTCAAGGCGCAGCCGGCGGCGCGCTTCCTCAAGCGCGATCTCGATCCGACCCAGCGCCCGGCGGTGGGCGACTTCGTGCTGTACGTGCCCGGCGCGCCGCCGACCATCGAATGCATCCTGCCGCGGCGCACCGAACTGGTGCGCGGCGCTGCCGGCGAAAGCCATCAGCGCCAGATCATCGCCGCGAACATCGATTCGGTATTCGTGTTGAACGGACTCGACGGCGATTTCAATCCCGCGCGCATTGAGCGCTATCTGCTCCTGATCCAGAGCAGCGGCGCATTGCCGGTCGTCGTGCTGACCAAGGCCGACGCGGCGGGCGACGCGGACGCGGTCTTCGCGGAACTGCGCAAGCGCGTGCCGCCGCCGCTGGAGATGTTCGCGATCAACGCGAAATCCGCGGAAAGCGTCGCGCCGCTGCTCGCGTTCCTCGGGCCAGGGGACACCGCGGTGCTGGTTGGCTCGTCCGGGGTCGGCAAATCGACGTTGACCAATACGCTGCTCGGCGAATCGCGGCAGGCGACGAAAACCGTGCGCGAGCACGACAGCCGCGGCCGTCACACGACCACGTACCGGGCACTGATCCAGCTGCCATCCGGCGGCTGCCTGATCGACACCCCGGGCATGCGCGAAATCAAGCTGACCGGTGAGGAAGAACTCGACCAGAGCCAGTTCGCCGATATCGATGAACTTGCGCAAACCTGCCGCTTCGGCGATTGCGGCCATCAGAGCGAACCGGGCTGTGCAGTGCGCACCGCGCTGGCCGACGGGCGCATCGATCCGGCGCGCTGGCAGAATTACCTGAAATTGCGCGGTGAACTGGCCGCCGCCGCCGATGTGCTGGAGGCGCAGATGCGCAGGAAAAGCGAGTCGCGCGTGCTGACCAAGGCACTCGGCAGGCGGCTTGGCGAGAAGTACGGGAAGCGGTGAGCAGCGCGAGCGGTGTCGCGCAAGCGCATCGCGCCTTCCGGCGCTCCCGGAAAAGCGGTGCCGGCAGCAGTTGCCACATTCGTAGGAGCGCACCCTGTGCGCGACCCTCGCGGCAATGATGTCCCGGTCGCCCACAGGGTGGACTCCTACAAATTCGCCACGCGGACCGTGTGTGCGAACCCGGTAGCCGTCACGTCGAAACGAAACCGATCTTCGTGTGGGTGCCGTCGCAGAACGGTTTGTTGCCGGAGTGGCCGCAGCGGCACAGCGCGGTCTTGGTCGTTTTGGCCAGCGTATGTCCGGTGCCCGAGACGATTTCGAGCGATCCGTTGACCAGCAGCGGTCCATTCGGTGCAGGCGTGATCGTGACCGCGCCATCGCGCACGGCGAGCGATGGCGTATCCGTGGGATCGGGTTCGCCGGTCGCGCGAAACCCTGCGGCGACATGACTGTTGTCGCAGTACGGTTTGTTCTTCGATGCGCCGCAGCGGCACAGCGTGGCGCGGAACGTCGCTTTCTCGCCATCGACATGCAGGTCGGCATGGAATGCGTAGGGGCCGTTCTCGCGCACGTGCATGAGATTCACCTTCGGTGCCTGCTCCTGCGGGCCGCCGTCCATGCGCGAATACTGGATCGCGCCGGACGGGCAGTTGTGGGCGAGTTCGGCGACTTCTTCGGCGGAGGCGAGTTCCGGGTGCAGCCATTCGCCCTCGACATTCGGGACGAACACGTCGGGCCGGCCCAGCACGCAGTTGCGTGAGTGGATGCAGCGGCGCGCCTCGAAGCGGATCTCGGCAGTCTTGCTGCGGACGGTTTCGATATCGCTCATGGCAGGTCTCCTCGGCGGGTCGGCGATGGCGGCGGAACAGTCTGCTATCTTCGCGCAGAACCGCAGGGAAAAACGCATCCGCATGGCCGCCACTGCCGATCGCCCAGAACTGTATGCCGAGCTCGATCAGCGCCTGTTGACCGCCACGCGTGGCATCAGCCTGCTCGCCTCGGTGAGTTGGCCGGCGGCGGTCGAACTGGGTTTCATCGCGGCGTGGAAGGCGGGCAACGCGATGTTGCCGCAGATCACCTATCCGTCTTGCGATCATGCGGCGACGCGCGTGGCGCTCGATGACATCATCCGTGCCGCCGATCCGGCGCATCCGGTCGGCGATTACATACGGCGCAGCGCCGAGTCGTGGCGGGTCGCGACTGAATTGCTTGAAGCGATGGGCACGCCCGCGATCACCGCGCACTCGGCGAAGCTGTATGGCCGTCCCGACGACCAGGTGCCGGGCGCGACGCTGACCAATCTCGATGCCGCGCAACATTTCATCGCGATCGCGGATGAGTACAACAGCGGCGCGCCGCTGGATGAGGTCAAAGCGGAGATTCCGGCCGAAACCCTGCAAACGGAACTGCAGCAGAAACTCGATGCGTTCTTCGGGGCCGGCGTGGTCAAGGTCGAGACCGATCCGGACCTGATCGCAAAAGCCGCGGCCGGCGCGACCCGCATCCGCCTGCGCTCGACGACCAATTTCTCCGATTACGATCGCGACCAGTTGCTCGCGCACGAGGCATTCGTGCATACGTTGACCGCGTTGAACGGACGCGCGCAGACGAACCTGGCATCGCTGGCGCGCTCATCGCCGCGGATCACGGCGACCCAGGAGGGACTGGCCGTGTTCGCGGAACTCATGTCCGGCTCGATCGACATCGCGCGCATGAAGCGGATCTCCCTGCGCATCCTCGGCATCGACATGGCGATCAGGGGCGCCGACTTCATCGAGGTGTTCCGCTTCTTCATGGACGCCGGGCAGAACGAAACCGACAGTTTCGCGTCCGCGCAGCGCGTGTTTCGTGGTGCGCCGGTGACCGGCGGCGCCGCGTTCACCAAGGACGCGGTGTATCTGCACGGCCTTCTATCCGTGCATACGTTCTTCCGCTGGGCGCTCAAGAACCAGCGCATGAAGCTGTGCCGGAATCTGTTCGCCGGCAAGCTGACCCTGCACGACGTGCTCGCGCTGGAGCCGTATTTCGACAATGGCTACATCGCGCAGCCGCGCTATCTGCCGCCGTGGGTCCAGCATGCGCACGGCCTTGCCGGCATCCTCGCGTTTTCGCTGTTCGCCAACCGGATCAGGCTCGACCATGTGCAGGCCGAGGACTTGGTGCTCGGGTTGTGAATCCGGCGCCAGCCGCTTTGTGATGATGCAATGTCCCCACCGTTCGTGGTGAGGTATCGAACCACGAATGGGCCAGATCCTTGCCGCATCACCCGTCGATACATCAGGGCGAACGGCCAACATACCCACTCTGTACCATTGCCCGACTATCACCTCGTTTGACGGAGAACTCGCGATGCGCAAGAACGTGATGGCCATGACGACATTGTTTGCACTCGCCGGCGCCAGTGTCACCGCTAGTGCTGCGGAAACCACGCCGCAGATGATCCAGCCGCTGCTGCCCGAGATCACCGCGTGGCGGCGCGATCTGCATCAGCATCCGGAGCTGAGCAACCGCGAGGTGCGCACCTCGAAATTCGTCGCTGCCGAATTGAAGAAGTTCGGGCTCGAAGTGCGCACCGGGATCGCGCATACCGGTGTGGTCGGCATCCTCAAGGGCGGCAAGCCGGGACCGAAGCTCGCGATCCGCGCCGACATGGATGCGTTGCCGGTCACCGAGGAGGTCGATCTGCCGTTCGCCTCGAAGGCGAAGGGCGACTACATGGGCAAGCAGGTCGGCGTGATGCACGCCTGTGGCCACGATGCGCACACCGCGATGACGCTCGGCATCGCCGAGGCGATGTCGAAGATCAGGAAGGATCTGCCCGGCGAAGTCATGTTTATCTTCCAGCCCGCCGAAGAAGGCGCGCCGAGCGGTGAAGAAGGCGGCGCGGGATTGATGGTCAAGGACGGCGTGTTCAAGGACTTCAAGCCGGATGCGGTGTTCGGCATGCACGTGGTCAGCGATTTGCCGGTCGGCACCGCGGCGGTGCGCGCGGGCGGCATGATGGCCAGTTCGGATACGTTCCGGATCACCGTGCATGGCCGCCAGAGCCACGGTGCGATGCCGTGGAAGGGCATCGATGCGATCGTCACCGCGGCCGAGATCGTGACCAGCGCGCAGACCATCGTCAGCCGCCAGCTCGACATCAACAAGGATCCGGCCGTGGTCACGTTCGGCGTGTTCAACGGCGGCCAGCGCTTCAACATCGTTTCCGACACCGCGCACCTGGAAGGTACCGTGCGCACCTTCGATCCGGACATGCGCAAGCAGGCGTTGGCGAGTCTGAATACGATTGCCGAACATATTGCCGCCGCGAACGGCGCGACGATCGATGCGCAGATCCCGGCGCATGACGGCAACCCGGTCAACTACAACGATCCGGCGCTGACCGCGCGGGTTCGCGCGAGCCTCGAAAAAGCACTCGGCAAGGACAAGGTCAGCGAGGCTCGACGATGGACCGCGTCGGAGGATTTCCCGAAGCTCGCGTTGAGCGTGCCCACGCCGAGCGTGTATTTCTTTGTCGGCGCCACCAGGGCGGGCGAAGACCCGGCGACCGCGCCGACCAATCATTCGCCGAAATTCTTCCTGGACGAAGGCGCGCTCAGCGTCGGCAGCGAGGCGATGTTGCAGGCTGCGCTGGATTATCTGGGCTATTCGCAGTCCCCGCACGCGGGGTAGTCACGACGGCCGCTCGTAATCGACAGAATGGCCGAATCCTATCGCTTGCGGTCGCGGGCCGATCTATTTTGCAGACATTCTCTCAGGGAGTTGAGCGCGTCTCGCGCCGGAACGCGGAGTCTGCTGGAAAGGCGCGATCGAATATCGGTCGCGCCTGTGCTTCGATCGTCGTCGCTTCGGCGACGCGACCGGCGTCGCGCAGCGCTCGTGCATAGGCGAGTGCGCGGCGTGCGGCTTGCGGATGCTCCGGGCCTGCGCTGTCGCGCAGCAGCGACCAGGCTTTGTCGAGGTTGCGCAACGCCGTCGCTGCATCGTCGTGCGCCAGTGCGGCGCGCAGTGCGAACGCGCGCACGCGCAGCCACACCTCGGTCTTCGCGCCGAGCGCATCGATGCGGTCGAGTTGCGCGGCCGCGTGCGCGGCGTCGCCATTCATCGCAAACCATTTGGCCAGCGCGAACCAGGTCGCGGGCGGCATCAAGGGGCCGGCGTCGTCCTTGCGCGCCCACGCGGCATCGGCGGCATCCAGCGCGGCATGCGTCGGCGCGTCGGCGTTGCCGGCTCCGAGCGTCGCGAACGCCAGCTCGGTCGCCGCAGTCAGCGTGCGTGGATCGTCCGCGCCGTAACGCGCATGCGCAACCTCGGTGATCTCGCGCAACAGCGGCTGCGCCTTTTCGTATTCGCCGAGCAGATTGTGGCGGCGGGCGATTTCCAGCAGCACGTTCGCGTATTCGCCGCTGTCCTTGCCATTGAGCTGTTCCTGCACGGCACGCACCGATTGCAACAGGGCGTCCGCCTCGTCGTAGCGGCCGGCGTCGTCGAGGATGGCCGCCTTGCGCAATCGGAACACCGCCGGAAAACGGCCGTGGTCGCCCTGGATTGCGCGGGCCAGCTCGATCGCGTGGTCGGTTGCCTGCGCGGCTGCGTGCGGCTCGAACAAGCGTGCGAGTACCTGGCCGTAGCGGCTGGTGGTCATCGCGCGCCCCATGCTGCGGGGCTCGCCTGTTCCATCATGGACCGAGATGCCGTTTTCGCAGTCGCTGCGTGCGGCGGCCAGCTCGCCGCGATTCGCCAGGATGATGCACAGGTTGTTGTAGGCAGCGGTGAGTCGGGTGTCTCGCTCGTCTCGCTTGGCGAAGTTCATCGCGAAGGTTTTTTCCGCCGACGCCTGCGCGGCTGCGTAGTTGCCGGCGCGATTCTGCGCCAACGACAGCACCATCCACGCATTGGCGATTTCCTGCGAATCGGTTGGCGTCAGCCGCTGCGCAAGCGCAAGCGATTCGCGAGCAGCGCGCTCGGCTTCGCCGGCGGGGAATTCGCCATTGGCGAGCAGGTTGGCGAGTGCTTCGAGGCAGCGCGCCGCAGCGAGCGGCTGGGTCACCGCGGGCGAGAGATTCAGTTTCGCCGCCTCGCGCATCAGCGTGGCCGCCTTGTTGTTGTCGTTCATGTGCCGGTACGCGTTGGCCACGGCTTCCAGTAGTTGCGCGCGGATGCGCGGTTGATCGCCCAGTTCCTTGTCGATGCGGGCGGCGCCGGCGTCGAGCACTTCGCGCGCGGTCAAATCCTGGTGCAGGCCGAGGTTGACGTTGGAATCGGACGCGGCGAACACCGAGACCAGGAATTCGGCAACGCGGTCTGACGTCGCCGCCTGCACGCGCGCTTCGCGCTCGGCCAGCACGGTGCGCCAGGTGAAGCCGCTCGCGACCGCGATCAGGATCGCTGCGGCGGCCAGTGGCCAGCGGTTGCGCCAGGCAAAGCGCTGCGTGCGATACCACCACTGCCCGCGTCGCGCGAGCACCGGTAGCGCCGCGAGGTAGCGGCGCAGATCGTCGGCGAATTCGCCGACCGATGCGTAGCGCTGGGCCGCCTCGCGGCGCAGCGCCTTCAGCACGATCGCGTCGATGTCGGCGGGGTTGCGGCGTCCCGCCGCTGGCAGCGCCCGACGCGTGCCGTCTGCGTTCGTCGCCGCGGCGCGAGCCTGCCGGCTCGGTGGCGTGATCGCGCCGGAGACGATCGCGTTCGAGCGCGCGTGCTCGGTATCGAGATGATCGAACGGTCGCACGCCGGTGACGAGTTCGTACAACACGACACCGAGCGAGTAGATGTCGGTTGCGGTGCCGAGTGCGCGTCCCTCGATTTGTTCCGGGCTTGCGTAGGCGAGGGTCATCGTGCGCAGTGCGGTCGCGGTGCGCATCGCATCGACATCCTGTTCGAGCAGGCGCGCGATGCCGAAATCGAGCAGCTTCGGCTCGCCGCCCGCCGTGACGAGAATGTTCACCGGCTTCAGGTCGCGGTGGATCACCAGGTGCGCGTGCGCGTATTCGACGGCGGCACAAACCTTGAGGAATAATTCGATGCGCGCGCGCAGCAACGGCGCATGCGTGTTGCACCACGCATCGATGCGCACGCCGTCGACGAATTCCATCGCGAGGAAGGGTTCG
Source organism: uncultured Gammaproteobacteria bacterium (assembly GCA_963720445.1). Classification (GTDB taxonomy): domain Bacteria; phylum Pseudomonadota; class Gammaproteobacteria; order Xanthomonadales; family Rhodanobacteraceae; genus Dokdonella_A. Next base: position 185,108 of record CAVRFO010000001.1, read on the forward strand.
CCGTCGGCGCCGCGACCGGCTTCGATCAGATGCGCGATATTCGGGTGGCTGAGCGAGGCGAGGATGCGGCCCTCGGCCTGGAAGCGCGCGAGTTCGGCGTCGCCGCGCGAACCGACGCTGCGCAGCATCTTCAACGCGACGCGCTGGCGCACCTCGCCGTCGTCGCGCTCGGCGAGCCAGACCTGGCCCATGCCGCCTTCGCCGATGCGTTTGAGCAAGTGGTATTGGCGTGGGGCGGCGGCTTCGATGTGCGCGTCGGCGAGCCACGCATCGGCGAGTTCCCCGACCCCGGCGAATGCGTCGTCGGAGCCGGTGATCTCGGTCGAGGCGATCAGCCATTCCACCTCGCGGCGCAAATCCACATCGCCTGCACAGGCGGCGTCGATGAGCCCATCGCGTTCGTCGTCCGGGTGTTCGAGCACCTCGTGGACGATGGCCTGGGCGCGTTGGTAACGCTCGTCGGCCGGCGATGCCATCAGGCCAGCTCGCGTTGCAGCCAGGCGCGCGCCATGCGCCAGTCGCGCACGACGGTCGGGCGCGCGACGTCGAGTACGTCGGCGATCTGTTCCAGCTCCAGCCCGGCGAAGAACTTCAGGTCGACCACCTTCGCCTGGCGCGGGCTGATTTCGGCGAGCCGATCGAGCGCGCCGTCGAGGCCGATCAGGTCGGCCTGTGCCTCGGGCAGGTCGATCTCGTCGATGGCGATGCGCACGTCCGAGGTCGGCCGCTTCGCCGCACTGCGGCGGCGCGCGTAATCGACCAGCACGCGGCGCATCGCTTGCGCGGCGAGGCCGACGAATTGGGCGTGGTTGGCCGGATCGAGCTCGCGTTGCCCAATCAGGCGCAGGCAGGCCTCGTTGACCAGCGCGGTGGTCTGCAAGGTGTGGCTGTTGCGTTCGCCGCGCAACGAACGTGCGGCCAGCGCCTTCAATTCCGCGTAGACGATCGGCGTCACCTGCGCCAGCGCGCTGGCGTCGCCGACGTTGCAGCGTTCGAGCAGCCCGGTTATCTCGTCGGCAGCAGTGGATGCGTGCATTTTTGGTGGCTGATCGGCCCGTGATAGGCCGCGGCCAGCATAGCAATGATCCGTGCGGGCACGAAATTGCGCGGTTGGCTCACAGCGGCCCCGCATTGAGCGGTCATCGGGTGCGCTGTTCGATGGCGATTTGCGCTGGAAAGGTATGAATGATCCGGCATCGCTCCATTTTTCGCGTACGGGAAAGAGCGGTCGAACGAACCGCCATGGCCGGAACGACAACAAGAGGATCATCATGTTCTCCATCCATTCGGTTCCGCCTCATGGCTCGGTGCGGAGCATCGCCACGCTTGCCGGTTTGTGCTTGTTCGGCTTGGGCGGTGTCGCCACGGCATCGCCGGGCTGCGCGCAGATATCCAATATCCAGACGATGCTCAGGCCCCAGTCCTATACGGGATCGACCGATCAACCCTTCAATCCGGGCGACGACATCAGCGTTGGCGGGACCATCATCGCGGGAAGCGCGCATTACGCCGAATTCGGAATGTTTGTCGGCAACACACAAGTCCTGGATGTCTACGTGAATACGGCCAATCCGAGCCAGACGGGCACCTATGTCGTGCCGACGGGGCATGCGGGCGACGCCTACCACCTGGCCTACAACGGATACACCGGCGATCCGGTCCAGGTCGTCTGGAACTGCACCGCGATCAACGCCGACGTGGCTGCCGTGGTTCCCGCCAGCGGCGCACAAGCGAGCCGCGTCACCGTGATCGGCGCCGCCTTCGAGGGCGCCAGCGCCGTCGCGTTCGGCAACACGTCGGCGAGCAGTTTCACGGTGCTGGACGACAGCCATTTGGTCGCGGTCGCGCCGGCCGGCAGCGGCACCGTCGCCATCAGCGTGACCACGGATGCGTCGACCACCCCGGCCACCCTGCCGGCGGCGTTCCGGTACGTCGATGACGTGGTGTTTCAGAACGGCTTCGAATGATCCCGGAAAAGGGGCGGACAAGTTATCCACGAAGGTGATTCGTTTCGACGTGGACGTGCGTGTTCAACCGGAACAGCGTTTCATATCGCGCTTCGGCGCCAACAGGAGCCATGTGATGGATGCCCAGGAAAAACGCGTTGCGCGACAGCAGGAAAATTCAGCCGCTGGCATCGGGCGGCGCGAGGTGTTGCGTCGGCTTGCGTCCGGCGCATTGTTGCCGCTCGCTGCGCTCCCGCTCGCGACGGCGGCGCAGAGCGTGCCGGTTTTCCCGGTGGCGCCGAACACGATCGAGCCGTTTTTCGCGAGCTGCCGAAGCACAGGTGCATCCAATGCTGCCTCGCTTGGCACCACACTGCCGGTGCTCGATCCGTTCAACGACATCAAGACGTTGGATATCGGCGTGGTGCTGATTCCAGGCATCGGCGGCGCATTGCGGATCGTGATGGATCTGTTCTGGCCGTCCGACCAGCCGGATCTGACCACGCTCATCATGCAGCGTGTGCAGGCGCTCGTGAATTCCGAGATTCAGGCCACCGTGCTCGATAACCTGGCCAACCTGATCGGCCATCCGGCGGGCGCGGCGGGCACGCCGCCGACCGGATTGAACGGCGCGTATGGCGTTTATCTGGGTCTGGTGCAGGCGTATGGCGAAAGGCCCGATGCGTCCAATCGCGACGACTTGAGAAACGGCGCGATTACCCTGCACCAGACCTTCACGACGATGGCGGGAAGTTTCGCGCCGGCATCCGAACCCTTCACGGACTGGCAACAGCAGATCCTGCCGTACTTCGCGCAGTTCGCGAACCTGCACCTGACCTTCCTGCGCGATCTCCTTTGGCACGGCGCGGCGATCGGCGTCGACGGCAAGCCCGGCTACGGATTCGACGACGGCGGCCCCGGCAGCACGATGGATCAGTTCCGCGGTTACTTCCACGACACGCGCGACCAGTACGTCCAGTACGCGAGCGATCAGCTCACCGCGATCGCTGCCAGCCTTGAGGCCAACTATCAGTCGCAGCGGGGCGTCTACGAAGACAACAGCCCCTTCGGCCTGGAGGAGTACATCATGGTCGCGACCGGGGCCTGGTATGCGAAGAAGAAGCAGAACGTGACCAACAGCCAGATGATTCATCTGGTGCAGGACTACCGTGATTTGTGGCGGGTCATGGACCAGCCGCAGGGCGGCCATGTGCGCCTGACCCGCGAGTTGTACTTCGGCCCTTACGGCGCGCCGGATCTGCAGGATATCGGACTCCCCGGCAACGGCTCCGGCAGCCCGCCCGATGTGCCGGCGCTGACACCGACGCCGGATGCGCCGCTCTACTATGTCGCGGCCTCAACGGGGGCATTGATTACCCAGGGCGGCCGGAATTTCAATTTCCCAAGTGCGGTAAGTCTGTCGCGCGCGGGAGAGCCCCTCAATTACCCGCCGTACAGTGGCTACGGGATTACCCTGAACGAACCGCAATATGGTGGCCCGGTCATCGGCGTCTCGGTCGACATCGGCCACTATGCCAGCCGCACTTCCAATCCGTTCTCGAACTTCACCAACACCGCCGGCTATCTGGTCAGCAAGTTGTATTTCACCCAGCAGAACGGCTTTTTTTCGACCATTCCCAACAACAACGACGGGGGCTGGGAGATGAAGGGCTATGCAGGCAACGCGGTTGATGTTCCCTCGGGCCACATGCTGTCGAGCGTCGCCACGCCCAGCAGCGTTTTCCAGCTGTACCGTAACTTCGGCAAGACCCCCACGGATCTGACCTATCACAGCATCGGCAGCATCACGTTCGGCTTCAAGATGATCGATCCGGACTTGAAGCCCACCCATTCGCTGCTCAAGAGCCTGTACGTCACCGCTCCGGAAGCGATGTCGCTCGGCGATATCCATCAGGTGCTGCTTGCGGGGTATGCCCTCAAGGGTGCCCAGGTGTCTGCCGATCAGGCGGTCGCGCTGTTCGCCGAAATCGAGAATGCCGCGGAGCGCTATCAGTGGGACGAGCAGCGCGTCATTTTTTCGCGCCGGATGAATGCATGGGTCGCCGCACCCCGATAGCGTGCTCGAGGGACGATGTAGAAGCGGTACGGAAAGGCGGAAGGAAGGTCGCAAGCCCGATGTTATAGTCAGGGCTTGTCCTCCCTTCGCGCCGCGTATCCATCGCGCCGCCAGCGACCGCCCATGTCCACCATCGAAGAACTGAAAAAAGCCGCACTCGACTATCACCGCAAGGCACCTGCGGGAAAGATCAAGGTCGCACTGACCAAGCCGGTCGTGACCCAGCGTGAGCTGTCCCTCGCGTATTCGCCCGGCGTCGCCGCCGCGTGCGAGGAGATCGTGCGCGATCCGTCCGAAGTCGCGAACCTGACCGCGCGCGGCAACCTGGTCGCGGTGATCACCAACGGCACCGCGGTGCTCGGCCTCGGCAACATCGGACCACTCGCGGCAAAGCCCGTCATGGAAGGCAAGGGCATGCTGTTCCAGAAGTTCGCCGGCATCGATGTGTTCGACATCGAGATCGCCGAGAACGATCCGGACAAGCTGGTCGACATCATCGCCAGCATGGAGCCGAGTTTCGGCGGTATCAATCTCGAGGACATCAAGGCGCCGGAGTGTTTCTACGTGGAGGCGAAACTCCGCGAGCGGATGAAGATTCCGGTGTTCCACGACGACCAGCACGGCACCGCGATCATTGTCGGCGCGGCGCTGGTCAACGCGCTGCATATCGCGGGCAAGGACATCGGCGACATCAAACTTGTCTCGACCGGCGCCGGCGCGGCGGGGCTGGCCTGCCTCGACATGCTGGTCAGCCTTGGCGTGAAGCCGGAAAACATCTGGGTCGCCGACCGCCTCGGCGTGGTCTTCAAGGGCCGCGTCGAGGAAGTCGACGCGAACAAGGCGCGCTATGCGCGCGACACGAGTGCACGCGTGCTCGATGAGATCATCGACGGCGCCGACGTGTTCCTCGGTCTTTCCGCGCCCGGCGTCCTGAAACCCGCGATGGTTGCGCGCATGGCGCAGCGGCCGATCATCCTCGCACTCGCCAACCCGACTCCGGAAATCCTGCCGGAGGAAGCGAAGGCGGTGCGCCCGGATGCGATCATCGCGACCGGGCGTTCGGACTATCCGAACCAGGTCAACAACGCGCTGTGCTTCCCGTACATCTTCCGCGGCGCGCTCGATGTCGGCGCGACCGTGATCAACGAGGCGATGAAGGTCGCCTGCGTGCATGCGATCGCGGAACTGGCGCGGCGCGAATCGAGCGACGTGGCCGCGCGTGCGTACGGCGGCAAGATCACCTCGTTCGGCCCCGACTCGATCATCCCGCAACCGTTCGATCCGCGCCTGATCGTGCAGCTGGCGCCGGCGGTCGCGAAAGCCGCGATGGATTCGGGCGTCGCGACGCGGCCGATCGCGGATCTCGCCGCCTACACGGAAAAACTCAACGCGTTCGTGTTCCGCACCACGCTGGTGATGAAGCCGGTATTCGCCCGTGCCAAGGCCGACCCGAAACGCGTCGTCTACGCCGAAGGCGAGGAGGAGACCGTGTTGCGTGCGGTCCAGCACGTCGTCGATGAGCGCCTTGCCAAACCCATTCTCGTCGGTCGCCCGGCGGTGATCGAAGCGCGCATCAAGAAGCTCTGCCTGCGCATCAAGCCGGGCGCGGACTTCGAATTGTGCAACATCGAGCACGACCCGCGCTTCAAGGAGTACTGGACGCTGTATCACGAGTTGATGCAGCGCCACGGAGTGACGCCGGACAGTGCGAAACAGATCGTGCGCTCGCGGGCGACCGTGATCGCCGCGCTGATGCTGCGTCGTGGCGAAGCCGACGCGATGATCTGCGGGCTGGTCGGGCGTTATCACAAGAAGCTCGGTTACCTGCGCGGAATCATTCCGCTCGATCCCGGCGTGACCGCGTTGTCGGCGATGAGCGCGGTGTTCAACGATCGCGGCGTGTTCTTCTTCCTCGATACGCATGTCGCGCTCGATCCGGATGCCGAACGCCTCGCCAGTGCGGCGGCGCAGGCGGCGTTGCGCCTGAAGCTGTTCGGCATCGTGCCGAAGATCGCGGTCCTCTCGCACTCGAATTTCGGCAGCCACGAGGACGCCAGCTCGCTGAAGATGCGCCGCGTCGTCGAACTCCTGCGCGAGCGCCTGCCCAAGATCGAGATCGAGGGCGAGATGCACGCGGACACGGCGCTGATTCCGGCTGTGCGCGAGCAGCTGTTTCCGAACTCGCGCCTGACCGGATCAGCCAACGTGTTCGTCTGCCCGAATCTCGACGCCGCCAACATCGCATTCAACATGACCCGCGTGATGACCGACGGTGTCGTGGTCGGCCCGATCCTGATGGGGATGTCCAAACCGGTGCACGTGCTGACCCCGGCTGCAACCGTGCGCCGCGTGTTCAACATGACCGCGCTAGCCTGTGTCGAGGCGCAGATTCGTGCGCAAGCCGGGTCGACCCTGTCCGCGCCATCGCGTCCGCTCTGACCCCCATGATCGGGTCCTTTTCGTTCATGTTGCGGCACCCCGGATGACCGAGCGGCGACGCGGCGCCAACGAGGAACGTCCGCTCGATATCCTCGATATCGACGCGATCGAGGAGCGCGCCTACCGCTGGCTGCTGGCGCATCCGGGCGCGACCGTGCAGGAAATCGCGCAGGCGTTGCCGCTGTCGCCACGCAAGACTCAGCGATTGCTCGATGTGATCGAGGCCAAGGGGCTGGTGACGTATTCACCGCAGCGGCCGCGCCGCTATGTTCCAGCGTCGCCGAGCATCGCCATGGAAGCGCTGGTGCTCAAGCGACTGGAAGAGCTGCAGCGTGCGCGTGGCGTGATCCAGGAGTTGCATGAGCACGCGGCGCAACAACTGGGCGAGCAGGAGCAGTTGGTCGAGTTGATCACCAGTCCCGAGGCGGAAAGCCAGATCCTCGCGCAAATGTACCGGGCGGCGCAGCACGAGGTCGTTGCCCTGACGCGGCCGCCGCTGCGGATTTCGCGGATGGATCTACCTCACGAACAGGACCAGTACCACCAGCAGCAGGCGCAAGCCAGAGGTGTCCGCTTGCGCAGTATTGTCGATGCCGAATTTCTGGCCTTGCCCGGTGCCGTCGACAATGTCCGCGTCCATATGAAGTCAGGAGAGGAGGTCAGGGTATTGACATCTCTTCCGCTCAAACTGGTGCTTGCCGATCGCCGCATCGCGATCATTCCGTTGAGCCTGCAGCAACCGAGCCCGGCGCTGCTGGTTCGATCCTCGACGCTGGTGGATGCGCTTTGTGCGATGTTCGAGATGCTGTGGGAGCGGGCTGCGCCCATTTCATTCAAGCATGGCGAACTGGAAACCGGCGCCCCGGATTCGCAGCTGCGCGAACAGGCCCAGGCCCTGGTGTCGCTGATGGCCGCCGGCCTGCCCGACAAAGCCATCGCGCATGAGTTGGGAATATCGGGAAGCACGCTCAACCGACGCATCGTCGAGATCATGAGCGTGCTGGATGCGAGCACACGTTTCCAGTTCGGTTGGCTGTCCGCGCTGCGGCTGTCCGGCAAGTCGCTCAAACCATAACCCGCGCTTCGGCGCCGCCGCGGATCGCGGCCGTCCCTGCCATTTCGGATGCCTGCCTGCACCCCGATGCACCTTGCTGGATCGGCAATGGGAAGTCGGCACCGCGGGCGAGTGCAGCGCGTGACGAAAAAATGTCATGACTAATATTAGGCATGAAATTCTATTGACACTTTCTCGAAGCCGCGCCCAAACTTCGGCTCCTTTTCACTCACGAACGGGGGCTGGGGAGTCCGTCAAGCCGTGTGGATGTGGATGACCGAACGTTGAATCCGTTGAATCCAGAGGTGTAACGTAAAATGCCCATTTCCCTGCATTACCGCGCGGCCGCACTCCTGTCGCTGCTTGCTCTTTTCGTGACCCTGCCCGTCACGTTCGCACAGGCACAACCTGCCGACCGCATCACCAAGCCTGCAAACAGGAACGACCTGAAGCGCATTGCGGGCAGCACGTATCCGCTGGCGACGAAGCAATACGACAGCGGCCGCGTCGAGGCGAGCTTGCCGATGCAGCGCATGGTCTTCGTGCTCAGGCCCAGCGATCTACAGAGCGCCGCACTGACCAATCTCATCGAGGCGCAGAAAGATCCGAAATCGCCTTCGTATCGCCATTGGCTCACTCCAGAGCAGTTTGCCGCGCAATTCGGGCCCAGCCAGAACGATCTCCATCAGATCACGGCATGGCTCGCGCTGCAGGGGTTCAGTGTCGGCTCGATCGCCCGTGGACAGCAGTGGATCGAATTTTCCGGCACGGCGGGGCAGGTCGAGAAAGCCTTCCACACTGAAATGCATCGCTATGTGGTGAACAACAAGATGCACGTGGCCAATGCCTCGGACATCTCGATTCCCGATGCGCTTTCCCCCGTCGTGACGAGCGTTCTGTCCCTGAACGATTTCGATAAACCTTCCCTGCACAGCAACGCGACCAGCGTCCGCCGCAATATCGTCACTGGAAAGCTCGACCCGGTGAATGACACCCGCGGCCCCACTCCCGCTTTCACCAGTGGCACAGGAACACATCTTCTCGCGCCGGGAGACTACGCAAAGATCTACGACACCACGCCGTTGTTGCAGTCCGGCACGCAAGGCACCGGCATTTCCATTGCGATCCCAGGCCGTACCGAGATCAACCTCGCCGACGTGCAAACGTTCCGGAAAATCTTCGGCCTTCCCGTCAATGACCCGATCGTCATCGTGAACGGTCCGGAACCTCCGGTTCGTCCCGACGACGAAGTCGAATCTGATCTCGATCTCCAGTGGGCCGGTGCGGTGGCGCCCGCCGCGACGATCAAGTTCGTCACGTCCAATACCACATTCACCACCGATGGCATTGACTTGAGCAATGCTTACATTATCGACAACCGCGTCGCCCCGATCATGAGCCTGAGCTACGGCCTGTGCGAGGCGAGCATGGGGGCCGCGAATGCCTACTACAACCTGTTGTACCGACAGGCTGCCGCTGAAGGCATCACCGTATTCGTCGCCAGCGCAGATAACGGCGCCGCGGGATGCGATGGTGCGGTATCTGCTTCTCCGGCGCAGGGCGGGCTTGCGGTGAACGGCCTCGCTTCCACCCCGTACAATGTGGCCGTCGGGGGAACCCAATTCAACGAGGGCGGCAACGACGCCAACTATTGGGCCGCCACCAACGGGGCGGACTATTCCAGCGTGCTCGGTTACATCCCGGAGAGTGTCTGGAACGAGACTTGTGATCCAACCATCGATCCCGGCATGTGCCAGGGGACGGGTTACTACTTCCTTTTTTCAAGTGCCGGCGGAGCGAGCAGTGTCTATGGCAAGCCCGTCTGGCAGGCGGGAACAGGTGTCCCGAATGACGGAGCGCGTGATGTCCCCGATCTCTCACTGGCGGCTGCCGGCAACCATGACGGCTATTTGATCTGCGTCGAAGGTTCGTGCCAAACCGCCGTCGTCAATGGACAAACGGTGCTCCAACAAGCCACGGTCGTCGGCGGAACGTCAGCCTCATCGCCTTCGATGGCAGGCATCATGGCGCTGGTCGAGCAACAAAACGGTGGATATGTCGGACTGGCCAACGGCAAGCTCTACCAGCTTGCCGCCAACGACAATCTCGCCAGTTGCAACTCCAGCAATTTGACCAGTCCGGGCACCCCCAGCACGTGCGTCTTTCACGATGTGACCATGGGCGACAATTCGGTACCGGGGTTGACCGGCTACACCGCCGGTGCAGGCTTCGACCAAAGCACCGGACTGGGGACGGTCGACGCCGCCAACTTGGTATCGATGTGGTCGAGCCCCCCGCTTCAGGCAACGGTTGCTTCGCTTTCTCTGCCTTCCACCACGGGGCAGGCATATCTGGTGCACGGCCAGCCCATTCCGGTGACGGTCGTCGTGTCCCCTGCATCGAGCCCAGGGACGCCGACCGGTGACGTTTCGTTGATAGCCAGTCACTTCGGCGACAGTTTCGGTGGCACGCTGACCAATGGGAGCTTCAACGGCTCGGTGACCGATCTTCCCGGTGGGCAATACAACCTGTCGGCCCACTATGAGGGGGACGCGACGTTCAGGGGCAGCGATTCCAACTCGCTCGGCATCACGGTTCTTCCGGAAGACTCGACGGTATCTTTGGTGGGTTGGGAGATCAATTTCGTCAACAACGTCATCCACCTCGATCCCAGATTTCCGCCTGTCTACGGGCAGCCCGTCGCATTTCAGGTCGATGTCAGCGGGCTGTCTGGTGTTGGTTCGGCCACCGGCACGTTCCAGATCAATCTCGATGGCGTTTCCTTGGGTACCTTCGGGATGGCTGGGGGTAGTGGCTTTCTGGAAGTTGATCACCTGCCTGCCACCACAGGTCTACTTCCGGGCAATCACAGATTCGACGTGACATACAACGGTGACAACAGTTTCTACGCATCGGCTCCTGCGAGTTATTCGCTCAGCGTGGTCCCGGGCAGGTCCTACACCACGGTGAGCGCGGCTGGCGCGACGACTGTGGCCGAGGGCACTCCCGTGCTGCTTCGGCTTGCAGCAGCGGGAGACGGGGTCGAACAGCCTACCGGCGTCGTCCAGCTGTACGACAACGGGGCGCCGATCGGGAATCCTCTTCCGCTCACGTTGGACGGCCCGCTGGGCCCCGGTACGGCACAGGCTGTCACCAGCGTTCTACTCCCGATCGGCGATCATGACCTGCGCCTCGGCTGGGATGGCGACAGCAACTACAATGCGACCCACGGATTCGACCGATTCGGGGAGACCGTAACCGTCACCGTGAGCGCGGCCGACCAGATTTTCAAAGACGGCTTCGACGGGCCGTAATCCCGGCACGACATGAGCGCCGCCGGGTGGGACGCAGCACAGCGTGCCCCACCGGCGGCCTCGATCTGGCAAAGTGTTTTTCACGGCGCTGCGCGCCATCGATGCACGCATGAGTGCGCGTGGCCGCCCGGCGATCAGCTCGATCCGGATGCGGTCTCGGTTGCCTTTGTCAAATCGCCCATCCGACGTTCGTCTCCCGAGCCTGCCGGGGTCGATCCGCGCCGCCCGCAACGGACGGCTTTTTTTTGCCGCCGACACGCGGCTACGGGTGACGGACTTTTCGCGGTCGGAGTGGACTCATCCTGCGCGTCTCCGCAGGTGGGAACGTAGAGAGGCCACGGCGGCGGCGTTCGCTCGGGCACAAGTGCATCGCCAACCGGGACTCAAGCGATGCCGTCACCCAGACGAGCAGACGAAAGTGTCGTCGGCGTGGCTGTGCAACATGCGCGCGTCGCCAATGCCGATTAAACTTGGGTTTTCGCGCGACGGTATCGACGTTCGTCGCAGGAACAACGCATCGCGCCGCCGCGACGCCATCGAGAGAATCACATGAACCAGCTCAACGACATCCTCGACCAGGATCTTGATCCGACCGAAACCCGGGAATGGACCGAATCGCTCAAAGGCGTGATCGATGCCGATGGCACGGATCGCGCGCATTACCTGCTCGAACGCATGGTCGACGAGACGCGCCGCGCTGGCGGTTACCTGCCGTTCGCGCCGACCACCGAGTACGTCAACACGATTCCGCCGCATCTGGAGGCGCGTTCGCCCGGCGACGCGGCGATGGAGTGGAAGATCCGCTCGCTGATCCGCTGGAACGCGATGGCGATGGTCGTGCGCGCGAACCGCAAGCCCGGCGAACTTGGTGGTCATATCGCGAGTTTCGCGTCGAGTGCGACGCTGTACGACGTCGGCTTCAACCATTTCTGGCGCGCGCCGAGCGAGAACCATCCGGGCGACCTGGTCTTCCATCAGGGCCATTCCAGCCCCGGCATCTATGCGCGTTCGTTCCTCGAGGGCCGCATCGGCGAGGATCGTCTCGACCTGTTCCGCTGCGAAGTCGCCGGCAAGGGCAAGGGCCTCAGTTCCTATCCGCATCCGTGGCTGATGCCGGACTACTGGCAGGTGCCGACCGTGTCGATGGGCCTCGGCCCGCTGCAGGCGATCTACCAGGCGCACTTCATGAAGTACCTGGAAAATCGCGGCCTGATCGCGCCGAGCGACCGCAAGGTCTGGTGCTTCCTCGGCGATGGCGAGACCGACGAGCCTGAATCGCTGGGCGCGATCTCGCTGGCCGGACGCGAAGGTCTCGACAATCTGATCTTTGTGGTCAATTGCAATTTGCAGCGTCTCGACGGCCCGGTGCGCGGCAACGGCAAGATCATCCAGGAACTTGAAGGCAATTTCCGCGGTGCTGACTGGAACGTGATCAAGGTGATCTGGGGCAGCTACTGGGATCCGCTGCTTGCCAAGGACACGTCCGGCCAGTTGCGCAAGGTCATGATGGATACCGTCGACGGCGAATACCAGAACTGCAAGGCGTTCGGCGGCGCGTACACGCGCGAGCATTTCTTCGGCAAGACGCCTGAAACGCGCGAACTGGTCGCGAGCCTGTCCGATGACGACATCTGGCGCCTCAATCGCGGCGGCCACGATCCGCACAAGGTCTACGCGGCCTATCACCAGGCGGTGAACACGAAGGGCATGCCGACCGTGATCCTGGCCAAGACGGTCAAAGGCTACGGCATGGGCGCGGCCGGCGAGTCGCAGAACCCGACCCATCAGCAGAAGAAGCTCGATGACGAATCGGTGCGGCATTTCCGCGACCGTTTCCAGATTCCGCTCGCCGACGACAAGTTGCACGACGTGCCGTACTTCCACCCTGGCAAGGATTCGCCGGAAGTGCAGTACATGCTGGAACGGCGCAAGGCGCTCGGCGGCTTCCTGCCGCAACGGCGCCAGAAGAGCGCGTCGATCGCGGTGCCGGATCTCAACGCGTTCGAGGCGATCACCAAGGGCACAGGCGAGCGCGAAGTGTCGACCACGATGGCGTTCGTGCGCGGCATCAACCTGCTGCTTCGCGACAAGCAACTCGCGCCGCACGTGGTTCCGATCGTCGCCGACGAGGCACGCACGTTCGGCATGGAAGGCATGTTCCGCCAGATCGGCATCTATGCGCCGTTCGGCCAGAAGTACAAGCCGGTCGATGCCGACCAGCTGATGTACTACCGCGAGGACCAGAAGGGCCAGGTCCTGCAGGAAGGCATCAGCGAACCCGGCGCGATGTCGGCGTGGATGGCCGCGGCGTCGAGCTATTCGACCAGCAACGTTCCGATGCTGCCGTTCTATATTTATTACTCGATGTTCGGTTTCCAGCGCGTCGGCGACCTGTGCTGGGCGGCTGGCGACATGCGTTCGCGCGGCTTCCTGGTCGGCGGCACCGCGGGCCGCACCACGTTGAACGGCGAGGGCCTGCAGCACGAGGACGGCCATTCGCACCTGATGGCCGGCACGATTCCCAACTGCCGCGCCTACGATCCGACGTTCTCGTACGAAGTCGCGGTGATCCTGCAGGACGGCTCGCGGCGCATGCTGCAGGAGCAGGAAGACGTCTACTACTACGTCACCGTGATGAACGAGAACTACGCGCACCCGGACATGCCGAAGGGCGTCGAGGCGGACATCATCAAGGGTATGTATCTGTTCAAGGATGGTGGCAAGGCGAAGAAGAACGAGCCGCGCGTGCAGTTGCTTGGCTCCGGCACGATCCTGCGCGAGGTGATCGCGGCGGCGGAGCTGCTGGAGAAGGAATTCGGCGTGGCCAGCGATATCTGGTCGTGCCCGAGTTTCTCGGAACTGCGCAAGGACGGCTTCGATGCCGAACGCTGGAACCGCCTGCATCCGCTCGACAAGAAACCACGCAAGGCGCACGTGACCGCGTGCCTTGAGGACCGCGCCGGCCCGGCGATCGTCGCGACCGATTACGTGCGCGAATACGCGGACCAGATTCGGGCGTTCATGCCGCTTGGCAAGCGTTACACCGTACTCGGCACCGACGGCTTCGGGCGCAGCGATACGCGCGCGAACCTGCGTTCGTTCTTCGAGGTCGACCGCTACTGGATCGCGCACGCGGCGATCGCTTCGCTCGCCGACGAAGGCCAGATGAAGCCGGACGATGTCGCGCGTGCGATCAAGCTGTGGAAACTCGATCCGGATAAACCCAATCCCACCACGGTGTAAGTCATGAACCTGTGGCGCGCCGCGTTTCCGCTTTGCATGGTCGGTGCGCTGGCGCTCGGCGGCTGCGCCTCCATGTCACGCACGCTCGCAAAGCAGTCGACCGCGACCCAGCCGCGCATCGGCCACGTGTTCATCATCGTGCTGGAGAACCAGCCGTTCGACACGACCTTCGGCGCGCAATCGCCCGCGCCGTACCTGGCCCACGAGCTCACCGCGCAGGGCGCGCTGCTGCGCCAGTATTTCGGCATCGGCCACTACAGCCTCGGCAACTACATCGCGATGATCAGTGGCCAGGCGCCGAATCCGGCAACCCAGGCCGATTGCGGCGTGCTCAGCGAATTCGTGCCGACCCAAACCGCGCTCGATGCGGACGGCCAATTGCGCGGTACCGGCTGCGTGTATCCGACGTCGGTGGGAACCATTGCCGACCAGCTCGAAGCGGCAGGGTTCGGCTGGAAAGGCTATATGGAGGACATGGGCAAGGACCCGGTGCGCGAAGCGGTGGCATGCGGCCACGTCGCGATCGGCGCGAAGGACATCACCAACCACGCGACGCCGAACGACCAGTATGCCGACAAGCACAATCCGTTCATCTATTTCCATTCGATCATCGACGACCAGCCGCGCTGCGAACGCCATGTCGTGAATCTCGACATGCTGGCCGGCGATCTGGACAGCGTCGCGAGCACGCCGAACTACGCGTTCATCACGCCCAACCTCTGCCATGACGGCCACGACGCGCCATGCAAGAACGGCGAGCCGGGCGGCCTGGTCTCGGCGGACGCGTTCCTGCGCAACTGGGTGCCGAAGATTCTTCACTCGCCCGCGTTCAAGCAGGACGGGTTGCTGGTGATCACGTTCGACGAAGGTGTGCTCGACAGCACCGCATGTTGCGGAGAACGCCGCCTGACAGATGGCCCGGAGCCCGGCCTCGATGGCCCCGGCGGCGGTCGCATCGGTGCGGTACTGATCGCGGCGTCGATCAAGCCGGGCACAGTTTCGGATGAACCCTACAACCACTATTCGCTGCTGCGCTGGACCGAGGACAATTTCGGCCTGGGCCACCTCGGATTCGCGGGCGCGCCTGGATTGGCGACATTCGGCAGCGATGTGTTTGCGAAGCCGTAGATAACGCACGTCAATGCAACTGCGGGATTCCGATCGCAGTTGCATCGCTCCCGCAAATGCGTTGTTTCTGGTAGAGCGACGCGACCGCACGCCGTCAGTCACGATGCAATGCCGCTGGCTGTTCCTTCCCCCGCATAGCGGGGGAAGGGGGCCGACAGGCCGGAAGGGGGCGCTTTTCGGCTGCCCTGCGAATTCGAGCCAGAGCAAGCGCGGCTGCGCCACGCCTCCCCTTCCGAATGCGGCGCCTTGTATAAGCCACATCCAGTGGCGCCCCCTGCGGGCAGCTTCGCTGCAAACATCGGCAGTCCTGCCGATGTTTCCCCGTGAACGAGGGAAGGAACAGCAAACGCAATCGCTGCGCCTGAAGCCAACCCGAACCGGATTCATCTGATCGCGGGATGAACGTCCGCCGCGTTTATCATGTGCGGATGCCCACCTTCCTTCGCACCCTGTTTGTACTCGCACTCACGTGCGTCGCCTGGCCTGCCCACGCGCAAACGCCCGATTCTGCAAAATTCTTCGATGACGCGCGCCAGCAGGTCGTTGATATCCGCAAGCAATTGGGCGGCGATGCTCTCGATGACGCCAAGCTCAACGCGTTTCGCGATACGGTCGCCGCGCTCGGCACCCAGGCCGATGCGATTGCCAGCGATCGCGCGCCGAAGCTGGCCGCGATCCAGGCGCGCCTGACCGAACTCGGGTCCGCGCCGGCGAAAGGCGTCAGCGAAGCGCCGGATATCGCCGCGCAGCGCGCGGACCTGCTCAAGCAGAGCGCCGCACTCGATGCGGAAATCAAACGCGCCAAGCTGCTCGTGGTCGACAGCCAGCAGGCGACCGCGGAGATCGCGGAGACGCGGCGCGCGACGTTCCAGGCGACCTTGTCGCAACGTACGCCATCGCCGCTGACGCCGACGTTCTGGAACGATGTCGGCAGCAGCCTCGAACGCGATGGCACGCGCTTCGCCGGGTTGCGCGATGGCGCCGTGGTCGCGATCAAGGACGGTTTCTCCGCGGACAACCGCACGTTCGCGTTCGGCGGCCTCGGCCTCGGCGTGTTGCTGATCGTGTTCGGGCGCTGGTGGGCCGAGCGCAGTCTGATGCACGTGACCGCCGATCGCGTGCCGCAAGGACGCTTGCGTCGCTCCGCGCTCGCGTTCGCGGTGGTTGTGGTCGCGACGGTCTTCACCGGTTTCGGCGCACAGGTCATCGTCAGCGGCCTCAGTGGGCATGGCGCGTTCAGCGACGCGGAACTCACCTTGGCGCGCGCGGTCGTCAGCGCGGTGTTCTTCGGCAGCTTCGTCGCGGGACTCGGGCGTGCGCTGCTGTCGTGGCGGCGACCGTCGTGGCGGCTGCCGCCGATTCCGGATGACATCGCGCAGCGTTTGCGCGTGTTTCCGTTGTTGCTCGGCTATGCGGTGGCTTTCAGCTATCTGCAGAAGCGGGTCAATACGCTGGTCGGCGCGAGTCTCTCGGCGACGATCGCCGGCAGCCTCGCGGTCGCATTGATCTACAGCGCACTGATCGGATGGGGACTGCTGCGCGCTCGCGTTGTCCGTGCCGAGCCGGCGCCTGAGGGCGTCCAGCGCGATGCGCCGCAGCGCTCGGTGTGGGTTGGGTTGGGCGTGGCGGCGTTGTGGATCGGCGTGGTGGCCACCGTCGCGTCGGCGCTGACCGGTTATGTCGCGCTGGCCCACCAGATCGCGCGGCAGATGATGGGCCTGGGCATCGTTACGGCGACGTTCTATCTGCTCGTGCACCTGATCGAGGATCTGTTCGCCACCGCGGTATCGTCACGCGCGTCGTGGGCCGAACGCACATTCGGGCTCGAGCCGCGCGCGCTCGACCAGATCGCCGTGCTGTGTTCCGGACTGTTCCGGGTGTGCGCCGTGCTGCTCGCCGTGGTGGCTGCGCTGTCGCCATTCGGAACGGGTCCGTCCGATCTCGTCGTGCGCCTCGCCCAAGCCGGCGCGGGACTCAAGATCGGCCAGATCGAAGTTACGCCGGGCGCGTTGTTCGGCGCGCTCGCGGTGTTCGTGCTCGGCCTTGCCGCAGTGCGCATGCTGAAACACTGGCTGTTCCACCGCTACCTGCCGACCACGCGCCTCGATCCAGGCATGCGCATCTCGGTCACGACCCTGCTCGGTTATGTCGGCGGTGTGGTCGTGTTCGCGTTCGCGCTGTCGGCGCTCGGCTTCAGTCTCGAACGCATCGCGTGGGTCGCCAGCGCGCTCTCGGTCGGCATCGGTTTCGGCCTGCAGGCGGTCGTGCAGAATTTCGTGTCGGGGCTGATCCTGCTGGTCGAGCGGCCGGTCAAGGTCGGCGACTGGGTCGTGCTCGGTGACACCGAGGGCGATATCCGCCGCATCAACGTGCGCGCGACCGAAATCCAGATGGCCGACCGCTCGACCGTGATCGTGCCGAACTCGGAGTTGATCACGAAAAGCGTGCGCAACGTGACCCTCGCCAATGCCGAAGGCCGCGTGCGCATCCGCCTGCCGATACCGCTGTCGAGCGATGCCGATCGCGTGCGCCAGCATGTGCGCGACGCGTTCGCCACGCACCCTGGCGTGCTGCAGGCGCCTGCGCCGAGCGTGCTGCTCGATGGCATCGAGGGCATGTCGCTGATCTTCATCGCGATCGCGTACATCGCCAATCCGCGCCAATCGGGCAGCGTGCGCAGCGACCTGCTGTTCGACATCCTCGCGCGCCTGCGTGCCGAGCAGATCGCATTGTCGACGCCATACAGCGTGAAGCTCGATGCGATGCCGCGCTGGGCAGAGGACGAGGCGGGCGCGCCGAGCGACGAACACTCGGGCTGATTCATTGCGGGGAACGCTGGCGGTGCGGGCGCGCCGCGCGCGCGAACGCAGCGTGCAAAACACGTCGCCCCTGAAAACAGGGGCGACGGATGTCGGCTGCTTACAGTGCGGCGTCCTTCAACTTCTTCAACGGGCGAATCTTGACGCGCACGGACGCCGGCTTCGCGGCGAACCAACGCTCTTCCTTGGTGAACGGATCGACGCCCTTGCGCTTCGGCTTCGCCGCGACCGCCTGCGATGTGACCTTGAGCAGGCCCGGCAGCGTGAACTGGCCGATGCCCTTCTTGTGGATCGCTCCAGCGAAGGTCTGTTCCAGGGCGGCCAGTACGGCGCGCACGTGCTTCGCTTCGACGGCACTCTGTTCGGCCAGGCGCGTGACCAGTCCGGACTTCGACAGGACTTCGGTGATCGGCTTCACGCTGACCGGCTTGGCCGCCGGCTTCTTCGCCGCTGGTTTCTTGGTTGTTGCCATGGTGTGCAATGCTCCTTGGAAATCGACAGGGTCTTGGCGGGCGCCACTTGATGCGCCGCTGTGCAAGCGTAGCCGGATTTGTGGCCGTTGCGCAGCGAAATTGCATGCCGATGTGCATTTTTCCTGCAGTTGGATCGGTTGTGATCTGCCGCGTGAAATGCGGGTCGGGTTGTGTTAGGCGCCGGCACGGCAGGCGCCGGCTTGCGCAAAGCGCGAGTGGCGGGGAGCGGGCGGCCCCGGAGAACAATGTCGCCACGTTTGAGCGGGTGCTGGCGCCGATTCGCGGCTCGATTGCGCGTAGCGGGCGGCGCCGCATCGATGAATCGATGCTGACGGCGGGTCAGCCGGGCCGCCCTGTTAAGTTGTCGTTGGGCGTTTCCGGTCTATGTTTTCCCGCGGGCCGCCCGGCGCAATCATTTCGTTATGGATTTAAGTTACTTCGGGAATTGTGGATATATCAAATCATTTCAGGAGGGGTCATGCGTACCAGAACGGGGAGGTCGACGCGATTGGGCGCGACGTGTGCCGGCTCGTTGTGCGGCGGGGATATTTCGCAAATCGCACATGTGGTCCACCAGGCGGCACAGCACGCGGATATCACGGTGTGGTCGGATGCGAACGCCGATGTGCTGGTCGATCGCGCCGATCGCAGCCCTGACGTCGAGCCGCAGTATCTGGCCGGCACATATGGCATCGGCGCGCAGCTCAGCGATATTGAAAGCGACCTGCAGGTGCTTCAGAACGAACGCGTGTCCGCAGCCATCGTATTTTGAACCAGTCATCCGGAGAAAGTCATGAGCACAGGCGCCTTGGTCCTGCTGATCTTGGTCATCCTTCTGGTCGTCGGCCTGCCGACGTGGCCATACAGCCGCAGTTGGGGCTACTACCCGAGCGGCGGGCTTGGCCTCCTCGTGGTGGTTCTGATCATCCTGCTGTTGCTGGGCAGGATCTAGAAAGCGTGCCGGCCGGTCATCCCCGCCGTGGTCGGCGAGTTTCATTCATGTCCGGTGAAGCGATTCACATGCACGGTGCATGGGTGTCGCATGGGGCGACGAAGGAGTAGCACAATGACAAGATTCTATCCGTTTCTGGCCGCGGGCTTGTTCGCCATGACGCTGACAGCCTGCAATCAGCAGAAGTCCGAATCCGAAGCGGCGCATGACGCTGCCCAGGCGCAGCAGAGCGCAAACAAGGACGTTGCCGAGGCGAGCAAAAAGGCATCGGAAAAGGTAGGTGAAGCGCAACAGAAACTCGATGCGGCGCGAGCCCAGGCCGCGGCCGATGTCGCGCGGGCCAACGCCAGTGCCGGCGACAAGATCAATGGTGCGACGGCGGATGCGACCAAGGTCGAACGCGCCGCAGGCAATGATGTCGCCGACGCTCAGGCCGATTCGTTCACCAAGGAAGCCGATGCGCGCTACGACGTGACGGTGGCGAAGGCCAAGGCCGACTACGACGTTGCGATCGAGAAATGCAAGGCGCTTGCAGCGAACGCGCAGGGCAGTTGCAAGGATGCCAGCGAAGCCGATCTGGATGCAGCCAAGGCAAACGCCACGCGGGTACGTGACGATGCGCACGCCGCGGCTAAAAACCTCAAGCATTGATGACGATTGAACAGGGCGCGGCCGCCAGGTCGCGCCCTGATGCCCGGTCAGGCGGCCGCACCAGACACTCCGGTAGCCCGCTTCTGGCGCCTTGCGATCCCGTCAACCACCCACGAGATCACGTTCGATGATTCCCCGCTTCCGGTGGTTCGTTCTCGCATTCGGTTCGTTCTGTTTGTCCGCGTGTGCAAGCAACGCGACCTTGCCGCCGTCCGCGGGATTTGGTCCCCATCCAACCCTGCCGCCGCCGCGCAGTCATCTGCTGCCGACCGTCAATACCGCTCCGGCAACGGGGTGGCCGGACGGGCAGGCGCCGGTTGCCGCCGCGGGCCTTGCGGTGAATGCGTTCGCCGCGGGTCTTGAGCATCCGCGCTGGCTGTATGTGCTTCCGAACGGGGACGTATTGGTGGCCGAAAGCGATGCGCCACCCAAGCCCGATGATGCAAAAGGGATCCGCGGCTTGATCATGAAGCGCATCATGAAAAATGCCGGTTCGGGATTGCCCAGCGCCAATCGCATCACCCTGCTTCGCGATACGAACGGCGATGGCGTCGCCGAGACGAAGACCGTTTTCCTCAAGGGCCTGAACTCGCCATTCGGAATGGCGCTGGTCGGGAATGCGCTTTATGTCGCCAACACCGATTCGATCGAGCGGTTTCCCTATCGCGATGGCGAAACCGCCATCTCCGCGCCAGGGCAAAAGGTCATCGATCTTCCTGCGGGCACGATCAATCACCACTGGACCAAGAACGTGATTGCGAGTGCGGATGGAGCGCATTTGTACGTGACGGTCGGATCCAACAGCAATATCGGCGAAAACGGGCTGGCGCCGGAACAGGGCCGCGCGTTGATTCTCGACGTCGATCCGAAAACCGGGCGATCGAGCGTCTTCGCCTCTGGTCTGCGCAATCCCAACGGCATGGCCTGGCAACCGCACAGTGGCGCGTTGTGGGTTGCCGTCAATGAGCGCGATGAATTGGGCGACGATCTGGTTCCGGACTACATGACCGCGGTCAGGGAAGGCGCGTTCTACGGATGGCCATACAGCTACTATGGGTCGCACATCGACGAACGCGTGCAGCCGCAACGACCGGACCTCGTACGCAGCGCGGTGGTTCCCGACTATGCGCTGGGTTCGCACACCGCGTCGCTCGGACTGGTCTTCTACACAGGCGCCGCACTCCCGGCGCGCTATCGCGGCGGCGCGTTCATCGGGCAGCACGGCTCCTGGAATCGCAGGCCGGCGATCGGTTACAAGGTCATCTTCGTGCCGTTCGCGAACGGCCAGCCGAGCGGTGAGCCCGAGGATATCCTGACCGGATTCCTGGACAAGGATGGACATGCGCGTGGTCGCCCGGTCGGCGTCGCGACCAGCGCGAGTGGCGATCTACTCGTCGCGGACGATGTCGGAAACCGGGTCTGGCGCGTTTCCACGGCGCACTAAGGGCGATGGCTGAAACGCAGGCTACGCGCCGGTGGCGGATGCGCGGCAAGCCATCGAGGCCGCCGCCTCATGAATTATCGCGGCGGCTTCAAGACGACAACTGGTTGGTGTGGCGCCCGCTGCAGCCCATCTCGACCTTTTGCGGCGCTGACGGGGCGCGACGGAAAGGCCATGAGTTGGCGCGAGGCGCTTCGGTCGGCATGTTGATTGTGGCGAGCGGCTTGAATGGCAAAGCCTGTCGCCCGAGCGATGGAAAGAATTCCGCAAGAAATTTCATCATGGCCATTCCGCTCCCGCTATCCCATATGGTTGCCGGAGTGTGCGCAGGCGCGCCGGACCGATGGCTGAACGCGTTGCAGGAGCGGACAGTGCTCATTCAGCCGATACAGCCCGAATACCCATAATCGCGTTACTCGCCGCAACCCCGTTCGTTCATTCAAGTGCCCGGCGGAAAAGCAATCGCGTGCCACACAGTCGGCCTTCGCCCCGGGGAGTGAATTGGATCTAAACCCGCGGACTCGGGTTTTACTTCGGGATAACAATAAGCGTCCTACCATGCGTTTCGCGGGTTATGGGGAGCCGCATTCCTCAAACTTGGAGTGACAGCATGAAGAGTCAAAAGTCGACCGATCACCATGACAAGGCCGGACAGCATGAAACATCGGCTAAACCGGATCGGACTGGCAATGCCCATGCCAATGACAAGCATGAAGGCGGACAACACGCTCAGTCCGCACCAGGGCGCAGCGGCGAAGCGGCGCATCGTTCGGATGACGCAAAAAAACCGTCTCCCGAGCATGACGCAAAGAAGTAGACCACGAACGCTTGATATCGAAGCCCGCTCTTTACGAGCGGGCTTTCGTGTTTCAGGCGCGGTAGCAGGCGCCTCGCCGATCATGGCCGCAGCATGTGCGGCACACCCTCGATCATTCAATTGAGCGTAGGGAGCGGGGTAAAAGCATCAGACAGCATCGCGTCAGCACTGAGCGGCGCGCGGACAAGTGCGTGTTCATCGTGCGTTCGCAACCTGCCGAACTCGCGTGGTATCCGAATCCGGCTCGCCGCCGTGCAATGGTCGCCGGGATGCGCGCGTCCGAATCGGGAGTGAATCACGTTGACGATTCGCACAGGGAAGATACGGTGCTGCCTGTCGGGTCAGGCCTTGCGCGGCTTTGCGGTCGGCGCCTTCACGCGCCGGAGTCGACGGCGCAGGAAGCGCAGCGCGAGGATTTCGAGGGCGCGCGGTTGGGAAGCGGCCTCTGGCGAAATGAGCGCATGCAACGTGCCGTCGCGCCAGCCGGCGAAGACTTCTGGGTGGATGTACGAGGTGCGGCATACGGCCGGCGTGTTGCGCAGCTCGGCCGCGACGGCCTTGACCGCTGACGCCAACACGGACGCACACGCCCGCTCTTCATGGCCTTCCGGCACCGGAGTGAGCGCCAGCACTGCGATCGCCCGGATGGTTCCGCCCCAAGTACGAAAGTCCTTGGCGGTGAAATCGTCTCCCATCGTGTCGTGGAGATACTCGTTGACCATTCCGGAATCGATCGGCTGGCGCGCGCCGTCATCATCGATGTATTGGAAAATGGACTGTCCAGGCAGTTGCTGGCAACGTCGCAACAAACGCACCAGACGCGCATCGGTCACTGCAACTTCCTGCTGTCGCCCGCTTTTGCCGCGGAAATGGAACACGGCGCGACCTTTCGGAAACGCGAGGTGGCGGGTGCGTAGTGTGGTCAGTCCATACGAATGGTTGGCGCTCGCGTATTCTTCATTGCCCACGCGGATCAGCGTTTCGCCGAGCAGGCTGACCGCAATCGCGAGAACCTTCGCTCGCGGCAAACCGTCAAGAGCCAAATGTTGACGCAGGCGGCGGCGCAATCGCGGCAGGTGCTCGACAAACTGGATCAGTTTTCCGAACTTCCCCTCATCTCTCGTGACCCGCCAGCGGGCATGGTAACGATACTGCTTGCGTTGCCGCAGGTCGCGGCCGGTGGCCTGCAGGTGGCCGCGCGCATTCGCGCAGATCCATACATCGGTGTACGCCGGTGGAATGGCGAGATCGCGAATGCGCTTCAACGTGACTGCGTCGGTAATGCGTGTTCCATCGGCTGCGAGATAACGAAAACCTTTGCCCGAACGGCATCGACGGATGCCCGCGTCGGCGTCACTGACATAGACGAGACCGGCGAGTTGAGCGCTTTGCGCGCCTTCCGCGGCGGCGCTCGATGGTGTTTCTTCGCTCGCGCTTACCGGGTCGCTCACGGAAAATGCCCGTGTCGTCGTATCGACGCGAGCGTTCCGTCGTTGCTCATATTTCTGCATCGTTTCGATGGCTCGAATGGCGGATAGCCGTCTGCATTCGCGGCAGATGATATCCAGGCGCGCTTCCGGCAACTGAACGCTACAGGCGTCCGAATGAGAACAACTCCGAGCAAGGATGGCGTCGTCCTTCGATCCGATCGCGCAACAGTTCGGCGCCGATCATGCTGTAGGTGATTCCGTTGCCTCCGTAGGCCATCGCGAAGTGCACACGGGGTCCGTGCTGTTCATGCGGACCGAAGAACGGCAGCCCATCTTCGGTCTCGGCAAAGGTTCCGGCCCAGGCGAATGCGGGGTCGAGCGAGAGATCCGGGTACAGCGCGGAAATTTTTTTCCACAGTTTTTCCGCTTTGCGCGCAACAACGGCGTCGCGTTTCAGCGGCAGGTCGACCTTGTCGTCCTCACCACCGACGATCAGGCGTCCGTCAGTGGTCGGTCGCACGTACAAGTACGGTCGTGCCGACTCCCAGAGAAGACAGTCAGCGAGCGGCCCTAGCCCCTCTGGCACCGGGTCGGTGACAAATGCATAGGTGCTGCGATTGCGCGCGACGTTCTGGTCGAGGTGGAGCTGGCTCTCGTAGCCTGCGGCGATGACCAGATGGTCGCATCGTATCGTGGCGTCATTATCCAGACGCACCACGACACCCTGGCGACGGGTCTTGAAATCGACCATGGTGGAGCGATCGAAGACCCGACCGCCCAGGCGCGCGATCCGGGCCAGCAGTCGATAGGTCATCTGGTACGGATCCATCGCCGCCGCGACCGCGGACAGAAGTGCGACCGGTGCATCGAATCCGAATTGTCCACGCACGGCATCCGCGTCCAGTACGCGCAACTTGAAGCCATGCTTCTGACGCAGCGCAGCTTCCTTCAGCAAGCGTGCCTTGTGGTACCACCTGCTGGCGTAGTAAAGGCTGTGCATCGGTTGGACATCGACCCCGCCGAGTCGTTTGGCAAGCCGTTGCAGTTTGGGAATGGCCTGCTCGCAGGTGCGATAAGCGAGCACGGCATCGGGCTCGCCGACCCGTTTCGCCAAGTCCCGCAGTTCTATGTCGATTTCGTACTGCAGCAGCGCCGTGCTCGCGGCGGTGCTGCCCCAGCCGGCCTCGCGGCGGTCGATCACGCAGACTTTCATGCCCGCGCGTGCAAGATGGTAGGCGATCAATGCCCCGGTGATTCCCGCGCCCACGACCAGAACATCGCAGATCGCATCCTCGCGCAGCGCCGGATAGCTGCCGAGAAGTCCGTTCCTGACCGTCCAGAATGGATATCCGCTGTGCAGATCCAAATGCGTACGCTCCTGTTTCACGCAAACCATGGGGCGCGTCGGCGCAGTCCGTCAGAACGCGAACATCCCGATCGCCGCGCCGAACATCAAAACCGTTGCGACCTTCGTCGTCACACGGTGTATCGCAAATGAACGCCGCGCCGCGCAGACCGGATCGCCTTGGACTGGCGGTGTATACAGATCGATATCGCCGACCGCAAAGCGCTCCCTGCGGCAGCGCAGATACGCCAATGGGATCGCCAAACCCGCGCGTGCTGTACTTACCCGCAGGCGCGCCGGATGCATCCGGTGATCGATCGGCTCATGGCTTCCCGCGTCGACTCCCATGATGTGCACCCGCGTCATGCGCACCGCGGGCGCAGCTTTGTCTACGTGTTGCCTTGTCGCGACCGCGATCTCCTGAAGATCGGGTTTTCGCGCGAACCGCTGCATCGATTCCAGACCCTTCATCCTCGCTATTTCGAGTTCTTCGATCTCGAGCGCGGCGTACTCATCGAAACCGACCGTGTCAGCGACGCACGACGCATCGAGCGGGAATTCATCACCACGTTCGCCGAGCAGCACGCCGAAGCGCCGTACGAAGTGCCACGCTCGGCAGCCGGGTACACGGAGTGGTTTGCGGGCATCCATGCGCCCGCAATCGACAAAGCCCAAAAGCTGTGCCGTGCAGCAGGATTTGCGCTTCATCGGCCGGTTCGCACGTGGTTGCGTAATGAATTGGCAACGCGCCTGGACTTGCTGTTCGACTGGTCGGATCGTCTGCTCGAAGCGCTCGAATACGAGCGCTTCAACCCGGGCGCCATGTCCGCGCAGGTTACGGCGGAACGGCTGCTGCTCGATGTCCTCGATGCTTTCGTGGCTCTCGACATTCCGATCCAGTCGGCGGTATCGGAGCGGGTGTTCAGTTGGCATCGGGAAAATGGTCGTTTCCGCGCCGATCCACGTTGAGATCCGGCGAACTTTCCAACGATCCTGTCGGAGCCTGCGCCATGACCAAACTCGATAAACCGCTTCGTCGTGAAATCGCGATCGAGGACACGCTCTATACGCTGACGATCGAGCCGCTCGGCCTGAAGCTGGTACAGAAGGGCCACCGCAATGGCATCGAGCTGTCGTGGAAAGATCTCGCCAGCGGGGATGCCGGACTTGCGACTGCGCTGCAGGCGTCTGTCGATCGCGGATGAAGCGGGTTCCTCAGCGCAACCGGCGGGGCGCCCCGGGAATGCTCCGGACTCAAGGAATCCGAAAGGTCAGCAGCGACATGAAATCGACGACGTCGGTCGCCGCGTGTTCGGAACTTGGTGCTTCGTCAAGCACCTTGAGCAATCCGAACGACAACGTTCCATTCCAGACCCGACGAGCCGTGAGCATCTCCTTCAGGGCAACTTGTCGTGACCCCGATTCAGGTGCTGGCGGCGAACCAGAAGAATGTGGGATTGGCATCGTCGTGCATTCTGCATTCTGCATTCAGCGATTCATTTAGCCGTGGTTCCAATGCGGTGGCTTAGGTTGGACGTTCGACTCACTCGCTGCGCGTCGGCTTTGCTTCCTCTGGGCGGGGCTGGCCGCACGGGTGAGTCGACCATTCCCACGCTATCGCTGTGCATCTGAAATCGTCGAACTGCAACCGTTCATTGGCATGAGCCTCACCGAATACAAACGCAGACGATCGTTTCGCGCGACATCGGAACCTGCGCGCGGTGGCCGCCGCAGCAAGCAACGTATCTTCGTCGTCCAGCTTCATCACGCCTCGCATCGCCACTACGATTTTCGCCTGGAGCTGGACGGCGTGTTGAAAAGCTGGGCGGTACCGAAGGGGCCGAGCTTCGATCCGGATATCAAACGCCTCGCCGTTGAAGTGGAGGACCATCCGATTGCCTATGCGACGTTCACCGGCGATATCCCGAAGGGCAATTACGGCGCCGGCCATGTCGAGGTGTTCGATCATGGCAGCTGGGAGCCGTTCGGAGACGCGCACGAAGGACTCGCCGAGGGTGAGCTGAAGTTCACGTTGCACGGCGATGTGTTGCGCGGATCGTGGGTGTTAGTGCGCACCCGCAGGCAACGCACGAAGCAGCAGTGGCTGCTGATCAAGCATCGCGATGAATATGCCGGGCCACGGGACGCCGATGATTTTGTCGATCCGAAAACGGATCAGCCGATCAGCACGGCAGCCCGCAAGAAAATCTGGAAGGATGGAGCGGATTCACAGGCAGCGAAGATATCCGGAGCGAAGCGCGAGAAGCTGCGCAATGAAGCGTTTGCGCCGGAACTCTGCCGCGCGCAGACATCACCCCCGAATGGGGACGACTGGCTTCACGAGATCAAATGGGACGGCTATCGGATGGTTGCAACCATTGTCGGAGGCGAGGTCCGATTGTGGTCGCGCAATGCGATCGAGTGGACAGCCAAGGTGCCGGATTTGGCGCGCGCGATTGCCACGCTGAAATTGACCAACGCGCAACTCGATGGCGAAATGGTCGTGATGCGCGATGGGCGCGATGACTTCAATGCGTTGCAGTCGCGCATCGGTGCGCAAACCGGCGAACCATTGGCCTACATGTTGTTCGACCTGCCACACTTCGATGGCGAGTCGCTTCGCGATGTTGCGTTGATCGAGCGCAAGCAGCGTCTCGCCGCGCTGCTCGGGAAGCGGCCTCATCCGATCCTGCATTACAGCGAGCATCAGATCGGGCATGGCAAGGAGGTGTTCGACCATGCCATCGCGGCCGGACTGGAAGGCATCGTCAGCAAACGCGTGGACAGTCTTTATCGAGCTGCCCGCAATGGCGATTGGGTCAAGGTCAAGGGCCGCGCCTCGGACGAATTCATCGTGGTCGGCTACACCGCGCCGAAAGGCAGCCGTGCGGGAATCGGTGCGCTGCTGCTGGCCAAGCCGAAGCGCGGCGCGCTGCACTATGTCGGACGCGTGGGCACGGGCTTTTCAGACCGGCAACTGCGCGAGCTGCGCCTTCGGCTCAGCGACAGCGTGGTGGACGAACCTTGCGCGGATATCACGTTGATGGACCGCAAGGACAGGCCACTCGCCATCTGGGTCGAGCCAAACCTGGTGGTCGAGGCGTACTTTCAGGGCGTCGGTAGCCAGGGCTTGCTTCGCCAGCCCGCATTCAAGGCACTGCGCGACGACAAGCGCCCGGACGATTTACAGGAACCCGCCAAAATGAAAACCAAAGCCAACCGCGCAACACGTGCAACCGGACGATCGGCGGCGGACACCGGGGCGGCCGTTGCGCTCACCCATCCGGAGCGCATCGTGTTTCCCGATTCAGGCTTCACCAAAGCCGATGTTGCGGAGTATTACCGTGCCGTCGGGAAATGGCTGCTGCCCGAGGTGGTCGATCGACCTTTGTCGGTAGTGCGATGTCCCGACGGGACCGCCGCCCAATGCTTCTTCCAGAAACATGCGGGACGAGGATGGGGGCCAGACATCCATGGCATCGACGTGCACGACAAGACCAGTCACGAAAAGTACTTTTATATACACGACGAGCGGGGATTGCTCGAACTGGTGCAGATGAACGTACTGGAATTCCATCCGTGGGGTGCCCGCAATGACGATCTGGACCGCGCGGACAGGATCGTGTTGGATCTTGATCCGCACGCGTCCGTGACATGGTCGCGCGTCATCGCCGGCGCCCGGCAATTGCGCAAGCATCTGGAGTCGGTCGGCCTGCGCTCGTATGTGCGAACGTCTGGGGGCAAGGGGATGCATGTCGTGGTTCCGCTGGATCCACCCGCGCCATGGGATGAGCTGAAGGCATTCGCGCACGCGGTCGCGAGCGCGCTCGCGATGCTCGATCCCGGACAGTTCGTGGATGTCGCGGGGGACAAGAACCGAACCGGAAAGATTTTCATCGACTGGTTGCGCAATGGTCGCGGCTCGACCAGCGTCGCGTCGTATTCGCTGCGCGCGCGGCCGAATGCGGGCGTGGCAATGCCGCTCGCGTGGGAAGCGCTCGCGCGGGTCAAAAGCGGAGACGCATTCACGATCGAGAATGCGCTGAGGCACATCAAGAGAAGGTCGGCCGATCCGTGGGCGGATATCGATTCGCAACGACAATCGCTGCCGGTCATACGGCAATTTTCTCGGCCACGATAAGACGCGGGGGGCGAGGAACGGCAGCGGCCCCGCTTTTGCACGGCCGTGCACATGGAGTCGATCATGAACGATCTCTTTGAGCTGTCCATGCCCTGGTGGCAGTTCGCCCTTCGGGGTGCGGTCTGCTATGCCGGTTTGCTTCTGTTTCTCCGCCTGACTGGAAAGCGCACATTCGGGGAAATGTCGCCGTTCGATATCGTTGTCCTGATCCTGGTCGGGGGTACTCTTCGTTCGGCCATCGTCGGCAAAGACGCTTCTCTTCTTGGGCCGTTCATCAGTGTCATCAGCATTCTCGTGCTCGACAAAATCCTGGGGCGACTGGCAACCTGGAGTCCCCGATTCAATCGGTTTCTCGAAGGGGAACCTGTTCTGCTGGCGCAATTCGGACGCGTAATCCCCGGCATTCTGGCCAAACACGACATTCCTGCCCAAGCGTTTGAACGAGAGTTGCGGATGCATGACTTTGCCCATGTCCAGGACATCGAGGAGGCGCGCCTGGAGCCGAATGGCAGGATATCGGTGCTGCGGCGGAAGCGATCCTCATCGGACACCGAGCAGTGAAGGTGCGGCAGCCGCATCAGTCTCTGCACGAAGAATGTTGCGATGCCATACGAAGATATCAGACCTTGGGCAGGCTTCGAGGAAGGCGGCGGCGTGGATGATGAGAAGCTGTGCCGGGGTTGGTTACCGGCAGTCTCATTGCGTCATCACGTCTGGCACAAATCAAAGAGCCGGCGACCATATGGCCGCCGGCATCGCCTTCCCAATTTGACGAGAATCACACCCACGTTACGGGATGCTCAATACGCGTGGGCGCGTGGGGGTGAATCACGATGAGCGAAGGTCGTGATCCCGGTCACGGGTGGTCGTGGTCATCGCGGTCGTCGCGATCGCCGTGGTGCTTGTAATGCTCGACCACCCAGGCATTGCGCTCATACGGACGCTCCGTATCAAGATCGATCGACACGCCGCCCTTGGTGATGTAGGCCCGGTATGTCGGCGGCAGCTCTTCTCCCGACTTCCACGCGTCGCCTTCTTGCCAGTAATAGGTCTTGGTCTCGGGCGCGAAATAGATATCGTGGTCACCATAATACATATAATGGTGGTGGCCCTTGGTGACGGTGACTGTTGTTTCGGTGGTGGTTGTCTCGGGCGGCTGCGCTATAGCCTGCACAGTAGCGAATCCAACCACCAATGCCATTGCTGAAATTAAGGTATGACGCCTGTTCATGGCTTCTCCTTTCAGGATTTAAAAAACCACGCTCATTCAAAATGCACGTGTGCGTGGGACGTTGTCCGACCACGAGGCTACACACTGAAGATGAACCTCTCCAATAGCCGATGGCGATGGCCAATCACGCAGACAGGTGCCATTCAAATTTTACGCGGGAACAGGTCGACTCGATTGGAAGACAGAGCGCTGCAAATGCCTGCTAATGTAGAGCGCATCCAACAGGCCTCAACCGATGACCGATGCGCAAGCTATCGGTGCATTCCCCTGGGCCCTGAAAAGCAGCGCAACGCCGGGGGCGTAGTGGACGGTCGAATCGGACCTGATTTGCGCCTTATCTGCCCCGGAGTTGGAGGAAACGCGAATCGCGTCGCCCAACAAGACCGTTCGCCCAGCGTAGTGGAGGGGAGGGGCTGCCCTTCGCCTCCGGGCCCTGCGGGCCTACGCTCAGGGCGAACGGCTGGAAGCGAGTATCCGGTTCGTGGCTAAGATATCGCGCAAATCAGGATCGGACTACAGATGAGGCACAAATGGCCTTGCTCCGAAGAGAGCACTATGCCCGTATCGCAATCCGCCGCGCCTCGAAACGGTCCAGCGCCTCGCGAAGTTCCCGGCTTCGATTGGCCAATGCCTGGAAGCGCTGACGGGTTTGGACAGCAGCCATGATCAATTGCGCCCGGGCGGGCAGGTCCTCGCTATTCGTCAGCTCTCCGAGGTCACAAAGATTCGCACAGGCGTCTCTTGCGTATTGCTGCACCTTCTCGGGGGACAGCGCATAAAATGTGGTAGGGATGCTGGTCATCAAACTCTCCGTAGTGGTCCTGGTTGTTCCGGGGATGCCGGCAACATCCGTAGCCGACAATACACACTAGGCTTGAGCTGCAAACGGAGAGATGAACAACGAAATCACAACGCACATTTCGTTCAGGCAGCGGACCTGTGGAACCGTCCCGCTGTGTCGGGAACCGTGCCTGGAAATCGGCTGCTATGCAGACACTTTGATTTGAGTTGCGTCAAAATTACTTCGCATGTGGAATTTATTTCTCTCGTTTCGTCACGTATTTTAGATAATCCTGCGGAACGTCTACGGTGGCACACGATGTGCAGTCTGCATCCTCTTTGGCAATGTTCTGTTTTGTCGGACACGCGCGAGGTCTCGCCTTCGACCAGATCGCAGCTCGCAAATGCACAAGACGGTAGGTCATGGATAAGATAGTCTTCACCGGAAACTCTTTCCCTGTGCGCGGCGCGCGCCAATTCACGCAGACCATGCGTCAGGATTTCTCCATGGCCGATCGAGCCGCACCCGCCATCGCCACAGAATTTTCGGCACTCCGCGATCGGCTGCGCGAGCATCGGGCGCTAGATGCCCTTGGCCAGCTTAGCGGCCAGGTCGCGCACGACTTTAACAATGTGCTAGCGGTCGCTCTGTGTGGAGTCGAAGTCGTTGACGCGACCATTGGCGATGTCGGGGCAAAGCGCTTGCTCGCGAATGCGGCGCAGTCGCTCGAGCGCGGCAGGCAACTCACCGAGCATCTGGCCACTGCCGCGCATACCGCGTTCGTGCCGGAATCCATCGATGTGCATGCGCTGATCGCCGCGATACGTGATGTGCTGAGTGCAAAACTGGGGGCCGCCAACGAGCTCAGAATACGATGCGACGCAGTCCACAGGTTTGCTTTGGTGAATGCGGATTTGCTCGGGGCGGCATTGCTCAATCTGGCGGCGAACGCCGGCGAAGCAATGCCCATGGGTGGCGTATGGACCTTGGCCACCTGCAACGCCAAAACGAGCGGATTTCAGGCGCAACGTGATTGCCTCGTGATAACGGCAACGGATAGCGGAGTGGGCATGCCGGCGGAGGTGAGCGACCATGCCTTCGATTTGTTCTTCAGCACCAAATCCATGGATGGCTATCGAGGCCTCGGACTTGCCCAGGTCAAGGATCTCGCACACCGGGCCGGAGGGTTTGTCGCCCTTGAAAGCGAGGTCGGGCACGGCACGGTGGTTCGATTGGGCTTGCCGCTCTCTTCGCCCGGTTGAGACGGGTCAAATCGCGCAGAGCGGATTCCACGGCCAATCAAGCTACTTCGGATATTTACGGGGTTCCAGGTCGTCGCATATCTGGCGAATCGCATCGATCCTGACCGGCTTCACGAGGTGATGATCGAACCCCGCTTCAATGCTGCGGCGGCGCGCCTCGGCTTCGCCCCAGCCAGTGACAGCGACGATGATCAGGCGGTCGCGATGCGGTTGCGACCTCAGGTTGCGAGCAACATCATGGCCGCTGAGTCCCGGCATGCCGATGTCGAGGAACACAATGTCGGGCGCGAACGCATCCACGGTCTCGATCGTGGCTTGCGGATCGTAGATGCATCGCGCATCGTGACCAAGCAGCTGCAACATCATGACCAACGTATCGGCGGCATCCTTGTTGTCGTCGACAACCAGCGCTCGACATCGAACCTCGGGATCTCGCTGCGCCGCGAGGGATTTAGCGGACGCATCCGGCGTCGATGACTGGACGTGTGGCGGCTTGAGCGGCAGGCACACGGTAAATCGACTGCCTTTGCCCAATCCGTCGCTGTGCACGCCGATATGACCGCCGTGCAATTCCACGATCGTTTTCGCCAACGTCAAACCGATCCCGAGGCCGCCGCGAGAACGTTCGATGGAAGTATCGGCCTGCGCGAACAGTTCAAAGATGCGTTGGGATTGCCCGGCCGTCAGCCCGATGCCACGGTCTTCGACGAAAACCTGTACTTCCCGGTCCCGTGCGTCGACTCCGAGCACGATAGGCGTGTCGGGATCGGAGTATTTCACTGCATTGCTGAGCAGGTTCGAAATCACTTGCGACAAACGATCGCCGTCCGCGTCAACGATGACATCGGTTGCCGGAATGAGAAATTTCAGGGGGCGATGCTCAGCGGTCAGCAACGGGGCAATCGTCTGCAGCGCGGAATCGAGAATTTCCCGCAGCGTGACCGGCGCGTATTTGAGTGTGAGTTTGCCGCGACTGATGCGTGCGGCATCCAGCAGGTCATCGATCAGGCGAAGCAACAAGCCCATTTGTCGCTCCATCACCGCGCACAATGGCTCCGTTTCTTTCGCAGTGAGCTTGAAAACGTTCAAGGCGTTGCTGATGGATGCCAATGGGTTGCGCAGTTCGTGAGCCAGCATCGCCAGGAATTCGTCCTTTCTCCGTCCGAGATCGCGCAGTTGCGCTTCAATCCGCTCGCGCTCGACCGCCTCTTTCTGCAATTGTGCGTTGCGGGAAACAAGCGTTTCATTGGCAACGCGCAATGACTCGTTGAACTGTTCCAGCTCCCGCGCTTTCTCGATCTGCAACGCCGTGTTCGCGGCGGCAAGTTGGGCGTTCGCGACCTGCAGATCGCGTCGCATCCGATACAGCTCGCACAACACGGAGACCTTGCCGCGCAGGATGGCGGGAACGATCGGCACCATTACATAGTCGACCGCCCCCAACTCGTAACCCTGCAGGCGATCCAGATCAGAGAGGCTGATCGCCGTCACGAAGATGATTGGAGTCTTCTCGAATCGGGGATGTCCGTGAATCAGGTTCGCGGTCTCGAACCCGTCCATGCCCGGCATATTCACGTCGAGCAGGATCACGGCGCAGTCCAGCGTCATCAACTGCCGGAGCGCATCGCTACCCGAATGCGCCTCGACGAGATGCTCGGCGAGCGGTTCCAGAATCGCTCGATACGCCAGCAGACGCGCTGGCTGGTCGTCGACCAGAAGAATGGTTGACCGGATCGGCCGTCGTCGTGGCGTCCGTGGAACCGATTGCGCGCGAACTCAGCGATGCAGCCATTGCCGCAATACTCCAAGCAATTGGTCCGTAACGACGGGTTTCGCGAGGTAGTCGGACGCACCCGCCTCGAGGCATTTCTCCCGGTCGCCCTTCATGGCCTTCGCGGTGAGGGCCACGATCGGCAAGCCTATCAGTGCAGGGTTCGATCGAATGACGCGGATCGTTTCGTAGCCATCCATTCCCGGCATCATGATGTCCATCAGGACCATGTCGATTTCGGGGTCGCCAATGACTTTTTCGACGGCTTCCTGGCCGTTGCCAGCCGTCACGATATCGATGCCATGCCGCTCGAGCACGCTGGACAATGCGAAAATGTTGCGTACGTCATCGTCCACGACAAGGATTCGCTTCTGGCGCAGGACATCGTCGGATTCGTGAAGGCGTCGCACCATCTCCTGTTTTGCCGGCGGCAGGTCCTCGATCACCCGATGCAGGAACAATGCCGTCTCGTCGAACAGGCGTTCCGGCGATGCGACCCCCTTGATGATCACGCTCCTGGCCGCACGACGCAGCCGCTTGTCTTCGTCGTCGCTGAGTTCCTTTCCGGTGAAAACGACCAGCGGAACCTGCTGCAGTTTCGGCTCTGCCTGGATTCGTTCAATCAACTCAAAGCCGCTCATGTCGGGCAGGCGCAGGTCGAGCACGACACAGTCGTATCTTCCGGTAGCCAGGCAATTCATCGCATCGGCGCCATTGCCCACCGCATCGATGTGCACGTCGTCGTGGTCGATCAATTCCTTGATACTCGACTGCTCGCGGGCGTCGTCTTCGACGATCAATAATTTCTTGATCCGCGGCAACGTATACACGCGGATCCGTTCGAGCGCTTCGCCGATCAGTTCCGAGGTCGCCGGCTTGGCGATATACGAGAAGGCGCCGCGCTCGAAGCTGTGGTGGCGGTCCTCCTCGACAGTGACGATCTGCACAGGAATATGACGGGTGCTGGAATCCTGCTTCAATCGCGCCAGTACCGTCCAGCCGAGCATGTCAGGCAGGAAGATATCGAGCGATATCGCCGCGGGCCTGTAGTCGCGCGCCATGCGCAACGCTTGCACACCGCTGTTGGCGATCAATACGTTGAAGCCGCACGAACGGGCGAGATCGCGGATGACGGTTGCATAGCGCACATCATCCTCCACGACCAGCAAGATCGGTTTGTCGGCATCGAGCATGGCCCGGTCGTCGGCAACTTGTTCGAGTTTGGCCAGCGCAGCCTCACCAGCAAATCGGTGCTGGGCAGGATGGCCGGCAGGAGCGTGCTTCGAGCTTTCCGGGTCGACGTACCGCAGAGGCATATAGAACGTGAACGTGCTGCCCTCGCCGGGTGCGCTTTGCAGATGCAACTCGCCACCCAGCAGCCCCGCGATTTCGCGGCTGATGGCCAACCCCAGGCCCGTGCCGCCGTACTTGCGTGAGGTGCGCGCATCGGCCTGCTGGAATGCCTCGAAAACGATCTTCTGCTTGTCCGGCGAGATGCCGATGCCGGTGTCGGACACCTCGAATGCGATCACCGTCGGCGCTTGATCCAGAATGGGATGGCCAGGTGTCCAGCCCGCCTTGGTGGTTCGCGCAGCCAGGCGCACGCTGCCCTTTTCGGTGAATTTCATCGCGTTCGAGATGAGATTCTTGAGAATCTGCTGGAGCCGCTTCGGGTCGGTACTGAACGTGCTTCCGATCTCGGGCGGGAAATCGATCGAGAACTCCAGGCTACGACGATCCGCCTCGTGCCGGAAACTGCGTTCCATGTTCTCGCGCAGGCCCGAAAACGTTGTTTCCTCGCTGTCGACGGTAACCGTGCCGGACTCGATCTTGGACAGATCGAGAATGTCGCTGATCAGATGCAGGAGATCCGTGCCGGCGGCATGGATCGTCTTCGCGAATTCCACCTGGCGATCGCTGAGGTTCGCCTCCGCATTCTCCGCCAGCTGCTGACCGAGGATCAGTATCGAGTTCAGCGGTGTGCGCAGCTCGTGCGACATGTTCGCGAGAAATTCGGATTTGTAGCGGGAGGTCAATGCGAGTTCCGCCGCCTTGTCCTCGAGTGCGCGACTGGCATGCTCGATCTGCAGATTCTTGCGCTCGACCTCGAATTTCTGTTCAGTCAGCAAAGTGGCCTTGAGCGCGATATCGTCGTTGGTCTGCTGCAATTCCTTCTGGCGCGACTGCAACTCGCCGGCAAGTTGCTGCGACTGGGACAACAAGTGCTCGGTGCGCATGGACGCCTCGATCGTGTTGAGCACGATACCGATACTCCCCGAAAGCTGTTCGAGGAATGCACGGTGCGAGGCAGTGAATTCCGACAGCGAAGCGAGCTCGATGACCGCCTTCACCTCGTTTTCGAACAACACGGGCAACACGATGACGTTGCGCGGCAATGCACTGATCAGGCCCGAGCGAATTTCCCCCACGCCGGGCAAGACGCCCTCGATCAGGATGAACTGGGCTTGTGCGGCACATTGGCCGACGAGGCTTTGACCGATTTCCAGGGTATGTTCCGAGTCACCCGAATCCGCATAGCCGACGAGCTTGCGCAGGCGCCGCTTGCCATCGTGCGCCTCGATGACATACATCAGGCCTTGCTGTGCATTGACCAGCGGCGCCAGCTCCGACAACAGCATCCGACCGAGCGTGATCAGGTCGCGTTGCCCCTGCATCATGTCGCTGAACTTGGCCAGATTGGTCTTCAGCCAGTCCTGCTCCCGATTGCTCTGCGTGGTCGCGCGCAGTGTGCCGATCATTGCGTTGATGTTGTCCTTGAGATCGGCCACTTCGCCGCGCACGTCCACCTGGATCGAGCGGGTCAGGTCGCCTTGGCGTCACTGCGGTCGCCACTTCAGCGATGGCGCGCACTTGCGTGGTGAGATTTGCCGCGAGCTGATTGACGTTCGCGGTCAGGTTTTCCCAGATGCCCGCAGTGCCCGGTACCTTGGCCTGGCCGCCCAACCGGCCTTCGACACCCACCTCGCGCGCGACCGTCGTCACCTGGTCGGCGAAGATCGCGAGTGTCTCGGTCATGTTGTTGATCGTGTCGGCAAGCTCCGCGATCTCGCCCTTCGCCTCGACTGTCAGCTTCTTCTGCAGATCGCCCGTCGCGACCGCAGTCACGACCTTGGCGATGCCGCGCACCTGCGTCGTCAGGTTGGTGGCCATCGAGTTCACGTTGTCGGTAAGGTCCTTCCATGTGCCGGCGACGCCCGGCACTCCGGCTTGACCACCGAGTTTGCCTTCCGTGCCGACTTCGCGTGCGACACGCGTGACCTCGGCCGCGAAGCCGTTCAGCTGGTCGACCATGGTGTTGATCGTATTCTTCAGCTGGAGGATCTCTCCCTTCGCATCCACGGCGATCTTGCGCGAAAGATCGCCGCGCCGCAACCGCGGTCGCGACCTCCGCGATGTTGCGCACCTGGGTGGTGAGATTCGACGCCATCGAATTGACATTGTCGGTCAGGTCCTTCCAGGTGCCCGCGACTCCGGGAACCTGCGCCTGCCCGCCCAGCTTGCCTTCGGTGCCGACCTCGCGTGCGACGCGCGTGACCTCCGCCGCAAACCCGTTGAGCTGGTCGACCATCGTGTTGATGGTGTCCTTGAGTTCGAGGATTTCACCTTTCACGTCCACGCCGATCTTGCGCGATAGGTTGCCGCGCGCAACGGCCGTCGTCACCTCGGCGATGTTGCGCACCTGCGCGGTCAGGTTGGATGCCATCGAGTTGACGTTGTCGGTCAGGTCTTTCCATGTGCCCGCGACACCGGGCACCTGGGCCTGGCCGCCCAGCTTGCCCTCGGTACCGACCTCGCGTGCCACGCGAGTGACTTCGGCAGCGAAGCCGTTCAACTGATCGACCATCGTGTTGATGGTCTCCTTGAGCTGCAGGATCTCACCGCGCACGTCGACCGTGATCTTGCGCGAGAGATCGCCTTTCGCGACCGCTGTCGTCACCTCGGCGATGTTGCGCACCTGCGAGGTCAGGTTGCTCGCCATGGCGTTGACCGAATCGGTCAGGTCCTTCCAGGTGCCGGCGACACCCGGCACGATCGCCTGGCCACCGAGACGCCCTTCGGTACCGACTTCGCGCGCGACGCGCGTCACTTCGGCGGCAAAACCGTTCAGCTGGTCGACCATCGTATTGATGGTCTCCTTGAGCTGCAGGATCTCGCCGCGCACGTCGACCGTGATCTTGCGCGAGAGATCGCCCTTCGCGACGGCTGTCGTGACTTCCGCGATGTTGCGCACCTGCGACGTCAGGTTGTACGCCATGGAATTGACGTGGTCCGTGAGATCCTTCCACGTGCCGGCGACGTCGGGCACTTCGGCCTGGCCACCGAGCTTGCCTTCGGTGCCGACTTCGCGCGCGACGCGCGTGACTTCCGCCGCAAACCCGTTGAGCTGGTCGACCATCGTGTTGATGGTGTCCTTCAATGCGAGGATTTCGCCGCGCACGTCCACCGTGATCTTGCGCGACAGGTCGCCCTTCGCCACTGCGGTCGTCACCTCGGCGATGTTGCGCACTTGCGAGGTCAGGTTCGATGCCATCGCGTTGACCGAATCGGTCAGGTCCTTCCACGTGCCGGCGACGCCGGGCACGATCGCCTGGCCGCCCAATTTGCCCTCGGTGCCGACCTCGCGCGCGACGCGGGTCACTTCGGAAGCGAAACCGCGGAGCTGCTCGACCATCGTGTTGATCGCCTGCTTGAGCTGCAGGATCTCGCCACGCACGTCGACCGTGATCTTGCGTGACAGATCGCCGTTCGCGACGGCGATCGTGACTTCGGAAATGTTGCGTACTTGCGCGGTCAGGTTGTTGGCCATCTGGTTGACCGAGTCGGTCAGGTCCTTCCAGACGCCGGACACGCTCTTGACCTTGGCCTGACCGCCGAGCAAGCCTGCGGTGCCGACTTCGAGCGCGACGCGGGTGACCTCGGAACTGAACTCCGTCATTTGCCCGATCATGCGATTGACGATGTTCGCCGAGCGCAGAAATTCGCCCTGCAACGGGCGTCCATCGGCTTCCAGCGGAACCGTACGCGTGAGGTCGCCCTTCGCCACGCCGGCCATCGCGGCCGTCATGGTTTCGACCGGACGGATCAGGTCATCGATCAGGCCATTGATGGATTGCTCCATGCCGGCCCAAGCACCCTGCCGGTTGGTCGGCGCGAGGCGCTCGCGCGTGTGACCCTTGCGCCCGACTTTGTCGCCCACCTGGGCAAGATCCTGGGCCAGACGGCGGTTGTGGCTGACGATCTCGTTGAAGCTCTCGGCAAGCTTGCCGGCAATGCCTTCCCAATGCGCCGGCAACCTCATCGAGAAGTCGCCTTCGCCCAACGCGTGCATGGCCGCCAGCAATTGTTCCAACGGTTCCAGAGAAGACACTGTCAGCCGACTCCGGATACGCCGGGATTGGACCGTTGCCATGTATGGACTCCTCACCGTTCAGTTGCGACAGGCTAACGCCGCGTCGGGAACGATTGCTATGATCGAACGATTCGAGGCTGCCGTCGATTGTTCTCATCGGTGCCACGCGAGGCGTTATGCTTGGTGGGTTTTCCGCCGAACAAAACGTGACAACACACTTTCCCAGGCAAGCGATATTCCCCATGGTCCGCGCCGATATCGTCGCAAATGTCCTGGTCGTCGACGACAACGTCGGGTTCCAGGCGTCCGTCGCCGAACTCGCTGCACTGGCCGGCTGCACTGTCATCGGTGCTGCGAGCCTGCGCGAAGCGCGTCGCCTGGTGCGCGCCCAGCCGTTCGATCTGCTTATGCTCGACCTCGATCTTCCCGACGGTAGCGGCCTGGACCTTCTTGATGACGTCGACTTGGCTTCGCTGGGTCCGGTCGCCGTCGTGACCGGTCATCCGACCATCGACTCGGCGATCCGCGCGATCCGGCTTCCGATCATCGACTATCTTGTCAAACCGCTGGCGCCGGGTGTGCTGGAGCCGTTCTTCCATCGCGCCCGTATGAATACGCAGGCCCGCACGAGCCTCGCGACAGGGGAGTTCAACGGCATCATCGGCCAGAGCCCGGCGATGAAAGACGTGTTCGACCGGATCGAACGGGTCGCGCGCCGTGACATGACCGTTTTCATCCATGGCGAAAGCGGCACGGGCAAGGAACTCGTCGCGCGCGCGCTGCATGAACGCAGCCGTCGCGAGGGTGAATTCATTGCGCTCAACTGTGGTGCGGTTGCGCCCGAGCTGTTGAGCAGCCAGTTGTTCGGTCACGAGCGCGGTGCGTTCACCGGAGCCTCGCAGTCGCACGCGGGTTTCTTCGAGCGCGCCGAAGGCGGCACGCTGTTCCTCGACGAGATCACGGAGATGTCGCCGGCCCTGCAGGTTTATCTGCTGCGGGTCCTGGAAACTCATGCGGTCACACGTGTGGGCGGCACGCAGGAAGTGCTCGTCGACGTGCGCGTGATCGCGGCGA
Source organism: uncultured Gammaproteobacteria bacterium (assembly GCA_963720445.1). Classification (GTDB taxonomy): domain Bacteria; phylum Pseudomonadota; class Gammaproteobacteria; order Xanthomonadales; family Rhodanobacteraceae; genus Dokdonella_A. Next base: position 225,868 of record CAVRFO010000001.1, read on the forward strand.
CCAATCGCGATCCCGTGCACGCGGTCGCGAATGGAACCCTGCGCAGCGATCTCTACTATCGACTCGCCGAATTCCCTATCATGCTGCCGCCACTGCGCGAGCGCCGCGAGGACATTCCGCTCCTCGCGCAACGCTTCCTTGCGCGTCTCAACGAACGCTACGGTACGCACCATTTCTTCGCGGATGCGGCGATGCGGGAACTGGTCTCGAGATCCTGGCCAGGTAACGTGCGTCAGCTGAGGCATGTCGTGCAGCATGCGTACGTGCTCGCGGATAGCGACGAGATCCACATGCAGGCCGAACCCTCCCCGTCGTCGACCGAGCACGGCGACGGATCGCTCACATTCCGCGTCGGCATGACGTTCGACGATATCGAACGCGAGATGCTGATGAAAACGCTTGCCCATCATGGCAACAACAAGCGACAGGCGGCGCGCGCGCTCGGCATCACCGCGAAAACGGTCTACAACCGGCTGCTCCGCTATCGTTCGCTCGGGTTGATCGGCGACGACCAGCTCGGCAACGAGGAGGGCGACGATTGAAACGGATCGCGCACCGCTCGCACGCCATCGAGCAGCGACAACGCACCGGAAGTGGCACCGAATTCCGGATTCGCTCATATATGAACGACGGGCCCTGTCATGGTCATGCGAAGTCGGAGCGAATCAGCAGGCATATGCGGCCTACTCCGACGCGCAGCGACGTTCACGCGAAAGCTGCGCCGATGGCTCCCTGGGTTCCTCGCGCGGACGCCGCCGAGAGAGATGCCCCAGCGCACGCACTCGAAAAACGCTGTTGGGTGGAATCCGGAACCGCCAATGCCTGTCCGTCGTCTCGCAGATGAATCGCAATCCCTCGCTGACTAGGGTGGTGGCGAGATTCTCGGCGACTTTGCGATCGAATACATCGATGCGACCGAAACCACTCTCCGTAAGGGCAATGCGGGCGACCTCGATATCACCATTGCATTTCAGCAACGTACGGATGATTTCAATGACCGGAGCCGTCGTGTAGCTGCTGAGCTCCTCAATTGCCTGATATGAAATTTGTACGGGAGGCTTCATATTTACTGTGATCCTCATGGCTGCCTTTCGGTATGACGGATATGGTGCGCATCGTATGTGGCGATCCATCGCACGCACTCTGTTCGATATCGCAACAGGACACTCCACTCCGTACTGCAGATTGCGTACCTAAGGCTATGTCATTGGTGACAAACATATTTTTCGAGGTCACTCGGTAACAACCGTGTAGGGTTTTCCGTTCGCATGGAAATCATTTCACCGAAAGGACGAAACATGCTTCCGCCGGCGGGCGGCTGGGCTGCGTCGCAGCGCTGGTCAAGGAAACTGTTCTCCATTGGCGCACGTTTGGCGGCGCATACTTTGCCCATCGCGATTCAAAGTGACCCAGCAGGTACGTTCCGCGGATCGGATGGAAGCGGGTATCAAGCACGAATTCCACGACATTACCTTCGCGTGGCAGCCCGGATGCGGTCGGGGTCCAATCGTCATGCATGTCAGCGTCTCCTCTATGACGGTTCAACGACGTTTCACGCCAGCGGTCGTGCAACGACAATTTGAACTGCGGATTGCGGGTCGACGACAGAACTCTTTTACGAAACGCTTTCTTGAGTGCACTGCCAGTGCAGGGGGATACGCCTTTCCAGCCGAGGCAAGCCGTTTCCCTCGCGCGGATCAAACCGAAAAAATCTGCAGCGTCCAGACGCGTGCCTCACGGCGGGCGGTGACGCTGCAGAGACCTTCCCCAAATCAAGTCGTGCTGCGGGCGCTTTCGCGCTTTTTGTTTCGTCCCGCGTCGGGCGGCGTTCGAATTGATCATGCAGGTCGCCCTTCGTTCGAGGCGCGTCAATTTCCGGTCCATCTTCAATGTCTGGAATAGCGCCGGAAAAAATGATGGCGTTGCAATGCTTCTCAGCGGCTTGGAAGAAGCTGCCATGACGGGTATGCATACGATCACCCCCCACTGTACGAAGCGCGAAAAAATCGCAGATGCCCTGATGCAACAGCAGGAACCGTGCCACGTGCGTTTCGGCGCCGACAGGCAAGACGTACCCTCTTGGGAGCGCGATCCAATGGGAAAATTTTTCACGGCCATGCGTAGAGAATTCACGTGCGTCGACGCCTGGAACGAGACGCGGAATTCAGCCGTGGGAGCGGATGACATCCGCGCGATCGGCCGGGATCGCCCTGCATCCTTGCAGCAGGTTCCACGCGCACTGAGGCTGCACCTGCTTGGCGCGAGGTACATGGCGGTCGGTACACATTCGATACACACGGGATGAAGATCCAATCCCGGCCGTTCGATCCCATGGCATCGCTTTCAGCGGGACCGCTGCGCATTCATTTCGGACTGCGCATCAACCATCGACCGGCACGGCTTGTCGATGTTCAGAAAATCATCGCGTTCGAGGTGCGTTCGTTTTGAAACGCAATCAGATCCGCCTGGATATCCGCGCGATTTGCGCCGATGCCATACGTCCCCAGCACATACTCGGGCGCCAGTTCCGGTGCGATGCCGGCGCCGCTGCAGACGATTTCGGTCTTGGCGTTAAGCCATACCGTCACATTGCACGCGACGCGCGCAGCGGCGATGTAATCGGCGATCTGGCTGACATCGCCGAACAGGGAGCCGAGACGTTTCCCATCTCTTACGCGCAGCATTGCTCACCTCCAGTCGAGGTGACATCGGCATTACGCCACGTGCGTACACGTCCGACCTCGTAGTCCGTCCAGCGTGACCGGAAAGCCTGTCGGACATAGACCCCGTTCATTGCTGTTTCCCGGTTGTCGAGGAAGAACTCGACCGGCTCACCGTCGCGCGGCAACACCGTTGTGCTGGGAGTCCATTGAGCGTGAATGTGCCTGCTCCTCATGCGTGGAACGCGCGATCGAAGGGGGAATCAGGCATCGATCAAGTGCGTATCGCATCATGTCCGAACGCCAAAATGACTTCTGTTCGATGACGCACATAGGCCGTCTGCGTGGGCACAGGCGCATCGATGCGGCTCTGGAGCGCGCCGGTGCGAGTTCGGATCGCGCGAATGAAACCGCAACCCAAAGCCTCGCAACCGGAAAGGTGTATTGTGCTTTGTACGCTGCCGGACACAGGTTCCGATCGCCGGTCAATAGACGGCCCGGCCCGCGCCGCCCATGCCGTATCGAGCCGACACGATGTCCACCGCACAAACCAATTCCAGGCTCAACCACTTGCTCGGCGCGATTCCCGAGGAGGAATGGGCGCGGTTTGCGCCGACCCTCACGCCGGTGAATCTGCAGCTCGGAGACGTTCTTTACGAGCCGGGCACCGATCAGCCCTACGTCTATTTCCCCACCGACGCGATCGTGTCGTTGCTGTACGTGATGGAGGATGGTTCATCGGCGGAAATCGCGATCGTCGGCAATGAAGGACTCGTCGGCATCTCGCTGTTCATGGGCGGCGGAACAACGTCCAGTCGCGCGGTCGTGCAGAGCGCAGGCCACGGATTTCGCATGAAGGCCCAATTCATCCGCGATGAATTCTTTCTCGCCGGGCCGGTGCAGCAGCTGTTCCTGCGCTACACGCAGGCGCTGCTGACCCAGATGGGGCAGACGGCCGTATGCAATCGGCATCACAGCGTGGATCAGCAACTGTGCCGTTGGCTGTTGATGAGTCTGGATCGATTGTCGTCCAACGAATTGACGATGACCCAGGAACTGATCGCCAACATGCTCGGCGTGCGACGCGAGGGCGTCACCGAAGCGGCCGGGAAACTGCAACGCGCCGGGGTGATCGAATACAAGCGCGGCCGGATTCGAGTGCTCGACCGGCTACGTCTGGAGAGCATGGCCTGCGAATGCTACGAGGTGGTCAGGAAGGAGTTCGCGCGCCTGCTGCCGTGGGACGCTGGCCAGCCCTTCACCATTGCGAAGAGCAGTCGGAAAACGGCCGAACCCATTGCCTGATGATGTCGGCGGGGAGCCGATCGGGCATCGCGGGGAGTCAAATCGGCATCGCTATGTGCGCTGTCGGACAGACCGCACGCGTATTTCAAGGCATCCTCGCGGCGTCGCGCTCACATCGAGCGACTTTTTCCTCATCGGGGTCCGGCATCGGACGAATACGGCATTTCTTCCTGTGCCACCTGCTGGGCCACGCCCCGGCAGGAGAATGTCATGTCCGCCAAGCAACGCGTCACGTTGCCCAATCAGTTGCTCGCTGCGCTGCCGGTTGAGGAACGCGAAAGCTTCTTCGCCGATTGCACGCTGGTTGATCTTGTTCTCGGCGACATTCTTTACGAGCCGGGCGATCGCATGCGCCACGTCTATTTTCCGAGCGAAAGTTTCATCTCCATGCTCATCACGATCGATGTCCATTCCACGCTCGAAGTGGGCATGATCGGCAACGAGGGCATGTGCGGATATACATTGACGCTGGGCAGCAGCATCGCGCCTCTGCGCGCGCTGGTGCAGGGCGGCGGTGCGAGTTGGCGCATGACCACTGCGATGTTTCGTCGCCATCTGGCCGGCCTGCCGGCGCTGCGCCCGCTACTCGACCGCTATATGTACGTTCTCCTCGGCCAGCTCGCACAGACCACCGCCTGCACGCGCTTCCACGTCGTCGAGGAGCGCCTCGCACGCTGGCTGCTGATGACCCAGGATCGCGCGCATGCCGATTCCTTCGATGTCACCCAGGAATTCCTCGCCTACATGCTCGGCGTCCGCCGCGTCGGCGTCACCACCGCCGCCGGTGCCCTGCAATCGCGCAAGCTGATCCGCTACAAGCGCGGCACCATCACGATCCTCAATCGCGATCGCCTTGAAGCGGCCGCCTGCGCATGCTATCGATCCGATCTCGGTATGTATCGAGATGGCTTGCTCGCGCGGGCGAAAAACTGAGCGGCAGGCAGCCTGTCGAAGAATTTGGCAGGTCAGATCCGGTTAACCGGCAGCGCGTCAATGTGCGGGCCTGTCCAGCCGGAGAACGCCATGAAAGATGATCCACACGCGAACGCGGACCTCGCCAAGCTGGGTGAACTCATCGATGGCATCGAGGTCGCCATGCTGACCACGCATGCGATGGACGGCTCGATGGTGAGCCGGCCGCTGCAGACGTTGAAATTCGCTGCGAATGGCGAGCTGATTTTTTTCACTTCACTCAGCAGCCACAAGATCGAAGAATTGCGTGCCAATCCCGACGTCAACATTGCTTACTCGCATCCGGGCCGGCAGTCGTTCGTCTCGGTGCGAGGGCGTGCAAGAATCGATCGCGACCGTGCGCTGATCGATGAATTGTGGTCGCTGACCCAGCGCGTGTTCTTCCCGCGAGGCAAGGACGATCCGGACCTCGTCGTGTTGCATGTGCGCGTGCGCGATGCCGCGTACTGGGAGCCGGCCGGCAACTTCGTCGCGCGCGCGCTCGATTTCGCGCGCGGGATGCTCGCCCAAGACCCGGCGGACCTTGGTCGGCACGGGACGCTTTCGGGAGGCTGATGGCTGACTTGCGGCGGGATCCGGCGCAGTCCGATCGCACCATGGATCGGCTTCGGCGGTCCTGATCTTGGCACGACGGTATCGCGGCTGGACCGCGTTCTGCGTCGCGCGATCCGCGTCACCCGGATCCGACAAGTGCCGCGCGCGCGTGTCAGCCAAGTGGCTTCACGCTACATTGCGCTACCGCGATGAGCCGGGATCTGCGCAATGACGAGGGGATGCTGATGGGCGACACGGAGGTCAAGCCGGATCCGGTTCGCGGCATCACGATCTTTCGGGCCAGCCGACTCGAAGCCTTGCTCGAACCGTTGCTCGACCTGATGGAAAACGGTGTGCCGGTCGACGTGCTCGCGCCGTACACCGTGGTCGCCGCGCATCCGGGCATCCAGCAGTGGCTGGTGCGCGAACTCGCGCGCAGGCGTGGCGCTGGCAGCATCGTCGCGAATGTCGAAATCCAGTTGCCGAGCGCGTGGCTGGATGATCTTGCGAAGCGCATGCTCGGCGAATCGGCGGTCGCGTTGCATCCGTATCGCCGCGAGGCGTTGCGTTGGCGTATCCACGAATGTCTGGACAGCATTGACGACGCGCAGGTCGATGCGTATCTGCGCGGCACCGATGTCGCGCGTCGACGTTTCCAACTGGCCGATCGGCTTGCACACATCTACACGCGCTATCTGGTGTACCGGCCGGACTGGCTGAAGGCGTGGGCGGCGGGGCGCGACGATGTTCCGGAACGGACCTTTCTCGCGTCGTTGTGGCGGACCTTGCGCGAGCAGATCGGTGTGCCGCATCGCGGTGAGCTGCTGGAAAGCCTCGCGCGCCAACTGCGACGCGCCACGTCGACGGGCATGGACGACGAGCCGCTGCACGTCTTCGGCATCAGCCATCTGGCGCCTTCGGAATTGGCGATGCTGCATGCGGTCGCGCGGCATCGACTGGTCGCGCTCTACATCCCCGATCCGTGCATCGAATATTGGGCCGGGCTGCGCTCCGACCTCGCGCGTTTGCGCACACTGGTCGCGCAGGACGCATTGCCGTCCGACGCGGACGAGCTGTTCCTCGAACAGGGCCATCCGCTGCTCGCGAGCTGGGGGCGCATCGGCCAGCATCTGATGTTGGCGCTGTCGCAGGGCGATGACGTGCGCCTCGATGTCCGCCACTGGAAGGATGAAGAGAAGCCGACTGGACAATTGAATCGTCTGCAGGGGCTGCAGGAAAGCCTGCGCCGCCTCGATCCGATGTTGATCGAGCCCGGCCAGCCGGGCGACAAGGACGCGCTGGACGATCGCTCGCTGCGCGTACACGTCTGCCATACGCGCCTGCGCGAGCTCGAAGTGCTGCGCGATGCGCTGCTGCGCGAGCGGCTCGAGCATCCGGACTTGAAGCCGTCCGACATCGTGGTGATGGCGCCGGACATCCAGGCCTATGTGCCGCTGCTCGGCGCGGTGTTCGGCGAAGCAGGCCGGCATGACGGACCGCTGCCCTACCATCTGGCCGACGTTGCGGTATCGCGTTCGCATCGGTTGTTCGCGGCATTCGAGACCCTGCTCGCGTTGCCGCAATCGCGCTTGACCGCGCCCGAGGTCATGGATCTGCTCGACGTGCCGGAGATCGCGCGCGCGCTGGGACTCGACCAAGCCGGCATCGACGTGCTGCATGGCTGGCTCGAACGCAGCCGGGTCGCGTGGGCGCTCGATCCGGCCTTCCGCGAATCGTTCGGCGTGCCCGGCATCGCCGAGCACACGTTTGCGTGGGGCATGGATCGGTTGCTCGGTGGCTACGTGTTCGGCGAGAGCGACGACGGCGCGCGCGTCGCGTACACGTTCGCCGACGGGGCCAGCCTGCTGCCAATCGAAGGCGTCAACGGACCGCAGGCCGAGGTGATCGGCGCGCTCGATCGCCTGCTGCAGGAACTGGCCGCACTGCGCCGCGACATGAGCCAGGCGGGCAGCGCATCACAGTGGGGTACACGCCTGACGAAGGTGATCGATGCGCTGTTCCGCGTCGATTTCGGTGACGACGCCGCGCGCGAAGCGCTGGCTCAGTTGCATCGCTTCGTGCGCATCATCGAAAGCGAAACCGACGAGGATGCGCTCGATCCGCTGCTCGATTTCAGCGTGGTGCGCGAAGTGCTGCTCGAACGTCTCGCCGCTGCGCCGGAGCGCCAGCGCTTCCTGATGGGCGGGGTCACGTTTTGCGGCATGGTGCCGCAGCGCGCGATCCCGTTCCGGGTGATCGCGGTGCTGGGTCTCAACGACGGCGATTTCCCGCGCGCGCCAAGCGATGGCGGCCTCGACCTGATGGCGCGCCGGCCGCGGATAGGCGACCGCGATGTTCGCAACGACGATCGCTATCTGTTCCTGGAAACCGCGATGTCGGCACGCGATGTGCTGCACCTGAGCTACGTCGGCGAAGGCGTGCGCGACGCGAAGCCGCGCAACCCGTCGACGCCACTCGCGGAGCTGCTGACGTTGCTCGACGAGCGCGCGGGCTTGCGCGGCGTCGATCCCGACGATGCAGATCGGCCGTGGCTGGTCAGGCATCCGCTGCAGCCGTTCGATCAACGCTATTTCGACGGCAGCGATCCACGCCTGTATTCGTTCCGCGCGGATCTGGCGCAGCTGGCGCGCGACACGCGGCGCGAAGCGCAGCCATTTTTCGTCGACGCCGCGGTCGATGCGTCGGCATCGGACGAGCCGTCGCTGGTGCCACTGGGCCAAGTGCTTGCGTACTACAAGGACCCGGCCAGGCAAGTGCTGCGCGATCGCCTGAACCTGCGCCTCGATGCGCTGGCGGACGAGCGCCTGCGCAGCAGCGAACCGCTGGACGCCGCGTTCGACAACATCGAACGCGTGGCACGGCGGCTGTTTCTGGAACTGGCCCGCGATCCGGACTCGGGATTCCGCGTGCCCGATGCGCCGCCGCACTGGTTGCGCTGGGATGGCATGTGGCCGCCCGGTCACATTGGCGATAAAGCGTGGGTTGACGAAGCGAAAAAAGTACAGAAAGTGCTGGATATCGCGCGCAACCATGACCTGTTTGCGGGCGGTCTTCCGGACGCGACGCCGCTGCCGCTCGATCGGCGCATCGGTGCGTTCCGGCTGACCGGCGAACTCGCGCGCGTGCATCGCACGGCGGATGCACGCTGGCTGTTCGACGTGTTTCCGGACAAGCACAACGAGGACGCGCTCACTTTCAAGGAGCGCATCGGCCTGTTTGTCGAATGGGCGTTACTGCGCCTCGACGATGGGCAGGGCACGCTGCCGGCACGCCTGCTGATCCTGCTGCCGGGCGACAAACATCCGTGGCAGGACGCGCTGAACCGTTGGGACGAAGCATTCATCCAGGCGTGTCGCGAGGGTGACGCGTCGACCGCGAGCGCGATGCGCGCCGACCTCATGCGACGCGTCGAAGCGCTGCTTGCATTCTTTGCCGCCGCCGAGACGCAGCCACGCTGGTATTTTCCGAAGACCAGTTGGGAAGTCTCCGGCGCGAAGATGCATCCGAAGCCGGAGGAAACCTGGAGCGGAGGAACCCGCGGCGGCGAGCGCGACTACGCGCCGGGTTACGCCAGCGTGCTTGCGCGCGACGCAGTCTTCGAGCACGGCCATGCCGACTACGCCGCGCTGGTCGACAACGCGCAGACGCTGTTCGCGCTGATCAACTTCGACCCGGACGGAGCGCCGCCGCATGACTGAGCCATTGCCGAATCCCGTGGCCGTTGCGCGCGACTGGAGCACCCTGCCGCTCGCGCCCGGCGGACGCAGCCTGATCGAGGCCAGTGCCGGCACCGGCAAGACCTGGACGATTTCGGTGTTGTACCTGCGCCTGCTGCTGGAGCCGGCTGCGCCGGATGCGTCGCCGCTGACGCCGCGCGAGATCGTCGTCGCGACGTTCACCGACGCGGCCGCGCAGGAATTGCGCGCGCGCGTGCGTGCGCGCCTGATCTGGGCCGAGCAGCTTGCGCTCGATGCGCTCGCGACGCAGTCGTTTGTTGCGCCCGCCGACGCGCCAGCGGATACGCGCTGGTTGTTCGATCGCTGGGACAACGACGATGCCGCACAAGCCAAGCGCGACCTGCAGCGCTTGCGGCTGGCCCTGGCCGAACTCGACATGGCGCCGATCACCACACTGCACGGCCTGTGCCGGCGCATCCTCGGCGACTACCCGTTCGAGAGCGGCAGTGCGTTCGGACTCGGCGAGATGGTGTCGGACGACAGCGTGCTCGAAGAACTGGCCGAGGACCTGTGGCGCCGCCAGCAGCAAGGGCCGGCCGATCCGCCGCCGCTGGCGTCGACCCACACGCGGGCCGCGCTGAAGGCACGCTTGAAGCTGTGCTTGACCCCGGGCGTCGGCTTGTGGGCGCCGAGTGCACAGGAGATCGCGCGCGCGTTACCGGTCAGCATGGCCGATACGCTGGACGCGTTTGCGGCACGCGACGGGATCTGGTCGGCGACGCCCACCGGACGCCAGAGCTCGACGCTGCGCAAGGCGATCGGCGCGCTCGCGAACTGGCTGCGCGATCAGAGCCAGCTGCCCGGCAAGACGAACATGGGCCACCTCGCCGATCGGGCCGCATTGCTCGATCCTGCACAATGCGACGCACTGCTCGCGGAACCCGCGATGCAGGATGTCGAAACGATCCTGCGCTATCAGGGCTATGCAGCGGCCACGGCCGAGGTGGCCGCCTGGGAAGCGTGGACGGATGAAATCCGCACGCGTCGCGATGCACGTCTCACCGCGGCGGGCCAGTTAACCTTCGACGACCTGCTGACCCGCGTACATGCCGCGCTCGCCGGCGATTCGCGCGCGTTGGCCGACCGTCTGTTCGCCGAGTGGAAGGTCGCGTTGATCGACGAATTCCAGGACACCGACGCACAGCAGTACGCGATCCTCGATCGCATCTATCGCGATGCGGCCGGCGCACCGCGCGGCCGACTGGTGATGATCGGCGACCCCAAGCAGGCAATCTACCGCTTCCGCGGCGGCGATATCGCGACCTACCTCGCCGCCGCCGGACAGATCGACAGCAAGCTCGAGCTCGAAACCAATTTCCGTTCCTCGCGCGCCTACGTGGCCGCGCTCAACGAGCTGTTCGCGGACGACCGCGCGGTGCTCAGCGCAGACCCGCAGCATCCAATCCGTTTCCAGCCGGTTGCGGCCAGCGCGCGCTGCGATGCGCTGCCGTATCAGGCGCCGGACGACGAAGCCGCGCGCCCGCTGGTGCTGCATTACAACGACGACGTTCCGGACAACGCAGGCGAACGCCGCGCGCTGGCGCTGACTGCGTGCGCGAACCGGATCGCCGCGATGCTCGAAGACCCGCGCTACCGGATCGGCGAGCGGCGCGTCGAACCAGGCGATATCGCGGTGCTGCTGCCGACCAATCCGAACATTGTGGAAATGCGCGCATTGCTGCAGGAACGCCATGTGCCGTGCGTCGGCGCCGGCAAGAGCAGCGTGTTCGAAACCGACTGGGCGCGCGAGCTGCAGGTCGTGCTGTACGCGGTCGACAACGCGGGCGACGAAGGCGCGGTGCGCGCCGCGCTCGCGACCCGCCTCGGCGGCCTGGATTATTCGCAGCTGCGCGACCTGCGCGACGCGCCGGAGCAGTGGCAACCCTACGCGCAGCGCTTCGCCGAGCTCCGCCACGTGTGGCAGCGTGACGGCGTGCTCGCCGTGGTGCTGGATTTCGCGCAGCGCGCGATGGCACGCGTGCCCGTCGCCGCCGAGCGCGAACGCGCGCTGACCGACCTGCGTCATCTCGGCGAACTGCTGCAGGAGCGCGACGAGACCCTGCACGGCGCCAGCCAGTTGCTGGCGTGGCTGGCCGACCAGCGCAGCGGCGAGGGCGATGATGCCGGCGACGCGGCGGACGACCAGCAATTGCGCATCGAATCCGATGCGCGGCGCGTGCGCCTGATGACCCTGCATGCGAGCAAGGGGCTGGAGTTTCCGATCGTGTTCCTGCCGTTGATGTGGGCACACGGCAAATTCCCGTCCGACAAGACCCCGGTGATCCACGAACCGCTGTGCGACCGGCGCGTGATCGGCTTCGGCACCGAAGCGGATGCGCAGTACACGCGCGAGGGTCAGGACGAACGCTTCCGCGTGCTCTACGTCGCGCTGACGCGCGCGGTCCACGCCTGCCATGTCTATGCGTTGCGGCCAAGCCGACCGAGCAAGGCAAATTCGACGCATCCATTGACCGATCCCGAACGTTCCGCGCTCGACGCGCTGATCGAGCGTTTGCTGGCGAGCAAGCAGGGTGCGGATCGGTTCGCGCATGTGCGCTGGATCGCTGCCGCGTGGGAGCACGCACGCACCAACTATTCTCCGCCAATGGCTGCATCGGAGTCGCGAACCGCGCGTGTTGCCGGAACCCGGCCGCACCGCGTTCGAGCACACCTGGAGCTTCTCGGCGCTGACCCGGTCGCGCACGACATCGCTGCGCGAGGAGGCGCCGGCGGACGACGAAACCACCGTCGAGGCGATGCCGCTGGAGGATGCCGAAGCAGCCGCGACGCTCGAAGCGGGGCCGGCGCCCGCGCCGCATCCCGCCCTGCTTGAACTGGCGACCCTGCGCGGTCCCGAATTCGGCAATGCGCTGCACACGATGTTCGAGACGCGCCGGATCGGCACGCCGATGATCGAGCAGCGCGATCTCATCCGGCGTGCGCTGCGCGCCGAAGGCGTGCGCCTCGGCGAGATGCCGCTGGAGACCGCGCTGACGCGCATCGCCGCGCGGCTGGATGCGGCGCTCGCGGCGGAACTCGCGCCCGGCCTGCGTCTGGGCGCGGTCAGCGCACGCGCGCAGCGTGCCGAGATGGCGTTCCACTTCGTGCTCGATGCGGTGTCGGTCAAGCGCCTGCGCGAGGCCTGCGCACGCCACGGTGAACCCGAACTGGTGCCGGCCGATATCGCGCTGACGCCGCTGCGTGGCCTGATGACCGGCAAGATCGATCTGGTGTTCGAGCACGCTGGGCGGTTTCATGTGCTCGACTACAAGAGCAACGATCTCGGCAGCCGTCTGGACGGCTATAGGATTGAAGCTCTTGGCGCGGCGATGGACGCGCATCACTACCGCTTCCAGGCGCTGCTCTACACCGTCGCGGTCGATCGCTACCTGCGCCAGCGCATCGTCGACTACGACCGCGATCGGCATCTCGGCGACGCGATCTACCTGTTCGTGCGCGCGGTCGGGCTCGCGCCCGGCGCGGGCGTCTGGCGCCATCGTTTCGACGCCGCGCTGCTCGACGCGGTCGACGCGGTGTTCGGCGCACAGCACACGCAGGAGGCGGCATGACCACGTATTCGTTCACGCGCGCCGCGGACGAGATCGGCGCCGACGCATGGCGCCCGCTCGATCGCGCGCTGGCGCATTGGGTCCGCGTCCACGGCGGTTCGGCCACGCTCGCCGCGGTCGCGGCGTGGGCGAGTCTGGCCGATGGCATGGGCGACAGCGCATTGCCGTTGCTCGGCGACGCCGCGGGCCGGCACGGCATGCCGCCATTGGCGCCGGATGTCGTCGCCGCGCTGCGCGCCGAGGCGTTGGTCGGCGACGGCGAAGCGCCCGAGCCGACGCCGTTCGTGCTCGATGCCGACGGCCGCTTCGCGCTGTGTCGCAACCACGCGCACGAGGTGCGCATTGCCGCGCAGGTCCGCAGCCGACGCGCAGCCGCGCATGCGGCCGATGCGGCTGCGCTGGTCGACGATCTAGACACGCTGTTCCATGGCGATCGCGCGGCCGCGGTGCAACGCCAGCGCGACGCGGTCGCCGCGGTCGTCGGTCGCCGCCTGTTCGTGCTGACCGGCGGCCCCGGCACCGGCAAGACCACGACCGTGCTGCGCATGCTGTTGATGCTGCAGCGTCAGCGCAGCGCGCCGCTCGCGATCCAGGTCGCCGCGCCGACCGGCAAGGCGGCGCAGCGTCTCGTGCAATCGCTGCGCGACGGCAAGAAAAAATTGCTCGAAGTGGCCGCGCTACCTGACGCGTGGCAGCCGTTGCTGGCGCGCGTTCCCGATACCGAAGCGCTGACCGTGCATCGTCTGCTCGGTTTCGATCCGCGCCGCAACGTGTTCACGCGCGCCGCCGCGTATCCGTTGGCCGCCGACATCGTCGTGATCGACGAGGCATCGATGATCGACCTCGGCATGCTGCGCGCGTTGCTCGATGCATTGCGCAGCGATGCGACGCTGATTCTGGTCGGCGACGCGGATCAGTTGACCTCGGTCGCGGCGGGTTCCGTGCTGATGGATGTGGTCGGTGCGCTGGAGAACCAGCACGCGCCGGAACTCGTTCGCCTTGAACACAGCTTCCGCGCCGAACAGCATCTGGTCCCGATCAACGAAGCGGTGCGCACCGGGCAGGGCGATGCGTTCGCGAGCGCTTTCGCCGCGGCTGGCGCGCACGCACGTCGCGAGAACGTCGACGTCCCAGCCCGATTGCACAGGCAACTGGATCGCTGGGCGGGCGAACTGGCCGAGCTGCCGATCCGGCCGGTGCTGGCCGCGTGCGCCGCCGATGCACAGTCGGATCAACGCGAACAGGTCGAGCTACACAATGTCGACGCCGCGATTGCCGCGCTGCGCGCACTCACGCGGCAACAGCTGTTGTGCGCACTGCGCGAAGACGGGTTCGGCGCGCTCGCCGTCAATCGCGCGATCGAGCAACGCCTCAGGCAGCACTGGAAGATTGCGCCGGAGCAACTTTGGTATCCGGGTCGCGCGATCATGATCACGCGCAATGACTACGCCGCGCGCCTGTTCAACGGCGATGTCGGCATCGCACTCGCGGATGCCTCCGGCGCGCTGCGCGTCTGGTTCGAGACGACGCTGCCGGATGGCCGTGTCGCCGCGCGCGGTCTGGCGACCGGCACGTTGCCACCGCACGATGGTGCGTTCGCGATCACGATCCACAAGAGCCAAGGCTCGGAATACACGCGCGCGGCCGTGTTGCTTCCGCCCGATGCCGGACACCGCATCTTGTCGCGCCAGTTGCTTTACACGGGACTATCGCGCGCCAAACGCGATGTGGAGGTGTGGGCGACGGATGCGGCAATCGCAGCGGCGCTGTCGCAGCCGGTGTTCCGTGTTGGTGGATTGGCGGCACGCCTGCTTTAGGCACATCGCGCTGTCGCAACATGCCAAAATGTCGAATTCTCGTGCAGCAGGAAGGAGGGTGTGGAGGAATGCCTTTTGACGACGTACACAAGGCACCCCCGACTCGACCGCGCATCGTCCTGGTCGAGGACGACTCGACATTGCGCGATGACATCCTCGCGCCCGGTTTGCACGAAGCCGGATTCGATGTCGCGACCGCTGGCAGCGCTGCGCACCTGTACCGATGTTTGCGCGGCGGATCGTTCGATATCGTCGTCCTCGATGTAAGGCTGCCCGATGGCGATGGTTTCGAGGTGGCACGCCATCTGCGCTCGATTTCGTCGATGGGTATCGTGTTGCTGACCGGACGAGCCAGCGATGGCGATCGCCTGCTGGGTCTGGGCGCTGGCGCGGATATCTATCTGGTCAAGCCAGTCGAGGTCGACGTGCTGGCGGCGACCTTGCGCAGCCTGGCGCGGCGGGTGCAGTCGACGCCTGTGCCGAAACGGGTATGGCGCCTCGGTGCGGATGGTTGGCATCTGCATTCGCCGAGCGGTGGCAGCATCGAACTTTCCACGTCCGAGCGCGCGATCCTGCGGCGCTTGTTTGTCCATGCAGGCACGCCGGTGCTGCGTGCGGACCTGATTGCCGCACTGACCGATGATGCCGACAGCTTCGATCCACATCGACTGGAGATGACGGTGCATCGTCTGCGCGCAAAAGTGGCGGCCGCGACCGATGCCGCATTTCCACTGCGCGCGATCCGCGGCGAAGGTTATCTGCTCGCGCTCGGCCATGACTGAACGCGCGGGGGTTCGTGCGGTCGTGTTGCGTTCGGGCGATTCTGATCAAAGGCTCTGACATGTCCTCAACCTCACTGCCGGAACCGATAGCACCATGGCGCGCCAGTGCACGCTGGTTGGCGCAAGTGCCGATCGCCGATCCGGTGGACCGTCGCAATGCGCCGATGCTGCAGATCGTGTTGCTGCTGCTCGGTGGGCTGCCGCCGCTGATGTGGCTCTACCGCCTGCTCGCGATCGACCTGCCGTGGCGACCGGGCGAGACGGTCAGCCTGATGATGAGCCTGACCCTGAGCGTGCTGGCGTTGTTCAGTCTGGCCTTGATCCGGCGCGGCCGTTTCCAATGGGCGATTCGCCAACTGCTGGTCGTCGCTGCATTGCTCACGTTCGCTTCCTACCTTGACAGCGGCATGGCCGCGAACCGCTTCGAACAACCGATCCAGATGATCTGGATCGTGATGGCCGGCCTCATGATCGGACGGCCCGCGTTGTGGTTGATGTATCTGTGTCTGGTTGCCGCGTTCGTGGTCGGCACCGTGACCGACATCGGTACTGGCAAGCTGGGCGAGCCGATGAATCTGGCCGTCGACGGGCTGATCAGCGTACTCATCTTCCTGTTCATCGCGATTGTCGTGGATCGCAGTGTCGCCGCGCTGCGCGAAAGCCTGCGCAGCGCGACCGCGCGCAGCGAGGAACTGGCCGAGGCGAATGCGCGACTGCATATCGAGATCGTCGAGCGCGAACGGGTGAAGGAACAACTGATCCATGCGCAAAAGGTGGAGGCGGTCGGTCGACTGGCCGCTGGCGTGGCGCACGATTTCAACCATCTGCTGACCCTGATTCTCGGCTATGCCGCACGCGGGCCGCGCGAAGACGACGTGGAGAAACTGAAGAAAGCGCTGGCCGGCATCGACAGCGCCGCGCGCCGTGCGACGGCGGTGACCCACAAGCTGCTCACGTTCAGCCGCCACGATGCCAGCCGCATCGAAGTGTTCGATGCCGGCGCGGTGCTGGCCGACATGCAGCCGATGCTGCACCAGTTGTTCGATCCGTCCGTCAGGCTGGTGTTCGAACTGGAAAAAACGCCGAGGCCGGTATGTTTGGATCGCGCGCAGTTCGAACTGGTCGTGCTCAATATCGCCGCCAACGCAAACCAGGCGATGCCGGAAGGTGGTCAGTTCACGTTGGCGTTGCGAAGGGTGCCGGACGCAGCGGATGTGGAGATCGTGCTTCGTGACAACGGGCAGGGCATGTCCGCGGACGTGCGACAACGCATCTTCGAACCGTTCTTCACCACCAAACCGGCCGGTCAGGGCACCGGCATCGGACTCGCGGTGGCCGCCAGCGTGATCGGTGAAGCCGGCGGCAGCCTCTCGGTCGACAGTGCGAGCGGGTGCGGCACGGTCTTTCGCATTCGTTTGCCACTGGTCCTGCGCGCAAACGATGCAATGCCGGGAACAGCCGGCGCGATGTCGGAACAGGCCGCGTCAACTGACAACAACTGCAACATCGTGACTCCAAGCACATAATCGGCGAGCCGATATGGGCGATTGCGCGGACGCCCGGCGGCCCCGTTCGATGCGGCCGCACGACCTCATCCGATAACTTCGATTCTCCTGAAACTCCTTTCCTGACAAGCGATTGTCAGAATCCGCGGTTGTCCGTTGCGGATGTTGTCGCAAGCTCGGCACGATGATTGCACTGAGAGGCGCGCGCGGCTCGCCATGGGCGGCCGTGAGTTTCGGTGAACTTTGGTGAGCGGGCGTGGCTGATCGTCGGCTCGCCTGCTCCTATCCTTCGCGCCGTCGTGGGGGCTATCAGCCGCATCACCGCTTCATGTGCCGTTGGGGCGCCGTTTCGGGTTTCGTTCGCCACTTCCGGCGACGACACTATTGTTGACCGCCGCGCGGTCGGAACAGGGGATTGAAATGGTTGGTAAATTCTTTCGACGCGTCGCGGCTTGCTCGCGAATGGGCATCGCGCCCTGCACCTGGCTTGCTCTGTTTGCGTTGCTGATGCTGCCGTTCGGGCAGGCGTTTGCCGAAGGCAGCCGCAGCCTGTATCCGAACACGACCAACCCCGCAGACAGCGGTCGCGGCGTGATGGGGCTCGGCGGCGGCACTGTCTTGGCCGGTGTCGTGAGCAGTTCCCAGTTTCTCTACGTCTACGCGCGGCAGGGCGAATATATCCTGCTCGGTTCCAGCAACGTGGGCACGGCCGCGGGCCAGGGCCAAGGCGATATTTACGTCTACAACCCGCAATCGTTTGGCCTGAAAGGCAACGAATGGGGCACGGTCAACACGCTGACCATCGACTTCAAGTGCAGCAGCCAAGCCGGCAAGGGCACCATCGCCGACCGCACCGGCGAGTTGGCCGGCCCGAGCAGCGCGGACGGTTCAATCGTCAAGGGCTATGCGCCGTGCTACTACACGGCACCGAGCACCGGCATCTACGGCGTGCGTTTCACCACGGCGACCGCAAGTTTGGTGGCGAACTCGGCGTCTCTCGATACGGTGCAGATTCTGTCGGGTGCGGTCTCGGCGTGGGACGTGACGGTGCGAAAAACCGTATCGGATGCGAACGACTTGAACGCGCGCGTGTTCGCGTACGCCTGGACCGTCTCCACGGGTGGCAATGGCAGCGGACGCCGGATCTACAACGACCTCTATTACGCATCGTCCGATGGCTACCGCTACACCCAGACGATGCGCGGCCTCGATCCGAACTCCGCAGCGTTCTATGCCAACGCATCGGGGTTCCTCGACACCAACGGGACACCGCTCTACCACGATTTTCGCGGCGCGAACGCGCAAGTCACCGGCGGCCCCTCGACCACGGCGGGAGTGACCGCGCAGGCACCGCAGTATCCGATTTTCTTCAGCGACATCGCGCCGACCGGCGCGAACGCGGCCGAGGTCAACACCGTATTGAGTGCGCTTGCGATTCCGCAGGTGCCACCGTCTCCGCAACTGGGCAATCCTGCGTTCGTCGGCAATGTCACGGGTCATACCTCGACTGTGTCCGCCGGTGGCGCGTTCACGTTCACCACGGTCAATACGCAAACCTACGAAATCGTCGTCAGTCTCGACGGCGTCAACTTCGATCCGGCCAACACCAGCAATCGCGTGCTGACCGGCATTGCGCTGACCGGCAGCCATAGCGTGCTGTGGGATGGCAAGGACAACAACGGCATCGCGTTCCCGGCCGGCACCTACTCGTACCGCATCGTCGGCCGCAACGGCGAGATTCATTTCCCGATGCTCGATGTCGAGGGCAACGTCAATGGCGGCCCGACGTTGCAGAAGCTAAACGGGTCGCAGGACAGTTGGGTCTACTACGATGATCGCGGTTACAAGACCGCGAACGGCGCTTCGGTCGGTACGCTCAACGGCAATTTGTGTGGCGGCGCCACGGTCGGGCCGGTGCCGTCGCCGGTGTATTCGCTGCTCGGCATCGATTCCGTGGCGCAGCCGACCTATCGCACCTGGCTCGGCACCAACAATCCCAACACGGATTGTTCTGCCGCGAACCAGTACTTCGGCGATGCCAAGGGCCTGGATCTGTGGGGTTTCGAAAAGACGGCGCAATACATCAACCCGATCGTGATCGTGCCGCCGACGCCCGGCGTCGTCGACGTCGGGACGAGTGTCAGCGTCACCCCGAGCGTACTCAGCGGCGCCACCGCGTATGGCTCGTTCGTGTTCTACAACTCGGGAGCGGTCACGGCCGCTGGCGTGACATACGCGGTTTCGCTTGGCAACACGGGCGTACCGGCGACCTGCCCCGCAGCGGTGAACGTCACGCTGCGGCCGGCTGGCGTGACCGCGACCTACAATCCGGCGCCCGCGTGCAACATCACCTTCACCGGCATGCCGACGACGCTCACGTCGGGGCAGTCGCTCGCATTCAATTTCAACTATGTCGTCGCGGCCAGCAATCCGGGGCCGATTCCGATCACGACGACGATCGCGGCCACGAACGAAACGGCCGGACAGCCCGCGCCGAACACCGCCACGGCGCAGACCGTGGTCGCCAAGCCGATCGTGACCGTGGTCAAGAGCGCCAATCCGGCCGCCGGCTCGCAGGTCAACATCGGTGACACGATCACGTACACGCTGAGTGTCACTGTCGACAGCGCGCCGCTGACCTCGCTGTTCTCGATGTCCGACACGCTCGGCACAGGTCTGACCTTCGGGGCGGTGAGCAATGCGAGCCCGGCTTTCACCTGCAGCGGCAGCCTGACCTGCACGCTGCCGTCCGGCACTGCGACGGGCACCTACACGGTGACCTATACCGCGACGGTCAACAACACGGCGGTCGGCTCCGTCGCGAACAACGTCACGCCGAGCGGCGGCGGTGTCAATCCTCCTGCCTGCAATCCATGCAGCGTCACCCAGATCGTGGCGGCGCCGAAGTTGACGATCTTGAAGACCGCCTCGGCCGGTAACTTCATCGTCGGCCAGATGGCGAGCTACACGTTGAAGGTGACGAACACCGGCACGACTGCAACAACAGCCGTCTCGACGATCACTGACGTGATCCCGACCGGTCTCACCCTCGGCACGATGCCGCCGGGTTGCACCGCCTCCGGTCAGACGGTGACCTGCACGATTGCGGCGGGTCTTGCGACGGGTGCGGCGAACGCGGTGAGTTTCATCATTCCAGTGACGCCCGCCGCAGCAGCTGGTTCTTCGGTCACCAACACCGCCAGCGTAATCGGCGGCGGCGATCCGGGTTGCGCCATCGCGACCGATTGCCCGAGCAGCGTCACGACCCCGATCAATGCGCCAAAGCTGACGATCCTGAAGACAGCGTCGGCGGCGAACTTCATCGTCGGCCAGGCGGCCAGTTACACGCTGAAGGTCACCAACACCGGCACGATCGCGACGACGGCGGTCTCGACGATCACCGACGTGATCCCGACCGGCCTGACGATCGGCACGTTGCCAGCGGGTTGCACGAACGTCGGCCAGACCGTGACCTGCACGATCGCGGCAGGCCTCGCGACGGGCGCGGCGAATGCGGTGAGCTTCATCATCCCGGTGACGCCGACCGCAGCGGCGCAGCCATCGGTGACCAACACGGCCAGTGTCATCGGCGGCGGTGATCCAAGCTGCGCGTTGGCGACCGATTGCCCGAGCACGGTCACGACCACGATCGACGCGCCAAAGTTGACGATCCTGAAGACGGCGTCGGCATCGAGCTTCGTGGTTGGCCAGGCAGCCAGCTACACGCTGAAAGTAACGAACACGGGCACGACCGCGACGACGGCGATCTCGACGATTACCGACGCGATCCCGACGGGCCTGACCCTCGGCACGTTGCCAGCGGGTTGCACGAACGTCGGCCAGACCGTGACCTGCACGATCGCGGCAGGCCTCGCGACGGGCGCGGCGAATGCCGTGAGCTTCATCATCCCGGTGACACCCACCGCAGCGGCGCAGCCGTCGGTGGCCAACACCGCGAACGTAATTGGCGGTGGTGATCCGGGTTGCCTAATCGCCACGGACTGCCCGAGCAGCGTCACGACCATGATCGACGCGCCAAAGTTGACGATCCTGAAGACGGCGTCGGCATCGAGCTTCGTGGTTGGCCAGGCAGCGAGCTACACGCTGAAGGTCACCAACACCGGCACGACCGCGACGACGGCGGTCTCGACGATCACCGACGTGATCCCGACCGGCCTGACTCTCGGCACGATGCCGGCTGGTTGCGCGAAGGCCGGCCAGACCGTGACTTGCACGATCGCAGCGGGTCTCGCGACCGGTGCGGCGAACGCGGTGAGCTTCATCATTCCGGTGACGCCGACCGCAGCAGCGGGTTCTTCCGCCACCAACATCGCGAACGTGATTGGCGGCGGTGATCCAGCTTGCGTCATCGCAACCGATTGCCCGAGCAGCGTGACGACACCGATCGACGCACCGAAGTTGACGATCCTGAAGACGGCGTCGGCCGCGAACTTTGTGGTCGGCCAAGCGGCGAGCTATACGCTGAAGGTGACGAATGCCGGCACGATCGCGACGACGGCAGCAGCGACGATCACCGACGTGATCCCGACCGACCTGACCCTCGGGACGCTGCCGGCGGGTTGCACCGGCGCAGGCCAAACTGTGACCTGCACGATCGCGGCAGGCCTCGCGACTGGCGCGGCAAATGCGGTGAGCTTCATCATCCCGGTAACGCCGACCGCAGCGGCGCAGCCGTCGGTGACCAACATGGCCAACGTGATCGGCGGTGGTGATCCAAGCTGCGCGCTGGCGACCGATTGCCCAAGCGCCGTCACGACGCCGATCGATGCGCCGAAACTGACGATCCTGAAGACGGCTTCGGCCGCAAGCTTCGTCGTCGGCCAGGCAGCCAGCTACACGCTGAAAGTAACGAACACCGGCACGATCGCGACAATCGCCGTCGCGACCGTGACCGACGTGATCCCGACGGGTCTGACCCTCGGCACGATGCCGGCTGGCTGCGCAAAGGCCGGCCAGACCGTGACCTGCACGATCGCGGCTGGTCTCGCGACCGGCGCGGCGAACGCCGTCAGCTTCATCATCCCGGTGACGCCTACGTCGGCCGCTGGTACGTCGGCCACCAATACCGCGAACGTGATTGGCGGCGGCGACCCGGGTTGCGCCATTGCGACCGATTGCCCGAGTAGTGTCACCACCCCGATTGATGCGCCGAAGCTGACGATCTTGAAGACGGCGTCGGCGGCGAACTTCGTGGTCGGCCAGGCGGCGAGCTACACGCTGAAGGTCACCAATACCGGCACTACGGCGACGACGGCCGTCTCGACGATCACCGACGTGATCCCAACGGGTCTGACCCTCGGGACGTTGCCGGCGGGTTGCACCAACGTCCTCCAGACTGTGACGTGCACGATCCCGGCAGGCCTCGCGACCGGCGCGGCGAACGCGGTCAGCTTCATCATTCCCGTGACGCCGACCGCAGCAGCGCAGCCGTCGGTGACCAACACGGCCAGTGTCATCGGCGGCGGCGATCCGGCTTGCGTGGCGGTGGGTGATTGCGACAGCACGGTAGTCACGCCGATGGCGGCCAACGTGTCGATCGCCAAGGCACTGACAGCCGAAAGTGGCACAGTTGCAGGTGTGGCCGAGCCGGGTGAGAACCTGACCTACACGATCACGCTGACCAACACGGGTGGCATTGATGCGACCGGCTACAACCTGAGCGATGCGGTGCCGGCGAACACGACATTCGTGAGCGCGAGCGACGGCGGCGCGGTGACGGCCGGCGTGATCAACTGGATGAACCTGACGGTGCCCAAGCAAGTGGGTGCGACGGCGGGTACGAAGACGGTGACGGTGGTTGTGAAGGTCGCCAATCCGATTCCGAGTGGCGTGACCAGCATCGCGAACGTGGCCTACAAGACGGGTGCGGCGCCGCCGACCTGTCCGGACCCGGCGTGCGTGGTGACGCCGACGGCGGGCAATGTGACGATCACCAAGGCCTTGACCAGCGAGAGCGGCACGATGGCCGGCGTAGCCGAACCTGGCGAGAACCTGACCTACACGATCACGCTGACCAATACGGGCGGTGCCGACGTCACGGGTTACGGCCTGAGCGACGCGCTGCCGTCGAACACGACGTTCGTGAGCGCGAGTGACAGCGGCGCGGTGACGGCCGGCGTAATCAACTGGCCGGGTCTGACCGTACCCAAGCAGGTCGGCGCGACGGCGGGTACGAAGACGGTGACGGTGGTCGTGAAGGTCGCCACCCCGATCCCGGCCGGCGTGACGAGTATTGCGAACGTGGCCTACAAGACCGGCTCGCCGCCGCCGACCTGTCCGGACCCGGCGTGCGTGGTGACGCCGACGTCGGGCACGGTGACGATCGCCAAGGCGCTGACGGCCGAGAGCGGCAGTGTGCCGGGCGTGGCCGAACCGGGCGAGAACCTGACCTACACGATCACGCTGACCAACACGGGCGGTGCCGATGTCTCGGGCTACGGCCTGAGCGATGCGTTGCCGGCGAACACGGCGTTCGTGAGCGCGAGCGACAGCGGCGCGGTGACGGCCGGCGTGATCAACTGGACGAACCTGACGGTGCCCAAGCAAGTGGGTGCGACGGCGGGTACGAAGACGGTGACGGTTATGGTGAAAGTGGCCAATCCGATCCCGGCCGGCGTGACCAGCATCGCGAACGTGGCCTACAAGACCGGCACCACGCCGCCGACCTGTCCGGATCCGGCGTGCGTGACGACGCCGACAGCAGGCACGGTGACAATCGTCAAGACGTTGTCCGGCGAAAGTGGCAGCGTGTCGGGCGTCGCCGAGCCCGCCGAGACGCTGACCTACTCGATCAAGTTGAGCAACAGCGGTGGCAGCGATGTGACCGGCTATGGCGTGACCGACAGTCTCGATCTGCATACGACCTATGTCAGTTCGACGAATGCCGGCAGCTACAGTGCGGGCAAGGTGACCTGGACGGGACTCGTCGTGCCGGCGAGCAGCAGCCTCACGCTGACGGTCGTGGTGACGGTCGATTCCGTGATTCCGGCTGGCGTGACCCGGATCGCCAACCTCGTCTATCAAACCGGCGCCACGCCACCGACGTGCCCGCCTGCGGGACCGCAGTGCGTGGTCACGCCGACGGCGGGCAAGGTGTCGATCGTGAAGGCTCTGGCCGGCGAGAACGGCGGCGTGGCGGGCGTCGCTGAGCCCGGCGAGCAGCTGACCTACACGATCACGTTGAGCAACGGCGGTGGTAGCGCGGTAAGCGGCTACGGCGTGACCGACAAACTGGATGCGAACACGACGTTCGTCAGCGCGACCAACGGTGGCACGAATGCCGCAGGCGTCGTGACTTGGGCCGGCCTGACCATTCCGGCAAACGGCAACCTGGTGTTGACCGTAGTCGTCACGGTCAATACCCCGATTCCGGTCGGCGTGACGCATGTCGCGAACCTCGCCTACGAGACCGGCACCACGCCGCCCTCGTGCACGACGAGTGGACCTCAGTGCGTGATCACCCCGACCGCAGCGAATATCTCGGTGACCAAGGCGCTGTCCGGCGAAAGCATCACGGCGGATGGCATTGCCGAACCCGGTGAGTTGCTGACCTACACGATCACCGTGCGCAACGATGGCGGCACCGCGACGGTGAACACGATCGTCAACGAGACCGTGCCGCTGCATACGACGTTCGTGTCCGGTACGCCGACATGGACCTGTGCGGTGGATTCCCCGGGCGGCACCGCATGCACGACGCTGGTCAATGTGCCGGCGGATGACGGCACCCAGCCGGGTGTGACGACGGCCCTGTTCACCGTGAAGGTGGACGATCCACTGCCGGTCGGGGTGGCCTCGATCGCCAACGCGGTCGCGCTCAACGACGGTACGCCCCCCGATTGCGTCGCGTTGCCGTCGCAGCCCGGTTGCGTGGTGGTGTCGACCGGCAACGTCAGTCTGGTCAAGACGGTCACGGCGGTGACGCCGACCGGCCCGTCGAGTTATTGGGTCAGCTATTTGATCGAGGTATCCAACGTCGGTGGTTCGGCGGCGACCTATACGTTGACCGATACGCTCGGATTTCCGGCGCAGGGCGTGCTGTTCACCGGCAATGCGAGCGTGACGACGGTAGGCGGAACCCTGAATCCGGCGCTGGCCGGCGGTCAGTTCAATCCCGCCAACGGCGTGGTCGTGCAGTTGTCCGCGAGCAACATCAGCGTGGCGGCCGGGGCGATCCACCGGTACACGGTGAAGGTGCCGGTCGGCGTGCAGCCTTCCGCGCTGCAGGGCGGCACCTGTACCGGAGCGGCCGGCAACGGTTTCTACAACGCGGCCGGGTTGAGCGGTTCGTTCAACCTGCAAAGCGCGGCCTGCGCACCGGTGAACGGCGACATCGCGCTGATCCATCTGGTCAAGACGGTCACGCTGGGCCAGGACTTCAATGGCAATCACTACGGCGATGTCGGTGACGTGCTGGACTACACGTTCACGATCAGCAATCCGGGCACGGTGCCGCTGACCACGGTGCAGTTGTTCGATCCGCGGGTCGCCAGTCTGCAGTGCGATCCGATCACCGCCACCGGTGCGCCGATCCGGGTGCTGCGCGGCGATGAACTGTTCAGTAATGCATTTGAAAGCGTGGTGATCCCCGGAACGCTGATCCCGGGCGACTCGGTCGTGTGCCGCGCAACCTGGGCACTGACCGCGACTGACGTGGCGCGCCGACAGGTGGTGAACTCGGCAACCGCGACCGCGACCGGGCCTGCGGGCCAGGCCGTGACCTCGACTGCCACCGCCATCTATACGTCGTTCCGCTGAGGACCAGACAATGACCAAGACCAACAAGACTCCCCTGCGCGCGACGCGTTTCGCCCTGGCCATCGTGGCTGGCCTGCTCACCGTTCCAGCGCTGGCCGCCGGCTTGCGGGTGACCGCGAGCAGCAGCTCGTTGCCTGCGCCAGGCGTGGTCGCCGGTGCGTTCGGCTTCTCCGTCGCGAACGAAGGCACGACGACGTTCGACAGCGTCCGCCTTGTCGCCGATGCGGGCCATGCGCTGCAATGCGCAGATCGCACCGCGCAGAGTCGCAGCTTTGCGGCCGGTGGCTCGTTGCGTGCGGGTGACCGCGTCGCCTGTACCACGCAACCCGTCGCTGGCGCGCGCCATGCGGCGGGCGTCAGCGTGATCGCACGCAGCGGCAGTGCGGCACCGCAAGCGCGGCACGTGACCTTCACGGCGCGGCCGGCGGCGACACCGAGCCAGGGCATCGTCGTGCTCGCCGCGGGCGCGATCCATCAGGACACCAACGCTGATGGCAAGCTCGATGCCGGCGAAACCATTACCTACAACTACAGCGTGATCAATCTCGGCACGCTGGCGTTGTCCGGATTGGCGGTGACCGATATCGACGGTGCAGTGAGCTGCCCGCAAACCACGCTCGCGCCCGCCGCCAACATGGTGTGCATCCGCATCCACACGATCGGCGCGACGGAAGCAGGCAACGGGATGGTGGCGAACCAAGCCGACATCACCGGAACTGACGCGGGCGGAGGCCCGGTCGCGGGCGGCGATTTCGCGCTGACGTTCAACCTCGGCGGAACCGCCGGCATCCGCCTGTTCAAGAGTCCGTTCCTGCTCGACGATGCGGACAACAGCGGCTATGCCAGCGCAGGCGATCTGCTTCGCTATACCTTCGTCGTGAAGAACAGCAGTGCGCAGGCATT
This sequence comes from uncultured Gammaproteobacteria bacterium, assembly GCA_963720445.1. GTDB lineage: Bacteria > Pseudomonadota > Gammaproteobacteria > Xanthomonadales > Rhodanobacteraceae > Dokdonella_A. The sequence goes on from CAVRFO010000001.1 coordinate 252,451, forward strand.
GAACGCGGTGAATGTGATCGAACCCGATCCGAGCCGGATCGACACGCCGATCACCTGCGCCGCGACAACACTCGGTGGCCAGACGTTTGCCGGACTCGGCAGCGGCGTCCTGCAGTCCGACGATGTCGTGTTGTGCACGGCCAATCACACGATTACCGCGACCGAGGCATCCGCAGGTTCCGCCGACAACCTCGCCGAGTCGAGCGGCCAGCCGGCGATCGGCACGATCGCCAGTGGCTCGGGCGCATCGGCGGTGATGATTCCGACGCCAGCCAACGTCACCCTCGTCAAGAAGCTGACCGGCGAAAGCGGCAGCCAGCCGGGTGTCGCCGAGCCTGGTGAAACGCTGACTTACACGATCACGCTGAGCAATGCCGGCGGCGCCGATGCGCTCAACTATGGCGTCATCGACCAGCTCGATCCGAACACGCTGTTCGCCAGCGCCGACCACGGCGGCAGCTTGGTCGGCGGCAATGTCGCGTGGACCGGATTGACCGTGCCCGCGGGCGGCAGCCTGACCCTCGGCGTCGTCGTCACCGTCGTCAATCCGATTCCGTCGGGCGTGACCGCGATCGCCAACGTCGCCTATCAGGCGGGCACCACGCCGCCGCCCTGTCCGCCAGTTGGCGGGCAATGCGTGGTGACGCCGACTGCGGGCGCGGTCACGATCGCCAAGGCGTTGACCGGCGAGAGCGGCAGCCAACCCGGCATCGCCGAACCCGGCGAGACGCTGACCTACACGATCACGCTGACCAACACCGGCGGCACCGCGGTCGGCGGCTTCGGCGTCACCGATCCGCTCGATGCGAACGTCGATTTCGTCAGCGCCGACCACAGCGGCGCGAATGCGTCCGGCGTGGTCACCTGGAGCGGCCTGACCGTTCCCGCCAGCGGCAATCTCGTATTGACGGTGGTCGTGACCGTCAAGGATCCGTTGCCGATCGGCGTCGCGCAGATCATGAATCTCGCTTACCAGACCGGCACGCCATCGCCCGATTGCACGCTGATGCCGACGTCGGCAGCCTGCGTGATCACGCCGGTTGCCGAACGTCCGCGCCTGAGCGTGACCAAGACCGCCGACGTGAGTCAGGCGCTGCCAAGTGGAAATGTCCACTACACGATCACGGTCAGCAATGTCGGCGCTGTCGCCGCCGCCGATGTCGTCGTCAGCGATCCGCTCCCGGCCGGCATCGCGAGTTTCGCGTGGACGTGCGCGGCGAGCGGCGGCGCAACCTGTCCGAACGCGAGCGGCAGCGGCGCGATCAACGAGCATGTGCCGACCTTCCCGATCGGCGCACAACTCAGCTATTCGGTGCTGGCCGGTCTGACCGGCACGCCGGTGTCGCCGGTGCTCAACGTGGTCAGCGTCACCCCGTCGCAGAACACGATTTGCGCTCCAGTCCAGACTGCGCCGCCGTGCGTGGCCAGCGTACCGATCGTGATCGGCGTCATTCCGGCGCGTGACCCTCTGCCTACGCCGATCAATAACGAATGGATGTTGCTGCTGATGCTGCTCGCGATCGGCGGCAGTGCGTGCGCGGCGATGCGCCGCATCTGAGCAAGGCGGTCACCCCGCGTCCGCTTGAAAGATGCGGGGCCGCACAACGCAACGCCATGCCCGGAGCACTGTAGGGCGCACTTGTGCGCGAACCTCGTTGCAATCCCTCCGACACGATCGCGCACAGGGTGCGCTCCTACACGCATGGGTGGGAGCGCCGACTGGCGCGACGCGTTGCGCGAACCGCTTGCATCAAACATCCGGCCCGGCGGTCATGTTGTGGGAGCGGGCTCCAGCCGCGAAGCTTTCTGTGGGGGGGCATCGTGGTTCCAGGCGCTTCCGCGGCAGCCGTGGCCGTTTGTCGCGACGATTGCCGCGCGAAACGCGCCGTCGAAGCGCTGCGATGCCCGCGCATTGCATTCGTGGGAGCGCCGGCAGGTCACATTCACTACAGCGATCAAACCGTGCAAGCGAGATCTTTTCCGTTCGACTTTGGCTCCTCCGGCGCCAGCCATAGCGATTAGTGACGCCACTCGCATTACCGCCGGGACGGCGCGAAGCGGGCTCTCGAATATGCCCATTGCCCTTTGAGCAAGAGGCCGGATGAAACGCCAATCGCATCGCTCGGCTGACCGGCAGATTAACGCGGCGGTCGATTGCATGAACGGCGTTCAGCCAGACCGAGCATAAATGGTGCTGGTCGCACGACGCGACCGAACGCGCGGCATGCAGGGAATGCTTTTTGCGGGTATGCCGCGCTTCCTCAAGCTCCATACTTCCAAGGGGTAAACCCATGTCGACATACAAACCTTTATCCGATTCCGCTGTAATTGTGGATGACGGCGGCAGTTTGGGCGCCGGACCCGGGTCGGCGGTTTCCTGGGCTGCGATTTTCGTGGGCGCGGCGGCCGCGGCAGCACTTTCACTGGTCCTCGTCATTCTCGGCTTCGGCTTGGGGCTGTCGGCAATCTCGCCATGGTCGAACGCGGGCGCCAGCGCGCAGACGATAGGTGTCTCGACGATCATCTGGGTTGCATTCACTCAACTCGCCGCTGCCGCGATCGGCGGGTATCTCGCCGGACGCCTGCGTTCGCGCTGGGTGGGATTGCACACGGATGAGACATACTTCCGCGATACCGCGCATGGTTTCATGGCGTGGGCGATCGCGACCCTCGGGACGGCTGCGCTGCTCGGCTCGGTGATGACCGGCATCGTCAGCGGTGGCGTCCAGGCGGCCAGTTCCGTGGCAGGTGCCGCTGCCCATACCGCGGCGAGTGCAACCGGCGCGATGGCGGAATCGGAACACGGCGGTGCCAACGCGACGAACAGCCTCGACTATTTCGTCGATTCGATGTTTCGCAAGGCGACCACCGCGACGGCGGCGGCTGATTCCACGGCGCCGGCCGAGGCCGCGCGCACTCCTGCGTCGCCGGCGATCCGCGCCGAGGCGGTCAGGATTTTCGCCAATGATATCCATGATGGCGCCTTGCCCGATGCAGATCGCCAGTACCTGGGCACTGTCGTCGCGCAGGAGGCCGGCATTCCGCAGGCCGATGCGGAGCAACGCGTAACGACCGCCTACACGAAGGTCACGACCGCCATCACGGATGCGACCAACAAGGCGAAGGAAGCAGCAGATGCAGCGCGCAAGGCGGCTGCGCATTCGGCGCTGTGGATGTTCGTTGCGCTGATGATTGGTGCGTTCTTCGCCAGCTTGGCCGCAACGTTTGGTGGCCGTCGCCGCGACCTTTTCGCCTGAGTCTGCTCGTCAACTGGAGGAATTCACCATGAGATCACTACTTCTGCTGCTGCTCGGCGTGCCGATTCCGATCATTATCCTGATCGCATTGTTCATGCATTGATGAAGAAAAGGCCCGCCATATGGCGGGCCTTTTTTTGGGAAATAAAAAAGCAGGCGAGGCCAAGCGGCGGAGGCTGCCGTGTAGCGGCTGCTGCGCCGCCGAGGCGAGTTATGGCTCCGGCAATTCGCCGGAGCCATAACGCGTCCTCAAGGGGTCACGGTCAGGTGGATCGGAATCAGGTTCAGCGCCTTGGCCGTGTCGTTGCTCGCCACGCAGAACTGGCCGACGTAATTGCCGGGAGCCAATCCGGTCGCGTCGATGGCGAGGGTCACGGTCTGGGTGACACCCGCACCCACCGCTCCGGAGCTCGCGTTGGGTGTTGCCCATGTTGGCGTGCACTGGCGATCCGCGGTGCCGATCATCGCCGCATCGTAATGGCCGCCCCACGACACGTTGAGATCTTCCCAAGCGATACTGCCGGCGGTGCCGCCGAAGGTCGGGTCGTTGTTGAAGGTCTGGCCCATGCCGTTGGTCTGGGTGCTCAGCAGTGAGCGGAACCAGATCACGTCGACACCATTGACGGTGTGCGATGCGAAGACCGGGTACGCGACCAGCCAGTAGGTGCCGGCCGGCACGTTCAATGCCACACCGGCCGCATCGAGATCGACATCCAGCGAGTTGCTGGCCGGGGTCACGCCGGTTGCGTTGGCGGCCAGGGTCAACGTCCACACCGGCGTGGTGCCGTCGCCCGGATGACCGGCCGGCTTGCCGCCGGCGTCAGCGTAGAGCGACCAGGTGATACTGCTCGCATACATGTCGACGGTGTCGAGGTAGTTCGCGAACAGAAAGCCCGGCACCCGCAACTTGTGGAAGGTCGTCGGCTGGTCGAGGACGATGTCGTCGCCGACGAACGCGCCGACGTTCTCGTCCGCGTACAGCGAGCTGACCAGTCCGTCGAGCGTGTTCGGCGGCTGGTTCACGACCGGCATCGCGTTGTTGCCACTCAGGAGATTCCAGGTCAACCCCGCGTTGCCGGTGTTGTGCACGGTAAATGCCGCCGTTGTCGTGGAACCGGCACTGACTTCGGCCGAGAGTTGCGTCGGTGCGAGGTCAAGATGGAACGGATCGATGAACACCGCGGCTGGCATGTGCAGCGCATGGCTGCCATCGGCCGGGGTCAGGCTGACCGTGCCCTTGGTGTAAGCCCCTTGGGTCTGGCCGTCCGTATTGATCTTGAACGAGAGACTGCCGCTGGCGCCCGGCGCCAGCGCCAGCGTGCTCGGGATGACGCTGCCGCTGATCCCGCTCAGGCTGGCGTTCCAGCTCTGCGCGGTGCTGCCCGTGTTGCGGAACGTGCGCACGAAACTGCATTCACCGACGCAGGTGTCGCTGCCGAGGCTCGGCACATTGAGGCTCGACGGCTGGCCGTTTCGCGCCGGATCCGCGCGCAGGTAGTGGTAGCTGGTTTCGTTCATGACCAGCGGGCTGATCGCGGCGATGTCGGCCTGTGCGCGGCCGGCGCCCATGTCGAACACGCTGGCGGGCGCGCCGCTGGGCTGCACGGTGATGCCGACATTCTTGCTGTTGAGCATTAGTGCCGATTTCACCTCGGATGGCGTCCACTCCGGATGCGCCTTGCGCAACAGGGTAGCCGCGCCGGCGATATGCGGCGTCGCCATCGAAGTACCGCTGAGCACACCGAACGAATTCGCATCGCCATTGAGCGCGGCAAGGATGTTCGAGCCCGGCGCCGCGATATCCGGCTTCAGCAACGCGAACGAAGACGGACCGCGCGAGCTGAACGTCGCGATCTGATCGGGTATCTCGGATGTCGCTTCCGACGGATAGTCGAGCAGCACATCGGCGCTGCCCGAGCCCGCGAAGAAGCTGGCGATCGCATTGCCCTGCGAAAGCAGGATCGTCGCGACCGGGATGTGTGTGCCGTCGAGTGCGGGGTTCAACGCCGTCTCGACGTTGTTGGCCAGTACCACGGCGGACGCGCCGCCCGCTTCGATGTTCAGCACCTTGTTGACGAACGTGCAGGTGCCGCGTCGGACCATCACGATCTTGCCGGTGTAGGCGCCCGGGGCAGCCGGCGAGCAGTGCAGCGGATCGGCCGCGTTGTAGGCCAATGGTGCGGCGATCGGCGCGGTCAACGCGACGCTGCTGCTCGGCACGGTGACAGTGATGCCGGTCAGCGCTGGCGGCACCGGCGCCGGACCGGTCACGCGCAACTTGTTGACGAATGCGCCGCGGCTGTGGGTAGTCGCCGCGACCGTCGTCGCCCACGGTTCGACATGTTCGGTCGTACCGGCCGACGGCCCGCTGTTGCCGGCGGCCGCGGCAATGAAGATGCCGGCGTCGAGTGCGTCGAGGAAGGCCTGCGAAGGCGCCTCGTTCCACGGATCGGAACCGCCGCCGATCGAATAGCTGAGGACGTCGACCACGCCGTCCGCGACGGCCTGGTTGATCGAGGCGACCAGTGACAGGTACAAACAACTGCCCTGGCCGGTGCCGGTCGTGTAGCACGCGTTGTAGACGACCAGATTCGCATGCGGGGCGACGCCGGAGATGCGCAAACTCGGGCCGCCGGGAACCTGCGCCATGACCGAATTGCCGACGACCGTCGATGCGGTATGCGAACCGTGGCCGTTCTCGTCGGTCGGCCCGGGGCCATCGGTTGCATCGGGATCATCGACGAGCACGTCTTGCATCAGCGCGCCGACGAAGTCGTAGGCGCCGATCACCTTGTCGTTGCATTGCGGGGTCCAGTCCGGGCTCGGTGCGGGGCCGCACAGGCCCAGATAGTTGCCGGCGCCGAGCGGGTTCACGAAGTGGTAGCCGCTGCCGTCCACCGCGGCGAACGACGGATGGCCGAAATTGAGACCGGTATCGATCAAGCCGGCGACCATGCCCTCGCCGCGATTGGCGAGCGCGCTGGGCGTCTCGAAGTTGCCGATGAACAGGCGGTCGCCGACGCCGTCGAAAACACCGGCCCAGATGTTGGCGGCGCCGATCAGTTGCGGGCCACGATCGGTCGACACCGGCACGTTGCGCATCGGCAGCACCGCGGCCACATCCGGCAGGCGCGCCAATTTTTCCGCCTCGCTGGCGGTCACGCGAACGGCCACGCCATTGAACGCGTGCTGGAACTCGAACTGGCTGCCGATCGATGCGAGTGGGCGCCCGAGGCTGCTGCCTGCGCTCTGCAGGAACGTGTGTTGTGCGCTGCGCAATGTTGCGACATAACCGACTGAGGTCGGCGCGCGGACATCCAGATGCCTGGCGCCGCTCGGGGCGGGAAGAAGTCCTTCGCGTTCAGCCGCGATCAGCGAGGGTGCCTTGAACTGGATCAGGTACGGAACCGCGCGATCGGCGGGCGCCCGCATGACGCGCGACGTGTCCCCGGCCCGGCCTTGGGTCAGTGGATTGGCGGATACGACCATGGGGGCGGCGGCAAGCGCGATCGCGATGACCAGTGGCAGGCGGCGAAGCAGGGGACGGGAATGCGGTAACGTCATGATGACCTCTCGATGGGGGCGTGAAGACGATCGGTCCCTGATCGGATGCGAGCGACGCACGGACGGCAGTCGAGCCGTGCACACGCACGATCATCGGCGATCGACGCTTGCCTTGCGAGGCGCGGCCATTCCCGCGCCATTCCCGATCCATGCCCGCATGGCTCCCACGGCCGGGCGCGTTCAGGGCCGCAATGGAATGCGTCCGGCCCGGGTTGCCTGATGGCGGCGCCTATCGCGCTGGGTACGCGGGCGGAGGATTCGGACCAATCGGCGCGGATGCGCCCGGCGCGTTCTGCCACTCCGCCGGAATCCGGCGTTCGCCAGCGAGCTGCTGCGCCCGCAGCAAACTGGCCCGCCACGCATCGACCCGTCCGAGCTTCTGGTACAAGCGCACTTGCAACAGCGCACACGCGAAATCGCGGTCCGACCAGCGCGCCAGCTGGCCCGCAATCTCGCTCGCGCGCGGCAATTGATCGGCACCGATCAGCGCATGCGCGTAACTGACCGCGACCGCCGCGGAATCCTCCGGTACGCCAACCTGGTCGGCCATCTGCAGGGCAGACCGGAACGACGCATCCGCCGACACCATGCCGCGCTCCGGGTTGATCCGCTCGGCATCGGCCAGCACTGCGAGCACGCGCAGACTTTCGCGCTGGCTAGCTTTCGCCCATTCGCTGAAATGTGCGCTCTCCGTCGCCGCAGCCGTCTCGTCGCGACCCGCCAACGCCAGGATCAGCACCCGCCATGCCTCGGCGCGCACATGCGCGTATTCCGCGCCCTGCAATGCGTCGATGGCCTGGCGCGCGAGCGCGGCGGCGGTGGCGTCCTGGCCGTCGGCGAGATCGATCGCAGCTTGTTGCGCGCGCGATTCGCCGAGCACGCTCGCTTCCTGTTCCGGATTCGCCGCCTGGATGAGTTCGCCGAGCAGGGCGCGTGTCTCGGCGATGCGCCCGACCGCGGCCAGTGCCCGCGCGCGGATCGCGAGGAAGATGCGCCGCTCGATCGGATTCTCGATGCGCGCCATCAACGGCATCATGCGTTCGCTCGTGGCCAGTGCCTGCGCCGGCTGCAACAGCGCCAGTTGCGCGTCCACCTGGTTGCCGAGTGTGTTGATCAGATCGGTTGGCGCATCCAGCCGGGCGAAACGCTGTGCGGCACGCTCGAACAGCACAACCGCTTCGGCCGGGCGATCGCGCATCTGCGCCACTGCGCCCTCGTTGATATCGACGCGTGCCGATGCATGTGTGTCGCCGGCTACCTCATACGCGATCCGCGCGCGCGCGAAGTCCGCGGCGGCTTGCGCGTATTCGGCCTGCATCGCGTGCGCGATGCCGCGCGCAGTGTGCGCGTGACCGATCGCGACCGGTTCGTTGCGATCGCCGAGCAGGCCAATCGCCTCATCCAGCAGGGGTGCCGCCGCGTCAGGCTGGTTCTGCTTGAGGGCGACCGCGCCGAGACCGATCAACGCACGCGCGCGCATCACCGGCGCCGTTTCGGCCGACAGGCTCGGCAGCAATCGTTGCAGACGCGTGCGTGCTTCCTGCGAACGGCCGAGTCGGTAGTCGATCTCGGAAAAGCGCAGTTGCAACTCCGTCGTGGCCTGATCCGCCGGCGTGGCCGCCGCGATGGCCCGGCGGGCCGCATCGAAATCGTTGACCAGGAGCGCTGCGTCGACGCGCTGCGACGCCTCCGCCACCGACAAGTCGGCGCTGTCGGAATCGCGCGGCGGCCTCTTGCCGAGCAGCAGCAACAACCGATCGGCCGTCTCGCGACCGACCATCACGACATCGGCCGCGCGCGCCTCGACCTCGCGCTCCTTGCCATCGGCATCGCGCAGCACCGCCTTCACGATCCAGCCGGGTTCCGTGCGATGCACCAAGGCCGTCACCAGCATCGTCGCGCCGGTGGCCTCGCGCAAGGCAGCAGCAGCCGGATCGGCGCGCGCGGCGGCGTTGACCACGCGCACGATGTCCTCGCTTGCGACCACGTTGACGCCGGCTTGGCGCATGCGCTGGGCGATCAGGTCCATCAATCCGAGGCGCAACCATGCATCGTTCGGCTCCGCCGTGATGGTCACCGGCAAGACGGCAATTCGCTCGCTGGGCGCGCGTGGGGACGCGACTGCAGGTTCCGGCGTCAAGGTCGCGCGTTCATGCGTTGTGATCACGATCGCGGCGATGGCGCATAAAACCAGCGCCGCGACCGCGACGCCGATTCGAATGCGGCGCGAGGGCGTCACGTGTGCGGCCGTCGTCGTGGGTGACGGGAGGGCTGCAGCCGCGTCCTGCATGACTGTCATCGTTGGCGGCGGCATGCGCGCTGCCATATCCGGCGCGGCGGCGGCTTCGGAGGCAGCCGCATCCGTCGCGCTCTCGTCCAACTGCACCGCGGCAATCCAGTGGAACCCGAAGCGCGGCACTGTGAGGATGACTTTCTGCTGCGCGCCGCTGTCACCGATCGCGCGGCGCGCCTTGACCAGGGTCTTGCCGAGCAGATTGTCGGAGACGTCCGTCTTGCCCCACACCGCAGCGACCAGTTCGTCGCGACCGACCGCGCGATCGCGATGTTCGAGCAGGTAGGCAATGCAATCGAAGACAGTCGGCGGCAGCGAGATGCGTTGTGCGCCGTGGCGCAATTCACGTGCGGCGACATCGATCGAGCAGTCGCCAAAATGATAAATCCGCCGGGTCATCAACAACGGGCTCTGGGGAAATTTGGACGCGAAGATCGCGCCAGATATCCGCCCGATTGTACCGGTGCGCGGCGCGTGGTGTTCCAGAGCGCGGGTGTGCGAAGAGATGGTGGCTATGGGTGGACTCGAACCACCGACCCCGGCATTATGAGTGCCGTGCTCTAACCAGCTGAGCTACATAGCCAAATTGTGTTTGCCGAAGGCTTTGACCCCTGGCCTTATGAGTGCTGTGCTCAACCGGCTGAGCTACATAGCCTTGTCGTGCGCGGCGACGAGAAGCTGCGCGAGGGCGTGCGATTCTAGTGTGCGTGGGCGGGGTGTCAAGCGCGAATGTGGGCGGAGTGGGCATTTTGCCTTGCCGCGCGCGCGCGGCGTGTGGAAGAATCACGCTCATGAAGGTTACGGGCCACGGTCATGATCGATCCCGATGGTTACCGACCGAATGTCGGCATCATCTTGCTCAATGCGAATGGGCATGTGTTCTGGGCGCGCCGCATCGGCCGCGATGGTTGGCAGTTTCCGCAGGGCGGCATGCGCAGCGACGAGACGCCGATCGAGGCGATGTATCGCGAGCTTGAGGAGGAAACCGGCTTGCACCCGCATCACGTCGACGTGCTCGGCGCGACGCCGGGCTGGCTGCGTTATCGGCTGCCGCCGCGGATGGTGCGGCGGCATTCGCAGCCTGTGTGCATCGGCCAGAAGCAGGTCTGGTTCCTGCTGCGTCTGGTCGGCGAGGAGTCGGCGTTCCGGCTCGACGCGAACGAGCGTCCCGAGTTCGATCATTGGCGCTGGGTCGATTTCTGGTATCCCGCGGCGCATGTGGTGAACTTCAAGCGTCGCGTCTACGAGCAGGCGCTGCGCCATCTGGTCGTGCTGGCGGAGAACAACTGCAGCTTGTCGCTGCGTCAGCAGCAATGGCAGGCCGAGCTTGCCGCATCGCCCTGAACGGGATTCGTGCCCTGGCTGGATGCGGGTAGTTGACAATCATTCGCATTTGCATTTGAATGCGCGGGTTCGTTTCCGGAATCCGTCATGTACGTCTGCATCTGCAATGCCGTCACCGACCGTGCGATTCGTGAGGCCGCCGCCAGCGGCGCGCGTTCGTTCGCGGATCTTCGTCGTCACACCGGCTGCGGCGATTGCTGCGGAAACTGCGAGGATCTTGCGCGCGAAATCTTCGACTCGGCCGCCGCCTCGCGCCCGCTCGATCTACCGCTGATCGCGATCGCGGCCTGACCATAACTCAGCACTGCCGACCTTCTGACGGCACCGCGTTTGCGGGAGCGGCGTAGCCGCGTTCCTTCCTTCCTCGCCAGACAGGTCGCGCTTGCGAAGATCCTGCAGCGGCACCGGGTTTGCCGGCGCGAATGCATGCGATTTTCGTTTCCTCATCGAAGCTGGACGGGCGCTATAGTCGCCGCATTGCGCCGCTTCGCGCGTCGCGCCCACCCAGGAGAATCGCGATGAAAGGTCATCCGAAAGTCATCGAGCACCTCAACAAGTCGCTGCTCAACGAACTCACCGCGATCAATCAGTATTTCCTGCACGCCCGGATGTACAAGAACTGGGGCTACAAGGAACTGGCCGAGCACGAGTATCACGAGTCGATCGACGAGATGAAGCATGCCGATCGGCTGATCGAGCGCATCCTGTTTCTCGAAGGCCTGCCGAACCTGCAGGCGCTCGGCAAGCTGCTGATCGGCGAGTCGCCGAAGGAGGCGCTGGCCTGCGATCTCAAGCTCGAATTGCACGCGCTGCCGGACCTCAATGCCGCGATCGCCGATTGCGAGAAGCTAGCCGACTACGCCAGCCGCGATCTGTTCAAGGACATCCTGAAGTCGGAGGAAGAACACATCGACTGGCTGGAGACGCAGCTCGGCCTGATCGGGCAACTCGGTGAAGTGGCGTATCTGCAGACCAAGGTGGAAAGCTAGGCAGCGACGAGTGGCGTTGGCTCCTGCGGGGCGTAGTGAATCCGTAGGAGCCCACCCTGTGGGCGATGAACGCCACATCGTTTCGCGAGCACTGATCGCGCACAGGGTGCGCTCCTACCCACGCACGCAGCTACGGCTTGACCACGACCAGGATCACGATCGCGATCAGCAGCAGGGCGGGGACCTCGTTGAAGATCCGCAGCCAGCGGCTCGATCGCGTGTTCGCGTCGCGCGCGAACTGACCGGTCATGCGTTCGAGCAGGCCGTGGTAGACGATCAGCAGCACGACCAGGCCGAGCTTCGCATGCAGCCAGCCTTGTTGCATGTAGGCGGGATTGCCGCGCGCGAACACGACCAGCGTGAGCACGCCGAACACGATCGCGAGCGTCGCGCCGATGCGGGTGATCATCAGCAGGCGCCGTTCCATGATCTTAAGGCGTTCGCGCACGACCGGCTCGGTCGCCTCGGCGTGGTAGACGAACAGGCGCGGCAGGTACAACAGGCCCGCAAACCAGGTCACGACGAAGATGATGTGGAACGCCTTCAGCCAAAGCATGCGCGGCTCCCGAATGAGGCGCGCAGTATAGTCGGCGTGCCGCCTCGCGCGGTCGCGCCTTGACCGGTCGCGGTCGCACGGCTATAAGCGTCGACCTCGCGCACCTGGCATGAACCGTCTGCAACCGATGTCCAGACCCGTCCCCTCAATGGTGATCCGCTCGCACGATCCGGCGCAGTTGCGACGCGCGCGGTGGTTGCTCGGCATGGCATGGTTGGGCTCGTTGTTGATCGTCGCCACGATGGTCGCCCTCGTCGTCGCGCGTACTTCGCATGACGGAACTGCGGCGCAGCGCGCCAGCGCCGAGAAGCAGGTCGACACGCTGAAGGCGCGCGTTGCGGTGCTCGAACGTTCCGAGCAGGTCGCGCGCGCAGGCATTGCCGAGGTGCAGAAGACATTGCGCGAACGCGAAGAGGAGGTCGACGGCTTGCGTGCGGACCTCGCGTTCTACGGTCGTCTGGTCGGCGGCAACAAACGCGAAGGCCTCGCTGTGCATGCGCTGCAGGTGACCGCGGTCAAGCATTCGCAGGCTTGGAATTTCAGGGTCACGCTGACCCAGAATTTCCGGCGTGGCGAGGACGTCAAGGGACGCCTGACGATCAGTGTCGAAGGGGTTGCGGACGGCAAATTGACGACGCTCGACTGGCCTGCGTTGAGCCAGGGCGCCAGTGCTTCCGGAATTGAGTACGACTTCAAGTATTTCCAGCAGGTGAGCGGTACCATCATGCTCCCGGCCGGTTTCGCGGCCAATCGCGCGATCGTTCGCGCAGACAGCGACAGTGGACGGGTCGATCAGGAGTTTGCCTGGAAGGACGCCATCAAGGGTGAGGAGAGTGACGATGTTCGGCAGTGAAAAGCGCAATGGCAAGACGGTCGCGGCGATCAGCACGCTGATTGCGGATGGCACCACGATTCGCGGCGACGTGCGCTTCGCCGGCGGGTTGCATCTGGAAGGCATCGTCGACGGTTCGATTGCGGCGGATGGCGCCGACTCGGTGTTGACCCTGACCGGCAATGGTCGCGTCGATGGCGAGGTGCGCGTGTCCAACGCGGTGATCAACGGCACGATCAATGGCGACCTGTTCGTCAGCGAACGCCTGGAACTGGCCGGTGGCGCGCGCGTCGAAGGCAATGTGCACTACAAGATCCTCGAGATGGCCGCGGGCGCTCAGGTCAACGGCAAGATGCTCTACCAGAGCGATGCGCCGCGCCGCCTGGCTGCGCCGGAAGCCGACACTGCGGTGATTGGCCTCGACGCGGTCGCCGCGCAAGCTTGAAAATACGGCGTGCCGACCCTATCTCTCGCACGCCGCTGCAGCCCTTCCCGCCCATGAACGACACCGTCACGCCCACCTACCTCGATGCCGAAAGCGCGCCGCTGTTATTCAGCGATGCCGCGGCGGGAAAAGTGCGCGAGCTGATCGCCGAGGAAGGCAATCCGGATCTGAAGCTGCGCGTCTACATCAGCGGCGGCGGGTGTTCGGGATTCCAGTACGGCTTCACGTTCGACGAAGCGCGCAGCGATGATGATCTGGCAGTCGACAACGACGGCGTGACCCTGCTCGTGGATCCGCTCAGCCTGCAGTATCTGGCCGGTGCCGAGATCGACTACTCCGAGTCGCTGACCGGCGCGCAATTCGTGATCCGCAACCCGAACGCGAAGACGACCTGCGGATGCGGTTCGTCGTTCACCGTTTGAGCGCGTGGGCGCGCGCGCCGGCCGGTGGCGGCGATCGTGAGTGATCACATCAATGCGTTCGCAGGCATTGCGCTCGAACGCAATGCGGAACAACGTGACGATGCGCAGTGGGCCGCCGCGCAATGCGCGGATCGCAAGGCGCGCTTCCTGGTGCTCGATGCGGAGGCGCCAGGTGGCCATCGCGCGCTGATCCAGTCGTCGGCGCTTGCGTTGCGCTGGCTCGGCCAGGACGAACGCCGCGCGCTCGCTCCCGATCTCCCGCCGATCTACCTGGGCGCCGATGACATCGGCCCGCTGTTCGCGCTGTGCGCCGATAGCGTGCTCGCGGCGCATGTCGCGGCCGCCTGCGACGGCAGCTTCATCGATCTGCGCGGCGCGGGTTTGCGCCTGCATCCATTCCAGGCCGGCGTGTTCGCGTTCGCGCGTGCGATTGCGCATTGGCAGGCGCGTGCGCGCTTCTGCGGCGCCTGCGGTGCGTCGCTGCACGTGTACGCGCTCGGGCATCGCGCGAAATGCACGAATCCCGCCTGCGCGCTCGACCATTTTCCGCGTGTCGATCCGGCGATGATCGTGATCGTCAGCTGGCGCGACAAATGCCTGCTTGGCACCCAATCGACATGGGCGCCGGGACGCTACTCGACGTTGGCCGGGTTCGTCGAGGCGGGCGAATCGCTCGAAGACGCGGTGCGCCGCGAGGTCTTCGAGGAAGCCGGCGTGCGTGTCGGGGCATGCCACTACCATTCCTCGCAGCCGTGGCCGTTTCCATCGTCGCTGATGCTCGGCTTCACCGCGCACGCGACCGACCCGACGATCAAGGTCGGCTGCGAGCTCAGCGAAGCACGCTGGTTCGGCGTCGACGACATCGTCAGCGGACTGGCCGACCGCACGCTCGTGTTGCCGCCGCGCCTGTCCGTATCGCATGAGCTGATCGCGCATTGGTTGCGCGAGACGGCGGACCTGGAGCTCGCCGATCTGCTTTCCAACGAGCCCTGGCAGAAATCGGCTCGATGATTCGCGAGCCGAGCCTGTCCCGCTCACCGCTCATCGCAACCCCATCAGCTAGAATGCCCCGCATCGCGTCTCGCGCGCTTTGCCCGACCTGATCATGGCCCAGAACCTGCTCGTCATCCTGCTCGTGGTCGCCACCGCCTACGCGCTGCCCGACCTCGCGCGTATCCGCGACTTTTCATGGCTCGGCGCGTGGCTGTCGCGGTGGACGGGCGGCAGCGCACCGGCGCAGGGCTCACGCGTTCCCGTCGTCGTGCTGCCGCTGCTGCTGGTCGTGATCTGCCTGTTGCTGCAGACACTGTTCGATCGCGTGCTGTTCGGCTTGCCGGCGTTCGCGTTCGGGGTGATCGTGCTGTTTTTCTGCTGGGGGCCGCGCGATCTGGATGCCGATATCGAGGCGGTGCTGAAGGCGCCGGATCGCGACCGTCGCGCTGCCGCCGCGCAAGCGCTGCGCGCGGACCCGGCGACGACGACGCTGCCGCTCGAAGCCGCGCCGCTGGTCGAGGCGGTGTTTGCCTCGGCGCTGTCGCGCTGGTTCGGCGTGCTGTTCTGGTTCGTCGTGCTCGGGCCGGCCGGCGCGCTCGGTTATCGTGTCGTGCAGTTGCTCGCGCGCCACCAGCCATTCAGCGCGGATCTCGATGCCGGTCAGCGCGAGGTGCTGGAGCGCACCGCATTGATCCTCGACTGGGCGCCGTCGCATTTGATCGCGCTGACTCTCGCGCTGGTTTCCGAATTCGATGCGGTGATCAAGACCTGGCGCGATTACCACACGGCGCATGGGCGCGGCTTCTTCACGCTTGACCTCGGTTTTCTCGGTGCGCTCGCGCGTGCCGGCGTCGATGCCGACGTGATCGCTGGCGACGGCTACGCCGCCGACATCAGCAATCCGCTGCTGGAACTGTCCGATGCGCGCACGGTGCTGCACCGAACCCTGATCGCGTGGATCGCAGTGATCGCATTGCTGTCACTGGTGGGCTGGTCGCACTGAACCGCCGCATGGGCGACACCGGTCACCTTGGCCCCCTCCGGGTTTCCACGGTCACGCAGACGCTCATGCCTCAGCCCCGCGCAACTCGCGCACGCGCTGTTCGAGCGTCGCCGCAGTCGGCGTGTTCCGCCGGCAGCGGCGCGCCGACCGCGACGCCGATATGCGACCAGAAACCGCCGCGGCAGACGCGAGCGTCCGAGCGCCGAGTCGCGACGACTGAACACCGATCCCCACAGTCCGCGCAGCGCGAGCGGAATCACCGGCACCGGTCGCGCGCGCGAGGATCTGCTCGATGCCGGGACGGAACGGCGCGATCTCGCCGTCGCGCGTCAATGCCGCCTTCCGGAAAGATGCAGACCAGTTCGCCGTCGGCCAGCGCGCGGTCGACTTCGTCGAACGCGCGTTCGAGCAGCGCAGCGATCTTCCTTGCGCCCGGCGATCGGAATCGCCTTCGCGGTGCGGAAGATGAAGCGCAGCACCGGGATATTGAAGATCTTGTAGTACATGACGAAGCGCACCGGCCGCCGCACGCACGCCGCCGACGATCAGCGCATCCATGTAGCTGACGTGGTTGCAGACCAGCAGCGCCGCGCCTTCGTCGGGAATCGTTCTCGAGTGCCTTCGACGCTCGATGCGGTACAGCATGTTGACCAGGATCCACGACAGGAACCGCATCAGGAATTCGGGCACCAGCGTGTAGATGTAGATCGCGACCAGCGGCGTTGAGCACCGCGGTGCACAGGAAGATCTGCGGGATCGACAGGCCGAGCCGCGCCGAGGCCGATGCCGAACGCGGCCGCCGCGACCATGAACAGCGCGTTGATGATGTTGTTGCCGGCGATCACGCGCGACAGCTCGCTGCGTTCGGCGCGGCTCTGCACCAGCGCGAACAGCGGCACGATGTAGAAGCCGCGCGAACACGCCGAGCAGGGTCGAGGTCCAGCGCGATGCGCCAGCTGCCGGGCGCGACGAGGAACGCGAGCGCGCCGAGGCCGTGCACCGTCGCGAGTTCCGGCCGCGCGAAATACAGATCGATGCCGAACAGCGTGAGGCCGATCGAGCCGAACGGCACCAGGCCGATCTCGACCTTGTGTCCGGACAGGCGTCTCGCACAGCAGCGAGCCGACGCCGACGCCGATCGAGAACAGCGCGAGCGCGAGGATCGTACACCGACTCGGTGCCGCCGAGGAAGATCTTGGTGTAGTTCGGCAGCTGCGCGGTGAACACGCCGCCGAAGAACCAGAACCACGAAATGCCGAGCACCGAGTTGAACACGGTGCGGTTGCGTGGTGACGAAGCCGAGCACGCGCACGGTTTCGCTGAACGGGTTCCAGTTGAAGCGCAAGTCCGGCGCGGTCGCCGGCGCCGGCGGAATCGTGCGGCTGACGAGATAACCCGCGACCGCGATGCGCGATGACCAGGATCGACGCGGCGCTCGGCCCGAATCCGGACAGCGCCATCAGCCGAGCCGCCCGCGATCATGCCGATCAGGATCGCCAGCGAGGTGCCCATCTCGACCAGGCCGTTGCCGCCGACGAGTTCCGTCCGGGTCGCAGCGCCTGCGGCAGGATCGAGTACTTGATCGGCCCGAACAGGGTCGAGTGCAGGCCCATCATGAACAGCACGCCGAACAGCAACGGCACGTGCTTCGCGTGGAACGCATACGCGGCGAGCGCCATCGCGGCGATCTCGAACAGCTTCACGTAGCGGATCAGGCGCGTCTTCTCGAACTTCTCGGCGAGCTGGCCGGCGCTCGCCGAAAACAGGAAGAACGGCAGGATGAACAGCGCCGGCGCGAGGTTCGAATAGAAGCCGACGTCGTGGTCGCCGAGGCCCAGATGGAACGCGACCAGCACGACCATCGCTTGCCGGAACACGTTGTCGTTGAACGCGCCGAGCGCCTGGGTCGCGAAGAACGGCGCGAAGCGCCGCGTGCGCAGCAGGTCGAACTGGCTTGAGGTGCGCATGCGGAGCCTTGCCCTGGATGCAGGGAATCTAGCAGGCCGCAGCGGCCTCTGGCGAGAGTGCCCGCGCGAACTTTGCGCGTTGGCATCGGTCGCAGCGCGTCCCGGAGCGAGCGGTTACACTGCGCAACTTGTCCGTCTTCCGGTCGTTCCGCCGATGCTTGCACGTACGTCCCGTTCCCTCGTCCTCGCCACCTTGTTTGCCCTCGCGCCGCCACTGCTGCACGCCGATGCGGTGCTCAAGCCGGTTCCCACGCCTGATCTGAGCAAGCTTCCCGATGCCACGGCCGCGCAGTTGCTCGACGCGCGGGCGCAATTCGACAAGTATCGGCAGACCGAGGTCGGTGACGCGCTGGTCGAAACCTATGCGTTGATCGCGTCCATCTATGCGCGCAACGGTTTCTACGACAGCGCCGCGGTCGCGCTCGAGGATGCCGCGATTCTGGCGCCGAAGGATGGGCGCTGGGTCTATGCGCAGGGCATCCTCGCGCGTGCGCAGAAGCGCAATGCGGTTGCGCAGAACTATTTCGATCTCGCCCTCGGCCTCGATCGGGAATACCTGCCGATCCGCATCGCGGTCGCGCGCGGCAAACTCGACAATGGCGATTTCGAGGGTGCGCGCAAGCTGCTCGCCGAATACGTCGCCCAGCACGCCGACCAGGCGATGCCCTACGCGCTGCTCGGCGAGATCGCGTTGCGCCAGAAGCGCTACGCGGAAGCGATCGAACAGACCAGGCGCGCGCTTGCGCTCGAACCGAATGCGACACGCCTGTACGCGGCGCTTGCCGATGCGCAAACCGGAGCGGGTGATGCGAAGGCGGCGGCCGCGTCGCGCGCGAAGGCCGGTAATGTGGAGCTGGTGTTGGCCGATCCGCTTGGCGAGGGGTTGCTCGGCCAGGTCCCGGCGGGAACGGCTGCGGCGACCACCAATCGGCAGCCGACGGACGCCGATATGGCTGCGCTGGCGTTCGCCGCGCGCCAGTATGATGTCGCCCGTCAACAGCTGGACAAAGCGCTCAAGCAGGACCCGAAAAACGCAACCTTGCTGGCGCTCTACGCGCGGGTCGAGGCGGTCGCAGGCAACCTCGCCGCGGCGAAATCCCGCGCGGCCGCGGCGATCGCGGCGGATCCGAACAATGCATTGGCACATCTCAGCCAGGGCGTCGCCCTCGAAATGGCGTCCGACGACGGCGGCGCACAGCGCGCCTACGAGCAGGCAATCCGTGTCGATGCGAAGCTGGCCGAGCCGCACTTGAGGCTCGGGTCGCTGTTGATGCGCACCAGCCGCGCCGATGAGGCGGTCGTGCAGTTTCGTGCGCTGGTACAGCTCGATGTCACAAGCCAGGAATCGTGGATGCGGTTGGTCGCGGCGAATGTCGTCGCTGGCAAATGCGCCGCAGCGTTGCGCGATGTCAACGATGTGCTGGCCAAGGACGCGAGCAACGCGTTCCTGTTGCAGGTATTCGTGCGGCTGGCGAGCACGTGTCCGGCGGCGACCGCAGAACAGAGGCTTGGCGCGCTCGAGTACGGCGGCAAGCTGTACCGGGAGAACCCGACCGCGGCCGTCGACGAAGCCTACGCGCTGGCGCTTGCCGCGAATGGCAAGTGGGACGACGCGGTGACGACCCAGCAGGCGGCGATGTTCATCCTCGTGCGCAATGGCCAGAACGCGAGCTTGCCGGCCTATCGGGAATTCCTGAAGCAGTTCCAGGCGCACAAGGTGCCGGGATTCCCGTGGACGGCGACGGCGTGGATGTTCCATCCAGCCCGCATGGCTCCCGATCCGAAGTCGGCACCGGAAGCGGCGGCGCCAAAGAAATAACGTGATCCGAACCGCTGCCCGCAAGAAGCGGGCGGCGGCGCGCTAGCGCGCGCGCAGCGCGCGGTGGCCGATGTCGCGGCGGTGGAACGCACCCTCGAAGCGGATCGCGCGCACGATTGAATAGGCGCTTTTCGCGCGCGGCGGCGAGACCGTCGCCGAGCGCGCAGACCGCGAGTACGCGCCCGCCGGCGGTGACCACGTGCCCGTCCGCGTCGATACGCGTGCCGGCGTGGAAGATCTTCGCGTCCGCGCCGGTGTCGGCGGCCAAGCCTTCGATCACGTCGCCACTGCGGATCTTGCCCGGATAACCACCCGCGGCGATTACGACGCCGAGCGCCGGGCGTGGATCCCATTCGGCCGTCTTTGTGTCCAGATGGCCGTCGAGTGCGGCTTCGACCAGGTCGACGAGGTCCGATTGCAGGCGCAGCAGGATCGGCTGCGTTTCCGGATCGCCGAGGCGTGCGTTGAACTCGATGACTTTCGGTGCGCCATGCTTGTCGATCATCAGGCCAGCGTAGAGGAAGCCGGTGAACGGCGCGCCCTCGGCCGCCATGCCGGCGATGGTCGGCCGGATGACTTCGTCGAGGATGCGTGCCTCGACTGCGGGCGTGACCACCGGCGCCGGCGAGTACGCGCCCATGCCGCCGGTGTTCGGGCCGAGATCGCCCTCGTCGCGGCGCTTGTGGTCCTGGCTGGTCGCCAGTGGCAACACGTGCGTGCCGTCGCTCATCACGATGTAGCTCGCTTCCTCGCCATCGAGGAATTCCTCGATGACCACGCGCGCCGAGGCGTCGCCGAACAGATGCGCGCCGAGCATGTCGTGCAGCGCGAGTTCGGCGTCGCCGAGGGTCAATGCGACCACGACGCCCTTGCCGGCGGCGAGGCCGTCGGCCTTGATCACGATCGGCGCGCCCTGCTCGCGCACGTAGGCGAGCGCGGGGCCAAGTTCGGTGAACACCGCATAGCGCGAAGTGGGGATGTTGTGGCGGGCGAGGAAATCCTTCGCGAACGCCTTCGAGCTTTCCAGTTGCGCCGCGATCCGGCTCGGGCCGAAACAGCGCAGCCCCGCCGCGCGGAAGCGATCGACCACGCCGACCGCAAGCGCCGCCTCCGGGCCCGACCACGGTCAGCGCGATGTCTTCATCCACGGCGAGGGTCAGCAGGCCGTCGACATCGGTCACCGCGACATCCGCATTGCGCATGCCGGGTTCGCGCGCGGTGCCGGCATTGCCAGGCGCGACGATGATTTCGCTGACAGTGGCCGATTGCTTCAGTTTCCACGCGAGCGCGTGTTCGCGGCCACCGGAGCCGATGACGAGTAGTTTCATGGAAAAGCCGGGATTCGTGATTGGGGATTGGTGATTCGGTAGAGCAGGTTCGTCATGTCGGTGAGGTCCGTTGCGTGACTCGGCGGTTGCTTTCCGATCACGCATCACGAATCCCCAATCCCGGCTTCAGTGCCGGAAATGCCGTGCGCCGGTGAACACCATCGCCATGTCGTGCTCGTCGGCGGCAGCGATCACTTCCGCGTCGCGCATCGAGCCGCCGGGCTGGATCACCGCGCGGATGCCGGCCTGTGCGGCGGCGTCGATGCCGTCGCGGAACGGGAAGAACGCATCCGATGCCATCACGCTGCCGGCAACATCCAGTTTCGCATCGGCTGCCTTCAACGCGGCGATCCTGGCGCTGGTGATGCGGCTCATCTGGCCGGCGCCGATGCCGATCGTGCGGCTGCCACGCGCGTACACGATCGCATTGGACTTGACGAACACGGCGACGTGCCAGGCAAACAGCAGGTCGCGCAGTTCGTCCGCATCCGGCACGCGTTTGGAGACGACCTTGAGGTCGGTCAGCAACAGCGTGTCGCGATCGGCGTCCTGCACGAGCAGGCCGCCGCTGATGCGTTTGAAGTCGAACGCCTGCGGCGGCTGTTCGTCCCAGTCGCCGGTGGCGAGCACGCGCACGTTCGGCTTCGCGGCGATCGCGGCGATCGCTTCGGCCTCGAAGTCGGGCGCGATGATGACTTCGACGAACTGGCGCTTCACGATCGCGCGCGCGGTCACCGCATCGAGGCGATGGTTGAACGCGATGATGCCGCCGAATGCGGACTCCGGGTCGCATGCGAAGGCGCGTTCGTACGCTTCGAGCAGGTTCGCGCCGAGTGCGACGCCGCACGGGTTGGCGTGCTTGACGATCACGCAGGCCGGGGTCTTCATGAACGCCTTCACGCATTCGAGCGCGGCATCGGCGTCGGCGATGTTGTTGTAGGACAGTTCCTTGCCCGCAAGTACGCGTGCGGCCGCGACAGTGCCGCGCGGCACGTTCTTCTCGACGTAGAGCGCTGCGCCCTGATGCGGATTTTCGCCGTAGCGAAGGCTCTGGCGGCGCTCGAACGTGAGGTGCAGGCTCGGCGGAAACGCATCCGGTTTTTCGGTGTCGACGCGGGTGCCGAGCCAGTTCGCGATCAGGCCGTCATAGCGCGCGGTATGCGCGTAGGCCTTGGTGGCCAGGCGCCGTCGCAGGGATAGCGAGGTGCCGCCGTTGGACAGCGCTTCGAGCAATTCGGCGTAATCGGTCGGTTCCACCACGACGGCGACGTGATCGTGGTTCTTGGCCGCCGCGCGCAACATCGCCGGGCCGCCGATGTCGATGTTCTCGATCGCGTCGGCGAAGCTGCAGTCGGGAGCGGCGACGCTGCGTTCGAATGGATAGAGATTGACGACCAGAAGGTCGATCGGCGCGATCCCGTGTTCGGCCATGATCGCGTCGTCGGTGCCGCGTCGACCGAGCAGGCCGCCGTGCACAGCCGGATGCAGCGTCTTCACGCGACCGCCCATTATTTCCGGGAAGCCGGTCAGGGCGCTGACCTCGGTCACCGGCAGGCCGGCATCGCGCAGTGCGCTGGCGGTGCCGCCGGTGGAGACCAGTGCGATGCCGAGCGCGTCGAGGCCGCGCGCGAGATCGACCAGGCCGGTCTTGTCCGAAACGCTGAGCAGCGCGCGTCGAACCGGTGTCAGAGTCGCATCAAACATGGTGTGCACATGCCGCGGGAAACGGCTGATTATAGCGGAGCGGGCGTCGCGCGGCCGGGCAGGCCGCGGGCATTCAATCGGCGAGGCCGTACTGCTGGAGTTTCTTGCGCAAGGTTGCGCGGTTGATGCCGAGTGCGGCCGCGGCCTTGCTCTGGTTGCCGCCGTACCAGTTGATCACCTCGCGCAGCAGCGGCGACTCCACCTCGCGCATCACCAGCGCGTGCAGGCCTTCGCCCGGTTCGGATTCGACGTCGATGAGGTAGCGCCGCACCGCGCGCGCAACACACTCGCGCAACGCAGGTTGCAGCGAGGGTTCAGGCGCAGCATCGGCGCGCAGCGGGATTGCGGCATTCACAACGAGGGGCCCCTATGCACGAACTTCACTTCCTTGAGCAGCGGCCGGCGCGCAAGTTGGAGTGTGGGCCGGGAGCGGATATTAGCGCTGTGCTTGCGGCTTGATAAGCCCCTCATCGTGAAATCGTGTTCGTATGTTGCATTGTATTGCGAGGATGTCTTTGCGCAGCGGCACTTGCGCAATCTATCTCATCCGTTCGCTGAGACCTGAGCGTGTGATCGATCCGACGCGGGAACCGCGCGGTGCCCGGAGCTGCTTGCGCAGCGCGTTGCGCTATTCGAACTTGAACTCGAATGCGACCGCATCCTTGCCGGGGTCGGCCACCTCGAACACCAGTGCGGTGCTCGCGCCCGCGGCAAGGCCGCCGCCGATCGTGCGCGCATCGCTCAGGTATTCGCGCGGCTGGAAACGGCGCATCGCGATGCGTTTCTCGTCGAGGTCCGAGAGGGTGATGTCGACGGTCGGATACGGTTGCGCGAATTGCGCATCGTTGCGCAGTGTCGCCGAGATGATCAATGCGCCCGGCACCGATGGATGGGGCCGGATATCGCGTGACAGCAACGCGAGCGTCGCGGCATCGCGGCGCAGCGGCAAATGGCAGTCCAGGCGTACGCAAACCGGATCGAGCCATGTGCGCACGCGCGCATCGTTGATCCACGCGGCCTGGTTGGCCCACGCGATTTCGCCAGCGAGGCCGAGCAACAGCAGTGCGCTGCCAACCAGCCACGGCCAGTTGCGTGGCGTGCGTGCGCGACGCCGCGCGGCCGCGAATGCAGGCAACGAGGAACGCTCCGCCGCGCGCTTGCGCTCGGCGGGTTCGGCAAACAGTGAAGCCTGTGCGGGATTGGGGCGGAAAACCGGCAGCTCCAGGCGCGGCGGCGCGCCTTGCGATACGTGGGCGGGCAGCGCGTCGAACGGTTCCGGCGGCAATTGCGCGGTCAGCGTGCGCAACGCATCGAACACCATCGCGCAGTGCCCGCAGCGGACGCTGCCAAGCGCGGCAGCAAGGTCCTCGCCTTCCAGCTTGAAGATCGTCAGGCATTCGGGGCATTGCGTGTACATGGGTGGATTGTATGCGAGCTGCGAGCTTGAGCAGGTAAAGCATGAAACCGGAATTTCGATGTCGACACAATCCCGTACGTCACCGGCTCCTTCTGCTCATCACTTGGCGGCTCGCTCCCTTATCCGTCCCGCCCATCACTCTCGGCGGCACCGCGGCCCAGATCAGCGCATGCGGATCGAACCCACCCTCCAGCGTCGGTTTGA
The DNA here is from genome assembly GCA_963720445.1 of uncultured Gammaproteobacteria bacterium. Taxonomy (GTDB): domain Bacteria; phylum Pseudomonadota; class Gammaproteobacteria; order Xanthomonadales; family Rhodanobacteraceae; genus Dokdonella_A. The sequence continues at coordinate 276,588 of CAVRFO010000001.1, forward strand.
CGATGCGGAAGAACGGAGACACGTCGAAGTCGCGGGGTGCGTACAGGCGCGAGTCGCGGATGTGCAGGATCTCGCGCACCTGATCCTTGCCGAGTTCGCCCTTCGCGAGCGCGATCTCGATATCCGGCAGCACCGGATAGTGGATCGACGCGAACGCCGCGGCGATCAACGATGAACAGATCGCGCGGGTCGGGTCGCCGCTGCCGAGCGCGAGCAGGCGACGGCGATAGCGCGCGGGCACCGGTGGCGACTGGATCAGGTAGCGGGCCAGGTCGATGACGTTGCGCAGGTCGTACTGCTGGCCGATGCGCGCGATCGCGTATGAAGTGAGCGCGTCGATCTCCGCCGTGGTCAGGCCGACCGGCCGACAGATGCGCGTATGCAGATGCGCGTAGCGGTCGAGCGGTACGGCGCGCACGCCGTCGTTGATATCGGCTTCGACGAGCAGCAACGGGCCATCGCGTGTAGTGCCGGCCTCTCCAGGGCCGATGCACAGCGCGGCATGCGACCAGGTCGACTGCGTGATATAGCGGATTGCCGAGGCGAACCGGCTGGTGCCCTCGATGAGCAGCACATCGCCCCTTCGCAACGTCGCGGCGAGCAGTTCCGGATAGCTGGTCGAGACGTGCACGCTCGGGCGTGGTTCGGAAAGATAAAGCGCGAGCTTGCGACCGATCCAGCGCAGCGGATGCACGTTTCGTTCCTCCCGGTCGGGCGGTCGGCGGACGCGTCGAGCAGTGCTGTTGGAACGGTGTCAGCGCTGCAAGTTCAGCGGCGCCGACCGCTGATGCGCACCCAGTCCTCGCGGCTCGCGACGACGAGGTCGTCAAACCATTCGGCGTAGCGATCGACGAGTTCGTGCTGCTGGCCCTCGAGGATACCGGACAGCGCGAACGGCGCGCGCGCTTTCACGCAGGCGGCGAAGCGCGGCGCGAGTTCGGCGAGCGGGCCGGCAAGGATATTCGCGACCAGCACGTCGGCGCGCGTGTCGGTGAAGTCCTCGGGCGCGAACAATTCCAGTCGATCCTCGACATCGTTGCGCTCGGCATTGTCGCGACTTGCGCTGAGCGCCTGCGGATCGTTGTCGATGCCGAGCACGCGTGCTGCGCCGAGCTTGAGCGCGGCGATCGCGAGCACGCCGGACCCGCAGCCGAAATCGATCACGGTCTTGCCGGCGAGATCAGCCGCATCCAGCCATTCCAGGCACAGCGCGGTGGTCGGATGCGTGCCGGTGCCGAACGCTAGGCCGGGATCGAGGCGCACGATGACTGCCTCGGGATCATCCATCGGCGGCTCGATGTTCGACGGATAGATCCATAGCCGCCGACCGAAGCGCATCGGCTTGAACTGGTCCATCCACACCCGCGTCCAGTCCTGATCGGCGACTTCGCGAAACGAAATCCGCTCCGGTTCAAGCTCGGGCACGAGGTCGGTCAGCACATGCACGAGGCCGACCCGATCGGCTTCCGAGTCGAACAGGGCCGACAACGCGATCTCGCCCCAGAGCGGGGTCTCGCCGACGCCGGGTTCGAGGATCGCGCGCTCGTTCGGCGTGTCGATGTCCGCATCGAGCAAGGTAACGCTGAGCGCGCCGATTTCCTCGAGCGCGAGTTCGACGCGCTCCTGGTCGGATTGGCGGAGGGTGAGGGAGAGTTCAAGCCAGGGCATAGGACGGGAATCGGGAATGGGGAGTCGGGATTGGTTGAAAGCAGGGCATATCTCGCATCGAGAAGGTGAAGCGTGCCTTGACGATTCCTTATTCTCGATTCCCGGCTCTTAACCCAACCCGATCGACTTTTCCTTCGCCTCGGCAATCCGCCGTTCCAGATAGTGGATATTCTGCCCGCCGCTCTGGAAGCCGCCGTCGGCCATGATCCGCTGCTGCAGTGGCACGTTGGTCTTGATGCCTTCGACGACCATCTCCGACAGCGCGATGCGCATGCGCGCGATCGCGGTCGCGCGGTCGCGGCCGTGCACGATCAGCTTGCCGATCATCGAATCGTAGTTCGGCGGGATCTTGTAGCCGTCGTAGACATGCGTGTCGACGCGTACGCCGGGGCCGCCGGGCGCCTCGAAGCGCTTCACGGTTCCGGGGCTCGGCATGAACGTGTCGGGGTCTTCCGCGTTGACGCGGCATTCGATCGCGTGGCCGGTGAACTTGATGTCCTCCTGGCGCAGCGAGAGTTTCTCGCCGCCGGCGATCAGCAGTTGCTCGCGGACCAGATCGGTGCCGGTGATGAGTTCGGTCACCGGATGCTCGACCTGGATACGCGTGTTCATCTCGATGAAATAGAAGTGGCCGTTCTCGTACAGGAACTCGAACGTGCCGGCACCGCGGTAGCCGATGCGCAGGCAGGCATCCACGCAGACCTTGCCGATCGCTTCGCGCTGCTCCGGGGTGATGCCGGGCGCGGGCGCTTCCTCGACGACCTTCTGGTGGCGGCGCTGCATCGAGCAGTCGCGCTCGCCGAGATGGATCGCGTTGCCCTGGCCGTCGGCGAGGACCTGGATCTCGATATGGCGCGGGTTTTCGAGGTACTTCTCCATGTAGACCTGATCGTTGCCGAACGCGGCCTTCGCCTCGGAACGGGTCAACGTGATCGCGCTGGAAAGATGGCCCTCGGTATGCACGACGCGCATGCCGCGTCCGCCGCCGCCGCCGGAGGCCTTGATGATGACCGGGTAGCCGATGTCGCGCGCGATCTTCGTGTTGTGGACCACGTCGTCGTCGAGCGGGCCGCCGGAACCCGGCACGCAGGGCACGCCGGCCGCCTTCATCGCGCGGATCGCCTGCACCTTGTCGCCCATCAGGCGGATCACCTCGGCGGTCGGGCCGATGAAGATGAAGCCGGATTTCTCGACGCGCTCGGCAAAGTCCGCGTTCTCGGACAAAAATCCGTAGCCCGGATGGATCGCCTGCGCGTCGGTGACTTCGGCGGCGGCGATGATCGCCGGGACATTGAGGTAGCTTTCCGCGGCTGGCGGCGGCCCGATGCACACCGACTCGTCGGCCATGCCGACGTGCTTGAGGTTGCGATCGACCGTCGAATGCACGGCGACGGTACGGATGCCGAGCGTATGGCACGCGCGCAGGACACGCAGCGCGATTTCGCCGCGGTTGGCGATGACGACTTTATCGAGCATAGGGGCGAGGGATTAGGGAATAGGGGCGAGGGCGCATGGATGTTGTCGTTGCCTGGGCTGGAACTTCGGTAGAGGAGCAATGCCGCGGTTTTTGCGCTCGCCCCTATTCCCTGATCCCTCGCCCCTCGGATCAGCCAATCACGAACATCGGTTCGTCGAATTCGACCGGCTGGCCGTTGCCGACCATGATTGCGAGCACGGTGCCGCTGACGTCGGCTTCGATCTGGTTGAACATCTTCATCGCCTCGATGATGCCGAGCGTGTCGCCGGCTTTCACGGCCTGGCCGATTTTCACGAACGGCGGCGATTCCGGATTGGCCGATGCGTAATACGTGCCGACCATTGGCGCGGTCACGATGTGGCCGGCCGGCAGCGCCTTTTCGGTGGCGGCCGGGGTCGCGACCGGCGCGGTGTTGACTGGTGCGCTAGGCGCCGGCAGGTTGACCTGCGCCGCTTGCATGGGCGCGGCCATCGGCATCGCGCTGACCATGCCTTTGGGGATGCGCGACAGGCGCACGATTTCCTCGCCTTCCTTGATCTCGAGTTCGGCGAGGTTGGATTCTTCGAGCAGGTCGATGAGTTTCTTGATCTTGCGCAGGTCCATCGGGACTCCTGGCTAAAGTGTTGAAAGGCTAAAGCTGTTGAAAGGGATTTACGCGGCGAGCCGGTGGATCGCGGCGGTCAAGGCGAGTTGGTAACTGTCGGCGCCGAAGCCGGCGATCACGCCGACCGCGAGGTCGGAAAAATACGAATGGTGGCGAAACGCTTCGCGCGCGTGCACGTTGGACAGATGCACTTCAATGAACGGAATCGCGATCGCAGCCAGCGCATCGCGCAACGCGATGCCGGTATGGGTGAACGCCGCCGGGTTGATCAGGATGAACGCGGTGCCGTCGTGCGCGGCCGCGTGCACGCGCTCGATCAGGACATGTTCGGCGTTGGCCTGCAGGCTGGTCAGCTCATGCCCGGCCGCCAGTGCACTCGCGACCAGAGCGGCGTCGATCGCGGCCAGGGTCGCGCGGCCGTACAGCGCCGGCTCGCGTGTACCGAGCAGGTTCAGATTGGGGCCGTGCAGGACCAGGATTTTTGCCACGAAGACTCCGCCGGGTGCCCCGTTGCATGTCGAACGGGCGCGCTAGTGTCGGGGAAGTCGGCAGTTGTGTCCAGTTCGTCGAAATTAGGCGAAGTTTTGAGAGGCGACCGTGGTCCGTTGGTGGTCGGAGCGCGCGCGCCGGTAGGAGCGCACCCTGTGCGCGAATCCCGTAGCAATGAGGTCCCGGTCGCCCACAGGGTGGGCTCCTACGGGTTAAAGGTGGGGTTTCAGCCACTGCTCCAGCCCGCTTTCGCTGAAGTTGCCGAAGCGTTGCGCGAGGACGCGGCCATCGCGGCCGATCAGCACCGTGTACGGCAGCACACCGCGGGAGTTGCCGTAGTCGATCGAAACATCCGGCATTGTGTCCGGGTCGTTGATCAGGATCGGATAGCGCACCGGATGGCGGCCAAGGAAATCCCGGGTTGCCGCGGCTGTGTCGGAGGCGACCCCGATCACCTGCAGGCCGCGCGCGCCGAGGCGCTGCTGGGTCCGGTCGAGCAGCGGCATTTCCTCGCGGCACGGGCCACACCAGCTCGCCCAGAAGTTGAGCACGATCAGCTTGCCGTGCCATTCGTCGAGGGTATGCGTCTGGCCGGCCGGGTCGGGCAGGCTGATCGGCTTGGCCAGCGCGCCGATCTGCAGGGCGGCTTTCGCGTCCGGGCGGATCGATGGCGAACGCAGCCAGCCGCCGGCGAGGAAGCCGCCGAGCGCGCCGGCGATCGCGATGCAGACGATAAGGAGGTTGGTGCGGTTGAGCATGGGCGCTTGAGTGAGGTCACTGCGGGCCGCTCGTGCTTCGATACCTCAGCACGAACGGGGAAAGGAATCGTGAAAAACCGGGTGCTTCAGCCGCCCGCCTTGCCGATTCGCGCAACGAAATCCGTGGCCTTCTCGAAGCCGATCAGGCGCAGTGCGCGTTGTTCCTCACCGGTGTGGAAGAAGATCGTCGCCGGTGGGCCGAACAGGCCGAAGCGTTTCAGCAGCGCCTGGTCGGCTTCGTCGTTCGCGGTCACGTCGGCCTTGAGCAGCACGAAGCCCGCGAGCGCGTGCTGCACGTCGGGTTGGGTGAACGTGAACTTCTCCATCTCCTTGCAGCTCACGCACCAGTCCGCGTAGAAATCGAGCATGACTGGCTTGCCGGTCGCTGCGGCGAGTTCGCGATCGAGATCGGCGCTCGACTTGATCGTGTGGAACGTGGGTTCGCTGGCGCTGGTTGACGCGCCGCCGGCAACGATGCCGGACAGCGGCTGGGTCACGTCGCGACCGCCGGCCGCGACGCCGATCAGCTCCGCCGCGCCGGCCAGCAGCACGATCACGCCAAGCGCCTTGCCGAGCTTGCGCCAGCCGGAAACACCGTCGGGCAGGCGTTCGAGTGCGCCGAGATAGACCGCCGAGGCGATCAGCAACGCGCCGCTCATCAGCATGATCCATGCGCCATCGAGGATGCGCGCGAGCATCCAGATCGCAAGGCCGAGGAAGACCACGCCGAACACCGCCTTGACCGCATCCATCCATGCGCCGGCGCGCGGCAGCCATTTCCCGGCGGCGGTCCCGAACACGACCAGCGGCGCGCCCATGCCGAGACTGAGCACGAACAGCGCGAGGCCGCCGAACAGCGGATCGCGGGTCTGACTGATGTAGAGCACGGCCGCGGCCAGCGGCGGCGCGACGCAGGGGCCGACGATCAGCGCCGAGAGCAGGCCCATGATCGCGACGCCGATCAGCGAACCGCTTTTCTGCTGGTTGCTGATGCTGGCGATCCTCGATTGCCAGGAACTCGGCAATTGCAGTTCATAGAAGCCGAACATGCTCAGTGACAGCAGCACGAACAGGCCCGCGAAACTCCACAGGATCCACGGCTTCTGGAACGCCGCCTGCAAGTTCGCGCCGGCAAGGCCGGCAACCACGCCGGCGATCGTGAACACCACGCAGGTCGCGAGCACGTAGACCACCGACAGCACGAACGCGCGCCGTGTCGTCACGTTCTCGCCGGAACCGGCAATGATGCCGGACAGGATCGGAACCATCGGGAACACGCACGGCGTGAACGCGAGCAGCAGTCCGAAGCCGAAGAACGAGAGCAGCGCGAGCAGACGGTTGCTGGACAGGTTCGCGGCGAGTGCTTGTTCTTCCGATTGCCCGGTCGTGTCAGCGCCGCGCGGCGCACCCGCGGTTGCTGTTGTGGGAGCGCCGGGACGCGCGATGCTCTTGTCGGCGTCTGCCGGCATTGCCACAAACACGGTTTTCGCGGCAGCGAGTTGCTGCGGCGTCGCCGCCGGCATCGCGACATCGACATCACGTTGCATGACCGGGTAGCAGATGCCGTTGTCCTGGCAACCCTGGTATTCGGCGTGCAACGTCACGGTCTGCGCAGCGCCGCTTGCGCGCGCGAGTGCGATCGGCAATTCGACCTGGTCGAAGTACACCGTGACGCTGCCGAAATGCTCGTCCTTGTGGTCGACGCCCGCTGGCCACTGCGGCGCGCCGAGCTGGTCGCCGGCACCTGCGGCGAGCGTGACCGTGCTCTTGTCGCGATACAGGTAATAACCCTTCGGCATCGTCCAGCGCGCGAGGATTGCGGTCGGGCTCTGCGCAATCGCCTCGAACTGGAACGCCTGCTCGGGTGGCAGCGGCGTGTTGTCGGTGGTGCCCGTGGCGGCGCCGCCGAGCTTGAACGCGAGTGGCGACGTGGAGGTCGCTGGCTCGGTGGGAGCGCCGGAAGGCGCGATGCTTTGCCGCGCTACTGTCGCGACGGGCATCGCGCCTTCCGGCGCTCCTACCAAGCTCGCCGCAGGCAGAGCGAGCGTCAGCGTGGTCGGATGCGGCGGATAGCAGATCTTCGGATCGGTCTGGTGGCAACCCTGCACGGTGATCGTCACGATGAGCGTTTTCTGCGCCGCGTCGGCCAGTGCGTACGGCAAGGTCGCGTCGATCGCGTGGTGATAGACCTCGACGTCACCGAAAAACTCGTCGTGCTTCTTCTCGCCGTCCGGCAGGGCGATCGCATCGAGGGTCAATCCCGGCTGCGCGGTTTTGCTCTTGATCCGCGAGCGGTACAGGTAGTAATCCGGCGCGATTTCCCAGTGCAACGCGATCGTTCCCGGCGTGGCGATCTTCGCATCCAGCTTGAACGCCTGTTCGACCGGTAATAGACCGTCGTCCGATTGCGCATGCGCAAGGCTGATGAGGGTGAACAGGGCGAGCACGCCAGCGAGCAGCTTGCGCATCAGGAAACGCTCCGGGAGGGTTGTGGAATGCGATAAGGACCGCGCTTCGACCGCGTGTCTTGCATGATGTTCATTTTGGCGCGGCTTCCGTCTCGATCCAATCGAGATAGCGATCGAGACCATCGACGACCTCGACTGCGATCAGTTCCGGCACGGAGTACGGATGCAGCGCTGGCAGGCGCGCCTTCAACGCATCGAGGCACGCATGCGTGGTCTTGATCAAGAGCAGCACTTCGGTGTCCGTGCGCACGCGCCCTTCCCACCGGTAGGTCGAAGCGATGCCGCCAATCACCTGAACGCAGGCGGCGAGTCGTTCCTCGACCAGCGCGCGCGCGATGCGCGTGGCGGTTTCCGGGTCGGGACAACTGCAATGGACGATGACGGCGGACATGCGAGGCTGAAGAACGGATCGAACCGCGCATGTTCGCACAACTGCGCCGTCAGCGTGCGCCAGCGCCGGAAAGGCGGGGGCGTCGGAAGGCGCGATGCTTCTGATTGTCGAAGAGCATCGCGGCTTCCGCCGTTCCCACACAAGCCCGTTTCTTTACGGGCCCTCGAAGCCGTTCTTGAAGATCATGTCGGTGGGGGTGTTGAGCACGCAGGTCGCCGGATTGACCGACTCGAACAACGCGCGCGTGGCCCATTCCGGATGGTCGACGAACGGGTTGCGGTTGCCCTGGAAGGTCTGGATCACATTGTTGCGTGCGACTTCCTCGGCGTCCGGCTGATCCTGCTGGCTCCAGTCGAGCAGTGTCGAAAGCAGACCCATGTACGCCTTCGCCGCGGTATTGCTGGTGATGACGATCTTGTTGCGGTCGTCGGTCAGTTCGAGGTCCGGAATCTTGCCGTCGTGTGCCTGCTCGGCCGCAATGCCTTCGTATCGGATCGCCATGTAGAACATCGCGCGCGCCATTTCGCCCTTGCGGTGGTTCCACACTTCGAACGAACCGGCATTGCCGTCCGGCGACTTCACCCAGTTGGAGTTGCCGGGATAGACGCCGCTGCCGCCGCCGACGCCGTTGTTGGCCTCGGTCGTCAGTTCGCTGCAGCCGCTGGCGCAGTTGGCGTACGGTTTGTTGCCGCGGCTCGCGTTCTGGTTGGTATCGGCCAGCCACAGCATGTGCGTATCGGTGTAGGCGGCGAGACTGTTGTTGGCGAAGCCGAGCGAGTTGGGCCAGGTGTGCTCGCGGTTGTAGGTGATGCCGCCGCCGACGCCCGCGCGATCGCTGCCGATCGTATAGGAGCGGTTGCGGTACACGTCGATCATCTTGGCCGGGTTGTTCGGATCCTGCTGGGCGATCTCCAAAATCGTCCAGGTGTTCTGGGTTCCGCCGCTGTACGGATAGATCGTATGGCCCTTGATCGTCTGGTGCAGCGAGCAGCGCAGCTGTTCCGGGCTGCTGGTGTTGACCTGCGCGTAGTAGCCATCGACGGTGCTGCCCGAGGCGATGTGGAACGTGACGACGACGTTCGCGATCATTGCGATGTCGCTGGCGTTGCGCACGCCGCCGGCGACGATCGTGAACGTACACGTTCCGCCTGCCGGCAATACGCTGGCCGGGGTCAGCGTACGGGTAGCGCCCGTGCCGGTTTCGTCCAGCGCGATCGACGTCGAGTTGCAGGCGAGCGTGAACGCGTTGGTCGTCGTCACGGCTTCGCTGAAGGTCACGCGCACGTCGCTCGCGATCGGGACGTTGCTGGCGCCATCGACCGGCATCGTCGAGGCGATGGTCGGCGGCGTATTGGCCGGGTCAACCGTCGTGAACGCCACGACGTAGTCGGTGGCGAGATGATCGGGCGTGCCATCGAGGTCGGTGACGCCGGTGGCGAGGATCGTCCAGGTGCAGCTCTCGTTCGCGGCGAAGGCCCGCGACGGCGTCAGCGTGAACGCGGTCGGACCGCCGGATACGGTGGCGGTATGAGTGCCCGAGGTCGCGCAGTTCAAGGTGAACCACGGCGCAGTGACGGTGACCGGTTCGCTGAAGGTGACGCCGAGCGACGCGGCCAGCGCGACGCCAGTTGCATTGTTGGCCGGTGTGGTTGCGCTCACCGCAGGTGGCACGTCCACCGGCGGATCGCCGGCGACCGCGAAGCTCACGTCGTCGATCGCAAGGCCGTCGTCGGCGCCGGGCACGTCGATGTCGACCCAGCGGATCCAGACGCTGGCTGCGGGCGCGAGGTTCAGGCCGCTGATCGAACCGTTGATCGCGGTGCGGTTCGCGGCGAGATTGCCGTCGAGTTTGCCGATGGCGCCCGTGATGACCGGCGAGGAGAAATCGAGCGCGGCGGCATCGAGCCAGGTCGCTGCGGTGTCGCCGAGCGAACTCGCATTGAGGCTGTACTGGACATGCAGGGTGTCGGCACGACCGGTCGCGCCGAGGCGCCATTGCTCGCCGGTATAGCCGACTGCGATCTCGCCCACCACCGCGCTTGAATCGTTGCGCAGGCGCGCGCCGATCGTCGAGGCCAGGTTGCCCGAACGCAGCGTGCCGAACGCGCGGTCGCTGCTGCCCGTCGTGCCATAGCTGTAGGTGTTGCCGGAGTTCGCCGTGCCGTCATCGGCGGCGTAGCTGGTGTTCCCATTGGTACCGGTTTCGACGAAGTACCAACCGTTCGGCACTGCCGTGCCGGTTCCGCTGGCGGCCAGCGTGTCGAAGTTCTGCGTGGCGGGCGTACCGCCGAGAGAGACGTATTGCGCCATCGCGGGCGCGCTGATCGAAAAACAGAAAACGCAAAGACCGGCGCGCCAGGCGCCTTGGCGAAAGAACATGATGCTTGACTCCCCAGTGAGGCGCCCCCAGGCGCCGTGGTCGAGTCTAACGCCAGTGCGTTGACAGGAATATGGCAGTCGTCATGCGAGGTGTCCCCGGCGATCGATTTGTCACCGTCTCGCGGCGAGGCGAGGGCGGGAAGCATACATAGCGAGGCGCGACTGGCGCCGTGTGTGACGAACATGGTGCATCCCGGAAACGGTCCGGACTCCACGTCACGGGCGAGTCATTCGGCTATAAAAGATTTGGTTTGCTGGTAGAGGGACGAACGGCGGCGTGTGATACCGAGGTGGGGTCACGGGCGCGCTCCCGGTCCGGTTCTGTACGGCTCTCAGCAGCGCCGCGCGCGAGGGCGCGTTGAACAGCATCGAGAGGTCGCGCATCGTGGATCGATACGATGGCCGATAGGCGCCGCCCGGATAGTAGTCGGCGCCTTCATAGATGCCGATCGATGCGTCAAGATTGCGAGTTGGAACAGCCAGCTTGAGACGGGGAATCCACGTCACCCACGGCACGTCGGCCGGGTTTGCGGAGTAGCTGGCGTTCGGGCACCAGATCGAGGTCGATCCGTTCGCTGGGTTCACGCCGGTGAACTCGTCGTATTCATCGCAGAGCGAGCCGACGAAATGGCCCATTTCGTGCGCTGGTCCCATGTCGCTTAGTAAATGATCGTTGGGGGCGGCCATATAGATCATGCTGCCAGGCTGGGAAACCGTGACGCTGCCTCGTGCGCCCGTCCATATCGGATCGTTCACGAGGACGACCACGAGGTCGACTTCCGGGAGTACACCGAGGGCCCGCTCCATCGCTGCCGCGCGATCCAGGGAAACCAGATTGCGTGATTGGTCCAGCGAGGCATGGTAGCGGGTGTTTCGTGAGACGAGTTGCTCGCCGGTCGCCGAATAGATGCTGTAGCCCGCCTGCGCGGAGGGCTCGAATAATGCGTAGGCATTGAACGCGTCGCGATGTTCGTTCCAGAAATCCGAACCCAGCAAGGAACGCATGAAATTGCGTGCCTTGGCCATGAACAGGGCGGGATCATCAAGGCTCAATACGCCGTCGCCATTGAGGTCGGTGAATGGTTCGTTGCCTGCGGTTGGAACAGACCCAAGCGTCGGGTACGAAGAGTAGGAGCCATAGGGTTCCAAGCGGTCCGCGTCGCTGTACACCCCGTCCTTGTCGAAGTCGTACCAGAGAAAACCGTCCCAGGTACCGTTGCCGTTGGTGTCGGTGAATGTCTCGTGCACATCCGTGTAACCCTCGGCGAGGAACAGGATGTTGAAGCGCTTGCCGCGCTCGCCATTGCCGTAAAGCCGGATCAATCCGCCGTCCATGACCGAGTCCAGGGCAAGATCGTCAATCACGACCGTTGACGGTGGTGCCCATTCATCCACTGCGTATACGGTTCGCACGTAGGATGTGTGCTCGGTCCATGGGGGCGGCTCGAACTGGAAAACCCAGCCCTTGCGATAGGGAATCTCGAACCGGCCCGCAGCGTCGGGCCATGGAGCCCACGCGTCGCCCTGCAGTTGATCGTCGGCTATGACTGTCGCGTTGGCGATCGGCTGGCCTGAGGCGTCGACAACAGTGCCGCGCCAAACCATCGTGCGGTCCGCAGCGGCGAAGGTGCCGGTCTGCTCGACGCGCTGCGCGGAGACGATCTGCATGTTTTTGAACCGATGCGGCTCCCAGCCCAAGGGCGACGCTGCGATCGTGTACGAGCCCGGACTCAACTGGATCAGGTAGCGCGCCTCGCATAGCCCTGACACGGCTTGTGTGGAGGTCCAGTCAAGCTTCGCGGGACGTTCGATGTGCGCGCCGTCCGCCGCCCATACCTCCATGTAGGCTGCGAGGTACGCGTTCTGCGCGATCAGCGCACAAGGTACGCGCGCCAACAGCGAAAATTCCCCTGCCGCATTGTCGCGCGTGATCGCGGGAAGCTCGGTATTCGCCGAGATCCGGATCGGTGGCGTGCGCGTCGGCGTGCGGTAAAAGAAACCACTGCCGCCGCTTCCGAAATTATCGAGGTTGTCGTCGTATTCGAATACGTAGCTTCCCGCCGCAAGCGGAAGTTCGAAACGTGTTGAATACCAATATCGCTTCGTCGACACGACGAAGCGGCCGCTGGTTGCGTCGAAGGCGCGCACGAGGCTTGGACCAAAGTCCGTGACGCTGCCGGTGACGGTGTATGTCGGCGTTCCATTGATTCCCAACGCTGCCAGGTTTTTGGCCGGCTGTGCGGCAGTCGCCCTCAACGAATCGACTGGGTCCCGGCGACCTGCGGCAGCGTCATCGGTGCGCGGGAGTTCGAGTTGCCGCAGCAGCGGTTCGGCGGTCCTCGATGCCTGCAGTTGTGCTGTCGCCGAGTAGGCAGCATTGGCGCTTTCGGCAACCTTCGCGCCCATCGCGTCGGCGGTGCCAAGCATCTTCGCGTCGATGACCTGCGACCAGCGCGTTTCGTCGTGCTCGTCGCGGATCGTCAGTGTGGCGTCCGCCACGACGCGGGGTATCGCAATCGAAAACGTGAAGTCGTCATCGGCATGGAATGCGCGCGGGGCTTGAAAGGGCCGCGTCCACAGCACGGTGCCGGAGCGATCCGCAGCCACTGCGCTCCAGGTCGGGCCTGGGCTGGAGCGCGGCGCCGCCACGCGAGCGGTGGCCGACAAGGACGTCAGGTGCAATTCACTGCCCGCCTGGAAGTTCAGGACCAGTCCGCTCGATTGATCGACCGCGGCGATCGAAATACCGCTCCAAAACAACACACCCAGCGCGAAAAGAAATCGCATCCCAGCTTCCCCATATCCCCAGTAGCAAGGGATTTGGGCATCGGTGCCAGTGAGTGTCAAGGCTCGTCATTTCGAGTCCTGCCCTTGAATGGTGCCGCGCCGGCTCCAACTGATCAGCACGCCAGCGCGGCGCTTCCTTTGGGTTAGCCGCGCCGCTAAACTTGGCACTCAGCGATTCAAGTGCTAACAGTTTCTGACAACCCTTTTCGTATCAATCAGTTGGAGATACCCATGAAGCTTCGCCCGTTGCACGACCGCGTCATCATCAAGCGCCTGGAGGCCGAGACCAAGTCGGCCGGTGGCATCGTGATCCCCGATTCCGCCGCCGAGAAGCCGATCAAGGGCGAAGTCATCGCCGCCGGCACCGGCAAGATCCTCGAAGACGGCAAGGTCCGTCCGATCGCGGTCAAGGTTGGCGACATCGTGCTGTTCGGCAAGTACTCCGGCACCGAGATCAAGGTCGACGGCGACGAACTGCTGGTCATGCGCGAAGAAGACCTCGTCGCGGTCGTCGAGAAGTAAGAAAGCCGGGATTCGGGATTGGAGGTTCGGGATTCGGGAAAGCGCGACGACGCGCACCGAATTCGCCCCGTTCCGAGACCCGCTCCCACTTTACCGAATCCAAAATCCCGAATATCGAATCACGGAGTACCAAAATGGCTGCCAAAGAAATCCGCTTCTCCGAAGACGCGCGCGCCAAGATCCTGCGCGGCGTCAACACCCTGGCCAATGCGGTCAAGGCCACCCTCGGCCCGAAGGGCCGCAACGTCGTGCTCGACAAGAGCTTCGGCGCGCCGACGATCACCAAGGACGGCGTCTCCGTCGCCAAGGAAATCGAGCTCGCCGACAAGTTCGAGAACATGGGCGCGCAGATGGTCAAGGAAGTCGCTTCCAAGACCTCCGACGTCGCCGGTGACGGCACCACGACTGCGACCGTGCTCGCCCAGGCGCTGATCCGCGAGGGCCTGAAGGCCGTCGCCGCCGGCATGAACCCGATGGACCTCAAGCGCGGCATCGACAAGGCGGTCATCGCCGCCGTCGAAGAGCTCAAGAAGCTCAGCAAGCCGTCCGCCGACAGCAAGTCGATCGCCCAGGTCGGCACGATCTCCGCGAACGGCGACCAGCTGATCGGCAAGCTCATCGCCGAGGCGATGGACAAGGTCGGCAAGGAAGGCGTGATCACGGTCGAGGAAGGTTCGGGTCTCGACAACGAACTCGATATCGTCGAGGGCATGCAGTTCGATCGCGGTTATCTCTCCCCGTACTTCATCAACAACCAGCAGAGCCAGCAGGTCGAACTGGAAGACCCGTACATCCTTCTGTACGACAAGAAGATCTCCAACGTGCGCGAGCTGTTGCCGATCCTCGAAGGTGTCGCCAAGGCCGGCAAGCCGCTGTTGATCGTCGCCGAGGAAGTCGAAGGCGAAGCGCTGGCGACTCTGGTCGTCAACACGATCCGCGGCATCGTCAAGGTCGCCGCGGTCAAGGCGCCGGGCTTCGGCGATCGTCGCAAGGCGATGCTGGAAGACATGGCGATCCTGACCGGTGGCCAGGTGATCTCCGAGGAAGTCGGCCTGCAGCTCGAGAAGGCGACGCTGAAGGATCTCGGCCGCGCCAAGAAGATCGTCATCACCAAGGAAAACACCACCTTGATCGACGGCGCCGGCGAAGCGGCGAACATCCAGTCGCGCATCAAGCAGATCAAGGCGCAGATCGAAGAGACTTCTTCGGACTACGACCGCGAGAAGCTGCAGGAACGCGTGGCCAAGCTCGCCGGCGGCGTTGCGGTGATCAAGGTCGGCGCGGCGACCGAAGTCGAAATGAAGGAAAAGAAGGCGCGCGTCGAAGACGCCCTGCACGCGACGCGTGCGGCGGTCGAGGAAGGCGTGGTCCCGGGCGGCGGCGTCGCGCTGATCCGCGCACTGGCCGGCCTTGCCAAGCTCAAGGGCGACAACGAAGACCAGAACCACGGCATCCAGATCGCGCGCCGCTCGATGGAAGCGCCGCTGCGCGAGATCGTCGCCAACGCCGGTGAAGAGCCGAGCGTGGTCCTCGAACAAGGTCGCCGACGGCAAGGGCAACTTTGGCTACAACGCCGCAACGGGCGAGTACGGCGACATGGTCGAGATGGGCATCCTCGATCCGACCAAGGTGACCCGTACGCGCTGCAGAACGCCGCGTCGATCGCGGGCCTCATGATCACGACCGAAGCGATGGTCGCCGAAGCGCCGAAGAAGGAAGAAGCGCACAACCACGGCGGCGGTGGCGGCGGTGGCATGGGCGGCATGGGCGGTATGGACTTCTAAGTACCTGTATTGCGGCGGCTGTGCCGCCGCGATACATCGCTGCTTCGACCGGCCTTCGGCCGTTCAACGCGGCGCAAGTCCACAGCGAGACGAAAAGCCCCGCAACGATGCGGGGCTTTTTTTTCGTTCACGGCGACATGCGAACCGCGTCCGATGTGCCCATCAGCTCGACCTGGAGGTTACCGCTGAGGTCGTAGATCTTCGTGTCGTTGACGCCGCTGTACGAATTGCCGTTGTGCGACACCGTGTTCGTCTCGGTTTCGGTGAAGT
Organism: uncultured Gammaproteobacteria bacterium; assembly: GCA_963720445.1. Classification (GTDB taxonomy): domain Bacteria; phylum Pseudomonadota; class Gammaproteobacteria; order Xanthomonadales; family Rhodanobacteraceae; genus Dokdonella_A. The sequence goes on from CAVRFO010000001.1 coordinate 292,185, forward strand.
AACCACTCAGGTTCCCGTCCGTGTATAGCCAGCCGATGTGCGAGCGGTGCACGCGCCCGTGATCGAGTTGCCGCCATGAACCCATGCAGATGTTGCCGCTGAGGATCGGGAAGTCGATGTTCTCCCATTCGGTGCCGTCGTCATGCCACTGGATGAACGCCTCGCCGCCCGGCGCACCGCCAGTCGTATAGCTGACCTGCCAGGTGCCGACGATGCCGCCGTGCCCGTCGTTGCGATTGCCAGCGGTCGCGCTGGCTCCGGCTTCCGCTTTCGGCATCACGAGCACCGGCGGCATCCGCCCAGCGGCGTTCTGCACCATGACTCTCGGATCCACGCAGCCGGCATGGGCGGAAAGCCCCGACAACGCGAGCGCTGTGGCTGTTGCAAGCAAAGCGAAGTTGCGTTTCATGACGTACTCCTGTGATTGATCTGCCCCCGGCTTGCGGAACTAAAGACGCTCCAGCCGTGAAGGTGAACGCGAGACGAAGGGTTTCATGGACTCCGATCGACGGATCCGCCTCGCCCGTTCTGATTCCGAATTTCGTGGATGCAATTACAGCTTCGGGCATCGATTCGGAGATAGCGCCGACCGATGTCGGCGCGCCGCTCGCGCTCAATCTGGTTGCGGAAGATCGTCCACACTGCAGCGCAACACACACGTGCTCCCATGAGCCAAAGCGCACAACCACGGCGGCGGCGGTGGTTTGGACGGCATGCGCGGCATGGATTTCCGAGTTCTGCCCATTGCAATGCACAAAAGCCCGCAGCGATGCGGGGCTTTTTTGTGTGCACGAATCGTTGGTTGCGGCTTCAACGAAGCCATTCGCATCGGCCCATGGCCATCAATCGCCAACGGTTTGGTCCGCGATCGCGGCGCGCGCCCGGTCGACCGCGGACGGCCATTCGCCGCGCTGGCGCATCTGCATCAACGCACCAAGGCCGGCGTCGTCGGCCGGCGTGTACTGTGCGCCGAACCGGGTTTTCGCGCGGACCGCATCGATCGCCTCGAAATAGGGTTCGTGGATGCCGGCGGTGGCGAGCAGGGTGGCGGGCAGGAAGAACGACGCGGTGTCCTGGACGGTCTCGCGCGGGTTGGCGGTGTCGAACAACAGCCACGGCACCGGTTGCAGGGTCTCCGCAGCGCCGTCATCGAAAGCCACGCTCTGGTAGACCTTCGACAGCGCAGGTAGGTGGTCGCCATAGAACAGCAGCAGGCTGCGCCGCTTGCGGTGGCTGAGCGCGTCGGCGAGGCGGCCGAGCGCGCGGTCCGCGTTGTCGAGGTGATACAGGTAATCGCGCAGGCGCGCCGCGGCGACCGCCGGCATGCCGGCGGGCACCGGTGCAGCGTCGCGACGGCGTTCGTCGATGCCGGGGCTTTCATCGTACGGACCGTGGTTTTCCATGCTGATCGCGAAGATGAAAGCGGGTGCGCCGCCCTCGTCCAGGCGTTGCAGGATATGCCCGACCAGTGCGTCGTCGCTGATGAAGTAGCCCTCGCGTGGGGCGTTGCCGAACGATGTCTCGTCGTCGAACGCCGCGAATCCGAGTGACTTGAACGTGGCGGTGCGATTCCAGAATGTCGCATCGTTCGGATGCACAGCCAGGGTGCGGTAGCCGTGCGCGGCGAGGATGCTCGCCAGATTCGGCAGCGTGCGTGTGACGAGATTGAAATATGGATATTGGCTTTGTGGAAAATAGCGCATGCCGATGCCGGTCAGCACTTCGAATTCGGTGCGGATCGTGCCGCCGCCGTAGGTCGGCACCCACAGGTCGCCATGCGTCGAGCGCGTGTCGAGCTGGCGCAGCATCGGCGTGACCTGGTCGGGTTCCAGGCCTTTCAAACGCGATGCATCGAAGAACGATTCGCTTTGCAGCACGATGATGTCCGGCAGATCGGCCGGCGCCGGCGCGGCCGCGCCGGAATCATCCGCATGCCGTGCCAGCAGCTCCGCGGCTGCCGCTCGATCGGGTTTGGGCAGCGGGCCGGAAAACCGCCAGTGGTAGCGCAGCAGAGAGGCCAGCAGACCCGCACGATCGGCCGTGTCGACCGGCGACCATGACCGGAAGCCGAGACGCTCGCGCGAATACACACTCGGCCACGGGCCGACACCGGCGATCAGGCTTGCGCCGATCACGAGCATTCCGCCGGCCAGCAGCACGCGCACCCGCGCTCGCATGGCCAGACGCCACGGTATCGCGAACAGTGTGATCGTCAGCAACGCTGCCAGCGCATAGAGCAGGACGTGCCGTGGATTGGTCGGGACATAGCGGCCAAGCAGATCGTGGCCGGCACCGAGCAGGCCGATCAGCTCGAAATCATCCGGCAGCAGCGGCGTTTCAAGCGAGCGCATCTTCAGCGCGTTGACCGCATAGAACAGCGCGATGACGATCGCGCCGGACCAGCACGCGAGCAGCGGTCGCCGCGTCAGCGCCAGCAGCAGTACAACGAACAGTGCAATCGGCAACGCATTCAGCGCGGCCAGGCCGATGTCGCCGGCGGCGCCATGGCCGGGCAGGAAGGCCGGATCCAGCTGGTACACGAGGGTGAGCAGAATCGCGCCTGCGGTTGCACAACCAAGGACTCGCCAAGCGAGCGGTTTGATGATTTCGATCACTTCGTTTCGATCAATGCGGCGCCCCAGGGCCAGACCGTTCAGGAAACCACACTCGGCGCGCCGCATTCGTGGCCAAGGTGCAAAGTATCGAAAAGATGCCGCGATCGCTCCGCGTCCGTCGATAGCGACGCGACTGCGGCCGGCGATGCGTCGGCGAACCGCGTTTCGGTTACGCTCGGCATCCTTCCCGCGTGGTTGGAGTGCATCGATGGCCAAGTCCGGTGTGAATCTTCCGCTGCTCAATATCGCGCCGGGCAAATTGCGTCCGACCCAGGCCAGTGTCGGCAAGGCGGAGGTCGCGGCGAAGCGCAAGGAGTGGGAGCAGCTCGGCAGGAAGCGGCGCAAGGAACTGCTCGCCGCACACTGGTTTCCCGGCGTGCTGGGCCCGAAAGGCAAGGTCTATATCGTCGACCACCACCATCTCGGGCTGGCCCTGCTCGAAGAACGCGTGCGCAGCGTGCCGGTACTGATCCAGCGCGACTTCTCGTGGCTGGAACCGGCGGTGTTCTGGCGCAGCATGGAATTCAGCCGCTGGGCGCACCCGTACGACAGGCATGGCGTGCGCACCCATTACGACGCGATCCCGCTGAGTCTCGCCGATTTGCAGGACGACCCGTACCGCACCCTCGCGGCGCGGGTGCGCGTGGCCGGTGGTTTTGCCAAGGACGCCGAGCCCTACGTGGAATTCCTGTGGGCGGATTTCTATCGCAGCAGGATCAAGTTGACCACGGCCGAACCCACGCGCAAGCAACTGGAGTCCGCACTGAATCTGGCGCACGAAGCGGAGGCGGCGTATCTGCCCGGCTGGAGCGGCGTGCACGCGTGAGCGAACGCGTGGGCCGTGCTATTCGATGGATACCGTGGACTGGGCGATGCCCAGCGATTCATCCAGTACCGGCGCCAGTTCACCGCGCAGCTGCAAGCGCGCGAGCGCATCGATGCCGGCTGCGCTGGCCGGCTCGTCGGGTTTGAACCCCGGGTCGCGGGCGAACGTGGCGAGTACGTTGAAGTAAGCGCCATCATCGATGCCGGCCGCGCGCAACAGCAGCGCGGGCAGCATCCAGCTGTGCGTGTCGAGGCGGTATGGACGTGGATCGGCGCTGTCGAGCAGCAGCCAAGGCACCGGTTGCGATTTGGCGTCGCCGCCGTCGTCGAAACCGAGCTGGTCGTAGACCGGTGCCAGACCGGGCAGGTGGTCACCGTAGAACAGCAGCAGCGTGCGCCGTTTGCGCTTGGCGAGCGAGTCGGCGAGCCGGCCCAGTTGCTGGTCCGCGTCGTCGAGCAGGTACAGGTAATTGCCGAGCCAGAGGCGACCGCCGGCCTCGAGGTTTTCCGGCATCTGCAACGCGGCGAGGCGGTCTTGGTCAAGGCCCGGCCGCCAGTCGAACGGACCGTGGTTTTCCATGCTGATCGCGAACACGAATTGCGGTGGGCCGTCGTCGGCGAGTTCGTCGAGGATGCGATCGGTCATCGCCGCGTCGGAGGTGAACAGGCCGACGATGCGATCCTTCGGAAACGACTCGCCGTCGATGAAGCGATCGAAGCCGAGCGCCGGATAGGTGGCCGCGCGATTCCAGAACGCCGATGAATTCGGATGGATCGCGACGCTGCGGTAACCGTGGTCGTCGAGCACGCGGGTCAGGCCGGGGTACTCGATGCGATCGAGTTCCAGCCACGGATATTGCACGCCGCCGAGGCTCGCCAGCGGCGCGCCGGTCAGCACCTCGAATTCGGTGCGGATCGTGCCGCCGGCGAACGTCGGCACCTGCAGATCACCGGCGCTCGCAGTCTTCGTGAGGCGATGGTATTCGCGCAGATAGCGGCCGGTGAGCACGCCCTGCAGGCGCGCCGGGTCGAACAGCGATTCGCTCTGCACGACGACGATGTCAGGGTAATCCGCGGCCGGCGCGCTTGCGGCGAGGCCCGCGCGCAGCTCCGGCGCATGCGCCTGCAGCAACGCGGCCGCAGCGGGGCGATCGGCCGACGGCACCGCGCCGCCACCGATGTTCCAGTGGTAGAGCAGCAGGCTGCCGAGCAGACCGGTGTGCGCCGCACTGTCGGACAGCGACCACGGCTGGAAGCCCATCTCCGCCGATTGGTACACGCGGCGCCATGGCGGCGAACCGATCACCAGGCTGATGCTCGCGATCAGCGCAAACAGGCCGAGCAGCGGTGCACGCCAGCCGCGCAACACGCCGAGCGGGCGTTCGCGCACGAGCAGCGCGGTGATCGCGACGCCGAGCGCAAGCGCCAACCAGTGCAGCGTATCGACGTGCAGGTATTGCACGAACAGCCGCAGCGCCGGCCCCGGCGTGGCGATGAACAACAGATCCGAAGGCAGCAACGGCGTCTGCAGGGTATCGAGCTTGGCGCTGTTCGCCGCGTACAAACCACCGAGCGCGAGCAGCAGCAGCCAACTGGACAGCAGCAGTCGGCGGGTCAGCGCGAGCAGCAGTCCGAATGCGGCCAGCGCCGGCAACACGTTCAACAGCAACATGTCGACACTCGCGCGCAGCGCGGGGCCGGTCAGGTCGATGCCTGGGTCGAGGCGTGCGATCAGCAGCAACACGAGCACGGCGCAGCCGAATACGGCAGCGCTTTCGCGAAGTTGCGGGTGAGGTCGGGCGTTGGACATGCGCGGGCGGAGCAGGGGTTGATGACGGGCGCGTGACAATGCCATGAACCGATGAGCGCCGCGTTAACGATTTGGCAATGGGGTCAATCCCGGGCCAAGCGCGACGCACTGCGTGCTGGCCGTGCCGGCGATCGTGCTGCGACAATCGGACCATGCATCCCTCCATCCCATGGCCGCGCGCGACCGCCGCCTTCCTGAATGAGCGCCTGTCGCGGCTCGAAGTCGCCTGCCGCGAGGCCAGCGTGCCGTTCTACGACGACGCCGGCGTCGACGAACATCTGCAGCGCGTGCTCCTCGCCAGCGATTTCGCGTATACCTGCTTCCTGCGCGATCCAGGTCTGCTTGGTCCCGACTTCCTGCAATTGATGAGCGATCCGCGCCACGCCGACGCGCGCGCAGGCGTGCTTGGCGATGTGCATGACGAGGCCGCGTTGCGCCGCGAGCTGCGCCGGTTCCGCCAGCGCGAGGCGCTGCGCCTGATCTGGCGCGACGTGAATGGTGATGATGCGGTCGAGACCACGCTGGCAGGTGCTTCGGTGCTTGCCGACAGCTGCATCGAGGCGGCCTTGCGTTGCGCCGAATACCAGACTGCCGCGCGCCACGGCGTCGTACGTGACGCGAACGGCCATCCGCAGCGGATGGTGGTTTTGGCACTCGGCAAGCTCGGCGGCGGCGAACTCAATTTCTCGTCCGACATCGACGTCGTGTTCGCGTTCGCCGAGCACGGTGACAGCGATGGTGCACGTTCGCTCGATGCGGGCGCGTACTACATCCGGGTCGGTCAGGCGCTGGTGTCGCTGCTTGCCGATCGCGATCCCGACGGCTATGTCTATCGTGTCGATTTGCGCCTGCGCCCGTTCGGCAATGCCGGGCGGCTCGTGCTGTCGTTCGCCGCGATGGAGCAGTATTTCCAGCGCGAAGGTCGCGACTGGGAACGCTATGCGTGGATCAAGGCGCGCCCGGTCGCCGGTGACCGCAACGCCGGCGCGCGCCTGCTCGACACGCTGCGGCCGTTCGTGTTCCGGCGCTATCTCGACTACACCGCGTTCGCCGGCCTGCGCGAGATGAAGGCGCTGATCGACGCCGAGGTCGCGCGCAAGGATCTCAGCGAGAACCTCAAACTCGGCCCTGGCGGCATCCGCGAAATCGAATTCATCGTCCAGCTCGTGCAGTTGATCCGCGGCGGCCGCGAGCCGACCCTGCGCGCGCGCGGCCTGCTGCCGGCGCTGGCCGCATGCGAGCAGCTCGGCTTCATCCCGGCCAGTCGCGCGCAACGCCTGCGTGAGGCGTATCGCTTCCTGCGCAAAGCCGAAAACCGCGTGCAGATGTTCGCCGACCAGCAGACTCACGAGATTCCCGCGGACGAGGACATACGCCTGCGTCTCGCGCTGGCGCTCGGTTTCCCCGACTGGCCGCGGCTCGGCGTCGAGCTCGGCGTGCATCGCGCCGCGGTTGCGGACGAATTTGCCGCGTTGATGGCGGTGGCGGCGCGCCGTCGCGCGCGGCAGGCGCCCGCGCAATGGTCCGAACTGTGGCGAGCGCTGACCGCCGCGGGAACGGTCGACATCAATGCGCTGCTCGCTGCGGGATTCGACCCGCCCGGCGACGTGGCCGCCGAGCTCGAAGGCCTGCTCGGCAGCGCCGCGCTGCGCAACATGTCGGCGCGCTCGCGCGAGCGGCTCGATCGGGTGATGCCAGCCTTGTTCGCAATGGCCGCGGCGCAGGATGCCCCGGCACGCAGCCTGCTGCGTCTGTTGCGGCTGGTCCATGCAGTCACGCGCCGCTCGGTTTATCTTGCCCTGCTCGACGAGCAGCCGGCCGCGCTGAAGCGGTTGAGCGCGGTGTTCTCGGCCAGTGCGTTCCTCGCCGATCGGGTGATTGCGCATCCGCTGCTGCTCGACGATCTGTTCGACGATCGGGTCGACAGCGGGCCACCCCAGCGCCGCGCGATCGAGGACGAGCTGGCGCGCCGCTTGGGCCAGCTCGGCGAGGAGGACGTCGAGGCGGAAATCGAAGTGGTCCAGGAATTGCGCCACTCCGCGCTGTTTCGCATCGGCCTCGCCTTCATCGGCGGTACGCTCGATGCGATCGCGGCCGCGCGTGCGCTCGCCGAGATCGCCGAAGTCGTGCTCGCCGCGGTGCTGCGCATCGCCGAGCGCGACCTGATCGCGGCGCATGGACGTCTGGATGGCCATATCGGCGACGGCAGCGGCCTCGCGATCATCGCCTACGGCAGTTTCGGCGGCGCCGAACTCGGTTTCGGTTCGGACCTCGACCTGATCTTCCTCTACGACGGCGACCGCGCCCGCGGCGAATCGGACGGCGCCAAGCCGCTCGACGCCGCGCGTTACTACGCGCGCCTGGCGCAGCGCGTCGTGCACCTGCTCGGCATCCTGACCCGCGCCGGAAGACTCTATGAAGTCGACGTGCGGCTGCGCCCGGACGGCAGCAAGGGCATGCTCGTGCTGAGCTTCGCGGCGTACGAGGCGTACCAGCACGAACGCGCGTGGATCTGGGAATTGCAGGCGCTCGTCCGTGCCCGCGCGGTCGCCGGTGATGGCCGGTTGGCGCGGCGCTTCGTGCAGGCACGCGCGCGTCTGCTCGCCGAACCGCGCGACGCGCACCACCTGCGTGCGGAAATCGTCGCGATGCGCGCACGCTGGCGCGCCGAGCGCGATCGTTCCGATGAACGGCATTTCGATCTGAAACAGGGCGTCGGCGGCCTGGTCGACATCGAGTTCCTGTTGCAGGGACTGGTTTTGCTGCACGCCGCGCAGCATCCGCCGCTGCTGGCGAGCGGCAACAGCGCCGACCTGATTGCGGCCGCGCTCGCAGCCGGCATTCTCGAATCGCCGCAGGCCACCGCACTTGCCGCCGCGCACGCGGCCCTGCTCGCACGTGCGATCGGTTGCACGCTGGACGGACGCCCGCGCGTCGCCGCGCGCGATGACGTGATGGCCGGCCATGCGCGGTGCGTGTTGGCGGCGGCGCGCAGTGTGGGCTTTGATTTTGCCGGTGGCGCTGACATGAATCCGTAGGAGCCCACCCTGTGGGCGACAAGGGCCGCGAGATTCCTTGAACGCCAGTCGCGCACAGGGTGCGCTCCTACGGGGGCTTCGCTTTTTGCGGGAGCCGCGATGCTTGGCGGCGCCAGCGTTCATATACCAACTCGGCGATCGCCGCTGTTTCCGCGAGTGGTTCGGGCTGTGGGTGATGCGTTGCGTCGTCGAGCCGGCGCAGATATCCGCTGGCAGTCAGTTCGTTATGGAACTGTGCGAGCTTGCCGGCAATCGGGCGTGGCGCAAACGTGTAGAGCGGTTTCCCGGTGGCTGCCGCCTCGCTCAACATGTTCACCGAATCGGGCGTGACGATGATGCGGTCGGCCCAGGCGAGGAAGCCGGCATACGGGTTCGCGCTGTCGCCACCGCCCCAGAACACGCCAGGAAATTTCGCGAACGCGGCGCGCAACGTCGCGGCGATTGTGTCGGGCGTACGGCGTGACACGCTGACCAGGAAGCTCCCGCCATCCGTCGCGTGGCGCGCGGCCAGGCGTTCGAGGAGCGCATCGAAATACGCCGTGCCGAGTCGCTGCGCATGGTTCGATCCGCCGATCAGCACGGCGGTGCGTGGCGCCGGCAGCGTCGCGAATTCGGCAAACCGCTTGCGTCCCGCAGCGAGCCAGTCGCGATCGATCGCATTCAACGCACCGATGCTGTGCAGCACATTGCTGCCGCGCACGCGGTCGTGCTGGGGGGCGATGACGACATCGAACGCGGCAGCGTCGATGCGCGGATCGAGAATCTGCACGGTGAACGTGCGACCGCCGCTCCAGCCATGCAGCATCCGTGTCGCCAGCGCGGCGCGACGTCCACAGCCGATCGCGATCGCCGGCCACGGTGGCGCGAGCGGCGCGCCCTCGCGATCGCGAATCGCGCCGCCGGCACCAAGCGTCAGGCGCGGCGCGAACGCGGCCCACGGCTGGCGCAGGTCGATCCGCAATACGCGCGGCGCAAGCCCGAGCGCGCGGGCCAGCGCCAGCGCCTGGCGCTCGTTGCCGGCGGCGCCATCGCTGATCGCCCAGCAGCTCGGGTCGGATGAAGCGGGTGAATTCATCGCGGCAGCGTAATCCAGGCGCGGCTGCCTGTGGGGTGATCGCGCCGGGAGGCATCGTTTCCGTGCGGAAACGCTGTTTCCGGCCCGGATGTCTTGTCATGATGCGCACGCAACCACATCATTGTGCGTCGACCGATGGCCTTTGTGGTTGCATCGGGTTTGCTGGCGCCTTCATCGCCCGTTCCTTGCCAGTCGCGTTCCATATGCCTTCCAACAGGAGTCTCTCCATGATCCGTCGTCTCGCACTTGCCGCTGCGCTCACCTTGGCCACTGCGCCGGTATTCGCGGCCAGCTACACACTTGATCCCAACCACACCCAGGTGGTCTTCAGCTGGAACCACTTCGGCTTCTCGAACCCCAGCGCACAGTTCGGCAAGATCGAGGGCACGCTGGAATTCGATCAGGCCCACCCGACCAACTCGTCGGTGAAGGTCACGATCCCTCTCGCCAGCATCAACACCAATGTGCCGGATCTCGACAAGCACCTGCAGAAACCGGATTTCTTCGATTCGGCACAATTCCCGGATGCGACGTTCCAGAGCACCAAGGTGGAGAAGGGCGCGGCCAAGGACAAGCTCAAGGTCACCGGCGACCTGACCCTGCATGGCGTGACCAAACCGGTCGTGCTCAACGTGACCATCAACAAGGTCGGCGAGCAGGCGATGCGCAAGGCACAGGCGGCCGGTTTCGACGCGACCACGACGCTCAAGCGCTCGGACTTCGGCATCAAGACCTACGTGCCGATGGTCAGCGACGACATCAAGATCCACATCACCAGCGAAGCGATTGACGCCAAGGCGTATGCCGAAAGCCTGAAGCCGGCGGCCAAGGACTGACCCGCTGGCGGAACTGCGTGGGAGCGGCGGCAACCGCGATGCTCTTCTTTCCAGTATCCGGGATAAGAGCATCTCGCCTTCCGGCGCTCCCACCAAGCCATGCGAAATCCCGTGCAGGTCGGGGTTTCGCAGAAGCGATTGGTTGCCGCGGGTGCCGCATCAACCCTTCTTGACGCCCTGTTCCTTCAACGCTTCGAGGCCGCCGAGGTTGAGGCTGGCCACGGCCGCCTTCAGCTGATCCATGCTGTCGGCATTGCCGGAGACCTTCACCGTGAAGCGGTCGCCGAGCACGATGCTGTATTCGCCGCTCTTGGACTGGGTGTCCCACTGCTCGTGGATGAGGCGGCCGTCCTGCTTGTAGGTCTTGTCGTAGCCGTGGTCGGTTTCCTTGTCCGACTGCGGTGCCGGCCCAGCCGGCCAGTGCGAGCATGCCCTTGGCGCTGCCGAGGTCGCTGATTTCCAGGCTGAGATTCTTGCCGGCACCGTCGGAATAGGCGCCGCGCGCTTCGGAAAACTGCATGCCCATCGCGCCGTTGCGCTCGGCCGAGACTTCGGTGCGCTTGAGTCCGGCGAGGCTGTCCGGCACGAACGGCTTCAGCATGTCCGGGGCGAGCGCCTCGACGGTACCGCTGCCGGTCGCGGCGCCGAGCATCGCGCCGATCGCCTTGCTTTGTGCGTCGGCGTCGCCGGATTTCTGCGCGGTCTCCATGTTCTTGCTGGCCGCCTCCATCTTCTTGCTCCACGCGTCGAGCTTGCCGAGCGAGCTGTCCTTGTCGATCGTGACCGCGCCGTCGCCGCCGAGATGGGTGCCGCTGAAGCCGCCGCCGCTCATCATCGCGCCGGTGCCGATGATGCCGCCGACGACCAGCATGACGATCCAGCTCAGCACTATCGCGATGATGATGCTCACTGCGGTGTAGCCAGCGGCCTTTTCCGGTGGCGACTTCATCGTCGGCGAAAGGCCGAGATAAAGCAGGTAGATGCCATAGATGCCACCGGCGAGCATGACCAGCCAGCCGATGCCCGGGATGATCTGGAACGCACCGGCGACCCAACTCGCGGTGTACGCGTATGCGACCACCTTCAGTGCCTGGATCGGGTTCTTCTGGCCGTCGAAGGTCGGTGCGAGCGCGTCGACGATCAGGGCCATTACGTAGACCAGCGCCAGGCTGAGGGCGTAGGTCACGATCATGCCGGTGATGCCGGCGCCGATCGGCGTGCGGTAGTGGATGCCGAACATGCCGTAGCCGATCAGGCTGCCCTTGATGAAACCGGCAACGGCCGGAATCGCAGCCAGGAAAACGATGTAGTTCTTGTACAGGTCCGGCACGGTCGCCGGTTCGGCCGCAATCACCGGCCATTCGCTCTTCGGCGTCATCAGAATCGCTTTTACGCGCGCGATCAGGTTGTTGATATCCATACACCCCTCCGGTTCGTGTCGATGAACTTTCCGAGCCGGCATTCTAGGCCAGAAGGCCGGCCCGGGTGCCGGGTCAGGGTCACGCCGGGCGGGGGGCTGCGATCACATAGGTTGTGTGAGGCAGTTGGCACGTCTCGTGCTGGTAAACTCGTGGACTTGCCGATGGAGACCCCGATGTCGCGACCCAATCCCGCGGCGGAAAGCCGCATTCCCGCCAATGCCGAGAACCGTTACCAGGTCAGCCGCGCCGATCTGCCGTTGAGCTGCCCGATGCCGGCAATGTCGCTGTGGAATTCGCATCCGAAGGTGTATCTGCCGATCGAGTCGCAGGGCGGTCACGCGAAGTGCCCGTATTGTGGCGCCGAATACGATCTGGTCGGTTGAGGATGCCGCGATAGTGCAAGCGCGCGCGTTGACGGTCGTGCAACTGATTCCGGCGCTGGAAGCCGGGGGTGCCGAGCGCTCGACGCTCGAGATCGCGCGCGCGCTGGTCGCCGAAGGGCATCGCTCGATCGTCGTTTCCGGCGGCGGTCGTCTGGTCGAACGCCTGCTGGCTGAAGGCAGCGAGCACGTCACCTTGCCGATCGGACGCAAGTCGTTGGTCAGTCTCGCCCAGGTACCGAAGCTGCGCGCGCTGTTCCGCAACGAACACGTCGACATCGTCCACGCGCGTTCGCGGATGCCGGCGTGGCTCGGCTGGCTCGCGCTGCGCGGCCTGTCGCCGCGGCCGCGCTTTGTCACAACCGCACACGGACTGAACAGCCCGGGGCTTTATAGCGCAATCATGGCGCGCGGCGAGCGCGTGATCTGCGTGTCCAATACGGTGCGCGACTTCCAGCTTCGCCACTATCCGCGCACCGATCCGGCGAATCTCGTGGTGATTCCGCGCGGCGTGGATCCGGAAGATTTCCCGTATGGCTACCAGCCTGACGGTTCATGGCGCGAGTGGTTCTTCGCCGAATTCGCGCCGCTCGCCGAGGCACCGCTGTTGACCCTGCCGGGGCGCGGCACGCGTCTCAAGGGCCATGCCGATGCGATCGAACTGGTCGCCGCGCTCAAGGCGCGCGGCATCGACACGCGCCTGCTGCTGCTCGGCGCGCGCCAGGTCGGGCGCGAGGCGTATGTGGCCGAACTCGAACAGCTCGCCGCGTCGCGCGGCATTGCCGATCGCGTCGTGATCACGGCGCAGCGCGACGATGCGCGCGACATCTATGCGATTTCCTCGCTGGTCCTGCAGTTGTCGAACAAGCCCGAATCGTTCGGCCGCACGGTCATCGAGGCGCTGTCGCTGTGCCGGCCGGTGCTCGGCTACGACTACGGCGGCGTCGGCGAATTGCTGACCGACCTGTATCCCGCCGGCCGCGTTCCGCCCCGCGATCGCGAACGCCTCGTCGAACGCGCCGCCGAACTGCTGCGCTTCGCGCCGGCGATCGGGCCATTGCAGAGTTACCGTCTCGCCGACATGCAGGCCGCGACGCTCGCGTTGTATCGAGAGCTGGTGCCGCGCTGAGTTGCGATGAACCGCTTTCCCTTCCCCTGCGCAGCGGGGGAAGGTGCCCGAAGGGCGGAAGGGGGCGCTTTTCGCCAAGCAAAGCAGATCAAGAACGCCCCCATCCGCCTGCGGCACCTTCCCCCGCTACGCAGGGGAAGGGACGGCAGGTCTCGGTGATCCGAACATATTCTCGCCGCATCAATAGAATGCGCAGATCCACTGCCCGATACGTCTCGTGACCCAAACCCCCGCTCCGCACCGCTCGATCTGGTCGGCCCTGCTCGTGCTGGCCGTGCTCGTGCTGCTCCCGCTCGGGCGCAGTTCGGAATTGCCATTGGCGTGCGCGGCGGTCGCTGGATTGGTCCTGCTCGCGCAGCGCCGCATCGACCTGCGCGAGCCGGCGCCGCGCCTCGTGCTGGCGTTGTTCGCGTGCTACTGGCTGCCGGCGCTGCTGTCGGGTTTCGCCGCGATCGAGCCGGGCAAGACTTGGTCGACCGTCGCGACCACATTGCGCTTTTTGCCATTTGCGCTGTTCGTGACGTGGGCATTGCGCGATGCGGCGCGCTGGTCGGCGCTGACCTTCGCGGTCGGCGTGGTGGTCGTGCTCTGGGTGATCGATGCCTACGTGCAGATGGCCACCGGTTACAGCCTTGGTGGCGCGGCAGAAGCCGAGCGGCTGTCCGGCATCTTCGGCGCGGGCAACCTGAAATTCGGGCCGGTGCTGGCGACGCTTTCGCCGTTCGTCCTGCTCGGTGCGCGCGCCTGCTGGGGGCGCCGCGGCCTCATCGGTGCGTTCGTGCTGCTGGCCGCGCCGATCCTGCTCGCTGGCTCGCGCGCGGCGTGGCTTTCGTATGCGCTGGTCAACGTGTTGATCGCATGGCATGAAACGCGCAATCCGCGGCGGTTCGCGACCGTGCTGGTTGGGCTCGCGATCGCGTTCGCTGCGATCGGCGCGCTCGCGCTGCACGATTCGAACCGCTTCGACGCGCGCATCGGGCGCAGCCTGCTCGCGCTGCACGGCACCGAACGCGCGGTCGATGAGGCATCCGCCGGACGCCTCAGCATCTGGCGCACCGCGCTCGCGATGAGCGCGGCGCATCCGCTGACCGGCGTCGGCGTGCGCGGCTTTCGCTATGCGTATCCGCATTATGCGGCGGCGGGCGATCGTTTCGTCGACATCACGAGCGACACCGGCGCCTCGCATGCGCATCAGATCGTGTTGGAAATCCTCAGTGAAACCGGCATCGTCGGCTTACTGTTCTGGCTTGCGGGCGCCGCGTTCGCAGTCCGTGCCTGGCGGCGCGCGGACGCCGCTGCGCGAGCGCGAGCGTTGGCGCCCGGCCTTGCCCTGATCGCAATGTGTTTCCCGATCAACACCCACCTCGCGTTCTATTCGGCGTGGTGGGGATTATTGTTCTGGTGGCTGCTGGCGCTGTATTGCGCGGCGCTCGGCGCACGCGGAATGCAGCCTGCCGTAGGAGCGCACCCTGTGCGCGACCGTAAAAATCGGGCCAGGTTTTAACCTGTCGCCCACAGGGTGGGCTCCTACATCAAGGTGCTTTGTCGGTGCGCCGCGCATCACGCAGCAGGCTGAGCGCGAACCCACCGACGACAGCGGCGGCGGCGATCAACACACCCCACAACAACCAGCGTCGCCACGGCGTCGGTGCCGGCAAAGGTTTCAATGCGGCGGTGCCACCGCTTTCCTTCGCCACGCCGAGATGCGCGAGCGCCGGCTGCCAGTCCTTGCCGGATTTCGCCCGCAGGCCTGCCAGCGCGGCGTCGACCGGATAATCGGCACGCCGTGCGCGTGCGCTGCCGACCGCGAGTGTGTACGGGCCATCACCCTCGGCGAGAAACACGAAACTGTCGGGGCGGTAACCGAGCGTCAATCGCGGTGCCATTGCCAGCGGCACGCGCGATTCGATGCGGAACTCGCGCAGACGGGCTGCGCCGTTCAATTCGATATCGGCGTTGCGGATCGTCTCATCGCCGGAGCGCAGCCGGAATGCATTGATGCGGCCAAGCTCGCTCCACACGTTGCCTGATCGATCCAGCATGCGCGCGGACAGCGTCAGCGGCGCGAGCGCGTTGTCGGTCGCCAGTTCGATCCGCGCGACGTCGATCGGCAGCGCGGAGGGCAGCGTGTAATCGAAGCGGGCGACGCCGGCTGGCGCGTCGGCCGTTGCCGGTGCGGCGGCGGGCGTGGCATCGAGCCATCCGCGCGTCGGCGCCATGCGGCCGCGTTCGACCGAACGCGCCTGCGCGCCGAGACCACCCAAAGCAGCGCCGTCGTCGAGTCGGTGCAGGCGCAGGTATTTCGCGCGCACTCCGCCCAGCGCGATTTCGTGGCGTTCGAGCCGGACGCCTTCCTGTTCGAGGACGAGCACGGTTCCCGTGCCTGCGGTGCGCCAGTTCTGCAGGTCAGCGCCGGCTTCGACGCTGAAGCGCGCGACGACCCCGGAGGCCGGCGCGCTCCAGGTGAGTACGAGGCTGTCGATCGCGCGATCGACTGCGCTGGCGTCGAGCAGCCAGTCGCGCACCTCCGGCTTGGCCGTGGTTGCCGATTGCTCGCCCGCATCGATGCGGCGCAGGCGTCCGTCGGCGTCGCGGTCGATGACCAGACGCAAGTCGCTCGCGGGCGCGTTCGATGCGAACGCCGGCAATGCCAGCAGCGGCAGCGTCGCGTTCTGCTCACGCACCGTCGCGAGCGGCTCGTTCGCGGTGCGCGCGAACGGCACCGGTTGCCGCGCCGCGTTGAACACTTCGATATCGCGCAGCGCGGTGTCCTGCACCCACGCGTAGACCTCCGGCGTCAATTCGATGCGCCACGCGCTGTTGCCATCCTGCGCAGCGGTACCCGTATCGATCGGGAACGTGTACGCGTAGTCCGCCGGCGTGTTCGCGTTCGCAACGGTTGCGGCGGCCAACGCGCACAGCGCCCATGCGCGCACATTCATGGCGATGCTCCATTGATTGACGCGCGTGGCGGCGCCGGTGCGAAGTAGCCGATCACCGTGCACAGCAGGCCGTAGGCGATGAACGACGCGATGCCGAACAGGTTGCCGAGGTGGGTGCGATCGACCAGCAGGAGTTTCGCGAGCACGACGCCCATCAACACCGCGCCGGCCAGCCACAGCATGCGATTGCCGCGCCGCGAACCGTGCACCCAGCCGAGCACGCCGAGCACGCTCCAGACCACGGTGAGCGAGGTCTGCGCAAGGTTCGACGACCACAGGTTGTCATCCCACGGCACGCCGCCGAGATGGTGGGCGCCACGCAGGGTTGCCGCGGTGACGAACGCGAAGCCGACCGCGGCGAGCAGCATCGGCCTGCGCGCGGCGATCTCGGCAGGCGCGTCGCGATCGGCGAGCCAGCGCGCGAGACAGGCGAGCACGCCAATCTGGGCGAGCTCGACCGGATTCAACACGGGAATGAACGGCAACGGCGCGCTGGCACCGACGTGCCACAGCAACATCACGAACGCCATGCTTGCGATCAGCGACTGAGTGGCCAGCAGCGCGCCGCGATAGTCGGCAAAGCGTGCCATCAGCGGCGGCGCGATCCATGCCGGTCGCAGCAACGCGATCGCCCAGCCGGCCAGCACCGGCAGCAAGGTGAGTGCGGCCTGCCAGCCGGCGCCGAGTTGCGCGTCGTCGCTGAACTGGTTGAACGCGAGCGCGAGCGCGAGCGTCCATGTCCACAGCCAGCCGATCTGCGCCACTCCTGATACCGGACCGTTCGCGTCACGCAACGCGCGCAAAGCGAAGAAGCCGCAGGCCGCATAGGCCGCGAACGCGGCAAGCCCCCAGCCAGCGAACGGACGCGCGCCCACATCGGCGAACAGTGCGACCATCGCGATGCCGCTGGCGAGCGCGCAGGCGAGGGTCCACGCCAGTGCGGCTGCGCGCAGACGGGTGAACGCGAGCGCGGCGAGCGCCGCCGTCAACGCGGCGAATCCGAGCAGCGCCTGCGCCTGCGAATCATCTGGCACGAAATGATCGATCTCGCGCAGTCCCGCGCCGAGCCACCACGCCAGTCCCCACAGATACAGCAGCAACGCGAGTGGCCGCCGCATGCCGTCGCGGTGATACAGCCATGCGCTGATGAACGCGGCGCCTGCAATCAGCAGTGCGCTGATGCAGACGCTGTTCGCGATCGGCATTGCGACTGTGTCGTCGCCGCCAAATGCCAGCGCGAGCACGAATGCGCACGCGGCAATCGCCTGCAACGCGAGGCCGCTGATCCGCGGCAGCAGGCGGTGCTGGCGCAGGCCGAGCCAGACCAGGGCCGCGCCTTCGAGCGCAAATGTGCAGGCGGTGACGCGTGCGCTCAATGCGAGCGGCACCGCAAGTGTCGCGAACCCGACCGCGAGCACCGCGAAGGATTCGCCGAGCACGCGTGCACGCGGAATCAGCCGCCACGCGAGCAGCACATAGATCGCCGCGAGCGCGAGCGCCGAGTACGCGAGCGGCATGCGCGCGCCGTCGAGCAGTGCCGCCTGCAGCGCGAATGCGACCAGCGGATTGCCGAATACCAGGGTGCCGTCGACGAGGTCGCGGCCGGCCGGTTCACGGCGGCGCGCATACAGAATCGGGATTGCCAGATAGATCGCGAAATACACCAGCAGGAACGGTTCGGTGCTCGCGAACAGCGCGTTCCGGTAGCTGAGCACGCCCCACGCGGTGCCGATCGCGAACGTGAAGAAGAAGCCGAGCAGGTTCAGCGCGCGCCACGGCCTGACCCAGGCGATCGCGAAGATCGCGATATTGAGCAGCGCGTAGTACGAGAACAGCACGACGTGGTTGCCGCTGCCGGTCGAGATCAGGATCGGCGCGGCGAAGCCGGCGAGGATGCCGAGCACGGCGAGCGCGAGCGCGTCCTGCAGGACCGCAAGCACGCCGACCCCGGCAACCAGGATCAGCAGCAGCGCGAACGCGGCGCTGGCGGGCAGCAAATGGTAGAGCCGGAACGCGGCGAACACGGTCAGGATCAGCACGCCGATCGCGCCGCCCTGCAGGGCGAGGCCGAAACTGCGCCGACCTACGCGTTCGCGCCAACCGAATGCGAGTGCCGCGATCGCGGCGAGCGCGATGCCGGCGAGGCGGAACTCGACGGGCAGGTGCAGCCAGCCTTCGTCGGTCGCGTACTTGAGCAGTGCGGCAACGCCGGCGAACAGCACCAACATGCCGACCTTGACCGGCACGTTGCCTTCGCTGAACCAGCGTTTGAGCCATGCGGCCGCACGTTCGATCGGACCGGGTGCGAGCGGCGCTGTGGCACGTGGCGAAGGAATCGATGGCGCGGGCTGGCGTGGCGGCGGGGCGATGGGCGTCTCGTCCCCGATGTGGGTGGTGTCGATATCGGCGGCTCGCGGTTGCGCGGCGGCCTGCGCAACGGGCACGCTGGATGGCGCGCTGGCCGGCGCTGCCGCTGGCGCGGGAGGCTCCGTTGCCGCGCGTTTCAATGCATCGATTTCGCGGCGCAACGCCTCGATGCGAGTGGCCAGCCCACGCAGCCACGTGAATGTGCAACCCAGCGCAATGCCGCTGAAAAATCCGAGTGCAGTGGTCGCGTCGTTGCCGACGACGCCCCCCAAGATGGCGCCGATGAGTGCGCTGGCGACGACGATCAGAAACCCCATGCGTTTCCCCCAATGGCAAAGTGGTCCGGTGAGCCGCTCAATAAATCGGTGCTTCCCCGGGCGGCCGCGTCTTGAAGCGTTTGTGCATCCAAAGGTACTGGCTCGGCGCCTCGCGCACCATGCGTTCGATGCAGGCGTTCACGCGCGCGGTGTCGGCGACGACGTCGGCGCTCGGGAAAATCGGCGAGCGGGGCCTCGAGCCGGATCGCGTAGCCGCCGTCATCGCGGCGGCGGTGGAAGAACGCAATCACCCTGGCGCCGGATAGTCGGGCGAGGTGGTGGGTCGCGGTGATCGTCGCCGCAGGCACACCGAAGAACGGTGCGAACACGACGTCCTTGCCGCGCATGTCCTGGTCCGGTGCGTACCAGAGCGTGCCGCCCGCTTTCAGGTACCGCACGCTTTGGCGCAGTTCGTCCTTGGTGAACATCGCGTCCGCATAACGCAGGCGCGCGCGCTTGATCGCCCACTCGAACGCCGCGTCGTCGTGCTCGCGATACATGCCGGCGATGCGGATGCGCTGCGAGACCAGGCGTGCGCAAAGTTCCAGATGGGAAAAGTGCGCGCCGACCAGCAGCACGCCGTGGCCGGCCGCGCGCGCGGCTTCGAGGTGCTCGAGGCCTTCGAAGGAAACCGGGACGCGTTCGATCGCTCGCGTGGAACCCATCCACGCGAGCGCGAATTCGACGAGCATCGCTGCCGGCATCGCGGAAATTCTGCGCGAGCAGCACGGCACGCGCGGCGCGTTGAGTTCCGGAAAGCACAATTGCGAGATTGCGTTCGGCTACGGCGCGGCGCTCGGGCATGGCGCGCGAGGCAAGCCAGCCGAGGCGGCGGCCAATGCCGAACAGCCACGCGCGCGGCAGCTTGCGCGAGCAACCAGATGCAACCGAGCCCGATCCAGGCGGGCCAGTGGCGCGGACCTAGCAGGGCAAGATGGAAAGGGGGCGCGGTCTGCGGCATCGGCGCGATTGTAGTGGCTGGCGCCGTGCTAGCGGGCGGCACGCGGGCCACGATCGCACACGCGCGTCGCTATACTTCGCCGCTGCCCCTGTCGCCGACTCCGGATCGTGTTCCAGCGCTTCATCTATACGCTCACGCTGTACCTGCTGACGCCGTTCGTCATCTATCGGCTCACCGCGCGCGGCTTCAGGTACCACGGCTATTTCGCACGCTGGCGCGAGCGCTTCGGATTCTTCGCGGATCCGGGCATCCACGACAGCATCTGGATCCACGCGGTCTCGCTCGGCGAGGTCAATGCGGCGGTGCCACTGATCGAGGCGCTGATGCTTCGCTATCGCGATTCGCAGTTCGTGATCACCACGGTCACGCCGACCGGTTCCGATCGCGTGCTGCAATTGTTCGGCGACCGCGTGTTCCATGTCTATCTGCCCTACGACCTGACCACGGCGGTCAAACGCTTCCTCGATCGCGTGCGTCCGCGCATCGCGGTGATCATGGAAACCGAGATCTGGCCGAACCTGTTCATGACCTGCGCCGAGCGCGGCATCTCGATCGTGATCGCGAATGCGCGGCTGTCGGAGCGGTCGCTGCGCGGCTACTGGCCGATCCAGCCGCTGGTGCGACGCGCGATCCGTTGCGCGAGCTTCGTCGCTGCGCAGTCGGTGTCCGATGGCGACCGGTTGCGCGCGCTCGGCGCCAGTGAGCCGCGTCTCGCCGTGGTCGGCAACCTGAAGTTCGACATGACCGTGCCGATCGGTTTGCGCGATCGCGGCATTTCGTTTCGCTTGGCAGCGGGCGCGGCGCGGCCGGTCTGGATCGCGGCGAGCACGCACGAAGGTGAGGAGCTTATCGTGCTGAAAGCGCATGCAGAGCGTGTTGCGGCGTTTTCCGGATGCATTGCTGCTGGTTGCGCCGCGCCATCCGGAACGTTTCAAACCGATCGCCGCCGCATGTCGCGCGTATGGATTCAACACCGCGACGCGCAGCGAGGAAGGCGGCGCGGACGCGAACTGCCAGTGCTTCGTGATCGACTCGATGGGCGAGCTGATCGAGTTCTACGCCGCTGCCGATGTCGCGTTCGTCGGCGGCAGCCTGGTCCCGGTCGGTGGCCACAACCTGCTGGAACCGGCGGCACTGGGCTGCCCGGTCGTGGTCGGGCCGCATACGTTCAATTTCGCGGAAGTCACCGAGGATCTGGTCGACGCCGGTGCGGTGATCCGGATCGCCGACGGCGACGAACTGGGCCCGATCGTGGTGCGCCTGCTGTCACGCGAGGTCGACCGGCGCAGCATGGGCGAGGCCGCGCACGCGGTCATGGCCCGCGAACGTGGGGCAGTCGAGCGCACACTGGCGATTGTCGAGCGGGTGATGGGGCGAGGCGGGGTTGGGGATACGGGATTGGGGATTCGGTAAGGCGGGCGCCGCCGCGGCGCCCATTGTCCGACTCCCTTGTCCTTCTCGAACCAGGCGCTTCCGTTGCTGCAGCAGCGCCGGCTTTTGCTTTTACCGATCCCCCATTCCCGAATCCCGATTCCCGGCTACTCCAGCAACGCGTTGATCGCTTCGAGATCCTTGACTTCGATCACGCCGGCGGCCTGTTTCAGCAGCAGGCCGTTCAACACGAACGTGTGGCGCGCGGCCGAGTAGCTGCTTTGCGCCTGCAGCAGGGTCTGCTGGCTGATCAGCACGTCGACGATCGTGCGGGTGCCGACCTCGTAACCGGCCTGGGTCGCCTCGACCGAACTCTGTGCGGAGACGACCGCCGCCTTGGTCGCCTCGACCTCGCTGGCGCCCGCGATAACCGAGCGGAAGTCGTTGCGCGTGGTCGCTTCGACCAGACGGCGGTTCACTTCGAATTGATCCTGCGCGAAATCGCGGTTGTAGATCGCCTGGCGCACACGCGACTGGGTCAGGCCGCCGGTGAAGATGGGCACGTTCAAGGTCAAGGTGACCGAGCTGCCCCAACGTGGATCGGTGTCGCTGCGGATGCTCTGACCGGCAAACGAGGTGTCGCCCCATGTTGGCGAACGCGAATAACCGACTTGGCCGGTGATCGTGGGCAGGTGGCCCGCGCGTGCGGTGTTGATGTTGGCGCTGGCGGCATCGACCTGATAGGCGGCTGAGCTCAGGGTCGGATTGTTTTTCAGCGCGACATCGACCCACGCTTTCGGATCGTCTGGCGTCGGGTGGTCGAGCGGCAGGTTCTCGCGCAGCTTGCGGAAATCGCCGGGTTCCTTGTTGGTGATCTGGCGCACCGCTTCGCGCGCCTGGTCGACGTTGTTCTGGTTCGCGATCACGCTGGCCACGGCCTGGTCGTGCTGGGCCTTGGCATCGTTGACGTCGGTGATCGCGGCGAGGCCGACATCGAAGCGCTGCTGCGCCTGTTCGAGCTGGCGACCGAGCGCTTTCTCGTTTGCATCGGCGAACTTGAGCGCATCCAGCGTAGTGAGCACATTGAAGTACGCGGTCGCGACACGGATCAGCAACGCCTGCTGCGCGGCGTCGTATATCGCGGCGCCGGCTTCGGCGGTGTAGCGGCTGGATTTCAGCGCTGTCCATTTGCTGATGTCGAGGATGCTCTGGTTCAGCTGCGCGCCTTCTGAGCGCTGGTAACTGGTCGAGCTGTAGCCGCCCGGAACCGCCGTCTGCACGCCGGTAATCGGGTCGCGGACAAAGGTCGGTCCGTTTTCACCGCCAGTGCTGCGGGTGAAATTGAGGCTCGCGCCGATTTGCGGCAGCAGTTGCGAACGCGCCTGGTCGACCACCTCGTCGGTGGCGAGCTTGGTCGCTTCGGCCCCGGACAGGGTCGGGTCCGACGCGCGCGCTTCCTGGTAAACCTGGATCAGGTCGTCGGCGTGCGCGCTGGAGGCGCCAATGACCAGCGCGATGGCGAGAGCCGCAGGCAGGGAGCGGATGCGAATCATCGATTTCTTCCTCGAAATACGTGGGTTTGCGGGGGTCGCGCGTTCAGAGTGTGAAACGGCGCGGTGGCTCGGCGTTTTTCAGATACGGAACATCGGTTTCGAACAGGCTTTCCTGCAGCCAGTGGGTTTCGTCGACGCGTGTGTGGACGATCGCCTGCATCGCCGGCGATTCACCGACGATCGCGAACAACCGGCCGCCCGGTTTGACCCAGGCACGGAAGCGCTCGGGCAGTGCATACACCGCGCCGCCGACGACTACCGCGTCGAATTGCTCGGTGCTTGAAAAATCGATGATCGCGTCGGCGCAGTGGACGTGGGCGTTGTCGATATGCGCCGCGGCCAGGTTGCTGCGCGCGATGTCGGCGAGTCCTGCATGGCGTTCGACGCTGACCACCGAGCGGGCGAGCGCGGCCATGCACGCGGTCAGGAAACCGCTGCCGGTGCCGATTTCGAGCACGCGGTCGGTCGGCGCCAGCAGCAGCGCCTGCAACAGGCGGCCTTCGATGGTCGGCTTGAGCATGACTTCGCCCTCGCCGATTGGCAGCGCGAGATCGGCGAATGCGAGATTGCGATGGCGCGCCGGCACGAAGTCCTCGCGGCGTACGCCGGCGAGCATCTCGAGCACGCGCGGGTCGAGCACCTCCCACGGGCGCACCTGGTTTTCGACCATGTTCTGTCGGGCCAGCTCGGTATTCATCAACATGGTCGGCGGCTCCTGCCGGAGAAAAGGTTGAAAAGCATAGGCACTCGCTGCAGTGACGGCAATGCAGCGACGCAACGGTGGACGTTCCGTGGTTCAGGCATTACCGGCGCGTTACCCTGGTGGCGCGGGCGATGGCAGCGCGCGACCGATGCACTACCTTCGCCGCGTGCGCGTCGTTGACTAAGTGCCGGAAGTCATCGCGGATCATGCGGCTGCGCCAGCCCCGGAGGGTGCGCGCAGCTCTTCGCGCACATGGGTGACGGCCGCCGCGACATTCGCACCCAGTCGCGTATCGACGCGCGCCAGCCAGCGGCGCGCCACCGCGCTGTCCGGCGTGACGCCCGCGGCGAATTGCAGGATCAGCCAGCGATTGAGCCTCGGTCGTTCGTCCGCGGACAGTGCGGACAATGTCCGCCGCGCCGCGCTGCGCAACTGCGCGGCGCGGAAAGCGCCGCCACTGGAATCGTTCCTCGCCGCGTCCTCGATGAATGCGGCGAACGCGCGCTGTGCCAGTCGCAGCGCGAGTGCCGCGGCGCTGCTCGCCGGTTCTCTCGCCTGTGCCATCGCCGGTGCGGTCATTGGTTCACTGCGCCCGCCATGTCTGGTCATGGTGTTCGGATGCGGGGTCAATACGGAAGGTTGCATGGGGAGTTCCTAGCAAGACATGCGCCAGTGCAAAACGGGCCGCACGCGGCGATGGCCGGCTCATCGATCTCCTCGGCGGCGCGAGCGTGCCGTTTGGTGATCACGTCGGAGTCCGCGAATGTCGGTCGGCGCTTGCAGGTCATGTCGATGCCATTCGCGTGTTTCAGCCAGCCGATGTGCTGGCGGGTGTCAGGATCTTGCGGGAATCGCCGCGGATGGGCGGTAGCATGACGATCGTGATCGCCACGCGCCCGGTGCAAGCATGTGAAGGGCCATTTCGGCGCGGTACGTGCTTATTCATGTACCAGTGAGTATAGTATAGATCCGAATAACGTCCAACCAGTCTTCGCAAAAATAATGTCAGCAAACGCAAAGCCGTGCGGCCCAGGTCGCCCGAAGGATCTCGAAAAACGTGCCGCCATCCTCGACGCGGCAAAGCGTCTGTTTCCGCATACCGGTTTCGAGGGCACCAGCATGGATGCGATCGCGGCCGAGGCGGGCGTGTCCAAGTTGACCGTCTACAGCCACTACACCGACAAGGAAACCCTGTTCTTCGCGGCGATCCGCGCGCGCTGCGAAGAGCAGATGCCGACGATGCTGTTCGATGTCGATATCCGTGGTCCGGTGCGGCATCAGCTCGAGGCGATCGCGCGCGCATTCTTTTCGCTGGTGATGGCGCCCGACTCGGTCGCCCTGCATCGGCTGCTGAATTCCGGCGCCGGCACGTCGCCGAAACTCGTGCAGTTGTTCTGGGACGCCGGCCCGAAGCGCGTGCAGAGCGGTTTTCAGCAATTCCTGCACAACGAGGTCGCTGCGGGCCAGCTCGATATCGCGGATGTTCCGCGCGCGGCAGCGCAATTCTTCGCGCTGCTCAAGGGAGAATTCCATGCGCGGCTGCTGTGCGGCTGCGCCGAACCGATCAGCGATCGCGACATCGACACCCATGTGCGCGCGACCGTTGAGTTTTTCCTGCGCGCGTATGCAAAAAGCGAGTCGCGTCACACGCCACCGGGCAACGCCTGATCGGATTATCACCGCCGCGACCGTGCCGACAAGTGGACGCCGGTGCATCGTCAGCCGTCGAAATCCTCGGCATGCATCAGCCATTCGGCGAGCATCTTTTCATCGTCTGCGGCGATGTCGATGAACCGGAAGCCGACCCAGGCCTGCCCGTTGAAGGTGGGGGGGCCATTCCATAACTGGTGCGCGCCGACTTCGATCGGGTGCAGCCGGCCATGCGGGTCGGGCAGATGGAACACGAATTGATACAGCGCGTCCTCGCTGATCGGGGACTGCGCGATCAGCATCATTCCGTCCATCGACAGGTTGCCGAGGTGGCCGACGGCGTCGCCGCTCATCGCATCGGTCACCCGCAGGTTCACGTCCGGTCGTTTGCGGGCAAGGCGGCGTTTGTTGTTCATGCGCAAGCCTCCTTGGGATAGCGACGATCGCTCGATTGGTTATCGCTCGATTGGATAGTGCGACGGGAATTCATGATCCGGTGGCCGCGGCGCGGTTCGTGAGCGGACGCAGGGTTTCGGTGATCGCCTTCCAGGCGCGGTCGATCAGCGATGTGTGCTCGGTACCGGCAAGCCGCGCTTGGCCGCGCACCATGTCGCGCGCCAGTTGTTCGAGGGTCTGTTCGTTGGCGCGCGCGCCGCGCTGGTTGACGAACAGGCAGTGCCCGGTCACGGTCGAGAACCAGGCAAGTTTGCGGCGCACGAACTTGCCCGGCGGGTTGGTCGCGAATTCGAACCAGGAGCCGAACGCTACCTTGTACAGGCGTTCGAGCATCGCCCGCTCCGCGGCGTTCAGCTTGACCGGCGCGGGTGCGGGCGGGGTCGGCGGCGCGTTTGCGCTTACACCAAGCCGGGTTTTCGCTTTCAGCGAGTCGTCGATGCGGCGCAGCGCGTCTGGCGTGACCGCGGCTTCCGCGCCGGGTGCAGGCAGCAGGTTGTCGAGCAGGTGGTGCACGTCGTCATCGTGCAGGCCGACCTGACGCAAGCCGGCATCGAGATCGGCGCGCAGTGCTGGATAGGCCGCGGTCGGGGCTGACTGCGGCGTAATCCGCGCGAGTTTTTCCGCAACATCGACGCGGTGCTTGAATTCCGCGCCGGCCTCGCCATCGCGCAGTGCGCTCAGGGCGAGCGCATCGACCCAGGCGTCTTCGAGCAGTGAACGCACCACCGGCATCGGCGTGCTGCGCTGGATCACGCGCGTGATGGCCTTGCGCGCGGCATCGCGTGCGATATCGAGCCGGTCGCGCCCCTTGGCTGCATCGATGTGGCGGCGTTCGACGACCTCGGCGCGCCGCGCCAGTTGTTGCATATGCCCGCTCACGTCGCTGAGCAGTTTCTCGAATACCCCGATGTCGCCATCGAAATCGGTACCGACGTGATCGACGACCAGTTCCATCTTCCTGACCAGTTCCGGGTCGTTGTCGGTGTCGTCGACCCAGCGTGAGGCGGTTTCGGCGATCGAATTCAGCAGCTCCCGCGCGGGATGATCGCGACGCGTGAAGAAGGTCTTGTCGCTGAGCGCAACGCGCATCATCGGCACGTGCAGCTTGTTCAGCAGTCCGCGTGCAGCGGTGTTCTCCTGCATGGATTCGTTGATGTAGCCGAACAACATGCCGATCAGGTCGACCGTGTCGGAGTCTTCGTCGCCCAGACGCAGGGGTTGGCCGACCGGGCCCATGCGCCGCAACTTCACCTGCAAGGTGTTCTTGAAATGCTCGCCGTCGTAGTCGGCGGGCGAACCGCGCACAGGCGTGTGCTGCAATGCGCCCAGCAAGGATTGCAGATCGCTGCTGGTCGCCTGGAAAACCTGGTCATCCAGACGCGGTTCGATTTCGCCATCCCGATGACGACGTTCGCTGAGCAGGTTGCGCAGCGTCTTGAACAACTCCGGATCTTCGGCGTTGTGAAGGTTGGCGGAGGCTGCGCGCGGTGACGTGGCATGTTGCGGCGGCGGTGGTTGCGTTTCCGGCGCGGGCGCCTCGGCGAAATTGTCGCGCGCCGCGCCGGCCGCCGCGCCGCGCCGCTGCACGTTCTGGATCTGCAGGTGGGGCAGGATGCGCTCGGCAATCAGGTACGCATTCAGGCCTTCGTAGAACGGCCCGACGGCGAGCATCGCAGTGCGGTCGAACAAGCGGTAGGCGAGGATGCGCTGGTCGAGTTCGAGATCGAGCCGCTGCAGCGCATGGTGAAACGCCTGCGCGATCTGGGCCGGTCCCAGCGGCAGCGTTTCATTCGGCCACACCGGTGCCGCTCCGAGAACCCCGAGACGGCGCGCGAATGCATACAGGCTCTGGCTGTTGCGGACCTCCGCCTTGCCGCCGACTTCCTGCAGGGCCAGCTCTTCTTCCTGCGCGGCGACGCCGACCAGTTCGAGGTCGGGAACCGAGTTCGCGGTGCTACGTATCGCAACGACCGGCGCTTTCTCCTGCGTACTGCGCATTTGCGCCAGCTGCGACTCGGTGTGCTGCAGGAACAGCGGCGCGACGCCGGCGCGACCGAGCTTCAGCCGGCGCAGTCCCTCAAAGCAGGTCTGTTGCGCGGCATTGCTGCCGGACTGCTCGGCCAGCTTGAACAGCTCGCGTTCCAGTTCATCGATCGTGCGCGCGATCGCGCTGTCGAAATAGGCAGCCGTCCGCTTCTGCAATCCGACCAGTGCGCCATGCACGCGCACGGGCAAATCCGACCGGCGCGCCAATGACGCAAGTGCTTCGCTGTGCCCCTCGTGACTCATGCGCTTCTTGCCGCCCCTGTCAGCCCATGTCTGCAACAGGGCTCGATGCCGATTCTTGCACGTCGCACCCCGGGCGAACAGGGCGCGGTTCCGGGGCAGGGGTGGGAATGCGTGCGCGAGACGAAAAAAGGGGCGCATTGCGCGCCCCTTGCAACCCATCGATGGGAATGCCGCCCGTTGCGAAACGGGCGGCGCGATCCGGTCAGTTCGGCTGCCAGACCACATCGATGAAGCCCGAGCGCCCCGGCGTGTTGTAGCCGTGGACCAGTTCGTAGTCGCGATTGGCGAAGTTCTCAAGGCGCGCGGCGACGCTCCAGGCGTGGCTCAGCTGGTAACGCGCGCGCAGGTTCAGCAGCGTGTACGCCCCGAGTTCGACATCGCCGTAATCGGCGCGCCGTCCCGCGTAGACGACTTCGGCGCCGACGCTGAGACGTTCGCCGAAACGGCGTTCGAGCACGCTGTTGAGCTTCTGCTTTGGCCGGCGCAGCAGTTGTTTGCCGGTGTCGGCGTTGCGCGGATTCTGCAGCGTCAGTGTATTGGTCCACGACCAAGCGGCGTCGTGCCAGGTGTGGGCGAGCTCGAAGCCATCGATCGTGGCATGGTCGATATTGATCGCCTGGAACGTGGTGCCGCCCGAGAATTCGATCAGGTCGTGCACGCGCGTTGAAAAGGCGCGTGCGTCGAGTTGGTTGGCGTCGTCGATGCGCCAGTTCAACGCGATCTCGCCCGAGCGCGAGCGTTCCGGATCGAGCAGCGGATTGCCGGCGTAGTAACCGCCGTAACCGGGCGAATACAGCTCGTTCAAACCCGGCGCGTGAAACGCTGTGCCGTAGCTGGCGGACACACGCAGATCGTCGGTGAATTTCCAACCTGCCGCGGCCGAACCGGAAAACACACCACCGAACGTGCTGTTGTGGTCGTAGCGGCCGGACAACTCGCTGTCGAACGCGCCATCCGCCACGCGCCAGCCGGCGAACAGGCCTGAGTTGTTGCGCGTCGCGGAATAGACCGTCGCGTGGCCGAACGTATCCTGGCTGATGCCGAAGTCGTGCTGATAGTCCACACCCGCGATCAGGTGCTGCGCGGACGACAACGTGAAATCGTTGGTCCACGACAATTGCTCGCGCGTGGAGTGGTAATCGGTGCCGAACGCAGGCGTGCTGATGTCCTCGCGCGCGGTGCCGACGGACAGGCGCTGCCGCCAGCTTTCCGCGAGCGGTCCGTCCAGATTCACGCCGATCGCCTGGTCGAGCGTGCGCGACGAACCCACGCCCGGATCGCCATTGTCGAAGCTGACCGTGCCGGCGTTGCGGAACAGGCTCGCCGACAGGTTCTGCGCACCGAAACGGTAATTGCCCTGGGCGACGATATTGTGGTTCTGGTAGCCATTGTCGTCGGGGTTGTAGACGTACGGGCCGGCTGCCGGATTGGTCGCGGAAAAACCGCCGACGTGGCGCGCGCCGACCTGCACGGAAAAGCCGCCCGTATCCGTCTGCGCGCCGAAACCCGCGCTGCCGGCCGCGCTGCGATAGCTGCCGGCACTGGCGGCAAGATGGGCGCCGTCGAGCTTGCGCGTGAAGACCTGGATCACCCCGCCGATCGCATCCGAGCCCCAGTAGCTCGCGCGCGGGCCGCGCACGATCTCGATGCGTTCGATCGTATCGAGCGGCAGGTTCTCCCACGCGAAACCGCCGGTATTCGCCGACGCCACACGCACGCCGTCGATCAGCACCAGCACGTGGTTGGGATTGGTTCCGCGCAGGAACACGCTGGTCTGCTGACCCGCGCCGCCGGTACGTGAGACGTCGACGCCCGCTTGCAGGCTGAGCAGGGCGATCAGGTCCTGCGCGCCGCTCGCATCGATATCCGTGCGCGTGATCACGTTGACGTCGGCGAGGGTCTGGTCGACGGTTTCGGCGACGCGCGAGGCGGTCACCTGCACGGTCGGTTGCAATTGCGGTTCATCGGCGTGCGCGTTGGCACCCAGTGCGGCGGACACCGCAACGAACAAAACGGAAAAACGAACCATGGACAAATCCTCCTGACGCACACCCGCGGAATCCAGGGTTGCGGGGGAGGGGACGCGCGCAGGCGACAGGCGCCATTGCCCGTCCGTTGCCCGCCGCAACGCCTGGAGCTGATCGGTCGATTCGGCGCGCGAACGCTCGCACGAGCGCTCGTCATCAGGCGAACGACCAAGCCGCAGGCCGGTCTCCGGACTCGCAAGCGATGTGCTGGACGGAAAATGCAGTCAGGGATGACCGCGAACCTCCCTTCACATCGACCGGATCGCCTTCCCGTCGCGTTTGCGGCAGTGGCGTCATTGATCCGGCGTTGGCTTGCTTACCGTTGCGGGGGCAGTGTTGGCTTCATACCAACTTCCCGTTTCACCTTGCACGCCGGACGGCGCGCAGGGCACCTGCGGCGGCGCGCAGTGTAGTCGCGTGCGGAGGTGGGTTCAATCGCGGTCCGTGGAGGTGTCGACGCCGAGCAGTCCGCCGTCCTCATCGACGCGCAGCGTCACCTCGATCGGGCGGCAGCACACCGCGCAATCCTCGATGTAGCGCTGCGAGCCGGCAGAGAGGTCGGCGGTGGTGGAAAAACTCTCGCCGCAGTAGGGGCAATTGAGGGTGATCGCTTCGAGCATGGCGGCAATGCGAGTGGGCGTTACAGGATGCGGCAACTCGGCTGAATGGCGCTTGCTCAGCGTTCGGGCAAAAACAACTCGATCACATTGTTGAGGTAACGGCGGCCAAGCTCGGTGGGCAAGAAGCGTTCCGGGTCGATCTCCAGCCAGCCGCGCGCCTGCGCGATTTGCAGGGGCACATCAAGCATCGCAGCGGTCATCCCGGTGCGTTCCGCGAACAGCGCACGCGGAACGCCGCCGTTGAGGCGCAATGCGTTCATCATGAACTCGAACGGACGGTCGCCGTCCGGCACCTCGCTGAGCGTGCCGAGCGCATCGCCACGCGCCGCATGTTCAAGGTAACTGCGCGGCAACTTGAACTTGGTTGTGCGCACGACGCGTCCATCGACCGCGTTGCTGAGCTTGCCGTGCGCGCCGGCGCCGATGCCGAGATAGTCGCCGAACGTCCAGTAGTTGAGGTTGTGTGCCGAACGCAGGCCGTCACGCGCATATGCCGACACTTCGTATTGCGCATAGCCGGCGTCGGCCAGGCGTCGCTGACAGGCTTCCTGCATGTCCCACGCGCTGTCCTCATCGGGCAACTTCGGCGGTCTGGCCGCGAACAGCGTGTTCGGTTCCAAGGTGAGCTGGTAGTGCGATATATGCGCCGGTTGCAGGGCAAGTGCACGCTCGATGTCCGCGAGCGCACCGTCCAATGTCTGCTCCGGCAGCGCGTACATCAGATCCAGGTTGAAATTCGCGTAGCCGGCCTCGCGAGCCTCGCGCATCGCGCGCATCGCATCCGCGGCGGAATGGATGCGGCCGAGCCGGCGCAGCTTGTCGTCGTCGAAACTCTGGACGCCGAAACTGAGGCGCGATACGCCGGCTTTCAGATAGCCGTCAAAACGGCCATGTTCGACCGTGCCGGGATTGGTCTCGAGGGTGACTTCAATCCCGCGCGGCAAACTGATCCGCGCGGCGACGCCCTCGAGAATCCGTGCGATCGCATCCGGCGCGAACAGGCTCGGCGTGCCGCCGCCGAAGAAGATGCTGTGCAGCGGCCGCTTCGCGATCGCGTCGCCGAATTCACGCAGGTCGTGGTCGAGGTCGGCGAGCAGCGCATCGACATATGCATCGACCGGCAGCGCGCCGTTTTGCGCATGCGAATTGAAGTCGCAATACGGGCACTTCTTCACGCACCACGGGATGTGGATGTACAGCGACAGCGGTGGGGCGATGAGCGGCATGCGGTGATTGTAGGCGTTGTGGGCAAGAAGGCTCCCGCAGGAGTGCTGCAAGCGCGACCGGGAGACGCTTGGCGATGGCCCTCACGGCCGCGCCGCTCATGCGAGAAAGAAGGCGATTCCGGCGCAGGTCAGGCGGTGAGCTCGACCAAGGTGCGCAATCGCGCCAACGCCTGGCCGCGATGGCTGATCCGGTTCTTCGTCGCCGCATCCAGTTCAGCCGCTCCGCAGTCGAGTGCCGGATCGAAGAACACCGGGTCGTAGCCGAAACCGTGGTCGCCGCGCGGCGCTTCGAGGATGCGTCCATGCCAGCGGCCTTCCGCGATCAGCGGTGCCGGGTCGCCGGCGCTGCGCAGCAATACGATCGTGCAATGGAAGTGCGCCGTGCGTTTCGCCTTGGGGACGTCGAGCAGCGCGTCGAGCAGCTTGGCGATATTCGCTGCGGCAGCGCCGTGGGCGCCGGCGTAGCGCGCGGAATACAGGCCGGGCGCGCCGTCCAGCGCGTCGACGCAGATTCCCGAGTCATCGCCAAGCGCGGGCAAGCCGGAGAGTCGCGCGGCATGGCGCGCCTTGAGCAGCGCGTTCTCGACGAAGGTTGTGCCGGTTTCCTCGGCCTCCTGGATGCCGAGATCCGATTGCGCGACGAGTTCGATGTCGAGGTCGGCGAGGATCGCGCGCATCTCGATGAGCTTCCCTGCGTTGCCGCTGGCGAGGACGATGCGTTTCATCGGGCGGGAAAAATACACGCTCGTCGTCCCGGCGAACGCCGGGACGACGAGAGGCCAGGTGTTTTGCCTGGTCGGCAACCTTCAGCCATCGGCCAACGCCGCGCGCTGCAATTCGCACAGTTCGGCCACGCCCTTCGTCGCCAATGCGAGCAGCGCATCGAGTTCCTCGCGGCGGAACGCGTGGCCTTCGGCGGTGCCTTGCAGCTCGATGAAGCCGCCGCCGTCGTTCATGACGACGTTCATGTCGGTGTCGCAGTTGGAGTCCTCGGCGTAATCAAGGTCGAGCACGGGAGCGCCCTGGTAGATGCCGACCGAGATCGCGGCGACCGCGCCGAAGATCGGGTCGCGCTTGATCTGGTTGCGCGATTTCAGCCAGCGGATCGCATCGACCAGCGCGACGTACGCGCCGGTGATCGCTGCGGTGCGCGTGCCGCCATCGGCCTGCAGCACGTCGCAGTCGAGGGTGATCGTGCGTTCGCCGAGCGCCTGGCGATCGATGCACGCACGCAGCGCGCGGCCGATCAGGCGCTGGATTTCCATCGTGCGGCCACCCTGGCCGCCACGTGCCGCCTCGCGCTGGTTACGCGAGCCGGTCGCGCGCGGCAGCATGCCGTATTCGGCGGTGACCCAGCCTTCGCCCTTGCCGCGCAGGAACGGCGGGACTTTTTCCTCGACGCTGGCGGTGCACAGCACGCGGGTGTCGCCGAATGCGACCAGCACCGAGCCTTCGGCGTGGCGTGTGTAGTGGCGTTCGATGGTCACCGGCCGCAATTGATCGGCGGCGCGGCCGGATGGACGGGCGGAGGGTGCGGCGGGAGCCGTCATGCGAAGATCGCTTTGGCAATTGGGCCGCGGAGTTTACCATTGCGCCCCCTTAGCTCCCCTTGGATAGACGATGCTGCGTAGCATGACCGCTTTTGCCAGCGCCGAAGCCGACACTGGCCACGGCACGCTGGCGATCGAGCTGCGCTCGGTCAACCATCGCTATCTCGAACTCGGCCTGCGCCTGCCCGAAGAGTTGCGCAGCCTCGAAGCGACGGTGCGCGAGCGCGTCGCGGCGAAGCTGTCGCGCGGCAAGGTCGATCTCGGGGTGCGTTACAAGCCGGCGGTCGCCGACGCGTCGGCGATCACGGTCGACGACGCGCTGGTCACGCGCCTCGCCGATACCGCGCAGGCGCTGGCCGCGAAATTCCCGCAGCTCAATGTCGATTTCACCTCGCTGCTCGGCTGGCCCGGGGTGATGCTCGATCGCGACACCGATCAGGAATCGCTGCGCGAGGCGGCGCTCGACGTTGCTCGATACGGCGCTGGCCGACATGGTCGCGACGCGTGCAGCGCGAAGGCGAGCGTCTCGGCGGTTTCATGCGCGAGCGTCTGGATGCGATGGAGCGCATCGTCGCCGACGTGCGTACCTACCTGCCGGAAATACGCGCTGCGTTGCGCGCGCGTTTCGACGCGCAGGCTCGCCGAACTGAAAACGCCGCTCGAACCTGGTCGCGTCGAACAGGAAGTCGTGCTGCAGGTGCAGCGCATCGATGTCGACGAGGAACTCGATCGCCTGACCGCGCATATCGCCGAGGCGCGCCGCATGCTTCGGCTTGTCCGAAGCGGTCGGCCGCCGCCTCGACTTCCTGATGCAGGAATTCAATCGCGAGGCGAACACGCTCGGTTCGAAGTCCGCCGATCCGCGCACCACGCAATGCCGCGGTCGAGCTCAAGGTGCTGATCGAGCAGATGCGCGAGCAGGTGCAGAACCTGGAATGAGCGGGACACTCTACATCGTCGCGGCGCCGTCCGGCGCGGGCAAGACCAGCCTCGTGCAGCGCGCTGCTCGAGCGCGAGCCGGGCATCAGCCTGTCGGTGTCCTACACGTCGCGCCTGCCGCGGCCGGGCGAGGTCGACGGCCAGCACTACCATTTCGTGTCGCGCGAGGTGTTCGAGCGCGATGGCCGCCAGCGACGCGTTCTACGAATACGCGAACGTGCATGGCGATCTCAAAGGCACCTCGCGCACCGCGGTCGAGCCACTGCTCGCGCAGGGCCGCGACGTGTTGCTGGAAATCGACTGGCAGGGCGCGCAACAGATTCGCGCCAAGCTGGCCGAACGCAACGGTGCTGCCGGTTGCGCCGCCACCGATGCGTCAGCGTCTTCATCCTGCCGCCGTCGCGCGCCGAACTCGAGCGCCGCTTGCGCACGCGTGCGTCCGACAATGCCGAGGCGATCGCGCGCCGCCTCGCCGATTCGCGCCAGGAAATCGCGCACGCCGACGATTTCGACTTCATCGTCGTCAACGACCAGTTCGCCGATGCGTTGGCGGATCTGCGTGCGATCGTGCAGTGCCAGCGGCTGCGCCAGAAGGCCCAACTTAGTCGTCATGCGGCCTGATCGACGACTTGCTGAAGGTCGATTGAACTGCGGCTTCTAGCCCTCGCGCAGTCGCATCGGCTAAGGTAGCCCGCCGCGCGCCAGCGAGAGCCCATCCATCGATGACGGAACCCCACCGAGTGACCGACGCCCGCACCCCGCCAAGCAGTGACGCACTCGTCGAGGTGCGCGGCTTGCGCACGCGGCTCGGCGGCAAGGTGATCTTCGACGGGATCGATCTCGACATTCCGCGCGGCAAGATCACCGCGATCATGGGGCCGAGCGGCACCGGCAAGACCACGCTGCTGCGCCATATCACCGGCCAGCTGAGGGCGGACGCGGGCGAAATCCGCGTCGATGGCCAGAACGTGCCGACGTTGTCGCGCACGGCGTTGTTCGACCTGCGCGAGAAGATCGGTTTCCTGTTCCAGAACTCGGCGCTGCTGACCGATTTCACGGTGTTCGAGAACGTCGCATTTCCGTTGCGCCAGCATCTGAAATTGCCCGAGGAACTGGTCCGCAACATCGTGCTGACCAAGTTGCAGGCGGTTGGTTTGCGCGGCGCGGCCGAGCTGATGCCGAGCGAACTTTCCGGCGGCATGGCACGCCGCGTGGCGTTGGCGCGCGCGATCGTTCGCGACCCGATGCTGATGATCTACGACGAGCCGTTCGTCGGCCTCGATCCGATCGCACTGAACCAGGTATTGAAATTGATTCGCACGCTCAACGAGACGCTCGGCATCACCAGCATCCTGGTCGCGCACGAATTGGCCGCGGTCAGCCGAGCGGCCGACCTGATCTATCTGATTGCCGGCGGCAAGGTCGTCGCGCGCGGCACGCCGGACGAGCTGGCGCACGACGATTCGCCGTGGACCCGGCAGTTCTTCGGCGGCGAGGCCGATGGCCCCGTGCCGTTCCAGTATCCGGCGCGCGACTACGCGGTCGATCTCGGTTTTCCGGCCGGCACGCGCCAAGCGGGTGCGGCATGAGCGAAGTCCGCAAACCCTCGATGATCGGCGATGCGCTTGCACAGGTCGGCGCGTGCGGCCTGTTCCTGTTCCAGATCCTCGCCGCGATTCCGAAAAGCCTGCGCCATTTCCGCGAGACGATCCGCCAGATCTGGTTCGTCGGCGCGATGAGCCTGGTCATCATCATGACCTGCGGGTTGTTCGTCGGCATGGTGCTCGGCCTGCAGCTGTATTACGTGCTGTCGATCTTCGGCGGCACTGCGGCGCTCGGCACCGTGGTGTCGCTGTCGCTGTACCGCGAACTCGGGCCGGTGGTGACCGCGCTGCTGTTCGCCGGGCGCGCCGGCACCTCGATCACCGCGGAAATCGGCCTGATGCGCGCGACCGACCAGTTGTCCGCGATGGAGATGATGGCGGTCGATCCGCTCGCCTACGTCGCCGCGCCACGCTTCCTCGCCGGCATCGTCGCGATGCCGCTGCTCGCCTGCGTGTTCAACGCGCTCGGCATCCTCGGCGCGCATCTGGTCGGCGTGTCCTGGCTCGGCCTCGACAACGGCACGTTCTGGTCGAACATGACCTCGAGCGTCGATGTCTGGAAGGACGTCGTCAACGGCGTCTGGAAGAGCGTCGCGTTCGGTGCGGTGATCGCGTTGATCGCGGTGTTCCAGGGTTACACCACGCCGCCGACCAGCGAGGGCGTGGCGTATGCGACGACGCGCACGGTCGTGTTTTCGTCGATCGTCGTGCTCGCACTCGATTTCGTGATGACCGCATTTTTGATGTAGGAACCGCGATGCCGTGCACGAAGCATCGCGGCTGCCGCCGCTCCTACACGCATTGAAACAGGACGCAACACCATGACCCAACGACGTTCCTACCAGATCGGCACCGGCTTCTTCATCCTGCTCGGCTTTGCCGCGCTCGCGTATCTGGCGACGCAGACCACCTCGGTCGCCAATTTCCGCCAGGGCGATAGCTACACGCTGAAGGCGCGCTTCACCAATATCGGCCAGCTGAAGCTGCGCGCGCCGGTCAAGCTTGCGGGCGTGCGCATCGGCTCGGTCGAGTCGATCGAACTCGACCCGGCCAAGCTCGACGCGCTGGTCAGGCTGTCGATCGACAAGCGCTACAACGATCTGCCCGATGACTCGTCCGCCGCGATATTCACCAGCGGTTTACTGGGTGACCAGTACGTTGGCGCTCCAGCCAGGCGGCTCGCCGGACATGTTCAAGGACGGCGACGAATTCGTGCTGACCCAGTCATCGATGCAACTGGAGGACCTGATCGGCAAATTCCTGGTCAACGGTTCCCCGCAAAAGCCGGCGGACAAGGCGTCCACGCCCGATGGGGCGACGGCGAAACCCGCCGCGCCGACTCCGCCCCCAACCGAATTGAAACATTGAGGAATCACGCATGCTGCGCTCGATAGGTCTCGCTTTTGTTTTGCTGCTCGGAATCGCCACGACACTGCCGGCGCTGGCCGACACGCAAGCCCCCGATCAAGTCGTGCAGGGCATCGCCGACGATCTCGGCAAGGCGATCGATGGTCATCAGGCCGAACTCAAGAGCGACAACGACAAGCTGATCAAGATCATCGACGGCATCCTGCTGCCGCGTTTCGACATCGACTACGCGTCGATCCTCGTGCTCGGCCAGTACGCGCGCAGCGCGACGCCGGAACAGCGCACGCGCTTCGCCAAGGCGTTCTACAACTCGATCGCGCACCGCTACGCGGAAGGCCTGCTCAACTACACGCGTGGCCGCGTGCGCGTGCTGCCGACCAAGGGCGAGATGAACGACAAGCGCACGATCGTGCGCACCGAGGTCGTGCTCGACGATGGCAAGACGCTGGCGGTCGACTATGCGTTCCGCAAGACGAAGGAAGGCCAGTGGAAGGCGTACGACGTGATCATCGAAGGTATTTCCTACATCACCAATTACCGCAACCAGGTCGGTGCGGAAATCCAGAAGACCAGCCTCGATGCATTGATCACGCGCCTTGAGACGCAGGGCGAGAAGACGCTGGAGAACATGGAACAGAACCAGAAGGGCGGTCAGTGACCGCACTGCGCATCGAACGCGTCGATGGTCGCGCGAGCGTCGGCGGCCGTCTCGGTTTTGTCGAGGCGAGCGCGGCACTGGCCCGCGGCACGGAACTGTACGACCCGGCTGGCGGTGATGTCGCGGTGGATCTGGCCGGCCTGCAAGGCGTCGACAGCGCGACACTCGCGGTGTTGCTGGCGTGGGCGGCGCGGGCGGCCAGTGCCGGCACGCAGTTGCGCTTTGCGCATGCACCCGCCGACCTGACCGCGTTGGCGCACCTGTGTGATGCCGAGCCGCTATTGGGGCTCGGCGTGGCCGGTTGAGAACGTCGCCCGCTGGCGGCGCGATGCAGATCGCGTCGCCGCGCCGCCGGATATCGTTTTCCAGCCGGCGCAACGCGCGCTGCGCGAACTAGTGTTTCTCGTTGTCCTTGTTCTTTTCCGCACCGGCCGCCTTTTTCTCGTAGGCGTGCTGTTCTTCGAGCAGCTTGTCGACGTCCTCGTCGTTCGTGCCCTGCATCTGGTCGATCACGTCGGCCGGCGGCTTGCCGTCGTAGATGTCGTACAGGCGCCGCTGCCGGTACGCGTCGCGATAGAACACGTAGGGATCGTAGACGCCCTCGAGCAGACCTTCCGCTTCGATACCGCGCGAACGCAGCGTGATCAGGTATAGCGCGTTCGGCAGATATTCCGCGTGGAAGCGCAGGTCGTGGTCTTTCGCATACCAGCCGAGCGGATCGAAGTAGTTGTCGACGGGCAGGCGCCAGAAGTCGCGCGCCGTGGTCGAACCGACCAGCGGCAGCACGAGGTACGGGCCTTCGGGCACGCCCCATTTGGCCAGGGTGACGCCGAAATCGGTCTCGTCCGGCGGCAGGTTCAGCTCGCTGGCCGGATCGAAGAAGCCGGCGAAACCGACCGTCGTGTTGATCACGAAACGCCCGGTGTTGTGCGCCGCCGAGCGCGGATCGACCTGCAGGATGTCGTTGATGATCGTGATCGGCATCTTCACGTTGGCGAAGAAATTTGCCACGATCCGGCGCATGTTCGGCGACGTGACCTTGCGATAGCCGACCGCGACCGGACGGATCACCGCCTTGTCGGCTGCGCTGTTGAAGGAATACATCTTGCGGTTGAATTTTTCCAGCGGGTCGTCCGTGCGCGGTTTGGCGATGCTGCAGCCGCCCGCAAGCAGGGCCACGCCGACGGCCAGCAGGCCCGCGCAGAAGTGGGGATGGAGCCGGTTCAATAGCATGGGTTTCGTCTCGGTGGCGCGCGGGCAGGGCGGCCGCGGCTCGGATGGTGTTGTCATCGTGCGTGCAAGGCTACGCGAAATCGGGGCCCGGATGCACCGTTTATGTGCCCGCGGGCACGTCGGACAACACGAAGATTGCGCTGCACAAAAGCGCCGCGTTACAATGAGCGTTGCTAAAGCCATGAATTGGCTTCACTTTTGGTCGGAGAGTTTTTGAATGGCACGTATCACCGTGGAAGATTGCCTTGCAGTGGTCAACAACCGCTTCGAGCTCGTGTTGATGGCGACCAAACGTGCGCGTCAGCTGGCGAAGGGCGCCGACGGCGACTGTCGATGAAGAGCAACGACAAGCCGACCGTGCTCGCGCTGCGCGAGATCGCCGAAGCGCAAGGTCGACCAGACCATGATCGACGAGATCGAGAAACAGGAGCGCGAGACGCGCCGAGCGCGAGGCGCTGGAATGGGCCGCGGCCGAAGTCGACGAGGACATCTCCAAGGGTGGCGACGATCTCTGATGCCCCGCGCGTGTACGCCATGTCGATCTGACGGGGCAGCCTGAGCGGCTGCGCTGACGACATGGCTACGGCTGCGACCAAGCGCACGCGGTCGCCGGCAGTGAGCCAGCCTCCTGCCGACGTGCGCGCGCTTGAGCTGCAGCTTGACGCCTACCTTCCCGTCGAGCAGATCGCGCGCGTACGCAAGGCCTACGAAATGGGTGCGGCGGCCCACGCCGGCCAGACCCGCAAGAGCGGCGAACCCTACATCACCCATCCGGTCGCGGTCGCCAGCATCCTTGCCGAACTTGCGCATGGACGCCGAGACGATCATCGCGGCGATCCTGCACGACACGCTCGAAGACACCGAGCTGTCCGTCACCGCAGATCGGCGCCGAATTCGGCCAGACCGTGATCGAACTCGTCGACGGCGTCACCAAGCTCGACAAGGTGCGTTTCCGCAGCCGCCAGGAAGCAGTCGCGGAGAGTTTCCGCAAGATGCTGCTGGCGATGGCGCGCGATCTGCGCGTGATCCTGATCAAGCTCGCCGACCGCCTGCACAACATGCGCACGCTCGGCTCGATGGACGCCGAGTCGCGCCGCCGCATCGCGCGCGAGACGCTGGAAATCTACGCGCCGATCGCGCAGCGCCTCGGCATGAACCGGTTCAAGGCGGAGCTGCAGGATCTGGGCTTCCGTGCGCTGCATCCGGATCGGCATCGCGTCATCGCCGAACGCATCCGCGCCGCGCTCGGCAATCGCCGCGAGGCGATGGCGCGCATCGAGGTCGCCGTCGAGGCGCGCCTCAACGATGAGGCAATCGCGCATCGCGTGGTCAGCCGGATCAAGTCGCCGTACAGCATCTACTCGAAGATGCGCAACGAGCAGAAATCGTTCGCGCAGGTGATGGACGTGTACGGTTTCCGCGTGGTCGTCGACAGCGCGCGCGAGTGCTATCACACGCTCGGCGCGGTGCACGGCCTGTACAAGCCGCTCGATGGCCGCTTCCGCGATTTCATCGCGATCCCGAAGGCGAATGGCTACCAGTCGCTGCATACGGTGCTGTTCGGCCCGTTCGGCGCGCCGATCGAGATCCAGATCCGCACCGAGGACATGGACGCGGTCGCCGACCGCGGCGTCGCCGCGCACTGGGCCTACAAGACCGATGCGACGCCCGCGAACAGTGCGCAATCGCGCGCGCGCGAGTGGGTGTCGGGCCTCGTCGATCGCGAAACGCAGACGCCCTCGTCGCTGGAATTCATCGAGAACGTCAAGGTCGACCTGTTCCCCGACGACGTGTATCTGTTCACGCCGAAGGGGCAGATCCTCGCGCTGCCGCGCAATGCGACCGCGCTCGACTTCGCGTATGCGGTGCACACCGATGTCGGCAACCACGCGGTCGCCGCGCGCGTCGACAAGAAGCTGGTGCCGTTGCGCACGCCGCTGGTCAGCGGACAGACCGTCGAGATCGTCACCGCGCCGTCGGCGCTGCCGAGCCCGCAGTGGCTGGAATGGGTCGTGTCCGGTCGCGCGCGCACCGCGATCCGCCATCACCTGAAACACCTGCAGCACGAGGATGCGGTCGAATTCGGCCATCGCATGCTCGACCGCGCGCTGGACGCGCTCGATGGCTCGCTGGAGGGCATTCCGCCGGAGGTGCTCGACCGCTACCTCGCCGAGCAGAAATACAAGCGGCTGGAGGAACTGCTCGCCGATATCGCGCTCGGCAATCGCGTCGCCGATGTGGTCGCGCAAGTCGCTGCTGTCCGCGCAGGGCGAGCATCCGCATGCGGCGCGTCTGCGCAGCAGCGAGAAGATCCTGATCAGTGGCGCCGAGCGTGGCGTGCTCAGTTTCGGCAACTGCTGCCATCCGCTGCCCGGCGACGAGATCATGGGGCATCTGTCGGCCGGCAAGGGCATCGTCGTGCACCGCGTCGAGTGCCCGAACGTACCGGAGCTGCGCAAATCGCCCGAGCGCTGCATCGAAATCGCCTGGGACGCGGACGTCCAGGGCGACTACCGCGTCGAGCTGCGCATCGAGGTCACCAACAAACCCGGCGTGCTCGCGCAGGTCGCCGCGGCGATCGCGGAAACCGAATTCGAACATCGAGAACGTCGAGTACAAGGAACGCGACGGCACGACTGCGACGCTGTTGTTCACGATCGAGGTCAAGGGCCGCAAGCACCTCGCCGACGTGATGCGCCGCGTGCGCCGCCTGCAAGTGGTCACGGCGGTACGGCGACATCCGGTGTGAGGGCCGGGAATCGGGATGTGGAATCGGGAATCGTAAAAATGAATCCGTTCGCCGTACTATTCCCGATTCTCCATTCCCGACTTCCAGCCCATGACCCGCACAATCATCCACAGCGACCACGCTCCCAAGGCGATCGGCCCGTATTCGCAGGCCGTACGCAGCGGCAACACGCTGTACCTGTCCGGCCAGACGCCGCTCGATGCCGGCCACCGGCGAACTCGTTGCCGGCGACATCACGGCGCAGGCGCGCCGGTGTTCGAGAACCTCAAGGCCGTGCTGGCCGCGGCCGTGCGTCGTTCGATCAGGTCGTGCGGGTCGGCATCTACCTCACCGATCTGGGCAACTTCGCCGCGGTCAACGCGGTCATGAAGCAGTATTTTCACGAGCCGTATCCGGCGCGCTCGACGATCGGTGTCGCCGCACTGCCGCGCGATGCGCAGGTCGAGATCGACATGATCGCCACGTTCGACCGTTAGCCGCGCCGACGCGCGGCGCAATGCGTGTAGCGGCTTTGCTTGATACGCTAGGCGCATGTCGATCGCCGCCCGTCCTCGTATTTCCAAATCGCCAGGCGATCCCGGCCTTGCACCGGTGAGCACGCTGCGCCGGCGTCGGTCCGGCGCTCGCGCAGGCGCTGGCGCGACTCGGCCTCGAGCGGGTGCAGGATCTGTGGTTTCACCTGCCGTTGCGCTACGAGGACCGCACCCGGATAACGCCGATTCGCGACCTGGTGATCGGCGAGAGCGCGCAAGTCGAAGGCGTCGTCGAAGCGGTCGAACGCGGATTTCGCTACCGGCCGCAGTTGCGCGTCGCGATCGGCGACGATTCGCACGCGACGCTTTCGTTGCGCTTCTTCCACTTCAATCGCTGCACAGGCCGAACAATTCGCGCCGGGCGCCCGCTTCCTGTGTTACGGCGAAGTCCGGCATGGCGCGCACGGCCTGGAAATCGTGCATCCGGAATACCGGCGCGTGCTCGCGGGCGCCGTATCCGCGACCGAAGACCGCCTGACGCCGATCTATCCGACCACCGAAGGCCTCGGTCAGAAGCGCCTGACCGGCGTGATCGCGCGCGCGCTCGAACGTTTGCCCGATGCCGAGGCGATCGAATTGATCCCCGCCGCGATGCGCGCGTCGTTGCAGCTGACCTCGTTGCGCGATGCGTTGCTCGACGTGCATCGCCCGCCCGCGCAGGCCGATGTCACCGCGCTGACGCTGGGCACGCATCCGGCGCAGCAACGCCTCGCGTTCGAGGAATTGCTGACCCATCACCTGAGCCTGAAACGCCTGCGCGCGCAGGTGCGCCGGCATGTCGCGCCCGCGCTGGCCGGCGACGGCGCGATGCGGGCCAGCACTGCGCGCGAACCTGCCGTTCGCGCTGACCGGCGCGCAGCAGCGTGTGATCGCCGAGATCGAGCGCGATCTGGCGAACCGGTGCCGATGCTGCGCCTGGTGCAGGGCGATGTCGGTTCGGGCAAGACCGTCGTCGCCGCGCCCGCTGCGCTGGCCGCGATCGAGGCCGGCTGCCAGGTCGCGCTGATGGCGCCGACCGAACTGCTCGCCGAGCAGCACTGGAACAGTTTCCGCACCTGGCTGAAGCCGCTCGGCATCGAGCCGGTCTGGCTCGCCGGCAAGGTGCTCGGACGCGCGCGCGAAACGGCGCGCGCGGCGATCGCGGACGGCGCGCCGATCGTGATCGGCACGCACGCGCTGATGCAGGAAGGCGTCGTGTTCCGCGCAGCTCGGCCTCGCGATCATCGACGAGCAGCATCGCTTCGGCGTGCACCAGCGCCTGGCGCTGCGCGACAAGGGTCGCAGCGGCGATGCCGTTCCGCACCAACTCGTGCTGACCGCGACGCCGATCCCG
This sequence comes from uncultured Gammaproteobacteria bacterium, assembly GCA_963720445.1. Classification (GTDB taxonomy): domain Bacteria; phylum Pseudomonadota; class Gammaproteobacteria; order Xanthomonadales; family Rhodanobacteraceae; genus Dokdonella_A. Next base: position 335,763 of record CAVRFO010000001.1, read on the forward strand.
CGCACGCTGGCGATGACCGCGTACGCCGATCTCGATGTGTCGGTGATCGACGAACTGCCGCCCGGCCGCACGCCGGTGCAGACCGTCGCGATCTCGAATGCGCGCCGCGGCGACGTCATCGAGCGCATCCGCGCCGCCTGCGCCGAAGGCCGCCAGGCGTATTGGGTGTGCACGCTGATCGAGGAATCCGAACAACTCGAGGCGCAGGCCGCGGAAGTCGCGTACGCGGAACTGTGCGCGGCGTTGCCGGAATTGCGCATCGGTCTCGTGCACGGGCGCCTGAAGCCGACGGAAAAACAGGCGGCGATGGACGCGTTCAAGAGCGGCGAGATCACGCGTGCTGTCGCGACGACCGTGATCGAAGTCGGCGTCGACGTGCCGAACGCGAGCCTGATGGTGATCGAGAATGCCGAGCGCCTCGGCCTGGCCCAGCTGCACCAGCTGCGCGGCCGCGTCGGCCGCGGCAGCACCGCGTCGAGCTGCGTGCTGCTGTACCAGACGCCGCTGTCGCGCGCTGGCGCGGGCCGCGCCTCGACGTGATGCGCGAAACCAGCGACGGCTTCCTCATCGCCGAGAAGGACCTGGAATTGCGCGGCCCCGGCGAAATGCTCGGCACGCGCCAGACCGGCCAGCTCCAGTTCCGCGTCGCCGATCTCATGCGCGACGCCGCGTTGCTGCCATCGGTGCAGCGCATCGGCGAGGAACTCCTGCGCAATCACCCCGATCTCGCCGAACGCCTGATCGCACGCTGGATCGGTGGCGCGGCGCGCTACGCAGGCGCCTGATGCCGATGAGCCATATGATCGGCCAGACGCCAAACCGGGTTGCGTTGGCATTTTTTGATCGATTGCGCGGATCGGTCCGCACGGGTTGCTGCGCGTGGCGCGCTTCCCGAACTGGAGAGAACGACAAGTGACGGCACGACTGCTGATCGACACCGACCCCGGCGTGGACGACGCGCTGGCGATCCTGATGGCGCACGCGCATGCCGACGTCGTGGCCTTGAGCATCGCCGCCGGCAATGTCGGCCTCGCGCACACGGTCGCCAATGCGCTGAAGCTGATCGACGTGATCGGCGTCGACACGCCGGTCTTCGCCGGCTGTCCGGTGCCATTGGTGCTGCCCGCCGACGGTGCGGGCTTCGTGCACGGCGCGGACGGGTTCGGCGATACCGGTTATCTGCCGTCCACTCGCCGCGCGGCCGACGAACATGCGGCGGCTGCGATCGTGCGGCTGGCGCGCTTGCAACCCGGCCAGATGACCCTGGTCGCGCTGGCGCCGCTGACCAACCTCGCGCTGGCGTTGCGGCTCGATCCGCAGCTGCCTTCGCGCATCGCGCGCTTGGTCATCATGGGTGGCGCGGTGACCGGGCGCGGCAATACGCATCTGGTTCCGGCGGAATTCAACATCGGTTTCGATCCGGAAGCGGCGCATATCGTGTTTTCCGAGTGGCCGGCATTCGATCTGGTCGATTGGGAAGCGTGCGTGCGGCATGCGATGGCGTTCGAGCGTTTCGACGCAATCGTCGCTGCCGGCGACGCGCGCGCCGCTTTCTACGCCGCGATTTCACGCAAGGCGCGCGCATTCAATCAGGCGCAGGGCCGCCACGGCATGATTGCGGCGGATGCGCTGGCGATGGCGGTCGCGCTGGAGCCGGCCATCATCCGGCGTGCCGAACATCATCGTGTCGAAATCGAATTGACTGGCACGACGACGCGCGGCGCGACGGTCGTCGATTGGGAAGATCGCATGGGGCGGCCGGCCAACGCGCGCATCGTGCTCGATGTCGACCAGGCGCGTTTCGAGGCGTTGGTCGCGAGCGCCGTGGGCGCGTCCGCGCACGCTTGATGCGGGTCCGCCGGGGCGGCTGGATCCGCCCGAGGCTTGCGCCAGGCGCGTCCCGCAGGGTAAACTGCCGCTCTTTTATCGCCGCCAAACCTGAAGCCACGCCCATGAAAGCCGATATCCATCCAACGTACAAGCCGGTCGTGTTCCAGGACATCTCCAGCGATTTCTCGTTCCTGACCCAGTCGACGATGACCAGCAAGGACACGATCAAGTGGGAAGACGGTCAGGAATATCCGCTGATCAAGGTGGAAATTTCCAGCCATTCGCACCCGTTCTTCACGGGCAAGCAGAAGGTCGTCGACACCGCTGGCCGCATCGACAAGTTCCACCGTCGCTACGCGAAGTAAGCGGGCGTCAGGCCGGGTTCGGTAATGCAGCAATGCATGCCGGGCCGGAGTCGAAAAGCTTTTGCCGTGATTGATCAAGCAAACGCCGGCCTCGTGCCGGCGTTTGCGTTTCTGCGCGGGTGGCGTGTTGCGGCATTCCACGCCGGGCGTGCCCGGTCGGACATCCGGCACGGGTAGTCGCGCTTGCCGCCGTGCGATAATTGGCCGTTGACCCCGAATTCATCGGCGGTCGCTCATCGCAGATCAACCGTTTGCCGCTCGCCGCGAAAACGCGCGGGATGGCGACTGCAGCCAGGAGTACGCGCCGTGTCCGACAAAACCGTCCAGATGACCGATTCCGCCGCGAACAAGACCGCCACGCTTCCCGTCGTGACCGGCACGCTCGGCGACCCGGCCATCGACATCGGCAAGCTGAACAAGGAAACCGGCTACTTCACGTTCGATCCGGGCTTCGTCGCGACCGCGGCGACACGCAGCGCGATCACCTACATCGATGGCGATGCCGGCGTGCTGCTGTATCGCGGCTATCCGATCGAGCAGCTGGCCAAGCAGTCGAGCTTCCTCGAGGTTGCGTATCTGCTGATCAACGGCGAGCTGCCCGACAAGACGCAGTTCTCCGCGTTCGAGGACGAGGTCACGCATCACACGATGATGCACGAGGCGCTGAAGAACTTCCTGCACGGCTTCCACCACGACGCGCATCCGATGGCGATGCTGTGCGCGTCGATCGCTTCGCTGTCGGCGTTCTACCACGACACGCTCGACCTCAACGATCCCGAGCAGCGCCGCCTCGCCGCGATCCGCCTGATCGCGAAGATGCCGACGATCGCGGCCGCCGCGTACCGCTATTCGATCGGCTGGCCGATCCGCTATCCGCGCAACAACCTCGAGTACGTCGACGCGCTTCCTGCACATGATGTTCGAGGTGCCGAGCGAGCCGCTGGAGCTCAACCCGGTCGTCGCCAAGGCGCTCGACCTGCTGTTCATCCTGCACGCCGATCACGAGCAGAACGCATCGACGTCGACGGTGCGCCTGGTCGGTTCGACCGGCGCCAATCCGTACGCGTGCGTCGCCGCCGGCATCGCCGCGTTGTGGGGCCCGGCGCACGGCGGCGCCAACGAGGCGGTGCTGAAGATGCTCGCCGAGATCGGCGACGCGAAGAACGTCGGCAACGGCGGTCGAGAAGGCCAAGGACAAGGAATCCGGCTTCCGCCTGATGGGCTTCGGCCATCGCGTCTACAAGAATTTCGATCCGCGCGCGACGATCATCCGCGAGATGTGCCACAAGGTGCTGGCCGACCTCAACGTCAACGATCCGCTGCTCGACGTCGCGATGGAGCTCGAGGAAGCCGCGCTGAAGGATCCGTATTTCGTCGAGCGCAAGCTCTATCCGAACGTCGATTTCTACTCGGGCATCATCTACAAGGCGCTGAAGATTCCGACCGAGATGTTCACCGTGATGTTCGCGATCGCGCGCACCGCCGGCTGGGTCGCGCATTGGCTGGAGCAGCACCTCGACCCGGAGACGCAAGATCGGTCGTCCGCGCCAGATCTATACCGGCGCTGTGCAGCGCGATTACGTGGGAATCGGCAAACGCTGAGCGGAATTCGGTATTCGGCAGAAGCGGGGCCCCCCATGCCGGCTCCTCGACAAACTCAGTCCAGGCCGGGCTTCGCTCGAGCCGGGATCCGGCATCTCGGCGCGCGTAGCATAAGGAACTGGGTCCAAGCATTCGCCGGGACGACGAGCGTTTTTCCGAATCCCTAATCCCGCATCCCGGCTTCCAGCAACGCCTCCAGCGCCGCCAAGTTCGCGCGCTGCATCGGCTTTTCGCTGATCCGGTCGAGCGGCGCCTGGCGCAGCAGGTCATAGGGCAGGATCGTCAGGTCGATGACCGTGTCGTCAGCGCTGAACTGCAGCGTCGGAAACTCGCGCGCGGTCGTGCGATCGAGGCGCAGGCGCCGGCTTTGTTGCTCCCAAGGAATGCCCCGTTCGCGCAGACTGTCGGCGATTGCGTCCGGGTGATCCGAATACAGATGCAGGCAGACCGCGGAATGCTCGTCGGCGGTGCCTTCGAGCACCGCGCCGACCAGACGCGGTTCATGCGCAGCGAGGAATCGCATGGCCTCGCGCGCGTTCTCGCGTAGTCTGCGCAGGGTCCGCGCCTGCGTTTCGCCATGGAACAGGCGCTGGTGTTCGCGCAGTGCGTCCTCGATCTCGCGATTCGCGGGCAGGGCGCCCTCGTCGAAGATCGCCGAGGCGTTCGGCGGCCTTGAGCTTGGCCTGGCCGTAATCGCGCAAACCGCTTTCGGTCATCAGGCGCGCCGCTTCGATCGCGATGCGCCGCCGCATCTGCTGCGTGCGCGAGGTGGCCGCGCTGTCGCGACGGCCGGCCATCAGAACACGTCGTAGGCTTCGCTCTGCTCGCCGTTTTTGTCGTCGGTCGGCGGTCGGCTGCGAAGCGAGGCGGGTGGCGTCCTCGGCTTTCATGACTTCGAGGATCGCGCCGGGATCACCGGCCGCTGCGAGCAACCCGCTGGCCGCGTCGACGCGCACCCGGGTGATTCCCGGCGGCATGTCGAACGGTTGTTCCGGCACGTCCTTGAGCGCGCTGCGCATGTAGTCGATCCAGATCGGCAGCGCGGCCTTGGCGCCGAATTCGCCGCGCCCGAGCGAGCTGAAGTCATCGAAGCCGACCCAGCAGCTCGCGACGAGCTTGCTGTCGAAACCGGTGAACCAGGCGTCGCGATGATCGTTGGTCGAGCCGGTCTTGCCGGCAAGATCGTTGCGTTTGAGCACCATCGCCGCCGATGCCGGTGCCGCGGCGGATGACGTCGCGCATCATCGAGGTGATCAGATACGCGTTGCGCGCGATCGATCGCGCGCGGCGCGAGATGGGGTTGCCCCGGTGCCGGCGTCGCGACCGTGGTGTCCGCGTTGGCGCTGCCGATCGGGTTGAGTCCGCGCGTCGTCGCGTTGTTTTCAGTCGGCGCGCGGCGGAGGCGTCGTGCGCGCTTGCTGTCTGCGCGTTCCGCGCACGTGGCACACGCGACCGCCGGGTCGGCCCTGTACACGACCTTGCCGTCGCGATCGTCGATTTCGCGTGATCAGGTACGGATCGATGAGGTAGCCGCCGTTCGCGAACACCGCGTAAGCCGCGCGCCATCGCGATCGGCGAGACCGAGGCGGTGCCGAGTGCCATCGACAGATTTTCCGGAATCTGGTCGAGGCTGAGGCCGAAGCGGGTGATGTATTCGCGCGCGTAGCGCACGCCGATCGCGTCGAGCAGGCGCACCGATACGAGATTCACGGATTTCACCATCGCCTCGCGCAGGCGCATCGGACCCTCGAACGTGTCGTCGTCGTTCTTCGGCGTCCACATGCCGTCCGGTTTGGACGGATCCGGAAACACGCACCGGCGCATCGTTGAGGACCGACGCCGGCGTGAAGCCGTGCTCGAACGCGGCCGAATAGAGGAATGGCTTGAAGCTGGATCCGGGCTGAACGCGCGCTCTGCATGGCGCGATTGAACTTGCTGCGCTGGAAACTGAAGCCGCCGACCATCGCTCTCGATCGCGCCGTCCTCGGGATTCAGCGCGACCAGCGCGGCTTCCGCGGCGGGGATCTGCGTCAGTTTCCACTTGCCGTCACCGTCGCGCGACCAGGCGCACGATGTCGCCGCGCTTGAGCACCGCGCTGACGCTCTTGGGCGGCCGCGCCGCGACGGTCCTCATCGAGGCGCGGCCGCGCCCAGTCGATCGCGGCGAGGGTCGAGCGCTACGTCCTCGCCGTCTGCCCAGATGGACCGACGCGCTCGTCGCGTCGCTCTCGGTGACCAAGCCGGGAACGAGGCCGGACAGCGTGCGATAGTCGTCGAGCGCGCTGTTCCAGTCGGCCACGCTGGCGTTGGCGGCGAGATCGACATGCGCCTCGGCGCCGCGATAGCCGTGGCGCTGGTCGTAGCTCATCAAGGCCGTCGCGCAGCGCCGTGGTGGCGGCTTCCTGGCGCGCCGAATCCAGCGTGGTCTTGATCACGTAGCCGTCGGTCAGCGCGTTGTTGCCGAGCCGGTCGATCGCTTCGCGACGCACCATTTCGGCGAAATACGGCGCATCCACTTCGACCGGCGGCTTCGTGCGCCTGGGCGAGGTCGGGTTCCTGCATCGCGCGTGTCGTAGTCGGCCTGGCTGATGAAATGGTTTTCGAGCATGCGCCCGAGCACGTAGTTGCGCCGTTCCAGCGCGCGCTGCGGGCGGCTGAGCGGGTTGCCGGTCGACGGGAATTTCGGGATCGAGGCCAGCATCGCGCATTCGGCGAGGGTGAGCTGGTCGAGCGTCTTGCCGTAGTAGAACTCGGCGGCGGCGGCGACGCCGTACGAGCGGTGGCCGAAGAAACTCTTGTTGAGATAGAGCTCGAGGATCTCGTCCTTGCTCAGCGCGTTCTCGATGCGGAACGCGAGGAAGATCTCCGACAGCTTGCGCGTGTAGCTGACTTCGGAGCTCAGGAAGAACATGCGCGCGACCTGCTGGGTGATCGTGCTGCCGCCCGCGACGTGCTTGTTGCCGGTGGCTACGGTCAGCCAGACCGCGCGCGCGATGCCGCCCAGTCGATGCCGCGTGGGTGTAGAAATCGGCGTCCTCGGCGGCGAGGAAGGCGTGCTTGAGGCTGTCCGGGACGTCCTGGATGCGCACCGGGGTGCGCTTGGTCTCGCCGAAGGTCGCAATCAGCTTGTCGTCCGCGGACTAGACCCGCAGCGGCACCTGCAGGCGCACGTCCTTGAGCGTTTCGACCGACGGCAGCCGCGGCGCGATCAGCCAGTAGGCGGTGCCGAGTGCGAGGCCGCCAAGGAGAACGCCCGCGAGCGCCAGATAGAGCGCATAGCGCAACAAGCGAAGAAAGAGGGTCATGCAGCGGGACTTGTGATGCCAGTCAAGGTATGTGCGGTAAGTGTCGGAGAGTATAGAGCGCTATGGGAGGGCGCGACATGCGCTGGCGAAATGGCGGTATCCGGCAATTCGGGCGGCAAGTCCCTGTCCGGGCTCGGTTTTGACGTGCCACTAGACAAACTGTTGAAAAATCGTTAACTATTGTATTTAATGTAACGGCGCATCTTTCGCTCGTAAGAGCGCGTGGGAAGGGGAAAAAGTGTGGGCCTGTTCACACCTAAAGCGCCGCCGCTGATCGGCGTCGACATCAGCTCGACCGCGGTCAAGCTGCTTCAGCTGCGTGCAAGTGGGCGGTCGCTATCGCGTCGAACACTACGCGGTCGAGCCGTTGCCGCCGAATGCCGTCGTCGAGAAGAACATCGTCGAGGTCGAGGCGGTCGGCGAAGCGATCCGGCGCGCGCTGAACCGTTCCGGCGCGAAGACCAAGTTCGCCGCCGCCGCGGTGGCCGGTTCCGCGGTGATCACCAAGGTGATCCCGATGCCGGGCGACCTGTCCGAAGACGACATGGAAGCGCAGATCCAGGTCGAGGCGAACCAGTACATTCCTTACCCGATCGAGGAAGTCAGTCTCGATTTCGAGGTGCTCGGTCCGGTCAAGGACAACCCGGACATGGTCAACGTGCTGCTGGCTGCGTCGCGCACCGAGAACGTCGATCTGCGCGTGGCCGCGCTCGACCTCGGCGGCCTCGGCACCAAGGTCATGGATGTCGAGGCGTTCGCGATGGAGAACGCGTTCAAGCTGATCGCCGACCAGCTCTCGGTACCCAAGGATGCGGTGGTCGCGGTCGTCGATGTCGGCGCCACGATGACCACGCTGATCGTGCTCAAGAACCAGCGCACGATCTACTCGCGCGAACAGGTGTTCGGCGGCAAGCAGCTCACCGACGAGGTGATGCGCCGCTACGGACTCAGCTACGAGGAAGCCGGCCTCGCCAAGCGTCAGGGCGGCCTGCCGGAATCCTACGAGATCGAAGTGCTCGAGCCGTTCAAGGAAGCGATGGTCCAGCAGATCAGCCGTCTGCTGCAGTTCTTCTTCGCCGGCAGCGAATACAGCCGCGTCGATCAGGTCGTGCTCGCCGGCGGTTGCGCGTCGATCGCCGGCGATCGCCGACATGGTCGAGGAGACACCTCGGCGTGCCGTGCGTCGTCGCCAATCCGCTCGCGGACATGTCGCTGTCCGGCCGCGTGCAGGCACAGACGCTCGCACAGGACGCGCCGGCGCTGATGATCGCCTGCGGACTCGCGCTGAGGAGCTACGACTGATGGCAAAGATCAATCTACTGCCGTGGCGAGCCGAGCGGCGCAAGCTGCGCGAACGCGAGTTCTACATGATGCTGCTCGGCACCGCGGTCGCCGCGCTGGCCGCGTTGGTCATCGCCGATCATGCTGGATGGGCGCACCTGATCGATAACCAGAACGATCGCAACGCGTATCTGCAGGAACGAGATCAAGGGGCTCGACAGCCAGATCGAGGAAATCAAGGAGCTCGACAAGACCCGCTCGCAACTGCTGACGCGCAAGGAGATCATCGAGCAGCTGCAGTCGAACCGTTCGCAGATGGTCCACCTGTTCGACGAGATGGTGAAGACGATTCCGGACGGCGTGCGTCTCACTTCGATGAAGCAGGCCGGCGACACGCTCACCCTGGAAGGCGTCGCCGAATCCAATGCGCGCGTTGCCAGCTACATGCGCAACGTCGACGGCTCGCCATGGATGGGGCGCACGGATCTGCGCAAGATCGAAAACAAGGCGGGCGCCAAGGGCACCGACAAGAAAATGCCCTACGTGTTCTCGCTCGACGTGAAATTGCACAAGCCGGAAGCGCAGGACCAGCAGGGCGAGCAGGACAGCGAGTCGGCGGACACCGCTCCAGGCCACGCCGCCAATGCCGCGCCAACCGATGCGAAGAAACCTGCCGATTCCGGCGCGCCGGCACCGCCCACGCCGGCAGTGAAGCCGGCACCGGCGACCGGCACCCCACCGCCGCCGGCACCGGCGGCCACTCCGGCTACGGGGGAGAAGAAATGAGCTTCTTCGACGACCTGCGTAATCTCGATCGCAACAACATCGGTGCCTGGCCGCAATCGGTCAAGATCTTCTTCGCCGCTCTCATCGTCGTCCTGATCCTGTTCTTCGGCTGGTACCTCAAGATCAGCGACCAGCAGGACGATCTCGAACTCCGCGCAGCAAAAAGAACTCACGCTGAAGAAGGAGTTTTCGGACAAGCAGGCCAAGGTCGTCAATCTCGCGGCATATCGCAAGCAGCTCGACGACATGAAGGAGATGCTGCAGACGATGCTGCGCCAGTTGCCGAGCAAGACCGAAATGCCGGACCTGCTCATCGACATCTCGCAGGCGGCATTGGCCGCCGGCATCGAGACCGAGTTGTTCCAGCCGGGCCCCGAAGTGATGAAGGACTTCTATGCCGAAAAGCCGATCCAGCTGAAGATGCTCGGCACCTATCACCAGTTCGGCTCGTTCATCAGCAACGTGGCGTCGCTGCCGCGCGTGGTCATCCTGACCATGCACGATGTCTCGCTGCGTCCGGCCCAGCCGCTTGCCGCCAATTCCGCTTCGGGTGGCGAGCTGACGCTCGAAGGCACGGTCAAGACCTATCGCTATCTCGACGATGAAGAGGCGGCGGCCGCAGCCCAAGCCTGGTCCCAAGGCCGCCTGGCAAGCCGGCGACGGGAGGGAAATGACATGAACGTCCACGTCGCTCACGCATACAGATTCGCCTGCGTCCTCGCCCTGCTGGCGCTGGTGGGCTGCTCGTCCGAGCGAGGATCCGCATCACTGGGTCGCGCAGGAAAAAGCCAAGAAAGGCGCACCGTTGCAGCCGCTGCCGGTGATCAAGACGTTCGAGACATTCCTGTACAAGGATCAGGATCTGCGCGATCCATTCGGCCTCAGCGCCGAAGAGCAGGAGCAAAGCACGAACAACGGGCCGCATCCCGATCAGAACCGGACCCGAGAACCGCTCGAGTCGTTTCCGCTCGACGGCTTGAAGATGTCCGGCACGATCGGCCTGACGAGCAAGATGGAAGGCTTGGTCAGAGACCCGGATGGCGTCGTCCATCGCGTGCATGTCGGCAACTACCTCGGCCAGAACTACGGACGGATCACCGCGATCGGCGAGGACCACATCGACCTTGTCGAACTGGTTCCCAACGGCACCGGCGGATGGATGGAACGGCAAGCCACGATTGCCCTGGGCGACACCAAGAAATGATCGATTCATTGGGGACAAATCTCATGACCACGACATTCGCTGCAAACTCGGAGCGTCGCCTCGCTTTCCGGGCCGACGCGGCCCTGCATGCCATGGCTGCTGCTACTGCTCGGCTTCGTGCTGAGCGCGGCACGCGCATGCCGAGAACGTACTGCAGGACATCAGCTACAACGCCCTGCCTGGCGGCAAGGTCGAGGTGACGCTGAAGTTCGCCAATCCGGTCGTGGCGCCGCAGTGTTCACGACGGAAACCCCGCCGCGCATCGCGCTCGACTTCGCCGGACACGCGCAACGCGTTCTCGAAGCGCCATGTCGATGTCAGCGCCGGCGCGACCTCGGGCGTATCCGCCATCGAGGCAGCCGGACGCACACGCGTCGTCGTCGACCTGTTCCGCGTCGCCGGCTACGACACCCGCGTCAACGGCAACAATGCTCGTGCTCACGATCAACAACGGCTTGATCGGCGGCACCAGCATGGCGACCTCGGTCGGCAAGACCGATCCGACCAAGGCGGTCAGCGCAGCACAGGACGTCGAGGTTTCCAACGTCGACTTCCGCCGCGGCAAGAACGGCGAAGGCCGCGTCGTGGTCAGCTTCAACGGTCCCGGCGCCGCGGCGAACCTGAAGCGCGAAGGCAACCACGATCGTGCTCGACCTGCTCAACGTGAAGCTGCCGCCCAGCCAGGCGCAGCACCTCGATGTGCTCGATTTCGCGACACCGGTGCAGTCGATCGACACGCGTCGCACGCAACAACGGCGTGCACATGGACATCGCCGCCAAGCAGCCGTTCGAACAGCTCGCCTACCAGACCGGCAACGAGTACGTGATCGAGGTCACCCAGAAGAAGGAAGATCCGAAGCTCACCGGCAAGAACGCGGAGCCGACCTATTCCGGCAGCCGCGTCACCTTCAACTTCCAGGACATTCCGACACGCTCGGTGCTGCAGCTGATCGCTGACGTGTCCGACCTCAACATCGTCGTCTCCGACAGCGTGCAGGGCAACGTGACGCTTGCGCCTGATCAACGTGCCGTGGGATCAGGCGCTCGACATCGTGCTGCAGGCCAAGGGACTCGACAAGCGCCGCGCGGCAACGTGATCTGGGTCGCGCCGCAGAAGGAAATCTCCGATCGCGAGGAGGCGATCGCCGATGCGCGCCTGAAGATGGAAGACAAGGAAGCGCTGGTTTCCGACTACATTCCGATCAGCTATGGCAAGGCGAAGGACGTGGCTGCGTTGTTGACCACTGCAACCCAAACCAACCAGGCGGGTGGTCAGCAGGGCGGCCAGCAGCAACAGCGTGGGTTCCTCTCGTCGCGCGGCAGTGTCACGTTTGATGAACGGACCAATACGTTGCTGGTCAGCGACATTCCCTCGAAGATCGAGGAAATCCGCCAGCTGATCGCGATGCTCGATCGCCCGGTCCAGCAGGTGTTGATCGAGTCGCGCATCGTGATTGCGACCGACAGCTTCGCGCGTGAACTCGGCGTCAAGTTCGGTGTCAGCGGCGGCTACGAGGACAGCAACGGCAATGTCGTTTCGACCTCCGGCAGCGCGACTGCGACCGATGCGATGATCAGGTCGTCGCGCTGACCAATCGCCTCACCACCCCCGGTCGTGGCTGTACCGTATCTCGCAAGGAGGCACGAGCGGAATCACGGTGCCGTCACTCGCCAACCGCCTCAACGTGAACATGCCGGCAGCCAACCCGACCGGCAGCATCGGCTTGGCGATTCTCGGTGCGGACTACCTGCTCGACCTGGAGCTTTCCGCCGCGCAGACCGAAGGCCGCAGCGAAGTCATCTCGAGCCCGCGCGTGATCACCGCGAACCAGCAGGAAGCCGACATCAAGCAAGGCCAGGAAATCGGCTACGTGACGTACCAGTCGGGCGGTCGGTGGTGGCGCGGGCACGCCGACCGTGAACTTCAAGGACGTGGTCCTCGAACTCAAGGTCACGCCGACGATCACCGCCGACGACCGTGTCGTGTTGAACCTCAACGTCAAGAAAGACGCCGTCGCCGGCTATGTCGCCAGCCCTGGCGGCGGTTCGACGCCGCTGATCGACAAGCGCGAGAGTCAGCACCGAGGTGCTGGTCGACAACGGCCAGACGGTCGTGCTTGGCGGCGTCTACGAAGTCAGCAAGTCCGATGTGATCAAAAAGGTGCCCGTGCTGGGCGATATCCCGGTGCTCGGCAACCTGTTCAAGAACAACAGTCGCAACGACACCAAGGCGGAACTCCTGATTTTCGTCACGCCGCGCATCCTGAGCGACAATCTCAAGTAAGCGGTGGGTGTAACAAACAACGTGGACGATGCCGCCTCGGTACCGTACTCGACACGAACATGCAGGCCTGGAGATTCAACATGAATGTTTTCAGCAAGACCTTGGGGCTGATGCTCGCCAGCCTGGCCCTGGCCAGCTGCGGCGGCGGCGGCGGCAACGGTGGCGCGTTCTCGCCAGCGGTAAGCAGCACGATCACGTTGAGCGCGACCACGACGACGCTGCCCGTCAATACAGCGGGGTATTCGCCGTTGCAGTATGGCAACCCGACCCAGGCGGAAGTCACAATGACGTGGCGCAATCCGAATGGAACCTTGGTGAGCGGCCAGGACCTTCATGTCAGCATCGCGCCGACGAACGTTGCAGTACTGTCGTGCTTGGTGGATGGGAAGGCATGCACAGATGGTGGCGCGCTGTTCGGTTCGATGGTCATCACGGGTACCAACGGTCAAGCCACGATTTTCGTCAATGCATTCACCACAGCAGGAACCGCGAACTTCACGGTTTCCGGCGTTGATCCAAATACCAAAAGTACAGTAAGTGCGAGCATGACTTTCACGGTCACCAGTGGCGTGGGATCCACGCCGGCGACCGTCACGTTGGTGCCATCTCCGGCCGGTGTCTATCTGCCGAGCTCCGGCGGCAGCAATACTTCGGCGATCAGTGCAACGGTTCGCGATGGAGCCGGCCAGTTGGTTCCAGATCCGGTCAGCGGCAACAGTGGCGTCGACAACATCCAGTTCCAGATCGTTGGCGACGCGGGCGACGCGAAACTGAGCAGCGGGTCCGGAACCGGCACCACCGTCTCGTCACGCACCGTACACGGCGCCGCCACGGTCTCATTCCAGGCTGGCGCCGCCACGCCACAAGGACCGGTCCAGATACGTGCCACGGTCGATCGCGCAGACAACAATGTCAGCAACGGCATCCAGGATCCGGTCACATTCACGACCTCGGTCATCGTCTCGGATGGCAAGCTCTACAGCCTGGAAATCACCTCGCCGCTGGCAGCGCCAAACCTGCCGGGTATTACCATCAACTGCGTCACCGATCCATGCGCGACCGTTTCCGGCGGCGTCACGCCGGGGACCGGCGTGACCATCCCGCCGAATCCCGACGCGACGCTGAGTCTGGTCGTAACCGCGCTGGCAAAAGATCGCCAGGGCAATCCGGTGATTCCGGGTACACCGATCCGCTTCGGTTCGGTCGACGAGCCTGTGGGCGCGCCAGGTACTGCGCAGGACAATCAGTTCCTGCTCTCCGGTTCCGATGGCAATCCGCAGGAAGGGGGCACCGCGTTCACCGCGCCGAGCGGCCACTTCACCACGGGCGGCGGCGGAGCTGGTCCGGGCGATGCCTTAATCGTGTTCGGCAAAGCCGTACAAGGCAATGCAGATCTGGAAAGCGCGGTCACCGTGCGGAGCGTCAATAGCGCGACCAGCCTTGTTGCTTCGCCAGCGTTCAACCTCAACAACACGACAGGCGCCAGCGTCGACTCCGGTTCGGTGCTGCCCTACCTGATCGGTCGTTCGATGCATGGCAACGTCACCGCGACCGCCACCACCGATGCGCTGGGCGTGGCGCACGGTACGCTGAACTACACGGTCAATACCGTCGGTAATTCGGTTGCAATCTGGGCACAGGGGGATGGCATCGATCGTGTGACCAACGGTCCACGTCGCGTCACCGATGCACAGACCCTGGTGTACCCCGGTATTGCACCGGCGACCATTTCGGCATTCCCGAACCCGATTCGTGGCGATACAACGACCAGCGTTACGGTCTGCATAGCGGATGCGCTGGGTATTCCATTGCGCGGTGTGCAGGTCGGCTTTGCCTTCACACTGACGGGGGGCACCGGTAGCGTGGATGGCACTGCTGGCAGCGGCACGCTTGCACACCTGACCGGTGTCAACGGATGCGCCACCGGAAAGGTGGTCACGGCGGGGCTGCCGGTCACCGCGGCAGGCGGGAACAGTGGCCAGATTGTATTTACCGGCGCCGGCGCGACGAGTACCCCGATCGACATCGTTGTGCAGATTGCGGCTCTTCAGGCCAGCCCCAATGCAGTCGCCGTGAGCTGTTCGACGAGCCAGACGACGCCGGTTTCGATTCTTGCGACGGGGCCGGACGGCAGCGCGTTGCCGGGGGTCTCGATTTCGGCAACCTGTACCGCTTCGGGTGGAACTCTCACTGCGAGTCCATCGACAGCGACGACGGACGCTTCCGGCAACGCGGCTTTCAGCATCACCGCGAGTGGTTTCGTCAGTAACACGACGCCGCCTACATATGGTTCGGGCCAGTGCGTATTCGCGGCGACTGGAGACAGCACGCGTAGCGTCACCGTGCCGTTCGTCGGTGGCAAGCCGCCGAGCCCCACGCCGGTTTGCGGTCCGTGACGCGCGCGATCGTCTGCTAACAACGAAGGGCCGCAGCGATGCGGCCCTTTTTTGTGTACGATCAAAAATTGGGATTTGCTCAATATCGGGCGTATAAGCGAATTCATGGGGGAAATCGCCGGTGCAGCCTTATAGCGTGCTGTTCAAGAAGGGCGACGTCATCTTCGCCGAAGGTGACGCGCCGAGTGGCGCGTTCCTGATCGAGTCGGGACACGTCGAGATCAGCACGGTCCAGTTCGGCGAACGGCGCCTGCTTGCAGAGCTCGGTCCGGGCATGCTGCTCGGCGAAATGGCGGTGATCGACGACTCCGCACGTACCGCGACCGCGCGTGCGTTGAGCAACTGCCGCCTCACGCCGATCGACGCGGATCAGTTCTCCGAACGTCTGGCTGCCGCCGACCCCGTCGTGCGCGCGCTGCTGATGAGCCAGTTGACGCGGTATCGCTCGGCGCTCGCGACGCTTTCCGGCGACCACTCGCGCAAGCTCGATCCCGCGTCGGTGCAGCCCGGTGACCTGGGTGCGTTCAACAAGATACGTCTGGAAAGCGAGTTGCGTGCCGCTCTGGAACGCAAGGAACTCGAAGTCCGCCTGCAGCCGATCGAGGAGATCATCAGCGGCACCATCGCCGGTTACGAAGCGCTGGTGCGCTGGCAGCATCCGGAGCGCGGCGCAGTGTCACCTGCCGAGTTCATCCGTCTTGCTGAAGAAACGTCGTTGATCGTGCCGATTGGCGACTACGTGTTCGCGCGCGTGTGCGACATGCTCGCGGAGTTCAAGCGCCGTGGCCGCAAACCGCTGCCGTTCATTGCGATGAATCTTTCCGCGCGCCAGCTTGAAGATCCGAAACTCGTTGAACGAATCCTCGCGCATCTGCGCAAGCGCGACCTGCCGCCGGACCGGCTGAAGCTGGAAATCACCGAGAGCCTGGTCTTCGACCACGCACACATCGACGACTTGCTCGCGCGCTGCCACGCGGCCGGCATGCATGTCGCGCTCGACGATTTCGGTACGGGGTACTCGAACCTCGGTCCGCTGCTGACCCTCACGTTCGATCAGATCAAGCTCGATGGCAGTTTCGTCAAGGCGCTCGATCGCCCACGCGGCGTCGCCCTGGTCGGCGTCATTGTCGCGATGGCGCGCGCGCTCGATTGCGATCTCATTGCCGAGGGCGTGGAAACGCGCGAGCAGCGCGAAATCCTGCACAAACTCGGCTGCCGTTATGCGCAAGGCTGGCTGGTCGGCAAACCGGCGGCGCTTGCCGACGTGCTGAAAACCGGCTGAACCCGGCCGCCGGTTGGCCTGAGCCTGTCGCCGCTTCGCAGGAAACCCCGCAGTTGCGCTGCAGCCAGCGGTGGAAAGCCCTCGCGTCGATCGGCACTCCTGCGGCGCCGGCCACGCTGCCGGATCTCGCGACGGCAGCGGCAAAACTTATTTCGCCATACGTTGTCCGAAGCCGCGCGCGCCCGGCGTGCGATCATTGTCGAAGCCAGAACCTGAAAACTCATGGACATGCCTGAATCCACCACGGCGGCTGCCGCCTTTGCCGCACTGCGCAGCGAACTCGGCCATTGCATCATTGGGCAGGAGGGGCTGATCGATCGTTTGCTGATCGCGCTGCTTGCGGATGGCCATCTGCTCGTCGAGGGCGCGCCGGGACTTGCCAAGACCACCGCGATCAAGGAGCTGGCTACACGCATCGAGGCGGATTTCCATCGCGTCCAGTTCACGCCGGACCTGCTGCCGGCCGATCTCACCGGCACCGAAATTTATCGGCCTCAGGCCACGACATTCGAATTCCAGCGCGGCCCGATCTTCCACAACCTGATCCTTGCCGACGAGGTCAACCGTGCGCCGGCCAAGGTGCAATCGGCGCTGCTCGAGGCGATGGGTGAACGTCAGGTCACGGTCGGACGCGACACGTATACGTTGCCGGCGCTGTTTCTGGTCATGGCCACGCAGAATCCGATCGAGCAGGAGGGCACCTATCCGTTGCCCGAAGCGCAACTCGATCGTTTCCTGCTGCATGTGCGCGTCGACTATCCGAACGCGGCATCGGAAGCGGCGATCCTGAAACTCGCGCGCGACCGCGCGCGCGAGGCGCTGAATGCGTCGCCGGTGCCGACCCGCATGCTCAGCCAGCAACAGATTTTTGCCGCGCGCACCGAGGTGCTCGACTTGCACCTGGCGCCGCAATTGGAGGAGTACATCGTGCAATTGGTGCTGGCGACGCGTGATCCGGCGCCGTACGGCGCCGAGCTCGTCCGCTACATCGCCTATGGCGCGAGCCCGCGCGGCACGATCGCGCTGGATCGGTGCGCACGCGCGCACGCATGGCTCAGCGGTCGTGATTACGTGACGCCCGAGGACGTCCATGCGATCGCGGCCGACGTGTTGCGCCATCGCGTGCTGCTCAGCTACGAGGCGGAGGCCGAAGGCATCAGCGCCGACAAGGTCATCGCGACGCTGCTTGAGCGCGTGCCGTTGCCTTGACGAAGCGCGGGGTTGAGGGCTGAAGATCAAGAGCCGCGCAACGCCTGCCTTGCCAGCCCTTGGCCCTTTGCTCGCAGCCTGCCATCCGCAACCCATGACCGCATCCCCGTCCAACGCCACTCAAGTCGCCCTCGACGAGCTGATCGCTCTTTCCGCGCTTGCCCACGGTGCAAGCCTTGCGCGCAACCGGCGCAGCACGGCGTTGCGTGGCGGTGGCAATGCATCGCGCTGGCGCGGTCGAGGGGTGGACTTCCGTGAATCGCGCATCTATCAGGCCGGCGACGAGATCCGCCACATGGATTGGCGGGTTACCGCGCGCAGCGGCAAGCCGCATACGAAGCTGTTCGAGGAGGAACGCGAGCAAAGCCTGTTGCTCGCGATCGACCTCAATCCCGGCATGCGCTTCGGTACCCGCGTGCGCTTCAAAAGCGTGCAGGCGGCGCGCGCAGCCGCGTTGCTGGCATGGATGGCGACGGCCGCCGGCGACCGCGTTGGCGCAATCGGTTTCGGAGGCGGCATCAATGGCGAGGTCAAACCGGCCGGCGGTCGACGTGGCGCGTTGCATGTCCTGCGTGCGTTGCGCGACTGGGATGCGGCCGCCGACGGCATCACCCAGACGCCGCTCTCGCGCGTGCTTGCGCGGGCGCGCCGATTGCTGCTGCCGGGCATGCGCCTTGTGCTGTTGAGCGACGGTTTCAGCACCGACACCGAGGTGGCGTCATTGCTGCCGCAGATTGCGGGTCGCCACGAAATCTCGCTGGTGCTTCTGCGCGATGCGCTCGAACTCAGCGCACCGCCGCCGGGTCGCTACGCTGTCCATCTTGGCGCGGCGCGGCGCATCCTCGATTTTTCCGATGCCGCCGTGCGTGGCGCCTGGACGGAGCGCTTCGCCGCATCGCGCGAGCGCCTGCTCGGGTTGTGCGCGACGCTCGGCGTGCGCGTGATCGAACTCGATGGCCATGCGGACCTGCGCCGCGCCCTCGCGCCGCTGCTCGCACGCAGCCGTCATTCCAGGGTCGTCGCATGAGCGTCGCGTCGCCCGCATCGGCGCCCGGCCCCGAGCTGCGCGACATCCATCTGCCGCCGACACCTTCATGGTGGCCGCCGGCGCCGGGCTGGTGGCTGCTCGCGGCGTTCGCTTGCGTGCTGCTGTTCTTCGCGGCGCGCTGGCTGCTGCGCGGGCAACGCGAACGACGCTGGCGCCGGCAGATCCACGCCGAGCTCGACCGGATTGCCGCGCTGCACCCGACGCAAATGGAATCGGCGCAACTCGCGGCACAGGTATCGCAACTGCTGCGACGTGCATCGAGGATGATCGAACCCACCGCGGTGGCGCTTCGCGGCGACGCGTGGCTCACGTTTCTCGATACGCAATTGCCGGCCGAGCGGGCGCAGCAGGCGCCATTCAGGACCGGCGCCGGTCGCGCCTTGATCGATGCGCCGTATCGCCGCGCGGCCGATCCGGCGTTGCCGGCATTCGACACATCCGCGTTGCTCGAGCTGGCGCGCAGCTGGTTGCACGCCGTTCTGCCACGGAGCCGCAATCGTGTTTGAGCTGGCCTGGCCATGGTTGCTCGCGATCGTGCCGCTGCCGTTCCTCGCAGCATGGTTGCTGCCGCGCGCGCGCGGCACGATCGGCACGGCCCTGCATCTGCCGCATCTCGGCGTCGCGCTGCCGCAGCAGGTAGATGTATCGCCGGTGCCGCGCCTGCGTCGTGCGCTCGCGTTGCTCGCATGGGCGATGCTGGCGCTGGCTGCGGCGCGACCGCAATACCTCGGCGCGCCGGAAGACGTACCGCGCTCCGGCCGCGATCTGCTGCTGGCGGTCGACACGTCTGGCAGCATGAGCACCGAAGACATGCAGCTCGGCTCCGCATCCGCGACGCGCTTCGCGGCAATCCAGGCGATCGGTTCGGACTTCATCCATCGCCGCCAGGGCGATCGTGTCGGCTTGATCCTGTTCGGCACGCGCGCATACCTGCTGGTACCGCTGACTTTCGACCTGAAGACCGTCGCCCGGCAACTGGCCGACGCGACGATCGGCCTCGCCGGGCGCGAAACCGCGATCGGCGATGCAGTCGGACTCGCCGTCAAACGCTTGCGCGCGCGGCCGCAGAAACAACGCGTGCTGGTGCTGCTGACCGATGGCGTCAACACCTCGGGTGAACTCGATCCGGACAAGGCGATCGATCTCGCTGCCGCGAACGGTGTACGCATCTACACGATCGGCATCGGTGCCGACGAGCTGCGGGTCGACAGCCTGTTCGGCAGTCGCATCGTCAATCCGTCTACCGACCTCGATGAAAAAATGCTGACCCGCATGGCCGATCAAACCGGCGGCCGCTATTTCCGCGCGCGCGACAGTGCGGAACTGGCCGGTATTTACCGCGCGATCGACAAGCTGGAGCCGGCCGCCGATACGCAGCAGAGCCTGCGCCCGATCGACGAGCTGTATTGGCTGCCGCTCGCAGCCACTTTGCTGCTCGGTGCATTCGCGTTCGCACTGCCCGGTTGGCGCATGCGGTTCGCGCGCAAGGTGGTGACCGCATGAGCGCCGCGATTGCCAACCTGCTCGCGAACTTCCATTTTCTGCGCCCGCTCGCACTGCTGTTGCTGCTCGCGGTGCCGCTGTTCTGGCTGGCTTGGCGCAACAGTCGCACGGACGCCGGCGCATGGCGCGCGGCGGTCGATGCGCATCTGCTGCCGCACCTGATCGAGCGCGTCGAAGGCGGACCGGCGCGTTCGGGGATCGTGCTCGCGGCCGCACTATGGACACTCGCCTGCATCGTGCTGGCGGGCCCCGCGTGGGAACGTCAGCCGATACCGCTGTACCGGAACCAGAGCGCGCGCGTGCTCGCGCTGGAACTGGCGCCGAGCATGCTGGCGCAGGACGAAAAGCCGAACCGGTTGACCCGCGCGCGCTTCAAACTCAATGACATTTTGACCCGCAGTCGCGACTACCAGACGGCGCTGATCGGCTATGGTGACGATGCGTTCGTCGCCGCGCCGCTGACCGACGATGTCGAGACCGTGCGCAACCTGGTCGACTCGCTCGACCCGAGCACGATGCCGGTGGCCGGCAACGCGACCGCGCGTGCGATCGATGCCGCCACCGCGCTGATCGAGCAAGCCGGCCTGCATCACGGCGAAATCATCCTGATCGCCGATAGCGCGAGTGATGACGCCGCGGCGGCGGCTCGCCATGCGCATGCGCGCGGTTTCACGGTGTCGGTGCTCGGCATCGGCACTGCAACCGGTGCGCCGGTGCCGCTGGCGCAAGGCGATTTCGCGAAGGATGCCAACGGCAACGTGGTGATGTCGCGTTTCGACGAAGCGGGTTTGCGTGCGGTCGCCGCGGCTGGCGCCGGTCGCTATGCGAACTTGAGTCCGGATGCGCGCGATCTGGACGCGCTGCTCGCGGCCGATCCAGCGAACATCGCTGATCAGGGTGCGCCCAATGCAACAACGGAAACCGCGCAAAGTGCGCGCTGGCGCGATCGCGGGCCGTGGTTCCTGCTGGTGCTGTTGCCGCTCGCATTGTTTGGTTTCCGGCGCGGCTGGCTGATGGTGTTCGCGTTCGCGCTCATTGCGCCGATGCCACGGGCGCGGGCCGCATCGCTGGCCGATCTGTGGCAGCGCCCCGATCAGCAGGCGGCCGCCGCACTCGCCAAGGGCGATGCGAAGCAGGCGCAGAGCGTCGCGCACTCGCCGCAGTGGCGTGGCAGTGCCGCGTATCGCGCGGGCGACTACGCGGCTGCGGCGGACGATTACGCGAAAACACATGGTGCGGACGGCGACTACAACAAGGGCAATGCGTTGGCCAAACTCGGCCGCTACGAGGATGCGATCAAGGCCTACGACGAGGCGTTGAAGGCCGCGCCCGGGATGGCGGATGCGCAGGCGAACCGCAAGGCGGTCGAGGACTTCCTCGCGCAGCAGAAGTCGCGGCAAAAACAGTCGTCGCCATCGGACAAGAAACAACCGGGATCGCGAGGCGATTCAAAGGATCAGCAGCACAAGTCCGACCAGGGTTCGCAAGGCGACAAACAGGACAAGGACGAACAAGGCAAGCAGGATCAGCAGCAGGACGGCCAGAAAGATCAACAGGGCGACCAGCAGCAGGACGCGCAGAAGGATGCCGCATCGTCATCGTCCGACGACACACAAAAGAAAACGCGGGACGGCGCGCAGAAGGATGCGCAAAAAGACCAGCACGACCAGCAGGATTCTTCGCCCACCGCAGGCAACGACCGGCAGGATCAAACCGCGCCGAGCCGGGCGCAGAAGCCCGACGCGCAGCAGCAGGATGAGTTGTCGAAATCCATCGACAAGGCGCTTGCAGAACCGTCGAAACCCGCGGCGGACGCGAACAAGGGCGACAAACCGCAGCACGGCGTTGCCGCCGCGAAGGATGAGGCCGCGCGCGAGAAGCAGCAGACCCTGGAACACTGGCTGCAACGCGTGCCCGATGATCCGGGCGGCTTGTTGCGGCGCAAGTTCCAACTTGAATATCAGCGCCGCCAGCAAGGCGCGGGAGAAGGCGGATGACACGGATTCCCATTCGGGCATGTGCACGCTTCGCGGCATTCGCGTTGCTGTGCGCGGTGGTGTCCGCGCACGCCTCGGCGGCAACGTTGCGCGCGTGGTTCGATCGCACCAGCATGCAGCTCGGCGAAACAGCGACCTTGAACATCGAGGCCGATGCCGCCGACAGCGCACAGCCGGATTTCTCCGCGCTCAATCAGGATTTCGACCTGCACGGCACCCAGTCGAGCCAGCAGGTCAGCATCGTCAACGGCGCCAGCTCGTCGAAGACGTTGTGGGCGGTTGCACTCGAACCCAAACGTGCCGGCACGATCAGCGTCGCGCCGATCAAGGTCGGCAATGCGCAGACCAATCCGCTTGTGCTCGACGTGCTCGCGGCCACGCCAGCAGCGGGCCCGAAAGCCGAGGGCGACGTATTTCTCGAGATCACTGCCGAACCGCTGACACCATACGTGCAGCAGGAAGTGCGCTACACCACGAAGCTCTATTTCGCGGTGGACCTCGGTGGCGGCAGCCTCGCCGATCCGAAGGCGGACGGCCTCGGCGTCAAACAGCTCGGTCAGGACAAGTCATACGACGCGAATGTCGGCGCGCGCCATTACAAGGTCATCGAGCGCCATTATGCGTTGACGCCGGAACGCAGCGGCGCGATCGACATTCCGGCGATCACGTTCCGCGGCACCGCGCTCAGTGCGAGCGATCCGATGGGCTTCTTCCGCGGCGGGCGCAACGTCAGCGCACGTTCCGAACCGGTGCATCTCGACGTGAAGGTGAAACCCGCGGACTGGACTGATTCGCCATGGTTGCCCGCCGCGTCGTTGCTGCTCAAGGATGAAACCGCGTTGCCTGACGAGGTGCGCGTCGGCGATCCGATCACGCGCACGATTCGCCTGCAAGCGAAGGGCCTCGGCCACGAGCAGCTGCCGGACCTCAGCCTCGCCAAACCCGAAGGCGCCGAGATCTACCCGGACAAGGCCGACATGCGCACGCGCGACGACGGCGAGTGGTTGTATGGCGAGCGCGTGCAGAAATTCGCGTTCGTGCCCGATCGCGCGGGAACGTTGACGATTCCCGGCGTCGAAGTGCATTGGTGGGATACCCACAACGATCGTGCCGAGGTTGCGCAATTGCCGGCGAAGACGATCACCGTGCTCGCGGCGGCCGGCGCTGCGGCAGCGCCCGAGCCAGGTGCCGCCGCCGCGTCCGCATCGACCGCTGCGCCGAGCGGTGTTTCGTCACCGGCACCGGCAGCCTCGACGAGTGCGTCGCGACGTCACCTGCGCACCTGGAAAGCGCTTGCGATCGTCGGCTTCGCACTGTGGCTGAGCACGCTCGCGCTGTGGTGGCATTCGCGGCGCAGGGGAGGCGTCGTGGCTGCGGCGTCTGCGCCGGCTGTCGACTCGTCGTCGCAGCGCGCAGCATTCCTGCGCGCATGTTCCTTGGGTGAGTTCGCCGCAGCCGAGCGTGCACTGGTCGCATGGGCGCGCGGCGAACGCGCGGATGTGCGCAATCTCGGTGAACTCGCGGCACGGCTCGGCGATCCTGCGCAGGTGGCGGCACTCGCCGACCTGCAACGAACGCGCTACGCCGGTGCGCCTGTGCAAGGCCTCGGAGGACGCCTGCAGCAGGCATTCAAAGGTGGTCTTGCGTGGCGCGACCAAGCCTCGGTGCGGAATGGCGAGGCGAGTGCGCTGCCTTCCCTGTATCCGCAGCGTGATTGAAATCGCGCGCGCTGGCGGACATCGACGGCAATGATGGCGTTGGCCCCGATGGTCGTGAATGGCCCAGCGCAAAAGAAATCCCGGCCTGCCGTCGCAGACCGGGATTTCGATGGATCACACAGGTTCCGCAGTGCCAATCCCGGCTCTGCGGCCCGACTCAGAAGCGGTATTCGGCGCTGACCGAGACCAGGTCGGGATTGACGTTGAAGCCGTTCTTCGATGCCTTGTAGTAGTCGTAATTCAAGCCGACGCTGACGTTGTTGTTGAAGTCGTAGCCGAAGCCTGCGCCGGCATACCATTTGTTGCTGCTGTTATCGACAAGCACAGGAACGCTGGCCGCGTCGAGATAGCCACCTTTGACGTCGGCGCGGAACAGACCCGCACGGCCGCTGAGATACCAGTTGTCGGTGAGGTTGAAGTGTGCGTTGGCGCCGACATTCCAGCCGTTGATCTTCGCGTTGCCGAGTGGCGCATAGCCCGATTTCGGCGAGATGCTGCCGAGATCTGCATAGCCGCCCTCGACGCCGATCAGCACGTTCGGCGCAACCGCCCAGCGATAGCCGATGTTCGCGGCATAACCGGTGTCGCTGTCGTCATACGCACCCTTGCTCAGATTGGACTGGCCGATGTTGCCGTTGATGAACATGCCGCTGCTGTCGGCGGCGTGGGCGGCGGGCAGGGCGACAAAACCGGCGGTGGCCAGGGCAATAGCCAGCAAAGTGTTTCTCATGATTTTCTCCAACTATGTAAGGAAAAGCGGGACATGTAGTGGCGTTATTTTTCGCCACGGAAGTTCGACTGCCGCCAGTTCAGTCCGTTCGGTTGCGCTGGCGTCGTGCTTAAGATGAGGTTCAGTGCGGTATATTCAATACCGATGAGTTCATAAATTGTTCATGCGCGTAGGGACCTCCGTAAAGGACTGTTTTAACAGTAGAAATTTCTGGATTTCGTGCGCTGGGACGTCCAGCTTCGCTGGTGACCTCAGCGCCTGCCAAGCTCGCGATCGAGGAGTTCGGCAAGTCGTGCCGCGGCATCGCGTACGCGTTGCTCGGCGAGCGGACGCATGCGCGTGAGATACGCGGCATCGATCATGTGTCCGCGCGGGTAGATGCCGTCATCGCGCGTCGCGCGACACGATTCCTCGGCCCACTGCGCCGGCGTGCCGCGTGTGGTCGATCGCGACGAGCGCGCCAGTTCGCTCGCCTGCGCGCGCCAGCCGAGATGGCGGCTGCCGAGCACCGGCGTATCCCAGATCGCATGCAGGTTGGTGCCGCGTCCGTCCCATCGCACCTGATAACGATTGCCGCCGCGGTCGCGGCGGTAACCCGCGTGCAGCGGCTGGTGCGCATCGGCGACGAAATGGACAACGAAGCGCAACGCGACCGCGCGTTCCCAGTCGGGGCGTGAGCGGTCGCCGAGGACGCGCGCGTAGCTTTCGATCGCGCCGACCACGCAGCGCCCGCCCGGGCAATCGCGTGGCGGATCGTAGCGGCACGTCGATGAGCTGAAGTTGACGAAATGCAGCGGCGCCGTCGCACGTGCAAGCGCGCGTTGCGACGGATCGTCGCGCAGGTCGTCGGCCCAGGTCGCGACGTCAGCGAGGGAATGATCGCCGGTCGATGCGAGCAGACGGCGTACTTGCGCGTGTGTGGTTGGTGACAGCTGCTGCTCGGCGAGCTGCGCGACGATGCGATGTCCGCTCGGACCCCAGGCGTGGGCGTGCAAGGGAGCGAAGGCGAGGGCGAGCAGGCAAGGGAGGTATGCGAAACGCAGCATCGGATCAGCAGCTTGCTTTGGGTGTTCCGGCAGTGTGCCATGCGCGGTGCGCTCGCTACAGCGTGGAATGGTCGGGCACTTGGCATGTGCCTATTGGCCCCATCCCAATGGCACCGTGCGCGTATTCCACGGGGCCGGTACAATTCACAGTTCACACTTTTCCGTCTACGTCGAAGGAGCAGTTCATGGCTGTGAAAATCGCGATCAATGGGTATGGCCGCATCGGCCGCAATGTGTTGCGCGCGCTGTACGAGGCCAAGCGCACCAACGACATCCAGATCGTCGCCGTCAACGACCTCGCCGACGCGGAAACCAACGCGCATTTGACCCAGTACGACACCGCGCACGGCAAGTACCCGGGCGTGGTTGGCTACGACAGCGGCGACATCATCGTCGACGGCGATCGGATCAAGGTCTGCGCCGAGCGTGACCCAGCCAAGCTGCCGTGGAAGGACCTCGGCGTCGACATCGTGCTCGAATGCACCGGCTTCTTCACCAGCAAGGCGAAGGCCAGCGCGCATATCGCGGCCGGCGCGAAGAAGGTGATCATCTCGGCACCCGGCGACAAGGACGTGGACGGCACCTTCGTCTACGGCGTCAACCATCACGAGATCAAGGGCAGCGACCAGGTCATCTCGAATGCGTCGTGCACGACCAACTGCCTCGCGCCGCTGGCCATGGTGCTGCATGAAAAGATCGGCATCGTGCATGGCCTGATGACCACGATCCACGCCTACACGAACGACCAGGTGTTGACCGACGTGTACCACAAGGACCTGCGTCGCGCACGTTCGGCGACTATGTCGCAGATCCCGACCAAGACCGGCGCCGCGGCGGCAATCGGTCTGGTGCTGCCGGCGCTCAAGGGCAAGCTCGACGGCTTCTCGATGCGCATTCCGACGATTAATGTTTCCTGCGTGGATTTTTCGTTCGTCGCGCAGCGCGCGACCAGCCACGAGGAAATCGACGCGGCGGTGAAGGAAGCGGCCGAGGGCAAACTGAAGAACGTTCTCGGCATCAATCACCAGCCGCTGGTGTCGATCGACTTCAACAACGATCCGCGCAGCTCGGTCTACGACGCGACGCAGACGCGCGTGATGGGCGGCACCCTGGTCAAGGTGCTCGCCTGGTACGACAACGAGTGGGGTTTCTCGAACCGCATGCTGGACATGACGCTGGCGTTTGCGAACGCGCGATAGGCGAGCACAAAAACAGCATGTGCGTGGCGTGGTGGGAGCGGCGGCAGCCGCGATGCTTTTGATCGAGCGGGAAGGCATTGCGCCTTCCGGCGCTCCCACCATGTTTGGATTCGGATCCACTCCTCAATGCGCAACCAGCAACGGCAGATCGCTGTACTGGAACAGGTGCCGCGTCGTCCCGCCGAGCACGAGCTCGGTGATGCGCGAATGGCCCCAAGCACCCATCACGATCAGGTCGGCGCCGAGCGCATGCGCCGCATCGAGTAGCGCGGTGCCCGATTCCTTGCCCGTCTTGAACGTCTGGAATGTCGCTGCGATGCCATGCCGTGCGAGCCAGGCATGCAGATCCAGCGTCGGCAGATAGCGCGAGCCGAACGGACTTTCGCTCGCCGCGCCATCCAGCACGCTTACGTGCGCGGCGCGTTCAAGCAGTGGCAGCGCGCCACGGATTGCCAGCGCTGCCTCGCGGCTGTGATTCCACGCGACGACGACATGCGCGCCGACACTCGCGCACGGCGCGCGTTCCGGTACCACCACGACCGGTGCCGAGGCGCCGAACACGGTGCGTGAAACGACGCCCCAGCCGGTTGGCGTGTTGCGGTCGAGTTGCGGGCGCTCGACCACGACCAGATCGCACCAGCGCGATGCGTGGCACAACGCTTCGATCGCGTCGCCCTGTGCGACCTGCCATTCGCCGCGTACACCACGGGCATCGAGTTGCGCGCGCCAAAATGGTTCGCTTTGCAGCGCGTCCTGATACAGCGAATCGGCTTCGCCCGCGAACAGCGTGCCTGCTTCCGGCGACGCGTATGCGGTCGGCGCGAGCGCGACAACGTGCAGGCCGGTCGCCCATGCATCGAGGCTCCTGGCCAGTTGCAGGCCGACCGTGCCGGCCGGAGTTTCGGCGTCGGTGCGACGCAGGTGAATCAGCACGTCGCGCGTGAAACGTCCGCTGGTTCCATCATCACGAATCGTCATCACAGCTCTCCATCGAGGCCATGCGCCCAAGCTTACGACGCTGTGCGCGCCGCGTCGCGCGCAGCGGGGTTGGCAGCGAGCTGCGCGATCGATCAAGATGCACGGGACTGCGCACTACCCGAAGGTGCGTTCGATGGAGATCGCGATGACGGCATCAAGCGCGCAAGCACTGGCGACCGACTACAGCGTACGCGAGGAAATGGCGTCCAGCCTGATTCACGGCATCGGCATTGTGTTCGGCGCGATCGGGCTGGCGATTCTCGTCGTCGCCGCGTCGCGCGGTCACGATGCACTGCACATCGCCAGCGTCTGCATCTATGGCGTCACCCTGATCGCGCTTTACGTCGCCTCGACGCTCTATCACAGCATCGCGCATCCGCCTGCGAAGCCGCTGTTGCGCGTACTCGACCATTCGGCGATTTTCCTGCTGATCGCCGGAACCTATACGCCGTTTACGCTGATCACCTTGCGGGGTGTCTGGGGCTGGTCGCTGTTCGCGATCGTCTGGACGCTCGCGTTCGCCGGCATCGCGCTGGAAGTGCGCCGCGTGCGCAGCCGCCCGCTGATGGCTGCGCTGTACGTCGGCATGGGCTGGGTCGGCCTGATCGCGATCAAGCCGCTGGTCGCGGCGCTGCCGGCCGGCGGATTGTGGCTGCTGTTCGGCGGCGGTGTCGCGTACACGCTCGGGGTGCCGTTCTATCTGTGGAAACGGCTGCCATTCAATCACGCGCTGTGGCATGTGTTTGTCCTGCTCGGCAGCGTGCTGCAATTTTTCGCGGTGTGGCTCTACGTGTTGCCGGGCGCTGCGCGATGAATGCGCCTTTCGTCACCCATCGCGGTGGCTGCCACTGTGGGCGGGTGCGTTTTGAAGTCGATGCACCGGCGACGATCGCCGCGCTCGATTGCAACTGCTCGATCTGCCGGATGAGCGGCTTCCTGCACCTGATCGTGCCGGCCAACCGTTTTCGCCTGCTCAGCGGCGCGCGATGCGCTGACCGAATACACGTTCAATACCGGCAGTGCGAAGCACCGCTTCTGCGCCCATTGCGGCATCAAGAGTTTCTACGTACCGCGCTCCAATCCCGATGGCATCGACGTCAATGTGCGCTGCCTCGATCCGGCCACGATCGAGCGGATCGAAATCACGCTGTTCGATGACACGCAGCGCGAACAAAGCGAAGCGGCGATTGCGCATCTTTCGCGCGTGGGTACGTGAAGCGGCGCTGCCCGCTCGTCGGGTGAACGGGCCGCAAACGGCATAGATGTTCAGCCGAACGCAAACGCCAGTGCAAAGATCCCGAGCATCGCGAAGCAGATGCCGAGCTTTGCGGCGACGCCGACCGCGAACCCGAGCCATGCACCCACGCCGACGCCGGTCGCCTTGCGCAGTCCGCCGCCGGCGACGAGTTCGCCGAGCAACGCGCCGACGAACGGCCCGAGCAGGAGGCCGGGCAGGCCGAAGAACAGGCCGACCACAGTGCCGAGCAGTGCGCCGATCACCGCATGGCGACTCGCACCGACGCGCTTCGCGCCATGCATGCCGGCGACGAAATCCAGAACCAGTGCGAGTGCACGTCAGCACGCCGAGCACGATCAGCGTGAACGTGCCGACGTGCGCGTAGCGATCGGCCCACGCGGCGAGCCACATGCCGCCGAATACGATCGGCACGCCGGGCAGGATCGGCACGATCGTGCCGGCGAAACCGATCACGATCAGCACCGCGGCGAGGACATACCAGACGATTTGCAAATCCATGGGCGGCGGAATCCGTTTCGTGCGACGCAACTGCCGGCACATGGAAGCGCATCGCGCTGAATCGGGGTGAACGCGCCGGCTCCCTACTCTAACCGACGCGCGTCCGCTCGCCCGCACGTCGCCCGACCGGCATGGCTCCGGTCACAAACGTTCCAGGCGAAATTCGATCGGCACGACGCCCCACGCCGGCACCGGCTGGCCATCACGCAGCACCGGCCGGAAGTGCGCATGTTGCACCGCCTCGCGTGCGGCGATATCCAGTTGTGGATGCCCGGAGCTGCGCTCGATCTCGATGCGCTGCACGGCGCCATTGGCATCGACCGCCACCCGCAGCAACACGGTGCCTTGCTCGCGCTGGCGCATCGAGGTCGGCGGATACTTGAGTTTCAACGCGCCGTCGTAGGCAAGCGTGCGGGTTTCACCTCCGGCAGGCGATGCCTGCGCGCTGCCGGGTGTGGAGTCGACTGGTGCGCTTGCAATCGGTGTGGCCGCGATCGTTGAGTCGACCGGACTCGATGTCGTGGTGATCGGAGCCTGCGGTACCGGGGGCGCCACAACGGGATGATGGCTCGGGCGCGGACGCACCAGCGGCAGCGGTTCCGGCGGAATCGGCAGTGCGGGTGCTGGCGGATTCGGCTCGAAAATCCGCACCTCGGCGGCCTTCGCCAGAAGCCTCGGCAATGGCATCGCGATCGGAATCGCGACGATCGCAACGGCGATCACATGCAACGCGAATGAGGTGCCGAGCGCGATGATGCGCTGCCAATCCAGAGACGCAAGCGGAACGTTGGCATGAGCAGACATGGCGTTTCCCCATTTGGAAGGTCATGGGGTACAACGCGGTCGCGAAGCAAGCGGGGTTAGCGGGAGAACGTCAGGCCCTGCCTTGGAGGAGCGCAGCAAGCGCGACCGCGACGGTGCGGATCTCGCGGCTGCGCCGCTACAGGGCCGTGAATCTGCAGGAGCCCACCCTATCGGCGATCGTGCCGACGCGTCATGGGTGGGGTTCGCGCACAGGGTGCGCTCCTACGGGGGAACCGCCTTGTGGATCGTTGCAGGCCCGCTACACCCGCCCCACCACCGGCAACAGTGCGCCGGTGATCGCAGCGGCGTGCTCGGAAAGCAGGAAAATGATCACCTCGGCGAGCTGTTCGGGTTTGACCCAACGATCGAAGTCCGCTTTCGGCATGTCGGCGCGATTCGGCGGCGTGTCGATGATGCTCGGCAGCACCGCGTTCACGGTAATGCGATCGTCCTTCAGCTCTTCGGCCAGTGCTTCGGTAAGGCGTGCGACGCCGGCTTTCGATGCCGCATAGGCACCCATGCCCGCGCCGGCCTTCGCCGAGGCGGCAGCGCCGATGTTGACGATGCGTCCGCCGCCGCTCTTGCGCAGATGCACCAGCGCGGCCTTGCTCGCGGCGGCTGCCGTGCGCAGGTTGATCCGGTACAGCAGATCCCAGGTATCGAGCGAGCCGTCCGCAACCGTTTCCCAGCGGAATGCACCTGCGATATTGACCAGCGCATCCAGCCCGCCGAGTGCCTGCGCGACCTCGTTCAATGTGTTCGCGGCGGCCTTTTCGTCGGCAAGATCGATGCCGCCGAACAGCCTCGCATCACCGAGCGCGGCGGTCGACTGCGGCGCTGCCGCGCGATCGATCGCGGCGACGTGGGCGCCTGCGTCCTGCGCGGCGCGCACCACAGCCGCACCGAGCGTGCCGAATGCGCCGGTCACCGCGACCCGTTTTCCTTCGAGATTCATTGACATGTACTCCGCTCATCGGCAATCGCCAGCCCTGATGATAGTTCGATCGCCGCCGCCGCGCTGGTGGTGCAGTCAGGATCGATGGGCGACCACTGTGCTAGAACTGCGTTTCGCCTTTCGCGGAACTTGACCCATGTCCGATCTCGCCAAGCAGGTTCGTATCCTGACCCGCTCGATCCTGGTGATCCTCGTGATCGTGTGCACGTATGCGTGCTATCTCGCGCAGGACGTATTGGCGCCGCTGATGCTCGGCCTGCTGCTCGCCTTGCTGCTGTCGCCGCTGGTGACGTTGTTCGAGCGTGTGCACATTCCGCGCGGCGTCGGCAGCCTCGTCGTCGTGCTGCTGATCGTGGTCGGCATCGGCGGCGCAATCTCGGGTTTGATGCGGCCCGCACAGGAATGGGTCGCGAACGCGCCGACCAGCCTGAAGTCAATCGAACAGCGGTTGCGCGACGTGCGCGCGCCCTTCACGCAGGCACGCGAAGCGACCAGAAAGCTCGAAGACCTGGGTCAACCGCCCGCCGCGAAAGTCGTCGTCGCGGCGCAGCCGAGCGTGTTCGATGGCTTGCTTGCCGCGACGCCGCATGCGCTCGGCACCGTCGCGGTCGTTCTGCTACTTTTATATTTTTTCCTTTCCTCCGGCGACAACTTCCTGCGCCGGCTGGTCGAGATCTCGCCGGGGATGAGCGAGAAGCGTGTGGTCGTCGGCATCGCGCGCGGCATCCAGCAGGAAATGTCGCGCTATCTGGGCATGGTCAGTTCGATCAACCTGGGCCTTGCCATCGCGACTGCGATCGCGATGAGCCTGCTCGGCGTACCCAATGCGCTGATGTGGGGTGCTCTCGCCGGCGTGCTGAATTTCGCGCCGTACGTGGGGCCGACGCTCACGATCATCACCTTGTCCGTGGTCGGTCTTGCGACGTTCCCTTCACTCGGCCACGCGCTCGCGCTGCCGGGCGTGTTTTTCCTGATGGCGGTGATCGAGGGCCAGTTGATCACGCCGTACGTGATCGGTCGACGTCTGGCGATAAACCCGGTCATCGTGTTCGTCTGGCTGCTGGTCTGGGGTTCGTTGTGGGGCATCCTCGGCATCCTGCTCGCCGGCCCGCTGCTCGCGTGTTTCCGGATTCTCTGCCAACACCTGCCATCGCTGCAGGCGATGTCGGTGTTGATGGGAGACAGTCGCACCGAGGCAGTTGAGTAGTTTTACACTGGCGCGAGCACGCGGAAGCGTTCACCGTCATGCTTGCTTCGGTTCGCTGGTCGGAGCGTCGCGGCGCTGGGCACGGTCGAGAGGCTACACGTGACCTGGTGCTGATCAGCGCGGTTCAAATGACCGGATACAGGATGTCGCCGAATTCCATCTCGGGATGGTCCAGCATCAGGTCGATGATGATCGGCGTCAGCGCCAGCATGATCGCGGCGCCGTCCTTCACCTGGGCACGGTTCACCGCGCTGTTCCAGGTCGCGCCGCCATGCACGAGCTGGTTGCGCAGCACGTAGAGCCGATCGAACACGATCGACAGCACCACCGCGGTGTCGCCAGCCATGACCGAACTCAACGCGATCTTCCGGCTGGTGGCAAACTTTTCCCCCCAGCGATCGCTGGAATCGTGCTCCTGCAGCGCCTTCCAGAACGGCTCGAACACGAACTTGTTGTCGAGCAGCGTACGAATCGGGCCGGAAAACTGATTGAACGCGATCTGGCTCAAGCGCTTCTCACCATCCGCAGTCAGCAACGTGCCGATGAAGCTGGCGAGCCGTTCGCGCTCGGTTTCGCCGAAACCGAACTCCTTGGCGTAGGCGGCATTGAAGGCGATCCACAGGAAGATGAACCGCGCGTCGAAGTCGTCATCCTCGGACTCCGCGCGTTGCAGCCAGCTGATCGCGCGATGCAGCCGGACGCGTTGCGACTCCTGATAGCGTTCGGGATCCCGCTTCAGTTTCGCTTTAAGCCGCTTGGCTATTTCCTCCGGCTTCATCGCTGCATCCCCTGCGCGTTGGTCGATGCACGATAGTGCACCAACGCTGGTTTTCGGTTCGATCAAATGTCGCTGGTACAGTATTGGCGCACGAGAGCGTGAACTACCGGGAATGAGCGGCATACGATGGGTGATATGAATCAAGACAGACCAATGGCTGCGTCCGAGTGCCCTTTCGTTTTTTCCGTCGCGCCCATGATGGATTGGACGGATCGGCATTGCCGGTATTTCCACCGTCTGCTGTCGCCGCATGCGTTGCTCTACACCGAGATGGTCACGGCGCAGGCGGTGATCCATGGTGATCGCGCGCGATTGCTCGGTTTCGATGTGGCCGAGCATCCGGTCGCGCTGCAGCTCGGTGGGTCGGAGCCGCTTGAACTCGCACGGGCGGCGCGGATCGGGGCGGAACTCGGTTACGACGAGATCAATCTCAATGTCGGCTGTCCGTCCGATCGCGTGCAGTCGGGGCGCTTCGGCGCGTGCCTGATGCGCGAGCCGGCGCTGGTCGGCGAATGCGTCGCGGCGATGCGCGAGGCGGTCGCGCATGCGCGCGCGGTGGTCACCGTGAAATGCCGGATCGGGGTGGATGACCAGGACGAATACGCGGGACTCGCGGAGTTCGTGGATACGGTTCACGCGGCGGGTTGCGACGTGTTTGTCGTGCACGCGCGCAAGGCGTGGCTGAAAGGGCTGTCGCCGAAGGAGAACCGCGAGGTGCCGCCACTGAATTACGAGCGCGTATACCGGCTCAAGTGCGAGCATCCGCAGCTTACCATCGTCATCAATGGCGGTGTGAGCGCTGTTGCCGAAACGCAGGAGCACCTGCGCCACGTCGATGGGGTGATGCTCGGGCGCACCGCGTACCACGAGCCGTATCGATTGGCCGAGATCGAACACGAACTGTTCGGCACGCCTTTGCCGGATCGCGACGAAGTGCTGATGCGGCTGCGCCCGTATGTCGAAGCGCATCTCGCGCGCGGCGATCGGCTGCAGCACATCAGCCGGCATATTCTCGGCTTGTATCAAGGCTTGCCGGGGGCGCGCGCGTATCGGCGCGTGCTCAGCGAGCAGGCGCATCGCGCGGATGCGGGCTGGGAAGTGGTGGAGCGTGCGTTGGCGGCGCGTAGTGGAGAGTTGCGCGGTCAAGCGGCGTGATCGGTTCGGCGGCCTGAACACCATCCCCACCCAACCCTCCCTCCTTCGACGAGCTCAGGACAGGCTTGAAGGGGAGGGCTTCCAAGCGCTCGTTCACGGGCCTGCGCGGGATTCAAGGCACAATACGCGCCATATCCTGATTTCCGGCTTCCCATGTCCCTCGTCAATCTCGTCAACCTCGACTATTCGGTCGGTGGTCCGCTGTTGCTCGAAAAGGTCGATCTCGCGATCGAACGCAACGAGCGTGTCTGCATCGTCGGCCGCAATGGCGCCGGCAAATCGACCCTGCTGAAACTGATCGCGGGCGAGATTCGTCCCGACGATGGCGAGGTGCGCGTGCAGGGCGGCGTGCGCATCGCCAAGCTGGCCCAGGAAGTGCCGCGCGACATGGAGGGAACCATCTTCGATGTCGTCGCCAGCGCGCTCGGCCATATCGGCGAATGGCTCGCCGAGTTCCATCGCCTCACCCATCATCTCGACGTGCCCGGCAATGCGGACAAAATGGGCGAGGTGCAGGCGCGCATCGATGCCGAGCAGGGCTGGAATCTCGACCAGCGCGTGACTCAGGTGCTGATGCGCCTGCAGCTGGACGAGGACATGGAATTCTCGGCATTGTCCGGCGGCATGAAGCGGCGCGTGCTGCTCGCGCGCGCGCTGGTGCTCGATCCTGACGTGTTGCTGCTCGACGAGCCGACCAATCATCTCGATATCGAGGCGATCGCGTGGCTGGAGCAGATGCTGCTCGATTTTGCCGGCAGCGTGGTCTTCGTCACCCATGACCGCAGTTTCCTGCGTGCGTTGGCGACGCGCATCGTCGAGATCGATCGCGGCGAGGTCACCAGCTGGCCCGGCGATTACGAAAACTATTTGCGACGGCGCGAGGAGCGTCTGCACGCGCAGGCGCAGGAACGCGCGCTGTTCGACAAGAAGCTCGCCCAGGAAGAAGTCTGGATCCGCCAGGGCATCAAGGCGCGCCGCGTGCGCAATGAAGGCCGCGTGCGCGCGCTGGAAACGATGCGTCGCGAGCGTTCGCAGCGGCGCGAGCTCGGTGGCAATGCAAAACTCGAAGTCGGCAATGCGGCGTCGTCGGGACGGCGCGTGGTCGGGGTCGAGAATATCCGTTTCGGCTTCGACGGCCGCCTGATCGTCGACGGACTCACGACCACGATCCAGCGCGGCGACCGCGTCGGCCTGATCGGCGCGAATGGCTCCGGCAAGACCACGTTGCTGAAACTGCTGCTCGGGCAACTGGAGCCGCAGTCTGGCGAGGTGCGGCTCGGCACGAATCTGGAAATCGCGTATTTCGACCAGCATCGCTCGCACCTGCGCGATGACCTGTCCGCACTCGACAATGTGTCCGAGGGCGCCGAGTTCATCCAGATCAATGGCGCGCGCAAGCACGCGCTCGGCTACCTGCAGGATTTCCTGTTCTCGCCAGAACGCGCGCGCGCGCCGATCACCGCGCTGTCCGGCGGCGAACGCAATCGGTTGCTGCTCGCGAAATTGTTCGCGAAGCCCTCAAACCTGCTGGTCATGGACGAACCGACCAACGACCTCGATGTCGAGACGCTCGAACTGCTCGAAGAACTGCTCGCCAGTTACCCGGGCACCTTGCTGCTGGTCTCGCACGATCGCGAATTCCTCGACAACGTGGTGACCAGCACGCTCGCGCTCGAAGGCGACGGCCGGGTCGGCGAGTATGTCGGCGGTTATACCGATTGGGTGCGCCAGTCGGCGCGTGCGCGCAACAAGGTGGAGCGCGGCGCCGATGCGCCAGCCGCCGCTCCGGTACAGGGCGCAGCACCGACGCCCGCGAAGCGCAAGCTGAACTACAAGGATGCGCGTGAACTCGACGAGTTGCCCAAGCGCATCGAGACGCTCGAAGCACGCATCGCCGAACGCGGCGCGAAGATGCAGGAGCCTGCGTTCTATCAGCAGGACGGCGCGGCGATCATCGCGGCCAACAACGAGGTCGCGGCGCTGCAGGCCGAGCTCGATGCGGCGTACCTGCGCTGGCAGGAACTCGACGCGGGATAGGACGCATCGCGCCTTCCGGCGTTTACACCCCTGGGTGCTCCCACCGCATCAGGCGATGCGTGGCTTGGTGGGAGCGCCGGAAGGCGCGATGCTTTTCCAGACGATCGAGGCAGAGCAAAAACATCGCGCCTTGACTCGCGCCTTCCCGGCCCTAGCCCTTCGGGCCAGCTGCGCTGTTCGCGCGTGCTCCCGCACGCGCAGTCGGCGCTCCCACACTAGCGCGTGGTATTCGGCCGCCTCTCAATCGTGTTCGGGTGGTGGCAGCGGCGGTGCTGGGGGAGTCGGCGGCGCAGGCGGCGCGGCCGGAAGAACGTGCGGTGCGGGCGGTGCGCCCGGAGGAACGGGAGGCGCGGGCGGTGTCGGCGGCAGTGGTGGCATGCTGAAGATCGACTTGAATTGCGGCGCTTTCACATCCAGGACCACCGTCTTGCGCTCGCGCAGCAGCCGGATCGGGACCTCTTTCCCGGCAGGCTGATCGCGCAACGCGCGCAATGCATCTTCGGGACGGGACACCGTTTCACCGGCGACGCCGGTGATCACATCGCCAGCGCGCAGGCCCGGCAGCGAATCGGCGTCCGCCGAGATCACCAGGGCGCCCTTGTCGACGCCGAAGTAGTGGCCGAGGTCGGCGTTGACCGGCGCGAGGTTGAGCCCCCACCACGGCATCGCCTGGCGCGCCGCGCGATGGGCGGTCTCGATCGTGTTGCGGATGTCCTGCGTGTGCACCTGCCCGGCGATGCGGGTCGCACGTTCGATTTCGGCGTGCATGCGGTCCTTGTCCAGCAACGCGCGGTTCGCGTCGCTGAGTGCGCGTTCGACGTCCGCACTGACGCGTTCGTTGAAATCCTTGGGCAGGAACGGATGTTCGGGGTCTTCGTTCATCAGCTCCGGCCAGTTCCAGGCTTCTCGGCGCTGCGCCTTGAGCAGCACATCGCCTTGCGCTTTCGCGCCGCGTTGCCAGGCGATGCGGACTTCCTGGTCTTCCCTGATGTCACCGAGCAGTTTGCGCGCGGTGATCAGGGACTGCGACGGCGCGGTGCCGGCCAGCTTCTGGCCGTTGATCGCCACGATCACGTCGCCATCGTGCAGGCCCGCGCGCGCGGCCGGGCCGTCGGGCGTCACCGCGCTGATGCGCACGCCGTGCGGGTCGCTGGCGAGCACGACGCCGATCATCGCGCGGTCCGGCTGGCCCAGATAGCGGAATGCATACGCGCGCGGACCGACATCGCCGAGCTCGGCCGACAGCGAAGCCATCTTGCGCGACAGTTCCTGCATCTGCGTGCGCAGCTCGGCGAGTTCCGCGCGTGCGGCGTCGGCTTTCGCGGCAGCGCTCGCCTGATCGACGCTGACCGCCGGCGCGGCGGTTGTGGTTTTCGTTGCCGCCTCGGCGGCGAACGCCGCGGGTGCGGCGAACGCGAGGGCGGCGACGAGCAAAGTGCGTTTCATGGTGGGTTCCTTCAGTTCAAGTAGTTGAGCGACACCGGCGTGCCGCGCGCCGCGCCGTCGTCGTTGGCGGCGATCGCGAACGCGCTGCCGCGGATCGTCGCGAGGTCTTCGAGCAGGGCGACGCGCTGGCGCCACAGCGGCAATGCGTCGGTGTTGTTGCGGGTCGCGCCGAGTTGCACATCGACGAGACCGATCAGATCCTCGACCTCGACCGCGGCCATCAGGTCGCGGCTGTTCTGCGGCGCATGCGCGGAGACCGCGGTGATCCAGCGTTCCAGCGTCTGCGAACGCTGGTGCAGGCCGGAGAGTTCGTCGCCGCCCGCAGTGGCCGCGGAGGGCATTGCTGGCGCGGTGGTAGTGGCCGTCGTCATGGTTGTCGGCTGCGGTTCGCGTGTTGCCGGGCGCGGCATCAGCAGCGAGAGCGCGATACCGGCGGCAAGCGCCGCTGGAATTACATAACGCCATCCGCGCGGAGTGCGGCGTTGGCCAAGCGCATGCGCGAGGTCGGGCCACAGATCCGGTTGCGGAGCGGCGTCGGGCAGCGCGCGCAATGCGGCGGCGAGTGCGCGGTCGGGATGCGTGTTCATCGTGTCGTCGCGATCAGACATGGCGCGACCTCCTGTTCTGGTTCAAGCAGTGCGCGCAGGCGGCTGCTGCCGCGTGCGACCTGCGATTTCGAGAAACTCACCGATTTGCCGGTCATCGCGGCGATTTCCTGGTGCGTGTATTCCTCGACGTGATACAGCCAGAGCACGCTGCGGGTCAGCGCCGGCAAGCGCGCCAGCGCGCGTTCGAGTTGCTTCACGTCGGCCAGCGCCCACGGCGGCGGCCCGGCGCCCGGTGTGTCGTCGTCGTCGGGCAACTCCTCGAACGCGATACCGCGCTCGCGGCGCAATCGCATCAACGCCTCGTTGACCACGATCTGGCGCAGCCAGCCCCAGAACGGCGCCTCGCCGCGGAACTGGCCGATGCGTTCGAGCAGACGCAGCATCGCGTCGTGCACGGTCTCGCGTGCGCTGTCGCTGTTGCCGAGCATGCGCAGCGCGAGCGTATACGCCGGCCGCTCGAACGCGCGGTAGATCTGTTCGAGCGCGCCGACCTCGCCGCGCCGCGCACGGGCGAGGACGGTATCGGGGACGTCGATCTGGAAGCTGGTCGTGCTCACGGGTTGTCAGATGCGCTCGGCTGCGATTTGGTCGCACGTCGGTAGACATTCTGCGACGGATACCGCGGCGTGGCGTGAGGGTTGCCGGTCGCGGCCGCGCCGCTCCTGCAAACGCGGTATTGGCGCATTGTCCGGGGTTTGTCCGGTGATGGGGTCGGACACTGTCCGCGGCCAATCCGTCAATAAAATATCATTTGATATCAACGTGTTGATGTATGGCACGATCGTTGCTCAAGTAGCCTGTAATCAACCTACGGAGCCCGCCATCCCATGATCCGCGACACCTCGGCACAGGACCGCCAACTCGCCCCGCAGCGCAATCGCCGCAACCAGTTCATCTGGATCGGTGTCGTCGCGCTCGCTGTGTTGGCCGTGCTTGCCTGCGTGCCGACGATCGTGCGCTTGATGTCCGCGGATTCGTCGGCGAGTTCGGCGCGGCTGCGTATCGCCGAGGTCAAGCGCGGCACGTTGACCCGCGATGTGTCGGTGCAGGGCAAGGTGGTCGCGGCGGTCAGCCCGACCGTTTACACGCGCAGCGCGGGCACGGTCGCGCTCGATGTGAATGCGGGCGACAAGGTGAAGAAGGGCGACGTGCTCGCCGAGGTCGATTCGCCGGAGCTGACCAACAAGCTCAAGCAGGAGCAGGCGACGCTGGACAGCCTCAGCCTCGACGTCGAGCGCGCGAATATCGACAACCGCAAAGCACAGGCGGCTTCGCAGATGGCGTACGAGCAGGCCGTAATCGACCGCGAGACCGCCGAGCGCGAGGTGGAGCGCAATCGCAAGGCGTTCGAGATGGGCGCGCAGGCGGAGATGACCGTGTTGCGCGCGAAGGATGCGCTCGCCAAGGCGAAACTCAGCGAGATCAACGCGCAGCACAACGTGGGACTCGATCGCGACAGCCTCGCGTTCGAACTCAAGACCAAGCGCTTCGCGCTCGATCGCCAGAAACTGCTGGTCGACGATCTCACGCGCCAGGTCGATGAACTCAAGTTGCGCTCGCCGGTCGACGGTCAGGTCGGCCAGTTGATCGTGCAGCAGCGTGCGAACGTCGCACGCGAATGCGGCGATCCTCACCGTCGTCGATCTCAGTGCGCTCGAGATCGAAGTGCAGATCCCGGAAGTGTTCGCGCACGATCTCGGCGTCGGCATGGCCGCGGAAATCATCGATGGCAGCGAGAAATACGCAGGCGAAGTCAGTGCGATCTCGCCCGAAGTGCTGAACGGCCAGGTCACCGGCCGGGTGCGCTTCGGCGACAAGAAGCCGGCCGGCCTGCGCCAGAGCCAGCAGCTGACCACGCGCATCCTGATGGACGAACACCCGAACGTGCTGATGGTCGAGCGCGGGCCGTTCATCGATACGGGCGCCGGCCGCGTCGCGTATGTGGTGCGCAACGGCACCGCCGAACGCACCCCGATCCAGATCGGCGCGACCAGCCTCAATTCCGTCGAGATCGTCAGCGGCGTCAAGGAAGGCGACCGCATCGTCATCTCGGGGACCGATGAGTTCAAGGGCGCGCAACGGGTGGCGCTCAATTGATCATGGAATTTTTTGTGGGAGCGCCGGAAGGCGCGACGCACTCGCTTCAATTTGCGCAAAGTGAGGCATCGCGGCTTCCGCCGCTCCCACCCGGCAGCTCAAATGCGCTGTTCATTCGTTCGACGAGGATATGTTCGCCATGCTGAAAATGACCCACCTGCAAAAGGTCTACCGGACCCACCTGATCGAAACGCTACGCGTTGCGCGATTTCTCGATCAATGTGGGCGAGGGCGAGTTCGTCGCCGTCACCGGGCCGTCGGGTTCCGGCAAGACGACGTTCCTCAACATCGCCGGTCTGCTCGAGGAATTCACCGGCGGCGAGTACCACCTCGATGGTGTCGACGTGCATGGCCTCAACGACGACAAGCGCTCGAAACTGCGCAACGAGAAGATCGGTTTCATCTTCCAGAGCTTCAACCTGATTCCGGATCTCAACCTGTTCGACAACGTCGACGTGCCACTGCGCTATCGCGGTTTCGCCGCCGCCGACCGCAAGAAGCGAATCGAGGATGCGCTCGGTCGTGTCGGTCTCGCATCGCGCATGAAGCATTATCCGTCGGAACTTTCCGGCGGCCAGCAGCAACGCGTCGCGATCGCGCGCGCGTTGGCCGGCTCGCCGCGGCTGCTCCTCGCGGACGAACCCACCGGAAACCTCGATTCGCTGATGGCGCGCGGCGTGCTGGAACTGATGGAAGAGATCAATCGCCAAGGCACGACGATCGTGATGGTCACCCACGATCCCGAGCTCGCCGCACGCGCGCATCGCAACGTGCACGTGATCGATGGCCAGGTCACCGATTTCGACGACGAGCCGCAACTGCGCAAGCCCACGCTGGACGACAGCACGACCGCCGAAGCGGTCGCCTGAGACGGGCAGGAGAAAATCCGGATGTTCACCTACTACCTGCAACTCGGCCTGCGCAGCCTGCAGCGCAACCCGATTCTCACTGCGCTGATGGTCGTCGGCATCGCGCTCGGCATCGCTGCGAGCATGACCACGCTGACCGTTCTGCATCTGATGGGCAGTGATCCGATTCCGTGGAAGAGCAGCAAGCTGCACTACGTGCAGCTCGACAACTGGAGCGCGGATCAGCCGTACTCCGACGATGGACGTCCGCCGGACCAGGTCACTTATCGCGATGCGGCCGCGCTGATGGAGGCCGGCAAGGCCGACAAGCAGGCCGCGATGTTCAAGCTCGCGCTGCCGATCCAGCCGGAGAACAAGGAACTGAAACCGTTCCGGTCGCTCGGTCGCGTGACCTATGCGGATTTCTTTTCGATGTTCGAGCCGCGTTTCAAGTATGGCGCGGCATGGAACCATGACCAGGACGCCAGTCATGCACGTGTGATCGTGCTCGCCAAGGAGCTCAACGAGAAGCTGTTCGGTGGCCAGGACAGCATCGGGAAGACCGTGCGCATGGATGGCATCGACTACAGCATCGTCGGCGTGCTCGACGACTGGAACCTGCGCTCGCGCTACTACGACCTGACCAACGGCGCATTCACCGATCCGGATGAGTTCTTCATGCCGTTCACGACCGCGATCGACCTCAAGCAGCGCTCGACCGGCAACAACAGTTGCTGGAAGAGCTCGGGCGATGGCTGGGATGCCTATCTCGCATCGGATTGCGTGTGGATCCAGATGTGGGCCGAGCTCGACTCGCCGGCGCGGCTCGCCGACTACCATTCGTTCCTCGACAACTATGTCGGCGAGCAGAAGAAACTCGGCCGCTTCCCGCGCCCGCTCAACAATCGCCTGTTGGACGTGAACGAGTGGATGCGCGACCAGAAAGTCGTCTCGCGCGACGTCGAAGTGCAGACCGGGCTCGCGTTCGCGTTCCTCGTCGTCTGCCTGGTCAACACGATCGGCTTGCTGCTCGCGAAGTTCACGCGCAAGTCCGGCGAGATCGGCCTGCGTCGCGCGCTCGGTGCGAGCCGGCGCGAGGTGTTCACGCAGTTCCTGATCGAGTCCGGCGTGGTCGGCTTGACCGGCGGCCTTCTCGGGCTGCTGCTGACCGGACTCGGCCTCGTCGCGGTGCGCGCGCTGTACGCCAGCTACAAGACGGTCGCCCATCTCGACTGGACGATGGTCGCGATGACGATCGTGCTCGCGGTCGTATCGGCGCTGCTTGCCGGTCTGTATCCGACCTGGCGTGCGTGTCGCGTGCAGCCCGCCGCGCAACTGAAGATGTAAGGAGCGAACCCATGGAAATCCGCCCGATCCTTTCCGCACTGATGCGCAGCAAGGTCTCGATGATCCTGATCGGCTTGCAGGTCGCATTGACGCTCGCGATCGTCTGCAACGCGCTGTTCATCATCGGCCAGCGTCTCGACCGCATGAACCGGCCGAGTGGCATGAACGAGACCGATACGTTCCATTTCGGCAGCAGCGGCTTCGGTCAGGGTTTCGATCCGAAAGCGACGCAGCTGGCCGACCTTGCGTTGCTGCGCCAGATGCCCGGCGTCGCCGCAGTGACCACCACCAATTCGGTACCGATGAGCGACGGTGGTTGGGGCTCCGGCATCAGCTTGAAGCCGCAGCAGAAGACCTCGACGGCGCAAACGACGTTCTATCTGGTCGACTCCGAGGCGATCAATACGTTTGGATTCGAGCTCGTTGCCGGCCGCAATTTCAAGCCGGAGGAAATCACCTGGACGACGTTCGGCGACAGGGTGCAGCCGCCGGTGATCATCGTGACCAGGGCACTCGCGAACAAATTGTTTCCGGACGGCGATGCGCTCGGCAAGCAGGTGTATCTCGACGAAGGTCCGCCGACCAGCACCATCGTCGGCATCATTGCGCGTGCACAGGAGCCGTGGGTCAACGATGAAAATATCGAAAATGCAACGCTCATTCCGCTCTACATGCCCTACGGAAACTCGACGCGCTATCTGGTCCGCGCCGAACCGGGGCGCCGCGACGAGGTCATGAAGGCGGTCGAGCAGAAGCTCGCCGAGGCGAACCCGAGCCGCATCATCAGCAAGATGCACAGCATGGAAGACGTGCGCCGCGATGCCTACGCGGGCGACCGCGCGATGGCGATCATCCTCGGTGCGGTCATCTTCGCGCTGCTCGGCATCACCGCGCTCGGCATCGTCGGGATGGCCAGTTTCTGGGTCGCGCAACGCACGCGCCAGATCGGCACACGGCGCGCGCTCGGTGCCACGAAGTTCGACATCCTGCGCTATTTCCAGACCGAAAATTTCATCATCACCACGCTCGGATTGATCGCCGGCGGCATCCTCGCGTATGCGCTCAGCCTGTGGATGATGCATACCTACCAGGCGCCGCGGTTGCCGTGGTACTACGTGCCGATCGGATTCGTGTGCCTGTGGGCGCTGGGGCAGCTCGCGGTGCTCGGTCCCGCACTGCGCGCCTCGCGTGTGCCGCCGGCGGTGGCGACGCGGTCCGTATAGTCGAATGTAGGAGCGGCGGTAGCCGCGATGCTCTTCGGTGGCCATAAAAGCATC
Organism: uncultured Gammaproteobacteria bacterium; assembly: GCA_963720445.1. Classification (GTDB taxonomy): domain Bacteria; phylum Pseudomonadota; class Gammaproteobacteria; order Xanthomonadales; family Rhodanobacteraceae; genus Dokdonella_A. The sequence continues at coordinate 379,841 of CAVRFO010000001.1, forward strand.
GCGCCTACCGGCGCTCCTGCAGGAATTGCGACCACGCGGCCCGGATGCATTAACCTGCAACCTTTCCGCGCGGTGCCGCATCCAAGCGGCCGATGCGCACCCACAAATCCGCAAACGACAGCATGCGCACCGTTCTGGTCATCGATGACAACCCGGCCGTCGGCACGGCCCTCGACATGCTGTTCGGCTTGCGCGAAATCCGCACGTTGACCGCGACCTCACCAGAGGAAGGCTTGGCGGTGCTTGCTCACGAAGATGTCGAGCTGGTCGTGCAGGATATGAACTTCAGTGCCGACACGACTTCTGGCGACGAAGGCGTCGCGTTGTACCGCGCGATCCGCGAACGCCATCCAGACCTGCCGATCATCCTGCTGACCGCGTGGACGCATCTGGAAACCGCGGTCGAGCTGGTCAAGGCCGGTGCTGCGGATTACCTGGCCAAGCCGTGGGACGATCCGAAGTTGCTGGCGAGCGTCGAGAACCTGCTCGAACTGTCCGAGGCGACGCGCGAGGTCGCGCGCTTCCGCGGCGAACGGCGGCGGCGACGCAAGGCGCTCGAAGCGAAGTACGACCTGCGCGGACTGGTGTTCTCATCGGCGGCGACCGAGCGCGTTGTCGAACTCGCCTGCCAGGTCGCGCGTGCCGACATTCCGGTGCTGATCATGGGGCCGAACGGCGCCGGCAAGGAACGCATCGCCGAAATCATCCAGGCCAATTCCGCGGTCAGGGACGGTCCGTTCGTGACCGTCAACTGCGGCGCGTTGCCGTCCGAGTTGATCGAGGCGGAGTTGTTCGGCGCCGAACCCGGCGCATATACCGGCGCGGCGAATCGCGCTCGCGAAGGCCGCTTCGAGGTCGCCGATGGCGGCACGTTGTTTCTCGATGAGATCGGCAACCTGCCATTGGCGGGGCAGGCGAAGTTGTTGCGCATCCTCGAAAGCGGTCAGTTCGAGCGGTTGGGGTCGAGTCGCACGCGCACCGCGAAAGTGCGCGTGATCAGCGCAACCAACGCGGATGTCGCCGCGATGATCGAGGGCGGGCGCTTTCGCGAGGATCTGTACTACCGTCTCAACGTGATCGAATTGCGCCTGCCTCCGCTGGCCGAACGCAGCGATGACATCCTGCCGCTGGCAGAACATTTCCTCGGCGGCGCCGCGGTGCTCGACGAGCGCGCGCGCGATGCCCTGGCCAGCCATGCGTGGCCGGGCAACGTGCGCGAACTCAAGAATGTGCTGCAACGCGCTGCGCTGCTATGCCAAGGCGGGGTCATCACCACGCTGGACCTGGGCCTGGTCGCCACGCGTGCGAACAGCGCGGGACGCATCGCGCCCATGGTCGAACCCGATCGCGCGATGATCGAGGCGGCATTGAAGAATGCCCGCGGCGTGATCAGCCAGGCCGCCGCGGAACTCGGTTTGTCGCGGCAGGCGTTGTATCGGCGCATGGACAAGCTGGGGGTGGAGCAGGGAATCGGAAATGGGGAATCGGGAATCGCAGAACGCGCTTCTGCACTCCGTTAGCATAGCGATTCGCTTCTGAAGGAACGTGCAAAGCCCCTGTAGGAGCGCACCCTGTGCGCGAGCGTGGCGCATCGGTCGCGCACAGGGCGCGCTCCTACATTGCCTTGCCAGGACCGTGAGCTTTGCTCGGAGTCAGCGACAAGTTCCAAGTCTGTCAGGATTTGTCGTTCCGACTCGCTTGGGCGCCGCCTGGCGCAGGCGCCGGGACGACGAACAGGTATTCTTTCCCGAATCCCGAATCCCGAATCCCGAATCCCGCTCCATGCGCCTGATTTCGCTCGAAGGAAAACTCGCCGCCGCGCTCGCGATCGCATTGATCGCTGCCGCGATGCTGTCTGCATGGATCACACTCTGGTTCGGGTCGCCTTGGCTCGGCGCCGCGGCTGCCGTGCTTGCGCTCGCGATTCCCGCATTGCTGTTCGCGCGCGGGTTGGCGCGCCCTGTCGCGGCCTTGATCCGAGCGCTGTCGGGGAGTGTCATCGCGTTCCGCGACGGTGATTTCAGTTTTTCGATCGGCACGAAGCGTCGCGACGAAGTCGGCGAGCTGGTCGCTGCACACAACGAACTCGGCCAGGTCCTGCGCGAACAACGCCAGTACCTGTTCCAGCGTGAACTGCTGCTCGATACGGTCGTGCAGAACACGCCGACCGCGCTGGTGCTGGTCGAACCCGGCGGCCATGTCGTCTACGCCAACCTTGCGGCGCGCCAGTTGCTCAACGGTGGCCGTTCGCTGCATGGCGAACGCTTCGATGCAATCGTCGCGAGCGCGCCGCCCTCGCTCGCTCGCGCGATCGCCGATGATGCCGATGGCTTGTTCGGTGTGTCGATCGATGGCGAGGAGGAGACCTTCCACCTCTCGCAACGCGCATTCAAGCTGCAGGGGCGGCCGCATCGGTTGTACCAGCTGAAGCGGCTGACCCGCGAACTCGCGCGCCAGGAAGTGGCGACGTGGAAGAAGGTGATACGCGTGATCAGCCACGAGTTGAACAATTCGCTGGCGCCTATCCGCTCGTTGTCGCATTCGGGACGCGAGCTGGCCAGGCTCAGCGACGGCAAGCGCCTGGGGGTGGTATTCGACACGATCGAGGAGCGCACGCGGCATCTGGAACAGTTCATCCACGGCTATGCGCGCTTCGCGAAACTGCCGCTGCCGCGACCCGAGATGGTCGCGTGGGCGCCGTTTCTCGGCGGCCTTTCGCACAGCTACGCGTTTCGCAGGATTGGCGAGTTGCCGGCAGCGCCGGGCTGGTTCGATCGCGGTCAGGTCGAGCAGGTGTTGATCAACCTGCTCAAGAACGCGCACGAAGCCGGCGGCACGGCGGACGCGGTCGAGCTCGGTGTCGCGCAGAACGCACGCGAGCTGCGCATCGAAGTGGCCGACCGCGGCAGCGGCATGAGCGAGACTGTGCTCGCAAACGCGTTGCTGCCGTTCTACTCGACCAAGCGCAGCGGTTCCGGCCTCGGCCTCGCGCTCGCTCGCGAAATCGCCGAGGCACATGGCGGACGCGTGCATCTGGCGAATCGGCACGGCGGCGGGCTGGCGGTCACCTTGGTGTTGCCTGCGGAGGGAATGGGGAACCGGTAGTCGGCAGCATGTGGATTGCGGCGCGCCATGCTTTCCCGATTCCCGCGCCAAACGTCGCCTATACTCGCGCGATCACTTCCGGGGAGTACGCACCATGGGCATCGGCGGCATCCTGCCAATCATCATCGTCGCGGTGGCGGTCATCATCCTGTTCAAGCTCGTGCGCATCGTGCCGCAGGGTTACGAATGGACCGTCGAACGCTGGGGCAAATACACGCATACGCTGGAGCCGGGTTTCCACTTGCTGATTCCGGTCATGCAGAACGTCGGGCGCAGGATCAACATGATGGAACAGGTGCTCGACGTGCCCTCGCAGGACGTGATCACCAAGGACAATGCGGTCGTCAAGGTCGATGGCGTGGTGTTCTACCAGGTGCTCGATGCGGCGAAGGCCGCGTACGAAGTCGCGACGCTCGAGATCGCGATCATCAACCTGATCATGACCAACATCCGCACCGTGCTCGGCGGCCTCGATCTGGATGAATCGCTGTCCAAGCGCGACGAGATCAACGCCAAGCTGCTACGCGTGGTCGACGAAGCGACGCATCCGTGGGGCCTGAAAGTCACACGTATCGAATTGAAGGACATCCAGCCGCCGCGCGATCTGGTCGATTCGATGGCGCGCCAGATGAAGGCCGAGCGCGAGAAGCGCGCGAACATCCTCGACGCGGAAGGATTCCGCCAGGCCGCGATCCTGAAGGCCGAAGGCGAGAAGCAGTCGGTGATCCTCTCCGCCGAGGGCCAGAAGGAGGCGGCGTTTCGTCAAGCCGAGGCACGCGAGCGCCTCGCCGCGGCGGAGGCGAAGGCGACCGAACTGGTCTCCGCGGCGATCGCGGGCGGCAACATCAACGCGCTCAATTATTTCGTCGCCAACAAGTATGTCGAGGCGCTGAAGGCGATGGCCGATTCGCCGAACCAGAAGATGCTGCTGATGCCGATCGAGGCGAGCGGGATCATCGGCTCGATGGCCGGCATCGCCGAGCTGGCGAAGTATGCGATGGCGGAACAGAGCGCGCCGCGCGCTCCGGCGCCGCCGCGCATGCCGCCGCCTGCGCAACCGGCGCATTGAGATTTTGTATCGTCGTTCCCGTGGCGCTGGAGGCTGCTGGAATGACCGAGAACCGGATCGGTTGGTGATCCTCGGAGGCATGACGGCACACGTATGGAAAATCTCGTCAACAATTACGGCTGGTGGCTGCTCGCATTGGTGCTGATCGCGATGGAAATGATCGCGCCCGGTTATTTCATGCTCTGGATCGGCATCGCGGCCGGAGCGATGGGGCTCGTTACCTTGGTCGCGCCGAATCTTTCCCCGATCGTGCAGGCGGTGTTGTTCGCCGCACTGTCGATTGCGGCGTGTCTTGCGTACTGGAAGTTCATCCGGCCACTCGCCGAACAACGCAACGACCAGCCGCTGCTCAATCGTCGCGGAAAGAAACTGGTTGGAGAGCGCTTCGTGCTGATCGAGCCGATCGTCAACGGCCGCGGCAAGGTCAAGGTCGGCGACGGGCAGTGGCTGGCCGAGGGGCCGGATTTGCCGGTGGGAAGCGAGGTGGAGGTGGTCGCCGTGGATGGCACGACGTTGCAGGTGCGCCGCGCCGGTTGAGGTGTGCTGTGCGCGCACAACCATGCGGTGCGCGGTCTTCGCGCACGGCTTTTCCGGAGAGCGATGCAGGGTTGGCGGGTAAAAGTGTTCTGGTAATCTTGCCGGTTGGCGTCGGCAGCTGGCCGGCGAACTTGAATCCATGCGCGAGAGCCCCATGCAGATTGCCCTGAACACCGTTGTTGCCTTCCATTACACATTGACTGACGACGCCGGTCAGGTGATCGACAGTTCCGAGGGTCGCGAGCCGTTGACCTACCTGCACGGTGCCGGCCATATCGTTCCGGGTTTGGAGAAGCAGATGGAAGGCCACGTGGCGGGTGACCAGTTCATCGCCGACGTGATCCCGGAGGAGGGCTACGGCGTGCACCACCCCGAACTGATGCAGGAGGTGCCGCGCGATGCGTTTCCGGGCGTCGCCGACATTCAGCCGGGCATGCAGTTCCAGGGGCGCGGTCCGCAGGGCGAGATCAACGTCACCGTGACCCGCGTCGAGGGCGACACGGTCTTCATCGACGGCAACCACCCGCTGGCCGGCAAGGCGCTGAAATTTGCGGTCGAAGTGACCGACGTGCGCGATGCCAGCGCCGAGGAACTTGCGCATGGTCACGTGCACGGCGCGGGCGGACATCACCACTAGCTTCGCTGCGGTCGTCCGCAGATCGCCATGAGCGCCATCGCAGTCGGCGGGCCTGAAAAAACCGCGGGCGCAGACATCGAGCCTGCTCTGCAGCGATAATGCGTGTTTTCCAACGCGCGAGCTCGTCATGACCCAGAAGACCATCCTCAACGAAACCCATCGCGCGCTCGGCGCGAAGATGGTCGATTTCGGCGGCTGGGACATGCCGATCAACTATGGGTCGCAGATCGAGGAGCATCACGCGGTGCGCCGCGATGCCGGCATGTTCGACGTCTCGCACATGACCGTGATCGACCTGCATGGCGCGCGTTGCCGCGCAATTCCTGCGCCATCTGCTCGCCAACAACATCGACAAGCTCAAGGTCTCGGGCAAGGCGCTGTACTCGTGCATGTTGAACGAGCGCGGCGGGGTGATCGACGACTTGATCGTGTATTTCCTCGCCGAGGATTTCTTCCGCATCGTCGTCAATGCCTCGACGCGCGACAAGGATCTGGCCTGGATCGAGAAGCAGGCTGCCGCGTTCGACGTGAAGGTCACCGAGCGCGCGGATCTTTCGATGATTGCGGTGCAGGGCCCGAACGCGCGCGACAAGGTGCTCGGTCTGCTCACGCCGGACACGCGCGCGAAGGCGGCGAAGGTCGGCAAGTTCGCCGCAGTCGAGGGCGATGGCCTGTTCATCGCGCGCACCGGCTACACCGGCGAGGACGGTTTCGAGATCATCGTGCCGGAAGCGCAGGCCGTCGCATTGTGGAACCGGTTGAAGGACGCCGGCGTCGTGCCGGCCGGTCTTGGCGCGCGCGATACGCTGCGTCTCGAAGCCGGCATGAATCTGTACGGTCAGGACATGGACGAAACGATCACGCCGTGGGAAGCGAATCTCGGCTGGACCGTCGCGCTGGACGAAGGACGCGATTTCATCGGCCGCGACGTGCTCGAAAAACAGAAAGCCGACGGCGGCCATCGCGTCATGGTCGGCCTGGTGATGGACGACAAAGGCGTGCTGCGCCACGGCCAACGCGTGGCAACGCCCAATGGCGATGGCGAGATCCTTTCCGGCAGTTTTTCGCCGACGCTCGGCAAGTCGATCGCGTTCGCGCGCGTGCCCGCGGGTGCGTCCGGAACGCTGCAGGCCGACATCCGCGGCAAACTGGTGCCGGTGCGCGTGGTCAAGTATCCGTTCGTGCGTGATGGCAAGGCGTGCGACGGCGTATAACAAGCGTTCGCGCACCTTCGTTTACGTTGCTAGAATTCACACCCGCAGCCCACTTCCAGGACCCCTGCCATGCAAGAAATCCCCGGCGATCTGAAGTTCAACAAATCCCACGAGTGGGCGCGTGTCGAAGACAAGGGCACGGTCACGGTCGGCATTTCCGATCATGCCCAGGGCTTGCTCGGCGATCTCGTCTATGTGGAACTGCCGAGCGTCGGCGACGAGGTCAAGGCCGGCAACGCGTGTGCGGTCGTCGAATCGGTGAAGGCCGCGTCGGACGTGTATGCGCCGATTTCCGGCACGGTCGTCGCGGTCAACGAAGCATTGCCCGACAAGCCCGAGACGATCAACGAGGACGCGTACGGCGACGGCTGGATTTTCGTGGTCAAGCCGGACAATCTTTCCGAGGAGCTGGACGAGCTGCTCGATCCGGACGCGTACGCCGAGCTGATCGACAGCGAAGACCACTGATTCGCCGCGCGTTCTTTTCGCGCATTCACACCCATGCCCGCAGGGCGCGCGAAAGCGCGCCCTTTTTCGTTGCAGCGTGCATCCGGATCGGCGCAGGACCCTGCGCGAATCGTCGCGCTGCGGAACGTCACCGCGAACAGCATGGCGAGCACCTGCGCGCTGTGCAAAAGATCGCGCTCGTCCCGGCGCGCGTGCATTGTTCGCGCGCCCATCTTCCACGCGTTCGCAGTCTGCTTGCCGACGGCGGCGGCGATCATCGACATGCGTACGGGGAAAATATCGTCGTGGGCGTCGCGCTCGATGACGACGATCCTGGCCTTGGCGATGCACTGCACGTGCGCGCGACCGGAACGAAAACGATCACCGACTTCGGCCGCTTCAGCGGTTTCCTGGCTTGGGCGATCGCCTGATCGAAAAAATATTTTGTCCGCCATTCATGCGCCGTTGGGTCGCGCGGCATGAAGCGAACGTGGACGCGCACGCGGTGCGATGTGCGCGTCGTGTCGAAAATATGCTGCACGCTTGTGTGCGTTTTCGACAACACGAGAAACCCCGCAAAGCCGCGCCAGGCATGGGTTTCAAGGCATTATAAGCATGTCATTTTATTGGTTATATATAGAAGTATAGACGGCTGGACGTCCTATTCGTATCGATACCGAAGATGCGTTTTTGGCTGTCTCGATGGGGCGTTTTCGCGGGCCCAGCAGTCGTGTGGGAACTGCTTGTTTCCCCTAAGAAATTTGTTGACACGTGCGCGCGACAGTAATAGTTTCTGCGCCGGCGTGACAAAACAAATACAGGACTCATGACTGCAGCCAGATTCATCGCCCCGTACATTGAACACGGCACCAAAGCCGGGTCGGTGAAGAAGATCACGGTGTCGGTTCCATTCCATGTTCTGAGACTTCTTTCCGACGAACGGACCCGCCGCCAAGTCAGCAACCTGCGTCACGCCACCAACAGCGATTTGCTGTGCGAAGCATTCCTTCACGCTTTTACTGGGCAACCACTGCCAACTGACGAGGAGTTAAGACGCGATATGGCTATGAAGAAAGCAGCTGCAAAGAAGAAACCCGCAGTCAAGAAAGCGGCCAAGAAAGCGGTAAAGAAGACCACCGCCAAAGCCAAGACCGCCACGGTTCGCAAGACCGCCGCGGCCAAGAAGCCGGCAGCGAAGAAAGCTGCCAAGAAGGTCGTGAAGAAGGCAGCAAAGAAGGCCAAGTAAGGCCTGCCTTCAACTCGGTCGCGGTGTTTGCGTACCGAGCCTGGCTGCCGGATTCGTGTCAACGTGGAGCGGATCCGGTCAGCAGATAAAGTAGTGAAGCTGGTAACAAGCAATACAGCAACAGACGGAAGTCACTAACTCTCCCTGCGGGTAAGCCCAGCGCAGGGAGAGTATTTCCGGACCCTCCCGCGGTAACCCTTCTCTTCCGGTCTGATCCCGCTCCGTCATGTTTGCGTCGCTCACGCGTGCGCGATGCACAACCGTGTGGCCTGGACCGGCGAATCGGCGTGCGGGCGATCCTGCAGTCGCCGCCGACCGCATGCGATCGTGTGGGAATCAGTTCGCAGCCCGCGATCGTAACCAACGCCGCTCGTCAGGCACGCATCATCGGATGTCGTCTGTCGGTGACGCTGTCTGCGCCGGCGCGTGCCGCTTCATGCCGTCGATCAGCATCGCCCCGATCGGGGTGCGCAGCGCGAATTCGGCGGCGCTTGCGAGGAAGCGACCGAGGCGCGCGATCGAACGCAGTGGCAGCAACCCGCAGAGCAATCCGCCGATCGCGCCTGTGCCGACTGCGAGCGCTCCGCGATGACGCGCAGCGCATGCCCGCAGTGCTGTCGTCTGCGCGTGCCAGTCCGCCCGTTCGCGCTGCAGTCGCCGTTCGGCGACCGCAACCTCGCGTCTGCGCACCAACAGCTTCATGTGCGTGCGTGGCCAATGCGGCTGAGCATGCGCCGCGTGCGCGGCATGCCCAGATCGCGCCAGCAGCCGCGCATCGCGTGGAGCACGGCAATGACACCGAGGATATTGGCGAGTGCGACACTGCCGACACCGTAGAAAACATTGCCGGTGAGCTGGTAGATCGCCGCCGCGATCGCCGCGCTGGTCGCGAGCCACGCGCCGACGCCGAGGAATATCAACGCGAAGCCGAGTCCGATCAGCACGAACGCGCTGCTGCGCGCCAGACGAAGTTCGGCGCGCAATAGTGCGAGCGCGGCTTCGGCGACACGCATCGCCTGTTCCATCGCGATGCGCGCCGACTCGAATGCGCCGTCCTGCACCGTTTCCGCTTGCACGGCTTCGGGCGTGTCCATGTCAGCGTCTGCGCAACCAGCGCGACACCACGACCCCGGCCGCGAACGCGATGCCGAATGCGGCCAGCGGATTCTCGCGGATCTGCTCGGTCGCCGCCTCGCCGAATTTCTTCGCGCCATCGGCAAAGCGCGTTCCCGCATCGCGCAGATCGTCTTCGAGCTTGGCTCCGTTCGCGCGCAGTTTCGCGCGCAGCCGGTGCAGCTCGTCGTCGTCGCCGGCGACACCCTCGGCGATCCGTTCGCCGTCCTCATCCAGATGCTGTTTTGCTTCGCGTACGCTTGCCATGGTCGAATCCTCGATGCTGGGAGTGGGTTGAGAGACTGGTCGAACCGCATCAGCGTCATGGAGGAGCGATCGAGCGATGGTGCTTCGATGCTTTCGAGTCCGGATCGCTGAGTGCTTGGGCAGCTTAAACAGTCCAAACTGAACGGCCCACCCCGGATGGTATCGACCCGGTTTTGCGGGCGGCACGCATCGTGCATTTTGAAATGCGTTATCTTTGCGATGCGCCAACCGCCTGCAGCGGCGCGCACCATCCAAAACTCGGGGGACGGTCAGATGAATTCATTCGGCAATTGCGACGTGACGTTCGAAGCGAGTCGCAACCAGCGGCGCGCGGCCCGATTCAGATCCGGTCGGCACATGCGCGGCGCGTCCACGACACAACTCGCGATCGCGGTGCTGGTGGTCGCGCTGGTCGCGCTGGCTGCGTGGTGGTTCCTCGGTCAGGGTGGCGTGGTGCCGAGCATCGTCCCGACCGCGCCGAAGGCGTCGGTCGCGACGCCGGGCACGCCGGAAGCCGCTGCACCGGTTCCGGCAGCGGAACTCACCGTCGACCAGCTCTTCAAGGAAGCGCGCACCGCGATGGGCGACAAGCGCGTGGCGTCGCCGCCTGGCAACAACGCGCTGGAGTACTACATCAAGGTCCTCGACAAGCAGCCGGGCGACGCCAGCGCGACCGACGCGTTGCGCGAGCTGTTCCCGTTCGCGACCGACACCGTCCAGGAACAGATCAACGCCGGCAATTTCGATGAGGCCAATCGGATCATCGGCTTGCTGGCCAAGGCCGATCCGAGCAACTACACGTTGACGATCCTGCGCAGCAAGCTCGATGCGAAGAAGAAGCTGGACGAGCGCGATCAGCAGCAGTTGGCACAGAAAGCGGCGGCCGCCGCAGCCTTGGCTGCGCAGAAATCATCGCCGTCGGCGGCAGCGCCTGACGCAACGTCGGCGACGCCCACGGAGACGCCGGCCGCCCCCGCAGAAACGCCCGCCGCCGCACCAAAGGCGCCGCCGAAGGTCGCGCATGCGACGCCGGCGCCTGCCGAGGCGACGGCTCCGGCTCCTGCGGCCGCACCAGTCGGCGAGACACGTGATGTTCGTGTGGTCACGCCGCCACGCCCGGCCTATCCCGCGGCCGCTGCGCGCAATCGTCAGGATGGCTCGGTCGAGGTGGAGTTCACGATTGCAGCCGATGGCTCGGTGCAGAACGCAAAGGTCATCAACTCGAGCTCGCATGTTTTCGACAGCTCGGCATTGAGCGCGATCAAGGGGGCGACGTTCGAGGCCAAGCTCGAGAATGGCAAACCGACGGCATCGACACTGCGTCGTCGCATCGATTTCAAACTCGGCCAGTAATCGCGAGCTGGCCAGTCGTGACGGACTGGCTTGCGAATGTCACCAACGGAGCTGACCTGCCGCACCGCGGCAGTGTCAGCCCCGCACGCGCAGTGTCATTTTCGGACAAAAATTCGAACCTGTGCGACGTTCACTCCCGACAGGGAAAACCTCCGGCGCTGCGCGGACCGGTCCTCGTGATGGACGGTTCGGATGCGTGCATCGTCTTGCCTGCGCGTCCCGGAATCGCGGGCTGAATGATCAGAGATGGGCCGGCCACACGCGGATTTTCAGTCCCGCCGACCAAGTCCGACAGGCTCCCACGGGCTCGGTTACTCCGAGCCGCTGCTGACCTCGGGGCTCGTATCGTTGTCGATGCCGGCCCAATTCACCTCGGGTAGTCCGAGATAGCGATCGAGCAGCATCGGCATGAGTCCGCTCGGCGTGCCCGATTCGCAATTCCACAGCATGACTGCGCCGAAGCGGTATTTCGGCAGGAACGCGATCATCGCGCGGTAGCCCTGTACCGCGCCCGCGTGAAATACCAGGGTGGTGCCGGCGTAGTCGTAGATGCGCCAGCCGAGCGCGTATTGCGCGTTATTCAGGCGACCGCGCCGCCACGACGACGCACGCATCTCACGCGCGGTTTCGACCAGCGGCGTGTGCAATTGGGTGAGCAGCGCCGGCGACAGCACATCCGGGCGGCCGCCCATTTGTGCGATCAGCCATTGCTCCATGTCGCGGATGCTCGCGTTGACGCCGGCGGCGGGCGGCACGCGGTAATAACTCTCGTTGGGCGCGAACGGCGCCCAACCATTGCCGGTGCGGTGATGCGGGCGGGCCCAGCTTTTCGATGCTTCGAGTGCATCACGGCCATAGGTCGCGGTGTGCATGCCGAGCGGGTGGAAGATGCGCTTGCCGACCAGGTGCGAATAAAAGTCACCGGTCGCCGCATACGTCACGTCGCCGACCAGGCTGAATGCGATGTTCTGGTAGCCATAGCAGTCGCCGACCGGACACGCCAGCGGCACGTCCTTGAGCTGGTCGACGATCAGTTCATACGGCTCGTTATGTTCCAGCAGGTTGTCGTAGGTGTTGTGCGGCAGGCCGACGCGATGGCTGAGAATGTCGCGCACGGTGAGCTTTTGCGATCCGGCGACATCGTTCAGTGCGAAGGCCGGCAACATGTTGGCGACCTTGGTGTCCCAACTCAGCCGGCCATCCTCGACGAGCACCCCGGTCAGTGCGGTCGCGAATGCCTTCGAGAGTGACGCCAGGCGGAATACGGTGTTGCCGGAGACATGTTCGCGTGTCTGGTAGTCGGCATAGCCGATGCCGCGCTCGAGCAGGACCTGGTCATCCTTGATGATGGCCACGGCCAGGCCCGAGACATCGTTCGATGCTTCAAGATTGTCGAGCCAATGATCGAACTCGCGCGCGATGCCGGCCGCGTCGTGCGAGACATCGCGCGAATCGGCGACCGGAATCACGATCGGCGCAATCACCATCGGGCGCCGTGTGCGCGTGGATCTGGTTGCGGCGACGCGTGCACTTTTCGCTGACGCGGGCGCCGCGCGCTTCTTGCTTGCAGTGGTGGCGGTTGTCGCCTTCGTGCTCTGCGCCGTCTGCGTGCGCTGCGGCGCCTTCGTTTTTTTCGTCTTGTCGGCGGCGCCGGCAGAAACGGAAAACGCGACCGCGAGTGCTGCAAGCAGTGCGAAAAAAACAGGTTGGGTACGGCTCAATGCGTTCTCCGGGGTCTGTGACGACCCTCGTGTTATCCTCAAAACGCGTCGATTCTAGCCACTTCGCGAAAAGGAAAAGTAAATATGAGCGGAATCATTGTGCTGGTGATCGTGATCGGCATCGCACTGTTCGTCGTCGGCTTGTACAACGGCCTGGTCACCGGCCGCAACGGATACAAGAACGCGTTCGCGCAGATCGATGTGCAACTGACCCGGCGTTATGACCTGATCCCGAATCTAGTTGAGACCGCGAAGGCGTACATGGCACATGAGCGTGGCACGCTCGAAGCGGTGGTGCAGGCACGCAACTCGGCGGTTTCCGGCCTGTCCGCAGCCAAGGCCAACCCCGGCGACGCCGCCGCGATGCAGCAGCTGGCCGGCGCGGACAATGCGCTCACGCAGACGCTCGGACGTCTGTTCGCATTGTCCGAAGCGTATCCGGACCTCAAAGCCAACCAGAACATGATGCAGCTCAGCGAGGAATTGACCTCGACCGAGAACAAGGTCGCGTTCGCGCGCCAGGCCTACAACGATGCGGTCATGGGCTACAACAACCAACGCGAGATGTTTCCCGGATCGATGGTCGCGAACATGTTCGCGTTCCTGCCGGCCGAGCCGCTCAAGATCGAATCGGAAACCAAGCGCGACGTGCCGAAGGTTTCGTTCGGTTGAGGCGCGAGCACATGTAGGAGCGGCGGCAGCCGCGATGCTTTTCTTAGCGATCCGACAAGGCCGCAACAGCATCGCGGCTGCGGCCGCTCCCATATGCGCGATGCGACCATGAACTTCTTCGCCCATCAGGATCAGGCCCGGCGGCAGACACGGCGCATGCTGTGGCTGTTCGCGTTCAGCGTCGCCGCGATCGTCGCGGCAATCGATTTCGTGCTGGTCGTTGCGCTTGACATCGGCAATGCGAGCCACGCCAACGACGGCGCGAGTTGGGGCGCATTGTTCGTCGTCAGCGCATTCGTCGTGATGGTGATTGGCCTTGGCTCGTTGTATCGCACCGCGAGCCTGCGCGGTGGCGGCGGCGTGGTCGCGCGTGAGCTCGGCGCGGTGCCGGTGCCGAGCGACACCGGCAATTTCACCTACCGCCGCCTGCGCAATGTCGTCGAGGAACTGGCGATTGCCGCCGGCGTACCGGTGCCGGAAATCTACGTGCTCGAGGACGAGGCCGGGATCAACGCATTCGCGTCCGGCTACGCGCCGACCGATGCCGCAGTCACGGTCACGCGCGGGGCGCTCGACAAGCTGACCCGCGAGGAATTGCAGGGCGTGATCGGGCACGAGTTCAGCCACATCCTGAATGGCGACATGCGCCTCAACATCCGCTTGATCGGGATCGTGTTCGGTATCCTCGTGGTCGCGACGATCGGCCGCAAGATTGCGGAAATTTCCGCGCGTGGGCGCAGTCGCGACAGTGGCGGCATCGTATTCGTCGGTATCGCGTTGCTCGCGGTCGGCTACATCGGCGTGGTGTTCGCACGCATCATCAAGGCCTCGATTTCACGCCAACGCGAATTCCTCGCCGATGCCTCGGCCGTGCAGTTCACGCGCCAGACCGAGGGCATCGCGGGCGCATTGAAAAAGCTCGGCGGCCTCGCCGAGGGTTCCCGGCTTGCGAGCCGCGATACCGAGGAAGTCGCACACATGCTGTTCGGCGACGGGGTCGGCTACTCCGCGCTGTTCGCGACCCATCCGCCGCTCGGCGCGCGCATCCTGCGCCTCGACCCGGCGTTCCGCGCCGCGGAGTTCCAGGCCATCGCGGCGGCGTGGTCGCAGCCGAATCGGGTCGTCGAAGGCGAGAGTGATCGCGCCGATATCTCGATCTCGGGTTTCGCGCCCGCTGTCGCGGCGGCAACGATGCGGCAGGCACCGGCATCCGTGCTGCCGTCGGCGGATGCCGACGTGCATCTGTCGCCGCACGCCGTCGTCCATCAGGTTGGCAATCCCGGCAATGACGATCGGGTCGGGGCGCGCCAGATCAATACGACGATGCCCGATCGCCTGCGCGAAGCCGCGCGGCAGCCGGAGCAGGCAATGGCGCTGATTTTCGCGCTGCTGCTCAACGACGAAACAGACATCCGCGCCAGTCAGCTCGACCTGCTTCGCACCCACTACGACGCGGGCACGTGCGCCGTTGCCGGGGATCTCGCCACCCATGTGGCGGAATTGCATCCAATGCAGCGATTGCCGCTCGCGGCGCTCGCGTTCCCCGCGCTGCGTCGGCGTCCACGCACGCAATTGGTCGCATTCATGGCCGTGCTGCAGCAACTGATCGACGCCGATGGCCGGGTGACCCTCGATGAGTATTGCCTGGCTCGCCTGATCGGCCTGCAGGTGATGGATTCACTCAATCCGGCTGCGACGCAGGTTATCGGCCGCACGAAATTGCCCGATGTCGTCGCCGAACTGGGCGATGTGCTGGCGATCGTCGCGAAATATGGTCACGACGATGCGGTCGCCGCACAGCGCGCCTATGTGCTTGGCCTGCAGGAAGTATTGCCGGATGTGCCGGCGCGTTATGCGCCGCCCGGGGAGTGGGCGGCTGCGCTCGATCGCGCGTTGCCGAAGCTCGATCTGCTCGCGCCGGCCGGAAAGGAGCTGGTCGTGCGCGCGTTGACGCGGGCGATCAGTGCGGATGGCGTCGTCAGCGTCACCGAAGCCGAGCTCCTGCGCACGATCTGCGCGGCGCTGCATTGTCCGCTACCCCCGCTGCTGCAGACCGATCATGATGCGCATGCCTCGTCGGTGAGCTGATCCGGTTTCGGGGCCGCGTTCGCGCAGGCACGATTGAAGCTGAGCGGAGGCGCGATCCATACGGGTTAGTATGGAAGGCTTGGTCATGGCAATGGCCCATGCGGCACATGGGTTGTGAGCGCGCGTCGGCTATGCTCGTGCGCACGTAATGAATGCGTACACCTCCATTTCACAGGCGATCGACGACCCGTCCGATCGCGCCAATCTGCGTCTGCGCGTCGGCGAACATACGGTCGATTTCGGTACGTTGCGGGTCGACACGCGCCCTGAATCCCCACGGCTGACGAGCAAGGCGGCCGCGGTGCTGCTGGAACTGGCCCGACAGGCCGGGGCCACCGTGACGCGCGACGAACTCCTCAATGCCGTATGGGCAGGGCGTTGCCCAACCCCGGATGTGCTCACACAGGCGATCAAGGAGTTGCGCCGTGCATTCGGTGACGACAGCAAGCCGGCGCGCTACATCGAAACGATACCGAAGATCGGTTATCGCCTCGTGGCGGCGGTGCAGGTTGAGGAGTCGATCAAGCCGTCGTCCAGCGACGTTGCGGCCGACGCTGCCGGCGGCGACGGCGCACCCGTCGACGACGCGACGCAGCGGACGGTAGGGCGCGCCACGCGGCGACACGCAACAGTGCTCAGGTCCGCAATTGCGGCGGGTGTCGCGTTCGCAGCGCTTGCGTTGGCGGTCTTCATCGGCAAGGCGATTTATTCCGGCCCCGCGGTTTCCAAGTCGGAACCGCGCTGGAGCGCCACCGGCCTGCGTGTGCTCACGTCCGATCCCGGTGCTGAACGGCGACCGCGCATCTCGCCGTCCGGCGCGCGCTTGGCCTACGTGCGTGACGAGCGCAGCGGCGGCTTCACCCACATCGTGCTGCGTTCGATCGAGCCCTCGGACGTCACCGAACTGACCTCGCCCGTGCAGGCTCACGAGTCGATGCCCGCATGGTCGCCGGACGGCACCAAGATCGCGTTCGAGCGCTCGACGCCCGACAGCTGCACGATGTTCGTCGCATCCAGCGGCGGCGGGGGCGAGTACGAAATCGGCCACTGCGAGGATCCAGCCTACGATTACTTCGACTGGGCCGCCGACGCGAAGAGCCTGATCACTACGGTGCGGGCCGGTGGCGACAAGGACGGCTTCGCGCTCGGCCGCCTGGATCTGCGCACCGGCGTCACCCAGCCGTTGCAATACGAACACCTGGCCAATGGCCAGAGCCTTGAACCGCACTCCTCGCCGGATGGGAAGTGGATCGCGTTCCGTCGCGGCATGGCGCCCTACAGCGATCTGTGCCTGATGAGCGCCGATGGCGGCAAGGTGCTTCAGTTGACGCATCTGGTGACGCGTTTTCGCGGTTTTACCTGGAGTCCGGACAGCCGCGCCCTGATTTTTTCGTCGAACCACGAGGGCCAATTCGGCCTCTATGCCGTCGACATCGATGACGGCGAAATCACCGCCTTGGGCGTGTCGCCGGCGCAGTTTCCGGATGCGGCGCGCGCCACGTCGACGGTGGTCTACGAAATTCCGCGCGAGCTGTTCAAGCTGACCGAGGTTGCGATCGAACCTACGGCGGCGGAGCCGATCCAGTTGGCACCTTCGACCGGCAGCGATCGCGCGCCGGCGTTGTCGCCGAATGGCCAACGCATGGTCTTCATCTCCAATCGCAGCGGCTCGCAGCAACTGTGGCTCTACGATTTCGCGAGCGGCACGGCAATGCCGCTCACCACTTGGCAGAATGCCACGCTGACTGCGCCGAACTGGCGCTCGGATGGGCAGGCCGTGATGTCGACCGTGCGGCGCAACGGCAGCACGAGTTTGATCGAGATCGATGTTGCGAGTCGCCGCGAACGCGTGCTCAGCCAGCCTGGCGACAACGTGCTGTCGGGCACGTACGGCCCGACGCCGCAGAGCTATCTCGTCGCGCTCGGCGCATCCAGCCGCCTCGATCAACTCGTCCTCATCGACAGCGGTGTGAGTGGCGAAACCACACGCCGTGCGATCGCCTCCGGCATCCAGCATGCGGAGTTCGATCCTCTCTCGAAGCAGGTCTACTACACCAAGGCCGCCGAACGTGGCCTGTTCCGTCGCGACTTGGCTGGCGGCGCCGAGCACGCGGTGTCCGCGCTGGTTTCATCGATCCACATGGATGGCTGGCGTGTCGTCGACGGGCGCATCTGGTATCTGAGCGACCTCGCCATCAAACCGGCGGAACTGCGCCAATTCGATCCCGCAACGGGTGACGATCGGCTGTTGGGGCACCTCGATGCGGAACTCAGGGAACTGAGCTTCGCGGTGCCGCCATCGCGGGACCGCATCATCATCGCTCCGCTCGCCGTCGACGACGCGGATGTCGGCGCATTTCAGCTGCAAGCTGCTCGCAAGCCCTGATTTCCCGCGGGCGGGCGCTGTGTACGCGCAATTTTCGTCACTTCGATCGCGCCTGCGCGCAACGTGGGCGGCGATCGTGTTGTCGACAATGGCTCACCCCCTCCAACGGGACAGATGCGTCACAGCATCGACATGCAAAACTCTCGGCGGACTACCGGATCGGGACCCGGGTCCGCCTTTTTTTTGTTCTTCTTGCAGAACGCGCGCGTGATCCGCTGTGTGGTCACCCTCGCGTCGTCGAAATCTCGTGGGGAAATGAGCGCCTGAAAGGCGCCTCGGGTAGCCGCTGCCTGCGTTGCAAGTCATTGATCCGGCGTTATTTCATGGCATCTACGGCGAGATTTCGCCGCGATTTCAGCGGAATTTCCCGACCGCACGAACGGATACGCCTATTGATGGGGCACGTCGTCTTCATCAGGAGTTCGTGTTGCTCGTCATCAATCACCAGCTGGCTCACGGGGCCAGCCTTGATCTTTGCGCGGAATCGCTGGCTGTCGCAGGCAGGCCCGCGTTCGCGATCGTGCAGGGCGGCGGTCGCGGCTGCGTCCTGAAAGTCGAAGGGCCGGTTGCCGGCATCTGGATTCCGCTGCGCGGCCGATTGCAGCTCGCCGGTGCCAGCGATGCGCAGGTCCATCCGGGCGAAGCGCGCGTCACCGAAGCCGAGAAGCGCCTGCGCGCGGTCGGCCGGGGGAGTGCGCTCTGGGTGGCGGTGCTCGGTACTGCGGCTGCGTGGCGGCATGCGCTTGGCGGATTGCCCGGGGTGGCTCCCGAGCCACTGTTGCTGCCGGCCAACCACCTGGCAGATCGCGCTTTGCGGCGCAGCACGGTCACCTTGGTGCGCGCCATGGCGGAGGAGGCATCGGACACCGCCGTGGACGGTATTCTCGATCGGGTGGTCGCGTTGCAGGCATCGTTCGCGGCGGCGATCGCGCGCTGTCCCGGGCGCACCTACGCGCAACGCCGCCAGGTGTTCCTGCGCCTGCAGCGCGTGCGCAATTATCTCGCCGCGCATTGCCATCTCGATGTCGACAACGACACGCTGGCCCGCATGGCGAGCTATTCGCCGTGGCATTTCATTCGTGCATTTCGCGCGGCATACGAAGAGACGCCCCACGTCTTTCTGGTACGCCAGCGCCTGGAATATGCGCGGCGGCTGCTGCATGCCAGTCCCCTGGCGATTGCCGAGATTGCGCTGGCCAGCGGCTTCGAGAATCGATGCGCGTTCTCGCGCCTGTTCCGCCAGCGCTTCGGCACCACGGCAGGTGCCATGCGCAGGGCCGCGCGGGTAACTCCGCATTTGTTACCGGCACAAGCGTGTTGAGCGAATGCGCAATTCCTGCAACGCGACTCAGCCGTCTGCGGCAACGGCGGGGCTTTACGATTTTTTAAGGTTGGGGCGACGCGTGCCGCGCAATTGCGGCCGGTTTGCATCATCCATACGGGAGAAGAAATACATGTCAGCTACTCTGCTCCGAGAAGCGGTTCGACGCGGTTTGCGCGTGCACAGTCTTGCCGCGGGGGTGACGCTTGCGTTGGCCTCTGCAGCGATGCCGGCATTCGCTCAAGATGCGGTGGACGCACCAGGCACTCAGCAATTGGAATCGGTCACGGTGACCGGTTCGCGTATCCGCAAGGCGGACATCGAAACGGCCCAGCCGATCATCGTCCTCGATCGCGCGGCTATCGAGAAGCAAGGCTTCAACTCGGTTGCCGACATCCTGCAGAACCTCACCGAGTCCGGCTCGCCGGCGATCAGCCGTGCCGAAGCGCTGGCCAGCGGCGAAGACGTGGGCGGTTATTACGTCGACCTGCGCAACATCGGCAACAACCGCACTCTGATCCTGTTGAACGGCAAGCGCCTCGGCGCGACGACCTCCGGCTCGCAGGATCTTTCCCAGATTCCGATGGGCGCGATCGAGCGTATCGAAGTGCTCAAGGACGGCGCCTCGGCGCTGTATGGTTCCGATGCCATCGCGGGCGTAGTCAACATCATCACGCGCAGTCATTTCGATGGTTCGGAAGCGAGCGCGTATGTCGGCCAGTACGACCAGGGCGACGGTACCAAGCAGACCTTCAACATGACCTTCGGCGCGCACAACGAGCGCGGCTCGCTGACGATGAGCGCCGAGTACGCGAAGGAAGATCCGGTGTGGGCGAAGAACCGTCCGTTCAGCGCATACAACGCCGGTCCGCGGCATCCCAATAGCGGCCTGACCCCGGTGTCGCAGTGGGGTGCAGCCTACTTCCCGGACGGTTCTTGCCCGGGCCAGGACGACAGCCGGTACGGCGCATGCACGCTCAATCCGGGCGGTGACCCGCTCAATCCGCTCGATTACCACGGCACGAACTCCGCCGGCGGTGGCAGCGACCTGACCAATTCCAACCAGGCGATGTGGCTGCAGACGGGGACCGAGCGCCGCTCGCTGTTCGTCAGTGGCGATTACTCGATCACCGACAACATCAAGTTCGTGACCGATGCCCTTTACAACAAACGCGATACCACGCAGCAGATCGCCGGCTATCCGTTCCAGAGTGGCGTGTTCGGCATTCCGCTGTCGGCCGACAGCTATTACAACCCGTTCGGCTCGCACCATGGCTACGCCGAGCCGACCGAGATCGACTTCCTCCGTCGTGGCTGGGAAATGCCGCGCAAGACCGAGAGCGCTCTGCAGACCTATCGCATCTCCGGCGGCCTGCAAGGCAACTTCGACATCGGTGGGCGCAACTGGGCCTGGGACGTCGGCGGTTACGTCAACACCAACGACGTGGTGAAGACGGCGCGTGGCGATTTCAGTCTGAGCGGATTGCAAGGCGCGCTGGGGCCATCGTTCCTCGATCCGGCCACCGGCCTGGTCACCTGCGGCGCGGCGGATGCTCCGCTTCCGTACGGCACCGCACCGGGTTCATGCATGCCCTGGAATCCGATGCTGCCGGCGGGCCAGGGCGGCTCGGGTTCGCTGGGTGATCCGGCGTTGCAGGCGGTGCTCTACCCGTACTACCACGACACCGGTCGGACCAAGACCGTCGACTACAGTGCGAACGTCACCGGCTCGGTCTTCACCTTGCCGGCCGGCGATCTCGGCGTGGCTGCGGGTTTCGAAACCCGCAGGGAAAGCGGCAGCTACGTGCCGGACGCGTTCAGTCAGGCGGGCCTCAGCACGAACCTTTCGTCGGGACCAACCGGCGGCTCCTACTCGGTCAACGAGTACTACCTCGAAGTCGACGTGCCGCTGGTGAAGGATGTTCCGTTCGTGCGTGAATTGTCGGTCAACGTGGCCGGCCGCTACTCGGACTACAGCACGTTCGGCAACACCACCAACGGCAAGTTCAGCCTGACCTGGAAACCGATCGACGACCTGCTGGTCCGTGGCAACTACGCGCAGGGCTTCCGCGCACCGACGATCGCCGATCTGTACGGCGGCCTCAGCGGCACGTTCGACGATTACACCGATCCGTGCGATACGGTGAAAGGTGCCGCGGCGAACAACCCGGCCGTAGCCGCTCGCTGTGCGACGGGCGCGGGTGTCCCGCAGGCGCCGCCCGACTACACGCAGATCGGTCAGGGTGGGACGAAGTGCGATTCGTACCCTTGCCAGACCGGCACCCAGTTCTTCGCCGGTTCGAACCCGGCCCTGCAGGCTGAGACGGCGACGAGCAAGACGCTCGGTATCGTGTACAGCCCGCGCTGGATCCAGGGTCTCGATTTCAGTCTCGACTGGTACCGCATCCGCATCAACAACGCGATCGCCGCTGACACGGCGCAGGACATTCTGGACGACTGCTACCTGCGCAACAACGATGCGCGCTGCTCGGCGCTCCTGTTTACGCGCGATGCAAACGGCGTGATCAACTATGCACTGCGCGGCAACACCAATCGCGGTTGGATCGATACCGAGGGCTACGACTTCGGCGTCAACTATCGCTTGCCGGAGTTCGCGTTCGGCCGCTTCGCGTTGCATTGGAATACGACGTACGTCGCCCATAACAACTCCAAGGCGACCAATGATGCGACCGTGGTCGAGACCTACACCGGACTTGGGTCGAACTTCCGTACCCGCTCCAATGCAAGTGCGGACTGGACCTTGGGTGACTTCGGCGCGAGCTGGACGACACGCTACTACTCGAGCATCAAGGAAAACTGTTCGTATGCCGCCGAGTGCAGCATGCCGGACCATAGTGCTCCGGACACGGGCGCTCAGCCGCTGAACAGGAGTGGTGCCAACACGTTCCACGATCTGCAGGTGCGCTGGAATGCACCGTGGAAGGCGACGATTTCGGCCGGCGCGAACAATGTGTTCAATCACGAGGGTCCCGTGCTGTACTCGAAGCCGAACTCCACCTACTCGTACTACGGCGGCTTCGACATCGGTCGCTTCTACTACCTGCGCTACAACCAGACGTTCTGATACGTAGCGGTTTTCACGCAGCTTCGAACGGCCCCGGAAACGGGGCCGTTTTTTTTTGCGCGGTGGCCGCGACGAACGGCTTGAGCCTGGTCGCACTCAGCCGAGCCGGCATTGCGATGTGATCGCCACTCAGGGAGCATAGTCATCCCTCCTGCATTTCCGACTTCATGACCACGCCCATCGATCCCATCCATGCCCGCCTGGAGGAGCTCTTTCGTGCCTATGGCGCGCGCATGAAAGGCCTGTTGAAGACCTACGGGCTGGACAAACACGGCATCGATCCGGCCGATATCGAGCAGGAAGTGCGGATCCGGCTGTGGCATGCGCTCGAGCGTGACCGGTCCGGGGCCTTTCATGCGTCTTATGTGCAGAGGGTCGTTGCGAGTACGGTCATCGACGCGTTGCGGCGGGCACAAGTCCGCGCCACGGAGCCGCTGCCGGAGGAAGACGACGAACAGCCTGCCGAGCTGGGCGAAGGCCCGGTGGGGCCGGAGCGCAGCGCCGGGGACAGCGAACGCATGCAGGGCCTGGAGCGCTGCATGGCCGAGATCCCCGAGCGCCGGCGGTTGCCGATTGCGTTGCACCTGCAGGGATTTTCACTGCAGGAGATCGCCGACTTGGCCGGCATAGCGTCGGCCGATGCGGCGCGAAAGCTGGTGTCGCGCGGGCTGGAGGAATTGAAAACCCGCCTGCGCGAATTGGGTCACGGCGATTTCGACGACTGATTTGACGACTAAAGACTGAAACTGAAGACGGATGCCATGAACGAGATGTCGCTTTCCCGCCTGTATCGGCGCCTGATGTCGCAGCGCGCACAGCCTGCCATGAACGTGGACGACTTGGTCGAAGTCGTCGCGCCGTCTGCGGGCGCCGACGACGACGCGCGTCGTGATCGCGTTGTCGCGGGTCTGGCGCAATCGCCGCCGCACGCGGATCTCGCGCGCCTGCTGCACGCGTTGCAGCCGGCTTCCGAAACCCTCGTCCGGGATGTCCGTGACAGCCGTCGTTCTGCGCATCCGACACGCGTGCGCGAACCGCGTGTCGCAGCCGGTGCGCGGCGTGGTCACCGCACGCATCCCCTGCGCTGGGCCGGCGGCATCGCGGCCTGTCTTTCGATCGCGCTCGGCCTGTGGTCGTGGCATCACGCGGATACGACGCGGCGCGCCGACATCGCGATGCACAGCGCGCCGGCATCGGATCGGATCTTCACTTCGAACGATGTGATCTTCGCGTCGTCGGATGCTGCCCGCCGACAAAAGAGCGATTACCGTGGAAGTGGCGATGAGGTGTTCCGCGGCCACTTTTCGGGCTGAGTCGAGCGCCGCTGGCGCTGTCAAATGCGAAGGAACAAAAACGCCCGGTTGATCCGGGCGTTTTCAGTTTCAGGCTACCGTCGCGACCGTACTCGCATGCTCGCGCGTCGCGGCGAACGTGACGGTCGGCCAGCGCTCCATCGTCAGTTGCAGGTTGACCCGCGTCGGCGCGAGGTAGACCAGCTCGCCGGCTGCGTCGATCGCGAGGTTCATCGCGTTCTTCTCGCGGAATTCCTCGAGCTTCTTCGCATCGTCGCAATGCACCCAGCGCGCGGTGATCACGCCGACCTTCTCGAACGACGATTCGACGCCGTACTCGTCCTTGAGGCGATACGCGACGACATCGAACTGCAGCACGCCGACCGCGCCGAGGATCAGGTCGTTCGACATCAACGGCCGGAAGAACTGCGTCGCGCCTTCCTCGGACAACTGCGCCAGGCCTTTCTGCAGCTGCTTTCATCTTCAGCGGATCGCGCAGGCGCGCGCGACGGAACAGTTCCGGCGCGAAGTTCGGAATGCCGGTGAACGCCAGCGCTTCGCCGGCGGTGAAGGTGTCGCCGATCGAGATCGTGCCGTGGTTGTGCAGGCCGATCACGTCGCCCGGATACGCGGTTTCGACGATCTCGCGATCCGATGCCATGAACGTCAGCGCGTTCGCGATGCGCACGTCCTTGCCGGTGCGCACGTGCAGCATCTTCATGCCCGCGTCGTAGCGGCCCGAGCAGACGCGCAGGAACGCGACGCGGTCGCGGTGCATCGGGTCCATGTTCGCCTGGATCTTGAACACGAAGCCGCTGAGCGCCTCTTCGTCGGGCGACACCGTGCGCGTCGTCGTCGCGCGCGGTCGCGGCGAGGGCGCGTGTTCGACGAAGAAATCGAGCAGCAACTGCACGCCGAAGTTGTTCACCGCCGAACCGAAGAACACCGGCGTCTGCTGGCCGGCGAGGTACGCCTGGAGATCGAATGGATGCGAGGCGCCCTGGACCAGTTCCAGCTCCTCGCGCAATTCGTCGAGCACCGCGGCGCCGAGGCGTTCGGCCAGCGCGGGATCGTCGAGCCCCTCGAAGATCGTCGAATCCTGGCGCGTGAAATTCCGCCCGGCTCGAAGATGTGCACCTCGTCGAGCAGCAGGTGATAGACGCCCTTGAAGGCGCGAACCCATGCCGATCGGCCAGGTGATCGGCGCGCACTGGATCTTCAGCACCGATTCGACTTCGTCGAGCAGTTCGATCGGCGCGCGGCCCTCGCGGTCGAGCTTGTTGATGAAGGTCATGATCGGCGTGTCGCGCAGGCGGCACACGTCCATCAGCTTGATCGTGCGTTCCTCGACGCCCTTCGCGCAGTCGATCACCATCAGCGCCGAATCGACCGCGGTCAGCACGCGATAGGTGTCTTCGGAGAAGTCCGCGTGGCCCGGCGTGTCGAGCAGGTTGACGATGCGTTCGGCGTACGGGAACTGCATCACCGAGCTGGTCACCGAGATGCCGCGCTCCTTCTCCAGCGCCATCCAGTCGGACGTCGCATGGCGCGCGGCCTTGCGCGACTTCACCGAGCCGGCCATCTGGATCGCGCCGCCGAACAGCAGCAGCTTCTCGGTCAGCGTGGTCTTGCCGGCATCGGGATGCGAAATGATCGCGAACGTGCGGCGGCGGCGGGTTTCGGTCAGGTGGTCAAGCATGACGGTGTCGTCGAGGAAAACGGTCAATGGTAGCAGGTGGGCGGTGTCGGCGAGCGTGATAACGGTAGCCCTCGGCTGGCCCGTCGTCCCCGGCGAACACCGGGACCCGGTGCCTTCCTTGATGCCGAAGACGCTGGATCCCGGCGGATGACAAAAAAGGATGGATACCGCTTCACCGGGCTTCGGTTCGCGGCTCGCGTCTCACGTCTAGCGAATCAATTAGCCATCCATCCTTCTATACGTCCATTGACATGCAGCAAGCATCGCCGACTAGAGTGCGCCGACTGCTCATCAAGACCGGCTGAGGGACAGGCCCTTTGACGCCGGGGCAACCAGCGGGATTCATCTTCCGTCACGGTGCCAACTCCCGCGGGGACGCGCATGTGCGCGGTCCGCCGAGAGATGAGTTGCAGCGTCCGCCGGCGCATTCGCGTCGGTTCGGCTTCTGCAATCCGTTTCCGGTTTCCGCGGGATCCTGCGAGCGCACAGGAGAATCGCCGTGACCTTGCAGACCGAGTCCTTCGTCGCCGACCGCGGAAACCTTTGCTGCAGCTGCCGTTTCCGCCACCGATCTCGGGCGTGTCAGCCGCATCTCCGGCGAGCGCATCGTTCACCTGAGTCCAAAACACGCCGATGGCGCGTTCGCGATGTTCGCGTGCGGTTTGCGCTGTACGGCGCCGCCGGACGCGCCGGTCGTCGATCGTGCAGGGCGGCATTTCCGCCGATCGTTACGCCGCGCTCGACGGCTGATGGCAACGCCGGCTGGTGGAACGGCATGGTGGGCCACGGTTCGCGCGATCGATACGCGATCGCTTCCGCGTGCTCTCGATCGACTGGCTCGATCTGCGATCTCGACGATCCCCGGCGGCCGGCGTTCGCGCCGTCGGCAGCGAGGACCAGGCCGATGCGACTCGCCGCATTGCTGGTCGCACTTGGCATTGACCGCGTGCACGCGTTCGTCGGCGCATCGTACGGCGCGATGGTCGGCACTCGCGTTCGCGGCGCGCCATCCGCAGCGCGTGCGTCGACTGGTCGCGATCGCCGGCGCGCATCGCGCGCATCCGCTCGCGATCGCGCTGCGCAATCTGCAGCGCGAAACCGTGCGCCTCGGCGAACGCTACGGCGACGCGGCACGCCGGCCTCGATCTGGCGCGCCGCCTCGCGATGACGACCTATCGTGGCGAGCGCGAGTTCGCCGAGCGCTGCGACGCCGCGCCGGTGTTCGCTGATGGGCGCTACCGCTTCGCCGAGGAAGATTGGCTCGAAGCGGCCGGCGCCCGCTTCGCGGAGCGCTTCAGCGCTGAGCGTTTTCTCGCCTTGTCCGAATCGATCGACTTGCACGGCGATCGCCCCGGAAGACGTGCGGGTGCCGACCACGCTGATCGGCATCGCATCCGATCGTCTCGTGCCACTCGCGGACCTTTGCGAGCTGCAGCGTCGCTGCGGCGCGCCGGCGACACTGCACGTGATCGACTCGCGCTATGGACATGACGCATTCCTCAAGAGAAACCGGGCAGATCGGCGCGCTGTCGCTGAAATCCTCAACGCGCAACCGGAGTCAGCCCATGAGCGCATCACGCCGTGTACGCGCGCAGTGCGCGCCGGCATCGAATCGGATACGCAGCACGGCGCCGTCGTGCCGCCGTTGCACCTCAGCACCAACTACACATTCGAGGGCTTTGCGACGCAAGCGTCACTACGACTATTCGCGCAGCGGCAATCCGACCCGCGACCAACTCGCGGCTCGCGCTGGCCGATCTCGAAGAAGGCGCGGGCGCGGTGATCACCGCGAGCGGCATGTCCGCGGTCGCGCTGGTGCTCGAACTGGTGCCGAGCGGGCGGTCTCGTCCTCGCCGCGCACGACTGCTACGGCGGCACTTGGCGCCTGCTCGATGCATGGGCGAAGAAGGGCCGCTTCCGCGTCGTGTTCGCCGACCTCGGCGATCCGGCGAAATTCGCCGACGCACTCGCGCACAAACCCGATCTGGTCTGGATCGAGACGCCGTCCAATCCGCTGCTGCGGATCACCGACATGCGCCGCGTCGCGCAGGCCGCGCGTGCGATCGGCGCGCGCTGCGTCGTCGACAACACGTTCCTGTCGCCGGCACTGCAGCGTCCGTTCGCGCTCGGCGCGGACATCGTCGTGCATTCGACGACGAAGTACATCAATGGCCACAGCGACGTGGTCGGCGGCGCGGTCATCGCAAAGGACGCCGACAGTCGCGCGAGCAACTGACCTGGTGGGCGAACTGTCTCGGTCTGACCGGTGCGCCGTTCGACAGTTTCCTGACCTTGCGCGGCTTGCGCACGCTGGTGCCGCGGCTGCGCGCGCATGAGGAAAATGCTGCGCGCGTCGCCGCCCTGCTGGACGGGCACGCTGCGGTGAAGCGCGTCTACTGGCCAGGTTTGCCGACGCACCCGGGCCACGCGCTCGCCGCACGGCAACAGGACGGCTTCGGCGCGATGCTGAGTTTCGAGCTCGATGGCGAGGTCGATGCGATCGAGGCATTTCTCGACGGACTCGAATATTTCTCGCTTGCCGAGTCGCTCGGCGGCGTCGAAAGCCTGATCGCGCACCCGGCGACGATGACGCATGCGGCGATGTCACCGGAAGCGCGCCGCAACGCGGGCATCAGCGAATGCACTGCTGCGCGTCTCGGTCGGCATCGAGGATGGCGCGGATCTGTGCGCCGATCTCGGCGCGGCTCTCGAACGTGCAGCCGCCTGCACGAACCGGCGCAAGGTGCGTGCATGAGTGCGCTGCCGATTTCTGGTTGCGCGCGCCGGCGACACTGCGATTGCCCTGCTCGGTACCGGCGTCGTCGGTGGCGCGTTGTTGCGCTTGCTGGCGACGCCGGCGGCGAGTGGCGTGAATCTGGTCGGCGCCGCGAATTCGAAGCGGCAGATCGCCAATCCACGCGGCTTCGTTGCCGGCCACGTCTCCGCCTTTTTGCGCGCATCCGAAACGCTGCGCGATGACGCGGCGTTGCTGGCCGTACTCGATGCGAGCGGTGCCGCGCGCAGGCGTCATCGTCGATGCGACTGCGTCGGATCGACACCGCTACGCGCCATCCGACGTGGCTCGCGGCCGGCTATCACGTGGTCAGCGCGAACAAGGCGGCCAGCGGCGGCTGCGCTCGCGACATGGTCGAGCTTGCGTCAGGCCTGCGTTCGCGGTGCGGTCGAATATGGCGATGCGGCCACGGTCGGCGCCGGTCTGCCGGTGCTGTCGACCTTGCGCCGGTTGCGCGGTTGCGGCGATCGGCTGCTCGCACTCGATGGCGTGTTTTCCGGATCGCTGTCATGGCTGTTCAACCACTTCGACGGCAACCGGCCGTTCTCGACGCTGCTGCGCGAGGCGCATGCGCTCGGCTATACCGAGCCCGATCCGCGGCTCGATCTCGGCGGCTCCGATGTCGCGCGCAAGCTGCTGATCCTCGCGCGAAGCGCGGGGCACGCGCTCGATGCGGAACGGGTCGAGATCGAAAGCCTCGTACCGGAACATCTGCTCGATATCGATGCGGCAGCGTTTCTCGAGCGCGCCGCGGAACTCGACGTTGCATTGGAGGCGCGTCGCGCGCAGGCGGAAAGGGCGGGGCGCGTGTTGCGTTTTCTGGCCCGGCTCGACGAGCAGGCGCGCGCGCGCGTGGGGCTTGTCGATGTAGCCCCGGACCCATCCCGCCGCGCGGCTTGCCGGCACCGACAATCTGTTCGCGTTGACGACCACGCGTTATCGCGAGCAGCCGCTGGTGATCCAGGGGCCGGGCGCCGGACCCGAGGTCACGGCGCAGGCGCTGCTCGGTGATCTGCTCGCGTTGAAGGACGCGGCTGCAATGCAGGAAGCATCGTAGGAGCGCACCCTGTGCGCGACCCTCGCTGCACCGCGGGACGCCACGGTCGCGCACAGGGTGCGGCTGCTACAGATCTCCCCGACACAGCCGTGTGGAAGCGGCGTGGGTTGTGCGCAGATTTCCCTATTGCTTGCGAATCTCGATGTCGCCGCTGAAGGTCTCGATCTTGATCTGGCCGGAACCAGCGCCATTGCTCGCATCGAGGCTGCTGCCCGGTCCGTGGTCGGGTTCCTTCACGGTGCCGAAATCGGTGCGGATGCTGCCGCTGAAGCTCGAGGCACGCAGCCGCGTTGACGACGTCGGCCGGCAGGTACAGGTGCACGTCGCCGCTCATCGTCTGCACGTCGACGCGCGCGCTGTCGATCGGCTTGCCATGCAGGCTGATATCGCCGGATACCGTACCCGCATTGATCTCGCGGTAGCCGCCGCTTTCCGCGTCGATATCGCCGGAAACGGTGTCGAACTTGATCTGGCCGTTGAGGCCGCGCGCGCGGATGTTGCCGGAGACGGTTTCCAGATGCGCATGGTCGGCTGCGCCGGTCAGGTCGATGTTGCCGCTGACGCTGTCGAGTTCGACCTCCTTCGCATCGCTGTCGAGGCGCAGCTTGCCGCTGACGCTGTTGATCGCGAGCGATCGGCCGGCGACGCCGGACAGGTTCACGTCGGCGCTGACCACTTCGATTTTCATCTCCGCGGATCTGGGCACCTTGATGTCGAGCACGCTGTCGCCCATGCGCGTGTCGGCGCCCCAGCTGAACCAGCCCTGCTTGTCCGGCGGCTGCACCTTGATCGTCAGGTGATCGGCGCCGCCTTCGATGGCGAGCGCTTTCGCGCCGTCGCCGAGCGTGCCGCTGATCGCGACCTCGGATTTGTCCCAACCGCTGACCGTAACCGAGCCCTTGATGTTCGACACGTCGATCCGCGCGTCCGCGTTCACCGCACGGGATTCGTTGAGCGGCGTGCCGGCGAACGCGTCGCCGGCTGCCAGCAGCAAGCCGAGCAGCAGGTAGATCGAATGACGTTTCATGGCGTGTGCTCCAGATATCAACCGGCGCTCGCGCCGTAGCGATCGAGCTGCATGCGCCGCGCGTTCGTGCGGTTCAGCAGGCCGACCAGAAATACCGCGTCGGGGCGCTGGTCGAGTGCCTGTTCGAGTTCGGCATGCGCGGCATCAAGCACGACGACCGCGCCGACCAGGCGCGGATCGTCGCCGCGCGCGTGGGCGAAATCCCGCGCATCGCGCGAGGTGAGCGCTGCAACACTTGTCGCCGTCATGTCGTAGGGGGCGTTCTGCTCGCGCACGCCAAATACCAGGGTGCCTGCGATAACCGCGAGCAGGCTGGCCGCCGCCGCGAGCGGCAACCAACGATAGCGTCGAGGCGCGGCCAGCGTCGATTCATTGCCGGCGAGGCGCGGCGCGATCGCCGCCCACAAATCGGTCTGCGGAGGCCGTGGCGTGTTCAACTCGCGCAGGCGGCGCTGGATTTCAAAGTCCGTCATGACTGTTCTCCCAGCATCTTGCGCAGCAAGCCTCGCGCTCGATGCAATTGCGCTTTCGACGAGCCGACCGCCATGCCGAGCTCGCGACTGATTTCCTCATGCTTCCAGCCCTCGACATCATGCAACACGAGCACCGCGCGTGCGCGCGGCGGCAGTTTCGCGACCGCCTGCTCCAGGTCGGCGCGCTCGCCGGCGCAGAACGGTGTGACCGGATCGAATGCGGCTTCGAGCACGTCGTTCTGGGCCGCGTCTTCCGGGTCGCGCGAGCGCAGATCCATCAGGGCGACATTGACGGCAAGCCGGTGCAGCCAGGTCGTGAACGCGCTCTCGAAGCGGAAGCTGCCGAGTTTCTGCCAGGCGCGCACGAACGCTTCCTGGGTCAGTTCCTCGGCGCGCGCCTCGTTCATGCCGCTCAGTCGCCAGACCGCGCCGTGCACGCGTCCGCTATGCCGGCGGTACAGCGCTTCGAACGCGCGCATGTCGCCACTCGCGGCGCGCCGGACCAGCTCGGTGTCAGCCGATTCGGCCGCCTCAGTCCGGGGCGTTTCGGTCCGCGGCGCGTCGGTCATCGTCAGGGGCATGGCAAGGCAGGCGCTCATCTTGCCAGCTTGGATGCGGGAAGGTGGTGCAGGGTTTAGTGCATACCAGGAAGCGCCTTCCGCCTTCGGCACCTTCCCCGCGTGGCGTCAGGGTCGAAGGGGGTGCTCTTGGTCGCGCCCCCGTTCCGATCAGGCCGTGGCGCTCTTGCGTGCCGACTCGCCGCTACGCGCCAGTGCATCGGCAACGCGTTGCTGTTCGGCCTTCAACATGGACGGCGTGCGTGAGCCGAACGAGTCGAGATAGGCGCCGATATCAGCGACCTCGGCCTTCCAGCCGGCGGCATCGATGTCGAGCAGGGTTTGCAGCGCATGGTCGCTGATGGCGAGGCCGTCGAGGTGCAGGTCGCGCTTGCCCGGCACGAAGCCGATCGGTGTCTCGGTCGCTCCGGCTTCGCCCTTGCAGCGGTCGACGATCCATTCGAGCACGCGCAGGTTATCGCCGAACCCCGGCCAGAGGAACTTGCCGTCGGTGCCCTTGCGGAACCAGTTCACGTGGAAGATCTTCGGCAGCTTCGCGCCAGGTTTGTCGAACGACAGCCAGTGCGCGAAATAGTCGCCATAGTTGTAGCCGCAAAATGGTTTCATCGCCATTGAATCGCGGCGCAACACGCCGACCGTGCCGGTCGCGGCAGCGGTCGTTTCCGAGCCCATCGCGGCACCGATCAGCACGCCATGCGTCCAGTCGCGCGCTTCCAGCACCAGTGGCACCAGCGACGGGCGGCGACCGCCGAACACGATCGCGGAGATCGGCACGCCCTGCGCGGCTTCGGCTTGCGGCGACCAGCTCGGACATTGTTTTGCCGCAACCGTGAAGCGCGAGTTCGGATGCGCGGCCGGACCATTGGCCGGATCGTACGGCCGACCCTGCCAGTCGGTGACCGGCGTGCCGGGCAGGCCTTCCCACCAGGGTTGATTGTCGGCGGTGACCGCGACATTGGTGAAGATCGTGTCGCTCTGGATCGTCGCCAGCGCATTCGGATTGGTGGTCGTGCTGGTACCCGGCGCGACGCCGAAATAGCCGGCTTCCGGGTTGATCGCCCAGAGCTGTCCATCCGCACCGGGCGTCATCCAGCAGATATCGTCGCCGACCGTCCACACCTTCCAGCCGGCCTTGCGATAGCCTTCCGGTGGAATCAGCATCGACAGGTTGGTCTTTCCACACGCGGACGGGAATGCCGCGGCGACGTAATGCGTCTCGCCCTGCGGATTCTGGATGCCGACGATCAGCATGTGTTCGGCGAGCCAGCCTTCGCTCTTCGCCTGCCAGCTGGCGATGCGCAACGCGTGGCATTTCTTGCCGAGCAGTGCGTTGCCGCCGTAGCCCGAGCCATACGACTTGATGGAGAGCTCGTCGGGGAAATGCATGATGAAGCGGCGCTCGGGGTCGAGTTCGCCAACCGAATGCAGACCCTTGACGAACGTCGGCTGCTCGCCCCGAGCAGCCGCTTCGGCACCTTCGCGCTCGATGCGCGCCAGCGCCGCCGCACCCATGCGGGTCATGATGCGCATGTTCGCGACGACGTACGGGCTGTCGGTGATCTCGACACCACAGCGCGAAATCGGCGAATCGATCGGCCCCATGCAATACGGAATCACATACATCGTGCGGCCGCGCATGCAGCCGGCAAACAGTGCGTCGATCTTCGCGTGCGCTTCGCCCGGCTCCATCCAGTGGTTGTTCGGACCGGCATCGTCCTCGTTCTTGGTGCAGATCAGGGTCAGGTGCTCGACGCGTGCAACGTCCTTCGGATGTGAACGGTGCAGGTAGCAGTTCGGATGCGTGTCCGGGTTCAGCGCGATCAAGGTGCCGTCGTCCAGCATTTGCCGGATCAAGGCATGGCTTTCGGCGTCGGAACCGTCGCACCAGTGGATTGCATCAGGTTCGGTCAGTCGGGCGACTTCGTCGACCCAACGGTTCAGGGCATCGAGTTGGCTGGGCATGGCGTGACAGCGCGTTGGCGCTGCGCAATAAGAAGGGAACAGCGACGGTAACGGCGCGTTGGAGGCATTGCAAGGCGTGGCGCCGCATGCGGCGAAGTGCCACGTCAGTGCGGGATCAGGATCTCGATGAAGTCGCGGATATACGCCTCGAACTCGTC
Organism: uncultured Gammaproteobacteria bacterium; assembly: GCA_963720445.1. Lineage (GTDB taxonomy): Bacteria > Pseudomonadota > Gammaproteobacteria > Xanthomonadales > Rhodanobacteraceae > Dokdonella_A. Next base: position 413,142 of record CAVRFO010000001.1, read on the forward strand.
GTGATTCATGCGCGGCTGCGCGATCTGGGCCAGATGGATGAAGCCGACATAGGCCGAGTAGGCGAGGCGGGCGCGGTTGGCAGCCGTGGTGGCGTCGAATCCGGCCTGGCGAAATGCGTTGGTCACGAACTCGATGCGGCGCTGCGAAACGCGCTCGATGACCGGCCCGATCAGCGGCTGATCGAGCGCCTTGATGAGGGCGGCGAATACCGCATGCGACGGGCGTTTATAGCTGACTTGGCGGATCAGCTCGCGCACGCGTTCGCGCGGGTCACTGACCTTCTCGATCGGGGTCAGCACGTCGCGATCGTCGCTTTGCTCCCAGCGATCGAGCGCAGCCTGGAGCAATGCGTCGCGGGTCGCGAAATGCCAGTAGAAGCTGCCTTTGGTCACGCCGAGCCGGCGCGCGAGCGGCTCGACCGCAACCGCCGGGACGCCGCTTTCAGCCAGCAGATCAAGCGCAGCTTGTTCCCAGACCGCTGCGGACAAGCGGTTTTTGGGTGCGAGTTTCGTCGTGCTCAAAGGCATCGATCCAGTGTGCCGGAGCCACCGTGCAATTGGAAGCGAGCTTCCTATATCCATTGTTATCAATGAGATATTTTCCATACGCATGCGTATTGACAGGTCTGCGATGGGTGCCTGATACTGTCCGGGTAGCATCCTCGCGTTCCGCCCGGTGGCCACATTCGGGATGGATTTGAACCGGTTTCCGGCAAGGAGTGATTCCCATGCTCGCAGTCCTTCCTTTTCTCGCGGCGTTCGTAGTTTCGCTGGCCGCCGCCTATCTGCGCATCGCGTTGCGCGCGTGGACCGTCGCGACCGCGGTCGCGATCATTGCGGTGGGCTACGTCGCTGGTGCCTCGTGGCTTGCGATCGCGATTCCACTCGTCGTGCTCGCGTTGTTCGCGGTGCCGCTGAATCTCGTCGATTTCCGCCGTCGCAAGATCAGTGCGCCCGCGCTTGCGGCATTCCAGAAAGTCACGCCGCAGTTGTCCGCCACCGAGCAGATTGCGCTCGATGCCGGGACGGTCGGCTTCGAGGGCGAATTGTTCAGCGGCAAGCCGGACTGGTCGAAGTTGCTGAAGCAGCCGAAGCCGGAACTGTCGGTCGAGGAGCAGGCATTCCTCGATGGCCCGGTCGAGGAGCTGTGCGCGATGACGAACGACTGGGAGATCACGCACGAACTCGCCGACCTGACGCCGGAGATCTGGGACGTTCATCAAGACCCACAAATTCTTCGGCATGATCATTCCGAAGAAATATGGCGGACTGGAATTTTCAGCACTTGCGCAATCGGCGGTGCTGCAGAAACTGATGGGTGTGTCCGGCTCGCTGTCGTCGACGGTCGGCGTGCCGAATTCGCTCGGCCCGGGCGAGTTGCTGCTGCACTACGGTACGCAGGAACAGCGTGACCACTACCTGCCGCGCCTCGCCGACGGCCGCGAGATTCCGTGCTTCGCGCTGACCGGCCCGTACGCGGGTTCCGATGCCACGTCGATTCCCGACTACGGCATCGTCTGCAAGGGCGAATGGAACGGCGCGAACGTGATCGGCGTGCGCCTCACGTTCGACAAGCGCTACATCACCCTGGCGCCGGTCGCGACCTTATTCGGCCTCGCGTTCCGCATGCACGATCCGGAACACATCCTCGGTGACGTCGAGGACATCGGCATCACGCTCGCGCTGATTCCGCACGATACGAAGGGCCTCGAATACGGCCGCCGCCATTTCCCGTTGAATGCCGCGTTCCAGAACGGCCCGGTACGCGGCAAGGACATCTTCATCCCGTTGTCGCAACTGATCGGCGGCGCCGACATGGCCGGGCAGGGCTGGCGCATGCTGGTCGAATGCCTGTCGGTCGGGCGCGGCATCACCTTGCCGTCGAATGCGGCCGGCGCGGTCAAGGCCGGCGCGATCGCGTCTGGTGCCTACGCGCGCATCCGCAAGCAGTTCGGTATCGCGATCGGCCGTTTCGAAGGCGTCGAGGAAGCGCTTGCGCGCATCGGCGGCTATGGCTACGCAATCAGCGCGCTGTCGAAAGCGAGCGCGGCTGCGGTCGATCGCGGCGAGAAGCCGGCCGTGCCGTCGGCGATCGCGAAGTACCACGCGACCGAGCTCGGCCGCGAAGTCGCCAAGGACATCATGGACATCCATGGTGGCAAGGGCGTGCAGCTCGGCCCGAACAACTACGTCGGCCGCGGCTGGCAAACCGCGCCGATCGCGATCACCGTCGAAGGCGCGAACATCATGACGCGCAGCCTGATGATCTTCGGCCAGGGCGCGATCCGCTGCCATCCATACGTGCTGCGCGAGATGGAATCGCTCAAGCTGGCCGACTATCGCGAGAAACTCAAGGCGTTCGATGCGGCGCTGTGGGGCCACGTCGGTTTCGCGATCTCCAACGCGGTGCGCAGCTTCGTGCTCGGCCTGACATTCGCGAAGATCGGCAACGTGCCGGGCGATGCGTACACGAAGCGTTACTACCGCAAGCTCGACCGCTACGCAGCGGCGCTTGCGCTGGTCGCCGACACCTCGATGCTCGTGCTCGGCGGCAAGCTCAAGTTCAAGGAAAAGATCTCCGCGCGGCTCGGCGACGTGCTGTCGAACCTCTACATCGCGAGCGCGATGCTGAAGCGCTACGAGGACCAGGGCCGTCCGGTCACCGACCAGCCGCTATTGGCATGGGCATTCCACGACTGCGTGTATCGCATGCAGATGGCGCTCGATGGCGTGCTGCGCAATTTCCCGGTGCGGCCGATCGCTTGGGTGCTGCGCGCGCTGGTGTTCCCGTTCGGACGGCGCGAAGTGCCGCCGTCGGATCGTCTCGGCCACCGCGTCGCCGCGATCCTGTGCGCGCCGGGCGAAGCGCGCGATCGTCTTGCCGAATGGGTCTACCTGACACCGAACGCGAACAATCCCGTTGGGCGCATGATCGCGCTGCTGCCCGAAGTGATCGCGGCGGAGCCGGTCGAACGCAAGTTCCTGAAGGCGGTCAAGGCAGGCGAACTGAGCGGCTACGACTACGCCGCGCAACTCGCCGACGCCGGCGCCAAGGGCGTGCTCAGCAGCGCCGAATGCGAGCTGCTCGCGCGCATCCGCGCGGCGACGTTCGAGTTCATCTCGGTCGACGATTTCGACTCGGCCGACCTCGCCGCCGGCAAGCGCAAATCGGAAAAGCCCGCGCTGCGCTCGGTCGCGAACGGCTAGCCGCACCAAAAAATTGTAGGAGCGCCGGAAGGCGCGATGCGTTTGATCCGGATAGCGGAAAAGCATCGCGCCTTCCGGCGCTCCTACGAAAAGCGTGATCTCACCGAGCCAGCGCACGCGCGTGATGGCGAAGGTGATCGGCGATGAAGGTCGCGATGAAGTAGTAACTGTGGTCGTAACCCGGCTGCATGCGCAGGTTCAATGACTGCCCTGCATCGCGGCAGGCGCGCTCGAAACCTTTCGGTTGCAATTGCGTTTCGAGAAACTTGTCGGATGTCCCTTGATCGATCAGGATCGTGCCGGGGAACCGCGCGCCATCGCGGATCAACGCACACGCATCGTACGCTTTCCAGGTTGCCGCATCGTCGCCGAGATAGCGCGGCAACGCCTTCTGCCCCCACGGCACCGCGCTCGGCGCGACGATCGGCGCGAATGCGGACACCGACTTGTAGCGGTCGGGATTTTTCAGCGCGATTGTCAACGCGCCATGCCCGCCCATCGAATGCCCGAAGATGCTTTCGCGCGACATGTCGGCTGTCGCGAAATTCGTGCCGATCAGCGCCGGTAATTCCTGGGTCACATAGTCGTACATGCGAAAGCGCTGTGCGAACGCGGGTGTGGTCGCATCTAGATAGAAACCGGCGCCTTCGCCGAATTCCCAGTCGCCGGTTGCGCCCTCGATGCCGGTGTCGCGCGGACTGGTGTCGGGCGTGACCAGGATCAGGCCGAGTTCCGCGGCCACACGCTGCGCACCGGCCTTGATCGCGAAGGTTTCCTCGCTGCAGGTGAGGCCGGCGAGGAAATAGAGTATCGGCGCTTTCGCGCCGTGCGCGAGTGCTGGGCAGAACACCCCGAACTTCATCGCGCCGCCGGTCGCGCTCGACGCGTGCCGGTAAAAACCCTGCACGCCGCCAAAGCTGTGTTGCTCGGAAATCGTTTCGATGCTCATCGCGTGTCCTCGGATTCGGTTCCAACGCCGCCTGAAACAGTGTCGCTCGACGGGATGCTGGCGTGGCCAGCTATCATTGCCGATCCGACCCACATCCGCAGCCGATGCCCTACACCCCGATCGTCGCCACACTCGGTTACGTCCTTTCGCCCGACCGCAAACGCGTGCTGATGATCCATCGCAACGCGCGGCAGGACGACCAGCATCTGGGCAAGTACAACGGACTCGGCGGCAAGCTCGATCCGGACGAGGACGCGCTCGCCGGGATGCGCCGCGAGATCCGCGAGGAGGCCGGGATCGAATGCACGGAGCTCGCCTTGCGCGGCACCTCGAACTGGCCCGGCTTCGGCAAGCACGGCGAGGACTGGCTCGGTTTCGTGTTCCTGATCACGCGCTTCGAAGGCACGCCGCTCGGAGCGCAATCCCGAAGGCACGCTCGAATGGGTCGAGCTCGATCGCCTGCAGCGAGTTGCCGTTGTGGGACGGCGACCGGCATTTCCTGCCGATGGTGTTCGATGCCGATCCGCGCCCGTTTCATGGCGTGATGCCTTATCGCGACGGACACCTGCAGTCGTGGAGTCATTCGCGGGTTTGACGCGATGGTGCTATGGGATTGTCATTCCGGCGCTCGCCGAAGTGCGGGAAGCATCGTAGGCGCGCACCCTGTGCGCGAATCTCGCGGCAGTGACGGTCGGCCCGGTCGCCCACAGGGTGGGCTCCTACCACCCCGTGCGGGAGCGATGCGAGTTTTCGCAATTTCTCTAATGCGGTCAGTCGCTTCGGCAGTCGGATTCCGGCGCCAGCGCCTCCGAATGCGCTGCGCGCCAGCCGATCCATGCCGAACTCGCGGCGGCAACGATGCCGAGGGCGGCGAAACCCGGCAACGTCACGCCGATGCCGCGCAGCGCGTTGAAACCGCTGGTCACGGCAACGTCGCCGAAACGCCAGACCGAGGTGTCGATGAAGTTCTTGGTCTTGTAGCGCGTCTCCGCGTCGACGCGCGTGTACAGGCTGTCGAAGGCGGGTTTGAAAATGCCGTAGGCGCTCGCGCGCGTGACAACGGCGACGATTGCGATCCACGGACCGGCGAACACAGCCAAGCCGGCCAGCATCACCGCCTTGACCATGCCATCGAGCGCCAGCGGCGGAGCCGGGCCGAAACGGACCATCAGCGTGCGCGTGATACCGAGTTGCAGCAGCATCTGCAGTATGTTCGTGCACAGGTCGATATTCGCGGCGAAATTCGTGCGCGCTTCGGGCGTGTGATAGGTCGCTCCGCTGTAGTCGACCAGCAGTGCATAGATGACCGTGCCGACCGCGTCGCCGAGCAGCATCAGCAACGCGAAGCGACGCATCAACGGCGACTTGAACGTCTCGATCGCGCCGGCGAGGAATCCGCCACCGATGATGCGTTGTTCGCGGCTGTTCGTCGCGGGCGACCGGATGGCGCACTGACCAGCGCGACAACGCGAAGGTGCAGCCGATCGCCACCGCGAGCAGCAGCGACGACACGACCAGCAGTCCGGACACGCCGACGAGGTACACGAACGCCTTGGTCAGCGCCGGGCCGGCAATCGCGCCGATGGCGCCGCCGAGCGCGATCACCGGAAACAGCCGGTGCGCCTGTTCGGCATCGAACAGATCGGCCATGAAACTCCAGAACACCGACACGACGAACAGGTTGAACACGCTGCCCCAGACGAAGAACACCGTGCCGAGCAGCTTCGCGTCGATCGAATCCTGCGCGCGGAACAGCGGGATGAACACGCACATCCCGACGATCACCAGCAGGTACACGATCGGCACGAAGATACGGCGCGGAAAGCGCGCGACCAGTGCGCCGAACAGCGGCGCCAGCGCGAGCGTCACTACGAACGTGACCAGATAGAAAATCGGCAGCGCGGTCGAGCCGACCGCCGCGGACAATTGGTCGCGCACCGGACGGATCACGTAATACGCGGCGAGCACGCAGAAGAAGTACGCGAACGCGACGGTTACGGCGAACCATTCGTGGCGCTGGATGGCAGGGCGGGTGGGCACGCGCGGTCCGGATCGGGAGGCGGCGAGAGCCTAGCATGCGCAGGCGGCGCAACCGGCAGCGCGGCATAATCGCGCGATGACGCCGACACTCTCCGCGATTCACGTCTATCCGATCAAGTCGTGCGCGCCGCTGACCCTGGCAAGCGCAACGGTCGAGGATCGCGGCTTCGCCGGCGACCGGCGCTGGATGATCGTCGATGCGAATGTGCGGTTCGTGACCGGGCGTGAACAGCCGCGCCTGACCCTGATCCGTGCGCTGCCGGACGAGGATGGATTGACGTTGAGCGCACCGGGCATGTCGGCGCTGCATTTGGCGCCGCCGCATGCAGGAGTGCGTGTCGCCACGACGGTCTGGAAAAACAGCGTGCAGGCGCTGCCGGCGCCGGCGGCCGCCGATGCGTGGATCAGTACCTATCTCGGTCGCCCCGCGCGCTTCGTGCATATGGATGCGGCATGCGTGCGCGCGGTCGATGCGAAGTACGGCGCGCCGGGCGACGAGGTCAGCTTCGCCGACGGCTTTCCGCTGCTGCTGATCTCGCAGGCCGCGCTCGATGCATTGAACGCGCGCCTCGCGCAGCCGGTGCCGATGCTGCGATTCCGGCCCAGCGTCGTCGTCGCAAACACCGCGCCGCATGCCGAGGACGGCTGGAAGCGCATCCGCGTCGGTGCGGTCGAGTTCGATGTGGTCAAGCCGTGCGCGCGCTGCGTGTTCACGACCGTCGATTTCGAGCGCGGCGCGTTCGATCCGGCCGGCGAGCCATTGCGCACCTTGCTGACGTATCGGCGCGCGCCGAACGGCGTGACTGTTCGGCCAGAACCTGATTCCGCGTGGACGCGGTGTGCTGCGTATCGGCGATCCGGTCGAGGTTGTGGAATGATGCCGGGCGAGCGCATTCCAGCAATCGGATCGAGCATGACCTACGACTACCTGATCGTCGGCGCCGGCTCGGCCGGCTGCGTGCTCGCCAATCGCCTGAGCGCGAATCCGGCGAACCGCGTGCTGCTGCTCGAAGCCGGTGGCCGCGACTGGCATCCGTTCATCCACATGCCGGCCGGTCTGGCCAAACTGGTCAACCACAAAAGCGTCAACTGGGACTACACGACCGAACCGGAACCGTATCTCGACGGTCGCCGCCTGTGGTGGCCGCGCGGCAAGGTGCTCGGCGGGTCGAGTTCGATCAATGCGATGTGCTACACGCGCGGTGCGCCGGCGCGACTACGACGAGTGGGCGCGCGCGAGCGGCGATCCGCGCTGGGCATGGGCTGCCGTGCTGCCGGTGTTCAAGCGCGCCGAAGGCAACACGCGCGGCGCGGATGCGTTGCACGGCGCGGACGGTCCGCTCGCGGTCGCCGATCTGCGCTATCACAACGTGCTGTCGCAGGCCTTCGTCGATGCGGCCGCGCAGGCCGGTTTTGCGCGCAACCGCGATTTCAACGGTGCGCGCAGGACGGTTTCGGTCTCTACCAGGTCACGCAGAAGAACGGCGCGCGCTGCTCGACCGCGGTCGCGCTATCTCAACCCGGCGCGAGATCGCGCGAACCTGCGCGTGCTCACCGACGCCGCTGACCACGCGCGTGCTGCTCGACGGCTGCGCGCACGTCGGCGTCGAATATCGGCATCGCGGCCGCGATCGAGCGCGCCGAAGCCGGGTGCGTGATCCTCGCCGGCGGCACGATCAATTCGCCGCAGCTGCTGATGCTGTCCGGCATCGGCCCGGCCGACCATTTGCGCGAACACGGCATCGCGGTCGCGCACGATCTGCCCGGCGTCGGCACGAACCTGCAGGATCATCTCGACATCTGCACGCTGGTGCGTTCGACGCAGGCCGTCACCTACGACAAGACCAACGATCTCGCGGTCGCGCTGCGCTTCCTGCTCAAGCGCGACGGCATCGGCAGCTCGAACATCGCCGAGGCCGGCGGCTTCCTGCGCTCGCGCCTCGCGACGGATGACGCGCTGCGACCTGCAATTCCATTTCGTGCCGGCGCTGCTCGACGATCATGGCCGCCATCGCCTCGACGGTTTCGGCTACACGCTGCACGCGTGCTTCCTGCGTCCGCACAGCCGCGGCGCGATCCGCCTGCGCTCGGCCGATCCGTCGGCGAGCCGCAGCGATCCATGCCGAACTATCTGAGCGACGCGGACGGCTACGATCTCAGGATGATGATCGAAGGCGCGCGCGTGTCGCGCGAGATCTTCGCGGCAGCAGCCGTTCGCGGCGTATCGCGGCGAGGAGATTTTTCCGGGCTCGGCGGCGCAAAGCGACGGCGACATGCAAGCCTTCATCCGGCGCAAGGCCGAGACGATCTATCACCCGGTCGGCACCTGCCGCATGGGGAACGACGCCGATGCGGTCGTCGACAGCGAGTTGCGCGTGCGCGGCATCGATGGATTGCGCGTCGTCGATGCGTCGATCATGCCGACGCTGATCGGCGGCAACACGAATGCACCGACGATCATGATTGCCGAGCGCGCGGCGGAGTTGTTGGCTCGCTTGGACGTCGTCCCTTCCCCTGCGTAGCGGGGGAAGGAACAGCAGATGCCTCAGTCAACCGCTGCGGTCAGCTCCGGCACCAGCTTGAACAGATCGCCGACCAGGCCGTAGTCGGCGATCTCGAAGATCGGCGCCTCGGCGTCCTTGTTGATCGCGACGATCGTGCCGGCGTCCTTGATGCCGGTCAGGTGCTGGATCGCGCCGCAGATGCCGATCGCGACGTAGAGTTCCGGCGCGATGATCTTGCCGGTCTGGCCGACCTGCAGGTCGCTCGGCACGTAGCCGGCGTCGACCGCGGCGCGCGAGGCGCCGACCGCGGCGCCGAGCTTGTCGGCGAGCGCGTAGATGATCGCGAAGTTCTCGGCCGAGCCGAGCGCGCGGCCGCCGGAGACGACGCGCGCGCGCGCTCTGCAGGTCCGGGCGATCGCTCTTGCCTTGCGCGAGTTCGACGAAGCGCGTGTGCGTCGGCAGCGCGACGTCGAGCGCCAGCGCCTCGACCGGCGCGCATTCGCGCCCGCGCCGGCCGCGGCGTACGACGCGGTGCGCACGGTCGCGACGAGCAGCTCGTTCGCCGGCGCCTCGACGGTGACGATCGCGTTGCCGGCGTAGATCGGCCGCTTGAACGTGTGCGCGCCGTCGACCGCCATGATGTCGGAGACCTGCGCGACGCCGAGCAGCGCGGCGACGCGCGGGCACGAGGTCCTTGCCGAACGTGGTCGACGGCGCGAGCACGTGCGTGTAGCCGTTCTTCGCGACTGCGGCGACCTGCGGCGCGTAGCACCGCGCGAGCGCGTGCGCGTTCTCGGCGCGCGCGACGGTCAGCACCTTGCTGACGCCGTCGATCTTCGCGGCTTCCGCGGCGACCGCGGCCGGGTCCGCGGCGAGCACGAGCACGTCGATCGCGTCGGGCTTCGATGTCCTTCGCGCAGGTCACGCAGCGCGCGGTGCTGGAATTGAGTTTGCCGTCGAGGTGTTCGGCGATGATCAGGATCTTGCTCATGGGATCTCCTCGGTTCCATTCATGCTTCGATACCTCAGGGCGACGAGACGGACTTGAATGTTGCGATGCCGCCTGAACGCGTTCGCCCTGAGGTCATCGACGGCGTGAGCTGCTCCCGGCGCGAGAATCTGATCGTTACAGCAAGCCCTTCGTTTTCAGCGCCGCCACCAGTTCGGCGACGTCCTTGACCATCACGCCCTTGCTGCGCTTCGCCGGCGGCGCGTAATGCGTGGTCTTCAGGTGATCGCCGGATTCGACGCCGAGATCGGCGAGCTGCGATCGTCTCGATCGGCTTCGCCTTCGCCTTCATGATGTCCGGCAGCTTGATGAAGCGCGGCTCGTTGAGGCGCAGGTCGGTCGTGATCACGGCCGGCAGGTCGACTTCGATCGTCTCCAGGCCGGCGTCGACTTCGCGCGTGACGCTTGCGCGACGTTGCCGTTGCACTTCGACCTTCGACGCGAACGTCGCCTGCGGGCGGTCCCACAGCGCGGCGAGCATCTGCCCGGTCTGGTTGCAGTCGTCGTCGATCGCCTGCTTGCCGAGCAGCACGATGCCGGGCTGTTCCTTCTCGACCAGCTTGAGCAGCGCGCGCGCGGCGGTCAGCGGCTGGATCGCGTCGGTGGTGACGACATGGATCGCGCGGTTCGCGCCCATCGCCAGACCGTTGCGGATGTGCGCCTGCGCGTCGGCCGGGCCGATCGTCGCGACGATCGACTTCGGTCGCGATGCCTTTCTCGCGCAGCCGCAGCGCTTCTTCGAGCGCGATGTCGTCGAACGGATTGGCGGACAGTTTGACGCCGTCGGTGACGACGCCGGAGCCGTCCGGCTTGACCTGGATGCGCACGTTGTAGTCGACGACGCGCTTGTAGCCGACCAGAATCTTCATCGGGTTCGATCCTTGCAGCGGGGGCCGCCGCGAACGATGCGAGGACAGCGGAAAGGTCGGCAATTCTAGCGGAAACCGTCCCGCGGCGCGGCAGCCGGCCGCGCGCGTTGTTATCCACAGCCGACGTGGACAGCCCTGTGGACAACTCCGGGATGAACACCGCAGACGACCGCCCAGTGCGCGTGTCAAGCGACCTGGTCACTCCGTGACCAGCGTGCGTCCTCGCGCGCGCGAGCAATGCGCGCGCGAAGCGCGCGGCCGAGCCGGCGGCTTGCGCGAAGAACAGCGAGGGTTCGGCCAGTTCCAGTTCGAGCAGGCGTGGCGCGCCGTCGTCGTCGCGGATCAGGTCGACGCGCGCATAGGCAGCGGTGGGATTGCGCGAACGGAAGCGCGGCAAGCGCAGCGTCGTGCGACCAGATCGCGCTCGGCCGCATCGGCGTGCGCGGCGTGATCTGTTCCGGTCGCGAACAGCGCGCGCGGTCGGGCCCTCGCCGCGCTCGCAGCAGCGGCGCCCTTGCGGATCGCGTGGCTGAACTGCGCCGTCGAAGAAGATCAGCGCGGTTTCGCCGGCATCGTCGACGCGATCCAGATACGGCTGCAGCAGCACGCTGCGTCCGGCATCGAGCAGGCGCGCGCACGTGCGTGATCGCGGCGTTCGCGTCGCCGCGCGCATAGCGCTGCGCGTCGCGCGAGCCGGCGCCGATCGCACGGCTTGACGACGAATTCGGCCGCCTCCGCGTGCTCGTGCGAGAAATGCGTCGAGCGCCGCGCGCCGCGTCCTCGCGCGGCTCGACGAACGGCTCGGCACGATCGCGCACGCCGGCGTGCGGCGAGATCGCCGAGGTAGTGCTTGTCGATATTCCAGCGCACCACGTCGAGCGGATTGAGCAGTCGCGTCTGCGCGCGCCGCGCGCGCGGCCCAGGCGAGGAATTCCGGCACACGCTGCGTGTAGTCCCACGGTGAGCGCAGCAGGGCGAGGTCGAAGCGCGACCAGTCCGTGTCGGTATCGTCCCAGTCGACGATCGAGACCTCGGCCTCCTGCGCGCGCAAGGCGGCGGTGAGCGGCGCCAGATCGTCGTCGAGGTCGCGGGCGGCGGCGGTGGTGACGAGTGCGATATGAGGCATGACGATTAACGATAGTCGGTATGGGATCGCGCATCCTGCAGGCTCGCCGCGTGCGGTTCAATACCGCGCACGCGTCGCGCCGGGTACCCTTGCCAGATGAATCCCCTGATCTACCTTGGTGGCTATCCCGAACACGTGCGGACGCAGGTGCGCGAGTTGATCGAGCACGGTCGCCTTGGCGCGCTATTGCAGGACAAGTACCCGCAGGCTCACGCGGTGCGCAATGACAAGGCGCTCCTCGGCTACACGGTCGAGCTCAAGGAGCGTTACATGCGCAACGCCGGGCGGCTCGACAAGGTCATCTTCGACGGCAAGCTGCAGGTCGTGCGCCAGGCGCTCGGTACGCACACAGCGGTGTCGCGCGTGCAGGGGGGCCGGCTCAAGGCGAGCCGCGAAATCCGCATTGCGAGCGTATTTCGCGGCGCGCCCGCAGAGTTCCTGAAGATGATCGTGGTGCACGAGCTGGCGCATCTGAAGGAGCGCGAACACAACAAGGCGTTCTATCAGTTGTGCACGCACATGGCGCCGGACTATCACCAGCTGGAGTTCGACATGCGCCTGTACCTGACCCATCTGGAATGCATGTCGTCGACGACTCCTGCGGTGTCTTGAGCGGTCGGGTGCATCGCGCGTCCGGCGGCTCGCCGTCGTGTACGCGCCGTTGTAGGAGCGGCGTAGCCGCGACAGGGCTGGCCGTCGCGACGCAGGTCGCGCTTGCAGCGCTCCTACAAGGACGAGCTGTCGCGGAAGCGACGGAAGCCGCGATGCTCTTCGAGCCGACGCATTGCGCTTCGGCGAGCGTTTGCGCGAGTCGCATAGTCGCGACAGCCTCGCATATGCCTACGTCGCGGACTCCCGGCGCGGGCAAGCACCCACCAGCGTGACACCCAGCGTTCGCGTATCGGGCCGGTCGAGCAGACCAAGCCCCAGCTGCAAACCGCGACCGATGCGTTCGGCGTGTTCCATCATGCGCGCGGCCGATTCGGCATCGAGGGTCTCGCGTGTGGTTTCGTCCCACAGCGCTAGCCAGCGCGCGAAATGCTCGCTGCGGATCGGATGCGGCCGATGCGCCGACATCGGGTTTCCGCGATAGCTGGCCGCGCGCAGGATCACCGATGCCCAGAATGAAGTGAGCAGGCGTTTGTGTTCGTCCCAGTCGTGCACCGCCGGGTTGAACACCGGGCCGAGCAGGGGGTCGACGCGGACCTTTTCATAGAAACGATCGACCAGGCGCGCGATGCCGGCCTCGTCGAGTGGAGTGGAAGGGATCATGGTGCGAGTGCGTGCGTGTGGTGGAGGTCGTCCGGAACAATGCGTGCCGGGGCCGCGCGTTCATTTTGCACCGCACGCGCAAGCGGCGTCCTGATCCAGATCAGGCAATCCGGACCGGTAGGCGCGCGCCGTGGCGACCCGCCCGATGCTGGTCGCGCGATATCCCGCGCTCAGTCGGCTTGATGCATCGGGTACAAATTGTTTTCTTCGTTCTCCAGGTGCTTGGCGAGCAATGTGCCCACGCTCTGGCAGTCATGGGCGAACTGGACGCGTTGGCTCGCGTCGAACGGCGCATTCTGGTAACGCTTTACGAAGTAGACGGCGCCGCGTGCGATCGTGTTCATGTCGCGCGGTCGCACATCAGCTCCGCGCTGGCTTGTCGTCGGCGAGACTGCGTTCGAGACAAGTGTAGAAACGGACGTTCTCGGTAATCGGGTATGCCTCGAAGCGCATCTTGAAGGCGACCGGTTCGCTGCGCAGATCCTCGAGCTTGTCCGCCTCATCGACTGGCCTGGCGCCGCTTTCACGGCGCCAGGCGCGATTGCGGAAAGGACTCCTATTGCACGGTCAGGGTCAGGTCATCGAGCACGAACGAGGTCTGCAACTGGCTGTCCTCGGTGCCGGTGAACCGGATCGTCACGGTCTGGCCGATGTAGGCGCTGACGTCGAATGTGCGCTGCGCGTAGCTGGTGTTCGCGTTGAGGTTCGAGTAGGTCGCCAAGGTCTTCAACACCGTGCCCGAACTGTTCAATACCTGCACCGTCAGCTTGTCATACACGGTCGTCATCGAGGTCTCGGCCGTGTCGATATGCAGCCAGAACGCCAGCGTCGCCGTGGTCTTGGCGGCCGGCAGTGTGACCTGCTGTGACAAGGTGTCGGTATGTGCGCTGCCATAGCCATCGAGCCACGCGAACCAGGTGCCGGCATGCGCAGTCTCGCCGGTGCAAGTGCCATTGCTGCACAAGGCCCCCGAGCTGATCGACCACGGCGTCGCGACGCCGCTCTCGAAGCCGGGGTTGCCGAACAGCTGCTGCGGTGTGCCGCCGCTCGCGCTCACCGTCAGGCTGATCATCGCGGTGTGGCTGAGCGTGCCGGAAGTTCCGGTCACCGTCACCGTTGCGGTTCCGGTGGTGGCGGTGCTGCTCGCCGTCAACGTCAGCGTGCTCGTGCCGCCCGTCGTGCTGGCCGGACTGAACGTTGCGGTCACGCCGCTCGGCAGGCCCGAGGCGGCCAGGCTGACGCTGCCGCTGAAACCGCCCACCCTTGCCAGATTGATCGTGCTGCTGGCGCTGGCGCCTTGGGTCACGCTGACGCTGCTCGGCGAAGCCGACAGCGAGTAGTCCGGCGGGGTTGTCGCGTTGACCGTCAGGCTGACCGTGGTCGTGTGGCTGAGCGAACCCGAGGTGCCGGTCACCGTCACCGTTGCGGTGCCGGTCGTGGCCGTGGCGCTGGCCGTCAGCGTGAGCACGCTGGTACCGGCGGTGCTGGCCGGGTTGAACGAGGCGGTCACGCCGCCCGGCAGGCCGGACGCGGACAGGTTGACGCTGCCGCTGAATCCACCGACCGGGGCGATGCTGATCGTGCTGCTGGTGCTGCCGCCCTGGGTCGCGCTGACGCTGGCCGGCGAAGCCGACAGCGAATAGTCCGGCTGGGTCACCGCGTTGACGGTCAGGCCGACCGTGGCGGTATGCGAAATGCTGCCGGAGGTCGCCGTGACGGTCACCGTCGCGGCGCCGACCGTCGCGGTCGACGACGCGGCGAGCGTCAGCGTGGATGTCGCACTGCCGCCGGACGCCGGCGTTACCGGGTTCGCCGAGAACGAGACCGTCACACCCGACGGCAGACCGGAGACGCTGAACGTCGTCGCGGCGCTGAAGCCATTCAGGCTGCCGATCGTGAGCGTGCTGGTGCCGCTCGCACCCTGGTTCACCGCCAGCGAGGTCGGCGAGGCCGCCACCGAGAAGTCGGGTGTCGGGGTGCCGGCCGCGACCGCGAAGACCAGGTCGTCGGCATCGTCGTAGGCGCCCGTGCTGCAGGACGAGGCAGTGCCCTGGTAGCGGAAGTGCGCGCGCACCGCCTGCAGGCCGCCACTCGGCAGCGTGAACGTCGTCGCCAGTGTCTGCGCGCCGGCTGCGGCCGGCTTGATCGTGTTGAGGAACACCCAGGTTGGGTTGTTCGCGTTCGCGGCGGAGTACAGGTCCAGCGCATCCGACGTGCTGTCGTACGCCCACACGGTCGCGGTGATCTTCGCGGTCTTGCCGGCGGTCAGCGGACCGCCATCGGTCGAGGCGATCGCGATGCGGTCATTGGATTCGTCGGAATGGAACGTTCCGGATGTGCCGTCCGCGCACGAATTGTTGATCGTGTTCGGCTGGTTCGGTTCGACACCACCGGACATCGTGCCGCGGCCGAGCAGCAGGGTCGGGCCGGAGTCGCACGACGAGCCGGTCGTTGCACACCCGGGCGCCTTCAATGCGGCATTGTAGACGGCGGTCTGGCCGCCACCGCCGCCTGCGGCGACGACCGTCAGGTTGAGCGTGGTGGTATGGCTGAGCGAACCCGAGACGCCGGTGACGGTCACGATCGCCGCGCCGGTCGTGGCGGTCGCGGCGGCGGTCAGTGTCAAGGTGCTGGTGCCGGTCGTGCTGGCCGGACTGAACGCGGCAGTCACGCCACTCGGCAGACCCGAGGCCGACAGGTTCACGCTGCCGGTGAAGCCGCCCGATGGCGATACCGTCAGCGTGCTGGTGCCGCTGCTGCCCTGGGTCACGCTGACGCTGGCCGGCGCGGCCGACAGCGCAAAGTCCGGATTGCCCGAAGACGGATTGAAACGGATGTCGAGGACCGGATGCAGCTCGATCGCGTTCGGTGCCACACCGGTCTGGCCATGCTGGAAATCGAAGAAACCGACGCCGGTGATCTGCACCGGGATGTTTGCGGTCTGGAAGCTCGTCGTCGTGGTGTACTTCGCGTCGAACTGCTGCCGCGCGGTCGTGATGTACGAGGCGAACGGACTGCCGGTGCCGACGCAAGCCGGGTCCGGAATCTCGGTGATCATCGTGTTGCCGCTCGCGTCCTGGACGACCAGGTGATAGTCCGAATCGTTCTCGAGCTTGTATTCGGTCAGCGTCGCGTCGATCACGAACATGGTCGTTTCGGTCGGCTGCACGCGCGAATTGGCCGGTGGCGTGGCCGGCGCCGGCTGTGCCCGCAGGTAACTGATGGTCTGGATGACCGGGTTGTTGAGGTTGACCAAACCCGCGTCGGGATCGGTGCCGGTCTTGACCGACCAGCGTTCCACGCCGCAGCTGCCGGACGTTGCATCGGGCGTCGCGATCAACGCCTCGTGTTCGACTTCGTCGGGGATCAGTGTGGGGGAAAGTTGCTGGCTTTCAGTCGAGGGTTCCAGCGACTGGGCCGATGTCAATGACGTGAACATGCTGCAGGATGCCGCCGCGATGGCGAGCGCCACCGCGTAGATCTTTGCGTTCCGCATAAGGACTCCTCGATGAAGTGGACGGCCTCCGCTCCCGGGCCATTGAACCGGACACGCAGTCCCTCTACCGCGCGATACCGATTACTCGAGGTGTCCCAGCACCCGAAGCTTCCGAGCTTCGGGGCGGAGAATAACGTCCTTTCTTTACAAATTCCTACCGTGGAAGGAGTCGACTGATCCACAGTGCGGATGCTCCGCATCGGCCTCGCGGCCGACCGGTCGTCGTCATTTCGTCAGGTTTTCGACAGAAAACATGAAGTGCTCATTCGATGAGCTGATTTGCCCGGGGCTACCCGTGGCCGCTATCCAGTCGGCAAGCCCCGTCGCGCATGAAGCGGCCGAGCGGATGTTGTTGCGCCGCACCGCAGTCTTCCCGGCAAGCGTCAGGTGGCACTATCAAGCGGCACTACCGGAGCTGCTTCGGGATGGGTAGCCACGTACGCGGAACCTGCTCACGCCGCGGCCGCGTGTAAACGCAACCCCAATGCACGAGCGACCTTCAGCACCGTCGCGAAATCCGGGCTGCGCTCGCCGGACAGCGCCTTGTAGAGGCTCTCGCGCGACAAGCCAGTGTCGCGTGCGATGCGCGACATGCCTTGCGCGCGCGCGATGTCGCCGAGGGCTTTGGCGATGAAGGTGGCGTCTCCGTCGCTTTCCTCGATGCAGGCGTCCAGATACAACGCCATCTCCTCCGCTGTGCGCAGATGTTCGGCGACGTCGTAGGGGTGGGTCTTCGTTTTGGCCATGATGGGTCTCACAGGTTCTTCGCCAGCGCGAGTGCGGCCTTGATGTCTTTCTCTTGTGTAGATTTGTCACCGCCAGCGAGCAACACGATCAGCACGTCACCGCGTTTTATGTAATACACGCGGTATCCGGGTCCGCTATCTATCTTGAGTTCCGATACGCCGCCGATGAGTGCGCGATGCTGGCCGGGATTGCCCGATGCAAGTCGTTCGACGCGTGCTTGGATGCGGGCGCGACCGGCCAAGTCCCTGAGGCCATCGATCCAGTCACGATAGATTTCAGTGGCTTCAATACGCATGAGAGATTGTAGCCGCATGGCTACAAACAGCAAGCCTCACAAATTCTGGTAATTCGGCCCGCTGCCACCCTCCGGCGTCACCCACGTGATGATCTGGTACGGGTCCTTGATGTCGCAGGTCTTGCAGTGCACGCAGTTCGCCGCGTTGATCTGCAGGCGCTTGCCGCGCTTCCGTCGCATAGGTCGGCGACGATTTCGTAGACGCCGGCGGGGCAGAAACGCGTGCAGGGGTTGCCGTATTCCTCGGCGCAGCGCGTGACGCAGATACTGGTGTCGGCGACGTGCAGGTGCACCGGCTGGTCCTCGTCGTGCTCGGTCGCGGCGAAGTAGACGCCGGCGAGGCGATCGCGCGGCGGCAGGCTGCGTTCGACGTAGCCGGCTGTTTCGGTGACGCGGCGTTCGCATCCGCAGCAGTCGCCGCTTCGGCCGCGTCGAGCTTGTCCAGCGACGACCAGTCCGCATGATTCTTCAAGGTCCACGGCGACAGGCCCAGCGTCGCGGTTTCCCAGCCGGCGTTGGCGAGCCCGAACCACAGCCCCTTGTTGAAACCGGGGCGGATGTTGCGCACTTTCCTGAGCTCCGCCATGACCGGCGAGGCGCGCAGTTTCGCGTCGTAGCCAGCGGCCGCGCCAGTCGCCGCGATGTGCTCGGCGGCGAGCATGCCCGAGCGGATCGCCTGGTGCGTGCCCTTGATCTTCGGCACGTTCAGCAGTCCGGCCGAATCGCCGATCAGCAGCGCGCCCGGCATCTCGATTTTCGGCAGCGACTGATAGCCGCCTTCGATCGATCGCGCGCGCGCCGGCCGAAACGATCGTGCCGCCGTCGAGCAGCGGCTTGATCAGCGCGTGGTTCTTGAGCTGCTGGAACGCTTCGAACGGACGGAACAACGGATCGGCATAGTCGAGTCCGGCGACGAAACCGATCGCGATGCGATCCTTGTCGAGGTGATAGAGGAAACTGCCGCCATAGGTCGACGTGTTCAGCGGCCAGCCGAGCGTGTGCACGACCTTGCCGGCTTCGACGCGGCCCGGCGGCAGTTGCCACAGTTCCTTGATGCCGATGCCGTAGGTTTGCGGATCGCTGTCCTTGTCGAGCGCGTATTTCGCGATCAGCTGCTTGCTCAGACTGCCGCGGCAGCCTTCGGCGAGCACGGTCATCGGCGCCTTGATGTCGATGCCTTGCGTGTAGCCGGGTTTGTGCGAGCCGTCCTTGGCGACGCCCATGTCGCCGATGCGCACGCCGCACGACGGCGCCGCTGTCGTCGAACAAGCGGTTCGGACGCGGCGAAGCCCGGATAGATTTCGACGCCGAGCGCTTCGGCCTGCGGCGCCAGCCACGCGCACAGCGCGCCGAGCGAGACGATGAAGTTGCCGTGGTTGTGCATCTGCGGCGGCGTCACCGGCGACTTCGTCGCGCGCTGCCCGTCGCGCAGCAACCAGAATTCGTCCTTGGTTACCGGCACGCAGATCGGCGGCGGATTCTTGCCCCATTCGGGCAGCAGTTCGTTGAGCGGCTCGCGGTTCGATCACCGCGCCGGACAGGATCTGCGCGCCGATCGTCGACGCCTTCTCGATCACGCAGACGCGAATGTCGGGCTTGAGCTGCTTCAGGCGGATCGCGAACGCGAGTCCGGCCGGTCCGGCGCCGACGGTGACGACGTCGTATTCCATGATGTCGCGTTCGCTCATTGCCGGCTCCGGTTCGCAGTCGAGGGAACGATTGTCCGGTTTCGCGGCGGGGGCGGCAATGCGCTGTGATGGACAAGACACCTGCAGCGGTTGGCGTCGCTACCCGAAAAGCCCGCGAACCCGCGCAGGGCGCCTCGTGGCAGGCATAATCGGCGTTCAACAACGGACCCACGACCGATGACCGATCCGGCCCACGACAACGATCTGCGCGGCGCGACCGCATTCCAGCAGTTGCACTGGCTGGCCAGCGGACGCACCGACAGTGTGCGCCTGACCGGCGCTTGCCGTAACGCGATCGCACGCGAGAATCCACGCCTCAACGCGTTTCTGGCGCTCGACGACAGTGCCAATGCGCAAGCGGCAGCCAGCGATGCGCGGCGTCGCGAAGGGCGCATGATCGGTCGTCTCGATGGTTTGCCGGTCGCGATCAAGGACAATCTCGATGTAGCCGGTTTGCCGACTACCGCTGGCCTGCCCGGTCGCCGCAGTCGCATCGCGACCGCGGACTCGGCCGCCGTCGCACGCATTCGCGCTGCCGGCGCGGTGATGCTCGGCAAGACCAATCTCGATGAAGGCGCGTTCGGCACGTTCAGTGCGAATCCGCACTACGGCGCGGTGCAAAACCCGTTGCGTACCGGCTTCACCGCGGGTGGTTCGTCGGGCGGCTCGGCCGCGGCCGTCGCGGCCGGCCTTGCCAGTTTCGCGCTTGGCAGCGACACCCTCGGCTCGGTGCGGATTCCGGCCAGCCATTGCGGCATCTATGCGTTGAAGCCGACGCATGGCGAGATTTCGACGCGCGGCATGGTGCGCGGCGCGCGCCGGCTCGATTCGGTCGGCATCCTCGCGCGTTCGGTCGAGGATCTGGCGATCGTCCTGCAGGTGCTCGGCGCGCACGATCCCACCGACCCGCGCTCGCGTCGTCGCCGCGTGCCGCTCGCGATTCCGGACTGGGAGCCGGGCCGCCTGCGCAGCGGCGTGCCGGCCAATCTCGATGCGCTCGGCGTGGCGCCCGAGGTGCGTGCGGTTTTCGAATCCGCGATCGCGCATATCGCCAATGCGCTTGGTCATCGCGTCCGCGTCGATTTCTCGGACCACGATTTCGCGCGCACGCGGCGTGCGGCGCTGCTGGTCATGGAAAGCGAACTCAGCGTCGAGCTCGCCGCTGATCTCGCCGATAGCGGGCATCCGCTATCGCCGCGATTGCGTTCGATGCTCGATTACGCGAAGTCGAAGTCCGCAGTCGATTACGCGAGCGCCGATCGCGTGCTCGATGATGCGGTGCTGAAGGCGCGTCGCCTGTTCAGCGAAATCGACGTGCTGGTGTTGCCGACCGTGTCGCACGGTGCGTATCCGCTCATTGATGGCGAGCGTGCCAGCGACGCGGACCTGACCAGTTTCGCCAGTCTCGCCGGCTGCCCCGCGATCAGCCTGCCGATGGGCACATTGCCCGATGGCATGCCGGTCGGTTTGCAACTCGTCGGTACGCCGGGTGCGGATCTGCGGCTGCTCGATCTCGCCGAAGTCTGCGCCGCGACGCTGGATGCCGCGCCGAGGTATCCGGTTGGTTGAGTTTGTGCTTTCGAATCGGGTTCTCCGCAAGACCGATCCGCATCCCTGCGTTTTCCGCTCGCATCCCTGCGAGCGGGTCACTTCTCTTTGCTTGTCCAAAGAGAAGTAACCAAGAGAAAGGACACCCCGACAGTGGCGCCCTCCGGGCATCCTGCCCTGCGGGTGCGTGGTCGCTGGTCGGGGTTCGCCGACGGCACATCCGTGTGCCGACGGCGAACGCGCACGCATCCTGCGCGCGCCCCTTCGGGCTGATCCGTCCGGTGACCACCGCCACTGCAAGGGGGCCCGGAAAAGCGGCGCGCTCTGCGCGCAGAAGCAAATGCGGAAGCGACGGCAGAAAAGCCGAACCTCCGGCGGCCCGACTCATTGCGTAGGCGCTCGCTCATCGCGCGCTCCGCGCCAGATCAAATCAGAAACAGCGTCGCCAGACCGAGAAAGATGAAGAACCCGCCGCTGTCGGTGAGCGCGGTGATCAGCACGCTGGAGCCCATCGCCGGATCGCGGCCGAGCTTGAGCAGGGTCATCGGAATCAGCACGCCCATCAGCGCGGCGAGCAGCAGGTTCAGCACCATCGCCGCGGTCATCACGATGCCGAGCGCGACGTTGCTGTAGAGCCACCACGCGACGATGCCGATCACGCCGCCCCAGACCACGCCGTTGAGCAGCGCAACGCCGAGCTCCTTGCGCAGCAAGCGCTTGGCGCTGGCCGGGCTGACCTGGTCGAGCGCGAATGCGCGCACGATCATGGTAATGGTCTGGTTGCCGGAATTGCCGCCGATGCCGGCGACGATCGGCATCAATGTCGCCAGCGCGACGAGTTTCTCGATGGAGCCGGCGAACAGGCCGATCACACGCGATGCAATGAACGCGGTGATCAGGTTCGTCGCCAGCCATGCCCAGCGGTTGCGCAGCGATTTCCAGACCGGCGCAAAGATGTCCTCGTCCTCGCGCAGGCCGAAGCGCTCGCGCACCTCGGCATCGCTTTCCTCGCGGATCACGTCGACCATCGCGTCGATGGTCAGGCGTCCGATCAGGCGGCCTTCGCGGTCGACCACCGGCGCGGTGACCAGGTCGTAGCGTTCGAATGCCTGCGCAGCCTCGGCGACATCGTCTTCGGGATGGAACGTGTTCGCATCGGCCGCCATGACCGCACTGACTTCCCGGGCCGGGTCGTTGACCAGCAACCAGCGGATCGGCAGCACGCCAGTCAGCACGGTGTCCTGGTTGACCACGAACAGCTTGTCGGTGTGATCAGGCAGTTCCTTGAGCCGGCGCAGATAACGCAGCACGGTTTCGAGGGTGACGTCCTCGCGCAGTGTGACCATGTCGAAATCCATCAGCGCGCCGACCTGATCGTCTTCCCACGCCATCGCCGACTGCACGCGCTCGCGCTGCTCGGCATTGAGGCGGCGCATCAGCTCGTCGAGCACGTCCTCGGGCAGGTCCTCGGCGAGCGCGGCCAAATCGTCCGCGTCGAGTTGGCCGGCCGCGGCGAGCAGTTCCGGGCGATCCATGTCGGCGAGCAGCGACTCGCGCACCGCATCGGATACTTCGAGCAGGATCTCGCCATCGCGATCGGCCTTGACCAGGTTCCAGATCGCGAGCCGGTCCTCCGTCGGCAGCGCTTCGAGGATATGTGCGATGTCGGCCGGGTGCAGCCCGTCGACCTCGGCCTGCAATTCGGCGATTTGTTGGCGGTGGCCGAGACTGTCAGCGGTGCCTGGAGCGTCGTCGTGCGGGTGAGGCGCGAGCTCCGCGGCAAGGCGGTACCGGCGCAGCAGATCGCTGACCCGCGCGAGCTGGTTCTGCAGATGGCTGTGCGGATTGCGGGTTTCGACGTCGGTCATGGGCCATCAGGCGAGGAAGCGGAATGCCGGCGCGATCGTCCACGCGCAGTGGCGCATTGTCGCCGCTGCGCGCGCAGGCGGGAATCAGTTCGCCGGCGCCGCTGTGCCGTGCGCCGCGATGCCCTCGCGGAAGGTCCATTCGACCAGTTGCGGAATGACCGTGTTCAGCGCCGTCTCGAATGCCACGAACGCGTTTGCGGCATCCGCGCCGGTAGCCGGTGCTTGAGCAGTGAACGACTGTGTGGCCAGCACGCGGTTACTGGTGTAATCGAGCAGGTTCGCCTGAAAACGCACCACCGCCTGCGCGGTACCGGCATGGACTTCGAGCTGGAAGTCGCGCAGCTCGATCGCCAGCGCGTAGTCGGCACGCAGTCCTGATTGCGCACTGCCGATGCCGACGATGCGTCCGGAAGTCTCGAAGCCTTGCACGACCAGACTGCGCAGCAGTGCTGGCGTCGTATCGCGCCAGCGCGCGCTGGGGAATACCTCCAGCACGCCCGGCGTCGGCATCACCAGCATGCGTGCAGTGTCGAGGGTGGCGCTGGACAGCGGCGTCTCGATGATCAGCTGCCAGTCCACGCGTGTGCCTGCGGGTGCCGCGGCGGCTGCATGGTAGGTCGGCGAATAGGTCGTGAACGGCTGGCGCTGCACGTTGAGCAGCGACGAGCAGCCGGCGACGAACAACGTCGACAGCGCGATGGATGCAATGAACAAGCGATGGGCAAGGCTCATTTCGGCTGGAACTCCTTGGGCTGGTCGCGACCGAGCAGCAGGCTGTCGGATGCGCCGAGTTTGTCGCTGAGTTGTTTCAGCGAGCGCAGTGTTTCACGCAGTTCGAGCACGGTCGGGCCGATCTGGCGCAGGCCCTGGTTGCTGAAATTGCCGATCGCGGCGCGATTGTCATCGAGCAATGCGCCCGCGGAATTGGCCATCTTGTCGACCGCTTCGAGCGCCTTCTGCGTCGATTTCAGGGTCGCGCGTGCATCATCGCGGACCAGTGCATTGGCCGAATTCGCGGTCGCGGTGACCGCGGTCAGGGTCTTTTTCATTTCCGTGGTCGCCTCGGCGAGCTGGCGCAGCGCGGTACTGAAATCCTGGCGCTGGTCGGCGAGGGTGCCGATGAGCTGGTCCGTGTGTGCGAGCATGGTCGAGATGTGCTTGACGTTGTCATCGGAAAGAATCTCGTTCATGCGCCACAGCACGTCGTTCGCGCTGAGCACGATGTCCGAACCGGACGCGAGCAATTTCGACAACGCCGATTCCTCGGCGCGGATCACCGGCACCGGATGCTCAGGGGTAGGCAACAACGCCGGACTGCCCGGCGTGCCGCCGGAAAGCTGGATCAGCGCGAGGCCGGTGACGCCTTGCAGCGCGAGTTTGGCGTGCGTGTCCTGCTTGATCGGTGCGCTCGCATCGAGACGCACGCGCGCGATCACCTTGCGCGGATCGTCCGGGGCGAGATGCAGTTGCGCAACCTCGCCGACCTTGATCCCGTTGTATTGGACGATGCCGCCAGTGCTCAGTCCGGTGACTGCTTCGGTGAACACGATGTCGTAGTCGTTGAAGCGGCGGTCGACGCCGGATTTCGACATCCACAATACGAAGCCGAGCGCGACCAGGAAAATGCCGATCGTGAAGGCGCCGATGAGGACATGATGCGCGCGGGTTTCCATGATTCAATTCTTCGCTGTGGTAGGAGCGGCGGCAGCCGCGATGCTTTCGCTTCGGAAGATTCCTGCATTCGCAGCGGTTTCCGCCGCGCGCCCACGCGGCCCCTGGAAATACTCGCGCACCCAGGCGTCGTCATAGCTCTCCACGCGCGCGAGCGTGTCGGCGACCAGTACGCGCTTTTGCGAAATCACCGCGACGCGGTCGCAGATCGTGTATAGCGTGTCGAGATCATGGGTGATCAGGAACACGGTCAGGCCGAGGCTTTCGCGCAGGGTCAGGATCAACTGGTCGAACGCGGCCGCGCCGATCGGGTCGAGGCCGGCGGTCGGTTCGTCGAGGAACAGGATGTCCGGATCGAGCGCCAGTGAACGCGCGAGTGCGGCGCGCTTGATCATGCCGCCGGAGAGTTCGGACGGGAATTTCGCGCCGGCCTCGACGGGCAAGCCGGCGAGGCCGATCTTCAGCGCGGCCAGGCGATCCATCAATGCCTGCGGCAGATCGAAGTGTTCGCGCATCGACACCATCACGTTGTCGGCGACCGACAGTGACGAGAACAACGCGCCGTTCTGGAACAGGACACCGCAACGCTGCTCGATCTCGGATCGGCGCGTATCGGACACGCGGCTCATGTCCTCACCAAACAATTTCACGCTGCCGGCGGCAGGCCGGTTGAGGCCGATGATCGAGCGCAGCAGCACCGACTTGCCGCTGCCCGAGCCACCGACCACGCCGAGGATCTCGCCGCGATACACGTCGAGGTCGAGGTGGTCGTGCACGACCTGCGCGCCGAACTGGTTGCGCAGGTCGCGTACCTCGATCACCGTCTCGCGCGCAGTCATACGTTGATCTCCATGTAGAAGATCGCGGCGAGCGCGTCGACCAGGATCGCGACGAAGATCGCCTGCACGACGCTTGAGGTCGTGTGCGTGCCGACCGATTCGGCGCTGCCGGACACCTTGAAGCCTTCGAGGCAACCGATCGCCGCGATCAGGAACGCGAACAGCGGCGCCTTGCTCATGCCGACCCAGAAGTGCCGAACCGCGGCGAGGTCGTGGAAGCGCGTGATGAACATCGTCGGCGAGATGTCGAGGGTGAGCGCGCACACCGCGGCGCCGCCGACGATGCCGGACAGCATCGCGAGGAACGTGAGCAGCGGCAACGCGATCAGCAGTGCGAGCACGCGCGGCAGCACCAGCACCTCGATCGGATCGAGGCCGAGGGTGCGGATCGCGTCGATCTCCTCGCGTGATTTCATCGAGCCGATCTGCGCGGTGAACGCGCTGCCGGAGCGGCCGGCGACCATGATCGCGGTCAGCAGCACGCCGAATTCGCGCAGGAACGAGTAGCCGATCAGCTCGACGGTGAAGATGCTCGCGCCGAAATCCTTGAGCACGGTCGCGCCGA
The DNA here is from genome assembly GCA_963720445.1 of uncultured Gammaproteobacteria bacterium. Taxonomy (GTDB): domain Bacteria; phylum Pseudomonadota; class Gammaproteobacteria; order Xanthomonadales; family Rhodanobacteraceae; genus Dokdonella_A. The sequence continues at coordinate 438,835 of CAVRFO010000001.1, forward strand.
GGAACGCGACGACCGCCCCGACCAGGAAGTTCAGCAGCACCACGATCGGCACCGCGTCGAGCCCGGTCTGTTCCAGATGGAACATCAATGAGGTCGTGCGCCAGCGGCGTGGGTCGAACACGCAGCGGGCCAGCGTGGCGAGAATCAGGCCGATGAAGCCGAGTAGTTGCCAGCTGTCGTGCGCGACCCGATCGGTCGCCGCGCCGGTGCGCGCGAGCAGGGCGATCAAGCCGGAGTCGCGGGGTGGCGCTGCGGCGGGCATCGTCTGCACGGCGGCGACCGCATCGAACAGCGCGCGGCGATCGGCGTCGAGGCCGCTGATCGCATTCGCGCCGCCGAGATCGAGCAGCAAGCGCGCGCCGGCGGTATCGACGCGGCCGAGGCCGCCCGCGTCGATGCGCGCGCCATTGGAGAGTTGCCGGCGCAACGTGGCGACACGCTCGGCCAGCACGGGCGCATGCGCCAGCGTCCAGTCGCCGCTCGCGACAACGTGCTCGCCGTCCGCGTCGCGTTCGATGGTTGCGTTCCCTGCCGATGGCATCGCGGTCATCGGGCAAGGCTAACAGGCTGTTGCTGAATCGGAAACGCGGCGTGCCGGACCGCGCACGCATCTTTGTGTCGCGCTGGTCGGGCAAACCACGGCATCATTGCGCCCATGAGCATGCAAGAACCCGCAAGCGGCGAGCGATCCAGAGCCTCGCTGAAGACGCGTATCGGCTTCGTCGTCGAGCTGGCGCGGCGCCTGCACGAATACGGCACCGCCGCGCCGCGCCTCGAAGACGCGATCAACCTGGTCAGCGCGCGGCTGGACCTGGCCTGTAACGTGCTGTCGACGCCGACCTCGATCGTCATGTCGTTTGCCGACCTGACCCGCGAGGACGGGCTGGCCGAAGTCACCCAGGTCGTGCGCGTGCCACCCGGCGAGGTGAATCTCAGGCGGTTGTGCCAGGTCGACGAGATCGCCGATCAGGTCATCGATGGCCGCCTCGATCTCGCCGCCGGCAGTCGCCGCTTGCGCGCAGTCGGACGCACGCCGCACTCGTCGGCGTATCGCGCCTGGCTGGTCGTCAGCTATGGTGTTTCCGCCGGCAGTGTCGCGGCAATCCTGCATACCGACTGGGCCGGCGTCGCGGCGTCGACCGCCATCGGCCTGGTCATCGGGCTGCTTTTTCTGCTGGCCGGCGCACGCCCGAACATCGCCGCGGCCGCGGAGGCACTGGCGGCGTTGTTGGCGACCTTGATCGCGACCGCGATCGCGGCGTTCGTGGTGCCGGTGGCGGTGCGCTCGGTCGTGCTCGCCAGCCTGATCGTGCTCGTCCCCGGCATGACCCTGACCACCGCGGTGCGGGAGTTGTCGAGCCAGCATCTGATCTCCGGCACCGCGCGGATGATGGGCGCGTTCACGACCCTGCTGAAGCTCGCATTCGGCACCATTGCGGCGACCCAGTTCTGCGCGTTTCTTGGCTGGGTGCCACTCAACGATTCGGCGCCCTCGGTGCCGACCTGGACCGCGTGGGTGGCGGTTCTCGCCGGCGGTTTCGCGTTCGCGGTGCTGTTCGGCAGCCCGCGCCGATATGTGCCGACCGTCGTTGCATCGGTCGTGCTCGGTTATGTGTGCGCGCAGCTCGGCGGCATCTATGTCTCGCCCGCGTTCGGAGTGTTCGTCGGCGGCCTCGTGATCGGCGCGGCGAGCAACGTATTCGCGCGCGTGATGAAGCGCCCCGGCGCACTGGTGCGCGAACCGGGGATCATCCTGCTGGTGCCGGGCAGCGTCGGCTTTCGCACCTTGAGCTTCGTGTTCGAACGCGACGTGCGCCTCGGCGTCGACACCGCGATCACCTTGGTCACGCTGCTGGTCGCGATCGTCGCCGGCCTGCTGTTCGGCGATCTGCTGGTGCCGCCGCGGCGCAAGCTGTAGGCGCGCTGGCATAATCGGATCTCCAATCGCCGATCAGGGATTCTCGATGTCCACTCTTGCGCCGACCGCAGCGCCGGCCTGGCATCTTTTCGTGCCGAAAGTGGTCAGCATCCTGCGCCAGGGTTATGGCCTCGATGACCTGCGCCACGACCTGCTTGCCGGCCTCACTGTTTCGATCGTCGCGTTGCCACTGTCGATGGCGCTCGCGATCGCCTCCGGCGCATCGCCGGCGGTCGGCCTGCACACGGCGATCATCGCCGGCTTCCTGATCTCCGCACTCGGCGGTTCGCGCGTGCAGATCGGCGGCCCGACCGCAGCATTCATCCCGGTGGTGTTCAACGTGATCGCGGTGCACGGCTACGACGGCCTGGTGGTCGCCACGCTGATGGCCGGTGTGATGCTGATTCTGGCCGGCCTGCTGCGCCTCGGCACGATGGTCAAGTACATGCCGCAGCCAGTCATCACCGGCTTCACTGCGGGCATCGCGGTGAGCATCTTCAGCAGCCAGATCAAGGATCTGCTCGGCCTCGACATGGCCAGCGTGCCGGCGGCATTCTTCGCGCGCTGGCAGGCCTATGGCGCGCATATCGGCAGCATCAACCTGGCCGCCACGCTGCTCGCGTTCGGAACGCTGGCCGCACTGGTCGCGATGCGCCGCTGGCGACCGACCTGGCCGGCTTTCCTGATCGCGGTGGTCGTGGCATCGCTCGCCGCCACGCTGCTGCATCTGCCGGTCGAGACGATCCTGTCGCACTTCGGGCCGATTCCGCGCGAACTGCCGGTGCCGCACCTGCCCTCGTTCGACATCTCGCGCCTGCACGAACTGCTGCCGAGCGCGTTCACGATTGCGTTCCTCGGCGGCGTCGAGTCGCTGCTGTCCGCGGTCGTTTCCGACGGCATGATCGGCGGACGGCACCGTTCCAATTGCGAGCTGGTGGCGCAGGGCGTGGCCAATACCGCCTCGGCGCTGTTCGGCGGCCTGCCGGCGACCGGCGCGATCGTGCGCACCGCGACCAACGTGCGAGCTGGCGCGCGTTCGCCGGTCGCGGGCATGGCGCACGCCGCATTCATTCTGTTGTTCGTGCTGGTCGCGGCGCCGCTCGCGAACTACGTACCGCTGCCGGCCATGGCCGCGCTGCTGCTGATGGTCGCGTGGAACATGAGCGAGATCGAGCGCATCCGCCAGCTGATGCGCTCGCCGCTCGGCGATCGGTTGGTGCTGGTAGTGACCTTCCTCCTGACCGTGATGTTCGACCTGACTTTGGCGGTCGAGGTCGGCGTGATCCTCGCCGCATTCCTGTTCATGCATCGCATGAGCGAGGTGGTCGCGATGGAGTCGCACATGGATCTGGTCGAGGCCGACGAGGATGATTTCACGCGCGCACGCCGCGTCGTGGGGCGCGACGCGCTACCCGATGGCGTAGAGGCCTACCGCGTCTCCGGTCCGCTGTTTTTCGCCGTCGCCAACCGCATCGACGACGTGCTGCGCGCGTTCGGCAAGCCCCCCCGCGTTTTCATCCTGCGCCTGCGTCGGGTGCCGCTGATCGACGCCTCCGGCGTGACCGCGATCGGCAACCTGATCGAGCGCTGCCGGCGCGAGCGCATCGCACTGATCTTCACAGGCTTGCAGCCGCAGCCGGCACGCATCCTCGCCGACATGGGCATCGTTGCCGATGGCAAGGTATTGCGTTTCGCGGAAGATTTCCCGCAAGCGCTGGCGATGGCAGGGGATGGGAACGCGCAGGCGCCATCCTGACCCGCGGACCAGCTTTTGCTTCCGCGCTGCACGGGAAGCAAAAGCACAATTTCCGCAAGCGCTCAGCGCAACAGCGAGCGCAGCATCCACGCGGTCTTTTCGTGCTCCTGCATGCGTTGCGTTGCCAGATCCGCGGTCGGCTGGTCGTCGGCCTTGTCGGCAACCTTGAACACCTCGCGTGCGGTGCGCGCGACGGTCTCGTGGCCATCGACGAGTTGCTGCACCATCGCCTTCCACTCCGGCACACCGGTTTCCTCGGCGATCGAGGTCAGCTTGCCGAACTGCGTGTACGAACCCGGCGCGTAGACGTCCAGCGCGCGCATGCGTTCAGCCAGCGTATCGGCGGCAAGCCACAGCGCGTTGTCCTGGGTTTCGAACATCAGGTGCAGCGTGTTGAACATCGGGCCGGTCACGTTCCAGTGGAAGCCATGCGTTTTCAGGTACAGCGAATACGTGTCGGCGAGCAATTTGGCGAGATGGTTCGCGATGCTCTCACGGTCTTTCCGGGGAATGCCGATATCGATGGTCATCGCAAACTCCTCGCTTGTGGGGTGCATCGACGGTAACGCAGGCCGCGAGCCGCGTGAAATCGAATGTGCCGATCGATGCGATAGGCCGCGTGATCGCGAGACAGGGCTCGCGCGCGAAGCACGGGTCGCGGACAATTGCGCCATGTCCGATATCGATTCCCTGCGCAGCGCGCTCGATCAGGTGATGGCGCGCGATTTTGCGCGCCTGCTCTCGCGTTGGCGTCGGCTCGCGGCCGCGCGTCCGGCACCAGCGGCGGACGAGTTCAATGCGTTGCGTGCGGCAATCGAGGCGTCGGCCGCGCGCCGCGCGCAACGAGCGGCGTTGATGCCGGATATCCGTGTCGATGAAACGCTGCCGATCGCGGCGCGCGCCGACGAGATCGTCGAGCTGATCCGCAAGCATCAGGTCGTCGTGCTCGCCGGCGAGACCGGTTCGGGCAAGACGACGCAATTGCCGAAGCTGTGTCTGGCCGCCGGGCGCGGCGTCGCCGGCCTGATCGGCTGCACGCAACCGCGCCGGATCGCCGCGCGCAGCGTGGCCCGTCGCGTCGCCGCCGAACTCGGCAGCAATCTCGGCGCGCTGGTCGGCTTCCAGGTGCGCTTCAGCGAACAGGTCGGCCCGAACGCGCTGATCAAGTTCATGACCGACGGCATCCTGCTCGCCGAAACGCAGTCCGATCCGTGGCTCAACGGCTACGACACGATCATCCTCGACGAGGCGCACGAGCGCAGCCTGAATATCGATTTCCTGCTCGGCTACCTGAAACGCCTGCTCGCCAGGCGCCGCGACCTGAAATTGATCGTGACCTCGGCGACGATCGACACCGCGCGTTTCGCGCAGCATTTCGGCGATGCGCCGGTGGTCGAGGTCGAAGGTCGCGCGTATCCGGTCGAGCTGCGCTGGCGGAAAAATGAGGCCGACTCCGATCCGCTGGCCGAGCAGATCGTCGCCGCGGTCGACGAGATCACGGCCGAAGATCCGCGCGGCGACGTGCTGATCTTCCTGCCCGGCGAACGCGAGATCCGCGACGCGCATCTCGCGCTGTCGAGGCGCAAATACCGCGAAACCGAAGTGCTCGCGCTGTACGCGCGCCTGTCCGCGGCCGAGCAGGACCGCGTGTTCAAGCCAGGCCCGCAGCGGCGCATTGTACTCGCGACGAACGTGGCCGAAACCTCGCTGACCGTGCCGCGCATCCGCTACGTGGTCGACACCGGCACCGCACGCGTCAAACGCTACAGCCAGCGCAACCAGCTCGAACGCCTGCATATCGAACCGATCTCGCAGGCTGCGGCGGACCAGCGCAAGGGGCGCTGCGGCCGGGTCGGGCCGGGGATCTGTTTCCGTCTATACGACGAGGAGGATTTCGCGCAGCGCGCGCGCTACACCGAACCGGAAATCCTGCGTTCCTCGCTGGCCGGCGTGATCCTGCGCATGCTCAGCCTGAAACTCGGCGAGGTCGAGGATTTTCCGTTCGTCGATGCGCCGTCCGAACGCGCGATCGCGGATGGCTATCGGCGGTTGCTCGAACTCGGCGCTGTGGATGTGAATCCAGTGCGATCGTCCGTGATCGCGGATGATCAAAAAGGGGCCATCCATGGCCGCACTTCGGAGCATTCATCGCAGTCCTCCGTGACTGCGGAAAGTCAAAAGGCGGCCATCCCTGGCCGCACTTGTCAATACAGGCTCACCGAGATCGGCCGCACCGTCGCGAAGTTGCCGATCGACGTCGCGCTCGGGCGCATGCTGGTCGAAGCCGGGCCGCGCGGCGTGTTGCGCGAACTGCTCGTGCTGACCGCGTTCCTCAGCATCCAGGACCCGCGCGAGCGTCCGGCCGACGTGCGCGCGCTGGCCGATGCCGCGCATGCGCAGTTTGCGGACCCGAAGTCGGATTTCATCGGCATCCTGAAGCTGTGGAGCGCGTACAGCAGCGCGCACGAGGAATTGAACCAGTCGAAATTGCGCGACTGGTGCCACACCCACTTCCTCTCGTTCATGCGCATGCGCGAATGGCGCGAACTGCATCGGCAGTTGTTGCTGGTGACCGACGAGTTGGGTTGGGTGCAGGGCTCCCTTCCCGTCAACGGGAGGGTCGGGGACGGTAGGGCGTCGGCGGCGCGCGCCGGGGCGAAGCAGAACCATCCCCACCCCAACCCTCCGGCCGAAGGGGAAGGCTTGACGGCTCAAACCTACGAAGCCGTTCACCGCTGCCTGTTGTCCGGCTGGCCGACCCAGGTTGGTCTCAAGGACGAGCGCGGCCAGTATCGCGGCACGCGCGAACGCAAGTTTTCGATCTTTCCCGGGTCGAGCGTCGCCAAGGCGCCGCCGCAGTGGCTGCTCGCGGGCCAGATTCTCGATGTGCAAAAGGTCTACGGCCTGTTGTGCGCGAAGGTCGAGCCGGTGTGGATCGAGCAGCAAGCCGCGCATCTGGTCAAGTGCAGCTGGCACGACGCGCACTGGTCGCGCAAGCGCGGCGCGGTGGTCGCGTTCGAGCGGATCACGCTGTTCGGCCTGACCTTGGTCGAAAAGCGCGCGGTACAGTTCGGCAGGCAGGATGCGCCGCTCGCGCATGACATCTTCCTGCTCGAAGCGCTCGCGCGCGGCGAGCTCGACGCGCGCGCGGATTTCGTGCGCGCGAACCTGCGCGTGCTGGCCGAGGCGCGCGAACTGGAAGCGAAGCGACGGCGCAGCGGACTGGTGCGCTCGGACGAGGAACTCGCCGCATTCTTCCGCGGGAAACTGCCGGTCGATGTCCACACCACGGCCGCGCTCGACGCGTGGTATCGCAAGGCCGCGTCGGCGGAGCAGGCCGCGATGCACTGGTCGCTCGGCGATGTGCTCGCGCAGGCGAGCGGTGTCGGCGCGCGCGAATTTCCGGCCGAGTTCGAGGTCGCCGGGCATGCGCTGCGGCTGTCGTATCGCTTCGTGCCCGGCGATGCGGCCGACGGCGTCACCGTGCATGTGCCGCTCGCGCTGGTGAATGCGATTTCCGCCACGCGCTGCGAATGGCTAGTGCCGGGGCTGCTTGCCGAGAAGGTTGCCGAGTCGATCCGCGGCCTGCCCAAGGCGTTGCGCCGCAACTTCGTGCCGGCACCGGATTTTGCGCAGGCGTTCGTCGAGGCGGAGGCGCCGCGCGAGGAGGCGCTGCACGTCGCGCTCGCGCGGTATCTGCAGCGGGTGACCGGCATCGTCCTCGGCGCGGCGGATTTCTCCGGGGTCGTACTGCCGGTGCATCTGGCGATGAACTTTCGCGTGCACGATGAAAGCGGCGCGACCTTGGCCGAAGGCCGCGATCTCCCGGCGATCCAGGCACAGTGGACCGACGCGGCGCGCGGCGCGTTCTCGCGCCGCGCCGATGTCGAATTGACTCGCGAAGAGGTCGACGCGTTCGACTTCGAGGACATTCCGGAGAGCATCGTATCGAGCGGCGGCTTGACCGCGTTTCCATCCCTGGTCGACCTCGGCGAAAGCGTCGCCCTGCGTGTGTTCGAACGCCACGACGAAGCGCTCGCCGAACATCGCCGCGGCGTCGAGCGCCTGCTGCGCCGCGCGCTCGCCGACAAGATCAAGCAGGCGCGCCGGCAGTTGCCGCTGAACAGTGCGCTGTCATTGAAGTGGGCGCCGTTCGGCAGTGTCGATGCCTTGCGCGCCGATCTGGTCGAGGCGGCGTTGCGCGAGCAATTGGACGCGCACGACCTGGACATTCGCAGGCGTGCGGATTTCGAGCATGTGAAGGAGGCGATGGCACGCGCGTTGTTTGCGAGAGCGACCGAACATCTCGCGCTCGCCGAGACGATCATCGCGACCTATGCCGAGCTGCGACCGCTGCTCGAACCGCCGTTGATGGGATTCGCGCGCGCGAACTACGACGACCTGCGCGAGCAGATCGATGAATTGCTGGCACCGGGGTTTTTGCGCGATGTGGAAAAGCAGCGCCTTGCCCAATTTCCGCGCTACCTGCGCGCGATGCGGCTGCGCGCGGAACGCCTGCGCCAGGATCCGGCGCGCGACCAGGCGCGCATGCTCGCGCTGCAGGGGTATTGGCGTGACTACCTCAAGCTGCGCGCCGAGCGCGGCGGCGACGAAGCGCCGCTCGCCGAATTGCGCTGGCTGATCGAGGAACTGCGCGTGTCGACGTTTGCGCAGGAATTGCGCACGCCCGAACCGGTGTCGCCGAAGCGGATTGCGAAACTGGTCGAGACGCTGCGCGCGCAGCGGAGATGAGGCCGCGCAGGCTGAGTGGCCTCAGCGGATGCGTTGCACGCGCACGCTGCAGCCGCAGCCGTCCACGTACATCAGCCAGCTGCCGAGCAGCATCGGTTTGATCTTCACCTTTGGGTGGGTGAACGTACCGGCGTCGTAGATGCCCGATTCCGCCTGCCGCCATTGCTGGCCGTTGTCCAGCGTGAAAACGGTCTTGCCGCGCCAGCCAAGGAAGGTGCCGGCAATGCGGTCTTCCACGGTGTCGCGTCCGGACGAATCCGGATAGAAGACCGGCGAGCCGCCCGCGCTGACGTACTTCACCTTGTTCTCGCCGTGCGCCTGCAACCACTCGTTGAGGTGCGCCAGTTCGGTCGGTGACAGCTTGTCGAGTCCCGCGTCGCGGAAGTCCGTTTGCGACATGCGTTCTTCGAGCGTCGATGGCTGGGATTGGGCGCCCGCGGTGGTGGCGGCGAGCAGCAGGAGCAGGGCAAAACCGGAGATCAGGCGCATAATTTTGTCTGAAAGAAGCGATTGTTTGTGACCGGACCTGCAAAAAACCCTTGTCCAACACGAACTTAACAGATGCACGCGGGCGCGTGAATCGATAGAATATCGGTGAATTCGATTGTAGCATGACGTCATCGGGCTATCGCCCGAAAGGGGATGGTACGAGCGAACACCAGCTGTCAGCTGCCATTAAGTATGTCGTGCCGAGTTTGCAAACGCGCCCGGCAGTCCATGAAGCTCTTGATTGCAAAGGCCAGAGAATCCGAAAAATGATGTCAGTAAAGCTGTTTGCCGGGTATGTGCTTGTCGGAGCCGCGGCTTCCGTTTCCTTCGCCCAGATCGCCCATGCGCAGTCCGCAGGCTTGGTGATCAACAACGCGTCGCAGGCCGTGCAGACTCCCGTGCTGGCTTCTTCCGGAATCACCTACCAGCAGTCCAGTGGCCAGCTAAGTGCGCTGACGGTTTTCACGGACGGATTCCTGTTCTGCGCGAATGTCCCGGCCCCGTTGATGCAGCAGGTGAAGTTCACGCCGGCGCACGAGGATCAGACGCTCCCGACCACGCACCCCTGGGTTTTCCCGAGTGCGTTCGATGTACAGAGCGTCGCCTATTCGGGCGGAACGCTCAAACTCAATCGCGGTGCTGCGGGCGCATTGCTGACCACGCTCACGTGCAATGGCACGGATGCGCAAGGCGCGGTTCCGAGTGGGATGACCGACGGAGTTTTCGAAAACGAGTTCGAAACCCCCGCGGCCACGAATTACAGCCATCAGGTGAACTGGGCGCCGCCGGCCGGTTTCGACTGGAACACGCCGGATTGGACGCAGGTTCCCGAGGACGGTTGCGATACCGCATCGCCGCGCGCCGCCGAGGATGTCGCATGCGCGGCAGTCACCGGCTACAGCCCGGCGACGACGACGCCGACGGCGAGGTCGGCGGGTCGCGCAAGCTTGATGTGGACCGCGTTCGATACCAGCGGCTTGAAGTTCACCTACCTGTTCCGTTTCGATGCCAGGGCGGTTCCACCACTGACCTCCGCGACGGTCAAGTTGAGTGACGCGTTCGAAGGCGGCAGTTCGGGGGCGGTCGATGGTTTTCTCAGTCCGAATGGCGGCCAGTATTGCCTGCTGACCCAACCGCCTGCCACGCTGGACAGCAGTGCGTGCACAGGCAATAACCCCGTGGCATTGAATGGTCCGCTGTCGAATACGATCGTGCTTGGCCCGGCATCCGGCGTGGACCGGACGACCTACGTTGCAGTGACGCGCCTGGTCGTGGGTGGCCATCAGAGTCTCGTTACGCCGGTCGTCGCGGTGTCGGTTGCTGTCGATCCGGCGATCGTCGCCGAAGGCGGCGACAAGTTCAGCGGCGATGACGTCGTGTTCGGCTTCATGCCGACATCGCCGGGGTTTGGCTCCGCGGGCTCGAGCCCGGCGGGTTTTGAATGGATGCGCCCCCAATAATTCCATCGCGTTTCGCGCGCACCGCCACGTTGCATCCGATCGGCGCCTGCGGGCGCCGATTACTTTAGGGCCATGGGTGGCCTGTATGCCGGAAATGCAGGAGCATTTTCCGGCGTTCGCGAGACGATGGTTTTGATCAAGCCGCTGACACGTACCATCACGTCGTGAACACGATCGCTGAAACTCCCGCGAGCCTGGCCGCGTGGGCATCGAAGCTGGAGCGCGCATCGCCGGCCGGGGATACGTTGCGCGCGTGCCGGGTTGCGCTCGGTCGTGCCGATGCCGCTGCGACGGCCTGGACACACATGCAACCCGAACTGCTCGCCAGCCTCGATCTGCTCGGCGAACTCGGCGTCGGCGAGGAAGCACAGGCAGCCTGCGTGTTGCACGCGTTGAACATGAGCGGTGCGCCATTGAGCGCGGCGGAGCTTGCCGATTTCCCGCCCGACGTGAGAGCACTTGTCGATGGCCAGCAGGCGGCCGAACGGGTCTGGTCGCTCTACGCGGCGCACGGCAGCGTCGGGGGCGCCGAAGGTTTGCGTCGCCTCCTGCTTGCGATCATCCGCGACATCCGCGTCGTGTTCATCCTGCTTGCGCGCCAGCTCGTGCGGATGCGCGCCGCGGCGCACGCGCCGGAGGCGCAGCAGCGCGCGCTGGCCCAGCTCACCGCCGACATCCATGCGCCGCTCGCGAACCGTCTCGGCATCTGGCAGGTCAAGTGGGAGCTGGAAGACCTCGCCTTCCGCTACCTGCAACCGGACGTCTATCGACGCATCGCCGATCTGCTCGACGAACGTCGCAGTGGCCGGGAAGCGTGGATTGCGAACGCCCGTCAGCAATTGGTCGACGCGCTCGCGAACGCGGGCATCAAGGCCGACATCGCCGGCCGCCCGAAACACATCTATTCGATCTGGCGCAAGATGCAGCGCAAGGGGCTGGAGTTCTCCGAACTCTACGACGTGCGCGCGCTGCGCGTGCTGGTCGACGATCTGTCCGCGTGCTACGCCGCGCTCGGCGTCGTGCATACGCTGTGGCCGTACATCGCCGGCGAATTCGACGACTACATCGCGAGTCCGAAAGGCAACCAGTACCAGTCGCTGCACACCGCGGTCGTCGGCCCGGACGGCAAGACGCTGGAAGTGCAGATCCGCTCGCACGAGATGCACCAGCACGCCGAACTCGGCGTCGCCGCGCACTGGCGCTACAAGGAAGGCGGTGGCGCCGACGCGAGTTTCGAACGCAAGATCGCGTGGATGCGCCAGCTGCTCGAAAGCAAGGAAGCGCGCGACGACGATGCCGCGTTGCTCGCCGGGTTCCGCACCGAAGTCGTCGAGGATCGCGTCTATGTGCTGACCCCGAAAGGCCAGGTCGTCGACCTGCCGCGCGGCGCGACCGTGCTCGATTTCGCGTACGCGATCCACACCGATGTCGGCCATCGCTGCCGCGGCGCGAAGGTCAACCAGCGCATCGTGCCGCTCACGTTCCAGCCGGCCAGTGGCGATCGCATCGAGATCCTGACCGCCAAGATCATCGAGCCGCGCCGCGACTGGCTGTCGTCGCAGCATGGTTTCCTGACCACGCACCGCGCACGCGAAAAAGTGCGCGCCTGGTTCAAGCGCATCGACTTGCAGCAGAACCTGGTTGCCGGTCGCGCCTTGCTCGATCGCGAGCTCAAGCGCCTCGCGCTGACCAGCACGAACCTCGAGGGATTGCCCGAACGCTTCCAGTTGCGCACGCAAGACGAACTGCTCGAGGCGCTCGCGCTCGGCGACGTCACCGCGGGCCAGATCGCGCGCGCGCTGCATGAATTGACCACGCCGCGTGAACCCGTCGTCGAGGCCGCGCCCGCGGTGCGCGTGCCGAATGCGGACCCCGGCGCGATCGTCATCGAGGGCATCGGCAATCTGCTCAGCCAGCTCGCACGTTGCTGCCAGCCGCTGCCCGGCGACGCGGTCACCGGCTACATCACGCGCGGTCGCGGCGTTTCGGTGCATCGCGTCGATTGCGCACAACTGGCGAACCTGCGCGCGCGCGAACCCGGTCGCCTGATCGCGGTCGAATGGGGCAAGCGCGGCGCGCGCGCGTACGACGTCGATGTCGTGGTCAAGGGCTACGACCGCAAGTGGCTGCACAAGGATGTCAGCACCACGATCGCGGCCGCCAACGTGCACGTGATCGCGGTCAATGCGCGCGTCGACGCGCGCAAGGGCGTGGCGGAAATGAACTACGCGCTGCGCGTCAATGACTTCGGCCAGTTGAGCGGGCTGCTGGCGCGCCTGCTCGCGGTGCCGAACGTGATCGAGGCGCGGCGGGTGACGTGAGCGTTGGCAATGACAGCCATCGGCGTGCATATGTCGCGTGGTATTCTGACTGACCCATCCGATGCCCGTCCGCGACGGTCGGGCACCCCTGCGGATAGGACGCGACTGTGATCGAAATCCCTGGTTATCGCCTGTTGCGCCAGCTCGGCCGTGGCGGCATGGCAACGGTTTACCTGGCAGTGCAGGAATCGGTGGACCGCGAGGTCGCGCTGAAGATCATGTCGCCCGCGCTGCTGGTCGACCCGGACTTCGGCACGCGTTTCCTGCGCGAAGCGAAGATCGCCGCGCATCTGCATCATCGCCATGTCGTCGGCATCCATGACGTCGGCCGCGCCGGCGACTACCACTACATCGCGATGGAATATCTCGCCGGCGGCCCGGTCCTCGCCGGCGACGGCAGTTCGCGTTCGCCCGCATTCGCGTTGCGCGTGATCGGCGAAATCGCCAGCGCGCTCAACTATGCGCAGGAAAAGGGCTTCGTCCATCGCGATGTCAAACCCGACAATATCCTGCTGCGCAGGGACGGTTCGTCCGCGCTGACCGACTTCGGCATCGCGCGCGCGCTCGATGCGGCGTCGCGCGTGACCCACACCGGCGCAATCGTCGGCACGCCGCACTACATGAGTCCCGAGCAGGCGCGCGGCAAGCAGATCGATGGCCGTTCGGACCTGTACGCGCTCGGCATCGTGCTGTACGAGCTGCTGATCGGGCGCGTGCCGTATCACGCCGACGACTCGCTCGCGATCGGCATCATGCACATCACTCAGCCGGTGCCGACGTTGCCGAAGGAGCTTGCCACGTTGCAGCCGTTGATCGACCGCCTGCTCGCGAAACAGCCCGAGGATCGCTTCCAGACTGGCAACGAAGTCGCGGCGGCGATCGCGGCGATCGAGCTTCGCGAACCCGATGACACCTTGTCCGGCCTCGTCGCGGTACCCGATCCGTTGTGGCGCGAGTCATCGTCGGCCGACGCCCTGATCGGCGCCGACGCGATCCCGGCGATGCACGCCGACGCGCGTGATCGCGCCGAACCGAACCTGGGCCGCCTCGATGAAATCATCAGTGCGCGCGACGACGACGTGATGCGGGCCGATCGCATCGCGTCGGTGCCGCGACGCACGCGCGAGCGCAGGTCCATGCGTGGACTGGTCGCATTCGTGGCGCTCGCGATGCTGGTCGTCGTCGCAGTGGTTGCCTGGAACAATCAGGACGGCTTGCGCCGGCTGTTGCCGCGGACGGAATTCAACGACACCTTGTCGCGCGCGCAGAAGGCGCTCGACGCCGGTCGCCTCACCGGCAACCAGGGCGACAGCGCGCGCGAGCTGTTTCTCGCCGCGCACGCGCAGGATCAGGACAACGACATCGCCCGGCGCGGCCTGCAAACGGTCGGCCAGCGCTTGCTGGAGCGCGCCGACGCGGCGATCCAGCGCAATGATCTCGCAGCCGCGCGCGAATCGCTGGACGCGGCGCGCGACCTGCTCGGTGGCGGCACCGAAATCGATCGGCTCGATCGCGCGCTGAAACAGGGCGAGTCACGCGGCAGCGAAACCGCGCAACTGCTCGATCGCGCCGGCGCCGCGTTGAGTGCCGGCAAGATCGTCGGCGCCGACGGTGCCGCCGCGTTCTACCAGCGTGTGCTCGACAGCGACAAGGCGAATGCGCTGGCCTTGGCGGGCCTGAAGAAATCCGCGGATGCACTGGCCAGCCAGGCGCGCGCTGCACTCGCTGCGAAGGACATCGACGGCGCGACCGCGCATGCGAATGACATATCGCGCATCCTGCCTGCGTATCCGGGGCTGCCCGAACTGCTCGGCCAGATTGCACAGACGCACACGGCCGAACGCGCGTCGCTCGATGCGACCCTCGATCGCGCGGATGCGCAGATCCGCGCCGGGCAGCTTTCCGGCAGCGACGATTCCGCGCTCGATCTGTATCGCGGCGTGTTGAAACTCGATCCCGCCAACGCGCGCGCAAAGGAAGGCCTGCGCGGCGTCGCGCAAGCGTTCGTCGTGCAGGCGAATGCGGCGCTCGATGACAGCAATCCGGGTCAGGCGGACAAGCTCCTGAATGCGGCGGCCGAAATCGCGCCTGCGTCGCCCGACCTTCGCGCGGCGCGCGCCAACCTGCGCGAATTGCGCGAGCGCCTCGACATCAATGCCGAGCGCGCGGTCGTATCGCCGGCGCAGGCCGCGCAGGTGCGAAGGCTCGTCGCCGAGGCCGCGAAGGCCGCTGCTGCTGGCAACCTGATCATTCCGCCCGGCGACTGCGCGTACGACAAATACCGCGCGGCGCTTGCGATCGACGGCAACGACAAGGACGCGCTCGATGGCCTCGCGCGACTGCCCGTGCGCGCCAAGCAATTGTTCGCGCAGGCACTGACCGACGGCGCCCCCCAGCGTGCGCGCGCGCTGCTCGATTCGGTGCGCCAGATCGCGCCTGACGATGTCGCGATTCCGGTGCTGACCGAACGCCTCGCGCGCGCCTTCCTCGATCAGGCCGACGCGCGCATCGGCGAAGGCCGCCGCGCCGACGCCGCACGAGCGCTCGACGCCGCGCGCGAACTCAGCCCCAACGATCCGCGCCTGGCGCCGCTGGAGGCGCGCGTGCGGGCGATGGTGGAGGGCAGGGGCTAGAAAGTAGTGTCACGGACCGGAGATCGAGAATCTCCGGAACCGGAGAACTCTTCACACTCGTCGTCCCGGCGGCTTTCAACAGCCGAAGGGCTGGTCAAGCCGGAGGTGCTTCACAACAGCGAAGCTGGTCATCCAGCGTCTTTGCGACGAGGTGGAGAGAGGCACTGGGTCCCGGCGTGCGCCGGGACGACGAGTGGTGTTTACTTCCTTGGTACATTTTTCCAATCCATTGTGCTGGATGCCATGTGCCTGCTGCTGATCGCCATTGATGCGACCCCAGGATTTCCGTTGCTGCTGCTCGGCAACCGCGACGAATTCCACGCGCGTGCGAGCACGTCGGCGCAGGCATGGATCGAGGACGCACATGTGGTCGGCGGCCGCGATCTCGTCGCTGGCGGTTCCTGGCTTGCATTGCGCGACGACGGCCGCTTCGCCGCGGTCACCAACCTGCGCACCGGCGTGCCAGCGACCGCGCCACGCTCGCGTGGCTGGCTGGTGCGCGATTTCGTGCTCGGCGACGCAGAGCCGGCCGCGTTCCTCGATGCGTTGCGCGGGGATGCGGGCGACTACGGGCCGTTCAATCTGGTCGTCGGCGATCGCAGCGGCGTGTGCGTGCTCGGCAGCACCGAGGGCGAGGTGCGGCCATTGCGTGCAGGCGTCCACGTGATCAGCAATGGCCCGATCGGCGCGCACTGGCCGAAGACCGAACGCTTGCAGCGATACTTCGTCGGCGCCGTTGAAGGCGGTTTCGACGAGCACGATGAAACCCGCTTGCTCGATCTGCTTCTCGATGAAGCGCAGCCACCGGACACGGCGCTGCCGGATACCGGCATCGGGCTCGATCTCGAACGCCGGCTCGCGCCGATCTTCATCCGCGGCGAGAAATACGGCACGCGTGCCGGGACGTTGGCTGCACGGCGGGTGGACGGAACAGTGATCCTGAGTGAGCGATGCTTTGGACCGGATGCGGCAGCGTTGGGCGAGCTGCGTTGGCAGGCACGGCCCGGAAACGGCTTTCGGGAAATGGCGCCCTGATGCTCGTGGCGGCGATGGCTGTTGCAGGAGCGGCGCAGCCGCGACAACTCCGTCCCGCCGCGATACGGGTCGCGCTTGCAGCGCTCCTACAAAAACCCGTGGCATCGCGCGTTCCGGCAAGCTCTTGTAGGAGCGGCGTAGCCGCGACAATGCTGGCCGTTGCGACTTGGGTCGCGCGCGCAGCGGTTCTGCGAAAGCACGACTTTACATGCGCTCAATCCAAAATCCGCTGTACCGCCGCGCGCGCCGCATCAAACGAAAAATGCCGCTCGACGTTCGCAAGGCCGTGCGCCGACAGCGTGTTCCATAGCGTCTCGTCGCGATACAGGTCGACCACCGCGGCCGCGAATGCCGCCGCATCGTTGGCGACGAGGATATCGGTGCCGAGGATGACATGCATGCCCTCGACCGCGATCGGCGTCGCGACCACCGGCAGGCCATAGCTCATCGCCATGTTGACCTTGCCCTTGACGCCGGCGCCGTAGCGCAGCGGCGCGACCGAGACGCGGCAACCGTCCATGTACGGCGCGATGTCCTCCACGAAACCGTGCACGATCACATGTTCGCTGGCGAGCGCGCGGATCGCGTCCGGCACCTTGCTGCCGATCACGTGAAAGCGCAGGTCCGGCAGTTGCGTGCGGATCAACGGAAACACCTCGCGCGACAAACCAGCGCACCGCGTCGGTGTTCGGTGGATGCTGGAAGCCGCCGACGAAGACCAGATCATGGCGTGCGGCGAACGGGGTGCGGCAGCCGTACACCTCATGCACGTTCGACAGTACCTCGACGCGCGTGCCGGGCGCATCACGTGCGAGCAGTTCCTGCTCGACAGGGCTGACCACGAGGGTGACATCGCATTCGCGGATCAGCTTCAGTTCCTGCGCGCGTGTTGCCGCCGCGTGTCGCGCGAGGTCGCGCTTGCCGGTCGAGTTCCGCGGCGCGCTGCTCGCGCAGGTAGTGCAGGTCGACGGTGTCGAAGACGAGTTTCGCCTGCGGCGCGTACAGGCGCGCCAAGCCGACGAAGCTCGCCGCGACGTAATGGCGCGACAGCACGATCGCGATCGAACTCGCGGCCGCGTTCGCGCAGCCAGCGCGATCGGGTCCTGCGCATACGGCGCGTACAACGCTTCGACGCCGAGTTCCTGCAGCGCCGGTGTGTAGCGTTCGACGAATGCGCGGTTGTCGGGCAGGAAACTGACCGCGCAGCCTAGGTCGCGCAGCACGCGCATCAGGTTGACCATGCGCAGCGATCCGGAATCCTGATCCGGCGTCGGCGTGGACGCGTCGACGATCAGCACGCGCTTCGCGGCGCGATGCGTCGCTGCCTGCGGGATCGGCGTGCCAGGCACCGGCTGGCGGGCCAGCGCATCTTTCCACTTCGCGACAAACTTCTCGCGATTGACGACCTGATAGCGCTTGATGCCGCTTGCCGTATCGGTGCCCGAGGTGATGCCCTCGAAATGCACCACGGTCGCGGCGGGCTCGTAGATCACCTTGAATCCGGCCGCGCGCACCGCGAACGCGAGATCGGTGTCTTCGTAATACGCCGGCGTGTAACGCGCATCGAATCCGCCGAGCCGGTTGAACAGGTCGCGACGCAGAAGGATCGCGGCGCCGGAGCAGTAGTCGACCTCGCGGCGGAAGTTGTAGCGCGGATCGCTGGGGTTCTCGAAGCGTCCGTAGTTCCAGCCCGAGCCGTCGCTGAACACGATGCCGCCGGCTTCCTGCAGGCGGCCGTCCGGATAGACCAGCTTCGCGCCGACCAGGCCGGCGTTCGGCACTTCCTCGATGCAGCGCACGAGCGCTTCGAGCCAGCCGCGCGGTCACGATCGTGTCGTTGTTGAGGAACAGCACGTAGTCGCCGCGCGCGATCGCGGCGCCGGCGTTGCACGAGCCGATGAAACCGAGGTTCTGCGCATTGCGCACGTTGCGGATGCCGTCGACATCGGCGAGGCGCTGCGGCGTCGCGTCCGACGAGCCGTCGTCGACGACGATCACCTCGAACGGAATCGATCCGGCATGCTCGGCGAGCGAGCGCAGGCAGGCGCTGGTGTAGGCGATCTTGTTGTAGACCGGGATCACGATCGATACCCGAGGCGTGGTCGCTGGTCGGCACCGCGAACGGTGCGAAGTCGTCTTGCGGCGCGGCGTACACGACGCCGGCTCGCTCGTTCGCGCCGCCGCGCAGTTCCTGTGCGATGCGCGCGAACGTGCCGGTGACGCCGCGTTGGGCGAGGCTGCCGCGGGTGCGGCCGATGGCGCCACGCAGTTTCAGCGTGTGGAACGCGAGGCTGGTGCGCAGCGTGCGCGCGCGTGCTTTCGCGTTGCGCAGCGGTGCAGTGATTCGCCACGACAAGCTGACGAGGATTTGTTCGTAACGAGGTTTGATGTCTTCAAGCTCGGTGTTGAGCGCGAGTGCCCAGCGCGTGCGTTCGGAGAGTTCGCCGTCCAGCGTCGACAACTGCTTGCGCGCGCGTGTGAGGTCGCGATCGAGCTCATGTCCCCAGTCGCCGCGGCGTTCGTTCTCGGCGCGGGTGGCGTCCAACTGCGCAGCCGTGACGCGTTCATTCTCGCGCGCACGCTGCAGTGCATCGGTCGAGACGGCGGCTTCGAGCATGCCGCCGTCGACGTCGGTGAGCGGATAACGCATCAGCGCGCGCGCGCCGAGTTGCATGATCGCGGTGTAGGCCTGCGCCATTTCGGCGGGCGTGGTCGCGCTGCGCTGGGCCAATGTTGCGCGAATGGTTGCGAGAGCACCGGGATCGATTGCGATTTCGGCAACCCGCGCGATGACGGCGCTCGCATCCGGATCGACGAGAAAGCCATCGATGCCATCCTCGATGCGCTCGGCCAATGCACCGATCCGCGTCGCGATCACCGGCACGCCGAGGCTGCGCAGTTCCGACAACGTGTAGCTGAAGGTTTCGGCGACCGTCGGCAGCAGCAACGCGGCATCCGGTTGGATCTCGCCGAGCAGGCGCGGCAGGTCATCGCGGCGATAGTCGAGGACGATATGCACGCCGCTTTCGCCGAACAGTTCGTGTGCGTCGGCACCGGCGCCGACCAAAAACAGGTCCGCGTAGTCGCGCAGCCGCGGCAATGCAGCGAGCAACAAGTGCGCGCCCTTGCCGCGGCGGATGCGGCCGGGCACGAGCAGGCGCAGGCGATCATGCGCAGGCCGCGCGATTGCGGCAGGCGCGGTCGTTGGCCACGGCGCGAGGCCGTGCGGCACGATGTGCGTGGGCAAATCGCGCAGCTCCGGCGCCAGCCGCAGCTGGTTCGCGAGCGCCGAGCGACTCGGCGCAACCAGTGTGGCCCGCGCCGCGCGCAATGCGGCGACGGTTTCGTCCCGCAGCGTGCGCCAGTGCTGCGGCTCGCGGTTCGCGAATTCGCTGTCAGTGCCGGTGAGATCACACGCGCGCTGCGCATCGTCGAAAAACAGCGCGGGATTACCAAAGTCGCGATGCAGGATCGGCCACAGTGGATAGTGATCGTGGACGATCCAGAACAGCGGCAGGCCGGTGCGCAATGCGTCGAGGCTGTGCCCGATCAGCGAGGACACGACGATCGCGTCGATGCAGCAATCACGCACGATGTGCTGGAGAAGTTCACGATAGGCGGCGTCGCCGAGCGCGGTATCGGCGATCGGTCGCGGTAACGGGAAGCGTCGCAACGGCGGCCCGACGAGGCTGCCGTCGTGCAGCTCCAGCCACTCGCCCTGGCGCTGGCGCGCCACACTGCCGCGCGCGATCAGCACGAGATGATGCGCGTCGTGATCGGCCGCCGCGAAATCGCGCACCCAGCGCTCGGCACCGCCACCCCAGCCGTGCAGGACATGCAGCAACACGGGTTTTGCATCGAGGCCGGGTTGCGCGGGCGTGATCGCGGTCTTCAGTGCAGCGGCGATGCGTTCGCGCAGCGGTTCGAGGACGGAGGGCGGTTCTGGATCGCGCGGATCTCGCGCACCCGGCAAGTTCGCAGATACTGCCTTCTCGATGAGCGAGCCGGTTTCCACATAGACGTGATCGAGCATGGCGATGCGCAGGCCTGCCGCGTCGATTGCATCCTTGTCGCGCAGGTTGTCCGCACCCAGCCGGGACAATCGACCGCCATGCCATGCGGAGAACCACGCCGGGGCGTCCATGAAAAAAACCGGATCGTCGGAGATCTGGCGATCGGAATACGCGAAGCACAATGCATCGAGCTTGAGCGGATCGATATCGCTGACTTCGCACAGAGGGAGCGGACGTCGCCACACGCTGTCGAGCGCTATCGCTCCGAGCACGTCCGCGCAATCGAGAGCTCGCAGCAGGCGCTCGCAAGCAAATTCAGGCAAGTCCAGGTCCGCGCGAACGAGCAGGAGGTTTTCGCCGGGGAAACGGTTGGCGGCTGCGATCGCGATCGCAGTTGGATGCCACGCATCTTCGATGTCGGTTGCGCGCTCGGCATCAGGCCATGCTGCACTGGCCGCACAAGCGCCAAACAGCGCGAGCTGCGCGGATGCTGGCATCCGCAGTTTCAGTGCGGCCAGTACCTTATCGCTAGGCGCCTCGATGCCGTAAACGCAAACACGAACAGCCGCTTTGGGCGCGACACGCTCATCCATCCCGTTGCCGTCGGAAGGCTTGGCGGCGACTGGAATGGTGTGCATCGAGGCTCCGGGGGCGAACGCAAACAGGCGCGATTATCGCCGATCCGGCCCGCGTCGCGCGTCTCGCCAGAGTCGACACGGCGCAGCTACACTCCGTGCAGCTGGGCTGTGTCAGTACGTGGTTCAATGTTCCCAACCAGGAAGTTCGTCATCCCGGCGAAAGCCGGGATCCGGCGACTTTCGCTACATCCCGAAGACACTGGATTCCGGCTTTCGCTGGAATGACGAGCCTTGGGAATCATTGGGTTGGCAGTGTTGGCCCATGACCTGAGCCATTGCTACCCTTTTTAAATTCCGGAAAATCCGCTTGTCCTTTTTTTCGAGTTCCTCGAGTGCGTTGCGCGTCATCTGGCGCATCGTGCGGGTCCCGTTCCTGCTCGGTGCCGGTTTCGCGATCGGCTTCCTCGGGCCGTACACGTTCTATCTCGATCATGAAGTGCGCAGCCGCTTCGACGATCTGTCGTGGCAGACGCCGAGCCGCGTGTATGCGCGGCCATTGCTGCTCGCGCCGGGGTTGCCGATGAATGCGGAGGCGTTGCAGCTGGAACTCGCCGCGTCGCGCTACATCGACGACGCCCAGGCGCGCACGCCCGGCACCTGGCATCGCGACGGTGCGCGTTTCACGATTTCGCGGCGCGCGTTCATCTACCTGGACGGTCGCGAACGCGAGAAGCGCATCGCGGTCAGCATCGCGGGCGGGCGCGTCGGCCAACTGGTCGATGCCGATTCGGGCGCCGCACTCACCAGCGTGCGCCTCGATCCGGCGCGCATCGCGACGCTGTACGGCGCGTTGCAGGAGGATCGCCGCATCGTCCAGCTCGGTGAAATTCCGCCGCTGTTGCTGAGCGGATTGCAGGCGGTCGAGGATCGCGATTTCAAGAGCCACCACGGCATCAACGTGACCGCGATCCTGCGCGCCGCGTGGGTGAATGCACTGGCCGGGCACGTCGTGCAGGGCGGCTCCACGCTGACCCAGCAATTGGTCAAGAACCTGTTCCTGGATCGCGGCCAGACCTTTTCGCGCAAGCTCAACGAGGCGTTGCTGTCGCTGCTGATCGAGGCGCGTTACGACAAGCGGCGCATCCTCGAAGCCTACGTCAACGAGGTTTTCCTCGGCCAGCAGGGCGGTCAGGCCGTGCATGGCTTCGCGGCGGCGAGTGAGTTCTATTTCGGCCGCGACCTGCACAGCCTCGGCGCCGGCGACATCGCGTTGCTGGTCGGCATGGTGCAGGGGCCGAGTTTGTACGATCCGCGCCGCAATCCCGAGCGCGCATTGGCGCGGCGCAATGTCGTGCTCGGCGCGTTTCACGCGACCGGCCTGATCGACGACGCGACGTTCGCAAGCGCGAGCAAACAGCCAATCGGCACCGCGGCGAACGCGACCCTGCCGCGCGATCGCTATCCCGCCTTCCTTGATCTGGTCCGGCGCCAGCTCAAGCAGGACTATCCGGATGCCGAGCTCAACAGCGCGGGTCTCGCGATCCACACCACGCTGGCACCATCGACGCAGGCGCTCGGTGAGGATGCGATCGGCAAGGCGCTGGCCAGCATCGGCAAGCGTGGCGATGCGGTCGAGACGGCTCTGGTCGTGACCGGCGCGCGCGATGGCGAAGTGCAGGCGATGATCGGCAGCCGCGATGTCGATGCGCCCGGATTCAATCGCGCGCTCGATGCGTCGCGGCCGATCGGTTCATTGATAAAACCATTCGTGAACCTGGTCGCGCTGGCGCAGCCGCAACGCTATTCGCTGGCGACCTTGCTCGACGACGGCGCGATCGACATGGCGCAGCCGAACGGCACGCGCTGGCGCCCGGAGAATGACGATCACCAGAGTCACGGCCAAGTGTTGCTGATCGACGCGCTGGTCAACAGCTGGAACCTCTCGACGATACACTTGGGCCTGCGCATCGGCGTCGATCGCGTGCGCGGATTCCTGCAATCGTTCGGGCTTGGCCGCGACATCAATCCGAATCCGTCGATGCTGCTCGGCGCGGTCGACTTGAGTCCGTTCGATGTCGCGCGGTTCTATCAATATCTCGCTGCCGATGGCCACGCGATTCCGCTGCGCGCATTGCGCGGAGTGCTCGATGCGCAAGGGCGTCCACTGTCGCGCTACGCGACCAAACCCGGCGCCGGCGACTACACGGCCGCGGCGCGGCTGGTCACCTATGCGATGCAGCAAGTCGCGATCAGCGGTACCGCGCATGCGATCAACGATGTGGGGCTCGGCGGCCTCGACGCGGCGGGCAAGACCGGCACCAGCGACACCCAGCGCGATTCGTGGTTCGCCGGGTTCACCGGCAGCCAGCTCGCGGTCGCGTGGGTCGGGCGCGACGACAACAAGCCGACCAGCCTGTTCGGCGCGACCGGCGGTTTGCGGATCTGGATCGAGCTGATGAAACGCCTGCCGAGCGCGCCGCTGGTGGTGCCGCAGGATGGTATCGAACGCGCGTGGATCAATCCCGTGACCGGCCACCGCACCGACGCGGCCTGCCGCGGCGCGCGTGAATTGCCGTTCGCGACCGGCTATGCGCCGAGCGAAACAGACAGCTGCCCGCTCGACGAGCTGCGCCAGTTGTTTGGCGGCGATTGAGTGAAGGCGTGAGAGAATCAGCGCTTCGCACGATCAGCCATCTGTCCAGAAAGCCCATGAAACGTTTCCTTTCCGCTGTTTCCCTCATCGCTGCGCTTGCGCTTGCGCTTGCGCTGGGCGCATGCACGCAATCGGCGCCGCCGGCGGCCGTCGTCAAACCGGTCGCCAAGGTCGATCCCGCCAGCGCCGTGCGCGCGATCCGCGCAGCCGGAGCAGGAGTCGATTCCGCCGTGCAGGTGCATCCATTGCGCGATCCGGCGATCGACGGATTCCTGAAAAAGGCGAATGAGGCCGAGGCTCGACATGAAATTCCGGCCGCGATCGAGGCGGCGAACAAGGCGTTGAAACTGGCCCCGGATGCGCCGGATATCCTGCAATACCTCGCCGAACTCGAAGCCGCGCGTGGCGACTGGAGCCAGGCCGATCAACTGGCGATGAAGAGCTTCGCGCTCGGCCCGAAGATCGGCGGCCTGTGCGCACGCAATTGGCAAACCGTCATCGAGGCGCGCAGCGCGCTCGGCGATGCGGCGACCGTTGCGCAGGCGCAAACGCGCGTGAAGGAATGCCGCGTGCCGCCACGCTTGCGCATGTGAGGCAGGCGACGTGAACACGCGACGCGTGTGTGCAATGGATGGACGAGTCGCAACGAGGCATCGCGCCTTGCGGCGCTCCCACACCGGCAGCATCATCCTTGTGGGAGCGCCGCAAGGCGCGATGCCGTTGGCGGGTATGAGTACGTATCGCCGACTGGTTGGGACACGCGATACGCATGCAATCCGCCGCTGACCTGCTCGGCACCGACGGTCCGTTCGCGCGCGAGATTCCCGGTTACGCGCCGCGCGCATCGCAGCAGGCGATGGCCGCCGCGGTCGAGGAGGCCATCGCCGAGCGCCAGATGCTGGTCGCCGAGGCCGGCACCGGCACCGGCAAGACATTCGCGTATCTGGTGCCCGCGTTGCTGTCCGGCAAGCGCGTGATCGTGTCGACCGGCACCAAGACGTTGCAGGATCAATTGTTCCATCGCGACCTGCCGCAAGTGCGCAGCGTGCTCGGCGCGCGCCTTTCCGCCGCGCTGCTGAAGGGCAGGGCGAATTACCTGTGCCTGCACCGGCTCGACCAGGCGCATCAGGAAGGCCGCTTCGCGAGTCGCGAACAGACCTCGCAATTGCAGGCGATCCGGGTTTGGGCCAAGCGCACCGCATCCGGCGATCGCGCCGAACTCGCCGAGATTGCGGAAGACTCAGCCTTGTGGCCGCGGGTGACCTCGACCACCGACAATTGCCTCGGTGCCGATTGTCCGATGTTCAGCGACTGCTTCGTGGTCAAGGCACGGCGCGCGGCGCAGGAAGCCGACCTGGTCGTGGTCAACCATCATCTGCTGTTCGCGGATCTGGCGATCAAGCGCGAAGGCTTCGGCGAAATCCTGCCCGGCGCGCACGCGTTCATCCTCGACGAGGCGCACCAGATTCCGGAGCTCGCCGGCCAGTTTTTCTCGGTCACGTTGTCCGCACGGCAATTGAATGAGCTCGCCAGCGATGCGCTCGCCGAATGTGCGAACGTGAGCGGCGCGCTCGCGCTGCTGCAGCCGGGCATCGATGCGTTGATCGGAGTGGTCAAACGTGTGCGCCTCGCGCTCGATCGTTTCCCCGCGAAAGGTGCGTTCGCGCTGGTCGAAACCGATCGCGAGGTCGAGACCGAACTCGATGGCCTGCGCGATGCACTCGGCCAGCTCACCGCGCTACTCGACCAGCAATCCGAACGCAGTCGCGGCCTCGCCAGCGTCGGCGAGCGCGCGGCCGAACAACTCGCACGCCTCGCCCATCTGACTGACAGCGGCGGGCGCGGCGCGGTGCACTGGTACGAATTGTCGACGCACGGCTTTTCGCTGCATGCGACGCCGCTGGATCTCGCGCCGCCGCTGCGCGAACTGCGCGAGCAAAGCCATGCCGCGTGGATCTTCACCTCGGCGACGCTGTCGGTCGCCGGCCGCTTCACCCATTTTTCGCGCCAGCTCGGACTCGACGATCCGGTAGAACTGCTGCTGGACAGTCCATTCGATTACGCGCGCCAGGCACTCGCTTACCTGCCGCAGCGGTTGCCCGATCCGTCCGCGCCCGACTATGTCGAGCGCGTCATCGACGCGGTCGTGCCGGTACTGGAAGCCTCGCGTGGGCGCGCGTTCCTGCTGTTCACCTCGCATCGCGCACTACGCCGCGCGGCGGAACTTCTGCCGGCGCGCATCCCGTTCCCGTTGTTCGTTCAAGGCACCGCGCCGCGACACCGGTTGCTCACGGAATTTCGCGCATCCGGCAATGGCGTGCTGCTGGGAGCCGCAAGTTTCTGGGAAGGCGTCGACGTAGCCGGCGAAGCACTCAGCGTGGTGGTGATCGACAAGCTGCCATTCGCCGCGCCGGACGATCCGGTGCTGGTCGCGCGTCTGGAAGCGCTGCGCGACGCCGGCGCCAATCCATTCACCGAGTGGCAGATCCCGAACGCGGTGATCGCGCTCAAGCAGGGCGCGGGCCGGTTGATCCGCGACGTGCACGACCGTGGCGTGCTGATGCTGTGCGATCCGCGCCTGGTTTCGCGTGGGTATGGAAAGCTGTTTCTGGCGAGCCTGCCGCCGATGCCGAGAACACGCGAGCAGGTGGATGTCGTGCAGTTTTTCGCGCCGATTTCCTGAGCTTTGTCGGCGTCGCGAAGACGACGTCATTCTGATTTGCCGCTCACCCAGCGCGTTTTGCTCGCTGCGGCGCACCATGTCCGGGGCCGAGCCACAGGGCTTTGCGAACGTCGGACGCTGATGCTATAAGTGCAGACGCTGTAAGCAAAACGTCAGAATCCATTCATCTTGTTCGTTAAGAGATGTAAGTACTTCTCTTGGCGAGCATTTATTTTTTTCGGGTAATACCCGACGCTTTGGAGAATACAGTTATGGGGAAGTCAGTTTCAATCATGACGCTTACGTCAGCGATTGGTTTCGCGCTGATGGGAGCGGGGCTGCAGACGTCTGCGAACGCAAGCTCCGCAAATTTGCAGGCCTCCGCGCCCGTTGACATCTCGCAATCGGGTTCCACCGCAGGCATCCAGAGCTACATCATCACGTTCACCGAAGAGGGCGTGCTGAACTACAAGGGTGGCATAAGCGGTTTGCAGTCGACCGCGCCGCTGGAAACGGATGGCAATCGCAAGCTCGACGTGCAGACGATCGCCGCGCGCAATTACATGTCGTATCTTGCCGAGCAACGTGCGAGCCACATCCAGGCGATCGACAGCGCAGTCAGGCGCGCGGTGAGTCCGACCCATTACTACGCGGTCACGGTCAACGGTATCGCAGCCGATCTGAGCGCTGCTGAAGCCGCACAGGTAGCCACGCTGCCGGGCGTGAAATCGGTACGCTTGGCCGGCCAGCAATATCTCGATACATATCGCAGCGCCAAGTTCATCGGCGCAGACAAGATCTGGACCGGTTCGGCGACGCCCACGGGCGCCGCGGGCGCGACCAACGGCAAAGGCATCGTCGTCGGCGACCTCGATGGAGGCACCAACAGCGGCCACCCGTCGTTCGCGAACGACCCGGCCTGCGGATTCCGTCCGACCAAGCCGAAACTGCTCGCCGCCGACTGCAGCGCCACGGATGTGAACGGCGCTTGCAATGGTCCGAACCCCGAAGCCAACCCGGGTTTTGGCCATGGCGTACACACATCCAGCACGATCGCCGGCAACACGATCAACAACACCGCCAATCCGCCGCCGATCCTGCCCAATGGCGTGACCATGTCGGGCATCGCGCCGTGCGCCGCGATCCGCCATTACAAGGTTTGCGAAACCAACTCCTGTGACGGCGCGGCGATTTTTGCAGGCATTCAGAACGCGATCGCCGACAAGGTTGACGTGCTCAATTTCTCGATCTCTGGCGGCAACTCGCCGTGGGGCGACAACGATCGCGACTTCCTCGAGGCGGTCAAGGCGAACATCTTCGTTGCCGCATCCGCCGGCAATACGCGTACCGAAACACCGGACCCGGTCGGCCAGGTCAACCATCTCGGTCCGTGGATGATGACGGTCGCCGCGTCAACCCAGGATCAGCTGATCGGACCGCAATTGACCGTCACCGGTCCCGGCACCGTACCGGCGGCCCTGGTCGGCATCTCGCTCAATCCCGGCAGCACGACCATCGTCGGCAACACGACGGATTTGACCGCGCAGACGCTGATGACCTTCCCGACCAATATTGAAGGTTGCACCGCCAGTGGTGGATTTCCGGCCAACTATTTCAGTGGAGCTGTCGCAGTGGTCCGCCGCGGCACCTGCGCATTCACCGAGAAGATCACCAACGCCTATAACGCTGGCGCGAAGCTCGTGGTGATTGCCAACAACCAGGCCGGCAGCATCAACATGGATACGTCGGCCGCACCCGCCATTCCAGCCTTCAGCATTCTGCAGAGTGCAGGCGATCCGTTGATTGCATTCCTCAATCCACTGGCTCCGCCGGCGCCGCCCAGCGACCGCATCTTCGCCGACGGTTTCGATGGGCCCGCAGCGGGCGGTCAAGGCAATTACACGCGCGCCGTCGTGTCGGCAACGCAAGGCGATGTGCTGGCGGACTTCAGCTTGCGCGGCCCGGCTGCCGCGCCGGTCACCGATTCCACCAAGCCCGATATCACCGCACCTGGCGTGAACATCTACGCCGCGCTGGATATCCAGGACGGCAATTACGGCTTCATGAGCGGCACTTCGATGTCGTCGCCCAACACGACCGGTTCGGCCGCTTTGGTGCGTGCGGTGCATCCGGACTGGACCGTGCCCGAAGTCAAGTCGGCGCTGATGATGACGGCGACCAACACCAATGGCGTGCAGGAAAACGGCACCACGCCGTGGACCATCGACCAGGTGGGCAGCGGTCGCGTCGATCTGACAAAGGCGGCGCTCGCCGGCTTGACCATGGACGAAACCTACGCGAAGTTCGTGGCAGCCAATCCCGCAGCGACTCCGCCAGGCGATGTGAAGACCTTGAATTTGCCGCTGTTGCGAAATGTGTCGTGTCCCGACACGGGTTGCACCTGGACGCGCACGGTCAAGAATCGCCTCGCAACATCGGGCACGTGGAACGTGACGTCAGCCACCGCAGCGAGCTTCGCGATGACGGCAACGCCGGCAAGCTTCACGTTGGCACCCGGTGCGACGCAGGTCATCACGTTCAAGGCGACGCCAAGTGCACCGCCGATCACGGCAATGGCATTCGGCAACGTCAACCTGAAGGAAGCGTCGGGTCAATCTCCGGACCAGCACATTTCCGTTGCGGTGAAGAGTGGCGTCGTGGCACCGCCGCCGCCGACGGTCGCCTGCGCAGGTGGCAATTGTGCGTTCCAAGTCGATCAGATGACAACGTCGATCAGCGGACTTGGTTGTGCGACCTGGGCAGCTTGCGATCCGGGAATGCTCTGGCTCAATCGCTACACGCCCAATCCGGCCGACTATCCGATCACGATCACCAGCGTGACCACGATCTTCGGATCCGGAGCGGGCTGGAATGCCGCAGGCGACAAGATCAGCGTGTTCGTCTATCAGGACAACGATAGCGATCCGACCAACGGAGCGACACCAGTCGGAACCCCGACGGTGTACACAATGGGAACGCCGATCAATGCCTTCGTCACGATCCCGTTGACCACACCCGTCACGGTCACCGGCCCCGGCGATGTCCTGATCGCGCTGTCCAATCCCAATCCGGGCAATGTGGGCGGGCGTCCAGCGACAATGGACGGCAACGGCGCGTTCATGGGCCGCTCGTATATCGGCGACGCGGTAGGTAATGGCACGGTTGCTCCGAACCTGGTGGACACCTCCCTCGAGATCAACCCGGCTTCGTTCGCGAAGAACTACGTGATCCGCGCAACCGGTACGAACGGCAGTGGTGCGCCGATCGTGCTCGGGTTGGATGTGGGAGCGAGCGGCAAGTAAGTTCGAACTTGCAATAGGCAACATGCGACCGGCGCGGGCTTCCCGCGCCGGTTTTTTTTTTGCAGACACGGCGCGCGAAACAGCGGTGAAGCAGGCCGATCCGGTCTTTCGAAGCCCTCTACGGATCGCGGATACCACGTCAGGCATTCACCGACCAGTCGGTACTGGTTGTGCGATCATCATCGGATGACCAGCACTGCGCCCCTCCCGCACGCCCTGACTCGTTGTGCACTCATGCTGTTGCTCGGCCTGCTCGGTGCGTGCTCGACCCTGCGCACCGATTTCGTCAAACAGCCTTCGACCGCGATCGCGCCGGTCACCGATACTTCGGCAACCCGCTACGTGCAGCGCGAACTCGCCGCGCATCCGGATCAATCCGGCTTCCGCCTGCTGGTCAGCAACCAGAACGCATTGATGAGCCGCATCGTGCTGGCCGACCAGGCGCGTCATTCGATCGACCTGCAGTACTACATCTTTGCCAACGACGCGACCGGACGCCTGCTCGCGCAACGGCTGCTCGCCGCGGCCGACCGCGGCGTGCGCGTGCGCATCCTGCTCGACGACATCGACATCGCGAACGAAGACGCACTGCTTGACGCGCTCGACGCACATCCGAACATCCAGGTGCGCCTGTTCAATCCGTTCCGCTATCGGCAGCGTTCGATGCTGTCCAAGGTCGGGCAATTCCTGCTGGAAGGCGCGCGCCTGAATCGGCGCATGCACAACAAGTCGTTCATCGTCGATGGCATGCAGGCGATCATCGGCGGGCGCAATATCGGCGATGCGTATTTCGATGTCGGCGACGACGTGCATTTCCGCGATCTCGACGCGCTCGCGATCGGCCCGGTCGTGCCCGAGATCGCCGCGTCGTTCGACGCGTACTGGAACAGCGATGCCGCATTCCCGGTTCGCGCCTACAGCGGTGACGCGGCGACGAGCCGCAATCTCGCGAATGCGCGCGCCGAGCTCGGTCGCGATGCGCGCGCGTTCAGCGAAACGGATTACGCGCAGGCACTGTCGTATGAACTTCCGGACGGGCCGAGTGCAGATCAGCGCGGAGGCTGGTTCTGGGGCAGTGCGCGCCTGGCCGCCGACGATCCGACCAAGGTCGATCCGGACGAGGATCGCCGCGCGACGCATATTGATCATCAGATAAAGGACGTCATCGAAGCGGCACAAACGCAGGCATTGCTGGTGTCGCCGTATTTCATACCGGGCGACAAGGGCGCGACGTTGCTGGAAACACTGGCCAGCCGGGGCGTCGACATCAAGGTCCTGACCAACTCGCTCGCGGCGACCGACGAACCCGAAGTGCACCGCCGGTTATTCGCGATACCGTCGCCGCCTGCTCAATGCTGGCATCCAACTGTACGAATTCCGTCCGATCGGCGGCAGCAAGAGCGGCCACGCGTTGGGCCGGTCGTCCGGCGTCAGCCTGCATGCGAAGACGATGGTGGTCGACCATCGCCACGTATTCATAGGTTCGATGAACTTCGATCCGCGCTCGCGCTACCTCAATACGGAGATGGGCATCATCGCCGACTGTCCCGCGCTCGCCGCGGCGGTCGAACAATTTTTCGCGCATGCGACCACGCCGCAAAACTCGTTCAGTGTCTCGCTGGAACCGGCGAGCGGCGCGCCGTCGGCGCGCGCGATGCGCTGGATCGGGACGGTCGATGGCAAGTCCGCGGAGTACGGCCACGATCCCGACGTATCCGCGTGGAAACGTGTCGAGGTCGACCTGCTGCGGGTACTACCGATCGAAGGGTTGTTGTAGCGGTTCGCGATGAACGTGCCGGTACCGCAGCGCCCGATCACGCGCGCCCGAACGGGAATGCCAGCTGCGCCGACCGCGGCGTTTGCAACGGCTGAAGACGGCGTCGCTCGCGCCGCGCGCAAGCGACGTGCGTGGCGCCGGGTCATCGCGTTGGCGCTGCTGCTGGTCGCGCTGGCCATCGGTTGGGCGTGGATGTATCTGCCGGTCGCATCCGCGCCCTCGGTTGCACAACTCCTTGCGTTCGCAGATCAGGCGCACATCTCGCCATTGGCTCCGTTCATCGCGCTTGCCTGCTTCGCGATCGGCGGACTCGTCGTATTTCCGGTCAACCTGTTGATCGCCGCGACGATCATCGTCTTCGGCGCACCAGTCGGTGCGTTCTATGCGCTGCTCGGTTCGCTGCTCAGCGCGGTCGTCGTCCACGAAGTCGGCCGCCGGCTGCCCAAGGCGATAGTCGTGCGGCTGCTCGGTGCACGCGGCGAGCGGCTGCGCATGCGTGTGGTCGGGCGTGGCTTGCTCGCCGTCGCAATCGTGCGCCTCGTGCCGGTCGCGCCTTACAGCGTGATCAGTTTGATTTCCGGTGTTGCGCGCATCCGCCGCGCCGACTACATCGCAGGTACCACACTCGGCATGTTGCCGGGCATCGTGTTGTATGCGCTATTCGTCGACCGCGCGCGCGCCGTGCTGCTCGATCCGCATCCGCTCGCGTGGGCGGGGCTGGTTGGTGCGCTCATCCTGATCGTTGCCGCCGCGCTCGCGATCCGCATTTGGCACCGCAGGCAGGAGCACACACCGCGATGACGCGCCTGCGCGTGGCGACCTGGAACATGCATGGCGGCGTTGGCCTCGACGGCCGTTTCGCTCCGCAACGCATCGCACGCGTGATCAGCGAACTCGACGCCGATGTGATTGCATTGCAGGAGTTCGGTTCGCGCCAGTCGGCGTTCGACATGCGTGCGCATCTCGAACACGCAAGCCTCGCAAGCGCGATCGTGATGCCGACATTCCAGAAATATGGCAGCGATTTCGGCAACGTCGTGTTGAGTCGCTTGCCGACGCGCGCGCTCACCTGCCACGCGCTCGGCGTGGCAGGGCGCGAACCGCGCAACGCGATCGACCTCATTGTCGACTACGGCGGTGGAACACTGCGCGTGATCGCGACCCATCTCGGCCTGCGCACCGCCGAACGGCGCGAACAGATCGCGCGCCTGCGCATGCTGCTCGATACGCCGTCCGAACAGCCAACCATCCTGCTCGGCGATTTCAACGAGTGGCGCCCGCGCAGCACGCTGCGCGAATTCGGCCAGTACTTCGGCCCATCACCCGCGCCGCCAACATTTCCATCACCATGCCCGATCGCCGCACTCGATCGCATCTGGGTCGCGCCCGCGCAAGCCCGCATCGACCTGCGCGCGCACAAGAGTCGCACTGCGCGCATTGCGTCGGATCATCTGCCATTGTTCGTGATGTTGGAATTTCCATGAGGCTCACCGGGACGCAAGATCCTCAATTCCGAGCCTCCCAAGCATGACGTATAGAGGTGGGCACCGCGTCAAGTCAGGTGGGGCGAATATCGCATTGCAACATTTCTTGTTCAGCGCGCGCGCCGTGTAAATCAGATTACACTCGCCACCCTGCACGCGGCATGGGTCTCGGGCACATCGTGGGGATGCGATGTGACAAGCCGATTCACGGTGGCGCGACGCGTGCGGAAACTGGGGATTGATCTTTGTACTGGGGATCTTTCAACTGGAGAGCACCACCATGAAATATGCGTCCTTCAAGCCGCGGCCTTTGACAGCGGCAATCGTTTCAGTTCTCGCGGCAGCAGCTATTACCAGCGGTTCCGTCCTGGCAGGCCCGGTCGTTTCCGACGGTGTCAAGAGTCCACAAGGTCCGACCGACCCGCATACGGTTCTCAACAACGGGCCGGTTTCCTTCATCATCCGTTTCGTCGAGGCGCCGCTGGCGCAATATGACGGAGGTACATCGGGCATTGCCGCCATTCCTCGCGATTCAGGCAGTGGCCGGCTGGATGTAAACAGCGTGCCCGCAAAACAGTATTTGAGTTATTTGGCGAGCGCCCGCAACTCGCACATCGCCGACATCCAGCAGCGGCTGGGCCCGAACGTTCCGTTCGTGGTCAGCCAGACATTCCAATACGCCGTCAACGCGGTCGTGGCCACGCTGACTCCGGCGCAGGCGAGTGAGGTGGCCAAGGTGAGCGGTGTGGCGCAGGTTGTCGTCAACGGCCATCATGCGCCTTCGACCGATATCGGTCCGACTTTCATTGGCGCCACGCGGCTTTGGTCGCAAACCGTAACAGGCTCTGGCGACGTTATCTTCGCCGATGGGTTTGACGGCAACAATGGCTTGGGCCTGCATGGTCCGGGCATCGGCGACGGTATTGTCATTGGCGATATCGACACCGGCTACAACAGCCTCAGCCCTTCCTTCGCCGCAACGGATGCATCCGGATACCACATCACCAATCCGCTCGGCAGCGGTAACTATAAGGGCCAGTGTAGTGTGGCCAATATCAGTAAAGCCGGCTGCAATGACAAGGTGATCGGCGTCTACGACTTGGTCGACGCGTCAGCACCATTCTCGGTCGAGGACACCCAAGGGCACGGCAGCCATACCGCGAGCACCGCGGCAGGCGATATACGGACCGCGAATTATCACGGTTATGCGCCGACCATTTCGGGAGTCGCGCCGCATGCCAACCTGGTCATCTATTACGTCTGCTCCCCCGATCCGGCGGTGCAATGCCAGGATACCTCGACGGTGGCGGCGGTCGAACACTCGATCCAGGATGGCGTCGTCAACGCGCTCAACTACTCGATCAGTGGCGGCACCGATCCGTGGAACGGCATCGTCGAGCAGGCGTTCCTTAGCGCCAACAACGCAGGCATCTTCGTCGCCGCAGCGGGCGGCAACACCTCGGCTTCGGTGCCGAATGCGGTTGCTGGCACGGTCAACCATTGGGAGCCATGGGTCATCACGGTTGCCGCATCGACCCATACGGGTGGCGCCATCGCGTCGAATTTCAGCATGACGGGCCCGGGCACCCCTCCGTCGAACACGCAAAATATCCCGTTGTCCGAGACGCAGAATGACACACCGATAACCACGACCATCCCCGGGACGACGCCGGTCAAGCTGAGTCCCAGCTTCCACAATAGCGACACGTCCGGAAACGACGGTTGCTCTGCGTATCCGGCTGGCACATTTACCGGCGACATCGCATTGATCAGTCGCGGCACCTGTACTTTTGGCACGAAAGTCGGCAACGCGGTCGCAGCGGGCGCGGTGGCGGTATTGATTTCCGACAATCGACCGGAAGCGCCAGGTAATTTCACGCTCGGCACGCCGGTGCAGCCGATTCCCGCCTATTCGATCTTGCAGAGCGACGGCACCAACCTCAAGACGTTCCTCGCGGCCAATGCGAACACGGGCACAGGCACCATTCCGTATCCGCCTTCGCGTCAACCCCAGCAACCGGATGTGCTTGCGGGCTTCAGCCTGCTTGGCCCGTCCGGCGTTTCTGTAATGAAGCCGGATGTTGAGGCACCGGGTGTCGATATCCTCGCTGCGGTTGCCAACGACGGCACGGCCAATGGTCCGAACCTGGTTGACCTCTACAACGGTACGTCGATGGCTACGCCGCATACAACCGGTTCGGGCGCCCTGCTGCTCAATCTGCATCCGGACTGGACGCCTTCCGAGGTGAAGTCTGCGTTGATGATGACGGCCAAGGAAGCGGACGTCACCAAACCCGATGCGACGACACCGGCCGATTTCTTCGACCGTGGCTCGGGGCGCATCCAGGTCGATATTGCAAGCAAGACGGGGTTGGTGTTGAACGAGACCGGGCCTAAGTACCGCAATGCCAATCCGGCCAACGGCGGCGACCCGGGTACGCTCAATGAACCGAGCATGCAGAACAGCACCTGCTTCACCAAGACCACGACGTCCTGCTCGTTCACGCGCACGTTCCGCAGCACACTGGCGGGATCGACGCAGTGGCAGGCAACCGTCACGGGTGCGCTGGCTGGACATGTCACGGTATCGCCAGCGAGCTTCGCGACGAGCAATGCTCAGTCGATGCAGTCGGTGACGGTGACCGTCGACAGCAGCAGCCTGACCCCGGATGGCAACTTCAACTTCGGCGAGCTGGTGCTGACCTCGACGCCGGCGACATCGCCTGCACTGCACCTGCCGATCTCGGTCGCGGTGCCTGCGCCGGCGCTTGATGTTCAGCCGCAGATGGTCAACGTCAGTCTCGGTACGAACGCGACTGCGACCGGCAATTTCAACGTGCTCAATCTCGGCGGTCCGACACTCAACTGGAACCAGGACACCACGGGAGATACCCAGGAATACCTGGTCATCAACCAGCCGAGTCAGGGCAACAACGGCTACTTCAGCACGCGTTTCACCGACCAGGGCAACACCGGCTTCTACGCGGCGGATGACTTCAGCATCACCGGGTTCTCCAACGCGGATCTGGGCATCATCATCACGCCCGGGTTCGGCGTCGGCGGCGCGATGGCGTCGTATCCAGCCGCTACGCCGTTGCATGTACGCGTGTACGCGGATGTGAGTGGCATGCCGGCCGGCAATCCGGAAGGCGGCACGGCGGCGGTGTGGAGTTACGACACCACCTTTGGCGGCAGCGATGTCATCCTCGCCGGAGACACCTTCGTGGTGTTCCCGACCACGGCCTCGCAATTGCCGCCTGGGCATTACTGGATGGTGGTCTATCCGGACCTCGCTTGCGCAGCCGGCGCGAATGGCTGCACCAAGGGCTGGGCATGGTTCCTGTCGACCACCAACAGCGGCAGCGTCGGCGAGTCCATCTTTCCGTCCGCAACGCCGCCCAACAATACCTGGACGCCGATTGCCGAGGGCACCGGGTTTGCGATGACCATCGGCAGCAATGCCGCCTGTGCGGCGTTGCCGTGGCTTTCGATGAGCCCGACCAGCGGTGCGCTTGCGGGACTTGCGAGCGCCACCGCCACCGCCACCGCGACGGCGGCATCGATGGCGACGAACTCGATCACTGGGTACCTGTGCATCGCCGGCAGCGACGGCAACACGATTCCGGTGCAGGTCAACGCCACCAAGCAGTAAGCGGATACGCGCCGGCGCCTAACGCCGGCGTCATCCGGAAGGGCATGAGGGGCGCGCAATGCGCCCCTTTTTTTGGTTCTTCACGGAGCTGTAGGGAACCAGGAACGAGGGTTGCTTACATTGGCAGTCGCCAAACACCAGCCCAACCGCGCCTCGCCGTTCCGATGAATGCTATGAGCCTACCTTCCTCTGGGGAAGGTTTACGCTGCGTGCCGATCCGGCATGGACGCCGCAATGTAATCGGTGCGCAAGGCCAGTCCGCTGATCATGGTTGCCAAGCGCATCAAGCCCTATCTGCGCTGCATTCTCGCCAGTGCGAAATCCCCTACACACCGCCGTCCTAAAAGGAGTCAACCACCGCATCAAAGTCCTCAAATGCATGGCCTACCCTTCCGCGGTCCGGTCTACTTCTTCCTCAAAATCAAGACCGCCTTTCCCCAGAAAGCTTGAAGAATCTCTTTTTCTTGCTCGACAGTGCTGTGCAACGGTCGATAGCCGTCGCATCGAAGTTTGCGACGATCACACAAGAGCGGTGCACCTCAACACTCGATGACGTTGACCGCCAATCCGCCGCGCGAGGTTTCCTTGTACTTGTCCTTCATGTCGCGGCCGGTTTCGCGCATGGTCTTGATCACCTTGTCGAGGGAGACGCGGTGCTTGCCGTCGCTGCGCGCGGCCATGCGTTGCGCGTTGATCGCCTTGACCGAGCCCATCGCGTTGCGTTCGATGCAAGGGATCTGCACGAGGCCGCCGATCGGGTCGCAGGTAAGGCCGAGGTTGTGTTCCATGCCGATTTCGGCGGCATTTTCCACTTGGTAGATGCTTCCGCCGAGCGCGGCGGCGAGGCCGCCGGCAGCCATCGAGCAGGCGACGCCGACTTCGCCCTGGCAGCCGACTTCGGCGCCGGAGATCGATGCGTTTTCCTTGTACAGGATGCCGATCGCGGCCGAGGTCAGCAGGAATTCGATGATGCCGTCTTCGTCGGATTTCGGGCAGAAGCGTTCGTAGTAGTGCAGCACGGCCGGCATGATGCCGGCGGCGCCGTTGGTCGGCGCGGTGACGACGCGGCCGCCGGCGGCGTTTTCCTCGTTGACCGCGAGCGCGTACAGGTTGACCCAGTCGAGGATCGTCAGCGGATCCTTGAGCGCGTCTTCGGGGCGGTTGCGCAGGTCCGCGAGCATTGCCGGCGCGCGACGCTGCACGTGCAGGCCGCCGGGCAGGGTGCCGCTCTCGCGCATGCCGCGCGCGACGCAGGCCTGCATCGCGTGCCAGATGTCGAGCAGGCGTGCGCGGATTTCTTCTTCGCTGCGCCAGGATTTTTCGTTGTCGAGCATGACCTGAGCGATCGTCTTGCCGGTCGCCTCGCAGATCGCAAGCAGCTCGTCGCCGCTGTGGAACGGATGCGGCAGCGGCGTGGTGTCGGCGACGATGCGGTCGTCTGCGGCTTCGTCGGCATTCACGACGAAACCGCCGCCGACCGAGTAGTAGTCGCGCGCGGCGAGTTCGGTGCCGTCCGCGGCGTATGCGGAGAAGCGCATGCCGTTCGGGTGGTACGGCAGCTTCTGGCGCTTGTTGAAGACGAGGTCGACTTTCTCGTCGAACGCGATTTCATGGCGGCCGAGCAGGCGGATCTTCTTGTCGGCGCGGATCCGCTTCAAGCGTCGCCGGAATCGAGTCCGGATCGATCGTGTCCGGCATCGCGCCTTCGAGTCCGCACAGCACGGCCTTGTCGGTGCCGTGGCCGCGCCCGGTCAGCGCGAGCGAGCCGAACAGCTCGCAGCGCACGCGCGCGACGCGATCGAGTACGCCCTCTTCGTCGAGCCAGCGCTGGCAGAAACGCGCGGCCGCGCGCATCGGCCCGACCGTGTGCGAGGAGGACGGCCCGATGCCGATCTTGAAAAGGTCGAAGACGCTGACGGCCATGAAGGATGACGCGAAGGTGGAGTGGCGTTATTCTACGCCGTTTGCCAGAGCGGTACCGTGATGCACCTGATCCTGTTCCAACGCGATGATTGTCCGCTGTGCGACCACGCGCTCGCACTGCTCGCGACGGCGCACGCGCCGGAGTTCGAGAGCGTGTGGATCGATCGACGATGCGGAACTTGAAGCGCGCTACGGCACGCGCGTGCCGGTGCTGCGCGATGAGGACAGCGATCGCGAACTGGACTGGCCATTCGAGCGGCGTTGCGCGCGTTTAACCTGCGACGCGTGCTCTGGGCGTGGGCACGGATCGAGAGCGGCAGTGCGATGCGAACGGGATATGCCCTGTGGCGCCGAGCGCCGCAACGAAGTCGCGATTGCCTCGGATCGACTGGAGCCTGCAGCGCCAGTCGCGCCGTGTCGCGGCTGCGCCGCTCCACAAGCCGTCAGCTTCGGTCGGCTGTTCAGGCGTCGACGCGTCGAATGCAGCGCGATGCGCGTGCCTTCGCTGTCGAGGACGATTGCGCGGAAACCGTGCGGGCCGATCGGATGCGTCGCTTCGAGCACCTTGCCACCGAGCTTTTCCACCTGCGTGACCGCATCGCGAATGCGCCGGTCGACATTCATGTAGACCAGCGGACCGCTCGCGCAGCCGGCATACGCCGCTTCGGTCACCAGGCAACCACCATTACCCTCGCTGTGCTCGAATATCGCGAATGCCATGCCGTTGAACTCCATCTTGTCGACGCCGATCCCGAGCACGCCGCGATAGAACGCGATCGCGCGTTCGAGGTCGGCGACCGGGATGTCGCACCAGACGATGCGGTTCTGGTTGGAATTGTTTTCGCTCATCACGACTGTCCTCGGTTGACCGCTGACTCAGCGGCACACCGTTACGGAATCCACAGGTCCGCGCGTGCCGCCTCGATCGACGCGGTGCGCCAGCCCGACTTCACGCCCCAGATGTAGAACACCAGTCCGACCGCGGCCGACGACCGCGAGGTCCCAGCCCCAGGTCAGGTAATCCTTGCCGCCGAATTTCGCGCTGCCGGCCCACGACAGCGCGGCGATCACCGGCAGATACACGATCAGCCACCACGCGCCGCGCAAGCTGGCGGCCGAAATCGTGCCAGCCGCTTGCGCGCCTGGTAGTAGAAATACACCGGCAGCGCGACGACCATCAGCAGGATGATCTCGCCGGTCAGCGGCCACTTCGCCCAGTACAAAAGTTCCGTCGCCATCACGAACGCGATGCGCGCGAGCACCGGCAAGCCGACCAGGCGGAACGGGCGATGCATCTCCGGCGCGGTGCGGCGCAGGGTCATCACGCTGACCGGGCCGGTCAGGTACGAGATGATCGTCGCGACCGAGATCACCGCGGCCAGCGTGCCCCAGCCGCGGAAGAAGAACAGGAACAGGAACGACACGACGAGGTTGAACCACATCGCCGGACGCGGCACGCCGTAGACCGGATGCACGCGGCCGAACACCTTCGGCAGCGTGCCGTTGCGCTCCATGCCGTAGATCATGCGCGCGGTCGTCGCGGTGTAGGTGATGCCGGTGCCGCTCGGGCTGACGAACGCGTCGACGTAGAGCAGCATCGCGAGCCAGTTCAGGTTCACGACGATCGCGAGCTCCGCGAACGGCGAGCGGAAATCGATGCCGTGCCAGCCGGCCTTGGCGAGCAGGTCCGGCGGCACCGCGCCGATATAGGCGATCTGCAGCATCACGTAGACGACGGTCGCCAGCGCGATCGAGCCGAGCACCGCGAACGGAATGCTCCTGCCCGGATTGCGCGCCTCGCCGGCGAGGTTCACCGGGCTCTGGAAACCGTTGAAGCTGAACACGATGCCGGTCGTCGCGACCGCGGTCAGCACCGCCGGCGAAATCCGATCGCGTGCGTGTCGCCGTGGATGCCGACCGAGAAGTTTTCGGTATGGAAGCCGCTCGCGATCAGCGCGATGCCGGTCGCCGCCGGCACCACCAGCTTGAACACGGTGATCGCGCGAGTTGGAGTGCGCGAACAGTTTCACGCTCCAGAAGTTGAGCAGGAAGTAGACGATCACGAGCACGGCAGCGATCGCCGAGTCCGGCAACGCTCAATTCGCCTTGGCCGTCGGGCAAGTGGACGATACAGATCCTGCGCCCACTGCCACGGCCACGAGGCCATGTACTGCACCGACGCCTCGGCCTCGACCGGGATCACCGAGACGATCGCGATCCAGTTCGCCCACGCCGCGATGAAGCCGACCAGCGAGCCGTGCGAGTAGTGGCCGTAGCGGACCATGCCGCCGGACTCGGGAAACATCGCGCCGAGTTCGGCGTAGGTCAGCGCGATCGTCATAATGATCGCCGCGCCGATCACCCAGGCCCAGACCGCGCCGGGGCCGGCGAGGCCCGCTGCGCGCCACGCGCCGAACAGCCAGCCGGAGCCGATGATCGAACCGAGGCCGGTCAGCATCAGCGCCAACGGCCCGACGTCGCGGTGGATGGCTTTTGGATCGGACATGTGCGATTTCCCCGTTGGATTGCCGTATGGCGCGAAGCGGGATGGTCGCAGTTTGGGCGGCGATTGTCAGCGTGCCGGATGGCCTGCTGTCTCAGCGGAGAAAAGCATCGCGCCTTCCGGGGCTCCTACCAGAAGCCAAGCACTTGTGGGAGCGCCGGAAGGCGCGATGCTGTCTCTCCTTCAAAGCATCGATTTGGCGTGATCGAGCACGCTGGCGCAGGCTTTCTTCGTGATCGACTTCTCGAGGCCGCCCATCTTCGCCAGATCGATCTTCTGGCCATCGCCGGTGGTGAGCATTCCAGGGGCGCCGTCGCTGTAGCCGGCCTTGTCCTGCTCCGATTTGTTGTCACCGCCGATCTTGCCCATCAGCTTGTCCTTCATCGAGCTGGCCGCGTCGCCGCTGAGGAAGTTGTTCTTGATGCAGTACTCGACCACGCCCGCCGCATTGCCGGCACTGCCCGAGGCAAGATCGCCGCCACCACCGGCCATGCCCTTGGGCGCGCCGAGATCCTGCGCGCTGGCGACACCACCCAGGCGCAAGCAGCAGGATGCTGCCACCGAGAATCATCGAAACCGTCTTGA
The DNA here is from genome assembly GCA_963720445.1 of uncultured Gammaproteobacteria bacterium. GTDB lineage: Bacteria > Pseudomonadota > Gammaproteobacteria > Xanthomonadales > Rhodanobacteraceae > Dokdonella_A. Next base: position 480,331 of record CAVRFO010000001.1, read on the forward strand.
GGGATGTCATGGCTGCTTCCTCCGCGCGTGCGTTGCGCCGCGTCAGTGCGGGGCGCAACTCAAGCGCCGATCGATGGCGGCGGCGCGAATCGCGTCGAATCGATTTGTCAGCATTTGTGTGCACAACGCGCGCGGAGCGGATCGCGCAGGCGCTTCAGGATCTCGCCGCGCGCTTCGCGCGGGATCGAATCAGGTCAAGGCTTTCGACAATGTCTAGATCACCGTGCACGCGCCCGGTCGCGGATTCGCGCATTGGTCGCAGGTCGGCGCGGATATGTCAGCGCTATTCGAACCCGTCGGCGAAGAGCAGATCGCCTTGCAGGCGCGTGACGAAATAGTCGTAAACGTATGTGCCGGGCAGGGTAATACTGCCGGCGACGATGATGTTGGTGCCTTGGAAAGCGATTCCCGCGAAGTACTGTTCGCTTGGGCTCGTCAAGCCAAAATCATAGATGCGCTTGCCCGAGTCACCGTAGGAGCCATCCAGGTTTCCGTCGCGATTCAATCGGATGATGGCGGCTTTGGTCTCCTGGTTCGGGGCGGATGCACCTCCAGCAAGAACCAGCTTGCCGTCGCGCTGCGCATCGACGGCCCAGATGAAGTCCATGCCGTTCGGAATCAGGTCGAATGGGACGACGACCATGCCACCAATGCCAAAGCTGCTGTCCATCAATCCATTCGGCAGCAGGCGCGTTGCGGCAATATCGTAGTTCCTGCCTGGTCCCAACGAGGTGTCGACGATTCCCCCGAGCACGATCTTGCCATCTGGCTGCAATGTGAGGGATCTGGCTTCGTCGTCTCCGGAAGCGCCGAGATCGAAAGCAATGGTGGCGCGACCGTCAGCGTCGAAATCCGGGTCGAGCTGGCCATTTGGCAGCAGTCGCGCGACAGCAAAGTCGAACGAAGAGTTGCCGCTGGCGGAGGCGCGACCGCCGACGATGATGCGCCCTGTGGCATCGATCGCGACCGCTTCGGCGTAGTCGTTCTTGCTTGTGCTTCCGAGGAGGTCGAAACCTACGGTGACCTTGCCACTCTGATTGAAGCTCGAGTCGAGGCTGCCGTCGGGCAGCAGGCGTGCGATGGCGAAATCGGTTCCACTCGCGACAGTCCGAGCATACCCGCCGATCACGATCCTGCCGTTCTCCTGGATTGCCAGAGCAGTGGCCACGTCGGCGTTGTCACCACCAAGATCGAACGACAGCGTCATTTTTCCGATGCCGGCGCCGAACGACGTGTCGGAACTGCCATCGCTATTCAGACGAGCGATGGCGAAATCGACATTCTCACCCATGTAGGTGTAGCCGGCGAGGACGATTTTGCCGTCGCGCTGCAACGCGATGGCGCGGCAATTGTTTTCGGCATCGCCAACGTTGAAATCGATGGCGATCTTGCCGCCCGCGCCGAAAGTCGTGTCCAGCCCGCCATTGGCCGTGAAGCGTGCGACGAGAAAATCGCTTCCGGGCGCATCGGCATTCGCACGCGTGCCGCAGACCAGGATCTTGCCGTCGGGTTGAACGACGGGTGATCCCGGGCGAGTGTCGACGGCGCTGACGCCGGCAAGGGCTAAACCCCCGGAGCCGAAAGATGGATCGAGGTTGCCGTCGTTCGCACTGACGGCGGTGCAAAACAAGATGGGTACAGCTGCCCACACGCGGAGTCGAAGCGCTCGCATATTTCCTCCCCAGGAATCAGCTCGCTTGCGAATATAGAGCCCGGGATGTTGATGCCGGGCGCCCCGCGTCGATTATTGCATCAAACACCTGCGACTGTAGTTGGGGCTGCCGGCGCGATCTCGCCCAGCACGAACGGATTCAAGGCATATCCGCGCCGGCTCGATAGGTGGCCGCATCGCGCATCCGCAATCGGCGCAAGATCTCGCCGCGCGCCTCGCGCAGGATCGAATCGCGGTCGAGGCTTTCGACGATTTCGGTGACCACGCGCTTGGGGCCCTTGTCGCCCCAGGACTTGCCGGCGATCAGGTACTTCTCGGCGGCGCGACCCGACCAGTTCCGTCGCGTACCACGCGAGCGCGCCCTGCGCGCCGGCGGTGATGACGGTCGAAAGCCCGGCGCTCAAACCCTTCAATGCGGACGCGACCAGGTGCACGCCCCAGATCGCGCCCATCAGCGCGGCGAGTTGCGCCGAGATCACCGCGATCAGCGAGCCGGCTTCGGTCTTGGTCAACGGCAGACCGTAGACGCGGCCGAGGTGCATGACCAGCGCCGCGTCGAGTGCGCCGGCCGCAAGCAGGTCGGCGACCGGAATCGGATTCAACGCGACGGCGAGGCTTTTCGCGATGCAGTACTGGCGAATCACCTTCGCGGCGAGTTCGCGGCGCGCGTCGGCGATGCGCAGCCCCACCTGGTCGGACAAGCGGCCGGCGAACAGGCTCGCGTTCAACGCGGCGAGGGTCTTGCCTTCGCGCGCGACGACTGCGGTCAGGCGATCGCGCAGCGCGTCGAGATCCGGCATCTGCTCGGCGAGTTCGGCGTGTTCGATGCCATCGCGCGACACGCAGGCGCTTCAGCGGCGCTGGCTGCGCGGCGATCGCAACGACATCCTCGGCGCGCACGAGGCCTTGCGCGCGTTCGCGCAGGCGTTCGAGCAGGCGCTCGCGTTCGTCCTCGCCGTAGCGGTCGGCCTTGTTCAACGCGAGCAACAGCGGGCGTTCGGTTCCGCTAAGCAACTGCAGCGCATCGCGCTCGCGCTGGGTGATGTCGCCGTCGACGACGAAGATCACCAGGTCGCTGACGCTGGCCACCTCGAACGCGAGTTTCTCGCGCGCCTCGCCGTTGAGTTCGTCGATGCCGGGTGTGTCGATCAGATGCACGCCGCTGCCGGCGACTTCGCGCCAGCTGCGCTCGCTCGCCTCGCGGGTCGTGCCGTGCAGCACGCCGACTGCGAACGCATCCTCGCCAAGCAACGCGTTCGCCAGCGCGGACTTGCCGACGCTGACCCGGCCGAACACCGCGATATGCAGTTCGCCGCGTTCGAGCTTGCCGAGCATCGCTTCGAGTCGCGCGAAATCTGCGGCGAGGCTGCTGCGGATCGCGGTCGGGATCTCGCGGATCGTCGAGCAGGGTGCGCAGGCTTTCGGCGGCCTGGACGCTGTGCGCGTCGCCGCGTGGCGATGCGGCGATTGCGGGATTGTCCGCAGATCCAAAGCGCGTGCGCAGGCGTTGCCAGATGGAAGCGATGTCAGTCATGAGCCGCGTTGCGGTCCTGGGAGCGGCGATAGCCGCGATACTTCTCGCGCGCCTGCAAAGAGCATCGCGGCTACCGCCGCTCCCACAAAACCTACTTGCCGCTCAACACGAGATGCCCATGCACCGGCACGTCGGCGCTGACTTCAGCCCAGTCGCTGCCTTTGCCGAGGCCGAAATCCGCGCGTTTCAGCACCGTATCGACGTCCAGTGTCGCCGCACTTCCGCTCTCGGCGAACATCACTTTCAGCGTGACCGGCTTGGTCTGGTCGCGGATCGTCAACGTGCCGCTGGCCTGCACACTTCCGTCGGCGGCCTTCGCAAACGACTGGGTCACGAAATGCGCCTTCGGGAATTTTCCGGTATCGAAGAAGTCGCTGCCTTTCAACGTGTCGTCGCGCTCGCTGCTGGCCGTATCGGCGCTGGCCAGATCGATGGTCACGTCGAACTTCGACGTGGCCAGATTGGCCGCGTCATACGCGATCGTCGCATCGAATTTCTTGAATGTGCCGTTGAACGCATCGCCCTGGTAGCTGCCCTTGAACGTGAGCGAACTCTTTGCGGCATCGACCTGCCAGTCATGCGCGAAGACCGCGCCCGGCAGCAGCAGGAGGCTGAGAATCAGCATGCGCATCATGGTGGGATCTCCTCGGGTTCAGGGGGTGGGGTTTGGTGCTGCGCGTCGACCCGGAAGCATACGGCGCAGCACGTCGTCGCGGTTGTGGAAATGATGAACCAGTGCAGCGGCCGCGTGGCCGGCGGCCACCACGATCAGCAGCCAGAACAACCATTCGTGGGCGTCGTGGCCGAGTTCCTTGAGCGCCTTGTCGGGACCGCCGGTCAGGCTCGGCATCTGCACCACGCCCCACCAGAACAGCGGGCGCAGGCTGCTCGCCGAATCGAACACCCAACCCGACAGCGGCACCGCGAACAACAGCACGTAGAGCAGCGCATGGCCGATGCGCGCACCGATGATCTGCACGCGCGGCATCGCGGCCGGTTCATCCGGGCGGCGGTCGAACAGGCGCCAGACCAGGCGCAGCGCCGCCAGCAGCAGGATCGTGAGGCCGAGCGATTTGTGGAACGAGTAGATCGGGATGATGTTCGGCTTCTTGGGCAGCTCGACCATGATCAGGCCGATCGCGCCCTGCGCGAGGATCAGCAGCACGATCGCCCAGTGAAAGAATTTCGCCAGACTGCCCCAGTGGGATGCGTCGCTTTTGAGTGCCATGTCTAAGGTTGCGCCGGTGGGGTGGAGGGAGTGGCGTCGTGGTCGCGGATGCCTTCGATCTCGAAGCGTAATGCGATGTCCTCGCCGACGACCTCGGCGTAGCGCTTCATCTCGAACGCGGAGCGATGCAGCGTGGCGGTTGCCGAGAATCCGGCTTTGCGCTTGAACACGTACGGATCGGTGCCGATGTGATTCAGGGTGAACGTAACATCGACCGGTCGGGTTTCGCCATGCAGGTCGAGGTCGCCATGGATCACGCCGTGCGTGGCGTCGATCTTTTCAACGCTGCGGCTGACGAAATGCGCGGTCGGCCAGCGTTGCGTGTCGAGGAACTGGCCGGATTTCACGGCCGCGTTCCATTTCGCGTCGCCGAGGTCGATCGAGGTTAGATCGATCACGACGTCGACGCGGCTCGCGCTCCAGTCTTCGGGGTCGAACTGGAACCAGCCGTCCTTGATGCGCAGGCGACCGAGCGGATGGGAAAAATGCTGGTGGTCGGCACTGAACCACGCTTGCGAATGAACCGGGTCGAAGCGCCAGGTTTCCGGCGCGGCGTGGGCGGGCTGCGGGATCCAGCCGAGCGCGCACGCAAGCAGCAGCGCGCCCCATGTTGCGCCGTGAAAAAGCCGTTGCGGGGAATATGACGTCGCGGGCATGTTGGCCAGCTTGGCAAAAACGACAGCGGTACGCCAGCGTGGTTTGGTGAACGCTGTGTTGCGGATGCGCTTGCGCAGGCTGGACGCGCCTCGCGCGCGGCCGGCAGCTTGTGGAGCGCCGGCGGACCTGCGCCCGTCCGCCCTACGTTCCCGGTGGCTGCGTGTACTGCCACAATCGCGAGCCGCGCCGTAAACTGGCGCGTCGAACAGTGGCGGCTCGTCGGGGCGAGGGCCGGGGGAAATTCAACCAAGGCGGACCATTCGTGATCGCAAACTCAATGCTTGGCGCGGACTCGCGCACCGAACTTACCGTCCGCGGCATCATCCTCGGCGTCATCATCACGCTGGTGTTCACCGCCGCCAATGTGTTCTTCGGGCTCAAGGCGGGCCTGACGTTCTCCACGTCGATTCCCGCCGCCGTGATCTCGATGGCGATCCTGCGCAGTTTCCAGAACGTGACGATGCAGGAAAACAATATCGTGCAGACCGTCGCATCGGCGGCCGGCACGTTGTCCTCGATCATCTTCGTGCTGCCGGGCCTGGTCATGATCGGCTGGTGGACCGGCTTCCCGTACTGGACCTCGCTCGGCATCTGCGCGCTCGGCGGCATCCTTGGCGTGATGTACACGATTCCGCTGCGCCGCGCGCTGGTCACCAATTCGGATCTGCCGTATCCGGAAGGCGTCGCCTGCGCCGAGGTGCTGAAGGTCGGCGCCGAAGTCGAGGGCCAGGAAGCCGGTGACGTGGCCGCGACCGGCAAGGCCGGCCTGATGGCGGTGACGGTCGGCGCGATCGCTTCGGCCGCGTTCGCGGTGATCGTCGCGACGCGCGTCTTCGCGAGCGACGTCGCGCAGTATTTCCGCATCGGCGACCGCGGCGGCGCGACCGGTTACGACTTCAATCTTTCGTTCGCACTGTTCGCGGTCGGACATCTGGTCGGCCTGTGGGTCGGCGTCGCGATGCTGTTCGGCGCGATGATCGCGTGGGCCTGGGCGGTGCCGCATTACACCGAACTCGCGGCGGCAGCCGGCGCGGCGGCGGACATGGCGCAAAACGCGTGGAGCACCAAGGTGCGCTTCGTCGGTGCGGGCACGATCGGCGTTGCGGCGATCTGGACCCTGGTCAAGCTGGTCAAACCGGTGGTCAGCGGCCTGGCTTCCGCGATGGCCGCCTCGCGCGTGCGCGCGGCCGGGCAGGGCGCGACGCTGCCGCGCACCGAGCAGGACATTCCGATCGGGCTGGTTGGCTTGATCATCCTCGGCTGCCTGGTGCCGATCGCCTGGATGCTCGGCGACTTCGGCATGGCCAGCGGCCTCGGTGCGCATTTGTGGACATTGGTCATCGGCGGCATCGTATTCGTCGCCGTGATGAGCTTCTTCGTGTCGGCCGTGTGCGGCTACATGGCCGGCCTGATCGGCTCGTCCAACAGCCCGCTGTCGGGCGTCGGCATCCTGGTCGTGATCATCGCCGCGGTGCTGCTGGTGGTCGGCGTACAGGCGCATTTCGCTGCCGAGTCGCGGGCAAGGCGCTGGTCGCGTTCGCGCTGTTCGTCACCTCGGTCGTGTTCGCGGTCGCGGCGATCGCCAACAACAACCTGCAGGATCTGAAGACCGGCCAGCTCGTCGATGCGACGCCGTGGAAGCAGCAGGTCGCGCTGGTCATCGGCGTGCTGGTCGGCGCGGCGATCATTCCGCCGGTGCTGGATCTGGTCAATCAGGCGTATGGCTTCGCCGGCGTGCCGGGCGTCGATCCAGCGCGTGCGCTGGCCGCGCCGCAGGCCGCGCTGATCTCGGCGCTGGCGCAGGGCGTGATCCAGGGCAATCTCGACTGGAGCCTGATCGGCCTCGGCGTGGCGATCGGCGCGGCGGTCATCGTGCTCGACGAGATCCTCGCGCGCACCGCGAAGGGTCCGCGCCTGCCGCCGCTGGCGGTCGGTCTCGGCATCTACCTGCCGACCTCGACAACGTTGATGGTCGTCGTCGGCGCGATCGTCGGCTGGTGGTTCGACAAGCGCGCCGAGCGCACCGCGAAACCGGACGCGACCAAGCAGCTCGGCGTGCTGCTTGCCTCCGGCATGATCGTCGGCGAGAGCCTGATCGGCGTGTTGATCGCGGCGATCGTGGTGTTCTCCGGGAAAGCTGCGCCACTGTCCCTGGTCGGCGACGGGTTTGCGAATGCGGCGGTCTGGATCGGGGGCATCGCGTTCGCGCTTTCGATCATTCTTCTGTATCGCTGGATCAGTCGGCTGAGCCGCACGCTCAACGGCTGACGGCAGGTGTAGGAGCGCACCCTGTGCGCGATCGCGTGGCGATGACACGGTTGCACACAGGGAAGGGCTCCACCAATACCCAAGCCCTGTAGGAGCGCACCCTGTGCGCGAATCGCGCGACAATCTCGTCCGCGCGGTCGCCCACAGGGTGGGCTCCTACGGGCACTCCGCGGTCAGCCCGCGTCATCGCGAATCTTGCCACGCACCGACTCCAGCGCGAGTCGCGCAATGCGTTCGACGCGTTCGCGTTGTGGCTCGGCGAGCAGCGCGCGTACCCGGGCCTCGACATCCGCGGCATCGAGCGTAGAACGCTCGGCCAGCGTTGCCGACAACGCGTGACCGAGGCTGTCGAACACCAACCCGTACGCGATCGCGTGCAGCATGCCGCCGCCGAGCGTGCCGAGGCCGGGAAACGCCTTCAACGCATTGCCGGCGATTGCGAGCACGATCGCGCTGGTATTGCGCACGGTGAGCCCGAGTCGCGAGAGCAGCGCCTCGACATCGAGTTCGCGTACCGCGACGCCGTGGATGCGTGCCAGTTCGCGAACCAGTCCGGTGCCGAGCGCGCCCTGGATCAAAATGTCGCTGCCCGGCACGACAGCGGCCATCGCGCCGACGATCGCGCGGCGCGTGTATTTGGTCACCGTTTGCGCCGACTCGCGCGCCGCGGTTGCGCGCGCGAGTTCGTCGCCGCGGCGGCCAACTTCGGCAAGCACGGCCGCTTCGCGCGCAGGTTCGAGTGCGTGTGCGCCGGGCGCGGTGAGTTCGTCGAGCGCATCGAGCAGTGAGTCGATCTCCGCTGCGCGTTCGCGTTCGACGCGCTCGCGACGGCCGTCGTCGAGCGTGCGTTCGTAGCGTTCGCTGCCGCCGGCGCTGATCGCGACGATCGCGCGCGCGCGCTTCGCATAGCGCTGCGTGAAGCGTTGCAGCAGTTGCGCGCGCTCGTCGTCGTCGTAGAGATCAGCCTTGTTCAGCGCCAGCACGATCGGCTTGCCGAACTGGCTCAGCCAGATGAGTTCCGCGTCCTGTGCGCGGGTCAGGTCGGCCGCAGTCAGGTAGATGACCGCGTGTGCGCGCAACGCCTCGTCGCGCGCGAGTTGTTCGTGCACCGCGCCATCGACCTCGCCGCTGCCGGGCACGTCGGCGAGCACCAGTTCGCGGCCGTCGCGCAGACGGCCGCGATGTTGCGCGACGTGGCGCGTGGTGCCGCCGCGCACGTCGATGTCGGGCGCCGCATCCGGCGCGAGCGCATGGATCAGGCTGGATTTCCCGGTCGAGATCTCGCCGAACAGCGCGACATAGACCTCGCCGGTTGCGCGGCGATGATCGAGTTCGGCCAGCTCCGCTTCGAGTGCCGCGGTCTCGGCGTGGCGTTCGCGCAAGCGTTCGATGCGTGTATCGACCTCGGCACGCGAAACCGGAATCGGCGCGATCAGCGACGATTTGCGCGCCGGTCGCGCGATACGCCACAACAACCACAGCAGCGCGCCGAGCAGGATCGCGCCGGCGACGATCAGCGGTGCTCGCAGCCACAGTGGCAACGCGGCGACACGCTGGTAGAACTCGAGCAGGCTGTTCAACGTCGCGACGACGAGACCGAGCAGCAACGCCGCACCGATCGCGATCGCGGCGAGGAAGATCAGGCGGAGCGGGAGGCGCGGTTGCGGCATTGGCCTGATTCTAGTGCAGCGCTCCAGTCTGTTTGGAACTTATCGTGAGCTCTGAGCAAGAGCGCCCCATCCGCCTTCGGCACCTTCCCCCGCTGCGCAGGGGAAGGAACAGCAGGCAGCGTCGCTAATCGCTTTCCCTTCCCCTGCGTAGCGGGGGAAGGTGCCCGACAGGGCGGATGGGGGCAGCTTTTGATCCTGCGTCGCCGCTTACCTCACGTCGCCACGCATGGCAGTATCGGCACAGGGGAGAACCGCATGCGCATACTGCTGGCGTTGTCGTTGCTTGGATCGATGGTCGTGGCGAACGCGGGGCCACCGCCGGCGCTGCCGCAATTCGTGCCGATGACGGTCGCCGATGGCCTGCCGTCGAGCGCCGTCTACAAGACGGTGCAGGACCCACAGGGCTTCATCTGGATCGGCACCCAGGACGGCCTCGCGCGCTATGACGGCGTCAGTTTTCACGTGTTCCGGCACGATCCGGCCGACCCGACTTCGCTCGCATCGAACGATGTGTCGACATTGCTGATCGATCGCGTCGGCACGCTCTGGTGCGGCGGCGAAGCGTCCGGTCTGAATCGCCTCGAAGCGGATGGCAAAAGCTTCACGCATTGGCGCCATCAACCGAACGCAACCGGCACGCTCGGCAGCGATGATCTGTTTTCGCTGGCTGAAGACGCCGCTGGCGGGATCTGGGTCGGCACCTATCTGGGTGGTCTCAATCGCCTGCAAGCGGATGGCAGCTTCCTGCATGTCGACCACGATGCCGAGGACCCGGCCAGCCTGCGTTCGAGCACCGTGTATGCGTTGCATGCCGATGCGCAGAACAGACTCTGGATCGGCACTGATGAGGGTCTCGACGTGCGCGACGCGGACGGCCATATCGTGCATGTCGAGCTGCCGCCAACGGCCGAGCGCGCAGGCCCGTCCATCGTCATGGCGTTCTTGCCCGACACTGACGGCAGCATGCTGGTCGGCACGCGCAAAGGCCTGTTCCGCGTCGATGCACAATTGCATTACCAGGGCGAACTCGCGAAGGCGACGCCGCCGCTGATGGTCTCGGCGCTCGCGAGCACGGGCGATGCGGGGCTGTGGATCGGCACGCTGACGGGCGTCGCGAGCCTCGATGCGCACGGCTTGCAGCACTACAGCGCGGAGGAGGCGGCGCCGGGCGCGTATCCGGGCACGCGCACGATGGACATCCTGCCCGACGCCGAAGGCGGTACCTGGTTCGCATTGTTCGACGGCGGCATCGCGCGGCTGCCGCCGCATTGGCGCAATTTCGTCGCGTTGCGACATATCCCCGGCGACACGGCAAGCCTGACCCGGGCGCGGGTCAAGGCGCTCGGCGTCGATCCGGCGGGCACGATCTGGGCGGCCAGCGGCAGCGACGGACTGGACCGGATCGATCGCGCCAGCGGCCACATCGAACGCTGGGGCGAACGACTGCACATCGCCGGGCAACGCCTGACCGCGGTGTTGCCCGACGGCACGAACCGGATCTGGGTCGGCTTCCAGACTGGCCTCAAACGCTATGCGCTCGATACGCTTGCCGCCGTCGACATTCCGGTCGACCTCGCCCGCACCGATGCATTGCCACAGGGTTTCGTCGACAACCTCGCGCGCGCTCCGGACGGCAGCATCTGGGCCAGCGCGCATGGCGGCGGCGTCGTGCATATCGGCGCCGATCCGCCGCGCGTCCTGCGTCGCTACACGCCCGCCGCGAAGACGCTGGGTGACGCGGATATCTTCGTCCTCACCCTCGATGCGCGCGGCGATCCGTGGTTGGCGACCGCGAGTGGCGTCGAGCACTACAACGCCGAAACGGATCGCTTCGTGCCAGTTGCGGGGATTGCACACGACTCGATCCATGCGCTCGCGTTCGCGCCGGATGGCAAGCTCTGGCTGGATCGGCTTGGCGCGCTCGAGAGCTATCGCATCGATGCCGGAGTCGCCTATCCGGAGCAACGTTTCGATGCGGCGAGCGGCTGGCCGTCCGTGAATGCGAATGCGCTCGCGATTTCCGCCGACGGCAGTGTCTGGGCAACCTCGACGCGTGGGCTGTGGCGCGTGCACGGCCGCTCCCACGTGGTCCGCCGTTTCGACGCGCGCGACGGTCTGCCGAGCCAGGAGTTCCTGCCCGGCGCGCTGGCAGCGGCACCGGACGGAACCTTGTATGCGGGCACGCTCGGCGGCGCGGTCGCGTTCGATCCCGCGGCGCTGCGCCTGGAAACGCCCGCGCCGCCGTTGCGCATCACCGCGCTTGACGTGCGTCGCGGCGATCGCACCCTGGCGCTCGACAGCGCCGCGCCGATCGAGCTGCGCCATGACGACCGCGACCTGCACATCGAGATGCGTGCGTTGTCGTATGCCAATTCCGCAGCCAACCACTATCGGTTCCAGCTCGAAGGTTTCGACCGCGACTGGGTCGACGCAGAGCGCGGTGAGCGCGTCTATTCGCAACTGGCGCCCGGCGCCTACACCTTGCGTGCGCGTGCCGCGAACGCCGATGGCGCGTGGTCGCAACTCATCCCGCCGCTGGCGATCCACGTCGCGCGCGCACCGTGGGCGACGCCGCTCGCGTATGCGTTGTATGCGCTCGGCGTGTTGCTCGTCGCTGTCGCCGCATTGCGTGCGTGGCGCACGCGCGCCCGCCGCCGCCATGCATTGGTGCTGGCCGACGAACGCCGCCGCGGCAACGAGCAATTGATCGAGGCGAAGTCGGCGTTCCTCGCCACCCTTGGCCACGAGATCCGCACCCCGATGACCGGCGTGCTCGGCATGAGCGAGCTGCTGCTCGCCACGTCGCTCGATCCGCGCCAACAAGGCTATGCGAACGCGATCCATCAGTCCGGCCACCTGCTGCTGCGGCTGATCAACGACAGCCTCGACATCGCGCGCATCGATGCCGGGAAGCTCGCGCTGGACGACCACCCGTTCGATCCCGCGGCGCTGCTGCGTGAAGTCGCCACGCTGCAGCAGCCACTTGCCCAGCGCAAACACCTGTCGATCGAGGTGAGGGTCGATGCGAACGTGCCGGCGCTGGTCTGGGGCGACGCGCTGCGCATCAAGCAGATCCTGCTCAACCTCGCGGGCAACGCGCTGAAATTCACCGAGCGCGGCGGCGTGACGCTGGAGCTGTTGCGCGTCGGCACCGGCTACCTGCGCTTTCGGGTCGCCGACAGCGGGCCGGGGATGAGTGCGGAACTGTGCGCGCGTCTGTTCAACCGCTTCGAGCAGGCCGAAGGCGTGACCCGGCAGCACGGCGGCAGCGGCCTCGGTCTCGCGATCTGCCGCGAACTCACCGCGCTGATGGGCGGCACGATCGCGGTGTCGAGCACACCCGGCGAAGGCAGCGTGTTCAGCGTCGACTTGCCGATCTACGAGGCGGTCGGTCCGCATGCTGCGGAAACTGCATCGACGTCCACGCCGGCGACCGCTGCGCTCGACGTCTTGCTGGTCGAGGACGATCCGACCATCGCGGAAGTCGTGTGCGGATTGCTCTCGCAACTCGGTCATCGCGCAGTGCATGTCGGCAACGGCCTGGCCGCGCTGGCCGAACTCAGGGCGCACACAACAGATACGGGTGCAGCGCGACGCTTCGACATCGCATTGCTCGACCTCGACCTGCCCGGCGTCGACGGCCTGCAGCTGGCGCGGATGATCCGCGCCAGCGAACACGCGACGTTGCCACTGGTCGCGGTCACCGCGCGCGCGGTTGGCGATGAAGAAGCGCAGATCCGCGCGGCCGGGATGAATGTGCTGCTGCGCAAACCGTTGACGAGCGTGCTGCTCGGCAATGCGATCGCGGCGGCGTTGCGAAGGGACTGATGCGTTCGGCTCGCGAGCTGCTTCAAAATTCGCGGATGCAATAGTCGCGCTGTCAGCGGAATGTAAGGGTGTACATGTTATATAACTAATACACAACGCCTGCCTACCTCTAAGACAGCCGTTGGTTGCCAATGGCGGCTTCCTGCCCACCATCATTCGGGGAGTGTTCCAACAGTCACTGGCATCGCGCCAGAATGAGTGGAGCCGGTTGAGGCGGTGTGTCGTGTCGCAATACCGAGTCCAGCCAACATATCGACGATGGATTGACGATGAGCAGCCTGATTGATCTTGCGGCCATCGGCATGTCAATGGAACCTGATGCCAGGCACTATGCGAGCGCGAAACCGTTCCCGCATATCGTGATCGAAAACTTCTTGTCGGCACCGAGCGCGCGCTGCGCGATCGCAGAATTTCCCTCCCCCAACGAGATCCGCGATTGGCGACGCGCGGATGCGCTGGACACCGATGGTCGCGTCGCCCAGGCGCGCAAGCTCGGCTACAGCCAGGAGCAGCACTTCGGCCCGACGCTGCGCGCGCTGGTGCATGAACTCAATTCGGGGCCGTTCCTGCGTTACCTGGAGCAGCTGACCGGCATCGGCCACCTGATCCCGGATGTGCACATGACCGGCGGCGGCTTGCATCAATATCTGCCCGGTGCAGTGCTGCGCGTCCATGCCGATTTCAATCGCCTGCCCGGGGTCAATCTCGATCGTCGCCTCAACCTGCTGCTCTATCTCAACGCCGAATGGCAGCCGCAATGGGGTGGGGACCTGGAGCTGTGGGATGCGTCGATGCAGCACTGCGCCGCACGCGTCGCTCCGCTCGCGAATCGCTGCGTAATCTTCTCGACTACCAGCGCGTCGTATCACGGCATGCCGGAACCATTGGCCAGCCCCGAAGGTGTCACCCGGCGTTCTCTCGCGTTGTACTACTACTCGAACGGGCGCCCTGAAGACGAGCGGGTCCCCGACCATTCAACGTTGTGGCAGGAGCGGCCGCACGAGCGCGGGCCTGACTCAAGTTGATCGATATCTGCCTGTTACCGCGATATTTCGTGTTTGTTGTCTCGTCGTAAACAGAGCGTACGCGCGGTTTCAATTTTCCGCGTGGGGTTTGTCGTAACTCACTGTAGGGAAATGACGGGTCTCGACCCGCGTGGATCGTTGCGAATACTTACGTAAAAAAACGGAGAGCTTCATGAGCAAGCGGGGTTGCGAAACGAGTATCGGTATCATCCATTCGCCGTTCTGGCGACGAACCGTTGCCGCGCTTTTTCTTGCAGGGGTGTTGCTTGGGATAGCGCCGGCATCCGTCCGTGCTGGGGTCTTGCCGCCGCCCTCGACAGTCTGTCCGAGTGGGCCGAATCCACCGGTGCTTCCCGGCAGCACACCGATATCTCCGGGCGTGTGGTGGAACCCGAATCACAGTGGTGTTGGTTGGACTTTCAACTTTACCAGCGACCACAAATACCTGATCGCCACTTGGTACACCTTTGCACCATCCGGAAATCCCATCTGGTTGACCACTCCGGAAGCGCCACTTTCGAGCAATTCCAACGGCGAGCAAACGTGGTCGGCCGATCTGCAGCTGTTTACGTACAGCTTTGGAACCCACACTCCATCGGGAACCACTGTAGGAAGCGTGGCGGTCACGTTCGTCAAAAATTCCACAACAGCAGCGGCGATTCAGTGGCAGTGGAACGCCCTCGGAGCGCAATCGCATTCCGAATGTCTCTACGACTATTTTCGCGGAACGCCGCCATCCACTTCTTCGCCTACTCCAGCTAATTCGGTAAACGAGAGCTTCACCGGCATTTGGTATGCGCCCAGTTCGTCCGGCTGGGGTCTTGATCTCACCGAGGGCATCAATGGAAGTACCCAATATACCGAGAACCCCGATCTCGAGTTATATGACAGCAGCGGACAGCCAGTATGGGTCTATGGCCAATATGGACCCTATGGATCGCCCCCACCCACCACCAATATTTCGGTTCCTCTCTACTACGCGAAATCGAACTACGGCTCGCCAACTACCGATTGTTCAGCGTCCAGTTGTGTCTCTTTGCACGCGCTAGCGCTGAACAGTTATACGCGCAGCTTCACGGACAATACCGGTGGTATCGTCAATTTGGCAATCAATGTCCCCTCAGCTATAACAGGGGGAGCACCATTGCAGTGGCCGCCCGCAGGCGACCCCGTCATCACTTACCCGACTCCGATTGCCAAACTGACGGATGGCAACGAGATATCTGTTTCGTCGCCGCTATGCCAAGCGCCACCGGGGCAACAAACCTGCTCGTTTCAGGTGAGCTGGACTGGGCCGAGTGCGCAGACAAGTATTTATCGCCGCGATCTCAACTCCAATCAGCTCAGCGGCCCCCTCGCTTCGGGGCTGACGGGCCAGGTCACCGAATCGCTGAATGTGGGTTCGCTTGTGCGATATGAACTGTTCTCCGGTGGAGCGCAGATTGCGTACTCCACATCAGTCCAGGTGGTTGCGGCCCCTGCGACAGGCCCATCCATCCCGGATCCGCCACAGCTCGCGGCAACCCCTTCGGATGATCTTGCTTCCGATGGCGTTGGTTCAACGGCCGGTCAGTTCTCTGTCGATCAATCGGGCAACTCCCAATACCGTATCCCGCTGTATGTGCCTCATGGTGCAGGCGGGCTCACACCGAACCTTGCATTGGTCTACAACAGCGGGGCTGGTGATGGAATCCTCGGATACGGCTGGCAACTCGAAGGGCTCTCGTCGGTCGCGATCTGTCGCTTGTCGCAAGAACACGGTGACGGGGTGCGACCCGTTGGAACGCTTACCACCATTCCTTCGTTGACTGCATATTGCCTCGACGGACAGAGGATGGATCTTGTTTCTGGCTCAAATGGAGTTGCAGGAGCGGTTTATCGTTTGGAGAACGATAGCGCGACGGAAATTGTGATTGAAAATGCAAGTACGATCGATGGGCGTGGCTCGGATACTTATCCGGTGCCGACAATATTTGCGGCTTATGCGAAGGACGGTACCGTCCGGCGATTCGGCACGTTGGCTGCCGAGTTGAGGTCGCCGTGGGGTAGTAATGGAGCTACGCTCGCATGGTACGAATATGAGATTAGGGACTCCAATAACAACAGAATTGCTTTTAATTATAGCGCTCCCAGTCTATCTTCGCCGGCGGCCCTGGTGCCAAGTTCAATTGTTTATTCCGGCGGCGAAATTGACTTTGCAACTTCCCCGCGGCCTGTTGCGCAACAGAGCACCAGCTATCAAGTTTGGGTTGGCGGTGCGGGAATTGTTACCCAGCCCGTATGGCTCACGCAGATCACGGTCAAAGCGAATGGCATGACGCTTCGGACGTACACGCCGACCTACAGCACCACTAGAGTGATCAATCCCGCGCTGGAAGAAATTACGTCGCTGCAGGAATGTGCGCCAGGAGGCGCTGCCCCAATATGTTATCCGCCGGTCAATTTCGACTGGGCGGATATCAGTGCCCTACTAGGCAGTGGGCCACTTATCCAGACGTATGGTAAAAGCGATGGCGAATTTTCACACGTCGCGCAAGATGAGGTGAAATTCGCCGACGTGGATGGCGACGGGCGTGCCGATACCGTTTTCTTACATGGCGACGATGGCACCCTTGATTTTCAGGACTTCCTAGTTTCGTTCTCTGCGCCTTCCAAGTCTTCGGGTATCCAGCTTAACACTGTCGATATCTGCAACAACGGCAATTACGATCCGAATGGCCCTTGTCCCCAGCTAAGCAAATTTCTTCGCGAAAACAAGAGCTGGCAATTGCTCGATTTCGATGGTGACGGCCGGAGCGACCTGTTAATGCTTGAGCCGACGCTAGGCAACGGCGACCCGAATGCGACCCCGCACCCGACCTACCGGATTGTAGTGTGGAAGAGCACGGGCGGTAATACTCCAAATGCGGCAACCAACCCGTTTACCCAAAAACAGCTGAACATCGCCAGCGACCCACAGACAGGCCAGCTCAAGGCCATGACGTTCCCATCGCCGGTTGATACCTTTGTCTCGGATTTCGATGGCGATGGGTTGCCGGATCTCCTTACCATCGGTAGTAACGGCGGTGCGGAGGTTTGGCTTTTGAAGCCCACCGGCAGTGCCGCTCAACCTTATGCTTTTCAGGGGCCTTACCTCGTCAGGATAGGTACTTCCGCAAATCCTTCTTTCTGTGGCCTTGGTTCGTTGTCATCACAAACGCTACGCACGGCGGATTTTGACGGAGACGGCCGTGCTGATCTCGTCCTGCGGGTGTCTGGTAATCCCTGCGTTCCCGGCGCACACGTTGACGGAGCCTCAGCGCCAGGGGATCAAATCCAATTTCTTACCGCGGCAGACTTTGATGCAGCGTTGGCTCGAGCGGGTGGCGTGTCAACGAGCGGATCTATCGGTACGTCTAGCCAGACGGAGTCCGTGCAGGTCTTCACGTCTGGAGGGGTGGAGGGCGGAACGGGAGGAAACTGGTTCGATTTCTTGCCCTCCGGTTTGATCTGGCAGGTTGGTTCGAACCTCGGAGTCGGCCCGAACAAGAACATGGTGGATGATTCACATTTTCAAGTCGCCGACATCAATGGTGATGGACTGACCGACATGATGTTTGCCGGTGACACCATCGTCAACAACAGCTCGGTGTGGTTGTATGAATTGAATCAAGGGGGTTCCCGTGAACCTTCGATGTGCGTCGTGGCGAACAGCTCGGGTAGCGGATGCGCGGTATCGCTCGGCGTCAGTCAGACTCAACTTGGCGATTATGATGGCGACGGAAAGGCGGACTTCTGGACGGTCGAAAAATGGGCGGCGAGTGGCAGCAATACATCTGTCGTCCATTTGTGGACAGGCAACGGGTTTTCGACCACGCCAATAGCAACGAACCTATTTTCCGGCGACATTGGCACCAACCCCTCCTGGTTTGGATACCTTGTCGATCTGGATGGCGATGGTCATCCGGATTCGCTGGAGATCAATCCCACGGACGGCGGCGGGGCGTGGCAAACCGCGCGCAATTCTGCGCATCACCAACCACGCAACGTGGTTCAGACGATTACGTCAGGTTTGGGTGCGGTGACGACGCTGACGTATGCACCCCTAACGTATACGTCCCTTTACTATCGTGAATACAACGCCAGCAATCTGAGTTCTGGCTGGGGTTCGCCCGTGCAGGACGTGCTGACGCCGCGCTATGTCGTGCAGCACGCGGACAGCAGTGCACCGACCGATGGTAGCCCCGGGGCCATAAGCACCATCCGCTACCAATATTCCGGATTCAAGATGCAGGGGAGTGGGCGCGGTTCTCTCGGCTTCGATAAGGTCTACACCACAGATGCCCAAACCGGCGTCGAAACCGTTACCGCGTACAACCAAGCCTTTCCCCTGACAGGAACGCCGTCGCAAACCGCGGTTTACACCAACGGCAGTTCTCGCGACACAGTGTGTGCCGCTCCTTACGGGGACCCGGATAGCGCGGCATGCATGGGTTATGGGGCTGCGACGGACCTCAACGCGAACCAGCAGCAGTTGAGCTTGATCAGGGATTACTGGTCGTGGCACGTCTTCGGCGCTACATCGGATCGTTCCGCGCTGACGAGCGCGGTGCCGATCTTCGTATTCCGGCAACAAACTCAAGCCGTAAAACACGATCTCGACGGAACGCTGTTGTCCTCGCAGGCGACGACCTTCAACTACAACCCGATCTACGGCGAAGTGCTGAGTACCATCAGCAACGAGTACTCGCAGGCAAGCATGTGGTCGGGCAATTTGGTGCGGCAGACGAACACTACGCAAACGTATCAGGCGGATGTCGACATAGCGCCGTCCGCCGCCAATGCATATGCAGCGACTTGGCATGTCGGGCGACTTACCGGTTCGACGACCAGCGTCACCGGTTTCGGTCGCGAGAGCGTCAATCCAGCCGCTTATCCAACGCGTACGTCATCGTTCCGGTACGACCCTGTTACCGGTCAGTTGACCGAAGAACATTTGCAATCCGGTGGCAGTGCGGATCACGCATTGACGAAATATCACGTGCACGATGCATTCGGGAACGAAGTCCAGACGATTTCCTGCAGTGACAGCACGATCAGCCAAGGCCACTGTTCAAGCGCACTGACCGCCACGCAAATGACATTCGACGCGAGCGATCCGAACTGGGTGCAGCGATACACGCGCACGGGGTATGACGCCAGCGGCATCTATCCCACCGCCAGCTATGCACCATTTTCCGCCGGCGGAGTGGGCGCCGCCGAGCACGCCACGCTGACCATCGACAGCCGCGATGCGTTCGGCAATCCCACGCGAACGACGGATGCTAATGGTGTACAAACGGTGGGGGCCTACGGTGCGTTCGGACGCCCCTATTTCTCAGCGACCAATGCCGGCGGGGCGGTGCAGACCATCTATCGCTGGTGTGCAGGGCACGGCAGCTCAGCCGTATCCTGTCCCGCCGGCGCCGCCTACCGCGTCGATACCAACGCAGGCGTCGGGGCGACCAGCGCACGTGCTCCGGAAAGTTGGGCGTACTACGATGTCTTGGCACGCGTCGTACTGAACATCAAGCAGGGGTTGGCGCCGACCGATTTCATCGCCGTCAGCACGGCATACGACAATCTTGGACGCGTCCACAGGGTTTCGGAGCCGTATTTCACTTCCAGTCCGACCTCGTCGAACGTCGGGGCGGGTGCCGTCTACTTCACCACCAGCTACTACGACAGCCTCGGCCGCGTCACGTCGGTCACGCATCCGAACGGACAGCAGACGACCACTTCCTTTGGTCGCGACGCACTGGGCAAACCCACCACAACGGTGACGCTACCGTCGAATGTCTCACCGTCAAATTTCCCTGGCTATGCGGAGCAAACGGTCCAGACGAGAAATCACCTCGGTGAGCTCATTACCGTCGCCGATTCGCTCGGCTCAACCCTCAACAACACCTACGATGCTGCCGGGAACCTTCTTATCGTCACGCGCGCAGGTTGGGATGGCAAAAGCGCGAGCGCGCACATGGGTTACGACGCCATGGGTCGCAAAACCAGTCTGAACGATCCGGATGCGGGCACATGGACATATGCGTACAACGCGGCAGGCGAAGAGGTTCAGAAGATCAGCGCCACGACCTGTGAGCAGACATTCCATGATGGGCAGGGACGGCCGTGGTCCCGGTCGGACTATGCATCGCCGACCTGCGGCGGCGCAGCGGATGCCTCGGCTACCTGGAGCTATGACACGGCGACCAGCGGCGTGGGCGAACTGACGACCGCGACCAGCAATGACAACGGTACGCTCTATACACGCCAGCACGCTTACGACGGGTTCGGTCGCATCGACCGGGTGGACACGACCATCAGCAGTGGCACGACGGCGAGCTACACCGAGCAGAATACCTACGATCCCTATGGTCGCCCGTTCCAGACCTTGTTCTCCGGCAACGGCATTCCGCAATCTGGTGAGCTGTATCAGTACAACCCGCAGGGGTATCACGACGTCACTCGCGATGCGGAATATGGGTTGAATGGTTCGATCTACCTGCAGACGCTGGCGATGGACGCGCGCGGACACGTGACCCAGGAGGAGCGCGCCAACAATCCAGCCTTGATCACGGCGCGCACCTATACGCCGGACATGGGCCGGTTGAGCGATATCGTGACCGCGGGCGGCGCGATCCAGAAACTGCATTACGACTACGATGCGCTCGGTAATGTCGAGGATCGCCGCGACACCAGCGGCGGAGCGCCTGGGGGCACCGCGAATATCTACGAGACCTACGCGTATGACCCGCTGCAACGGCTGACCACGACGCAGTTCCTGCAAAGCAATGGTTCGACGGTATCGTCGACGAATGCCTACGACAGCTTGGGTAATTTCCAGTCGGGCACATACGGTGGCCAAGGGTCGGGCTGCACCGGCGCAGGAGAAGTCGCGGCCGGTCCCGATGCGATCGTGACTATCGGTTCCAACACCTTCTGTTACGACGCCCACGGCAACCAGACCCGCTCCCTGGACCCGGCCAATTCGCAAGGCCTGGTCAAACGCCAGCAGAGCTGGAGCGCATTCGATGCCCTGCGCACGGTCGACCTCGCCAACTGGTACATCTCGCACACGACAAAATGGGCCTACGGGCCGGAACATCAGCGTCTGGTGCGCCAGGACTACACCAACGCTACCGGCAGCGGCCCGCCGAATGTCATTCACTACGTCGGCAACGCCGAAATCATCACTGCCCCCGGCAGCACGCAGCGGATCGTGAAGCGCTACCTACCCGGCCTGATCCTGTCGCAGACGGTCGCGAACAACGCAACCCAAGCGGTGCAGTACGAGTACCTGTTCACCGACAACCTCGGCTCGACGCACGGTGGCGACCAGCGGCGCGCAGGCATGGGGCGCGTTCGGCGCAAGGGAAGACGCGACCACCGGCGCGGGCATGGATCCAGTGTCATGGTTCGGGTTCGATCCGAGCTTGACCCGGCATGGCTTCACCGGCCACGAGCAGATGGACGAGACCGACCTCATCCACATGAACGGGCGCGTCTACGATCCGCGTCTGGCGCGGTTCATCCAGGCCGATCCGTTCGTACAAAATGCTGGCGACCTGCAAAGCTACAACCGCTACAGCTATTTGATGAACAATCCGCTGGGCGGTACCGACCCGAGTGGTTACTGGGGCCATCGCCAGCAAGGCTATGTGCGCGAAGCGGCGGCGATCGCGATTGCGGTGTATACGGGCTACTACTACAGCGCAGCCAATCTGGGTACTGCCGGAGCAGAAGAGGCGGCCGCGAGCGGCGCGGCCGAGACCGCCTCGGTCGAAGCCGGGTTCGCCTCAGGCTTCATCGCGTCAGGCAATCTCAAGGGCGCGGTGATCGGCGCGTTCTCGGCCGGTATCAACTACGAAATCGGCTCGGCATTCTCGGGACCCGGGCAGCTATCCGAAAACATCGCCGCGCATGCGATCGCAGGCGGCGTGCTGGAAACGTTGCAGGGCGGCAAGTTCGGGCATGGTTTCATCACGTCGGGGATCACAGCGGGAGTGGCGCCGAACATCGACTTCGGAAACACGTTTGCGGATGGGGTTGCGGTCAGTGTGCTCGGCGGAACGACCTCGGCCATTGCGGGAGGGAAGTTCGCAAATGGGGCACTGACGGCGGCGTTCGAGTACTCGTTCAACGAATTGGTGCACTATGGCGTCGATGAGAACGGGAATGGCACGACTAGCCTGCCTGAGCCAGCCGGTGACGCCCTTGCGAACCTACGAACGCTCGCTGGGTTTGTTCCATTTGTCGATATCGGAATATGCGCTTATAACGGCTGTTCGACGTTCGAGTGGAGTATGGCTGCGCTTTCGATTGTTCCGGTAGAAGGGAAAGAAGCGAGCTTAACGGTTGAGGTGGGCGCCAGCGAAGGCGCTACAGTGTTTCGTGTGTGGGGTGACGAGGCCGGCGCAATGGGGAGATCTTGGACCACCGTTAATCCTCTAACGGTACCCAATTATAGAAATGTGGCGGGCTTGCCTGCCCAAAATTCAGGTCGCTTTGTCAGCGAGGGTGTCCTGACCAACACTGAAGGCGTTGCGACACGAGGAGCCTTGCCGCTGCATGGAAACGTAGGTGGCCTACCCGAAGTCGTCGTGCCGAACCCGGCGGCGCAAATCCGTCTAAAAAACATTCAAGGATTGAATCCGGAGCTTTAATCGTGAATTTCGGAACACCAGACTTCTACCTAGCTTCATCCGAAGGCTACGGAATGGATGAGCCTCGACGTTGTTGGCGGATTAAGCGATTAGCGAGTGAGAAACGCGACGATTTGCTACTGATAAAAATAGAGCCGCCACTACTTGGTCAAAAATATGGTTTAGGAAACATTGACATTGACGTTGTGCTAGTAGCAACTCGATTTGAAGGGGCATCCTTATTCCCGATCAAAGAATGGCCAGTATTTATACATGTGGCGCGATTACTGGTACACGCCGTCCAAGTTCAAGGTAGACTGCTGGAGGAGGATTTTGAATTGATCGCGTGGGCTGAACTTTATGAATCAGAGTATAAGGCGCGATTTAAGGTTATGTGAATAAATTATGACAAACGCTACGTTTAAAAATAGCATGTCACCGAAACTTGATGTGCCGAGACTCCGATTTATTGGAGAGCAGGATGGTTCTCCGGAGCGGGAACTGAAAGAGCGGTTAATGCAATTATTCAAAATAGAGCCGAATATCATGGCTGCTTATTTGGCTAACGTCGTTCACGATAATGAGTCATCTGCGAATGTTACGCTTTGTTTACAAACACGATCCGTTGGCGATCTTGAGCAAGTTAAGAAGATCGGGAAAATTTTTGCTTCGATGTTCAATCCGCGAGAACACCTAGATATAATATTTCTCGACCATGAGCAGATGGTGGACGTGGCGAGAGTATGCGCGCCGTTCTACTGCAGAGTAGACACCCTCAATTTTTCCTAAGGTGCTGAGGCGCAGGCGGGAACGGGGGCTCGTAATGCTAATCCGAAGCGCATGTACCGCGATGACGACTTCCACGCATGAGACGATACCTCTGCTACCGGCGCATTCAAATGGCACATCCATGCATTTGATGATTCTTGGGTTGATTGCGGGTTTCCTCCTCGCAAGCCACGCGGTTGCGATGCCCGCGGCTGCAAGCGCAACCGCGAGCAAGCCGGACATCGTCGTCCTCATGACCGACGACCTCGACAACACGACGTTCGATGACGCGCTGAATATCGGTTTCCTGCCGAACATCGCCGCCGATTTCGTAGCCGGAGGCATGAGCTTCGATGAATCCTTCGTCACCGATTCGCTGTGCTGCCCGTCGCGTGCGACGTTCCTGACCGGGCAGTATCCGCACAACCACGGCGTGCTCAACATCACCTCGCCGGAGGGCACGTTCGGTGCGTTCGACGACAGCAATTCGCTGGCGACCTGGATGCAAGCGGCCGGCTACCACACCGGCATCATCGGCAAATATCTCAATGGCTACGGCTATGTCACGCCGAAGAACTGCCCGACCTGCACTGCGGCGCAAAGCATGCGTTGGATCTCGCCCGGCTGGTCCGACTGGGAGGCGCTGCCGGATTACGGCGAACTCAACGGCAGCGCGGGCGTCGGCTATGCAGGCGCCTATTGCATGTTCAACTACTCGGTCAACGACAACGGCACGTTGGTCAACTACCACAGTGCGAACAGCGACTATCAGACCGACGTGATCGCCCAGCGCGCCGGCGCGATGGTGGATGCCGCTGCCAGCGGCAGTGCGCCGATGTTCCTGTACCTGGCTCCGCTCGCGCCGCACTATGAGATCTGCCTCGCTGCCAGCGATCTGTTCGACGTGGACGTTCGTCCTGCGCCGCGCTACGCCAATAGCCTGCCGAGCTATATTAATCTCGACATCGGCAAGATGTCGTTCAACGAAGCCGACGTGTCCGACAAGCCGGCCTGGTTCCCGACCTATTACCCGAGCGTCACTAGCGCGCAGACCGTGACCGTCAACCACTTCTACCGGCATCGCCTGGAAGCATTGCGCGCGGTCGACGATCTTTATGCGACGGTCAAGCAGCATCTGATTTCGGCCGGGCGCTGGAACAACACGGTGGTCGTCTTCACGTCCGACAACGGCTGGCTGTACGGCGAACATCGGGCCGCTGGCAAGGTGCTGGCCTACGAGGAATCGATCCGCGTGCCACTGCTGATCCGCGGTCCCGGGATTCCCGCGGGCCAGCATCGCAATGCGCTCGTGCTCAACAACGATCTCGCGCCGACCATTGCGGACTTTGCGGGAGCGGCGCCTGCACTGAGCTGCGATGGACGCAGCCTGCTGCCGCTGATCGGCGGAGACAATCCGCCCGATTGGCGCCGCCGTTTCCTGATCGAGCATTTTCGCGACGGGCCGGGAGCGCCCGTGTGGTTCTACGACTACCTCGCCGTGCGCAGCGCGGCGGGCGATTTCGACAATACGGGGCGGCAGACTTTGATCGATTGGCGCGCCGACCTGCCGCACAACCCGGTCAGGACCGGGTTCGAGCATTACAGTCTCGACACCGATCCGTACCAGATGGACAGCATCCCGCAGGGCAGTCCCGCATGGGCGCAGCAGCAGGCCGCGCTCGATGCCGACATCGCGATCCTGCGCGACTGCGGAAAACCGGGACGGGCCGCCTGCATCGACGCCGAACGCGTGCACGAGCACATCTTCTACAGCGGGTTCGAGTGATTGCGTTCCCTTGTTCGGACATTCCCTACGGGCTCGCGCCCCACAGTTCGTAGGAACTTTCCGTCATCACGCGGCCTGCGGCCGGCCAGATCTCGAACGAAAGTTCGGATGCGGGCTGCGCCAGTTCGAAGTCGACATCGAACTGCGACCAGCGCCGCGTCGGATTGGCCTGCACATCCGGCCACGCGCCCACTTTTGCACCGTTCACCCACAGCTCGGCGGCCTGCCCGGCGACGCCGGCATCGAAGGTCCGGCGCAGGCGGAAGAAGCGCCCGCTGTGCGGCGCCGAGAACGCGAAGCGACTGTTGGCGTGGCCGGTGCATACGGTCGCGGTACGCACGGTCGGCGGCTCGTCACCGAAGCGCGCGGTCTGCGGCGCGCATTGGGCGTCGAACGATGGCTGGTAGTGGGCGGTCCCCACCGAAGCGGCATCGCCGACATCGAGTGAGGCGATCACGTCCTGCGCCGGCGCCGGCTGTGCGAAGTAGTACGCGACCGAGCGCAGGCACAGCGGATCGGCTCCGAGCGGGCCGTTCTCGAATTTGAACACGATCGATTTCCGCCATGCGGGCGCATCGGTCAGGAACCAGCGATACATCGAGGTCGCGTCGTCCGTCGTTCCCGGATGGCGCAGCGTCGCGCCGGACAACGACGCGACGTATGCGCCGGCGTCGAAATAGAAACCGCCATTGAACATGTCCTCGACGCCGGTCCCGTACCACAACGGCTGGATGCTGCCGTCGATGTAGAGCCGTTCGTCGCCTTCCATGTAGTAGCCACCGGGTTGCGATCCGTCCGTGGTCATCCACAGTGCGAGGCCGATCATGCGACCGGCGCCATGGTGTTCCAGGATCACCTGATCGCCGGTCTGTGCCGGCGTGGTCGGACACGCTGCGCGGACTTGCGTGTGAAATATCCCCGCGTTCACGGGTGGCGTTGCGGGATCGATCTTGAACACCGAGCGCACCGTGACCGGCGACGGGTTTGCGCCGTCGCGAAGCCGCAACGTGACTTCGGCCGATGACCGGAACGGCATTGGAATCGTCGAGTAGAACGCATCGTTTGCGTCGATCCCGTTGAACAGGCCACGCGGGTTGCGGGCATCCAGCGCGTCCGCCGCGAAAAATTCGTCGAGCGGCATATCGACGGTTGTTTCACCGTCGAACATGAGCGCGATCGACACATCGTGCCAGCGCGAGCGAACGAGCTGGATCTGCGTCGAGGTGATCCATCCGGCACCGTCGCGCCGGATCAGCGACAGCGGTTGCGCCGCGGTCAGGGTTCCGACCACCGCATCGTAAGGAGCCAGGCGCCGGTCGGCCGCGCGCCCGCGCGTGATCGGCCAACGCATGGCAGTCACCCAATCCTCCAGGAATGGGCGGCCGAGCAGCCAACGAAGATCATCGAACGCGGTCGGCGTCGTGTACGTCACCACGGAGCTCGCGTCCGCGACCTGGGTGTAGTTGAGCTGGTACCACAGGCGCAGGTTCGTGCCATTGAGCAGCGCTACCTTGATGCCGTTGCGGTAGGGCAGCGGCAGATAGGACACATTGCCGCCGCTGCTGGAAACACGGTCGGACTCCAGCGGCCCCATGAAGCGCGCAGCACGGGTTTGCGCCGCGAAGAAGCGGTCGAGCGGTTCGTCGATCGTCGGTGTGGCAGCGCCATCGAAATAGATGCGGATGCGGACGTTTGGCGGCAACGGCTGGCTGATTCCGTCGCCGGTCGTCATCCAGATCCTTGTTACTGCGCCGGCGCCCGGCTGCTCGAAGATGACGCCCTGGTCGCCGTCCGGCGTCGGCTCGATGCGGATGAAACGCTGTCCGCCGCGGCCGGGATCGACTGACGATCGATCGTAGCGGCAGCCGTCGAGACAATAGCTGCTCGCGAGATAACTGCCATAGTCGTCGCCGACCAGCGCAATGCTTCGGATGTCGTTTCCCGTATCCCAAGGCGGAGCAGCAAGCGCTGGCGATGCAACCGCGCCGGCGAGCGTTGCCAGGCTGCCGACCAATCCATTGATCCATTTCATGCTCGGTTTGTTCCAACCAGTAATGCGGGCGGAGGCAGTTGAACCGGTGCGTGGATAAACGACGGAGTCCCACGGCTGCGCCGGAGGCGGCAGAAGTCTGACAGTTCCCGAGGCCTCCCGGCGACCGTTCGCGCTGAGGTATCGAAGGGGACTCGACAGCGCACTCGCCCCGCACAGCGCCGCGCGGCGCGCCGATGCGCCCCGGCTCGCCGGGGCGTTCTTTTTTACCCGGTTCGGGAGCGCACGCGAAGCAACAAGCGGCGACAGGCGAGGGAAGGCGCGTCAGGCGCTTCCTGCGGAAAAGTCGAGCTCGAAACTCTGGTGATACGGCACCTGATCCCAGCGTTCCTTGAGCGCGAGCGCACGCATGTAGAGGGCGGCTTGCGGATCGACATGGGAAAAGTCGAAGGCCGGTTTGCCGCGCGCGGCGCTTGCCGAGCGTGCGCCCTCGACGAACGCATCGCGGTCAAAGCAGCCAGCCCACAGCTGTGTCTGCAGCGCTTCGACCACCGCCTCGGCTTGTACCGCTTCCGTCTCGACGGCTGGATTGGCGGCCTCGTGAACGGCTTGCATGACGAAGCGTGCGTCAGCTCCTGCCGCAACCAAGCCGAGGAAGCCGTGGCGCAAGCGCAGCGTGGACTCCACGACGTAGTGCACCAGATCATGTGGCAGCGTGCCTTGGCGCGGCATCGACGACGATGTTTCGCTCCCGTCACTGCGCAGGAAGCGCAGGCGGTCGTACTTGTCGGTCTTGCCGAGTTTTTCGGCGATCAGTTTCATGGTCGATGTTGAAAGGCTATCGAACCAAGGCGGATGCCCCGCGCGACTCAGCCGCCGCGGCGGCTGAACTCGTGCACCGCGTCGACCAGTACCGCGACATTCTCTGGCTTGATATCCGGCGTGATGCCGTGGCCGAGATTGAAGATATGGCCGGAGTGCGCGCCGAAGCTGTCGAGTACGGCGCGCGCTTCCGTGCGGATCGCATCGGGCGAGGCGGCGAGCGTGGCCGGATCGAGATTGCCCTGCAGTGCGACCTTGTCGCCGACGCGTTCACGCGCATCCCCGATCGCGATCGTCCAGTCGACGCCGAGCGCGTCGCAGCCGGTGGCGGCGAGCGCTTCGAGGTGGCCGTTAGCGCCTTTCGAGAACAGGATCAGCGGGATGTCGCGGGTCGCTGGATCGGCTTTCAGGCGGGTCACGATTGCCGCGAGGTAACGCAGCGAGAACTCCCGGAATTGCGCCGGCGGCAGCAGGCCGCCCCAGGTGTCGAACACCATCAGCGCCTGCGCGCCCGCGGCGGCCTGCGCGGCGAGATAGCTGGCGACCGATTGCG
This sequence comes from uncultured Gammaproteobacteria bacterium, assembly GCA_963720445.1. Classification (GTDB taxonomy): domain Bacteria; phylum Pseudomonadota; class Gammaproteobacteria; order Xanthomonadales; family Rhodanobacteraceae; genus Dokdonella_A. The sequence goes on from CAVRFO010000001.1 coordinate 508,789, forward strand.
CGATCGTGTCGAGCAAGTGGTGCATCAACTTCGGATCGTCCAGCGCGAGCGCCTTGGCGCGCGAGAAGTTCGACGAGCCTTCGCCTTCGATCATGTAGCAGGCAAGCGTCCACGGGCTGCCGGAAAATCCGATCAGCGGTGCGCGCTCATTGAGTTCGCGGCGGATCAGGCGCACCGCGTCCATCACATAGCGCAGGTCGGTTTCCGGGTCGGGCACGCCGAGCTTCTGGATGTCGGCGGCGCTGCGCAGTGGATGGTGCAGCTTCGGGCCTTCGCCATCGACGAAATGCAGGCCGAGGCCCATCGCGTCCGGAATGGTCAGGATGTCGGAGAACAGGATCGCCGCGTCCAGGGCAAAGCGCGCGAGCGGTTGCAGGGTCACTTCGCAGGCAAGCTCCGGCGTCTGCGCGAGCGCGAGAAAGCTGCCGGCGCGGGCGCGGGTGGCGCGGTATTCGGGCAGGTAGCGGCCGGCCTGGCGCATGATCCAGATCGGCGTCATGTCGACCGGTTCGCGACGCAGCGCGCGCAGGAAACGGTGGTCGGGCGTGGCGGGATTCGGAGGCGTCATGGAGAGGTCGGTGCCGGAGTTCGTGGAGTCGCCCTTCGATACCTCAGGGCGAACGGTTTGGGGGCAGGGCGAACGGTTGGAGCAGGGCAAACTGTTATGTGTCGGGGCAGACGGCGGGGGATGTCGGACCTTACAGGCCCGCACGCGGCCCATCGAATCCCTGCGCGAACATCACATGGAATCCGCGCTTGAGCTGCGCATCGCGTGTGCGCTCGAATGCGGCCAGTGCGGCGCCGCGTTCGAGGAACGTGTCGCGCTTGCTGCTCGCATGCGCGCCCTGCGTACCCCACTCGCGAAACAGCATCCAGCCGCCCAGCAGGTCCTGCTGCAGCACGATCTGATAGTAGCGCGGCGCATCGGTGCCGCTGGGTTGGGTTTGCATGAATAGTCGCATTGAACCCGGGATTGTAACGGCGGCGCCGCGGAAAGAGTGAGCCGGGGGGCGATATCGTCGTACGCTGGCAAAAGCGGGCCGATCGGATAAGCTCACGCGTTCATCATCAGGGGAGGGAGTCATGGACGCTGTACGCAGTTGGGGTGCGACGCTCGTCGCCGCGACATTCGCGATCACCGCTTCACTGGGCGCCGGATCAGCCGCGCTCGCCCAGGATACTGGTGCCGCACGAACGCCCGCGCCGGCCGACAAGGGCGCTCCGGACGAAACAGTCACCCAACTCGAAGGCCTGACCGTGCTCGGGTCGCGCCGCTACGACCGCTCGTCCGACACCGATACGCCGGTTCCGGTCGACGTGCTGCCGATGGCGAAAGCCGCCGAACAAGGCGCCTTCGTTCGATCTCGCCCAGACCCTGCAATACACCGCGCCCTCGTTCACCTCGAGGCGCCAGACCGGTGCCGACAATGCCGATCTCGGTCGATTCCGCCGCGCTGCGCGGCCTCGGCTCGGACCAGACCCTGGTGCTCGTCAACGGCAAGCGCCGCACTCGACCGCGCTGGTCAACCTGTTCGGCGCGCGCAACCGCGGCAATACCGGCACCGACCTCAACACGATTCCGCTGCTGGCGATCGATCAGGTCGAAATCCTGCGCGACGGCGCCGCCGCGCAGTACGGCTCCGACGCGATCGCCGGCGTGATGAACATCGGGCTGAAGACGCCGCAAGGGCTGCGAAGGCGTGGTCGGCTATGGCCAGTATTCGCGTGGCGATGGCGAGAACTATCTGACCTCCGGCTACTGCGGCTTCGCGGTCGGCAACGATGGCGTGATTGCGCTGACCGGCGAATATCTCGATCGCGGCCGTTCCAATCGCGCCGATCCGGGCGATCCGCGCACGATCGGCGATACCTCGGTCGAAGAACGGCACGCTGTATGTCAACGGCGACATTCCGTTCGGCGATGGCGCGCACTTCTACTTCGATGGCGGCATCCAGAACCGCGATGCGTCCTCGGCTGCATTCGCGCGCGGCGGCATCGGCTCAGACGACATTCCCTCGCGCAATTCCGCCGCGATGTATCCCGAACGGCTTCGTGCCCTTCATCGATCCGTACGTCCAGGACCGCCACGGCACCGCCGGCGTCTGGTGGTTGTGGAACGGCTGGCGCGTCGATGCCTCGCAGACGCTCGGCTACAACAGGTTGATGGACACGATCCGGCACACGCTGAACGCGTCGATCGCGAATCTCGATCTCGAACACGGCGGAGCCGGCATCAGCCCGGACCACTTCGGTGCCGGCGGCTTCTCGTTCGAGCAGGCGACGACGAATCTCGACTTCTCGCGCTTCTTCGACAGCTGGCTGCACGGCGTCAACATCGCGTTCGGCAGCGAGTTCCGCCACGAGAACTACAAGATCTATCGCCGGCGAACCGGGTTCCTACATCGATGCCGATGGCCCCGGCGGCGGCAATGCCGGCAGCCAGGGTTTCCCCGGCTTCCAGCCGGGCGACGCGACCGACAAGAGCCGCAACAGCTGGGCCGGATACGTCGACATCGAGACCAACTGGACCGATCGGCTGATGACCGACCAGGCCGTGCGCTACGAGCACTACAGCGATTTCGGTTCGACCGTGATCGGCAAGCTCGCCGGCGCATTCCGCGTCAACGACCAGTTCCTGCTGCGCGGCTCGGTCAGCACCGGCTTTCGCGCGCCGTCGCTGCAGCAGCGTTATTTCTCGTCGACCTTCACCGATTTCATCAGCGGCGTGCCCGTCGACGTCGTGCTCGCGCCCAATGGCGGCGCGATCGCGCGGCGCGGCCGGCATTCCGGACCTGAAGGAAGAGAAGTCGAAGAGCGCGACGCTCGGCTTCACCTGGAAGCCGTGGGAGAACGTCTCGGTCACGCTCGATGGCTACCGCATCGACATCGAGGACCGCATCGTGCTGACCGGCTACTTCGGCACCGACGATCCGAGTATCGGCACGATCCTGCAGCAACTCGGCGTCGGTCAGGCGCAGTTCTTCGTCAACTCGGTCGACACCAAGACCCAGGGCATCGACCTCACGGTCAGCCACACGACCAGCGTCGGCGAGGGCGAGCTGACCAGCTTCCTCGCTTTCAACCACGGCACCACGCGCGTCGAGAAGGTGCATACGCCGCCATCGCTGGTCGGCCGCGAGGATTCGCTGCTCGGCGAACGCGACCGCCTGTTCATCGAAGACGGCGCGCCGCGCTCGAAGGCGACGCTCGGCTTCGACTACGTGCTCGGCAAGTGGGACACGAACCTCAAGATCATCTATTTCGGACCGATGACGCTCGGCACGTTCTCCGGACCGCCGGTGCCGAACCAGCACTACGCGGACAAGACCTCGGCCGACTGTCAGCGTCACCTACAGCTTCACCGAAAACACCAAGCTGACGGTTGGCGGCCACGAACATCCTCGACAAGTTCCCGACGCCGCAGGACGCCAACGAAACCGACAACGGCTTCAAGTACGAAGCGGTGCAATTCGGCCTGAACGGCGCGGCGTATTTCGTGCGGCTCGCGCACAAGTTCTGAGCGGATTTCTTCCTCTCCCCCTGTTGGGGGAGAGGAATCGCCATTCGTCGCATCCGCCACGATCTTCGCTCTCTGCCGAGAGCTGCGAGATTTTTCCGAGACCACGTGGGCCCGGGCAGACATGCCCGTCTCTCAGTGGAAAAACAGCCGGGGAAGGTATGAAAAAGACATGGGGCACGGTTGGGGCGTTGTTGCTGATCGGCAGCGTCGGTATGGCGCACGCGCAGAGCTCGCCATTTTCGCAGTTGCGCGTGCAGCCCAATCCAGCGGTCGCAGGTGAACCCGTCAACGCCGTCGTTCACTGGGGCGGGTGCGGCTACACCGACAATATGCCGACGGTACAAGTATCGGGCCATGAAGTAACGGTAACAGCCGTCTACCAGGGACTGTGCGGCGTACCTCGGCCCTTCGCAGACGTAACCGTGGCGCTGGGGACTTTTCAGCCGGGCGCGTACACGCTGCACTTCGTCGGGGTCAGCAACCATGCCGACCCGTCGGGGACGCCGGATCCGGCGATCGATCTCCCGTTCCGCGTGAGTGGAGGAGTGCAGCAACCGGTCAGTGCGCCTACAGGCGGGTGGGCTGCTTTCATGACGCTGGGTGCGCTGCTGACCTTGTTTGCGGGCTGGCGGCTGCGTTCGCGTGCCTGATTGCTGAGTGCTTTCTCCTCTCCAGGATTGAAGCTGTCGGGGGAGAGCGCTTCAGTTCGCAAGCACGTTGTCGATCGCGGCTTGGTCGACATCCGCTACGATCTCGGCTTGGCCGACGCCGCGCCATAGGATCAGGCGCAGACGGCCGCCCAGGTTCTTCTTGTCCAGTTGCATGTGCTGGATCAGTCGCGCGGGATCGCACGGCGGCGGAGCCACGGGCAGGCCGAACGCGCGAAGCAATGTTGAGAGCCGATCGGCATCCGCGTGTGATGCGCGGCCGAGATCGGCCGACAGACGCGCGGCGAGCAGCATGCCGATCGCGACCGCTTCGCCGTGCAGCAGCGTGCCGTAGCCGGTTTCGGTTTCCAGCGCGTGGCCGAAGGTGTGGCCGAAGTTGAGCAGGGCGCGATCTCCGTGCTCGTGTTCGTCGCGCGCAACGACCGCGGCCTTGTGCCGGCAACTGGTTGCGATCGCCTCGGCCAGCGCCGCGTTGTCGCGTGCGTTCAATGCCGATGCATGTGTTTCCAGCCATTCGAAAAATGCGCGGTCTCCGATCGCGCCGTACTTGATGACTTCGGCGAGTCCCGCTCGGTATTCGCGATCAGGCAACGTGGCCAGCGTGTCGGTGTCGATCACCACCGCGCGCGGCTGGTGGAACGCGCCGACCAGGTTCTTGCCGGCGGGCAGGTTCACGCCGGTCTTGCCGCCGACCGAGGAATCGACCATCGCGAGCAGCGTGGTCGGCATCTGCACGAACTCGATGCCGCGCATCCAGCAGGCCGCGGCGAAGCCGGCCAGGTCGCCGATCACGCCGCCGCCGAGCGCGATAACCGTCGCATCACGGCTCGCGCCGAGCGCTGCCAACGCATCGAATACCGCGGCGCAGTTCGCCAGCGTCTTGTGCGCTTCGCCGTCTGGCAACACCAGTGCGGCGTGGACGAACCCATGCAGGCCCGCTTGCACGCGGGCGAGGTAGAGCGGTGCGACCGTTTCATTGCTGACGACCAGCACGTGGCGACCGCGAATCGCCGCGCGCCAGCGCCCGGCATCGGCGAGCGTGTCGGCGCCGATCCAGATCGGATAGCTGCGCGCGCCGAGCGCGACATCGACCGTCGTCGTCATGTTCATGCGGCCGCCACGTTGCCGCGGCGCCAGCGCGCTTCGAGCAGATCGAGCACATCGTGGGCGGCGCGCGTGCTGTTGCCGAGGCCGCTCGCGGCGACGCGCAGGTCGGCGATTTCGGCGTACAGCGGATTTCGTTCGACGGCGAGGCGTTCGAGGCGCGCACGTCGGTCCGGCGCATGCAGCAGCGGGCGCTGGCGATCGCGTGCGAGCCGCGCGAGCTGCGCGTCGACCGAGACATCCAGCCAGATCACGAAGCCGCGCTCGCGCAGCAACCGGCGATTGTCCGCGTCGAGCACGGCGCCACCGCCGGTCGCGAGGACCAGGCCGCGGCGCGCGCTGAGTTCGGCGAGCATTGCGCTTTCGCGGTGGCGAAAACCCGCTTCATCCTCCAGCTCGAAGATCAGCCCGACGGGTGCGCCGGTATGCGCTTCGATCGCCTGGTCGAGATCGAGGAACGGCATCCGGAACAGTTCGGCAATGTGGCGCCCGACCGTGGTCTTGCCGGCGCCCATCGGGCCGATGAAGAAGAGGTTTGGCGCGGGGTTCATGGCCGAATGCTAGCAAAGCCGGCAGCCGATAACCGGTAGCCGGTAGCCGGGAGGTGCGCCGGCCCGTATGCTCTTGCCGTATCCGACTCCCGATCGCGGCCCCCATGCTCCGTTTCATGCTGTTGTTCCTGCTCTTCCTGGGCGTGTTGTTCGTGGCCGAACTGATGCAGTCGGTCGACCAGCACGTGATCGTTCCGTTCACCGGCGCGATTGCGCACGTGTGCGTCTGGATCGTCGATCTTTTCGATCCACATGCGATCGCGCACGGCAAGATATTGCAGAGTACGACGACCGGGTTTGCGATCTCGATCGAGCGCGGCTGCAATGGCGTCGAGGCGGTGATCATCCTGGTGTCGGCGATGCTCGCGTTTCCGGCGCCGTGGAAAAGCAAACTGGTCGGGATCGGCGTCGGCTTCGTCGCGATCCAGGCGATGAACATCGTCCGCATCATCAGCCTGTTCTATCTCGGCCAGTGGAGCCGTCTCTGGTTCGACTGGTTCCATCTGTATCTGTGGCAGGCATTGATCGTGCTCGATGCGCTCGTCGTGTTCCTGATCTGGCTGCGCACCCTGCCGCGAGACTCGTCGCCAGAGCCTGCCTGAACGGGCGTCGGCAGCCTTGCGGGGCTTGCATTCGGCGCGCTTTCGACTTTGTTATAGTGGACGGGCCTATCAAAAGGAGTGCGATCATGTCCATCGCCAAAGTCATCGAACTCAGCAGTTCGTCGCCCAAGGGCATCGAAGACGCGGTCCAGAGCGGCCTGAAAAAAGTTTCGCACACGGTCAAGAACATCAAGGGCGCGTGGGTCAACGAGATCAAGGTAGCCACGGACAATGACGGCAACGTCATTGAATGGCGCGTCAACATGCGCATCAACTTCGTCGTCGACTGAATCAGATCCGGCGGACGCGGTGAAGGTCTTGTCCACGTAATATCGGGATGCCATGAGCAAGCTCGGCTTGGTTGTCGGTCTGCTGGAAGATGACCCGGACATGGCTGCGCTCGTGGGCCAATGGCTGGAGGACGCCGGTTACGCGACGCGCTGGTTTCGCAGCGTGACCGAGTACCGGCGCCGGCAGGGTTCGGAGGCGGTCGACCTGCTGCTGCTCGACTGGATGCTGCCCGACGGCACTGGCATCGAGGTGATCGGAGCGATCCGCTCGTCCGCGAACAGCCGGCTACCGGTGATCTTCCTGACCGCGCGCGATGCCGAGGACGACCTCGTGCGCGGGCTCGGCAGCGGCGGTGACGATTACGTGGTCAAACCGCCCAAGCAGCGCGAACTGATCGCGCGCGTCAATGCGGCTCTGCGCCGCCAGGCGGGCGAGGGCGACGCGGGTGAAACGATCGAACTGCGTCCGTATGCGGTCGATGCGAAGCGCCGCCGGGTCAGTATCGGGGGGCGCGACGTCGACCTGACCCAGCGCGAGTTCGACCTCGCCTGTTTCCTGTTCCGGCGCCACGGCCGCGTCATCAGCCGCGATGCGCTTCTGGAAAACGTGTGGAACCTCAGCGCGGCCGTTTCCACACGCACGGTCGACACGCACATCAGCCGCCTGCGCAAGAAGCTCGCCCTGAACGGCGAGAATGGCTGGCGGCTCGCCGCAATCTATCAGCACGGTTATCGGCTGGAGCAGATATAGGAAGGTTCTGCCTCCGAGCGAGGCGTGCAGCCATGCTTGCGGAATGCAAGAATGCGGCGACAGGGCATCCGGAGGCCACAGGTGAAAACCTCAGCGAAACCGCTTTCACGCAAGAAAGCCGATCCGCGCAAGCGTCCTTCGACAACTGAACGCCGGGCCGCGACATTGCGTACGCAAACCAGGAGCAAGTCCATGGCAGACCCGAAGAAGGCCGCCGCCGCCAACAGCGGCAGCGATCAAGGCGGCGACCGCGGCAACGATCGCAACGTCGACCAGATCCGGGACATCCTGTTCGGCGGGCAGATGCGCGATTACGAGCGCCGCTTCCAGGAATTGAACCAGCGCCTGGAAGCCGATCTCGCCCGCATGGGCGATACCCAGGACAAACGTCTCGCCCAGATCGACAAGCGCATCGACGACCAGCTCGAAAAACTCGGCAAGCTGGTGCGCCAGGAAATGCAGGACCGCAACAGCGCGGTCGACGATCTCGAATCGCGCCTGCAGCAGGCGGCGCGTACCGCGCGCGGCGAGATCAACAAGGCTCTGGAGGCGCTTGGCCACGAGCTCAACGTCAGCGACGAACGTCTGCGCGGCGCGATCGCCGACTTGCATACGGCGGCCAACGCGCGCGCCGGCGAAACCGAATCCGCACTGTCGCGAACCGGCGCGGAACTGCGCGCGGAGAAAGTCGGCCGCGACGACCTCGCCGCGCTGCTGACCGAATTCGCGCTGCGGCTGAAAGGCGATTTCGACCTGCCGATGCCGAAATAGGGCGGCTGCGAGCGGAGCGAAGCACGTGGCCACCAGCGCAGTCGGCAATGCGCCGCCGCCGTCGCCGCCGGAGCGCGTCGTCGCGCCCGATGTGGCTGACGCTCCAGGCGCCGGATCGGTTGCGGATTTCGAGCGTCTGCGCGAACTTTTGATCGGCGACGAACGACGCGCGCTCGATGCCGCGCACCTGCGCATCGCCGAACTCGAAAACACCCAGAACGACCTCGCGCAACGCCTGCCCGGCGCGCTCGAATCCCTGCGCAGCGGCAGTGACACCACGCGCGTCGCCAATGCCCTCGTCGAGCCGGTCGCACAGGCGCTCGGCACCGCGGTGAAGAAGAACCCGCAGACCCTGGTCGATGCGTTGTTCCCGATCATCGGCCCGCTGATCCGCAAGGCGATCGCCGAGGCGCTGCGCAATCTCGTCGCCGACCTCAACAGCGCGGTCGAAAGCAGTTTCAGTCCGCGCGGTCTCAGGTGGCGCATCGAGGCGTGGCGTGCGGGCGTGCCGTACGCGCAGGTCGTGCTCAAGCATCGTCTCGCCTATCGCATCGACCACGTGTTCCTGATCGAGCGCGGATCGGGCCTGGTGCTGCAGCATGAATCGGCACCGGAGTTGCCGGAGCTCGATGCCGATGCGATCGCCGGCATGTTGACCGCGCTCGGCGATTTCGTCGGCGATTCGGTCGGCGGCAACAGCGGCGATACGCTCGATTCCGTGCGCGTCGGCGAGCATCTGGTCTGGGTCGTGCAGGGCCCGCGCGCGAACCTCGCGTGCTTCATGCGCGGCGTGCCGCCGGCGCAATTGCGCGCGTTGCTCGAACAGCGACTGGAGGACATCCACGCGCAATTTTCCGGTTTGCCGGACGAAGATCTGCGCTCGGCCGGCAACGTGGCGCTGCGCCACGAAATGCTGCAGCCGACAGCCTTGCTCGGCAAATTGGCCGGGACTGGCGAGCCTGCGCAAAAGCCGCCGTCGCGATGGCCGCTGGTGCTGGCGTTGCTGGTGATCGTGTTCGCGATCGGCTGGTTCGCAATCAGCCGCGAGCGCTGGCACATGCGCATCGAAGCGCTGCGGGCGCAGCTCGATGCGCACGCCGGATTCGTGCTGACCGGCATCGAGACGCGACCGTGGCGCGCGATCACCGTGCATGGCCTGATCGATCCGGATGCGGCGCCGTTGACGCCGGCATTCCATGCGCTGGACCTCGGCGCGGTTATGCCAACACTCGTGACGGCGGGCTATCTGTCCAGCGATGACGCGATCATCGCGCGCCGCGCCGCGCGCCTGCTCGCGCCGCCCGCTGGCGTCCGGATAGCAGCCAGGCAGGGCGTCCTGATGCTCGCAGGCGATGCGCCCGCCACGTGGATCACCGATGCGCGCGAACATGCGAACTGGATCGCCGGCGTCAGTCGCATCGAATGGGCGGTGACCCCGCAAACGGATCTCGTCGCGGTCGCGCGCGCGCAACTGCAGGACGCGCTGCGCGCGTTGCCGGCGCTTCGGGTTTCCTTTGCCGACGCGACCGCCCCTGCTGTCGGCGCGGACGTCGCGGTGGACGCGATTGCGGCCGCGACACGCCACGCGACCGCGCTCGCCGCGATTGCGAAGGTCGAACTTGCATTGACCAGCATCGGCACGACCGACGACAGCGGCAGCCCCGTCGCGAACGCGCGGTTGCGTGACGCGCGCGCGCGCTGGCTTGCGCTGGCACTGGCCGCGCGCGGCATCGGCGGCGTCGAGGTCGATACTGTCGAGGATGCGAATGCCGCCGCTGTCGACCAGCGTGGCGCACATCTGCGCGCAAGCGTGCGGCCGCCCGCACGATGACCGTGCAGGCGCACAAGGTTTGCCTGGTCGGCGATTTCGGCGTCGGCAAGACCAGTCTGGTCGCGCGTTTCGTGCGCAGCACGTTTTCCGACAAGTATCTGACCACAGTCGGGGTCAAGGTCGACAGCAAGGAAATCGCGTTGCCGGATCGCGAACCGGTCAAGTTGGTGATCTGGGACATCGCCGGACGTGGCGCGCTCGACGCGCTCGGCGTGCATTATTTGCGTGGCGCCGCGGCGTTGTTGCTGGTCGCCGACGGCATGCGCGAGAGCACCCTGAGCTCGGCGCTGAACCTGCTGATGCAATCGCGCAGTGTGCTGCCGGATGCGGTGGTAGTGCTGGCGGTCAACAAGCTCGACCTCATCGAGCGTTGGGAAGTCGCTCCGGCGACGCTGGCGGAATTGCGCCGCAGCCTGCCCGTATTCGAGACCAGCGCGTTGTCCGGGCACGGTGTCGAGGCTGCATTCGCCGACATCGCCGCGAGGGTCGCCCGATGAACGCGGAACGGCCGGCGTCACCGGCGATCGATACCTATCTGCGCAAGACCCTGATCGCGCGCGCGCATCCGCTACTGCTCAGTTTCGACGTGAACTGGCGTTTGCAAGGCACGCAGGGCGACATCGATTTTTATGCGCTCGAAGTGGATGATTCCGATCACAGTGTGCGTGAACTCCAGGAGCTGTTCACCGGACTCCCGCTGGATCGCGACCAGGACATTCCATTCGTCGAACTTGCCAGCGGCCACTGCGCGCACGTGCACCTGATCGTCGAAGACGGCGGTTTCCAGGTGTTATTGCTCGACGCGGATGAGGCGCGCTTGCGCGAACGCGCGCAGCAGCAACTCGGCAACGAGGCCGCGCTGGCCAGTCACCAGAAGTCCTGGGCGATCGGCAGGCTCAAGGAAATCCGCAGCGAGCTCGAACGCCAGCGCGAGAGTCTGGAGGAAGCGAACGCGCTGAAGAACGCGTTGATAGCGACGCTCAGCCACGAATTCCGCACGCCGCTGACATCGATCTTCGGCTATCTGCACTTGCTCGAACACCGTTCCGACCAAGGCGAGCATTCGACCCAGGCGCTGCATGCGATCCGCCGCAATGCGACCTGGCTGTTCGCGCTCGCCGAGAACCTGCTCGAATATGGACGCGGCGATTCCGGGCCGGTGCTGATCAATCCGGTCAACGTCGATCTTCCGGCGCTGCTGGCGGACCTCGACGCGATGTTCCGTCCGCTCGCCGAGGACAAGGGCCTCACGTTCCGCAGCGTCGTCGTGCTGGATGACCCGGTGCCGGCGCGGTTCGATGAAGTGCGCCTGCGCCAGATATTGATCAACCTGCTCTCCAACGCGGTGCGCTATACCGCGCACGGCGAAATCAAGGCGTCGCTCGCGTGGCGTGCCGGCGTGTTGTCCATCGACGTTCGCGACAGCGGCATCGGCATTCCGCCCGAGTACCGCGAACGTGTGTTCAAACCGTTCAATCACGGCGGGCCGTCCGGTCGCAAGGGTGCGGGGCTTGGCCTCAGCATCGTGCGTCGCCTGGTCGCGCAGATGCAGGGCACGCTCACGCTCGAATCATCGAGTGTGGAAGGCAGCCATTTCCATATCGAACTGGGATCGGCGCTGGCAGGCAATGACGCGATCGAGGGCACGCCGTTGCGCGCGCACGATCGCCACGTGCTGATCGTCGACGACGACCCCGACGTGGCGCATCTGCTCGAAACCCTGCTCGGCGATCTCGGGTTTCACGTGACCGCCGTGGACAACGCGCAAGCCGCGTTCGACGTGGCCACGCAGCAGATGCCCGACGTGTTGTTGATCGACGTCCAGTTGCCCGGGCTGTCCGGCAATGCGGCGGTGTTCCAGTTGCGCTCGCGCGGTTACCGCGGCTGCATCGTGACGCTGTCGGCCACCGCGAATGGCGACGCGCGCGATGCATCGTTGCGCGCCGGCGCGGACTATTACCTGACCAAGCCGCTCAACATCGAGCAGTTCGTCGGGGTCATGCAGCGCGCGACCCATCCCGACTGGAACCGGGGAAAACCATGAAGACACTGGACAGGAAATTCGTGACCACGGCGACCGAACTGGCCGGCTACCGGGTTGTCGGCAACCTCGGCGTCGTACGCGGGATAACGGTTCGCTCGCGCAGCGTGATCGGCAATATCGGAGCCGCGCTGCAGACCCTGGTCGGCGGCAATATCAGCCTGTTTGCGGAACTGTGCGAACGTGCCCGCGGCGACGCATTCGACCTGATGCTGCAACACGCCGCCGACCTCGGTGCGAACGCGGTGATCGCGATGCGCTACGACGCCAATGACATCGCGCAGGGCGTGACCGAAGTGCTGGCGTATGGAACAGCGGTCGTGGTCGAACCGCTGCGCTGATCGGGATCGCATCCCTGCGGGATGCAGTGCCTTCGGCGCGCCCCCATCCGGCCTGTCCCTCAGCCGCCGGACGGCGGCTTCGACCTTCCCCCGCTGCGCAGGGGAAGGGACAGCGGGTGCTGCCGTTTGCCGTTCCTTCCCCTGCGCAGCGGGGGAAGGTGCCCGTAGGGCGGAAGGGGGCGCTTTTCGCTGTTACTGCGTCGACACAACCACGCGGCGCACAGCACGATCACCACCCAACACGATGCGCAGATCCGCCTGCGCCGGCAACGCGCGCAGTGCATGCCGACTCAAGCGTTCGTAATGCATCACGAATCGCCGCAACGCGGCGCGATCCATCGCATGCGGCGCGCCACGCAGGCGCAACGCGCGTTCCTGCTCGTCGCGCCAGCGTGCGACGACCGCGAAGTCCGGCGCTTCGAGCACGATCAGCCGAGCCAGTTGGCGCCACAATGCCGTATATCGATCGGCGAGTTGCGCATTGACCCGGCGTCGCCAGCGGCCATCGCGATCTTCATCGCGTTCAAGTGCATTGAGCGGGCGCACCAGCGCAGTCGCTGCCTGCGCCGGCACGCCGACGCACCAACCTTCAAGCAGCACCAACCGCGACGGCGTATCGACAGCGCGCCAGCGCGACGGTGGCACCCGCGTATCGCGCCCCTTGTCGAAACGTGGAATCCGCGCCGGCGCGCATGTGCTCGCACGCGCAAGATCGTCAAGCGTGCGCTCGAGCAGATCCAGGTCATGCGTGCCCGGCACACCACGCGTCGCCAGCAACGGATGCACGTCGCGCGCAAGGCGCAGGCGCTCGCGACGGCCGAGATAGAAGTCATCGAGCGCCAGCACCTGCGTCGCGACGCCGCGCGCGTTCGCGACGGCGCCAAGCTGGCGCGCGAACGTACTCTTGCCGCTGCCTTGCAAACCCGACAAACCGATCAACGATACCGCGCGCCGACGCGCCGGCAGGTTCGCGAGCAGCCAGTCGGCGGTCGCGGCGACAACGGTCGGGTCGTAACCGAGCTGCGTGATAGCATCGCTTCGCATGACGAGGACTACCGTGAACCGCGAATCGAACCCACTCTATCAGGAGGCGCTGGCGACCTTCCGCGGCCTGCTCGACGAGGCGCGCGCATCCGCCGATCCGGAGCCGACCGCGATGACGCTGGCGACGTGCGTCGATGGCCGCGTCAGTGCGCGTGTCGTCCTGCTCAAGGGCGTCGACGAACACGGTTTTAGCTTCTTCACCAACTACGAAAGCGCGAAGGGCGCGCAGCTCGCCGTGCATCCGCAGGTCGCGTTGTGCTTCCATTGGAAGACCCTGCGTGAGCAGATCCAGGTGCGCGTCGAAGGCCGCGCCGAACGGCTGTCCGCGAGCGAATCGGATGCGTATTTCGCAACGCGCGCGCGCGGCAGCCAGATCGGCGCATGGGCATCGCGGCAATCGCAACCGCTCGCGGATCGCGCCGAATTCGAAGCGCGCATCGCCGAGTACGAAGCGCGATTCGCCGATGCGCCGGTGCCGCGTCCGCCGCACTGGGGCGGCTACGTGGTCGTGCCCGATTGCATCGAGTTCTGGTACGGCGCGGGATTCCGCCTGCACGAGCGCTGGCGCTACGAACGCACCACGACCGGCGATTGGCGCAAGGGTCTCTTGTATCCGTGATGCCGAAGCCGAGTCGCCGATGAAGTTCGAACCCGTCTATCGCATCAGCGTATTCGTGCCGCCCGCCCACGTGCAGCGTGTCGTCGACGCGATCTGCGCGGTGGACGACCTGCGCATCGCCGGCTACGAACACGTGTTGTGGACGTCCGCGCCGGGCACCGAACAATTCCGGCCGCTGGCCGGCGCGACGCCGACCGAGGGCGAAGTCGGCGAGCTGACCCGCGCACCGACCGTGCGCGTGGAGTTCTGCATCGCGCGGGATCCCGAACGGCTGCAGCGCGTGATCGAGCGCGGCATCCGCCCCAGCCATCCGTGGGAAGTCCCGGCGATCTTCGTCGACGAATCGCTGCTGCCGCTGCCATGACCACGCTCGCGACGACGCCTGCGACGTGCGGGCGCGACCGATGACCCGTGGCCCGCAACGCATCGTCTGCCTGACCGAGGAGCCGACCGAAGTCCTGTACGCGCTCGGCGAAGAGCAGCGCATCGTCGGCATTTCCGGCTTCACCGTGCGCCCGCCGCGCGCGCGCAAGGAAAAACCGAAGGTCTCCGCGTTCACCAGCGCGAAGATCGACGAGATCCTCAAGCTGCGACCGGACTTCGTGGTCGGCTTTTCCGACATCCAGGCCGACATCGCGCGCGAGCTGATCAAGGCCGGCGTCGAGGTCTGGATCAGCAACCATCGCAGCGTCGCCGGCATCGTCGACTACATCCGCCGCCTCGGTGCATTGGTCGGTGCGTCTGAGCGCGCCGAAGATTACGCGTGTCGTGCAGAGGCCCATCTCGCCGAAATTGCGAACGCCGCAGCGGCGTTGCCGAGGCGGCCGCGGGTCTACTTCGAGGAATGGGACGAGCCGCTGATCAGCGGCATCCAGTGGGTCGCCGAGCTGATCCGCATCGCGGGCGGCGACGACATTTTCCCGGAGCGCGCGGCGATGTCGCTCGCGCGCGATCGCATCCTCGCCGATCCGCATGAGGTCGTGCGCCGCGCACCGGACATCATTCTCGGCTCATGGTGCGGCAAGAAATTCCGCCCCGACCGTGTCGCCGCGCGTGCAGGCTGGGACGCGATTCCCGCGGTGCGCGACGGCGAACTGCACGAGATCAAATCGCCGATCATCCTGCAGCCGGGGCCGGCTGCGTTGTTCGACGGGCTCGATGCGATGCATCGCGTGATCGCCACCTGGGCACGAACAACCCCGTAGGAGCGCACCCTGTGCGCGACCGGGCGCTCGTGGAAGGACGTGGCGTTTGTCGCCCACAGGGTGGGCTCCTACAGTCCTTTCCAGCGATCGTCGGCGCAGCGCCGAGCCTTACGCCGCCTGCGCCAGCCGCATGCCGAAATCGAGTAACGGGCCGACGATCAACACGCGCGCGAGCATGACCACCAGCCACGCGACCATCGGCGAAAAATCGAGACCGCCGAATGCCGGCAGCCGCTTGCGAATCGGCCGCAGCACAGGCTCGGTCAGCTGGTAGATCAGCGGCACGATCGGATTGCTGCGCTCGACGCTGATGAAACTCAGCAGCACCTGCCCGAGGATCAGGCCGAAATACAGCATCAATACGAAGTCGGTCAGATCAGCCAGCGCCATCACGAACAGGCCGAGCACGCCGAGCTCTTGCCCGGCCAGCGAGTACATCAACCAGAGCTTGAGCGCGGTCAGCAGCCACGCGAGAACGATCGCCGCAAGGTCGACATTGCGCCAGGCCGGAATCACCTTGCGCAGCGGCATCAGCACCGGGTTGGTGGTCTTGTAGAGGAACTGGCAAACCGGGTTGTAGAAGTTCGCGTGCACCCACTGCAGCAGCACGCGCAGCACGAGCAGCGCGATCACTGCGCCGAAGGCGAAGTTGATCAGGATCTGACCGGCGTTGGCGAAATATCCCATGTGCGAAACGGCCCTTCGGTATTGGTGTGGCGCAGCGCAGCCGCGACGTTCTTTTCTCTGGTGGGAGCGGCGGAAGCCGCGATGCGCCTGGTGCTAATCGTCAAAGGCTTCGCGGCTTCCGCCGCTCCCACGAATTGGTCAGGAATACTGCTCCGACAACTCCCGCCCGCGCTGCGTGGCCGCCGCGACCGCAGCAGCGACGAGTCCGCGCAAATTCCCACCAGCGAACGCATCGAGCGCCGCCGCGGTGGTACCGCCCGGCGAAGTCACGCGCTCGCGCAGCACCGACGGCGCCTCGCCATCCTCGACCAGCATGCGTCCCGCACCGAGGCAGGTTTGCATCGCCAGCGCGCGCGCGGTTTCGCGCGGCAAGCCCTGCGCGACCGCTGCGTCCTCCAGCGCCTCGACCAGCAGGAAAAAATACGCTGGCCCCGATCCCGACAACGCGGTGACGGTATCCATCAGGTCTTCGCGTTCGATCCAGACTGTACGGCCCGCACTCGCGAGGATCGACTCCGCGCGCGCGCGTTGTCCGGCGTCGGCCACCGCGTTCGCGATCAGGCCGGTCGCGCCCGCGCCGATCAGGGCCGGCGTGTTCGGCATCGCGCGCACGATCGGCAAGTCGACGCCGAGCCATTCGCGCAGTTGCGCGATGCGGATGCCGGCCGCGATCGAAATGACGATCGGCGTTCGCGCGGCGGCGATATCGGCCAGGTCGTTGCACACGCTCTTCAGCACCTGCGGCTTGACCGCGAATACCAGCAGCCCGGCGTGTTGCGCCGCTTCGCGCGCCTGCGCATGGACGCTCACGCCGAAATCACGCGCCAGTGCGGCGCGCAAATTGTCGTTCGGCTCGGCGACCGTGATCGACTCGGGGTGCGCGCCGTTGCGGATCAGCGCGCCGATCAGGCTGCGCGCCATGTTGCCGCCGCCAATGAAGGCGATCGGGGCTGAAATCGTGGAGTTGGAAGCGGAAATCGCGAACATTCGTGCACGAGCTACAAGGCCGAAGGTTCACAAGCATATCAAGTCGTCTGGCGAGCCGGCGGCCCGCAGCCCCGCGTTGCCGTCCAGGAGGCCGTGCGCTACGCCGCGCGCACGTGGCGGCGCCGCAATGACCCGTTGGGCGAACCCCGCCACATTTCCCGGAAAATCATCCCGAACCCGCACTTTGCATCAAATTGACCGAGCTATACTGCCGCGACCGAGCACCTGTGCGGTGCTCCGCGTTTCAGGGGATACACAATGGATATTGCCGAGCTGCTCGCGTTTTCGGTCAAGAACAAGGCGTCGGACCTGCACCTGTCGGCCGGCCTGCCGCCGATGATCCGCGTCGATGGCGACGTGCGCCGCATCAACATCCCGGCGTTCGACCACAAGCAGATCCACGCGCTGATCTACGACATCATGTCGGACAAGCAGCGCCGCGACTACGAGGAATTCCTCGAAGTCGACTTCTCGTTCGAGATCCCGAGCCTGGCACGCTTCCGCGTCAACGCGTTCAACCAGAACCGCGGCGCCGGCGCGGTGTTCCGCACGATTCCGTCCGAAGTGCTCAGCCTCGAAGACCTCGGCTGTCCGCGCATCTTCAAGGAACTGATTTCGCAGCCGCAGGGCCTGATCCTCGTGACCGGCCCGACCGGCTCCGGCAAATCGACCACGCTTGCGGCGATGGTCGACCACGTCAACAAGAACGAATACGGCCACATCCTTTCGGTCGAAGACCCGATCGAGTTCGTGCATACCTCGCAGAAATGCCTGATCAACCAGCGCGAAGTGCACCGCGACACCCACGGCTTCAACGAAGCGCTGCGCTCGGCGCTGCGCGAAGACCCCGACTTCATCCTGGTCGGCGAGTTGCGCGACCTGGAAACCATCCGCCTTGCGCTGACCGCCGCGGAAACCGGTCACCTGGTGTTCGCGACCGTGCACACCAGCTCGGCCGCGAAAACCATCGACCGCATCATCGACGTGTTCCCCGCCGGAGAAAAACCGATGGTGCGCTCGATGTTGTCGGAAAGCTTGCGCGCGGTGATCTCGCAGTCGCTGCTGAAGAAAGTCGGCGGCGGTCGCGTCGCCGCGCACGAGATCATGGTCGGCATCCCCGCGATCAGAAACCTGATCCGCGAGGACAAGGTCGCGCAGATGTACTCCTCAATCCAGACCGGCAGCCAGCATGGCATGCAGACCCTCGATCAGTGCCTGCAGGATCTGGTCAAGCGCGGCCTGGTTACGCGGCAGCAGGCGATCGGGTATGCGAAGAACAAGGAAATATTCAAGTAGGGAGTTTGCGTTTCATTGGGGTGAGCGATGGCGGAGTGGGGCGTGCCCAATGCTGGGCCTGAACCTTGCCCTCGCATGGAACGCTGCTTCGGGGGAAGTTTATGAATCGCTGCGCCACACCTAAATACCTTATAGCTGCAGCATTTGCCCTAAGTGTGGGGAATTTGCATGCGGCGACGTTCACGGTTACCAGCGATGGCGACGATTCCCACGCGACGAACGATGCTGTTACATGCAGTGCCGGATCGGCGACCTGCACGCTGCGCGAGGCGATGCTTGAAGCGAATGCGGATGGGTGGGGTAACGGCAACTCTGAAGTGATCCAGTTTGCTCTGCCGTCTGGCCAGGTCGTCCTGACCAACTATTTCCTGCCGGTCGTTTTCGTGAACCTCGTCGTAGAGGGGCGCGATATCAATAGCGGCCGCAACACGACGATACACGGCAACAATCGATGGCGCATCTTCCTTCTGGGTGATGACGGGACCGCGTTGCCACTCGACGGAAGCCAGCCTCGGCGCATCGGCGTGCAGCTTCGACACGTCCGTCTGCGCGGCGCCGTCGCAAAGGGGGGCGATGGAGTCGATTCGGGCGGCGGCGGCGCGGGATTAGGGGGCGCTGTCTTTGTCAACAGTCATGCGGACGTGACTCTGGTCGACGTCGACCTGAAGCTCAATGCTGCCGTTGGAGGCGCTGGCGGAGCAATCACCATGGGAACGTGCGGCGGTGGCGGCGGCATGGGTGGTAACGGCGGCAGCTGCACCGGGATAGGCAACCCATTTGGCAGCGGGATGGGTGGTGGAGGTGGGCTTGGTGGAAACGGTGGTCGCAGCAATGGTTGGCTGGCGTTCGGTGGCGGCGGCGGAGGCATCGGAGGTGATGGTGGAGACGGCGCGAGCTCGGACGCCGTTCCGAACAACAATACAAATCTTGGCGGTGGTGGCGGTGGATTTAGCGGATATCTTTGGTTTGCAGCGTTGGCGGGCCCAGCTGGAGATGGTGCGGACAATCCCGGGAGTGCCGGCGCAAACGCTGGCGGCGGTGGTGCCGCCGGACTAGGGTCGGGCTACGGTGTTACTGGCACACTAATCGGCGGCGGCGGAACAGCAAGCATTTTCACCGGCTCGGTCAATGTAAGCGGTGGTGGCGGTGGATTCGGAGGGCAAAACGGCAGTGCTGGGGGCAATGGTGGAATCGGAGGAGGCGGCGGTGGCCTAAGTGGAGCAGGAGGATTTGGCGGAGGTGGCGGGGGTGGCTACAACGGAGGAGTCGGCGGATTTGGTGGGGGCGGAGGTGCCGGCAACCCGGATATGAACAATGGTGGATTTGGCGGCGGCGGCGCTGGCAATGCGGGAAACGGTGGGTTCGGTGGCGGTGGCGCTGGCAGCGGCGGCCATGGCGGATTCGGTGGCGGCAACGCAAGCTCATTCTCGAACAACGGCGCTACGGGGGGCGGCGGTGCGGGCTTTGGAGGGGCAATTTTTGTCCGTCAAGGCGGAACACTTCGACTAGGCTATACGGAAGTGAATACCGCTTTCGCCGGAAACGTTGCACTTCCCGGCGTCGCGGGGGATGTCAACGCTCAACTTGGGCAAGGCGCCGGGAGCGATTTGTACATCGACAGTGGGCTTCAAGCCCAGTTCGACATTGCGCAAGGACTCACATTGACATCACTCGGTACAGTGTCCGGACGTGGCGGCATTGTGATCGAGGGGGGCGGACGTCTCGTCCTCGCGAATGCTGGCGAGTTCGAAGCTGCGGCGACTATAAGCGACGGAATTTTACAGACGACTAATGGCATCGTTGCCGCTTCTATCATCAAGTCGAATGGAACCCTGACGGGAGCCGGCAAGATAGGCGCGGTCACCAGTGCCGGCACCTTGGCGCCGGGCGCTATTGTGGGCATCGGTGGCGGCTTCGAAATTCATGGAAACCTCGTACTTCAAGACGAACCGCTGACATGTTTTCTAGCGGACAGTGCGGGCAACGCGACCAGCTTGAATGTGACCGGCAACGTAGCTCTTGGCGGCACTGCATTCATACACTTCAGCGGCGGACCAGCGCCTGGGGCGTACTACACACTCATATCGTCATCGGAGCCTTTGGTAGGCAGATTCGACTCCATCCAATCGAATATTCCGATTCAGGCGACTATTTTCTATTCCGCGCATAACGTCCAGCTCGTTGTCGACGAAAGTGACACGATCTTCCACGACGGCTTCGATGCGACGACTGCGGCGATGCCTTGCAGCATTGCTTACGGCTATTGAACTGGAGCCTGGGATCACCGGCTCGCTGAACCGGCCGGCGATCTTTCGCGGCCGTCCTCATGGTCGTACAGCGGCGAGGAAAAAAGGGGTCGGAGGCTGAGGTTTCCCCACGTTTTTCATGCAGCGCGGAAAGGGGGCGGAGGAATTATCCGTTTGAATCGGCGTCCGGAATCGCCGGCTCGCCGAACCCATCGGTGATCCTGCGCGGTCGGTTGCGTGACCGCACGGCGACTGGTCGATTGATGGCCTTGGCGACCATAGCCTGCAAGCGCGGACTGCCCAAGGCTCGCTCCTGCTGAATATGCGAACGGATGGCGCGGGGTCTTCGTTCGCAAGGCTGGCACGCAGCCATTCGCCGTAGGCTTTCGCGTGCAGTATCGGCGCCGAGCGCGAGGTAGAGTGGATGAGGCGTTATGCGGGAATCGGAGGTGATGCCCGGAGTCGCGCTTGCGTTCGACCAGCGATAGCGCTCGGGTGGAAGAGCGCCGCGACCGCATGTAGGAAAGTGGCGCGATTCAGACGGAGGAAAAAGGGGACGGAGGAATTATCCGTTCACGATCGATCGATGAAGCACCCCCCCCCCCGTCTCGCTTCGGCGGGGCTTTTTTGTGCGCGCTTGGCGCTCACTCGTGGGTAACGAATCCAATTGGCCGCTTCTTCGGCTCGGGCGGCGTCATCAGTTCACGGATCGCCTTCAAGATGCCGACGATGGCCTGATCGTGGCTGGCGAGTTTGCGTTCGATGCGGCGTTCGAGTTCTTCGAGTTTCTGCGCGAGCTCGCGGTTGCCCGCAATCGCTTCGCGCAGACGCACGAACGCGCGCATGATCTCGATGTTGACCGCGATGGCGCGTGAGCTGTTGAGCACCGAGGACAGCATCGCGACACCTTGTTCGGTGAACACGTAGGGCGCGTAACGGCGTCCACCGCGGCCCTCGTTTGAGGTCACAGCCTGTGACCTCAAAGTGGTGAACTCATCCGTCGACAGCCGGAACATGAAGTCGGTGGGGAACCGCGCGGCGTGCCGCTTGACCGCTTGCAGCAGCACCTTGGTTGCGACGCCATAGAGCGCGGCGAGATCACTGTCGAGCAGCACCTTGTGGCCGCGCACGATGAGAATCTGTCCTTGGATCGTGTCGAGCGCGACCGCTGGCGGCGTGGGGGTCATGGGCGTGTGAGGTTCCGTCAACAAAAAAAGAGAATAGTGACTTATCTGTTTGAATCGGCGCCCTCGAGCAACCTCATGGCATGGGCAACGCTGCCGACCTCCATGGGGGTGATCAGCAGGGTGGGAGCCCAGCATGGCCAGTTGCATGCCTGCAGTCAGCGGAAGAGCGCCGCGACCGCATGTAGGAAAGTGGCGCGATTCAGACGGATAATTCCTCCGTCCCCTTTCTCGTCCCCTTTCTCGGCCAAATGAAGATGACCCCTGGTCCCCCAGACCACCGCGGCGCGGAGCGCAGGAATGTGGTGGTCGTGCTGGGCATGCATCGATCCGGAACGTCCTTGTGCATGAGCATCCTGGATGCTCTCGGCGTCGGGTTGAGTGGAAATCTGGTTTCAGCCGACCAGCACAATCCCCACGGATATTTCGAGAGCCGGGAAATTGTCGATCTGAATGACAGGATCCTGACCACGCTGGGCCTGACCTGGCACTCGCTTGGCTCCGTGGCCCTCGACGACGGGTGGCTGGATCATCCGCACCTGGTCCATGCCAAGCGCCAACTCGCACAGATCATCAAGCGGCGGGAGTCTGGACAAAGCGCCACCTGGGGAATCAAGGACCCGCGCATTTGTCTTCTGCTGCCTCTCTACGAAGAGGTGTTCTCCTCGTGCGGTATTACGCCATCGTATGTGCTGTGTCTTCGCGATCCCCGAGCGGTGGCGCTCTCGCTGGCGCGCCGTGATCGCTTCCCACCCCTGTTCTCCGAACTGCTCTGGCTGGACCACACCATGCGAGCAATTCAGCTGGGTCGGCATCGCATCCGGAGTGTGGTCCACTACGAGGACTGGTATGTCTGGGGATCCCGGCAGTTGGAGGCCCTCGCCAGTGATCTGCGACTGGCAGGCACCGGTCGCACCGAGTCCGCTGAGCAAATCCTGACGCGTCTGGTCACTTCGTCGCTCGACCACGGCGAAGGTCAGCAAGGAACGTTTGAGCTGACGGCGACCGAGGCGATCTACACGGCGTTGAAAGATGGAAATGTCGCGGACGCCCTCGCCGTGTTCAAGGAGGTCCAGCGGTCGATTCGTTTGACCGCTGCTCATCCGGCTGCCGGCGCGCAACACCGGGCCAGGAGTCCTGCTGAAATCACCTGTCAGCTTTTCTGGCGGACCTCGCCGGAGGAGCCGTTTTGCGAAATCAACAGTTCCAGCGTGCGTACCACCCTCGATTCCTCCCCCAGCGTGATCCGGCTTCCCATTCCCGCCGGAGAGCCAAGCGTGGCTGGCCTTCGATGGGATCCCGCGAATGTGCCTGGCTCGGCGCGCATATTCTCCATTCGCCTGAAAAACGCCTGCGACGAGCTGCTGTGGGAGTGGAACGGGCTGATCAGCACGCTGATGGCTTGCGAGCGCTACAACATGAGCCTGTCCGAGGCAGCGGGCGAGCCGGGCGTGCTCGCTCGTTTCCACAATGACGATCCCAGCATCGTCCTGCCGGTATCGCAGGAGGTGAATGGCATATCCCGAACGGGCGGAATGCTCGAGGTGGAACTGGCCTTGACCTAAGTTCCTGAGGCTCTTGACCAGTGCCAGTCGAGGCTGGATCGAATCGCCATCGGCAAGGTCATTCAGGACTCCGGTCAGCTGTCTTTGCAGCACCTCGGCCAGCCGCATGCTTTCCGCATCCATCGACGGAGTATGGTTGCCCGGCGTGGCCGATCGCGCAGGGGCGAGGGGACGGAACATGCACACGACAGCGGGGGCGGATGTCCCCGAGTGCGATCTCGTGATGAAGGGCGGCATCGCCAGCGGCATCGTGTATCCGCGCGCGATTGCGCGGCTCGCGGCGCACTACCGCCTGCGCAGCGTCGGCGGCGCCTCCGCCGGTGCGATCGCCGCCGCGGCGGCTGCGGCGGCCGAGTACGGGCGTGACGACGGCGGTTTCGAGCGGCTCGCGAAACTGCCCGATGTGCTGGCCGAAACCGACGACGGGACGGAGCAGGGCGCAACGCGCCTGTTCCGCCTGTTCAAACCACAACCCTCGACACGGCGCCTGTACGAATTGCTGGTCGCCGGCCTGATGCCGGAAAAGCCGCGCTGGGGACTGGCCGCGTGGCGCTGGCTGGCCGCGGCGATCCGCTGCTTTCCATTCGCCGCGGCGGCCGCGTTGCTGGTCGCGCTGCTCGTGCTGTTCCTGATGTTCGTGCCCAGCACTTGGGCGTTCGACCGCCTTGCGTGGTGGGGCGCCGCACTGGCCGGCGTGCTTGTCGGCGCGCTCGTGTTCGTGCTTGTTCTCGCCGCGATCATTCTTGTGCATGCGCTGCGGCGCATCCCCGCCAACGGCTTCGGCCTGTGCTCCGGCCTCGGCGACGCGGACACGCTGACGCCGTGGCTGCATGCGACCGTGCAATCGCTGGCCGGGCTCGACCCCAAGCATCCGCTGCGTTTCGGCGACCTCTGGCGCAGTCGCACGCCGAAGCCCGATTACATCGCCGACGAGGCAAGCCATCGGCCGGGCCTGCGGCGCATCGACTTGCGCCTGATGACGACCGCGCTCAGCCACGGTCGACCGTACAGCTTCCCGCTGCAGAGCGACGCGTTCTGTTTCGACGCGGACGAAATGCGCGCGCTGTTCCCGCAGGAGATCGTCGATGCGCTGATCGCCGACTCGCCCGAGCACATCACGGATGGCCCGCTGGCCGGCCGCCATCGCCTGCCGGCCATGCACGACCTGCCGATCATCGTGCCGGTGCGCATGAGTCTCGCGTTCCCGCTGCTGCTGTCGGCGGTGCCGCTGTGGCGCCTGCGCGTGGACCCCAATCCCGCCGAACGCGGCCAGTGGATTCGCGTTGCCGAACGCGTCTGGTTCTCCGACGGCGGCATCTGCAGCAACTTCCCGATCCAGTACTTCGATGCGCTGGTGCCATCGCGACCGACCTTCGGCATCAACCTCGTCGACGCCAAATTCGTCCCGCCCGAACCGCGCGACCCCGACGATTTCGTCTGGATGCCCGACCACAACGCCAGCGGCAAGACCGCAAGCGTGGTCGACGTCGAACCCGGCGGCCGGCGCAGCATCGCGAGCTTCCTCGGCGCGATCCTGACCACGATGCAGAACTGGACCGACAGCACCCAGATCGCGACCGCCGGCTTCGCCGAACGCATCGTCGCGGTGCGCCTGCGCGACGAGGAGGGCGGACTCAACCTGCGCATGAGCCCCGCACTGATCCAGCGCGTCGCCGCACGCGGCAAACGCGCCGGCGAACTGCTGCTCGAACACTACGCCAATCCCGAACCGCCGCCCGGCACCGTCACCGGCTGGCGCAACCACCGCTGGGTGCGCTACCGCATCGCGATGCGCCTGATCGGCGAAGCCTTCGACAGCCTGCGCCATGCCGAAGCCGTCACCGCCACGACCGACGCCGCGCTGCAACCGATGCACGCGAGCCCGCCGAGCTACGACTTCAAATCCGACCGCCAACGCGACGCCGCTCTCGCCGCCTATCGGGACCTGCTCGCACTCGCCGAGCGTTACGCCGAGGTGCACGCCGAACTCGGCTACCCGCCGTTCGATCACGATCCAACGGATGGACCGCGACCGCGGCCGGAGTTGCGGGTCAAGCCGGCGTTGTGAGGGGGTGGACTATCAGCGTGGGGCGCGTCGATCGGTGATAGTCGTGGGTGGCTGGATGCGACCCAAAGCGGACACCAAGCGACGTCGGGCCGACCGGGCAGACCATTCGCACCCGCCCCGAATATGCACGTAGTTACACGTGGCGCCCAGGTGTTTGCGGCCGACAAGCTCGCGCAGCGTTCCGATGTCATGTCCGGTCATCAAGCGCATCGTGAAGCCGTACCACTGGGATGGCAGCCGACGGGCATATCGAGCCCGCAGCGCCGTCGCGCTTTAGGACAGCCTCGGGGGACGCCCTTGTTGAGGGTGGTGCGGCGGCAGTTCGGCCGCCTGTGGATGTCGACTGAGTTGCCAGCCGGGAAACACATACCGCCAACCCAACTCAGATGCGGCATTCGGGTGTTTCCGCTCTGCATCTGTCGCGGTCGCCCAGCGAGGGTGACTTATGGGCTATGGCGGCCGGTGATTTGTGTTGTACTGTGGCAGCACACCGAATCACAGCATGCGCCGCCCGACCGAGGGTCCACCTCGGCCGATCCAAATTGCCAACCAAGTGGAAACTCCCATGTCGTCCCTATCCAGAGCGCTAATCGTCACCCTCCTGGTCGCTCTCTCCGCCCCTGCGCTCGCCGCGCAGGACGACTTCGGTTTCCGAACCGAGACATTGACGACTCGCATTCTCAGCCCAAGGCTCAACCGCGTGGTCGTCACCGAGGTAACACCGGGGTCGGCTGCTGCCGTGGCAGGGCTGCAACCGGGTGACGTGGTTCTCGAACGCAACGGCCACCGCGTTTCAGGCGTGTCCGCGCGCGACATGGCTGCCGGCTTGGAGGTGAATCCCGGTCAGCACCTGCACCTGACCGTAAGGCACCCGGGCACGGGCGTCGCGGCGCTTACCCTGACCCGCGGGCACTGACACATGACTTCTCAGGAGCAGAGCCCCCTTGACCCGAGTTTTCGCCCACGCCCCATGGCCGAGGCCCCGAGCACTAACGGCGTTCGGTCGATTCAAAGCCGCGCCGGAGACGACACAAACAATCGCGGTTTTGCCGCACGTGTGTTCGCTAACCCCGTCGTACGGATCCTGTTGGGCTCGCTCCTCGTGTGGATACCTGCGCCGTTGATCACCAAAACGGCGCACGCGCTGATCCCGCCACCTTACGGACACATCTGGCCGACCTTGCTGGCGGCGCTTCTCGTCTGGCAGGCATACCGCTTCTTCGTGCTGCGCATCGAGCGACGTCCCGTATCGGAACTGTCGACGCCGGGTGCGCTGGGCGAGCTGGGATCTGGGCTGCTCGTCGGCCTTGGCATGCAAGCGCTGCTGTTTGCAGTGCTGTGGGCCTTGGGCGTCTATCGCATCCAAGGCGTGGTCGCGCCCACCGCGCACATGCTCAGCGTGGTGCCGCTCTACCTCGGCGTGGCGTTGCTGGAAGAGCTCGTTGGTCGCGGCATCTGGTTCGGGATTACGAGACAGGCGCTCGGCGCAGTCTGGGCCGTTGTCATTTCCGCGCTGTTTTTCGGCCTCATTCACGCTCCGAACGTCGGCGCCAACCCCATCGGATTGCTGACCTGCACGGCGTTCGGAATGCTTTTTGCGGCCGCCTACATGGCGACCGGCCGACTCTGGCTCTGCATTGGCATCCACTTCGCGTGGAACTTCGCGCAGAGTCAGGTGTTTTCCTCGCTCGTCTCGGGCACCAGCGACGGGGCGGCCATGATCCAAGGGCGTCTTGTTGGCGCCGACTGGCTCACCGGGGGAAGCTTCGGTTCCGAAGGCTCCGTAGTTACCCTCGCAGTGGCCCTGTTGGGGTTCCTCGGGTTCATGGCACTCGCGCGTGCTCGGGCGTTGGATCCGGTTGGCCGGTCACCGCGCCCGGTCCCTGGCAACGCTCATTCCTAAGCCCGGCGTACACGCGACGTCTCGCCCCTCGTCCTAACGCTCGCCCTCGCAGAGCCGCCTCGGCCGAACAAGCTCGCACTGCTTGTGGCCAGCTCGCTGCAGAGTGTGCGTTGCTTCCACTCGCACGCGACCCGCTAGTCGTCTTGTCGCGGCATTCGCAACAGCGAGAACAGGCTCCATGAGGCAGCTGTAACGTAATTGGCCAGGACGTCCGCTGCTGGCCGAAAGCGGCCCGTCGAGTCACGACACACCTGACGTGCGATTCGTGACATATGGCCGGCTCACTCGCTTTTGCGAGGAGCGCCATCCACTGCGCTCCGCGCCATTTCCGGCGCGGAGCAGCAAACATCATCACGCCGTGCTCAATGCACGTGGAACGTCCCCGACTTCGGGCAGTGGCACATCGCGGTCGGGCCGAACTCGATGCCGAAGCTGCGGCCGTCGCGGTGGCGCTGCCAGTAGAACTCCGGCGCCGCGCGGCCCTGGCCGCCCACCTCCGCCATGTCCGCGTCGACGTCGAACACGCGGCCATTGACCGCGACGTAGCGCGTGTCGATCGTGGCGCGGATGTTCTCGAGCGGATTCCTATTCAGCACGACGAAGTCGGCGCGCTTGCCCGGTTCGAGCGAGCCGAACTGCTTCGCCAGACCCAGCAGGTCGGCGCCGTCGTAAGTCGCTGCGCGCAGCGCTTCCCAGTTGCTGAAGCCGCCTTGCGCGAGCATCCAGATCTCCCAGTTCAGCGACAGGCCCTGCAACTGGCCGTGGCCGCCGGTCTGGATCTTCACGCCGGCGTCGCGCAGCTTCTTCGCCGCCGCGCCGACTTCCTTGTAGTAGTAGTCCCATTCCGGCGCGGTGTCGCGGCGGATCGAGCGCGCGTCGAGCGTCTCGCGCGGGAAGAAGCGGTTGAGCTTCTTGTCCTCCCACACGTTGTCGCGCGCATACCAGTAGTACTCGCCCGAGAGGCCGCCGTAGTTGACGACCAGCGTCGGCGTGTTGCGCACGTCGGTCTGCTTCCACAGGTTGATCACGTCGGCATACAGCGGCGCGACCGGCAGGTTGTGCTCGATGCTGGTGGCGCCGTCGAGGATCATCGGCAGGTTGTGGTTGAGCGTGGAGCCGCCTTCCTCGACCACCAGCATGCCGAGTTCGCGCGCGGCCTGGTTGATCTGCTGGTGCTGATCGCGACGCGGCTGGTTGTAGCTCTTCACGCTGAACGCGCCGTTCGCCTGCATGCGGCGCAGATGCGCACGCGCGTCGTCGAGCGAGTTCACCACTGCCTTGAAGTCGCCGTCGGCGCCGTACAGGATCGTGCCGTCGAGAACACGCGCGGGCCGACCAGCGTGCCGGCCTTGAGCAGCTCGGCCTGCGAGAACACCGTCTCGGTGGTTGCCGACGGATCGTGCATCGTCGTGATGCCGAATGCCAGGTTCGCGTAGTAGGCCCAGTTCGCCTGCGGTACGACGCCGGTGAAGAAGTGGTTCGCGTGCGCGTGCGCATCGACGTAGCCGGGCGCGATCGTCTTGCCACTCGCGTCGATGACCTTCGCGTTGGGCGGAATCGCGACGTTCGCGCCGACCGCCTTGATCGTGTCGCCTTCGATGAGGAGCGTGCCGTCCTCGATCACCTCCTGCTCACCGCCTTGCGCGTTCTTCATCGTGATGATGCGCGCGTGGGTGAACGCAAACGTGTCGGCCGGCCGGTCCATCGGCACTGACAGGCCGACGTCGATGCCCTTGTCGCTGCCGGGCTTGGGCAGCTCCTTCGGCGCGCCGGGCACGAACGCGAACGCGTCCTTGAGGTCGCGCGTGTGGTAGTCGCGACCGACCATCCAGTGCAGCGCCTTGGAGTCGGCCGACCAGTGCAGGTAGGAGCCGACGTCCTTGCTGACCGGCGTGACCGGGATCGCCTTGGTGTCCCTGGACAGCTCGATCGCGGCACCGGTCTGCGGCAGCGGCGCGACGTAGGCATCAAAGGAAGAAGGGGACGGAGGAATTATCCGTTTGAACAAGCGCCCGGAATCATCGACTCGTCTGCGCAGCGCAAATAGCGAAGGCGACCGAGGCCGCATTCGCACGGGAACGGATGACGCAGATCAGGCGGCGATCGACGGAGCCATGTCGGTCACGATGTCATCGCCACACACATCACGCCATAGGTAATACATCACCCCGAACATCATCGTGAGCATCATCAGCATCATGGCGATGTAAAGCGGAATGACCAGCACGAGCACCAGCCACATGCCGACGAGCTTGCCGAGCAGGGCGAGCAGAAGGGCAACGAGCGCAAAGGCGATGCCTATGACAATCCAGGCAAGGACCAGGCTCACTGCAAACACGAGCAGCGGCAGCAGGTTCTTCAGTGCGCCGATCATGCCATCGCCGATGGCGCCGAGCACGTTGCGGGAGCGCAGCGCGACTTGGCCAAGGCTGATTGCATAGAAACCCATCATGAAAAGGCCGAACACGATGAGCAGTGCCATGGCGATCCCGAAACCATGGGGCAACGCCGGCGGCGGTAAATGCCCAGCCTGTGCAGTCAGCGTTTCCATGTACCAGCTGACGATGCCGCCTCCTGCAGCCGCGATGATGATTCCGAACATTGCGATGTAGACCACGATCATCGCCAGTCCGTAGCCGATCAGGCGCAATGCTTCGCCTTGTTGATAGGGTTTGAAAATGTCGCGTGCGCGGGCCGGTAGCCCACGTTCGACCGCATCGATCACCTGCAGATAACCCGCGTAGATCGGCACGATCAGCAGGCTGAGCAGCATGGAACCCGCCATGATCCAGCCGAAGGTTGCGGGACTCGGCTGTGTGCCCGCGGCTAGCGATGGGAATTGCATCGGTAGCGTGACCAGCGTCGGCAACAGGGACGCCAGCACCAGGAACGCTGCTCCTCCGAGCAACGGCTTTGGATGGCGGAAGCCCACGCTGATGCCGCGCTTCAGCCAGTCAAAGCCGGCCATCGGTCCCCTGGATCGTGTCGTCATGGTGTCGTTTCCCTGATGATCGGCGCCCCCGCGCCGTGCAGGCCGAGCATAGCGGGTAGCGGGCAATGCATGGGATGGAAAAGAGCGTGACCGCAAGAGGCGACTCTCGGCGTCGTGCATTGGACCCGTGTTGCGGCTCGACCTTGAAACCACCCTGCTTGTATGCTCGCCCACCGGCGATCCACCCGGTGCGCGTGTCACCACCCGCATCCCGCGCGCCTTCCCGAAAACTGTCGCCGATGATCGAACTGAAGCACGTCGTCTTGCTCCTGATAGCAGGGGGCGCAGGCATCTTCTGGATTCGCCGGCATTACGCAAACGCTCGCTCGCTGCTGCAGGCATGGGCTGACGTGAATGGCTACAAGATCCTGCACGCTCGCCAGCGCAGTGTGTTCATGCCGCTGGGCATGTTGCTCAGCTCCTCGAATGGCCAGGTCGTCTATCACGTCAAGGTTTACGACGCGTCCGTCCAGCGCGTCCGCTCGGCCTGGGTGCGGCTGGGCACGTATTGGACGGGTTCGATGGACGGTGATGCCGTCCAGGTGAAGTGGGAGCTGTAAAAGGGTCAGGTTCATTTATTCGAGGCGTCGGCGGCCCCAAAGCAAAAAAGCGTCAGGGACAATTTCGGACAACCCCGCCCCGTTTGCTGAACGGACTTGAGCACTCCGGCACCGAGTGGGACGATCGCGCAGATGAACAGCCGACCTGCCGAAGCACAACACCTGCGCGACCTTGCACGGCTGCGCCGCGTGCGTGACCGCATCGATCGGGAATACGCGCAACCGTTGAACGTCGAGGCGCTCGCCGACGGCGTGCACATGTCCGCCGGGCATCTCAGTCGCCAGTTCAAGCTCGCGTTCGGCGAGTCGCCGTATTCCTATCTGATGACCCGGCGCATCGAGCGCGCGATGGCGATGCTGCGGCGTGGCGACCTCAGCGTCACCGAGGTCTGCTTCGCGGTCGGCTGCGCGTCGCTGGGCACGTTCAGCACGCGCTTCACCGAGCTGGTCGGCATGTCGCCCAGCGTCTATCGGCAGGAGGCGGCACTCGCCACGGCGGGCATGCCGTCCTGCGTGGCGAGACAGGTGACGCGACCGGTCAGGAATCGAGAAGCGCCGATCCCCGAACCGGACGTAGCATGACGGCTCCTTTCACACCGAGCGCGACCGCCATGGACATCAACATTCACGCGAGCTTTCTGCCGCAGACCGACCCGGACGCGTCCCTGGCGTTCTATCGCGACACGCTCGGCTTCGAGGTGCGCAAGGACGTCGGTTACAACGGGATGCGCTGGATCACGGTCAGGCCACCCGACCAGCCTGGCACGTCCATCGTGCTGTATCCGCCGGCCGCCAGCCCCGGCGTCAACGATGACGAGAAACGCACCATCGCCGAGATGATGGCCAAGGGCACCTACGCGATCATGCTGCTGGCGACCAAGGACCTCGATGCCGCTTTCGAGCGGATCCAGGCCAGCGGTGCCGAGATCGTCGAGGAACCGACCCAGCAACCGTACGGGGTTCGCGACTGTGCTGTGCGCGATCCTGCGGGCAACTTGCTGCGTGTGCAGGAGCGTGGCTGAGATTTTCGATGCGAATCCATCTGAGGAGTTTCCTATGAGTCCGGTTGCAAAGAAGGCCCCACGCAAGTCCGCCACGGCGGCCGCGAAGAGTGCCCAGACATTCACAGCTGAAGAGCGGGCCGCGATGCAGGCCCGCGCCCAGGAGCTGAAGGCGGAGGCGCGTGCGAACAGGAGCAGGGAGGAAGGGGAGCGCGAGGTGCTGGCGGCGATCGCCGCGATGCCGGAGTCCGACCGCGGCATGGCGAAGCGGCTGCACGCCGTCGTCAAGGCCAGCGCGCCGGTGCTGATGCCGAAGACTTGGTACGGCATGCCGGCGTACACCTTGGACGACAAGGTCGTCTGCTTCTTCAAGGGCGCACATAAATTCAAGGACAGGTACGCCACCTTCGGCTTCAATGACAAGGCCCGACTCGACAACGGCGCCATGTGGCCGACCACATTCGCGCTCAAGGCCCTGAACGCCGAGGTGGAGAAGCGGATCGCCGCGTTGGTGAAGCAGGCGGTGGGCAAGTAGGCAGGCGAGTTGCCTGGATGGAGCGAAGTGGAATCCGCGGCTGTTGGGGATGGAGAAATGCCTCAGAGGCATTGCTCTTGCTGATCAAATGTCGCCGTCCTCTTTGGCCGCCCGCTCGCGGACATGGGCTCTGACCAGGCGCGGCTGCGTCTCCGGCATGGTCAGCAGCACGGGTAGAACGGCCAGCGCGACGGCGGCAATCATCGCGCCGGGCACGGCGATCCATCCGGTCAACTGCACGAACAGCTCGGCGAGAAAAGGCGTCAGGCCGCCGAAAATCGCGGTTGCCATCGTCACGCCCAATGCCAGGCCGCTGAGTCGGCCTTCGCCGGGAAACTGCTCGGCGGTCGCCGGGGCGCCTACCGCACTCACGCCGCCGGCGAGGCAGGCCAGCACGATCGCGCCGACCGCGATGCGCAGCTCGCCGCCGCCGGCCATCAGGCCGAACATCGATAATGGCAGCAGCATGCCGGCGACGCCGAGCCAGATCAGCACCGGCTTGCGTCCGACCCGGTCGGACAGCGCACCCGTCAGCGGCGTGACCAGGATCACCGCCACCGCGGCAACGGTCGACAGCCAGAGCGAACGGCCTTCGGCGAGGATGCCCGACGAACTCAGGAACGCCGGCACATAGGTGATGCCGACGTAGTAGGTGATCGAGCCCAGCGCCGAGATGGCGAAGGTACGCAACAGCGCGGGCCGGTGATGGGCGAGCGTGTAGCGGAGTGGGGACTGCGGGCACGCTGCGCTGCTGCACCTGGCGCAGGAAATCCGGCGATTCTTCCATCGTGGAACGCGCGAACCAGACGCAGCCGGCCAGCGCCGCGCCTACGAAGAACGGAATGCGCCAGCCCCAGCTGTCGAGATCGGACGGTGCTCATTGCACCGACCGTCAGCGCGGCGATCGCCACGGCCAACAGCGCGCCGACCTCGCTGGCGGCGGATGCCAACGAGGTGATCAAGCCGCGCCGGTCCTCGCGCGCACCTTCCAGCAGGTAGGCGACCACGCCCGTGTATTCGCCACCGACCGAGAACGCCATGAAGCAGCGCAGCAGCAACAGCAGTCCACCCGCTGCAGGCCCGATCGCGGCGTAGTCGGGCAGCAACGCCGTCGCGAGCATCGCCAGCGTCATCAGCATCATCGACAGCACCAGCGTGCGCTGCCGCCCGATGCGGTCGCCGATATGGCCGAACACCATCGCGCCCAGCGGCCGCATGCCATAGGAAATGGCGAACCCGGCGAGCGTGGCCAGCAGCGAGTCGTCGCCGCCACCGAAGAACACGCGCGACAGCACCGTGGCGAAATACAGGTAGAGCGTGAAGTCGTACCACTCCACCACCGTCGACAGCGCCGCGACGACCATGGAGGCGCGCGAGATTTCGGGAGCGCTGTGCATTTCGGTCGGGGTCATGCGGACAGGTTGCCAGAAGCGGGCAGGTGCGGGGTGATGCCTGACAACACCGAAGCTCCCGTCGGGAGAGGGGTTGGGGTGAGGGTTCGGTGCGATCGTGAAGCACCGTACTCGCCCCGAACCCTCATCCGGCGCTTCGCGCCACCCTCAGCCCGCCTGAGGGCGGGCTTCGATCCCGGAGGGAGAAGGGAGTCCGATCGCTGCCTGCTCTTTAGCGCCGTATCGCCAGCACCCCATCCAGCGCGAGCTGCGCCTTGAAACCGGCTTTCTCCAACCGCTTGGCCACCTCGCGCGGCACATCGCGCCCGCTGGTGAGCTTGTTCGGGTTGCCGGTGTAGTGGAACAGGCGCCCGCCGCGGCGCAGCACGCGCGCCAGCTGGTCGTAGAACGCCTGCGAGTACAGCTCGCCGGCGATGCCGAAGCGTGGCGGGTCGTGCAACAGCGCGTCCACCGACGCGTCGGCGATCTGCGCGATCGCCTGTGACACGTCGGCATGGCTGAGTTGCAGGCGGCCGCCGCTGGCGGGCGCGTCGGGGTCCGGCGACCACGGGTTGAGCGTGCGCAGCCAGAGCACGTCGGCGTTCTTCTCGAACGAGTGGATGCGCGCCGCGCCCGCTTCCAGACAGCAGGCCGCGAAATAGCCGAGACCGCCGCAGGTATCGAGCACGACCTTGCCGCGCGGTTCGATCAGCGCGACCTTGCGCCGCGCATCCTCGAACGGCGATTCCTTCGAGGTGGGCAGCATCTTGATGCCGTCGATCTCGAAGGTCGGCGCGCCCCACTCGGTCGGCACCAGCTTGATCAGCGAGCCGGAAAAGCGCGACATCGGCGCGAACTCGTCGCCGTCCCAGTAGTAAATCGTGCGGTCCTTCAGCGTGGGCGGATACGGATAGCGCTGGCCGCGCCACTGCCAGGCGTCCGTCTCCAGCGGTGCGTTGCCGTTCGAGATTCCCAAGTCCAGCGAGCCGGCCCATTCGTGCGCACCGGCATCGTGTGCGGCCAGCAGTGCTTCGGCGATCGGGCGCGTGAGCAGGGGGCCGGAATAATGTGACACGGCAGGCAATCTCCCGGTACGCGGCGGTTGGCCGCAAGGCGACGAAGGGGCGGCATCGTAACCCACTGGCGTGGCCTGACCGGGTAACCCTGGCTGGTCGACGCCGTCGCAGGCTGGTTGGCTGGCTCAGCCGAGTGTCCGTCGGCTGCGCCAGCGCCGCGTGACCTCGCTGAGGGCCGCGATGCCGAGCGTCAGCGCGATCGTCGACAACAACTGCAGGCGAGGTCCCTCGGTGTGCATGGCCAGCACGAAGATCGCGCCGAGCATCGCCAGGCCGAGCCAGGTCATGTACGGAAAGGCCCACATGCGAAACGGCAGCGGCGTGCCGGCGCGATCCGCGCGCCGGCGCAGGATCAGTTGGGATACCAGCGCGATCGTCCAGACCAGCAGGCAGGTGGAGCCGACCAGGTTCAGCAGCGCCGGCAGCACCTTGTTCGGATAACGCAGCTCGAGCAGGGTTGCGAAGAAGCCGAACGCCACGCACGACAGTACCGCAGCCACCGGCACCTGGCGACGGTCCACGCGCGCCAGCCAGCGCGGCGCCTCGCCGCGCTCGGCGAGCGAGAAGATCATGCGCGAGGCCCCGTAGAGATTTGCGTTCAGTGCCGACAGCAGCGCGACGACAGCGACCAGCGTGATCGCGCTCGCCGCACCCGGAATGCCCGCCAACTGCAGCACCGCGGCGAACGGTGACTTCAATGCGTCACTGGTCCACGGCACGACGGCGACGATCACGCTCAGCGAACCGATGTAGAACACGAGGATGCGCCACACCACGGTGCGGATCGCCTGCGAGATGCTGTGCTGCGGATCCTCGGTCTCGGCGGCGGCCACCGCGACGATCTCGGTGCCGCCGAAAGCGAACACGACCACCAGCAGCGCGGCGCCGATGCCGGCCCAGCCCTTCGGCGCGAAGCCGTCGTGGGCGACGAAATTCGAAAACCCCGGCGAAGCGACGCCCGGCAGCAGGCCGAGCAGCATCAGCAATCCGATGCCGATGAACGCGACGATCGCCGTGACCTTGAGGATCGCGAACCAGAACTCGAACTCGCCGAAGTTGCGGATGCCGAGCAGGTTGACCGCGGTGAACACGAGCATGAACACCAGCGACGTCAACGCGACCGGTAGCGTCGGCCACAGCGTCGCCAGCAAACCGGCCGCGCCGACCGATTCCGCTGCGACCACGACGACCACCTGCGCCCACCACAGCCAGCCGACGGTGGCGCCGGCGGTCTCGCCCATCGCATCGGCGGCGTAGACGGAGAACGCGCCGCTCGCCGGTCGCGCCGCGGCCATCTCGCCTAGTGCGCGCATCACGATGATGACCAGCGCGCCGGCGATCAGGTAGGACAACAGCACGGCCGGCCCCGCGGTCTGCACGCCGATGCCGGAACCGAGGAACAGGCCGGCCCCGATCGCGCTGCCCAGGCCCATCATGATCAGCTGGCGCGGCTTCATCGCATGGTCGAGCCGCGCGTGGCCGGCGACGTTCTTGGCCGCAGCAGCACTGGCGGGAGTCACGGACGGCCGTTCGGAAGAATGCATCGCTCAGGGACTCGAAGAGTGGGGCGCAGGATGGAACAGTACCTGCCGCTCGCGTTTCCGGACAGCACGGGTCGGCCGATGTTGCCACACGGGCACAAACCGCGGTCGTGCCGCGGCATGCGCTCGCTCCTGCACCGGTCTCGTCCGCGCGATACGCGGACGGTTCGGGCTCAATGCACGTGGAACGTGCCGGACTTGGGACAGTGACACATCGCGGTCGGACCGAACTCGATGCCGAAGCTGCGGCCGTCGCGGTGGCGTTGCCAGTAGAACTCCGGTGCCTGGCGGCCCTTGCCGGCGACTTCGGCCATGTCCGCTTCGACGTCGAACACGCGGCCGTTGACGGCGACGTAGCGCGTGTCGGCGGTGGCGCGGATGTTCTCCAGCGGGTTCGTGTTGAGCACGACGAAGTCGGCGCGCTTGCCCGGTTCCAGCGAACCGATCTGCTTCGACAAGCCGAGCAGGTCGGCGCCGTCGTAGGTGGCCGCGCGCAGCGCTTCCCAGTTGCTGAAGCCGCTCTGCGCGAGCATCCAGATTTCCCAGTTCTCGGACAGGCCTTGCAGCTGGCCGTGGCCGCCGGTCTGGATCTTCACGCCGGCGTCGCGCAGCTTCTTCGCGGCCGCGCCGACTTCCTTGTAGTAGTAGTCCCATTCCGGCGCGGTCTCGCGGCGGATCGAGCGCGCGTCGAGCGTCTCGCGCGGGAAGAAGCGGTTGAGCTTCTTGTCTTCCCAGACGTTGTCGCGCGCGTACCAGTAGTACTCGCCGGACAGGCCGCCGTAGTTGACGACCAGAGTCGGCGTGTTGCGCACATCAGTCTGCTTCCACAGGCTGATCACATCGCTGTACAGCGGCGCGACCGGCAGGTTGTGCTCGATGCTGGTGGCGCCGTCGAGAATCATCGGCAGGTTGTGGTTGAGCGTGGAGCCGCCTTCCTCGACGACCAGCATGCCGAGCTCGCGCGCGGCCTGGTTGATCTGCTGGTGCTGCTCGCGGCGCGGCTGGTTGTAGCTCTTCACGCTGAACGCGCCGTTCGCCTGCATCCGGCGCAGATGCGCGCGCGCGTCGTCGAGCGAGTTGATTTCCGCCTTGAAGTCGCCGTCGGCGCCGTACAGGATCGTGCCGGTCGAGAACACGCGCGGGCCGACGAGGTCGCCGGCCTTGACCAGTTCGGCCTGCGAGAACACGGTTTCGGTGGTCGCCGACGGATCGTGCATCGTGGTGATGCCGAACGACAGGTTCGCGTAATAGGCCCAGTTCGCCTGCGGCACCACGCCGGTGAAGAAGTGGTTGGCGTGCGCGTGCGCGTCGACGTAGCCGGGAGCGATGGTCTTGCCGGTCGCGTCGATGACCTTCGCGTTGGCCGGGATTGCGACGCTGCCCGCCGCGCCGAGCGCGGTGATCGTGTCGCCCTCGACGACCAGGGTGCCGTTCTCGATGACTTCCTGCGTGCCGGACTGCGCGTTCTTCATCGTGATCAGGCGCGCGCCGGTAAACGCGAACGTGTCGGCCGGGCGGTCCATCGGCACGGAGAGGCCCACATCGATGCCCTTGTCACTGCCCGGCTTGGGCAGATCCTTCGGCGCGCCGGGCACGAACGCGAACGCGTCTTTCAGGTCGCGCGTGTGGTAGTCGCGGCCGACCATCCAGTGCAGCGCGTTCGAGTCGGCCGACCAGTGCAGGTAGGAGCCGACGTCCTTGCTGACCGGCGTGACCGGGATCGCCTTGGTGTCCTTGGACAACTCGATCGCGGCGCCAGTCTGCGGCAGCGGCGCGACGTAGGCGTTGAACAGTTCCGTGAACGCGACCCACTTGCCGTCCGGGCTCAAGGCCACGAAGTCGGTGTACTTGAGGTCGAACACGTCGCGCGGCTCCTCGCCGTTCACGCCGACGCTCTGCAACTTCTTCTTGAGGCCATCACCAGTCAGGAAGTACACGCGCTGGCCGTCCGCGGCGAACTGTGGATTCGTGCCGGATTTGGCGATGCGTTTCGCGGCGCCCCCATTCGCTGGCATCAGGTAGATGCCGGCTTCGCCGGAGTTGAGGTTGCCAGTGATCGAACCGCCAGCGGTCTTCGCGTACACGATGTGCGCGCCGTCGCGTGAATACGTCGGGCCGTAGTAGAAGCCGGGTTTCGCGGTCAGCGTGCGCGTCTGGCTGCTGGCGAGGTCGCGCTCGATGATCGCGCCCTGGCTCGCGTCGGACCAGGTCGTGTAAATCAGCTTGCGGCCGTCTGGACTGAAAGACGGCTGATACTCGAATTGCGTGGCATCGGCGGTCAAACGTTCCGGAGCGCCGTTCGGCAGCGCCTTTTTCCACAAGTGTCCAACCGCATGGAACACCAGCGTGTTGCCGTCCGGGCTGGTCGCGACATCGCGGATCATTTTCGGTGCGAACGCGCCCTGGTCGAGCTTCTGCTCGAAGCGAAGCGGCTGCGCGACGGTCTGCTCGACTGCAGCTGTAAACGGAATCTGCGTCGGCTTACCGCTTTCCGCATCGACGCGCCAGAGCTTGCCGTGCGCCCAGATCACGAGCTGCTTCGAATCCGGCGTCCACGAGAAATTGGCATACGGCCCGAAGATCGCCCAGGCTTCCTGCATGTCGTGCGACAGGCCGTCCCACAGCGGACGCACGTCGCCGGTGTCGAGATCGACCAGGTGCAGCACGCTCTTCTCGCGCACGCGCTTGACGAACGCGAGCGTCTTGCCGTCGGGCGAGGGCTGCGGGCGCACCGCGCCACCCGGCGTCGCGACGATGGTCTCGGTCTCGCCGGTCTGGCGGTCGAGGCGCTTGATCGCGTAGATCACGTCATGCGGGTTCTTGTTGTACTGGAAGTTCGGACCGGCGGTGACGTCCTCGGAGTAATAGACGTAGCGGCCGTCCGGGCTGACCGCGGGTTCGCCGAGATCCTGCTGGTCGTTCTTCTGCTTGGTCAATTGCAGGCCGGCGCCGCCGGCGCGGTGGTACATCCACAGCTCGCCGGCGCCGAGCGAGCGCTCGCCGGTGAAATGCTTGCGGCCGACGATGTACTGGCCGTCCGGCGTCCACGCCGGGTTGTTGAGCAGGCGGAAGTCTTCCTTCGACACCTGCGTCGGCGCGCCGCCGGCGACCGGCATGCGCCACAGGTTGTTGCCGCCGCCGCGGTCGGAGGTGAACGCGATCTCCTTGCCGTCCGGCGAGAAGCGCGGCTGCACGTCCCAGGCCGGGCCGGAGGTCAGGCGTTTCGCGCTGCCGCCTTCGATTGGCAGCAGGTACAGATCGCCGAGCAGGTCGAACACGATCGAGCGCCCGTCTGGGCTGACGTCGAGATCGATCCAGGTGCCTTCGTCCGTCGTGAACTTGACGGTTTTCGTCGGGCCGTGCGCGGCGTTGACGTCCCACTTGGGTTTGTCGCCGTCTTTTGCGGCAGTGGCGAAGACGGGCGCGGCGGCGAAGGTCAGGCAGGCCGCGAGGGCGGTGAGGCGAAACGAGGGCATGGCGACTCCGGGACAAATTCCACTGGGTGAGCGTTGCTGCGCAGTCGTCGAGTCCCGTCCGGTGGGAAAGGAGCGAGGGTTCAGCGCAGACGGGGTGTTGTGCCGGTCCCCAACCTTCGTTCGCGATCAACCCCAGTCGATCGCAGTCGGGCTGCCCAGGATCGAATCCGGGCAGGCTCTTCTCCTGAGGGAGAGCGAACCCGCTCGTCTTCGGCTGGGCGTGGGCGCACGCAGCAAATTCCGCCGATGGTAGGCGAAATGGGCGCAGCGCGACCGGGTCGAAAGTCCCGGTTGCGCTGCGGTCTTTCAGCGCACGGCGTGCGCTGTCATGAACGCCTGCCAGTGTTTGCGCGCCAGTTCGGCGATGGCCGTGATTTCGGCGCGCGCGGCTCGGGCAGGCTGTGATGGCGCGTCTGTGTCGGGCGGCAACACCAGCGCCGGTGCCGGCGTGCTTTCCAACTGAATCCCAAGACGGCTCGCAGAGCGGTATCCGCAGGCTGCCGACTGGGCTAGCATCCGTTCCGGGAGTGGCGCACGGCGTGCGGGGATCAGGGACGGCACGCGCGGCGCGCGACGCGTGTTTTCGTTCGTCGCCAAGGGGAAATTCCAT
Source organism: uncultured Gammaproteobacteria bacterium (assembly GCA_963720445.1). Lineage (GTDB taxonomy): Bacteria > Pseudomonadota > Gammaproteobacteria > Xanthomonadales > Rhodanobacteraceae > Dokdonella_A. The sequence continues at coordinate 549,246 of CAVRFO010000001.1, forward strand.
GCCGTTCGCACTGCGTATCCGTCCACTCGTTATCGCCAGCGCGCTTGCTTGCGCTGCCATCGTCGCCAACGCTGCAGACAATCCGGATGGGCGTGCCGCCGGGGTGCACGCCGGCGCGGTCGTGCCGGTCGTAGCTTCCGGTGTTACCGACAGGCTCGGTACGCCGCGCCGTGATGTGGGCAGTGCGCCGGTTCCCGCCGATCAGGTGATCGCCGACGATCTGATCGTGCAGGGGGCTGCCTGCGTCGGACTCGACTGTGTCAACAACGAGGCTTTCGGCTTCGACACATTGCGTCTGAAAGCCAACAACACCCGCATCCTGTTCATGGACACCTCGGCCTCCGCAGGATTTCCAAATCACAATTGGCAGCTCACCGCAAACGATAGCGCCAGTGGCGGGGCGGAAAAATTCTCGATCGAGGACATCACCGCGGCGACGGTGCCATTCACCGTCCTCGGGAGCGCGCCAACCAACTCGTTGTTCGTTGCGAGCAACGGCAAGGTGGGGCTGCGCACCGCGAATCCGCTGCTGGATTTGCATATTTATACAGGCGACACGCCGGCAGTTCGCATGGAGCAGAGCAACGCCAGCGGCTTCACCGCGCAGACATGGGACATCGCCGGCAACGAAGCGAACTTCTTTGTACGCGACGTTACCGGGGGTTCGCGTCTGCCGTTCCGCATCCGGCCGGGGGCGCCGACATCGAGCATCGACATCGCGGCGAGTGGCAATGTCGGCATCGGCACCGCTTCGCCGGCGGCGAAACTCGATGTCGCGGGCGACATGCTCGTGCACGGCACGATCTCGCAGTTGTCCAGTCGCACGGCGAAGGAACATTTCGTTCCGATCGACGGCAAGCTGATGCTGGCCAAGCTCGACAGACTGCCGATCAGCACCTGGAATTATCGGGGCAATGACGCCAGCGATCGCCACCTTGGCCCGGTCGCGGAGGATTTCCATGCGGCATTCGGGCTTGGCCCCAGCGATCATTTCGTTGCGCCCACCGACGTGGCCGGCGTTGCGCTGGCGTCGGTGAAAGCGTTGCAGCAGGAAGTGCAGGAACGCGATGTACGCATCGATCAGCTGGAAACGCGTCTGCGTGAATTGGAGGATCTCGTCCGCCGCGGCAACCGATAGGGAGTGCGCACCATGTTGCGATCATCTCCTTCGTGTCTGGTTGCGGCCGTCGCGCTGATTGGGTTGGCCGCGCCCGTCGCCGCGCATGTGCTGACCTTGTCGCCGCAGAACGACAGCGCCGCCGTTGTGCGTGATGCGGCCAGCGGCAGTTCCTCGCTGAACACCCTCGTCAGCCCGCAAGGCCGACTGCTGGTGGAGGTCGGTGCGCTGGCGGCAGATGCCGGCCGTGACCTTGTTTATGTCGCGGTCAATCCCGATCCGGCGGGCCCCCCAGCGGGCACCCCGGCTGCGATACGCGCGCATGCGTATGGCAACACGCCGGTTCCACTCGGGGCCCTGAATGCTCCAAGTGGGCGCTATTTTGCGGCCCTCGCATTCGATCCGGCATTGGCGCGTCTGGTCGGCGTCGTCGCCGATCCGAGCGGCGTTGCGATGGCAAGCATCTTCACCGCCACGACCAACGCCGGCACGGCCTTCGGAGCGCCCGCCTATGCCGACACGGCTGTGGGTTGCTGTCGCATCAGCAGCGGTATCGTGGCCTGGCGCGCCAGCACGCAGGAGTTGTTCCTCGTCGGTCGGCGTACCGGCGATACCGAAGACCAGTTGCTGCGTTTTGACATCAGCGTGGCGGGATCTGTCGCGCCCAATGCCTATCCGATTGCCGGCGGCGATCGGGTGGTTGCGCTGGCGATCGATGCGCCGACCGGCAAGTTGTATGCGATCGCGCGCAGCGTGCTTGATTTTTCGTACCTCGCCAGCGTCACCTGGTCGACTCCCGGCGCGCCGGCGAGCTTGTCGCCGATCGGAAGCGCTCCGCCAGGCTGTTGCTACCTTGCGACGGGACCGGCGACCATCGATGGCGATCCCGGTGCGCGCGCATTGTTCGCATTGACGCGCGACACGAATACGCCGGCAACGATGCGTTTGAGCCGCTTCGATTTCACCAGCGGCAATCCGGTCGTGGTGAACGCCGCCATGAAAGGCTACGGCCTGTGGAGCGATCCGGTCGCGACGCTCGATCGCATCTTCGCGGATGGTTTCGACGAGTCAACCGGCCCGTAGACAGCATGGAACCGTTCGGGGCGAGCTTGTCGAAACCGGCTGGAACCGCGCTTCGACAGGCTCGTCGCGACGAGACGAGTGATTTTTGAGTTCGCTCAAAAACCCGTGTATCCAGGCCCGTACGCGCCCTGCCAGCGATTCGGGAAGCCGCGGCTCTGGCTGACATCGATGTGCAGGTTGAAGACTTTACCGTCCCCGTATTGCTTGCTCACGTTGAGATCGGCGGCGCTCGATACGCCGGTGCCGAAGCCTTTCGCATAACCGATGCCGGTGCTGAAGCTGCCCGATACCTGCGTGTCCGACTGGGCATCACCCTTGCCGCCCACATCGCCATAGTATTTGCCGGGCTCGTCCGCGGCGTTCGCGGCAGCGGTGGTTGCCGCGGAGGTGTCCTGGCTGGGGGGCACTTGCAGATCCAGGGACGGCGCCGGTGTTTGCGCCCACGCGGACGTCGCAAAGAGCGCCACAAGGGCTGCTGCGATACCGGATTTCATAGCGTATGCCTTCGTTGTCGGTGCCTCGGCGATTTGCGCGAGGCGATGGGCGTGTGGACTTGGATTGGACCGCAGTTCATGCAACGGGTTCAGCATCCCGCCAGCTTATGCCGGTCGACGCCTCGTGTGCCAGTCCCGGCCACGTGCGGTTCAGCCGGGAGCTGGGCAGCATCGGAGTCGCAACAGCACCGGCGCGTCGACCGTTCAAAGATCGCCGTGAATCGCTTGCAATGCGGCCAGCGCGGCCAGACCCGCCGTTTCCGTGCGCAGGATGCGCGGCCCGAGGCGCAAGCCGCGGAAGCCGGCCTGCTGCAGTGTCGTGAGATCGTGTTCGGAAAGACCGCCTTCCGGCCCCACGGCCAAGGTCGCGGTCCGGACCGACGGCAGTTCACGCACAGCGATGTCGCCGTGCGGATCGAGCGCCAAGCGCAGGCCGCCTTCGCCGGCGATCGCCGCCGCCCAGTCCGCAAGGCGAACCGGTTCATGCAGCTCCGGCAAGCGATTGCGTCCGCATTGCTCGCAGGCCGACGCGATCACCGCCTGCCAATGCGCGAGGCGCCGCTCCGCGCGCTCGGCGCCGAGTTTCACCTCGGTACGCTCGGTGACCAGCGGGACGATGCGCGCGACGCCGAGTTCGGTCGCCTTCTGCAGAATCCAGTCCATCTTGTCGCCGCGCGCGATGCCCTGGCCGAGCATGATCCGGAGCGGGCTTTCGCGATCCGCTGTCGTTGCAGACAGCACGCGGGCCGTGACCACACGTTTCGCGACAACCGCGAGTTCGCCCACGTATTCGTGGCCATCGCCGTTGAACAGACGCAGCGGATGGCCCGGTTCCAGGCGCAGCACGCGCGCGAGGTGCTCGCCGGCCTGCGCCGGCAGTTCCACGTCGTGGCCCGGATGCAGCGGTTGCGGAAGGTAGATGCGGGGAGTGCGCATGCAGGAAGTGTAATCGACGGCTATCGATTTCTGCGAAAGCGGTTTCACGCGACCGCGCGCGCGATTCCTTCCACTGCCACATCGACCATGAAATCGATCTCGTCCGGCGTGATGCAGAACGGCGGCATGAAGTAGACGACATTGCCGAGCGGGCGCAGCACGGCGCCGCGTTCCAGTCCGTGCCGATACACGCGCAGGCCGCGGCGTTCGGCGGCTGGGTATGGTGCGCGTGTCGCCTTGTCGCGGACCAGTTCGACCGCGGCGATCATGCCGGTCTGGCGCACGTCGGCGACATGCGGATGATCGGCGAGTGGCGCGAGTTTCGCGGCCAGGTGCGCGGCCAGCATGCGGTTGCGTTCGAGCACGGGTTCGTCGCGAAGAACGCCGAGCGTCGCCAGCGCGGCGCGGCACGCGATCGGGTTGCCGGTGTAGCTGTGTGAATGCAGGAACGCCTTGCCGGCCGAGTATTCGGCGTAGAACGCGGCGTAGATTTCCCGGGTCGTGAGGACCGCGGACAGCGGCAGCGTGCCGCCGGTCAAGCCTTTCGACAGGCACATGAAATCCGGCGCGATGCCGGCCTGCTCACACGCGAACAAGGTACCGGTGCGACCGAAGCCGACCGCGATCTCGTCGGCGATCAGGTGCACGTGGAATTCGTCGCAGAGCGCGCGCAGGCCGGTCAGGTAGCTCGCGTCGTACATGCGCATGCCGCCGGCGCATTGCACCAGCGGTTCGACGATGATCGCGCAGGTTTCGTGTGCGTGGCGTTCGAGGATCGCGCGCAGTTCGCCGAGACGGCGCCGCGCGCATTCGACCGCGCTTTCGCCCGGCTCGCGTTCGTACGCATCGGGCGAGGGCGCGAAGATCGGATCGAGCAGCAGCGGCGCATACGTGTTGCGATACAGCGCGACATCGGTCACCGACAGCGCGCCGAGGGTTTCGCCGTGGTAGCCGCCGGTCAGCGCGATGAAGCGCGTGCGTTCGGCGCGGCCGACGTTTTTCCAGTAGTGGAAACTCAGTTTCAGTGCGACTTCGACCGCGCTGGAGCCGTTGTCCGCGTAGAACACGCGATCGAGGCCGGGCGGCGTGATCCGCACCAGCGTCTCGGCCAGTTCGATCGCGGGCTCGTGGGTGAACCCGGCCAGCATCACATGGTCGAGCCGATCGAGCTGGTCCTTGAGCGCGGCGACGATGCGCGGGTGGCGGTGGCCGAGCAGGCAGGTCCACCACGAACTGACCGCGTCGAGATAGCGCTTGCCGTCGTGATCGGTCAGCCATGCGCCTTGTGCGCTCGCGATCGGCAGCATCGGCAGGGTTTCGTGGTCGTGCATCTGCGTGCACGGGTGCCAGACCACGGCGAGATCGCGCGCGGCCAGCGAGGTAACGGAGGAGGTGTTCATGTCTTGCTATGATCGAACTCTCACACTCGCGCCACAAGTCCGCCATGTTTCCCCTTTCCCAATCCCCAATCTCCAATCCCCAATCCCGGCTCCACCGCGGCTTCACCCTGATCGAGATTCTGGTCGTGGTCGTGATCCTCGGCATCCTCGCCGCGATCGTCGTTCCGCGCGTGATGGAGCGTCCGGGCGAGGCGCGCGTCACGCGCGCGAAGCAGGACATCCAGGGCATCGTCACCGCGCTCAGTCTCTACAAGCTCGACAATTTCGTTTATCCGAGCACCGAGCAAGGCCTCGATGCGTTGGTCACCAAGCCATCCGGCCAGCCGGAAGCGCCGAACTGGAAAGGTCCGTATCTCGACCGTGTCGCCAAGGATCCGTGGGGACATCCCTACCAGTACGCGCATCCGGGCCAGCACGGCGACATCGACATCTACAGCTATGGCGCGGATGGCAAGCCGGGCGGCGATGGCGAAGCCGCGGACGTCGGCAACTGGGAATGAGCCGGGAATAGGGAATCGGGAATGGGGAATCAGGAATCGGTAAAGCGACAGCGGCGTCGTCAAGGTGCGGGCCGCTTTTCGGTAGTGTCCGATTCCCCATTCCCGATTCCCGATTCCCGGCTCCACAGCGGCTTCACCTTGCTTGAAGTCCTCGTCGTCGTGGTCATCAGCGCCGTTCTGGTCGCGGCATTGACCCTTTCGGTCGGCGGCAACGGCGAGCGCCAGCTCGCGAATGCGTCCGAGCGCTTCCAGACCTTGCTCGGGCATGCCTGCAACCAGGCCGAACTCGGCGGCCGCGAAATCGGAGCGGTCATCAGCGCGGATGGCTATACGTTCATGCGTCTCGATGGCGATCGCTGGCGCACATTGCCCGGCGACGGTGAGCTGCGTGCGCGCCATTGGCCGACCGGCATGCGCATCGAGCTGAGCCGCGAAGGTCGCCCCGTTGCGCTGGCGACCGCGCAACGCAATGCGCCGCAGCTGGTCTGCTTTTCTTCCGGCGAAGTCACGTCGTTTGCGCTGGCAATGCGGCTCGGCGACGTGCCGGTGCGCTATCGCGTCAGCGGCGATGACGACGGTACGCTGAAGGCCGATCGCATCGAGGTGCAGCCATGAGGCGAGCGCGCGGCTTCACCTTGATCGAGGTGCTGATCGCACTCGCGGTGATCGCGATCGCGTTGCTCGCGCTGACTCGCACAGCGAGCATCGAGGTACAAAGTTTCGATGGCCTGCGCGAGCGCACGCTGGCCGGCTGGGTCGCGGCCGACGTGCTCGGCGATACGCGCCTCGCAACACCGTTCCCCGCGACCGGCCGCAGCGACGGGCGCATGCAGCTCGGCGGTCGCGACTGGCGCTGGACACGCGACGTGAAAGCGACGCCGAACGCGGAAATCCGCCGCATCGACATCGACGTTTTTCTCGGTGACACCCCGGCACCGTCGGCGACATTGACCGGTTTCGCCGGGCTGGCGGTGTCGCTGTGAAGTCGGGAGTTGGGAATCGGGAATCGGGAATCGGAAGATCTTCGCGTCGTTGCGGGCCAACGGGTTCCCGACCGTATGAGCATACCGACCGTGGAGCACGCTCGCGAGACGCGTACTTCGCCGATTCCCGATTCCCGATTCCCGATTCCCGGCCCCCAAGCGGCTTCACCCTGATCGAGCTGCTGGTCGCGCTGGTCGTGTTCGCCGCGCTTGCGGCGGCGGCGTATGGCGGGCTCAACCAGATCGCGCGCACGCGCGGCGCGCTCGCCGCGCAGCAGGATCGTTTCGCGGCGATCACGCGTGCGGTGTCGGTGCTCGAACGCGATCTGCGCCAGGCGGTCGACCGCCCGGTGCTCGGCAACAATGGCGCGCCGCTGCCGGCGGTGATCGGCAGCCCCGGCACTATCGAAATGAGCCGATTGGGATTCGCCAATCCGCTTGCCGAGCCGCGCAGCAATATCGAACGCGTCGTGTACGGGCTGGACAGCGGCAAGCTGCAACGCGGTCGTTATGCGGTGCTCGATCGTGCGCCGAATTCGGCACCGGCCACGCGCATGCTGGTCGATCGGGTCCGCGAATTTCATCTGCGCTATTTCGATCGTGGCAGCGGCGCATGGAGCGATGTCTGGCCGCCACAGGGTGTCGCAACCGGCACCGCGTCGTTGCCGCGCGCGGTTGAATTCCGGATCACCTTCACCGATCTTGGGGAGATCCGCCGCGTCGTCGAATTGTCTTCCGCGTTCCAATAGTGAGCGTGCCATGAGCACATTGCCGAAGCGTCAACGCGGTGTCGCGCTGCTGGTCGCGTTGCTGGTCGTCGCGCTCGCGGTAATCCTGATCGCCGCGCTGCTCGATCGCGGCGAACTCGCGCTCGCGCGCACCCGCAATGTGCTGCGTTCGCAGCAGGCGCAAGCCTATGCGCAGGGACTGGAACTTTATGCGGCGCAAATCCTGACCGTAACGAGCAACCTCGCCGATACGAATGCCAGTCCGTGGGCGCTGCCGTTGCCGCCGCAACCGGTGCCGGGCGGCATGATCAGCGCGACGATGCGCGACCTCAATGGCTGCTTCAATCTCAACAATCTTGGCTCTGGAAGTATCAACGCCAGTACGTCGCTGAACATATTCCGCGCGCTGCTTACGCATTTGGGTATCGATCCCAGTGTTGCCCAAGCGGTGCAGGCCTGGAGCGGCGTCAACACCGGAGCGGACGACGCCGGCTATTACCTTGCGCTGCCAATTCCGTATCGCCCGCTCCATGGTGTGTTCGCGCATGTTTCCGAACTGCGTCTGGTGCGTGGCGTGAGTGGCGACGTCTATGCTCGGCTTGCGCCCTACGTCTGCGCATTGCCAGCCGGCACGACGATCAACTTCAACACTGCGAGTGCGGTGCTCCTGTGGAGCCTCGACAGCAGTTTGTCGCAAGCCACGGCGGAAAAGCTCTGGAGCAACGGACAGGCGAACTACCAAGGTTTCCAATCGTTCCAGGATGCGGTGACGGCGGCGGGTGGCACGATTCCACCGACACTATCGTCGTTGCTGGTGGCGAAGAGCAGCTACTTCCTAGCTCGCGGCGACATCGTGTTGGACGACATCCCGTTCACGTTCTACAGCCTGATCCAGCGCAGCCAGGGCGGTACCGGTGGCGGCATCCGCGTGCTCGAACGCAGTCGCGGCAGCGATGACGCGCTGGTGGCGCCGGCACCCGTGGGCGAACGACAGCCTGGCGATTTGCTGCGGGAATGATGTTCGGTGCGAGTCTGTTGTTGCGTACCCTGAAATCTTCGCCCGTTCACCCTTCGATACCTCAGGGCGAACGGTGTGAGATTTCAGGGGGCGCGAATGGTGGGGGATTTCGGGCGCCACGAACGGTGGGAGATTTCAGCGCGGGGCGTCCTGAACCCCACCACCGTTCGCCCTGAGGTATCGAAGGGTGAGCGGTCCGCGAAGGCGCCGCCGCAACGCTCCGCGACTGAACGACGCGACGCACCCCATGCGACGCCCGGCAGGTCCGTCACCGCCGCGATCTCGACTACAATCGTCGCGTTCGACGCCGTTTCCCTTCCACCAACACGACCTCATGCCCGATCGCTTGTTGTTGCGCATCGCTTCCGATGGTGGCCTGACCTGGTTGCGCCAAGTCGGCGGCGCACGCACGTCGGCGGTGTCGACGGCCGGGATTCCGCCGGCGAGCGCACTCGACGCGGCCGGCGAGATCGTCGTGTTCGTGCCGAGCGAGGACGTGCTGCTGACCTCGACGCGCCTGAGCGCGCGCAATCGCGCGCAACTGCTGCAGGCGTTGCCGTTTGCGGTCGAGGACCAGCTGCTCAGTCCGGTCGAGGACCTGCATTTCGCGGCGGCGCAAAACAGTGGCGATCCGATCGGTGTCGCGGTTGTCGCAAAAGGCAAATTGAACGCATGGCTCGACCGGCTGCGCGAAGCGGGCATCCGGCCGGACGTGCTGGTCCCCGATGCGCTGGCGCTGCCGACTTCGGCGGATTCCGCGACGGTGCTGATCGAGGGCGACCGTGCGACGGTTCGCCTTGCGCCGTGGTCCGCGTTCGCGTGCAGCGTGGGCGAATTGCCGGACTGGTTGGCGTTGGCGCAAACCGCCGAATCGCGCCTGTCGCTCGACGTGTACGATTTCCGCGCTGCGCCGGCGCTCGCGCTGCCGGTGCCGATCGCGGCCTATCGGGAGCGCCAGCACGATGCGCTGGCTTTTCTTGGCGCGACTTTCGCGGCGCCGCCGCTGAACCTGCTCGACGGTCAATTCGCGGCCGGCCATCGTCAGGCGCGCGGCACGCGCTGGTGGCGCACCGCCGCGGCGCTGGCCGCGGCCGCGGTGATCCTCGCGGTCGCAAACCTGGGCTTCGACGTGCTGCAGCTCTCGCGTGCCTCCGCACGCATGGACACGCTCGCGCGCGAGACAGTGCGCGGCGCGTTTCCGGATATCGACGCGGCGCAACTGGCGCGCCTCGGTCCCGAACAACTCATGCGCGGGCGTCTCGCGCGCATCCATCCGGGCGAACAAACGAGCGGTTTGCTGCGCGTGCTCGCGCAGATCGCGCCAGTGCTCGGCACCACCACACGAATCCAGACCCGCGGCATGGAATATCGCAACGGCACATTCGAGCTCGCCCTGCGCGCGCCGGATGTCGCCGCGCTCGACAGCGTGCGCGAACGTCTCGCCGCGACACCGGGCCTGAAGGCCGAAGTGACGGTCGCCAATCCCGGTGCGGATGGCGTCGATGGCCGCATCCGCATCACGGGCGCTACGCCATGATCGCGGCGTGGTGGCAGGGATTGGCGGCAAACGAGCGGCGCATGCTGAAGATCGGTGCGGCCGTCGTCGCGCTGCTGCTCGGCTGGGCGCTGGTCTGGCATCCGCTCGTGGCCAAACGCGCCCAATTGCAGCAGGACGTCGACAACCAGCGCCGCGATCTCGCCTACGTGCGCATGGGTGCGGCCGAAATCCGCAACCAGCAGGCGGTCGGCACGCGTTCGCGTGCGGATCGGCAGGGCAAGTCGCTGCTCGCGCTGGCCGACGCGACCGCGCGTGGTGGCGGCCTCGAAGGCGCGTTGAAACGGGTCGAACCGGTCGGCGCGCACAGCGTGCGGGTGACCTTCGATGCTGCGAGCTTCGACGCACTGGTCGGCTGGGTCGAGGCGCTCTCGCGCAACTACGGCGTCGAGGCCAGCGACCTGTCCGCGGATCGTGCCGAAGGCATCGGTCTCGTCAATGCGCGGGTGACCTTGCAGGATGTGCCATGAAAGGCGTGCCCGTCGCGCACGCCTGAAGTCCGCTCGCCCCTGCGGCACCGGTCATCCACGTCGTATCTGTTGCGTTGCGGTAGCCGGCAACGACCCGCCTGTAATCGCCTGCGCCCGTTCCGGAAGCAATCCTGCTGGCGCTGTGTCGGGCGGGGGAGAGCACGCCTGTCCGTGAGGTGCCACGCACCCATCCCCTGTGGAGGCTCGATATGAAAACGTACGTAACGAGAACACTGCTGTGTCTGGCCATTGGCATGGTCGCCGCGCCGGTCGCCCAGGCGCAGTGGCATGCGCAAGTAGGTGCGCAAAGCGGGAACATGGGCATGCAGATGCTGGCCTTTCTCCCCAACGAGATATGGGTACACGCGGGCGACAGCATTACCTGGACGTTCAATGCGGACGAGATCCATACGGTGACCTTCCTGGTCGCGGGCGAGTCGCGGCCGCCGTTTCCCGTCGGCTGCCCGCCGGGTCCGCCGCCTGGCACCACGCCCAGCGGGACCAGCTTCGATGGCTCGACTTGCGTCAACACCGGGCCGCTGGTGAAAGGGCAGACCTATACGGTCAACTTCCCGACCGCGGGCAACTACAAACTGGTCTGCCTGGTGCACGAGGACATGACCGGAACAGTGCACGTTCTCGCGCCAACCTTGCCGCTTCCGCACAACCAGGCGTACTACGACGACCAGGCGGCCGATGCGCGGCATGACCTGCTCTCGGACGCCGACCAGCACGGTGATCGCGGGCACGGCGATTCCGATCACATGAACGGCGCGATGCCGATGGTGGCGGCCGGACGCGGAAAAGTTTCGGCCAATGCGGGCGGACACTCGACGCTTTCGGTGGTGCGCTTCATGCAGGACAAAGTGGTGATCCGCGCGGGCGACACGGTGGAATGGGACAACGACGATCCGGTCACGCCGCATACGATCACGTTCGGAACGGAGCCGGCAAATCCCATTCCTCCGTTCACCTCGGGCGTATTCACGACGGATGCGGACGGGGCCTTGCACGGCACCATCAATTCGCTGGCCGACAGCGTCCATTCGGGCTTCATCGTTTCGGCTCCGCAGGAACGCATTGGGCTCGCCCAGGCGCCGCTGGGAAATACGCGTTTCAGGATCACGTTCACGCATTCCGGCGTGTATCCCTATGTCTGCGCGCTGCATGACACGCTGGGCATGAAGGGGCAGGTGATCGTGCATCCGTGATTCGGGTTGTTCATCCGGTTGCAGGCATTTGCACGTGCATCTGCAGCCGGATGAACGCTTTCGCTTCGCCTGATCGACTTTTTGCGAAGAAACAGCTGGCCGCGCGCATTCCGAGCTGAGTGCGTGCGCGTCGCGCACGCGCGCCCGAGCGCACGGTCTTTTGCCCACGTGACCATCCGGCCGGCGATCCGCGTCGGCTTGCGCGATGGCATGCGTTCGCACGGGTCTGCGACAAACCCTCCCCCAGGCACGGCTGCATCGCTACAATCTGCGCCGCTCCCAACGCATCCATGACGCGCAGACGTTGGTTCCCCCCGCGCGAGGCCGGCTATCGACCGATACCCGGCCAGGGGTTTCTGAATACAAGAATTTAGGTATGCGAATCCTGAAGATATTGGTTGGCTTGTGCGTGCTCGCGGTGGTCGTCGCCGGCGTGTTCGCGTGGACGCTGCCGGCCGACGTCGGCTATCGCTATGGCGCGAAATACATCGCGCCGCTCGCGCTGACCGGAATCCGCGGCACGATCTGGGACGGGCACGCCGACGGCGTCAGCGCGTTCGGGCGCGATCTGGGCGAACTCGACTGGCGCGCGCAGAAGAGCCCGTTGCTGCGCGGCGAGGTGGTGACGGATGTCCGCATCCAGGGGGCCGATGTCGATGTGGCAGGTGTGCTGGCGCGTGGCAGCGGCTCGCTGTCGGCGCACAACCTGCGTTTCAGTTTTCCCGCGGCGTTGCTCGAACCGGCGCTCGACATCGGCCAGTTGAAATTGCTCGGCGGCATCAACGGCGTCATCGACACCGCGACGTTCGCGCACGCAACGCTCGGCAACACCAGCGGCAGTGCGCGCTGGAGCGACGCGGGCGTCTCCGGCCAGGCCGAGGCTCGCTTTTCGGACCTGCTCGCGGAATTTTCGTCGCAGCCCGATGGCAGCATCGCCGGCACCGTGCACGATGACGGCAAGGGCAATCTGGCGGTCGCTGGAACCTTCCACGTGCGGCTGGGTACCTTCGATGTCGAGGCGACGCTCGCCGCGCGCAACGGCGATCCGCAAGTGGCCGACACGCTGCGCCATGTCGGCCAGATGCAACCGGATGGCTCGTCGAAGCTGGTCGTGCACGGCCAGATGCTGAAGGTGTTCTGAGCATGCCGCAGACGGCTTTCCTCGAGCATGCGCTTGCCGCCGCACAGCGCGCCGCGGATGCCGCCGAGGCGATTACCCTCGCGCGATATCGCGATCGCACGTTTTCGGTCGAGACCAAGGCGGACGCGACGCCGGTCACCGAAGCCGATCGCGACGCCGAAGCGGCGATCAAGCGCGTGTTGCGCGAAGCGTTTCCCCAGCACGCGTTCTACGGCGAGGAAGAAGGTCGCGAAGGCGAGGGCGATTTCCTCTGGCTGATCGACCCGATCGACGGCACCAAGGCGTTCGTGCGCGGTTATCCGATGTTCTCGACGCAGATCGCGCTGATGCATGCGGGGCAACTCGTACTCGGCGTGTCCGCGGCCGGCGAATATGGCGAGCGTGCCTGGGCCGTGCGTGGCGGCGGCGCGTTCGTGCGCCGCGAAGATGGCGCGACCTTGGCGCTGCATGTCGCGCAGGCGCGTGATTTCGATGCGCAAGCCGCGATCTCGACCGGCAACCTGAAGTCGCTGGCGGCATCGCCAGCACGCTGGGCCGCGCTTGCCGACCTCGTGCGCCGCGTCGGCCGCATCCGCGGTTATGGTGATTTCCTGCACTATCACCTGCTCGCGCGTGGCGCGATCGACCTGGTGATCGAATCGGACCTCAACATCCTCGACATCGCGGCATTGGTCGTGATCGTGCGTGAGGCGGGCGGCGTGTTCACCGATCTCGACGGCGGCGCCATCGGCCTCGACACGCGCAGTGCGCTGGCCGGCAACGCGGTGTTGCATGCGCAGGCGCTGCGCGCGTTTGCCGATGCGGGAAAGTGATTTGGATATAAAAAGGGAATCTGACTAACTCTGACTCCTGATTTGTGCCGTATCTCAGCCAGAGGCGAAGGGGACGCGAATCGTGTCGCCCAACAACCCCGTTCGCCCTGAGCCCTTCGACGATGCTCAGGACCGGCTACGCGCAGCGAAGTCGAAGGGCTGCGACTTCGGCCCTGCGGGCCTACGCTCAGGGCGAACGGCAAAGCACCTCCGCTTCGGGAATAACGAGCTGAGATTCGACGCTTATCAGGAAAGGCGCTACGGCCATAGCCGCACACTCACGTAGAATGGCCGCATGTTGAAGCCACCGGTCATCCATGCGACACGCGTGATCGACACCAGCCGCTTCCTGCGCGCCGAAGAAGTCGATCTTGAATTCTCCAACGGCGAGCGGCGCACGTTCGAGCGCCTGCAAAGCTCGGGCCTCGGTGCGGTCGTGATCGTGCCGATGCGCGATGACGACACCGTGCTGCTGGTGCGCGAATACGCGGTCGGCGTCGATCGCTACGAGCTTGGTTTGCCGAAAGGCCGCCTCGACCGCGACGAAACCGCCGAGCAGGGCGCGAATCGCGAGCTCAAGGAGGAAATCGGCTTCGGCGCGCATCAGTTGCATATCCTGACCAATCTCGCGGTATCGCCGGCCTACATGACCGCGATGACGCATGTCGTGCTTGCTCGCGACCTGTACCCGGAGCGCCTGTGTGGCGACGAGCCGGAGCCACTCGAAGTGGTGCCGTGGAAAATGTCGCAGTTGCATACATTGATCGGCCATCCGGAAGTGAGCGACGGCCGTTCGATCGCTGCGTTGTTCATCGCCCGCGAGTATCTCGCCGGGCGGTTCCGGCCGCAGCCATGAGCCATGATCTGGAACACCTCGCGCGGGCCGCGGCCGACATCGCGCAGCACGCCGCGGCGGCGATTCTCGATGTCTACAAGTCCGATTTCGCGGTCGAGCGGAAGGATGACGCGTCGCCGCTGACCGCCGCCGACCTCGCAGCGCATCGCGTCATCGTCGAAGGTCTGGAGGTGCTCACGCCGCAATGGCCGGTGTTGTCCGAGGAATCGGCCGCGATCGACTGGAGCGAGCGTTCGCGCTGGACGCGCTACTGGCTGGTCGATCCGCTCGATGGCACGCGCGAGTTCGTCAAGCGCAACGGCGAATTCACGGTCAACATCGCGCTGATCGACGCGCACCGCCCGGTGCTCGGGATCGTGCAGACGCCGGTCAGCGGCGAGCTCGCCTGTGCGTGGGACGGCGGTGGCGCATGGCTGATCCGCAGCGGACGAAAAATCACATCGGATCACCACGCGCAAACGCGGATCGCCGTTGATCGTCGCCGGCAGCCGCTCGCATGCGTCGGCGCACGAAGGCGAGTTGCTCGGTCGTCTTGGGGCATGCGCGAAGATGCCGCTCGGCTCGTCGCTGAAGTTCGTGCGCATCGCGGCGGCGGACGCGGATCTGTATCTGCGGCTCGGGCCGACCTGCGAATGGGATACCGCGGCTGGCCAGTGCGTGCTCGAACAGGCCGGCGGTGCGGTGCTCGATTTCAGCGGCCGGCCGTTGACCTACAACGCGCGCGAATCGCTGATCAATCCGGATTTTTTTGCAGTCGGCGACCGCGATGCGGATTGGTCCGCGCTGCTGGCCGGGCCGTAACGCGTTTTTGCGCAGCATCCCTTCCCTTCCCTGTGGGAGCGGCGGCAGCCGCGATGCTTTTCCGGTGGATTCTGCGCAAGAGCATCGCGGCTGCCGCCGCTCCCACAATGTGCGGCTTGACCGCCGGATCGAAAGCCTGATGAGCCACCCAACCGCCAAACCCCGCATCGACGACCTGCTCGCGATCATGAAGCGCCTGCGCGATCGCGAACATGGCTGCCCGTGGGACCGCGAGCAGACCTTCGAGACGATCGCGCCGTACACGATCGAGGAGGCCTACGAAGTCGCCGATGCGATCGATCGGCGCGACTATGCGCATCTGCGCGACGAACTCGGCGACCTGCTGTTGCAGGTCGTGTTCCATGCGCAGATGGCCGAGGAAGCCGGGCATTTCGGGTTCGACGACGTGGTCGATGCGATCTGCACCAAGATGACCCGGCGTCATCCGCACGTGTTCGCCGATGCGATCGTCGAATCGGCCGCGGCGCAGACTGCGAGCTGGGAGGCATTGAAGGCGGCCGAGCGCGCGGCGAATGGCGACGACGACGCCAGCGCACTGGCCGGCATCGCGCGCGGCATGCCCGAGTGGCAGCGCGCGTTGAAGCTGCAGAAGCACGCGGCGCGTGTCGGTTTCGACTGGCCCGACGTCAATCCGGTGTTCGACAAGTTGCACGAGGAGATCGACGAGGTCCGCGCCGAATTCGTGGACGGCAGCGATCCGGCACGGCTCGCCGACGAGATCGGCGACGTCCTGTTCGTCTGCGTGAACCTGGCCCGGCACGCGAAGGTCGATGTCTCGCACGCGCTGCGCCATGCGAACGCGAAGTTCGAGCGCCGCTTCCGGCGCATGGAGGCATTTGCCGCAGCGGCCGGCGAAACGCTGGCCGACAAGGATCTGGCTGGACAGGATGCGCTGTGGGATCGCGCCAAGGCCGAGGAGAAATCCTCAGCGTATTGAGATCCCGGTCCGGATGTCGCGGCACTGCGCGACAGACGAGCTAAGCACATGAAAAAGCCCTGCGAACCGATCGGGCTCGCAGGGCTCCAATTACTTCCTGCGCATCGCGTTCGCGTGCGCAGGCCTGGTCATCACTTCGTCGAGCAAGCCTTGCCGTGCGAGGCGTGGTTGCCCTTCGCGAGCGCGTCCGCTTCGGACATGTATTCGCCCTTCTTGGTCTTGCCGTAATAGCGGTCGTCCTGGCAGTGGTAGACCTTGGATTCTTCATTGACCCAGACCTTGCCGGCGCCACCGCCCGGGGCTGCGGCCATCGTGTTCGGATTGGCCGGCATCGCGTGGCCCTGCATCGGCGTTGCAGTGGGCGCCGCGGTCGGCGCAGCAGCGGCGGTCGGTGGCGTCATCGGCATCGCCGGGCTGCTCTTGGACGGCATCGCCGCGGCTGCGCCAGCGGCCGCACCCGCGGTCGCAGGGGCTTCGGTCGCCCCATACCATTCCTTCACGCCCTTGTGGCCGCGACATGCACCTTTCTTGCTGGCGCCGGAATAGTAGCTGCCGTCCTTGCACAGACCGGTCGATCCGGCGGGGGCTGCGGCAGGTGCTGCCGCTGCCGGCGCGGCTGCGGCGGTTTGCGTTTCAGCAGCCTTCTTCGACTCGTGCGCCGGCTTTGCGGCCGCCGCACTACCGGCTGCCGCTGCTTCCGGCGCGCCGTACCAGTCCTTCACGCCCTTGTGGCCGCGGCACGCGCCTTTCTTGGTGGCGCCCGAGAAATAACTGCCGTCCTTGCACGTCGCCGTGGTTCCCGCCGGCGCGTCCGGCGGTACTTGTGCCTGCGCGCTGACGGCCATGAGGAACCCGGCGCCCAACATCATAGATGCGAACAGAGCTTTCATTGCACTTCTCCTGACAGGTTGAGATGTACGACGCGTTCCGATCCCGGCGCGCGCGCGCAGCATGCCAGAAAAAAACGACGCGGCGATTACTGGCCGGCGTTCGCGATGCTGCTGTGCACCACGCTTGCGATGCGCAAGCACACGGAAATGCCTCGATCCGGAGGAGCGCGCGGCAGCACGGCCATTGCGCAGGTCGCCTAAGTATTCATTTGTTGCATCTGGGACAGTCTCCTAGCTGCGCCGCAACACGACCATCGGCGAAGTGCGCGCGATGCGCCAGGTGCCGATCCAGCCGGCGAGCGCGACCACCAGTGCGGCGGCGCCAACCAGTGCGGTCAGCGCAGGCAATGGTGGCGTGTAGCCGGCGAGTTTGAACACGCCGCTGGCCAGTGCGCTGCCGAGCGCGCTGGCGGCAACGACCGCAATCACGCCGGCCAGGATGCCGAGCACCGCGAACTCGGCCAGCACCGCGATCGACAACTGGCGCGCGTGCGCGCCGAGCGTGCGCAGCAGCGCCGCTTCGAAGCGACGCTCGTCCGCGGTCGCGGCGAGTGCGGCGACCAGCACCAGCACGCCGGCGAGCAGGCTGAAACCGAGCACCCATGACACTGCATGGGTGACGCGGGCGACGATGTCGCGCACGCGGTCGAGGATCGCGTTGAGGTCGATCAGCGAAATATTCGGGTAGTCACGCGACAGCGCGGCGAGGGTTTTCGAGGTGTCGCCCTGCAAGTGGAAACTCGCGACGAAGCTGTGCGGCAGCGTCGCACCGCTGGCCGGGTCGAGCATCAGAAAGAAATTCGCGCGGAACGAATCCCATTCGACGCCGCGGATGCTGGTGATCGTGGCGACGATCTCGCGCTCGCCAAAACGCAAGCTCACGCGGTCGCCGAGGTGCAGCCGGAACATGTCCGCCCACACCCGGTCGACGGACAGCTCCGGCGCAGTCGTCGGCGTGCCGAACCAGTGGCCTTCGAGCAGTTTGTTGGCCGGCGGCAGCTCGTCGCTCCAGCTGACGCGCACCTCGCCGTTGATCGCGCCGCGGCTGCGGCGGTCGGAGAATGCGGCCGCGTCGGGCGGGTGGCCGTTGATCGCAACGAGCTTGCCGACGGCGAGTGGCAACAGGTTCAGGTTACTCGCGCCGAGTGCGCGCAGGCGTTGTTCCAATGGCGTGCGTTGTTCTGGCTGCAGGTTGATCAGGAACCAGTTCGGGGTGTCGCTTGGCAGGTCGGCGCGCCAGCGTTCGAGCAACGACGGGCCGACCGCGCCGAGCAATGCGAGCGCGGTCAGGCTGAGCGCGAGCGCGCCGGCCTGCAGCAACGTCAGCGCGCGCCGCCGTGCGAGGTTGGCGAGGCCGAAACGCAGCGCGCCGCGCAGGCGCCCGGCCACGGCGCGGATCAATGCCAGCAACGCCAGGCCGAGCACGACGGTCGCGACAGCGACGCCGGCAAAGCCGGCTGCGAGGGTCGCGGCGAGACGCAGGTTTCCGGCGCCGATCAGCACGAGCACGGCGCCGACCACGACCGGCAGCAGGTACAACCCGTCGAAACGCCGCACACGCGCGCCGAGATCGTGACGGAACACGCGCATCGGTTCGACATCGCGCAGGCGCAGCAACGGCGGCAACGCAAACCCGAACAGCACGGCGAGGCCGACCGCGAACGCGGCCAGCGGCGGCCCCCACGGCAACCGAGGCATCGCGCCCGGCAACAGCCCGCTGGCGAAACCGAGCACGATCTGTTGCAGCGCTAGGCCGAGGATGAGTCCGACTACGCAAGCGGGCACAGCGAGCAGGCCCAGCTCCACGATCAGTGCGGAAACGATCTCGTTGCGACTCGCGCCGAGGCAGCGCAGCAAAGCGACTTCCTCCACTTTGCGCCGTGCGAAGCGCTGCGCCGCAAGGGCGACCGCGATCCCGGACAGAAGCGCGGCGAGCAGCGCGGCCAGACGCAGGAAGCTGCTCCCGCGTTCGAACGCGCTGCGCAGGTTCTGCTGCGCATCCTCGACGGTGGTGATTTCCGCGCCGTCGGTCAAACGCGGTTTCGCCCATGCCGCGAATGCCGCGACTTCGCTTTCATTGCCGGCGACCAGCAAGCGACGCCGCGCGCGGCTGCCGGCGCCGAGCAAGCCACTGGTTTCGGCGTCGGCCAGATTCATCAGCACGCGCGGTGCGAGCCGGAACAGGTTGCCGCCGTCCGGCGCGGCGCCGATCTCGCCGCCGATCGCGAGATCGAGGCTGCCCAGTTGCACGCGTGCGCCGATCCGCACGTCGAGCGCCGCCAGCACTGCGTGGTCGACGTAGATGGTTCCGGCCGCTGGGGCATGCGCCGTGCGTTCGATGCCTTGGGCATCGCGTACGGTCAGCGTGCCACGCAACGGAAACGCGGCATCGCTGGCACGCACGTCACAGAGTTTGCTGGCGTCACCGGCGAACAGCACGCTCGGGAAATCGGCGAGCTGGTTCACCGCCAAGCCGCGCCGGCGCGCCTCCGCGACGAATGCAGGCGGCAGCGCGTGGCTGGAACCGATGCCGAGATCGCCGCCGATGAGTTCGGCGGCCGAGGCGACGATCGCGTGTTCGACCCGACTCGCAAGGGTTGCGACGGCGGTCAACGCCGCGACTGCGAGCACCAGCGCGGCGGCCAGCGTTGCCAGCTCGGCATGCTGGAACTCACGGCGCAAACTGCGCGCCGCGAATACGAGCACGTTCATGCGGCCATCCCGACGACACGTCCTTCATGCAGCTCCAGCGTGCGCGCGCAGCGCGTTGCGAGTGCTACGTCGTGAGTGACCAGGACCAAGGTCGTGGCGTGCTCGCGATTCAGCGCGAACAGCAAATCGCCGACCACCGTGCCGGTGCGCTGGTCGAGGTTGCCGGTCGGCTCGTCCGCGAACAGGATCTCGGGGCCGTGCACGAAAGCGCGGGCCAGCGCGACGCGCTGCTGCTCGCCACCGGACAACTGATGCGGATAGTGGTGTCGGCGCGCACCGAGGCCGACCCGCGCGAGCGCCTCGACCGCGCGTTCGCGTGCATCGGTGCGGCCGTCGAGATCGAGCGGCAACATGACGTTTTCCTCGGCGCTCAATGCCGGCAACAGATGGAAGCTCTGGAACACGAAGCCGACCAGCCGCCGGCGCAGGCGCGCGCGGGCTTCCTCGTCGAGCGCATCGAGGCGGGTGCCGGCCAGCGTGATCGAGCCGGTGGTCGGTCGGTCGAGTCCAGCGAGCAGACCGAGCAACGTGGTCTTGCCGGAGCCGGACGCGCCGACGATCGCGAAGCTGTCACCGCGCGGTATCGAGAGCGCGACATCGTCGAGGATCGTCAGCCGGCCATCGGGGCCAGTCACGATTTTGCTAACCTGCGTCGCACTCAAGGCGATTGCGGGATCGATGATCATGCTGCGTGCCATCCTCGGTTTCATTTTGTTCGTTGTTTCGGCATCGCCGGCCGCCGCGCACACGCGGCCGCTGCTGGTGCTCGGCGATTCGCTGTCCGCAGCCTACGGCCTTTCGCCGCAGCAAGGCTGGGTCGCCTTGCTCGAACAGCGCCTGCAAACCGCGACGCCGGCGCAGCGCGTCGTCAATGCGAGCATCAGCGGCGAAACGACCGCGGGCGGTCTCGCGCGTTTACCCGCGCTGCTCGCCGCCGACAAGCCGGCGCTGGTCATCATCGAACTCGGTGCGAACGATGGCTTGCGTGGTTTGCCGCTTGCCGAAATCCGCGCGAATCTCGCTGAAATCCTGAAGGCGGTTCATGCCGTGAACGCACGCGCCCTGCTGATCGGCATCGAATTGCCGGTCAACTACGGGCCGCGTTATCGTGATCAACTGCGAGCGATGTATCGGGACCTGGCCACGGAATTCAAGGTGCCATTGGTCCCGTTCCTGCTCGATGGTGTCGCGCTGGACCCGGCATTGATGCAGGACGATGGCCTGCATCCCCGCGCGATCGGCGAGCCGAAAGTGCTGGCCAACGTCTGGGCCGTGCTGGAGCCGTTGCTGCGGGAAGCGGGTCGCGCGCGCTGATTGCGCGAGTGGCAGGGTCGACCGGCACATGGCAAGCGGGCGCCGGCTTGGGTACTCTGGAGCACCACGTACCGTCAGCGCGGAGCTTCCGCGGGGTCGGCGTGACCTTCCGATTCGCGAGGAAACCTCACCCATGTTGCGAACACGACTTCTTGTGACGACGATGAACCTGATTCTTGTCGGTGCGTTCGGCATGCTGGCGAACACGCCGGCCGCCGTTGCCAAGGGCGCCCCGGCGTTCTCCATCAGCAACCCGTTTGCGAAGGCGAGCACGCTGCCTTATCAGGCGCCGCCCTTCGACAAGATCAAGGACGCCGACTACCAGCCCGCGATCGACGAGGGCATGAAGCAGCAGGCCGCCGAGATCGAGAAGATCGCGAACAACAAGGACGCGCCGACCTTCGCCAACACGATTGAGGCGATGGAAAAGAGCGGCCGTCTGCTCACCCGTGTCGGTGCGGTGTTCAGCGCCGTCGCCGGTGCCAATACCAATCCGGTCCTGCAGAAAGTGCAGGAAGACGAAGCGCCGAAACTTTCCGCACACCAGGATGCGATCTTCCTCAACCCGAAATTGTTTGCGCGCATCGAGGCGATCTACAACCAGCGCGACACGCTGAAGCTCGATCCGGAATCGAAGCGCCTGGTCGAATATGACTACGACCAATTCGTGCATGCGGGCGCGAAGTTGTCCGACGCCGACAAGACCAAATTGAAGAAGTTGAACGAGGAGGAATCCACGCTCAGCGCTCAGTACGTCAACAAGCTGCTTGCCGCGGCCAATGCGGCGGCGCTGGTGGTCGACGACAAGACCAAGCTGGCCGGCATCGGCGATGCGGGTGTTGCGGCGGCGACGCAGTCCGCGAAGGATCGCAAGCTCGAAGGCAAGTTCGTGCTGCCGCTGCAGAACACGACCCAGCAGCCGGAGCTGCAATCGCTGACTGACCGTGCGACGCGCGAGCAGCTGTTCAAGGATTCGTGGACGCGCGCCGAGAAGGGCGACGCCAACGACACCCGCGAAACGATCTCGCGCATCGCGCAGATCCGCGCCGAGAAAGCCAAGCTGATCGGCTTCGACAGCTACGCCGCGTGGAAGCTCGAAGACCAGATGGCGAAGACGCCGGTCGCCGCGCTGAAGTTCATGAACGACCTCGTGCCTGCCGCGACTGCCAAGGCGACAGCCGAGGCGAAGGACATCCAGACCATGATCGACACCGATCAGGCCGCGCTCAAGCAGGACACGTTCAAGCTGGAGCCGTGGGATTGGCAGCTTTACGCCGAGCAGGTGCGCAAGGCCAAGTACGACCTCGACGAGGATCAGCTCAAACCGTATTTCGAGCTCGACAACGTGCTCAAGAACGGCGTGTTCTTCGCGGCCAACCAGCTCTATGGCCTGACCTTCACCGAGCGCAAGGACATCCCGGTCTACCAGCCGGATGTGCGCGTGTTCAACGTGATCGACAAGGACGGCACCCAGATCGGCTTGTTCTACTGCGACTACTTCAAGCGCGACAACAAGAACGGCGGAGCGTGGATGGACAACCTGGTCGGGCAGTCGAAGCTGCTCGGCACCAAGCCGGTCATCTACAACGTCGCGAACTTCACCAAGCCTGCCGCAGGCCAGCCCGCGCTGCTCAGCTTCGATGACGTGATCACGATGTTCCACGAGTTCGGCCACGGCCTGCATGGCCTGTTCGCCGATTCGCAGTATCCGAGCCTGTCGGGTGCGAACACCGCGCGCGATTTCGTCGAGTTCCCGTCGCAGTTCAACGAGCACTGGGCGACCGACCCGAAGGTCTTCGCGAACTACGCGAAGAACTACAAGACCGGCGAGCCGATGCCGGCCGCGCTGGTCGAGAAGATGAAGAAGGCGCGCACCTTCAACAAGGGCTACGACATGACCGAGCTGCTGTCGGCCGCGCTGCTCGACATGTCATGGCATGCGCTTGGCGCCGACGCGCCGAAGCAGGACGTCGACACCTTCGAGGCCGATGCGCTGAAGAAGAACCACACCGACCTCAGCTACGTTCCGCCGCGCTACCGTTCCAGCTACTTCATGCACATCTGGGGCAACGGCTACGCGGCCGGTTACTACGCCTACCTGTGGACGCAGATGCTCGCCGACGATGCGTTTGCCGGATTCGAGGACAAGGGCGGCCTGACCCGCGCCAACGGCGATCGTTTCCGCTCGATGGTGCTCTCACGTGGCAACACCGAGGATCTTGCGACGATGTACAAGAACTGGCGTGGCCATGCGCCGACCGTCGATGCGATGCTGGTCGATCGCGGCCTGAAGGAAGCGCCCGCGGATACGGCGCCGAAGAAGAAATAAGCGAAGGCTTCAATGCTGGAAACATCGGGCCCGCCTTGTGCGGGCTCCGTACCGAAGATATCGGGCCCGCCAAGAGCGGGCCCCGTACCGAAAATATCGGGCCCGCCAAGTGCGGGCCCGATGCGTTTTGGTCAGGATGGCGTACCACCGCGGAGGTTGCGGATCGACGCGGGAATCGATCGTGCGGGAAAACCCGTCGTCGCCAGGCTGGCGACGACGGTTGCGACGATCAGCTGCGCTTGTTGCCGAAGCGGTAATTGAACTCGACGAAGTACGCGCGGCCGACCGGGCTGAACCAGCGCCGTGCGTAGTAAGGATAGCTGGTCCAGGTACTGTCCTTGCCGGGTTTGGAATCGAACAGGTTGTCGACGATCAGGCTCAGCGCGGCGTCGGGATTGAAGTGGTAGTTCAATGATCCGTTGTAGAGGAACGTCGGCCCCAGGCGCTTGTCGCCGTCGTAGTTCGGCAGGCCACCGAGACGCGCGCCGTAGAGCGTGGTGGTGAACTTGTCGAACGTCCACGCGACCGAATAATTGACCTTGCTGCGCGGGATCACGTAGTTGTACAGATCGGTCAGTTCGTTGACGACCGGGTCGCCAGCGAACAGCTGGATCTCGTGGGAGATGACGTAGGTGTAGCCGAAGTTGAACGCGAAATTGCCGAGGCGATCGGTGTCGAGCCGGTAACGCGTGTTGAAATCGATGCCCGAGGTGCGATCGACCGCGGCGTTGATCGGCAGCACCAGCACCGAGGTGACGCCTTCGGGTCTGCTCGCCGCGCCCGCGGCGTTGCGCACCACCTGGCTCAGCACCTGCTGGCACAATCCCGAGTTGATATCGACAGGCTGGCCACTGGTGGTCTGACCCAGCCGGCAGTCGGCCTCCTCGCGCAGGATCGTGTCGCTGCCCTGGTATTCGACTTCGTTGCTGAGCTTGATGTTGTAGTAGTCGGCGGTGATGTCCAGGCTTCTGATCGGCGAATAGACAAACCCGTACGTGAACGATTTGCTGGTTTCGTTCTTCAGCGACAGGCTGCCGTGGCTGCGTCCGTTGAAGCCGATGTCGCCGTTGCTGCAGTCGTTGGAAAAATCACCCGAGGTTTCAGGTTCGTCGCGACGGCACAGGTAGTAGTCGGTGCCGCCGGAACTCGACCCGCTGAGCCCGGCATACAGGTAGGCAAGGTCCGGCGCGCGGAAGCCGGTGCCGGCCGAACCGCGCACCAGCAGGCTATCGAACGGACGGTATTCGAGGCCGACCGACCAGGTGAGCTTGCCCGACGACGACCCGCCGTATTCGTATTTGTCATAGCGGCCTGCGCCCGTCATGGTCAACTGGGAGAACACCGGCACGCTGAATTCGGCGCCGAGGCCGGCATGACTGCGCGAACCGACCGCGCCCGTGTTGTGCAAACCGTAGTAGGTGCCGTCGAGCGACAGCGGATCGGGTTTGAGTCCGTAATACTGGTTGCCGTATTCGGCGATCGCGGCGAATCCAACCGGACCGGCGGGCAGGTTGAACAGTTCGGTGTTGTTCGCGCTCAGCGAGAAGTTCTCCGCGCGACTCATGCCGTTGTCGATAGAATCCTGGGTGATCGAGCGGAACTCGGCGACCGTCAGCGGTGTGTACAGACGGCTGATCGGTGCGTTGTAGATGTTCAAGCCGCTGTCCGGATCGATACCGAGCGATGGGCCGAGATACAGTGCCTGTGCCTTCGCGGAAACCAGCGCCGGTTCCTTGCTTTCAAGCTTGTTCTGCGAGTGGCCGAACACGGCCTCGTATTTCCAGCTGCCATCGCCGAGTTCGCCCTTGACGCCGGTGTTCAGCGACCAGGTATTGCTGATGTTGCGGATCTTGCCCGGGTCGAATCCGCCGTTCTCCTCGATCGTGAAGTATCTGCGCTGCCACTGTTCGATCTGGCCGGTCGCCTGGTTGAAGAACGGGATCGGCGTGGAATCGCCATTGAGCTGGTAGCTGTTTTGCCATTCCAGCGGCGTGTTGTAGAGCTCCTGGTGCGACGTCGCCGCCTGCAGGTCGGCAAACAGTTCCATCGAATCGGTCAGGCGATAGCTCGCCGAGCCGTAGAAGTTCAGTGCCTTGCGCCCGTTCTCCAGCGTGCCGTAACCGACGTCCTTGTAGCTGCCGCAGAACTCGCCATAGTTCCTGCGATGCGCGTAGACGATCGAGCCCTGGTCGAGCGAGGACAGCGCGTCACAGGTCGCCTTGCCCGGGTCGATGTAGTCGCCGTCAATGTCGCTGCGTGCGAACACCGGGCTCGCCGCGATCCGGGACGGATCGGCGGGACTGTCGAGGCGCGAATCGGTGAAGCTGCGCTGGAACGCCCAGAGCGGACTGGAATTGTAGAGTTCGACGCCGAATACCGAATCGAAACGGTCATTCGAATAGCCGCTCGTGATCTGCAGGCGTTGCGAAGCGCCACCGCCGTGCTGGGTATCGCCGAAGCGGAAATCGATCGTGGTGCCGTCGGCCTTCTTCTTCAGGATGAAGTTGATCACGCCGGAAATCGCATCCGAACCGTAGATCGCCGATGCGCTGCCGCTCAGGATCTCGACGCGATCGATCAGCGACGTCGGCAGGTTCGAGACGTCGGTGAAATTGCTGTTGCCGTTGTAGGACTGCGGGTAGTCCGCGATGCGCCGGCCATTGACCAGGACCAGCGTGTGATTCGGGCCGAGCCCGCGCAGATCGACCGCCTGCGCGCCCGGCGAAAAGCCGTTGGTGACCTGGTTGTTGTCGACGCTGCCGAGGTTCTGGGTCAGCGATGTCATCACGTCGGCGACCGTCGCGAAGCCGTTGTTCTTGATGTCCTGCGCAGTGATCGTGATGACGGGCGCGGGACCTTCCACCTGGGCGCGTGGAATGCGCGACCCGGTGACCACTACGGTGTCGAGGTTTTGCGTCGACGCAGCTTCCGTCGTTGCTTGGGTATTCGTGTCTTGCGGGTCGGCGCCAGCATTCCCCGCCGCAAAGGCGCAACCGCACCCCAGCGCACCCGCCACGGCGGCTGCCAATAGTGTTCTTGTCATGATCATCCCCTGGTTTTTTCGAGTTGACGTGAAGCGCCCATCTTGCGAGCGCCCCCCGTACCACGAGCGCGGGCCCCCAGGCCATGCGCCCGCGTGTGACGGGTTACCGGATGTTTAACATGACGTTACTATCGCGACAAGTGCGAACCGTCATTGATATCAACAAAGGGGAACCTCACATGCTTCGTTGCAAACAGAGTTGGCTTGTCGCGGCACTCGCGATCATCGTCGCGGGCGCTGCGGCCGGCTGCGCGAGTCCGGCGCGCATCGCCTCACCGCACGCGCCCACAGCGGTAGCGCACGACTACCGCGACAAGAATTTCGACTACTTTGTCGTCGGTGATCCCACCGCTCCACGCGCCACGCACACGTCGCCGGGACTTGCATTGATGGGCGGCGGTGGCAGCGTCGATGCGGCATTCGCATTCATCGCGGCGCACGCGGGCCATGGCCGCATCGTGATCCTTGCCGCGGTTGGCGACGATAGCTTCGAGCCCGACGCTGGCCACTATGGCAATCGCTTCGCGCGTGAATGGGGACCGGTCTCTTCAGCCGAGACGATCGTTTTCCACAATCGCAATGCGTCCCACGACGCGCGCGTGATCGCGGCATTGAGCGGCGCCGACGGCATTTTCCTGGCCGGTGGCGACCAAGCCAATTACATCCGCTACTGGAAGGGCACGCCGGTGCAGGACGCGCTCAACGCGCACATCCGCGCCGGGCGGCCGATTGGCGGCAGCAGCGCGGGCCTGGCGATCCTCGGCCGCTACAGCTACACCGCGATGGATGGCGGCAGCATGGAATCGAAAATCGCGCTGGCCGATCCGCACGATGCCGGCATCACCATCGAAGACGATTTCCTGCATGCGCGATGGCTCGATCACGTGGTCACGGATACGCATTTTTCCGAGCGCCATCGGCTGGGGCGCCTGATCGCGTTCGTCGCACGCATCGACCACGATCAGCCAGCAACCCGCGTGTTCGGCATCGGCGTCGACGAACACAGCGCGCTGCTGATCGACGCGGACGGGATCGGCCGTCTCGCCGACGGTTCGTTCGGCAGCGCGTGGCTGGTCATGCCGTCGCGGCCTGCGACCGATCTGCGCGCAACCCAGCCGCTTTCGATCGCGGATATCCGTTTGCTGCGCGTCGATGGATCGGCGCGCGTGGATCTTGCGCGACGCAGCGTGCGCCATCCTGCGGCCGAGGCCACGATCTCGATCGTGCACGGAAAGCTGGCACGCGATTCGATCGCGTCGCCGATTCTCGAGCGTGATGTCGTGCCGTCGGGCGAAGGTTGAGCAAAACCGCCATTCACGCGAACGCAAAGCGTTCGCGTGGTATCTATACTTGAAAACCTTTTGATGGAGCCCCGACCATGTTTCCACGCATTCTCGCCGCCGCCGTTTTTTGCCTGTTCGCCCAACAAGGAATCGCCGCCGTGCCCGTTCTCGTCATCCATGGGGGTGCCGGCGTGGTCAAGGCCGAGCTGACCCCGGAAAAGGAAAAACTCGTCCGCGCTGATCTGGAAGCGGCGTTGACCGCGGGCTACGGCGTGCTAAAAAGCGGCGGCAACAGCCTCGACGCGGTGACCCAGGCAATCCTCGTCATGGAGAATTCGCCGCGCTTCAACGCCGGCAAGGGTGCGGTGTTCAACCACGACGGCAAGAATGAACTCGACTCGGCGATCATGGACGGTGCGACGTTGCGCGCCGGCGCGATCGCCGGCGTGCGGCACGTGAAAAATCCGGTGTTGCTTGCGCGCGCGGTCATGGAGAAATCGCCGCATGTGATGTTGACCGGCGCCGGAGCCGAGGTGTTCGCGAAGACGGTTGGCATCGAACTCGTCGATCCGTCGTATTTCCGTACCGATGAGCGCTGGCAGCAACTGCAGGATGAGTTGAAGGCGGAGCAGAAGAAGCAGGCGTCCGCGCTTGGCCGTATGGTCCACTACGGCACGGTCGGCGCAGTCGCGCTCGACAAGCAGGGCCATCTCGCCGCCGCGACCTCGACCGGCGGCATGACCAACAAGCGCTGGAACCGCGTTGGCGACTCGCCGATCATCGGTGCCGGCACCTACGCGAACGCGCATTGCGCGGTCTCCGCGACCGGCTGGGGCGAGTACTACATCCGCGCCGTCGCCGCGCACGATATTTGTGCACGAATGGAATACGCGAAGAAGCCGATCGCGCAGGCCGCGAAGGAAGTCGTCATGGACGTAATTCCGAAACTCGGCGGCGACGGCGGCGTGATCGCGCTGGATGCGGACGGCAACTTCACGACGCCGTTCAATACGGATGGAATGTATCGCGGCTGGGTTGATCGCGATGGAAAAGTGCATGTGGCGATTCTTGCGCAGTAATCAAAAGCTCGTCATTCCGGCGAAAGCCGGAATCCAGTGTCTTCGAGTTAGCTAGGGAACCTCTGAATAACCCCAAACTCGTCATTCCGGCGAAGGCCGGAATCCACCTTTTCAATGACTTGCGATGGAGCTGGATCCCGGCCTTCGCCGGGATGACGGCTTGTTCAGAGGTTCCTTAGTCAGGCGCTGGGTCCCGGCTTTCGCCGGGACGACGAGCTATTGACTCTTGCCAATATCATCTCATTGAAGATCGATTGAGCGACGCATGGATACGCCGGAAAGCATGAAGGCCGAGCTGTCAGCTTGGAACAATGGAGCCGGAATCGACTTGGAATCGTGGATTGGTTGCGAAGGCAACTTTTCGCTGGCCGTCGGATACGCAACAGTGCTTTGGCCAGAGTTCGTCGAGTTCGAGGAATACGTTCTCGGTAAGGGGTTCTCTGAAGAATCGCTCAGAGGCTTCGAGTCCCAGGAAGGGAGCTCCCGAAAATCCGTTGAGTGGGTCATGAATCATCTGCATATTGCGGAAATTCAACACTACGGCTGCAAGGATTTATCCAAGGATAAAATTTTGCTACTCGGAAATGTGCTGGCAGAAATCTACAAGGCAAAGCTCGCTTGGCAATTCCCTGATCGCCCCTGTGTCATTGAGTTCTACAAACCGGAAGATGAGAACGACCTCGTGGCGTATCAATTGTCATTCTGGCAA
The DNA here is from genome assembly GCA_963720445.1 of uncultured Gammaproteobacteria bacterium. Lineage (GTDB taxonomy): Bacteria > Pseudomonadota > Gammaproteobacteria > Xanthomonadales > Rhodanobacteraceae > Dokdonella_A. Next base: position 578,668 of record CAVRFO010000001.1, read on the forward strand.
CGCGCACACGAGCCAGTTGCGGATGACCATCATGGCTAAACAGAGATGAGGGCTGTTTTCGCCACCCGCTACGTCACCCCATTGCGCGAAGGCGGCTCGCTGCCGGCGATCGTCGAGGCCGACGACGAGGGCATGTACGTGCTCAAGTTTCGCGGCGCAGGGCAGGGCGCAAAGGCGCTGATCGCCGAGCTCGTCGCCGGCGAACTCGCCCGCGCGCTTGCGCTTCCGGTGCCGGAGATCGTGTTCGTCGAACTCGATCCGGATCTCGCGCGTACCGAACCCGATCCGGAGATCCAGCACCTGATCCGCGCCAGTGCCGGCCTCAATCTCGCGCTCGACTATCTGCCCGGTTCGGTCACCTTCGATCCGGTCGTCGAGCAGCCGGATGCGGAACTCGCCTCGGCGATCGTCTGGTTCGATGCGTTCGTCAGCAACGTCGATCGCACCGCGCGCAACACGAATCTTCTGGTCTGGCATCGCAAGCTGTGGCTGATCGATCATGGTGCCGCGCTGTATTTCCATCACAATTGGGATGGTTATCTGGAACGCGCGGCCGACCCGTTCGCAAGGATCAAGGATCATGTGTTGCTGCCGTTCGCATCCGCGTTGCCCGAGGCCGATGCGCGCATGAGCGCGGTGTTGTCGCACGAGGTTATCGAACGGATCGTCGCATCGATCCCGGATGCGTGGCTGGGCGGCGACGCGCCATTCGCCGATGCGGCCGCGCATCGCGACGCGTATGTTCGGTATCTGCGGCGCCGTATCGAGTCGCCGCATGCATTCGCCCTGGAGGCCATCCGTGCGCGCGGCGTATGACTATGCACTGATCCGGGTCGTGCCCAGGGTCGAACGTGGCGAGTTCGTCAACGTCGGCGTCGTGCTGTCGTGCAAAGGCGGCGATTTCCTCGAGGCGCGCATCGAACTCGACGAGGCACGCTTGCGCGCGCTCGATCCCGGCGTGGACCTGGATACGGTACGCAGCCACCTTGCCGCGTTCGCCGCGATTTGCGCGGGCGGCGCGTCGGCGGGGCCGATCGGCAAGCTGCCGCAACGCGAACGTTTCCATTGGCTGACTGCGCCGCGCAGCACGATGATCCAGACCTCGCCGATGCATACCGGGCGTTGCGCCGATCCGGCCGCGGCGATCGAGCGCTTGCTCGACACGATGGTGCGTACGCCGCGGGCGAAGCGGGTTTAGCGAGCGCGCATCGTCCCGGTCGCGTTCGCGCACAGGGTGCGCTCCTACACAGTCATGGTTGCCGCTCGACTCGCGTAGGAGCCCGCCCCGTGGGCAACGGTACGCCTGTCGCGCTGGCGTTCGCGCTACTGGGGGCGTTCCGTCAGCTGCTTTAGAAGATGTAATGCAACCCCGCTGAAATCGAATAGCGCGGCTCAAGCTGCAGGCCATTCACGCGTTGCCAGATCGGCGCCTGCACGAACACGAAGCCGGCGAAGCGGCGGCTGAAATTCAGGGTGAAGCCGGGGCTGAGGTAGGCCAGCGTCGCGCCGCTGTTCGGGATATCCGCGTTGGCGCCGGATTCGCGTTTCTCCGCGCGCACATTGACCTGCAGTTGCGGCACGAAGAACTCGCTGGCGACATAGCGTGTGCCGAGGCTGAGGTTGATGCCGGTGCCCGGTTTGAAGTCGTTCTTCGACGTGACCGGTAGCTGCAGCATCGCCTGCGCGAAGTAGTCCCAGTTCGTCGCCAGCATGCCGAAGTGGTACGCGCCGACCAGCAAATCGGTGCTGCCGGTACCGAGCTGCAGGCCGCGATCGACGATCTCGCCGGTCAATGGACCCGTACGAAAGGTGTCGTCGGTGCGTCCGGTCGGCAGTTTCAGGCCGAACTGGATGCCGCTGGTGTGGTCCGGCGAGAACCCGGCGTAGCGCGCGATCACGCGCAGGTCGCCGATCCCGCTCGATTGCGAACTCGATAGGTCGGTGTCGCCTTCGCCGATCGTGGTGTGGAAGCGGTCGAAGTAGGGCAGCAATACGCTGACACCCCAGTTCGCGTTCGGGCTGTATTCGAGGCCGAACGTCGTGTTGCGGTTGATCGTGGTCTGCTGGACTTCGTGTTCGCTCGGCAATGGGATGCTGCCACGCTCGACGCTGTCGCTGCCGCTGCGCAAATCCGACTGGTTGAAATAGTCATAGCGCACGTCGAAACGCCAGCCCTTGCCGGACGCCAACCCCTGCGTCGCCCAGTCCGCGTTGAGGGTGCAGCCGCAGCTCGAACAGGCGAGCGCGGTGAGCGGGGTCGCCGTCAGGGCGACGAGTGCGATGCAGAGCGAGACGCGAACTGGATGCAAGTGGATTCTCCCGGGCTCGGAGCCGTTGGCGAAAGTGGGCGCAGGCTAGGCAGGGCGCCTGCGCCGGGCCAGTGACAGATTGTCGCTGCAGTCTTCCCGGTCTTGCGATATTAAGCCATCTATCTATGGGTAAAGCATCAGCTATGCGCTGATTCACGTACAGGGCGTTTCGCCAGCTTGCGCTGCAAGGTACGCCGATGCAGGCCGAGCCGGCGTGCCGCTTCGGAAATATTGCCTTCGCATTCGGTCAGCATGCGTTGGATATGTTCCCATTCGAGGCGTTTTAGTTGCGGCGCATGCGCAGGAATCGACGTCTCCGGAACGCCGTGCCGGGCGGCCCCGAGCAGCGCCTGCGCGACCTGGTCGGCGTCGACCGGTTTGGCCAGGTAGTCATGGGCGCCGCGCTTGATCGCCTCGACAGCGGTTGCGATCGACGCGTAGCCGGTCAGCAGCAGGATGCGCAGCTCGGGACGCGCGCTGAGCAATTGCGGAATCAGGGCCAGGCCGCTCTCGGCGCCGAGCTTGAGATCGAGCACCGCGAAATCGGGCGCGTGTTCGCGGATCAGGGCCAGTGCGCGAGTGCTCTCGGCGGCGATGTCGACGACAAAACCGCGGGCGCCGAGGGCGCGTCCGAGCACGGCGCTGAAAACGGCGTCGTCGTCGATCAGGATGACGCGATGGGTCGGGGCGGGATTCATGGGGCGCGATTGTCCGTGGTCGCGAGTGGAACGCGCAATCGCTGTCGCCACCCGCCATTGGCCAGCGCCTCTGCGCGCAAGGTTCCGCCGAGCCGTTCGGCGGTCGCGTGGGCCAGCGCGAGCCCAAGCCCGAGTCCGTCGCGTTTGCTGGTCTGGAACGCGACGCCGTGGCCCGGTGCGCTGCCGCTGCCGTGATCGCGCACGCTGAATTCGACCTGCTTGGCGCCGGCCGTCACCCCGAGTTCGATCGCAGGCTTGCCGGCGCCGAGCGAGGCGTCGGCCGCGTTGCTGAGCAGGTTGATCAGTGCATGGCGAAGCGTCGGCGCCGCTTCGATCTCGCGCGCATCGGCGCCGGCTTCGATGTCCACCTGCAATTCGATTTCCGGACGCAGCAGCCGGAACTGGTTCTCGCAGTCCTGCACGAATCGGGTCAGCGCGAGCCGCTGCGGCGTGCCGACCAGCTGGCGGCTGCCGACCGCGACGAGTTCGCGCAGGATGTCGCGGCAGCGTTCGGCCTGGCCGGCGAGCAAGGTCAGGTCGTCGGTCAGCATGTCGTTGCCGGCATGCTCGCGACGCAGTTCCGCAAGCAGGGTGCGGATCGTCGATAGCGGTGTATTGAGTTCGTGCGCAGTGCCGGCGGCCTGGGTCGCGATTGCGAGGATGCCTTCGTCGCGCAATGTTCGTTCGCGTTCGCGCTGCACATCCGCCTCGCGTTCGCGCAGTGCACGTGCGAGGCGTGCGATGAAGAATGCGAGCACTGCGGCGGTGACCACGAAATTCGCCACCGAGCCGGTCACGTGCAAGTTGAACGCGCCGCTGTCGCTGGTGTGCAGCGGCGGCAATGCGACATGCCACGGCACCAGCAGCAGGTAGCACGCCGCAGCGAGCAGTGCGACCGCGATCACGTAGCGCAACGGCAGTGCCGCGGCCGCCAGCGCGATCGGCATGACCAGCAGCGAAACGAATGGATTGGTTGCGCCGCCCGAGAAGTACAGCAACCAGCTCAACACGCCGATGTCGACGGCGATATGGCCGAACGCCTCGGCGAGACGCACCGGCCAGGGTTGGCGCAGACGCCAGAATGCGAACGCGGCAAAAGCAGCCAGCGCACCGATACCGAGCGCGAGCGGCGCGACCGGAATTGCGATGCGCAGTACCAGTGCGACGATCGCAACCGTCAGCGTTTGACCGGCGACCGCGCACAGGCGCAGCCACGCGAGCGTTTCGGTCAGCTTGCGGGCGCGATCGAAGAAACCGTTGTTGGCGGGAGCAATCGTCATCGACGCATTGTGCCACCCGCGATGCGTGATCCGGGCGCCGTGGATTCCGGTGGAAGCCGGAGGCGCTATGCATTGCCCCGTAGGAGCGCACCCTGTGCGCGACCGGGACGTCGTTGCTGCGGGGTCGCGCACAGGGTGCGCTCCTACGGATTCACCACGCAGCACACGCGGTTCAGCCCTCAGCCCTTGCCCCAAGCGGCAACCGGATCGTGACTTCCAATCCGCCGCCTTCGGCGTTGCGCGCGACGATGCGGCCGCCGTGGCGTTCGATCGCGCGCCGCGCAATCGCGAGTCCGAGCCCGGTGCCGCCGCTCGCGCGCGTGCGCGCGCTGTCGGTGCGGTAGAACGGCTCGAAGATGCGGGCGAGATCGGCTTCCGGCACGCCGGCGCCGTGGTCGCGCACGTTGATCAGCGCGTGCTCGGGACGCTGTGGGTCGCGGACCAGGCGAACGCTGACCGTGCTGCCATCCGCGGTGTAGGCGAGCGCGTTGCGGATCACGTTTTCCAGCGCACTGTAGAGTGCGGCGTGCGAGCCGGTCAGGACCAGGCGCTCGCATTCGGTGAGGACGACCTTGCGGCCTCGCGGCGCGCCTTCGTAGTCCGCATTCGTGATCACGTCCTCGAGCAAGCTATCGAGCGCGATGGTGTCATGCGCGGCGCCGCTGGCGGTTTCCAGGCGCGACAGCTCCAGCGCCTGCGCGAGCATCGATTCGAGGCGATCGGATTCGCATTCGATGCGATCGAGTGATGCATTGACCTGCGCTGCATCGCCGCCGCGCGCCAATTCGAGCGCGACGCGCTGGCGCGCGAGCGGCGAGCGCAGCTCGTGCGAGACATCGCGCACCAGGCGGCGATGGCTGTCGACCAGCGCCTTGATGCGCTCGGCCATGCCGTCGAATTCCGCCGCGAGCGCGGTGACCTCGGCGCTGCGCCCGAAGCGCAGCCGGCCGACGCGGGCGTCGAGATCACCCTCGGCGAACCGGCGCGTGCTGGCGCGGATGCGGGTCAGCGGTGCGGTGACATACCAGGCGAGGAACATGCTGAACAGCGCGCTGACGATCATCGCGACGCCGATATTGCTCCAGAATGTTTGTGGCCGGCGCGAGAGCAGGCGCGACAAGAAGCTGCCCTCGAGCGCCGCGACGATCGTGTAGGAGCGGCCATCGCGGGTACGCGTGGCATGTGCGCGCACGCGCTCCAAGCCCAGCGTGGTGCCTCTGCCCGGGGTGGCTCCGTTCGCGGGGTCGCCTTGCGACAGTTCGGCGAGTGCCGCAGTGGCCGAGGAACGCACGGTGTCGGAGGTGGGCCGGCCGAGCAATTCGTGGCCATCGGCGGTGAACACGTAGACGACGATCGGGCCGAACCCCGCCGCCCGTTGCAGCCACATGCGGGTGTTGTCTTCGCCGCCGCGGCGCAGTTCGTGCGAGGTGCGCCCAACCAGATCGTCCTGCGCCGCCTGCAGGCGCGTGATTTCGAGGCCGGGAATCTTCTCCTTTTCGAAGTTGCTGGTGGTGATCCACGCGAACGCGAGCAGCACGACCACGGTCGCGATCCAGATCGCCACGAAGATGCGCCAGAACAGTTTGCGCATCATGTCAGGTTGCCGATGCGGCTCATGCCTCGTCGCCGAGCTGGCGCAGCAGGTAACCGCTGCGATGGATCGTGGTGATCGGTGAGGTACCGTCCGGCGCGTCGCCGAGCTTGCGGCGCAGGTTCGACACGTGCACGTCGATGGAGCGGTCGAACGGTCCGAGCGGCCGGCCGAGCACGGTTTGCGAGATGCGCTCCTTGCTGACCACGCGACCGACCTCGCGCAGGAGCAGCACGAGCAGATCGAACTCGGTCGCGGTCAATGCGATTGGTTCGCCGTGCACGCTGATGCTGCGCGACGCCGCGCGCAACCAGATCGGGCCGTTGCGCAAGTCGGTCAAGGTCTCGTGGCCTTCGCCGCGCGCACGGCGCAGCACGGCACGCAGGCGAGCGGCAAGTTCGCGCGGATTGCACGGTTTCGGAATGTAGTCGTCCGCGCCGAGTTCGAGGCCGAGGATGCGGTCGATGTCCTCGCCGAGCGCGGTCAGCATCAGCACCGGCAATGCGGATTCGCGGCGCAGCTCGCGCAAGGCATCGAGACCGGAGCGGCCAGGCATCATCACGTCGAGCACGAGCGCATCGAACGTCTCGGCGCGCGCGGCGGCGAGCGCATCGTCGGCGGTGTGCGCGAGCGCGACGTCGAAGCCTTCGCGCGAGAGGAAATCGCGCAGCAATTGCGCGAGCTCGACGTCGTCGTCGGCCAGCAGGATGCGGTTGCGGGTCATGGCTCAAGCATAGCGTCCGCAGCCGCGCGGAAGGCCACGTCTTTTCAGGTGATTGCGCACCTTTGCACTGCTTTACGAGAGCTTCCCGGGAACGTGCCGGCTGCAAAAGGCATTGCAGTCGCGGCGTCGCCGCCGCGGTGAGCGCGCCGCCGTTGAAGCCGCTCCTGCATCACCGATCCCGCGCCATACCATTCGACAATGGCTTTTGCAGGCGCGGGGCGGCCTTACTCTTCCGCAATCACCGTAGCCAATCCCGCGCTGCCGCCTGCCGCATCCCGCCCGCTGTGGCTGGCCGAAAGCTTCTTCATCAGCGGCAGCAGAACGATCGCGAGCACGGCGCCACCGACTGCAAGGAAGCCGAGTTTGTTGAACAGGCTGGTGTAGATCGTGAGACTTTCGAGCGGGTTGGCGATGTTCTCGGGAATGCTCGCGTAGTTGGCGACGACGCTGCCGAGGTATTGCGAGATGCCGGTCGCGACGAAGTACGCGCCCATCATGAAGCCGCCCATCCGCGCCGGCACGTAGCGCGCGATCATCGCGAGGCCAAGGCCGCTGACCAGCAGTTCGCCGAGCGAGTAGAAACCGTAACCCCAGATCATGTACCAGGAGGAAATCTTGCCGTCGACCGCGGTGCCGCCGCTGAAGCTGAAGATGAAGAAGCCGACTGCGACGACGACGAAGCCGAGCGCGAACTTGCCCGCGATCGGCAGGTCGCGGCCGGTCTTGCCGAAATGCGTGTAGGCCCAGGCCAGGATCGGCGAGAGCAGCATGATCCAGATCGGATTCAACGCCTGGTACTGCGCCGGCGACCACGCGAACAAGGTCATCCCGAACAGGTTCTGGTTCCAGTCGACATTGCGCAGCGCGAACAGGGTCAGCGAGGTCGACATCTGCTGGTAGAAGATGAAGAACAGCAGCGTTTCGGCAACCAGGATCAACGCTGCGACGAGTCCGGCGCGTTCGCTTTTCGCGCCCGTCGCGATCATGTAACCGAAGATGCCCAGGATCAGCGCACCGGCGATGTATACGCAGGCGACCGCGATCTCGCGGTGCTGGATCACGAAGGCCACCGCAAACACCAGCACGAAGCCGACACCGAGCACCATCGCCAGCAAATCCCAGCGCACCGGCTTTTCGTCCGGCAGCGAACCGATGCCCTTCAGCGTGCGTACCATGAACAGGTAGTTGATCAGGCCGAGGATCAGGCCGACGCAGCAGACCGCGAACGCGGCGTGCCAGCCGTAGTGATCCTTGATCCACGGGGTCAGCAGCATCGACACGGTCGAGCCGACGTTGACCGCCATGTAGTACAGCGTGAACGCGCTGTCGATCTTGGCGTCGTCGCCCTCGTAGATGCGCCGCACCATGTTCGCCGCGTTCGCCTTGAACAGGCCGTTGCCGACCACGATCACGCCCATCGACGCAGTACAGGAGGTAGAGGCTGTCGCTCGGGATCGACAGCAGCACGTAGCCGATCGCGAGGATCGCCGCGCCGATCGGCATCGTGCGCCGCGTGCCGAGCACGTTGTCGCCGATCCAGCCGCCGATCGCCGGCGCGGCGTAGACCAGTGCGGTGAACGCGCCCCAGATCAGATTGGCCTGCGAGTCGCCAAAGCCGATCTTCTCGACCATGAACAGCACGAGCAGCGCGGCCATGCCGTAATAGCCGAAGCGCTCCCAGAGTTCGATCAGGAAGATCGTGCTGAACGAGCGGGTCTGGCTGGGACGTTGGGCAAGCGGTGCGTTCATTGGAAATCCGGCGGGTGAGAGGGGAAACCCGCGGAGGGTAGCGCAAGCGAAGCGATTTCGCGTGTGCGAATGCACATCGGCGGCGCGGCGCGGTTGCCCGCGCATGTGCCGTGGCAAGAGCCCTAATGCTGGTTGTCAGGCCAGCATCGAAGCTCAGCGCTTTTCCCCTTCGCCCTCCGGGAGAAGGGGGTGCGCAGCCCTCCCGCAAGGGGGAGGGGGAATGCGGAACATGCGCCGGATCAAGTTCGGCGCATTGATGCACGGCCTACAACGGCGGCTGTGCTTCGAACCCATCCGCGAAGATGATGTCCAGCAACATGACCTGCGTCGTCACCTGCATCGCCGCGTTGAAGTTGCCGTTGCCGGCCTGGTTCGCCGCGATGGTGCACCTGCCGGCGGCCACCATCATCACCGTCGTGCCGCTCACGTCGCACACGTCCAGATCGAGCGAGCCATAGACAATGGAGCTGCCCGAATTGGGCGTGGCGCTGCTGGCCTCCGGCGCGATCGCGAAGGTGTTCCCCGCTTCGAACAACAAGCTCGGCTCGGTCTGCGGTGGGAAGGTCAGGGTCTGACTGGCCTTGGCAATGACGAGGGATTGTTCGACCTGCGCTGCCGCGTTCCAGGCGGCGTTGCCCGGCTGGTCGGCGGTGAGCGTGCAGGTGCCGGCGGCGACGATGGAAATCATCGCTCCACCCACCGTGCACACGCCTGGGCTCGTCGAGCCATAGACCACGTCGAGGCCGGAACCGGCCGTCGCCGGCGGATTGATGGCAAATGTCCCGCCGGGGCTGTAGGTCTGCCCGGCTTGCGGACCGAAGGTGATGCTCTGGTCGCCCATCGGCGTGACGCTGTTGCTGGGGGCGGAAGCGGCACCCGAGCCCACGCCATTGGTAGCCGACACATTACAGGTGTAGGCCATGCCGTTGGTCAGCCCGGTCACCGTAATGGGCGGCGCGGCGCCCGTCGCGCTGACATTGCTCGCGCCATCGGTGCAGGTGGCGATATAGCCGGAGATGGCATTGCCGCCATCTCTGGCGGGGTCAACCCAGCTCACGTCGATGCGCGAATCGCCCGCGATGGCGCCGACGCCAGTTGGCGCGTCGGGCACCGTGGCGATCACCGTGATCGTGTAGGACTGCGAACCGGCGCAACCGCTGGCGTCAGAGACCGTCACGGTGAAATTGAAGGTGCCGAGGGAGGTGGACGTACCGGAAACGATGCCGTTCGCGGCCAGCGTCAATCCGGGAGGCAGAGCACCCGCCGTCACCGCGTAAGTGGGCGCTCCCAGGGCGCCGGTCTGGCTCAGGGACTGGCTGTAGAGCTGGCCCCAGCTTGCGCCGGGCAGCGCACTGGGACTCATCGTCAGCGCAGGGCAGACATAGGGCGTGTACACCGCGTTGTCGATGCCGATGTAGTCGGAAGCGGATCCCAGGGATCCTGCCCCGGTCACGAAATAGCGGAACGCCAGGCGACCCGAGGTGGGCGCCGGAAGCCCGGACATCGTGATGGTGAATTGCGTCCACACCTGGGGATAGACGTTGGTCACCAGAGTGGGATTGATCGACAGCATCAGCGTCGTGAAGTCGCCCACCGCAGTAGCACCTGTACCCACGTTCGTGCTCGCGCCGTTCGTGCTCAGGCGCACTTCGAGACGATCGGGGTAGTCGGTCTGCCCGGCCCCAATGGTCGGCTTGCGGGTATAGAACTGGAAGACGTCACCGTTGCGTAACGTCCTGTTCGGCGCCATCAGCCAGTTGCTGATGGTGCCGCTGCTCCCGGTGCTGTTGAAATTGACCGCGATATAGGAATTCGCTGCCCCGTTGTACGCGTCGAAGGGACCGGGCGTGGGCGTAGCGGTCGTGGCGGTGCCCTGGAACCAGCTGAGTGAGCCCACGGGGGTGCTGTTGTTCTGAATGAACCAGCCATTGCCTGCGAGCAAGGTAATGTTGTCGAAGTTCTCTATGAACGACTGGGCACACGCCGACGCGGACGCTCCCGCGACAAGAATGGATGTGGCGACGCGAAAGAACGTCTTGCTCATGCTTCGCCCCTCCACGATCGGAAGGCGCGATGCGGTGTGTTTCGGAACAACGGGCATGGCTGACACGATCACGATCCCCCAGGATGGCAAAGACAATAGTATGCGTCATTCGCCGAAGCCGCCGCTGGCCTGGGTATGCAAAACCCAGGGCAACCGCGCTACCAAGGCCCGGCTTTGGCTGAAGCCACGGCTTGCGCCGCGTCGATCGCAAATTCGGGGCGTGGTGGTGGCAACCAGCGTCGCGCCAGTGTCGCGACGACCAGCGCACACAGCGCGGCGATCAATGCCGATGCGGCAACGTCGGACAGGAAATGCCTGGCCAGATCGATGCGCGCGAGCACGACGTAAACCGGAATTGCGAGCAGCACCCTGCGCAGCCAGCGGATCGGGCAGGCGGCCGCGAGCGGCAGCAGCAATCCGAAATAGAACGCGGAATGGCCGGACGGAAACGAGCTGCCGCCGGCAAACCACAGATGCGACCAATCGCCACCGTCGAGCACCTGCTCCGGGCGCAGGCGACCGAAGTGTTGCTTGCCGAGGATCATCGTGCCGATGCACGCGAACTGCACGCAGCTGGCCGCGACCATGGCGCGCGGCCAGCACAGGTCGCGGCGCCGGAGCGATAGGGCGATGCCGACCGCGAGCACGACCGTGCCGGCCAGCCAGAACCAAACGTGCATGCCGCTGGCCACATCGAGTGCGCCGAGTCCCCATGCGAATACGCGCGCCTGTTCGACGCCGCTCGCGCGCACCCATTCGGCCAGCGGGCGATCGATGCCGAGCAGGCCGAGGGCCATCAGCAATGCGCCGGCAACAGCGACCCAGCCGAGCAGGCGACGGTCCATTCGGGTTCCCCTTTGCTAGTGGCGTGACGGCGGCGGGAGGCGCCGCACTTTATGGCATCATAACGCGCACTCTTTTACCAACCATGCGCGCATCCATGCCGATTTTCGAGCTTTCCACCGCGACGGCCATCCCCGGCCTGCCGGAAAAATCCAGCCGCATGACGCCGGTCGGTCCGGGCATCGGCGCGGAGTACGAACCCGATATCGCGTGGCGCGCGGTTGCCTGACGCGCACGCGGACGACGACTAATGTCCAGTACCGAATCGCGCGGCCCGCGCCAGATCTGGCGCGCGTGGCAATGGTCGATGAAGGGATTGCGCGCGGCGTGGCGGCACGAGGCATCGTTCCGCCTCGAAGGCTATCTGGCGGTCGTGCTGTTTCCGGCGGGGTTGTGGGTCGGCGATGGTGCGGTCGAGAAGGCATTGTTGTGCGGCAGCCTGTTGCTGGTGCTGTCGATGGAGCTGATCAATTCCGCGGTCGAGGCGGTCGTCGACAAGGTCAGCCCCGAGTTCCATGAGCTGGCCGGTCGCGCCAAGGACATGGGTTCGGCGGCCGTGCTGTTACTGATGTTCAACGTTGCGTTGTGCTGGGGTTTGATACTCTGGCAGCGTTTTTGACAGGAGCATCGCGGAAAGGTGCGCGGCGCGGTTGCGTGTCGCGCGCGGCGCAGGGCATCGCGCTTCCCGGTACTCCTGCTGACAAAGTGCCGCGAGTCTTGATGAAAACATCACGGCTTTCGACGTTCCCATCTTGCTGATCGGTGCCGTCAATCCGTGGAACTGCTGACCGACCCGCAAACCTGGATCGCGCTGCTCACCCTGTCCACGCTGGAGATCGTGCTCGGCGTCGACAACCTGGTGTTCATCTCGGTTGCGGTGAGCAAGCTCCCGCACGAACGCCGCTCCAGCGCGCGTCGCCTTGGCCTGGCGTTCGCGTGCATCACCCGCCTGCTGCTGCTGTTCTCGCTCGCGCATCTGGCGCGCATGGACGACCGCAATGGCGCGTTGTTCCAGATGTTCGGGCAGATCATCTCGATCCGCGACCTGGTCCTGATCTGCGGCGGCATCTTCCTCATCGTCAAGGGTGGCATGGAAATCCTCGATGCGATCCGCGAAGGACCGCACGAGTCCGCCGGCGGGCACGCATCCGCATCGTTTGCGCTGGTCATCGCGCAGATCGCGTTGATCGACATCGTGTTCTCGCTCGACTCAGTGATCACCGCGGTCGGCATGAGCAACATCCTGCCGGTGATGGTCGCGGCGATCATCCTCGCCGTGCTGGTGATGATCTTCATCGCCGACCCGATCGGTGAATTCATCGACCACAATCCGACCATCAAGATGCTCGCGCTGGCGTTCATCATCCTGGTTGGCGTGGTGCTGCTGTGCGATGGCGTCGATGTGCACGTATCGCGCGGCTACCTGTATTTCGCGATGGCGTTTTCCGGCGCGGTCGAATCGTTGAACCTGCTTGCGGCGCGCCAACGCAGGCGTGCCAAACAGATACCCGCGGGCTAGCGAAACCGGTCTGGGGCGGCACGCATCTTGCGCTGCGCGCGGACACGCCACATGATGCGGGCGCCTCGCAGCCGCGACGCAGTTTTGTACTGGCGAATTGATCGAGGAGGATGTATGCGCTGGCTTCGTTTCGCATCTTTGTGCGTGCTCGTCGGCATCCTGTCCGGCTGTGGCTACAACTCGATCCAGTCCAAGGACGAGGGCGTCAAGGCGGCATGGTCCGAGGTCGTCAACCAGTACCAGCGCCGCGCCGATCTGGTGCCGAACCTGGTCAATACAGTCAAGGGCTACGCGGCGCACGAGGAAGAGATCTTCATCAAGGTCGCCGAGGCGCGCTCGCAAGTCGGCAAGATCACGCTGTCGGCGGATGATCTCAGCGACGAAACGAAAATGAAGGAATTCCAGGCGGCGCAAGGGCAACTGACCGGCGCGCTGTCGCGACTGATGGCGGTCAGCGAGAACTACCCGCAATTGAAGGCCGATGGCCTGTTCCAGAACCTGCAGGCGCAGCTGGAAGGCACGGAGAACCGGGTCACCGTCGCGCGCAATCGTTACATCACGGCGGTGCAGGACTACAACACATTCGTGCGCAGCTTCCCGCAGAACCTGACCGCGATGGTGTTCGGCTACAAGGCGAAGGCCAACTTCACGGTCGACAACGAGAAGCAGATCTCGACTGCGCCGACCGTCGATTTCAACAAGCCGGCAGCGCCGCCCGCAAAGCCGCCGCAACAGCCGCAAGCGACGCCGCAACCGGCGCAATGAAGCGCTTGTGATGACAAACCGCGATATGCGACATCCCGTTCGCCCTGAGGTATCGAAGGGTGAGCGGGCGTCGTGCCGCTCGTGCTTCGATACCTCAGCACGAACGGATGGGACTTCTTCGGGCGGGTCGTATTGACATGACGCACGCGCTCCGCATCCTGCTCGCCGTGTTCACAAGTTGCGTTTTCACGTTCGCGGTCACCGCCGCCGAAGGCGATCCGCAGCCGATTCCGGCGTTTGGGGCCTATGTCACCGACCTGACCGGTACGCTCGACGCGAACCAGAAGCAGACCCTCGAAACCGAACTCACCGCGCTGCAGAAGTCCAAGGGTTCGCAGATCGGCGTGCTGATGGTGCCGACCACCGCGCCCGAAGACATCGCGCAGTACGCGATCCGCGTATTCGATGCGTGGAAACTCGGTCGCAAGGGCATCGACGACGGCGCGCTGCTGATCGTCGCCAAGAACGATCGCCGCGTGCGCATCGAAGTCGCGCGCGGCCTTGAGGGCGCGATTCCGGACGCCGCCGCGGCACGCGTGATCCGCGAGTACATCGCGCCACGCTTCCGCGCGAACGACTATTACGGCGGTATCCACGACGCGGTCGGCGCGCTGACCAGCCTCGTCAACGAGGAGCCGCTGCCGGCGCCATTGAGCGACGACCGCGGCAGCCATGGCGGCAACACGTTCATGCCGGCGTTGCTCGCCGCGTGGTTCGCCGCGATGTTCCTGCGCGGCATTTTCGGCGGAGTATCCTCCGCGCCGCGCGCGGGTCTGGTCGGACTCGGTAGTGGCTTGGTCGGCTGGCTGGTCAGCGGCCTGTTGCCACTCGGCATTGGTGCCGGTGTGCTCGGCCTGGTGTTCGGTCTGTTCGGCGGTGGAGGCGGCGGAGGTTTTGCGAACCGCGGCGGTTGGGGTGGCTTCGGCGGCGGAGGTTTTGGCGGCGGCGGTTTCGGCGGTGGCGGTGGTGGTTTCATGGGCGGTGGCGGCGGCATTTCGGCCGGCGGCGGCGCATCGGGGAGCTGGTGAACATGCGCGCAATCCGCCATCTGTTCGACCTGTCGAGTGCGAAGCGGCATTTCCCGCCGGCCACGCTGGATGCGATCCAGCATGCGATCGCGGCCAGCGAGCATCGCCACCTTGGCGAAATCGTGTTCGCGGTCGAAAGCGCGCTTCCACTGGAGCGCGTGCTGCGCTCGCACCGCGCGCGCGATCGTGCCGAGGAGGTGTTCGCGCGCCTGCGTGTCTGGAACACCGAGCGCAACACCGGCGTGCTGGTCTATATCCTGCTCGCCGACCATGCGATCGAGATCGTCGCCGACCGCGGCATCGCGGCGAAAGTCGCCGAAAGCGAATGGTTGCCGGTGTGCGCGCTGATGCAGCAGCATTTTTCCGCCGCCGACTACGAACGCGGCGCGATCGCCGGTGTCGAGGCGATCGGCGAGCTGCTGGTCCGCCACTTTCCGGCGAATGGCGAACGCAAGCTGGACGAGCTGCCGGATCGACCGGTATTGCTTTGAGGTGAACCGGCGCGGCAATCGTCGCCTTGATAACGCCGTGCGCTCGTGGTGCTCCAGGAAACTCATTCGCATCGCCGCCTTGGCGTGCGCAGGGACCACGGGCTGTCGAGATATCGCGTGGGCGAGATGCTGACTGTTCCTCTCTCCTCGGGCGCGAGGGAGAAAGCGGCTTAGATATCGCTCAGTGCGGTCGGGTCGGTAACCGGCGGCAGGCATTGCGTGCCGCGGCAGACATAGGCGATGCCTCCGGCGCCGTGCACCTGCGCATCGAGCGTGCCGGGCAGCGGCGTATCGGATGGTGCGATCGTGTAGATATCCGTGCGCGACGGGCCGATTTGCGCGAGCGCATCGCGCCACCGCGCGGCTTCGTCGTCTTGGGCGTGCAGCACGATGTGCGTGGGCGGATCGAGGTATTCGTCGAGCGCGAGCAGCAGCGTGCAGCACGCATGCGGGAGTTCGGTGAGGGTCGGCCATGCGGCGCGCAATGTGCGTTCGGCGGCATCGAGGTAGCGCGTCTCGCCGAGCAGGTGACCGAGCTTCAACAGCGCGCGTGCGGCGACGCCGTTGCCGGAGGGCAGTGATTCGTCCATCCACGGTTTCGGGCGTTGCGGCAGCACTTGCGCGTCGTGTGCGGTGAAGAAGAAGCCGCCGTGTTCGCGGTCCTCGAAGCGTTCGAGCAGCGCGTCGGCGAGCGCAATCGCCCAGTCGAGGTCGCGACGGTTCCAGCGAACTTGCAACATCGCAAGCAATGCGTCGAGCAGGAACGCGTGGTCGTCAAGATAGGCCGGGAACTTCGCGATGCCGCCGGCATGGCAGGCGTATAGACGGTCATCCTTCCAGACGTTCGCGTGCAGGAAATCCATCGCGCGCGCGGCTTCGGCGAGCAGCGGGTGGTCGGGCAGCCAACGTGCCGCGCGAGCGGCGCCTGCGATCGTCAGCGCATTCCACGCGGTGAGAATCTTGTCGTCGAGGCCCGGGCGCACGCGCTTCGAGCGTGCGGCGAGGAGTTTCGCGTTTGCGCTGGCCAGACGGCGTTCGGCTTCGTCGCGCGCGATTGCGTTGCGAGCGGCGATATCGTCGAGCGATGCCGTGATGACCAGATGCCAGGCGTGGCCCTCGAAGTTCGGTGGCTGGTCGAGACCGTAACGCGGCTCGACGACCGCGAATTCTTCGAGGGTGAGCAACGTGCGGATTTCATCGCGTTGCCAGACGTAGTAACGACCTTCCTCGCCTTCGGAATCGGCGTCGAGCGAACTCCATATGCCGCCGGAGGGCGCGGTCATCTCGCGCGAAACCCAATGCGCACAGGCACGCGTTGCGCGCGCGAATTCCGGCTCGTCGAACGCGATCGCAGCCTGCGCGATCGTTTCCGGTTCGTACGCGCGCGAGGCGCGCGCAATCGTTTCCGATTTGTACGCGCGCGAGGCGCGCGCGTACAGCGGCAGCAACTGCGCGTTGTCGTACAGCATCTTCTCGAAGTGCGGGATTTCCCAGTGATCGTCGACGCAGTAGCGGAAGAAGCCGCCGCCGAGATGGTCGGTCAGGCCGCGTGCGGCCATGCGCGAGAGAGTCAGTTGCGCCATGCTCTTTTCCTTCTCCTTGTGAGAGAAGGTGGCACGCAACTGCAGAAGCAGCTCGATCTCGCTCGCGTGCGGAAATTTCGGTCCGCCGAGATGTCCGCCGTTAACGGAATCGACACTCGCTTCGATGCGTTCGAGTGCGGTGCGGATCGGCGTATCGTCGAGCGTGCCCGCGTGCGCGTCGCTGCGCGCGTGTTCCGCGAGGAACGCAGCCAGTGATGCATTCTGCGCGCGCAATTCGTCCGGTTTGTCGTCGAACCAGGCGCGCACGCCGTGCAGCACCTGCGCGAACGCCGGCATGCCGTAACGCGGCGCTTTCGGGAAATACGTGCCGGCGAAAAATGGCAGCAGGTCGTCCGGAGTAAGGAACATCGTCAGCGGCCAGCCGCCGCCGCGCCGCGCGAGCGCCTGGTGCGCGAGCTGGTAGACCTTGTCGATGTCCGGCCGTTCCTCGCGGTCGACCTTGATGTTGATGTAGAGCGCGTTCATCACGCGCGCGGTCTCCACGTCCTCGAAACTCTCGTGCGCCATCACATGGCACCAGTGGCAGGCGGCATAGCCGATCGAGAGCAGGATCGGCTTGTTCTGCGCGCGCGCGGCGGCCAGTGCTTCCTCGCCCCACGGCCACCAGTCGACCGGATTGTCGGCGTGCTGGCGCAGGTAGGGGCTGGTTTCGGTGGCGAGGTGGTTGGGCATCGCACAAGTTTACGCGCCTCGATGCGACAGCCGCCCGCCAAGTCGCCGGTTGTGGGGCGCACGGCAAGGCGCTACCGTGCGCAGCCTTCGAGTACGCAGGCATCCATCGTGTCCGATCCCATCGAATATCCACCTCTGTATCTCAAACGCGGCGAAGATGCGCGCCTGCGCGCCGGTCATCTGTGGGTGTTCTCGAACGAGGTCGACGTCGCGCGATCGCCGCTGACCGGCTTCACGCCAGGCGACGCCTGCGCGATCGTCGATCATCACGGCAAGCCGATCGGTGTTGGCTACGTCAATCCGAATTCATTGATCGCGGCGCGCCTGGTTGCACGTGGGCTCGACCATGCGCTCGATCGATCGCTGATCGTGCATCGATTGAATATCGCGCTGGCTTTGCGCGAACGACTTTACGAAGAACCGTATTACCGCCTCGTGTTCGGCGAGTCCGACGGCTTGCCGGGGTTGACCCTCGACCGCTTCGGCGACGTGTTGGTCGGCCAGACCACGACGGCAGGCATGGAGCGTTTGAAGGACGAAATCACCGAGGCGGTCGTCAAGGTGCTCAAGCCGCGCCAGCTGTGGTGGAAGAACGACGCCGGCTCGCGCGCGATGGAGCAACTGCCGGAGTACTCGGATCTGGGCTACGGCGACGTGCTTGATCAAGGCCGCGGCGGCGAAGTGATCGTGCGTGAGGGCGGCCTCGAATTCGTGATCGATCCGGTCGGCGGCCAGAAGACCGGCTGGTTCTACGACCAGCGTGAGAACCGCGCGCAACTCGAATGCTTCGTCAAAGGCAAGCGCGTGCTCGACATGTTCAGCTACCTCGGCAGCTGGGGCCTGCGCGCGGCCGCGTTCGGCGCGAGCGAAGTCTTCTGTGTCGACGCGTCCGCCCCGGCGGTCGAGGCGATCGCACGCAACGCCGAACGCAACGGCTTGTCCGATCGCGTGACCGCAGTGCGCGCCGATGCGTTCGAGCATCTGAAGGCGCTGCGTGAAGCGCGCGAACACTTCGATGTGGTGATCCTCGATCCACCGGCATTCATCAAGCGCAAGAAGGACTTCAAGGAAGGCGCGCTCGCCTATCGCCGCCTCAACGAACTCGGCATGCGCGTGCTCGCGAGGGACGGCATCCTGGTCACCTGTTCGTGCTCGCACCACATGCCACGCGCGACCTTGCTCGATGGCGTGCAGCAGGGCGCGCGCCACCTCGATCGCCAGGTGCAGATGCTGATTTCGCTGCAGCAGGCGCCGGACCATCCGGTGCATCCGGCGATTGCGGAGACCGACTATCTCAAGGGCTACATCTGCCGTGTATTGCCGGCCTGAGGGCCGGCATTCCTCAGGCTTCGAAGCCGTTGCGGAAGATAGTGTTGCCGTCGAGATGGAAATCGATGCCGCTGCGGATCGTGCCGGCGCCGATCGTGATCGGTGTCGGCATGACTGCCGCCGGCGTCTGATTGCCGACCGGGCACGGTCTGGCGTCGTAGAACGCGCAGCCGGGCAGATCGTCGTATCCGACCGCTTTCACGTAGTACGTGCCCGGATACCAAGCGCCTGATGTGTACGAACCCGAACGGTCGGTGCTGTCGCTCCAGACGATATTGAAGTCGCTGTCGTAGACGGTGACCGCGCCCGCTCCCGGCAGCGCGGTCGCAGCATCGTAGATCGTTCCAGAGATCACCGCGCCGGGCTGCAACGCGAAATCGACGTGCTCGATGACGTCTCCGCGCACAGCATTGAACCTTTGGCCCCCGGTGCATGGGTATTGGATGCATGCGATCCCCGGATAGACCTGATCGATATACGGCTGAGCGCCGCGTGTGAAGACCTCGAACGAAGCAGAATGACTGCTCAGGTAGAACACGAACTCGCCGGTGCCCGCAGCGGTGGTCGCCGATGAAAAGCCAAAGCTCGTGTAGATCGGTACACTACCGAGGCCTTGTCCGCTTGTCGCGTCGGTCACACGACCCTTGATGACGACGGCCGGATGCACCGTGAAATCGATCGACGTGAGCGTAGACCCACCCGAAATACTGAGGCGTTGTCCGTCCGTGACGGGTGGGCAGGTGCCCTCGCAAACGATGCCGGGATACAGCTGATTCGCATCAACAAACGGGGAATAGCTACCACCGCCGATGGTTGCCGTGACGTAGTAGGAGCCGTCGGGCAGTCCTTTGAAGTGGTACTGGCCGTTGGCGTCGGATTCACCGTCCGAATAACCGAGATATGTATCGGTAGCATCGAGGTACGCGATCGTGACGCGGGTATTCACAAGCGGTGCGCCGAGATAGGCATCATGGAGCGTGCCGCTGATGCCGCCTCCTGATTTCAGGGCGAAATCGATCCCGTCGTTTCGTTCGCCTTCGCTCGCGAGGACGAGATCGTAGGCGGGATCATCGGTCAGCGAGATCCGGTCGTGATGATCGAAACATTGCTCGATCGTGCCGGTATCGAGTCCGCCAGCGCAAAGACGATAAGACACGCCAGGGGGAATGCGGCCGATGACGTAGTGGCCGTTTTCTTCCTGATAGCTGCTCATCGGGGATGCCCAGTACCCGTCGATATCCGAGTAGGAGATCGACACGTCGATGGAGTCCGACGGCGCCGCGCCGTCGACCTTGATATTCCCTGCGATCGTTGCCGGCTGGATCAGCGAAAAATCGGCGGTGACTGCGGTGCTTTCGCCACTGTCCCAGTAAAACCACTTGCTGGCGTATAGATAACGCTCATCATTGATGGATACATGGCAGCGCCACGGGCAGACGCCCAGCCATGCATACGTCCCGTCCGCGTTCGTCGTCCTGGATGCGATCTCATCCTCGCTGAACGGACTTGTCTGCGACCAGATGCCGATGCGTATCCCGCCCAGCGCGTAGCCGGTCAAATGCTCGGTTACGTGGCCGGAAACCAGGGTATCGGCGAGCGACAGGCTCGGAACCATGGAGATGGCGATCATCGCCCAGGCGAAAATCCTCGCGCGCGAGGCAAGGCGTGCCCCCGATACGGCAATGATCGAAACAGCGCGACCATGAAGCATGCTAGATGTCCCCAGATTGCGGCGTGCCGATATGCGCGGCTGAACGACCGCTAGAAACGCAGCGCATCCCCATGCGCGGTCGGCATTATCCTGCAGCCAGTGATGGCCGGCAACGCGCCTCGGCGACTACGCGAGTGGGCGGCGGGCACCGAACCGGGCACAATCCGCCGATGATCTTCAGCGAATATCCTTGTCCGTGACCCATTACTTCGTCGACATCAACCCGATCGCGTTCTCGCTCGGCCCGGTGCAGGTGCACTGGTACGGGATCATGTATCTGCTCGGCTTCGGGGCTGCATGGTGGCTCGGCCAGCGCCGTCGCGCTGCGGGGCGGTTGCCGGTCACGCACGACGAGTTTTCGGATCTGTGCTTCTACATGATGCTCGGCGTGATCCTCGGCGGGCGCATCGGCTACATGGTTTTTTACGACACCGCCGAGCTGATCGCGCATCCACTCAGCCTGATCCGGGTCTGGGAAGGCGGCATGTCGTTCCACGGCGGGCTGCTCGGCGTGCTGGTCGCGGGGTTGATCTGGACGCGTCGCCACGCAATCAACTTCTTCGATGCGATCGATTTCATCGCGCCGCTGGTGCCGATCGGCCTCGGCCTCGGCCGGCTCGGCAACTTCATCGGCGGGGAGTTGTGGGGACGCCACACCGATGTCGCATGGGGCATGATTTTTCCGCGCGCGCTGGAGTCGCTGGGCAGGTCGCGCTACGAGCTGTACCAGATGTACCTGGCCGGGCAGTTGAACGGCGAGGCGCGGCATCCGTCGCAGCTCTATGAGTTTGCACTCGAAGGCGTGGTCCTGTTCGCGGTGCTGTGGTGGTACTCGCGCGAGCCGCGCCCGCGCTATGCGTTGTCCGGGCTGTTCGCGCTGCTGTACGGAATCTTCCGCTTCTGCGTCGAGTTCGTGCGCGAGCCAGACGTGCAATTGGGGTACCTGGCGTTGAACTGGGTCACGATGGGACAGATTCTTTCGGTCCCCTTGATCCTGGTCGGGTTGTTCCTGTTGTGGAAGTCGCGCAGCGCGCCGACGTTTACCCCGGTTATGCCGGAAGGTGCCAGCGATGAAACCAGCCGCAGCAAACCTCATCGTGGCTGACGTCCGATCGCGACAGGTTCGCTGGCTGCGTTCTCACGACAGGCGGGGCTGAACATGCGTCATGCCGAGTACCAGTACCTCGACCTGATGGAGCGGGTCATCAGTAGCGGCGATCGCCGCATCGATCGCACCGGCGTTGGCACGTTGTCGGTGTTTGGCTGCATGGCCCGCTTCGATCTTTCAGGCGGGCAGGTGCCGATTCTGACGACCAAGCGCGTGCACTGGAAACTCGCCGTCAAGGAGATGCTCTGGTTTTTGCGCGGCGAGACGAACATCCGGTCGCTGCTGCAGGACAAGGTCAGGATCTGGACCGACTGGCCGCTCGCCAATTACCGCAAGGCGGCCGGCGAGGCGATCCGCCAGGAAGATTTCGAACGGCGCATCGTCGAGGACGAGGCGTTTGCGAACGAGTGGGGCGATCTGGGGCCGGTGTACGGCAAGCAGTGGCGGCGCTGGGTGGGCGCGGACGGGATCGAGCACGATCAGATCGCGACGTTGATTGCGACGCTGAAAACCAATCCGGCCAGTCGGCGCATGTTGTTCCACGCATGGAATGTTTCCGATCTCGACAAGATGGCGCTGCCGCCGTGCCACATGGTCTATCAGTTCCACGTCAGCCAGAGCGGCAAGTTGAGTTGCCTGATGTTCCAGCGCAGCTGCGACCTGTTGCTTGGGGCGCCGTTCAACTGGACCGGTGCTGTGGCGCTGCAGATGATGATCGCGCAGCAGGCCGATCTGGAGCTCGGCGATTTCGTGTGGATGGCGGGCGATGTCCACCTGTATCTCAATCACCTCGATCAGGCGCGCGAGCAAATGAGCCGCGAACCCCACGAGGCACCGCGCCTGCAATTGATCCGCCGGCCGGACAGCATCGACGGTTACCGGATCGACGATTTCAAGATCACCGGCTATTCACCACATCCGGCGATCGCGGCCGAGGTCGCCGTCTGAAAGCACGCGTTGCGCGATCTCCGACGGCTCACTCGGCCGCTTCGGGCCACGCCTGCGGCACCTTGCGAATGTCGGCGCCGCGATAGCCATACTGTTCCGCTTTGCCGACCAGCGCGTCGTAATCGGCTTGCGAAACCGTTGGCGTGCGCGCCATCACCCACAGATAGTCGCGCGCATCGCGCGCAACAATGGTTTGGCTGTAGTCGTCTTTCAGGTAGGCCACGATGTACTGCGCCTTGATCGGCCAGAACACCTCGACGCCCCAGACCGCGTTGCCGGTGCCGTCCTTGACGAAGCCGGTCGAGTGGATTTGTTTCTTTTTTCCATCGAACGCGCCGTCGCGGAACCGGAACGACGTGGCCACCTCGCCATCGGGTCGCAACGTGTAGGTCTCCAGCGCGTTGAACGCACTCTTTTCGAAACGCGTAGGAATGGTGGCGATCACATACCAGTCGCCCATGAAGCGCGGCAGGTCCACCTTCGCGACCGGTACGATCGGCGGCAAGTTGCGCGCGCAGGCGATGCCCGAGGTCAGCAGGGACATGCAGGCGATCATCAGCGTCTTGGAAAAATTCATCGGTAGTTCCTGATGGTTTTGCGGGTCGCGAAGGACGGACTCAGGGGCGCACGAAGCGGTAGTGCGCGACCAGCCATTCCTGGCCGTCGGCGTAGCCGAACAGTTCGGCGCAGGACATCCAGAACATGCGCCAGCGCTGGAACCACAGCGGCGCCGCCTTCGCGCCGTACGCATGGGCCAGCACCTTCATTACCTGCTCGCGGTGCGCGTCCTGGTTGGCCAGCCAGTGGTTCGCGGTGCGCTGGTAATGCGTGCCGTCGACGTGCCAGCGCTGCTCGATCTGCAGGTCACGCTGGAACCACAGCAAGGTGTCGGATGCCGGCATCAGGCCGCCGGTGAAGAAGTGCCGGCCCATCCAGTTGTCGTCGCCTTCGGTCTCGAACGGATACATCGCGGTCTTGTGCGCGAAGATGTGCACGAACAACGCGCCGCCCGGGCGCAGCCAACTGCTGATGCGCTTGAGCAAGGTGTCGTAGTTGCGCATGTGTTCGAACATCTCGATCGACACACAACGATCGAACTGCGCTGGCTCAAGTTCCAGCCGGTTCACGTCCTGGGTGATCACGCGCACGTTGGACAGGCCACGCTGGCGGCATTGCGCCTCGATGTGTTCGCGCTGCGGGTTCGAGTTGGAAACCGCAGTGATCCGCGCATTCGGATAGCGCTCGGCCATCCACAAGGTCAGCGAACCCCAGCCGCAGCCGAGTTCGAGAATCGACTGGCCGTCGACGAGTTCGGCGCGCTCGCCATACAGCGCCAGCATCGCTTCCTCGGCCTGCTCCAGCGACTCGTCGCCGCACGGGTAGTAGCAACCAGAATACTTAAGGCGCTTGCCGAGGCATAGCTCGAAGAACGCCGGCGGCAGTTCGTAGTGCTGCGCATTCGCAGCATCCGTGTGAATCGCGACTGGGCTGTGGCGCAG
Source organism: uncultured Gammaproteobacteria bacterium (assembly GCA_963720445.1). Taxonomy (GTDB): domain Bacteria; phylum Pseudomonadota; class Gammaproteobacteria; order Xanthomonadales; family Rhodanobacteraceae; genus Dokdonella_A. The sequence continues at coordinate 602,580 of CAVRFO010000001.1, forward strand.
CATGCCGATGCGCGCGGCGAAACGCGCAGCCTGCGCGTCGAGACCGCCGGCCTGCTCCTCGCGCAAACGCTGCGCGCACAGGCGACGAATGCCTTGACGCAACAACGCATCGGGCAGATGGCCGCGTTCGGCGAGGCCGAGCAAACCGCTGGCCGGCCCCTCCTGCCGCAGTTCGTTGAGTGCAGTGGCGGAGGCGTTCATGGGTGGGTCCTTTTCGGAAACCAGGGAATCAGCATCGGGGTCGTGCGTTGATATTCGCGATAGTCGTCGCCGCGGCTGCGCAGCGCCTGCGTTTCGGTGTACGGAACGCCGCTGACCCAGCGCAGGAACACATACATCACGATCGGCCCCGACCAGGCCAGCCAGCCGAGCGGTGAACCGATCGCGAGGCAGACATACGCGAACCAGTGCAGCCATTCGAAGAAGTAATTCGGATGACGCGAATAGCGCCACAATCCCTCGCGGCAGGTGTGTCCCTTGTTCGCCGGGTTGGCACGAAAGCGCGCCAGCTGCGCGTCGGCGATCGATTCGCCGAGCACACTCAACAGCCAGATCGCGCCGGCCGCGACCAACCACGCGACGGATGCTGCGGGGTTTTGCGCAGCCGCCAGGAACGGCAGCGCGAACAGCACGATCAACAGCGCCTGGAACTGGAAGAACGCGAAGAACTTCAATTGGTCGCCCTGCCAGTGCGCGCGCAGGTTCTGGTAGCGGCCATCCTCGGGCTCGCCACGCACGCGTCGGCACAGATGGACGGCCAGACGGATGCCCCACACGCCGCCGAGAATGGCCAGCAGCAGACGGGTCAACGGCGCTCCGCTGCCGAACGCGGCGAGCAGCACTGCGCTGCCGCCGACACCGGCCGACCACAGCACGTCGACGATGCCCGCATTGGCGCGCGCGCGCTGCCATAGCCAGCCCAGCGTCATCATGATGGCGGCGAGCAGCCACACACCGAGCAGTTGCCACCACGGATTCATGCGACTGTCCCTCGTGCTGTCGGTGAAACGGGAGCGGTCGCTCGCGACGCAACGCCGCGTTGGGCCAGCCATGCCAGTGCCGGTGTCGCCAGCGCCCAGCCGACGGCCAGCACAAGCAGGCCGTGCCATGCCGGTGCGGAGAATGTCACCACCTGCCAGCCACGCGCCGCGCCGAGGTAGGCCAGCGGGCCGCCGATCAATCCCAGCAGCGCAGCCAGCCACAGGCGGGTCTGCAGGTAGTGCAGCGATTGGGTGAAGGTCAGCGCGAAGGTCATCCACAACGCAAGAATCCATGCCGGCGCGATCGCGACGCCGGGCCACATCGCGGCATAACTCGCCAGGCCCGCGCGTACCAGCGCGCCGTCGAGCACGAAACCGAACACCAGCGCAGTCGCCATCAGGCGAAGATCCATCCGGTAGTTCCGCGCGCAGAACAGCTGCACCGCCGCATAAATGAGCATGCCGATAACGCCCGGCCATACCATGCCGCGGCTCGCACCGATCACGGCGGCGAACCACACCGCCTGGTAACCGATCAGGCTGAGCCAGAAGGTCATGCCGGCAACTCGACGTCTGCGGCGATGTCGGGGAGCAGCGCCGCGCGGCGATTGCCGGGTTTGGCCAAGAGCAGATGCGCCACGCCGATCGAACGCTCGCGGAAACCGCCCTCGCAGTACGCCAGGTAGAACTCCCACATGCGGATGAAGCGCTCGTCGAAACCTTGCGCGCGGACTTGCGAAAGCTTGGCCATGAAGCGTTCGCGCCAGGCCTTCAAGGTCAGCGCATAGGAACTGCCGAAATCTTCGAGCTGGGTCAACGCCAGATCGCTGCTGCGCGTCTTGGCGGCGAGCAGCACGTTGATTGAGGGAATGAAGCTGCCGGGGAATACATGGCGTTTGATGAAGTCGACCGACTTGAGGGCCTGCGCGTAGCGGTGATCCTCGATGGTGATCGCCTGCAGCAGCGCCAGTCCATCGGGTTTGAGCAAGCGGCCGAGCTTTTCGAAATAGGTATCCAGATACGGCGCGCCGATCGCCTCGACCATCTCGATCGAGACCAGCTTGTCGTACTGACCTTCGAGGTCGCGGTAGTCCTCAAGCAGCAAGGTGACGCGATCGCCCAGGCCCGCGGCCGCGAAGCGCGCGCTGGCCAGCGCATGCTGCTCGCGCGAGATCGTCGTGGTGGTGACGTGGCAACCGTAATGCTGCGCGGCGTACAACGCGAAGCCGCCCCAGCCGGTACCGATCTCGATCACGCGGTCAGTGGGCTTCAGATCCAGCTTGCGGCAGATCCGCTTCAGCTTGCGCGTGGATGCGGCTTCCAGCGTGTCGGCCGGATCGGTCCATATCGCCGAGGAATACATCAGATCCGACGACAGGAACAGGCTGAAGAACTCATTGCCGAGGTCATAGTGCGCCGCGATGTTGCGCCGGCTGCCGTCACGCGTGTTCCGGCGCAATGCATGCCAGCCGCGCATGGCCATGCCGCCGAGGCGTGCCAGGCCGTTCTCCATTCCATCGAGCAGGTCGCGGTTGCGTACCAGCAATTGCACGAGTGCCACCAGGTTGTCGCAACGCCACAGTCCGGCCATGTAGGCCTCGCCGGCACCGACGCTGCCGTTGCTCGCGACGGCGCGATAGAAAGCCGGGTCCAGGATCTCCATGTGGACCTGCAGATCCGTGGACGTCGCGGCCGCTTCACCGAATTCGGTTTGCATGCCGTCCTCGATTAGCAGCAATCGTCCGTGCCGCAGCTGGCTGAGCCGGCCGAGCAATCGTTGGCGCACGAAGCGATCCAGCGCGCTGGTTACTGGCAGGTCGTAATCCGCGGTCTTGGCAATGTCGTTCATGGCGAGCCTTGATGCAGCGTCAGTGAAGGGCAGGGTGGTCGTGGACAGGGTTGCGCTTCAGCCACAGCCTCAACGCTTGCCAGTAGATGGCGCCGACAACCTGGCCGGTCATCAGCGGATAGCGCCACAACACGCGGGCCAGCGAGGCTCCGGTCAAGGGTTGTCGCTGCAAGGTGAGACTGGCGTCGAACTCGCGATGACCGTCGCGCATCACGTCCATGTGCACCTGAAGGTCGTCTGCCGGAACGGTGAATCGCCATGCGTACTCGCGCTCCATCGGCATGAACGGCGACACGTGGAAACTCTTCGGGAAACTCCACAGCAGCGCACGGCCCTGCCGCTGCGCGGTTTCGATCGGCAGCACGTACGCGTGGCGTTCGTGCCATGGCATATTGGTGATTTCGGCGACGATGCATACGAGCGTCACACCGTCCTCGGCGAAGCAGTAATAGAAGCTCACCGGGTTGAACACGTAGCCGAAGTAGCGCAGATGAGTGAGCAGGCGAATCGGTCCGACCGGTCGCAGACCGGTGGCTTTCTCCACGCGCTGGCGCACCGCTTCGGCCAGCGAAAGTTCGGCCGGGCCAAGATAATCGGTGCGACGAAATTGCGCGACGTTGCAGCGTTCGGTTGACCACAGCCAACGCCGCTGGAACAGGCGATCCATTTCATCCAGATCCAGATAAAGCTGGGCCATTGTGTAATCGAACGCATGCGGGTGCGGTGCTAGCCGCCGATGACGCACCACACCTTCGTAAATCGCGCTTTGCAGCGGCAGTGCGCTTTCGGCGTTCATGCCGCCATCTCCTCGTCCTGCGGCTTGACCGCATGGAGGTATGCGGTACCTGTGGGCCAGCGCACGCCGAGTGCAGCGGCCACTTCGAGCGCACTGCGCATGCCGTCCTCGTGGAAACCCCAACCCCAGTACGCGCCGGCAAACCAGGTGCGACGCTGACCCTGGATTTCGGGCTTGCGAATCTGGGCCGCTACCGAGGCGTGGCTGTAGACCGGATGGTGGTAGTTCATCCGTGCCAGAACCTTGTCCGGGTCGATCGCCGCCGAGCGGTTCAGTGTGACCACGAACGGTTCGGGCGATTCGATGCCCTGCAGCAGGTTCATGCAGTAGCTGACCGTGCAGGCCTCTTCCGGATTGCGCGGCAGCCACGCGTTCCATGCGGCCCACGCCTTGCGCTGCCGTGGCAGCACGCGAGCGTCGGTATGCAGCACGGTGTCGTTGGCCTGGTACGGCATCGCACCGAGGATGGACTGCTCGCGTTCGTCTGCATCAGCCAGCAGCGCCAGTGCCTGATCGCTATGGCAGGCCAGCACGACATGATCGAAATGTTCGATGCCGGTGGCGCTCGTGATGTCTGCGCCCGCGGCATGCCGACGAACCGAACGCACCGGGCAATACACGCGTTCGCGCACCGACCAGCGTTCGCGCATTGCCTGCACGTAGGTCGATGAGCCGCCCTGCACCACGCGCCACTGCGGGCGGTCGCTGATCTGCAGCATCTGGTGGTTGGCCATGAACTGCACGAGGTAGCGCGCCGGGAAGTTGAGGATCTGCGCTGCGGGCGATGACCACAGCGCGGAGGCCATCGGGATCAGGTGCTCGTCGCGGAACGCCGAGCCATACCGGTTTTCTGCAAGGTAGTCGCCGAGCGTCGGGCCTTGCTCGCTCGAATCCAGCAACGCCGGTGCTTCGCGATAGAAGCGCATCAAGTCGCGGACCATGCCGAGGAAACGCGGTGACAACAGATTGCGACGCTGGCAAAACAACGTGTCCAGAGTGGCCGCGTTGTATTCCAGCCCGGTGGCCTCGTTGTGCACCGCGAAGCTCATCGTGGTCGGCTGCGAGGCCACGCCGAGTTGCTCGAACATCCGCGTCAACAGCGGGTAATGCGTCGGGTTGTGCACGATGAAACCGCTGTCGATGCGGTAGTGCCGGCCGGCTTGCTGCACGTCATGCGTATGCGTGTGGCCGCCCAGACAGGCGTTCGCCTCGAACAGGGTCACCTCATGCTTGCGCGAGAGCAGCCAGGCCGAAGCCAATCCCGCGATACCCGATCCAACGACGGCGATGCGCATGGCTCACTTCCTCGCCTTGGCCAAAACCCAGGAAGGCACCGGCTTGAGTCCATGGACCAGGCCCAGCGCCGACATCAGTTTGAGCCCGTACCAGGTCAGGTCGATTTCCCACCAGCGGAAGCCCTGGCGGCAGGAGCCCGGGAAAAAATGATGGTTGTTGTGCCAGCCTTCACCGAACGTGAGCAGCGCCAGCCAGACATTGTTGCGGCTGTCATCCTTGGTCTCGAAGCGACGACTACCGAAGCGGTGTGCCAGTGAATTGATCGTCACCGTCGCGTGGAACAACACGACGGTCGACACGAAAAAGCCCCATACCAGCATCTGCGCACCGCTGGTCTGAAGTTGCGGCGCCACGTGATGCAACAGCACGCCCAGTCCATAGAGGGCCACGGCCAGCGTCACCGGAATCGCGATGTCGAAACGATCCAGCCAGCGCAGCTCCGGGTATTTCGCCAGGTCCGGCACCCGCGCCAGGTCGGTGCGGAAATTGTGCGGAGTCAGGAACCAGCCGACATGACTCCAGAGGAAGCCATGCACGGCCGGCGAATGCGGATCGAGCGCAGTGTCGGCGTTGCGATGGTGATGCCGATGGTGCGCGGCCCACCACAGCGCCCCGCGCTGCACGCATGACGCGCCGATCACGGCGAACACGAACTGCACCGCGCGCGAGGTCTGGAATGTGCGATGCGAGAAGTAGCGATGATAGAAACCGGTGATCGCGAACATGCGCAGCGCATACAGTGCGGCCGCGACGCTCAGCGCGATCGGCGACACGCCGACCCGGATCACGCCGAGGCAGGCCAGATGCAGCACGACGAACGGCGCAGCACGCAGCCAGTCGATCCGGTCTTCGCGGCTGTCGTCGATCTCAACGTTCGCGCTGGTATCGAACCAGCGTCGCACGCTGCGCACCAGCCCCATGCGACTCGGACCGGCACTGTCTGCCGCGCTGCGGGTCGAGACCTCGACTCCGTCGGACGGCGCAATCGGCATGGATCGGAGGTGGGGCATGAAAGGCAGCCAGCGAGCGGATCGATGTCACATACGCAATTGGCGTGACGGTGGATGCATGGGGTGACGAAGTGGGCTGGAATATCACCAGGTCGCGGTCTGTGATAAACAGGGGAGCCCTCACCGCATGACCGGCTTGTCCAACGCACGCTTCCCGGAAACGCGCATGACGCAAACCAAACAGGTAGTGGGTCTGCTCGGCTGGCTGCTGCTGAGCTTTGTCGCCGCGGCGATTGGCGCGCTGGCCTCGGTGCAAGCCGCCACCTTCTATCAGAAGCTGGCGCAACCGTCGTGGGCGCCGCCCTCGTCGGTGTTCGGTCCCGTGTGGTCGGTGCTGTACGTGTTGATGGGCATCGCCGCGTGGTTGGTCTGGCGCGAAGGCGGCTGGCGCCGGCAGCGCGGCGTACTCACGCTGTTCGTGATCCAGCTGGCCGCGAATGCGCTGTGGAGCTGGCTGTTCTTCGCCTGGCACCGTGGTGCGCTGGCGTTTGCGGATATCGTGTTGCTGTGGCTGCTTATCGTTGCCACCGTGATCGGCTTCTGGCGGGTTCGACCGCTGGCCGGCGCGTTGCTGCTGCCCTATTTGTGCAGGGTCAGCTTTGCCTCGGCGCTGAATTTCGCCGTGTGGCATTTGAATCCGCAGACCCTGGGCTGAGATCGGTGGATCTGCCGCGCCACTGCGCACCTGCATGCCTGATCAGCGCAAAACAAGGCTGCAGCCCGCCACATTGCCGGCCAGTGGCGGTAGTCCGAAATGCAGCGCGGCGCCGGCCAGGGAAATCTCGCCAGCGAACACCACATACATCGCCTCAGCCGAGCCAACCACGATGTGGCGCTGATCCAGCGGGGCGCGATGTCCCGGCCAGCCAGCCCGCGTGTCAGCAGCAGGAAACCTTCGGCCAGCAGCTACTTTAGATGTGGCAACGGAAAGCCATGTCGTAGCCGCAGCGAGCAGGTACGAATTGCCTGCGCCGACTCAGAAGCCGAACAGCGGCTGCAGCATGCGGACCGCCCAGCCGGAAAATTGCAGCGGTGCATCGGTCGCGGCCACGCAGATGCATGGCACACCCGGCGACGTCACTGGCTGGTGTCGTGTTTCGCCATCCAGATCGGCGACATCGCCCGGGCCGAAATGGCCGAGCATGTCGTCATAAGCGCCGTCCAGGATCATGGTCAGCTCATTGCCGCCATGGCTGTGCAGCGGAAGCCGGCAACCGGGCGCGATGCGCAACAGCATCAGATTGCCACCATCGACACCCTTGGCCCTGATGCGCTTTACACCAGGCGCGACGCGCTGCCAGTGCAGTGCACGCATCGAGTCGCCGAACCACGGATGCAAGGCCAAGGGCAGGCGGTCGGGGTCGCGCTTTTCGACGCGATCGGTTGGCGGCCTTGCGCGTTCGATCGCGGGTTCGCTGTCCAGCAACGCGAGCATCGCGGCACGTGCGCTGTCGAGTGGCGCGTCGACCCGCTGCTGTTGCATCAGCACGCCGCCAATCCGGTCAGCGTCCAGCAGGCGGTCGCGGCAATGTGCGCAGTGCTCCAGATGCGTCGATACCACGACGCCGAGGGCCTCTGGCAATGCACCGGCGGAATAGCTGAGCAGGGTCGCGTCGTCGAGGTGATGATTGGGTTTCATCCCGCTCCCCTCATGCTGGTTTGCAGCTTCGCGAACGCGCGCCGCAGCGAGGATTTGACGGAACCCAAAGGCATGTCCAGCTCTTGCGAGATCTCGCTGTGGCTCCTGGCCTCGAGGTAACACATGCGGACCAGTTTGGCCTGCAGTGCGGGAAGGCGGTCGATTGCTTGCTTGAGGGTGTCATGATCGATGAATGAATCAGGCTGCGAGTCGTGCCGATCGAACGCTGCCTCATCGAGGCGATCGAGTCCTTCCTGGACAGGCAGCCAATGCGGCTCACGCCTCACATGGTCGATATACCGATTGCGTGCAATCCTGAACAACCACGTGCCAAGACTCGCACGCGCGGGATCGAAAAACCCGGCCTTGCGCCACAGGGTAAGGAGCGCCTCCTGCGCCAGCTCTTCGGTCAGTACATCGTCCACGCCGAGGTTTCGCAGATAACACTGCACACGCGGTGCGAAATGATCGTAGATGCGCATGAAGCTTGCGCGGTCGCGATGCAACGATACGGCAGACATCTGCACCGACCAGTAGTGGCTGTCGGGGGCGACGTTGCTCACGGCATGGCTCACGTGTCGTTTCGCCTCGAGGGGCACTATCTCGGCGATAGCTTTGGCAAGACCCATCATACGCAACTTCCCGATCGGGACGATCGCATGGAGACCCCGCTTGATGAGATGTGCTTCATACCGGCTTTATACGGCGACTGGCGGATTTCAGATTCATCTGGCAGCACCTTCGAGACAAGACCGGGCCGATGTACCGGTTTCTCGACCGGGCGCGTCGGTTCGGGCGGCCCGTGGGAACCGGTCTCCACTGGCCGCAGCGCCACCACGTTTATGGCGCTGAGCCAGCCTGCTGGTTCCGGGAACCCGGTCACTTGAAAGGCGTGCTGCAACGACTTCAGGACCGGTGCACGCGCATGCCATACGCTTCCAGCGCTTGCTGGCGGGAGTGACCGAGGTCGACCATCGGGGCCGGATAGCCGCTGCGCTGGAGCAGGCCCGCATCCTTCCATGGTTCGTGCACTTGCGTGATCGGCGCAGTCGCCAGTTCCGGCAGCCAGCGGCGCAGGTAGACTCCATCCGGATCGAACTTCTTCGCCTGCGTCACGGGGTTGAACACGCGAAAATAGGGTGCTGCGTCGGCACCGCAGCCGGCGACCCATTGCCAGCCCAGGGTATTGCTGGCCAGATCCGCGTCGACCAGGGTGTCCCAGAACCAGCGTGCGCCGTGATGCCAGTGCTGGCGCAGGTTCTTGGTCAGGAAACTGGCGACGATCATGCGCACGCGGTTGTGCATCCAGCCCGTGTGCCATAGCTCGCGCATGCCCGCATCGACCAGTGGAATGCCGGTGCGGCCTTGCTGCCAGCGTGCAAGCAGCGTCTCGTCACGTGGGGCCCACTGAAAGTTGGTGAAGCGCGGGTTGAAATTTTCCGTTGGCGTATGCGGAAAGTGGAAGAGCAAATGATGGGCGAACTCGCGCCAACCCAGCTCGCGAAGATACGGCTCGATGTCGGGGCGGCGCTCAGGGGCAAATCGTTGGCCCAGACGGTCGAGTTCGAAATGGATCTGGCGCGGCGAGATTTCGCCGAAGTGCAGATGCGGCGACAAGCGAGAAGTGCCGTGACGCGATGGCAAGTCGCGCGCGTGTGCGTAGTCGCCGACGGCGTCGTCACCGAAGATTTCCAGCAGTTCCTGCGCGCCCGCCTCGCCGGGCCGCCATGCATCGGCCAGCCCGGTGTCCCAGCGAATCGACGGCAGCAGATCGAGCGCAGGCAACGATATGCCCCCGGCAACGAGTGCCAGCCGGGCAGGATCGGTTCCGGCAGTGGTCCGACGACGTGCAATTGCGCACGCAGGTTGCGCCAGTACGGCGTGAACACCTTGTATGGGGCATCCTGCTGGGTCGCGATCCGCCACGGTTCGCACCACAGCGAAGCTGCGTGGCTGTGAACACCAATGCCGTGCTCGCGCAGTGCGCCCTTGATGTGCGTATCGCGGGCAATCGCGGTGGGTTCGTACAGGCGGTTCCAATACACGTCCGTGGCGCCGCTGCGCTCGATCAGATCGCGCAGGACTTCGAGGGTATCGCCCTGACGCACATGCAGCTCGGCATTCTGCGCGCGCAACCGGTTGTCGAGTGCCGCCAGTGAACAATGCAGCCACCAGCGACTGGCGGCACCGGCACGCCAGGGACCTTCTTCTCCAGGCGAATGGATGAAAACAGGCAGCACCCGCTCGTGCGCCAAGCAGGCAGCAGTCAATGCAGGGTTGTCGCTCAGGCGCAGATCGCGCCGGAACAGAATCAGGGCCGTACTCATCCGTGGATCAAACCAATATCCGGTTGGCGTGTCCATCTCTGTTGGTTGCAGGCTTGCCACCACCGACCGGCATTGCAATTCAAGCAACCCCGGCAATTCGGAGTCATGGCGTGATCTGGTAGCGAATGAGTGCCCGCAGGCGGCCTGTTGGCGATCACTGCGGGAAGTCACCGATCGTCGATCGGGCTGACAGCCGGGCGGCGGATTGCGACAATGGTGCGATGCCGATCAGCCTAATCGCCGCGCTCGACCGCAACCACGCCATCGGCCGCGATGGCGCGATGCCGTGGCATCTGCCGGACGACCTCAAGCGCTTCAAGGCGCTGACGCTTGGCAAACCGGTGCTGATGGGACGCAAGACCGCGCTGGCGATCGGGCGTGCGTTGCCGGGGCGCACGAATCTCGTGTTGACGCGTGGCGACCATGCACCGTTCGCAGACCAGATCGTGGTGCGTTCACTCGACGAGGCGATCGCGCATGCCGGCGGCAATGAGCTCGCGGTGATCGGCGGTGGCGAGGTCTACGCGCTCGCGCTGCCGCGGGCGACGCACATGCATCTGACCTGGGTCGATACCGCCGTCGCCGATGCGGATACGTTCTTTCCGCGCTTCGACGCACATGGATGGATCGAGACGTCGCGCGAGGAGCGTTGCGCCGATGCGCGGCACGCGTTTGCAATCGCGTTCGTCGCTTACCGTCGATGTGGCATGCCCGCATCGTAGGAGCCCACCCTGCGGGCGACTGATTGCCCCGTGGATCTTTTCGCGCACAAGGTGCGCTCCTACGCTCGATCGCCTCGTGACAGCTTCAATCCTGTTCCTTGCCCGCGACCGGTTTGCGATCCGACTTGATGCTGACGAATTCCGGTTCCTCGCTGTCGACGCGCAGCGCCGTCAACGCGCCGCCCCAGACGCAGCCGGTGTCGATCGCGTGGATGCCGAGGCCGGTGAAGCGGCCGAGCGTCGACCAGTGTCCGCAAACCACGCCCAGTTCGCGCTTGATCTGGCCGGGCACCTCGAACCACGGATACAGGCCGGGGCGTTGCGTGCCGGGCGCGCCCTTGTCCGCGAACGAGATGCGCCCGCGCACGTCGCAGTAACGCATGCGCGTGAACACGTTGATGCCGGCGCGCCAGCGGTCGATGCCGCGCAGTTTCGGAGTCCACAAATCCGGTTTGTTGCCGAACATCTGCTTGAGCAGGCGGCGTGCGCCTTCGCTGCGCAGTTTCTCCTCGATCTCGCGTGCCATTTCTTCCGCTTGCGCGATCGTCCAGCGCGGGAACAGGCCGGCATGGACGAGCAGGAAACCGAGATCGCGGTCGACGTGAAGCAGGCGCTGTCCGCGCAACCAGTCGAGCAGGTCGTCGCGATCCGGCGCAAACAGCACTTCGCGCAGCTCCGGGTTCACGCGCGCCTGGTCCTCGCGTTTGCGTTCGGCGATCGCCAGCAGCGACAGATCGTGGTTGCCGAGCGCGACGACCGCGCTCGATCCGAACGATTTGATCAATCGCAATACTGCCAGCGACTGGCCGCCGCGATTGACCAGATCGCCGCAGAACCAGAGTTTGTCGCGGACAGGGTCGAACCGGAGCTTGTCGATCAAACTGGCCAGTTCGTCGTGGCAGCCCTGGATATCGCCAATGGCCCAGGTCGCCATCAGTGCAGGGTCCGCGGCACCGACAACACGAAGGCGGGGATCAGCGCATCGAATTGGGTGCCGTCGTCGGCGATCATCTGGTAGCTGCCGTGCATCGTGCCGAGCGCGGTTTCGAGCACGGCGCCCGAGGTGTATTCGTAGTCGTCGCCCGGACGCATCCAGGGTTGCTCGCCGACCACGCCGTCGCCGCGCACTTCGCTCACCTTGCCGTTGCCGTCGGTGATGACCCAGTGCCGCGACAGCAGGCGCGCGCCGACCGTACCGCGATTGGCGATCGTGATCGTGTAGGCGAATGCGTAGCGGTTGTCGGCGGGTTCGGATTGGCCGTCCAGGAACCGGGTATCGACGGAAATCGCGATGTCGTAGGGTTTGCTGCTGCTCATGTGCGTGATTTTCCGGGACGCGGGCCGCGCGGGCAAGCACGGATTGAGTATCGGCGTGAGGAATCGGCGCACATCCGTCGCGATCGATCAGGAATCTTGCGCTTCATGCGCTCGCGAGCGCCGTCGAGGGGTAGCCGATGGCGAAGCAGGCGCGGCGCCAACCACCGCCGCCAACCCGACGAACTCGGCGGGTGAAAGCTGCTCCGCGCGCGCGCGCGGATCGACGCCCGCCGCGACGATCTGCTCGACGCTCGCGACATCGGCCAGCGCATTCGAGAGGGTCTTGCGACGCTGTCCGAACGCGGCCTTGACCACGCGCGCGATGGTTGCGGTGGCTTCCATGCCCGGTCGATCCGCCGCTGCGCGCGGCGTCAGACGCACCACCGCGGAGTCGACCTTCGGCGGCGGCTTGAACGCGACCGGCGGCACCTCGATCAGCGGTTCGACGCGGCAGGCGAGCTGCAGCATCACCGAGAGACGCCCGTACACCTTGCTGCCTGGCGCGGCGGCCATGCGTTCGACGACTTCCTTCTGCAACATGAAATGCATGTCGCTGATCGCGTCGAGATAGTCGATGCAATGAAACAGGATCGGTGAGGAAATGTTGTAGGGCAGGTTGCCGACCACGCGCAGCGGCGTGCCCGCGGCGAGCGCGCGAAGATCCACGCCGAGCACGTCCGCGTTGACGATATCGAGTTCGCCGACACCCTCGGCGGCGGCGCGCAGGCGCGGAATCAGGTCGCGATCGAGTTCGATCACGGTCATGCGCCCGAGCAGGCGCAGCAGCGGCAGCGTCATCGCGCCCTCGCCGGGGCCGATCTCGACGACGCGGTCGCCTGGCTGCGGCGCGATCGCCTGCACGATGCGGCGCAGGATGTTCGCGTCGTGCAGGAAGTGCTGGCCGAAGCGTTTCTTGTGGATGTGGCGGTCGTCGTGCATGCGCGCATCGTAACGGATGCGCGGGGCGGGAATTGGGGGTGGCGGGATGTGAGGCTCTCCGGCTACCGCGCCGTGCGACTTGCGCCCGCGCGCGCAGCGAGCTCAAGCGCCAGCCGCGTCGCTGCCAGCATGCTGCCGGCATCGGCGCGATTGCCGCCGGCGAGGTCGAGTGCGGTGCCGTGGTCGACCGAGGTGCGGATGTATGGCAGGCCGAGGGTGACATTGACGGCGTGCCCGAAGCCGGCGTGCTTGAGCACCGGCAAACCTTGGTCGTGGTACATCGCGAGCACCGCGTCGTAGCGCACGAGCTGGCTTGGCACGAATGCGGTGTCGGCCGGGATCGGGCCTTGCACGTCGAAGCCCGCCGCGCGCAGTTGCATGATCGCCGGCGCGATTTCGTCGATTTCCTCGCGACCCAGATGGCCGCCTTCGCCAGCGTGCGGATTGAGGCCGAGCACCGCGATGCGCGGGGTCGCGAGTCCGAAGCGTGCGATCAGTTCGTCACAAAGGATGCGCAGCGTGCGCACCAGTGCGGGGCGCTTGATCGCGGCCGGCACGGCGGCGAGCGGCAGATGCGTGGTCGCCAGCGCGACGCGCAGGTCGCCGCCGCTGGCGGCGCGGCCGCCGCCGGGTGCGACCAGCATCATCACGACATCGTGTCCGGCGCGGCTTGCGAAGAATTCGGTGTGGCCGGTAAACGGAACGCCGGCGTCGTTGATGACGCCCTTGTGCACGGGCGCGGTCACGATCGCGTCGAACTCGCCGCTGCTCGCACCATCCGCTGCGCGTGCAAGGGTCGCGAGCACGTACGCCGAATTGCGTGGATCGAGCGTTCCCGGTGTCGCCGCGACCCGCAGCGAGAGTGTCGCGACGCGAATATCACCCGGTGCGCGCGTGGTCACGATCTGCGCGGGATCGTACGGCGTGATGCGCAGCGCGATACCCGCGGCGCGCGCGGCGTCCGCGAGCAAGGCCGGATCGGCGATCGCGACCAGGTCGGCGGCGATGTCGCCTGCGGCGAGCTTTGCGATCAACTCGGGGCCGATGCCGGCCGGCTCGCCCGCGGTCAGCGCAAGACGCGGCAGCGGGGTGTCGCGGAAATCGGGATGCTGTGGCGCCGTGTTCACGACAGCATCGCGCGTGATGAATGCCCTTCCGGCGCTCGCCCGTGGAACCCGCGTCTGGATGATCATCCCACGAGCGACGTGTCGTTCAGGGCGTGCCGGATGTCGTTCCGGCGCCGCTCGCGGTGGCGCCGGGCAGGCGGATATCGACATAGGCTTCGCTGCGCAACTGGCGCAGGAAACTTTCGTATTCGTCCTGGGCCTTGCGCTGGAACAGGACGTTCTTGGCCTCGTCACGCTGCATGTCGCCGGCCTTGTCGGTGGTGCGCGTATCGACCAGTTGCAGGATGTGCCAGCCGGCGTCGGTCTGGAACGGTTCCGAAATCTCGCCCTTCTTCATACCCTCCACGACCTGCGCGACCTTGGTGCCATACGCCGCGTCGCCCGAGAACCAGCCCAGATCGCCACCAAGACGCGCGGTCGCGGTGTCTTCGGAGGAGTCCTTGGCGGCTTTCGCGAAATCCTCGCCGGCGACGACGCGTCGGCGCACGGCTGCCACCGATTTTTCGGCCTGTTCGCTGGAAACCAGTTCGCTCGGCTTGATCAGGATGTGGCGCGCGTTGTATTCGGTCACCATCTGTGCGCCGCCTTCACGCTTCCCGATCAGCTTGATCAGGTGGAAGCCGTTCGGGCCGCGCACCGGGTCGGAAACCTGGCCTTCCTGCAGCTTCTCGGCGATGTCGACCAGCGCCGGTGGCAGTTCGTTGGCACTGCGCCAGCCGAGGTCGCCGCCTTGCAACGCGTTTTCCGCGTTCGAATAGCGGATCGCGGCCGCCGCGAAATCCATGCCGCCGTCGATCTGCTTCTTCGCATCATCGGCTTTCGCGTGGGCTTCGTCGATCTGCGCGGGCGTCGCGCCATCGGGCACGTTGACCACGATGTAACCGAGGTGGAGCTGACCTTGGTGCAGATGGCCGTTCTTGATCAGGCTGTCGACTTCGGCATCGCTGATGTGCACGCGACTTTGCACCACGCGCTGGCGCAGGCGCTGCACGGTCAACTGGTCGCGCACACCCTTGCGGAACTGATCGTAGTCCATGCCCTGTTGCTGGATCGCGCCGCGCAACTGGCTGACATCCATCCTGTTCTGCTGCGCGATCACGGTCAGCGCCTGGTCGATTTCGGCGTCGGACACCTTCACGCCGGTCGAGTCGGCACGCGCGATCTGCAACTTGTCCAGGATCAGCCGGTCGAGCAGTTGGTGTTCAAGCACGTCACGCGGCGGCAGCTGCTGCGGGCTGCCGGCGAACTGCTTGGTCACGCGATCGACTTCGCGATCGACTTCGCTCTGCAGCACGACGCCCTCATCGACGACGGCGGCGATGCGATCGATCGGTTCGACCGCCGCCGATTGCGCGGTCGCGCGAGGGGTCGCGATCGGCACGAGCAGGGCGAGGGCAAGACCAACGAGGAATGATTTCATGGGGATTCCGAGTGATTCGGTGCACGGGGCACCTTGAAGAGAGATACCTGCGATCCGGACCAGCGTCGCACTGCGTCGCGGCGGGAAACGGATCGGCTTGAAGACGGACTTTGACGCTGCGCGAACGGCGCGCGAGCCGCAAATGACAAGCTCAACCTATTGATAGCCAAGGATACCACGGCGCAGGAAGCTGTCTGTTTTCTGGCCGACCGAGCCGACACCCTTGAATTCGACCTCGAAGTAGATCGCGTTGTCGGCATTGCCCAGGGCGTTGTTGATCCAGTGCCGTGCGATCACGCGCCAGGCCAGGCAGCAGGTGTCGTGTTCGACGCCGATGAAGCGTTCCAAAGTGCGGCCGTCCTTGCCGTGCGGATCGGTCGGCAACGCCAGCGGATCGTTCAGCGCGTAGTTCTCGCGGGCGATCAGGCGCCAGCTCGGCGTGATCGGCACGGCCGCCGAGACATCGACCTGTTCGAGGAAGTCGCGGCGGTAGCGGTACGAGAAATTCACGAGGCCGTTGTCGCCGAACTTGTTCTGCAGCGTGAACGTGGAAAGGTCCGTCCGGTGCGTGTTCGGGTTCCATTGCTGGTCGAGCACGACGCGCCAGCGGTCGGACAGGTGCAGGTCGATTTCACCGGCATAGGCCGAGCCGCCGAAATCGGTTGGCGGCACGCCGGGCAGTTGCACGCGCTGGTCGTCGAAATAACGGATCTGGCCGATGCTTGCGGAAACGCGCTCCGCGCCGGTCGAGTCTTCCAGCAGGCGTGTGGTCAGTGCCAGCGACAGGTTGTTCGCGTCCATCTGGCGATCGGCGCCGACGAAGCGGTTGCTGCGGAACAGTTCGCCGAAGGTGAACGGGATCTCCTGCGTATCGAAGACCGGCAGGTCGCTCTGGTTGCGATACGGCACGCGCAGGTAGTACGCGCGCGGTTCCAGGGTCTGCGTCCACGCTTCGTCGCCGAATTGCAGGCTGCGTTCGAAGATGAGGCCGGTGTCGAGACTGAAGATCGGCACGCCGTTGTGCGGGTGGCGGCCGGTCAACTGCGGATCGTTGGCGTACTGCATGTTTTCGAGGTTGTACGCGGTATAGCGATAGCCAAGCTCCGGCCGCACGAAATATGCCGCGGTCTCGATCGGATAGGACAGGTACGGGAACAGGTCGACGCGCTGGCCTTCGAGCGCCTGGTTCTTCGAGAACGACACGAATTCGGAATTGACCCCGGCGGTCAGGTCGCCGAGCAAGGCATGCTCGGCGGTGAAGGTCGCGCGGGGCAGGCGCCGGTACGGCTCGTACTGGCTGCTCAGGGTTGGATCGGTGATCTGGTATTCGTCGCCGCCGATGCTTGCGTTCCACCAGCTGCCATGGCCATTCAGATACGCGCTCGATGGCAGGAAGCTGATCGCCGAGCTGTACAGGCCACGGCCAAAATCCTCGAAATAGCGGTCATCGGAGACGCGGTTGATGTTGATCGCGGCGGCCCAGTTCGGACTCACCAACGTCGTGTCCTGCCACTGGTACCACCAGCGGCTGCCGGGCAGCGATTGGCCGTACTTCAGCTCCTCGTCGGCAACTCCGCGGTCGTTCGGGATGTATTCGACATTGACCTGCCCCTTGCTGCTGTCGGTCAGATAGCGGAACTGCGCGCCGAGCATCGCGCCGCGATCGGTCATCAGGCGCGGCAGCAGGGTCGCATCGTAGTTCGGTGCGAGATTGAGGTAGTACGGCACGGTCATGTCGAAGCCGCGCCGGTTGCTGTAGCCGAGGTCCGGATACAGGAAACCACTCAGGCGGCGGTCATCGAGCGCGAAGCGCGCATACGGCAGCCAGAACACCGGCACGTTGCGGATGCGGAACACCACATCACGCGCGCGGCCGACGCCTTCGGCTTCGTCCAGGTCCATCTGGCGTGCGCTGAACGCCCATTGCTGGTCGCTCAGGTTGCAGGTCGAGTAGGTCGCGTTTTTCAGGCGCGCATGCCCGGGTTCATCCATCACCGCGACTTCGGCGATGCCGTTGCCGCGCGCGCTGAGCAGCTGGTAGTGCACGCCATCGAGCGTGCACTGGTCGAGATCGGAATTGCCCTTCGCGCTGTTCGCGCCGAGCAGCAGCCCGCGGTCCTGGTAGTGCACCGGACCTTCGGCGCTGAAATCGGTGGTTTCGGTGTCATAGGTGATCTTTTGCGCGTGCACCAGCAGATCGAGCTGTTTGATCTCGACATTGCCCTCCAGCACGTAATGGGTCTTGTCCGGACTGGTCACCTTGAGCGCACTGGCATCGCGCGCGACGTTCTTGCGCTCGCCCGTGGTCGGCAATCCCTTCACGTAGAAATCGAGCAGGTCATTCTTTCCGCACATCTCCCAACTGACCGGCTTCTTCGGACATTTGAGCGTGCCGACCGGGCAATCGGGCGCGCCATCGGCGGCGAAGGCTGCCACCGGCAGGGCGAGGAGGATGGCGAGCGCGAGGCTGCGTCTCCGGTTTGCAGGATGGGAAATAGGCAGCACGGGGTCGGTTCTTTGCGAAGCGAAGCCGCTAGCTTGCCGAAACTGATCGCGCGCAGCAAACGGCGCGTGCTTTGGATCAGCCGGCCAGCAGGGCGGCGACGTGCGCCGCCGCCGATTCGCGCAGCGCGACGAGGCTGTAGCCGCCTTCGAGGCTCGACACCACGCGGCCCTGCGCATGCCGGTTCGCGAGGTCGACCAGGCGCGCGGTGATCCACGCGTAATCGTCCGCCTCCAGATTCAGGTTGGCGAGAGGATCGAGTCGATGCGCGTCGAAGCCGGCCGAGACCATGACCAGTTGCGGCGCGAACGCCTCCAGCGCCGGCAGCACGATGTCTTCGTACGCGGCGCGGAATTCGCGTGAGCCGGCCCCCGGCGGCAGTGGCGCGTTGAGGATGTTGCCGGCGCCGGTTTCGCTACGCGCGCCGGTTTCCGGGTACAACGGCGACTGGTGCGACGACGCGTACAGCACGCGCGGATCATTCCAGAAGATGTCCTGGGTGCCGTTGCCGTGATGGACGTCGAAGTCGACGATCGCGACGCGTGCGAGGCCGTGCGCCGCGAGCGCATGCGCGGCGCCGATCGCGATGTTGTTGAACAGGCAAAAACCCATCGCGGTGGTCGGCGTCGCGTGATGGCCGGGCGGGCGCACCGCGCAGAATGCGCGTTGATGGCGTCCGGCGAGGGTGTCATCGACCGCCGCGCAGACCGCACCGGCGGCGCGCAATGCGGCCTCGGCCGATGCCGGCGACATCACCGTGTCGGGATCGAGGCGGCGCCAGCCTTCTTGCGGCGCGTGATCCAGCACATCCTCGATCAGGGCGGCGCGGTGCACCCGGGCGAGCTTTTCACGCGTCGCGCGCGGCGCCTCGCTGCGCGCGACGGCGGAAAACCGCGGATCGGCGAGTGCTTCGAGCACGGCCGCGAGTCGCGCTGGCGATTCCGGGTGATCCGGGCCGGGGTCGTGTTCGAGGCAGACAGGATGGGTGTAGAGCGCGGTGTTCATCGCGTGTCCGCAAGTGCGTCGAACAGCGCACCGAGTGTCGCGCGCGCGTCGGCTTCGGTCAGGCGCTGCGCAGCCGCAACGGTGGCGGCGTCCAGCCATTGCGGGAACGGAATTTCCTCGACGTGGTGGCTGCCGCGCGCGGAATGCGTCTCGTGTATCTGCCCAAGACGTTTTGCCGGAAGCTGGTCCGCAAGCCTGGCCAGAGCGGGCCACAGGCGTTCGTGCACGAAGCTGATCTTGTTGTCGACAAGCCGGCAGGTCAGGACTTGCGGGGAGTCGCGCATCCCACGCGTGATCGTGAAGATCGCGCGACCGTGCGGATGCGACCACCAGTTGCCGTGCAGCGTTTCGCCGGCGATCGCTTCGGCGAGGGACGGAATGGCGGCGTGCCGCGCCGCTTCGAGCACGACGCCATGCCGCTCGACGAACGCGAGCGCCTGCGCCGCGGTCATTTCGGGTCGGTGCGCTTGCGCCGTTCGTGCTGCCACAACACTTCGCCATGCCCGGAGGCACGCGCCAATACGCGCGCGATCACGAACAGCAGATCGGACAATCGATTCAGGTAATGCACCGCCTCGGCGCGCACGCTGTCGCCGCGGGCGAGGGTGACCACCTCGCGCTCCGCGCGCCGGCAGATCGTGCGTGCGAGATGGCACTGGGCCGCGGCCATGCCGCCGCCGGGCAGGATGAATTCCTTGAGCGCGGGCAGGCCATCGTTGAACGCGTCCAGCGCGTGTTCCAGTCGATCGATGTCCGCCGCGTGCACCATCGTCATGCCGGGAATGCACAACTCGCCGCCGAGGTCGAACAGGTCGTGCTGGACCTGATCGAGCACCTCGCGGACACCGTCCGGGACATCGCACGCGAGCACGATGCCGACCGCGCTGTTGAGCTCATCGACGGTGCCATACGCGGTGACCCGCGCCGAATCCTTGGCCACGCGCGTGCCGTCGCCGAGCCCGGTGCTGCCGTCGTCGCCGGTGCGCGTGTAGATCTTGGAAAGACGATTGCCCATCCGTCCGTCAGCGACTCGAATGACGCGCCGCGCGACCCGCCTGCGTCGACAGCGAACGTGCCGCCAGCGTCGCCATCACATGCACTGCCGCGCCGACGCCGACATACATCAAGGTCGTGCGCAGATACGGCACATACCAGTCGCCGAGGTTTTCCATCCAGCCGGCGAAGCTGCGCAGCGGGACGCTTGCGCTGATCCAGTAGAAGCTGCCGTTCGAGAGCAGGTAGCAGAGGCTGGTCGCGACCACGGCGCTGGCAACCAGCAAGCCCAGGTCGCGCGCGTGCAGGCCGGCGTAACGGCTGCGCAGCAGCGAGCCGCCAACCCAGAGCGCGCCGTAACTCGGCAGCAGGAACCAGTACGCCGGCGAAACGCAGTAGTGACTCCAGAAGCTCATGCCCTGATTGGTGATCACGAAGAAGTCGACCAGCACCGCGAGCGCGATCAGCAGCGGGAATGCCCAGCGTGCCGAACCACGCAAATAAAACCCGGCGATGAAGAACACAGCCCACGACGCATCCGGCAATGCACCGAAATGATTGATGCGCGTCGCCAGCATGACGATGCCGAGGATCAGGAAGATGCCGACGCGCGCCGCGTTGGACAGGGAAGGAGTAGCCGTGTTCATGGTTGGATTCCGATGGTGCAGACGGCCAGTTTATCCCAACCATCCGCGCGTCGCCGCGTTGGCCACTGGCCAGGATCACGAAGCGAAGTGTGGGAGCACACCAGGCAACCATATTCTTCGGTGGGAGCGCCGACTGCGCGTGCAGGAGCACGCGCGAACAGCGCAGCTGGCCCGAAGGGCGAGCGCCAGGAAGGCGCGAGTCAAGGCGCGATGCCCTTGTGCGGACATGCGCCTGCCCGTGGTCGCGATCCCCACGCGGGAACAGGCGAGCAGCTATCATTTACCGGTGAACGAATCCTTCGATGTGCTCATCATCGGCGGCGGCCTGGTCGGCAGCAGCCTCGCGATCGCGCTGGACGGCGCGGGCATGCGCGTGGCGCTGGCCGAAGCGGTGCCGCCGCGCCTGAACCTCGAACCGAGCTACGACGAACGCAACCTCGCCCTCGCGCGCGCCAGCGTGAATGCGCTGGAAGCGCTCGGCGTGCTCGACGCGGCGACGCCGGGCACGCCGATCCGGCGCATCCACGTCAGCCGGCGCGGCGATTTCGGCGCGGCGCGCCTCGACGCCGCCGAACTCGGCCTGCCGCCATTCGGCGTGGTCGTGCCGGCGCGCGAACTCGGCAATGCGCTGCTGCGCCGCCTCGATACCTGCGCTGAACTTGAACGCATCGCGCCGGCCAGGGCGATCGCGATCGACGCGGGTGCCGAAGCAGTCGACGTTGCCCTGCAATGCGATGCCACCACGCGCCGCATCCGCGCGCGTCTCGTGGTCGGCGCAGACGGCACCGAATCGTTCGTGCGCAATGCGCTCGGCATCGATGTGATCCGCCACGACTATGCGCAATCGGCGTTCGTGACGACGCTGACCACCGAGAAGCCGCTCGATGGCATGGCCTACGAACGCTTCACCGATTCCGGCCCGGTCGCGCTGCTGCCACTCGGCGAGCGCCGCGCGGGCCTCGTGCTGACGGTGCCGACGGCGGATGCGGATCGCGTCGCCGCGCTGGATGACGCCGCGTTCATCGCGTTCGTCCACGAGCGCTTCGGCTACCGCGCCGGTCGTCTGTCGCGACCGGGCAAGCGCAAGCCATATCCATTGGCGCGCGCGCTGGCCGAGCGCACCACGGCGCCGCGCACGGTGCTGGTCGGCAACGCCGCGCAGACGGTGCATCCCATTGGCGCGCAAGGCTTCAACCTCGGCCTGCGCGACGCGCTGACCCTGGCCGAACTGCTGCGCGACGCGGCGGCGGCGAATGGCGACCCCGGCGCTGCCACGCTGCTTGCGCGCCATGTCGAACGCCGCGCGCCGGATCGCGAAGCGACGACCGCGTTCAGCGACGACCTCGTGCGCCTGATGGGCAACGATTTCCTGCCGATGCGCATGTTGCGCTCGCTCGGCTTCCACGCACTCGACCGTATCGCTCCACTGAAACGCCGCTTCGCGCTGCGCGGCATGGGTTTCCGCGGCGACGTGCCAACCTTGAGCTTGCTGCGATGAGCCGCCGCGGCGAACTCGACGCGATCATCGTCGGCGCCGGTGCGATCGGCAGCGCGCAGGCATTGGCGCTCGCACGTGACGGTTTCGAAATTGCGCTGGTCGAAGCGCGCGAGCCCAAGCCCTGGCGCGCCGAGGATGACGTCGACCTGCGTGTCGTCGCGCTCGCTCCCGATGCGCGTGACCTGCTCGCCGATCTGGACGTCTGGACGTCCATTGCCGCCACGCGCACAGGCCCGTATCGCCATATGCGTGTCTGGGACGCGCTCGCGCCCGGCGAGCTGCATTTCGACGCGGCCGACCGCGGCGAAGCCGCGCTCGGCTGGATCGTCGAGAACAAGCTGATCCAGCATGCATTGTGGCAGGCGCTGTCCTCCGAACGCGGCGCGCCCGCTCTTGGTAGGAGCGGCGGAAGCCGCGATGCTTTTTCGTCTCGGCGAGTGAAAGGCATCGCGGCGGCCGCCGCTCCTACGAAACCGCGGGTGTACTGCCCGGCCGAAGTCGTCGAGATCGAAAGCGGCGTGGACGCCGTCACTGCCACGCTCAGCGACGACACCCGCCTGCGCGCCAAACTCCTGATCGCTGCCGAAGGCGCGGAATCGTCGGTTCGCACCAAGCTCGGCATCGCATTCGAAGGCCGCGACTACGGCCAGCGCGCGGTCGTCGCCCACGTCAGAACCGAACGCCCGAACGAAGGCACCGCGTGGCAACGCTTCCAACCCGGCGGCCCGCTAGCATTCCTGCCGCTCGCCGACGGGCGCAGCTCGATCGTCTGGTCGCTACCGGATGCCGAAGCCACGCGCGTCCTCGCGCTGGACGACGCGGCATTCCGCGCCGAACTTGGTTGCGCGTTCGACTTCCGCCTCGGCGCGATCACCGCAAGTACACCACGCGCCGCGTTCCCGTTGCGCCTGCGTCTCGCCGAAAACTACGTCGTCGGCCGCTGCGTACTCGCCGGCGACGCTGCCCACGTCGTGCACCCGCTCGCCGGGCAGGGCATGAACCTCGGCTTCCGCGATGTCGCGTGCCTGCGCCGCATGCTGCGCGGAGCGCGCGAACGCGGCAGCGATATCGGCGCTGCGCATGTATTGCGCCGCTACGAACGCGAGCGCCGCAGCGAGAATGTGCTTGCGGCGCGTGGCTTCGATGCGATCGAACGCGTGTTTGGCGCCGACAGCATGTCGCTCGCCGCCGCGCGCGGCTTTGGGTTGTCCCTCGTCGGTCAACTCACGCCGCTCAGGCATTTCTTTGCGGACGCGGCAGTCGGGCGCCTCTAGCTCCACGACGACATAACAGTACCGTGCGGTCGCATCTGTGCACCGGGTCGATCAGGAAGTGGGCGAGCAGACAGTACCGGGTTTACGGGAGCGCCTCGGCGGCGACAGGTCGGGCATGGATCAGCAGCGACAGCGGGCGACCGCTGATTGGATCTGGCGGCTCGCTCCATTGTTCGACAGCGAATCCGCCGCGGCGCAGCGCCGCCCACCACGATGCCAGCGTACGGAAGTACCACGGCATTGGCGCGCGGAACGCGCCACCGAAATGTTCGAACGTCTCGACGCGCCAGCCGTCGACATACGGCGCTTCGCCACACGCGGTCCACGGATGCACGGTCTGCATGATCAGCGTGCCATCGTCGTGCAGCAAGCCGTGTGCCGCGCGCAGCGGAGTGTGCAGGTCCGCACCGAGCAGCGCGAAATTGCAGACCACCGCATCGAAGTGGCCGAAGTCCGCTCCGCGCGCGGCGAGTTCGGCATAGGACGCAACCTCGAAACGAGCGCCGCCGAGCGCCTGCGCCGCAGCGATGAGTTCCGGACTGCCGTCGACTCCGACGACCTCGCAGCCACGCGCGCCCAGCGCGCGCGCGAGCCAGCCTTCGCCGCAACCGAGATCGAGCACGCGTCGCGTGTTCGTGTGCAGCACGGCGTCGACGATTGCCGCATCGGTGCCCGCGCGGCGGCTCGCGATGCGTTGCTCGCGCACCGCGTCTGACCACGCATCCGCATTCGTGCGCCAGCTGCGTTCGAGGAGTTGTTCGTGGTCGGCGGTTTCGTTCATGCTCTATATCGCAGTCGATCGATGATTTCCCATGCAATCGTCAGGCAGGGAATCCGATATTCCACTGCTTCATACGGCGTGCGAT
Organism: uncultured Gammaproteobacteria bacterium; assembly: GCA_963720445.1. Lineage (GTDB taxonomy): Bacteria > Pseudomonadota > Gammaproteobacteria > Xanthomonadales > Rhodanobacteraceae > Dokdonella_A. Next base: position 626,788 of record CAVRFO010000001.1, read on the forward strand.
CCTTGTGTGCATAGCCCGGCTGGCCTTCCGGACAACATAGATCAATGTCAGGGTAATCGACCGCGTCCGCGTCCGGTCGACGGCTGCCGACTTCGAGCAGGAGTGCATCGTGGTTGGTCCGGTTCTGCAGGTGGTGGCCATTCGCCACGCCGGCGGCAAAGCCCGCGCACTCCCCGGCACGCAGGATTTGCTCGCCCTCGTCGCTGACCAGCACCACCTCGCCTTCGAGCACATGCACGAACTCATCCTCGGCGCTGTGCCAGTGGCGCTGGCTCGACCATTGGCCGGGCGGCAGTCGCAGGAGGTTGACGCCGAATTGGGTCAGGCCTGCCGCATTGCCGAGCTGCACCCGCTCACGCTGCTGGCAAGGTTGGTCATACGGCGGCGGATAGTTGGTTCCCCGGCGGCGCGGCGCGGTACCGAGCTCGATTTTTGGCATGGGTGACTCCACGGACAAGCGGGATTTTCGTGAGCGGCGACGGAGTGCGCTCCGGCACCAGTGGAAAGTATCAATGCTCCCAACGGTAATTGATGCCGGCGCGATTGCCGGTGGTCGCGTTTTCCGCCTCGAAGTTCCAGCGCCGGTTGAACAGGTATTTCAGGGTGACCACTTCGCCGGGCGTGAACAGGCCGACGCCGTAACTCAGGTACAGTTTTGGAGAAAGGTATTTCCCGACGGTGAACGCGGCGCCGCCGAGCGCGGCGTTGTCGGAGACACCGGCATCGACTCCGGTACGCGCGCCGATGCCTTTCGCGAGCAGGTCGCCGGTCGCGCTGCCGAGTGCGCGGGCGGCGCTGCCGAGCATGTCGCCTTCGCCACTCTTGAGGCCGGACAGCGGTTTGCCGGTGATCAGGTACGAGAGCGCTTCGGATTGTTCCATCGCCGGTTGCGAAAATACCGTCAGGACCGGAACGAGCGCGGTGCCGCGGACCTGCAGGCCGGCGGTGATGGTGTCGTCGCCCTGGCCGCCGGACGCGCCGAGGATCTTGCGCACCGCGCGGACGTCGAGGCCGGGATTGTCGAGCGCGGTGCCGGCGAACAACAGGCGCCCGGTTTCGATCGCGAGGTCCTGTCCGTAGGCTTTGTAGGTGCCGCTGACGTTCAGCGTGCCGGTGCCGGTCGCAACCCGGCCGGGGCGCTGGTCGATCTTGAGCTGGCCGCGGATCTTGCCGTCGAGGCCCATGCCAGCAAGTTTGACGTCGTGGCCGAGCTTGACCTCGACGGCGACCACGACCGGTAGCGGCTTGCCCGGCGCGGGCTGCTCGGCGTCGACGACGACGACGTCGGGTGACGTCGTGGCCACGCCGCCGCCCGGCAGCTTGGCCGAGATCGACGTCGGTCTTCGGGATCGTCACGCTGCCGCTGACCGTGATGTTCGCGGCGCTGCGCTCGATGGTCAGGTCCGGCGAGATCACGACCTTCGCCGCCGGGAATGTCGGCGGCGAGGAAATTGTCGCCCTTGATGCTGGCCTTGAGTGGTGCGTTCGCGCCGATGCCGCCTGCGCCCGACAAGGTCAGCGTGCCGTCGCCGGATTTCAGCGTGCCTTCGAGCACGAAGTGTTCGCTGTCGGTCGCGCGCACGCTGATGTCGCCGTCGTGCAGTTTCAGTCCGGCCGATGGCACCTCGGTCGCGAAGTCCTTCAGGGTCAGCGCACCGTGCAACTGCGGCGCCGTGGTGGTTCCCGCAATCGTGTAGTTTGCGGCGAGGCGGCCCTTGGTGTTCGCGACTTCCGGGGTCAGCAGTTCGATGAACGCCAGGCTGTTCAGGGCAAGGTCGACATGTCCCGACAGCGCCTGCGCGGACCCCTGTGTGCCGCTCAGGGTGACCTCGCCGGCGAGCTTGCCATCGTGGTCGAGCGCCGCGCGCACGGTCGCGTGGGTCGACTGCGGGGATAGTTTCGCGTCGAGCGCGAACGCGGTGTACGCGAGCAGCGGCTGGTTTGCATTGTCGGGGTAGGCGACGCTGCCCTTGGCGGAACTCAATGTCGCACTGCCGTTCAATGCTCCATTCGCGGCGCGCTGGATGTCGCCGCTGCCATCGATGAGCCCGTCGGCCTTGAATGGCGCATCGGGTGACGCAAGTTTCGCGATCAGCGCGATCGGCAACTGCTCGATGCGATAGTGCGCAGCGACGGCTCCGTCCGCGCCGCCGTTGCCGGCGACGCAGAGTTTCGGGCCACCGCCGGCGAGGCAGATCTCGCTGGCGCTGAACTGCTTGCCGTCCCAGCCGAGCGACGCGGCTTGTTCGAGTGCGAGCGGGGGCGCGTCCTTGACCGCGACATCGAGCTTTTTCAGCGAGCCATTCCAGCGGCCGTCGTCTCTCGCGCTGCCGGATAATGCGAGCTTGAAAGCCAGCGGTGTCCCGGTCGCGGCGAGATCGAGCTGGTGCGCCGATTGGTTGCCGTTGCCGTCGAGCGTCAACGTGTCGAACAGCAGAGCGCCGCTGCTGATCTTGGCGGCTTTCAGATCCAGCGTGCCCTGTGGCGACTGGATGTCGGCAATGTTGGTGGTCAGATCGAGCGTGCCGATGCGGGTCGTGCCGGATACGATCTGCGCGCCGTGCGCAGTGCCGGCAATGCCAAGCTTCGGCCACTTGCCCTGGACGCGGAATTGGCCGTCCAGATGGCCGCCGGCATTCGGCAGCCAGTCGCCGAGCGACGCGATCGCCAGTTCGATCGTCGCGTCGGTCTGGTTGCCGCCACCGCTGCCGGTCACGTCGACGCGGCTCTTGCCCGAGCTCAGCGCGAGCGTGCCGTCGACGATGTAATCGGGTTTGATCTTCAGGTCCGCGTTGCCCGAGACCGGCCGCTTACGCAACGTGCCACCGAGGCGATCGAGCTTGATCGTCGCATCGGGGCCGCGATCGGTCAGCGTACCGTCGCTGGCGACGTCGAAGTCGAGCGCACCGGGCCATTCGGCCGCGAATGCGCCCGGATCGAATTTGTCCGCCTTTGCGCTGAGCTGCCAGCCGATCGCGGGCTTCAGCTTGATCGTGCCGTGCGCGTCGAGACCTCCTCGGGCCTGCTTCAGCGCGAGCTGTTGCAGCACGACTGCGTCGGGGGTGCCGTCGAGATTCAACACGATATCCGACAGCTTGCCGGGCGGACCGATCGACAGCGCGCCTTGCGCGTGGAATTTCTGCGCGCTGCCGGATGCGTCCAGCTTGCCGTGCGTCGCCAGTATCTGACCGGCCAGATCCGGTGGCAACTCCACGCCTTGCCAGGCCAGCGCGAGGGTTGCCGAAACCGGCTTCGCGTCGAGCTGGACTTCGCCGTTCGCATCCAGGGAGCCGGCCGCTTCCGGACTTTTCAACGTCAACGCTTCGATCTTGAGCCGTTGGCCGGCGAGTGCATAGCGCAACGGGGCGAGCAGCACGCGATGATCGTTGATGCCGACCTCGCCGTTGAGCGCGCCGTGGGTCTTGTCGCCGGAACCTTCGAGGTTCAGTGCGAGCGCGGTCAGCGTCGAATCCTTCAGCACTTTCTTCGGATCGAAGCGTGGCACCGCGACCTTCGCGGTCCATGGAAATTCGCGCGACTGGGTCAGGGTTGCGTCGATGCGTGCCGGCGTCGGCTCGCTCAGTACGAGGTCGAGCCGCGCCTGCTTGCCGTCGCCGCTGGCCTTCAGCGTGCCGGCGTAATCGACCTCGGCGACCTTCCAGCGGAACGCGGTTTCGCCATTGCCGGGGTAGCCGGCGAGCGCGGAAATCGTGCCGGACAGATCCACGCTGCCATCCGGCGCTCGCACGCTCAGCGTCTTCACGACCGCGCCGCCGCGCGTCCACGCGCCGCCAAAAGCGAGGCTGTCGAGCGCGAACACAGGCGCGCCGTCCTGGCTGATTTTCGCGGCCTTCAGCGTGAGGCGATCGAGCACGAGATCGATCGGCGCGGCCAACGAGAATTCCGCAGCGGGTTGTTCCGGCTTCGGCGGCACCGTGGTCAGCGCGACATCGACGTTGTCGATGTCCAGCGCGGACACATGCACGCGTTTCGCGAGCAGTTCAAACGGCGCGAGATCGACACGCACGCGCGCGATCTTTGCATCGACGCCGGCGGTCGCGTTATGCCAGCGCACGCCTTCGAGTGTCAGTGGGCCGCCGAGCTTCCCGCTCGATCGTTCGATCGCGAGCTTGCCGTCGGTTGCGGCAATCGCGTGCGCCAGCACGAAATGTGCGCCGGATTCGGTGCCGAGCAACCAGAACAGCAACGAAGCGAGCACCAGCACCAATGCGGCGAACGCAATGCCGATCCATTTCAGCAGGCGTGGCAGCGCAAAACCGCTTTCTCCTCTCCCACCGGGAGAGGATGCCCCGCAGGGGCAGGTGAGGGTTCGTGCGAAGCATGGAACGACACGTCCTGCCGAACCCTCACCCCAACCCCTCTCCCGGTGGGAGAGGGGCTTTTCCGGGGCCGCGCCAATCCGCGTGTTCATAAATCCGGCCCGATCACGATGTGCAGCTCGACGCCGCTCGCGTTCTTGTCATGGATCGGGAAACCGAGGTCGGCGCGGATCATGCCGACCGGTGAGCGCCAGCGCACGCCGAAGCCGGTGCCGATCTTCTGCCGGTAGTCGCCGAAGCTGTTGAACGCATCGCCGGTATCGATGAAGGTCGCGACGCCCCAGTTCGGCTTGAAGTAATACTCGTACTCGGCGCTGGCCACGGCGAGGTTCTTGCCGCCGATGACCAGGGTCTGGCAAGTGGATTTCGGACGTGCGGCGCAGCGCGCCAGCGCGATCGGGACCTGATCCGCCGCCAGCGGCGCGCCGATGGTCTGGAATGCGTAACCACGGATCGAGCGGTCGCCACCTGCGAAGAAGCGCAGCTCCGGCGGCAGCATTCCGAAGTCATTGGTCTTCGTCGCGCCGAGCGAGCCACGTGCGATGAAGCGCGAGTTGGCGGTCAGTCCGCGAATCCATTTGGCGTCCGCGGACACCTGCGCGAAGCTGGTATCCGACAGCAATCCGCTCTGGCCGGCGCGCGCGGCAAGGGTCAGGGAGTAGCCGTGTCGCACGAACATCGGATCATCGGCCTGCTTGCGCGCGAGCGAGACTTCCGGATAGAGCAGGGTCGTGCTGCCCTGGATGTTGGCGACTTCGAAATTGCCGGTCAGGAATTTCAGGCCGAGCGTGCGCGTCCAGCCGCGCCAGATCGCCGAATCGGTCGCGGCAAGGCCGAGCGTCTTCGCGGTGCTGGTGTCAGTGTTCTCGTCGCGATACGTCGCACCGAAATTCAGGCTGTGGTTGTTCGGACCGGCGAGCGGAATCTGGTACTGCACCGATGCGGTTTTCAGTTGCGTGGCGATGATGGTTTCGAGTTTCAGCTTGTGGCCGTGCGGGTTGAGCCAGCGCCGTTCGATGCCACCGCGCACGCCGGGGCCGGTGTCGGTACCGATGAAAACGCCGCCGGTGTAGATCGTGCGTTTGGCCGGCGCGAGCATGACCGCGATCGGCACGATGCCATCGCGCGCGTGTTCGATATCCGGCTGCACCTGCGCGATCGAGAAATAATCGGCATCGATCAGGCGCTGCTGGAACCCGAGCAACTGGTCCTGCGAATAGAAATCGCCCTCGCGCCACGGGATGTAGCGTTGCATGAAGGCATCCGGAAACTGCCCGCCCTCGAATGTCGTCGTGCCGAGCCGGTAGCGCGGACCGACTTTCCAGGCCAGATGCACGTCGGCCGAGTTCGCCGAGCGCGTGACCTCGACCTGGCGGATGACCAGCTCCGCATCGAGATAGCCGCTGCCGAACAGCGCAGCCTGGATCTGCGCCTTGCTCTTTTCGTAAGCCGCATGATCGAGCGGTTGGCCTTTGGCCGGAACGAATGCCGCGAGCGCTTTCTGCACTGCACGCTGCCCTTCGGCGTCGCCATCGAGGCGGATGTCGAGCGTGGTCACCTTGACCGGCTCGCCCGGTTTCACATGCAGCACTGCGACAAAATTGCCGGCGGTTTCCTTGAGTTCGCCACTGACCACGGCGTTGTAGTAACCGTACGGCTCCAGCGCCGAGCGCGTCTGCGCTTCGGCATGTTCGTACAGGCGCCGCGCCTGTGCCGCGGTGACGTCGCGCTGTCCGTACTGGGCGACTTCGAGGCCGGCGACCACCGCGTCCTTGAGCAGCCCTTCGATGCCATCGACCTGCGCACTGATGTGGGCTGCCGCGGCGGGAACGGCCGTGAGCGCCAGCATCAACAACGCGAACGTGGCGCCTCCGCGCACACCGGATCGGCGCGCGATGCGGACACCCGCATCGGGATGTCCGGTATGGAATGGCCGGACCATTGCGCAGCGGACGGATCAGGACAGATGCAGCATCGGCAACAGTCCGATCAGGCCGACGATGATCAGGTAGATCGCAACTACGTAATTGAGCAGACGCGGCACGATCAGGATCAGGACGCCGGCGATCAATGCGATCAGCGGCTGTAGCGCGACGTGAATGTTCATGGCGTTTCCTTGCTGCGAGCGGGAGTGGTAACGGTACCAGCTTGATCGGGTTTGCGGCGAGGCACGCACGATTGCATTCATGGTTCGCTCGCGGGATTCAACCCAAGACCCGAAATCGAGCGTTCGCCTACGCATGAAAGCGAGCCGGTGGCGGTCGGGACTGGCGAATGGTTCAGCACGCCGACCCCCCTTATTCCTCTGCTTGCGGCGCAGCTTGTCCGCCACCTAATGTCGTGCAACGATCGCGTTGTTGTTCGGCGCGTACGGGGAGCGGCGGGAGGGTTCCGTCGGATAGTGGCGATGAACGGAGGTCGCGAACTGCGACAGCCACATCCTGCGGTCGAAGGCCTCGTCGCGTCGTGTCGTGAATCCATGTCTCGTTCACAACCGATGAGCGGCGGGGGATCGCGGTCCCTTGTTCGTCGCACATCGAACTTCGTCGAGGCAACTATCCAAGGGGGAAAGCGATGAAATGGTTTCTGGCGGCTCTCAAGAAGTACGCGGATTTTTCCGGACGCGCGCGGCGCAGTGAGTATTGGTTCTTTGCGCTGTTCTTCATTCTTATCTGCATTGGTCTTGTCTTCATCGACGGCCTGATCGGGACCGTCCGCCCCGAAGTGGGCATCGGCATACTCACCGGGTTGTTCATCCTGGCGATGTTGGTGCCGTCGCTGGCCGTGACCGTGCGCAGGCTTCATGACACCGATCGCAGCGGCTGGTGGTATTTCATCCAACTCGTGCCCTTGGTCGGTCCGATCGTGCTGTTCGTGTTTACCGTGCAGGACAGCCAGGCAGGCGCAAACCGTTTTGGGCCCAACCCCAAGGCTGTGGCCTGACTTTCCCCGCTGGGCGGCCGCATGGCCGCTGACAGAAGCTCGACGGCCGCGCGTCTTTTTGCGAGGCGCGCGGTCGTGATGTCACGTTGTACTCCGCGAGTCGGTGCGCGCGTGCTCGCGTGCGTGCGACCGGCTCCATGGACTCGGCAAACGGGTCTTGCCTGATTGCCCCGGCCTCGGCACAGTGACCGATTCCACACGCGGATCACCGCCATGTCCGGATTCAGCCACTCCTGCGTGTGCATGCTGCTGGCGTTGACTGCCGCGTCGGCTGGCGCGACCACGCTGTTGTCGAACGCGCGCATCCAAAGCATGGACGCGGCGCATCCCGAGGCCACGGCAATGGCGTGGGACGATGCCGGCAAGCTGCTTGCGGTCGGCGACGCGATGGCGTTGCAAAAGCAGTACGCCGATGCACAACGCATCGACGCGCACGGCGCCACGGTCGTGCCGGGGCTGATCGATGCACACGGCCACATGCTCGGCCTCGGCCTGACCTTGATCCAGGCCGATCTGGTCGGCAGCGCGTCCGTTGCCGAAGTGATCACGCGCCTGCGCGCATTCGCGGCGACATTGCCGAAGGAGGCTTGGCTGGTCGGGCGCGGCTGGGACCAGAATCGCTGGCCGGGCGGCGCGTTCCCGACCGCGGCCGATCTGGATGCCGCATTTCCCGATCGTCCGGTCTATCTGCAGCGCATCGACGGGCATGCCGCGTGGGCGAACACGGCGGCGCTGAAGCGCGCAAAAAAACCGCTGGATGGCGACTGGCAGCCCGCAGGCGGGCGCATCGAACGCAAGGACGGCAGGGCGACCGGCATCCTCGTCGATGGCGCGACCGACCTGGTCGCCGGTGCAATCCCGCCGTTGAGCGAAACGCAGACCCGCGATGCGTACAAGGCCGCGTTCGCACAGGCGGTCGCGGCCGGTCTGACCGGCGTGCACGATCCCGGCACCAGCCTCGCCGATTTCAGGATCCTGCAGAAGCTCGCGGCGGCGAATGAAATTCCGCTGCGCGTCTACGAAATGGCCGACGGCGACAACGCCGCGCTGGACTGGCTGTGCGAGCAGGGCGGTCATTGGTCCGAACCGAGCGGCCACCTGCGCATGCAGACCGTGAAGCTGTACATGGACGGCGCGCTCGGCAGCCGCGGTGCCGCGCTGCTTTCCGACTACAGCGACGACCACGGCAATCGCGGCATCTTCGTCACCGATCCGAAGGCCTATCGCGCCGCGGTCGAAAAGGCGCATCGCTGCCATATCCAGGTCGCGACCCATGCGATCGGCGATCGCGGCAATCGCCACGTGCTCGACACCTATGAAGCGGTGCTCGGCAAGGATGCGGCGACGACCGATCATCGCTGGCGCATCGAGCATGCGCAGATCGTCGCGCCGCCGGATATCGCGCGTTTCGCGACGTTGCATCTGATCGCCTCGATGCAGCCAACCCATGCGACCTCGGACATGCGGTGGGCACAAAAGCGACTCGGCGCCGAGCGACTGCAAGGCGCGTATGCGTGGCAGCGATTCATCCACGATGGCGTGCCGCTCGCGTTCGGATCGGATTTCCCGGTCGAAAACGTGAACCCGATGCTCGGCCTCTACGCGGCGGTGACGCGGCAGGATCTCGCCGGCCACCCGCCCGGCGGCTGGTTGCCCGACCAGAAGGTCAGCCGCGAACAGGCGCTGGCCGGCTTCACCCGCGGCGCGGCGTATGCGGCATTCATGGAAAACGAGGTCGGCACGTTGAAACCCGGCCTGCGCGCGGATTTCGTGATTCTCGATGGCGACCCGATGACGGTGCCTGCGCGCCGGATCGCGGATCTGAAACCGCTCAGCACCTGGGTGGATGGCAAGGCCGTGTATCGCGCCGCCGCGGCGCGTGAATAGGTTGGTGTTTTACTTTTGATGGAGTTTGCGGGATTGGCTGCAGGTTCAAGCTGGCCATGGCAAAAAGCGGCCCCCATCCGCCTTCGGCACCTTCCCCCGCTACGCAGGGGAAGGAAAGGCAGATTTCGACGCGATTTGCTGTTCCTTCCCCTGCGCAGCGGGGGGAAGGTGCCCGGAGGGCGGAAGGGGGCGCTCTTGATCTTGCTTTGACGCCGCAACCCGCGACTGCCCTGAAAGATGGCCTTCCATGGCCAATACCGCGTTTCGAACGCGGCCTAATGATGCAGCCTGCGCAGATGCAGGCTGCATTTCGAAGCGGCAGGGCGCCGCGTGGATCAGTCGCTGGCGGCGCCGCCGAATTGATCGGCGTAGATGCTGTCGTTGGCGATCAGGTGGCTGAGGGTCATGTCGTAGTCGGCGCCGGACCAGAAGCGCGTGCCGGCCACTGCAATGACTTCCGCGCCCAAACCGAAGCTACCGGTATTGCCGACCCACATGCCGAACGGGCGCGACCACCGCGTGTTACTACCGCTGGCCGCGAAATCCATGATCTGGCTGTACCGGAGCGTCTTGCCGCTGGCGCTGAATTGCCAGACGCTCTGGCGGGTATGCGGATCGGACAGCGAGATATTATTGGCGCGCAGCGCGACGACGAGGTCGCGATTGCCGGCGCGTTCCGCGATCGCCACCGGAAGATCGTCGGTGGGCAGGACGCCGGAATCGACGGCGCGACAGACCCCGTAGTTGTCGCAGAAGCTGTAATCCTTCGTGCCATTCGACGAGATGCGTGCGAGGATCATCCGGCGATCATTGGCAGTGTCGGTTTCCGACCAGCCCGCCATCGCGAGTTTGCCGTTGCGCAGCACGGTGATGGCGGTGATCGCGTCGTTCTTGCGATCCGTATTGTCGGCTTCGTAGCCGGCGCTCTGCCATCCCCATCCGGCGCTGCTGTACGAAGTGACGGGGTCGAGCCCCAGCACATACCCGTCGTAATCGATGGCGGTGACTTTGACCTTGCCTGCCAGATACAGGCGTGCGCCGCCGGGCGTCGCTGCCGGTGCCACGGCCATGTCGAACACATCGAGATCGGCGTTGGTTTGCGTCGCCCATGCCGGCAGGCCGATGTTGAGACCGTCGCCGCGGAACTCCGTGACCCGCGCGCCGGAATCCTTGTCCAGACGCGCCATGCCGATTTCCCAGCCGCGCGTGGTCTTCACCTTGCCGGCAACGTAGAGCCCATAGGTGTTGTCGGCGACGATGCGCTGGGCTACGGCGTCGGTAGCGCCGCGTGTCGAGAAATTCTGGGCAGTCGCGCCGAGAAAGCCGAATCCGGAACAGGTCTGATTGGTCGACAGGTCCCGGCACACGATGTAGAAAGTCGTGCCGCTGGTGTTGTGGACGGTGGCCGCCATGTAGAGCTTGTCGCCAAGCCGCGCGAAATCGCTGATGGATTCGAACGGCGCAAGGTGTGTGATCGTCGCAAAGCCATTGTCCGCGAACGTCGTGTCGATGGCTCCATTGAGCTTGTATCGGGTCACCACGCCCTGCCACGAGCCGTCGATGAGTTTTTGCCTTCCGGCGGTGTAGTAGCCGCTGTGGAAACAAATCGGTAATGGCGTCCCGCTGCACGTGGAGTAGGGAAACACGCGCAGACCATCGTCGGTGAGCGTCGTGCCGGAGGCAGGGGGCGGAGAGTTTGACGCCATGCCGTCCCCGCTGAACGTGGAATCGAGCGTCAGGTCACTGGTCGCTGGCGTGCCATTGGGCAGCAGCGGCACGACGATGGGCTGGGTGGCGTCGATCGACTCCTTGACCGCGTCCTGCCAGTCGTCGGCGTGGACATTGGCCGCGAACGCGAGTCCGATCATCATCAGTTGCTTCAACACAGGGGGTTCTCCTTCATTGGGTGTTGCCGGTTGCGGCTCCGCCGCGATGCGCGTTGGGGCGTGGTGCCTGAAGGAGGAGCGTGGAGTCGTGTGCAAACCGGACATGGCAGCGAGAACTTTTTGCGATTTCTGCGGCGGTGTTCCCGCGAGAGCGGTTGTGGGAACGGCGGCAACCGCGATGTTTTTTGGTCAGAGGCAAGAGCATCGTGCCTTCCGGCGCTCGCACAAAAACGGTGGCGCAATGCTTGGTGGGAGCGGCGGCAGCCGCGATGCCGTTCGATCAGAAGCTTCGCGCCTTGCGGCGTTTACACCCTTTGGGTGCTCCCACGGGAAATGAAGAAACCTGATTTCGCCGCTACGGACCGGCTTGTTCCAGCGCGCGTGCTGTCGCGCAAAGGTCGGCTTTGCCATCCTTGCCGCAGGCCGCGATCACGGCTTCCTCGACGCGCGTGGCGGCATCGGCAGTCTTGCGTGCGATGGCGATCGCGGCGCCGACCACTTGGGTGCGGGCGTGAACGTACGGTGCGGCGCCATCCGTAGGCAGCGCCAGCAGGGTGTCGATGACCACATGCGCCTCCTCCAGACGGCCCAGTGCGTACAGCACTTCGCCATGACGGAAGCGCCAGTAGCGCGTGCGCGCCGTGTCCGCGCCATACAGCGCGGTCTGGCCGGCGATGACCTCCACCATCAAGGGTTCGGCGTCGGCATGGCGACCTTGCGCTTGCAACGCGCGCGCCTTCACGCCGAGCGCGGCGTACTTGAGGCCGACCGGGGCGTCGGCAGATTGCAGCAGCGGATCGGCCAGCGCGTGTTCGGCGGCGGCGAGCGCTTCGTCGCCGTGATCGAGCGCGGCGGCGAGATCGGAATAGCCGATCAGGGCGATCAGGTATTCCGACGGATTTTCATCGTGCGTCCTTTCCCTCAAGGCAACGGCTTCCCGCTGGGCGTCGAGCGATTCCTCGCGCCGATCCAGCGCGTAGAGCACCGAACCGCGGAATTCCAGCGTCTTCGCCAACTGCGCGGAAACCTTGCTGCCCCCGCCGCGCAACTTCGCGGCGATGCGATCGAGGTCCGCCAGCGCCTGTTGCGAGTTGCCCTCCCGGAAGGTGTAGTAGGCCAGTCGCGCGCCGGCAGAACCTTCGATTTGCATTGAAGGCCGCGTGGTTTTCGCGTTGAACGCCATCGCCTGGAGCATGGCCTGGCGGGCGAGACCGTCCTCGCCGATCGAGACATAGGTGTTGCCGATCTGGTCGAGGAGCGAGGCGGCGACTTCCGGTTCGTTGCCGAGATCGCGTGCGACGCGGTCGCGCGCAGACTGCAACAACTCCCCGGCGGTGGTATCGACGCCCTTGCCGCGCCACGGGTCGGCGCCCAGGAACATGGATTCGACGAAGTCGCGGATCGCCTCCGAGCGCTTCAGCGCAACGCGTGCGCGTTCGGCCTCCTGCGCTTTTGCATGTGCCTGCCAGAACGCGCCGCCGCTGGCGATGAACAATGCGATCAGGCCGAGTGTGGCAACGCCGACGACGGCGCGATTGCGGCGCACGAACTTGGCCGCGCGGTAGCCGAATCCATCTGGGCGCGCTTCGACGGGCTTGCCGTCGAGGTGTCGCTGTACGTCGTCGGCCAGCGCCTGCGCGCCTGGGTAACGGCGCGCAGCATCGTCGGCTAGAGCGCGCAAGGTGATCGCATCGAGGTCGCCGCGCAGCTGCGCGCGCGAGATGTGCGCCGAGGTGGTCGTCGTATTGGCAGGTGCGAAGCTTGGGCGCAACGTCGCGGCGCCGTCCTTGTGCACGCTGCGATAGCGGTTACTGGTGAGGAGTTCGAACAGCAGCAACCCCAACGCGTAAACATCGGTCGCGGTGCTCACCGCTTCGCCGCGTATCTGTTCGGGCGCGGCGAAGTCGCGGCTCAGGAAACGATGCACTGTCGCGGTCTGTTCGGCATCGTCGCTTTCGAGCAGTTTGGCGATGCCGAAGTCGAGCAGGCGCGGCTCGTCGTCGGCCTGCACGAGGACATTGGAGGGTTTCAGGTCGCGATGCACGACCAGTTGCTGGTGTGCATGCGCGACCGCACGGCACAGTTTCGCGAACAACTGCAGGCGTTGGCGCAAGTCGGGCTGGCGTTGTTCGACCCAGGCGCGCAAGCCGACGCCTTCGACCAGTTCCATCGCGAACCACGGCCGGCCGCGTTCGTCCATGCCGCCATCGATCAGTTGCGCGATGTTTGGATGTTGCAGGCGCGCAAGCACCGCGCGCTCGCGGCGGAACTGGCTCTGCACATGCGCGCTGTCCATGCCGAGCTTGATCAGCTTCAGTGCGACGCGCTGTGCGAATTGTCCGTCGGCGCGTTCGGCCAACCAGACGCTGCCCATGCCGCCGCGGCCGAGTTCGCGCACCAGTCGAAAGGGACCGATGCACTGGTCCGTGCGGCTGCCCGCGTGATCGTCGCCGGCGATGTTGCTGGCGATCACATCGGCGGCGAGCGCATCGATCGGTTGGTCGAGCAGCGTCCACTCCTGTGCGTCGATCGCGAGCAGCGCGCGCATGCGAGCGAGCAGCACCGCATCGGCCGCGCACTCGCGTTCGATGAAGGCCACGCGTTCGGTTGGCGGCAGATCGAGCGCGGCCTGCAATAAAGCGGCGTTGTGCGAGGTCGGGTCAGCCATCCGTTACGGACTCCCGCGCTTCATCCAAGGCGAGGCGCAGCAGCGCGCGCGCGGTGCGCCAGTCGCGCCCGACGGTGCGTTCGGACAGGTCCAGCAAGCGCGCGATCTCGACAAAATCCAGACCCGCGAAGAAGTGCAGCTCGACGATGCGCGCGAGGCGTGGCTCGCTCATGGCGAGGTTCTCCAGCGCCTGATCCAGCGCGAGCACATCGATCGATGCATCCGGTGCCGGCACGCCGGTATCGAGCGTGAAATGGACAACACCATCGCCGCGCTTTTGCGCGTCGTTGCGGCGAGCGGCGTCGATCAGCACGCGGCGCATCGCACGCGCGGCGACCCGGAAGAAATGTGCGCGATCGTTCAACGTGAGGTCGGCGCTGGCCAAGCGCAGCCAGGTCTCGTGGACCAGCGCGGTGGTCGACAAGGTCGCGTCGGGACCGTTCGACCAGCGATGCGCGCGGCGGCGCAAATCGTCGTGGATCAGGCCGAACAGGTCGTCATGCGCGTTCGCGTCACCAGCTGCATAACGCTGCAAAAGCTGTGCGGTGCGCTCGTTGTCCCCGTCCACGCAACTGGGCATGCCTCGTTCATCCTCCCGCGATGAGCGACTGTGATCGTGAGTCCAGCCCCAGCCAGACCCTCAAGGCAGAGTAGGGGGTTTGCCGCACAGGGGCAACCCGCAGGCGCGACGGAATTGGCGTGCCTGATTGCTACAGCCACTTCGCGCGGCGCAACACCCAGAACAGCACGCCACAGGTGACGACCGTGACCACGATGATCGCGTGATACGCCCACGGCAGATCCAGTTCGTGCATCGCCTTGAAGTTCATGCCGTACCAGCTCGCGAGCAGGGTCGGCGCGGCGAGCAGCGCGGCCCAGCCGGCGAGGCGCTTGACCACTTCACCCTGCGCGACCGTGACCAGGGAAAGATTCACGTTCAGCGCGGCGGTCAGCATTTCGCGCATGGTGTCGGTCGATTCGTTGATGCGCGCGGTGTGGTCGAACACGTCGCGGAAATACGGCCGCACCTCGTCACGGATCAAGTCGGGATACTGGCGGGTCAGCTGGTTCAGGATGTCTTGCAGTGGTGCGATCGCGAGACGCAACGTGACCAGTTCCTTCTTCAACTCGTAGAGCCGGCGGATCGTCTCGCGTTTGAACGTGTCCTGGAAGACTTCCTCCTCGAGCTTTTGCAGTTCCTGCTGGAAGTTGCCCACGATCGGGAAGAAATTGTCGACGATGAAGTCGAGCACCGCATACAGCGGATAACTCGGCCCCAACGCGAGCATCGCTGGCGCTTGTTCGCAGTCGCGCCGCGCGGTCGCGTAGCTCAGCGACGCGCCGTGGCGCACGGTGACGAGGTACCGGTGACCGATGAAGATGTGCGTCTCGCCGAACGCGATCTTGCCGTCCACTACCTGTGCGGTATGCGCGACGATGAACAGCGAATCGCCATAGACCTCGATCTTCGCGCGCTGGTGCGCGTTGTGCGCATCCTCGACCGCGAGCGGGTGCAGGCCGAATTCCTCGCGCAGTTTCTCGAGCAGGGGTTCGTCGGGTTCGCGCATGCCGACCCAGACCCATTGATCGGGCGTTTCCAGCACGTCGCTGATTTCATCGACCTTGATGTCGTGCAGCTTGTGCCCATCGGCGGCGTAGGCGACGCAGTTGACGACCATCGGGTCGGTGCAGGTCGGGTCGGTCGGCAGGTGGGTCGGGGTCTGTTCCATCCACGCATGATGCCGCGACAACTGTGGCTACGGCAATCGCCAGCGAAGCTATCCGGCGCAGCCGAGGCTTGCTGCAGCTTGCGTTTGTGTCGCGATCGCAAGTGCAGCGGTGCCAGCGATCAATACTATCGCGAGCACGGAGCCGCGATTCCTGTTCATCGCGAATCGAGGGCTGTGCGCCGCGATGTTCGTTGCATCACTATCGCCAGTGCCAGGTGGATCGGCGCGAACAGCACGATCCAGGCGAGGTTCGCCTGCACGAACCACGGCAGGATCTTCGAGAACAACGCGAAGCCTGCGCACGCGACAACCAGCCACGCGATCCAGAGCGTGGCTCCGCGAATGGCCCAGCGCGCTCGCGCCGAACCGATCCACGCCGGGATCAGCAGCAGGCAGAGTGGGTTGAGCAGGAACAGGTTTTCATTGCGCCATGCCGCGTGATGCTCGGTGCCCAACCAGAGGAACAGCAGTACGCAGCCACCAAGGCCGCAAAAGAGTTCGAACACGGTCGCGAATACGGCGAGCGGGATGCGCGCGAATGTGCGGCGTGGATGTTGCAGCCACAGCAGCGCGCAGCCGATCGCGAGGCCGGCGATCAGGAACGGCCAGCGCAGATCCGGCGGCAGTGCAGGTGGTTCCTCGACGCGGCCGCTCGCGATCACGTCGCTTTGCGCAACCAGTGGAATGCTTTGACCATCCGCGGAACGCGTGGTGGTCTGGCTGACCACGCTGCGCAGCGTCGCCGGCACGAAGCTTTCCTGCCAGAAGTCGATGCGCTGGTCCGCGTAGGGCCCGAGGCCGAGGTCGATGCCGAGCATCAGCAGCGGCTCCGGCGCCATCAGGCGCAATGCATCCAGCCGATACGTGTAGCCGCGCGCGCGGCCTTCGCTTTGCGCATGCAAGGCGCCGCCGAGCGCATGGTCGAGCGCGTCGCGCACGCGCGTCGAGCAGTTCGCCGCGAAATAGTCGTAGCGGTAGAACCTGTTTTCAGGTCGCGTGTTCCAGTCGAGGAAGTCGGCCAGTTCGCGCGCCTGCGCGGGCAGCAGGTTCAGGCGCTGCTCGATGATCGAGCGGCCTTCGTCGCGGTACATCTGAAGATCGTCATCGAGCGCATCGGCCGCGATGCGGTAGCGCATGCGGCCGCGCGCGAAGTTCAGCAGGAAGTCTTCCTGCTCGAAATCGAAGATGCCGTAGTTGTAGGCGACCGTCTCGTCGCTGGCCGGATCGCGCACGACGATCGCGTTGTGGCCGAAACGCTCGAAGAAGATGTCGCCGGGGCCGATCGTGAGGAGGCTGATTGAGGGCGGGGATTGGGGATTGGGGATTGGGGATTCGGGAAGCCGCGCGTCGTTCGTCGCCTGTGCCATGACGTTCACGGCGGCAAACAGCGAGGCGAGCAGCAGCGACACAAGCGCGATGGTGAGCCATGCGCGAGCGGCGTGCCGTTGCTCCTTCGAATCCCGATTCCCGATTCCCAAATCCCGGCCCCTAAGCCTCATGCACGCGCACGGCGAACTGGTGCACGCGGCGTGCGTCGGCCTTGCTGACCTGGAAATGGAAGCCGCCGACCACGGTTTCCTCGCCGACTTCCGGCAGGTGCCCCATCTCGGAGGTGACCATGCCGCCGATCGTGTCGAATTCCTCGTCGCTGAAATCGCAGCCGAAGCGTTCGTTGAATTCGGCGATCGGGGTCAGCGCGTTGACCAGGAAATCACCTTGTGCGGTGGTCTGGATCATCGTGTGTTCGTCATCGTCGTCGTCGTGCTCGTCGTCGATGTCGCCGACGATCTGTTCGAGCACGTCCTCGATTGTGACCAGCCCGGCGACGCCGCCGTATTCGTCGACGACGATTGCCATGTGGTTGCGCGAGAGGCGGAATTCCTTGAGCAGGATGTTGAGCCGCTTCGATTCCGGAATCATCGTGACCGGGCGCAGCAGGCTGCGGATATCCGAGATCGATCCCTCCGCGAAGCAGCGCAGCAGGTCCTTGGCGAGCAGGATACCGAGGATCTCGTCCTTGTCGCCGGCGTGGACCGGAAAGCGCGAATGGCCCGATTCGAGCACGTCCTTGAGGACTTGCGCGAGCGGCGCGTCGATCGGCATCGATACCATCTGCACGCGCGGGATCATCACGTCGGCGACGGTGAGGTCGGCGACCTCGATCGCGCCTTCGACCATCGACAGGGTGTCGTTCGACATCAGGCCATTGGCCTGTGCGTGACGCAGTTCCTCGATGAGTTCCTCGCGGCTCTGCGGTTCTCCGGAGAGTGCCTGGCTGATGCGCTCGAACCACGTTCGTGGCGGGGTGGTACTGGGAGGGTCCTCGCTCATTGGCACACTATGCAAGCCCGGTAGGGCGGGTTCGCAGTGTAGCAAAGCCGGTTTGCGGATGAGTTACAGGGTGTTCCTGGATGGCACCGGACGATCGCCCGTTCATCCTTCGATACCTCAGGACGAACGGTGAGAGAGCTTCGCGGGCACGCGAAGCTTCGGGACGAGCGGGGAGGGTGACGTGTGCCGGATTCTCGCCCATTCATCCTTCGATACCTCAGGACGAACGGTGGGGGAATGTCGCGGGCACGCGCATCAGCGGGGCGATCCCGAACGATTCGTCTCTCTCCAAATTCGCCGCTTCATGTCGTCCATCCCCCCACCCCGGTCCATGATCCGCACCCCGTTCGTCCTGAGGTATCGAAGGATGAACGGGCCGCGAACCGGTCACTCCTGCCGGGCGTACGGATCGCTGATGTCCAGCGTGGCGAGGATCCGGCGCTCCAGCGTTTCCATGCGTTGAGCATCGCGATCGGTTTCGTGGTCGTAGCCGAGCAGGTGCAGGACGCCGTGGATCGTCATGTGCGCGAAGTGGTCGCGCAGCGGTTTGCCCTGTTCCAGCGCTTCGCGTGCGACGACCGGCGCGCAGATCACGATGTCGCCAAGCAGGCCGGTGTGTTCGCCGGGCGCGGGCTCGTACGGGAAGCTGAGTACGTTGGTTGCGTAGTCGCGACCGCGGAATTCGCGGTTGAAACGCTGTCCGGCCGCGCTGTCGACGATCAGGATGTTGAGCTCGACCCAGTCATGGTGCTCGCGCAGTTCCGGGATCGCGTCGATCCAGCGCTCGAACGAACGCAGCACCGGCACCCCGCGCCGGCCCGCTTCGTTCTTCAGCCACAGGCAGATCTTGTCGGCCGCTTCCGGCACTTCTGCGGGTTTGCGCGGGCGCGAACTAGCCGCCATCGCCATTCGCCGCCTGCGCGGCCGCCTCGCGCAGTTCGTATGCGTGCACGATGCGCTGCACCAGCGGATGACGCACGACATCTTTCGCCGTGAAGAACGTGAAACTGACGCCTTCGACTCCGCGCAGCACGTCGACCGCGTCACGCAGGCCGGATTTCACGTGCTTGGGCAGATCGGTCTGGGTCATGTCGCCAGTGACGACCGCGACCGAGCCGAAACCGATGCGCGTGAGGAACATCTTCATCTGTTCGATCGTGGTGTTCTGCGCTTCGTCGAGGATCACGAACGCATCGTTCAGCGTGCGCCCGCGCATGTAGGCGAGGGGTGCGATCTCGATCACATTGCGCTCGATCAGCTTCATGACCTTCTCGATGCCGAGCATCTCGTACAGCGCATCATAGAGCGGACGCAGGTAGGGATCGACCTTCTGGCTGAGATCGCCGGGCAGGAAGCCGAGCTTCTCGCCGGCCTCGACCGCCGGGCGCACTAGGATCAGGCGCTGCACGCGGTTGTCGTTCAGTGCATCGACCGCCATCGCGACCGCGAGATAGGTCTTGCCGGTGCCGGCGGGGCCCACGCCGAAGTTGATGTCGTGCGCCGCGATTGCGCGCAGATAGTGGGTCTGGTTCGCACCGCGGCCGCGGATCATGCCGCGTTTGACCTTGATCCCGACCTCGTGCGCGCCATCGACCGCGTGCGTTTCGAGCGCGTCGACGCCCGATTCGGACAAGTGCAGGTTGATCTGCGCGCCGGTCAGGGTTTCTCCGTCGGTTGCGTCATACAACTCGCGCAGCACGCGCTCGGCGAGTTTCGCGGGACGATCGGCGCCGGTTATGCGAAACACGTTGCCGCGATTGGCGATCTCCACGCCGAGGCGCAACTCGATCTGGCGTAAATGTTCGTCGAAAGGCCCGGCGAGGTTGGCGAGGCGTTCGCCGTCGGCGGGTTCGAGTGAGAAATCCGGATGGGTGGTGGTGTTCATTCGCGCATGGTAGCGCGGAGTGCTGCAGGATCCGACTGGCTGGACCTGGGTCGAGGCGACGGCGACCATGGGAACGCATCCGAACCGGACAGTCGTCTCAGGGAACGCCGCGCGTTGTCGTGACTATTGCTTGACCAACTCCACGCGCCGGTTCCTTGCGCGGCCGGTTTCGCTGTCGTTGCTCGCGATCGGAGATGACGCGCCCATGCCCTGTGCGCTGAGCCGGCCCGCCGCGATTCCATAGCTGCCGGCCAGCGCCGCGACGATCGCTTCGGCGCGGCGTTGCGACAGCTTCTGGTTGTAGTCCGCGGCGCCCTGATTGTCAGTGTGGCCGGTGATCGCGAGTTTGAGGTCGGCATGGTCGGTCAGCAGCTTGCCGATCTGGTCGAGTTGCGATTTTGATTCCGGCCGGATATCGGCCTTGTCGAAATCGAACGTGATGCCGTAGATCACCGCCTTGCCGGTATTGATCAGATTCTGGTCGAGCGCATTCGCGGCGAGCGTCACCAAGCCGGTGTCCATCGGTTTGCTCTCGATCAGCATTACGTACACCGCAGGGCGGTGTGCTTCGGTCAGATCCGCCGCCATGACCATGACCTCTACGTCGCCCTGAGGACGCGTCAGCTTGGCGAGCAGATAGCGCGGTCGTTCGGCGAGCGTGAATCCGTCGCTGGCCGCCGATGTACCGGTCAGGTTGAGATGCATGATCGCCGGTGCCGTATGCAGGAAGTCGGTGCCGCATTCGGTGTCTGAACAGGTCCAGACCACGCTCATCGCGGCTTTCGCCAATGCTTCCTTGTAGTTGGAAAACACCTCCAGGGCGCTGCGCTCCGTGGGTGCAAGATAGAACAAGCGCGTGCGCTTGCCTGTCACGTCGAGCGTCTTTGGGGCGACCGGCTCGCCGGTGTCGCTCTGGGTGACCGGGCCGATCGGCAACGCGGCTTCCTCGAACGCCTTTTGATCGGCGCCGAACAGGATCGAGCCGGGGTAGCGGGCCAGCATCGGATGATCCTTGCAGCCCGCGCAATCCGTCTCGACGTCCTGCGCCCGCGGCGCCGCCGATATCGATACCAGAACCAGTACTGCCGCGCACAAACCAAGCGAACGCATGGCGATCTCCCGAGCAATGTCCAGAGCTGGACGGACATCCCTCGGTTACGTCGAAACAGGTCGAACGCTGACATGCGCTATTCGGGACGCGGATATCGGGCATGTCCGTCTGGCGTCGGCGTGTCCCGCGCGCTCGATGCGACCGCCCATCGGCGCATGGGCGCAGATGTCAGCAATCCGTTCCAAACGACGTAACTCCTGTGAGCGATACGTTTCGAGCGATGGTCGTGTGCTCGCTATCCGCACACGCGGTTACGTCCAGCGCGAACGGGAGATGGAACATGCAGCGGCTTTACACCATCACGTTGGTTCTTGCGCTCCTGACGCTCAGTGCGCTGGCCGCGTCCGCGCGCGCGCAATCGGGCGGTGGCCCGTATCGCATCGATCCGGCCGTTATCGCCGGCGGTGGCGCCACGCTCAGCGGCGGTCAATTCCGCTTGAGCGGCACCATCGGCCAGCCGGCGACAGCGACCCTCAGCGCGTCCAGTTACCGCCTCTACGACGGGTTCTGGGCAGCCGCCTCGCCGAGCAGTGACCTGATCTTTGCCAACGGTTTCGATCCATAAGGGAGTGACTCGCCATGCGTTACTTGTCATGCATCCTTGCTACCAGCCTGCTCTGCGCCGCTTCGACGCTGGCCGCTCCGCTCGGCTCCGGTTTCACCTATCAGGGCCAGCTCACTGACAACGGCGCGCCGGCGAGCGGCCACTACGATCTGCAATTCGTGCTGTTCACTGCCGCAAGCGGCGGCACCGCGGTCGATACGATCACGCTGAGCAATCAGACGGTCAGCGGTGGCTTGATCAATGCAGCGCTCGATTTCACCGATGCGCCGTACAACGGCCAGGCCGTGTGGGTCGAGGTCAGCACGCGAATCACGGGCGGTGCCAGCTACACCACCTTGTCGCCGCGCCAGGCGATCACGGCGGCGCCGTATGCGTTGTATGCACTGAGCGGCAATCCGGGGCCGGCAGGTCCACAAG
The DNA here is from genome assembly GCA_963720445.1 of uncultured Gammaproteobacteria bacterium. Taxonomy (GTDB): domain Bacteria; phylum Pseudomonadota; class Gammaproteobacteria; order Xanthomonadales; family Rhodanobacteraceae; genus Dokdonella_A. The sequence goes on from CAVRFO010000001.1 coordinate 648,551, forward strand.
GACCGATCGGTCCGGCGGGGGCGCAGGGTGCGAGCGGCCCCGCAGGCGCGCAAGGATCGACCGGGCCGCAGGGTCCCGCCGGACCGCCGATAGCTCTGCCTTACAGCGGCAGCAGCTCCAGCAGCACGCCGTCATTCCAGGTGAAAAACAACGGCGCGGGTCCGGCGATCACCGCGACCGGCACCGGCAGCGGCATAGCCGGCGCCGCGCTCAACGCCAACGGAACCGGCATCGGTGCGGTCATTACCAACACCTCGACGGACACCGCATTGCTGCTCGGCAACAACGTCGCCGGCAACGGCGGATCGTTGCTGACGGCGTTCGTGCCCGCCGGCGTGTTCAAGATCGACGGCCAAGGCAACATCGCCTCGCCATCCTCCGCTGCCTTTGGAAATGGCGTGCACGGAGCGAGCGGCTCCGGTACCGGTGTGTTGGGCGATAGCCAATCCAGCTACGGGGTTCTTGGCACGAGCGTAAACAACATCGCGGTGTACGGGGTGAGCAGCGGCTACATCGGCGTTTACGGTACCGGGTCTCCTGGCATAGTCGGCAAGGCACTCGACTTCGATTTGGCGATCGGCGTGCAAGGCTACGGTGGCAACGTCAACGGCAGTAATACAACAGGCGGCCCGGGCGTGAAGGGTGTTGCTGGGCTCAACCCCCTCGGTTACTCACAAGCCGGTGTGTGGGGCGTTGGTGGCCGGAGCGGGTTTGCCGACGCCGTCTATGCGCAGGGTGACTTTTCCGCCACCGGCAGCAAGAATTTCGTCGAGCCCCATCCGACCGACCCCAGCAAGGAAATCCGCTACGCAAGCCTCGAAGGACGCGAGGTGGGCACCTACTTCCGCGGCACTGCGCATCTCGTCGGCGGCCGCGCGACGATCACTATTCCCGACGATTTCCGCATGGTCACTGCCGAAAACGGACTCACGGTGCAACTGACCGCGATCGGCCAATCGGCCAATTTGTATTGCGTGAAGCGATCACTGGATGGAATCGCCGTTGCCGGTTCGTTCGATGTCGAGTTCGACTACCAGGTCAACGGTGTGCGCAGGGCGTTCGCAGACTTCCAGCCGGTGGTCGCCAACAAGGATTTCGCGCCGTCGGCCACCACCGAGCCGTTGTTCACGCGCGGCCTGCCCGCGGAAAGCCTGCGCCGCCTTGTTGCGAATGGCACCTTGAACGCGGACCTCAGCGTGAATCGCGAAACCGCGCATCGCCTCGGTTGGGACCAGCGATCAGGTTGGAACCGCGTTCCCACGGTGACAGCGCCTCCGCCCGGCTTGCACGACTGACGTGATCGGCAAGGCGATGCGCGCCCTCGATCGCGCCAGCGAAAAATCGATGTGCTGGTGATGCTCCGCCAACTTGCGCAGTCTCTGGAACGCCGGAAGTTGCGAGCAGATTTCCGGCGGACGGCGAGGAAGCGCGCCTTATTGACTCGTTCCAGCCTGAGGTGTCGTGGCCGGCATCTGCGGGGATGTCGTCGCCCCGGCACTCGCCTTCTGCGTCAGCTCGCGGAACTTCGCCGACATGCCGTCGAGCTTTGCGATCCATTCCGGATTCGGCGTCTGGCCAGCGGTGATCCGGTCATAGACCTGGAGCAACGCGGCCATTGCGAATGGATCGATCAACGCGGCCTTGAGGCTTAGCGCCGCCACGAGTGCCAGCGCGAACGTCCAGAAACCGGCTTGCACATGGAACAAGCCGATCAACGCGGCGATCGGGCCGAACACGACGAGGAAGATCGCCAGGGTCAAACCCCAGATGATCAGGGTGAGGAACGCCGCGTTCTTGAGTACACCTTTGTAGTTCTGCGCATACAACACGACGCTGTCGCGCGCGGTCGCCCACGGGTTGTTCGAGCGGGCGCGCAGGATCTGCGCGAGGATCACCTGGTCGAGATGGCTGAGCGAGGTGTTGACGACGGCATCGAAGAGCTTGACGACCACGTCGAGACCGGGAATCGGCAGCCACGAGGCGATGCTCACGGTCAGGCGATTGAACGCGCGCAGGATGCCGCGGATCAGTTGGTTGAGGCCGAACAACATCGACGACGTGGCGAAATGCTGCTTGACGATGGCCGACGCGTAGTCGATCTGGCCCTTTCCATCCGGAATCGCGCGGCCGTCCATCAGTTCGACCAGCACGGCGACGTGGCCGGCCTTGACCAGGTAGAGCAGGTACTCGCGCGCCCAATACAGCAGTCCGCTAACGATCACGAAACCGGTGAACGCACCCCAGCCTGCACCCGCGCCGCCGTGGCCGCCGACCTTGCCGAGCACGAGGCCAATGGCACTGCCGACGCCGACGCTGAGGATGTAGGCGAGGGTAATTCCGAGGTAGACCCCGAGGCGCAGCAGCACGAACGGCAACGTGCGCGTGAGCAGGCCGAAAATCTGGCCGGTGCGGAAATCGAGCATGGCAGGCTCCGTATAAAAGGGTACGTCGGCGCGAAGTGTGCACCACGGAAATGTTCCAGTGCACCGGTTACGCGGTCAATCTGTTCTTCGGCGTCTCTTTCCACAGCTCTCGGTGGACATCGGCGGTCATCAGTCGCCGTGGTGCGGTGCAGTCGGCGAGTGCCGGCGCGGAGTGCGTGGCGCAACGGAGTCTTCGGTTGTGCGGCCCGCTTGATGACCCGGCGGAATCGGCTGCGGATTCAGGCTGCAGTCGCCGCCGCCCGATCGCGAACCCGTTCGCGGCGCACATGGCCCTGGCGGATGCGCTTGCGGATTCATCGCGTGATCGACGCTGCCCTGATGGCGGCCGCCGACAAAGATGATGCTGCGTTGCGCCGCCTCGTCACCGCTCGCGGCGGCGGCATCGGTGGCCTGTGCCTGGTCGCTCGACGGCGGAAGGACGCGGGCACGGGATGCGTGCTGACCCGCCGCGGCCAGCGACGCGGTGCCCAGTGCGAGTGTGACCGCCAACGTCACGATCAATCGGCGTGGCGTGAGGTGATGTCGAGTTGAAGCCAATCGGTGCGCGAACATGGGGTGCTCCTGTGTGTGCACCGCGTCCATGCCGATCGGCATGTGACGCGGATGCCGGCGATCGAATTGATCGCCGTATCGCGGCTACGGGAATCGCAGTCGCCTGGACAGGGGTACGCCGTTACGCGGGGTTCACTGACATGGCGTTGGCGTTGCCGCTCGTCGATGCGGCCGCCCGGCGTGTCAGTCATCCGCATCCAACAGCGTAACCCCCGGCAAGCGATGCGTTGCGACCTGATTGGCAGGGGCGGGCGTCGAGACAGGAGCAGGCGATGCAATCGATGACACGTGGCAACAAGGTTTTTGGAGGGCGTCACCCCCCACCGCGCCGATTGATCGCGGCGCTGGCGGGCATGAGTTGCTGGCTCGCGGTCGCAAGCGGTCCGGTTGCCGCGCAGATTTCTTTTCAGGCGCAATCGCCGATGGCGACCGGCCCGTATCCCGCCGCGGTCGCCGTCGGCGATTTCAATCGTGATGGCAATCCGGATCTGGCCGTGATCATGCAAGGCAACAATCGCGTTTACCTATACAGCGGTGACGGCACCGGAAGTTTCCACTTCGCCATCAGCTACCTCGTGGGTTCGCAGCCGAGCGCAATCGTGGCCGCTGATCTGAACCACGATGGCAAGCTCGATCTCGGCGTGACCAACCGGCAGGACGGCACGGTTTCGATTCTGCTCGGCAACGGCAACGCGACGTTCAGCGCGGCGGTCGCGTACGCGGTCGGCGCATTGCCGAATCAGATCGTTGCGGACAGCTTCGATCCGGACGGCTTTGTCGATCTGCTGACCGCGAACACCGGCGACGCGTGCGGGCCGCCGTTCGCGCCATGCGGATCGATTTCCCTGTTGAGAAACAACGGCGACGGCACGTTCCATGCGGGAACGACACTGACCTTGCCTCCGGGCGATGTGCCGAGCGGGATCGCGTCCGGCGTATTCACCGCAGGTGGCGACACCGATCTCGTGGTTACCAGTGCCGGCAGCAACGAGTTCTTTGTTTACCTCGGCGATGGCGGCGGCGCTTTCCCGGTCACTCGCGGTCCATTCGCCACGCTCAGTGCACGCGCGGTGGTGGTTGCCGACTTCAACCACGATGGCAAGCGTGATCTCGCGATAACGCGTTGGAACTACGGTGATGTGTCGTTGCAGCTCGGAAATGGTGATGGGACATTCCAGACAGCTGCCAGCTACGGTGAAGGTACGAGCGGCGCGCATCCGTACTGTGCTGTCGGCGGCGACTTCGATGGCGACGGTTTTCCCGACCTGGCGATGGCCAATTTCGGCGACAACAGCGTTGCGGTGCTGCGCGACAGACCCCTGGGCAACGGCGGATTCGATTTCGATGCGGCGCTGACATTCACCGGCGGTTTGAACAGTCCCCGCTCGATCGCTGTCGGCGACTTCAATCGGGACGGAAAGCCTGATTTCGTCGTGGTCAACGATGTCGGCGACAACCTGACCGTGTTCCTGAATACATCGATCCCCACCGACCGCATTTTTGCGAACGGCTTTGAGTGAACACCAGGATTGCGGCGCTTCATCGGCGCCGCCGCGCAACTGTGCCGACAATCGCACGCGTGTCAGCAATCCCTGCCGAATGGCGTAACCCCCTGTGAGCGACGCGTTCCGACCTCAATCCCGGGTGCCGGCGTCGAACCAGGAGCAAGCCATGCTATCGATGACGCACATGAACGCTTCGCCCGATATCGGGCCGTGGTGTCCTGGGTGTTCGACAGGTGCTCTGAATGCTTCCGCGTGCGGGCTGCGATTGCATTCGACTGAGGTGCCGTGCTCGGCCGCACGCGGCATTTCTTTGCTCGGACTGCTGCTGGCGGCGCTGGGATGCATTGCTGCGGGTGCGACCAACGTGGCGCTGGCCGCGATACCCGCCAGCGAACGACAAGTCCTGCTCACCTTGTACGACAGCACCAACGGAATGGGTTGGGGCAATAGCACGGGCTGGAATGGCGCGGTCGGAACCGAATGCACCTGGCAAGGCATCACCTGCGATGCCGGTGGGGCTCATGTCACGGAAATCGATCTCGGCTACAACTTCATGACCGGAACGCTGCCAGATCTCGGCGGCCTGTCCGCTTTGCAGGCTTTCCACGTCAACGACAACTCGCTGACTGGATCGATTCCCGCGTTGGGCGCGCTGACCGCGCTGCAGACCTTTGACGTTGTCGGCAACTATCTGAGCGGGTCGATTCCGACCTTGAGCGGGATGACGAGCCTGATTGCGTTCTATGCCAACCAGAACCAGTTGACCGGATCGATTCCGGCGTTGACGGGTCTTCCCAATCTGCAATTTTTCTACGTCAATGACAACGCGCTGACCGGCTCTATTCCCGTGCTGAACGGGTTGCCGGCTTTGAACATCATCGAGCTTGGCGGCAACCACCTGACCGGCTCGATTCCCGCCCTCAATGGCATGGTCAATTTGAGTGTCTTCGAAGCCGAGCTCAATCAGCTGACCGGGTCGATTCCCGGCCTGAGCGGGCTCACGGCTTTGTATTTCTTCAAAGTCGACCACAACCAGCTCAGCGGGCGGATTCCGGACCTGACCACGCTGGCCGCGTTGACCGACTTTGAAGTCGACCACAACCAATTGAGCGGCCCTGCGCCGATGCCGCCGAATCCTGGCCAACTGGTCGATGGCAGTTCCGTGCTGTGCCCGAACCCGCTCGATCCGACGCCCAGCTCAATTTGGGACGCGGCGACTGGCGTTACGCCGTGGTACAGCGCCTGCGATCCGATTTTCAAGAATGGATTCGAGTGAACGCCATTCGGGTCGCGCATCGCCGCCGACAACGAGCAAGCCGCTTCTTCATCGCTGCCGCTGCCAATCGTTGGCAAGCAAGCCGCCCAATCTGCAGGAGAACTACCGCATGGGTATCCATCGCACATTCGCGCTGCTCTCGACATTCGCGCTCGCCTGCGTGGCGTTGCCAGCAGGCGCCGCCGATCGCGTTCACGCGGGCCAGTGGGCCGGAACGACGACGTTTGATGGCACAGCGCGCCCCAGTTCGACCTGTATCGCGCAGGGCGACGCCGATGCGATGAACGGGGATGCCGCATCGATACGGGCATATCTGGAGAAAGTCATCCCGCCGACGATTTGCACGTTGAAAGACATAAAGGTGGATGGCGATCAGGTCACCTACACGTCCGTTTGCGGCGGTGTGGCGAATACGGTGGCGACGACCTATCACGGCGACCGCTTTGAATCGACAAACACCAGAGGTGCAAAGACCGAGGCAAAGCGGGTGGGCACGTGCAAGTAGGAAGCTCTTTCGGCGTCGGTTTCCACAAGCGCTGACGCGCGGGCGCGATGGCGGGTCGTGTTACGTAGCGGGCAGCGCCTGCAGCGCCTGGCGCACGGGTCGCGTCCGCCAATGGTCGATGCCGCGCACGCGTTGCAGGTCCGCGAGCGCGGACCGCAGTTCGTTGCGCGCCGACACGAACTCCTTGTGTGCGGCCAGGCATTCGCCGTGCACCGCCAACGCCTCGGTGTGGCGCCAGCCAGTTTTCGGATCGTCCGGTGGCCGCAGTTCGAGTGCCTTCTTCGCGGCCGTGCAACCCGCTTCGGTGTCGTGCTGCGCCAACGCGATGCGTGCTTCGGCCACCCACGCGTCTGCGAGTCGTTCGGAATTGATGGGCTTCATTGCGTTCAGCGCGTGCAGCGCGATTCCGACTTGTTCATTTGCCGCGGGCAGATCGCCGACATCAAGTTCGCTCAGTGCGAAGTCCACTTGCGCCGCAGCCACTTCCAGCGGCGGCGTTCCCTGCAGGTCCTTGCGCATGGCTTGCGCAGTCTGGTGTTGCACGACGGCCTCGGCAGATCGGCCGGACTCGTGCAGGACGACGCCGAGCTGGTCCATCGTATAGGGCACCAGGAAGTTCTTCTTGCCCGGCTGCCGCAGCCGCGCGGCGAGCACTTCGCGGATCAGGCGCTCCGACTCGGCCAGATCGCCTGATTCGCGCAAGGCAACGGAAAGATTCGACTTCGAAGCCAATGCAAACGGGTGTTCCGGTTTGCCGAGTGCGACCCACACCGCAAACGCCTGCCGACAGGTGTCGGCACTGCGCATGAACTCGTCGTTGTGCCGATACATGACGCACAGGTTGTTCAGGGTTGCCGCCACATCCGGATGGTCATTGCCAAGCAGTCGTCGTTGCATGGCCAATGCATCGAGATACAGCGGCTCGGCCTCGCGGTAGCGGCCCAGGCGATCGAGCGCATTCGCGTGAACCACGAGCGCATTGGCGAGCAGCGGATGATCGGCTGGCAGCAGGTGGCGATAGATCGCGGTCGCCTGCTCCAGCGGTGGAAGTGCTTCGGAGACATGTCCGGTCTGCATCCGGAACGAGCCAAGGTTGATCAGGTTCTCCGCCACATCGAGATGGTTTTCGCCGTACAGCGTGCGAAACATCGCCAACGCTTCTTCGGTCAACGCAGCGCCTTCGTCGAGCCGGTGCATGTCGTTGTAAAGGGCGGCCAGCTCGTTGAGGTCGGCCGCGATCTGCGCGTCCGGTGCTTTCAGACTCGTGCGAGACATGGCCAGCGCCTGTTGCAGCAGCGGCTCGGCTTTCTTGAAGTCGCCCTGGCGGCGGGCGATCTCTCCCTGCAGGGCCAGGTCGCGCGCCACGATCGCGCTGTTCGCGCCGGCGCTGTCGCGATGCGTCGTCAGCGCGACGCCCGCATTTTTCTCCGCCGCGGCATAGTCGCCCTTCTCGTATTGCGCACGCGCCAGCTGTGCGAGGATGTCCGCCTTGGCTGGGTCATCGGGTGCGGTGTTTTTCAGGGCCAGCGAGCGATTGAGCAACGCGATCGCGCGATCGTATTGGCCAAGTTCCTGATAGATCGAACCCAGCACCGCGGCGAAGCGCGATGCGAGTTCGGGTTGGCTCGCGAGTTGCGCGTCCAGTCGTTGCGCGCCGGCATCGAGCACGTCGACGGCGCTGAGCTTGACTCCGCCGGGCGCGCCTTTCGGATCGGCGACGCGAAACGTATCGACCAGGAATGCGGTGACGGTTTCCGCCTGCCGTGCCTGTTCGCGCGCACGCCCGGCCTCCCAGAGCGCGAGCGCGGTGGTGGCGAACAAGCCGAGCACCGCAATGCCGGCGAGGGCGACGCCGAGGCGGTGACGCAGCACGAATTTGCTGCCGCGATACACGGCGCTGTCGCGTCGCGCCGCAATCGGCCTGCCATCCAGATAGCTGCGCAGATCCACGGTGAGTGCATAGACGGTCGCGTAGCGCCGATCCGGTTCGCGCTTGAGCGCGGTCAGCACGATCGTGTCCAGATCGCCGCGCAACCGGCGCGCGGCTATCGGAGCATCGATAGCCGCGCGTTTGCTCGGCGCCGGCGGGGCCGTGGTTTCGAGCAGCTTGCGGATTTCTTCCAGCGTCGGCGACTCGCCGAGATCGTGCGGGCGCTGGCCGGTCAGCAGCTCATACAGGAGGGCGCCGAGTGCGTAGACATCGGTCGCGGTGCTGACCGATGCACCACTGAGTTGTTCGGGCGACGCATACGCCGGCGTCAACGGGCGATCCCTGAGGTCGCCGGTTTCGCTTGCGCTGGCACTCTCGCCGCCGAGCAGTTTGGCGATACCGAAGTCCAGCAGCTTCGCCGTTCCGTCCGCCGTGATCAGCACGTTCGACGGTTTCAGGTCGAGGTGGACGACCAATTGACGATGCGCAAACTGGACGGCTGAGCAAATATCCAGAAATAATTTTATCCGATCTTCCAGTACGAGCTCGTGCTCCGCTGCGTAGTCCAGCAGCGGCAGACCTTCGACGTATTCCATCGCGAAATACGGCAGGCCATCGTCGGCAATGCCGCCGTCGAGCAGGCGCGCGATATGCGGGTGCTCCAGGTGCGCCAGGATCTGGCGCTCGCGCAGGAAGCGCGCCAGCACGGCCTCGCTGTCCATGCCGCGCTTGATCAGCTTCAGCGCTGCGCGTTGCTCGAACTGGCCGTCCGCCCGCTCAGCCAGCCAGACCACGCCCATGCCGCCGCGACCGAGTTCCTCGATCAACCGCCACGGGCCGACGCGCTCGCTCGCATGTACGGCGTGGACGTCGCCGTTCTCGGCCCAATCCGCGACCACGAAGTTGCGCGCCGAATCCACGCCGCGATCGAACCGATCCGCCGCGCCATCCGCCGCAAGCAGGGTTTCGACGTCGTGGCGCAGCGTGGTGTCGTCGCCGCACAGGCGATCGAGCAATGCGGCGCGCGCGTCTGCAGGGGCTTCGACCATCTCATCGAAGATCGCGCCGATACGTTGCCAGCGCTGTGTATCCACGCTCAGTCCTTATCGGGCTCGTGACCGAGCCGATCCACCAGAAAGGCGCGTGCCCGGCGCCAGTCGCGGAATACGGTGCGCTCGGTCAAACCCTGCAGTTGTGCGATGTCAGCCATCGCCAGGCCGCCGAACACATGCCATTCGACCAGTTGTCCCGCGCGCTGGTCGATCTGCGCCAGTCGGGTCAGCGCCTCGTCCAGTGCAACCATGTCCACCATTTCCGCGGCGACGCCACCGATTTCCTCGTTCAAGCCGGTGATCGAGCAGGGGCCGCCGCGCTTGGCGCGGGAACGCGAGCGCGCGTGATCGACAAGAATCTGGCGCATTGCGCGCGCGGCGAGTGACAGGAAATGCACGCGGTCGTAGGGCGCAGCTTCCGCCACACCGTGCAGCTTCAGATACACCTCGTGCACCAGGGCGGTGGTGTCGAGCGTCACCGGGCTGCCCGCCGCGCGGCGCTGGCTGCGCGCGATCCGGCGCAACTCCTGGTAGACGAGCACGAAAAGTGCACTCTCGGCCGGCGCTGCCGCTTCTACATTGACCGTGTTCACATTATCCACATGTCAGCGGCGACCTTGCCATCGAGGCGACGAGCAATGGAGCGCGGCCAATATAGAGCCGCGTTGTCAGGCGAACAAGCGGCGGTGTTGCCAGCGCGTTGCGCATCAGGCAAACGCGGTCGGTGTGGTGCGGGTCGCGCCGTGCTGTTTGCGGCCCTCCTGCAGGGGCGAATCTGTAGGAGCCCACCCTGTGGGCGACCGCACCGATGCGGTATGGCTACACAGGCGCGGGAGCCGTGGTGACGAGACGGCCGCGCAGCGAGTTCACCATCGCATCGGTGATCGTCACATCGATGAACTGGCCGACGAGGCGGGCAGGGCCGGCGAAATTCACGTTGCGCATGTTCTCGGTCTTGCCGGTCAGTTCGAGCGGGTCGCGTGCGCTGGGGCCGGTGACCAGCACGCGTTGCCGGCTTCCGACCATCGCGTCGCTGATGTGCTTGAAGTTCGCGTTGAGCGCGGCCTGCAAGCGCGCGAGGCGTTCGTTCTTGACCGCATCGGGAGTGTCGTCTTCGAGACTGGCGGCCGGCGTGCCGGGGCGTCGCGAGTAGACGAACGAATAGCTCTGGTCGAAGCCGATGTCATCGACGAGTTTCATCGTCTTGTCGAAATCGGCATCGGTCTCGCCGGGGAAGCCGACAATGAAGTCCGATGCGATGGAGATGCCCGGTCGCACCGCGCGCAGCTTGCGGATCTTCTGCTTGAATTCGAGTGCGGTATAGCCGCGTTTCATCGCGGCGAGGATGCGATCCGAACCCGACTGCACCGGCAGATGCAGGTAGTTCGCGAGCTGCGGCACGTGCGCATACGCGTCGATCAGCGAATCGGAGAACTCAAGTGGATGCGAGGTCGTGAAGCGGATCCGGCCGATGCCGTCGATCTCGGCGATCGCGTGGATCAGGAAGCCCAGATCCGCAATCGAGCCATCGAACATCGGGCCGCGATACGCGTTGACGTTCTGGCCGAGCAGGTTGACCTCGCGCACGCCCTGCTCGGCGAGCGTCGCGATTTCGGCGACGACGTCGTCGAACGGTCGGCTGATTTCCTCGCCGCGCGTGTAGGGCACGACGCAGAACGAGCAGTATTTGGAGCAGCCTTCCATGATCGAGACGAACGCGGTCGGACCTTCGGCGCGCGGCTCGGGCAGGTTGTCGAATTTCTCGATCTCGGGGAACGAGATGTCGACTTGCGGTTTACCGGTCGCGCGGCGCGCTTCGATCAGCTGCGGCAGGCGATGCAGGGTTTGCGGGCCGAACACGACGTCGACGTACGGCGCGCGCTTGACGATCGCGTCGCCTTCCTGGCTGGCGACGCAGCCGCCGACGCCGATCACGACGGTGTCCTTGGTTTGTTTGAGCTCCTTCCAGCGGCCAAGCTGGCTGAACACTTTTTCCTGCGCGCGTTCGCGGATCGAGCAGGTGTTGATCAGGATCACATCCGCTTCGGATTCGTCCTGGGTCAGTTCCAGGCCATGCGCCGCCTTGAGCACGTCGGCCATCTTGGTCGAGTCGTACTCGTTCATCTGGCAACCGTGGGTCTTGATGTAGAGCTTGCCGGTCATCGTTGAAAACTCTAGGAAGCCCAATAGTTTACGTGGTAAAACAGCGCGTCGCCATTGGCGCTGCCGGCACTTGCGGACGTTGCGGACCGAGCGGGCGGCGTGATCGAGGTGGCGGAAACTCTTTGCCCGGATAGGTTTCAATAGCATCCATGTCCTGTTTGCGCGTCCTCCTCGCCATCGCATTTCTGTCCGGATTGTTGTCCGTGCCGGTCGCCGCGCGTGCGGGTGCGCTCTACAAATGCAGCGCGAACGACGGCAGCGTCGCATACGTCAGCTCGCAGAAAGGCTTCACGAACTGCAAGCTGATTTCGACGTTCGCGGACGCCCCGAAACATGCGCAGGAACTCGCAAAGCCGCATGTCGCCCAGACTGCACTAGCACCCGCGGCGTCAGGCAAGCGCGGCTGGGTCTATGAGGAAAACGTCAAACCGAAGACGGATTTCTCCACGGTTTTGGGCGCTGTTGCCGGTGCGGCGCTGCGACCGGACTTCGCAACCGTCGCGAACGGAATCGCGAGTACCGCGCCAGTTCTCACCCCGATACCTGTCGTGCCGAGCCCGGCGCCCGCGCAACCGGAGCCGGAACGGGGCGCGGCGACAGCCCCGCCAGCGCCAAGGGTGCTGCGCGGCGCGGTCTACAAGGTCGAGCGCAAGGACGGGATCACCGAATACACCAACGTCAAGCCGGCCGGCAACGCGTTCGCGGTGCTGTTCACCTATATCGCGACCTGCGTCGCCTGCGACATCCACTCGAAGATCAATTTCGCGCGCACCGCGCTGAACCTCGATGCGTACAAGACCGAGATCGCGGCGGCCGCGGCCGATTACGGCGTCGACAGCGCATTGCTGCGCGCCGTTATCCATGCCGAATCGGCGTTCAATCCGCTGGCGATATCGAGCAAGGGCGCGCAAGGCCTGATGCAGTTGATGCCGGGTACGGCCGGCGATCTTGGCGTCACCAATGCGTTCGATGCCGCGCAGAACATCCGCGGCGGCGCGCGCTATCTCGGCGAACTGCTCAAGAGCTTCAATGGCGACGCGCAACTCGCGACCGCGGCCTACAACGCAGGTCCCGGCGCGGTGCAGAAATATCACGGCGTTCCGCCGTATGAGGAAACCCAGTTCTACGTACAGCGCGTGGCGACGTTGCGCGACCGGTATCAGAAGGCGTTGTGAGGAGAGGCCGGGATTGGGGGTTGGGGATTGGGTAAAACGGGCGGCGCGCGACGTTTGTCCGGAAGCTCGCATGGCGCCGGTCGCAAGGCGCCTTTTCCCAATCCCGAATCCCGAATCCCGAATCCCGAATCCCGGCTCTCAAGCCCCCGTCGTACTCGGCGCCGGCCGCTGTACCAGAACCACGTCGATCGCGAACGGTTCGTTGCCGCGCAGGCCTTCGAGACGCACCTTGGTTCCCGGCGCGAGTGCGGCTTCGCGGTTGCGCAGGTCGATCTGGTCGAGGATCGGGGTGCCGTCGATCTTGAGCAGCAGGTCGCCGGCCTGCAGTTTCGATTGCGCGGCCGGGCCTTCCGGCGCTACCCGCACAATCACCACGCCGTGTTGCCGCGAAGTCGCGCCGTTGGCGGGCTGGATGTCCGCGTAGTCGGCGCCGATCCAGCCGCGGATCACGCGGCCGTGCTTGATGATCTGGTCGAGGACTGCCTTCGCGGTGCGCACCGGAATCGCAAAACCGATGCCTTCGGCGCCCTGCTGGTAGGCGCCGCGTCCATCGGCGGTCGGCGTGCGCGGATAGATCGCGGTGTTGATGCCGATCAGTTCGCCGGCTGCGTTGACCAGCGCGCCGCCGGAATTGCCGGCGTTGATCGCCGCGTCGGTCTGGATGAAGTCCTCGTAGGCACTCATCTTGAGCTGGCGTCCGGTCGCACTGACGATGCCCATCGTGACCGTCTTGCCGAGCCCGACCGGGTTGCCGATCGCGAGCACGACGTCGCCGACGTCCGCGCTGGCGTCGTCGGGCACCGCGATCGCGGGCAGGTTGGTGGCGTTGATCTTCAGCACCGCCAGATCGGTTTCCACGTCGGTGCCGATCACCTGCGCCTGCGACACGCGGCCGTCGTCGAGCAGCACCTGGATGTCGTCGGCGCCGTTGATCACGTGGTTGTTGGTGAGCACGTAGCCATCGGACGTGAAGATCACGCCGGAGCCGAGGCTCTGCTCCTGGCGCCGCAGCAGCGGGCCCGGAATGACGCCGAGCAGGCGCTGGGTCAACGGATCGGGGATCTGGTAGTAGCTGCGCCTGACCGTGATCTTGTTCGCGTAGATGTTGGCGACCGCGGGCGATGCGCGGGCCACGGCTTCGGCATACGACGCCGGCGCGCTGCGCGAGCTCGTGGTCGTCGCGACATGCGCTGGCGCGGAGCCGCCGGCCGATGTGCCGCGCAGGCGATCGACCAGGCCTGGCGCGAACACGCTGAGCACGAACGCGGCGGCGAGGCCGATCACGGTGCAGCGGGTGACGAAGGCAACGATGTGGTAGGTGCGGCTGCGCATGGTGATGTGTGTGTTGCTGGATGTGCGTCGGCGCAAACGTGCCAGCCACAGTGGCGGCATCCTGTGCGCCGACCGCTTCGATTGTGCGGTGCGGGGCCGTTCGTTAAACTAACACGATTTCGGGCTCGCCCTGCCGGGGTGCTGAATGGTTCGATGGACTTTCAGCTTCCCAAGGTTCGGCGCGTGTCCGAACTGGGCTTTGATGTGCATCGCGGCCACCCATGGCGGCGGTATTTTCTCTGAAGTTTGGCGGCGGAGTGCTGGATGGCAAACGATGCTGTGGTGGACAAGGGGCGCCGTCGATTCCTGACTGCGACGACTTCGGTCGTTGGCGGTGCGGGTGTCGTATTGGCGGCAATTCCCTTCGTCAAGTCGTGGGAACCGAGTGCGGCGGCGAAATCCGCTGGCGCGCCGGTGCTGGCCGATATCGGCAAGATCGAAACCGGCCAGAAGGTCACGTTCGCGTGGCGCGGCCTGCCGGTGTTCGTGGTCAACCGGACCAAGGCCCAGCTCGATACGCTGGCCAGCCAGGATTCGCATCTGAAGGATCCGAAGTCGGAGAACACGGATCAGCAGCCGAAGTACGCGCAGAACGAGGCGCGCGCGATCAAGCCGGAATGGCTGGTCGTGGTCGGCATCTGCACCCATCTGGGCTGCGTTCCGGATTTCTTCGGCGAGATCAAGCCCGAACCGTTCGATCCGAACTGGAAGGGCGGTTTCTATTGCCCGTGCCACAAGTCGCGCTATGACCTGTCCGGTCGCGTGTTCGATGGCGTGCCGGCGCCGGCCAACCTCGCCGTGCCGCCGTACAACTTCGTCGACGACACGCATATCCAGATCGGCGTGAATCCGGGAGAGACGGCGTAATGGCTACCACGATGACCCGGATCCAGTCCAAGAACGGCCTCGTCAACTGGATCGAGGATCGCCTGCCGATCTTCTCGTTCCTGTCCTCGCACACCAGCGGCTACTACGCGCCGAAGAACTTCAACCTCTGGTACTACTTCGGTTCGCTCGCGCTGATGGTGCTGGTCAACCAGATCCTGACCGGCATCTTCCTCACCATGAACTACAAACCGAACGCGGCGGAAGCCTTCGCGTCGGTCGAGTACATCATGCGTGACGTCGAGTGGGGCTGGCTGATCCGCTACATGCATTCGACCGGAGCCTCGCTGTTCTTCGTGGTTGTCTACCTGCACATGTTCCGCGGCGTGATGTACGGCTCGTACAAGAAGCCGCGCGAACTGGTCTGGCTGCTCGGCATGCTGATCTTCCTCGTGCTGATGGCCGAGGCGTTCATGGGCTACGTGCTGCCGTGGGGCAACATGTCGTTCTGGGGCGCCAAGGTGATCATCTCGCTGTTCGGTGCGGTGCCGGTGGTCGGCGACGCGCTGGTCGAGTGGATCATGGGCGACTATCTGCCCGCCGACGCGACGCTGAACCGCTTCTTCGCGCTGCACGTGATCGCGCTGCCGCTGGTCCTGCTGCTGCTCGTGGTGCTGCATCTGGCCGCGCTGCACGAGGTCGGTTCGAACAACCCGGACGGCGTCGAGATCAAGGAAAAGAAGAAGGCCGACGGCACGCCGCTCGACGGCATCGCGTTCCATCCGTACTACACGGTCAAGGACATCTTCGGCACCGGCTTCTTCCTGGTGATCGCCGCGTTCATCATCTTCTACGCGCCGACCTTCGGCGGCTGGTTCCTCGAACACGACAACTTCATCCCGGCCAACAACCTGGTCACGCCCTCGCACATCAAGCCGGTCTGGTACTTCACGCCGTTCTACGCGATCGTGCGCATGATCCCGGCCAAGCTGCCCGGCGTGATCGCGATGTTCGCGTCGATCGCGGTGCTGTTCTTCTTCCCGTGGATCGATCGCGGCCGGGTCAAGTCGATCCGCTACCGCGGACTCGGCTACAAGGTCGCGCTGGCGCTGTTCGCACTCGCGTTCATCATGCTCGGTGCGGTCGGCGCGGGCGTCACCACCGACGTGATCCCGGAATGGTTCGGTGCGGATGCGGATCTGACCTCGATCGAGAACCTGTTCGGCCGGTTCTGGACGATTGTCTACTTCGGCTTCTTCGTATTTCTCTGGGTGTACACGCGCTACGGCTTCGAGAAGACCAAGCCGGTGCCTGACCGGGTGACGATGCATGAGTAACGCGATGAACACCAAGACACGGAACACCACGATGTTCGCCAAGCTCGCCGCGTTGTTGCTGGCCGGCCTGATGATGGCCGGCACGGCTGCGGCATCCGAAGGAACGGGCCTGGAGGCGGCGAACGTACATCTCGATGACGTCGCCTCGATGCAGCGCGGCGCACGCTTGTTCTTCAACTACTGCTCGGGCTGCCATTCGCTGCAATACCTGCGCTACTCGCGGCTGGCCGAAGACCTCAAGCTCGATCCGAAAGAGGTCGAGAAGAACTTCGTGTTCACCGGCGCGAAGATCGGCGACCATGCGATCAGCCACATGCCGGCGGATCAGGCCGCGGGCTGGTTCGGCAAGGCACCGCCGGATCTGTCGCTGGAAGCCCGCTCGAAAGGCGCGGACTGGATCTACAGCTACCTCAAATCGTTCTACCTTGACCCGTCGCGCCCGCTCGGCTGGAACAACAAGGTGTTCGAGAACGCCTCGATGCCCAACGCGCTCTGGGAGCTGCAAGGCTTGCAGGTCGCCGAGCACGTGCCGGCGGAGGCCGGCCATGACGCCACGATCGGCAAGCTGGAACTGAAGACGCCGGGCCAGCAGACGCCGGCACAGTTCGACCGCACCGTCCGCGACCTGACCGCATTCCTGCAATACGCGGGCGAACCTGCCGCGTTGCAGCGCGAATCGATGGGCGTCTGGGTGCTGCTCTATCTGGCGTTCTTCACGCTGATCGCCTACCTGCTCAAGCTCGAGTTCTGGAAGGACGTGCACTGATGCGCGCGCGCCGGGAGGCAGCCAGCGTCCGCCAACCCGGCCGTGCGGTTGCGCCGGCGCTAGGCGCCAACCGGCGTGCGTAGTACATTGCAACGTCAGGGGCTTGCTCCGCCCGGGGTGGAGGGGGATTCCAGAATGGCGTTGAACCAGCGTTCGCGTACCGTGTTGACCTTGTATTCGGCCCCCGATTGCGTGCATTGCCATCGGGTGCGCATGGCGCTTGCCGCCAAGGGCGTGATCTACGACCACGTGGTCGTGGATCTGGACAATCCGCCTGAAGACCTGCTCGACCTCAACCCGTACAACTCGGTACCGACCCTCGTCGACCGCGATCTGGTGCTTTACGACACCAGCGTGATCTGCGAATACCTCGACGAGCGCTATCCGCATCCGCCATTGATGCCGGTCGATCCGTTGTCGCGCGCACGCCTGCGCCTGGCGGTCGTGCGCATCGAGAACGACTGGCTGACCCTGCTCGACGACATCGAAGCCGGTGGCAAGGGCGCCGATGTCGCCCGCAAGGCATTGCGCGACGACCTGGTCAAGAACGCGCCCGCGTTCAAGGCCTCCAAATTCTTCCTGAGTCCGGAAATCAGCCTCGCCGATTGCGCGCTCGCGCCGCTGGTCTGGCGACTCGACGCGTTGGGCGTACAGTTGCCACGCGAAGCGCATGCGATCATCGACTACGGCGAACGCATCTTCCGCAGCCAGGGGTTCGCGCGCAGCCTCACCGCCGACGAAAAAACGTTGCGCCCCTGAGCGGCGCACCGCACCCTCGCTTCATCCTGCAAGCAAATATCCGGAAACCGCGTGTCCTCGACTGCAATGACGTCCAACCGCCCGTATCTGGTGCGGGCCCTCCATGAGTGGATCAGCGACAACGGCCTGACCCCGTATCTGCTCGTCGATGCGGCGGTGGACCAGGTCCGGGTGCCACCCGGGGCGGCGAAGGACGGTCGCGTGGTCCTCAACATCGCCGCGCGCGCGGTCACGAAATTCGAGATCAGCAACGACAGCGTGCAATTCCACGCACGCTTCAGCGGCGTCAGCCAGGCGGTCTACGTGCCGATGTCCGCCGTACTCGCGGTCTACGCGCAGGAAAACGGCCAAGGCATGATGTTCTCCGCCGAAAACAGCCCGACCGACCCGCCGCCCGCATCGCCGCCCGAAGAAGCGCCCAAGCGACCGCATTTGCGCGTGATCAAGTAGTTGGGGGATGTCAAAAAAATCGTCATCCCGGCGAACGCCGGGATCCAGCTCTTGCGCAATCGCGGGACGTGCGACGGGTTTTCGCGGTAATCGTCCAACCACCCAAGCGTCCAAAGCGGACGAGCAAAGGCCACGTGCTGATTGGGTCACCCTGGTCCTCGGAGTCGGCACGCGCACACCGGACGCGCGTCGCGCGGCCCACAGCTCGAACGGTGTCGGTCGATCCGGCCGTACGGCCTACAGCAGCCGCAACGGATTGGGTCGATCGACGGCTGCCGGAGTCTCGCCGAGCGGCAGGCTCCAGCTCTCCAGCCGATGGCCGTTCAGATCGAGATGGCCGCGGTGGCGGTCGCTGCCATTCAGGCTGATCTCGAAATCGTAGCGGCGCACGAACGCCGGCAGGCCGTCGCGGCGGCCGATGCGCAGGCGTTTCAGGGAAACGGTCTGGTCGAGCAGCTGCACGCCGGCTTCCTGGCAGAGCGCGCGGCCGTGGCGAATCGCGTATTCGCGTGCGTCGAGCGCGTCCATCCAGGCCCATGCGGCGGCGGCGATGACGAGCAGTGAAATCCAGGTTCCGATCATCCCTGCAGTGTGCGGATCGAGGTCGCGACTGGCAACCCCGGATGCCGTTTCCATTGGCGATGGAGAAAGACGCGCTGCCGGTTACAATCGCCCCGTCCCGGCACCGCCGGCACCTAGCGGGGGTTCAATGAAACTTGTCTTTCCCGGCGGCGAACACGCGCCCATCGAATTGCCTGAAGGCGTAACGCGGGTCGGTAGCGATCCGTCCTGCGAACTCGTGCTGACGGCATCGGACATTGCTGCACGTCACTGCGAAATCACCGTGGAGGCGGGGAAACTGTCCGCGCGCCCTCTCGATGCGCTGGCGCCGACGGTCCTGAATGGCCGCCAGATCAATGGTCCGACCGCCCTCGGTGTCGGCGATCTGCTCGTGTTCGGCCACGTCGGCTGCCAGTTGAACGCCAGTGTTGCGCCGGCCGCAGTGCCCGCGCGTGCCGAGCCCAAAGCGCACGCGATCGATGATGGTCGTACGCGCGTGCGCACGGCGTTGCCGAAGTACCTGCTGCGCGGGGTTTCCGGGGCGACGTTTGGCAAGACATTCGCGGTGACCGACAACGCGGTCGTCGGGCGCCAGCCCGATTGCGATATTCCGGTTCCCGCCGACGAAGTCTCGAGGCAGCACGTACGCCTGAAGATAACGCCCGAAGGCGTGCATGTGGAGGACCTGGGTTCGGCCAACGGCACCTACATCAACAACAAGCGAATCCAGTCGGCCCTGTTGCTGCCCGGCGAGGAACTGCGTCTGGACACGGTGCGGTTCCTGTTGCTGACGCCCGGCATGGATGCGCGCCAGCAGTCGGCGCCCGCGCGAATCGAGACGGCGCCCGTTTCCGCCGCACGCAGGACCTCGGCAATTTCGATTGCGATCGTCGTGCTGATCCTGGTGGTGATCGCGTTCTTCGCGCTGCGGTCTGCCGGCGCGCCTTAGTCGAGCCCGTCGAACCTCGATCAGGAAATGCCCGGTCGTACCGCTTGGCTGGCCAAGCAAGCGGAGCCGGAGCGCCGGGCACTTCGGCGCCCTCCGACTTCGGCGCTACGCGCCGCAGCCGCCCTGAACCTGTCGAAGGACTCAGCGCAAACGGCGGAGGGGGCACGAGGATCGACGCTGGCCTTGACGCGTGATACGCCTCTCACAGAGGCAGGATTTCCATCCGCATGGACAGGTCGACCGCATGCACGTGCTTGGTCAGCGCGCCGATCGAAACGTAGTCGACGCCGGTGTCGGCGATCGCGCGTATTCGATCGATCGCGACTGATCCCGAGACTTCCAGCGGGACCCGGCCACCCACTTCGGCGACCGCGCGCGCCAGTTCGTGCAGCTCGAATTCGTCGAGCATGATGCGGTCCGCGCCGGCTTCGACCGCCTCGCGCAATTCGGTGAAATCCTCGACTTCGGTTTCGACCAGAAGTCCCGGATGCAAGGCGCGCGCGCGCGCGATCGCGGCGGCGATGGAACCGGCGGCGGCGATGTGGTTTTCCTTGATCAGCACCGCGTCGTACAGGCCGATGCGATGGTTGCTGCCGCCACCGACGCGGACCGCGTATTTCTGCGCCACGCGCAGCCCCGGCAGGGTCTTGCGGGTATCGAGGATCGTCGTGCGGGTGCCGCGGGCGGCGTCGACATAGGCGGCGGTCACGCTGGCGGTGCCCGACAATGTCTGCAGGAAATTGAGCGCGGTGCGCTCGGCGCTGACCAGCGATTGGGCCAGCCCTTCGATATGGCAGAGCAGGGCGCCGGCGGCCATGCGATCGCCGTCAGCGGCGAGCCAGGTGACGCGCGTGGATGCGTCGACCTGGCGAAAGCACTCGTCGAACCAGTCGCAGCCGCAGAGGACGGCCGCATCGCGGGTGATCACGCGCGCGCGCGCATGCGCGCCGCTCGGCAACAGGTCGGCGGTTACGTCGCCGCTGCCGATGTCTTCTTCAAGTGCGCGACGGACGTCGCGTTCGATGGTGTCGCGCGGTGCTGAAACCACAGGCGATGGGGTCACGTGCTGGATGGCTCGCTGGAAATCGGGACATGCACAATAGCAAGGTCGCCCGCTGCGGGCGTCAGGCCGACGGATCGACAGCCGCGGTGAGCGATGCGTTTGGAATCGCGGCGGCCGCGCTCGCCGCGGTGCCGGCAGTCTCGGGCGACGCGGCGGCCGCCGCATCGCTGGCATGGCGCAGGCGCGCGACGATCGCATCGAGCGCACGGTCGAACAACGGAACTTCTTCGAGCACGACCGTGCTGCCGCGCCGCATCTCGATCGCAAGCGCGGTGACGGTCTTGTCGCAGACTTTCAGGCCGCGCCGGTTGACGAACAGGTATTTCGAACTGATCGGACTGATCCACGAAAGCTTGGCGCGTTCGCGACCGCCATTCTCATCGCTGAATTCGATCCAGTTGCCGACCTTGAGGTCACGCACGGCGCGCACGAATTCGTCATCTTCCGCAAGCGCCTCGACGGGCGCCTCGGTGGCGTCCGTGCCCGAGCTCAGCACGATTTCCTCGACCGGGCTCTGGGCGACCGCGTGGCCGGGCGTCGCTTCGGACTCGTCCGCCGATCCCGCGTCCGATGTCGAACCCGTCGCGACCGGATGCGCAGACGGCGCCACGTTGTCGGTGATGACTTCCTTGGCCGTCTTGGTCTCGATCTTTTGTCCGTCGAGCAGGCGCTTGTAGAACTGCGACAGGTCCTGCATCAGTTGCTTGACGTCGCTCTCGTGGTAGGCGACGGTCGCCAGGCCGTGGCGCAACGCCTTGTCCAGATGCGGAAGCAGCGCGCGCAACCGGGTATGTTCCGATTCGGTCGTCTTCGGTTGCGCGCTCCACACGAACTCGTCGGCGAAGCGCAACGCGTTTTTCCATTCGTCCGAGGCATCGCCCTTGCGCAGCAAGGTCAGCACCAGATAGTTCGCCCACGGCCGCGACAGCACGGTGTGCACGACCGGTGGCAGGCTGCGGTCGTCGATGCGTTTGAGGATTTCCCGCGCGGAAATGCGGCGCGCTTCCTGCAGCTTTTCGCGACCGCGGGTCGCTTCCGCCGCGCGCTGTTCGGCGAGATCGGCGCGCCTGCGGTGCTGCTCGATGAAATCGCTGAACGAGGTCCGTTCGCGTTCGAACACGCCGACGTCTTCGTCGAAATCGCGTAATACGGTTTCGACGGCGAGCTTGATGCGATCGAACAGACGATGGTCGCGGTCGGACTCTTCCGACCAGCTCTTGCCCGCTTCCGCGAGCAGGTCGAGCAGGCGACGAGCCGAATGCGATTTCTGTGCGAACAGGTGTTTGTCGAGAATCGCGACTTTCAGGTACGGAATCTGCAATCGCCCGAACAGCGCCTGCATCGGGGTCGGCAGGTTGTGGTCCTGCAGGATGTATTCGAACAGCATGCCGACCAGGTCGATGGTGTCCTCGTCGGCGTTCGAGACGCGGCGCTCCTTGGCGTCCGCGGACAGCTTGTTCACCTGATCGAGCAGTTCGCGCTTGATCTGCTGCACTGCAAGGACTGCGTCGGTCGCGTTGCCGGCCCTGGCTTGCGCCGCCATCGACTGGTTTTGCAGGATGGTCAGCGCACTGAGCAGATCGGTCGGCGACAAGCCGGGCATGCCGGATGCACCGCCGCCGCCATAATTTTCGCCGGACACGTCCTGATCGTACGTGCCCTCGCCGTGGCGGCTCGCGAGCAGGGAGCGCAACGTGTGGTAAATCTCGGCCTGCAGCTGCCCCGCGGCCTGATCGTAATACGGGCCCCCCGCCCCTTGCTGGCCCGACTGCATCAACTCGGCCGCCGGGTTCTGTCCGTCGGCGCGCATCGGAGCGCGACCGCCGTGCGCCGTTACGTGTCGCACCTGTGGCAGCACACCGGCGCGGATCAGCTCGACATTGACCTCTTCATAGACCGGATCGAGTCCCGCCATCACATAGCGATCGAACAGCTTGTAGATGATCAGCCTGACCTGCACGTTGACGTCGAACTCGTGGATCGCGATGCGAAACGCGTTGCCAAGCACGGCGGGCCCGATCGGGTTGGTCGCATCCTCGACCTTGCCGCCGCCGATGATGACGGCCAGACGCTGGTTGACCTGGTAGAGCGAACGCGAGCAGGCGGTTTTCGGCCTTCGCGACCATGCTGCTCACCGCCAGCGATTCCTCGAGTTCGATGTCGTCGACCAGCGACAGACCCACGTGGGCTTGCGGTGCCGCATCGGGCTTGGCCGCTTTCAGCTTGCCGTCGGCGAATTCGCCGAACGCCTTGGTGGCCTGCTCCTGGAACAGGCGCTCGACGAGTTGGCGTTTCTTGCGCACCTCGCGCATGCCGTCGAAGTATTCGGTCTGGATCGCGTTGCTGCCCGCGCGTTCGGCGAGATCGAACAACGCGTCGTCGACGTTCTCGAACAGGGTGCCGACCAGCGCATTGATGCGCTTGAGCGAAATGCCGCGAACCAGCTTCAGCAGATCGCCCAGGCGATCGGCATTGGCGGCCACGCTCTGGCGGGGCTGCAGATCGACCACGTTCGGAGTGTCGTTGGCGGCGGTCATTGCGAGATTCCGTAGTTCACCGGCACACGTTTTCGCGGGATTCCGGGATGGCTAGCCATCATAAATTGTCCTCCGCCCCGGAGTGTGATGGCGTTCACATTCGGGCTTGGCGACCCGCTCATCGCGTGCGCGGAAACTCCGTCACCTGTGCCATCGCGATCGCCTCGTCGGCCAGCATGACCGGAATATCGTCGTCGACGCGATAGATGCTCTTTTCGTCGCGGGTAATCAAGCCCGCCGCCAATGCCGTAGCCACACGCGTACCCGCGCCGTTCAGCACTTGGGTGGTCGCGATCGCGTGGTTCAGCGCCGCCAGTTCGTTTTCGGCAAGCGGGCGCAGCGGGGACTTGGTGACCGGGCAGCAGAGGATTTCGAGCAGGCGTTTGTCCACGGGATGCCATTTCTCATGCCGCTGGGTGCGCGGCGGAATATGCGTACAATAACGATTTACACGTGCAACGGCCATGACAGACCGGGTGATCGGGCAGCCACGGATCGGTGTAGTGATGGGGTCCCGGTCGGATTGGGAAACGCTGCGCCACGCAGCGGAGACGCTGGAGCAGCTCGGCATCGCGCATGAAGTGCGCGTCGTGTCCGCGCATCGCACGCCGGATCTGCTGTTCGACTACGCCGCCAGTGCGGTCGAACGCGGACTCGCCGCGATCATCGCCGGCGCCGGCGGCGCGGCGCACCTGCCCGGCATGCTCGCCGCGAAGACACGCGCTGCCGATGCTCGGCGTGCCGGTGCAATCGCACGCGCTCAACGGGCATCGATTCGCTGCTTTCGATCGTGCAGATGCCGGCCGGCATTCCGGTCGCGACATTCGCGATCGGCCAGGCCGGCGCGATCAACGCGGCACTGCTGGCCGCCGCGATGCTGGCGACGACCGATGCCGCATTCGCTGCCCGCGTCGACGCATTTCGCCGCGAGCAGACCGATGCGGTGCTCGCCAGTGCCGATCCAGGGGCGCCCGACCCCAGCGCGAACGCATGAACGACGATCGGGATTCTCGGCGGCGGCCAGCTCGCGCGCATGCTCGCACTCGCCGGCGCGCCGCTCGGCGTGCGCTTCCTCGTCGTCGACAGCGCGGCCGATGCGTGCGCGGCGCAGGTCGCGCCGCTGCGTGCAGGCGGACTGGCGCGATTTCGACGCGCTCGCCGATTTCGCGCGACGCGTCGACGTCGCGACGTTCGATTTCGAGAACGTGCCGGCCGAGACTGCGCGATGGCTGACCGAGCACACGCGCGTGTTTCCGAATCCGCGTGCGCTGGCGATCGCGCAGGATCGGCTCGCCGAGAAAAATCTGTTCCGCGAGATCGGACTCGACACGCCGGCCTTCGCCGCGATCGACAGCCGCGCCGACCTCGATGCCGCAATCAAGCGGATCGGCTTGCCGGCCGTGCTGAAGACGCGGCGTCTCGGCTACGACGGCAAAGGGCAGGCCGTGTTGCGCTCGCCCGCGGATGCGGCTGCGCGCGTGGGATGCGCTCGGCAGCGCGCCGCTGATCCTCGAAGCGTTCGTGCCGTTCGACGCGCGAGGTATCGATCGTGGCAGTGCGTTCGCGCAACGGCGAATTCCGGCATTATCCGCTCACCCAGAACTGGCATGCGAGCGGCATTCTTGCCGCGAGCCTCGCGCCCGCACCGCATACGGAACATATCGAAGCCATTGCCGTCGCGCATGCGCGCGCGCTGGCCGAGCGCCTCGACTACGTCGGCACGTTCGCGCTCGAGCTGTTCGATCACGACGGCCAGTTGCTCGGCAACGAGATGGCGCCGCGCGTGCACAACTCCGGCCACTGGACGATCGAAGGCGCGCACTGCAGCCAGTTCGAGAATCACCTGCGCGCCGTGCTTGGATTGCCGCTCGGCGACACGTCGGCGCGGGGTCTGAGCGTGATGCTGAACTGGATCGGCAATTGCCGGCGGTGCGATGCGGTACTGCGCGAAGTCGACGCGCACTGGCACGACTACGGCAAGGAATCACGCGCCGGCCGCAAGGTCGGCCACGCGACCGTTTGCGCACAGAACGCGGCGGACATGCGCGGGAAGTTGACGCGGATTGGCCACGCGCTCGGCCGCGAGGCACAGGTCGAACCGGTGCTCGCGGCGCTGACGTAGGAGCGCACCCTGTGCGCGACCGGTGTTTCCGGAATGATGTGGGGCTTGTCGCCCACAGGGTGGGCTCCTACAGATTCGCGCGACTGTAGGAGCGCTGCAAGCGCGACCCGCGCCACGCAATTACCTCATCTGGCTGGCCGCGAATTCCCAGTTGACCAGATTCCAGAACGCTTCGAGATACTTCGGTCGCGCGTTGCGGTAGTCGATGTAGTACGCGTGTTCCCACACGTCGCAGGTCAGCAGCGGACGGTCGGCGCCGGTGATCGGCGTGCCTGCGTTTGACGTGCTGACCAACGCGAGGCTGCCGTCCGGGCGCTGCACCAGCCAGCCCCAGCCGGAGCCGAACGTGCCGACGCTGGTCTTGGTGAACTCTTCCTTGAACTGCGCGAAGCCGCCGAATGCCTTGTTGATCGCGTCGGCCAGACGACCGCTCGGTTCGCCGCCGCCCGGATTTGTCGGCGGGTACAGGCAGTTCCAGTAGAACGTGTGGTTCCACACCTGCGCGGCGTTGTTGAACATGCCGCCGGACGCCTTCTTGATGATGTCTTCGAGCGCAAGGTTCTCGAACTCGGTGCCCTTGATCTGGTTGTTGAGATTGGTCACGTAGGTCTGATGATGCTTGCCGTAGTGGTAGTCGATGGTTTCCGCGGAAATGTGCGGAGCCAGCGCGTCGCGCGCCCACGGAAGCGCGGGAAGTTCGATCGCCATGGGAATTCCTTTACCTGCGGAAGGGACTCGCAGTCTAGGCAGGTGCCCCGCGCCAAATCAACCGCGCGAAGCGACCTGATATCATGGCTGCTTTCGCGCGTTGTCGCGCATTCACGCATCGTGGGCAGCTCAGCAATGGACGTCATCGAACGCATCAAGGGTACCGTCGAATCGCCATCCGATCGTGCTTTTCATGAAAGGCACGCCGCAATTTCCGATGTGCGGTTTTTCCAGCCGCACCGCGCAGGCGCTCAAGGCGGTCGGTGCGAACTACCACTCGGTGAACGTGCTCGAAGATCCCGAAGTGCGCGCGAACCTGCCGCGCTATTCGAACTGGCCGACGTTCCCGCAGCTGTTCATCCATGGCGAATTGATCGGCGGTTGCGATATCGCGCTCGAGCTGTACGAGATCGGGCGAGCTCGAACGCCTGGTCCAGGACGTGCAGAAGGCCTGAGCCGCATGCTGAAAACGGTACGCGCGGCCGACGGCGACTAGCGCCCGCCGCCGATTCGCTGCGCGAGCGCGTCGTGCTGGTGACCGGCGCGACCGGCGGGCTCGGTCGCGCGACCGCGCTCGCGGCCGCGAGTGCTGGCGCGACTGTCGTCCTGCTCGGGCGCAAGGTGCGCGCGCTCGAAGCGCTCTACGACGACATCGAGAAACTCGGCGCGCCGAAACCGGCGTTCTATCCGATGGATCTGGCCGGCGCGACGCCGAAGGACTATGCCGATCTCGCCGCCGCGGTCGAACGCGAATGTGGCCGTCTCGATGGCCTCGTGCACGCCGCCGCGCATTTCGACAGCCTGCAACCGTTCGACCAGCAAACCGCCGGCGGAATGGACACGCACGCAGCAGGTCAACGTGACCGCGCCGTTCCTGCTGACCCAGGCCTGCCTGCCGCTGCTGCAAACGCGCCGACGACGCGGCGATCGTGTTCGTGTTCGACGATATCGCCCGCGTCGGCAATGCGTTCTGGGGTGGCTACGGCGTCTCCAAGCATGCGATGCACCGGACTCGCCTCGATCGTGCACGAGGAAACCGAAAGCTCGAACGTGCGTACGCATGCGGTGCTGCCCGGGCCGATGCGCACCGCACTGCGCCGCGCGGCTTATTACGGCGAGGATACGATGGCTCATCCTGACCCGGCATATGCGGCGCAGGCGGTCGTCTGGTTGCTCGGCATGCAGGCGCGCGAGATGCGTGGGCACGTGCTGGATTTGCGGTAGGGATTTCGGCAGCCGGTTTGTGGGAGCGCCGGAAGGCGCGATGCCCACGCAGTCAAACGGAGTTGGTGATGGAAAGTTCGATGAGCACGCTGTCCGCAGGCGTGCTGCTGTTCCTGATCATGGACCCGCTCGGCAACATTCCGCTGTTCCTCAGCCTGCTGCGCAACGTCGCGCCGGAGCGGCGCCGCCTCGTGCTCGTGCGCGAGCTGCTCATCGCGCTGGTCGTGCTGTTCGGGTTCCTGTTCGGCGGCCGTTACCTGCTGCATGTGCTGCAGCTCAAGCAGGAGTCGGTCAGCATCGCCGGCGGCATCGTGCTGTTCCTGATCGGCGTGCGCATGATCTTTCCGCCGCAGCGACGGCATCTTCGGCGACGACCGATGGCGAGCCGTTCATCGTGCCGCTGGCGATTCCGGCGTCGCCGGTCCGTCGACGATGGCCGCGGTCATGCTGTTCGCGAACAGCAGTCCGGGCCGTACGGTCGACTGGAGCGTCGCGCTGTTCCTCGCCTGGCTCGCGACGGCGTTGATCCTGCTGTCGTCGACCTATCTGTTCCGCTGTCTCGGCACCAGCGTGCTGACCGCGCTGGAGCGGCTGATGGGCATGCTGCTGGTCGCGCTGTCGGTGCAGATGTTCCTCGATGGCGTGGTCGCCTATCTGAAACTCGCCGGCCACTCCTGACCTGCCGGAGCGTCCACACGAAGCTGTAACACGTGCGCGTTAGCGTGCCTTCGCCAATAGCGGAGGTGCGCCTTGATCAGCGTCGAACGCAGTTTCTACGAGAAATTTCCGCGTTTGACCGAGGGCCGCGCGCGCAGTTTCGCGCAGCCGGTGGTCGAGCTGTTGCGCCGGATTGCATGCGAGGAACGCATCAACGCGATCCTCGCCGAGACCGGGACGCTGACGCGGGTTCGATTTCGTCGAGCGCGTGCTCGATCATGCTCCGGGTCAGCTACAGCGTCGCCAACACCGATCGCGAGAACATTCCGGTCGAAGGCCGCGTCGTGATCGTCGCGAACCATCCGCTCGGCGCGCTCGATGCGCTCGCGTTGATCCATCTGGTCGGTTCGGTGCGGCGTGACGTCAAGGTGCTGGCGAACGACGTGCTGATGCAGCTCGACTCGCTCGCTCCGTTGCTGTTGCCGCTGCCGGTGTTCGGTTCGGGCAGTTCGCTCGGCGGCGCGCGCGAGGCCTATCGCGCGCTGGAGCGTGACGAGGTCGTCATCGTGTTTCCCGCCGGCGAGGTGTCGCGCATGGGCGCGCAAGGCGTGCGCGATGCCGCGTGGTCGACCGGCTTCGCGCGGCTCGCGTTGAAAACGGCTGCGCCGGTACTTGCCGGTACATGTCGCCGCGCACAATTCGCCGGTGTTCTATGGCGCATCGATGCTGGCCAAGCCGCTGGCGTCGCTGTTGCTCGCGCGCGAGATGTTCGGTGCTGCGCGGGTGCGGATCGGGTTTCAGGTCGGCGAGATCGTCGCACCGTCGGCGCTGACCGGTTCAAGCCTGCGCCCTGAACAGATCGCGCAGCACATGCGCCGGCATGTGTATCGTCTGGCGCGGCGCCGGCCAACCGTCTTTCCGACGTCGGCTGCGATTGCGCATCCGGAGTCGCCACGCGACCTCCGCCATGCATTGCGCAAGGCAGAACTGCTAGGCCAGACCGGCGATGGCAAGCAAATCCTGTTGCTCGACGCCCGGTCCGATTGCGCGGTCCTGCGGGAGATCGGCCGTTTGCGCGAGCTGGCGTTTCGCCGGGTCGGCGAGGGCACCGGCGCGCGCCGCGATCTCGATCGCTATGACGCGCACTATCGACACTTGGTGGTGTGGGACGAAGGCGCGCTGGCGATCGTGGGCGCCTATCGCCTCGGCGAAGCCGGGCCGATCCTGCGCGAGCGCGGCTTCGGCGGACTCTATTCGGCCAGCCTGTTCGACTATGCGCCGACAGCGGCACCGTTCCTGGGGCAGGCCGTCGAACTCGGTCGCAGCTTCGTGCAACCGGCCTATTGGGGCTCGCGCAGCCTCGACTATCTATGGCAGGGCATCGGTGCCTACCTGCGCCGGCAGCCGCAAATCCGCTACCTGTTCGGCCCGGTCAGCCTCAGCGCCGCGCTGCCGCTCAACGCACGCGAATGGATCGTGCACTACCATCGTCATTATTTCGGCGATACCGGGCAACTGGCGCGTTCGCGTAACCCGTTTGTCATCCCGGCGGCGGTCGCGGCCGAGGCAATGGCTGCCTGGAGCGGGCGATCGGCCGATGCCGGACTGGCCATCCTGCGCGAGCGCCTGCTGGCGCTGGATACGCAATTGCCGGTCCTGTATCGGCAATATGCGGACCTGTGCGAGCCTGCGGGTGTGCGTTTTCTCGATTTTGGCATCGACCCCGCGTTTGGCGGCTGCGTCGATGGCCTGGTCCGCCTCGACCTGGACCAGATGCGCCCGGCCAAGCGAGCCAGGTATCTCGTCGAGGGTGCGATAAAAGCATCGCGAACGGGTCAGTAACGCAATGTTATAAATCCGTCATTCAACCCTGTTAAACTGGGGTTAAGCAGATTGCGGGGGTGGTTGCGTCCTCCTGCGCAGAGTGCTGGGAATCTTAAGGCCAAGCGTCGAGCACGCAGCGAAATCAAGCGTGCCGGCAAGTATTTTCGTCCACTATCGACGATGTCAATCGGGGAAAACCTAATGCACAAACCACTTCGCATGCGGCTGCTGCCGTGGGTCATCGGCTCGCTTTTCGTGGCTTCGGCCGCATTCGCGCAGAACACTTCGTCATCCTTGAGCGGTCGCATTCTCGACGCGAGCGGGCACGCGGTTGCCGGCGCCACGGTCGAGATCGTGCACGTGCCATCTGGCACGTCGCGCACCGTCGTGACCGACGCGAATGGCCGCTACTCCGCGCAGGGCTTGCGCGTCGGTGGTCCGTTCGAGATCAAGGCGTCCGGCGATCACGGTGAAAAAGCCGATCAGCCGGACGTGTACCTGAAGCTCGCCGAAGAAACCACGCTGAACCTGACTGTCGGGGCGGTTGCCGAGACGACGCTGGAAGGCATCACCGTCACCGCCGCCGCGCCGGGTGCAATGTTCCAGGCAGACAACAAGGGTTTGGGCACGAGCATTTCCAAGCGCGAGCTCAAACTGCTGCCGAACCCCGGTCGCTCGATCCAGGACATCGCCCGCCTCGATCCGAACATCAACCTGACCAACAAGGGCCGCGGCGAGATCTCCGCGCTCGGTCAGAACAGCCGCTACAACAACATCACGATCGATGGTGTAGCCGACCAACGACTCGTTCGGCCTCGAGCCGAACGGCCTGCCGGCGTTGAGCCAGCCGCTGTCGTTCGACGCGATCGAGGAATACAACCTCTCGACTGCGAACTTCGACGTAACCAACAAGCGCGCGGTCGGCGCGAACATCAATATCGTCACCAAGTCCGGTACCAATGACGTGCACGGGGACGTGTACTACGCGTACACGAATGCGAAGGACCTGACCAGCGACGAGCCGGCCGAGTTCAAGGGCTACAGCGCGAAAAAGACCTTCGGTGCGACCGTCGGTGGACCGATCATCAAGGACACGCTGTTCTTCTTCCTGAGCTACGAGGAATCGAAGACGCTGGCGCCGACGCCGGACTACGGTCCACTCGGCTCCGGGCGCGGCAACGAGGTCAACATCAGTCAGGCCGACCTGACCCGCATTACCGACATTGCCAAAGGCTACGGGATGACGCCCGGCGATCTCAGCGCCGCGAACGCGAACCAGGACAGCAAGCTCTATCTCGGCAAGATCGACTGGAACATCACTGACGGCCATCGTGCGAGCTTCCGCTACAACAAGACCAAGAGCACGCAACCGATCCTCGGTGGCTTCAACACCAGCACGCTGTCGCTGTCGAGCTACTGGTACACACAGTCGCGCAATCTCGAAAGCTATGTGCTGAACCTGTACGACGACTGGAACGATTCCTTTTCCACGGAAAGCTCGATCTCGTACTCCAAGTACGATTCGGTGCCGACCACGCTGGCCAAGCAGCCGCAGGTGCAGGTGCGCCTCGGACCGGACAACTCCAATACCGCCGTCAATCTCGGCGAGGAGCAATTCCGCCACTACAACGTGCTGGGCGTGAAGTCGCTGTCCGGCTTCTTCGCCGGCAACTGGTTTCTTGGTGACCACACGGTCAAGGCCGGGGCCGATTTCCAGCGTGACGAGTACTTCAACCTGTTCGGCCGTACCGAGTTTGGCGCGTACAACTTTGCCAGCATCGACGACTTCGCCGCTGGCAAGTACACGAGCTACAGCCTGTATCGTCCGACCAACGGCGACATCAACAGCATCGCGGCGAACTTGCGCCTCGACCAGTGGGGCCTGTTCGTGCAGGACACCTGGCAGGCCACGTCGCAGCTCTCGTTGCAGTACGGCCTGCGCTGGGATATTCCGAAGACACCGGACCGTCCGTTCTACAACGCGTCCTTCAATCAAGCCTTCGGTTATTCGAACCAGGGCACGGTCGACGGTAACGGTGTGCTCGAGCCGCGCGCGTCGTTCAACTATTCGTTCGACACTGACCTCAAGACCCAGTTGCGCGGTGGCATCGGCCTGACCGAAGGTGTGACGCCGGGCGTGTGGCAGGCCAATCCGTTCACGAACAACGGCCTGACCCTGCAGACCTTCTCCGCTGGAAAGGGCTGCTGCTTCAATCCGGATCCGTTCACCCAGCAGCCGCCGAGCGGCGCTGGCGGCACCCCGCAGCAGACAGTCGACACGGTCGATCCGAATCTCAAGCTGCCGACCGCGTTGAAGATCAGCCTCGGTTTCGATCGTGAGCTGCCATGGTGGGGAGTGATCGCGACCGCGGAGTTCGCGCATGTCGGCGTGCGTGATGCGATCCGTTACGAGGCGATCAACCTCGGACCGGGTCACAATGTGCTGCCGGACGGACGCATCAATTACTGGGGTAGCACCGATCCGTCGCTGTGGGTGAGCAACGGCAAGCCGGTCGGCGCCAACGACCCGACCAACTACCGCAACAACCAGCGCTATGGTTCAAATCCGGCGTTCGGCGGCGCGTCAACTTACCTGACCAACACCGGTAACGGCGCGGCGAACTACCTGACCTTGTCGCTGCAGAAGTCGTATTCGGACAGCTGGTTCGGCACGAGTTCGCTGACCTTCGGCCGTTCGACCGAAGTCAATCCGGGTACTTCCAGCCAGGCATTCAGCAACTACAGCAGCAGCGCGTCGTTCAACCCGAACGAGGACGTTGCGCGGCGGTCGAACTACGACATCAAGGCGCGCCTGCTCTCGACGCTGACCTGGCAGCACAAGTTCTTCGGCGACTACGTGTCGAGTGTCTCCGGCGTCTACAACGGTTACACCGGCCAGCCCTACACCTGGACGTTCGGCAACGACGCGAACGGCGACGGTATCAAGGGTAACGACGTGTTCTACGTGCCGACGGGGCCGGACAACGTGTTGTTCACGGCGGGTACCTCGCAGGCGCAGAAGGACCAGTTCTTCGCCTTCATCAACGGCAATGACTATCTGCGCAACCATCAGGGCGGCGTCGTCTCCCGCAATGGCGCGACTTCGCCTTGGATCAACCAGATCGACTTGAGCTTCCGCCAGGAAGTACCGGGCCTGTTCGCTGGCAACAAAGGCGAGATCCGCTTCGACGTCTTCAACATCGGCAACATGCTGAACAAGAAGTGGGGGCAGATCTACAACCCGAACTTCCCGTATAACCGGTCGCTGGCCAACTTTGCCGGCATCGATCCGGCGACAGGCAAGTACATCTATAACCTGACCACCCCGGGCAGCTACGCCTACTCAAAGCAGGACGACCAGGCGCAATCGCGTTGGTCGGTGCTGGTCACCCTGCGCTACACGTTCTGATCCGTTCCATCGTGTCGAATGCAGACGGCCGGCCTTGCGCCGGCCGTTTGCGTTTCGCAGCGTTGTTTACTTGACGTGGGCGCGTGCGTTTGGCAATGCTGGCAGGCTGCGCCCTCGTGCGCATGCGAATCCGAAGAGGAAGAAGAGCGTGGAACAGCCCCCTGTCAAATCCGCCACCGTGAATGCGCGCATCGCGCCGGCGGCCGGACTCGATGTCCTGTCCCGTCAGGAAGTCGCGCGCTTGCGCGACGCCAGCACCGGCGGCCTGCACGAACTGCTGCGCCGCTGCGCACTCGCGGTGCTGACCCAGGGCGGGGCGAGCGACGACGCGCGTGCGCTGCTCGATCGCTATCCCGATTTCAACATCCAGATCCTGCAGCAGGATCGCGGCGTCAAGCTCGAACTCAGCAACGCACCGGCCGAAGCGTTCGTCGATGGCCACATCATCCATGGCGTCAACGAGTTATTGTTCGCCGTCGTGCGCGACATCGTCTATGTCGCCGCACTGTTCGAGACCGGTCGCTTCGATCTTTCCGTCTCGCCGGGTATCACCAGCCTGGTGTTCGAAATCCTGCGCAACGCGCGCATCCTGCATCCGAACGTCGATCCGAACCTCGTAGTCTGTTGGGGCGGTCACTCGATCCAGCGCCTCGAATACGAATACACCAAGAGTGTCGGCTACGAACTGGGCCTGCGCCTGTTCGACATTTGCACCGGCTGCGGGCCGGGCGCGATGAAGGGGCCGATGAAGGGCGCGACGATCGCGCACGCGAAGCAGCGTCGACGCAACAACCGTTACATCGGGATCACCGAGCCGGGCATCATTGCCGCGGAGTCGCCGAATCCGATCGTCAATCACCTCGTGATCATGCCGGACATCGAGAAGCGCCTCGAAGCGTTCGTGCGCATCGGCCATGCGATCATCGTGTTTCCCGGTGGCGTCGGCACCGCCGAGGAGATTCTCTACCTGCTCGGCATCCTGCTGCATCCGGATAACGAGAACGTCCCGTTTCCGCTGATCTTCACCGGACCCGCTGAATCGGCCGCGTACTTCGAGCAGATCGACCGCTTCCTGCGGCTCGCGTTGGGTGACGAAGTCGCCAAGCACTACACGATCGTCGTCGGCAATCCACGCGAGGTCGCGCGAGTGGCGCGCAAGGGGATCGACCGGGTGCGCATGAGCCGCCTCGAGAACCAGGATGCGTTCTTCTTCAACTGGGCGCTGCATATCGATCTCCAGTTGCAGTCGCCGTTCCAGCCGACCCATGCGGCGATGGCGGCGCTCAACCTGCATCGCAACCAGCCACCGCACAAGCTGGCGGCGGACCTGCGTCGGGCGTTCTCCGGCATCGTCGCCGGCAACGTCAAGGAAGAGGGCATGCGTGCGATCGAGAAGGACGGCCCGTTCGATATCGATGGCGACCGCGACATCATGCACGCGCTGGACGCGCTGCTCGCCAGCTTCGTCGCACAGCAACGCATGAAACTGCCGGGCGCGCAGTACGTGCCGTGCTACCGCGTGCACGCGGGGTGAGTGGACCGTTGCCTCGCAAGCGCGCTTTCCGGTCGTGCTTGCAGCGCTCCTGCAAGGCGCCTTATTGCAACAGCTTCACCTTGTCCTTGTAACTGCGCGAAAGCTTCAGTTGCTGGCCCGAGTCGAGGATCAGGAAGTATTCGCCGTTCAGGTGCGTGCGCAGTTCCCTGACGTGCGCGACGTTGACGATCGTCGAGCGGTGGATGCGCTGGAAGATCCGCGGATCGAGGCGACCTTCGAGTTCGTGCATGGTCGCGCGCAACACATGCGTGTCGGTCTCGGTGTGCACGCACATGTAGTCGCCTGCGGCGTCGATCCAGAGGATGTCATGCGGCGGT
The DNA here is from genome assembly GCA_963720445.1 of uncultured Gammaproteobacteria bacterium. Classification (GTDB taxonomy): domain Bacteria; phylum Pseudomonadota; class Gammaproteobacteria; order Xanthomonadales; family Rhodanobacteraceae; genus Dokdonella_A. The sequence continues at coordinate 683,548 of CAVRFO010000001.1, forward strand.
ATGCGCAGGATCCGGCCGGAATCCTTGATCACAAGCCGGTCGTCGGGTGACGCGATGAGGTTGTCCGCATCGCGCAATGCCTCGTCGAGAGTCAGGTCCGGCCGTCCCGATACGTTGCCGAGCAGGTTCAGCAGGCGGGCGCAGTTCTCATCTGCGTCGCGTGACAGCAGGCTGCGGCGTGCGCGTTCAAGCGCGCTTTCAAGGCGCCCCTCGTCGATCGGCTTGAGCAGGTAGTCGAGCGCGTTGGCCTCGAACGCATGGGTCGCGTATTCGTCGTAGGCGGTGACGAACACCGTCAGCGGCAATTGGGTTGCCGGCAGCGAACGAAGCAGCTGGAAGCCGTCGGCGCCGGGCATCTGCACGTCGAGGAACATCAGTGCGGGAAGATGCTGTGCAATCGCCGAGAGAGCGTCGCGGCCGTTGCCAGCCTCGGCCACGATGTCGATATCCGGGTGGCGTGCCAGGCGCAGCGCGATGCCGCGGCGCGCCAGCGGTTCGTCGTCGACGATCAGCGTGGGGATGCGCATGGACTGTCCTCGTTCGATGAACCAAGAAAGGGAAAGCGCAGGCGCGCAACGGTTCCGTGGGGTTGCAACTTGCGGATCGTGAACACGTGGTTGGCACCGTACAACACACGCAGGCGTTCGCGGGTATTGACCAGTCCGACGCCGCCGCCTTCGCCCTTGTTCGGGCGGTAGTTGCTACTGCCGGGGCCATCGTCGGTCACGCTGATTTCGAGCATGGCGCTATCCCTGTTGGCGGCGATCTCGATCGTGCCGCCTTCCTCGTTGCGTGACACCGCGTATTTGACCGCGTTCTCGATCAGCGGCTGCAGGATCAGGCTCGGCACCCGCGCGTCGGCGACGTCGGCAGGTACGGCGATGCCGACCTTGAGGCGATCGCCGAAGCGCACCTGCTCGATCGCCAGATAGCGCTTGGCGGCGCGGATCTCGGTGGCGAGGGTGACCTTCTGCTCCGGGTCACTTTCCAGCGAATAGCGGAGGAACCCGGACAGTGCGCCGACCATCCCGTTGGCCTGCTCGCGGCGGCCATCGAGGATCAGGGTCGAAATCGCATTCAGCGTATTGAACAGGAAATGCGGATTGAGCTGGTAGCGCAGCATGCGCAACTGCGCCTGGTGCGCGATCGCGGTCGCCTGCAGCGCGGTTTCCTTCTCCTGCTGCAACTGGCGTGCGAGCTTGATGCCGACGTAGGCGCCGGTCCACGCGATCATCAGGTACATCGCACCGGCGAAATAGGACAGGTAGCCGAGTGCATTCAACGGCACCCTGCAAGTGGGGCACATCCGGTCGATCGCCACGATCCACAGGTATGCATACGCGAATGCCGTCGCGATCAGCAGGCTGGCGCCAACCCACAGGCGCGCGCGCAACGACCAGCCCCAGGTGCGGTTGATGCCGTATCGCAAGACCAGCGTGAGCAGGAAGCCGCCCAACGCGTCGACGACCGAGAGCTGGTAGTAGTTGATCGAGCGTCCCATACCGAGGCCGCCCACGTAGTTTTCGAGGCCGTAACCGAGCCAGACGGCCGATTGCAGTATCCAGAATTGGCGCGTGTGGGTGGTCATGGCAAAGAGCGGATCGCGGGCATCGGGTAAGGGAGCGCAACGGTAGCGCGCGATGGTAGATGGAAGGGACGGTAAAATGCTCCCCCATCGGCACGCCCCGCGAATTTCACGCGGCTTGCGGCGTGCGCGAAGTTCGGTTTGCGGCATGCACCTTTACGGTGTGGATCGCGCAGGCCCGGATTCCGGCGCATGGCGCTCGCCACCGGGTTGCGACCCTCCACCAGGAAATCAACGACTTGGCCGGGATTTCGGGGCGTGTGCGTGGAAGGCGCCTGAATCTGCCGGGTCGAGCGAGATTTCCTCTTGACGAGTTGGCTCCGCGAAAAGACAATACGCGGCTCGCCCGAATAGCTCAGCTGGTTAGAGCACTTGACTGTTAATCAGGGGGTCGTTGGTTCGAGTCCAACTTCGGGCGCCATACACAGCAAAGGCCGCAGGGATGCGGCCTTTTTGCTGTCTGTCCCTTATCGGGATACCTGTCCGTTACATCTTTCTGCTCGAAGCCCCCGGCGCCGCGAATGACGCCACGCGCAGGTCACCGTCACCCCACGGGCAGCTTCACCAAGCCTCGATCACGCTGGCGATATCGTCCGGGTGACCCCAGCCGGCCGCGGCATTGACGATCACGGCGGTTCTGACGTCGGCAATCGGTGGGTTCATCGAGTTGGAGCAGCCTGTTCGGCGCGCCACCCGCGGTAGATGTTCACCCCGGTGATGCACAGCGCGAGCCACGCGACACTTTCCAGGAAGGCCGCGATCACATCGCTGAAATAGTGGGCGCCCAAGTACATTCGACTGGCGGCGACGAGCGCGACCAGCAGCACCGCGAGGATTGCGATCGTCGCTCGGCGAACGCCCGAACGGGTCTGTGCGATCAGGAAGGTGGCGAGGATTCCGTAGAACAATGTGCTTCCCGCGACATGGCCGCTGGGGAAGCTGAAAGAGCCCAGCGTCACGATCGGATCGACGAAATGTGGTCGCGCACGGTCGAACACGTTTTTCAGCGCGGTATTGAGAAGCATGCCGCCGGGAACGGCCAACACCAGCGCCAACAACCAGTCCCGCTGCCGCCGCCAGACGAAGAACAGCGCAAGCGCGATCGTCATCACGCTTATCGACAGGACGTCATGCAGCGCCGACACGGCCAGCATTGCGCGCGTCATCTCCGCGGTCGCATGCGCGTGCAGCCAGTTGGCAAGCTGGACATCGATGACCGTTATCTGGTCGGCGGTCACGACATCCTCGGCCAGCGCGCCGAAGATCCAGGCGGCCCCGATCAGGAGCAGCGCGCCCATAGTCAGGTGCAAGCCGAGATAGCTTTCCGCGGACATGCGCGCACGCAAGAAGCTTCGCATCCGCACGCCCATTCCGCGTCGCTGTCCATTCCATGTATCCATCGGTGTGTACGCCTTGGCGAGGATTCGTTGCGACAGCACTTCGGCTGGCATCAAGCGGACCGTCAGTCAGCGGGTGGGTAACGGGCGGGCCAAATGCGTTCCTGCGCGTATCGATGCACGCACGCGCTTGCGAGCATCAAAACACGAACATCCCGATCGCCGCCCCGAACATCAGGATCGTCGCAATGGTTGCCACGATGCGGGTCAGCTTCGAACTCAGCTGATCGCGCATGATCTTCCGGTCTGTCGCGACCAGGAGAATGCCGACGAGAAGGAACGGAGCCAGCACACCATTGATGACGGCGGTCCAGAACAACGCCCGGATCGGATTGATGCCGACGAAATCCATTGCGATACCGGCGACCGTTGCGAGCACGAAAATCGCATAAAACGAACGTGCCTGCCTCAGCTTCTTGTCGAGGCCATAGGCCCAATCGAATGTCTCCGCGAACGCATAGGCCGAAGAACCCGCGAGCGTCGGGATCGCCAGCAAGCCTGTCCCGACGATGCCGAGCGTGAACAGCCAATAGGCGAGATCGCCCGCAAGCGGGCGCAATGCTTCGGCCGCCTGTTTCGTGGTGCTGATTTCGGTGATGCCTGCTTTATGCAACGTGAGCGCCGCCGTCAGGATGATGAAGAACATCACGACTTCGGAGAACAACGCACCGAGCGTGACATCGATGCGCCTGTCCACTACCTCCTCATTCGTGGGTCCAAGCAGTCGGCGGCGCACGTACATCCGGCGCCCCATTGCATTCTCTTCCTCGACTTCCTGCCCGGCCTGCCAGAAAAAAAGGTAGGGACTTATCGTCGTGCCCAGAATCGCAACGAGCGTCGCCCACATCAGATGCCCCTTCGGCCAGGACGGAGCGACAGCGGCATGCGCGACATCAAGCCAGTTCGGCTTCAGGATAAACGCCGTGATCACGTAGGCGAACAGCACGAGCGCGAGCCACTTGAGTACGGACGCGATCTGCGCGTAACGCAAACGCACGGTCGCCAGACAAATACCAAGTCCGAACACGACCACCCAGACTCCGACAGGACCACCGCCGAGCATGTTCGCCCCATCGGCCATGCCAGCAAGGTCGGCCGCAATATTGATCGTGTTGGCAATCAACAGCGCCAACGAGGCGATCGCGATCATCCAGCGCGGAAACTTCTGGCGCAGCGCTCCAGCAAGCCCCATGCCTGTCACCATGCCGATGCGCGCGCACATCATCTGCACCGCGCTCATCAACGGCCAGGTCAGCCACGCCGTCCACAGCAGGGAAGTCCCGAGTTGTGCGCCGGCGATCGTGTAGGTCGCCACACCGGACGGATCGTCGTCCGCCGCACCCGTGGTTACGCCGGGACCGATGGCTTCGAGGATGCGTCGCAAGGTGAATGACTTTTGCTTCTTGGCTGTCATGAGGGGCCACTCCTGTCGATGGCGCGACGATATTCGTTTGTTGCGGTTCGATTCGCGCCGAGGATAGTGTCGTGCAATCGCGGCAAGATCCGTTGGAGGACGGAGAAGCGGTCGATCTCGCCGAAGCGTGACTTGTCCGCCAGCGTCGGACCAGGGCCCGCCGCCACTCACTCCTTGCCAAGCTCGCGCCAATTTTTTTCCTTGATCTCGACGCCGTGTTTCTTCGCGGCTGCCTTGATACGCTTCCATGCCGCGTCTTTTTCCTCATCGCTCACGCCTTTCACCTGGTCGAACCGCGCCACGGCGTTGCGGACATGCGAGGCGTCTTCAAGTGGCTCCTTGCGTTGTTTCGGGAATGCGAATGTGCTCGTTTTGAGATCGTCGCGTTTTTCGGCACCGATTTTCGTCATGGCATCTCTCCTGTTCTGGTGGGACGACTCATGCGCGTGTTTGCGCGTTTGCTCGTAGCGCATGTGCACGGCAGCAGAGGTGACCGGTCGGATCGCGGACCCGCACCGGCTGTCCGGCGGACGCCAATGCGACCACGCCTGGTGAGGCAAACACGACGCTTTCGGGACTTGGGTAGCGCCGCCACGTCGCACCTAGAGCTGCGACTTGATCGGAATCAGCACGACCTCGCCAAACTTTTGTTTCCATGGCCGGTTCTTCCACTGCTGCTGGGTATACGGAACTGATGACCTGAGGTCATGTTCAAAAATCTCGGTCATTTGCCGCGCGAACTCCACGTCATACACGTTCAGGCTGGCCTCGTCGTTGATCTCGAACGAGCGCATGTCGAAGTTGGTCGACCCTACCGACACCACACGCTGATCGAAGATCAGCATCTTGCAGTGGAGCATGGTCGGTGCGTACTGGTGGATCTCCACACCACTTTCGAGCAGCGGTCCCCATGAACGTTTGGATGCGATGCGCACCGAATCGGAATCCAGGTGTTTGTCGGGGAGCAGGACGCGTATTCGTACGCCGCGCTTGCGCGCCTTGATGAGTTCACCGCTCATCAAGGCGTCAGGAACGAAATAGGCCGCCTCTATATCGATCGAATGCTCGGCTGCCGCGATCGCGGTCAGATACATCAGGCGCATGCTCGCGCTGCCGCCCACGGGAGAACTCATGAACAGGTGCATTTCGTGCGTGCCGCAGGCGGTCAGGGCAGGGAAGTACGCATCACCGTGCAGCACTCTGCCCGTAGTCTTGATCCAGTTGTCGAGGAACGCCGTCTGCATTTGCGCCACGACCGGCCCATCAACGCGGAAATGCATGTCGCGCCAATGATCCGGATCCTCCGCGTGGCCGGTCCATTGATCGGCGATGCCGACGCCGCCGGTGAAGCCGACGGTTCCGTCGATTACCAATACCTTTCGATGCGTGCGATTGTTGATGTGCCCGAGGTTGTACCAACGCAACGGGTGATAGCGTTCGACCTCGATTCCCGCATTCCGCATTTCGTCGAGGAGTGGCGGATCCATTTTCTTGCTACCCAGCCAATCGAGCATCACGTGCACTTTGACCGCCCCGCGCGCGCGTTCGATCAGCGCCTCGGCGAATTGCGTGCCGATGGCCCCGGACCAATATATGTAGGTTTCAAAGGTGATCGTGCGCCGGGCCGAGCGGATGGCCTCGAGCATCGCCGGAAAGATTTCGTCTCCGTTGCGCAGAGCGGTGATCCGGTTGCCCTTTACGATGGCGGGGCCAAGCAGGGTACTCATCTCGCGTTTGAACGAGGGATCGGCAATGCCGTAAAGATGCTCCACCCGGTGCTGGATCTTCTTTTCAGGTCTGAGGAAATTCATTGTCACGACGACGACGAAAAGGGTCGTCAGCACGGTGACCGCAACGACGATGATCATCCACATCGGGAATTCCTGAGGCTGTACGCTACAAGCACCACGTGACAGACTTTCGAACAAGCTTGCCGGCTGGGTGAGTCGCAGCCTCGGCCATCGCAGTCACTGATCAGGTGCTCCCAAATCATTGCTTTCGAGGCGCAATCGTTCCGAAAACACCTGGTCGAACGCTTCGGAATTCGTTCTGCAGCAGATTTCAGCAAACAAGTGTAGACGTCGTGCCAAGCTGCGCCTACCGGCGTTCACGGCGACGGATCGCTAACTGCGGACGCGTCCAGCAAATGAATCCCCTCCCCGGACGTTCCGGAGAGATCGTTCGCTCTTAAATTCGCAGTTTCATGAAATTAAAATACTTGGCAATCAAACATGGGGCCACCGGGCATCCCATGCATGCGCCGGGCCTTCAATGCCCGGCGCATGCATGTCTCGCGCCTATTTGTTGTTACGCGGACTTGGCCTTTGCTTCCGAGCCAGTCGAGATATCATCTGCTTCAAAGCGCTTGAAAATATCCTTCGCGACGTCCCGCTGCTTGCTGTCTTCCGTGTGCACGGAGATCAGGATATTGCCTTCCCTGATCTTCGCGTCGTAACGCTTCGCTTCGAACTCCGGGATTCCCATGCCCACAAGCGCGCCGATGAGGCCGCCCGCTGCCGTTCCAAGCGCCGCGCCGCCCAGCGCGGCCATGATCGGTCCAGCCGCGATGAAGGGGCCAACGCCGGGGATAGCCAAGGCGCCAATGCCCGCAAGCCAGCCCACCGCTGCGCCGACACCCAAACCAGCAACCCCGCCGGTCGTGGCGCCTTCAGGAGCCTTGGTATTGTGCTCGTGGGCAAAATCCTTGGTGCCATGCTTGTCGGGCAGCAGTGCTGAAATCTCGTTGTTGTGGAAGTTCGCACGCTTCAATGCGTCGACGATGTTCTCGGCCTGCGTAACGGTTTTGGCAATGCAATAGACTGATGCTTTCATAGAAATATCCTCGGTAGTTAGTGTTTGACGTCGAGCTGGTTGTCGACGTGAGTGACGCCCGCGACGCCGGCTGCGAGTTCTTCGACGCGGGCCTTCTCGGTGTCATTCGCTACGGGTCCGCGTAAAGTCACAGCACCGCTCGCCGCGACCAGCTTTACGTTGTGCGCCATTCTGGACAAACCTTTGTCATGGACAATCGCGCGCCGAACTGCTGCTGCCAGCTTCAGGTCAACGCGATTGTTCGGTTGATCCGTGGGTTTCATGGTTTCGGAAGACCGATCGCGCACATTGGTCTTGGTGTTGTCGGCCGACTTGCCAGCCACCGGCGTCTGAGCGACCGGCTCCTGCGCAAATACTCCCGGCGATAACAGCGCAACGCCTGCCGCTAGTGCGGCTATGCGATACAGGTGCACTTTCGTAGTCATCGATTTTCTCTCTCTCTGTGGACGTGTAGGAGCGGATACGACGTCAATGATCAACTTCTGCATACGCTTAGATTTCCCCGCTGCGGTGATCCGCAATTTCCGCAGCGTCATACTCTGACGGGTTGTAGAACTCCAACGAAAAGCCGCTTCCTGGAAAATATTGCAGAGATCCGTTTGTAGTTCATCTCCATACAAACACACAAGTCACGTTCGTAAACGAGCGCCTGATTGGTGTCGAACCTCAGTAAACGCGTCGAATGGAACCGCCGTTAGATGGCTATTCCAGAGTGCTTTTTGGCGGTAATTCCGGTGCCTTGAGATTTACTGCTTTTGGCGACGCCTAGAAAAAGGCGCTGGACGACCAGCCCTTCCGAATTGTTGTAAAGTGCTTCTCAGAAGTGCTCCTCATTTTAGAAGGGTTTACGAGCTGAGGTTGGCGCTGATCCGGGTCGATCATGGAACACGTTTATCCGTGTGTGGGTGAAGAGAATGCGGACCCTTTCTTGTATATATAATGAACGGCGCGGCTGCTTTGAATCGCTCGTCTTCTGATGAGGGGAATGTGAAGGGCGACTAACGGGTCAGGGTTCTTATTCAGCCTCGGTCAAGCATCGACAAACATCTATAAGACGCGTTGTTGTATGCCGATTTGTGTATTTTAGCGCCTGCCAGAAAAACCGATCGGAAGTCGACGCTGAAATGTGCGTACATCGCCGAAGTTAACTTCGGCATTGCCATTTTCGTGAACGATGCCTGAAGAGAATGATTAATTGATCGCTTCATCGGTGATTCAGGGGAATCTTCCTGGGGTTCTTCAAGGCATGCGGGCCGTTGGTAGAATTGACACCAACATTGCGATAACGATGGCAGCGGACGCCGGACGTTTTTTCAACCGCACGAGATCGATCATGACCGACATACTCGAGACCCTGAAGAGTGAGCACGAAGCGCTCGACAAGCTCCTCAAGAAGCTCAATGACGACACTACCGACAAGGCTGTGAAGACGCGCAGGGACCTTCTCGACCAGATTGAGGCTGCGTTGCTTGGACACGCAAAAGGCGAGGAAGCCGTGTTTTATCCGGCGTTCGCCAAACGTGGTGACCACGAAGATTTGCAGGCCAATGCCGAGGCATGGCAAGAGCACCGAGCGCTTGAAAAGTGCGTGCTGCCCGATCTCAGGAAGGCCGATCCTGGGTCGCGTCAGTTCGCGGGCTCCGCAAAAGTCTTGATGGAGTACGTCGAACATCACGCGAAGGAAGAGGAGGGCGGAATTTTCGCGTCCATGCGCAAACTTTACAGCGAGGCTGAACGCGCCGAGCTTGATGCGGCGTACAAGGGATGGAAGCAGCAGCACGGCTTCTGAAGCCCTGCCCGCAATGCCCCGCGACGCTAACGGATGATTCGCTGGTGGGTCGCCCGCAGACGCTGGCGTTCGACGCCAGTGGCGACATGGTGCTTTTCGGGTTGCCGAAAGCCGTAAGATGGAAGAGTTGAGCGTTCAGGCCATGTTGCGTGGCAAAGCCGCACGCACCGCAGTCGCCGCACTAGCGGTGTGCCCGAACGTCGACGTGGTCCGGGTCGCGCGATTGCATCCATGGCTTTTCAAAATGCCTTGATCTGGCCATGGCCGTGATGCACCGATCGCTCGGCGTTCTGTGCGCCAGGGAACAGAGGGTGCGCCGCGCAAGCCTCCATCATTGCCCCCAACGGCGCGGATGGCTCGCCGTCCGCAGTCATCCTGTTCACGCCGGAGGGAGCGTTCATGCACGCGCAATGGGTACGTAGTTCCGTGGCATTGCCACAAGAAGGACAGTCGGTAGAGTTTGTTCTGGACGATCGCCACATGGGGCTGGCCGGAACCTATGCGCGACAGATCTTTCAATCGCGCTGGACCCAATACGGGGTCGAGCGGGTAAGTGCATGGCGCGAGCGCAAACGCGCTTTTGCCGCTGCGCCGGCGCGCGTGGCGCGCGCAATGCCCGCGGACGCCGGCATGTCGGCTGGAGAATCCCCATGCACTCGGTGAAGGAAGCTCGATGCCTGGGTTCCCTGTTCGGCGATGTCGAGCGCATGGCCGAATCGGTGGCCGTCGCGCGCGCCGAGTGTGATGTGATGGTTTGGCTCAACCCGCAGGGCGAAATGATCTGTAGCTGCGCCGAAAGCGCGCCGGATTTGCACGCGGAGTATGTCGTGGGGACGTATGGCGTCGGCGCAGATGCCGCCGACATCAGCGAGGACTTGGTCGCGTTCCGCAAGGAGCGCGTCTCCAATGCGATGATCTTCTGAGCCTCCAAGGGGCGTGCGGTGCGCATACTTCCTTGACCTCCACCGCCGCAGATTCGGCGGTCAGTGTTGCCCTGCGGCCGTGTCCGACAACGACGGCCACCGCATCGAAGAAAACCGACGGCTCCCGGCACGTTGACCATCCGCAGCGATATGTTGCCGTCCGACAGCTTGGCGCCGCCAACCTTGGGCGCGATGACCTTGACAGCCGCACCAGCTCCACTGCTTTGCGCAGGTTCTTGATGGTGGCCGCTTCCGATCCGTCGTCGATCAGAATGCCGACGAGTCGCCCCTGCAATGTGTCCTTCATCTCGCCGATCAGCTGCTTCAGGGGCGCTCAGGTTCAGTGGCATCCAGTCGCTTCGCGTGCACCGTTTGACTCGGCGGCATCGAACCCCGCGTTTCATCGAGACGTACCATTTCCAGCTTGTATCGCCGTGAGCCTGGCGAGCCAGGCTTTTTTGCGCGAGTCAGGCTGCGGCTCGCAGACACGTTGCGGCCGCATCCGCTTTGGCAGCGCTACGCCGGATGCGCCCACCTTGGTTGATGACGAGCGTGGCCGCGCCCGCGGCACCGCTGGCACGATCGCAAATGGTCAGGGTGACATTCGAACCTCTGGCGCTGCCGTCCGGCTGGTAATCCACGTGCAGGCGCCCGGCGGTGCTGAGGATGGCGACTCCGGCAGCTTGTGCCTGGACCGCGCTGAGCACCGGTTCGGCGTCCGAGCGGGTGCCGTTATGATCAAGGTCGGCGAACACGATCCAGCCGTGCTGCCATTGCGTGGTCCGGTCGCAGTGCTGCTGGTCCTGACTCGGGCATGCGACGACATGGGCGGCGCGGCTGATCGCGGCGAAGCGCGCGTGGTTCAGGGATGCATCCAGTGTGCTGCGTGCGTTGGTGCCTTGCACGTGGCCAATCAGTTTGGCGTAGCCCGGCACGGCGATCGTGAGCAGGACCGCGAGGATCGCGACGCTCATCAGGAGTTCGATCAGGGTGAATCCGCGTTGGCGGGAAGCGGTCTGCTGCATGGCGAAGGGCTCCGGTTGATGACCAGGCCATGTTAGGAATCGATGCGAATGTCGACGATGGCAGTGCATCTCCGCGGGTTGTAGGAATTTCGCGCATACGTGTGCCCGAACGCGACGTGTGGCCGAAGCGAAGCTGCGTCGCAGCCGCGCCCTATAATCGAGCGCTTGTACGGAGTCCCTGATGACCGATCGCTTCCAGCTCGTTTCCCCGTTCCAGCCGGCCGGCGACCAGCCGAACGCGATCGCGCGCCTGACCGCGGGCTTCGAGGCCGGCGTGGCGCAGCAGACCCTGCTCGGCGTGACCGGTTCGGGCAAGACATTCACGATCGCGAACGTGGTCGAGCGTATCCAGAAGCCGACCCTGGTGATGGCGCCGAACAAGACGCTCGCCGCGCAGCTCTACGGCGAGTTCAAGCAGTTTTTCCCGCACAACGCGGTCGAGTACTTCGTCAGCTACTACGACTACTACCAGCCGGAAGCCTATGTCCCGGGTAGCGACACCTACATCGAGAAGGATGCCTCGATCAACGAACACATCGAACAGATGCGCCTGGCCGCGACCAAGACCCTGCTGTCGCGGCCGGATGCGCTGATCGTCGCCACCGTATCGGCGATCTACGGCCTCGGCGATCCGGAAGACTACCTGTCGATGCGCCTGATCCTGTCGCGCGGCGAGCACACCGACCAGCGCGAGTTGATCCGCCACCTGACCCAGCTTCAGTACACGCGCGGCGACATGGAATTGCGTCGCGGCAGTTACCGCGTGCGCGGCGAGATCATCGACGTGTTCCCGGCCGAGTCGGAAACCGAGGCGCTGCGCATCGAGCTGTTCGACGGCGACATCGAGAACCTGTCGATCTTCGATCCGCTGACCGGTGCGACGATCCGCAAGGTTCCGCGCTTCACGATCTATCCGAAGACCCACTACGCGACGACGCGGCAGGCCGTGCTCAACGCGATCGAGGCGATCAAGATCGAGCTCAAGGATCGCCTGGACTATCTGTACAAGGCGAACAAGCTGGTCGAGGCGCAGCGCCTGCAGCAACGCACCCAGTTCGACATCGAGATGATGGCCGAGGTCGGTTACTGCCAGGGTATCGAGAACTATTCGCGGCACTTGACCCGACGCTCGCCGGGCCAGCCGCCGCCGACCCTGTTCGACTATCTGCCGCCGGACGCATTGCTGGTCGTCGACGAATCGCATGTGACGATTCCGCAGATCGGCGCGATGTTCAAGGGCGACCGCTCGCGCAAGGAAACCCTGGTGGAGTTCGGCTTCCGCCTGCCGTCCGCGCTCGACAACCGGCCGCTGAAGTTCGACGAATGGGAGCAGCGCGCGACGCGCACGATCTTCGTGTCGGCGACGCCGCGCCCATACGAAATCGAGAAATCCCAAGGCAACGTGGTCGAGCTGGTGGTGCGCCCGACCGGGCTGATCGATCCGCGCATCGAGGTGCGCCCGGCGCGCACCCAGGTCGACGATCTGCTGTCCGAGGCGAACGCGCGCATCGCGCTCGGCGATCGCGTGCTGGTCACGACGCTGACCAAGCGCATGGCCGAGAACCTCACCGAGTATCTGGAGGAACACGGCATCCGCGTGCGCTATCTGCACTCGGATATCGAGACCGTCGAGCGCGTCGAGATCATCCGCGATCTGCGCCTAGGCAAGTTCGACGTGCTGGTCGGCATCAACCTGCTGCGCGAAGGCCTCGACATGCCCGAGGTGTCACTGGTCGCGATCCTCGATGCGGACAAGGAAGGCTTCCTGCGTTCGACCGGCTCGCTGATCCAGACCATCGGCCGCGCCGCGCGCAACCTGCGCGGCACCGCGATCCTGTATGCCGATCAGATGACGCGCTCGATGCAGGCCGCGATCGACGAGACCGACCGCCGCCGCGCCAAGCAGGTCGAATACAACGAGGCGCATGGCATCGTGCCGGCATCGATCATCCGCGAAATCACCGACGTCATGGAAGGCGCGCGTTTCGATGCCGGGTCGGAGCCGACGCGCGGTCGCGGCGCGAAGGCCGCGCGCAAGGTCGCCGAGCAGGCGGTCGACTACCACACGCTGACGCCACACCAGATCAGCGCGAAGATCCGCCAGCTCGAAGCGCAGATGTACAAGCACGCACAGGATCTGGAGTTCGAGGACGCGGCGCGCCTGCGCGACGAACTGCATCGGATTCGCGAGCAGGGCCTGATCGGCTGATTGCGTAGACGTGCCGCATGTGACCGCCGTCACATGCCTGTCGTGGTCGCCGGCTAGTCTGCGCCGCTTCGGGCCAAGCGCGATCGGCTCGCTGCCCCAATCGACCTCGATGAACCAAGCCCTTCCGGCGCAGGCGGCCGCGCCGAGTCCCGCCGCCGGCGCTTCCGTGCACGAACCCGGCGAACTCGCGCGGCTGGTGCTCGCGACCGAACCGGTGAGTCCGGAAACCTGCGTGCTCGACGTTGCCGAGCTGTTTCTTCAGCCACGCCACGCAGGCCTGCTCAGCCTGGCGGTTGTCGCGCAGGACGCGCGGCCGATCGGCGCGATCAGCCGCTATGAGCTGATGCGCGTGTTCCTGATGCCGTATGGCCGCGAACTGTTCGGGCGGCGTCCGATCACCGCGCTGATGAACGCCCAGCCGCTGGTATTGTCGGTGACGACCTCGATCGACGAGGCCGCGCGCGCGATTGCGGCGCAGATCACGAGTCCGATCACCGACGACTTCGTGCTCGTCGATGAGGGGCGCTATGTCGGCACCGGCCTGGTGCTCGACGTGTTGCGCGCGGTCGAGGATCGCCTCGGCGAACGCAGCGCCGAACTCGGGCGCGCCTATGCGCGGCTGCAAGCGTCGCAATCGCAGCTCGTGCAGTCGGAGAAGATGGCCTCGCTCGGCCAGATGGTCGCGGGGCTCGTCCACGAGATCAACACGCCGCTCGGCTATGTGCGCAACAACGTCGAGATGACGCGCGCCGTGCTCGACGACGCCAGGCGCTTGCTCGCCGCGCAGGAAGCCGTGATCGCGGCCTTGACCGGCACTGACGAACCCGGTTCCGATCTCGATCGCCATTTCGATGCCATCACGGATCTGCGCCCCCGCGTCGATGCGGCTGCGCTGGACGACCTGTGCGGGCTGCTCGACGACACCGTGCACGGGGTCGGCCAGATCGGCGACCTGGTGATGAATCTCAAGGATTTCAGCCGCCTCGATCAGGTCGGCATGCAGAAGGCGGACCTCAACCGGCTCGTCGAAAGCGCGCTGAAGATCGTCCAGCACATCCTGAAGAAACGCGGCGTCAGCGTCGTGCACGACGCCGGCGAACTGCCGCCGATCGACTGCGCACCGGCGCAGATCAATCAGGTCCTGCTGAACCTGATCACCAACGCCGCGCAGGCGATCGAGCACGCGCGCGGGCGCATCGTCGTGCGCACCCAGGCACTGGATCGGCGCGTGCTGGTCGTGGTCGAGGACAACGGCGCCGGCATCGCCGCGGACCATCTGGCCCGCATCTTCGATCCGTTCTTCACGACCAAGCCGGTCGGGCAGGGCACCGGCATGGGGCTCGCGATTTCGCACCAGATCATCGAGCAGCACGGCGGCGTGATTCGGGCGACCTCGAAGCCCGGTGTCGGTACCCGCTTTCTGGTCGTCCTGCCGGTCACCTCACCCGGACCCAAGCCATGAATCCTGGATTGCCCTGCGTGCTGTTCGTCGACGACGAGGAACGCATCCTGCGCTCGCTGCGCATGCTGTTCCGCGGCCACTGCGAAGTGCTGACCACGACCTCGGGTCGGGAGGCGATCGAATGGGTGCGGCAACGGCCGATCCATGTCGTCGTCAGCGACCAGCGCATGCCGGAAACCAGCGGCATCGAGGTCCTGCGCGCGGTGGCCGAGCATTCGCCGGCGACGATGCGCATCCTGCTGACCGGCTATGCCGATCTGGACGCGGTCACCGCGTCGGTCAACGAGGGCGAAATCTACCGCTTCGTCGAGAAGCCCTGGAATGGGCCTTACCTCGTCGAGGTGGTCGCCGAGGCTGCGCGCGCGGCGATGCGCGATTTCGCGGCGAACGCGGAGCGCGCGTCGGCGGGTGCGGCCACGTCGACGGTTTCGATGGCACGCAGTCCTGCGGTCGCGGCGCGCGTCGTCGTGCTCGACGAAACCGGCGCGCTCGCCGGCCAGGTCCGCGAGCTGCTGCCGGCGGCGGTCGCGGTGGAGCACGCCGCGGATCTCGAAACGGCTCTCGATCTGTTTGCCGAGCGCGAGGTCGGCGTGCTGGTGGCGCATCTGTCGAGTGCGGGTGGCGACGTGGCGGAAGCGTTGAAACAACTCAAGCGGCTGCGCCCGGCCACGCTCGCGATCGTCGTGTCGCCGCTGCGCGACAGCCGCTTGCTGATCGGCCTGATCAACGAGGGGCAGATTTTCCGCTTCCTGCTCGATCCGCCGGTGCGCGAGCTGCTGCGTCGCGGCCTGATCGCCGCGCTGGAGCGCCACGCCGATCTGCGGACGCGTTCGCACCTGCTCGGCCGGCATGCGGTCGAGGCGCGGCGCGCCGAGGCGCCGGCGACGTCGGGACGGCTACTGCACTACTGGCGCCGGATCCGCGAAGTCGCCGTCGCGCGGATCGGTTGAGGCGAAAACTGCATATTCGCTGTTGTCGCCGCGCGAGTGCTGTGCTACCTTGCGCGCCCCTCGCAGACCGACACCGGTTTGCGATACGGGCGGTTAGCTCAGCGGTAGAGCACTACCTTGACATGGTAGGGGTCACAAGTTCGATCCTTGTACCGCCCACCACTTTGGATGTCATGACGGCGCGGCCTTTCGGGGTTCGCGCCGTTTTCATTTCCGGGTGAAAGACACTGCACGGATCCCGGGCAGTTTGGGAACGGATCTGGTCCGGTTGAGTGACACGCGACGCAGCAACCCCGGTGCGTCACGCGCGCTGACTCCGCCTGCAGGCCGATGCGCGGACTGTCCCTGCATCCGCACACTCGGTCGATCCCTCACTCTGGAAGTTTGCGATGCGTCGTTCAGTATTCGCCTGCCTGATGGCAGCTGTTGCCATGCCAGCGGGCGCGGAAGATATCGTCTTGGCCGAGCTCGATGAGCGCGATCGCACCGCCGAAAGTGCGGTCGTGGCCCTGGAACAAATCCAGGTCACGGCCGACGCGCAGACCGCAGTCCAGTTTCGATGTCACCGGCGGCGTGACCGTGGTCGATGCCGAACAGATTGCCGAGAACGCACCGACCACGATCGCCGACTACCTGCGCGGCGTACCGGGTGCGTTCGTGCAGTCGACGACGCCGGGCCAGGCGATTCCGATCGTGCGCGGCCTGAAGGGCTCGGAAGTGCTGCACTCGTCGACGGCTTTCGTCTCAACAACGCGATTTTTCGCAATGCGCCGAATCAGTATTTCGCGCTGGTCGATGCGCAGAATGTCGAGCGGGTCGAGGTCGTGCGCGGTCCGTCGTCGACGCTGTATGGCTCGGACGCGATGGGTGGCGTGGTCCAGGTGCTGACCCGCGAGCAGCATTTCGAGGGTGCCAGTTGGGGTGCGCGCGGACATTTCCGCAGCCAGTTCTCGAGTGGCGACTTGTCGAAGGTCACGCGGCTGGACGGAGCCGCCGGTCGCGAAGATCTTTCGGTTGCCGGCGGCGTCACCTGGCAGGAGGTTGGCGAGCGCCGCCCCGGTGGCGGCCCGCGACTGCCTTTCACCGATTTCCGGACGTGGGCGGCCGACACGAAAGTGCTGTGGGCGCCGGCCAGCGACCATCAGTTGATGTTCAACGTGCAGATCCTGCAACAACCGAAGACGCCGCGTTTCGATGAGCTGGTCGCGGGGTTCCATCAGACAAAAGCGAACTCGGACGAGTTCTATTTCGAGCCGAACGATCGCGTGTTGATGCACGCGCGCTACCGTTGGCAGGCGGGAAATGCGCTATTCGACAGCGCCGAGCTGCATCTTGGGCAGCAGGTCATCCATGACGACCGCCGTACTCGCGATGCCGGCAGTACCAATCGGGATCTGGAAAAGAACCGCGATCGTCTGCGCGGGTTCACCGGCAGTTTCAACAAGGAGCTCGGCGCGCATGCGCTGGTGTACGGTTTCGAGTCGTATTCGGACCGGGTCGACAGCAGTCGCGTCCGGATGAATATCGGCAATGGCAAGTTGACCACGCGTGCGCCGCGTTTCCCGGACGGCTCGACAATGGACAGCTTCGCGCTCTACGTCGATGACCGCATCGAACTGGCGCCGCGTTGGCAGCTCGATCTCGGCACGCGCTACAGCCGCTTCGACATCGAGCTGCCGGCCGGCGCTTCCGGGGTCGGCGCAAAACTCGAACCCGATGACCTCACCGGCAACGCGGGTCTGACCTTCAAGGCCAGCGATTCCGTGCACCTGGTCGCGAATCTCGGCCGTGGGTTCCGCGCGCCGAACATCTTCGACCTCGGCGTGTTCGGCGATCGGCCGGGCAACCGCTTCGCGATCCCGAACGCGGACCTGAAACCTGAAACCGTCGTCACTTGGGATGTCGGCGTGAAATTCGACCAGCCCGGCCTCCAAGCCGAGGCGTTCGTGTGGCATTCCAATTACAGGAACAAGATCACGTCGGTCGACATTGGCCAGGACGAAGCCGGTCGCATCCTGGTGCAGAACCGCAACGTGACCGCACTAGAACTGTGGGGTGCGGAGGTTGGCGCACGCTGGATCGTCGACGAGGCACTCAGCGCGTATGGCGTGCTGAATTTCACTCGCGGCGAGGAGCAGTACGCGGGCGCCGCGTATGATGCCGACCGCATTCCACCGCTGAACGGGCGGATCGGGCTGGATTGGCGGTTCGCGACGGCTTGGAGTGTCGATGCGTGGGCGCAGTACGCCGCGCGCCAGGATCGTTTGAGCCCACGCGATATCGCCGATCCACGCGTCAATCCGGCGGGTACTGCGGGCTGGAATACCTGGAATGCACGCGTGGGCTGGGATTTCACGTCCGACGCAACACTCGCGTTGCGGCTGGAAAACATTGCCGATCGTCGCTACCGCGAACACGGCTCGGGCACGGACGAGGTCGGTCGCAGTGCTACGGTGACGCTGGATTGGCGGTTTTGAAGGTTTCGCGCCGCAGTGGCGGCGCGATTGAAGCCGATGCGGCGGCACACCTCCCATGATCACTATCACGCTCCCCGACGGCAGCCAGAAACAGTTCGAGCAATCGCCCACCACCTAGCAACGGCGCAGCCTTCACGGGCTGCGCCGTTTTTGTTTGTGCGTCCCGCGCGGCCGCGGGACGGTTCGCGCCGCGCGCCCTCGGGCGGTTACCGGCGCCGAGTCCTCGCCCGGCGCGGCGTCAGGGTCGCCGACGATACTGCTGTGGCAGCACGCCGAGCTGGCGCTGGAACGCGCGGCGCAGGTTCTGCTCGTCGGCGAAGCCGCACTGCCGTGCGATCTCCTTGAGTTGCAGTGCGCCCTCGTCGAGGCGCCGGCAGGCTTCCTCCACGCGCAGCTTCAGCACGAACGCGGCCGGGCTGAGGCCGGCCCGCGCCTTGAACCAGCGCGAGAAATGGCGCGGACTCATCGCCGCTTGCACGGCGAGGCGCTCGACCGGCAGCTCTTCGCCCAGATGATCGAGGATCCACAGCTGCAGCCGGCCGCAGCGGTCATCGCGGCGCTCGGCTTCGAGGAAGCGGCTGAACTGCGCCTGGCGCGCGCTGCGCCGGCGATAGACGACGAGCTCCTGCGCGACCGCGACCGCGGTCGTCCTGCCCCAGTCCTGCTCGAGCAGCGCGAGCGCGAGGTCGATGCCGGCGGTAACGCCGGCCGAGGTGTAGACGTGGCCGCTGCGCACGTACAGCGCGTCACGGTCGACGCGGCAGGTCGGCGCACGCTGCGCGAGCAGGTCGAGATAAGCCCAGTGCGTGGTCGCGGCGCGCTGGTCGAGCACGCCGGCGGCGGCGAGGATCAACGCGCCGGTGCAGATCGAGCCGAGGCGCGCCACGCGCGGCGCCTGCGCGGCGATCCAGGCGAGTGCGGCCGCGTCCTCGCAGACGCGCGCGTAGCCGATGCCGCCGGTCACCAGCAGCGTGTCGCAGGGGGCCGCCGCCGCGATGCCGTGTCGCGCCAGCAGCGTGAGGCCGCTGGAGGTCGCCACCGCGCCGGGCGCCACGGCGATCAGTTCGACCGTGTAGGCCGGCACCGCGAAGCCGCGACGGTCGCCGAGCCAGCGCGCCGCGCGCGCGAACACCTCCATCGGCCCGGCGATGTCGAGCAGCTGCGCGTCGGGGTAGACGAGCATGCCGACGCGATGCGGCGCGGCCGGTGCCGCCGGCATGCCGCGGGGTATTGGATTGCTGCTGTCACTCATCCGTTTCCGCACGGCGTCGGCCCGCCCTCATGGCCGGATTTGACGCCGTCTCGTCCTCCCCGCTTCATTCGACTGCGGTTAGCTTCTACCAGCGATTGCGCAGACTGACCACACGAGGTGAACGATGGACCGACGGCATTTCATGACGAGCACATTGGGCGTGGCGGCGTTGCTCGCCGGTACGGCGCGCGCCGGCAAAACCTTAACCGGCGATGCGCTGCCGCGCCGGCGCGAGATCCGCGTCGCCTTCCTGCTCGGCGACCACGCCAACGTGATCGATACCGCCGGTGCGTGGGAGGTGTTTCAGGACACGCAGGTGGACGGACGCGCGCCGTTCCGGCTTTACACGGTCGCGCCGGACCGGCGCGGCGTGCGCATGACCGGCGGCCTCCGCGTCGAGCCGCAGTACGCGATCGACGACGCGCCGTCGCCCCATGTGATTGTGGTGCCGGCGCAGCGTGCGACCGATGCGGCACGGCGCTGGCTCGCACGCGCGAGCGCAGGCGCCGACCTGACGATGTCGGTCTGCACGGGCGCGTTCCAGCTCGCACGCGCCGGCCTGCTCGACGGCCTCGCCGCGACCACGCATCACGAGTTCCACGACGCGTTCGCGCAGGAGTTTCCGCAGATCGAGCTGCGCCGCGGGCCGCGCTTCGTCGACAACGGCCGCATCGCGACCGCCGGCGGCCTGACCGCGGGCATCGACCTTGCGCTGCACGTCGTGCGCCGCTACTTCGGTGTCGAGGTCGCGGCGGCGACCGCACACTACATGGAACATGACAGCGACGCATGGCGAATCCCGGCATGAAGACCCAAGGCGTCACCCTGCGCGTTCGCCTGCGCCGCTACGTGAGCGCGACGCTGTGCGTCATGCTGCTTGCCGTGGGCGGCTGGCTCGCGTGGTCGCGCTGGCCGGCGACGGTCGACCCGACCTGGGTGCAGGCGGCGCGACGCATCGTCGATCCCGAGTCGGGCGGCGCGTACCGGCTCGAACGCGTGTTCGTCGACAGCGGCCGCGACCGCATCGCCGCGACGCTGATCCGCCCGGACAGCGCCGCGCGCGCGCCGCTGCTGGTGACGGTTTCCGGCTCCGGCGAGGGCCTGCTGCCGACTGAAGGTCCGCTGCAGCGCCGGCTGGTGTGGCGCGGGTTCGCGGTGCTGACACTGGGCAAGCCGGGCGTAGGCGCCTCATCGGGCAACTGGCGCAACGAGACGTTCCGCGACCGCGCCGCCGGCGTGCGCGCGGCGTTGGACTGGGCGGCGGCGCGTGTCGATCTGGATGCCACGCATACCGTCCTGTACGGACACAGCCAGGGCGGCTACGTGATTCCGTTGCTGGCCGACGACGCACGCGTTGCCGCGCTGATCCTCGCCGCCGGGCCGGCGCAGCCGGTGCGCGAACAGATCGCGACCGAGCGTTATGAGACCGCCGCGCGCGAAGGCAGCCCGGCGCCGGACGCGCGCGCCAGCGCGGGGTGGCTGACGCGCGGGCTGGACATCGCGCTCGCCGGCTGCGATCTCGTCGCGTACCACTACCTCTGCCACATCTATCGCTACGACCCGGCGCCGGCGCTCGGCGCCATCCGCAAGCCGGTGCTCGCGCTGTTCGGCAGCAACGATCCGCTGGTGCCGCCGGCAGGCAACCTCGATCGGATGCGCGTGCTGCTCGCCGGCAGTTCGGACGCGCGCCTGCCGGTATTGCCGTCCGCCAATCACCTGCTGTGGGAAAGCGTCAGCGGCCTGCCTGCCGAGTACCCCAGCCTGATCGGAGGCGAGGCGCAGTTCGCCTACGCGCGCGCCGACGACGCCGACCATCAGCGGCTGCGCCGCGTCGGCTCGAATCGTGTCCGTTTCGCGGCCGGCTACTTCGAACAAATCGACGCGTTCATCGATCGGCACGTGCCGGCGTCCGACGCCGCGTGGTCCCCCGCGTTGGCACCGGATTGAGTGTGCGCGAAGCGCTCCGCCTCCAGACGGAAGGCGGCGCATAAACGCGCGGGAGGGCGACCGCTGGCGAGCGGCGGCCATTCCATTCCCGACGCGATCGCTCCGCGCAGTCAATGCCCAATCGCGCGCGGACCCGCGCCGCGGCTGCCGTCGCAGCCTGCGCGTCGTGCCTGCGCCGTTGACAGCCGCGACCGGCTGTTCTAGTTTCGTCGCCCGTATTCCAGGCAACGCGAGGTGGCCTGCGGGAAACCGCCGGTCGAGTGTGTGACATGGACACGCGAACCGCTCACGACTGAATTCCGCGCGCAGGGCCCCTGACGAAAGGCGCCTTTGCGCCTTTTTTATTGTCCGCGACTCGCGTCCTCGCACAGCGGCGCAGGCGGGCACCGGCCTTCGGCGGCCGCACTTCACAGGAAGCACCATGATCACGATTACGCTCCCCGACGGCAGCCAGAAGCCGTTCGACCATCCCGTCTCCGTGCAGGACGTCGCCGCCTCGATCGGCGCTGGCCTCGCCAAGGCCGCGCTGGCCGGCAAGGTCGACGGCCAATTGGTCGACAGCAGCCGCGTGATCGACCACGACGCAAAGCTCGAGATCGTCACCGAGAAAAGCCCCGAGGCGCTGGAGATCATCCGCCACTCGACCGCGCATCTGCTCGCGCAGTCCGTGCAGCGCCTGTTTCCGAGCGCGCAGGTCACGATCGGCCCGGTCATCGAGAACGGCTTTTTCTACGACTTCGCGTTCGAGCGCCAATTCACGACCGACGATCTCGCCCTGATCGAAGCGGAAATGAAGAAGATCGCGGCTGCCGCGCTGCCGGTGTCACGTTCGGTGATGGCGCGCGACGAGGCGGTCACGTATTTCCGCGGCAAGGGCGAGGAGTACAAGGCGCAGATCATCGAGAGCATCCCGGTCAACGAGGAACTGTCGCTGTACACTCAGGGCGAGTTCACCGACCTGTGCCGCGGTCCGCACGTGCCGAACACCGGCAGGTTGAAGACCTTCAAGCTGATGAAGGTTGCCGGCGCGTACTGGCGCGGCGATTCCAACAACGCGATGCTCTCGCGCATCTACGGCACGGCCTGGCTCAACGAGAAGGACCTCGCCGCGCATCTGCATCAGCTCGAAGAGGCGGAGAAGCGCGACCACCGCAAGATCGGCAAGGCTCTGGACCTGTTCCACCAGCAGGAAGAGAGTCCCGGCATGGTGTTCTGGCACCCGAAGGGCTGGGCGGTCTGGCAGCAGGTCGAGCAGTACATGCGCGGCATCTACCACAGCAGCGGCTACCAGGAAGTGCGTTGTCCGATGGTGCTCGACGTGTCCCTGTGGAAGAAGTCCGGGCACTGGGACAACTACAAGGAGAACATGTTCTTCACCGAGTCGGAGAAGCACACGTTCGCGCTGAAGCCGATGAATTGTCCCGGCCACGTGCAGATCTTCAACACCGGCCTGCGCAGTTACCGCGAGCTGCCGATCCGCTACGGCGAATTCGGCGGTTGCCATCGCAACGAGCCGTCCGGCGCGCTGCACGGGATCATGCGCGTGCGCGCGTTCACCCAGGACGACGGGCATATTTTCTGCACCGAGGACCAGGTCGAGGCGGAAGTCACCGCATTTCATCTGCAGGCAATGCAGGTCTACGCCCACTTCGGCTTCTCCGACTTCGCGATCAAGCTGGCGTTGCGCCCGGACAAGCGCATCGGTTCCGATGAGTTCTGGGACCGCACCGAGGAAATGCTGCGTCGCGCGCTGCGCGCGGCTGGCGTGGAATGGGAGGAGTTGCCGGGCGAGGGCGCGTTCTATGCGCCGAAGATCGAGTACCACCTGAAGGACTCGATTGGCCGCGCCTGGCAGGTCGGTACCATGCAGGTCGATTTCATGATGCCCGAGCGCCTCGGCGCCGAGTATGTGGACGAACACTCGCAGAAGCGGCATCCGGTTATGCTGCACCGCGCCATCGTCGGTTCGATGGAGCGCTTCATCGGCATCCTGATCGAGCACCACGCGGGCCTGTTCCCGGCCTGGCTGGCACCGGTGCAGGCGGTGGTCATGAATATCACCGATGCGCAGGCCGATTTCGCCGCGCAGGCCGTGCAAACCCTTGTCGCGCAAGGACTCCGGGTGGAGGGGGATTTGCGAAATGAGAAGATCGGCTATAAAATCCGCGAGCACACGTTGGACAAGGTTCCGTATCTCCTGGTCGTCGGCGATCGGGAAAAGGAGGCGGGAGCCGTCGCTGTGCGCACGCGTGCAGGCGAAGATCTGGGGTCGATGTCGATCGCAGCGTTCGCCGAACGCCTGAAATCCGAATGCGCCAGGCCCTGAATCGGGCGCGTTCGGGACTATTCCCCTTGGAGGATTGAAGTATCGCCACCGATAGCAAAGCGAACCGCAGGAACCTGGAAATTCGCGTTCCGCGCGTGCGTGTGATTGGCGCTGAAGGGGAGCAGGTCGGTATCCTGACCCGCGACGAAGCGCTGGCCATGGCCCAGGAAGTGGGCATGGACCTGGTCGAAATCCAGCCGAACGGCGATCCGCCGGTGTGCCGGATCATGGATTTCGGAAAATTCAAGTTCGATGCGCAGAAGAAGGCGCATGCGGCGAAGAAGAAGCAGAAGCAGGTCGAGATCAAGGAACTGAAGTTCCGCCCGACCACGGATGTCGGCGACTACACGATCAAGATGCGCAACCTGCGCCGCTTCCTCGAGGAAGGCGACAAGGTCAAGATCACGATCCGCTTCCGCGGTCGCGAGATGGCGCATCAGGAATTGGGTCGCGCGATGGTCGACAAGATTTCCGCGGACATCACCGAGGAAGCGGTGATCGAGCAGTACCCGAGGATGGAAGGGCGCCTGATGGTCATGATGATCGCGCCGAAGAAGAAAATATAGCTTTAGTGAAAAGTGCGGTCAGGACGACCGCTGTTTGATTCTCGCGATCTTGGATGATCGCAAAAGTACATCCGCGGTCAGGACGCCCGCTGTTTGACTCTCGCGTTCACGGACGAACGCACAAGTAAAAGTAAACCAGGAGCCGACCCGCGTGCGGGTCAAACAAGCCGGAACGAGCAGGATGGAAAGCGCGGTTCACGCCGCCGCTCGCGCCAGTAACGAAAATCACTCACGGAGTTTGTGTTATGCCAAAGATGAAAACCAACCGGGCCGCCGCCAAGCGGTTCCGCAAGACCGCGTCCGGCAAGTTCAAGTGCGGACACGCGTTCAAGAGCCACATCCTGACCAAGAAGTCGACCAAGCGTAAGCGTGGACTTCGCGCCCCCAATCACGTGCGTAAAGAAGACGCTGGCCGCGTCTCGCGCATGCTGCCGTACGCATAAGGAGACGAACCATGGCACGAGTAAAGCGTGGCGTCACCGCCCATCGTCGGCACAAGAAGCTCATTGGCAAGGCCAAGGGTTACTACAACGCGCGTCGCAAGGTTTATCGCGTCGCCAAGCAGGCGGTCACCAAGGCGCATCAGTATGCGTACATTGGCCGCAAGCAGAAGAAGCGCAATTTCCGTGCGCTGTGGATCGTCCGCATCAATGCGGGCGCGCGCCTGTTCGGGCTGTCCTACAGCCGCCTGATGAACGGCCTCAAGAACGCCGGCATCACGCTCGATCGCAAGGTGCTGGCGGATCTCGCCGTGCACGACATCAAGGCGTTCGGCGCACTCGCGGAAAAAGCCAAGGCCAATCTGGCCGCGTAATCGCTGCGGCGTCCGCGTCGTTTCGATAGCAAGTCAACGCGGGGAGGAGGCCAGGCCTCCTCCCCGTTTTTGTTTCAGGGATCCGGCAAGACAGTCGAGCGGCGATGAAATTCGTCAGCTCGTCATTCCGGCGAAGGCCGGAATCCATTTGTTCTTGTGCCCTGGTGAATCAAAATGGATCCCGGCCTGCGCCGGGATGACGGCTGTTCTTGGTTGCATGGTTCCTGGATAGGCGATGGACGCACTCGAAGAAATCAACCGCTCGCTCGAAGACATCGCGAGCGCCGAAGCCCTTGATGCGCTGGACGCATTGCGCGTCGCGTTGCTCGGAAAAAGCGGTGTTGTCACCGCCGCGCTGAAAGCGCTTGGCGCGTTGCCGGCCGAGGAACGCAAGGCGCGTGGCGCCGAGGTCAACCGCGCCAAGGAACGCCTCGCCGAGGCGATCGCAGCGCGCAAGGCCGCGCTCGAGAAGATCGCGCTCGATCGTCGTCTCGCCTCCGAGCGCGTCGATGTCACCTTGCCCGGCCGGCGCGCCGAACGCGGTGGCCTGCACCCGATCACGCGCACCTTGGAACGCAGCGTCGAGATCTTCGCGCGGCTCGGTTACGAACTCGCCGAAGGTCCGGAGATCGAGGACGACTGGCACAACTTCGAGGCGTTGAATTTCCCGCCGGATCATCCCGCGCGCACGATGCACGACACGTTCTGGTTTCCGGACGGCCGCCTGCTGCGCACGCATACCTCGCCGGTGCAGATCCGCGCCGCGATGGGCCGCACGCCGCCGATCCGGCTGATCTCGATCGGCAAGGTCTACCGCAGCGATTCGGACCAGACCCACTCGCCGATGTTCCACCAGATCGAGGGCCTGCTGGTCGGCGAGGGCGTCAGTTTCGCCGATCTCAAAGGCACGCTCGCCGCGTTCGTGCATGCGTTCTTCGAGCGCGATTTCGAGATGCGCTTCCGGCCGAGCTATTTCCCGTTCGTCGAACCCGGCGCCGAAGTCGACATTCGCTGGGATCGCGAGGACGGCACATCGTCGTGGCTCGAAGTGCTCGGCTGCGGCATGGTCCATCCGAACGTGCTGCGCGCCTGCGACATCGACCCGGAGCGCTACACCGGCTTCGCATTCGGCATGGGCGCGGAACGCTTCGCGATGCTGCGCTATGGCGTCAACGACCTGCGCCAGTTCTTCGAGAACGATTTGCGGTTCCTCAGGCAGTTTGCCTGAGGGACGGGATTGGGGATTGGGGATTCGTAAAGCGCCATTGTCGCGACGCTTCCCCAATCACTTTCCCCAATCCCGAATCCCTAATCCCCAATCCCGGCTCCACACCATGAAATTCTCCGAAAACTGGTTGCGCGAACTCGTCGACATTCCGGTCGACCGCGACGCATTGATGCATCGGCTGACCATGGCCGGGCTCGAAGTCGAAGGCGTCGAGCCGCTCGGTGCGGCGCTCGATGGCGTCGTCGTCGCGCGAGATCGTCGGCTGCGAGCCGCATCCGAATGCGGACAAGCTGCGCGTGTGCCAGGTCGCCGTCGGCGCTGGCGACACGTTGACCATCGTCTGCGGCGCGCCGAATGCGCGACTCGGGTTGAAGGCGCCGCTGGCGACGGTCGGCACCACGATGCCGAACGGCATCGAGATCAGGAAAGCCGCACTGCGCGGCGTCGAGTCGAACGGCATGCTGTGCTCGGCGAAGGAACTCGGTATCGATGCCGATGCGTCCGGCCTGATGGAGCTGCCGGCCGATGCGCCGGTTGGCGAGTCGCTCGCGAAGTACCTTGGCCTGCCGGACGCGAGCATCGAGATCAAGCTGACCCCGAATCGCCCGGATTGCCTCAGCGTGCACGGTCTCGCGCGCGATGCGGCGCGCGTTGTTCGATACCCCGTTCCATCCGCCGGTGGCGAAACCGGTCGCGGTCGCCAGCGCCGCCGAACGCGCGGTGCGCGTCGACGCGGGCGCCGATTGCCCGCGCTATCTGGGCCGCGTGATCGAAGGCATCGACGCGAGCGCGAAGTCGCCGCTGTGGCTGGCCGAACGCCTGCGTCGCAGCGGCTTGCGTCCGATCAGCGCGGTCGTCGACGTGACCAATCTGGTCATGCTCGAACTCGGCCAGCCGCTGCATGCGTTCGACAATGACACGCTGTCCGGCACGATCGTCGTGCGCCGCGGTCGCGTCGGCGAAACGTTGAAATTGCTCGACGGCGGCGAGGCGAAGATCGATCCGGAATTCCTCGTCATCGCCGACGAGGCGAAGCCGCTCGCGCTCGGCTGGCGTCATGGGCGGCCACGACTCGCGCGTGACCGATGCGACACGCAACGTTTTCCTCGAAAGCGCGCATTTCGCGCCGTCTGCGATCATGGGCCGCGCACGCAAGCTCGGCATGCACACCGATGCGTCGCACCGCTTCGAGCGCGGCGTCGATCCGGAATTGCCGCGCGCGGCGATCGAGCGCGCCAGCGCGCTGCTGATCGGGATTGCCGGCGGCACGGCCGGGCCGATCACCGAAGCCGTCGATGCGGACACGCTGCCGAAACGGGCATCGATTGCGCTGCGCCGCGATCGTCTCGCGCGCTTGCTCGACCTCGCGATCGACGACGCGGAAGTCGAGCGCATCCTCACCGCGCTCGGCCTCGTCGTCGAGCGCAGCGACGACGGCTGGCGCGCGATGCCGCCGAGCTGGCGCTTCGACCTCGCGATCGAGGAGGACCTGATCGAGGAAGTCGTGCGCGTGTACGGCTACGAGCGCGTGCCGACCCATGCGCCGCGCGGTGAATTGCGTGCGCCGGCGTTGCCGGAGGCGCAGCTCGGCGTCGGCCAGCTTGCGTGCACAACTGGTTGCGCGCGATTACGTCGAAGCGATCTGTTACGCATTTGTTGCCGGCGAAACGCTGGCGCAGTGGAAGCTCGATGCGGGTGCGGTCGCGCTCGCCAATCCGCTGTCGGCCGATCTTGCCGTGATGCGCACGTCGCTGCTGCCCGGACTGGTCGCCGCGCTCGCGGCAAACCGGCGCCGTCAGCAGGAACGCGTGCGCCTGTTCGAGGTCGGCAGCGTGTTCCGCGCCGGAACGGACGAGACCCTGCGCATCGCCGGCGTGGCCTGCGGTAGCGGCTTCGCCGAGCAGTGGGCGGAAACACGCCGTGCGACGGATTTCTTCGACGTGAAGGGCGATGTCGAATCGCTGTTCGCACTGACCAACACGCCCTCCGAATTCGGCTGCATACCGTCCTCGGTGCCGTGGCTGCATCCGGGCCAGAGTGCGCAGTTGCTCCGTGGTGGGCGTGCAGTGGGCTATATCGGCGCGCTGCATCCGGATCTGCTCAAGGCGCTGGATGTCGATGACGATGTGTTTGTCTTCGAGCTCGATATCGCCCCGATCACCGCGCGCGCCCTGCCCAAGGCCGGGCCGGTGTCTCGGTTTCCGTCGGTGCGCCGCGATCTTTCCTTTGAATTGCCCGACGATGTGCCGTACGCGCAGGTCGAGGCGTCGATTCGTGATGCGATCGGGGGAACCCTGTCGGAAGTGGTCCTGTTCGACCGCTACGCGGGCGCAAACCTCGGAAGCGGGATCAAAAGTCTCGCTATAGGCTTGATTTTGCAGGACCGTTACCGCACGCTTACGGATCAGGACGCGGATCGCTGCATGGCTCTGGCGGTCGCCGCGTTGGAATCAGGTTGCAAAGCAAAGTTGCGAGGGTAGGATGGCGCTGACGAAGGCGGAGATGGCCGAACGTCTGTTTCTGGACGTCGGGCTTAACAAGCGCGAAGCCAAGGAATTCGTCGACGCGTTCTTCGAAGTCGTGCGTGATGCATTGGAACAAGGGGAGCAGGTCAAGCTGTCGGGGTTCGGCAACTTCGATCTGCGGTTCAAGAATCAACGTCCTGGACGTAACCCCAAGACCGGCGTGGAGATTCCGATCTCCGCACGGCGCGTGGTGACGTTCCGTCCGGGGCAGAAACTGAAGGTCCGGGTCGAAGCCTATGCTGGATCAGGGCAATAACAGCGAACTGCCGGTCATCCCGGCCAAACGCTACTTCACGATTGGCGAGGTCAGCCTGCTGTGCGGCGTGAAGCCGCATGTGCTGCGCTATTGGGAACAGGAGTTCACCAACCTCAAGCCGGTCAAGCGTCGCGGCAATCGCCGTTATTATCAGCGCCACGACGTGCTGATGATCCGGCAGATCCGCTCGCTGCTCTACGACCAGGGTTTCACGATCACCGGCGCACGCCAGCGTCTGGACGGATCCCAGGCACGCGCGGAATCCACGATCTCCAGCCAGATCGTGCGCCAGGTGCGTCAGGAGCTTGAGGAAGTGCTGCAGATCCTGCGCCGTTGATGACGGAAGTGGGATGGGCGGAAGCCGCGATGCTTCTTCTCCCGTGCCATCGCAAGAACGGCACCGCAGCTTCCGCAGCTCCTGCCGTGTTCCCGCGCCACGTTGGCTTGGGTTGATCTGTTACAATCCGCGCCCTTTTCGAGTTACCGCAAAACGTCGGGGCGTAGCGCAGCCTGGTAGCGCACCTGCCTGGGGGGCAGGGGGTCGTGGGTTCGAATCCCGCCGCCCCGACCATTTTGCAACGTTTGATCAATGACTTAGGCACGTGTCGATTTCCGCGCCTTCCTATTCCCCTCCCTATCGCGTCGACAAATCTCGCCAAACCGGCGCTGGCTTCCGCGGCACTGGGGCAGGGGGCGTGGGTTCGAACCCCGCCGCCCGACCATTTTTCGGTCGGGAATGAAATCACCGCGTTCAACTACTACCCGACCCAGGCCGGCCTCGTCTGGCGCTTCTTCAAGCTCGGTGTGAACGTCAGGTCCTGATGGCGCAGGGACCCCCCCCCGCGCCGACATCTATCGCGAACAGGCCCGCTATCCGGAAGGAATCGCGATCTACCAGAAAGCAGCGCAAACCACCGGCGAGCCGCAGGTAGGACTGGCCGCGACTTATGCGCGCATGAGGCAGACAGTGTTGACGCGCCGCATCCTCGCCCAATTTGAAGCCAAGGCGGCGAAGGCGTATGTGTCAGGAGATCAAATCGCAATGATCCATGCGGCACTCGGCGACGGCGCATTTTGCTGGTTGCAGCGCGCGTTCGACGAGCACGGGGCGCCGCTGGACGGTATCACCGTCGCGCCAGAATTCCGCCCGCTGCGTGCGGATCCGCGCTACGCCCCGCTGTTGGCAAAGTTGGGCCTGGACCCACAGCAAGTTCTGGTGGCCTATCCGGCGCCGCGTGGATAGAACGCCACGCCCGGAGCTGTGTCCCCGATCCCGGGCGTCCTTCCCTCCTCTCGCGCAACCAACCGCACCATCGGGGAATCGTGCATTGCAGGTAAACTCTTCAGCATGAATTCCATAGCCAACAACCGCCGCATCCTCTACCCCGAGATCGAACCTTTCGATTCCGGATTCCTGCAGGTTTCGCCACTGCATCGGATGTACTACGAGCAGTGTGGCAACCCAGGTGGCAAGCCGGTGGTGTTCCTGCACGGCGGCCCCGGCGCCGGCTGCAACGCGAAGTGCCGGCGTTTCTTCGATCCCGCGCACTACCGCATCGTCCTGTTCGACCAACGCGGCTGCGGGCGCTCGACGCCGCACGCGGAACTGACCGACAACACGACCTGGCACCTGGTCGCCGACATCGAACGCCTGCGCGAGCAGCTCGGGATCGAACGCTGGCAGGTGTTCGGCGGTTCCTGGGGCTCGACGCTCGCTTTGGCCTACGCGCAGATGCATCCGCAGCGCGTGACCGAACTGGTCTTGCGCGGCATCTTCATGCTGCGCCGCTGGGAACTGGAATGGTTCTACCAGAAGGGTTGCGACGCGATCTTTCCGGATGCGTGGGAACAGTATCTCGCGCCGATTCCGGTCGTTGAGCGTTCCGACCTGATGGGTGCCTATCACCGGCGCCTGACCAGTCCGGACCCGGCGATTCGCCTGGCTGCGGCGCAGGCATGGTCGGTCTGGGAGGGCGCGACGAGCTTCCTGTTCCAGGAGCCGGGCCACATCGCGTCGAGTGCGGTCGATGAATTCGCGCTCGCATTCGCGCGGATCGAGAACCATTATTTCGTCAATGGCGGTTTCTTCGAGTGCGACGACCAGTTGTTGCGCGATGCCCATCGCCTGCGCGACACCCCCGCAGTCATCGTGCAAGGTCGCTACGACGTCGTATGCCCACTGCGCAGTGCGTGGGATCTGCACAGGGCGTGGCCGGAAGCGGATCTGCGCATCGTCGCCGATGCGGGCCATTCCGCATTCGAGCCCGGTATCACCCACGAGCTGATCGAAGCGACCGATCGCTTCCGCTGATACGCCCTGGCCCGGCTGTTGCAGGAGGGGCGCAACCGCGACCGGACGCCTCCCGACTCGGATCGCGCTTGCAGCGCTCCTGCCAAAGCGACGCGGCCTTGCCGCTGCGGGAGCGCAGCCGCGACAAAGCTACCCGTCGCGGCGTGGCACACACCAGAAACGAAAACGGGCTCGCCGAAGCGAGCCCGTTTGGGTTTGTGCGGTGAATCAAAACTCAGTGTGCGGTTGCAGCTTCGCCGGAAAGACAGGTCTTCATGAAGGTCTTGCGCGCAGCGCCCTTCAACGATTCGGTCTTTGCTTCGGCATTGCAGGTCTTCATCTTTTCCTGCTGCGTGGCCTTGGCGCTGGTCGGTGCGGGTGCAGCAGCAGGTGCGGCGGCGACTGCCGTAGCCGGAGCGGCTGCCGCGGTGCTATCGCCCTTCAGGCAGGTGCTCATGAACGTCTTGCGTTCCGGCCCCTTCAGCGACTTCGTTGCCGCTTCCGCGTTGCAGGCCTTCATCTTGGTCTGTTGCGCAGTCAACGGCTTGCCACTCTTGCTCATGGCCTGCGCGAACACCGCGCCGGAACCGCATACCAAGGCAAGCGCGAGAACCAACGATGACGTCGTCTTCAACTGCATGGTGAAACTCCTCTGCGATAGTCGTGGCCGCTGCCGCTTGGCATCGGTGCGGCGCAGTCTACGCTTGCGCCCGGCAAACGCGAGAGGAGGATCGACGAGTTTCACGTAGGCGTTGGCGGCGATTCAGTCGACGACATCGGCGCCTGCGGTGTAGGAAATCACCGCATGCTTTGCCTCGACATGGTACGTGCCGAGGCAGGGCGGATAGGGTGGATCAGGCGACGGCGCGCAGCGTCTCGGCCTTGCGCGGGCCTTCGACCAGTGCGCGGCGTACGCCATCGACCAGCAGATCGACTTCGGCCGAGGTGACGCTGAAATACGGCGTGAAGCGCAATGAATTGGCGCCACCGTGGATCACGCCGTAACCGTGCTCGCGCATCCATTCCTCGGTGCTGCCGGCGCCATAGCCAAGGAAATCCTTGGTCAGTTCGCACGAAAACAGCAGCCCGGTGCCCTGCACCTTGGTGATGTAGCCGGGCAGTTCCGCCTTGAGCTGGTTGAGCTTGGCGAGGAATTCCTCGCCGCGGTCGCGGATGTTCTCGCGCAATTCGGGCGTGATCGCTCCGAGCACCGTGCAGCCGACATCGAGCGCGCGCGGGTTGGCCGTCATCGTGTTGCCGTAGATGCCCTTCTTGTACAGCGCCGCCGCATGCGCGGTGACGGCGAGTACCGACAACGGATACTGGCCCGCATTGATCGCCTTCGAGTAGGTCTCCATGTCCGGCGCTTCGAGCTTCTCGAAACCGGGATAGTCGACGATCGACAGCACGCCGTGTGCACGCAGGCCGGCCTGGATCGAGTCGATCAGCAGCAGGCTGCCGTGCGCCTTGGTCAGCTGGCGTGCGGCTGCGTAGAACTCCGGGGTCACACCGCGGCCGGGGTCGCCCTCGCCCATGACCGGTTCGATGAAGACCGCCTCGATGAACCAGTTGTTCTTGTCCGCTTCGGCGAACAACTGCTTCAGATGGTCGATGCTGTACGGCTCGACGGTCAGCAGGCTGTGCTCGTTGCGATAGCTGGCGAGGTTCTGTTCGTAGGCCTTGCGCGACGAATCCGAATACAACGCCGGTCGGTCGGTGCGGCCGTGGAACGCACCCTTGACCGCAACGCGCTTGATCGCGCGCCCGGCGTGGCGCGCGCCCGGATCGGTCATCAGCTTCGCGTTGACGTCGACGATGCGCGCGGCCAGCGATACCGACTCGGAACCGGAATTGAGACACATGAACTTGGTGTACGGACAGCTGCCGCGGGTGTGGCCGATCTCTTTCTTGAGCGCCTTGCCGAATTTCATCTGCGACAGGTTCGGCGTCATCACGTTCGCCATCACCTGCGGGCGCGCCATCACATTGAGGATCGCCTTCGGCGCGTGGCCGAAACCGAGCATGCCGTAGCCGCCGACGTCATAGACCACCGCACCCTTGAGGGTTACCAGCCACGCGCCATGCGCGGCCAGCGCGATGTACGGATTGACGCCGTCCTCGGGATAGAAGTTGACGAAATCCGCCTGCGTTTTCTCGATCTGCGCGGCCTCGTCCAGACGCAGGAATTCGGGCATGCACGAGCGCAACGCGAGGTGCGCGGCATATGCCTCGTCGATGGCCTCGACGAGATTCGGATCGATTGCCGCGAAGCGTTCGATGACTGCGTCGGCCAGGCCACTGGTACGCAGCGCACCGTCGAACTCGCGCATTTCCTTGAGTTTGGTCAGCATCGCATTCATCGAAACCTCCGGGTAAACGAAACGTGCCCGCCCCGATCCGGGTGCGGGCACGTCCGCTTTAATCTTTGATTGGAATGGAAAAAACCGTGCCGCTAATTTACCACAGCGCCATCGGGGGCGGTACCCCGCGGCCGGCGCCGCGCCGCGCGGATGCCACATGACAGGCATCACCTCCAACGCCTGACGCCTGTTTCTGGGGTATTTGCGGCCAAAGCGCCAAAGTGGCTCCCACGATCACGATCGGAGTGGTTCCATGAGTCAGCGTCAGGATAGTCCGGCCGCGCGGTTGAGCGCGGTTTGCAAGCGCTATGGCGGTGTCGCTGCGCTCGATGGCGTCGATCTGGCCGTGCATTGCGGCGAACTGCTTGCCCTGCTCGGGCCGAACGGCGCCGGCAAGAGCACTGCGATCGCGCTGTGCCTCGGCCTGGTCGAACCGGACAGCGGCGAGGCGCGTCTGTTCGGACAATCCCCGCATGCGCTGTCCGCGCGCAGGCGGGTCGGTGTGATGCTGCAGAGTGCCGCCATGCCCGACACGCTGAAGGTCTGCGAACTGCTCGCGCAGACCCGCAGCTACTACCCCGATCCGCTCTCGACCGACGAATGCGTGCAACGCGCCGGCATCGCTGCATTGATGGATCGCCGCTACGGCAAGCTGTCCGGTGGCGAGCAGCGCCGCGTGCAGTTCGCGCTGGCGATCTGCGGACGGCCGCACTTGCTGTTTCTCGACGAGCCGACGGTCGGCCTCGACATCGAGGCGCGCGAATCGGTGTGGCGCACGATCCGTGCTCTGGTCGCTGAAGGCTGCGCGGTCGTGCTGACCACGCACTATCTCGAAGAAGCCGAAGCGCTGGCCGATCGCGTCGCGGTGCTCGCGCGCGGCCGCATCGTCGCCGAAGGCAGCGTGCGCCAGATCCGCGCGCGCGTCGCGCAGCGGCGCATCCGCTGCGTCAGCGCGCTCGACTGCGCCGCGATCGGCGCGTGGCCGGAAGTGCGCAGCGTTTGCCGCGATGGCGATCGCATCGAGATCGTCACCGATGCCGCCGAGATCGTCGTGCGCCAGTTGCTGTTCGAGGACACAAGCTTGAGCGATCTGGAGGTCCAGCGCGCCGGCCTCGCCGAAGCCTTCGTCGAAATCACCCGGGAGGCCGCATGAATACGCTCGCTGTCGCACCGTCACGCGTCTCGCTGTCGCGCATCTACGCGCTCGAAGCCAAGCACGAGTTCCTGCGCCTGCTGCGCGCGCCGTCGTTCGCGCTGCCGACGCTGATCTTTCCGCCGATGTTCTATCTGCTGTTCGCGGTGCTGTTCAACCCGAGCGGCGGTGGCTTCCACGCCAACATCTATCTGCTCGCGACGTATGGGTGTTCGGCGTGATGAGTCCGGGCCTGTTCGGCTTCGGCGTCACCGTCGCGATCGATCGCGAACGCGGCTGGCTCACGCTGAAACGCGCGCTGCCGATGCCGCCGGGTGCGTATCTGGCCGCCAAACTCGCGATGGCGATGTTGTTCGCGGTCATCATCTTCTCGATCCTGGCCTGCTCGCCGACGAGCTTCGGCGGCGTGCGTTTGCCCGCCTCGTCGTGGCTGCTGTTGCTGGTGGTCGAGGTGCTCGGCGTGCTGCCGTTCTGCGCGATCGGCATGTTCATCGGCAGCGTGGTCAGTGCGCAGGCCGCGCCGGCGGTCGCGAACCTGATCTATCTGCCGATGGCGTTCCTGTCGGGATTGTGGATGCCGCTCATGTTCCTGCCAGCCTTCCTGCGCGCCATCGCGCCCTGTGGCCTGCGTATCACCTCGGTCAGCTCGCGCTCGGCGCGGTCGGGCAGGCCCCAAGTGAGTCGGCCCTGCCACACGTGGCTGCGTTGGCAGCGGTCACGATCGTGTTCCTCGCACTGGCGCGGCGTCGGCTTGCGCGGGCGTGAGCGGGTCGAGCTGCAAACAGGCCAATCCACCCGCAGCGCAAGGTATGCTTTTGCAACCTGGAACAAGTCCATGACGCCGATCGCTACCCGCCTCGAACACCTGCGCGCGCGCCTGCTGCCAGCCTACGTCGACGAACAGGGCTGGGCGCCGCTCTGGAACCTGTTCTATCTCGGCTTCCTGTTCATGAACTGGGTCGGCGACGCGGCGCCGCACTGGTTGCCCGTGACCTTGCTCAGCATCGCGATTTTCCTGCCGCGTGTATTTCCACGCGTACGGACAGTCCGGCGGTCGCGTGATCGCGCACGCAGCTCTGATCGCGGCGCTCGGATTCGCACTGGCACCGTTCAACACCTGCGCGAACACGTATCTGATCTACGCCGGCGCGGTGCTCCCGTTCAGTGGTCTTGCGCTGCAGTCGAATGATCGCGATCATCATCGCCGGGCTCGCGCTGTACGCGGTCGAGCTGTCGCTGCTGCCGTGGCCGCCGCGGTATATCGTGATGGTCGATCGCGCTGACGGGGCTGATCGTGGTCGACGGTCTGCGCGGCCAATTATTTCCAGCGCGAAAAGCGCCTGCGCCAGGCCGAACTCAAGCTCAGCCACGACGAAGTGCGCCGTCTCGCCGCGCTCGCCGAGCGCGAACGCATCGGCCGCGACCTGCACGATCTGCTCGGCCATACGCTGTCGCTGATCACGCTGAAATCCGAACTCGCGGTGCAAGTTGTTCGATCGCGATCCGCTCGCGGCGCGGCGCGAGATCGTCGACGTCGAACGCGTCGCGCGCGATGCGCTCGGCCAGGTGCGCCGCGCGGTCACCGGCATCCGCACCGCCGGCCTCGCCGCCGAACTCGCGTCGGCGCGGCTGCTGCTCGAATCGTCCGACGTTCGTCTCGACTACGCGGGTGCGGACACGCCGCTGCCACCGGAAATCGAGACCGTGCTTGCGCTGACCGTGCGCGAAGGCGGTCACCAACATCCAGCGCCACGCACGCGCGAGCCATGCCAGCGTGAAACTCGCGGTCGAGTCGGGCGAAGCGCGGCTCGTCATCGAAGACGACGGCCGCGCCGCGAAACCGGTCGTGCCCGGCAACGGCCTGAGCGGCATGCGCGAGCGCCTGCGCATGCTCGGCGGCCATCTCGAGATCGAATCGCGTGCGCGGGCAGGGCACGCGGCTGGTTGCTGGTCTGCCGATGCCGCTGCCAGCCGCGCTGCACAGCGCGCGTGTTGCGTCTGGTCTGATCCGCACTGCGCTCGCCTGAAGACGTGCGTGTTTGCGCTAAAGTCGCCCGCCGTCGCGGCGTGCGCGGCGCTGCCGGAACGCCTCCGATGATCCGCGTCCTCTTCGCCGAAGACCAGGCGATGGTGCGCGGCGCGCTGTCGGCGTTGCTGAA
Organism: uncultured Gammaproteobacteria bacterium; assembly: GCA_963720445.1. GTDB lineage: Bacteria > Pseudomonadota > Gammaproteobacteria > Xanthomonadales > Rhodanobacteraceae > Dokdonella_A. Next base: position 720,487 of record CAVRFO010000001.1, read on the forward strand.
ACTCGAACCCGACATCGACGTCGTCGGCACCGCCGCGGACGGCGAGGAAGCCTGGCGCCTGCTGCAACAGCTAAAGCCCGACCTGCTCGTCACCGACATCGAGATGCCGGGCCTGACCGGTCTCGAACTCGCGCAGCGCGTGCAGCGCCACGAACTCGCCTGCAAGGTCGTCATCGTGACCACGTTCGCGCGCCCGGGCTTCCTGCGGCGCGCGCTCGAAGCCGGCGTCGGTGGGTATCTGCTGAAGGACGCGCCGGCCGAACAACTCGCCGACGCGCTGCGCACCGTGCATCGCGGCGGTCGCGCGATCGATCCGCAACTCGCGGTCGAGGCATGGTCGGATGCCGATCCGCTCAACGACCGCGAGCGCCAGGTGCTGCGACTCGCCGGCGAAGGCCTGTCTGCGGGCGACATCGCCGAGCGCCTGAATCTGTCGCAAGGCACGGTGCGCAATTATCTGTCCGAGGCGATCGGCAAGCTCGGCGTCGGCAATCGCATCGAGGCGTATCGGCTGGCGCGGCAGAAGGGCTGGCTGTAGAAGCGGCGCAACCGCGCCCGGGTGTTGCGAAACAGGCGGGTATCGGTCGCGGCCGCGCCGCTCCTACAATAGGCGGTTTCCCGCGCCGCGATCCGTGCCTTGAACAAATCCGATTTCCACTTCGACCTGCCGCCCGAGCTGATCGCGCAGGCGCCGTTGCCGACCCGTTCGGCCAGCCGCTTGCTGGTCGTCGACGCGGCGGCGCGACGTTTCGAGGATCGCCATTTCACCGATCTGACGGCATTGCTCGATCCCGGCGATCTGCTCGTGTTCAACGACACGCGCGTGCTGCCGGCGCGCCTGTTCGGGCACAAGGAAAGTGGCGGCGCGGTCGAGATCCTGATCGAGCGCGTGACCGGCACGCACGAGGCACGCGCGCAGCTCGGCGTCAGCAAGAAGCCGAAAGCCGGCGGCCGGATCATCCTGTCGGATGGCACCGCGCGTCGTGTGCTCGGTCGTGATGGCGAATTCTTCCTGCTGCGTTTCGAGACCGACGAACCGCTGGAGAAGCTGTTGCTGCGGGTCGGGCGCATGCCGTTGCCGCCGTACATCGATCGCGCGGCGGAAGCGGCCGACGACGAGCGTTACCAGACCGTCTACGCGCGCGAAACCGGCGCGGTCGCGGCACCGACCGCGGGCCTGCATTTCGATGAGGCACTGCTCGCGATCTTGCGCGAACGCGGCGTCGAATTCGGCTACGTCACCTTGCACGTCGGCGCCGGCACGTTCCAGCCGGTGCGCGCCGAGCGCCTCGAAGACCACACGATGCACCGCGAATGGCTCAACGTCGGCGCGGAACTGGTCGAGAAGATCCGCCGCACACGCGAACGCGGCGGGCGCGTGATCGCGGTCGGCACCACGGTCGTGCGTGCGCTGGAAAGTGCGAGTCGCGACGGCGAGTTGCAACCGTTTGCCGGCGAGACGCAGATTTTCATTTTTCCCGGCTACCGCATCACCAGCATCGATGCGCTGATCACGAACTTCCACCTGCCCGAATCGACGCTGCTGATGCTGGTGTCGGCTCTGGTCGGGCGTGAGTTGATCCTCGATGCGTACCGGCACGCGGTCGAGCAGCGCTACCGGTTTTTCTCGTACGGCGATGCGATGCTGATCCTGCCGCCTTCTTGAATCCTCCCCTTTCCCGACTTCCGATTCCGATGCATTTCAATCTGCTCGCCACCGACGGCGCCGCGCGCCGCGGCCGTATCACCTTCCCGCGCGGCACGATCGAGACGCCCGCGTTCATGCCGGTCGGCACCTACGGTTCGGTCAAGGCGATGACGCCGCAGAATCTGGTCGACATCGGCGCCCAGATCATCCTCGGCAACACGTTCCACCTGTTCCTGCGCCCCGGCCTCGATGTGATCGGCGAGTTCGGCGGCCTGCACCGGTTCATCGGTTGGGACAAACCCATCCTCACCGATTCCGGCGGCTTCCAGGTGTTCAGCCTGGCCAGCAAGCGCAAGATCACCGAGGAAGGCGTGACGTTCGCCTCGCCGGTCGATGGCTCGCGCGTGTTCCTCAGTCGCCCGAGGAATCGATGCGCATCCAGCGCGTGCTCGATTCCGACATCGCGATGATCTTCGACGAGTGCACGCCGTATCCGGCGACCGAGAAACAGGCGCGCGATTCGATGGAACTGTCCTTGCGCTGGGCCGCGCGCTCGCGCACCGCGTTCGATGAACTCGGCAATCCGAATGCGTTGTTCGGCATCGTGCAGGGCGGCGTGTATCCGGAGTTGCGCAAACGCTCGGCGGATGCGCTGATCGGGATCGGGTTCGACGGCTACGCGATCGGCGGCCTCGCGGTCGGCGAACCGGAACACGAGCGCAACGCGACGCTGGAAGCGGTCGAGCCGCTGCTGCCGAAAGACCGGCCGCGCTACCTGATGGGCGTTGGGCGCCCCGAGGACCTGGTCGCTGCGGTCAGCCGCGGCGTCGACATGTTCGATTGCGTGATGCCGACCCGCAACGCGCGCAACGCGCATCTGTTCACGCGCCATGGCACCTTGCGCATCCGCAATGCGAAATACGAACGCGACACGCGAGTGCTCGACGAAGCGTGCACCTGTTACACCTGCCGTTCCGGGTTCAGCCGCGCCTACCTGCGCCATCTCGACCGTTGCGGCGAGATGCTCGGGCCGCAACTGGCGACGATCCACAACTTGCACTATTACCAGGAACTGATGGCCGGCCTGCGCGCAGCGATTGCCGCGGGAACGCCTCGCCGATTTCATCGCGGCGTTCCGTGCGCAACGCGCAGCCATTGAGTAGGTTGGGCTGAGCACAGCGATGCCCAACATCCGGCGCACCTTGATGTCGGGGTTCGCAGGCTTACCCCAACCTGCTACGGGCTGACGGCTGACAGCCACGGCGCGTCGCTGCAGTTTTGCGGTGTTTTAGTCCGCTGTCCCGAGCCCTCAGCCCTGTCTTCCCCTCCAGGCAATGCGCCTGCCGCCGTGGCATGGCATAATTCGCGGCCTTTTTTGGCGGGCTGCTTTCCGCGGCCGCCACTGATTCCTTAGCTGGAGCAAACATGGATTTTTTCATTGCCAACGCCTATGCCCAGGCGGGCACCGGCCGCGGCCCAGAACCCGCTGATCTCGTTTCTGCCGCTGATCGTCCTGTTCGGCATCTTCTATTTCATGCTGATCCGTCCGCAGATGAAGCGTGCCAAGGAGCAGCGCTCGATGATCTCGGCGCTCAACCGCGGTGACGAGGTGCTGACCAATGGTGGCATTCTCGGTCGCATCGATAGCATCGCCGACCAGTTCGTGACCCTCGAGATCGCTTCGGGCGTGATCGTCAAGCTGCAGAAGCAGGCGATCTCCGCGGTGTTGCCGAAAGGCACCCTGAAAGCGGCTTGATTTTCTCCCCGGTAATCAGGTCCCGGCCGTGTGTCGGCCGGGATGACGTTGTGGCGCATCGGATTTAAAAATGAACGATTTTCCCCGTTGGAAATATGCGTTGGTCGTGGTGACCTTGTTGCTCGGCGTGCTGTACGGCGTGCCGAACCTGTTCCTGCAGCAGCCGGCCGTGCAGATCACGGCCAATCGCGGCGCGACGGTCGATCAGGCGCTCAAGGAACAGGTCCAGGGCGTGCTCGAGAAAGACAAGATCGCGTTCCAGAGCATCGAGCTCAACGGCGATCACATGCTGGTGCGCCTGCCGACGGGCGAAAACGAATTGCAGGCGAAGGCGCAGGAAATCCTGAAGAGCTCGCTTGGCGATCAGTACGTCGTCGCGCTCAACCTCGCCTCGACGGTGCCGCACTGGATGCGTTCGATCGGTGCGCGGGAAATGCCCAAGGGTCTCGACCTGCAGGGCGGCGTGCACTTCCTGATGGAGGTGGATGACAAGGACGTGATGGAAAAGCAGGTGCAGCGCTATGCGGACGATATCCGCTCGGTGCTGCGCGACAAGAACATCCGCTATCAGTCGGTCGGGCGCGGCCCGAACGGCGTCGTCGTGCAGCTGCGCAGCGCCGAGGACCGCGACGCATCGCTGAGTGCGATCACCTCGAAGGTGCCGGACGTCATCGTCACCGAGGGCAAGGCGGTCGGTGACACCTATCACGCTGGACGCGGCCGTCAAGCCCGAGAAGATCAAGGAAGTCGCGCTCAACACGATCCGCCAGAACCAGGCCACGCTGAGCAACCGCATCAACTCGCTCGGCGTCGCCGAGCCGCTGATCCAGCAGCAGGGCGAATCGCGCATCGCGGTCGAATTGCCCGGCGTGCAGGATACCGCCGAGGCGAAGAAGATCCTCGGCGCGACCGCGACCCTCGAATACCGCGCGGTCGACGAGAACGCGAACGCGTTCGAAGCGGCGAAATCCGGCCAGATTCCGCCGGATGACAAGCTCTATTACCGCCGCGATCGCGGCCCGGACGGCAAACCGATTCCGATCCTGCTGAAGAAGAAGGTCATCGTGACCGGCGACGAACTCGTCGACGCATCCAGCGCGCCGGACCAGCAGAGCGGGACGCCGTCGGTGTCGGTCACGCTGAACGCGGCCGGTGGCCGCAAGATGCTCGACTTCACGACCCAGAACATCGGCAAGCCGATGGCGGTCGTCTATGTCGAGCACACGCCCGAGGTCAAGATCGTCGACGGCAAGGAAGTGCGCAGCACCAAGGTCACCGAAGAAGTGATCAACAATGCGAGTATCCGTGGCGTGTTCTCGAACCGGTTCCAGACCACCGGCCTCGAAAGCAACAAGGTCGCGTCCGATCTCGCGCTGCTGCTGCGCGCCGGTTCGCTGGCCGCGCCGGTCGTGATCGTCGAGGAACGCGTGATCGGCCCGAGCCTCGGCAAGGACAACATCCAGAAGGGCGTCAGCGCGGTCCTGCTCGGCCTCGGCGCGGTGCTCGTGTTCATGGCGTTCTACTACTGGCTGTTCGGCCTGATCGCCGACATCGCGCTGTTCTTCAACCTGGTCCTGCTGCTCGCGGTCATGTCCGCGATCGGGGTGACCCTGACCATGCCCGGCATCGCCGGTATCGTGCTGACGCTCGGCATGGCGATCGACGCGAACGTGCTGATCTGCGAACGAATCCGCGAGGAATTGCGCAACGGCTCGACGCCGCTGGCCTCGATCCGCGCCGGTTACGACAAGGCCTGGGCGACGATTCTCGACGCGAACGTGACCCATCTGCTCGCGGCGCTCGCGCTGATGACGCTCGGCTCCGGCGCGATCCGCGGCTTCGGCGTGACGCTCTTCATCGGTATCCTGACCTCGATGTTCACCTCGGTCACGGTCACCCATGCCATCACCAATCTTATCCACGCGCGCGGCAAGAAGCTCAAAGGCTTGTCGATCGGCAGCGGCTACTCGCAGGGCGGAGCGCACTAATGGAACTTTTCAACCCGCACAGCAATATCGACTTCCTCGGCTGGCGCAAGACCAGCCTGATCATCTCGATCGTCCTGATCGTGGTGTCGCTCGGCTTGATCGCGACCCGCGGCCTCAACTACGCGCTGGATTTCACCGGCGGCGTGCTGGTCGAGGCCGGCTACACCAACTCGGTCGAGGTCGACCAGGTGCGTGCCGCGCTCGAAGCCGGCGGTTTCCACAACGCGCAGGTGCAGAGCCTCGGCGGTACGCGTGAAGTCTCGATCCGCCTGCAGACCGCAGGCGGACCAGAAGAATGCGGACAAGGTCGCGACCGACGTGCTCGATGCACTCAAGGCAAAGCGGGACGACGTGACCTTGAAACGCCACGACTTCGTCGGTGCATCGGTCGGTGCCGAGCTCAAGACCAACGGTATCGTCGCCGCGGTATTCGTGATGCTCGGCATCATGATCTACATCGGCATCCGCTTCGAGAAACGTTTCGCGATCGCCGCGATCGCCAGTGAACTCCACGACGCGATCCTGACCGTCGGCTTCTTCGCCGCGACCCACATGGAGTTCGACCTGACCGTGCTGGCCTCGCTGCTGGCGGTGATCGGCTACTCGATCAACGACAAGGTCGTCGTGTTCGACCGCGTACGCGAACTGTTCCGCATGACCCGCAAGGCCGATCCGTACACGATCCTGAACCGCTCGATCAATCAGACCCTGTCGCGCACGATCATGACCTCGTTGACCACGGCGCTCGCGATGTTCGCGCTGTACTTCTTCGGCGGCCCGGCCGTGCACGGCTTCGCGCTGACGATGCTGGTCGGCATCGTGATCGGTACCTTGTCGTCGATCTTCTTCGCCAACCCGATCCTGTACTGGCTCGGCGTCTCGAAGACCGACCTGATGCCGGTCAGCAAGGAAAACCCGGAACTGGCGCGCCGGCCGTAGCGTCGCGGGAATTTCCCGGCGTTCGGGTCACGCTTGTAGCGCTCCTGCGGGCAGCAATTGACCGTAGGAGCCCACCCTGTGGGCGACCGTTCCGACATGGTCGCAGCGAGGTTCGCGCACAGGGTGCGCTCCTGCAGCAGCGTCGCATTTGTGGGGCGGCGCGGCCGCGACCCCGCCCTCTGCGCAAGCCTCACGCTATCCAGAAATCCTCGCGCGGCAATTTCTCCCGTCCAGGTTTCCCCTTCAGCTTCGGCAGCTTCAACGGCTTGTCCGGAGGCACTCGTTCGGGCAGTTGCTTGAGCAAATGCGCGATCACGTCGAGCCGCCCGCGTTTCTGGTCGTTGAAATTCGCGACAAACCACGGCGCCCACGGCCTGTTCGTCGCCGCCAGCATCGCATCGCGTGCGTCGCCATAAGCGGCGTATTGCTCGCGAGCTTTCAGATCGATCGGTGAAATCTTGAAGCGTTTGAGCGGATCGGTGGCGCGTTCCTCGAAGCGCTGTTCCTGTTCCTCCTGATCGACCGCAAGCCAGTACTTCAGAACAATGGTGCCGTCGTCGGTAATCATCTTCTCGAACACCGGGCAGTCGGCGAGGAACCGCTGGTACTGCGCGTCGGTGCAAAACCCCATCACATGCTCGACGCCGGCGCGGTTGTACCAGCTGCGATCGAACAGCACGAGCTCGCCGGCCGCGGGCAGGTGTTCGATATAGCGCTGGAAATACCACTGCGTGCTTTCACGATCATTCGGTTTGGGCAGCGCCACGATGCGTGTGTAGCGCGAATTCAAGCGCTCGGCGATCGCCTTGATCACGCCGCCCTTGCCGGCCGCGTCGCGGCCTTCGAAGACCACGACGACGCGCTTGCCGTTCGCAATGATCCAGCGCTGCAAGTCAACGAGATCGTCGTAGAGGGCGTCCAGTTCGTTGGTGTATTTTTTATTCTTGAGCAGTTTCATCGTCGCGCTTTCCTTGAAGTGGACGCAGGGAACGGACGGGCGGCGTGCCTGGTGGGAGCGCCGGAAGGCGCGATGCCATTCAGGTACAAAGCTTCGCGCCTTCCGGCGCTCCTACAGATCGTTGGGCTCACGCAGCCGCGGTATCAACCCAGCCAGATTGCAGGGCCTCGTCGTCGCATCGAGCTGGGCGCGGATCAGTTTCTCCCAAGCGGTGCGGCAGGCCGAGGTCGAACCTGGCAGGCAGAACACGAACGTGTTGTTCGACAATCCCGCGAATGCGCGCGATTGCAGTGTCGCGGTGCCGATCTCCTCGAAGCTGAGTGCGCGGAACATCTCGCCGAAGCCGGGCATGTCCTTGTCGAGCAGGGGCCGGATCGCTTCCGGCGTCGAATCGCGGCCGGTGAAACCGGTGCCGCCGGTGAGGATCACGCCATCGATACCTTCGTCGGCGATCCACTGTGCGACGATCGCGCGCACGACATAGCGGTTGTCCTTGACGATGCGCTTCTCGTGCAGGCGATGCCCCGCTTGCCCGATCGAGAGCGCGAGGTAATCGCCCGATGTGTCGGTGTCGGGTGTGCGCGTGTCCGATACGGTCAGCACGCAAATGGTGAGCGGAACGAAGTCGGTTTGTGCGGTCATGGCGTGAGCGTAGCGCTCCGCACCGCCGGCGGGAAGTTCAACCGAGCGGGCCGGCCGCCAAGCCGCTGCGATAGCGCTGCGCCATCGTGCGCAGCAGCGCCGCGAAGTCGGCCGCGAAACCGCGCATGTCGAACAGGCCGCTGTCGCGGCGACGTGCTGCGAGTTCAGCCCGCAGCGCGGCTCGCGCATCCGCGTCGCGCCCGATGCGGGTCGCGAATTCGATGAAGGCCGCGTCGTCGCGCGCATTCAATTGCGGCATGCCGAGATGGTGGTTGAGGCTCGCGGCGACCCGTGCGGCGAACGTCGTACCGGCTACGGTCAGCACCGGACAACCGGCCCAGATCGCATCCGACGCGGTCGTGTGCGCGTTGTACGGCGCAGTGTCGAGGAACAGATCCGCATGCCGATAGCGCGCGAGATACTCCTCGTGCGGCAACTTGGGCATGAATACGAGGCGCGCCGCATCGACGCCATGCTGCGCGGCGTGTCCATGCAGCCGCGGGTCCGCGCCATCCGGGCCGGACAGCAGCCACAGCACGGAGCCGGGCACGCCGCGCAGCACGCCGAGCATGCGCTCGAAACTTGCGGGAGTGAGCTTGAAGCTCGCGTTGAAACAGACGTAGACGACGCCGGTTTCCGGAAGTCCGCACGCCGCGCGCGCGGGCGGCTCCGCAATGATGCGGGTCGTGTCCGACGGCTGGAAACAGCGCGGCAACAGGGCCACGTGTTCGGAAAAGGACGTCGCCAGCACATCCGGCAATACGCTGCGATCGGCGATCACATAGTCGATCCACGGCGCGCCCAGCGTGCCGGGATACGCGAGCCAGTTCACCTGCACCGGCGCCGGCCGCAACGCGAACACCGCCGGCATCGCGCCGGCGCAATACCCGTCGAGATCGAGCAACACTTCGATGCCGGCCTCGTGAATCGTGCCGGCCAGCGCGGATGCGGTCGCGTTCGCGGCGTCGTGCCATGCGTGCGCCGCCGCAACCATGCGCCGCAGCATCGGGCTGCCATCCGCGGCTGCGGTCGAGAACAGGTGGATCTCGATCGCGTGCTCGCGCAGGGCTTCGAGCATCGCGACGATCAGCAGGCTGGTCGGATGATTGCCGAAACCGTTGGCGACGAAGCCGACCCGCAGTGGCGCATCGACGGTCCGTCGCGGATGGGCGAACGCGAGGCGCGCGCGCATCGACGCGGTACTCGCTTCGATGCCCGACGCGCAGGTTTGCGCACACTGCAATTGCTCGGCCGCGGTGGCGGGTTCGGCAAGGAAGCCGAACGGCGCGATGCCGGGTGCGCGTTCGCGAGCGCGCGCCAGCAAGCGCGCCGACAGCGCATCGAGATCGCGCCAGTCGCACAATTGCCGGCGCAGGAAGACGAGCTGGCCGAGCGCCTGGTCGAGATGTGGATCAAGCGCCAAGGCGCGTGCGTGCGCTGCGGCTGCGGCCGCATGCTGTTTCTGTTCCTCGGCCATCAAGCCGCATTGGTACGGAAAGCGCGCATCGTCGGGTGCGGATCGCGCGCCCGTCGCGTAGGCCACTTCCGCTTCGGCATAGCGGCGTTGCGCGGCGAGGATGTGACCGAGCACGAGCAATCCTTCCGGATGTCCGGGAGCAAGGGCCAGTGCGCGACGCGCATCGTGCTCGGCCTGCACCAGCTCACCCAGCGCGTGGCGCAACGCGGCGAGGTTGAACCATGCGCCGAGGTAGTCCGGTCGCGCGCGCGTCGCCTGTTCGTACGCATCGCGCGCGCCGGTGAGATCGCCTCCCGCACGCAGCGCGTTGCCGAGACCGTTGAGAACGGCAGGGTGCGCCGGCGCCAGGGTGCGCGCGTACTCGAGTGCGGCGACCGCGGCGGGCGCGTCGCCGCTCGCGAGCAACACGCTGCCGAGGTTGCACAGGACTTCGATCGATCGCGGCGCCAGCGCGCGCGCCGATTCCAGCGCTGCGCGTGCTTCGCCGAGCCGGCCGAGCTGGAGCAATGCGATGCCGTGCAGGCGTGCGATCTCGGCGTCGCGCGGAAAGCGCATGCGTGCTTTCGTCGCCTCCGCCGCGGCGAGGTCGGGGTGCGCGCTGCCGATCAGGTTCGCAATGCGTTCGACGGCGGCGCTGGTGCTGGAGAAGTCGGAGGAGGCCATCGACGAACGCTAACGCGGATGCCCCATCCGGCGCCAGCATGGCACCATGGCGACCACGCTCGCGCGTCGCGCGAGACACGCCCTCTACTTTCCGACGAACACGCTCCGATGAACAAATCGCTGTCTGTATTCGTATGCCTTGTGCTCGCTGTCACGCCGTTGTCGGCGCAGGGGACGCGGGCCGTGTCCAAACCGCAAGCCAGTGGCGAGGCAGCGATCAGCTTCAACCCGGATGAACTGGCCACGTTGAAAGTGCGTATCGGCGATGTGCGCGATGCGTCTGCGCGCACGCCCGGAGTGGCCGGCGTGCGATATGACAGCACGACGTTCGCGGCCCGAGCGGACAGCCACATCGATATCGAGCGCCGTGATGCGGCCCTCATCGGCATCGGTGCGAGCGAACTGAAATTCGATGGCGGCCTGCGCCTCGCATATCCCGGTGGCAGCGCGGACTTGCGCGGATTCGTGCTGCGCGCCCACCCCGGCACGCCGTTCGATATCGACGTCACGGATGCGCGAGGCGTGGTCTGGCTGGTCGCCGATCACGCGCACTATGGCTTCGATGCGGACCGGCCTGGCGAGTTTTCGATGCGGCACATGGACCTGCGCCTGTCGCCGCATTTTGCACAAATGCTCAGTCGTGCCGAACTGGCTGGCTATCCGATCGGCAACCTCGAGTTCCACGCGCCGGCACGCGGCGATGACGCGCGCGTCGCTGCGAACGCCGCCCAGTGCCGCGCGCCGTGGCCGCGGCCTGGCCTGGTCACCGACATCGAAGTGACCTATTCCAATCTCAGTGGTTTCTGGGATTCGATCTACGCGCCGCGTTGCGGCCTGCCGCCGTTGCCGAACGGCGGTGCCTGCACGGCAGCGAGCACGAACGGCAAACTCGTGCTCGGCGCGGATGCGAGCCTGCGCAATGTCGGCCAGACCGCAGTCGCCTGGTACGGACACTTCAGCGGCGATCATCCGCCGTATCGCAACGACCAGCATCCGTATCTGATCTGGAACCTGTATCGCGTCGACGCGGCCGGGCGCATCAAGCAGGTCGGCGCGTCCGGCGTGAAGCACGCGTTCTACTCAATCAACAAGCACTGCGGTTGCCCTGCGGGCAATGTGTTCTGGCCGGGTTGCGAGGACATCTATTCGTTCAGCAGCAACGACAATGGCGGCGGCGAGCAGAATCTCGCGCCGCGCTCCGAAATCATTCCGCACACCGCGCAATGGGGCCGTTGCGGGTCGGTCTGGGATGCCGATTGCGATGGCCGCATGGATGCCGGCAGCGGCGCGAAGGATCTCTACCAGTACCGGATGCAGGTCAGCGAGAGCGATTTGCTGCCACCGCTCAGCGTCGATGCGCAGTACTTCTTCGAGTACTGGTACATCGTCCGCGGCGACGTGAACATCTACAACACGATGGGCTACCGGCAGATCGCGCCACGCAAGAACGGCGCGAACTGGAGTGTCAATCTGGTCAATGCGAATGCGCCGGACCACGATTTTTTCCTCGGCCCCGCGATCAATCGCTGGGTCGATCCGGCCATGCCGTCCGCACAGGCGATGAACAAGGAACTGGCGACGCCCCTCGGGCGCGCGCGCGTCGCGGTGAAGGTGACCGATCACGGCGGCGGGCGCTGGCGTTACGAATATGCGGTAATGAATTTCGACTATGCGCATGCGCAGGTCGATCCGGCGCATCCGCGCGAACCCGATCTGAAACTGCTCTCCAACCCTGGCTTCGAACAGTTCAGCGTCGCGTTGCCGCGCGGTGCGCGCGTGGCGGATATCCGCTTCGACGATGCCGACGACAGCGCCGCCAACGATTGGACCGCGACCACCACAGCCGACACGATGACGTGGCGCGCGCCCGCGTCCGGCAACACGCTCGATTGGGGCACGCTCTACTACTTCGGGTTCAGCGCCAATGCCGCGCCCGATGCGCACGGCGCGATTCGCCTGATCGGCGCGGCGACCGCGGACGAAGGATCGCTGCCCTACACGCTCGTGTTGCTCGGACCTGCCAGAGCACCGCGCCCGTAGGCTGGGCGATCGCAGGTCGGCCGGCAATCCGGAAAACCCACGATGCCGGCCGCGCTTTGCGCCGCCGGGCTGCCTGATCGGAAGAGGGCAGCAGCGTCAGCGTGCGCAGCGCAGGTCCCACATGGATGGGCGCCGCGCCGGCGGGCAGTGATCGTGCCATGCAACATGCGGATAGTTGGTGTGCGTGCTAGATTCGGCGACTTTATCGGGGGCTCACTTGGTCGCCGGTACTCGCCTGTTGGCGAACGGGTTTGATTGATTGATTGAATGATGGATGGTTGCAAGACCGGCGCGTGCGCAATCACGTGCGCGCGGGTCTCGGCAGCGACGTTTCTCGGGATGGAAACGCCGGCTCGCCTTCAGATCTGGGGTAACTGATGGGAAATTCGTGTTGGGACAGCCGCGTGCGCGCGGCCGGGGGCGTCGCGTGGGTCGCGGCGATCGGCAGTGCGGGCGCGCGACCATGATCGGGCTGCCCATTGCTCCATCGCCGTCGCATCGCCGCCGAGGTGGCGGCATCGTCATTGCGATCCTGCTCGGTGGCGCCCTGCTGTGTACAGCCGTCGTCGCGATGGCCTTCGATTTCACGCCGCGTGCAGCCGGGCCTGAATTGGCTGCAGAGCAATCCGCGTCCGCCAGTTGGTGGCCGGTGGCGCACCAGCTCGCGCCGTTCGCCGGGCCCGTCGATTTCACGCCGCATGGCACCCAGCCGGGACTCAATTACAGCCTGTTGGCGTCGGATGATTGCAGCGGGTGCCACGGTGTGGGCGGTCCAGCCAGCTCGGGCACATTCCGCCCGCATCCAACCTGGGCCGGCTCGATGATGGCCAATGCGATGCGCGATCCGCTGTTCCTGGCCGCGCTCGACGTTGCCAACCACGACGTCCCCGGGGTCGGCGACTACTGCCTGCGCTGCCACACCTCGCAAGGCTGGTACGGCGGCCGTGTCGTCAAGGCGGGCTATGGCCAGCCCAACAACGATGTGACCAAGGGCGCCGCGGCCTGCCTGCTCGAAGGCAGCTACGACGCGCCCGATGCCTACAGCGACTACAGCGGGCTCAGTTGCCATTTCTGCCATCGCCAGATGGCGCAAGGCCCCGCGGGGGAACCGCTGCCGCGCAACGGCGCGGTATGGCTCGACGACCAGCCATGCGCGGGTGCGAGCGAGCCGTGCCGGCGCGGTCCGTACAACTACACCGGCGGCACGCGCCCGCCGCATGCGTGGAAGTTCTCGCCTTTTCACACCGACAGCGCGATGTGCGGGCAATGCCACGACGTGACCACGCCGGATATCGCCGGCGGTCCGCTGAAGACGCTCAAGCTCGCCGACGGCAGCGACACCGGCGTGCCGTTCCCTATCGAGCGCACGTTCAGTGAATGGCAGCGCAGCGCATTTTCCGCGCCGGTGAGCGGCAAGAACTGCCAGGACTGCCACATGCCGAGCAGCGAGGACCCGCAAGCGACCGCGTGTACGCTCGGCGGTTATCCGAACCGCAGCGGCAACCTGCCCACGCATGCGTTCGCCGGCGGCAACACCTGGATCCCCGGCATGATCAAGGGCGAATACAGCGATACCAGTGCGATCCCCGGTTCCTGGCAAGGCATCGGCCGGCAGGCTTCATTCGACCAGGCCATCGGCTGGGCGCGGCAGTTGCTGCAATCGGCCGCCGCGGTGGTGACGACGATATCCGCGTACAGCGCACCAACGCTGAGCGTTGCCGGTTCGATCGCGCTGCAGGTCGAGGTCACCAACCTGAGCGGCCACAAGTTGCCGAGCGGCTACGGCGAAGGGCGCCGTATGTGGATAAATGTACAGGTGCACGACGCGGGCGGTTCGCTCCTGGCCGAAAGCGGTGCCTACGATCTGGCCAGCGCCGTGCTGGGCAGCGACCCGCAGGCGCATGTGTACGAAGTGCTGCAAGGCATCTTCAACCACAACGGTTCCAGTACCTGCGATGTCGTCAACGGCAGCGGCAAGGCGATGTTCCATTTCGCGCTCAACGACTGCGTGGCGAAGGACAACCGCATTCCGCCGCTCGGCTTCAGGCCCGCCACGCTGGACGATCCGAACGGCTACGAAGTGCGTCCGGTCGGCGCGATCTATCCGGAAACCGCGCCCGGCTCGGGCACCCTGGTCAATGTCGACCGCGTCGCCTACCGTTTCAGCGTACCGGCCGGCGCGGTCGGGCCGTTCACCGCGACCGCGCGGCTGTACTACCAGACGTCGAGCAAGGACTACATCGATTTCCTGCGCGACGAAGCGGTCGCCAACGCGTTCCCGGGTGAGAATCAGATGTGCAGCGGCGCATCCAACCGGCCGTTTGTCGTCGGTCCGCAAGGTCGCACGCGTGGGGAATACATGCACCAGTTGTGGAACAACCCGAGCGACGATCCCGTCCAGCCCGGGTATGGCAAATCGCCGCCGGAACTGATTGGCGTCGCTGCGGCCAACAGCGCCGACCTGCTGTTCGTCGATGGTTTCGAGGTGCGCACGCCACCCGTGGCACGGTAGGGATGAGTGCAGCAGTAATGTGCGCGGTGGCTGTGGTGAGTCGTTGTGCGAACGGATGCCGCTATTGGATGGAGGGATGCGGATAGGGTGTTACGCGTGATGTCAGGTTTTACAGGGTGCTCACGCGCTCTGTCGCTTTTCGTACGAAACCGTATCCCTGCGCATGCCGCCATCTTGCGGTTTTGCGGTGCAGGAATGTGTGGGTCGGAAACATCAGGAAAACCCCAGGGGTTTGGGAAGGCCCCAGGGTTGGATCGTCCAATTTGCCATTGATAACTGGGGTAAGCATCAATGAAATATCGTGCACTCGTATTGGCGCTTGCAATCGGCCTCGTGCCGGCGGCAGGCGTGTTCGCTGCATCTCCCTCCACCACACCATCGGCTGCGACCGAGGCGTCGCCCCCGCAGTTGTGGTCGGCGTGGGGCGGGACCGTCGAAGTCCGCTGGAACCGCGATCTGGCCGCGGACGTCGGCATGCAGATCTCCTCCGCGCGCGATGCGCTGCCGGGCCTGAGCATGCGCGGGCGTGATCGCTTCGATGTGCGTCGCAGCGGCAGCCTGGCGTTCCACGTCGACCGTGGCTACTTCCGCGGGTTCGATGGCGGCTCGTTGCAGGCAAGCGGCGGCTACACGATCGGATTGCACGATGGCAGCAGCATCGACTTCTCCAATTTCCGCCTGCGCGCGAACGCGAGCGATCCGCTGCTCCTCGATTTCGTCGGCAGCGACGGCCAGGTCTGGTTCTACATCGATCGCCTGATGTACGAGCTGATGGACAACGACAAGACCCTGGCGGTCGGCGCGATGGACATGCGCATCAGTCCGGCGCTGGCCGAGCGCATCGGCCACCCCGAGGTCGCCGGCTGGGCGATCGCGGATCTCGCCATGACCACCGAGGTGCAGACGCAGGGCGTCGGCGCGATGCCGCTGGCCAGCAGCCCGCGTTGGCCCGGTACTGCGGCGCCGAACGGCGGCACCTACGAAGCCGACCTGTTCATGCAGGACTTCACGATGCAGTACACGCGCTGCCAGGGCTGCAGCGGTCCGTCCGGCACCGGCAAGATCGTGTTCACACCGAGTTCTACACTGAAGAACAACGTCAACGCCGGCACATTCGGAGTGACGATTCCGGGACAAGGTGCGCTCGGCACCAGCAGCGCGGCGTGGACAGCGGGAATCGCCTGGAACCAGAAATTTACCGGCAACCTGCCGCCGTACGGCAACGACCAGCATCCGTACCTGATCTGGAACCTGTACCGCACCAATGCCGATGGCAGCATCGAGCAGATCGGCCGCTCGGGCGTCAAGCATGCCTGGCTGACCACCAACGGCAATTGCGCGGACAGCGCCGACCACGACAGCCACATCCTCGGGCGCAGTTGCTCGGACACCTACGGCACCGGCAACAACGACACCAGCTCCGACCTCGGGCCGCGCTCGGAAATCGTGCCGGCCACCGGCATCTGGGGCCGTTGCGGCTCGATCTATGATCGCAACTGCGTCGGCTCGCTCAGCGCCGGCGGCAACGGCGACTACGACCAGCGCCTGATCGTGCGCGAGCAGCAGGTCAGTGCGACCGGCAATCCGGGCGCGACGTACCTGTTCGAATCCTGGTACATCGCTCGCGACGACCACAATCCGTACAACTCGATGGCGACCAAGACCGGCGCGCCGAGCTGGAGCGGCAGCTCGTGGGCGCCGGGCGGCGGCAGCGGCTACAAGCTCGGTCCGGCGATCGATCGCTGGGTCGATCCGGCCAATCAGGGTGCGAACGCGCGCAGCAGCGAGCTCGCCACCCGCGAAGGTCACGGCAAGCTCGCGGTCAAGGCCGTCGATCTCGGCGGTGGCCTGTGGCGTTACGACTACGCGGTGATGAACGTGGATTTCGCGCGCGCGATCACCTCCGGCAGCGCGCCGAATGTTCGCGTCACCGGCAACAAGGGCTTCAACTATTTCAGTGTGCCGCTGCCAGCCGGAGCGAACGTCAGTGCGACCCGCTTCAGCGATGGCGACGTCGATGCCAGCAACGACTGGACCGTCTCCACCAGCGGCGGCAGCATCACCTGGAACGCTCCGGCCGCCGGCAATACGCTGGACTGGGGTACGCTGTTCTCGTTCTCGCTGACGGTCGACAAGGCACCGGCGGCGATCAATGGCGAGCTCGGTGTCGCCGAGGCCGGCAGTCCGTCGGCGCACCAGCTGCTCACCTTGGCACCGGCTGCGGCCGATACGCCGGTTCCGACGGCGAATGTGACGCCGGCTTCGTTCACCTTCAATTTGCTGACCGGCGCCACCACTACCGACACGCTGGCGGTCGCCAATACGGGGGCATCCGGCAGTTCGCTGCTCTACATGATCGGGGCACCGACCAGCGCGTGCGGCAATGACACGGGTATTCGCTGGCTGAGCGCCGCGTCCACCTCGGGCAGTGTCGCCAGCGGTGGCAACACCACGATCGCGGTGACGGCGGACAGCACGGGACT
This sequence comes from uncultured Gammaproteobacteria bacterium, assembly GCA_963720445.1. GTDB lineage: Bacteria > Pseudomonadota > Gammaproteobacteria > Xanthomonadales > Rhodanobacteraceae > Dokdonella_A. The sequence continues at coordinate 737,593 of CAVRFO010000001.1, forward strand.
GGGAGCTGGCACCTACACGGCGAAGCTGTGCGTGGGAACCGGCGATCCGGCGCATGCCCTGATCGAGGTGCCGGTTTCACTGACGGTTGCCACTACCCAGACCTATACCGTCGGTGGCACGGTCAGTAGCCTGTCGGGCAGCGGTCTGGTCTTGAAGTTGAACGGTGCGGCCAGCCTGCCGGTCAGTGCGAACGGCGCGTTCACCTTCCCCAGCGGTCTCGCCACCGGTACCGCGTACGCAGTCACGGTCGACACGCAGCCGGCCAGCCCGGCGCAGACCTGCACGGTCGCCAACGGCAGCGGCACGATCGGTTCGGCGAATGTCACGAATGTCGCGGTGACCTGCACGACCGCGCCGACCTACACGGTCGGCGGCACGGTCGGCGGACTGAGCGGCAGCGGACTCGTGCTCAAGCTCAACAATTCCGCCAGCCTGCCGGTCAGCGGGAACGGCACGTTCACGTTCCCGGGAGGCTTGAGCAGCGGCACCGCCTACGCCGTCACCGTGGGTACGCAGCCGAGCGGCCAGGTGTGCTCCATCACCAACGGCAGCGGCACAATGGGTGCCGCCAACGTGAGCAATGTTGCGGTGAACTGCACCGTGGCCGTGACCTACACGATTGGTGGCTCGGTCAATGGCCTGAGCGGCAGCGGCCTGGTGCTGAGCCTGAATGGCACCACCAGCCTGCCGGTCGGCGCGAACGGCGCATTCACGTTCCCGGGTGGTCTGGTCAGCGGTACCGCATATGCGGTCACGGTCGCCACGCAGCCTTCCGGTCCGGCCCAGACATGCACGGTCGCCAATGGCAGCGGTGCGATCGGTTCGGCGGATGTCAGCAACGTGCTGGTCACCTGCGCCGGCGCTCCGCCGCCGATGTATACGGTCGGCGGCCGCGTCAGCGGCGTGGCCGGCAGCGGTCTCGTGCTGCAGATCAACGGCAGTGCGACCTTGTCGATGGGCGCGAACGGCCTGTTCGTATTCACCGACGGCTTGCCCACCGGCGCAACGTATTCCGTCACTGTCGCCACGCAGCCATCGAATCCGACCCAGACCTGCACCGTCGCCAACGGCAGCGGCACGATCGGCAGCGCGAACGTGACCAATGTTGCAGTCACCTGCGCGACCTTTTATACGATCGGTGGCTCGGTCGGCGGCCTTGTTGGCAGTGGTCTGGCGCTGAAGTTGAATGGCGGTGCCGATCTGCCAGTCAATGCGAACGGCACGTTCACGTTCCCGTCCGGGTTGGCCGGTGGCGTTGCCTACGCAGTCACGGTCGGCACGCAGCCATCGAGTCCGGCGCAGACCTGCAGCGTCGCCAACGGCAGCGGCATGATCGCAGCGGCCAACATCACGAACATAGTGGTGAGCTGCACGATCGTTGTGCCGGATCGCATCTTTGTCGACGGGTTTGAAACGCCGCCGGCACTGTAACTGCGCTTCACCGCGTTTCTTGTGGCAGCAGAGGCCGGACCTTCGGGTCCGGCCTTTTTTGTTGTTTCTTCCTGGCACCAGTCGACGTTACCTTCTGGTGCTCCGGTTTCCAGCGATGGCTGCGGCGTCGCGCCACATGATCACAGCCGGATGATCCCGCTGTTGCTGCACCGATACCGCGAGCCGGACATCACGGCCCATGCCTGAGCAAGCGCCGCTGAGGGCATCGTCAAGCCCCGGATACCGAAACGGCGGACATTCGGGTTCGCATTGAAAAAGCCTCCCTTCGGCGAGGTTTGTTCTTTTCGGGCGCCATGCAGAGCGCGCTGGCGGCGGGTTCGGTACCGATCCGTGGCGGACCGAGCTGCGCTGGTTGGGCCGATTCCGACGTCGCAGGCTGTGACCGCCCTTACGGATCCGCTCGCGGAAATTTCATCGACTGCTTCAATGCCAAGTCGTAAGATCGCCGCAGGATGATCCTGCGTTTACCGTACCGGCCGGGCCTAAACCGGGCGGGGCCACCCTCTTCCGGTGTTCTGTTTCGGGGGTACGCGTGTGAAACGTCTCGTGCTGGGTTTTCTCCTCGCCGTTGGCGCGGCCTCGCTGATCCATGCTGGTGCGCCCGATGCGGCGCACGAATCCGCGACCGCGTCGCAGCCGTCGTGGTCGGTCTGGGGCGGGGAGGTCGGCGTGCGCTGGAACCGCGACCTAGCCGGCGACATCGGCCTGCGCATCGCGACGCCGAGCGCCCGGCTCGCCGACGCGCCGGATCATCACTTCGAACGCTTTGCGGTGCGTCGCGGCGACGCGCTCGGGGTCCGCGTCGAGAACGGCCATTTCCGCGGTTTCAATTCAGGGGCGTTGCAGGCGCGCGGTGGCTACGTGATCGGCCTGCCCGAAGGCAGGATCGACCTCACCGATTTCCGATTGATGCCGCGCGCGGACGATCCGTTCCTGCTCGATCTCGTCTCCGCGGACGGCAAGGCCTGGTTCTATATCGATCGCCTGATGTACGAGACGGCCGGCAAGGACAACCTGCTTTCGGTGCGCTCGATGGACGTGCGTATCAGCACGCAGCTGGCCGCGCGACTCGGCCAGCCGATGGTCGCCGGCTGGGCGATCGCCGACATGGAACTCAACAGCGAAGTGCTGAGCCGCGGCGCGGAGCAGGCGCCAATGGCGACCTGCGATGTCAATTCGGGCACCAACTGCCATTTCGCGGGCACCGCAGCACCCAACGGCGGCACCTACCGGGCCGACCTGTTCATGGAGGACTTCACGCCGCAGTACAGCCGTTGCCAAGGTTGCACGGGTCCGTCCGGCAGCGGCACGGTCGTGTTCACGCCCTCGTCGACGCTGAAGAACAACGTCAACGCCGGATCGATCCAGACCACGATCGTGGGGCAGGGCGCGCTCGGCATCAGCAGCGCGTTGTGGGCCGCGGACATCGCGTGGTTCGAGATGTTCTCCGGCAATTTCCCACCCTACGGCAACGACCAGCATCCGTACCTGACCTGGAACATGTACCGGATCAATGCGGACGGCAGCATCGAGCAGATCGGCCGGTCCGGCCTCAAGCATGCGTATTCGACCATCAATTCCGGCGGCAACTGCACGTACTCGGAGGGTCACGTGCTCGGGGCCACCTGCGAGGACACCTACGGCACCGGCAGCAACGACAACGGTGGCCGCCTCGGCCCGCGCGCGGAGGTCATTCCAGCGACCAACCAGTGGGGCCGCTGTGGTTCGATCTACGACGTGGACTGCGTCGGCAGCAATGACTTCCCGACCGTCGGCGACTACCAATACCGTCTGGCCGTCGGCGAATCGCAGATCAGCACAGCCGTGAATCCCGGCGCCAGCTGGCTGTTCGAATCGTGGTACCTCGCGCGCGACGACATCAACATCTACAACTCGATGGGCACGGTCGCGACCATGCAGAACTGGAGTGGCAGCGTGTGGGGTGTCAATGCGTCGGGCTACAAGCTCGGTCCGGCGATCGACCGCTGGGTCAGCCCGAGCGCGCCGCCTCTCAATGCCGGCAACACCGAACTGGCGGTCGGCGAAGGTCACGCCAAGGTCGCGGTCAAGGCGACGAACCTCGGCGGTGGTAGCTGGCGTTACGACTATGCGGTAATGAATCTGGACTTCGCCCGTGCAGTCACGCAGGGTGTCGAACCGAATCTCAAAGTGCTCAGCAACCAGGGTTTCGACAGCTTCAGTGTGCCGTTGCCCGCGGGCGCGGCCGTCAGTGCCACACGCTTCAGCGATGGCGATCTCAGTGCCGCCAACGACTGGAGCGTCAGTGTCGGCAGCAGCAGCGTGACGTGGACCGCGCAGGCCTCCGGACCGACCTTGGACTGGGGCTCGCTCTACGCATTCTCGCTCACCGTCAATGCGCCACCGGGAGCCGCGAATGGCACGCTGCACGTCGCGCAGAGCGGGAGTCCGGCGACCTACGGCGTGGCCACGCTCGGCCCGGCTTCCGGCGCCGCGCCGCAGCCGCTGGCTGTGCTTGCGCCGACCAGCCTCACCCTCAATGTCGTCGCCGGAGCAAGCACTAGCGGTCTGTTCACGATCGGCAACTCCGGTGATGTCGGCAGTACGCTGCACTACACCATCGATGTCGCACCGACTTCGTGCGCGAGCCCCGCTGCCGTGGCGTGGCTGAGTGCGGCGCCGACTTCGGGTTCGGTCGCGCAAGGCGCGACGGCGGCGACGATCACCACAACCGCTAATGCGGCGAGCCTGACAGCCGGCAGCTATTCAGCGCAGGGCTGCGTGCACAGTGACGATCCGGCGCAGCCGATGATCCAGGTTCCGGTGAATCTCGTGGTTCTCGATCCGAACGACGTGATCTTCATCGATGGCTTCGACGGCACGCACTGAGCGCTCGCCGCCGCAATGCGCGATCGCGGTTGCAGCGCTCAGTGCGGCGACACCGGCATGAAATGCAGCACGTGCTGCGCCGGCCCCGGCAGGAACGGGGTCGGTTTGCCGTCGACCCAATCGGCATGGCCGGCGCCGTAGTACGGCGACAGCGGATGGCCGCTCTGGCCGCCGGCGAGCATGAAGTAGCCGTGCGCCTCGTCGCCGGGCGCGACCGCGAAGCGTTCGGATGCGCCGAAGTCCGGTGCCTGCACGCGCGGCATGTTCGCGTCGCCGGGCAGCTCCTGCGCCGGCATGTCGAGCATGCGCGCGACGAAGGCGGGCAGGCGCGCGAGAGCGGATGCGCGATCCGCATTGTGTTGCGCTCGCCCCAGGTGCGTGCGGCGAGGCCACCCGTTGCGCGTCGAGATTCTTGCCGGCGCGTTCCGCGCAGGCGATCAGCAGCGCGTCCCAGTCGGCGTAACCGGGCGGCAGCAGGTGCGGTGGGACGCTGCTCGATCAGTTTCCACACTGCATGTTCGGCCTGCGGCAATTTCGGCAGCGTGAAGTCCGCGGAATTTGCGCCGCACCGCAGCCGCGAAACCATCGAGCACGGTGTCGATGACTTCGTTGCGCCACGCACGCACGACGACGGTACGCGACCGAATCGATCGACGCGTGGCCGCTCCAGTCGGCGAGCGCGTTCTTCATCGCGTCATTGAGCGGCGTTGCCGGCGTGCGATTGAGTTCGAGCTTGCAGCAGGTCCTTCCAGCGCTCCAGGAACAGCGCGCGATCGTCGAGCTGGATCGCCAGCATGTCGGCCGGCGTGAAGTGCGTGCGACCGCGCAGATCATCGCGGATCTGCGCGGCGCGCGCGCCGAGGTCGTAGCCGCTGTCGCCGACCGTCGCGAACGCCGCGCCTTCGATGATGCGTTGATTCGCGGTCCACAGGCGCTGCCACGGCGGATTGGCTGAGTCAGTGGCGTAGCGCTCGCATCGAGCCAGCCGTCCCAGCCGGTGCCGGCGCTGCGACCAGTCCGCCGGCAGGGTCGGATCGAATCCGCCGATGCGTTTCGGGATACGTCCTGCGATCGTCCACGCGATGCTGCCGGCGCGGTCGCCGACCATGAAATTCTGCGGCGGCAAACCGCTGGCTCTGGGCGATCGCGATCGCCTCGTCGACCGTTTCCGCCTGCTCGAGGCGCTGCAGATCGACGTTGATCGCGCCGGGCTCCTGCGCAGTCCATGCCAGCGCGAGCGGCGTGCCGTCCGCATCCCTGCCGAGGATCGGACCCCATTCGTTGTCCTGCACGGGCAACGTCACTTCAGCGCGCGCCGTGCACGCGGATGATTTCAGCGTGCGTGGATATGGACGTCCAGCCGTCCGTGGTGCGATAGCGCGAAGGATCGGCGGGATCGAGCGTGACGCGCACCCAGTCGGCAGTGTCGATGTAGCTGTTGGTGAATCCCCAAGCGACCTTGCCGTTGCTGCCGACGACGATCGCAGGCGCGCCGGGCAGGCTGGCGCCGGTGACATCGGTCGATTGGTCCGGGTGGCGCGGATTGGGATAGACGAGACGCGTGCGGAACCACAGGCCCGGCACGCGCAGATCCAGGTGCATGTCGTTGGCGACGAGGGCGGCGCCACCGGCCAACGCGCCATTCACCGCGAAACTGTTGCTGCCGGGTACGCGATCGACCGCGACATTTTCGTGGCGAAGCAAGGCCGGATCGAGTCCATGCAGATCCAGATCGCTGGCGGCCGGCAGTGCGGGCCAGCTCAGCGGTGCGCCCGTGAGCGGCGCATCCCACGCGCCTCCGCTTGCGGTCAAAAATGCATAGGCGGAGGCGGGCAGTGCCGCGTGCATCTGCGCGAACGCGAGTTCGCGTTTGTTGCTTGCGTCGTTCAGCGTGAACGCCATCGCGGCGATCACCAGCAGGCTGTCTTCGCTGTGCCATGCGGCGGGTTTGTTGCCGGTCAGCGCGTAGGCGAACGGCCGCACCGGCAGCGCCGACAATCCGGCATTGACACCGTCGCGGTACGCATCGATCCCGTCACGCTGTTGCGCGGGCAACGCCGCAAACGTCGCTTGCATTCGCGTGCGCATGCGATGCGCGCGCGCCTCGCGATCGGCCGGCAGCGCGACGGCGCCGAACAATTCGGCGAGCTCGCCGGCAGCGCGACGACGCAGCAGGTCCATCTGGAAGAAGCGCTCCTGCGCATGCACGTAGCCGAGTGCCCAATCGGCATCGCGGCGGCTGCGCGCGCGCACGGTTGCGCTGCCGAGTGCGTCGCGCTCCACGCTGACGTTGTCCGACAGCGCCGAACTGCGCACGTCGCCCTCGTACTGCGGCAGGCTGCCGCGCAGGGCAAGCCAGCCGAGTGCGACGGCGACGACGCCGAGCAACGCGACAAGCGCGGCCAGTCGGATCAGCCAGCGGACAGGTCGGCGCATGTTCTCGTCTCGTGCAAAGGTGGCGCCGCATCGTAGTCGATCCGCGGGCGATACCCGATGTCGATCGCGCGGCTGCGATGCCGTTGGAACGGCCATCGACGAAGCGACGGGGCGTCACGAACGCTGGCAGGCCGGCTGGCTTTGATCGACCTGATCAGCGTCGAAGCTCGGCTGGCTTTCCCCTTCTCCCTCTGATCGAAGCCCGCTCTCAGGCGGCCCGAGGGTGGTGCGACTGCGATCGACTGGATCGATCGCGAACGGCGATAGCCGGCCCGAAGGGCGAGCCCCGGGATGGGGCGAGTCACCGCCGGATGAGGGTTCGGACGAGCGTGATGCTTCATGCTCGCACCGAACCCTCTCCCCAACCCCTCTCCCGAGGGGAGAGGGGCTCAACAGCTGAGCTGCGACGCTGCAGGTCGATCGAAGCGGCAATCATGCACTCAGGTCAGTGGCCGATTGCTCAACTCGCGCTTGAGCACCTTGTCGACAGCCGAACGCGGCAGCGCGTCGATGAACTCGATCCGCTTGGGGCATTTGAAATCGGACAGGCGCTCGGCGCACCAGCTGGCAACGGCCGCTGCGTCGAGTTGCGGATCGCGCCGCACGACGAACAGGCGCACGCGCTCACCGTATTCGGGATCGGGCATGCCGACCGCGCACACGTCGGATACGCCGGGATGGGCGCCAACGACAGCCTCCACTTCCGACGGATACACGTTGACGCTGGCGACGATGATGATTTCCTTGCTGCGGCCGAGCAGGTACAGGAAACCGTCGTTGTCCATGCTGCCGATGTCGCCGGTGCGAAACCAGCCTTCGCTCGTCATCGCGCGCGCGGTTTCGTCGGGATGGCGGTAGTAGCCCGTCATCAGGCACGGACCGCGCAGCCAGACCTCGCCACTTTCGTCCGGCGCCACCGCACGACCCTCGGCATCGCGAATGCTCACTTCGATCGAGGGGAACGGAAAGCCGACGCTGCCGGTGCGGTATTCCTTGCCCATCTGCACGGTCAGCGGACCGGCCAGTTCGGTCAGGCCGTAGCCTTCGATCATCGGTGCGCCGGTGATCTGTTCCCAGCGTGCGCGGATATCCGGTCGCAGCGGCATGCCGCCGACGAAACCGGCGCGCAGGGCGGAAAAGTCGAGCTCGTCGAAACCGGGTGTGGCCAGCAGCGCATGGAAGAACGCTGGTCCGGCCAGCATCGCGTTCACCGGCTGGCCGCGCCACCCGGCAACCACCAGATCGGCCGATTTCGATTTCGGAAACAGCAGCTGGGTGGCGCCGTTGACCGAATACTGCAGCAAGTGCACCGCCAATCCCGCGCTGTGAAAGAACGGGTGCACGCTGATCACCAGGTCCTCGCCCGGGCGCGCGTATTCGGCGACCGCCAGGCGCAGCATCTCGACTTCGGAGGCCATGTTGCGATGGGTGGTCATCACCGCCTTGGATACCCCGGTGGTGCCGCCGGTATATTGCAGCAAGGCCAGATCGTCCGGATCGATGACGCGTTGCACCGGCGCGAGCGTCTGGCCGAGCGCGAGCGCCGCATCGAATCCGACCGCGTTGGCTGGCGCCGGATCGGCGTCACCGTAAAGCGCGGGCGGCGCCTTGACGACCAGCTCGCGCACCGCGCCTGCACCGCGCGCGGCGCGAAAGTGTTTCATCACCACATCGATGCCGACAATTGCGGTCGGTGTGGCATCGGCAATCGGGTCGTCGAATTCGTGCGCGGTGCTGGCCGTGTGCATCGGCACGATCACCAGCCCGCTCATCCAGGCGGCCAGCAACGCAACCGGAAACGCCGGCAGATTCGGCAGCAGGAACACGATGCGATCACCCGCAGCGAGTTTCCATTCGTGGACAAAGAAGCGCGCCAGCGCGTCTGCCTGCTGCAACCATTCGCGATAGGTCATGCGTTCGCCGTTGAAATCGAATGCGACCCGATCGGCGTGGCGCGCGCACGCCGTCAGCAACATCGACAACGCGGTGGTGCCGGCGGCCAGATCGATATCCACGGGCATGGATGCGGGATAACGCGCTGTCCATGGCCGGCGTGCATACCAATGCTCCGGAGTCTCGTCGTCGGCAGCAGTTGATGTGGGTGCCTCGAAGCTGGAATTTGCATGTGTCATGACGTCCCCCTGTATCACGTCGGATGAAAGTGTCGTCCCTGTTGAATCGCATGTGCGCAACGGCGAGATCATACGCCGCTGTCGCTCGGCGTTACGCTGGGAACAAATGCGGCACCGACGATCACCACTGCGATCGCTTGCAGGTTGCGGAGAAACCGGATCAGTCGATGCATGCGTCGACCCTGCGAAAGCGGCGCGCGCAGCGCAATCGATCGAAGGTCCATTCCAGCGCGTGGCCACAGTTGCACGCAGACCAATCTCGCGTGCCGGATGCGCCATGCAGCGTATCGATGCGGGCAAAAATGTGCGGCGACGCATTGTGAACTTCCATACGCGAACGGATTGCGGCGACGCACCAACGGCGCCCGGTCGCCGTTCGCACCGCGATCCGGAAAATTTTTTCGGATCGCGGTTGTGTGCAGCTACGAAACCGACATATAGTCCGTGCGCCTCTGCCGGCACCTGGGTGGTTTAACTGGTCGGGGCGCAATTTCGGATATCGGCTGGAACGAATGGCGATCGACGGACACTTGTCCGAAGCGAGCCAGTTCCGGCTTTTGTTTCGCACACGACTGGGGAGTCGCGATGAACCGGATTTGTTGGAAGTCATTTGCGTCCGCCAATCGTGCGGAATTTTGCAGTGGTGTTGATGATCGTTCGCAGGGCAACCAGCGGGCGCCGCGGCACGTGGGCGTGAATTCGCTCATGCCAGCCTTCGACTTTTGGGGAGATTTCGCATGAAACGTCTGTTGAAGACAGCTTTGGCACTAGCCGCGGCGGGAGGGACGCTCATTTTGGGCAGCTCCGCGCTTGCCGCCCAACCAAGAATGATGGCGCAAGGGGAATTGCTCAGTGCGGCGCCAGCGCCCTCTGCGGTTGCCCCTTCGGCCCCGCTCTACAGCAACATCGGTACTGATGCCGGCACCTTCCTTCTGAACGGAGGCGTGAACGCGTCGGGCACGCGCTACACATCGTTGGTCTGCAACCGGGTCACCCTGAGCCAGCCCGGACCGCAGCAGATCACGGCGTTCAGCGTGGTGCTGCACAACGAGAACGCCGCGGCCTTTACGCCGACTTCGGCCAGCGTCCTTTTCTATGACGACTCCGGCGCCAACGGCGGCCCCGGCGTGCGCTTGTTGAACAAGGCTGGCATCTATTATGGCGGCGGCAATTTCGCGACCGGTGCGATGCCCGCACAAAGCCCCTTCCGGTTGAACTCGGCGCCCGCCGGCTATACGGCCGCCTATGTGCCGGCGCCGACCGCGAGCTACGTGCCCAGGATCTGGGCTTGCGCGATGTTCACCGGAACGAGTGCGCAGGCAGCCCAGCTTGCGAATGTCGGTGTGCAGAAGTACGCGAACGCGCCGACGTCCGGTTCGACCGAAGACCTTGCCTTCGTATCGACCCTAGGCGTGGTGACCCCCGTCGACAATCCGGCCGGCACCATGTCCGCCGGCACCGGCGGAGCGAACGTGTTCGGCTGGGAGCTGACCACGCTGGGCAGCAATACGCTGCTCGATTCCTATCAGGTCAAGGCCGCCGACGGAACGGTCGGAACGGCCGGCTTCGCGCTGAATCCGGGCGTCGGCGTCGAGAAGAATTTCTCCGGCTACGCGGCGACCATCGCTGTGCCGCCGGTTCCTGCCGGCAAGTGGAACGTCTCGGGTCTCGTCCTGTATCCGAGCTGCGCAGTCGCCAATTACTCGAGCGTGCAGGCGACGATCCAGTTGTGGGATACCTTCAACGGTTCCGCAGCGCCCGACGTGTTCGGCAACACCACGCCGATCGCCTCGACGACCGTGGATCTCGGGCCGTTCAATTGCGCGAGCGCCACGACGGTCTATCAGTTCCCGGTGCGCCTGCCGACGCCGCTTTCGATCGGCCGCAGCGGCACGCTGGGCGTCACTGTCAAGTACTCGGCGGATAGCGGTGCCGGCCTGGTCGATGGCGCGTTCATGGAAGTCATCCAGAATGCCCCCACCGCTGCCCCGCTGATCGCGGTCGGCGCGAATGCTTCGACTGGCAATACCGGCTGGTACAAGAGCGCAAGCAACCGCGCCGACCTCAATTTCAACGGTGCCACCGACTATGTGACCGGCACGCGCCAGCACGCGACGTTGCGCGTCTACGCGGACATGGTCGCGCCGACCCGCGTCGTCACCGCGAGCACCAGCGGCCCGGGCACGGGTTCGATTTTTCCGGGAACGGGCAACGTCTTCGAAGGCGCCGCGGTCACCTACAAGCTGACTCCGACCGCCGGCAATCATGTCGTCACCGTGACCGGCACCTGCGGTGGCACGCTGTTGGGCAGCACGTTCACAACGGCCCCGATCACGGCCGACTGCACCGTGAATGCGGTGTTTGCGCCGGGCGTCGCCAGCAACGGCCTCTACCAGTCGCCGGTGATGAACCATGCGATTCTGAACAACGGCAACGGCAGCACGCTGAACTTCGTGACGGGCGCGTGGGACGATACCGGTCCGTCCACCGGTGCGTGGGACGCGAATTTCTGGAGCAGTACCGGCGCGCTGCGCTTCTTCGCAATCAACGGACTCCAGTTCGTCGTCAGCGGCTCGAATAGCGCTGTGCTTCAGCCGGGCGATGTCGTAGGGTCGACGTCGACGTTCGGCGGCGGTGGTACCCCGATCGCCGCCTGGCTGGCTGGCGCCGATGGCTACTTGGGCTTCAAGTTCACCTGCAATGGCCGCTTGGCCAATCCGGTTCCGGGCGTCTGCTACGGCTATGCGCATCTGACCACCACAGGCCCGAATGGCTTCCCGGCCACACTGGTCGATTACTCCTACGACGGCGACGGCAATTCGGTCACGGTCGGCACCGTCGTGCGCAAGCTGACGTCCAGCATCGGCACCGGCTCGGGCCTGATCGATCCGCTCGGCGCCAAGACCGTGACGGACAGCGGTACGTTCACCTACACGCTGTACCCGAATGCAGGCTTCCACGCCGGCACCATCGGCGGTACCTGCCCGGCCGGCACGCTGACCGGCAACACCTACGTCACCGGCGCGATCACGGCGGACTGCACGGTCATCGCGAACTTCGCACCCGACTTGGTGGCGCCGACGATCGCCAAGGCGTTTGCCCCGGCGAGCGTCGCGGTCAACGTCAACAGCGTCGCGACGATCACCCTGACCAACCCGAACGCCTCGGCGATCACGCTGAGCGCTGACCTGGTCGACAGCCTGCCGACCGGCTTGGTCGTTTCCGGCACCGCGACCACGACCTGTGGCGGCGCCGGTGTGATCAGCAACACCACGACCAGTGTCAAGCTGGCCAGCGGTGCGACGATTCCGGCCAGTGGTTCGTGCACGATCACGGCGTCCATGCAGTCGGCCACGGCCGGCAGCTACGTCAACACGATCGCGGCCGGTGCGCTGCAGACCAGCGCGGGCAACAACGCCGCGGCGGCCTCGGCCACGCTGACCGTCACCGCCGTTGTGTTGAATCCGCCGACCATCGCCAAGGCCTTCGCGCCAGCGAGCGTCGCGGTCAACGTCAACAGCGTCGCGACGATCACCCTGACCAACCCGAACACCTCGGCAATCACGCTGAGCGCCGATCTGGTCGACACGGTCCCGGGCGCGCTCGTCGTCAGTGCGGCGACGACGACCTGCACCGGCGGCACGGCCAGCTTCACGGCCGGTTCGTTCAAGCTCGCTGCGGGTGCGACGATTCCGGCCAGCGGTTCCTGCAAGCTGACCGGCACCATGCAGTCGGCGACCGTAGGCAGCTACGTCAACACGATCGCGGCCGGTGCGCTGCAGACCAATGCGGGCAACAACGCCGCCGCGGCCTCGGCCACACTGACCATTACCGCCGCTGCGTTCCCGGCCCCGTATTGCAACCGCGCGTTCGCGGACGGCAAGGAGCCGATCACTCGAGTCAAGATCTCGAATATCAACAACACTTCGCCGGCCCCCACCGCCGGTGCGCTGGCGCTGGAGAACTTCACCGCGATCATCGGTCAGCTCGCTCCGGGCGGCACCTACGCGATCGCGACCGAAGGCAATTCGGATGGCAATTTCCCGAACGTCTATCGCGTCTACTTCGACTGGAACCACGACAACGTCTTCACCGAAGGTCCCAACGAGCGTTACGAGATCGGCACGATCACGAACTCGACCGGTCTCGATGGCCAGCAGGCGGTTGCCAATGTGCTGGTGCCGGCGACGGCGCTGACCGGACCGACGCGCATGCGTGTGGTCAAAAAGTACAGCACCGCCGGTTCCGCTTGCGGTGGCGATGATGCCACGGGTACGTCGTACGGCCAGGCCGAGGACTACACGGTCAATGTCGACCCTGCCAACCCGATGCCGCCGGCCATTCCGACCATTTCGAAGGCGTTCGCGCCGACGAATGCGGATGTGTCTGCGTCGACCACGCTGACCATCTCGCTGGGTCAGATCAATGCGACCGCGGCGTCGATGACGTTGACGGCGGCTCTGGTCGATACCTTCCCGACCGGCATGACGGTCGCGACAGTCCCGAATGTGTCGACCACCTGCCCGAGCGGCACGGTGACCGCCGCGGCGGGTGCCGGATCGGTCACGCTGTCCACCGGGGCAAAGATTCCGCCCGCCGGCTGCATCGTCAAAGTCGACGTCAAGGCCGCCAGCGCGGGGATCTACGTCAACACGATCACCGGGAACGCGCTGCAGACCGACGCTGGAAACTATGGTGCTGCGGTCAGTGCGACCTACCAGGCCACCAGCCCGGGCGTCGTGAACTACAGCGCCGGGTTCGAGACGCCTGACTACGCAGTCGGCAATCTCAACGGGCAGCAGACCTGGTACGGCTCGGTCGCCGCCGACTGGAAGGTCGCCGTGACCAATCCGGGCACCGGCATGCAGCATGTGCGCGGCACCTGGACCGCGGCCGGCAGCGGCACGTCGTTCATGTTGTCGCCGACGTTGCCGAGCGGCACCACGGACTACTCGATCGCCAGTGCCAAGCTCGCGATCACGGTCGTCAGCACCGGCGCCACCTGGGACTTCGCTCCGCAGGATCCGTCCTCGGGCTCGGTGATCACGCGCGTGCGCTTCCTGAAGGGCGCCGGCAACAAGATCCAGGCGCTCGATCCGAGTGCACCCGGAGCCGGCTCGGACGGTTACGTTGACACCGGTGCGACCTGGACCGGCGGCGCCACGTACTTCGACGTAAAGGTCATCGCGAAGCGTTCGGACAGCACCTACAAGGTGTGCCTGAACAACACGCAGATCTATGCGAGCACCGGCTTCTCCAACAACATCGGTAACATCGCGATCATCGGCAACAAGGGCACCGGCACGCAGAACAACCTGCTCGATGTCGATAATGTCGTGATCGACAACATTAACGCCGGCAACTGCGATGGCACCGGCGGCGCGCTGGTGGCACCGACCGTTGCAAAGGCGTTCTCGCCGGCCAGCGTCGTGGTAAACACCAACAGCACCGCGACGATCACGTTGACCAATCCGAACGCAACGGCAATCACGTTGAGTGCGGATCTGGTCGACACGTTGCCGACCGGCCTCGTGGCCAGCGCGGCGGCGACAACCTGCGGTAGCGGCACGGCCAGCTTCACGGCAGGCACGCTGAAGCTCGCTGCGGGTGCGACGATCCCGTCCGGCGGTTCCTGCACGCTGACCGGCACGGTGCAGTCCGCGACCGCGGGCAGCTACGTCAACACGATCGCGGCCGGTGCGCTGCAGACCAATGCGGGCAACAACGCCGCGGCGGCCTCGGCCACGCTGACCGTGACCACGGTGGCGTTGAATCCGCCGACCGTTGCCAACGTTTTTGTCCCGACCAGCGTCGCGGTCAATACCAACAGCGCGGCGACGATCACGCTGACCAACCCGAACGCAACGGCAATCACGTTGAGCGCGGACCTGGTCGACACCCTGCCGACCGGCCTCGTGGCCAGCGCGGCGGCGACGACGTGCGGCGGCACGGCCAGCTTCACGGCCGGTACGCTCAAGCTCGCCACGGGTGCGACGATTCCGGCCAGCGGCTCCTGCACGCTGACCGGCACGGTGCAGTCCGCGACCGCGGGCAGCTACGTCAACACGATCGCGGCGGGTGCGGTGCAGACCAATGCGGGCAACAACGCCGCGGCGGCTGCGGCCACGTTGACCGTGACGGGCGGCACCGGCACCAACGGCATCTTCAGATCGCCGGTGGTGAACCACGCCGTGCCGGCCACCACGGCGGGCACTTCGCTGAACCTCGTCAGCGGCGTGTTCGACGACACCGGGCCGTCTGGCGCCACGGCTCCGTTCGACCTGAATTTCTGGGCCAGCAGCGGCGCATTCCGCTATTGGGCCAACGCGCTGTACCAAGCGAAGTTCGCGATCACCGGAACGACCGCGTCGGTGATGCAGGTTGGCGACGTGGTGGGTCCGGCATTGACCTACTCGGGCACTGGCACGTCAGTCACTCCGGCGCCGGCATGGCTGGCCGGTGCGGACGCTTATGTCGGCTTCCAGTTCAAGTGCACCGGCCGTCTCGTCAATCCGGTGGCCGGCGTCTGCTACGGCTACGCGCACATCAAGACCACCGGCCCGACGACCGGCATGCCGGCCACGGTCGTGGAGTACTCGTACGACGGTGATGGCAACGCGATCACGATCGCACCCACCGGCCCGGTGGCGCCGACGGTGAGCAAGAACTTCACTCCGGCCGTCGTGGTGGTGAACACCGACAGCACGGCGACGATCACGCTGAACAATGCGAATCCGGCGGTGGCGACGTTGAGTGCGAACCTGGTCGACACGCTGCCGACGGGCCTGGTGGCCAGCTCGGCAACGACGACCTGTGGCGGCACGGCCAGCTTCACGGCCGGCGCGGTCACGCTGGGTTCGGGCGCGACGATCCCGGCCAGCGGTTCGTGCACGATCAGTGCGACGGTGAGGTCGGCCACGGTCGGCAGCTACGTCAACACGATCGCGGCCGGTGCGCTGCAGACCGACAAGGGCAACAACGCGGCGGCCGCCTCGGCCACACTTGGGGTGACCACAGCGACGTTGAATCCGCCGACGATTGCCAAGGCGTTTGCACCGGCGTCCGTGCCGGTCAACACCAACAGCACCGCGACGATCACGTTGACCAACCCGAATGCGTCGGCGATCACGCTGAGCGCTGACCTGGTCGACACGTTGCCGAGCGGCCTGGTGGCCAGCGCAGCCGCGACTACTTGCGGCGGTACGGCCAGCTTCACAGCCGGCACGCTCAAGCTCGCCTCGGGCGCGACGATTGCGGCCGGTGCGTCGTGCACGCTGACCGGTACCGTGCAGTCGGCGGCGGTCGGCAGCTACGTCAATACGATTGCGGCAGGCGCAGTGCAGACCAACGCAGGCAACAACGCGGCCGCGGCTTCGGCCACGCTGACCGTGACGGCTGCGGCGTTCCCGGCGCCCTATTGCGCCATGACGTTCCCGAGCAATGTGGAGCCGATCACCCGCGTGAAGTTCACTGGCGTCGACAATCCGAGTTCGGCCACCCTCAACGGCAGCCCGGCGCTCGAGAACTTCCTGTCGGTGGCCGGTGGCACGGTGTCGCGCGGCGGCATCTACTCGATGGCGGTTGAAGGCAACACCGACGGCAACTTCACCACGAAGATCAAGGTGTACATCGACTGGAACCACAACGGTGTGTTCGATGCCGACGAGAGCTATGTCATCGGTGACCTCGCCAACTCGACCGGTACCGACGGCAAACAAGCCGTGGCGGACATCGCGGTGCCAGTGGGTGCGTTGGTCGGTCCGACCCGCATGCGCGTGACCAAGCGCTTCAGCGCTGCGGCCGTGGCATGCGAGACGACCGGCTTTGGCCAGGGTGAGGACTACACCCTGACGGTCGACAGCCTGCCCCCACCGCTGCCGAACGCCAGCGTCACGCCAGTTTCGCTCGCGCTCACTGCGGAGCAGAACGCAAGCGCGACTGGCACGATGACCGTGTCCAATAGCGGTCCTGGCCAGTTGACGTTCAACATCAACCGCGCCTTGGCTGAGCTACAGGCAACGGTGGCCGATGCCCAGCACGCGTCGAAGGATGCGGCCGAGCGCCAAGCGAACGATGCACAGAAGGCGGCGCTGTCGGGTGAAGTTTCACTCCCGGCGACGACGAGTCTGCTGAGCGAGTCGAAGGGCTATCTGCCGGTGACACGCGCCATCCTGGCCAGCGATCCGGCATGCGCCACCACCGTGTCTGGCATGATCTCGCACGACCACGGCGGCGCTCCGGACAATGCGTTCGGCTGGAATGCGAGCGCAGGCAGTACGACACGCATCGTCGACAAGTTCACGCCGAGCTCGTATCCGGCCACGTTCAGCACGGCATGTCTGTCGCTGGCGACCAACACCGGTCTGAGCTCGGCTCAGATCAAGATCGTGGTCTACGCGGACGATGGTGCGGGTGGTGCTCCGGGTACCCTGCTCGGTTCGGTCAGTGCAACGGCCAACAATATCGCCAGCGGGCTGGTCGAGCAGTTCCAGGCGTTCGATATCTCGTCGATGAACCTGTCGGTTGCCAGTGGCAGCGTATATATCGGCGTGGAATGGGATGCGACGAGCATCGCCGGCCTGTTCCTTGGCGTTGACACGAGCTCGGCGACTAGCGCGAACGGCTATCAGTACACGACGGCATGGGATGCAATCGTGAACACCCGGCCGACCTACCGTGCGATGTACATCCGCGCAGTCCAGGGCAATGCTGGCCCTCCGGGTACCGGTTGCGATGCGCCGAGCAACGTCTCGTGGCTGAGCGCGACTCCGAGCACCGGCACAATCAACGGTGTCGGCTCGAAGGATGTGACGGTGAAGGCGAACGCGGCGGGGCTGGCGCTTGGCACGTACAACGCAATCTTGTGCGTGAACACCAACGATGCAGCTCATCCGCGCTTTGAAATCCCGGTTGCATTCACGGTAACGCCATCGATCGCACTCGACAGGATCTTCAAGGATGGCTTTGACGGTGCTGCCAGCAGCGGTCCGGGGATGTACACCGACCGTGCGACGTTCGTGTCGCACGTGGCGGCGGGCTTCTACGAGAACCCGTTCAATGACGCGGTGTCGGGCCCGAGCCCGCCGCTGTCGTACACGCAGGGCGGCATCGCGTACACGGTCTCGTCCAGCATTCCGGATGGTGATACGGGCGGCGGTCTGTACAACGACACCGGGGTCATCTCGACCAACGGTTCGGGAGCGGCCGTCGTGGTCACCTTCACCGGTACTCCAGTAACCGCGGTCGGTGGCAATTTCTGGGCGACCGATGTCAACGTGACGCCGAATGGTCTGGATGTCGTCATCACGCTGAGCGATGGCACGACGCACACCTTCACGTCGACCGGTCCCTCGGATTTCCGCGGCTTCACCACTGCGGCGCCGATCACGACCATCACGATCGACGCGCCGAATCCGTCCGTTCCGACTGACGGCAGTTGGGCGACGGTGGATAACCTGATCGTCGGCTCCGGAAACTAAACCAAGCTTCAACGCGTCACGTTCAGAGGCCTCCCTTCGGGGAGGCCTCTTTTTTTTGTTCGTCACGGAACCGAAGATCGATGTCCTTCGCCGGCACGCGCGATTCAGCGTGTCGCCGCACGATCAGTTACAGGAGCGCAGTTGCAGGAGCGGCTTCAGCCGCGATGCTGGCTTTTGCGCACTGAACACCATCCCCACCCAAACCGTCGGGCATCCTGCCCTGGAGCCCGGTATGCACATCCATGTGCAGCCGTTCGCCGGCGCGCGGCGGTGCCGCGCCACCCCTTGGAAGGGGAGGGCCTCAGGGCACAGCATCGCGGCTAAACCTGCCCGTACGTGGTGATGGGGACGATGCGCGGATGGTTGGCGTGTTTGCGTCGAAGGGAGCGCGACGTCAGCCGCTGGTTTCGATGCGCTCGACGCGCTGCAGTCCACGCGGCAGCAGCGAACCACGCGCGGCGCGGTTGCCGCCGTATTCGACGAGGTCCGCCCAGCGCAGGGTCAACTTGCGTTGGCCCGCATATAGCGTGACTTCGCCCTTGCCTTCGGCGACCACGGCGACACCGACGACGCGTTCGCCTTCGCCCAGGCGCGCTTTCGGAATCTCGATCAGCTTGTTGCCCTTGCCACCCTTTTCGAGTTCCGGCAGTTCCGCGACCGAGAACATCAGCAGATGACCGGCGCTGGTCACCACGACGATACGGTCACGGGCGGAATCGCCGACCGCTGCCGGAGCAAGCACGCGCGCGCTGTCCTCGATGTTGAGGATCTGCTTGCCGGCTTTCTTGTTCGCGAGCAGGGCCTCGAATTTCGTCACGAAGCCGTAGCCGAAGTCGGAGGCGAGCACGAATTTCGTCGTCGCGTCCGCAATCGCCAGCGCGTCGAAGCGCGCGCCGGACGGCAACGCGAAGCGCCCGGTCAGCGGCTCGCCGTTGCCGCGTGCCGACGGCAGCGTGTACGCGGCAGTGGAATAACTGCGCCCGGTCGAGTCGATGAACGCGACCTGCTGGGTCGTGCGCCCTTGCGCGGCGGCGAGGAACTCGTCGCCTTCGCGGTAGCCGAGCGCGGCGGCGTCGACATCGTGGCCTTTCGCCGCGCGGATCCAGCCCTTTGCCGACAGCACGACCGTGAGCGGTTCGCTGGCGACCAGTGCGGTTTCGTCCAGCGCCTGCGCGGCAGCGCTTTCGACCAGAGGCGAGCGGCGCTCGTCGCCGTACTTCTTCGCGTCTTCCTTCAGCTCGTCCTTGATCAAGGTCTTCAGGCGCGCCTTCGAGTTGAGCACGACATTGATCCGCGCACGTTCCTCTTCGAGCTCGTCGCGCTCGGCGTTGATCTTCATTTCCTCAAGCCGTGCCAACTGGCGCAGGCGTGTTTCGAGGATGTAGTCGGCCTGTTCGTCGCTGAGCTTGAAGCGCGCGATCAGCACGGGCCTTGGCTCGTCCTCGTGGCGCACGATGCGGATGACCTCGTCCAGGTTCAGGAACGCGATGCGCAACGCTTCGAGCAGGTGCAGGCGGCGCTCGACCTTGGCCAGCCGATGCGCAAGCCGCCGCGTCACGGTTTCTTGGCGGAAGCGCAGCCATTCGACCAGGATCTGCCTGAGGTTCTTGAGCTGCGGCTTGCCGTCGAGCCCGATCATGTTGAGGTTGATGCGGAAGCTCTTTTCCAGATCCGTGGTCGCGTTCAGATGCTGCATCATCTCGTCGACGTCGATGCGGCTCGAACGCGGAATCAGCACGATGCGGATCGGGTTTTCGTGATCCGATTCGTCGCGGATGTCTTCGAGCATCGGCAGCTTCTTCGCGCGCATCTGCGCGGCGATCTGCTCCAGGATCTTCGACGGCGACACCTGATGCGGCAGCGCGGTCACGACGACGTTGTTGTCTTCCTTCACGTACACCGCGCGGCAGCGCACCGAGCCGTTGCCGGTCGCGTACATCGCGGCGATCTCGCGCTGAGGCGTGATGATCTGTGCCGTCGTCGGAAAATCCGGGCCTTTCACGTGCTCGCACAGCTCGGCCAGCGTCGTCGCCGGTTCGTCAAGCAGGCGGATGCACGCCGCTGCGATCTCGCGCAGGTTGTGCGGCGGAATATCGGTCGCCATGCCGACCGCGATGCCGGTCGAGCCATTCAACAAAACATGCGGCACGCGCGCCGGCAGCCACGACGGTTCCTGCAAGGTGCCATCGAAGTTCGGTATCCAGTCGACCGTGCCCTGGTCGACTTCGTCGAGCAGCATCTGCGCGATCGGGGTGAGCCGGGATTCGGTGTAGCGCATCGCCGCGAATGATTTCGGGTCATCCGCCGAACCGAAGTTGCCCTGACCGTCGATCAGCGGATAGCGGTACGAGAACGGTTGTGCCATCAGCACCATCGCCTCGTAGCACGCGCTGTCGCCGTGCGGATGGAACTTGCCGATCACGTCGCCGACGGTGCGCGCGGATTTCTTCGGTTTGGAACCGGCAGCGAGGCCGAGTTCGCTCATCGCATAGATGATGCGGCGCTGCACGGGTTTGAGGCCGTCGCCGATGAACGGCAACGCGCGGTCGAGCACGACGTACATCGAGTAGTCGAGATACGCGCGCTCGGCATAGTCCTTGAGCGGGATTTGTTCGTGGTTGGGCTGGATATTCATGCGTTCCGGAGGTATTAGCGCGGGCAAAAAAGCAGCGCGTCGCCTAGTTTGCGGCAAGCGGCGTCGGGCCGGTAGGTGCGCATTGGCCGGCGCGCCGGGCGCGGGCGACGTCCACGCCGTTCACTACGGATGGTAGTAGCATGGCGGCGCCCCGGGGTGCGACCATGAAGAACTTGCGACGGATGTTGGCCGGTGTGCTTTTGACGGTACTGATCGCCGCACAGGCGAGCGCCGCCACCACGCCGGACATCGTGTATCTAGATCGCTGCAGCGGCGGCTGCAACGTGCAACCGGGGGCCGATGATGCGGTCAACGGGAAGTCGAGCGTGATTTCGACTTCTGTCGTCCTCGCCGGGTTTGCCTATTCGACGGCGACCTTCGACGCGACGGCGGCCTGCGTGCGCCATGTGCTCGCGCCTTGGAACATCATCGTGCGTATCGATGGCCCTGGCAGCGTGCCGCGGCGACAAGTCATGATGACTGCCTCCAGCGCCGCATCGGTCGGCTTGCCTGCGGGAGTCCCGGCTGTATCGCCAGTCAACGGCCATCCGATCGACAACGCCATCGCGTTCGTGTTCGCGTCCACGGTCGGTGCCAATGTCGACGATTTGTGCTGGACCAGCGCCCAGGCGATCGGCAACCTGTACGGCCTCGACTTCGTCAGCGCCTGCCCGGATGTGATGTCGACCGCAGCAGGCTGTGGCATCAAGGCGTTCACCGATCAGGATGCGGCCTGCGTCGGCGTTCTGTCCGGAGTCCCTGGCAAATGCATCCTCGGCAACACCGTGCAAAACAGTGCCGCGATGCTGGGGGCCGTGCCCGGCGCGACCGATATCCTGTTCGCGAATGGTGTCGAGAATTTCCAGCAACCCGCCACCGGGCCGTCGCCGTAGCCGGCTCAGCGCGGCGCGCGATAGCCGCCCGGAATGCCTTCCGGCGACAACACCAGCTGCCAGAGCTGGTCACGGCGCGCGCGGAACGTGGCTGCGGAGCCGGACAGGTAGTAGCGCCACATGCGCCGGAAGCGTTCGTCGTATTTCGCGGAAAGCCGTGGCCATGCGGCATCGAAATTCGCGAGCCAAGCCATCAATGTGCGGTCGTAGTCGGCGCCGAAGTTGTGCCAGTCCTCGGTGACGAACAGGCCTTCGGCGGCGTTCGCGATCTGCTCGGCGGACGGCACTACCGAGTTGGGAAAAATATACCTCGCGATCCACGGGTCGGTGTGGTTCGACGAGATGTTCGAGCCGATGCAATGCAGCAGGGCCAGGCCATCTTCGTTGAGGCAGCGCCGGGTGACTTCGAAATAGGTGCGGTAGTTCTTGACTCCGACGTGCTCGAACATGCCGATCGAATAGACGCGGTCGAAGCGTTCGCCGACATCGCGGTAGTCGCTCACGCGGATTTCGATCGGCAGGCCGCGGCACAGTTCGCGCGCATAGTCGGCCTGCTCGCGCGACACGGTCACGCCAACACCGCTGACGCCGTAGCGCTCGGCCGCGAACTTGAGCGCCTCGCCCCAGCCACAACCGATGTCGAGCACGCGCATCCCCGATTGCAGGCCGAGCTTGCGCGCGACCAGATCGAGCTTCGCCTCCTGCGCGTGGTCGAGATCGCCGGCGTCTTTCCAGTAGCCGCAGCTGTAGACCAGACGTTGGCCGAGCATCGCCTCGAACAGGTCGTTGCCGAGGTCGTAGTGACGTTCGCCGACCACCCAGGCGCGGCGCCCGCGTTGCAGGTTCATCAGGCGCGCCTTGACGAACAGCCACGCATCCTCGATGCCGCCGACGCGTTCGTCGAGGCGCGCGTCGACCAGCTTGAACAGGAATCCGTCGAGATCATCGCAGTCCCACCAGCCATCCATGTAGGTCTCGCCGAGACCGAGTGAGCCGTGCGCGAGCACGCGCGAGTACAGGCGCGCGTCGTGGACGCGGATATCGGTCGCAGCGGAGCCGTCAATGGCGACGCCGGCAAAGGCCAGCAGGGTTTCGATCCGTATACGCGCGCGTGAACGCGGCACCAGCGCGAGCCTTCGTGAGGGCGGTGGTGGCGTGACCTGCCGCACCGGATGCGCCGCATCCTGTGCCGCCATGGAACAAGAGCCAGACTGCGTCATGCGATGCTCGTCCATACGCCCTCCGCGTGCCAAGCGCACATGGTGCTGTGTGCAGCATGAATCGCCGCTATCAGAGCACAACCGGCGCCGGGGGGGGGGTTATCCCGGCGGCGCGGCCGCCCCGATGCTGCCGTAATCGACCGCGGCCCGGGTATAGAACAGTGCCGCGCCATCCACGCGCGCCAAGTCAAGCAGGGCATCGGCTTGCACATCGGCGACGACGAATTCGACCACGATGGCCAGTTGCCCGGCGAGCTCGAAAAAATGCTGCTCGCTGAGCACGCCATGCCGGCCGAAGCCCGCGATCGCGCGGAATGCCGAACCGCCCGGGATGCCGCTGCGCCTGGCTTGTTCAAGCAGCCATTCGTAGAGCGGCACGCCGCGGTGCTTCTGGTTTTCGTGCAGGTAGAAACGCAGGGCGCAGCCTTTCATCGCAGTCTCCGCATTCACGCTCGCAGCCACAGCCGGACCAAGCCGATGCCGGCCAGGGTCATCAGCAGCGAACCGAACAGGTGTGCCGCGATGATCGTCAGCGTCCACGCGTATTGCTCGCGCAGGAACAGGGTGACGGTTTCCCCGGAAAAAGTGGAAAACGTGGTCAAGCCGCCGAGGAAGCCGGTCATGATCGCGAGGCGCCACGCGATCGGCAATGCTTCGTAGTGGGCGAACAAACCCATCGCGAGGCCCATGACGAGGCCGCCGACCAGGTTGGCGGCGAGTGTGCCGAGCGGCAGCGCCGGCAGGATCGGATTGAGCGCCAGGCCGAGCACCCAGCGCAGCACCGCGCCGGCGAACGCACCGAAACCGACGGCGAGGAAAGAGATCAGGTTCATGTGGCTCCAGGTCCGTTCGATCGAGCCCGGACCATGGCGCGGAGGATTCGTGGCAGTGTAGCCACGTCACCCGACCGCGCCCGTTGCCGGGAACTGGTCAGGCATCATCAGCCTTGCGGCGGTTCGGGGAGAATGCCATCTCCGTGCGAAGGGCGATCCTAGCGCACCGCTGTCGATGCGCACACTACAAGGCGGACCGGGCGTTGGCTCGGCAGCGATCGGGCGATGCCGGTCATGGGCTACCGTGCCGTCCTCGCACAAAAATGATACGTAACGCACACCCTCGAGCCACATTTGGAGAAATTGACTCATTCCTGGGGCGGAGCACTTGCTTCCGGAGGCGGATGCCATTCTAATCGGGGGGTCAGCGCCTGACTTGCGCGCCACGCGCGCGTGGCGGTGGCAAGCGCTGATCGCAATACTGTGCAATGGCACGACGGAACGAAAGCGTTGGGAAGCGCCCGGACCGTCATTTTGCCTCCATCGAGAACTGGGGAATCACATGTCATTTCGTCTTCCATGGGCCCGTATCGGGCTCGGCGCTCTATTTGCGTTTGCCACTACCGTCACGGTCGAGGCGCGCGTCATCGATATCCGCGTCAATGAAGCCAAAGGCGTCGACGCCAGCGTCGACTATGCCAAGCTCACCAGCATCGGCCCCTGGGACGATCGCAACTACCAGTTGACCGCGGAAGACCTCGGTTACCTGTCGAAAGAGGAATACCTCGCCACCGATCCGATCCCGGCGTTCTTCCGCGTCTGGATGCGCAAGGGCGAGATCGCGAACGGCCATCCGTTGCCGACCGAGGGCATGGCGCAGTATCCGCGCAGCGCGGTCAACATCTTCCTGCAGCGGTTCGACGGCTACCAGATCGACGGCCACACCTACAAGGGCATCCGCCGTCTGGACGGCAGCCGGTTCGAAGTCGTCGAGGAGGATGAGGCGGAAGAGGCGGCTGACAGCTGGCCGCGCTTCGTCACTGGCGAGGTGAAGATCACTTCGCCCAAAGGTGCCGAGGAAACCGCGATCTCGATCAATCCGGTCGACACCAATTACGTGATCGCCGGCAGCAACGGTCCCGGCAGCGGCCAGAAAATGTGGCGCTCGACCGATGGTGGCGTGACCTGGAGCGGCGCGATCAGCCTGCCCGGCACCACCTGCTGCGATGCCGCCGTGGGCTGGTCCACCGACGGTGCGATTGCCTACACCTCCACGCTGATCAACTGCGGCAGCTCCTGCGGCGTGGCGTTCTACCGCTCGACCGACAAGGGCCTGACTTGGACGCAGAGCCCGTTGCTCGCCACCACCGGCTCGGACAAGGAATACCTGCACGTCGATTCGTTCCCCACCTCGCCGTACAAGGACCGCATCTACGTGTCCTGGCACACGGGCAACGTGCAGAAGTTCGCCTACTCGACCGACAAGGGCGCGACCTTCAGTGCCACGCAGACGCTCGATTCCGGCTTCAAGGGCATCGGCAGCGACATCAGCTCGGACAAGCTCGGCAACGTTTACTACGTATTCCCGTCGACCGGCGGCAAGCAGATCCGCGTCGTGAAGTCGACCGACGGCGGCGCCACGTTCCCGGCGGTCGGCACCAAGGTGTCCGATACGCAGACCTCGTTCGAGTATGCGATTCCGGCGATGCCGACCCGCAAGGCGTTCATCTACGCCACTACCGATGCCGACCTCAGCAACGGCCCGTATGCGAACAGCATCTACGTGGCCTGGAACGACACCTACGCACCGGCGGTCGCCACCGCGGCGAGCAACCATGCACGCGTCCAGGTCGCCTACTCGCGTGACGCTGGCGCGACCTGGACCGTCACCACGCCGCACCCGACCAGCGACCAGAGCACCGTGGACCGCTTCCAGCAGTGGATGAAGGTCGATGCCGCGGGTCGCGTGCACGTGGTATGGCAGGACACGACCAACGTCGCGGCTCGCAACGGCGTGGACATCTATTACAGCTACTCGAACGATGGTGCGCAGACCTGGACGACACCCCGTCGCCTGACCACGGTGTCCTCGCCGAACATCGTCACCTCGATGGAGTGGGGCGACTACAACGGCATGGACATGGCGATGAACGACATCATCGCGATCTTTACCGGCAACCGTACCCCGGCGGGCGGCGGCGCGCTGTCGGATGACGTCTGGTCGGTGGGTGGTTTCGCCGATCCGATGGGTCCGGAATACTCGATGCAGCTCGGTTCGACGAGCCCGGCCGTTTGCGCCGGCAGCGCGCTCCCCCAGATTCCGGTCGCGATGACCTCGCTGGCCGGCTACACGCGCCCGGTCACCTTGAGCCTGCCCGGCCTCAACGCGTCGGTCTTCACCGCCGGCACCTTCATGCCCAACCCGATCATCCCGACGTCGCCATCGGCTTCATCGGTGTTGACGATGGGCACCCAGGCGGGCGCTGCGGCGGGGACCTATTCGGTGCTCGTGCGCGGAACCGACAATCAGTCGACGCCACTGGTTCACGAAGCCACATTGACGGTGAAAGTAGCCTCGGGCACGACCGTCGTTCCGGCGTTGGCCTTGCCGGCTGACGGTGCGAGCGGCACGGCGCGCCAGCCGGTCTTCACTTGGGCGGCGGATGCGGCGGCGACGGGTTATACGATCGAGATCGCGAACGATGCGGCTTTCACCAGCATCGTCGAGACCGGTACGCCGCCTGCCGCCACCTACACGGTGACGACGGTGTTGCAGCCGATGACGACGTACTACTGGCGCGTGCGTGCGAACAGCCCGTGCGGCAACAGTGCGGTGTCGGCGGCGCGCTCGTTCACCACCGGCGTCACCTTCCCCGAGCCGTACTGCGCGGCGGCGTTCTCGAACGCGGTCGAGCCGATCACGCGTGTGATCATCGGCGGCATCAACAACACCAGCAGCGCCACGCTCAACGGCTCGCCGGCGCACGAGGACTTCACCGGCATCATCGGCACGCTGACGGCCGGGGCCAATGCCTCGGTCGCTGTCGAGGGCAACACGGACGGCAACTTCAAGACCTACATCTCCGTCTACATCGACTGGAACCGCAACGGCACGTTCGATGCGGGCGAGAATTACGACATCGGCGTGATCTCGAACTCGACCGGCACCGACGGCCAGCAGGCGACCGGGACGATCGCGGTGCCGGCAGGCGCGTTGACCGGCAATACGCGCATGCGCGTGATCAAGAAGTTCTCGAGCACCGTCGCCTATCCGGCCGCTTGCAACACGGCTGGCTTCGGCCAGGCGGAGGACTACACGGTCACGGTGGCCGCCGGCGGTCCGACCTACACGGTGGGCGGCAACGTCAGCGGCCTGTCCGGCACGGGGCTGGTGCTGAAGCTCAACGGTTCGACCAGCCTGCCGGTCAGCGCGAACGGTGCGTTCACGTTCGCGGGCGGCCTGCCGAGCGGTACGGCTTATGCGGTCACCGTCGGCACGCAGCCGTCGGGTCCGGTCCAGAGCTGCACGGTGGCAAACGGCAGCGGCACGATCGGCTCGGCCAACGTGACCGACGTTGCGGTGACCTGCACGACGCTGCCGACCTATACGGTGGGTGGCACGGTCAGTGGCCTCACTGGCACCGGCTTGGCGCTGAAGCTCAACGGTGGCAGCAACCTCGCCGTGAGCGCAGACGGTGCGTTCACGTTCCCGGGGGGACTGACCAGTGGCACCGCGTATGCGGTCACGGTCGGCACGCAGCCGTCGGGACAGGCCTGCACGCTGGCCAACGGCAGCGGCACCATGGGCTCGGCCAACGTGACCAACGTCGCGGTGACCTGCGCGGTCGTGACGACCTACACGGTCGGCGGCAACGTCAGCGGCCTCAGCGGCAGCGGCCTGAAACTGCAGCTCAACGGTGCCAATGACCTGGCGATCGCCGCGGACGGCGCATTCACGTTTGCGAACGCCTTGCCGAGCGGCAGCAGCTACGCGGTTACGGTCGGCACGCAGCCATCGGGCCAGACCTGCACCGTCGCCAATGGCAGCGGCACGATCGGTTCCGCCAATGTGACTACGGTCGCAGTGACCTGCTCCGCCAATACGCAGACCTACACCGTCGGCGGCCGCGTCTCCGGCCTGCTCGGCAACGGCTTGGTGCTCAAGCTCAATGGCGCAACGCCGTTGACGATGGGAGCGAACGGCCTGTTCGTGTTCACCGACGGCCTGCCGACCGGCGCGTCGTACGCCGTGACCGTTGGCACGCAGCCGGCGCCGCAGACCTGCACGGTTACCAGCGGCAGCGGCACGATCGCCTCGGCCAACGTGACGGACGTGAAGGTGGTGTGCGCCAACGACGTGCTCGATCGCATCTTCGCCGATGGCTTCGAGAGCAGCGCCGCGCCCGGCGTCGACCTGATCGAGGGCTTCAACGACATCACCACGCTGTCCGGCGCAGGCTGGATCCAGCAGAACAACAGCACGAGTGGAGGCACGACGAGCTGGTTCCAGGGCAGCGACACGGTGTTCCCGGCGTACGACGGTGATGCCACGGCCTACATCGGCGCGAACTTCAGGAACACCGGCACCACCGGCACGATCAGCAACTGGCTGGTCACGCCGATGTTGACGTTCGATGCCTCCTCGTCGATCGCGTTCCATACGCGCACCAAGATCGCCACTGACGGTGTCTCGGTGTATCCGGATCGCGTCGAGGTGCGTGTGTGTACCGGTGCCGCTTGCAACGACGTTGGCAGCACGCCGACGGCGGTCGGGCAGTTCACGACGCTGCTGCGTAGCGTCAACCCGAACCTCGGCATCGCCGACGACCCGACCGGCGTTAACGGCTATCCGCTTTCGGATTGGGCCCCGTTCACGATCGACGCGTCCGTCGGCCTGCCGACCTCGGGCCAGGGCCGCATCGCGTTCCGCTACTACGTGACCAACGCCGGCACCAACGGCAGCAACTCGAACTTCATCGGCATCGACAACGTGCAAATCCACGCCGCCGCCATCGGCGGTGCGATGGGCCAGGCGCCTGCGGGCAGCATCACGCCGGCGAGCAACACGGCCAATCGCGCACGCTGATCGCAACATCGCGCCCCGGCGCTTTTCAAGAGGCGGGCCTTGGCCCGCCTCTTTTTTTTCAAGTGAGCCTTGCCCCACAGCTCCGCATGAGCACGGCAACCGGTGGGCTGAAGGCCTGCGTTCTGCTTGTCCCGCGAACCGACCATCGCCGAGAGCACCCGCTCCGTGTAGCATGCGCGCCCGCCCGACGTGTTGCCGATGATCCCTGCCGCCACTCCCCGACGCCGTCTGCTCGCGCCGCTGCTCGCCGCGCTGGCGATGTTCGGACCGTTCTCGATCGACACGATCTTTCCGGCATTTCCGGCGATCGAGGCGCAGCTGCACGCGAGCCCGTTCGCGATGCAGCAGACGATCAGCGTCTACATGATCGCGTACGCACTGATGTCGCTGCTGCACGGCCCGTTCTCGGACACGTTCGGGCGCCGCCGCGTGATCCTCGGCGGTGTCGTCGTCTTCACCGTCGCCTCGATCGGCTGCGCGCTTTCCGGCTCGATCGAAATGCTGCTCGCGTTCCGCGCGGTGCAGGGCATGTCGGCTGGCGCTGGCCTGATCGTCGGGCGCGCGATCATCCGCGACTGTTTCGACGGCATCGAGGCGCAGAAGCTGATGTCGACGGTGTCGATGATCTTCGGGATCGCGCCGGCAGTCGCGCCGATCGTCGGCGGCTGGGTCGTCGCGTTCGCGCGCTGGCCGATGATCTTCTGGCTGCTCGCCGGATTCGCGTTCGCACTGTGGCTGGCTTGCCTCATGCTGCTGCCGGAAACCCATCCGCCCGAGCACCGCCTCGCGTTGTCGGTCAGTGAACTGGGGAAAACCTATCGCATGATCCTCGGCGATCGAGCGTTCTTTCCGCTCGCGCTGGCCGGCTCGCTGAACTTCAACGCGTTGTGGGTCTACATCTCATCCGCGCCGGCGGTCGTATTGAATCTGCTCAGGCTCGATTCGCAGCAGTTCGCCTGGCTGTTCGTGCCGGCGATCAGCGGGATGATGCTCGGCGCATTCATGTCCGGACGCCTGGCCGGCCGTCTGAGTGCCGCGGCGACCGTGCGCCTCGGCTACCTGATCATGCTTGGCGCGGCGGTGCTGAACGTGCTGGTCGCGATGATGATGCCGGTGCCTCGGGTGCCGTGGTCGGTGCTCCTGATCGGCGTCAACGCGATCGGCATCGGCATCAACTTCCCGACCCTGACCTTGCAACTGCTCGACCGCTTTCCAAAACACCGTGGCGCGGTCGCGTCGGTGCAGGCGTTCGTCAGCCTGGTGATCAGCGCGGTGATGGCCGGCGCGATCTCGCCGCTGCTGTCCGGCAGCATGACTGCGCTCGCGATCGGCGCGTTGGTGTCTACCGCGATCGGCTTCGGCGCGTGGCGCATGTACCTGCGGATCGAGCGGCAGCCGCGTTAGTTGCGATACCTGGGTGAAGGGCATCGCGCCTTCCGGCGCTCCCACCAAGCCAAGGGCGGCGCTGCGCCACTTGTAAGGGCGGCGGAAGGAAGCCGCGATGGTCTACGTCGCGCAGCATCACGCGGTGCGGAGGCTGCGGCGAGGTCTTGCGCGCGAACTGGCAGCGCCGGCCGATAGCGCGCCTGCACTACGGCATTCGCGCCATCCACGGCGCTCAATTTGCTCCTGCGATTCCGACCCACAGGGATGTGGGAAGTGTCTGCCGGCGTCCGGAACGCCGCGTAGAGGCGGCCAAAGGCATGCGGTTGGCGCGGATGCCGGCCTCGTCCAAAGTTGGCGTCAGCGTTTCCGCGTCTGGCTCATGCCGATGCGGTCGGACTCGCCGCAGGCGGCGCCGCACCGCCGAGGATCGCGCGCAATGCAGCGAAAACCTCGTCCTTGCCGCCGCTGAGCGTCAGTTGCGATTCGCGAGGGATATCGGTGCCGATGTTGACCGCGTAGCCGGTGCCGAGATCGTTGCCGTCCTCGTCGCTACGAATGTAGCTTTCCACTTTTCCGATGTAGGCGATGCGGTTGGCGTCAATGAAGCGGCCATCGGGGAGTTTGATCCAGCGTTGCATGAGTCGTCCTTTCAGGAGGGAACGGATAGGGCGCATGACAGCGCCGTTCCCGGCGTGCCGCAAAGGTGAAGCGCAATCCGGTCAGAGTGGCGCGTCGAGGCAGACGTGTCGCGTGCGTCATCGACCGATCGATCCGGCAACGCTAATCGTGAAGGGGACGCGGTGCAAGCAGTGACGGCGTGTTCGCTATCGGAGCGTCGGCGGCACTGGCATCCGGCAACAATCGGTGCTGCGCGAGCCACGCCTGCGCATCCTCGGCATCGCGTTCGAACCAGGCCCGCGCCGAGCCGAGCCGGAACGAATAGCCCCACGTGTCCATGTCGGCCATCAATTGGTCGCGGCCGACGCCGGCGAGTTCGTCGGCGAGCAGGATCTGCAGGTAGCACGTCGCGTCTTCCTCGGCCTGCGAGTCGGACGCGTCGGTGTGGATATGCGCGCGCCTTTCGGCCGGGGCGACGATCAGGTGGCAGGCCTCGTGGAGCAGTGAATGCACCGGTGTGTCGGCGCGCGCATGAACCTGGTGGCCGATTACGCCGGCTTCAGGTTCGCCCCAGTAGCTGCCCGGGATCGCGGCTTGCGCTTCGACGAGGACCAGATCGAGTCGATGGCGCGCGAGCAGCGCGCGCGCAGCGTCGACATCGATGTCGGCCAGGGTGAGGACGCTGGCCGTGTGCAATTGAGCACTGCCGACGGCCGGGCTTGCGATTTCGCCGGGTGCGGTGTCGGCAGCCGATCGCATGGATGCTTCAGGCGTCGTCCGCCGCAGCGGCGGCCGCGGCCGCTTGGCCTTGTTTCTCGGGCAGCGCGACCGACAATTCCAGGACTTCCTGGTCGCCATCGCGTTCGACGTGGATCTCGATCGCATCCGGATCGACGTTCACGTATTTGCGGATCACTTCGAGCAGTTCGCGGCGCAGCAATGGCAGGTAGTCGGGGCGGCCGCTGCGCCGCACGCTCCTGCGCGACGATGATGCGCAGGCGCTCGGTGGCGACCGAGGCGGTGTTCTTCGGGCGCGCGCGCAGGAAATCGAAAAGTCCCATGGTCAGCTCCCGAAGATGCGGGCGAAGATGCCCTTCTTTTGCGCGTCGATGAAGCGCATCGGGCGTGAGTCTCGCCGGCGAGGCGCGCGACCGCGTCCTCGTAGGCCTGGCCCGCGGCGGATTCCTCATCCAGGATTACCGGGACGCCGGCGTTCGACGCGGTCAGCACGCCGGTCGATTCCGGAATCACGCCGAGCACTTCGATGCCGAGGATGTCCTTGACGTCGGTGACGCTCATCATGTCGCCACCGGCGACGCGATCGGGGTTGTAGCGGGTCAGCAGCAGATGCTGCTCGACACCGCCGTTGCCGAGTTCGGCGCGACGCGTCTTGCTGGCGAGCAAGCCGAGGATGCGATCCGAATCGCGCACGCTGGAGACTTCCGGATTGACCACGACAACCGCGCGATCGGCGAAGTACATCGCGAGCGCAGCGCCTTTCTCGATGCCGGCCGGCGAATCGCAGATCACGTAGTCGAAGCCGTCTTCGGTCAGTTCGTTGAGCACGCGCTCGACGCCTTCCTTGCTGAGCGCTTCCTTGTCGCGGGTCTGCGACGCGGCGAGCACGAACAGGGTCTCGATGCGCTTGTCCTTGATCAACGCCTGTTTCAGCGTGCACTCGCCCTGGATCACGTTGACGAAGTCGTACACGACCCGGCGTTCGCAGCCCATGATGAGGTCGAGGTTGCGCAGGCCGACGTCGAAGTCGATGACCGCGACTTTCTTGCCGCGTTTGGCCAGACCGACAGCGAGCGAGGCGCTGGTCGTGGTCTTGCCGACGCCGCCCTTGCCGGAGGTGACGACGATGATTTCAGTCAAGGGGATTTCTCCAGGGAATGGGGAATGGGGAGTGGGGAATCGGGAGTGCAGCGAATCGCCCTGGCTTGACGATTCCCCATTCCCGATTCTCCATTCACAGCTTCTTCAACAACAACTTGTCGCCTTCCAGCCACGCCTGCACCGGTTTGCCGCGCAGTTCGGCCGGAATGTCCTCGAACACGCGGTACTGGCCGGCGATCGAAACCAGTTCGGCATGGAATTCCTGGCAATAGATGCGCGCGCTTTCGTCGCCCTGCGCGCCGGCGAGCGCACGCCCGCGCAACGCACCGTAGACGTGGATCGAGCCGTCGGCGATGACCTCGGCGCCATTGCCGACCAGCGAGGTCAGGATCAGGTCGCGGCCGCGCGCATAGATCTGCTGGCCGGAACGCACCGGTTTGTCGTGCAGCATGCCGATGGTGGTGGCGCTGCCGGCGTTAACCACCACGGGGGCTGACGCTGCCGGTGCGGGTTCGCGAGAAGGTGGGCGTGGTGTCTCACGCGCCGGCTCCGCTGCCTCGACCGCCGTGGCTGCGCGCTCGTAGGCGGCGCGGAATTTCGCGAACACCGGCACGTCCAGCACCTGCGCGAGCGCATCGTTGTCACTGGTGCCATAGGAAAGGCCGACTGGCAGCATGCCGCTGGCGCGGATGCGCGCGAGCAGGTCGCGCACGGTGTCCAGGTCTGGCAAGCCGGGCAGGTGGCTCAGATCAAGCACGACCGGTGCGCGCAGGAATAACTTTGCGGCGTTCTCCACCTTGTCATTGAGCTCGGCGGACAGGCCATCCGCATCGAGCCGCTTGAGCTTCAGGTTCGCGATGCCGACCTGGCCGAACTTGATCTCGGCGACAGGTTCCAGTTGTGCCAATTGAGGCGCGCTCATCGATTCAGGCGCCGCTGGCGGCGCGCACGCCACGCTGTGCGATCGACGTGGCTGGATGCGCGCGCTCGGCCAGCCAGGGCAGATCCGGCAGGCGTCCGTTCGGCCCCTTCAGATAGGTGTCGCGCACGAACGGAAAGCTGCACAGGGTCTTGGCGAGCAGCGAGACGCGCCGGCCGTTCTTTGCCATGATGCGCTGGCCGACTTCCTGGAAGCCGTAGGTGCCGTGGAACAGCAGCGATACGTCATCGCGCGGTTCGAGGAAGACTTCGCAGGCGAGCAGCGGGACGCGCGTTTCCGCGTAGCTGGTCGCGTCGGCATAGAACACGCGACCGAGACCGAGGCCGCGGTAGGGTTTGGCAACCACGATGCGATCGATATAGACGAACTCCGGATAGCGTTCGCGGAACCAGCGGAAATTGGTGCTGCCGTAATCGGAATCCTCGCGCATGGCCGGCAGGAAGCCCGCGATGTGGCCGTCGATTTCGGCCATGCGGAAATAGCTCGCCTGCTCGTACAGCGAGTGCAGCGCCTCGGCATCGAGTGGCAGGATCGTGGCGCCGGCGGCGTTGTTGATCGCGAGCACCGAGTCCAGTTCGTGCGGTTGCACGTCACGGATGCTTAGAACCATAACTTGCTTGCTCCGAAGCAAAGCGTGCGGAAGAAAGTCGGGGCGACCCTAGCTGGGTTGCCCGCCACCGACCATTATCGCACGTGGCCGCGATACGGTCATGGCGCGGCGCGGGCACGGACGTTAAATCGCGGTAAGCGCAGCCACTGCCGATTCCGGCCGGAAAAGCCACGAGGTGGCGGAAGTCGTCGCCCTCACGGCGGCACTGGGCGCGACCGGCAATGACTTCGGACATGTTACGGCAACCGGCGTGGCGCCTATGATGGAGGCATGTCATGGCCGCAGTTCAATCACATCCAGTTGCTCCGTTATGCGGGCGTCTTCCAGTACGCCAGCGTCGGCACGCCGTTCCTGCGCTATCAGTCGCTGGTCGAGGACAGCGCGGCGAAGCATCTGCCGGGCGCGTATGTGCCGCTGTGGATTGGCTGCTATATCGTGTTCGGCATCGTCTACTGGTATCTGACCCGCGATCTGGGCGACCGCCATCGCACGCGCTTCCGGCGCGCGATGCAGATCGGGTTGCTGGTCGTGCTCAACGCGATGGCTGTCGCGATCGGCTGGTTCAGCCAGAGTGGCATCTCGGCGCTGCTGCTGGCCGTGGTCGCGGTCGTGTTGCCGTGGTTGCTGCCGCTGCGCGTCGGCATCGCCTGGATGGTGCTGCAGAATTTCTCGCTGGTGCCGGTGTTCGCGAGCATCCGCGAGCCGGTATTCAGCCTCGGCGATGCGTTCCTGCAATCGAGCCTGTACCTCGGCTTCAGCGTGCTCGCGTTCGTGACCGCGGTGGTGACCAAGCAGCAGGTGGATGCGCGCGAGGAGCAGCGCCGGCTCAATTCCGAGCTGCGCGCGACGCGCACGTTGCTGGCCGAATCGAGCCGGCTTGCCGAGCGCATGCGCATCTCGCGCGAGCTGCACGATCTGGTCGGCCATCACCTGACCGCGCTCAGCCTCAATCTCGAAGTGGCCAGCCATCTCGTCAACGGCCAGGCGCAGGAACACGTGTTGAAAGCGCAGTCGGTGGCCAAGTTGCTGCTCAGCGACGTGCGCGAGGTGGTCAGCCAGTTGCGCGAAGGCGACAGCATCGATCTCACCGCGGCGCTGGAAAACCTGATCGAGGGCGTGCCCGGTCTCGCCATCCATCTGGAATTGCCGCCGCGCTTCAGCGTCGACGATCCGAAGCGCGCGCAGATCCTTTTGCGTTGCGCGCAGGAGATAATCACCAATACCGTGCGCCATGCCGGCGCGCACAATCTGTGGCTGCGTTTCGAGCGCAATGCGAACCGGCAGATGTCCATCCACGCACGCGATGACGGTCGCGGCGCGCCCCATTTCAGGCAAGGCAACGGGCTTTCCGGCATGCGCGAGCGACTCGCGCAGTTCGGTGGTCGCCTCGATATCGTCACCGGCAACGGCGAGGGCTTCGTGCTCGATGCCTCATTGCCTCTGGAGAACAATGCATGAGCCGCGACCATCTGATCGAAGTGTGCCTGGTCGACGACCAGACCCTGGTACGCCAGGGCATCCGTTCGCTGCTGGAACTGTCCGATTCGATCCGGGTGATCGGCGAAGCCAGTGATGGCATGCAGGCGATCGAGACGATTCCGCGGATCAAACCCGACGTGGTCCTGCTCGACATGCGCATGCCGGGCATGTCCGGCCTGGACGTGTTGAATGCGTTGGCCGCGAAGGACGAGTTGCCGCCGACGATCATCCTGACCACCTTCGACGACGACCAACTGGTGCTGGCGGGCCTGAAGGCCGGCGCACGCGGTTATCTGCTGAAGGATGTATCGCTCGACCAGCTCGTCGACGCGGTCAAGACCGTCGCCAATGGCGGCTCGCTGGTTGCGCCGATGGTGACCCAGCGCCTGCTTTCCGGCCTGGAGCGGATGCACAACGAGTTCACCAGCCTGGATCGGCCCGATCCGCTGACCGAGCGCGAAACCGAGATCCTGCGCCTGATGGCCGGCGGCTACAGCAACAAGGAAATCGCCAATTCCCTCGGCGTCGCCGAGGGAACCGTCAAGAATCATGTCTCCAATATCCTGTCCAAGCTCGGCGTGCGCGACCGCACGCGCGCGGTGCTGAAGGCATTCGAGCTGGGGATTGTCTGAGGTGGCGAACGGCGCGCGGTACGCGGTGCGTTCACAATCCTCCTCAGACGTAGCGCTTGCGCCCCCGAGTCCAGTACCATTCATTCCTTGCCCCGTTGTTGCGGGGCCGCGCGCGCGACGAGGGGTTGGGGGTCGGGTGCGGGCTTCCCTCGCATTGTTCGCGATATGCGTGGACCAATAGTTGACGTCCTGGAGATGCATCGGATGATTCGTATTTTCGAAGTGCTGGTTGCCCTGTTGATCGTGTTTGCGCTCACGGTCGTGATCACGCTGCTGTTGCCATCGCATGGCCATGTCGAGCGCACGATTGAAGTCTCCAGCCCGGTCCGCCAGGTCTACGACTCGATCAATACGTTCCGCCGCTTCCCGCAGTGGGCGGCGCTGCGCAATCACGATCCGAAGGTGCAGATGACCCTCTCCGGCCCCGAGTCGGGCAAGGGTGCGAAGGTCAGCTGGACCAGTGCGGTGCCGAAAGTCGGCAACGGCAGCCTGCAGATCACGTCGAGCGAATCCGACGACAAGGTCACGATGGCGCTGGACAACGACTGGATCGGCCAGAACAAGGTCAACGTCGTG
Organism: uncultured Gammaproteobacteria bacterium; assembly: GCA_963720445.1. Classification (GTDB taxonomy): domain Bacteria; phylum Pseudomonadota; class Gammaproteobacteria; order Xanthomonadales; family Rhodanobacteraceae; genus Dokdonella_A. Next base: position 774,648 of record CAVRFO010000001.1, read on the forward strand.
CAGTTGCAGCCGTCGGCGAACGGCAAGACGCTGAAGATCAACTGGTCCTATGACGTCGATTACGGCTGGAACCTGATGGACCGCTTCGGCGGCCTCTACATTAACGGCGATCCGGCCCAGATGATCCAGCTCAGCCTGAACAATCTCGCCGCGCTCCTCGCCGGCTTCCCGAATGTCGACTACAAGGAACAACAGATCGACGTCGCCGATATTGCGGCGAAGCCCGTGTTCCTGGTCGAGACCAAATCCAAGCGCACGCTCGATGACGTCGCCGAGGCGACCCACACGGCGATGGCCGAGATCGACGCGGCGATGAAGAAGGTCGGCGTCACCGCTGCCGGACCGCGCATGACGATCACCACCAATTGGGGTGATGAGGACTACACGTTCAGTGTCGCGGTGCCGATCAACGCGCCGACGGTTGCGCTGAACGGACAGCAGTACACGCTCGCCGCCCCGGTGCCGGCACCGGCCGCCGAAGGTGACGATCAGCCGGCTCCGGCAGCGCTGAATCCGGGTGAAAAGGATCGTCATGGCCTGCTCGTCGTCGATGCCAACGTGCGCGCGGCGCTCTGGTACCAGGGCAAGGCGCTGGTCAGCGAATACACCGGCAGCCCGGCTGCATTGCCGCTGTTGCGCGTCAACCAGAAGGCTTACGCGGAAACGCACGGCTACCGTTACAACGACAGCGGCATCGGTCGTCCATGGGATGAACTGACGTCCGCGCCGGATGCAGCCGACGACCAGCAGACGTTCAAGGTGTATTTGCCGGTTGAGCTGTAGTCGGGCGATCGGTAGCAACGAAAGAAAAGCCGCGCATTGCGCGGCTTTTTTCGTTGCGGGGTCGTGAGCGGCGAGCGGGTAAAGCTCGCAGGCCATGGTTTCGGCGCAAGCCGGAATCCGCTGTTTTTACGTCGGTCGGAAGACGTTGGACGACCAGCTTCGCTGTTGTGAAGCGACTCCGGCATTCGCCGGGATGACCAGAACGTGGGTTTTCCGGCTATCGGCTACCGGTTGCCGGTTCGCTACCCACCGCGTACCTCACCGCAAGCACCACGAAGCGCATCCGCCCGCCGGGCAACTCGGCCTCGAACTCGTCGTCGACGTGGCGCTTCAATGCCGCACGAGCAAGCGGCGAATCGATGCTGATCCAGCCGAGCGCGGCGTCGGTTTCGTCCGGGCCGACAATGCGGTATTCGTGTTCTTCGCCGCGTTCGTTCTCGACGCGGAACCACGCGCCGAAGAAGATCGCGCCGAGGTCGGTCGGCAGCGTGTCGAGCACGCGGACGTCCTGCAGGCGCTTGCTCAGATAACGCACGCGGCGATCGATCTCGCCGAGCTGCTTCTTGCGGTAGGTGTATTCGGCGTTCTCGGAACGGTCGCCTTCCGCCGCGGCGGCAGCCAGCGCGCGCACGACTTCGGGCCGCCGTACGCGCCACAGGTCGTCGAGCTCCGCCTTCAGACGATGATGGCCATCAGGCGTGATCACGGCGGTGGATGCGGCAGCGGCAGGGCGCCAACGGCTCATGCGGGAATCCGGCAGATAGCGATCGGGAACGCTAGCGGCGGCGCGCGCCTTCGTCAACGATTCCAGCCGATGGGTGCCGCCCCTGCGGACTGCGCGCTGCCGTCACAACTGCTGACATTTCGCCTGTCGCGCGTCGATTCAACCGCCGATCCCCGGCGATATGCTGTCGTCGCCGGGCGCTGCCGTGTCCGGGGCGTGTCACGGCCTCCGGACCTCTGGCGCAGGAAGGTTCGGGCTCCCTTGAAATCGCAGCTGCGCTGTCGATCCATTAAAGGAGGAAGGGTCCATGTCCAGTCCCATGATTCGCACGCTTCTGGCGCTGACCGTAGCCACCGTGTTGCAGGCTGCGTTTGCCGCCACGGCCGCCACGCCGCACGCGCAGCCGGCCCACGACCCGCCAACGGCGGTTGTATCCACGCCGGCGCCACACGCCGCGCCCACATCGTCGTCCGGCACCGAAACCGGCCTCGCTGCGGTCTACGGCGATCGCCTCGACGGACACCGTACCGCGAGCGGCAAGCGCTATCACCGCAACGCGCTGACCACGGCGCACAAGACCTTGCCGTTCGGCACCCGGGTCAAGGTGACCAACACGAAGAATCATCGCTCGGTCGAATTGGTCGTGAACGATCGTGGTCCGAAGCAGGCCGGTCGTGTCCTCGATATCTCGGTCGCGGCCGCGAAGAAGCTCGGTATCAGTCGGCACGGCATGGCCGAAGTCAGCGTCGAAGTGATCGGCACGCACGGCTAGGAAGCGACGGACGGCGCAACAGTCGTCCGCTGTGCAGCGTGCAAGATGTGGCGGAAGCGCTGTTCCGCCACATGGCACATGTGTGCTCATGCCGGTTGAAACAGCGCCAGCCCAGACCAGCGCGTGCCGGGATTGCGTAGAATCGCCGCGTCGGGTTTGGGGAAGACTGCGCCGTGCTGATCATTCCACTGCATCGCGCGCCGACGCGCGCGAATTTTCCGTGGGTCACGCTGGCGCTGATTTTCGCCAATGTCTTCGTGTTCGCGTTCCTGCAATCCGGCGACGCGCGGGTGCAGGAGCGCGCACTTGATTACTACGCGCAACAAGGTCTCGCGCAGTGGGAATTTCCGGCCTATCGCGACTGGCTCGATGCGCATGCCGATGACGAACAGCGGCGCGCGCTGTTCGAGCACTTCGCCGGGGCCGAGGCCGCAGAGAGTTCTTATGCAGCGCAGATCCTGCAATCGGATGATGTATTTCTCGCCGACCTGCGTGTCGACAAGCTGATCGCGCCACAGGCGCAAGGCTATGCCGACTGGCGCGAACGCCGCACCGAATTCGACCGGCTCTGGAACGCCGGGTTCACCGAACGCTGGATGATCCACTTCTCCGACTTCGATCCTGCCCGCATGTTCGGCGCGATGTTCCTGCACGGCGGCATCGGCCATCTGCTCGGCAACATGCTGTTCCTCGCGCTGCTCGGCCTGCTCGTCGAGGGTGCGTTGGGCCATGGCCTGTTTCTCGCGCTGTATCTGCTCGGCGGCCTTGGCAGCGCCGCGTTGAGTCTCTGGTGGCGTTGGGGCGAACTGGGCAGCGCGCTCGGCGCGTCCGGTGCGATCGCCGCGCTGATGGGCGCTTATTGCGTGTTGTGGGGCGCGCGCAAGGTGCGCTTCTTCTGGTGGTTCTTCGTCGTGTTCGACTACGTGAAGGCGCCGGCGCTGGTGTTGCTGCCGTTCTGGCTCGGCTGGGAACTGGTGAACCTGTTCTGGAACAAGGGCGCGCATGTCGGCTTCGATGCGCACGCGGGCGGCATCGTGGTCGGCGCATTGCTCGCACTCGGCGTGCGCGCGCTGCATTGGGAGCGCCGCGATTTTCTCGAAGAGGACGAACGCATCGAGGCCGCGGTCGACGATCGCGCCGCGCTGGCCAAGGCACGTGGGCACATCGGCCGGCTTGAAATCCGTGCCGCACGCCTGTTGCTTGAGCCGATCGTCGCGCGTCGTCCGGACGATGTGGACGCACATGCGGCGCTCTACCGTTGCGCGCGTTGCGAGCCGCGGATGCCGCGCGTGGCCGACGCCGCGCGGGACGTGGTGACGCTCGCCACCCACAATGCAGCCGAGGTACGCGAGCAGAAGGCGGTCTACGACGATTTTCTCAAGACCGGCGTCGGCACGCTGTCGCTCACACCCGCCCAGACGATTGCGCTGGCGCAACGCTGGCCGGCGATCGGTGCGGGCGCCGATGCGGTGCGATTGCTGGCGACGCTGGTCGGGACGGCGCCGACGACGGCCGGCCTTGGAGCGACCTGCCTCGGCATTGCGCGTGACCTGCGCACCCGCGGTGAAATCGCTTCTGCGCGGGATCTGCTGGAGTGCGTGATCGCGGTCAGTCCCGGCAGTGGCGATGCCGAAAAGGCGCGCCTGCTGCTCACCCAGGATGCCTGACCGGATTGGGGTCTTGCGTTCAATGTATCCGTGGATTGGCTTCAGCGGCGATGTTCGCCGCAGTGGCATCGCGGCTGAAGCCGCTCCTGCCTCATCCATAGCCAGTTGGCGATTGGCGGAACGCCGGTGCTATCTCAGGGCGCCGCTCCGGCGGGGTGCACAGCGCCAAGCTTGTCGAGAAATTGCCGGTACGCCACGATATCCGCGGCCAGCGGGTGCTCCGGGTAGGCGAGGGTGAGCTGATCGAGCAGCGCGCGCGCTTCGGCGTCCTTGCCCATGCGCTCGGCGAGCAGTTTCGCCGCGAGCAGGTAGTTCTGCGGGATGTCGCGGTGCTTCGGATGGCGCTTGTGGAAACCCGAGACGAGCTTCAGCGCAACCTGGGTCGCACCGCTGTCGACGGCTTTCTGCGCGATGCGTGCGACCTGGTCCGGCGCAGCGAGCTGGAAGTCCGGATCGAGATCGAGGCATTCGCGCGCGACATCCACGGCGCGGCGATCCTTGTCCTGCGCGAGCAGCACGCTGATCCACTCGCGGCCGTGGCGCAGTTGTTCGTCGCGATGCTCGCCGAGCGCGAGCAGCTTGCGGTACTGCGTGTGCAACGCGTCGGAACCGCCGCGCCCGCGCAGCTGCGTGCCGATCAGTTCGCGCGCCGTTTCCAGTTGACCGTCGCGCACATGCTGCGCGGCCTCGTCGAGCGTGGCCTGATCCGGATCGTCGCTGGCGCGTCGCAACGCGATCTTCGGCGCAGCCGGCTCGTAGCCGACTTCCTCGTGGTATTGATAGATCAAATAACCCATCAGGTGGAACGTCGCCACGACCACGTAGTGCGCGATGAAATAGAACACGACCAGTGAAATGAACGGCGGCAGGAACGGCACCACCAGCGCCTGTGCATAGCGCTGGCTCACGTTGAACATGAAGTACAAGCCCGCCACCGCGAGATACGGCCAGCCGATCCGCGCGAGGATCGCCAGCCAGGTCGCCGGGTTCAGCGCGTGGCTCAGGTTTTCATCCATCGCCAGCGACATGATCGCGCCGGGCAGGGCGAGGGCGAGCACGATCGCGCAGACCGCACCGCCGACCGGGCCGAACAGGATGAAGCCGGCGATGTTCAGGATCAGGAACGCGACCTGCAGCCAGATCTGCGACCAGCCGAGCGAGTCGTCGACCGAGGTCGCGAATTCCGGCGGTTCGAGACGGCCATTGGCCGAAGCGCGCAGGCATTCGAATGCGTATTTGTACAGCGCGACCCAGACCAGGATGTCGAGCAGGAAGCCGAACGGGAAATACGCGATGAGGTGGCAAACCGACAGCGCGATGATCGTCGTCAGTGCACCGGCATGTGCCGGATACAGCGAGATCGCGCGCAGGCGGTTCCAGAACGGTTCGATCGGTGGATGGTCCGTCACGTGGGATCCCGGTTGGTGGGTTGAAGAAGCTTAGCGCTTGGTCATCGAGCCGAGCACGCCGCGCAGGATCGAGCGGCCGAGTTGGCCGCCGGCATTGCGCACCATCGATTTTGCCATCGCTTCCAGCATGCCCTGACGTCGACTGGTGCCGAGCACCATGTCCTTCGCCGCGCCCATCCAGCCGCCACCCTGCGCGCCGGTACCGGGCTTCCCGGCGTCGGCCGCCGGTTGCGCGGCTGCTTGCCGGGTCGCGCGCGCCGCAAGTATTTCGAACGCGGATTCGCGGTCGACCGGCGTGTCGTACTTGCCGCCGACCGGCGAACGCGAACGCACCGCGGCGCGCTCGTCGTCACTGATCGTGCCGATGCGGCAGCCCGGCGAGGCAATCAGCGTGCGCTCGACCGGCAGCGGCACGCCCTTGTCCTGCAGCGTCGACACCAGCGCTTCGCCGACACCGAGCTGGCTGATCGCCTGCACGACGTCAACCTTCGGATTCGGTGCCAGCGTTTCAGCCGCGGCCTTGACCGCTTTCTGGTCGCGCGGGGTAAACGCGCGCAGTGCATGCTGGATGCGGTTGCCCATCTGGCCGAGGATCACATCGGGCAGGTCGTCCGGATTTTGCGAACAGAAATACACCCCGACGCCCTTCGAGCGGATCAGGCGCACGACCTGTTCGACACGCTGGCGCAACGCGGCGGGCGCGTCGTCGAACAGCAGGTGTGCTTCGTCGAAGAAGAACACGAGCTTGGGCTTGTCCAGATCGCCGACCTCGGGCAGTTTCTCGAACAGTTCCGACAGCATCCACAGCAGAAATGTCGTGTACAGCTTCGGTTTCAGGATCAGCTTGTCGGCGGCGAGGATGTTGACGATGCCGCGACCGGACAGGTCCTGGCGCATGAAATCGGCGAGGTCGAGCGCCGGCTCGCCGAAGAACGACTCGCCGCCGGCCTGGTCCAGCGACAGCAACGCGCGCTGGATCGCGGCGATCGACGTCGTCGATATCAGGCCGTAATGTTGCGAGAGATCCTTCGCGTTGTCGCTGGCCCACGACAGCAGCGCGCGCAGATCCTTGAGGTCGAGCAGCAGCAAGCCGTTGTCGTCGGCGGCCTTGAACACGACCTCGAGCACGCCGGACTGGATGTCGTTGAGTTCGAGCAGGCGGCCGAACAGGTTCGGTCCCATTTCCGAAACGGTCGTGCGCACCGGATGACCGAGCTTGCCGAAGATGTCCCAGAACACGACCGGGTTGGCCGCGGGCGTCCATGCGATGCCGAGCTTGTCGATGCGCGCCTTGAGCTTGTCGCTCATCTCAGCCGCTTCGGCGAGGCCGGCAAGGTCGCCTTTGACGTCGGCGAGGAATACCGGCACGCCGAGTTTTGAAAAACCTTCGGCGAGCAACATCAGCGATACCGATTTTCCGGTGCCGGTGGCGCCGGCGATCATGCCGTGGCGATTGGCATATTTCGGCAGCAGGTAAACGTCGTCGTCACCTCTGCCGATCAGGATGTCACTCATGCGCAGACCCTTCTTCCGATTCGCCGAAACCCCGGATCATAGCCGGTGCTTCGCCGCGCTTGCAGGGTCCGTGCTGCGCGCGACGCTGTTGCTGGATTGCGCGCTGGGCGACGCATCGCGCCTGTCCGGATTGCGATATGCGACCGCGATCGCTACCGTGTCGCGATCATCTGGAGTTCAAAGCATGTCGTCATTCCATCGTCTGTCCATTGCCGCGCTCGCGTTGTCACTTGGCGCCTGTGCGGGCACGCCGCAACACGGCAATTCGCGCGCGAGCGCGGCCAAACCCGGCACTTCGCCGTCGGACGCGTTGTATCTGCGCCTCGATCAGGACAGCAAGCGCTATCTGGGCGGGCTGGATCTCGCGCGCAACGGCCAGGCTGGGAAGGCGCAATCGGAGATGAAAGCCGCGCTCGACGACCTGCGCGCTGCGGCGACGAGCTGTGGCGAGATCCATGAGTGCGATCAACAGCGTTTCGTCGCGGTGTTCGACAACCTGCTGCGCCAAGGCATCGACGGTCAGGCCGCCGAAGGTGACACCGATGGCGCGACACCGGAAGCGGAGGCGCAATCGGGTGAATCCTCGCCGGCGGTCGCATCGTTGCCGGAACTCGGGCGCACCGTGACCTTGCTCAAGGGCCGTGAACTCGGCGACATCATCGCGTTGAATGGCCCGGTCAAGGTGGCTCTCGAAGAATGGCTGACCCAATACCGGCCGAACCTGATCAGCGCGTACGAAAACTACCAGTACATGCGTTCGCGCATGTGGCCCGAATACGACAAGGCCGGCCTGCCCGAAGCGCTGCTGTTTGGCATGCTGGCGAAGGAGTCGGGCGGCAAGGTCCATGCGGTGTCGCGCTCGGGCGCGTCCGGCCCACTGCAATTCATGTACGCGACCGGCCTGCGCTTCGGCCTCGGCACGGTCAACGGATTCGACCAGCGTTTCGATCCGCAGTTGGCGGCGCGCGCGAACGCGGCCTACATCAACGAGCAACTGGCGATCTTCAACAACAATCTCGAACTGGTGATCGGCGCCTACAACGGCGGCGAGGGCGCAATGCAGCGCCGCGCCGGACGTGGTGCCAACGCGCTTAGCTTCTGGAGTCCCGAGGTGTACTACGGCGTTTCCCAGGAAACCCGCGAATACGTGCCGATGGTGCTTGCGGCCGCATGGCTGTTCATGCACCCGGAACGCTACAACCTGCAATTGCCGAAAATTCCGGGACGCCCCGGCAGCATCACGTTGAAGAGCGCGGCGTCGATCGCCGAACTCACCGTGTGTTTCGGCCAGGACGGCAACCTGCACGATGGCTGGTTCCGCACGCTGCGCAATCTCAATCCGCAACTCGATCCGCAGCAGCAGCAACCAGTGGGTGCGCAGCTGGCAGTGCCGCTGCGTCTGGAAAAGATCTATCAGCGCGATTGCGCGGCCGGCCGCTGGCAGAAGCTTGCCGCCGAACTGCATGCGGCGGTGATTCCTTCGCCGCCGCCATCCGTCGCGAAGTCGGCATCGCCATCGCCGCAGCGTGCCGCGGGCAAGACCTACGTGGTGCGCAAGGGCGATACGCTCAGCTCGATAGCCCGCAAGAACGGCGGCTGCGATGTGCAGGTGCTCGGCGTTGCGAACGGTCTGCGCGCGCCACACTATTCACTGAAGCTGGGGCAGACGCTGAAGTTGACAGGCTGCTGAGGCGGCAGGCGCCGGAGGAAGTATCTCGGCTGAAGCCGCTCAGGCTTTTGCAGGAGCGCCGCCAGCGCGACCTGAGTCGCGATCGCCTACGCCGCTCCTGCGGTGCGATGCTGCTGCAGGAGCGCACCCTGTGCACGAACCCCGCGGCGATCATGTCGGAACGGTCGCCCACCGGGTGTGCTCCTGCGGATTGATCGCGCGAACGGGATACGAACGTGGCATGACGATCGCGGTCACGCCACCATGATGGAGGGCTTTCGTGGGAGAGCCGCGCGACGCGATGCCGTTGCTCGATCCGCCGCGATTGCGCGGCTGCCGCCACCCTTGCGGAGTGGCGGTTGATGCTGCTCAGGCCGCTTCGGCCTCGCCGACCATCCACGCGTTTAGATCCGTCGCCGGAACCGTTTCCTTCAGGGTGCGCAGCGCGCGCATGACCTGGCGGTGCAATTCTTGCTGTTCCGCAAACGGTGAATCCTTGGTTTCATGGAAGACCACGGTCAGCCACAACGCGACGCCGCGCAGGCGTACCTGCATGTTGTCGGAGCGCAGGCGCTCCAAGCCGATATCCGTGCCGCTGCCCCATGCGCGGTATTTCTCTTCAGGCGGGGTCGCGTAGAGGTGCGGGAACTCGCTTTTCGACGCGTTCGCGAATTCGCGCAGCGCGATGGAAGCGAGTTGGCGGCGAACCGCCGGCGCCAGGTGCTCAAGCGTCTTGTTGATCTCACGGAACTGGCGGCGCAGTTGCACCGAGCGGGTCAAGGCAATCAAACGAGTCAAGACTTGCATAAAATTCCCCGGGCCATTCCGTGAAAACGAGGCCCTTAGGCCCGTCGTTCGAGAATCTTAACGCTAATCCTACGAGATAATTCGTCCGATGCGTCACAAATTGTCGAATTGCGTCACATTGTGACTCATTTCCAGGCGGCCGACCAGCTCCCCTACGCGGACGGGTTGTTGCGGGCGCAGCGTGGCGTCGAACCGACCGAGATGGGCCGGAAGCAGGACAATCACGGTCGAGCCCATGTTGAAGCGGCCCAGTTCCGCTCCGCGTTCAAGCCGGATGCCGCGGCCGCGGTAGTCGCGGCGCGTCGTTTTCGACGCATACGGCGGGACTTCCACGCCGCGCCAGACCGTTTCGATGCCCGAAACCAGCATCGCGCCGACCAGCACGACCACGAAATGCGACCCTTGAGCGCTCTGGAAGTGGCAGACCAGGCGTTCGTTGCGTGCGAACACGCGCGGGATCGACTCGACCGCGAACGGCGCGACGCTGAAAATCCGTCCGGGCACATGCACCGTCTCGATCAGCTCGCCGGCCAGCGGCATGTGCACGCGGTGGTAGTCGCGCGGTGACAGGTACACGGTCAGGAAACTGCCATCCGCGTAACCGGCAGCGGCGTCGCATCATCGCCGAGCAGGTCGGCGCAGGTGAAATCGTGCCCCTTCGCCTGCAGGATGCGTCCGGCCTCGATCGTGCCGGACTGGCTGATGCGACCGTCGGCGGGGCTGGCGATCGCGTCGCTGTCCGCCGGTTGCGGCCGTGCGCCGGTTTTCAGCGCGCGGGTGAAGAACGCGTTGAAATGTGGATAAGTCGCGAAGTCGGCATTCTGCGCCTCGGCGAGATCGACGTCGTAGCTGCGCACGATCCGGCCGATCAGGAAATCCTTCCACGGTCGCCATGTCCAGCGCGTTCCCCACAGCACCAGGCGCGACAGGAAGCGGTGCGGCAGCAGGGTTTGCAGCGCAACGGCGGCGCGCATCAATTCAAGCCCATCCGCGTGATTCTCATCGGCGGCTGGCGGCCAGTGCTTGCAGGTCGGCCGCGATTTTGGCCGCCTCGAACGGTGGCCGGAACAGGCCGACCTGGTGCCCGGCGGGATCGATGATCACGGCGGCTGCGCTGTGGTCGACCGCGTAGTTGCCGTCGGTCGGATTTCTCGATCGAGTAGATCAGGCCCAGCGCGCGGGTCAGCCGGGTCAGTTCCTCGTCGCTGCCGGTCGCGGCGATGAAGTCCTTGCTGAAGAAACCGACGTAACGGGCGAGTTGTTCCGGGCGTGTCGCGCGCCGGATCGACCGAGATGAAGTCGAAGCGCATCGTGCTGGCGACGCCCGCCGCATCGAGCAATTTCCAGACCTGCTTGAACGCGGCCAGCGTGGTCGGGCAGACGTCCGGGCAGTTGGTGTAGCCAAAGAACGCGACCGTCCAGTGACCCTTCCAGTCGGCCAGGGTCAGCGCCTCGCCGTTGCTTCGGGTCAACTGGAATGCCGGCAATGCGCGTGGCGCCGGGTAGAGCACGGCCGCTTCGAGGCGTGGCGGCGCGGCGGTGCCGAACATGCGCGTGCCGAACCACAGGCCAAGCGCGGCGGCGACCGCGACGATCAGGATCAAGGTGGTCGCGGACACGCGACCGCTGCTGCGTAGTCGATTCATCCGGCTATTGTAGGGAGGTTTGCGGGCGCGGACATCCGCCGCCGGGTTTGCCGCGCGAACCGCTTTATACTGGGCGACCTTCCTGCAGACGGTTTCATCGTGACCAGCGAACTCGCCACGATCGTCGATTTCATCCGCTACGGCGCCAGCCGTTTCGGCGCGGCCGGACTCACCTTCGGCCACAGCTACGACAACGCGCTCGACGAAGCGACCCATCTCGTCCTGCATGCGTTGCACCTGCCGCACGATCTCGCGCCGACCTACGGCCATGCGCGCCTGGTCGCATCCGAAAAGCAAAACGTGCTCGACGCTGATCGAACGCCGCATCGCCGAGCACAAGCCGGTGGCGTACCTGACCGGCGAGGCGTGGTTTGCCGGGCTCAAGTTCAAGTCCGACACGCGCGCGCTGGTGCCGCGTTCGCCGATCGCCGAGTTGATCCAGTCCGGCTTCACGCCGTGGCTCGACGAGCGCCCGGTCGAACGCGCGCTCGACCTGTGCACGGGATCGGGTTGCATCGGCATCGCGATGGCCGCGCACAATCCGGATTGGCAGGTCGATCTGGCCGACATCAGCGACGATGCGTTGGCGCTCGCGCGCGAGAACATCGAGTTCCAGGACGTCGGCGAACGCGTGCGCGTGTTCAAGTCCGACTTGTTCGCTGGCGCTCGCCGGCGAGCGCTACGACCTGATCGTCAGCAATCCGCCGTACGTGACCGAGCAGGAATTCGCCGCGCTGCCGCCCGAATACAGCCATGAACCGAAACTCGGCTTGACCGCCGGCGACGACGGCCTCGATTTCGCGTTGCGCATTCTTGCGGCCGCGCCCGATCATCTGAACGATGACGGCGTGTTGATCGTCGAGGTCGGCGAGAGCGAGCGCGCACTGATCGAATTGTTGCCGCAGGTGCCGTTCAACTGGATCGAGTTCAACGTCGGCCAGATGGGCGTGTTCCTGCTCGACCGACGCGATCTTGTCGAGCATGCGGAGGCGATACGCACGGTGCTGGCGAAGCGCAAGTAGCTTTCCCCCTCCCGATGGGAGAGGGGCCGAAGAAACCGACTCCACAGATGTCCAGCAACTCGTTCGGAAAACTCCTCACCGTCACGACCTTCGGCGAAAGCCACGGCCCGGCGATCGGCTGCGTCGTCGATGGCTGTCCGCCGGGCCTCGCGCTCGCGGCGGAGGATTTCCGCGCGCGATCTCGACCGCCGCGCGACCGGCAAGAGCCGCTACACCTCGCAGCGCCACGAGGCCGACGAGGTCGAGATCCTGTCCGGCGTCTACGAAGGCCGCACGCACCGGCACGCCGATCGCGCTGCTGATCCGCAACACCGACGCGCGCTCGAAGGATTACAACGAACTCGCCGACACGTTCCGCCCCGGCCACGCCGACTACACCTACTGGCAGAAATACGGCATCCGCGATCCTCGCGGCGGCGGGCGTTCGTCCGCGCGCGAGACCACGATGCGCGTCGCCGCGGCGGTGATCGCGAAGAAATGGCTCGCCGAAAAAGTTCGGCGTGCGCGTGCGCGGCTATCTCGCGCAGATCGGCGAGCGTCGTGCCGCGCGCATTCGACTGGGCCGCGGTCGAAGCCAATCCGTTCTTCTGGCCGGATGCGGCGATGGTCGAGGAACTCGAAAGCTACGTGAACGCGCTGCGCAAGGCCGGCGACTCGGTCGGCGCGCGCGTGACCGTGGTCGCCGACGGCGTGCCGCCGGGCTGGGGCGAGCCGATCTACGGCAAGCTCGACGGCGAACTCGCGGCCGCGCTGATGATCATCAACGCGGTCAAGGGCGTCGAGATCGGCGCGGGTTTCGCGGCGGTCGCGCAAAAGGGCAGCGAGCATCGCGACGAGATGACGCCGCAAGGATTCTTGTCCAACCACGCCGGCGGCATTCTCGGCGGCATTTCCAGCGGTCAGGACATCGTCGCCTCGATCGCATTGAAGCCGACGTCGAGCATCCTGATTCCCGGGCGCAGCGTGAATCTCGCCGGCGAGCCGGTCGAGGTCGTGACCAAAGGCCGCCACGATCCGTGCGTCGGCATCCGCGCGACGCCGATCGCCGAGGCGATGGTCGCGCTGGTGCTGATGGATCAGGCGCTGCGCCATCGCGCGCAGTGCGGCGATGTCGGTGAAGTCGCGCCGCGAATTCCAGGCACAGCAAAATGATTCCGTAGGAGCGGCGGCAGCCGCGATGCTCTTGCTGTTCCAAGAAAAGCATCGCAGTAGCTGCCGCTCCTGCAGTCGACTCTGGGCCGCACAAGGCAGGAAGACCAACGATGGCGAAGAAAGACCGATACAACGTGGCGATCGTCGGCGCGACCGGCGCGGTCGGCGAAGCATTGCTCGCGATCCTCAAGCAGCGCGAATTTCCCGTCGGCGAACTGGTGCCGCTCGCGAGCGAACGTTCGGCCGGTGGACAGGTCACGTTCGGCGATCGACGAGATCACCGTGCGCAATCTCGCCGATTACGATTTCAACGGCATCGACATCGCGTTCTTCTCGGCCGGCGGCGCGGTCTCGCGCGTGCACGCGCCGCGCGCGGCCGCGGCCGGCGCGGTCGTGATCGACAACACCTCGGAGTTCCGCTACCAGGACGACATCCCGCTGGTGGTCAGCGAGGTCAATCCGCACGCGATCGCGCAATACACGAACCACGGCATCATCGCGAATCCGAACTGCTCGACGATGCAGATGCTGGTCGCGCTGGCGCCGATCCATCGCGCGGTCGGCATCGAGCGCATCAATGTCGCGACCTACCAGTCGGTGTCCGGCGCGGGCCGTTCCGGTGCTCGAGGAACTTGGCCGCCAGACCGCGGCGCTGCTCAACTTCCAGCCGGCGGAGCCAGGCAAATTCCAGACGCAGATCGCGTTCAACGTGATCCCGCACGATCGACGACTTCCAGCCGACAACGGCTACACCAAGGAAGAGATGAAGATGGTCTGGGAGACGCGCAAGATCCTCGAGGACGAATCGATCCAGGTGAATCCGACCGCGGTGCGCGTGCCGGTGTTCTACGGGCACTCCGAAGCGGTACATATCGAAACCCGCGACAAGATCACGGCGGACGCCGCGCGCGACCTGCTACAACGAGCGCCGGGCGTCGTCGTCGTCGACGAGCGCAAGGCCGGCGGCTATCCGACGCCGGTGTCGCACGCGGCGGGCAACGACGAGGTATTCGTCGGACGCATCCGCGAGGATATTTCGCATCCGCGCGGACTCGATTTGTGGGTCGTGTCGGACAATATTCGCAAGGGCGCTGCGCTCAATGCCGTACAGATCGCCGAACTGTTGGTGAAAACGTATCTGTGATCTACAGTTACGATTGTGTTATAAGCCCGTTTCGAGATGTCTCGAAACGTATTTTGCTTCTATGCCTTAGGGGGCTTGCCTAGATGAAACGACCGCTGCAACTGCCGCTTGCGATTGCGCTCGCGCTAGGCGCAACGAATGTGCTGGCGCTGGGTCTGGGCCCCGTTCACGTCAAATCCAAACTGAATCAGCCGCTGGATGCCGAAATTCCGGTCATCGAGGGCACGGCGCACGACGCGGACGGCTTGCTTGTCACGCTGGCTGGCGCTGACGAATTCGAGCGCGTCGGCCTCAGCCGGTCGCGCCTCGACGTGCCGCTCGAATTCGCGGTCGTCAAGAACGCCCAAGGCGCCCTTGTCATCAAGGTGACCAGCAAGGAGCCGGTGCGCGCGGCCTATCTCGATTTCCTGGTCGAGGCGAACTGGACCAAGGGTCGGCTGCTGCGCGAATACACGGTTCTGCTCGATCCGCCCGTCACCGCACCGGCGACCAGTCGCAGTGCGACGACCGCGGCGCTCGCCGAATCGCCCGGAACCGTCACCGTAGCCAAACATGCCCCACCGGCCGAGCGTGCCGTGGCGGCAACCCCGGCGCCTGCGCCACGTCCGACAGCGAAACCCGCACGCGAAGCCGTCGCTGCAGGCAAGGCCAGCAAGGGCGAATACGGCCCGGTCGGCGCGGGCGAAACCTTGTCCGAGGTTGCGCGTGCCACGCGCGAGGGCACCGGCGCCAATTTGAACCAGATGATGCTGGCGTTGCTGAAGAGCAATCCGAATGCGTTTTACAAGGACAACATCAACGCGCTGAAGCGCGGCGCGATCCTGCGCGTTCCCGCGGCCGACGAGATCAGGGCGGCGGGTTCGGCCAGCGAAGCCGCAGCACAGGTGCACGCGCAGATCGAGGACTGGCGCGGTGGCCGGGCGACACCGACCCTGGTCGCGGATGCGACCGGCAAGACCCCCGCAGCTGCAGCCGTCGTGCCGGCGAAATCGGCGAAAACGGCCGCTGTGGCCAGCAAGGAAGCCGCCGAGCGTCTCGAATTGGTACCGCCGAAAGCCGGCAAGGACAGCATGGCGATGGCCGACAAGCCGGGGCATGGCGCCGGTAGCGCCGCTGCGACCAGCGAACTGAAGTCGGAACTCGCGCGCACCAAGGAAACGCTGACCGCGCGCGAGCAGGAAGCCGGTGAACTGAAATCCAAGGTCAAGGAACTCGAAGGGTTGAATGGCAAGAACGATCGCCTGATCAACCTGAAGGATTCGGAGATCGCCGATTTGCAGCAGAAGCTGAAGCAGCTGCAGGAAAAAGCCGCCGCGCCGCCCACCAAGCCGGTGGTCGCAGTGTCGACACCAGTGCCGGCGCCCACGCCTGCGAAAGCGGTCGAGCAGGTGCCGGTAGCGGCGACATCGATCGCGCCGCCTGCGCCAACCGCAGGCAAAGCCCATGAGGCTGCGAAAGCGGGGACGCCGGCCGACAAGAAGGATATCTGGGGTGCAAACGGTACGTCGACGGTGACGGCACCGGCGCCTGAAGGGAAGACCACCGAGGTGAAGACGCCAGCGCCGACGAAGCCCGCGCCTGCGGTGACGAGCGGACCGGTTTCGACGAGCTTGCCGCTTGCGGAAACGCCGCCGCCGACCGCAACGCCACACCCGGCGACGGCGGAGACATCGCCGCACCCGGCCGAGGTTGCCAAGGACGCGCCGAAACCCGCGACACCGGCTGTGACCAAGCCTGCGGTGGTCAAGCCGGCGCCGGTCGTGGCGGAGCCCTGGTTCGAGCAGGCTTGGGTCAAGCCTGCAGCGCTCGGCGCAGGAATCGTGCTGCTGCTCGGCGGTCTGCTCGGCCTGCGCAAGCGCAAGGCTGCACAGCCAGCCGGCCGCAGTTCGATTGCTGAAGCATTCGCTGAATCGCCGCTGCACGGCGAAGGTGGAACCTCCGACGCGGTGGCTGCCGAAGAGGCCGACCTGCGCGAACAACTGAACGAGGATCCGGGCAACGTCGGTCTCCATCTGGAACTGCTCAGCCTTTTCTACGCCGAGCGCGACGTGCCGAAGTTCGAGGAGCAGGCAGCGCAGATGCGCGAGCACGTGTCCGATCTTCATCAGCCGGAATGGGAAGAGGCTGAGGCGATGGGCCAGGAACTCGCTCCGGACAACCCGCTGTTCGCGGGCGCCGCGCATCACTACGACGACGCGGTCGCGCCGGCGCATGCCGATGCATTCGAGGATCATGGGGCGTTCGGAACCGACCATGCCTTCGATGCCGATGCCCATGATGAGCATGCCGCATCGCATCTGGATACAAATGCCGGGTTCGATCCGGGCCATGCCGGATCCGCGTTCGTGCAGGATGGAATGGCGGCTCACGCGCCAGTGGATGAGGATGTGTTCACGTTCGACGATGTGCCGCCGCTCGCGCCCGAAACACCGGTCGCTACGCACGCCTACGATGCACCCGCCGAGGTCAAGGAAGCAGCCGCCATGCCTGCAGCACCATTCGATGTCGATGACTTTGGCGAAGACGCGATCGGTACCAAGCTCGACCTTGCCAAGGCGTACATGGACATGGGCGACCCGGAAGGTGCGCGCTCGATGCTCGAAGAGGTCTTTGCCGAGGGCACCGAGGCGCAGAAAGCCGAAGCGGATCGCCTGATGGCCGAGATTCGCTAGGTTCGTCGACCACACACGACCAAGGGCCCGGCCATCGTCCGGGCCCTTTTCGTTTGTAGCGGTTACCGGAAACTGTTCCTGCGTTTCCGCCCCACAGGGATGTGGGAAGTGTCCGCTGGCGTCGGGAACGCCGGCGGACCGGCATAAAGGCCACCCATGGCCCTCGCCGGAATTTGCTCCTGCAATTCCGGCATAAAGGCCATCCATGGCCCTAAAATCGGGGTTTCCCCTTTTCACGGAGCGACTTTTGCGCATCGCGCTTGGCATCGAATACGACGGCACGGATTTCTTCGGCTGGCAGCGACTGACGCACGGCCGCAGCGTGCAGGGCGATGTCGAAGCGGCGTTGTCGTTCGTCGCCGATCACCCGGTCGAGGTGACCTGCGCCGGACGCACGGACGCCGGCGTGCACGCGCGCTGCCAGGTCGTCCACTTCGACAGCGCCGCGCAGCGCAACGAGCGTGCATGGGTGCATCGGCACCAATTCCCGATTGGCGGCAGATGTCGCGGTGCTGTGGGCGCAGCCGGTCGCCGACGAGTTCCATGCGCGCTTCGGCGCGCGCGCGCGACGCTATCGGTATCTGATCCTGAATCGCCCGATCCGTGCTGCGCTCGACGCGCGCGTTCGTGACGTGGGAGCGCGTGCCGCTCGACGTCGAAGCGATGCAGCGGCGCGGCGCAAGTCCTGCTCGGCGAACACGATTTCACCTCGTTTCGCACCCTCGCCTGCCAGGCGAAATCGCCGTTGCGAACCATCCGCTCGATCGCGATCACGCGCGTGGGCGACGAAGTCTCTATCGAGATCGAAGCGAACGCGTTCCTGCATCACATGGTGCGCAACATCGTCGGTTCGCTGCTGCCGATCGGCCGTGGCGAGCGCACGTCGCACTGGCTGGCCGATGTGCTGCAAGCGCGCGATCGCAGCATCGCCGGGCCGACCGCGCCGGCGACGGGCCTGACCTTCGTCGTGCCGCGCTATCCGTCCGAGTGGAACCTCGCGCCGGAGCTGACGCTGTGACCACGCGGATCAAGTTCTGCGGCATCACCCGCGTCGAGGACGCGCGCCGTGCTGTCGATCTCGGCGTCGATGCGATCGGCTTTGTGCTCACCCGCAGGAGCCAGCGTTTCGTCGGCATCAGCCACGCGCGTGCGATTCGCAGACCGCTGCCGCCGTTCGTCAGTGCCGTCGCGTTGTTCATGGACGACGAGTCCGACGTGGATCGAGGACGTGATCGCCGCGATGCAGCCCGATCTCCTGCAGTTCCATGGCAGCGAGGCGCCCGGATTCGCCGAGAGTTTCGCGCGACCGTACATCAAGGCCGTGCCGATGGGATCCATCGAGAACCTCGGCACGTATATGGCGTGTATCCGGGCGCAAGCGGGTTTCTTCTCGACAGCCACGCAGTCGGCGGTCTCGGTGGCAGCGGTGAGCGCGTTCGACTGGACGCGCGTGCCACGCGATCCGGAACATCCGATCGTGCTGGCCGGCGGCTTGGACCTCCACAATGTGGCACAGGCGATCGCACTCGTGCGACCCTATGCGGTCGATGTCTCGAGCGGCATCGAATCCGCACCGGGCATCAAGGACGCCGCGAAAATGCACGGATTCGTCAACGCCGTGCGTGCCGCGGATGCCGCCACCATCGTTTCAGCAGCAGGATCGACATGATCGAAGATTATTTCGCGTACCCCGACGCGCGCGGTCGCTTCGGCGAGTACGGCGGCTCGTACGTCGCCGAAACACTGATCGCGCCGCTCGCGGAACTGACCAGCGCCTACCATGCGCTGCGCGCCGATCCGGCGTTCATCGCGGAGTTCGAGCGCGACCTCAAGCACTACGTCGGCCGTCCGTCGCCGATCTATCACGCCGAGCGCCTGTCGAGGAAAGTCGGCGGCGCGCAGATCCTGCTCAAGCGCGAGGATCTCAATCACACCGGCGCGCACAAGATCAACAACACGATCGGCCAGGCGCTGGTCGCGCGGCACATGGGCAAGCGCCGCATCATCGCCGAGACCGGCGCCGGCCAGCACGGCGTCGCGACCGCGACCGTCTGCGCGCGCTTCGGCCTCGATTGCGTCGTCTACATGGGCGCGGTCGACATCGAGCGCCAGGCGATCAATGTGTATCGCATGAAATTGCTCGGCGCGCAGGTCGTGCCGGTCACGTCCGGCTCGAAGACGCTGAAGGATGCGCTCAACGAGGCGATGCGCGACTGGGTCACCAACGTCGCCGACACGTTCTACATCATCGGCACGGTCGCCGGCCCGCATCCGTATCCGGAGATGGTGCGCGACTTCAACAGCGTGGTCGGGCGCGAGGCGCGTGCGCAGATGCTCGAACAGTACGGACGCCTGCCCGACGCGCTCATCGCCTGCGTCGGCGGCGGCTCGAACGCGATCGGCCTGTTCCATGCGTTCCTCAACGATCGAGACGTCGCGATCGTCGGCGCCGAAGCCGCGGGCGAAGGTATCGCGACAGGGCATCACGCGGCCTCGCTCGCCGCCGGACGCCCCGGCGTGCTGCACGGCAATCGCACGTATGTGCTGTGCGACGACGACGGCCAGATCACCGAAACGCATTCGATCTCGGCGGGGCTCGACTATCCCGGCGTCGGTCCCGAGCATGCGTTCCTGAAAGACACCGGTCGCGCGACCTACGTCGGCGTCACCGACGACGAAGCGCTCGCGGCGTTCCACGAACTTGCGCGCACGGAAGGCATCCTCGCCGCGCTGGAATCCAGCCACGCGGTCGCGCAGGCGATCAAGCTCGCGCGCGAATTGCCGAAGGACAATTTGGTCCTGTGCAACTTGTCGGGGCGCGGCGACAAGGATGTGCACACGATCGCGGCGCGCGAAGGAATTTCGCTGTGAACCGCATCGACCATCGCTTCGCCGAACTGAAAACCCAGGGTCGCACCGGCCTGATCCCGTTCGTCACCGCCGGCGATCCATCGCCCGAGGCGACTGTCGACCTGATGCATGCCCTGGTCGCGGCCGGCGCCGACCTGATCGAACTCGGCGTGCCGTTCTCCGATCCGATGGCCGACGGCCCGGTGATCCAGCACGCCAGTGAACGCGCGCTCGGCAAGGGCGTCGGCCTGTCGCAGATCTTCGGCTGGGTGCGCGACTTTCGCGCAAGCGACGCGAACACGCCGGTCGTCCTGATGGGGTACATGAATCCGGTCGAGATCCATGGCACCGAACGGTTCGCGCATGAAGCATTGCGAGGCTGGCGTCGACGGCGTGTTGCTGGTCGATTGTCCAATCGAGGAATTCGCGTCGGCCGCCGCGCTGCGCGAGGCTGGATTGCGCCAGATTTTGCTCGCCGCGCCGACCACGGCGGGTTCGCGTCTGGCGCATATCTGCGCAGCCGCGCAAGGTTTTCTATACTACGTTTCGTTCGCCGGCATCACCGGCGCGGATCGGCTCAACTTGGACGGCGTGCGCGATCACGTCGCGGCGATCAAGGCCAGCACGACAACGCCGGTCGCGGTCGGTTTCGGCATCCGCGACGCGGCGTCGGCGGTGGCGATCGGCGCATTCGCCGACGCGGTCGTGATCGGCAGCGCGCTGGTCGATCGCCTCGCCGGCAGCGCGGATGCGAACGAGGTCTGCATGCGCGCGCGCGATTTCCTGGCTCCGATCCGCGCCGCGCTCGACGTCGACAGCTGATTAAAATCCACATTTCAAATTCGGTATGGATGCGAGTCGTTCATCGTCGTCAGGGCGGACGACAAAGGAAAACCACAACATGAACTGGTTACAGAAATTGGTATCGCCGCGTGCACGCACGTCGGCGGCAGGTCGGGGCAAGGTGCCCGAGGGCCTGTGGGAAAAATGCGACGGTTGCAGCGCCGTGCTGTACCGGCCGGAACTCGAAGCCAGCCTGATGGTGTGTCCGAAATGCGGCCATCATCACGCGATCCGCGCGCGTGCGCGCCTCGCCGCCTTTTTCGACAAAGGCAGCGCGGTCGAGCTGTTTGCCGGCCTTGAACCGACCGATCCGTTGAAGTTTCGCGATTCGAAGAAGTACAAGGACCGCATCGTCGCCGCGCAGAAGAGCACCGGCGAAAAGGATGCGCTGATCGCGATGCGCGGAACCCTGCAAGGCAATCCGCTCGCCACGGTCGCGTTCGAGTTCCGCTACATGGGCGGCTCGATGGGCTCGGTGGTCGGCGAGAAATTCACGCGCGCCGCGGAACTCAGCCTGGCCGAACGCATGCCGCTGGTGTGCTTCTCCGCGACCGGCGGCGCGCGCATGCAGGAAGGCCTGTTCTCGCTGATGCAGATGGCCAAGACTTCGGCTGCGCTCGCGCGCATGCGCGAAGCCGGCGTGCCCTACATCTCGGTACTCACGCATCCGACCACCGGCGGTGTCTCCGCCAGCCTCGGCATGCTCGGCGACATCAACATCGGCGAACCGAAAGCGCTGATCGGCTTCGCCGGCCCGCGCGTGATCGAACAGACCGTGCGCGAAACGCTGCCGGAAGGTTTCCAGCGTTCGGAGTTCCTGCTGGACCACGGTGCGATCGACCTGATCGTCGACCGGCGCGAGATGCGTGACAAGGTCGGCGCGATGCTGGCGGTGCTGATGCGGCAGGCGCGGGCGGCGTAAGGTTCGGCCGTCGCATCTGATCACCGCGCGGCGACATCCGCACTGCACACGAAGCGGATCGCATCGAGCCGCGGTGTGGCGGTCGCGAGCGCTTGGCGCAACGCGTCGAGTTCGGTCGCGATCGCGTCGATCTCGTCACTGTGGACGGATGGGTTGACCTTCGCCAATGCAGTCAGGCGCGCGGTCTCGGCGCCGAGTTCGCGCCCGGCGGCTTCGAGGGCCGCGCCGATTTCGTTCGCGGCGAGGCCGCGCGCCTGGGTTTCGGCGGCGGCGAGCATCGGCGGCACGAGCTTCGTCAGCAACGGGCGATAGCGCGCGGCATCAATCGGCTGTTCGCGCGCGCGCAGCAGCGTGGTCGGGTGCGGCGCGTAGTCGTTGCGCGGTTTGAGTCGCGTGTCGACGACAGCGCGCAGCGGCAGCGGCGGCAGGAAGCGGTTCACGTTGAGCGCGCGCGGCGCGACGCATTCGAGCACGAACACGCATTCGAGCACCGCGGTGCGCGCGGGCAGCGCGGCATCGATCAGCAGCGCGGCATTGCCTTGTTCGCTTTCGAGCAGCAGATCGAGCGCGCCGACCACCAATGGATGATCGAGCCTGAGCAGCGGCAGTTCCTCGCGCGCGAGCGCGGTCGCGCGGTCGAAGGTGACCATCTGCGGGCCATCTTTCAGGCCGGAGAAACCGTCGGTGCTGAGATGTTCCGGATCGAGCACGGTCGTGCGTGGGCCGGTTTCCTCGCTGTCGACGCCGAATTGCTCGAACAGGCTGAGCATGAACTCGTCGGCGCCCATGTCGGCGTCCTGCGCACGCAGCGCGTCGCCGAGCTGTTGCTCGCGCGCCTGGCGCTCGGTCGCCAGTTCGAGCAGGCGGTCACGACCGGATTGCACGAGTTCGGAGAGCTCACGGTGCGTCGCGCGGGTTTCGCCGATCAAGGCGTCGATCTCGACATCGGGATCTTCGGCGCTGAGTGCGTGGCGCTCGGCCTCGGCAAGCAGGCGCGCGCGGTAGCGGCGCAGGATTTCGCGGCCGTCGGACGGGCCGCTGCGCAGCGCGTCGAGGCCTTCGTGGTACCAGCGCAGCAGCGCGTGCTGCGCGGTGCCGCCGAACACGCTGGCGTGGACCACGATGTCGTGGCGCTGGCCGATGCGGTCGAGGCGGCCGATGCGCTGTTCGAGCAGGTCCGGATCGAGCGGAAGATCCCACAGGATCAGATGGTGCGCAAACTGGAAGTTGCGGCCTTCCGAGCCGATCTCGGAACACAGCAGCACGCGCGCGCCGTCGGGCTCGGCGAAGAACGCGGCGTTGCGGTCGCGCTGCATGATGCTCATGCCTTCGTGGAAGCGCGCGACCTTGACGCCGCTTTTCGCGCGCAACGCGTCTTCGAGGGCGAGCACCTTGGCCTGGCTGCGGCAGATCAGCAGCAACTTTTCCTTGCCGAGCTTTTCGATCAACGCGACCAGTGCGGCCAGGCGTGGATCGGCGGCGTAGTCGTAACCGCCCTCCGGTGCATGCGTCTGCGCATCGGCATGGAATTCGGCGAGCAGGCGCTGGCGCTGTGCGTCGTCGAGCTCGCCGCCGTCGAGCACGTTGATCTCGGCGATGCGGCGCGGAAAGCCGCCGATCTGCGCGCGGCGGTTGCGGAACATCACGCGGCCGGTGCCGTGCCGATCGATCAGCGCGTCGAGCAGCGCATTGCGCGTTGCGTCGCGATCGTCGTCGTAGCGTTGCAGCAGCGCGAGGAGTTCCGCGTCGCCGTCGAAGCGCGCGGCCAATTGCTGCGTGATCCGCGGCATCCAGCGTGGCGCCATCGAGGAGCTTGCTGGCGATCGCGGACAGGCCGACATAGTCGTCGGCTTCGGCGATGAACGCGTCGAGGTCGGCGTAGCGCGCCGGATCGAGCAGGCGCAGGCGCGCGAAATGTCCACTGCGCCCAAGTTGCTGCGGCGTCGCGGTCAGCAGGATCAGGCCGGGCGCGCGCGCGGAGAGGCGTTCGACCAGCGCGTAGGCCGGGCTGGTCGCGTCGGGCGACCATTCGAGGTGGTGCGCCTCGTCGACGACGACGATGTCCCACTCGGCATCGATGACTTGCGCGGCGCGCTCCGCGTCGTCGGCGAGCCAGCCGATGTCGGCGATCAGGCACTGCTCGTCCTCGAACGGATTGCGCGTGGCATCGCCGACCTCGATCGCTTCGCAGCGTTCCTCGTCGAACAACGAGAACGCGAGATTGAAACGGCGCAGCAGTTCGACGAACCACTGGCAGGTCAGGCTGGCCGGTGCCAGTACCAGCACGCGCGCGATGCGGCCGGCGGCGAGCAGGCGCGCGAGGATCAGGCCGGCCTCGATGGTCTTGCCGAGGCCGACTTCGTCGGCGAGCAGCGCGCGTGGCGGACGGCGTTGCGCAACGATGTCGGCAACGCACAGCTGATGGGCGATCAGGTCGATGCGCGCGCTGGCGAGGCCGTAGGCCGGCGAGCGCATCGCGTGCGCGCGGCGCGTCAGCGCCTCGATGCGGAAGTCGAAGCGATCGGGCGCATCGACACGCGCCGAAAGCAGGCGTTCGTCGGCGCGCGAGATCGGTTGCGCATCGTCGAGTTCGGATTCCGGCAGCGTGTGCTCGCCGTTGTGATAGCAGAGCAGGCCCTTTGCTTCGCTGATGCGCTCGACGACGAAATCGTGCTTCTGTCCGGCAATCCGCTGGCCGACGCGGAACTCGGCGCGTGCGAGCGGGGCGGCATGCATCGCGTAATGGCGCAGGACGCCGGCGGTGGTGAACAGCACCTGGACGTTGCGCCCTTCGATGCGAACGACAGTACCCAACCCCAACTCGGGTTCGGCGTTGGAGATCCAGCGTTGACCGGGAACGAATGCCATGAGGAGCAGGATGAAAGCGGGCGGTGATTATCCCGCTTCCATGCCACGCGCGGAAACAATTTCTTGAGTCAGCTATCGAATCCGTCCGAAAAAACCCAGTCGGTAACGCCGGCGTAGGCGACAAACACGCCGGAACCCCATTCAGTCTGACTGTCGCCCTCCGGATAAACGCCCGCTACAAAGGCGATATCGCCCTTTGCATTGATCGATGGCCGTCCGCTGAAAATCGCGCTGCTGTCATGTTGGCCGAGTTGGGCACTGCCAAGATCGGTCATGACCACATCGCCCTTGCCGGCGACACGCACGAGCGATTGGCCGTCGCCGACGTATACCGCTTGCCCGGTGGCATCGCTGGCGCGGAACGCAACCAGTCCACTGTCGTTGATGTCGGGCGCGAACGAGTCGAGGGTGCGGATGGTTCCTGCAGGATCGACGGAGGCGATCTCGACCGTGGTAACGCCGTTGCTGCGCACTACCACACGGCGGTTGTCGCTTGCGCGTGTCGCGATCACCGCTATGGTTCCGTTGTTGTCGAGAGCGATGCTGTTGTCGAATTTCTTGTAGGGAGACGATGGGTCGGTCGCGTTGTTGGCGAGAATCATGTGCGAGGTGCCGTCGCTTTCGAACGCGCGAATCTCCACGTTCGTGAATTGGTCCGCCGACGTGGCGACCTTCGCCGCAATCGTTCCGGCATCATTGAATGAGGGCGTGTAGAGATAGGTGTAACTGCTGGTGGGCGTGATGCCGGTATCGGTGGCGTAGAATGTGGAAACCCCGCCAATACGCGCGGCGAAGGCACGTCCGTTGGAAAAATTCGCCTGGAAGCCGAAGTCCCTGTTGGCATTGACGCACGGGGCGCCGTATCCGTTGGGAATGACGGGTGTTGTCGAAATCGCGGATGCGCTACCAGCGGTCGCATCGTAGAAATGCAAAACGTTGCCAATGCCGCCGGTGGACTGCGAAAACGCTATGTCGCCGTGGTCGTTGAGGCATGCCTCATTGTCGATCGGATTGTCGATGGGACTGAGATAGACCAGTGAACCCGTTCCATGCCCGCCAAGCCAGATCGCGGCGTGGGATTGAGATGGATCGCTCTGGTCCGGAACGACTTGCACGCGAAACGCAACTTGCTGGTTTGCGTTGATGTCCGCGCTGATGCTGTTGAACGATGAACCGGGCGGAAGATTCCAGCCGTTGTCGTTGACCAGCAGGTTGCTGCGCGCCTGCAATTCAACGGTCGTGTAGTCCGGCGGCGCCGCGCTGGCACTCGCGGAAACGAGCAGCAGCCCGATACTGCAACGAAGGAGGTAAGAAGGTTGTGTGGATGCTCGAATCATCGTGAACAGATCCTCATGTGGCGGATGAAGGGAAACGCGATGTTCGTTGAACCGTAGCCGGTCGGTTTGGCGGGGTGTGTTAACCGCTTCGCATCTTGTCATCTCACTGCGATCGGGTTCGTCCTCCGTGCAAATGAAAACGGCGCTGGAAGCCAGCGCCGTTTTTGATCCCGCCTATTCGCGGAGAACTACCAGATTTTCACCTGATGTTCGGCATCACGCACCATCGCGTCGCCGGCCTTGCACTGGAACGCGTTGGCGAACGCCGGCATGTTCGATGGGGCGCCGATCGCGCGGAATTGCGACGGCGAGTGCGGGTCGACGTTGAGCAGGACTTCCTGGCGCTTGGGCAAGGTGCTGCCGCGCCAGACCCGCGCGAAGTTCAGGAAGAAGCGCTGGTCCGGCGTGTAGCCGTCGATCTTCTTGTTCTCGTCCGGATTTTTCTTCAGCGCGATCTGCAGCGCGTCATAGGCGACGGCGCTGCCGCCCAGGTCGGCAATGTTCTCGCCGAGCGTAAGCTGGCCGTTGACGTGTTTGCCGGGCAGCGGTTCGTACGCATTGAACTGCGCGACGAGCTTCGCGGTGCGCGCCTCGAACTTGGTGCGGTCGTCCTTGGTCCACCAGTCCGCGTTGTTGCCGACGGCGTCGAACTGGCTGCCTTCATCGTCGTAGCCGTGCGACGCTTCGTGGCCGATCACCGCGCCGATGCCGCCGTAGTTGATCGCGTCGTCCGCCTTCGCATCGAAGAACGGCGGCTGCAGGATCGCGGCCGGGAAGTTGATCGTGTTGTCGGTCGGGTTGTAGTACGCGTTGACGGTCTGCGGCGTCATGCCCCATTCGAGGCGGTCGGTCGGCTTGCCGATCTTGGCGATGTCGTAGTCGTAGTCGAACTGGGTCGCCGCGAGCAGGTTGCCGTAGTAGTTGTCCGGGCTGATCGTGACGCCGGTCCAGTCGCGCCACTTGTCCGGATAGCCGATCTTCGGCAGGAAGGTCGCCCACTTTTCCAGCGCCTTCTGCTTGGTCGTGTCGCTCATCCAGTCGAGGTGCTCGATGCGCGTCTTCAGCGCGTCCTTGACGTTGTTGACGAGCTCGACCGCGCGCGCCTTCGACTCCGGCGGGAACGCCTTGGCCACGTACATCTCGCCGAGCGCCATGCCCATCGTCTCGTTCATCGCGCCGAGCACGCGCTTCCAGCGCGGCTCCTGCTCCTTCTGGCCGTTCAGCGTCTTCTTGTTGAACGCGAAGTTCTCTTCGGCGAATGGCTTGGACAGGTACGGCGAGGCCGAATCGAGCGCGTGGAAGCGCAGGTAGCTCTGCCACTGGGCGACCGGCACGTCATCGATCATCTTGTCGATTTCGGCGAAGAACGTCGGCTGCGACAGCGAGAAGCCGCCCTGGATATCGGCCTTCTGTGCGGCGAAGAACTTCGTCCACGACAGGTTCGGCGACGCCTTGTCGGCATCGGCGAGGCTGACGAAGTGGTACTGGTTTTCCGGCTTGCGCAGCTCGACCGGCATCAGCGAAACCTTGGCCAGGCGGGTCTCGAACGCGAACACCTGTGCGGCTTCGTTCTTCGCGTCGGCGGCTTTCGCGCCGGCCAGTTCCAGCACCTTGGCGATATGCGCCTGGTAGGCGGTGCGCAGTTCCGCATAATCGGCCTTGGAATAGTATTCGGCGGTCGGCAGGCCGAGTCCGCCTTGGAACGCGTACGCGATCTGCATCTTCGAGTTCTTGAAGTCGGCGCCGGAGCCGACGCTGAACAGGCTGCCCTGGCCGCGCGCGAAGCTGTCGCCGAGGTAGCTGGCGATGTCAGCCGGCGACTTCAGGGCGGCGATCTTCGCCAGTTCGGGCTTGACCGGCGTATAACCCGCCTTCTCGATCGCGCCTTCGGCCATGCCGGAGCGATAGAACCAGCCGATCTTCTGCTCGATGGAACCGGCCTTCGCCTTGTTCGCGTCGCGCGCAGCCGCTTCGGCGATGGCGCGCTGCGTCTGCAGGCTGTGCTCGCGCAGCTCGTCGAATGCGCCCCAGCGCGTGCGGTCGGCCGGGATCGGGTTGGCGGCCACCCATTTCGAGTTGACGAAACCGTTGAAGTCTCCGCACGGGTTGATCTTCTGGTCGAGCTGGCTCACGTCGAACGTGGCCTGCGTCGCCGCGATCGCGGTCGTCGACAACGCGGCGCAGATCGCGAGTGCGAGGGAACGGGTCATTGCTTTCGGCATTTGAAACTCTCCATTGGCGGACTGTGTTGGTTGATGTCAGGGTTTTTCGGATGACCGGATGTCGACGCAGTGCGCGGATTCCTCGGCAAGGCCGCGCTGCAAGGCGAGATC
Source organism: uncultured Gammaproteobacteria bacterium (assembly GCA_963720445.1). GTDB lineage: Bacteria > Pseudomonadota > Gammaproteobacteria > Xanthomonadales > Rhodanobacteraceae > Dokdonella_A. The sequence goes on from CAVRFO010000001.1 coordinate 802,783, forward strand.
GCGCATTCCATCCGGCTGGGGGGAAAGGGCCGCCAGTCTGGAAACAGATGGCATCGTGGCATAGTGTCGAAGGTCATTGGCGGGCGATTGTGGCGGTTTGCGTGGTGCGGAGGGTGCGTTGGAAGCGGTTTTTCACGTTTCCTGCGCTGTCGCCCACCTTCCGCCGGCCTGTTCGGCCTTGGCCGGGCGCCGCCGCGAAGCGGCAAATCGATACGTGCGGAGGAGGAAGGGTCGATGGCAAGAACTGTTCTGTGCGCGCTGCTGGGCGTGACGCTGTTGGCGGGGGCGGTGGCCGCGTCTGCGGCGAGCGAGGATTTCGAGCGCGCGCTGCGCGGCGAATACGCGACCATGCTGCTCAACGCGAAAAAGGCTTACGAGGGCAAACGTTACGAGGAAGCGTTCACGGCGTTCCAGCGCACCGCATGCGCCGGCGACAAGGAGAGCCAATCGGCGATCGGGCGCATGTACCTGCTCGGACAGGGTGTGACCCGCAACGACATCACCGGCTATGCATGGCTCAAGGTGGCCGCCGAAACCAGGATGCGCGGATACCAGTCGATCGTCGACAAACTGGAGCAGGCGATGACCCCGACGCAACGCCAGATTGCCGATCCACAGGCGGCCATGCTCGTCGGCGAGTATGGTCTGCGCGCGACGAACATGAGCTGCAGCCTGGCTTCGTCGCGAGGTGGGCTGATCCGGGACAGCGTCATCTGCACGCCGCGCTCGGAAGGCCTGCAGGTTCTGCTCAAGCGCTGTGTTGCCGCGAAGCCGGCTGCCGGCAAGTAGCCAAAGGCCGGGTCGGCACCAGCGCGCCGACCCGGGTGCAACGGCAAGCAGCACAATCAATCACAACGGAGCGCGTCATCGTGAAGCCTGTTCGTAGCATCGTTTTCGCCGCACTGCTTGCAGTGCCTGGACTCGGCTTCGCGGCCGCACCGGAGCTCAGGGTCAGCAAGAGCGTCATCGTGCATGCGGCGCCGGGGCCGGTCTGGGAGCGCATCAGGGACTTCGGCGCATTCAACAGCTGGCATCCCGGCGTCGCCAGCGACCAGATCGTCTCGGGTGCGGGCAACGTGATCGGCAGCGAGCGGAGGATCACGTTGACCTCCGGCGCCGTCGTCACCGAGAAGCTGGCCGGCTTCGATGCCAGGCATCACCGCTTCAGGGTCACGATGCTGGGTGGCACGCTGCCGGTCAGCGGCTACACGTCGACCATCAGCATCAAGGCGGCCGGCAAGAACCGATCGAAGGTCACTTGGTCCGGCAAGTTCAAGCGCAAGGACACCGGCCCGAACCCGGCCGCCGACGCGAACGACGCCGCGGCGACTGGCGCCACGAGCACGTTCTATCAGGCGGGGCTCGACAACCTGAAGAAGATCATCGTCGCAAAGTAAGTTGGTCGCACGGGCACCCTGGGCACGCTGGGCCGGCACCGTTCGCTTCCATTGCACAACCGTCGATCAGCGGATGCTCTTGCGCTCGACCGCGAACGGCAACGTATCCGGGCCCGCCGCGCCGGCGGAGAGGATGAACGCCATCGCCTGGTCGACGCTCCAGTCGGTCGCGATCAGGTGTTCGATCGGCACGATTTCGAGATAGCCGCCGGTTGGGTTCGGTGTCGTCGGCACGTAGACCGCTGCCAGTTCATGGCCTTCGCTGTCGTGGAATACGCGGGTCACGAAGCCGATCGTCTTCATTTCCGGTGACGGGAAATTGATGAAGACGACGCGCTGCGTGCCGCTCGGTTTGTTCTGCAACATGCCCATCAATTTCTTGGCGCCGCCGTAGATCGTGTGCGCGATCGGAATGCGGTCGATCACGCGCTCCAGCGCGCCGAGCAGGCGTCGGCCGAATACGCGGTTGGCGGCGAAACCCATCGCGTACAGTGTGATCAGGGTCACGACGAACGCGAGCAGTGAAGTCAGCCAGCCCTGGTTGAGGTGACCAAGGGTATCCGGGAATGCCGTGCCCAAGGCATCGAACACCGCTGAAACCCACGGCAGGTTCACCTGCGAGAGCACAGAAAAGATCGACTTGAACACGACCCAGGTCAGCCAGATCGGAATGAATGTCAGCAAGCCGGTGAGCAGGTAACGCTGGACGTAGAGAGGTCGCATGCGGGTTCCAACGATGGAAGGGAGTGCCGGGCGGTTGCCCGCGCTGGCAGGAACGGTGGCCTGTTGCGTCAACGCGAAGCAATGCTGGCTGGAACTTCGCGCACGACGCGGAAGCCGACGCTCGCATAGCCGATGTCGTTGCCGGCGGTATCGATGCGCTTGAGGTTCGACTCACCGTCGTCGTCGCGCCAGGACAGGCCGCGGAATACATGTTCGCTACAGCTGCCGGGTTTGGCGCAGCCATCCATCCAGACGCTGACGTTGCCGCTGATGTCGTAGATGCCGGGCCAGGTTGCCGGAAAGTGGCCGATCGGCGAGGTTTGCGCATAGCCGTCGTCGCAGTGCGCGGCATCGCCGGAGCGGTCGGCGATATTGGTCGCGGCGCAGTCGACGCCGGCTCCGGCTGCGCGTGCGAGTAGCAGCCATTCCTGTTGGCTGGGCAAACGGTAACGCGCGCCGGTGCGTTGGCTGAGCCAATGCGCGTACGCATTGGCATCGTCCCAGCTGACGCAGACGACCGGATGATCGTCGCCCTGCGCGAATCCCGGCGTGCGCCAACTGAGTCCGCGCGAGCGCGCCAGCAGGCGCTGCGACTCACGGCAGCGTGCCGGCGCGCGGCCGCTGGCGGCTGCGAACCGCGCGTAGGCGGCGCGGCTGACATCGCCGACCGCGATCGCGAACGCATGATCGACCTGCGCCGCCGCGGCGCGCCTGGCCGCCGGCACCACGAGCATTTTCGGACCGTTCTCATCCTTGAAACTTCCACCCTCGTGCAGCAGCTCCGCGGGCCTGCGCAGGTCGGCTCGCAGTTCGCGCGCCTGCTTCGGATCGATGCGCTCCAGTACCGGCAGCAGCGGCGCCAGGGCGTCGAGCGCGCTGGTGTCGAACGGGTCGCGCGCCGGCACGTTCTTTTTCGCCACGGCCGCGTGGATCGGCGCGGCGAACGCGGCGAAGATCTTGCTGGAACCGAGCTTGGCACGCTCGGCGAGATCGGCACCTTGCTGCAGCGGTTTGACCGCATCGGCGATCGCGCCGGCTTCGATGGCCTTCGTCGCGCGCGCGGCCAGCAGATTCAGGATGCGAGCGATGCCTTTCAACGCATCGGGTTGGCGCGGCTCGGCGGCGAGTATCGCCAGGTACTGGCTGGCCGCATCGTTGCCATCCGGCGTCAGCATGCGGCCGATCGACATCAGATCGGTGGCCTGCTGCAGGTGCTGTTCGCGCGACGTGCTTTCGACTTCGGCCGCGATCGCCGCCGATGGCGGCGCGGGATCGGGCGGGGCCGGCTCCGCTGGCGTGGGATCGGCCGCCGGTGCGCCGGCTGCGGGCACCGCGTCGGCACGCGGCAGCGATCCATCCACGGGGACCGGAACCGCGGTCGCGGCGCGTTCCGGCACGTGTGGCAGCAGCGCGAGCAGTGCGAGCAGCGCGACCACGATGAGGCCGCCGAGCGCGATCGCGCGGTGGCGGCGCGGGATCGCGTAGAAGCCCTCGACCAGTGGCGGCCACCAGCGCGTCATGCCGCTGCGCGGTGGCGCGCTCATCTGTTTTTCGATCACGTCGAGCGCGGCCAGCATTTCCTCGGCGCTCTGGAAACGTGCATCCGGATGCTTGGCCAGCGCCTTGTCGATCAGCGGTTGCCAGACGCGCCGGGTCACCGGCAGGCGCGGCACCGGGCGTTCGATATGCGCCAGCGCAATCGCGAGCGCGTCGCTGCCGACGAACGGCAATTCGCCGGTCAGCAGTTCATGGCAGAGCACGCCGAGACTGTAGAGATCGGAGCGCCCGTCGACGGGCTGGCCGCGCGCCTGCTCCGGGCTCATGTAACCGGATGAACCGATCGTCGCGCCCTCGCGGGTCACGCGCGGTTGGCGCACATCGTTGAGCGCGATGCCGAAATCGGTGAGCAACGGGCGGTCGAGCCGGTCGAACAACACGTTCTCGGGTTTCACGTCGCGATGCACGATGCCCTGGTCGTGCGCGCATCCCAACGCCTCCGCGAGCGCACGCATCACGCCGAGCACGCGATCGGGTTTGCCCTGCAGATGGTGCGCGGCCAGGTCGCCGTTCGGCAGGTACGGCATCGTGTAATAGAACTGCCCGCTCGACGTGCGCCCGATGTCGTAGATGCTGACGATGTGCGGATGATCGAGCTGCGCAATCGTGCGCGCCTCGCGCTCGAACCGCTGCACCACCTCGTCGCTGGGCGTGTGATCGCTGGACAGCACCTTGATCGCGACGGGCCGCGCCAGCGATTGCTGGATGCCCAGATACACCGTTGCCATGCCACCCAGCCCGAGCCGACGCAGGATCCGGTAACCGGGTATATGGAACGGGAGATTCAGTTGGGTCATGGGCGCGACGGCAGCAGTACCGCGATTCTAGTGCCCCGCAGCCGTCTGCGCTCAGCCCGATGCCGTGGCGTCGACCGCCGGCATCGCTGCCGCGCTTGAGTCCGCCGGCGTCGCGCGTGGCGTGAAGGCGACTTCGCGCAGCGCCTCGTCAGGCAACGCATAGGCACTGGCGAGCAGGTCGCCCTCGTGGATGATTTCCGGAAACAGCACGCCCGGCAGCGCCTGCACCGCGAAGATTTCCTGCACGCCGCCGGTGAACTTGAGCAGGCCGATCGTGTTGCCGGTGCCGATGTGCACGGCCCACACGCCGCTCTGGCGGTCGGTGTTGTCCTCGGTGATCTCGATCTCGGTGAACGCATTGGTCTCGCGCAATTGCGACAGGCCGATGAACGCGACCGGGCCGATGAAATCCAGGCCGCGCGCGAAACCCGGCACGCGCGCGACGTCGGTTTTCACGCCGGTTTTCGGATCGATCGTGACCAGCGCGCCGCGCCCGGATTCGAGCACCCACAGGCGGCCGTCGTACCAGCGCGGCGAATGCGGCATCGACAGGCCGCGCGCGATCACGCTGTCGTTCGCCATGTCGTGCAGCACGCCGCCGTTGCGCTTGTTCTCGCGCCAGCCCTGCGGCTTGTTGGATTCGCCGAGCGAGGTCAGGTAGCGCGGCCGGCCATCGCGCATCGCCAGACCGTTCAGATGGCAGCGGTCCTCCGGCGCGTAATGGGTCACGCACCGCGGCCGCCAGCGCGGCACGAAACTCGATTTGGTGTCGAGCGTGCACAGGCACGAGAACAGCGTGTTCACGAACCACAGGTCGCCGTGCTTGTCCCACGCCATCTCGTGGATGTCGATCGCGCCGGTGATGTGGCCGCGCCGGGCCATGTATACCGCGTCGTGCTTCGGCGGATCCTGCAGGCGTTTGGCGACCGCCGGCATGTTGCGGAACTCGGCGATCTCCATCGCCGCGCCGAGCGCGAGGCGCTCGCCGTCGGCGGCCATGCCCATCGGGCGGTTGAAGCTGCGGAAATGCGTGTTGATGGTGGCGCCGTCGGGACGCAGGATCACCAGCTTGCCGGCTTGATACGTGCTGACCAGCAGACAGCTGTTCAGTTGACGCAACAGATCAGGGAAGTTCGTGGTGTGGACGCTGCCGAGCACATCGGCGAGCGATTTCTCGGTCGCCGCCGCAGGCGCTTCGGACGCGGCGGATGACACGGGCGTTGGCTCGGGCTCGGCGGACATCGGCTTCATTGCGGAAAACGGATACGCGATTGTCGCGCAGAAGCGGCGCGCTGGCGATCGGCTGCCGGTATCGAGCATCCAGTGCCGGTGCAGCGGTGTTTGTGTGGCGCTTCGTGGGAGCGGCTTTTGTGGGAGCGGCGGAAGCCGCGATGCCTTGCGCGACGAAGCGGATATCCATCAGCCTGGCGCTGCGCCGGGCCGTTGTTTCAAGCGCACATAGAGCTGCTTGCGCACGCGCGCGATCAGCTCGCCGCCGGCGGTCCTGATCTCGGTCTCGCACCAGCGCAGGTACTTCTCGCCGCCGGCGGTCGCGGCGCGGATTTCATCGAGCATCGCATCGTCGATGTGGAACTCGGCGAACACGTCTTCGCGACCGGGCGCAATGAATTCGATTTCAGCGGCTTTGTCCCAGACGATGTAGTCGCTGCCGAGACAGCGCAGGGTCGGAATCATCCAGAACGGATCGGTCATCGCGAACAGGCTGCCTCCGAAATGCGTGCCGACGTAGTTGCCGTTGTACCAATGCCTTCGCAACACGACGCGCGCGTAGCGCCAGTCGGGCGTGATCTCCAGCACGCGGATGCCGCTGAACAGGAACGGTGGCCAGAGGTTCATCACGCGTCGCACGGCGCGCGCCGAAGGCATCTTCATCGGCTTGGCTCAAAACAGCAGCGACGACATCTTGCGCCGGTATGCGCCGACCAGGTCCGCGTCGTCGAGCACGTTGAACGCAGCGATCAGGCGCTTCTTCGCCTGGCCGTCGTTCCATGTGCGATCGGCCTTGAGCACGGTCAGGAACTGTTCGAGACCGCCGATCGAATCGCCCTGCATCAGCAGGCGCACGCCGAGCAGGTCGCGCGCGGCGTAGTCGGCCGGATCGCGCTCGATGCGCGCGATCAGCTCGGGCGCGGGCGGCGCGTCCTTGGCCAGCCGCGAGAATTCGAGCTGGTTGCGCAAACGCCGCGCGCGTTCGTCGCTTTCGAGATTGGCCGGCAATGCATCGAGTTCGGCCTGCGCCGCATCCGGATTGCCGACCCGCATCTGCGCGAGGGCGAGATCGAGTTTCAGCTCGGCCTTGTCCGGATGCGCGGCGATCTCTTGCTGAATCCGCGCGATCGCCTGTTCCGATGTTTCCGGCACCACCTCGGCGGCGGGCACGTCCTCGGCCGGCGCATTCGGCTGCACGTGCCGGGCGAGGAATTCGCGAATCCCGCTTTCCGGCAACGCGCCGGTGAACGCATCGACGAGCTGGCCCTCGCGGATCAGCACTACAGTCGGAATACTGCGCACGCCGAATGACGCCGCCAGCGCCTGTTCCTTGTCGCAATCGATCTTGGCGAGCCTGACCGCGCCGTGATGATCGGCGACGACCTTTTCGAGCAGCGGCCCGAGCGCCTTGCACGGCTCGCACCAGGTCGCCCACAGATCGACCAGGACCGGCTGCTGGAACGAGGCATCCAGTACATCGGTCTGGAAGTTCGCTTCGGTGGCGTCGAAAACGGGCGAGGCGGGCGGAACAGCGGACATGGCGGACTCCGTAATCAGGTCAGCCACAGATTGTGCCAGCATCGGGCGAAGGCAAGCCGGTTGCGGTCACGCAGCCCCTGGTCGGCGCCGTCAAGCGCTTTCCGGCGGGTCATTGCACCCGCACCATATCCAACAAGCCAGGCCACGCGCCTGCTGCGGCGCCGCTTGCCGGCCGGGGGCAGAAGAATTGTCGGCTTGCCCGTTTCCGGGACCAACTCGGTTGCCATCGACGCATCTTCAGTGCAACGTGGAAAAGGGGGGTCGGGCGCTGGCGGGCGCGCTGCGCGGTAGCTGGATTCGGGCGTTGGGCGGCTTCCGGTGGAATCGATCACACTCGCCCTCAAGTCCTTCACTCACTTCGTTGAAGACCAAATGACCAGAAGACTCATCAGCTCCGGCTCCACGTTTGAAGAGCAGATCGGCTATTCCCGCGCGGTCGTCGCCGGCGACTGGGTGTTCGTTTCGGGCACAACAGGCTTCGACTACGCAACCATGTCGATCCCGGAGGGCTTGCTCGAGCAGGCCGAGCAATGCCTGAAGAACATCGAGTCCGCTCTGCGGCAGGCAGACTCGAGTCTCAAGGATGTTGTTCGCGTAACGTATGTCCTGCCCAACCGTACGGACTTCGAGCAGTGTTGGCCTGTACTGCGCAAGTATTTCGGTGAGATCCGGCCGGCCGCCATGATGATCTGTGCCGGTCTGTCGGATCCCCGAATGAAGATCGAAATCGAAGCAACTGCTCTGAAGCGTTCGTAAGGTCGAGGGCGTAGGCCCGTGGGGGTACGTCCTGACGCGTGGCCTCAGTGACGTGCACCAAAATGCAGACGAGAGTCCCGTTTGCCCACTGCCGCTTTTATGCGGTCACGCAACGCCACGCCGCTCGTTGACGATTTCAAGGATGCGCGTGGCCGGCACGCTCAGTGCACTGCCGGCCGACCAGTAGTCGGCCGGCCTGCGCCGTAGTCCGCGATTCCCTGCGCGAGGCGCGGCCCCCGTATGCATTCGACCTCTCAGTAGCCCGACAACTCTTCGCCTTGCGCGATCGACGGTGTGTTCGTGACCTGCGCCAGTGGCGTCACGGTGGCGCCGCCTTCCTTGTAGACGACGCCTTCCTTCATCACGAAGCCGACTTTCTGCATCAGTGCGATGTCGTCGAGCGGATTGCCGGCGACGGCGATCACGTCGGCGTACTTGCCGGGTTCGACGCTGCCGAGGTCTTTGGATTTCTTCAGCAGTTCGGCCGCGTGCGTGGTCGCTGCCTGCAGCACGAACATCGGCGGCATGCCGGCCTCGACCATGTAGACGAATTCCTTCGCGTTCTGGCCGTGCGGATAGACCGCGGCGTCGGTGCCGAACGCGATCTTGACGCCGGCCTTGTACGCCTTGCCGGCGGTTGCCTGGATGATCGGGCCGACCTGCAGCGCCTTCGCGGCGACTTGCGGCGGGTAGTAGCCAGGGATCGTCGGCTTTCTCGGCGACGTACTTGCCGGCGATGATCGTCGGCACGTACCAGGTGCCGTGTTCCTTCATCAGCTTCATGTCCTCGTCGTCCATGAAGGTGCCGTGCTCGATCGAATCGACGCCGCCGATCACCGCGCGGCGGATCGCTTCGGCGCCGTGCGCGTGCGCGGCGACGGTGAAGCCGTAGTCGTGCGCGGCGGCGACCACCGCCTTGATTTCCTCGATCGTCATCTGCGCGTTGTCGACGCTCGTGCTTTCGTCGAGCACGCCGCCGGAGGGCATGATCTTGATCACGTCGGCGCCATCCTTGTAGTGCTGGCGCACGGCTTTCCACGCGTCGTCGGCGCCGTTGATGATGCCGACCTTCGGGCCTGGATCGCCGGCGAGATCCTTGCGGTAGCCGTCGGTGCCGTCGGCGTGGCCGCCGGTCGAGCCGATCGCCTGCGCCGGCGGTGAAGATGCGCGGACCCGGCACGATGCCGGCGTTGATCGCGTTGCGCAGCGAGATCGATTCGCCGTCGTTGTCGCCGAGGTTGCGCACGGTCGTGAAGCCGGCGTCCAGCGTGCGTTTCGCGTAGACCGTCGAGCGGATCGCGTAGTCGGCGACGTTCCAGCGGAACTGGTCGGTGTAGCCGGTCGGGCTGGTTTCGCCGGTCAGGTGCGTGTGCGCGTCGATCAGGCCGGGCAGGCAGGTCGAGCCGGCGAGGTCGATGACCTGCGCGCCGGGCACGTCGACGGTGCCGACCTTGACCTCCTTGATGCGCTTGCCTTCGACAACGATCGTGGTTTCGCCGAGCAGCTTGCCGGCCGCGGTGTCGATGAAATGTCCGCAATGCAGCGCGACCAGCGACGGCGCGGCAGCGGGCGCGGTTTCGGCCGCGTTCGATACGCAGCACGCGAGTGCGACCGTGATGGCCGTTGCAAGGACGGTTTTCATGACATTCCCCCGAAGCGAAAAGAGGGCGCCATCTTAGCGACTGCGGGTCCAAGGGCAGGTGCCATTCGACACGGGCCGGGTTGGCGCCGATGGTGCACTGCGTTAGGCTGCCAAGGAAACCCACATTGCCTCGTCATCCCGGCGAAGGCCGGGATCCATTTTTGACTTTACCGTAGCGAGCAAAATGGATTCCGGCCTACACCGGAATGACGACAAGATTGCAGGACGATCTTTTCAGTCTCATTCATCAAGGAACGCGCCGCGTCAGCGTGCGCCATGAACCCATGCAAGAAACCTACGAACCGCAAGCCGTCGAAACCACCGCGCAGAATTTCTGGAACTCGACGCGCGCGTTCGTCGTCGACGAGCAATCGCCGAAGCCGAAGTTCTTCTGCCTGTCAATGCTGCCGTATCCGAGTGGCGCGCTGCACATGGGGCACGTGCGCAACTACACGATCGGCGACGTGATCAGCCGCTACCAGCGCATGCAGGGCAAGAACGTGTTGCAGCCGATGGGCTGGGACGCGTTCGGCCTTCCCGCCGAGAACGCCGCGATCAAGAACAATACCGCGCCGGCGAAATGGACCTACGCGAACATCGAGCACATGCGCGCGCAGCTGGCGACGCTCGGTTACGCGATCGACTGGTCGCGCGAGTTCGCGACCTGCAAGCCGGACTACTACGTGCACGAACAGCGCATGTTCCTGCGTCTGTTCAAGAAAGGGCTGGCGTATCGCAAGCAGTCGGTCGTGAACTGGGACCCGGTCGACCAGACCGTGCTCGCCAACGAGCAGGTCATCGACGGTCGCGGCTGGCGTACCGGTGCGGTCGTCGAGAAGCGCGAGATTCCGCAATGGTTTTTCAAGATCACGGCGTATGCGGACGAATTGTTGCAGGGACTCGACCGCATGCCGGGTTGGCCGGAGTCGGTCAAGACCATGCAGCGCAACTGGATCGGGCGCTCGGAAGGGCTCGAAATCCAGTTCAAGGTCGAAGGCGAGAGCGAACCGCTGACGGTGTTCACGACGCGGCCGGATACCTTGATGGGCGTGACCTATCTCGCGGTCGCCGCCGAGCACCCGCTCGCGCTGAAGGCTGCGAAAACCAAACCGATCGTCGCCGCGTTCATCGACGAATGCCGGCACGGTGGCACCGCCGAGGCGGACATCGAGACGGCCGAAAAGAAAGGCATCGACACCGGCCTGAGCGCGATCCATCCGATCACCGGCGAAACCGTGCCGATCTGGATCGCCAATTTCGTGCTGATGGGCTACGGCACCGGCGCGGTGATGGCAGTGCCGGCGCACGACCAGCGCGATTGGGAGTTCGCGACCAAGTACGACCTGCTGATCAAGATGGTCATCGTCAGCGACGCGGTGCGCGATGCGATCCGCGAACTCGGTCGCGACGCGCAGAACAATCCGGATGCGATGACGGCCGCGCTCGGCGAAGGCCGCGCGATCGATGTATATGAAGCGCCCGGCGCGGTTGGCGTGGTCGAGGAGTTCGAGCGCGACGTCATCGAAAAAGGTGCGTACACCGACTACGGCACGCTGGTGAATTCAGGTGAGTACGACGGCCTCGATTTTCGCGGCGCGTTCGACGCGCTCGCCGCTCGTTTCGAGAAAGCCCATACCGGCGCGCGTCGGGTGAATTTCCGTCTGCGCGACTGGGGTGTGTCACGCCAGCGCTACTGGGGCTGCCCGATCCCGATCATCTACTGCGCCAAATGCGGCGCGGTGCCGGTGCCGGAGGAGCAGTTGCCGGTCGTGCTGCCAGAGAATGTTGCGTTCACCGGCGTGAAATCGCCGATCAAGGCCGACCCGGAATGGCGCAAGACCACGTGCCCGACCTGCGGCGGCGCGGCCGAGCGCGAGACCGACACGTTCGACACGTTCATGGAGTCGAGCTGGTACTACGCGCGCTACACCTCGCCGGGCGCGACCGACATGGTCGATTCGCGCGCGAATTACTGGCTGCCGGTCGACCAGTACATCGGTGGCATCGAGCACGCGATCCTGCATCTTTTGTATTTTCGTTTCTTCCACAAGCTGCTGCGTGACGAAGGGCTGGTGCATTCGGACGAGCCGGCGAAGAACCTGCTGTGCCAGGGCATGGTCATTGCGGAGACGTTCTATCGCGACCGCGCCGATGGGTCGAAGGACTGGATCAATCCGGCCGATGTCGAGATCCAGCGCGACGACAAGGCGCGCGTGGTCGGCGCGTTGCTAAAGGCGGATGGCGCACCGGTGTCGATCGGCGGCATCGAGAAGATGTCGAAGTCGAAGAACAACGGTGTCGACCCGCAGTCGATGGTCGGCAAGTACGGCGCCGACACGGTGCGCCTGTTCTCGATGTTCGCCGCGCCGCCGGACCAGTCGCTGGAATGGAACGAAGCCGGTGTCGAGGGCATGGCGCGTTTCCTGCGCCGGTTCTGGCGCGAGGTGACGACGCATGCGGCCAATCCCGATCATCCGGTGGTCGATCCGTCCGCACTGAATGCGGCGCAGAAAACCCTGCGCCGCCAGCTCCACGAAACGATCCAGAAAGTCTCCGACGATATCGGCCGCCGCTTGTCGTTCAACACCGCGATCGCGGCGCTGATGGAACTGCTGAACGCTACGGCCAAGTTCGACGACCAGAGCGACCAGGGCCGCGCGGTCCGCCACGAAGCGCTGGAGGCGATGGTGCTGCTGCTCAATCCGGTTACCCCGCACATCGCGCATGCGCTGTGGCAGGTGCTTGGGGCCAGCGAGACGCTGATCGAGGACCAGCCGTGGCCGAAGGTCGATGTGGCGGCGCTGGCAAAGGACACGGTCACGCTCGCGATCCAGGTCAACGGCAAGCTGCGCGGCACGATCGAGGTCGCGGTATCCATGGGCAAGGACGAGATCGAGAGACTCGCGTTGGCTGACCCCAAGGTCGCCGAACTCGTCGCCGGGCAGACCCCGAAGAAGATCATCGTGGTGCCGGGCAAGATCGTGAATATCGTCGTTTGACGAACGTTTTCTCTCACTAGGCTCGTCATCCTTCGGACCGTTCGTGCTGAGGTATCGAATGCGTGCGCAGGAGCGCACGCGAACGGCGAAGCTGGCCCGAAGGGCGAGCGCCAAGGATGGCGCGAGTAACCATGAACGGCGCGCCGATCGCCCCGAGGCTCGCCCTTCGATACCTCAGGGCGAACGGTGTTCATTGAGCGCATCGAAAAATTTCCCCGCCATCCATGCCACCGATCCTCTACTCCAACCGCGAATCCGGCCACAGCTACAAGGTCGCGCTGGCGCTCGCGCTGATGGGTGTGCCGTTCGAGCAGCGCGCGGTCGATCTCAATCTGCCGCGCGAGCAGCGCGGCGAGGATTTCCGCCGCGTCTCGTTGTTCGGTGAGGTGCCGGTCCTGGTCGATGAAGATGGCTCGGCGATTTGCCAGTCGAACGTGATCCTCGACCATCTCGCGCGCCGCCATCGCAAGCTCGATGGCGCCACGCCTGCGGCGCAGGCCCGCGTGCGCGAATGGCTGGCCTGGGAAGCGAACCGGCTGGCGATGAGTTTTCCGCACCTGCGTTTTTCACGCCGCTTCACGAAGGCCGACCCCGTGCTCGAAGCGTGGTGGAGCGAGCGCATGCACGCCGATTTCGATCGTCTCGATCGCGCCCTGCGCGATCAGCCGTTCCTGGTTGGCGACGCGCCCACGATCGCCGATGTGTCGTGCGCGGGCTATCTGTGGTGGACCGATCAGGCCGGCGTCGATCTCGCGCCGTGGCCCGCGATCGGCGCATGGCTCGATCGGCTGCGCTCGCAGCCGGGCTGGCAAGCACCGTATGATCTGCTCGAATCGAGCCAACCGATCCGCTCCGGAACCCGTACATGATCGCCATCCGTCCGTCGTTCGTCCTGTCCCTCATCGTTGCCACGCTGCTGGCGGGTTGCGGATTCCAGTTGCGCAAGGAAGCCCAGTTGCCGCCGAGCATGCAACGCGTGCACCTCGATATCGCCGATTCATCGAGCCAGCTCGCCAAGGATCTCGGCAAGGCATTGTCGCGTTCGGGCGCGCAGATGGTCGACAGCGTGGGCCCCGGCGTCGCGGTCATGAAGTTCACCGCGAACACCCTCTCGACCGACGTGCTTTCGGTCGGCGGCAACGCACGCGCGAATGAATACGCGATCCGTTACCACGTGGAGTTCGAGGTGCAGGATGCGGCCGGCACGGCGATCCTGCCCAAGCAGACGATCGAACTCTCGCGCGAGTTCACGTTCGACGCGACCCAGGCGCTCGGCGTCGCCGCCGAAACCGACCTGCTCGGCAAGGAACTGGAACGCGACATGGTGCAGACGATCCTGCGCCGTCTGGAAGCGCTCGCGCATGCGAAGAACGAAGGGAAACCCTGAGCCATATGCTTGCTGCAGGAGCGGCCGGGCGTGCTGAATTTGTAGGAGCCCACCCTGTGGGCGATCGTGCCGACGGGATTGCCGCGAGGTTCGCGCACAGGGTGCGCTCCTACGGGAGCATCGCATCTGCAGCAGCGGCGCATCGCATCGGGCGCTTTTGCCGCGTTCTCGCAAGGAATCGGGCCGGCCCGGCTATCGCGACACCGACCCACTAGAATGCCGCGATGGCCACGACTCCTTCCGCATTCCGCAAACACCTGTCCGGCGATGAGCTGAAGCCCGCGTACCTGATCGCGGGGGCCGAACATCTGCTGGTGATCGAAGCCGCCGATGCCTTGCGCGCGCGTGCGCGCGAACTCGGGTTTTCCGAACGCGACGTGCTCGATGTCGAAGCGAATTTCGACTGGAACCTGCTCGGCGACGCGAGTCGTTCGATGTCGCTGTTCGCGAGCCGCAAGCTGATCGACCTGCGCCTGCCAACTGGCAAGCCGGGCAAGGAAGGAAGCGCCGCGATCATCGAGTTCTGCAGGTCGCCGCCGCCGGACACGGTGCTGCTGATCACCAGCAACGACTGGAGCAAGAAGCACGAAGGCGCCTGGGTCGAGGCACTCGCGAAGATCGGCATCGTGGTGCCGATGTGGGCGCTCAAGGCGGATGAACTGCCGGGATGGATCGGCGCGCGCATGGCCAGCCGCGGATTGAAGGCGACGCCGGATGCGATCGCACTGCTCGCGGTTCGGGTTGAAGGCAACCTGCTCGCGGCGGCGCAGGAGATCGACAAGCTCGCGTTGCTGCATGCCGGCACCACGCTCGACGCCGAGACACTCGAAGCCAGCGTCGCCGACGACGCGCGCTATGACGTGTTCCGGCTGACCGATGCGGCGATCGGCGGCGACGCGGGTCGTGCGCTGCATATCGTCGCGGGCTTGCGCGTGGAAGGCGAAGAAATCATTCCGCTGCTCGGCTGGCTGCTGATGCAGTTGCGCCTGCTGCTGCGGCTGTCCACGGCCGGGGCGAATCTTGCGTCGGCCATGCGTACCGAGCGCATCTGGCCCGCGTCGCGCGAATCGCTGTTCAAGCGCGCGCTGGCGAATGGCGACCGGGGGCATTGGGAGCGTTGTCTGGCCCAGGCCGGGCGCATCGACGCAATGGCGAAAGGTCGGCCGCCGGGCGACGCCTGGCGCGAGCTGGAACGCCTCATCGCGGCGATCGCCGCACCGCGCCGCGCGGCTGGATTGCTGGCGCCGTGACGCGCCCGCTGGCCATCCTCGGCGGCACCTTCGATCCGATCCACAACGCGCATTTGCGCGTAGCGTGGGAAGCGGCCGAATTCCTCGACGCCGAGGTGCGCCTGCTGCCGGCGAGCGTGCCGCCGCATCGCGATCAACCGATCGCGTCGGCCGAACAACGCACGGCGCTGGTGCGAGCGGCGTTGTCGGGGCAGGACCGGCTCACGCTCGACACCCGCGAACTGCGCCGCGAAGGCCCGTCATACACGGTCGATACCCTGGTCGAACTGCGTGCGGAGATCGGCGAGCAACGCCCGCTGGTCCTGCTGGTCGGCGCCGATGCATTCGCCGGCTTGCCGAGTTGGCATCGCTGGCGCGAATTGTTCGATCTCGCCCATATCGGCGTGCTGACCCGCCCCGGCCACGATGGCACGCCGCCGACCGAACTGCGCACCAAGATCGCCTCGCGCCGCTGTCCGAATGCCGCCGCCTTGCGTGAATCCGCAGCGGGCCGCGTGCTGCCGATTCCGGTCACGCCACTCGAAATTTCGGCCAGCCAGATACGCGGGCTGCTCGCCGCCGGGCACGATCCGCGCTACCTGGTGCCGGACGCGCTGTTTGCCGATCCGGGGCTGCTCGCGCCTTATCGCTGACGCCGCCTTCATCCCGCGTCGGCGCCACGACCTGATTTGCGCCGTATCTCAGCCGCGAAGAGCGCCTTTGCTTGCAGCCGTTGACCCTGAGCGTAGCGCAGCGAAGTCGAAGGGCTGCCCTTCGACTTCGGCCTTGCGGGCCGTAGCCTGTCCTGAGCACCGTCGAAGGGCTCAGGGCGAACGGTTGCTGGCAGCGCAAATCAGGTGCCACGAAGCGACGTTTCCCGGTACCTGCGTCGCAGTTTGCTAGACTCAATCGCGACGGCACACCCGGCTGCGTGCCGCCAGCGCGCGAGCCGAATCGACTGGGTGACGACCCATGCAGCAGCTTCTTGCGGAGCTCAAACGTCGCAACGTGTTCCGCGCGGCGGCGTTCTATGCCGCGGCCAGCTGGCTGCTGGTCCAGATCGCGACCCAGGTATTCCCGTTCTTCGACGTGCCGAACTGGGCTGTACGCGTGGTCGTGCTCGCCGCGGTGATCGGGTTTCCGTTCGCGGTGCTGTTTTCGTGGTTCTACGAATGGACGCCGCAGGGCCTCAAGCGCGAAAGCGAGGTCGCGCCGGACGAATCCATCACGCACGTAACCGGCAAGAAGCTCGATCGCTGGATCATCGCGGTGCTGGGATTGGCCGTGGTGTTGCTGTTGGCGAACAGCTTCGTGCTGCACAAGGGAGAGGACGCCGCGAGCGCAGCGCCGGCCCCGGGTAAATCCATCGCGGTCTTGCCGTTCGAGAATCTGAGCGCGGACAAGGCCAATGCCTATTTCGCGGACGGCATCCAGGACGAGATCCTGACCGGGCTGGCGAAGATCGGTGAACTCAAGGTGATCTCGCGCACGTCGACGCAGCGCTACGCGAGCAAGCCGGACAACATCCCCGAGATCGCACGGCAGCTCGGCGTTGCCAACATTCTCGAGGGCAGCGTGCAAAAGGCCGGCGATCGCGTGCGCGTCAACGTGCAGCTGATCGCGGCGAATAGCGACAGCCACCTGTGGGCCGAAACCTACGACCGCACGCTCGACGACGTATTCGGTGTGGAAAGCGAGGTGGCGCAGAAGATCGCGTCGTCATTGCAGGCGCAGTTGACCCACAACGAACGCGTCACGCTGACCACCCGGCCCACTGACAACACGGCCGCCTACGACGCACATCTGCGCGGCCGCGCACTGGACGCGCAAGGCTACGAGCTGGCGACTTCGCGCAAGGCGGCCATGGCCTACGCCGAAGCGGTGCGCCTGGATCCGGACTTTGCACTGGCCTGGGCTCGCCTTGCGCAAGATGCGAGCTACCTCTATTTCAATGGCGTGGATCCGAAAACCTGGACCGCCGACTACGTCAAACAGGCGGCTGACACCGCGTTCCGATTGCAGCCGGATCTGGTCGAAGCACAACTCGCCCAGGGCGAATATCGCTATCGTGTCCTGCGCGATTTCGCCGGCGCGGCGCAAACCTTTGCATCGGTGCTGCAGCAGGCGCCGAACAACGCGATCGCCATGCAGTATCTGGGTCTGGTCGAACGCCGTCAGGGCAAGTGGGAAGCCTCGCTGCAGCATCTGCAACAGGCTGCCGTGCATGACCCGCGCAACCCGGGGCTGATGGTCGTCATCGGCGGCGAAACATTGGCCAACATGCGCCGCTACAACGAGGCGCGTGTGTGGCTGGACCGCGCGTTGGCTGTGGCGCCCGATTCCTCACTGGCCACTTTTTACAAGGCATTCTCCTATCTTCTGCAAGGCAGAATGGGCGACGTTGCGCGCGTGCTCGATCCGATTCCGCAAGCGGGCGAAGACCCGCAGATTGCCTGGGTGCGCAGTAGCCAGCGCCTGCTCGAACGCCACTACGCCGCCGTGATCGCCGAATT
Source organism: uncultured Gammaproteobacteria bacterium (assembly GCA_963720445.1). Lineage (GTDB taxonomy): Bacteria > Pseudomonadota > Gammaproteobacteria > Xanthomonadales > Rhodanobacteraceae > Dokdonella_A. The sequence goes on from CAVRFO010000001.1 coordinate 820,552, forward strand.
GCAGCCGCTGTTGGCACAGCCGCTGGACACATTGAACGGATGGGGTCCGCAACTGGCCGTCACCCTGGGGACGGCGCAACACCTTGCCGGCGACGATGCGCAGTCGCGCGCCACATTCGAACGCCTGATTGTCGGGATCGGGCCGCAAGGGGCCAATCAGGTGGACGACAGCTTGCTGCCGATCGTGCTGGCGCAGGCCCATGCCGGCCTCGGCGAGGACAAGCTGGCGCTGGCGCAAGCGCAGCACGCGGTCGAACTGTATCGCAGCGACGCCATCTATCGACCGTTAGCCGAAACAGTGCTGGCACAGGTGCAGGCCATGATGGGCGATCATCCGGCGGGCATCGCGAGTCTGGAACAGTTGCTGAAGGTTCCCAGTGGAATCACGCTTGCCCAATTGCGGCTTGAGCCGCGCTGGGATCCGCTGCGCAAGGATCCACGCTTCCAGAAGCTGGTTGCCGATGGCGAAGCCGCCCAGGCGCAGGCCGGGCCATGAGCGGCTCCTTCTTATACGAACTCAAGCGCCGCAACGTCTATCGCGCCGCGGCGCTTTACGCGGCGGCGGGCTGGCTGCTGGTGCAGGTGGCGACGCAGGTGTTTCCGTTCTACGACATTCCGAATTGGGCAGTCCGATTGGTCATCGCTGCCGTGTTGATCGGATTTCCGTTCGCGATGGTCGTCTCATGGTTCTACAGATGGACGCCACAAGGCATCGAGCGCGAAAGCGCGATCGATCGATCCGGCTCGACCACGCGCGTGCCTGACAGCATCGGAATGCCCGCGACGGTAACGCGCGGATCGGCACGCGGGGAGGGCGGCGACATCGTCGCGGAGTCCGGCGCGACGTCCGCGGTTGCGGCTGGACCGGCGCCGCCGGGAACCTCGGTCGCCATCCTGCCGTTTGCGGACTTGAGTCCCGCGAAGGATCAGGACTGGTTCTGCGACGGGCTGGCCGAGGAAATCATCGACGCGCTATGTTGCGTGCGAGGCCTGCGCGTGGCGTCGCGCACGGCGTCGTTCCGCTACCGCGATGGCAGCGTCGACCCGCGTGATATCGGTCGGCAACTTCGCGTCGGCGCGATTCTCGAAGGCAGCGTGCGCAAGTCCGGCGAACGGTTGCGGATCACGGCGCAGTTGGTCGACGCGGTAGCCGGATTTCATCTCTGGTCGGAAACATGGGATCGGCGGCTCGAGGATGTGTTCGCGATCCAGACCGAAATCGCGCGCAAGGTGTCGGCGGCCCTGCGGGTTTCGCTGACCGGCGATGAGGTCGCGCGGCACGAACGCTACGTGACGCGCAACATGCATGCGCACGAGTTCTATCTGCGTGGGCGGCAGCTCGTCGGCAAGATCGGTGCTCAGGAGTGGCGCCAGTCCCTGCCGATGTTCCGGCGCGCGATCGAGCTGGACCCGGACTATGCGCAAGCCTATGCGGGTCTGGCCGATGTGCTGGCGCAACTGCTGCTGTGGCGTTTCGTGCGTGCGGAGGAGGTATTGCCCGAAGCGACCCGAGCGGCGCATCGTGCGCTGGAACTGGCGCCTGATCTGGCCGAGGCCCACGTCGCACTCGGTCACGTGCGCTCGCTGACTGGCGACAACGACGGCGCGACACGTTCCTTCGAACGTGCGCTGGAACTCAATCCCGAGCTGTTCGAGGCGCACTACTACTTCGCGCGGCACTGTTTCGCGCACGGCGAGTACGTGCGCGCAGCGCAACTGTTCCGCTCGGCATTTGCGATACGCCCGGATGACTACACGGTGCTCGCGCTGGCCGTGCCGGTATTCGACCGGATTGGTGAGCATGCGCAGGCCGAGGCGATGGCGCACGAGGCGCTCGAGGGGCTGAAGCACCAGGTGGAGCTCGGTGTCGCCGATCCGCGTGCGAACGAGCTGCTCGCCAACATGTTCGCGCGACTGGGCCAGCGCGAAGCCGGGATGCCGTATGCCGAGGCAGCGTTGCGCGCGCGCCCCGACGACTACAGTACGCTTTACAACGCGGCCTGCTACTACAGTCTGGCGGGAGATACGGAACGCGCGCTCGAACTGCTCGAACGCGCCTGCAAGTTCGGCGGCGGCAGCCGCGACTGGATCGAACACGACAGCGATCTGGATCCGTTGCGCGACAACCCGCGTTTCCAGAAGCTGATCAGCGACGTGCCGGCCGCCGACATGAGCCAAGCGGCGCCATAACCGATTCGTCCATGTGCGAACTCAAGCGCTGCATCGCGGACCGCTGCCGTTCATGCGACAGGGATGATGCAACGCCGGCTCGACCTTTTGCCTAGCGGGTTCGGGTTGTCGATTCCAGTCAGAACTTCTTCGGCTTCGGCCGCTTCGGTTTGTCGAACCCGCCCGGTGCCGACGACCGCGGCTTGAACGACGGCGGCTTGGACGAATGCGGCCGGCGCTCGGACTTCGACAGATCCGGCTCCTCGCCGCCGCGCGTGATGCGCAGCTGCTGGCCGGACACCCAGACCTTCTTCAGGTGTTTGAAGATTTCCTGCGGCATGCCTTCGGGCAGGTCGATCAGGCTGTGGTCGTCGCGGATGTCGATACGGCCGATGTTCTTGCTGTCGAGTCCGGCCTCGTTGGCGACTGCGCCGACGATGTTGCCCGGTTGCACGCCGTGTTCGCTGCCGACTTCGATGCGGTAGGTCTCGAAACCGGCCTCGGGCGCGCCGCGCGGGCGGTCGTCGCGGCGTGGACGCGTCGGGGTTTCGTGATGCGAGCGCGGCGGACGGCTTTCGGTGCGTGCGCCGGAACGCGACTCGGGTGGCAGGGTCGCGCCAGCCTCGTGGCGGGCGGGTGTATGCGCGGCGTGGGGAGCATCCATTGCAGTGGAGCGTTCACCGCGCGGTTCACGCGGCGGCCGCGCCGGAAACGCACCCGACGAGCGCGGCGCGTGTTCCGCCTGCGGATGCGTCGGCGCGTTGCGACGGTTGCGGTCGTCGCGATCGAACGGGCGGTTATCCTCGCGGCGCACCGTGTCGCGCGATGGCGGCTTCAGCAGCAACGGTTCGTTGCCCTGGACCAGACGCGCGAGCGCTGCCGCGATTTCCACCGCCGGCACGTTGCGTTCCTGTTCGAACTGCTCGATCAATTGGCGGAACATGCCTAGATCATCGCCGGCCAGCGTATCGGCGATGCGTTGCTTGAACTTGGACATGCGCTGGTCGTTGACGGCTTCGACGGTCGGCAACTGCATTTCGGAAATCGGCTGGCGCGTCGCGCGTTCGATCGCCTGCAGCAGGCGTTTCTCACGCGGTGCAACGAACAGGATCGCCTCGCCGCTGCGCCCGGCGCGGCCGGTGCGGCCAATGCGGTGCACGTAGCCTTCGGTGTCATGCGGGATGTCGAAATTCAGCACGTGGCTGATGCGTTCGACATCGAGTCCGCGCGCGGCGACATCGGTCGCGACGAGGATGTCGAGGCGGCCGTCCTTGAGCTGCTGGATCATCCGCTCGCGCTGTGCCTGCTGGATGTCGCCATTGATCGCGCCCGCAGCGAAGCCGCGCGCCTGCAGTTTCTGCGCGAGTTCCTCGGTCGCCTGCTTGGTGCGCATGAACACCAGCATCGCGTCGAACGGCTCGGCTTCGAGGATGCGCGTCAACGCGTCGAGCTTCTGCACGCCGCTGACATACCAGTAGCGCTGGCGGATGTTCGCCGCGGTCGTGGTCTTGTTCTTGATCGATATCTCGACCGGCTCGCGCAGATGCGCCTGCGCGATGCGCCGGATCTGGGTCGGCATCGTTGCCGAGAACAGCGCGACCTGGCGTGTCGGCGGCGTCTTTTTCAGCACCGCCTCGACATCGTCGATGAAACCCATGCGCAGCATTTCATCCGCTTCGTCGAGGACCAGCGTGGTCAGCTGCGACAGATCGAGCGAGCCGCGATTGAGGTGGTCGATCACGCGGCCGGGCGTGCCGACGACGACATGCGTGCCGCGCTTGAGGCCGCTCAATTGCGGGCCGTAACTCTGGCCGCCGTAGATCGGCAGCACATGGAAGCCGGGCATTTTCGCGGCATAACGCTGGAACGCCTCGGCGACCTGGATTGCCAGCTCACGTGTCGGCGCGAGCACCAGCGCCTGCGGTTTGGTGCGGGACAAGTCCAGCCGCGACAGGATCGGCAACGCGAACGCCGCGGTCTTGCCGGTGCCGGTCTGTGCCTGGCCGAGGACGTCGTGGCCCTTGAGCAGTGGCGGGATCGTCGCGGCCTGGATCGGCGAGGGCGTTTCATAGCCGACGTCGGCAAGCGTCTGCAGCAGTGCCTCGGCGAGGCCGAGATCGCGGAATGGAGGAATATCGGGAATGGCGTCGCGGTCCGGTTGGGACATGGGCTCGGGCGGTCGCGCCGCATCTGAAGAGGCCGCGTAGTTTAGCGCGTCGCGGGGGTGGCGGTCCGAATTGGCCGTGTGGCGCGCTTTATGCGGGGGCGGGAAGCCCAGCCAAACCAGCCGCCGCGAACTCAAAAATAGCCCATTTGCCCCTATACTGCGGCGACGCCGCTTGTGGCGCATTGTATTGATGAGGTCGCTTCCACTTGGCTACGTCGGAATCGCGCGCCCAGCCGCGCAAAGCAGCACCGTCCAAGGCCGCCAAGGCCCCCACCACCCGCAAACCTGCTGCCGCCGCGAAGAAAGTTGTCGCTGCGAAGAAGGCGGTCGCCAAGAAGAAGCCTGCGCCCGCAAAGAAGGCGGCACCACGCAAGCCAGCCGCTGCGCCTCGCACCGGCAAATCGGCGATGCCCAAAGCGGTCGCCGCGCCGCCGCGCGCGCGCACCAAACCCAAGGTTTCGCGGTCGCCAGATGCCGCGGAGCGCCTGCACGCGCTTGTGCGCAAGGCTCTCGACGACCTGAAGGCGAAGGACATCCAGGAAATCGACGTCCGCGGCAAGAGCAGCGTGACCGACCTCATGGTCGTCGTCAGCGGCACCTCGTCGCGGCATGTGAAGTCGATCGCGGACGAAGTCGTCAAGAAATCCAAGCAGGCCGGGATGCCGCCGATCGGCGTCGAAGGCCACCGCGAAGGCGAGTGGGTGCTGGTCGATCTTGGCGACGTCATCGTCCACGTGATGCTGCCACGCACCCGCGAGTTCTACGCACTCGAACGCCTATGGACGGTCGGCGACGACTTCCCGGCAACGCTGGCCGGTTGAGACATTTCCGGCGGGAGCGCCGGAAGGCGCTATGCTTTCTATGCCTCAGCCGACCGAAAAGCATCGCGGCTTCCGCCGCTCCTACCGAGCAGCGCTCTCGAGATTCCCGGTGGGAGCGCCGGAAGGCGCGATGCATTCAATGCCTTCACCGAGCAGGAAGCATCGCGGCTGCGGCCGCTCCTGCCGCGCAATTGCCGCGCCGTGATTATCCGGCGATGAAAACGCGCCTGATCTCCGTCGGCGAGCGCATGCCGGGCTGGGTCGCCGACGGCTTCGCCGAATACCGCAAACGCCTGTCGCACGAACTTCCGCTCGAGCTCATCGAGATCCCGCTGGGTGGACGCGGCAAAGGCCGCGACCCGGTTCGCGCGATCGCCGACGAAGGCACCGCCGTACTCGCCGCGCTGCCGAAAGACACCCATGTCGTCGCCCTCGATGGCCGCGGCAAACCGTGGTCCAGCGAACAGCTGAGCGGTGAACTCGCACGCTGGCGCATGGGCGGCCGCGATCTTGCGATCCTGATCGGTGGCCCCGATGGCCACGCCGCCGACGTGCTCGCGCGGGCCGACCAGCGCTGGTCGCTCGGGCCGCTGACCTTGCCGCATATGCTGGTACGCCTCGTCGTCGTCGAGCAGCTCTATCGCGCGACGACGATGCTGGCTGGGCATCCGTACCATCGCGCTTGATGCGCCGAGTGCGTTCCCCACGCACTCGGATCGTCCAGTCGGTGGCGTCGCCAGCGCATGCTCAGCCCGCGAACCGATCCAGCGCACGCTCCGCCGCGCCGCGTTCGGAGTCGGACAAGCGACGTGCGACGCCGCGATACCGCGCGATCAGATCGGCATCGTTCGGCATCACCCGTGCGAGCGCGGTCAGCACTTCGCGGCATTCGTAGTCCGAACCGATCTTGTCCGCGACAGCGAGCACCGCGCGCGCACCGTTCGCACCGAACTTCGGCGCGTTGATCAAGGCCAGCAGCGCTTCGCGACGTTCATAGTCGGAGCCGAGATCCGCAGTTGCCGCCGTGTACGCCGCCGCGACGCGATCTGCATCGCCGATGCGCTTGACCGCGGCGACCAGCAGCGTGCGGCGCTCGTAGTCGGAACTGATCGATTTCGCGCCCTCGATGATCTCGGCCAGGGTCGCATCATCGGGATGCGCGGTGTCGAGCAGCGCCGACAAGGTACGGCGATGTTCGTAATCCGATTCGATGCCGGACGCGGCATGCAGCCATGCCGCGCGCAGATCCGCATCGGGCGCGAGCTTGGGCAGCATGCCGACCAGCAACTCGGCACGTTCGTAGTCGGAATGGATCTTCGCTGCCTGGCCCACGACGAGCTTTTGCTGCGCGGCGTCGAACGGCTGCGCGGTCGCGAGTGCGGCCAGCGTGTTGCGACGCTCGTAGTCGGAATCGATGCCATCGATCAGGCCGAGCGCGCGAGTGACGTCCGCGGAAGTCAGCTTGCCGATCGCGGCGAGCTGCTTCAGATAGATGCCGCGCGCATAGCCGGAATCGATCCGCGCGATCTCGTCGAGCACCGCGCCGGCGCCGCCTTTCGCGTAGATGCGCTGCACGCGCGCTTGGGCGTCGATCGCGGTTTCGCGGATCACCACGGCGATGATGCCGGCAATCCAGGTGCGCGCTGCCGCGTCAATCGGCTGCTCGTGATCGTCGACGAAATAGTGCTGTTCGATCGTGCCGCCGCGGCTGCTGTAGTCGACACGGCGCTTCGTGCCCGCTTGGGTTTCGCCGAAGCTCGCGGTGCCGCCTTCGCTGAGGCTTGCGATGTCGTCTTCGCGATCGTTGAACGTGGCCTTGCCGCTGATCTTCGCGCGGTAGCTGTGCCCGTTGTCGCTGACCTCGACGCTGGTGAATTCACGCTTCATGCCGAACAGGCTGATGTCGCTGGAAACATGCACGTGACGTCCAGCGCCAGCAGCCGGCGGGGCAGGTGGCGATGGCGGGGACGGTGGTGAGGGCACAGCCGGTTGCGCGACCGCGGTTGGCAATCCGAAACCGGGCAGCACGAAGGCCGCCAGGGCCAGCGCGAGCACGGCGGCGACGCCAGCGCGCGCACGCGAAATCGTCATGTTCATTGGAGCTCCTTCAATCAGATGGTCGATGCGTTGCAGAAGCGGCGAATCGCGATGCGCCATCGCCGCCACGAGGTGGCTGTCGAATCCGCCGACGCGGCGTTCCGCGCACTCGGCGAGACATTCCGCCAGCGAGCGCCCGTCGCCGAGATGGACCGCAGCCCACGAATCGCAGGCGAGTTCGGCTATTTCGTCGAGGCGGCGCCGCGCCAGCGTGGCCAGCGGCAAGAACCACACCACCGCGCACCACAGCGCGATTGCGAGCTTCCACGCCGGATCGCGCCGCGCGAGATGCGCGGTTTCGTGCGCGAGCATCGCGCGCAGCTGTTCGCGGTCGAGCAGGTCGAGCGCCCAGCGCGGCAACACGATGCGCCGGCCGCGCGCCGCGATCGGACTGGCGAGTTCATCGAGCACCATCAGGCGCGGCGTGGCGACCCGCGCCTGAAGCGCCAGCGCAGCGGCACCCAGGGAAATCGTCGCGTTGTGCAGAGGTTGGGCGCGCGCAAGCACATGCGCGAGGCGCAGCCAGAGTACGAGCAGCCTGCCCAGCGCGAGCAACACGCCGGCAAGCCACGCCGCGATCAGAACCCGCTGCCAGGAAGGGCGCCACGACGATCGCGCGATCGGCGCGTAACCGCCGCCTTCGATCGAAGCTGAAGCATTCCTCGTGGCCGGCCTGTCCACCGAAACGCGTGTCGCCACAGCGACTGCATCCGCCGTCGAAGTCAGTGGTTCACTGCGCCTGTCGAGCGCGCGCTGCGACGCAGCTGGCGCCAGGGTCGGTGCAACAGAGATTCCCGGCAACGCGAAGCGCGTCGCTGTCGGAACATCCAGCACGGTCTGCGCAGTCGCGGTCAACGCGCCGCCGAACAGCGCCGCGCGCCAGAGCAGCTCGCGCCACGCCGGCCGCGCGCGCAATGCGCCGCGATCGACGACCCATGCAACGACCAGCAGCACGCCGACATGCAGCGCGAGCGTGAGCAACCACGCCGCGACGAATTCACTTTGCATCACGCTCTCCACGCGCCAGTCGGCGCTTCACCTTCGCCAGATCACCCGCCGCGATCTCGGACTCGTGCACCAGATGCGCGACGAGCTCCTGCGCATCGCCCGCGAACAACGCACCGATCAGGTCGGCGACCATCGACCGGCGCACATCCGCCTCATCGACCAGGGCGCGATAAAAGAGCTGCCGATTGTCGCGACGCAGCGCGACCACACCGCGCTTCTCCAACCGCGTCAGCAGCGTCGCGACCGTCGTGTGCTTCAGCCCGCGCGCCTCCGCGAGTTCGGCGGCAACCTCCGCCGTGCTGGTCTCGCCGCGCTGCCAGAGCACGCGCATCAACGCGATCTGCAGTTCGCTCAGGGTTATATCGGGGCGTTTGGCCATCATGGAGCTCGCTTCTACGGATGTCGTACTACAGTTGTAGTAGAAGTCCTCGAGCGGCGCAACAGGCTGGAAGTCATGCTTCATGTTTCCTGGTGGCATTGGCTCTGGTTGGTAGCCGGCACCTTTTAAACTGCCCGTGCGGGGGTGAGCCACGGCGTGGCCGTCAATCAGACCCGGCGCGAAACCTGTCGCCGTCGCCCAATTCCGGCATTGCCGAGTTTTGTAAGCCTCCACCACCATTGCGCCGTCTCGACCGCGCAGGATTCCCGCCATGCTGTTCCTTGCCTCCCAGTCCCCGCGCCGGCGTGAGTTGCTGCTTCAGCTCGGGCTGGATTTCGAGGTGCTCGATGTCGATGTTCCGGAGCGGCGCGAGCCGGGTGAGCCGCCATCGGATTATGTGAGCCGGGTCGCGCGCGAGAAGGCGGGGGCGGGGTTGCTGCAGGTGGTCGCGGTACCGAGGGCGGTCGTGCTCGGCGCGGATACCGAGGTGGTGCTGGATGACGAGGTGTTCGGAAAGCCGGTGGATGCGGTGGACGCGGCGCGGATGCTGCGGCGGTTGTCGGGGCGCGCGCATCAGGTCGTGTCGGTGGTGTGGGCGGTCAATGCGGGGGATGAGGAGCACGCGGTATGCGTCTCGGCGGTCGAGTTTGCGGAGCTTTCCGATGCGCAGATCGCCGCCTATGTCGCGACCGGTGAGCCGTTCGGCAAGGCGGGTGCATATGCGATCCAGGGGCGGGCCGCGGCGTTCATCCGGCGTCTGGACGGCAGTTATTCGGGGGTGATGGGGTTGCCGTTGCACGAGACGGCGGGCTTGCTCGGCCGCTTGGCGCCAAGGAGCTGAGGGCGTGCCTGGTCGCGCGCTTTGCAAAGATTTGCCGTTCTGCCAGCTGGTTATTCGACAATCGCGCGTGCTGGCGGCTATAAGTCGTCTCAACTTCCTGCGCCAAGTGCTTCCATGACCGAAGAAATCCTGATCAACGTGACTCCGCGCGAGACGCGTGTGGCGCTGGTCGAGAACGGCATGCTGCAGGAGGTCCACGTCGAGCGCGCGAGCCGGCGCGGCTACGTCGGCAATATCTACAAGGGCAAGATCAGCCGGGTCATGCCGGGGATGCAGGCTGCGTTCGTCGAGATCGGGCTCGATCGCGCGGCGTTCCTGCATGCGTCGGATATCGTGCGGCCGCAGGCCTCGGTGATCGTCGAAAACGGGGATGGCGCGCCGAGGGTCACCGCGCCGACGCCGACGCCGCCGATCAACGAGCTGGTCCGCGATGGTCAGGAAATCGTGGTCCAGGTGGTCAAGGATCCGATCGGTACCAAGGGCGCGCGGCTGACCACGCATCTGTCGATCCCGTCGCGCTGCCTGGTGCTGTTGCCTTACAGCAAGGTGCTCGGTATTTCGACGCGCATCGAGGACGAGGCGGCGCGTGCGCGGCTCAAGGAGGTGCTCGGCGAATTGCTCGGCGATACGCGTCTGGGCTACATCGTGCGCACCAATGCCGAGGGCGAATCGCGCGAGGCGCTGGCCGAGGACGTCAACTATCTCGGCAAGCTGTGGACGACCGTGCAGGAGAACATCGCGCGCACCCGCGTCGGCGAACGGATCTACGAGGACCTGAGCCTGCCGCTGCGCGCGCTGCGCGACCTGATGCGGCCGTCGATCGAGAAGGTGCGTATCGACTCGCGCGAAACGCTGGAGCGCGCGCAACGTTTCGTCGAGCAGTTCATGCCCGAATTGGGTGACCGGGTGGAACATTATCCGGGCGAGCGGCCGATCTTCGATCTGTATGGGGTCGAGGATGAAATCCAGAAGGCGCTGCGCAAGGAGGTGCCATTGAAGTCGGGTGGCTATCTGATCGTCGACCAGACCGAGGCGATGACCACGATCGACGTGAACACCGGCGCGTTTCTCGGTTCGCGCAATCTGGAAGAGACCGTTTTCCGGACCAACCTCGAAGCGGCGCAGGCGTCCGCGCGGCAACTGCGGCTGCGCAATCTCGGCGGCATCATCATCATCGACTTCATCGACATGGTGGATGGCGAACACCAGCGCCAGGTGCTGCGCCAGTTGCAGAAATCGATGGCGCACGATCACGCGAAGGCGACCGTGTACGACATGTCGCCGCTCGGCCTGGTCGAGATGACCCGCAAGCGCACCACGGAAAGCCTGGAGCACCAGTTGTGCGAGCCGTGCCCGACCTGCAGCGGTCGCGGGACGTTGCGCTCGGCGGAAACCATCACCTACGAGATTTTCCGCGAGATCACCCGTGCGGTGCGTCAGTTCGAGGCGAACCAGCTGCTGGTGCTGGCCGCGCCCAAGGTCGTCAACCGGATTCTGGAAGAGGAATCGTCTGCGGTCGCGGAGCTGGAGGAGTTCATCGGCAAGACGATCCGGTTCCAGCCCGAGGAGCATTACTCGCAGGAACAATACGATGTCGTGCTGCTGTAAGTGCGCGTCCATACGGGTGCGCAGATGAGCTTGTCCTGGCGCGCACGCCTGCGTCGGCTGCGCTTCGCGGCGCTGGCCGTGTGCGCGATTGGCGTGATCGCGCTCGGCGTACTCGCCGGCCTGACCCAGCTCGCGATGCCGTGGCTGCAGAATCATCCGCAGCACGTCGAGCACTGGCTTTCGGCACGTTTGCAGCGCCCGGTCACGATCGGTCATCTGAGCGGCAACTGGGTCGGTGGCGGACCTTTATTGAGGCTCGACGATGTGCGCATCGGCGCCAGCGGCGCCGGCCAGAACCCGATGGTGATCGCGCATGCGGAACTCGCGTTCGATGTATATGCCTTGTTCAAGCGCAACAGCGCGTTCAGCGAATTCCGTCTCGCCGGGCTCGATCTGCATCTGATCAACGAAGGCGGTGAATGGCAGTTGCGCGGTCTCGACCTGAAGCCGCCAACACAGCCCAGCGGCGAGCCGTTCTCGATGGGCGCACTCGGCGCGCTGGAGATCAGCGATCTGAAGCTGAGCGTCGATGACGCCCAGCGCAATTTGCACGTGGTGCTGGCCGCGCCGGTGCTGCGCCTGCTCAATCGCGGCACGATCACGCGGGTGCTCGGTCGCCTGCGCATGGCCGGTGCCGACTCGCCGCTGCTCGATCTGGTTGCCGATCTCGATCCGAATGCGCGCTCCGGCGAGGTGTACCTTGGTGGCACGGCGATGGATCTCGGCCGTTTCGTCGCGCAGCCGTTGCCAGGCGGCGTGCAGCCGCTGGCCGGACGCGGCGCGGTGCAGATGTGGGCGCGCGTGCATGAGGCGCGCGTGGACGATGTGCGCGTGCGCGTGGACCTGCAAGGCGCGCAGTTCGGCACCACCGCGCCGATCACGGTCGATGCGAAAACCGCAGTGGCGCCGCACATCGCATTCGACCGGCTCGCGTTCGTCGCGCGCTGGTTGCGCGAGGCAGACGGCTGGACCTTCGATCTCGCCAACTTCGCCACCGATCGTAACGCCGCCAGTGTGCCGGCGCAGCTGACCGTCGAACGCAGCGGCGATGCATCGACACCGGTGTATCGGGCCGCCGTCACGGCGCTGCCGCTGCGGCCGTTCGGTGATCTGGCGATGCTGGCCGAACCGGTCCCGGCAGGCTTGCGGCGCTGGCTCTACCTGGCCCATCCGGGCGGCGCCGTGACGAGGGCCGATCTGCGTTGGGACAGCGCCACCGACTACACGGTGAATGCGCGGTTGCGCGGCCTCGTGCTGGCCAGCGCGGAGGTGGTGCCGGGCATCGACAGCCTCGACATCGATCTGACCGGCGATGCGGACGCGCTGTTGCTGCATCTGCCGCAGCGCGCCCTGCGCGTGGATTACCCGCACGTATTCCGCAAGCCGTTCGCGTTCGCGCAATTCGGCGGCGACGTGATCGCGCGCCGCGCCGATGCCGCGTGGCGGCTCGAAACCGATCGCATAGGCTTCGAGGGCGAAGGCTATGGCGGCGAACTGCGCGGCAGCGTCGATCTGGCGGACGCCGGTGGCCCGCCACAGGTCGATTTGTATGCAACGGTTGCACATGGCGATGTCGTTGCCGCGAAGCTGTTCCTGCCGGCGCTCACGATGCCGCCGCAGGCGATCGCGTGGCTGGATCGCGGGCTGGTCGGCGGGCATCTTGTCGACGGGCGTTTCGCGCTGCGTGGCGATCTCGCCAACTGGCCGTTCCATGACCATTCCGGCCGCATGATCGCGCGCGGCGAGGTCGACGACCTGACCCTGAACTACGATCCGGAATGGCCGCGCGCGGAAAAAATCCACGCGATCGCGACCTTCATCAACGACGGCATGCAGGTCGACGTCGACAGCGGCGAGTCGATGGGCAACAAGGTCAGCCAAGCCAGCGCGGCGATCGCGGATTTCGGGCCGCTCGTGCTCGATCTCGATACGAAGGTCGAAGGCAGCGGCGCCAATCTGCTCGGTTTTCTGCGCGCCACCCCGATCGGCAAACGCTACCAGGATCAGCTCAAGGACATCACGGTCGGTGGCCGCGGCAAGGTCGCGTTCGCGCTGCACATGCCGATCAAGCAGATCGAGACCTTGACCCTCGACGGCACCGCGCAACTGAGTGGCGCGAAACTCGACCACAACGCGTACGGGCTGCATTTCCAGAATGCCGAGGGACCGCTGCGGTTCAACCAGAAAGGCTTTGCCGCCGATCAACTCGATGTCGGTTTCCGCGACCGCAAGGCGAAGCTTTCGATCGCGATCGGCAGTTATGCCGCGGACCCGAAGCATGTATTCGAGGCGACCTTGCAAGGCCGGTTTCCGGCGACCACCGTGTTCGCCGACGTGCCGGTGCTGATCCCGATGTTGGGCGCGTTTCCGGGCGAAGCGGACTGGACCGCGCAGGTCGGCGTGGACGCGTCCGACAGCGCGGCCGTGCGCAGCCAGTTGGTGGTGAGCAGCGACCTTCGCGGTATCGCGATCGAGTTGCCGGCGCCGCTCGCGAAATCCGCGGCGTCGCCGTTGCCATTCCGGCTCAGCCTGCCGCTGCCGTATGCGGGGCAGCGCTTCGACGCGACGCTCGGCGATCTCGCAGGCGTGAATGGGCGTTTGCCCGACGCGAGCCACGCGTTCGCGGCGCGCATCGATTTTGGCGCCCGGACGCCGGCTGAGCCGCCCGCGAGCGGCATCGTGATCGGTGGCCGCGTGGGGTTGCTGGATGCCGGCGGCTGGCTCGACCGGGTCACACGGGACGACGGAACCGGCGGCAGCCTGGTCAACTCCATCGATGTGCGCGCCGACGATTTCACGTTTGCCGACCGCCATTTCCCGGACATGCATCTGAACGTGGACAACGCGATCGCGACCACGACCGTGCGCCTGGAGAGTGCGGCCATTGCCGGCAGCCTGGAAGTGCCGAGAATCGATGTCGCCGGGCATGGCCTGCGTGCGAAATTCGCGCGCATCCACTGGCCGGAATCGGAGGCGGACGCGCCGGACACGAATGCGTTCAGCGATGTTGCGCCGGCCTCGCTGCCGGCATTGCATATCGCGGTCGACGATTTCCAGCTCGGCAAGGCGAGTTTCGGTTCGGCCGAGTTCGAGAGCCATCCGGTTGCCGGCGGCATGCATGTCGACAAGCTCGCCTCGCTTTCGCCGAATGTGGCGATGACCGCGAGCGGCGACTGGACCGGCACCGCGAAGAACAACACGTCGCATCTGGCGATCGAAATGACCGCGCAGAACCTCGGCCACATGATGACCGCACTCGGCTTTGCCGGCCTGATCGATGGCGGCAACACGCGCGCGACGATCGATGCGAGCTTTGCCGGACCGCCCTCGGCGTTCGCGCTGGCCAAACTCGACGGCACGCTCGTGATCAATGTCGCCGAGGGCCGCATCCTCGAAGTCGAACCCGGCGCGGGACGGATTTTCGGCTTGCTGTCGCTGACCGAGATCCCGCGCCGCTTGAGCCTGGATTTCAGCGACTTCTTCCAGTCCGGCCTCAGCTTCAACTCGATCACCGGCAAATTCCGCCTCGCCGATGGCAACGCGGACACCGACGACCTGACCATCAAGAGTCCTGCCGCCGACATCGTCGTGACCGGGCGCACCGGCCTGCGCGCGAAGGACTACGACCAGCGCATGAGCGTCACCCCGCATGCGGGCTCGACCTTGCCGATCGTCGGTGCGATCGCCGGGGGGCCGGTTGGCGCCGCGGCCGGTCTGGTCATCCAGGGCATCCTGAACAAGCCTCTGGGCAAGGCGACCGAGCGGCACTACACGGTGACGGGCAGCTGGGACAAGCCGAAGATCACGTTGCAGAAGCCGGGAATGGGGAATCGGGAATCGGGAACCGGAAAGCCGAGCCAGCCGTCCGGAAAGTCGGGACTCTAATCGACGGATCTGCCAGATTGATGGGCATGTCCGCTGGCAATGCGTGCGTCCACACGGCGTGCCTGGCCGACGGCCGGTTTGCGCTGAGGCCGGTTGTGCCCCAGCATGCGCGCCCCCAGTTCAGGGTGTGCCATCAGCGTGCAGGGTGTGCCGTCAGAGTTCGTCGCCCCGGCGTTCGCCGCGACGGCGAGGATAATAGTTGCCCGATTCCCGATTGACTCGCCGCATCCTGCGGCTCGCCCTTCGGGCCAGCTTCGCTGTTCGTTCCGGCGTCCTGCCTCCACAGTCCGATTCCCGAGCCAATGACCAATCTGATCACCCAAGCCGAACAACGCCTGCTGCGCCCCGGTGGTCTCGCCGCTGGCGACCTCGACGGCATCTTCGCGCGCCTTATGGGGCCGTCGATCGATGCGGCGGACCTGTACTTCCAGCATTCGCGCAGCGAGTCGTGGGTGCTCGAAGACGGCATCGTCAAGGAAGGCAACCACTCGATCGAGCAAGGCGTCGGCGTGCGTGCGCTGTCCGGCGAGAAGGCCGGCTTTGCGTATTCGGACGAGATCGTGCTGCCGATGCTGCTCGAAGCGGCCGGTTCTGCGCGCGCGATCGCGCAGTCCGGCGCCAACGGCGTCGGCAAACCGCTGGCGATCACGACCGGCCGCGCGCTGTATCCGGCGATCGATCCGATCGACACCTTGTCCAACGAGGCCAAGATCGCGGTGCTGCGCGAAGTCGATGCGGCGTGCCGCGCGGCTGACCCGCGCGTGAAGCAGGTCATCGTCAGCATCGCCGCGACGCTCGAAACCATCCTGATCGCCGCATCGGACGGCACCCTCGCGGCCGACGTGCGCCCTCTGGTGCGCATGAACGTGCAGGTGATCGCCGAACAGAACGGTCGCCGCGAATCGGGCAGCAGCGGCGGTGGTGGCCGTTACGGATTCCCGGAGTTGCTCGAAAACGGCCGCGCCCATGCGTTCGCGCGCGAAGCGGTGCGCGTCGCATTGGTCAATTTGGAAGCGGTCGCTGCGCCGGCCGGCACGATGCCGGTCGTGCTCGGGCCGGGCTGGCCCGGCGTGCTGCTGCACGAGGCGATCGGGCATGGCTTCGAGGGTGATTTCAACCGCAAGGAGACCTCCGCGTTTGCCGGCATGCTCGGCGAGAAGGTCGCCGCTGACGGTGTCACCGTGGTCGACGACGGCACGCTGGCCGGGCGTCGCGGTTCGCTCAGCATCGACGACGAAGGCACGCCGACGAACTGCACGGTGCTGATCGAGAACGGCGTAATGAAGGGCTACATGCAGGACAAGCTCAACGCGCGTTTGATGGGTATGCAGTCCACCGGCAACGGCCGCCGCGAATCGTTCGCGCACCTGCCGATGCCGCGCATGACCAACACCTACATGCTGCCCGGTGAGCGCGATCCGGGCGAAATCATCGCCTCGGTCAAGCGCGGCTTGTACGCGGTTAATTTCGGCGGCGGCCAGGTCGACATCACCAACGGCAAGTTCACGTTCTCGGCCAGCGAGGCGTATCTGATCGAAGACGGCAAGGTCACGCGGCCGGTCAAGGGCGCGACCCTGATCGGCTCGGGCGCGGAGGTGTTGAAACGCGTGTCGATGGTCGGCAACGACCTGAAACTCGACGAGGGTGTCGGCGTGTGCGGCAAGGACGGGCAGAGCGTGCCGGTCGGTGTCGGCCAGCCGACATTGAGAATCGATTCGATGACGGTGGGCGGCACGGCGGCCTGAAACGACACTACCTGGCGGGAGCGCTGGAAGGCGCGATGCTTTATGCATTCAACCGACAGAGCATCGCGCCTTCCGGCGCTCCTACATATTTTTTCAGGCGGTGTCGCCGAGCAACTCGCGCAACTCACGGAAGAGTTCGCGCTGAGCGTGCGGTGGCTTGGCGGCCTTGCGCTCGGCGAGCGCATTGCGCACAAGCTGGCGCAGGTGTTGGCGATCCGCAGCGGGATGCTGCGCAAGCAGCTCGCTGAGGGCGCTGTCGCCGTCGTCGAGCAGGCGTTCGCGCCAGGCTTCGATGCGGTGCGATGCGGCGGTTTCGCGGTGCGCCTTTTCCCGATCCTGGGCAAGCGCGCGGCGGATCGGTTCAATCTCGTCGTCGCCGAGCTTGCGCAGTTGCTTGGCGAGGAATTGAGTCTGGCGTTTGCGGGCGATATTCGAGGCGATGGCGCGCGTGCGCAGCACCTCGGTGCGCAATTCGTCGGCCAGAGGCACGCGGGCAAGTTGTGATTCGCTGAGCGCGGCCAGCGCTTCGGCCAGTTTGAAGATTTCCAGCGCGTCGCGGCGCAGTTGGCTGCGACTCGGTTCGAGTAGTTCGTCGGGCAGTTCAGGCTCGTGCATCGCAATTCCAGGGAACAAGTTCAGTGAAAGACATCGCTATCGACAACGATACCAGTTTGGCCGACCTCGATCGTCTGGCGCAGATCGCCGAGGACGTGATCCGGCGTTGCCGCGCCAACGGCGCCAGCGAGGCCGATGTCGCGGCCAGCATCGATACGGGCCTGAGCGTCGGCGTGCGTCTGGGTGAGGTCGAGACGGTCGAGCGCACGCGCGACCGTGGGGTTTCGCTGACCGTGTATTTCGGCAAGCGCAAGGGCTCGGCGAGCACCGCCGATCTCGATCCGGCGTCGATCGAGCAGACCGTCGAGCATGCCTGTGCGATCGCGCGCTACACCGAGGAAGACAGCGCGAACGGACTGGCCGATCCGACCCTGCTCGCGAAAGACATTCCGGATCTCGATCTGTGGCATCCGTGGAACATCACGCCGCAAGAAGCGATCAAGCTCGGCATCGAGATCGAGGACGCCGGGCGCGGCTTCGATCCGCGCATCGACAATTCCGATGGCGCTTCGGTGCAGGCCAGCGCATCGCTGACCGCTTATGCGAACTCGCTCGGCTTCATCGGCACAGAACGTGGCACGCATCATTCGCTGTCGGTCGCGTTGATCGCCGAGGATGCAAATGGCATGCAGCGCGATTACTGGTATGACAGCGCACGCGCCGCCGGCGATTTCATGGACGCCGCGCAGCTGGGGCGCAAGGCGGCCGAGCGCACGGTTTCGCGACTCGGCGCGCGCGGATTGTCCACCCGCGATTGCCCGGTGTTGTTCGCGCCGGAAATCGCCCGCGGCCTGATCGGCAATTTCCTCTCGGCGGTCAGCGGCGGCGCGTTGTATCGGCGCGCCAGCTTCCTGGTCGACCACGTCGGCAAGCCGGTATTCCCGGACTGGATGCGGATCGTCGAGCGCCCACGCATCCCGCGCGGCCACGGTTCGACCGCGTTCGACTCCGAAGGCGTCGCCACGCGCGATTCGGACCTGATCACCGACGGCGTGCTCGCGCGCTACATCCTCGGCAGCTATTCGGCGCGCAAGCTCGGCCTGCAATCGACCGGCAACGCGGGCGGCGTCCACAACGTCGTCGTGCAGCCGGGCAATGACGATTTCGCCGCGCTGCTCAAACGCATGCACACCGGCCTGCTCGTCACCGAATTGATGGGGCAGGGTGTGTCCTTGCTCACCGGCGACTATTCACGCGGAGCTTCCGGCTTCTGGGTCGAAAACGGCGAGATCGCGTATCCGGTCGAGGAGATCACGATCGCGGCGAACCTGCGCGACATGTTCGCGAACATCGTGGCGGTCGGCCGCGACGTCGATCCGCGTTCGCATATCCTGTGCGGGTCGATCCTGCTCAATCGCATGACGATTGCGGGAGACGCGTGACTCCATGCATATGAACATCCGGCATATGAAATCCGACATCCGACACATGACATCCGGCGCTTGACAGGCAGGGTCCAACGCGAAAAAGTGTACCTGCCAACCAACGGAGCAGATCCATGAGCGAGAACGACAACGTGGTGCCGCCGAGTCCGCCTCAGCCTGAGCCGCCAACCATGCAATCGAGCGACGAACGCCTGTGGGCCCTGATCGGCCATTTGTCCGCATTCAGTGCATTCATCACCGGCATCGGCTGCATTCTTGGTCCGCTGATCGTCTGGCTGATCAAGCGCGATACGCTGCCGTTCGCGGCCGATCAGGCGAAAGAGGCGCTGAATTTCAATATCACGCTGGCGATCGCGTTTGCCGCGCTGGTGCTCTTCTCGATCATCACGCTGGGTATCGGCTTGCTGCTCGCGTGGCCGATCGGAGTCGTGCTTTTCGTCGGCCGGGTCGTGTTGACGATCATCGCCGCGATCAAGGCGAACGAAGGCGTCGCCTACCGCTATCCGTTCACGCTGCGGCTGGTGAAGTAGGCACCGCCACGCGCGGCAACGCTTCGAAGCGTTGCCGCATCGCCTGTCGGATTGCGAAGGCACCCACCCACCGTGCAACCGTTGGACTCGTGCCGAGTCATTGCAGGAGCGCTGCAAGCGCGACCCACGGTGCGGCGTGAGGGTTCCAGTCGCGGCTGTGCCGCTCCTACAAAGGGCGCGAGCCTCGGTGGCGCCAAGAGCATCGCGGCTGAAGCCGCTCCTACGACAGCGTAGTCGTTTTAAGGCGTAGTCGTTCGAAAGTACAGTCGTTGGGCGAGAGGCTGACTCTCAGTGCGCGACGACCGCGTTGCATTGCACTTCCGCGTGCGCACCGAGGGCGAGTCCGGTCGTGGCATAGGCCATGCGTGCCGGAAAATGCTTCGTGAAATAGGTGCGGTAGACCTCGTTGAAGGCGGGCCAGTCCTTGATGTCGACGAGCGCGACCGTGCACTGCACGACGCGATCGAATGACGAATCGCCACGACGAAGCGCGGCGCCGATGTTGTCCATGATCTGTCGCGTTTCGGCGGGGATGCCACCGGCGACCAATTTGCCGGAAGCATCGCTGCCGATCTGGCCGGACAGATACAGCATGTCGCCGGCGCGCACGGATTCCGAGAACGGCAGCCGCATGCTGGCCATCGCGCCCGGCAATGGGTGGAAAACCGGTTCCGCCGCCGCGGCTTTTGCAGGCGTGGACGATCCGGCGGCGTGGGCCTCGTGCGTGCCACATGCGAACGCCAGCAGCGTGACGGCCAGCGTCAGTACGCTTGTCGATGTCAGCCTCATGTCGTTGCGCTCCAGGTTTCGCGAAACAGCCGGTTGAAGTTTCCGCCGATGAGCTTGCCGATGCGAGCGTCCGAATGACCGCGGCGCGCGAGCAGGTCGGCGATCCTGGCGAAGCGGTCCGCTGCATTGAGATCGGGCAGGAACGTGTAGACGTCGGGCTGCTCGCCGGGCGCGGAAATGCCGAGCGCGCGGCGCTGGTTGATTTCCTCGGCGAACTTGCGCTTGAACGCCGGGGTTGTCTCGGTCGGCGAGATCGAGCCATCGCTGCCGATGCCGACGTGATCCTCGCCGCAGACGTCGACCGCGTGTTCCAGATGCCGGGCCAGATCCTCGGCCATCGGTTGGCCGTGGCTGCGCAGGAATGGCATCAGGTAGATGCCGGCGACGCCGCCCTTGTCGGCGAGGCGTTTCAATTCGTTGTCGGTCTTGTTGCGCGGGTTCGCTGCGAGCGCCGTGCAGCCGGTGTGAGAAATCGCGATCGGTACCTTCGACGCGTCGATCGCCTCCAGCGTGGTGCGCTCGCCGGCGTGGGAGAGGTCGATCAGCGCGTGGCGCGCATTGAGGCGTTCGATCAGCGCACGGCCGAATCCGCTGAGACCCGCGTTGCCGGGTTCGAGGCAACCGTCGCCGACCAGGTTGCGCCGGTTGTAGGTCAGCTGGAACACGCGCACGCCGAGCTGGTGGAACATCTCGACGCGATCGAGATCCTCGCCGAGCGGGGTTGCATCCTGGAATCCGTAGATCAGGCCGAGACGGCCGCTGCGCTTGGCTTCGTCGATATCGGCGCCGCTGCGCACGCCGAGCAGGCGCTCCGGGTGCGCGGCGATCTGGTCGTTCCAGTGTGCGATATTGCGGATCGTATCGTCGTAGTTGCGCAGATAGCTGCCGACGCCGCTGACGGTGAGATTGACCGCGGTGATGCCGGAGGCGCGCACGTCATCCAGCGCAGCGGTTCCGAGCGGCGTGCCGGTGTCGTCGGAATACGCACCACCCGGTCCGCCGAGCGCATCGATGATGATGGCTTTGTCGTAGCCCTTCCAGCGATTGGGCGCGGCGGCAAGCGGCGCCGTGCCGGCGCGTGCGAGAACGCCCGGCAATGCCGCCGACGCGGCAAGCGCGCCCATGGTTGTCAGGAAGCGTCTGCGTGGGTTTGCATTCATTCGCGGCTCTCCTTCAGTTGGCGCGTGCGGCGACGAAACGGGCCAGATCGCGCAATGCCGCAGCGCCGACCCCGAGCGGTTCGATCGCGGCCAATGCGGTGGTGGTCAGCGCGGCGAGTTCGGCGCGCGAGGCGTCGACGCCGAGGATCGCCGGGTAGGTCGGCTTGTTCGCCGCCGCGTCCTTGCCGGCGGTCTTGCCGAGTTGGGAGGTTTCGGCCTCGATATCGAGCAGGTCGTCGCGGATCTGGAACGCCAGGCCGATGGAATGGCCATAGGTCTCCAGCGCGGCCAGCGTGGATGCATCCGCGCAGCCCGCAGCCAGCGCACCGAGACGCACCGATGCGCGGATCAGCGCGCCGGTCTTGTACACATGCATGCGTTCCAGTTCGTTCGCATCGAGGTTTTTGCCGACCGCGGCGAGATCGAACGCCTGACCGCCGGCCATGCCGTGCGAGCCGCAGGCGAGGCTGAGCGTGCGCAGCATGTCCAGATGCGTCGCGGCGTCCACGCCGATCGCGCAATCGTTGGCGAGCACCTCGAATGCGAGTGCCTGCAGCGCGTCGCCGGCAAGGATTGCCATCGCCTCGCCGAACACGATATGGCAGGTCGGGCGGCCGCGGCGCAGCGAATCGTCATCCATCGCCGGAAGATCGTCGTGGACGAGCGAATAGGCGTGGATGATCTCGACCGCGGCGGCGACCGCATCGAGTCTTTCAGTGGCCGCGCCGAACACCGCGCCGGTGGCATAGACCAGCAGCGGACGCAGGCGCTTGCCGCCGCCGAGCACCGCGTAGCGCATCGCGCGGTGCAGTTCGTGCGGGGGTTGGTCATCGCGCGGCAGTGCGCGCGCAAGTGCGGCATCGGCGCGCAAGGATAGCGCGAGAAGTTCGGGGGTCAGGTCGCTCACGCTGTTTCGCTGCGCACGGAATGGCCTGTCGAATGTGGGGGCGGTGCTGTTGATGGGAGGCCGAGGTGGCCGCTTTTTGATCTTTGCAACCCGGAATGATCGCAAAAAAGAACCGGGAAGTGCGGCCAGGGATGGCCGCTTCCTGGTTTCGCGATCAGGGACGATCGCAAAAGCTACGGCGTGTCGGGGTCGAACGGGCGCGCCGATTCGGGCGCGGCCGGATCGATCAGTTCGCTGACGCGCAGTTTCGCCTGGTCGAGCGCGCTCTGGCAGTTGCGATACAGCGCAATGCCGCGCTCGAACGATTGCAATGAGTCGTCGAGGCTGAGTTCGCCGTGTTCCATGCGCACGACGAGCTGTTCGAGTTCGTCGAGCGATTTCTCGAATTCGGTGACTTGCGAGGTAGGGGCAGCAGCGGCCTTGGGCATGGGCGCGAACGCTAGCTCAGCTTGTCTGCAAGATCAAATGGTTTGGCGCGCGGCGATCGCGATCGGAGCCGGCGCGAATCCATTCGATGTGCGCGCCGCGCGCGTCGAGCAAGTGCGTTCCGGCCTCGCTCAACCACAGATCGGCGACCGCAAGCAGGGCACCGTCCGGCGTGAACACGAGTGGCAGGCGGCCGCGCTGCCACGGCGGAATGCCCGCTTCCTGGAACAGGTCGCGCAGTTCGCGCGTATGCGTGGTGGAGGACAGGCGCAGGCTTTCCCCGCCGCGGCGGAAACGCACGTGCAGGTGCGGCGTGACAGGCGAATGCTTTTCCGCATGGACCATGTGCAACGTGCCCAGGTTCATCGGCAGGGCGAGATCGGAGCCGTCGAACTCGGCGCTCCACTCGAACGGCGGCAGTTGCAGTGGCGCCATGGCGTACAGCAGGTCGCGATAGCGACGCACCTCGGTGCCGGGCCAGCGCACGCAGGGCTGTCGGTCTTCGCCGGCCTCGCCGAGCTGGCGCACGAGTTCGGCGGCCTGGTAGTAGGTCGGTTCGGGCAGATCGAGCGAGCGCAACCAGCGGCGCAGGACCGGATCGCGCAAGGCCTCCGGCAACTGCAGCCACTCGCGCAGGCGCAAGGTCGACGGATCGAGGCCTTGCGTGCGCGCGAACGCGTGGCCCGCTTCGGTTTCGATGAAACTCGCGGCCGAGCGTGCCCATGCCGCGCTTTGCGCGATGCTCGACTCCGCCTCCGGCCAACGCTGCAGGATGCGCGGCATCACCTGCATGCGCAGATAGTTGCGGTCGAGGCTCGGGTCGGCGTTGCTCGGGTCCTGCAGCCAGTCGAGCTGGAAATGCTCGGCATATTCGCGCAGCGCCGCGCGAGCCACTCCGAGCAACGGCCGCCACGCCAGACCCGGCCCCAGTTTGCGCAAGGTCCGCATCGCACCGATCCCTTCGGGGCCGGCGCCGCGCATGAGTTTCAACAGGACCGTTTCCGCCTGGTCATCGCGGTGGTGCGCGAGTGCGACGATCTCGCCCGGCGCGAGCAGCTTCTCGATGGCGGTGTAGCGCGCCAGCCGCGCGGACGCTTCACGGCCGAGGCCGGCACCGCGCGGCGGGACGTCGACGGCACGAATGATGATCTCCACGCCCAGCGAGTGCGCATAATTGCGGCAATGCGCGGCCCATCCGGCGCTGTCCTCGTGCAGGCCGTGGTCGATATGCGCGGCACGCAATCCGCGTGCGCGTGCCGCCGGCGAGGCCGCCAGCGCGTGCAGCAGCGTCGTCGAATCGAGGCCGCCGCTGAGCATCGCCAGCAACGGGCCCGGCGGCAGTTCGGCGAGCGCGGTCTCGATCAGGTGGTGGATGCGGCGGATGGGCATGTTCGGCGCTATGGACTCGCGGCGGGTTTTGAATTGGCGGCTGCCAGAGGTGGCGACAGATAAGTGTCGTAATTCACCAGCAGATTCTGCCCTGCTTCCGACAGATCCAAGAGTACGCCGGCGCAGCCTGCGGATTCGTCCATGAACCTCATCACCATCCAGTCCAGGGATTTGTCGGAGTAGGTGAGGTAGCGTTGTTGCCATGCATAAATGGCTGCGATGGCTTGTCCGTCCGCCAGCGGCATGCTGGTGAATACGCCGGCCGCGATCGCGTTGTCGTAGGCGCTGTGCAGCAACAAGGCCGTCTGCAGGCCGCGCCAGCTCGCAACGTCGGTGCAGCGTTTGGGTGGGGTGGCGCTGGCGATGGCATCCCTTATCGCCTTGGCGAGGTCGGTCTGGTAGACAACAGTCTTCTGCAGGCTGGTGTGGTTCGACTGGATTTCGGCGCGGATGGCCGTTTGCGCCTCGGCGACTTTTTGCGCGCTCTCGCGGCTCGCACTCCAGTTGCCGATGCCGAATGCGAGCAGGATGCCGAGTACCACGGAAAACACCTGGACCGCGATCTCGGCCAGGCTGATCGTCTCGCGGTGGAACCATGCGCGGCGCGGCCCCGCGGCCGCGTCGCTGTTTTGTTGCTGTTTCTCCGGGCTGTTGCTCAATTCCACGAACACACGACCTTGCCGCAGTTGCCCGATTCCATCAGGTCGAAACCCTTCTGGAAATCATCGATCGTGATCTGGTGGGTGAGCACTTTCTGCAACGGAAAACCAGTCAGTACCATTTGGGTCATTTTATACCATGTCTCATACATGCGCCGCCCGTAGATGCCGTGCAGGGTCAGGCCCTTGAAGATGACCTTGTCCCAATCGATGCCGGCGCCGTTCGGCAGCAGGCCCAGCAATGCGACCTTGCCGCCGTGGTACATGCAGTCGAGCATGTCGTTGAACGCGCGCGGATTGCCGGACATTTCGAGGCCCACGTCGAAGCCCTCCATGTGCAGATCCTTGACGACCTCCTTCACCGACTGCTTGGAGACGTTGACGACGCGCGTCGCGCCCATGTCCGCGGCGAGTTTCAGGCGATAGTCGTTGACGTCGGTGACGACCACGTTGCGCGCACCGACGTGCTTGCAGATGCCGGCGGCGATGATGCCGATCGGGCCGGCGCCGGTGATCAGTACGTCCTCGCCGATCAGGTCGAATTCGAGCGCACAGTGCGCGGCATTGCCGTACGGGTCGAAGAACGCGGCCAGCTCACTCGGGATCTGGTCCGGGATCGGCCACAGGTTCGACGACGGCACCGCGACATATTCGGCGAACGCGCCGTTGCGGTTGACGCCGATGCCGATCGTGTTCGGGCACAGGTGCTGCTTGCCGGCGCGGCAGTTGCGGCACACTCCGCAGACCACGTGGCCTTCCGCGGAAACGCGCTGGCCGAGCGTGTAGCCGCGCACGCCGGCGCCGATGTCGACGATGCGGCCGACGAATTCGTGGCCGATCACGAGGCCGGGCTTGATCACCCGTTGCGACCATTCGTCCCACTTGTAGATGTGCAGGTCGGTGCCGCAGATCGCGGTCTTCTCGAGCTTGACCAGCACCTCGTTGGGACCGATCTCGGGGACTGGTACCTCTTCCATCCAGATTCCGCGCGCGGCTTCGCGCTTGACCAGTGCTTTCATCATCTGCGACATGCGGGGGACTCGCTGCTTGCGCCGGTTGGCGCCGATCCGCCGATTATACGTTTGCGAGCTGCCGAGTCGCTTGCGATGTGCGATATCCGGTTACGTCCGATGGTATTGCCGGTGCGCGCGGCCGGGCGAGGCCTGTCGCGCACTGCCTGCTGTCCCGCGCGACAATCGCGAGGACATCGGCGCGGACTTCAAGCACGCGACGCGCCCCCGGAAAACAATTACAATGACCGATGGGGTTGGATGGCCAATTCAGGGGGCTATGCAGGCATGTTCGCTTTCATCAAGCGCTTGTTCGGTTCGAGCGGGGCGGAGGCGCAGGCGTCGCAACGTCGTGGCAAGCCACGCCTGAATGCGCGCGGCGGCATGCGCGTGCTGGTCGTCGACGATTCCAGCACCATCGTTGCGATCCTGCGACGCATGCTGCAACAAAATGGTTACCACGTGCTGGAATCCGAGGACGCGGAAAAAGGCGTCGCGATCGCAATGGCCGAGCGCCCGGACCTGATCTTCCTCGATATCGTGCTGCCCGGCATGAGCGGTTTCGCCGCGCTGCGCAAACTGCGCCGCGACACGGCGACCCGGCAGATCCCGATCATCATGATGAGCGGCAACGAACAGGCCACCGAGGAGTTCTACGCGCAGCGCATCGGCGCGGACGACTTCATGAAGAAGCCGTTCTCACGCGCGGAAGTGTTTGCCCGCATCGAGCGCCTGCTCGACGATTCGCTATTGCCCAAGCGTGCCCACGTAGGGGCTGCGAGCCGCGCCGCGGCGTCATCGATGGCGGCTGACTGAGCGCGGTCCACGCGCGGTGCAGTGCCGTGTCGGACGGGTTGCGGGCGCAGCACGCAGGGACTGGATGATGGAATCGGTGGATCTGCGCCCACCCGCGATTTTCCTGATGGGTCCGACCGCCTCGGGCAAGACCGCGCTCGCCTGCGCGCTGGCTGATCGGTTTCCGCTGCAATTCAGTCAGCGTCGATTCGGCGCTGGTCTATCGCGGCCTCGACATCGGCAGCGCCAAGCCCGATGCCGCCACGCTGGCGCGCCATCCGCATCGCCTGATCGACATCCGCGATCCGGCGCAGCCGTATTCCGCGGCCGATTTCCGCACCGACGCGCTGGTCGCGATGAACGAGATCACCGCGGCCGGCAGCGTGCCGTTGCTGGTCGGTGGCACCGGTTTGTATTTCCGCGCGCTGGAGGGCGGTTTGTCCGCATTGCCGGACGCCGATCCGGCGCTGCGCGCGGAACTTGCCGGCGAGGCCGCGCGGATCGGCTGGCCGGCGCTGCATGCGCGCTTGGCCGCGCTCGATCCGGACGCGGCGCACGCATCCGGCCCGGCGACGCGCAGCGCATCCAGCGCGCGCTCGAAGTGATCGCGCTGACCGGGCAACCGCTGTCGACGCAGCAGGTGGGCGGCGATCGCGGATCGTTGCCGTGGCGCGTGCTCAAGCTGGCGCTGGTGCCGGCGCGATCGCGGCGCCGTTGCACGAGCGCATCGCGCAGCGCTTCGATGCGATGCTCGCCGCCGGCTTCCTCGACGAGGCGCGGCGGCTGCATGCCGATCCGCGACACTGCATGCCGACCTGCCGGCGATGCGCGCGGTCGGCTATCGCCAGGCCTGGCCGTATCTGGACGGCGACATCGACGCCGCCACGTTCCGCGACCGCGCGATCTTCGCCACGCGCCAGCTGGCCAAGCGCCAGCTCACCTGGCTGCGCAGGCGAACTCGATGCGCGCGTGGTTCGATCCCGACGACCGAGGCGTCGACTGCGAAGATGGCGTCCGCGGTCGCTGCGTTCCTGCATTCCCGGATAACGGCAAACGCGATCGTGCGACGTTCTTGCAGACACAACGTGCGAGATCGTGCGAAACTGAACCCGATTGAATCGGCAGGCCGCGCAGTCATCGCGGGGTCGCCGCAAACTTTTACGGATTCGTACTTTGTCGTCGGGAGAACAAGACCATGTCCAAAGGACAGTCGTTGCAGGATCCGTTCCTGAATGCATTGCGCCGCGAGCGCGTGCCGGTGTCGATCTACCTGGTCAACGGCATCAAGCTGCAGGGCACGATCGAATCGTTCGACCAGTTCGTCGTGCTGCTGCGCAATACCGTCAGCCAGATGGTCTACAAGCACGCGATCTCCACCGTCGTGCCGGCGCGCAACGTGCGCGTCGGCCCCGGCGGCGGCCGCGGCCGCGTCCGGCGACGGCGACACGGCGACGACGGCCAGGACGAGTAGCGTTGACCACGCACCTGTTCGAACGCTCCCGCAAGGGCGAGCGCGCGCTGCTGATCCAGCCGCAGGCGCCCGGTCGCGCACGACCCGGTCGCGCTGGAGGAATTCGCCGAACTCGCGCGCTCGGCCGGCGCGACCGTGGTCGGCACGCTGACCGCGCGCGTCGAGCGCCCGAATCCGCGCTACTTACATCGGCACCGGCAAGGTCGAGGAGCTGAAGGCGCGCCTGCGAGGCGCTCGACGCCGACCTGGTGCTGGTCAACCACGCGCTCACGCCCGGTCCAGGAACGCAACCTCGAACAAGCTGACCGAGTGCCGCGTGGTCGACCGCACCGGCCTGATCCTCGACATCTTCGCGCAGCGCGCGCGCTCGCACGAAGGCAAGCTGCAGGTCGAACTGGCGCAGCTCAAGCACATGGCCGACGCGCCTGGTGCGCGGCTGGACCCATCTGGAACGCCAGCGCGGCGGTGCGATCGGCCTGCGCGGTCCCGGCGAAACCCAGCTCGAAATCGACCGCCGCCTGCTCGCAGATCGCGTCAAGCAGTTGCAGAAGCGCCTGGAGAAGGTCGAGGTGCAGCGCACGCAGACGCGTCGCGCGCGCCAGCGCAACGCGTTGCCGCGTCGTCGCGCTGGTCGGCTACACCAACGCCGGCAAGTCGACGCTGTTCAACGCGCTGACCGGCGCGACCGTGTACGCCGCCGACCAGCTGTTCGCGACGCTCGATCCGACCGTGCGCCGCCTCGACGGCCTCGATGCGGACCGATCGTGCTCTCCGACACGGTCGGTTTCGTCCGCGACCTGCCGCACGAACTGGTCGCGGCGTTCCGTTCGACCCTGGCCGAGGCACGCGATGCCGATCTGCTGCTGCACGTGATCGACGCCGCCGATCCGGAGCGCGACGAGCGCATCGCCCAGGTCGAGCGAAGTGCTCAAGGAAATCGGCGCCGGCGACATGCCGCAGGTGCTGGTCTACAACAAGATCGATCAAGGTCGAAGGGCGCTGCACGACCGCGGCTCGATCGCGTCGACGGCGGTGAAGTGCCGCGCGCATGGCTGTCGGCGCTGACCGGCGCAGGCACCGATGGCTTGCTGCGCGCGATCGGGGAGCGCCTCGGCTCGCAGCGCGTGCGCGCCGATCTGCACCTGCCAGCCGCGTCCGGGCGCCTGCGTGCGCGCCTGCATGCGCAGGGCCTGGTCGCCGACGAACAGGCCGACGAGATCGGCTGGCGCATCCGCATCGACGCGCCGCTGGCGCTGGTCGAGCCGTTGTTCGGCCTGCCCGATGGCGATGGGGATTGGCTGAAAACCCAGGTGTGTTGAACCGTTCTGGTCTCCCTGAAAGGCGGACGGCGACACGTTCACGACCGTTCGCCCTGAGGTATCGAAGGGTGAACGGCCCCGGTCGCGGCCGTTCATGGTTCGATACCGCACCACGAACGGCTATGCGGGTCGATACTTCGGCACGAGCGGTTAAAGTTGAGAGCGCCAGTCAGCGCGACTTGCTTGCCGCGACCGATGCCCCTACCTACAATCCTTCGGCAACCCCGCATCGATGGCGCGAATCAGGTGCCATGAAAGTCCGCGGCCGCCGCGGATGGCCTTTTTTTTCGAGAATTCACCGAACTGCGTGCGCCATCCCGCGCACGTGTGCGCGGGAATGGACAGCGAGGTAGACAAGCGATGGCATGGAACGAACCCGGTGGCGGCAAGCAGCGCGACCCGTGGCGCGACAATGGCGGCGGCAGTGGTCCGTCACCGGATTTCGATGCGCTGATCAAGCGTGCGCGTGATTTCTTCAACCGGTTGTTGGTGGCGGTGGCGGTGGTGGCGGCATCGGCGTGGCCGTGGTCGGCCTGCTGATCGCGTGGCTGGTGTTCGACAGTTTTGCGCGCGTGAATGCCAGCGATACCTCGATGGTGCTGCGTTTCGGCCAGTTCTCGCGCCTGATGACGCCCGGCATCAACTTCAAGTTTCCGCGCCCGATCGAATCGGTGATCTCGGTCAACATCGGCCAGATCCGCCAGACCACCGACCAGGTGCGCATGCTGACCAAGGACGAGAACATCGTGCTGGTCGATTTCAACGTGCAGTACCAGGTCACTGATGCGCGCCAGTTCACGTTCGGCGTGAAGGATCCGGACGCGACGCTCGGGCAGGCCGCCGAGAGCGCGGTGCGCACCGTGATCGGCAGCAGCACGATGGACACGATCCTGTCCGGCCAGCGCACCGAGCTGATGGCGCAGGCCAAGAAGCTGCTGCAGTCGACGCTGGACCAGTACCAGACCGGCATTAGCCTGACCGAGTTCAATTTCCAGAACGTGCGCCCGCCGCAGGAAGTGAAGGACGCGTTCGACGACGCCAACCGCGCGCTGCAGGACAAGCAGCGACTTGAGGAAGAGGCGAAGGCGTACGCGAGCCAGGTCGTACCCGAAGCGCGCGGCGACGCGGCCGGCGTGCGCGCCGAGGCCGAAGGCTACAAGAGCTCGCGCATCGCGCGTGCCGAAGGCGACGCGCAGCGTTTCAACCTGGTCGAGGCGCAGTACAAGATCGCGCCGGACGTGACCCGCAAGCGCCTGTACCTGGAAACCATGCAGGAGGTCGTCGGCCACACCCCGAAGGTCGTCGATTTCACCTCCGGCAAGAACATTCTGTCGCTGCCGCTTTCGGCACCGAAGGCAAGGGCACCGTCGCCGGATGTGGTCGGCGCGACCGTGGTCGGCCCGGAACCGAAGAAGGGACGCCCACTGATGCGCTTCGTCTCCCTGATCGTATTGCTCGTCGCGATCCTCGTCGTCGGCAACTCCGTGTTCGTCGTCAACGAGGGCCAGACCGCGATCCTGCTCCAATTCGGCCGCATCGTGCGCACCGACTTCGCGCCGGGCCTGCATTTCAAGGTGCCGCTGATCCAGCAGGCGCAGCGTTTCGACAAGCCGCATCCTGACTCTCGATTCGGCGCCGGAACGCTATCTGACCTCCGAGAAGAAGGACGTCAACATCGACTTCTTCGTCAAATGGCGCATCGTCGATCCGGGCAACTTCTGGGTCGCGGTCGGCGGTGACGAGATGCGTGCGCAGCAGCGCGCTGACCCCGATCGTGAAGGAAGGCCTGCGCACCGCGATCAACTCGCGCACGCTGCAGGAACTCGTTTCCGGTGGGCGCGCGGACGTGACCCAGCACCTGGCCGCCGAAGCGAACCGTGCGACGCAGGGCCTCGGCATCGAAGTCGTCGACCTGCGCATCAAGCGCATCGACCTGCCCGAGGATGGCACCGTGATCGGCTCGGTCTACGAGCGCATGCGCTCGGAGCGCAAGCAAGTCGCCGAGCCAGCTGCGCGCCGAAGGCCAGGAAGCGGCCAAGACGATCAAGGCCGACGCCGATCGCCAGGTCGCAGGTGATCAATGCCGAAGCGATATCGCGACGCGCAGAAGACGCGCGGCGAAGGCGATGCGACGGCGTCGCAGACCTACGCCGGCGCATACGGCCAGGATGCCGATTTCTATGCGTTCTATCGCAGCCTCGAAGCGTATCGCGACGTGTTCGCGACGCCGAACGGCATGCTGGTGCTCGATCCGAAATCCGAATTCCTGCGCTATCTGCAGACCAGCAAGTAACACCGTGGGCAGCGCGCTTCCCTCCGCTCTTTGCCTGGTGCTCGTCATCGAGGGTTTGTTCCTGTTCGTCTCGCCGGATACGTGGAAGCGGATGGCCGAACAGATGCAGCAGATCGACCAGCGCACGTTGCGCATGATCGGCGGCGGCATGGTGGTGGTGGGGCTGATTGCGCTGCGGATCGTGCGGTGATGAAGGAAGCAACGGCATCGCGCCTTCCGGCGCTCCCGACTATGGCAAGCGGATTCCTGGTAGGAGCGTCGACAGCCGCGATGCCTTTCAGTTTGCGAACGAAACCGATATAGCGAGAATCAACATGGGTCAGTCAGTCGTCGTTCTCGGCGCGCAGTGGGGCGACGAAGGCAAGGGCAAGATCGTCGACCTGCTGACCCAGGACATCGGCGCGGTCGTGCGCTTCCAGGGCGGCCACAACGCCGGCCACACGCTGGTCATCAGCGGCAAGAAGACGGTGCTGCACCTGATTCCGTCCGGCATCCTGCGCGACGACGCGCTGTGCCTGATCGGCAACGGCGTGGTGCTGCCGCCCGGCCGCGCTGCAAGAAGGAAATCGGCGAGCTCGAGGCGAGCGGCGTCGAAGTGCGTTCGCGCCTGAAGATCAGCCCGGCGACGCCGCTGATCATGCCGTACCACATCGCGCTCGATCAGGCGCGCGAGAAGGCCGCCGGCGGCAAGGCGATCGGCACCACCGGCCGCGGCATCGGCCCGGCCTACGAAGACAAGGTCGCGCGCCGCGGCATCCGCGTCGCCGACCTGCACTACCCGGAGCAACTCGCCGAGAAGCTGCGCGACGCGCTCGACTACCACAACTTCGTGCTGACCAAATACCTCGGCGTCGAGGCGGTCGATTTCCAGAAGACCTCGACGAGGCGCTCGCGTTCGGCGACTACGTCGAGCCGATGAAGTCCGACGTCGCCGGCATCCTGCACGACCTGCGCAAGCAGGGCAAGCGCGTGCTGTTCGAAGGCGCGCAGGGCTCGCTGCTCGACATCGACCACGGCACCTATCCGTACGTGACGTCGAGCAACACGACGATCGGCGGCGCGCTCGCCGGCACCGGCGTCGGCGCGGATGCGATCGACTACGTGCTCGGCATCGCCAAGGCCTACGCGACGCGCGTCGGCGGCGGCCCGTTCCCGACCGAACTCGACGACGACGTCGGCCAGGGCATCCGCGATCGCGGCCAGGAATACGGCGCCACCACCGGCCGCCCGCGCCGCTGCGGCTGGATGGACATCGTCGCGCTCAAGCGCGCGGTCGCGATCAACGGCATCAGCGGCCTGTGCATCACCAAGCTCGACATCCTCGACGGGATGGACAAGCTGAAGATCTGCATCGCCTACGAATACCGCGGCAAGCGCACCGAATACGCGCCGCTCGACGCCGCCGGCTGGGACGAGTGCACGCCGGTGTACCTCGAGTTCCCGGGCTGGGACGAGAGCACCGCCGGCATCACCGAGTGGGACAAGCTGCCGCCCGCCGCGCGCGCCTACCTGCGCGCGCTGGAGGAACTGGCCGGTTGCCCGCTGGCGATCGTCGCGACCGGCCCGGATCGCGACGCGAACATCGTGCTGCGCGATCCGTTCGCCTGAGTTTCGACCGAACCTCCGGGTAGATCCTGCCCAAAATTCAGGTGCTCCCGAATTCCGGATTAGGCGCGAATCGACTCGCTGCGCGCGCGATAGCGTTCCAGCGCCTCTTTCAGCGCGTCGGTGCGGTCACGCATCAGCTTCAGCTTCACGCGCGCCTCGATCACCTTCACCTTGAACTGCTCGCGCTTGTCCCATTCGCTCGTGGAGAGCGGCATCTGTGCGGGCGTACCGGCCTCGCTCTTGAGCTGGTTCAGTGCCGCCATCCAATCCTGGGACTCGAACTTGGCCGCCATCGATTTTTCCTCACGCACGGGTTTTCGTCTCGCCGCACCCTGACCATCCGCGGCGCGCCGCCAATCTGCCGAACAATCGAGTCGGCGACTGTGATGGCTGGCACGCGACGAGATTCAGGCAGTAACCGTTCTGCTGCATCGCCACATGACAGCCGACGCCAACCCCGTACGATGCACGCGGCACTTCACGGGGAGGAGCGCGCGATCGTCGTCCTGGCCGTTGCACAGCAAACTGCAACGCGGGAGACATTGCACGGACGCAAAGACGGCACGTGCTGGTAGTTCAACGGGGAAACAAGTCACTTCTGGGGAAATAGATCACTTCGAAGCTAACGCTTCTTACCTGGAGTCGACAGAGATGAACCGATTGAAGTTGGTAACCGCTGTGCTCGCGAGCGTTTGCGCCACGTCCGCCGTTGCCGCACAGAGAAACCAGATCCATATCGTGGCGCACGAAACCGAGGGCAGCCAGTTGATCGCCGGGGACGCCCTGGTCGCCGATGGCGACGGCAAGGTCAGCCTGTTCCGCGGCAGCACGAAGATCGCGACCCTGCATGATCCCGAGGACATCGCCAGCGAGCGTGATGGCGGCAGCGCACCGCTGTACATCACCGATGCCGAAGGCAACGCGGTGCGCAACCTGAGCACGTTCCAGGGCGACCTGTTCCTGTCGCACGATGCACCGCAGATCGTCTATCCGAAGCGCGATGTCGTGCAGGCACGCGCGGTCGCGGATGCTGCATCAAAGCGTGCTGGCGGCGCCTCCAGCAGCGTCGACATGACCCTGCATGGCGGCAATATTCTCGTTGCGAACAAGACGGTGGCGATCTTCTGGGGTTCGTGGGGCAGCCCGGGCGACATCATCAGCGGCATCGACACGTTCTTCCAGGGGTGGGGCGGCAGCGGCATGGCCGGCGACTCGACCGAGTACCGCGGCACCACGAACGGCAACGTGACCACGAGCTCGACCTATCTGGGACACGCCATCGATTCCAGCAGCGCGCCAAAGCGCGCGTTGACCACGTCGGGTGCGGTCACGGAGGCATGCAAGATCGCCAACAACAATCCCGATCCGAACGCCGTGTACTTCATCTACACGTCGACCGGCGCTGGCCATGCCAGCTACTGCGCATGGCACAGCTGGGGCAACTGCTCCAATGGTGCGCCGATCCAGGTGGCCTACATGCCGAACATCACCGGCCTGAGCGGCTGCAACCCGAACAGCGATGTGACCGGCCAGTCCGAAGGCCTCGCCGCACTCGCCAACGTCACTTCGCACGAATTGTCCGAATCAATCACCGATCCGCGTGGCGGCGGCTGGTTCGATGCGAGCAACGGAGAAAATGGCGACAAGTGCGCGTGGTCGTTCCACAACGACGTGAACCTGGCCAACGGCAGCCGCTGGAAGCTGCAGATGGAATGGTCCAACAACGCCTACAACGGCGGCACGGGCTATCCGAACACGAGCGGCCAGAACGGCTGCCTGCAGTAAGCCCTGACCCAATGCCGGGAATCGAATGATTCCCGGCTCCCGCGCCCCGGCGAGCCAGACCTCCGGGGCGTTTTTTTTTGGTGGCAGACGCTGCCGCTGCGGCAGGCGCATCGATCCGCGTTTCGTCCGCGTGCGATCGGTCCGGCATGCTAATTGCTGTTGATCGCTCCAATGCGGGTCATGGAGTCTCGGCAATGGCTCCTGCCCGAAACGAATCTGCAAGCAATCCGAGGATCCGAAGTAATGGCCGACCAAGGCAGCACCACGAGAATCGACGTTGACGTCTAAAAAACCCTTCTCGAATCGACCAAGGCGATCCCGTGGAAGATCGACTGGAGCAGCATGAAGTTCGCCTACATCGGGCCGCAGATCGAGGCGCTGCTCGGGTGGACGCCGGAGAGCTGGGTGACGGTGCAGGACTGGATCGAGCGCATTCACCCCGAGGATCGAGAGCGGGTGGTGTCGTTCTGCGTGGCGCAGTCGCAGGCGGGCGTCGACCATGAAGCGGACTATCGCGCGCTGACGCGCGAGGGCGGGTACGTGTAGATCCGCGACGTGGTGCACGTGGTGCGCGACGCGAGTCACGTTGGTCGGCTTCATGTTCGACGTCAGCGAGCGCAAACGCAGTGAGGAACAACTGCTGGGTTTGCAGGCGGAGCTGCAGGATCTTTCATTCAAGGACGCGCTCACCGGTCTCGCCAACCGGCGCCGCTTCGACTACGTGATGGAACGCGAGTGGGCAGAGGCGAAGAGCCAAAGGCAGTCGCTCTCGCTGGTCATGATCGATATCGACTACTTCAAGCAATACAACGACCATTACGGGCATCTGCGTGGCGATGCGTGCCTGAAGCAGGTGGCAGACCTGCTGTTCACCGCGTCCAAGCACGGTCGCGATTTCCCCGCACGGTTCGGAGGCGAGGAGTTCGTCCTCGTACTGCCGGAAACGAATGCGGAGGCCGCGCGCAAGGTGGCTTGGCGCTGCCGCGACGCGGTCGCGCGCGCGAGGATTCCGCATGCGGGCTCAGTCGTCGGCGAAAACCTGACGATCAGCCTCGGCGTGGGCACCACGGTCCCCACGGAAGACGAGGACTCGACGTCGTTTATCGAAATGGTGGACCGGCGCCTGTACCTGGCCAAGCAGCAGGGACGCGACCGGATTGTTGTGAGTGGCTGACGGCTACGTGTCCCGCGCGCCAACCAGCTTCCGGTACCGCGCCATGTGCCGGATCGCCTCGCGCGGTCGTTCGAGTTCCTCACACAGCAAGGCGAGGTTGTAGTGGCCGTCGGCCAGTCTGCGGGTCGCCGCGCAGCGCGGCTTCGTAGGCCTGCATCGCCTCCGGCTTGCGGTCCATGTCGTCGAGCAGCACGCCGAGGTTGTAGAGCAGCAGCGGATCGTCGCCGCCAGCTTCGATCGCCTCGCGATAGACGCGCTCGGCTTCGCCGAGGCGGCCGCGCTTCGTGCAGCAGGCGACCGAGGTTGATGCGCGCGTCGATGCGTGCGGGATCGGCCGCGATCGCGTGCTCGTAGGCGCGTAGCGCCGCTTCGGCGTCGGCGCGTTCCAGCGCGACGCGCGTTGGCGAACCAGTCGTCGTGTTCGACTGGCGCCGCAGCGGCTGGGCGGTTCGATGACGCTCAGCGCGCCCGTCGGCGGGATCGCCTTCGAACTCGAGCAGGTACTGTCCGGACTCGGCCTGCCAGCGGCTGCCGCCTTCGCGCACGACGACGCGGTCGCGCGACCGCGCCGATGCTGAGGCCGGACAGCGGCATCGTCTCGGGCAGGTGGCGGCGCAGCTCCCTCAGCGATCGCGTGATGCGGCGCTGCGGCACGTTCGCCGTCGGCCAGCGCCTGCGCGGTGCGCAGCACGATCAGGTCCTGGAACGAGAACAGCCACGCGTTGCGCGGCCCGCGCGCCGGCGTGACGAAGCCGGCCGCGATCAGCGCGCGGATCGTGCTGCGCGGCAGGCGCAGCAGCTTCTCGACGTCGCGGACGCCGTACGAATGCATCGAACGCCTGCGTTCGGCGCTATGCCTTCGCGACCTTGCGCTGCGGCGCGGCTCGGCTGCCTCCGTCGGCGCCGCGCTGCTTGGCCGGCTTGCGCGCGGCGGCTCGGCTTCGTTCGCGGCCTTGCCGCCGGCGTCTTCGCGGCGCCTTTCTTCTCGAGGCTCGCGCGCAGCGCTTCCATGAGGTCGATGACCTGCGCGCCGCCGCTCCGGGCGCCTCGGCCAGCGTGATCTCCTGGCCTTCGACCTTCTTCTGGACCGCCGCCTCGATGCGCGCGCGCGACCTCGTCCTTGTACTGCGCCGGGATCGAACGTCTCGGACGCCTGCTGCTCGATCAGCTGCTGCGCGAGCTTGAGCTCGGCGTCCTTCACCTCGGTCGTCGGGATCTCGATGTCCTTGATCGAGCGCACTTCGCCCGCGTAGAGGAGCTGCTGCATGACGAGGCCGTCCTCGACCGGGCGGATCATCACGATGTACTGCTTGCCGCGCGCGGCCCAGCGGCCGAGCGCGCAGCGCTTGCGACTCGCGCAGCGCCTTGGCGAGCAGCGCGTAGGGCTTGGCGCCGCCCTTGTCGGGCGCGAGGTAGTAGGCCTTGTCGAAGTACACCGGATCGACCGCCGCGAGCGGCACGAACTCGGTGATGTCGGCCATGTGCGTGCCGGCTTCCTCCATCGCCTTCAGCTCCTCGGGCGTGAAGATCACGTACTGGTCCTTGGCGAATTCGTAGCCCTTGACCATGTCCTCGCGCGCGACCGGGACCTCTTCCTTGACGCAGAGGTACTGCTGCTTCAGGCGCGAGCCGCAGCGCCTTGTGCAGCATGTTGAAGGAGATCGCACTGGCTCGCCTCGGTGGCCGAGTAGAGCTTCACCGGGATCGAGACCAGCCCGAACGAGACCGTCAAACATGCAATCGATCGTGCAGCCATGTCGCTGCCTCCGACGATTCGCGCGTGCATTGCGCAGGCGCTTGCGTCAGGCTTCACGCGGCCAAGCGCCTTCTCGAGGCTCTGCTTGCGCTTCAGGGCGTCCCGCCAGCGATCGCCCGTGCTGCGCCAGGCTGTTCGGCGCATTGCGTGATGCGTGAAGTCGAGCGGATGCGCGCCGGCGAGCTCTTCCCAGGTCAGCGGCATCGAGACCGGCGCGCCCGGCTCGCCGCGCGGCGAATAGGCGACGTTCAGCGTCTTGCCGCGCACGTTCATGTTGTAGTCCATGAAGATCTTGCCGGTGCGCTTGGGCATGCTCCACTCCATCGTGATGTCCTTCGGATGCAGGCGCATGAGGTGCCGGCCGACCAGCTCGGACACGTGGCGCGCGGCGTCGAAGTCGATGCGTGCGCGGATCGGCACGAACACGTGCAGGCCGGTCTTGCCCGAGGTCTTCACGATCGGCTCGAGCGACATGCTCTGCAGCAGCTCGCGCAGCCAGAACGCGACTTCCTTGCCCTTCTCGAAGGCGATCGTGTTGAGCTCCGGCTCGGCGCCCTTGCGCTTCCTTGCCCGAGTAGATGTACGGGATCGATGTCGAACAGGACGTAGTCGGGATAGTTGAGGACCGACGCTTCGAGCGACTTCGAGCGAGCGTCGCGTAGTCGGTGCTCTTCGACGTCGCATCGGGCCCGGGCTTCGCGCGCGAATGCCAGACGTGGAACTCGAGCGTGCCCGACTGCGCGAGCCAGAGCAGCGTCGGCAGGTTGTTGCACAGCAGGTAGTCGTGCTGCTCGTCCTTGTGGCCCGAGAACACCGTGATCGTCTCGACGAACTCCGGCCGCTCCTGCTCCCAGTGCTTCTGGAAGAAGCGCTGGCCGCGCGATGCCGTCGGGCATGCGGATCATCGTGAGCGGCCGGTCGGCGAGGTGCGGCAGCATGTACGGCGAGACCTGCGCGAGGTAGCGCAGCAGGTCGCGCTTGGTGAGCGCCGGCTGCTGCAGCGCCGCGATCGGCCGGCCAGTAGACGCGATCGAGGTGGGTGAGCCGGATCGCGATGCGCGCCGACCGCGAGCGTGAACGCGCTCTTCGCGTTGTCGAGCTGCGCGACGATCGTCGTCGATCGGGTCGCCGGCGTTCGCGCGGCGTCGTCGCGCTGCGGCGCCGCGGCCTCGACGCGCCGCACCTTCTTCGGCGTCGATGTCGTCGCGCAGGCGCAGGAACACCGGCGCGCGCAGCGCGCCGTCCTCGGTCCAGCTCTGGAAGCTCACCTCGGCGACCAGCTTCGGGCTCGACCCAGGTCGTCGGCGCGTTCAGCTCGGGCTTCTCGACGAACGGGCAGCGTCGTGCGCTGCAGCGGCTCGAGCCGCGCCTTGCACCTGCGCGAGCGTGCGGTCGTCGAAGCCCGAGCCCACGTGCGAGGCGTAGCGCAGCTTGCCGTCGTCCCAGTAGCCGACGAGCAGCGCGCCGAGCGGCGCGCGCGAGCCCTTGCCGCTGCGTGTAGCCGCCGACGACGAAATCGGCGCTCTGCGTCGGCTTGACCTTGAGCCACGACGCCGAGCGCTTGCCCGCTTCGTAGCGGCTGTCCTTGCGCTTGCCGACCACGCCTTCGAAGCCGCTCGCGAGCGCCGCCGCGTGCAGCGCGACGCCGTCGTCCGCGGCGTGCACGAGCTGCACGAGCGGCGAGGGCAGCAGGCATTGCGCGAGATAGCGCCGGCGGTCGCGATACGGCGCCTGCGCAGGTCGATGCCGGCGAAGTAGAGCAGGTCGAAGCAGAAGAAGACGACCGGCGTGCGCCTGGTCGGCGGCGGCGATCTCGCGCGTCGGTCTTCAGCTGCGCGCGATCCTGCAGCGCGCCGAAGGACGGCTTGCCGCCCGCATCGAACGCGACGATCTCGCCGTCGAGGATCATGCCGTCGACGCGCCTGCTTGCGAGCTCCGGCGACGAGCCGCGGGAAATGCGCCGGCGAGCTCGAGGCCGCGCCGCGAGCGCAGCTGCACGCCGTCGCTCGTCGATGAAGGCGAGCACGCGATAGCCGTCGAGCTTCGGCTCCCACATCCAGTCCGCGCGATTGAACGGCGCGTCGCCGATCTCGGCCAGCATCGGCGCGAGCGTCGCGGCATCGGCGCGAGCTTGCCCGCGGGCACGAGCCGCGCGGCGGGCATGCGGTGCGCGGGCACGACCTTCAGGTCCTCGACCGCGACGCCGGACAGCACCGAGCGGTTCTGCGCGGTGACATCCGTCGGTGCGTGACGAAGCGGTCCTTGTGCTTGATGAGCAGCCACTGTCTTCGCTTCCTTCGTGCGCACCAGCGCGAACGAGCCCTTGAGCTTCTCGCCGCGCAGCAGGATGCTGAGCTTGCCCTTCGCGAGGCCCTCGCGCACCTCGCGCTCGGCTCGCGCGCGATCGTGGAACCACGTCGCCGCCTTCGTCGGGCGAGTAGACGCCGCAGTCCCAGACGATCACTTCGCCCGCGCCGTACTGCCCCGGCGGGATCACGCCCTCGAACGAGGCGTAGTCGTAGGGATGATCCTCGGTCTGCACCGCGAGGCGCTTTTCGCTGCGGATCGAGCGACGGGCCCTTCGGCACCGCCCAGGACTTCAGCACGCCGTCGCATTCGAGGCGGAAGTCGTAGTGCAGGCGCCGCGCGGAATGCTGCTGGACGACGAAGAGCAGCGGGCCGGCGCCCGCCGTCGCGGCACCGCCGGCGCCGGCTCGGGCGTGGCGTCGAAGCGTGCGCTTGGCGGAATATTCGCTGAGCTTGTCTTTCGCCATGTCGGATTTCTAGAGCAGAGACGGACCAGACCATGACAGCGCGACTGCTGGCCGGCGCGAGCGGCTATTCCTTCAAGGAATGGAAGGGCATCGTTCTATCCCGAGAAGATGAAGCCGGACGGAGATGCTGGCCTTCTACGCCGAGCGCCTGCCGACGGTCGAGATCAACAACACGTTCTACCGGATGCCGCAAGCCGTCGGTGCTGGAGAACTGGGCGCGACTGCGACGCCGCGAGCACTTCCGCTTCGCGATCAAGGCGTCGCGGCGCATCACGCACATGGCGCGCCTCAAGGCCGAGTCGGCGGCCGACTCGGTCGACTATCTGTACCAGCAACCTGGCAGCGCTCGGCGACAAGCGCGGGCCGGTGCTGTTCCAGCTGCCGCCGAACCTGAAGAAGGACCTGCCGCGCCTCGCGCGAGTTTCTGCGCTGCTGCCCGCCGGATCATCGCGCCGCGTTCGAGTTCCGCAACGACACGCTGGTTCGACGACGACGTGTACGCGGCGCTGAAGAGCGCCGGGCGCGGCGCTGTGCCTGTCCGAGCGCGAGGACAACGCGCCGCCGCCGCTGGTCGAGACGGCGCCGTGGGGCTACGTGCGGCTGCGGCTCGAAGAACTATTCGGACGACGATCTCGCGGCAGTGGGCCGAGCGGCTCGCGGCGACCGGCGTGGACGGAGATCTACGTCTACTTCATGCACGAGCCGACCGCGCCGGCGTATGCGCAGACGCTGATGCAGCTCGCGTCAGCGCATGGCCGCGTCGCCATGTCGAATCCGATGCCTGACGATCGCGTCGATGCGGAGCGACGCGTCTCCGGGCTGCTGCAGGCGCCGGCGGATGCGCGCGCGTGCTACGTGCTCGCGCATGGCGCCGGCGCCGGCATGGCGCATCCGTTCATGGCCAGCGGTCGCGGAGGGACTCGCCGCGCGCGGCATCGCGACGCTGCGCTACCAGTTTCCGTACATGGAGCACGGCTCGAAGCGCCCCGACACGCCGAAGCTCGCGCACGCGACCGTGCGCGCGGCCGTCGCCGAAGCGGCACGCGCTGCTGCCCGGCGTGCCGCTCTTCGCCGGCGGCAAGTCGTTCGGCGGGCGCATGACGTCGCAGGCGCAGGCGGCGGCGCCGCTGCCCGGCGTGCGCGGCCTCGTCTTCCTCGGCTTTCCGCTGCATCCGGCCGGCAAGCCGTCGGACGAGCGCGCCGCGCATCTCGCCGACGTGCGAGGTGCCGATGCTGTTCCTGCAGGGCACGCGCGACGAGCTCGCGGACCTCGCGCTGCTGCAGCCGTTGATCGAACGCCTCGGCGAGCGCGCGACGCTTGCAGCTGTTCGACGATGCCGATCATTCGTTCCACGTGCCCGCGCGCACCGGACGCACGGATGCGCAAGTCATGGATGCCGTGCTCGATGCGCTGGCGAAATGGATCGGCGCGCACGCAGGATAAGCCGATCCATCGTTGCATCGGGCACCGGCTCTACTCGTAACTCAGCGCCGCCGCCGTCGGAATGCGCGTTGCGCGCCATGCGGGCCACACGCACGCGAGCATCGATACCGCGACGATCAGGGCGAGCCAACGCAGGACGCCGCCAGCATCCGGCAGATAGCGCACCGGCGTGGCGAACATGATGCGGCCGAACGCATCCGCCAGCACCCTGCTCATCGGCATCGACAGCGGCATCGAGACCAGCCAGCCCAGCACGGCGATGACGAGGCCTTCAGTCATGATCATGCGCAGGATCGCACCGTGGCGCGCGCCGATTGCGCGCAGCACGCCGATCTCGCGCGTGCGCTCGAGCACGGCGAGGCTCATCGTCGACGCGAGACCCATGCCGCCGACGACGATCATCACCCAGGCCATGACGCCGAGGAAATCGACCACCATCAGCAGGTGATCTTCCATGGAGCGGCGCGTCTCGATGACCGACTGGCTGCTCGCGGCGGGCATGCCGTCTCGTTCGAGCTGCGCGCGCAGACGCAGGATCAGGTCCAGCTGCGAGGCCTCGTTGCGCGTATCGGCGGCGACGACGAGGATCGGCGCGAGATCGTCATGATGCAGGGCCGCGAGCGTCGCGCGGGGCGCAAACGCCAGCGACTGCGTCCCGGCGTCGACGACGCCGGCGATGCGCCACGATCCGATCCGGCCGTCGATCATCAGCGTGGCCTCCGTGCCCGGCGTCAATGCAGGTTCGTCCTTCAGCAGGGTGCGACTGATCACGAGCACGTTGCGATCCGCGGCATCCAGCCAGCGGCCGCCGTCGAGCAAGGGCGCGAGCATTGCGGAATCCGGCGCAACGCCGACGAGCCGGAACGCGTTGCCGAGCGTGTCATCAGTGTGAGCGATGCTCGCGGTGTCGCTGCTCCATGCTTCCACGCGTTCGACGCCGGTGACGCTCGCCGCAGCCGCTTCGATCTTCCCGGCGGGATACGCGTCGGCGAGGCGCAGGACAAAGTCGTAGCGCTGGCTGGCGAAGATCCGATCGACCGAGTCGCGCACCGCGATACGCAGGTTGTCGGCGCCGAGAAAGACCGCGCCGCCGGCGGCCAGCGCGAGCAGGGTCAGCACCATGCGCTGGCGTCGGCGGAACGCGTTGCCGATGCGACAGCAGCAGCGGCCGGCCGACGCCGGGCAGCGCGATCCTGCGGCGCAGGTACGAGCTGTCCGCGTCGGCGCGCGATGCCGGGGTCGCGCAGCGCGGCGCCCACCGCATGCGGCAGGCCCGCGCGACGGGCAATCGCCGCGGCGAGCACCGGCAGCAGGCAGCCGACGCGCGAGCTGCAACGCGATCGCCCACCACGGAATCGCGTAGCCGTCGATCGGGAAGTTCAGCATGTCCGCCTTCAGCGCCGCGTACGGGCGCCCGATCGCGATCGCCGCCGGCAGCGCGAGCGCCGAAGCGAGCACGCCGAGCAGCAGCGG
Source organism: uncultured Gammaproteobacteria bacterium (assembly GCA_963720445.1). Classification (GTDB taxonomy): domain Bacteria; phylum Pseudomonadota; class Gammaproteobacteria; order Xanthomonadales; family Rhodanobacteraceae; genus Dokdonella_A. Next base: position 864,034 of record CAVRFO010000001.1, read on the forward strand.
CGAAACCCAGATACATCGCGCCGATCTGGCCTGCGTTCGCGCCGAGCGCTTTCATGACGCCGATCTCGCGCGTCTGGCCCGGCCAGCATCGCCGCGATCAGGTTGACGATCAGGAAGCTGCGACACGAGCAGCGTCAGCAGGCCGAACGCGCCCTGCGTCAGCATCAGCGAATCCATCTGCGCCGCGTGCGCGATGTTGCCCGGGCACCGGAACGTCGACGTCCGTGACGTGTGCGCCGTTGCGCTCGACCAGCGCCTTGACGTCGTACGCGATGCGACGCACGGCGTCGCGATCGGCGCTTGCGTCGCGCACGACGATCTGCAGTTCGTTGAACGACGCCGGCGCGCCGAGTGCGGCGAGCGTCGCCGGCGTGACGAAGCCGTAGACGACATGATCCATCCAGCCCGGCGGCAGGCCGACGTCACGCACGATGCCGGTTACCGGCAGGGTGCGCGGCGCGGATTCTCGCCGACCTGCAGCGTGATCGATCCGCCGAGGTGGCTCCGGAAAATTCGAGCGAGGATCGCTCGATGCACGATCTCGCCATCGCGCGGCGGCCAGGCTGCCGCGCTCGGGACGCAGCGTGGCCGATGTCCCGCGCCTCGAAATCGTCGAGCGCAAACAGCTCGGCTGTTTGCCGCGTGCCGTTCGCGTCGGCTGCCGCGGAGACGCGTGCGCCGCGCGCGCGCGCGCGGCGATCGCCGGCATCGCACGCACCTGCGCCGAGCAGTGTCGCGTCGACCGCGTCGACGCGCAGGGTCGCGGACACCGGGTGACTCGCCCGGTAGGTCGTCGCGGTCACGCGCTGCACCAGCGCCCACGCGTCGAGCAGGGCGCCCGCGCCGATCATGCCGATGGCGATGGCGACCACCACCAGCAGCGTGCGTGCCTTGTGCAGCCACGCGTCGCGCAGCATCTTGCGCCAGCGCGGCCTCAGACATGCGCTGCGGCGCCTCGCCGGTGACGATGCGGCCATCGGCCAGCGTGACCGTGCGCGTCGCGTGCCGCATCGCGGCATGCTCGTGCGTGACCATCACGATGGTCTGGCCGTCGCGCACCAGCTCGGCGAACACCGTCGAGCAGATCTTGCGACGTGTGCGAATCGAGATTGCCGGTCGGCTCGTCGGCGAGCAGGATCGCCGGCGCGTTCGCCAGCGCGCGCGCGACGGCGACGCGCTGCTGCTGTCCGCCCGACAGCGCAGCCGGAAGCTTGTCGGCCTGATCGGCGACGCCGAGCCGCTCGAGCAGCGCCAGTGCGCGCGGCGCGCCGTTCGCGCGCCGGCCAGCGCTTGCGCGAAATCCATCGGCAGCATCACGTTCTCCGCCGCGGTCAGCGTCGGCAGCAGCTGGAAGAACTGGAACACGATGCCGACCGCAGCGTCCGCGCCAGGCCGACAGCGCTTTCTCCGGCAGCGTGTGCAGCGCCTGGCCGTCGACGATGATTTCGCCGCTGCTGGGACGATCGATACCGCGCGAGCAGGTTGAGCAGCGTCGACTTGCCGCTGCCGGACTGGCCGACCACGGCGACGAACTCACCGCGCCGGATTGTCGAGGTCGATCGCGGCAAGCGCCTGGAACGCGCCTGCCGGACTCGGGTAGGTCTTGCCGATGCCGCGCAATGAGATCACGGCTTCGCAGCCGATTCGGCATGTTGGAGAGTAGCGTCATGAGTGTGCTCCATGGGTTGACGGCGTGATCGCACTGTACGCGGCGCAGCTCCGGCTGGGACGCGGTTCGGCGGTGTCATTCGACGGTTCGGCGAAATCGCGCGCGGGCGATGTGGGGTACGCGCCGTTCGACCGCACCGTCCGACCATTCGGCGAAAACGCCGACCATGACGCGACTGGCGCTGGCATGCTGCGGCGCATCGCCTGCTCATCAGCCGCGATGGAGATCCCGATGAAGCGTCGTTCGCACGTTGCTCTGCATCTGTCTGTCCTGACCAGCCCGGCTTCCGCACTCGCGCAGCACGAGCGATCGCCGCGTCGCGCCGGCGAGCCGCGCCGGCGGAGGCAAAGCAGTTCGATTTCCTGCTCGGACAATGGCAGCTCGAGGTGCATCCGAAGGTCAGCGGCCTGGTTGCAATGATCCACGGCACGCCGCGAGCTGGTCGGCACCTGGAAGGCTTGGCGCACTGCTGGACGGCGTTGGCGTCGAGGACGAAATGCGCATCGTCGATGCTTCCGGCAATCCGATATCCTTGAACCGCACGCAAAGCGCGTCTACGCCAAGGGCGAAGGGCACTGGAAGATCAGTGCGGCACGACGTGACACATGGACGCACCAGCGAGGCGACCGGGCAGTGGCAGGCTGGCGAGATGCACATCGACGGACACTTCACCGAAGCCGGCAAACGATCATGACGCGCACGCGCTACTACGACATCACTGCGGACGCTTTTCGCATGCAGCAGGATCGCTCGACCGACAATGGCAAGACCTGGGAAGAAGGCGTGCTGACCATCGACGCCAAGCGCGTGGCCGCCAGCGCGACACCTTGAGCGTCCCGCCTTTATCTCCGCGGTAGCTGAGCCGGGATACCGCATGTCGCGTGGATGGGTATGGCTGCAGCTGGTCGTTGCGTGGCTGCCGATGTGGGTGCTGTTCACGGTGCTCATCGTGGTCGTGCACGTGCAGCCGGCTACTCGGCGCAGCGCTCAGCGCACTGCGCATGATCGCGCCCGGAGCGCTGCTCGGCGTCGCCGTATACAGGTTCGCTTCGCGCATGCCGTGGCCGCATCCGTTCCGGCTCCGTTTCGTTGGCCGTACATGCGTCGCCGCGGGCGTGTACGCCGTCAGCTGGTTCGTACTCATCTGCCTGATCGACAGTCTCGTCACGCGTCAACTCGTCGTCGACATCGGTCCCGGCATCGGTGCGTTCCTCATCACCGGCATCTGGCTGTACATCGTGGTGGCGGGAGTGGCTTACGCAAATCTCGCCGCGCAGCGTACCGCGAAGATCGAGGCGCACGCGGCACGCATGCAGCTCGACACGCTGCGCTCGCAACTGCATCCGCATTTCCTCTTCAATGCACTGCACACGGTCGTGCAGCTGATTCCCGAGGATCCGCGCGCTGCAGCGCGAGCGGCCGAACAGCTGGCCGGCGTGCTGCGCACGACGATCGAGGAGCAACGCGATCTGATTCCACTCGCGGAGGAATGGGCGTTCGTCGAACGCTATCTCGCGATCGAGCGCATCCGGTTCGGCGATCGTCTTGCCGTGTCTGCCGCGATCGACGATGCCGCAGGCTCCGCGCTGCTGCCATCGTTCGCGTTGCAGACCCTGGTCGAGAATGCCGTGCGGCATGGAGCCGCGCCGCGCGTCGAAGCCACGCGCGTGACGATATCGGCGAAGATGACAGCCGATGGGCTGTCGCTCGAAGTTGCCGACAATGGCGCAGGCGCGGATATCCGCGCAGTCGAAACTGGCGGTGGCACCGGATTGCGCCGATTGCGCGAACGCATGCGCTGGCTGTACGGAAGTCGCGCGCGGCTTGAACTGGCCGGTGCACCGAATCGCGGATTCACCGCCACCGTGATCGTGCCGCGGTGGCGGATGGCGATACGGACATCGGTGGAGTTCGTGTCGTGACTGATGCCGCGCGAATCTCCACGCTGATCGTCGACGACGAGCCGGTTGCGCGCGCCGGAATGCGGCGCATGCTCGGCGAGGTCGAGTGGATCGAATGCGTCGGTGAGGCCACGAACGGACCGGCGGCGGTCGAGGCGATCAACGCGATCAAACCGGAACTGGTCTTCCTCGACATCCAGATGCCGGGAATGCTCGGCACCGATGTCCTCAGCCATGTGCAGCATCAGCCATTCGTCGTTTTCACGACCGCGTATGCGCAGCATGCGGTCACCGCATTCGAGCTGGGCGCACTCGACTACCTGCTCAAGCCGTTCGGCGAAGAACGATTGCGTGCAACGCTCGAGCGCGTCCGCGCGGTGGTCGGCGAGCCGCGTGGCTCGTCGTTCGATCGCTTCAGCGAGGCGATGAGGCGTGCGCCGATGAGCCGGTTGTTCGTGCGTTCGGGCCGCAGCATCGTGCCGTTGATGGTCGGCGACATCGCCTGGTTCGAAGCGGTCGGTGACTACATTGCCGCTCACGTCGGCAACACGCAGCATCTGTTGCATCTGCCGTTGAATCAGCTTGAAGAACGGCTGGACCCCGAGCGCTTCGTCCGCATCCATCGCACGTTCATCGTCAATCTCGATCACGTTACCGCGTTCCGCCGCGAACCCGGCAGCCACGTGGTTGCCGACCTGAAGAATGGAAAGAGCCTGCAGGTAAGCCGCGCCCGGGCGCGCGACCTGCGTGTTCTCGTTCGATGAGCGGAGCTGCCCGCAGTGAACCGCGGGATGGCGTCGATGCAACCCGGAATACTGAGTTGCACTGGATACAAACGAGCAGGCCCCGCATCGCGGGGCCTGCTTGCATCGATACCAAACGCGGCTTTATGCGACGTCCGGTTCGCTGAACGCTTCGATCTCGCCCTTGAACGCTTCCAGCGGGACGCAGCTGCAGAACACGTTCTTGTCGCCATGGATGTTGTCGACGCGCGCGACCGGCGGCCAGTATTTCTGCAGCTTCAGGCCCGGCAGCGGGAACGCGGCGAGTTCGCGTGGGTAGGCGTGGGTCCACTCGCTGCCGGCGACCTGCGTGGCGGTGTGCGGCGCATGCTTGAGCGGGTTGTCGTCGCGGTCGAGTTTGCCTTCCTCGACGGCGCGGATTTCGTCGCGGATCTGGATCATCGCGTCGATGAAGCGGTCGAGTTCGAGCTGCGATTCGCTTTCGGTCGGTTCCACCATCAGCGTGCCGGCGACCGGGAAGCTCAGCGTCGGCGCGTGGAAGCCGAAGTCGATCAGGCGCTTGGCGACATCCTCTGCGCTGATGCCGGTGGTGTCTTTCAGTGGGCGCAGGTCGAGGATGCATTCGTGCGCGACGAGGCCATTGCGGCCGGTGTAGAGCGTTTCGTAATGCGGTGCGAGGCGCTTGGCGATGTAGTTCGCGTTGAGCAGCGCGACCTGGGTCGCCTTGCGCAAACCGCCGGTGCCCATCAGGGTGATGTACATCCAGCGAGATCGGCAGGATGCTGGCACTGCCGAAGCTGGCCGCCGAGACCATGCCGACCGCGCTTTCCTCGCCCAGCTTGCCGGGTAGAAATTCCGCGAGGTGCGCCTTCACCGCGCACGGTCCGACGCCGGGGCCGCCGCCGCCGTGCGGGATGCAGAACGTCTTGTGCAGGTTGAGGTGCGATACGTCCGATCCCCACTGGCCGGGTTTGGCGACGCCGACCAGCGCATTCATGTTGGCGCCGTCGGTGTAGACCTGCCCGCCGTTGGCGTGCACGATCTCGCAGATCGCGACGATGTCTTCCTCGAACACGCCGTGCGTGGACGGGTAGGTGATCATCAGCGCGGCGAGGCGGTCGGCATATTTCTCCGCGGCGCGGCGGATGTCATCGACATCGACGTTGCCCTTCGCGTCGCATTTGGTCACCACGACCTGCATGCCGCACAACTGCGCGGAGGCCGGATTGGTGCCGTGCGCGGATTCGGGAATCAGGCAGATATCGCGTTGGCCCTCGTTGCGCGAACGGTGATACGCGCGGATCGCGAGCAGGCCGGCATATTCGCCTTGCGCGCCGGAATTGGGCTGCAGGCTGACCGCGTCGTAGCCGGTGCATTCGACCAGCATCGCTTCGAGTTCGTCGATCAGCTGCCGGTAACCGTGCGTCTGTCCATGCGGCGCGAGAGGATGGATGTTGGCGAATTCCGGCCACGTGATCGGAATCATCTCGGCGGTCGCGTTGAGCTTCATCGTGCACGAGCCGAGCGGGATCATCGTGCGATCCATCGCGAGGTCCTTGTCGGCCAGCGCGCGCATGTAGCGCAGCAGTTCATGCTCGCTGTGGTGAGAGTTGAACACCGGGTGCTGCATGAACGCGCTCTTGCGGAGAAGTCCCGTCGGCAGCGCATCGGCGGTGCTCGCGTCGAGCGCGTCGATGCTCTCGATCTGCGCGCCGAACAGCTCGGCAATCGCGATCACGTCGGCGCGCGTCGTGGTTTCGTCGAGGCTGATGCCGACGCTGGTCGCGTCGATCTTGCGCAGATCGAGTCGCGCATGACTCGCGTTGCCATGGATCGCGTCCGCATCGACGCCGCCGACGTGCAGGGTGTCGAAGAAATCGGTGCCGACGCTGACGCCGGCCTTGCGCAGCGCGCCGGCCAGGATCGCCGCCAGCCGATGCGTGCGCCGCGCGATGCGCGTCAGTCCATCGGGGCCGTGGTAGACCGCGTACATGCTGGCCATCACCGCCAGCAGCACCTGCGCGGTGCAGATGTTCGAGGTCGCCTTCTCGCGGCGGATGTGCTGCTCGCGCGTCTGCAAGGTGAGGCGATACGCCGGCTTGCCTTCGGCGTCGACCGAGACGCCGATCAGGCGGCCCGGCATCGAGCGCTTGTACGCGTCGCGGCAGGCCATGAAGCCCGCGTGCGGGCCGCCGAAGCCGAACGGCACGCCGAAGCGCTGGCTGTTGCCGACCACGATGTCCGCGCCCCATTCGCCGGGCGCGGCGATCAGGGTCAGCGCGAGCAGGTCGCTGGCGACGGCGACCAGCGCGCCGCGCGCGTGCGCGGCGTCGGCGACGGCGCGGTAGTCGCCGATGTGTCCGAACGTGTCGGGGTACTGCAGCAGCACGCCGTAGCTGTCGACGCTGGCCGCTTCGCGGTCGTCGCCGACGTGCAGTTCAATGCCGAGGCCGTCGGCGCGCGTGCGCAGCACTTCGAGCGTCTGCGGATGCAGGCCATTGGAGGCGAAGAACACGTTCGATTTCGACTTCGCCGAGCGCTTCGCCAAGGTCATCGCCTCGGCCGCCGCGGTGGCTTCGTCGAGCAAGGATGCGTTCGCGATCTCCATGCCGGTCAGATCGGTGACCATGGTCTGGAAGTTGATCAGCGCTTCCATGCGGCCCTGCGAAATCTCCGCCTGGTACGGCGTATAGGCCGTGTACCACGCCGGGTTCTCCAGGATGTTGCGCAGGATGACGTTCGGGGTGTGCGTGCCGTAATAACCTTGGCCGATGAAGCTGCGGAAGACTTCGTTCTTGTCCGCGATCGCGCGGATCTTCGCCAGTGCGTCGACTTCGGTGATCGCTTCCGGCAATGCCAGCGGTGCGGGCGATTTGATCTTGCCGGGAACGATCGCGTCGGTCATCGCATCGAGCGAATCGTGCCCGATCGTGCGCAGCATCTGCGCGATCTCGGCGTCGTTCGGGCCGATATGGCGATCGACGAAGGCGGAGTGGTGTTCGAGGTCGCGTAGCGACGGCGAGCTGTTCTTGGTGGTCATGACGGGGGCATCCGGAATACGTGTGAGAGCTGCACGCGCGAAGCCGCACGTGGGGGCGCCCCTCTGTCCTTTTGCCTGAGAGTTTGGAAGCGCATGTGCGCCTCTTGCCCCTTCGGCGCCGGTTCATGCCGATAACGGCAGCCGGTCTCTCCAGAGTGTCCGTGCGCGGTGGTTACAGGGCCTGAGCGATTACGGGCGATGCGCCTTCGGCAGCGGCTTCGGGGACTTCCTTGGCCGCTTCTCCCACCGCGAACTGTGGACGGGCGGATTATAGCCGAGGCGGGGGTGCCGGCTGCGTCCCTCGGCGAGCCGCCGCGCCGAATCATTGATCTGGAACCGCAGGAGCGGCCCTTCGGCGCGTTCAGAACTGGCTTCAGCCGCGATGCGTTTCGATCGCGCGAGGCTTCGCGGCGAATGAGCGCGCGGCATGCCTTACCATAGGCCATCGTGATTGCCTTGGCGTTTCGCATGCGTCGACCGTTCCAGTTGCAGCAAATCGATCACGTCGTGCTGCGCGTGCGCGATGTCGCCGCGATGCAGGCGTTCTATTGCGATGTGCTCGGCTGCACGATCGAGCGTCGCCAGGACGAGATCGGCTTGCTGCAGTTGCGCGCGGGCCATTCGCTGATCGACCTGGTCGGCGTCGATGGCAAGCTCGGCCGCCTCGGCGGCGCAGCGCCTGGCCCGGAAGGTCACAACATGGATCATCTATGCCTGCGCGTCGATGGTTTCGATGTCGATGCGATGCGCACCTGGCTCGAAGCGCACGGCGTGCGAATCGGCGAGCACGGTTCGCGCTACGGCGCCGAGGGCGAGGGCCCGTCGTTGTACCTGGATGATCCGGAGGGAAACATGCTCGAACTCAAGGGACCGCCGGACGTGCGCGCTTCCAGCGCGGCGGATACGTGAACGACGCCGTGTCGGAACCATCCGTGTCCGCGCCCCGCCGAGGCTGGGGCGAACGGCTCGGCCGTCATCTTTACACCGAACCCGCGCTGTGGATCCCGCTTGCGTATCTGTGCACCGCAGCGCTCGGGCTGTGGGCAAGCTACTGGTATTACCGCCCGTTCAAACTCCCGATCCTGCAGTATATGCAGGCCGGCGATTTCCTCGTCGCCGGCCTGCGCGATCCGATCTACTTCCTGCTCGTGGTCGGGGCGTTCGCGATCGGCTGGCTGACCTCGCGCATCGACGTCTGGCGTGAGCGCGACCCGCAGCGCGTCGAACGCCTGCGCAGCCACTGGTGGGGCCGCGTGCTGGCGCCGCGCTGGCAGCAGCATCGCTGGTGGATCGGAAGTCGGATGAGCGCGTCCAGTGCGTTGGTCGCCAGCGTCGTCTGGGCAACGATGTGGCTGGTGCTCGGCTACGTCAATGGCAGAGCGGACAATCTGCTCGACGGGCGAGGCACCCCGATCGCGGTGCACTTCGCCGGCAACGACGCAGCGGCGGATGCATCGCACGCGCTGCTGATCGGAACGACCGCCGAATGGGTGTTCGTCTACTGGCCGGATCGCCACGCGGCCGAGGCGATCCCGCAACAGTCGATCGCGCGCATCGGTTATCCCGAAGCGACCCGCAAGCTCGTCCGGCCCTGAACCGGCGAGCCGGTTGCGTTTCCGAAATGCCATGCCATCCATGGCCGTCACCGGCATTTGCTCCTGCATGGCCGGCATAAAAAAACCCGCCTCGCGGCGGGTTTTTTCAAAACTTGAAGATGGTGCCCGGGAGAGGACTCGAACCTCCACGGGTCGCCCCGCTAGCACCTGAAGCTAGTGCGTCTACCAATTCCGCCACCCGGGCAAACCCCGACGGCGAGCCATCAGGGCCGCGAACGATACTGGCCGCCACCCGCACTGTCAACGAGCCGTGCTTGCAATCGCGCGCCCGGATTGCCACGCTGCCTCCAACAACAAGGAATTTCCGTTGAAAAAGACCAAGACCACCGGCCCGCGCGCAAGCGCCGGGCGCACCAAAGGCGGCCCGCGCAAACCTGCTGCGTTGCCCAAATTCATGCCGGAAAAGCTGCCACCTTTGCCGGGCAGGAAAGGCGTAAAAACGCCGCCGATCCACGATCCGTACGCCGACCGCGAGGCGACCCGCTACGAGCGTCCTATCGCGAGCCGCGAAGCGCTCCTCGCGTTGCTTGAAGGGCACGGCGAGCTGATGAAGGTCGAGGCGATTGCGCAGGCGTTGCAGCTGACCGCGCCGCAGGATTTCGAGGCATTGTCGCGGCGCCTTGGCGCGATGCTGCGCGATGGTCAGTTGATCCAGAACCGCCGCGGTGGTTACGGCGTCGCGAGCAAGCTCGACCTGATCCGCGGTGGCGTGATCGCGAACGCCGAAGGGTATGGGTTCCTGCGCCCCGAGGAGGGCGGCGAGGATCTGTATCTGTCGCCGACCGAGATGCGCAAGGTGCTGCATGGCGATCGCGTGCTTGCCAGCGTGGTCGGCGTCGATCGGCGTGGGCGTCGCCAGGGCGCGATCGTCGAGATACTGGAGCGCCGCTCGCCGCGTCTGGTCGGGCGCATCGTCGAGCAGAACGGACTGATCCTGGTCACGCCGGATGACCGGCGTCTGCACCAGGATGTGCTGATCACCCCGGGCCAGGATCGCGGCGCGCGCTCGGGCCAGATCGTCATCGTCGAGATCACCGATCAGCCGACCATGCAGCGCGGTCCGATGGGCCGCATCCTCGCCGTGCTCGGCGAACGCCTGACCCCGTCGCTGGTCGTCGAGATGGCGATCGCCAGTTACGACCTGCCGCATGAATGGCCGGCTACGGTGTTGCGCGATGCGGCCGAGGTCGAGCCGGAAGTCTCGGCGGCCGAGATCAAGGGCCGCGTCGACCTGCGCAAGACGCCACTGGTCACGATCGATGGCGAGGACGCCAAGGATTTCGACGACGCGGTCTATGCCGAACCAAGCGAGAATGGATTTCGCCTGCTGGTCGCGATCGCCGATGTCTCGCACTACGTGCAACCGGGCAAACCACTCGACGAGGAAGCGTACAACCGCGCGACCTCGGTGTATTTCCCCGGTTTCGTGGTGCCGATGCTGCCGGAGACGCTGTCCAACGGCATCTGCTCGCTGAACCCGAAGGTCGAACGCCTGTGCATGGTTTGCGAGATGCAGGTCGACCGCGACGGCGAAGTCGTGCGCTCGAAATTCTATCCGGCGGTCATGCGCTCGCACGCACGCCTCACCTACAACCGCGTGTGGCAGGCAATCGGCGAGAAGGACGCCGACGCGCGTCACGAACTCGCCGACGTGATGCCGCAGATCAGGAACCTGCACCAGCTCTACAAATTGCTCGCCAAGGCGCGCCAGAAACGCGGCGCGATCGACTTCGAGAGCACCGAGGTCGATTTCCGGCTCGGCCCCAACGGCGAAGTCGTGCAGCTCGCCGCGCACGAACGCAACGACGCGCACAAGCTGATCGAGGAATGCATGATCGCGGCGAATGTCGAGGCTGCGAAGTACCTGCAGAAGCATCGCATCCCGACACCGTACCGCGTGCACGCGCCGCCGCCGGCGTCGAAGTACGAGGATCTGCTCGAATTCCTGCGCGAATTCAAGATGACCTTGCCGCCTCACGACCAGGTCACGCCCGGCGATTTTTCTGCACTTTTGAAGAAAGTGCGCAAGCGCCCCGATGCGAGCTTGATCGAATCGGTGCTGCTGCGCTCGCAGAGTCTGGCCGTCTATCAACCGAACGATCCGGGCCACTTCGGGCTCGGCCTCGCGACCTACACGCACTTCACCTCGCCGATCCGTCGTTATCCGGATTTGCTCGTGCACCGTGCAATCCGCTACGCACTCGGCGGCGGCAAACCCGCCGAATACCAGTACAGCCCGAGCAACATGGCGAGCCTGTGCGTGCACTGCTCGCAGAACGAACGCCGCGCCGACGAGGCCGAGCGCGATGTCGACGAACGCTACAAATGCGCGTGGATGGAAAAACACGTCGGCAGCGAATTCGACGGCATCGTCTCCGGCGTGACCTCGTTCGGCCTGTTCGTGGAACTCACCGAATCGAAGATCAGCGGCCTGATCCACATCACCCAGCTGCCGAACGATTACTACCACTTCGATGCGACCCGGCGCTTGCTCAGTGGCGAACGCCGCGGCCTGAAGTTCCGCCTCGGCGACGAGGTGCGCGTGCAGGTGCTCCGCGCGAGCCTGGAGGACCGCAAGATCGATTTCCGGCTGGTGGTGGGGCATTGAGAGGCAGGGGGGATCGCTGCCGGGCGCCTCATCAGCCTTCGGCAACTTGTATGCGCGACATCCATGTGGCGCCCCTGCGGGCAGCTTCGTTGCAAACATCAGCAATGCTGCCGATGTTTCCCCGCTTTGCAGAGGAAGGGAAAAGTCTGGATCTGGCATGAACCTGCTGTTCGACAACTTCGATACATTTTCGCGCACGCCTGAAATCGACGCTGCCATTGCGCAGCTGGCCGGCAATGATGGCGGCGAACGTGGGGCGGTGTTCACGCGACCGGAAGTCGTGGCCGCGATTCTCGATCTGTCTGGTTATCGCGCGAGTGCGTCGCTACATCGCATGCGCCTGCTCGAACCTTCGTTTGGCGGCGGTGATTTCTTGCTCGCGGCGCTGGATCGTCTGCTGGAAGCGTGGCTCCGCGATGGCCGTGGGGCCGCACACGCCCACGTCGATCTTGCTGTGGCGATTCGCGCCGTCGAGGTGCACCGGGACAGCTTCGATGAGATCGTGCCGCGGATCGAGCGACGGCTGCAAAGTGCGGGCATTGCGGAGAGGGACGCGCGTGCGCTTTGCGCGGGCTGGCTGATCTGCGACGACTTCCTGCTCACCGGTCTCGATGGGGAATTTGATTTCGTCGTCGGCAATCCCCCTTACGTCCGTCAGGAGCGGATTCCTGCGATCCTGCTCGGCGCATACCGATCGCGTTTTCGCACTTTGTACGACCGCGCGGACTTGTACGTTCCGTTTTACGAACGCGCGCTGGACCTTCTTGCGCCGAGTGGCACACTCGGTTTCATCTGTACCAACCGATGGCTGAAGAACAAGTACGGCGGTCCGCTGCGCGAAAAGATCACGGGCACATTCGAGTTTGTCTATTTTCTCGACATGGAAGGCGTGGATGCGTTCCATTCCGAGGTGATTGCGTACCCGGCGATCACGATCATTCGCCGGCAGTCTGCCAATGGCACCGCGCCACCGCCGACTCGCGTCGCGCATCCGGGCGGAATCGCCCGCATCGGCTTTCCGGCGATAGTGTCGAAGCTCGCCGAGGCGCTGCCGGATCACGACTTCGTCAGCCAGATCGACCTGGCCGGAGGTGGAGACGCGCCGCTGCTGCTCGACGACATCCCTCGGCTGGCCCTGCTGCGCCGTCTTGAGCACGCGTGGCCGACGCTGGAACAGGCCGGCTGCAAGGTTGGTATCGGCGTGGCGACCGGCTGCGATCGCGTGATGATCGGCGACTTCGACGCGTTGCCGGTCGAGGCGGAACGCAAGCTGCCACTGGCGATGGCTGGCGATCTGGTCGCTGGACAGATCCGCTGGGCCGGCAAGGGCGTGCTCAATCCGTTCGAACCGGATGGGCGATTGGTCGCGCTCGATGATTATCCGCGTTTCGCCGCGTATCTGCGCGAGCATTTCGACGCGCTCGCCAAGCGCCACGTCGCGCTGAAGAACAAGGCGGGCTGGTATCGCACGATCGATCGCATCACGCCGGAGTTGACCACGAAGCCGAAATTGCTGGTCCCAGATATCAAGGGCGAAGCCGCATTCGTGTTCGATGAAGGGCGCTACTACCCGCATCACAACCTCTACTTCATCACTTCGGTGCGCTGGGATCTGCGCGCCTTACAGACGGTGCTGCGCTCTTCGCTCGCACTGATGATCGTTGTGACCTACTGCACCCGCATGGCCGGCGGCTTCCTGCGCTTCCAGGCGCAATACCTGCGCCGGATTCGTCTACCGAGATGGGAGGCGGTTTCCGATGAGCTGCGCAGCGAGTTGGCCGCGTTGGCAGAGGTCACGGACCAAGGCGAGATCGATGCCGCCTGTTCCGCCTGTATGACCTCAGCGACGAGGAATGCAACGATGTCCAGCGCATCGCGCGGGCGGCGAGGGTGACAAATGGAAGCAAAAGGAGTGCAGCGTGAGCGGACGTTTGTTGCCGGATGATTTCGATGAGGTCGTCGCAACAGCGGTCGATATGTTCTGGCACTCACGCGGCAGTGGCGTCGTGGCCAAATCGCAGGGCGGCTCGCGCGACGCCGTGGTCGGCGGCAAGAATATGGACGGTTTCGTGTCGCTGGTGCGGATGGTCGCGGTGCGCTGTGGGCTGGATGCGGACGACGTTCATGTGCGTAAGTCGCGTGTCGTCCTGCCGGGGTTTTCCGCGCAACCAAGAACTGGGACGTTCTGGTCATCCACGAACGCCGCCTGCTCGGCGTGTTCGAGTTCAAGTCGCAGGTAGGCTCGTTCGGCAACAACTTCAACAACCGCAGCGAGGAAGTCATCGGCTCGGCTGCTGACCTGTGGGTTGCACATCACCATGGAGCCTATGGCGATGGCCCGCACCGCAGTCGCTATAGCGTCGCCGAGGAATCTCCCGCGTTGCTCAATCCCATCTTGCAGGCTGATCCGCGGCCGCCGTTTGTCGGCTGGCTGATGCTGCTGGAAGACTGCGAGGCGTCGTTGCGTCCGGTGCGTTGCGATGAGCCGCACTATCCAGTGTTCGCGGAATTCAAGAATGCGTCGTACGCAAAACGCTACCAGATCCTGTGCGAACGGCTGGTCGAGCGCCAGCTTTACAGCGCGGCTGCGCTGGAACTGACGCCGAGAGGCCAGCGCACGCATCGCGCGCTCTACGAGGCAACCAGCATCCGCAACATGTTCGCCGAGTTCGCCGGCAAGCTGCTGGCTGCCGGAGAAGCAGGTCGGTAGTGCCTGACGATCGCCGCGTGAAACATCCGGAGGGCGTCGAGGCCAAGGCGACCGAAATCGCCTATGCCCACAGGCGCTGACCCCGGCGCCGAACACGCGCGGCTTTCCGTGGCGGCGCGCTCGCGTCACACTTCGCACCCCGCCCATCTTCGCGAACGCGCATGAGCCATGAATTGCTGATCGGCATCCACGCTGTGGAAGCCGCACTGAACCACGACGTCGGCAACCTCGTCGAGCTGTACATCGAGAACGGAACGCAAAACGCACGCGTCAAGGAACTCGGCGAGCGAGCGCGCGAGCTCGGCGTGAAGCCGCATGCGCGCGATCGCGCGGCGCTCGACAAGATGACCGGCGGCGGTCGCCATCAAGGCGTGGTCGGTTACTACAACGCGCCGGCGCCGTTGCCGGAATCGGCGTTGGCCGAACTGGTCGAAAAGGCTGGCCGTGATGCATTGCTGCTTGTTCTCGATGGTGTCACCGATCCGCACAACTTCGGTGCCTGCCTGCGTAGCGCGGAAGCGTCCGGCGTGACCGCGGTGATCGTGCCGAAGGATCGCGCAGTCGGCGTCACACCGACCGTGCGCCGCGCGTCGTCAGGCGCGGCCGATCGCGTGCCGATCGTCTCGGTGACCAATCTTGCACGCGCGTTGAAGGGGCTGAAGGATGCCGGTGTGTGGCTGGTCGGGATGGCCGGCAAGGAGGCGCCGCAGTCGATTTATGCGGTCGACCTCAACGGGCCGATCGCGATCGTGCTCGGCAGCGAAGGCGAGGGCATGCGTCGGTTGACCAGCGAGAGCTGCGATTTCCTCGCGCATATCCCGATGCGTGGTGATGTCGAGAGCTTGAACGTCTCGGTGGCGACCGGCATCGCATTGTTCGAGACGCTGCGCCAGCGCGCAGCCAAGGCGACTTCGTAGGAGCGGCGCAGCCGCGACCGGAATTCCGCAAGCGCGAGTCCCGGTCGCGGCTGCAGCGCTCCTTCAGGAGCAAGGACCGCTTTCTGTCAGCGGCAGCGTGCGTCCGTGTCAGCTCCGGCCGCGACATGTGCTCGACAAGTGTGCTGCAGCGCGCCAGAGGCGCTTTTTCGCGTGTTCGATGGATTCCGGTATAACGTTGGCCCGTGTTCTTGTGCGAACGATGCAAGGTCGATTCAATCAGACGGAGGCGCGCGAGTGAAAGGTCGACGAGCTGTCTTCCAACCGCGTGAGCGCAAGCTGAGGGTTGGCCTTTTGGTGGATGATTTCTCTGCGTCTGCGTGGTCTTGGCAGATGGTCGAGCAGATCCGGTCGAGTGACTACGCGCAGATTTGCCTCGTCGTCGCGAACGACCTGGCGCCAGAACCAACACCAGCAACGGCGGGTATCGTCGCCAAGTTGTCCCGCAGCCGCGGACGAATCTTTCAGGTGGTGACGCGGAAGCTGCTGCACATCGCCTATTCATTGCTGATCGAGCGACGGACGTCGCTTCTGGATTCGGACCAACCGAAGGATCTGTCGGATCTACTCGTGGGAATACCGGTCATTCATGCGCAGCCGGTGCGCCGTAAATGGTCTGACCGGTATGCGGCCAAGGACCTGCGCCACATCGCCGAATTCGACGTTGATGTGCTGGTCCGGCTGGGTTCACGGATTCTGCGGGGCGGGATTCTGGAAGCCGCGCGCTACGGAGTTTGGTCCTACCATCACGCGGACAACCGGCTCAATCGCGGTGGTCCTGCCGGGTTCTGGGAATCCATGCAGGGATGGCCGGAGACCGGCTGTGTACTGCAAATTCTCACCGAAGACCTCGACAACGGCACGGTCTTGTATCGCTCTTATTCCTGTACGGTCGCGATGTCGGTACTCGACAATCGGCGTAACTATTTCTGGAAATCGCTGGCGTTCCTGCCGCGAACGCTGCGCAGGCTGCACGCGCTTGGCTCGGAGGAATTCTTTCGCCACGTCGCCGAGCAAAATCCCCATCCGACGATCTACTCGCGCAAGCTGTATGTGAAGCCATCGAACGCGGAGTACGCAAGACTGCTCGCGTGCAAGGTTTTCGACAAAGTGAAGCTGCGCTGGCACAGCCTGCGCTACCGGCCGCAATGGACCGTGCTCTATGACCTGAAGCCGGAAATGTCGTCGTCGTTGTGGCGATACAAGAGGATGGTTCCGCCAAAAGACCGATTCTGGGCCGATCCGTTTCCGGTCGAATGGAAAGGCTGTTACTACGTCTTCATCGAAGAGTGCATCTTCGCGACGGGGAAGGGGCACATATCGGTCATTACCATCGATGCAGCGGGAAATCGCAGTGAACCCGTTGTCGTGCTGGACCGCCCTTACCATCTTTCGTACCCGTTCGTGTTTCGCCACGAAGGCGCGTTCTACATGATTCCCGAGTCGGCACAAAATTCGACCATCGAGTTGTACCGTTGCGTCGATTTTCCGTACGTATGGGAGTTCCAGGAAAATTTGATGACGGATATCATGGCCTACGACGCGACGATGACGTTCCATGAGGGGAAATATTGGCTATTTGCGAACGTGGTCGATCATCCTGGGGTCTCCTCGTGGGACGAACTATTCGTGTTCTATTCGGACCGCCCGTTTGGCGCTGCGTGGACGCCCCATCCGATGAATCCCGTTGTCTCCGACTGCAAGTCCGCACGGCCAGGGGGCGCCATGTTTTCCATGGATGGGAAGTTGTACCGGACGGCCCAGGATTGCTCCATACGGTACGGCTACGGGTTCGCGTTTGCGCGTATCGATGCGCTTGATGAGCACACCTATCGCGAGGTCGTTGTTTCCAGGGCGAGCCCGGATTGGGCCGACGACGTCCTGGCGACTCACACGTTCAATCGTGCGGGCGCGTTGAACGTTATCGACGCGCAGATCCGCAGGGCGAAGTGATCGGTACGTGTCATGCGGATGGCATGCTCGACGAATGGTCGCCCTTGCGGCGCGTCTGTGTGATCTGTGAACCGTGCACGAGGAAATAGATGTTCTCGGCGATGTTCGTCGCGTGATCGCCGATGCGTTCGATGTTCTTCGCCATGAACAGCAGGTGCGTGCAGGACGTGATGTTGCGCGGGTCTTCCATCATGTAGGTCAGCAGCTCGCGGAACAGGCCGGTGTATTGCTCGTCGAGCTCCTCGTCACGCGCCCAGGCGATGAGTGCACGATCGGCGTCGCTGTCGCGGTACGCGGCGAGTACCTCGCGGACCAGCGATCCGGCCAGACGCGCCAGGCGTGGCAGTGCGTTCGCCAGGTGCACCGGCGCCGACTGGTTGAGCACGATCGAGCGTTTGGCGACGTTCGCCGCGTAGTCGCCGATGCGTTCGATGTCCGCGGCGATGCGCAACGCGGCGAGGATTTCGCGCAGGTCGCGCGCCATCGGCTGACGCAGCGCGAGCAGACGCACGACGTCGTGGCTGACTTCGTGTTCGAGCGTGTCGATCGCGCCATCGTTATGGACGATCTTCATCGCCGCGTCGCTGTCGCGTTCCATCACGGCATCGATCGCGGCATCGAGCTGCGCGAGCGCGAGATCGCCCATGCGCCGGATTTCCGCGGTCAGGCGATTGAGCTCGTCGCCGTAGCTCTTGACGATGTGTTCGGTGGGGGAGGTCGGTGTATTCATTCGTTGTCTGCCTGTGAACGTGAGCGGTGAGACGTTGGACTTGCGTCTTACGATTCACGAATGTTCAATCACCCGAACCGCCCGGTAATGTAATCCTCAGTCTGCTTCTTCGCCGGCTTGGTGAACATCACTTCGGTGTTGCCGAACTCGACCAGTTCGCCCAGGTACATGAAGCCGGTGAAGTCCGAACAGCGTGCGGCCTGCTGCATGTTGTGGGTGACGATCGCGATCGTGAACTCGTTCTTGAGTTCGGCGATCAGCTGCTCGATCTTGGCCGGTGGCGAGCGGGTCGAGCGCCGAGGTCGGCTCGTCGAGCAGGATCACCTCGGGTTTCAGCGCGATCGCGCGCGCGATGCACAGGCGTTGCTGCTGGCCGCCGGAAAGCCCGAGTGCGCTTTGTTTCAGCTTGTCCTTGACCTCGCCCCACAGCGCAGCCTGGGTCAGCGCCTGTTCGACGCGCGCATCCATTTCGCTCTTCGGCAATTTCTCGTAGTGGCGGATGCCGTACGCGATGTTGTCGTAGATCGACATCGGGAACGGCACCGGCTTCTGGAACACCATGCCGACCTTCGAGCGCAGGCGGTTCAGCGGAAACTTCGGATCGAGGATGTTCTCGCCGTCGAGCAGCACTTCGCCCTTCGCTTCGAGTTTCGGATAGATCGAATAGATGCGGTTGAACACGCGCAGCAAGGTCGATTTTCCGCAGCCGGACGGGCCGATCAGCGCGGTCACGCGTTTCTCGGCGATGTCGAAGTTGACGTTCTTCAGCGCCTGCGATCCGTTGTAGTAGAAGTCGAGATTGCGCGCGGCCATCTTCGGCCGGTTGCATGCCTCCGGGGCGACGGGGGGGCTCGGCGCGCGTGCGACGGAGGTCGCGAAGGGGGCGTCAATCATGGTTCACCTTGTTGCGCAGAAGGATCGCGCGGGAAAGTAGACTCAGCAGCAGCACGAAGACCGTGACGACGAACGCGCCCGCCCAAGCCAGGCTCTGCCAGGATTCGTACGGGCTCATCGCGTACTGGAAGATCACCACCGGCACGCTCGCCATCGGCGCGGCAAGGTCATGCGTCCAGTACTGGTTGTTGAGCGCGGTGAACAGCAGCGGCGCGGTTTCGCCGCTGATCCGCGCGAGCGCAAGCAGGATGCCGGTCATGATGCCGGGCAGCGCCGAGCGATACAGCACCTGCAGCGTGACCTTCCACTGCGGCACGCCGAGCGAGAGCGCGGCTTCGCGCATCTGGCCTGGCACCAGTTGCAGCATTTCGTCGGTAGTGCGCACGACCACCGGCAACACGATCAACGCAAGCGCGAGCGCGCCGGCCCAGCCGGAGAAGTGGCCGGTCGTGCGCACGACCAGGGTGTACACGAACAGGCCGAGCACGATCGACGGTGCCGACAACAGGATGTCATTGACGAAACGGATCGCTTCGCCGAGCGCCTTCCTCTTCGCGAACTCGGCCAGATAGGTGCCGGCGGCGATACCGATCGGGGTGCCGATCAGGATCGCGATCACGCTCATCAGCAGGCTGCCGAACAGCGCGTTCGCGATGCCGCCATCGGCGCCGGGCGGTGGAGTCATTTGCGTGAACAGGCCCGGCTTCATCGCCGCGAGGCCGTTGCGCAGTGTCGTCCACAGGATCCAGATCAGCCAGAACAGGCCGAACGCCGCGGACAGCGCGGACAGGACGATCGCCACGGAATTCTTGATGACGCGGTTGCGATACAGGCGGTCGGAGACGGAGCTCATTTCATTCCCTCGTTCCTGGCCAGCCGGCGCAGCATCAGCTTCGCGGCAGCGAGCACGATGAAGGTCACGATGAAGAGCAGGAAGCCGAGAGCGATCAGCGACGAGCGATAGATGTCGGAGTCCGCTTCGGTGAATTCGTTGGCGATCGTCGCAGCGATCGAGTTGCCGGGTTCGAGCAGCGATGCCGACAGGCGATGCGCGTTGCCGAGCACGAAGGTCACCGCCATCGTCTCGCCGAGCGCGCGGCCAAGTCCCAGGAAAATGCCGCCGATCACCGCCGAGCGCGTGTACGGCAGCACGATGTCCCAGACCACCTCGGTGGTTGTCGAGCCGAGTGCGTACGGCCGATTCCTTGAGGCGCGTCGGTACGGTCAGGAACACCTCGCGCATCACCGAGGATACGAACGGAATCACCATGATCGCGAGCACGATGCCGGCGGTCAGCATGCCGATGCCGAGCGGCGGACCGGTGAACAGCGCGCCGATCAGCGGCCAGTGGCCGAGGTGATCGTTGAGCCACGGCGTCACGTATTCGCCCATGATCGGCACGAACACGAACAAGCCCCACATGCCGTAGATGATCGAGGGAATGCCGGCCAGCAGTTCGATCGCGGCGGCGACCGGAGTGCGCAGCCATTTCGGCGCAACCTCGGTAAGAAACAGCGCGATGCCGAAACTCACTGGCACCGCGATCAGCATCGCGATCAGCGCGGTGACCAGGGTTCCGTAGATCGGAACCAGCGCGCCGAAGTGGTGGTTTACTGCATCCCACTCGGTCGAGAACAGGAAACCGAAACCGAACGTCGAGAACGCCTCGCGGCCGCCCCAGAGCATCGACAGCGCGGCGCCCGCGAGTGCCGCGAGCACGAGCATGCCGGCGCCGGTGACAATCCAGCGAAACGCGCGATCGGCACCCGCATCGCGTGTGTTGCGACGGTTGGCGTCGATGACGGCGGACGTCATCGTGCGAGTGATTGGGCTGGCATTGGCGGCCATAGGTCCGTCGTTTGGAAGCGGGCGGTTCGACACGGAAGACTTTGGGCTGATCCAGACGCGTCATCCCGGCGAAGGCCGGGATGACGACTTGTCCAGATGTTTCCTGCCTGGCGTCAGAGCTTGATCTCAGCCTGCCAGTACGCCTCGATCTGTTCGGTCAGTGCTTTCGGCAGCGGCACGTAGTCGAGTGCCTCGGCCTGTGCGCCGCCGTTCTCATACGCCCACTTGAAGAAATCGAGCGCAGCCTTGGTGCCGGCGCTGTCCTTCGGCTGCTTGTAGACGAGGATGAAATTCGTCGCGGTGATCGGCCAGGAATTTTCCCCGGGCGCGTTCGTGATCACGAGGTGGAAATCCTTCGCGTTCTTCCAGTCCGCGCTTGCCGCGGCGGCCTGGAACACGGCCAGACTTGGCTGCACGAATTGACCTGCCGAATTCTGCACGGCGGCATAGGTCATCTTGTTCTGCAGTGCGTAGGCGAGCTCGACATAGCCGATCGAACCCTTGATCTGCTTCACGTACGCCGCGACGCCCTCATTGCCCTTGCCGCCGACGCCGACCGGCCACGACACCGAGGTGCCTTCACCGACCTTGGCCTTCCATTCCGGCGAAACCTTGGACAGATAGTTGACGAAGTTGAACGTGGTGCCCGAGCCATCCGAGCGATGCACGACCGTGATCGCGGCGTCGGAAAGTTTCAGGTCCGGATTGATCTGCGCGATCGCCGGATCATTCCACTTGGTGATCTTGCCCTGGTAGATATCGGCGAGCAGCGGGCCGGTGAAATGGATCTTGCCAGCCTCGATACCCTCTACGTTGATGACCGGCACGACGCCGCCGATCACCGAAGGGAACTGGGCCAGGCCCGCGTCGGCGAGTTCGGCGGGGCTGAGCGGCTTGTCGGACGAACCGAACACGACGGTACCGGCCTTGATCTGCGCGATGCCGCCACCGGAGCCGATCGACTGGTAGTTGATCTTGCTGCCGGTCGCGTTGTGGTAGGTGTCCGACCATTTCGACAGGATCGGGTAGATGAACGTCGCGCCGGCACCGGTGATATCGGTGGCCTGCGCCGATGGGACGCCGAACGCGACACTGCCGATGACGGCGGCGAGGCCGATGGCGATGAAGCGGGTCTTGATCGAAGTGAGCACGTGGAACTCCTCGAAACGAGTGGGAAAGCGAATGCGGCATCGGGCCGCCTGGTGCGCTTTGTAGACTCGCGAGGTTTCAGGACGATGAGTTTTTTATTTCAGAGATATTACAGCGCGCCGGTTGGCTCGCCGGGCGTAAGGTAAAACCCTTTGATATCAATGCAATGACATACGATTCGCAGGACTTCAATATGACGGCACCGATACGTGGTCAGTCGCCGCTGATCGTATCCGGCCCTTTCCCGGCGACCTTCTCATACTTTCCTTTGCCGACCCGCCGGTACTTCGTGAAGCCATGCCTGGCGATATGTTGTTCACCCAGCACATGCGCGTGACCGGCGACGACCTGCGCCGCGCCGATCACGCGGCGCACTGGCGTGCCGCATGCCGTGCAATGCGTCAGCGGGGCGTCGGCCATGCGTTGCAGCAGCTCGAATCCGTAGCAGCACAGCGCGCAACCGGGCGGATCGATCGGGGCGTATTCGTAGATCGGCATGGGTGGAAGATGCGCCCGCCACGGCGTCGGATCAAGTCGCCGCCACAGTTCGCTTCGGAGGAGCGCAGTCTCTGCGCGATCGTCGTTGTGAAAATGCGGGCGGGATCGCCCACCATGGTGGGACCCTGGATTCCTGCGCCTCACAGGACTGCCGGAAGGCGCGATGCGAAGCAGGCGTCGCATCGCCGCCAAGTCCGTGCAGCCGTCAAAACGCCAGCTGCCGCAACTCCTCGCTCGGCACCGAACGCTCCCATACCTGGTCGAAGAATTCGCGCAGCTGCGCGTGCTTGCCCGGCGCATAGGTCGATCCTTCGCCCTCGACACGGCTGCCGAGCACGCGAAACAGATAGCCGCGGCGATCGTTGATGAGGAACGCGGACGGGTATTGCAGATCGCGCTCATCGACCGGCGTGCGGATCGCGACCGTGCTCGGCAGGCGTTGCGCCAGTGCGATCAGGCGATGGCCGTCCGCGAGCGGCTTGCGCGCATCGTGCACGAGGATGCGGATCTGCGCATGGCGGCCGGACAACGCGATGCGTTTGAGCGCATCCAGCGTCGCCGGTACGTCGAGCAGGGCGGCGTCCAGATCGCGCGTGTAGATCGCGATCTCGTTGCTGGCGTCGTCGAGCAGTTCGGCGATGGCCGCCAACGCCTGTTCGCGATCGTCGGCGACCAGCGTGCGCGGCTCGGGCGCAGGCGCCAGCGTGACCGGCTCGGCGCCCGCGAACGGCGTCAGTTGCATGCGCATCATCCGGTGCGCGATGCCGCATTCGTCGAATTGATCGCCATACGCCTCGAAACCCAGCGACGCATAGAACGCAAGCGCGTGGCTCTGCGCGTGCAACTCGATCGCCGGATAGCGCAGAGCGCGCGCCTGTTCCAGCAGCACGCGCACGATCGCCGCGCCGACGCCCTTGCCGCGCCATGGCGCGAGCACGGCCATGCGCCCGATCATCTGCTCCGGTGTCAGCCGGCCGGTCCCGATCGGATTGCCGTCGCGATCGCGCGCGAGCACGTGGTGCGATTTGGCATCGAGCGCATCCCATTCTTCCTCGGGCGGAATCGCCTGCTCGATCAGGAACACCTGTTCACGCACCGCGCGAAGATCGGCCAGATCGGTTTCCCACGATGCCGGCTCGATATGGAAATCATCGGGAATCATGTCGACCTCCGTGAACGTACGACCGCGAAGTGACCTCCGTCGAGCAATCGACGCAGCACGCGCGCATCGGATGCCGACATCGGCGCTTCGCCCGGCGCGAACGCCGTTTCCCTGCAGATGAACTGGGCGAAGCGCAGCGAGCAGTCATGGCATTCGCCCGCGACGAACAACGTGGCGCCGCGCTCCGCGCGCATCCACGCGAACCGCGACCACGGATTGCGCTGCACGCGCGCGCCCTGCGCCAAAGCGCGCGCGAACATCGCGTCAGTAAAGGCACGTGGAGGAGGGGCGACTTGCGCGCTGCGATAGCGCGTGATGAAACGGCCGAACCACGTGCGCAGCGCAGACACGGAAAGCGAATCGGCCGTTGCGGATTCCGTCGTCGCGGCAAACCGCACCCACGGCATCGTCCGCATCACCCGTGCGATCGCCGCCTCATCGATTTCGCCATCGTCGCGCGCCGGCGCCAGATCCGCATCGACGTAGCGCGCATCCTCCGGCATCGCCTCGACCAGGTGATCGAAGAAATCACCGACCAGCTCCGCCTGCGAAGGCGCGCGCATGCCGATCGAATAGGTCATGCACTCGCCGATCGCGACGCCGTGATGCGGCACGCCGGGCGGCAGGTACAGCATGTCACCGGGTTCGAGGATCCACTCGTCGGTCGGCGTGAACTCGCGCAGGAGTTTCAACTCCGCGTCATCGCGGAACGCGAGTGGGGCGGCCGGATCGGTGCTGATCTGCCAGCGCCGCTGGCCAAGCCCCTGCAGCAGGAACACGTCGTATTGGTCGACGTGCGCGCCGACCGAGCCGCCATCCTCGGCGTAGCTGACCATCACGTCGTCGATGCGCCAGCTCGGCAGGAAATCGAAATGCGCGAGCAGCGCGGCGACATCGGCATCCCACTTGTCGACGTCCTGCACCAGCAAGGTCCAATGCGTTTTCGGCAAGGTCGCGAAATCGCTCTCCGCGAACGGGCCATTGCGCAGGGTCCAGCGATCAGCCTTCGATTCGTGGATCGCGATGCGCGCGAGCGCGAGTTCCTCGCAGGCCAGTCCAGCCAGATCGTCAGGCGCGACCGGATTTTCGAAGTCCGCGAACGCGCTGCGAATCAGCAGCGGCTTCTTTTGCCAATAGTCGCGCAGGAAACGCGCTGGCGGCATTCCAAGAAAATATCGGGCGTTGGCATGGACTTCGATCATGGCGTTGCCGCCCCGTGTTCCTTGGCGATCCTGGCGTCGAGCTTGTCGCTGGCGGTCGCGGCGTAGCGATGGCAGGCGTTGGAATCGACCAGCGGTGCCGACGCAGGCGCCAGTCGCGCCCACAGGTCGCTTGCCGAGGGATGTGGCGTCAGTAGGATGTCGCAAGGCAGTGCGGCAACGGTGGCAATCGATTGCCGGAATGCCGCAAGCGTGCCCGGGTGCTGCGTCTCATCCGTATAACGGTATACGTCGTCGGAGAGGGGTGTGAGGCTGTCGGCGTAGGCGAGCGCCAGGCATCGGTCGGAATCGCACGATGTCCAGCTCCAGCTCGTGCTTCCCGGCGTGTGTCCAGGCGTGGCATGCGTGGTCAGCGCGATTGGCCCGAGGCTGAGCGTCTGGCCGTCGGCCACCGTGCGTATCGCGGCGGCCGCGACAGGCGGAAATCCGCCGACGGAAAGAAACTGGGGATCGCTGCGGTCGCCGCGTCCGCGCTCGAGCGCGGCTGCAGCCGGCGCACGGACAAACACGGTGGCACCCGAATCGTGCTGCAATTGGGCGATGCCGCCGGCATGGTCCAGATGTTCGTGCGAATTGAGGATGTAGCGCACGTCCTCGACCCGGAAACCCAGCGCCCGGATGTTCGCCTCGATCATCCATGCGCCGGCGACGGTGGCGCCGTCGATGAGGACGTGTCCCTGCTTCGACGTGATCAGGATGGAGCTGATCCCGCAGGTGCCCACGTACCAGGTGTTGCCGTAGATCTTCCGCGGGGTGGCGGGATCGTCCCACCCCGCATCCGTTGCACATGCGTGGGTGGCAACAGGCGCACTGCGCATGGGTGGCGTCGCTGTACAGCTTGTGAGCGCCAGCAGCGCAAGAAGACCGAAGCAAGAGCGCATCGTTTTTCCTTTCCGATCGACCACGACTTTCAGATCGAAGCGGCCAGCGATTCGGCGCGACCGATGTAGCGAGCCGGCGTCAACGCGAGCAGCCGTTGCTTCGCATCGACCGGCAGGTCGAGTTTTTCGACAAATTCGCGCAGCGCCTCGCGCGTGATGCCGTGGCCTCGCGTGAGTGCTTTCAACTGTTCGTAGGGTTCGGGCAGTCCATACCGACGCATCACGGTCTGCACCGCTTCGGCGAGAACTTCCCAGCTGGCGTCGAGATCGGCGCCGAGGCGTTCGGGGTTCGCGGTGAGCTTGCCGAGGCCGCGCAGCAGCGCGTCGAGCGCGATCTGGGTGTGGCCAAACGCGGTGCCGAGTGCGCGCAGCACGGTCGAGTCGGTGAGGTCGCGCTGCCAGCGGCTGATCGGCAGCTTCGCGCTGAAATGCTCGAACAGTGCGTTGGCGAGGCCGAAATTGCCTTCGGCGTTTTCGAAGTCGATCGGGTTGACCTTGTGCGGCATCGTCGATGAACCGACTTCGCCGGCCTTCAACACCTGGCGGAAATAGCCGAGTGAAATGTAACCCCAGACATCGCGCGCGAAGTCGATCAGGATCGTGTTCGCGCGGCGCATCGCGTCGCCAAGTTCCGCGACACAGTCGTGCGGTTCGATCTGCGTCGTGTAGGGGTTGAACACGAGGCCGAGGCTGTCGACGAAATGCCGCGCGAATACCGGCCAGTCGACTTCCGGATAGCTCACCACGTGCGCGTTGTAGTTGCCGACCGCGCCGTTGATCTTGCCGGTGATCTCTACCGCTGCGATCTGCCGGCGTTGGCGTTCGAGGCGCGCGACGACGTTCGCGATCTCCTTGCCGAGCGTGGTCGGCGAGGCGGTCTGGCCGTGCGTGCGCGACAGCATCGGCTGCGCGGCGTGCGTGTGTGCAAGCCCGCGCAGCTTTGCGATTACGCCATCGAGCGACGGCAACAGCACGCCGTCGCGGGCATCGCGCAGCATCAGCGCGTAGGCGAGGTTGTTGATGTCTTCGCTGGTGCAGGCGAAGTGGATGAATTCCTTGACCGCGGCGAGTTCCGCGTTGCTGGCGACCTTTTCCTTGATGAAGTATTCGACCGCCTTGACGTCGTGATTCGTGGTGCGTTCGATGGTCTTAATGCGCGCGGCGTCTTCTTCCGAGAACGTCTCGCCGATCGCAAGCAATGCGGCGCGTGCGGCGGCGGGCAGCGACGGCACTTCGCTGATCTTCGGCTCGTCCGCGAGTGCGAGCAGCCAGGCGAGTTCGACGCGCACGCGCCGGTGCATCAGACCGAATTCGCTGAAGATCGGGCGCAGCGTTTCGGTCTTTGCCGCGTAACGGCCATCGAGTGGCGACAGGGCGAGCAGGGGCGAACTCATGGGGCTACCTCGGGCACGGCGGTGTTGGGATGAACGACGATGACCTGGGCGCGTGCGCCCTGCATCGTGCGAACGGTCAGGTCGAAACCGTCGAAGGCCAGTGTTTCGCCTTCGATCGGCAGGCGTTCCAGACGGTGAATGATAAGGCCGCCGACCGAGTTCACGTCGGCGGGGGCGTCGATGTCGCGATCGAGCAGGCGTTCGAGTTTGTAGATCGGGGTGCCGCCGGTGATCGTGAGTTCGCCGTCGGCTGCGCCGGCTGCGGTCTCGGCGATGCCGGGCACGCGTTCATCCTCGATGTCGCCGACGATCACTTCGACGATGTCTTCGAGGGTGAAGAACCCGGCGACGCGGCCGGATTCCTCGACGCCGAGCGCGAGGTGCGTATGCCCGGCACGGAAACGCTTGAGCACGTCGAGCACCGGCGTGTGCAACGGCAGCAGGATCGGCGGACGCAGCATCGCGGCGATGTCGTCGATCGTGCCGTGTTCGGCGATCGCGGGCAGCAGATCCTTCATGTGCAGCACGCCGCGGACCTGGTCGCCATCGGCGTCGAACCACGGGTAGCGGCTGAAGCGCGTGCGCTGGAATTCGGCGATCACTTGCGCCTGGGTCTGGCCATCGCGCAACGACGCGAGCTGGTCGCGCGTGCGCAACAGGTCGCCGACGACGAGTTCCGGCAGGTCCAGCGCGTACTTCATCATCGAGTATTCCTCGCCCGCGCTGTGGCCGGCGCGCTTGGCGTGCACGATCAGCTTGAGTTCCTCGCGCGAGTAGTTGGGGGCGTCGTCGTGCGCGTCAGCGCCCAGGCCGACCGCGCTCAGCATGCGGTTCGCGCTCGCGTTAAGCAGCCAGATCGCCGGATACATCAGCCAGTAGAACGCGTACAGCGGTGCGGCGGTCCACAGCGACATGCGTTCCGGGCGACGGATCGCCAGCGATTTCGGCGCGAGTTCGCCGAGCACGATGTGCAGGTACGAAATCAGCGTGAACGCGATCACCAGCGCGACCACTGCGGTGGTTTCCGGGCCGACGTCGAAGCGTGCGAAGACCGGTTCGAGCAGGTGCGCGAACGCCGGTTCGCCGATCCAGCCGAGTGCGAGCGAGGCTAGTGTGATGCCGAGCTGGCAAGCCGACAGGTAGGCGTCCAGACGGCCGTGTACGCTGACCAGGATGCGGCCGCGCCAGCCGTGGCTGGCGGCCATCGTCATGGCTTGCGTGCGACGCAGCTTGACCAGTGCGAATTCGGCGGCGACGAAGAAGCCGTTGAGCAGCACCAGCAGCAGCGCGGCGCCGACATAGAGCAGGTTCTGCAGCATTGCAGGACGGGTGGGGACGGCCGCCGATTCTAGCAGCCTGTCGGGCTTTGGTCGGCCAAGCTGCAAATCCGTCTGAGCGGTCCGTATTTCCCCCGATTCTTGGCCCATGGAACCCCTATGGGCCGGCGAACCGTCGAAAATCTGTCCTCGCACAGCCGGGCTTTCGCCTCGACCACCAAAGCCCCACAGGCTGCCAGCATCCGACGCGCGCGATCCCGGCGCCGGCGCCCGGATCGCTATAATGGCGGTTCAACTTGGAAGCAGGCAAAACCAATGAGCGAGTACCGGATCGAGCGCGACAGCATGGGCGAACTCAAAGTCCCCGCCGATGCGTTGTATGGCGCGCAGACCCAGCGCGCGGTCGGCAATTTTCCGATCTCGGGGCTGACCATGCCGCGCGAATTCATCCGCGCACTCGGCCTGATCAAGTCCGCGGCGGCGCAGGCGAATGCGGATCTCGGCCACCTCAAGAAGACCTCGGCGAAGGCGATCCGCAAGGCCGCCGAGCGCGTCGCCAAAGGCGAATTCGATGCGCAGTTCCCGATCGACGTGTTCCAGACCGGTTCGGGCACGTCGAGCAACATGAATGCAAACGAGGTGATCGCGCACGTGTGCGCCGCAGCCGGTGCCAAGGTGCATCCGAACGATGACGTCAACAACGGCCAGTCCTCGAACGATGTGATCCCGACCGCGATCCAGGTCAGCGCCGTGCTCACCGTCAGCGAGAAATTGCTGCCGGCGCTCGCGCACCTCAAGAAGACGCTGGATCTGCGCGCGCGTGAGTTGAAGAAGGTCGCCAAGACCGGGCGCACGCACCTGATGGATGCGATGCCGGTCACGTTCGGGCAGGAACTCGGTGGCTGGTCGGCACAGATCCGCTCGAACATCGAACGCCTGCAGGATGCGTTGAAGCGCATGCGCAAGTTGCCGCAGGGTGGCACCGCGGTCGGCACCGGCATCAACGCCGATGTCGAGCTCGGGCCGAGGGTTTGCGCCGAACTGACCAAGATGACCGGCGTGAAATTCGAGTCGGCCGACAATTATTTCGAGGGCATCAGTTCACAGGACGCTGCCGTTGAACTGTCGGGCCAGATGAAGACGCTGGCGTGCTCGCTGATGAAGATGTCGAACGACCTGCGCTGGATGAATTCCGGCCCGCTGGCGGGCCTCGGCGAAATCGAGTTGCCGGCGCTGCAGCCGGGCTCGTCGATCATGCCGGGCAAGGTCAATCCGGTGATTCCGGAAGCGATGACGATGGTCTGCGCGCAGGTAATCGGCAACGACACCACGATCACGATCGCCGGGCAGAGCGGCAACTTCCAGCTCAACGTGATGCTGCCGGTGATCGCGCTGAACCTGCTGCAGTCGATCGAGTTGCTTGCGAACACATCGCGCCTGCTCGCCGACAAATCGATTGCCGGCTTCAAGGTGCGCGAGGACAAGATCAAGGAAGCGCTGAACCGCAATCCGATCCTGGTCACCGCGCTCAATTCGGTGATCGGCTACGACAAGGGCGCGGCTACCGCGAAGCAGGCCTACAAGGAAGGTCGTCCGATCCTGGATGTCGCGCTGGAAACGACCGGTTTGTCACGCAAGCAGTTGCAGGAGCTGCTCGATCCGGCCGCGTTGACCAAGGGCGGCATCCACGGCGGTTCATCTGGCGGCTGAACGGACCGGTGCCGGTTGCCCATTTGCGTCCGTGTCGAACGGCACATGTCAGAACCCGACCGCAACAACAGACTGCCGAGGCTACGCGCGTGATGCGCGAACCCGGCGCCATTCTTGCATGGAGCGCTGGCACCTTTGCTCGCTTCCGCGTCTGACGTGCCGGATGGACGCCGCGGAACGCGGTTGGACAACAGCAAAACGAACCCCTTATCGGAGCTTTTGAAATGTTGAGAAGACTTGTACTTGCAACCGCGTTGGCCGCCTCGCCCCTGGCGTTCGCGCAACAGAACGTCGACATCAGCGGCGCGAACCTGTCGAGCGGCAAAGCGGACGCGACGCTGGCGGCGTTGGGTCGCAAGGCAGCCGAGTCCGGCAACCAGCTCGTGATTACCGCGCCGCCGGAATGGCACGCGAAGATTGCGGCGAAGATCCATGCCGGCGGCAACGCGGATGTCGTGATGCGCGATGGGTTCTACGAGAACGTGCTGGTGCGCGTCGAGCCGAAGGCGTCCGCCGTAGCGGAGCCCGAGAAGGCGGTGGCGAAGGCCGACGTCGAGAAGAGCAAGGCGCAGGCGGAGAAGGCCAAGGCGGACGCCGAGAAGAGCAGGGCGGAAGCGGACAAGGCGAAGGCCGAGGCGGAAAAGGCCAAGGCGGAAGCGGAGACCGCGAAGGCCCAGGCCGAAGCGGCGAAGCATCAGGCCGCGCAGCAAGCGGCGGCGAAGCCGGCTCCGGTGGTCACCACGGCGGCGGCTCCGGCCGCTCCGGCTGCAGCACCGTCAAAGGCGGCGGCAGCAGGTGATTCGGTCGATGCGATCCACGCACGCCTGGAAAAGTCGCTGAAGGGTGGTCGCGCGGCGGACGGCACGCTGAGCGTGGCCAACCTGCAGGCGGGCGATACGCTTTATGTCGATGGTCCGGTGCGCGCGGTGACGCGCCGCGAAGGTGGCCGCATGGCGCTGTACTGGGTCGAGGGTGATCTCGACCTGCGCCGCTCCGAATTGCGGGTCGTCGCGCAGGATCGTTACCAGCTCGTGACGGCGATCCGCGGCGAAGCGACGCTGCGCCGGGATGCCGGCGCCGCCGCATCGCTCGACGCACGCGAACCCGCTGCCGATGCGCCGACGCGGTTGGCGCTGGAAAAGAGCCTCAATGACGGTCGTACCATCACCAATACGATGACGCCCGACCGGCTGCGCAATGGCGACATCATCTATTCCAACGAGAACAATGCCGTCGTCGTGCGCCGCAGCGGCAACGATCTGACGCGCTATTGGCTGGTGGGTTCGCTCGATTTGACCCAGGTTGGTTTGCGCGCGGACGGCGCGAACAAGTACAAGGTCGTCGCCGACATTTTGCGTTGACGAACCTTTGCGTTGCCTTGAGGAAAAGGCGGTTGCATGCGGACTACACGCCTCCTTTCCGCCATGCGGGTGGGGGCGTTTTTTTCAGGGGTTGGCTACGCCAGAACCGGCCCGCACGCGACGCGGAACGATCAGTCTCGACCCGGATTGCACTTTGCAACCTGCCCGGCGTCGATCGTCGCATACGGCCGGAATGCGGGGAGTTGGCTGGCAAGCGAGTCCTGCGTCGTACGCAGGGCGGTCAGGTCGACGCAGATTTTCATGGCTTGCGCCTCGACCTTCGCGGCGCGGGCTTCGACCGCAGGACCGATTTCGTCCGGCTTGCCATTCGCCAATCCTGACACGACGCTGCCGATCGCCTGGCCGGCCGTGGCGACACCCGCCGCACCCGTCGCGATCGCGTCGTTGCGCAATGCGATGGCGCCGGTGAAG
Source organism: uncultured Gammaproteobacteria bacterium (assembly GCA_963720445.1). Classification (GTDB taxonomy): domain Bacteria; phylum Pseudomonadota; class Gammaproteobacteria; order Xanthomonadales; family Rhodanobacteraceae; genus Dokdonella_A. Next base: position 895,766 of record CAVRFO010000001.1, read on the forward strand.
TAGGCCTTGAGCAGATCCCGCTGCGGCGGTGTGACCGCGACCGTCTTGCCATCGATGACCAGGTTGCCGTCCGCGGAAACGGTCGCGTCCGGGCCACTCGACGGGTGGATCGCGATTTCATTGTTGCCGAGCACGCTGATGCGAGAGAACACCGAAGTGTTCCCGGCGTTGCGTCCGCAGCCGGCCGTGGCGAGTGCGATCAGGATCAAGCCGACGATTTTGCGCATGCTGTCCATCGGGACTCCGGTGATGAAAAGGTTGGCTGGAACGGCAGACGAAAAGGCCGCGGCCTTTCCGTCTGCCGGTTCCCGGATCAGGCGTTGGTTTCGATGCGGCGGCTGCGCAGCCAGATCGCGCCTGCGACCAGGGCGAGGCCGACGATCACGCCTATCCAGAGATTCGGCGTCGCCAGCGCCGGATAGACGTGGCTGGGATCAAGGTTGCCCACCACGCTGTTTCCATTGAAGTTGTTGCCGGTGGCGACACTGCCGACCTGCCCCATCCAACTGCCCGGCATCACGCTGAACAACAGCCGGCCGAGCATTGTGGCGAGATGCTCGTCGCCGCTGATGTGCGGGCCGCCAAGCAGACCGACCCACCAGTTCGCGAACAGCGCGAGCACCGGCAGCAGCACCGCCCACATGAACGGCTTGCTGCGCGCAAACGCGGACCAGAACAGCAGCCAGCCGACCGTCGGCAATGCCCACAGCGCGCCCACCGGCAGGATCAGCAGCAGACGCAGGAACATGCCGAACGGATGGGCGCCTGCTATCGCCGGCAGCGGGTTCATTCCGTGCGCGGCCACCCAGATGCTGACCAGGACCAGGAACAGGACATAAGCAAGGGTCGCCACCACCAGAACGATCGCCGGCATCACCAGCATTGCGGTCAACGCCTTCGATGCGACGGTCGCGGTGTCGGAGACCGGCAGCGATTTCCAGAACAGCACGCTGCGATCGCGGCGGTCGTCGTAGAGCGCGCCGAGGAGATAGAAGAACGAGACGAAGAACAGCCCGATGCTGGCGATGCCGGCGAGCGTGAGCTGCACCATGTCCAGCCCGTTGCCGGCCTGCGCAAAATCTTCGGCACTGATGCTGTTGCGCAACTGGTCGAACGAGATGCCGGCGGCGCGCACCTGCACGTGGTGGGAGAACACCTCGGCGCTGATCATGCCGAACACGGTGATGATCAGGATAACGCCGGTGATCCAGGCGGGCGTCCACAGGAAACCACCGCGGTGTTCCCAGTATTCGCGCTTCAAGAGCAGCGGTAGCGTGTTCATGCGTAGGTCCCTTTCATGGTGGCGACGAACAGGTCGGCGACGCTCGGTTTGTGCAGTTCGCCGAGTGCGGCGAGGCGCGAGCGGTCGACGCCGTCGAACAGGAAGATCGATTTGCCGAAGATCTGGCGTTCGTTGAGCGGCTTCAGCGCACGCGCCGCGTCGGCCCGGTCCGGGTTGACCATGACCTCGACGTAGCGGTCGGCGACCTCGTCCATCGTCGCCGCGAGCACGATCTTGCCGTCGCTGGATGAACATCAGATCGGTCAGGATGTGTTCGACTTCCTCGATCTGGTGCGTGGTCACGATGATCGTCTTGTTCTCGTCGAAGTAGTCGGCGAGCAGGCTTTCGTAGAACGACTTGCGATACAGGATGTCGAGGCCGAGCGTCGGCTCGTCGAGCACCAGCAGCTTCGCGTCGATCGCCATGACCAGCGCGAGATGCAGCTGCACGATCATGCCCTTGGACAATTCGCGCACGCGCATGCCCGGCTCGATCTTGGTGCGCGCAAGGAACGCCTGGCATTTTTCGCGCGAGAAGCGCGGATGCACGCCGGCGACGAATTCGACCGCTTCGCGCACGCGGATCCAGCGTGGCAGCACCGCGACGTCGGCGATGAAACACACCTGTTCCATCAGCTCGGTGCGCTGCTTGCGCGGATCGAAGCCGAGTACGGACAGTTCGCCGGTGAAATCGGTCAGGCCGAGGATCGCTTTCAGCGCGGTCGTCTTGCCGGCGCCGTTCGGGCCGATCAGGCCGACGATGCGTCCGGCTTCGATGTCGAAGCTCACCGCGTCCAGCGCCTTGGTGGCGCCGTACTGCTTGGACAGATTGCGCGCGTGGATGATCGGGTTCATTGCATTTCCTCGTTCGAAGCGTCCATGAGTTCCTTCAGGCTCAAGCCGAGACGGCCCAGGCGTGCATTGAGCACCGGCCATTCCTCGCGCAGGAAGCGTTCGCGTTCGGATTTGAGCAGCGCCTCGCGCGCCCCATCGTTGACATACATGCCAAGCCCCCGTCGTTTTTCCACAAGATTTTCATCGACCAGCTCCTGATACGCCTTGGACACGGTGATCGGATTGATCTGGAAATCACCGGCCACCTGGCGTACCGACGGCAACGGATCGCCCTGCTTGAGGACGCCATCGAGGATCATCGCCACCACGCGGTCGCGCAGTTGGCGGTAGATCGGCGTCGAATCATTCCAGGTGATGCTCATCCGGGTCATTCCTTGCTCGCGTGGCGCGGGTTTCTGCTGAACGAATAGTAGGGCATCGCGAAACCACCGCCGGTCGGTGGCGAAGCGGTGGCGCGCAGGTCTCGCGCATCGGAATTGGCATCAAGCGCGAAGCCGTCGGTGCGCTCCCAGGTTGGAGCAATGGCGGTGGTTGCGTGATCCGGTCGCACGGTAATGGTCGCAAGTGTCGTCATTTCCCGATCGGGAGTAACGATGATCGCCGGCAGCAGCGTCGGTGCGGTGTCGATCTTCGGACGTGGCGCGACTACCGACGTCGCGACCGCGTTGCGGGCATTGTCGTGGGCGGCGATCGCGGTGGTGCGGTGGGAGACCGCGACAATCGTCGCACCGGTACCCAGCAGAGCGATGGCCAACAGCAGGAGCTGGTTCACGCGGGGCGGCAGGCTCGCGGTAAGGGTCTGGATGGCGTGGTTCGACATGGCGGTCTCCGTGCTTGATGAAGTGGTGATGTAGTTAACTATAACACCAAATTCGAACATGTCAATACCAGCTCGAGCAACGCCCGGGTGGCCGTTGGCGGGGTTTTGCGCCAACCCACGTATGAGGGAGGAGGCCCGGAATCACATCGATGGAGCCGGTTGCGCCGTGAACCGTAGGTGCCAAGCGGCTGCCATGATTGTGTTGCGGGCGATCACCTTGTTCATCCGAGGCAACCGTCGCGTCGTTAACGGGGAATGCGGCGCGGCGCGGGGTGATAATCGGGCAGCAGCCATAGGGGAGAGACGTCATGAGCTTGCGGGTTGGGTGCGTATGGATGGTTTTGCTGATCGCAGGTTCCTGCACGCAAGCCAACGCGGCCGATGTCGTCGTTTACGACGACGCCAGTCGCAATGGCTTTGACCAAAATTGCACGTTTGGCGGTATTCCCGGCGATTTCGATTTCGCCAATCCGGCGCCGGTGCAAGGCGGTACGAAATCGATCCGCTTCACGCCCGAAAACTACAACGCGCTGAGCTGGTGTGCGCCGGCGATGCTGTCCACGACGGACTGGCGCGGGATTTCGGTGTGGATCAACGCGGGCGGACCGGGCGGGCAGGACATCCAGCTGGTTTTCGGGAAGGCCGGAACGGCGGTTGCGAGCGCGCCATTGGCGGCCCTGCATGGACAAGCGCTGCCCGCCAACGCCTGGGTGCGGATCGATGCATCATTCGATGCGCCGCCGATGGCGTACAGCGGCAGCTTCGATCAATTCTGGTTGCAGTCGAACACCAGCTCGGCGCAGGCGAATGTGTATGTCGACGATGTCGGCTTGCTGGGACGCAATACCGCGCCCGACGCGATCTTCGCGAATGGTTTCGAACCCTCGGCGTCGCGCGGGACCAATATCGTCGGCATGGAAATGGCCTATTTCGCGTTTCCGCAGGCGACTGGCCCGGTGGCTGGCACGCACTATCCGGTCCACGACACGCGGCTGATCGACTACTACGCGTCGAGGCACGTCACCGCGATCCGCTTTCTGTTCTCGTGGGAGGGCATGCAGTCGTCGTTGCTCGGGCCGATTCCGGCATCTGCCAGCGGAAACTACAAAGTGTACTTTAACAATTACAAGCGCATCGTCGACTACGCGACGGGCGTGAAAGGTATCCAGGTCATCGTCGAACCGTGGCAGGCCGATTCCGGCGGCGGCGCGGGCGGCGCGATGTGGCGTGGCAACCTGGTCGGCTCGGCCGCCGTGCCGACCGCCGCATTCGCGGACTTCTGGACGCAGGATGTCGACCCTCTTCAAGGACAACCCGCGCGTGTCCTACGGTCTGGTCAACGAGCCGAACAACATGTCGACGATGTCGTGGTGGAGTTCCGCGCAGGCCGCGGTCACGGCAATTCGCGCGGCCGGTTCGAGTCAACGCATCTTCGTTCCGGGCAATGGCTATACCGCCGCCAGTTCATGGACATCGGTCTGGTACGACACTGCGCTCCCGCAGCGCTCCAACGCGTATGGATGGCTGAACGCCAACGGCCCCGGCCTGCCGATCGCCGATCCGCTGAACAATATCGTCGCCGAGGTGCATACCTATCTCGATCCCGAAGAGGGGGGCAGCAGCTCCGCGATCACCGCAGTCACGGCAGCGCGCGAGCACATCGCGGTCGTGCTGGATGAAGCCGCCACGCATGGCTATCGCATCTGGCTCGGCGAGATCGGTTTTTACGCCGGCAACCCGATTGCCGCAGCGGCGTGGGCGGATTTCATCGCATATTTCGAAGCCCATCCCGACGTATTCACCGGCTACGCCTGGTGGGCCGGTGGTGCGCCTGGTTGGTGGGACGATGTCGCCGCGAACGGCGGCGGTCATTTTTCGATCACCCCGACCAACTCGGCGACCTACACCGGCAACACGGTGAACATGGACATGATCGAAGGCGCGTTCACGGGCTCGCCATGAGCCATGCGCGATGCGTGGCTTGAAGTCGCGAGTTACGGTGACGCCGGGGATTGCAGGCGCGTGCGCAGTTCTGCGATCCATGCGGAGGACGCCGGCTGCAGCAGCGGTTCGATGGCCGTTGTGAGCGCCTGCGCCTCGACGGGGCGGCCGAGCGCTTGCAGCGCGTGGATCAGCTCGACCTTCACTTCGAGCACGCGTGGATCTTGGGCCGGGTGCACGCGGCCGCGCACGGCCAGAGCTTCGCGCAACAAGGGTTCGGCCTCGTCGGCCTTTTCCATCGCGAGCTTGGCGCGGGCGAGCGCGAACAGCGGCGTGCCGAGTCGGTAATTTGCTGCGGGCAGCGCCTTGCGTGCGATCGCCAACGCGTCGCTGGCGGTGGTTTCCGCGGTCGCACTGTCGCCGTTGTCGAGTTCGGCCTGGCTGAGGTTGGCCTGCACGAGGGACTGCCGCGCCGCTGCGCCAGTGCCGATCTCGCGGAAGGCGGCGTTCGCCGCGGACAGCTCCCGCAGCGCTTCGTCATTGCGATGTGCGAGGCGCAACTGGTTGCCGAGTTCGCCGCGCGCGACATTGAGCCGCGGCGATGAGGGCGCCGCGCTACGCTGTTCGATCCTCAGCGTCTCGCGCAATGCCGCCTCGGCTTCGGCGAACCGCCCTTGCAGTTGCAGGGTGAGGCCAAGCTGCAGCCTCGCCGCGGCCTGGCCCGCGCCGTCGTTGGTGCCGGGAATTTCGGCGAGCAGGGCGAGGCTCGTCCGCAATGCGTGTTCGGCTTCATCGAATCGACCCAGTTCGCGCAGATCGATCCCGATGGACGCGTGCGTGTTGGCCAAGCGATGGGTGCGGCCACCCCCTGCTGTGGCCTGTTCCGCGGCGAGTTGCTGCAGCCGTTCCGGCAGTACCTCTGCGAAGCGCCCCTGCAGTTCGTGCACGGTCAGCAGGTTCGCGCGTGCCGCGCGGGTGATGTAGCTGTCCGTGCCGAACAGTTTCGCGACGAGGTCCGTGCACTCGCGCAGTGCCGCCTCGGCACCTGGCAGGTCATTGCCCTCCCGCAGGACCAGGCCGTAGCTGTTGAGCGCCTTGGCGAGGCGGTTGTACGCGCCGCCGTGCAGTTCGCGCAGGATCGCGATCGCCTTTTCGAGTGCCTGGGTGGCTTCGTCGTAACGGCCGAGGTCGGCCAGAGCCAGGCCGAGCAATTCCCAATCCTCGGCGACCGTATCGTGGACGTCGCCAAACGCGGCTCGATCGTTGTCCAGGGTCGCGCGCAACTCGCGTTCGGCATGTACGGAATCGCGTTGCCAGGCCAGTGTATCGTTGATTGCGCGCCGTGCTGAAAATGCCTCGCCGCTGCCTTCCGTGCCGGCCTGTTGCGCCAGGGCGAGCGCTTGCCTGGCATGTGCCAACGCCTGCGCGAACTGGCTCTTTTCGGTTTCCATGCGCGCACGGTCGGCCAGCACGCGCGCCTTGACCTGCGGCGGGATATCCGGATTCGGCAGATCCCCCATCACACTGTCGAACAGCGTGGTCGCGTGCGCGTCGTCGCCGCTGTTCCAGTACAGCGTCGCCAGCAGCGAGGTCAATTCCATCTGCAAGGCAGGTCGTCCATTGAGCTCCGCAAGTTGGCGTTCACCGCGTTGCAGCAGGTCGTGCGCAGTGAATGGTTTGCCCTGGTTTTCGTTGGGACTGGTCTGGTCGAAGACTCCGGTCAGGAACTGCTTGGCCGCATCCGCACGCGCGGCTTGCCGTGTGGCAGCGTCCGCCTGTTGTCGTGCGCGATGCGCCTGCTGCAGGCTGATCGTCGTGGCGACGACGCACACGAGCAATACGAGCGCTGCTGCACCCAGCGCAGGGCGATTGCGCCGCGCGAACTTGCGCAGGCGATAGGCTGCATCGTCGCCGCGTGCCGCGATCGGCCGGCCGCCCAGCCAGCTGCGGATGTCGGCCGCGAGCGCCGCGGCGGATGGATAACGCCGTGCCGGATCGGCGGCGAGTGCGGTCAGCACGATGCGGTCGAGATCGCCGCGCAGCAGGCGTCGGCGTGCGGGGGCATTCCCGGTTGTGCGTTCGATTGCCGCGCTCGGCGGCAGCGGATCGGTTGCGCCGATCCCTGCGTCTCCCGTCACGCGATTGCTTGCCGGTCGCATGCCGGTCAGCAATTCGTACAGCACCACGCCGAGCGCGTAGGCATCGGTTGCGGTGGTGATTGGCCCGCCGTGGAACTGCTCCGGTGCGGCGTAACCGGGGGTCAGCAGGCGTGCGACGGTCTGCGTCGGTGCGGCGGCGCCAGTCGTGGCCAGCACTTTGGCGATGCCGAAGTCGAGCAGCTTTGGTTCGCCCTCGGCAGTGACGAAGATGTTGGACGGCTTCAGGTCGCGATGCACGATCAGGTTCTGATGCGCGTACTGGACCGCCGCGCATACGCGCAGGAACAGCTGCAGGCGCGCGCGCGTATCCAGCCCAAGCTGTTGCGCCCAGGCGATGATCGGCACGCCTTCGACATATTCCATCGCGAGGTACGGCGCACCGTGTGTGTCGACGCCGCCGTCGATCAAGCGCGCGATGTTGGGATGCTCAAGGCGCGCAAGGATCTGGCGTTCCTGCCGAAATCGCGCCAGCAACCCGGGTGTCGGATACGCCAGTTGCTTGATCGCGACACGCTGCTCGAACTCGCCATCGGCACGTTCGGCCAGCCACACCTCGCCCATGCCGCCGACGCCGATCGAACGCACCACGCGCCACGGGCCGAACGCGATTGGCGGTATCGTTTCAGCCATCCGCGCCGAGGTGGCCAGCGTATCGGTCACCCAGTCCGGTGGCGTTTCCAGAAAATCGTGTGCCTGCGCATCGGCGCGCAGCAGTCGTTCAAGCCGTGCGCACATGGCCGAGTCCTCGCCGCACTGCGCATCGAGCCACGCTGCGCGCCGCTCCGGCGCGATGTCGATGGCGCGGTCAAACAATTCGGTGAGGCGTTCGCGGCTCATGGCGTGCTCAGTTTTCCGGATGCAGCGCCTCGTACAGATAGGCTTTGGCGCGGCGCCAGTCGCGGTTGACCGTGCGTTCGCTGAGGGTCTGCAGCAGCGCGATCTCACCGACGTCGAGGCCGGCGAAGAAGCGTAATTCGACCAGGTGTGCCAGTCGCGGCTCTTCGCCTTCCAACTGCGTCAGCGCCTGATCCAGACGCAGCAGTTCCACCGCTGGGAGTCCCGCATTGGCCAGGTCCGCCGCCGCGTCGATCTCGACCAGCTCCAATCTGGCGCCGCCGCGTTTCTCGGCGCTGCGCGCACGTGCGCGATCGATCACGATCTGGCGCATCGCCTTGGCCGCCAGCGCAAAGAAATGGACGCGGTTATGCAGGGTGCGGGCTTCGGGCTGGGCCAGCTTCAGATAGGCCTCGTGCACCAACCCGGTGGTATTCAGGGTGGCCCCGGATTGTGAGGCCAGCTGCTTGCGCGCGAGCAGCTTAAGCTCGTCGTAGACCCGCGCGAACAGTGTCCGCACCGCGGCCTCGTTGCCGGCGTCGGCCGTCCCCAGGCGTCCGGTGATGTCGCTCATCGCAGCCTCCCCAAGCGGCGTTGTCGGACGGTCAGTATAGGGCAGCGACGCGCGTCAATCCGGTGGCTTGGCCTGGAGATCCTCGCTACGGCATTTGCCGCCGCCAGTCATTGCGGATGTCGGGCTTTGGCGCCGTCTGCCGTATGGATCGGCAAGCTCCGCATTTGCGGGCCGACTATCCGAGGACGCGATCATGTCTCGCACCCGTTGTTTCGGCGCCGTCGCCTGCAGGGCGCTCCCATGGGTGAGCTCTTCGGCGGCGCCGGCCGGCGACGTCACGGTGATGCCCGGGCACGCATCGACATGAGCGCCACGTGCTGGTTCTCCCTCAGGTACGTCATTGGCAGCGTCGTCAGCGCCGCTGTGGCGTTCGCGTTCTTCCTGTCGTCGCGCTGGGCGCGCACGCCGGTGCTGCAGTCGCAAAACCGGCCTGCGACGGATGTTCGCGACTATGAGCCCGAAACGGAGTGAGGCCGGAGTCACGTGCGGCCTGCATGTCGTTTGGATAGGGCTGGCAAGCGAAGTGGTGCGGGGTGGATCAGCCTTGTTCGGCGACGTCGAGCGCCGTGTGCGCTTCCAGCCATGCATCCTCAAGCGTCGCGATCTCCTGCGCGAGTAGGCCTTGGCGGCGCACCAGTTCCGCGATGCGCTCGCCGTTGCCGCTTTCGTACAGCGCGGGATCGGCCAGTTCGGTCTGCACGTTGGTGCGTTCGGTTTCGAGTGTGGCGATGCGTTTCTCGATGCGCGTGACTTCGTTCCTGAGCGGCGCGACGCGTGCGCGCTGGTCGGCGCGATCGCGGCGTGCGTCGCGGCGGCCTTCGCCGCTGGTTGCAGTCGACGACGACGATGCCGCCGGCGTGCCCCGTAGCACCAGCTTCGCGTAGTCGTCGAGGTCGCCGTCAAACGGCTGCACGCGACCTTCTCGCACCAGAAGATAATCGTCGCAGACCGCGCGCAGCAGGGCGCGGTCGTGGGCGACCAGCACGACTGCGCCGGTGAAATCCTGCAGCGCTTCGGCAAGCGCCTCGCGGGTGTCGATATCGAGATGGTTGGTCGGCTCGTCGAGCAGCAGCAGGTTCGGGCGCTGGAACACGATCAGGGCGAGCGCAAGGCGTGCCTTCTCGCCGCCGGAAAACGGACGTACCTCGGCCAGTGCGCGTTCGCCGGCGAAACCGAACGTGCCGAGGAAATCGCGCGCGCCTTGTTCGCCGAGCGCTGGTTGCAGGCGCAGCAGGTGTTGCACCGGGGTCGCCGCATGGTCGAGCTGTTCGATCTGGTGCTGGGCGAAATAACCGATCGCGAGGCCCTTGTTGGCCAGGCGTTTGCCGGCGAGCGGCGCGAGCGTTCCCGCAATCGTCTTGATCAGGGTCGATTTGCCGGCGCCGTTCGCGCCGAGCAGGCCGATGCGATCGCCGGGGCGCAGCGACAGCTTCACGCGCTCGACGATGCGACGCTCGCGCGTAGCCGATCGCGGCGTCGTCGAGCGTGAGCAGCGGATCGGGCAGGGCGGTCGGCGTCATGAATTCGAACTCGATGCCCGACTCCGCGCGCACCGCGGCGATCTCGGTCATGCGTTCCAGCGCCTTGACCCGGCTCTGCGCCTGGCGCGCCTTGGTCGCCTGCGCCTTGAAGCGGTCGACGAAGCGTTGCAGGCGCGCGCGTTCGATCTGCTGGCGCTCGTGCGCGATCTGCTGCTGGGCCAGGCGCTCGGCGCGTTTGCGCTCGTACGCGCTGACCGTGCCGGCGAACAGTTCCGCATTGCCATCGGCGATGTGCAGCACATGCGAGACGACGTGGTCGAGGAATTCGCGGTCGTGCGACACCACGACCAAAGTGCCGGGATAGCGGCGCAGCCATTCCTCCAGCCAGAGCACCGCGTCGAGATCGAGATGGTTGGTCGGCTCGTCGAGCAGGAGCAGGTCCGAACGGCACATCAGCGCCTGGGCGAGATTGAGGCGCATGCGCCAGCCGCCGGAGAATTCGGCGACCGCGCGCGTTCTCGTCGCCGGGCGCGAAGCCGAGGCCGTGCAGCAGTTCGCCAGCGCGTGCCCGCGCCGCATAGCCGCCGATCGCGTGCAGGCGATCGTGCAGCACGGCCTGGCGCGCGGCGTCGTGGGCGGCTTCGGCCACGCCCAGTTCGGCTTCGAGCGTGCGGAATTCGGCGTCGCCATCGAGCACATGGTCGAGGGCGGAGCGCTCGGACGCTTCGGCTTGCTGGCGCACGTGAGCGATGATCCAGTCGCGCGGACGGTTGAACTCGCCGCCATCGGCGCCAAGTTCGCCGCCGATCAGCGCGAGCAGGCTGCTCTTGCCGCTGCCATTGCGGCCCGTCAGGCCGACACGCCAGCCCGGATGAACGAGAAAATTCGCTCCGTTCAGCAAAAGTCGGGAACCACGACGCAGGTTCAAGTTGTCAAAGCGCAGCATGGGGCCAAGTTTACAGTGCGGGGAAGTGGCGTTTGCCAACGCCATGCGCCCCGTTCACAATATGCGGCCGCATACACACTCGGGTCGGGCCACGCTACGACGCCGTCGGGCAACCAGACCGGCATTCCATTCGAATTTTCAGGAGCAAACATGACGCGTTTCGTGCAGAAGACCCTTGTCGCCGCACTGGCGGCCAGTTTCAGTGATCGGTAGCGCCATTGCCGCAGCCCCGGCGACGCCGGCTGCCACAGCTGCCAAGCCCGCCGCTTCGGTGCCGCTGGACAAGAACAAGATCAGCACGATGGTCGGCATGGACATCGGCCGCGGTCTGACCCAGATCAAGGACGACATCGACATCAAGGTCGTCGAAGCAGGCGCTGGAAGCGACGCTCAAGGGCGAAAAGACCGCGCTGACGCCGGAAGAGGCGCTGACCGTGCGCCAGGAATTCATGCAGCAGATGCAGGCCAAGCGCGTCGCCGAGCAGAAGGCCGACGCCGACAAGAACAAGACCGAAGGCGCCGCGTTCCTGGCCAAGAACAAGTCCAAGACGGGCGTGAAGACGACCGCGTCGGGTCTGCAGTACCTGGTCGAGAAGGAAGGCACCGGTCCGAAGCCGAAGGCCACCGACACGGTCAAGGTCAACTACCTCGGCACCAAGATCGACGGCACCAAGTTCGACAGCTCCTACGATCGCGGCCAGCCGGCGACGTTCCCGCTGAACGGCGTGATCAAGGGCTGGAGCGAAGGCCTGCAGCTGATGCCGGTCGGCTCGAAGTACAAGCTCTTCGTGCCGGCCGACCTCGCCTACGGCGAAAACGCGCCGGGCCCGATCGGCCCGAACGCGACGCTGGTGTTCGAAGTCGAACTGCTCGACATCGAAAAGCCGGCCGCCAAGCCGGCCGAAGCGGGCGAAAAGCCTGCTGCCAAGCCGGTCGTGAAGCCGGCGGTCAAGGCTGGCGAAAAGAGCTGATAGTTCGACATGCGTGATCGCACGAAAGGCGCGCCGCGACCCGGCGCGCCTTTCGTGTTTCAAGGGCCCGGTGGCCGGGCGGATCGTGAGAGGAATGCGAACATGCGCGTGACGATTTTCGGAACCGGCTACGTCGGCCTCGTCACCGGCACCTGCCTCGCCGAAGTCGGCAACGACGTGGTCTGCGTCGACGTCGATGCGGCCAAGATCGCGCGCCTCGAACGCGGCGAGATTCCGATCTACGAACCGGGCCTGGAACCGCTGGTGCGTGCCAATCATGCGCAGCGGGCACCTGAAGTTCACGACCGATGCAGCGGCTGCGATCGCGCACGCGCAGATCATCTTCATCGCGGTCGGCACGCCGCCGGACGAGGACGGCAGCGCCGATCTCTCGCACGTGCTCGACCGTCGCGCGCACGATCGGCCAGCACGCTGTCGCGCTACGCCGTCGTCGTCAACAAATCGACCGTGCCGGTCGGCACCGCGGACGCGGTGCGCGCGGCGATCGCGGGCGAACTCACCGCGCGCGGCAGCGACATCGCCGTTCGATGTCGTCTCCAATCCGGAATTCCTGAAGGAGGGCGACGCGGTGCAGGATTGCCTGCGCCCGGACCGCATCGTGATCGGCGCCGACAGCGCGCGCGCGGTCGAAGCGCTGCAAGACGCTGTATGCGCCGTTCAACCGCAACCACGAGCGCATCGTGCTGATGGACGTGCGTTCGGCCGAGCTGACCAAGTACGCCGCGAACGCGATGCTCGCGACCAAGATCAGTTTCATGAACGAGATCGCGAACATCGCCGAGCGCGTCGGCGCCGACGTCGAACAGGTGCGGCGCGGCATCGGTTCGGATCCGCGCATCGGCTATCACTTCATCTATCCGGGCGCGGGTTACGGCGGCTCGTGTTTTCCCAAGGACGTCAAGGCGCTCGAATACACGGCGCGCGCGCACGCCTACGAACCGCATCTGCTGAGCGCGGTCGAAGCGGTCAACGCGGCGCAGAAACGCAAGCTGTTCGAGTTGATCGAACGCCATTTCGGCGGATCGCTCGCCGGTCGCACGATTGCGGTGTGGGGACTGGCGTTCAAGCCCAATACCGACGACATGCGCGAGGCGCCGAGCCGCACCCTGCTCGAACAACTCTGGGCTGCCGGCGCGAACGTGCGCGCCTACGATCCGGAAGCGGCCGCGCGAAACCCGACGCCTGTACGGCGAGCGCGAGGATCTGATCTTGTGCGACGAGCCGTATGCGCGCGCTCGACGGCGCCGATGCGCTGGTCATCGTGACCGAGTGGAAGGCGTTTCGCAGTCCCGACTTCGAGCGCATCAGCGCGCGCGCTCAAGCAACCGGTGATCTTCGACGGACGCAACATCTTCGAGCCCGCGGCAGTCGAAGCGGCCGGGACTCGCGTACTACGGCATCGGTCGCGGCCGCAGCGTGCGGCGCTATCCGGCAGGCCAGTGATGTCGGCGGGTTTCGCGCCCGCCACACGTCTCGACAATCCGCGATAAAAGCGCCGGCACAGACGCGACCGCGTCGGTTGCCCGCAGGCGTGCCATTCGCGCCTGACTTGAGTCGGCGTTCACAGTTGCCCGGGTGGCGTACGGCCAGAATGCGGCGCTGGTTGCCAAGGGGCGTTCCTATGCGTGCAACACGGACAATGATGCGGCTGGTCCTGCTCGGCTGCGCAGTGGGGGCGGGCTCGGTGCACGCCCGCGGGTACGATCATCTGTTTGCCAACAGCTTCGACGTGCCGGGCGATGCGCCGGCCACAGACGCTGAAGCGGCGCGGTTCCTGACCCAGGCGACATTCGGGCCGACCGTTGCCGGGATCGCGCGACTGCGCGCGATCGGCTATGGCGAATGGATGGATCAACAGCTCGGCACGGCGCCCACCCCCGCGCGTCCGTTCGTGGAGCAGGTGATCGCGGCGCGTACCGCGGCAGGCCAGAACGTGAGTCAGAACCAACGCGTGGATCGCTGGCTGTGGACGGCGACCTACGCGAACGATCAATTGCGCCAGCGCATGGCCTGGGCGCTGAGCCAGATCTTCGTGGTGTCCGATCAGACCAGCGCGATCTCCAACGACTTCATCCCGATGGCGGAATACGCCGATCTGCTCGCGCGCGATGCGTTCGCGCCCTATCGCACCTTGCTCGGCGATGTCACCTACAGCCCGACGATGGGTAAATACCTCAGCCATTTCCGCAATCAGAAACCCAGCGCAAGCACGCAGCCGGATGAAAACTATGCGCGCGAGGTGATGCAGCTGTTCTCGGTCGGATTGATCCAGCGCAACCTCGATTTCTCGCCTGTGCTCAGCGCCGGCATTCCGGTTCCCACCTACGACCAGAGCGTCATCACCCACACCGCGAAGGTGTTCACCGGCTTTACCTACAGCGACGCGCCGACCAGTCCCGCGAATTTCTACGGCGGTGCAATCACCGCGGCGGGCTCGTACAGCCCGATGGCGTGCTGGGGCAACGAGCTGTTTGCGAGCGGCAACAACATGCGTCACGACATCAGCGGCGACGACGGCACCGTCAACACGCCCAAGACCGTGCTCGGCGGCATGACGCTCCCGGCGAACCAGAGCTGCGCGCAGGATGTCGGCGGCGAGCTCGACATCATCGCCGGCCACATGAATGTCGCGCCGTTCGTTTCGCGCCAGTTGATCCAGCGCTTCGTCACCAGCAATCCTTCGCCGGCCTATATTCAGCGCGTTGCCGGCGTGTTCGATGACAACGGCGCGCCGGAACACGAGCGCGGCGACCTCGGCGCGGTGGTTCGCGCGGTATTGCTCGACCCCGAAGCACGCACGCCATCGGCTGACCCGAATTACGGCAAGTTGCGCGAACCGTTGCTGCGCCTGACCGCGATGTGGCGCGCGTGGGATGCGCAGCCGCAGGCGCCGAACGCGTACGGTGAAGTCGTGATGAGCGCCGGCAATTCGTTCCTCTCGACCACCGGCCAGCGTCCGCTCGGTTCGCCGACGGTATTCAATTTCTACGAGCCCGATTACCAGCAGCCAGGCACGTTCGCGGACAACAACCTCTATTCGCCCGAACTGCAGATCACCAACGAATCGACGACCTATTCGACAGGCAATATTTTTTACAACTACACCCGCAGGGCCTACGTCGGCATGAACCTGCCGCCGGACAACCAGACCCTGCCGACCGATCGGCCCCTGCTCGATCTGTCCGCGCTCACGGTCAATGCCGGCAACCCCGGCGCGATGGCGGACACGGCCAACGCACGCATGCTTTACGGCAGCATGAGTCCGACCATGCGCGGCATTCTCGTCAATACCGTGCAGTACATGAGCGGGGCGAGCGCGCAGGAAAAAGCGTGGTCGATGGTCTACCTGATTTCCCTTTCGCCCGAATACGCGGCGCAACGCTGAGGGTCCGTGATGAGCATTGATCGCCGCAGCCGTCGCGACTTCCTCCGCCAACTGGCCTGCCTTGCTACGAGCGGCGGTGCCGCTGCATTGATGCCGCAGCTGCGCATGATGGGCACGGCACTCGCCGCCACCACGCCCTCGGCATTGAGCGGCTACAAGGCGCTGGTGTGCGTATACCTTTCCGGCGGCAACGACGCATGGAACATGCTCGTGCCCTACGACCTGAGCCGCTACGACACCTACGCGGCCTCGCGCGGCGGCGCGTATGACGCGAACACCAACGCGGGCGGCCTCGCGCTCGCGCGGCCGTCGGCGGGCGCGCAGGTGGGTGCACAGGTCATCAGTGATGGCGCCGGCGGCGCGCAATACTTCATCCATCCCGGCATGCCAGAGGTCAAGAATCTCTACGCAGCCAATCGACTGACATTCGTCGGCAACGTCGGCACTCTGGTCAGGCCGATCAGCAAGGCCGACTACAACGCAGGCGCGATCAATCGCCCGCCGCAATTGTTTTCGCACAGCGACCAGGAAAACCTCTGGCATGTCGGTACCGCCGCCGATAGCCGCTACGGCTGGGGCGGCGGGTCGATGGCGGTGCTGAAACCGCAGTTTCCGCCAGGAAACAATGCCGTGCTCGCGCCATGCATCTCGATCGCCGGCAGCAACAAGTTCGAAGTCGGCAACCAGATCTTCCCCTATCAGATGGCGTCGTCCTCGAGCGCAACGGCCAATCCGCTGGCAGCGCTTTCGGGGGTCTGCAATCCGACCGGCGCAGTCGGCTGCACGGGTGCCTCGGGACAACGGGATGTCGGGTTGAACCAATTGTTGGGTGCCACTTACTCCGGCAACTTCGCCAGCGAATACGGCGCGACATTCAAGCGCGGGCGCGACCTGTTCGAGTTGCTGTCGGCGGATCTCGTTCTTCCGGCCGGGACGGTGAATACGCCGTTTCCCGCCAACAATTCGTTGGCCAGCCAACTGTTGAGCGTTGCGCGCATGATCAAGTTGTCGCGCACGAAGAATTATGCGGCGCGGCAGATTTTCTATGTGCGCTTCGGTGGTTTCGACCTGCACGCCGGCCTGATGGGCAACGGCGCGAATGCTCATGCGGCGTTGCTGACGAAAGTCTCGAAGGCGCTGCAGGCGTTCTCCGACGCGATGGACGAAATCGGTGCGACCAACGATGTCACCACGTTCACGATGAGCGAATTCGCACGCACGCTGTCCTCCAACGGTAGCGGTTCCGACCATGGCTGGGGCAGCCTGCAAATGGTAATGGGCGGCGCGGTGAACGGCGGCAAGCTGTATGCGGATGGTGGCGGCATGATCACCGGCTTTCCGAACCAGTCGCTCGACAACAGCGGCAATTTCGCGCGCGGCCAGTTCATTCCGGGGATCGGCGTCGAGCAGTATGCGGCGACCCTTGCGCGATGGCTCGGCGTGACCTCGACGACCGATCTTGCCGCGATTTTCCCGAATCTGGGCAACTTCAACGCCGCCAGCTGGAATCTCGGTTTCGTCTGATGAGTGGGCGATCGACATTGCGCGTGCGTCCGTGCGGCGCGCTGGTCGTGCTGGCGCTGGTTGCGTGGACCCATGCCGCGGCCGCACCCCCGATGGATTTCAGTCTGCTCGCGGGGCCTCAAGCGAGCGGCTGCACGAATCTGGATACGATCCCCGTGCAATTCACGATCGACTACCAATCTGCGATTCAGGGCATATTCGACAACCATTGCATCGAATGCCATTCCGGTGACCCGCCTTTTCCAGGCGGCCTCGACCTCGGCGCAGGCAGCTCCTGGTCGCATCTGTTTGATATGCCGAGTGCGCAGGACCCGGGGTTTGTCCGGGTTGCACCGAATCGGCCATCCCTGAGTCTTTTGTTCCTGAAGGTCAATTGCGACATGCCGGGGGTCGGCGTGCGCATGCCGCTCGGGCGCCCGTCGCTGCAGGACGACGAACAGGCCCTCATTCTCGACTGGATCGCCGGGGGCGCGCCCTCGACCGCAACCGATACGGTCTTTCGCGGCGGATTCGAGTCGCGCGGATGAATCGCGGGCGATACCCCGGTGCGCTGTACCGGCTGCGTAGACGCGGTTACCATCTACGGTTCCCTCGACCCGCATGTGTGCGGCGAGCGTGGATTCCGGAGCGGCGCGAAACGCATGAGCGAAAAGAGAGCATTGATCACCGGGGTGACTGGCCAGGATGGCGCATACCTCGCCGAGCTGCTGCTGGCCAAGGGGTACGAGGTGCATGGTGTGAAACGGCGTTCGTCGTCGTTCAATACCGAGCGCATCGACCATCTGTATCACGAACTTGACGAGACTCGCGCGGGCGTGCACCTGCACTACGGCGATCTCACCGACAGTCTGAGCCTGCTGCGCGTGATCCAGCAGGTGAAGCCGGACGAAATCTACAATCTTGCCGCGCAGAGTCACGTCGCGGTTTCGTTCGAGGAGCCCGAATACACCGCGAACGCCGACGGTCTCGGCACACTGCGCATCCTCGAAGCGATGCGCAGCCTTGGACTCGGCGATCGTTGCCGGTTCTATCAGGCATCGACCTCGGAGTTGTACGGCCTCGTGCGCGAAACGCCGCAGCGCGAAACCACCCCGTTCCATCCGCGCTCGCCGTATGGCGTTGCCAAGTTGTACGCGTACTGGATCACCGTGAACTATCGCGAGGCGTACGGCATCTACGGCTGCAACGGCATCCTGTTCAACCACGAATCACCGATCCGCGGCGAAACCTTCGTGACCCGCAAGATCACCCGTGGTCTGGCCAGGGTGATCCATGGCCTGCAGCATTGCCTGTATCTGGGCAACCTCGACGCAAGACGCGACTGGGGCCATGCGCGCGACTTCGTCGAGGCGCAGTGGCTGATCCTGCAGCAGGACCAAGCGACCGATTACGTGATCGCGACCGGCATCCAGCATTCGGTGCGCGAATTCGTCGTGTTGTCGGCGCGTGCGATGGGCGTCGAAGTCGAATTCCGCGGCAGCGGCGCGGACGAACATGCGGTCGTCGCGACGGTCAACACGCCGAACGCGAAGATCAAGCCCGGCGACGTGCTGATGCGTATCCATCCGCAGTACTACCGTCCCGCCGAGGTCGAGATGCTGCTCGGCGATCCGACTTTCGCGCGCGAGCGTCTCGGCTGGACGCCGAAAACCAGTTTCGCCGAGCTGGTTGGCGAGATGGCGGCGGCCGATCTGGCGCTCGCCGTGCGCGAAGCGCAGGGCCATGTCGGCGCACGCCATGGCCGGCATCTGGTCGAGCGGTTGCCGGGGTGATGGCCGTGTCCGGTTCGCTCGAAGACCGTCTGACCGAACTCGAGATGCGCCTCGCGTTTGTCGATGACACAGTCAATTCGCTGAACGAAACGGTCACCGCACATGACCGCCACTTGCGCGAATTGCTGCTCGCGATGGATCGGCTGCGCGGCGACCTCGTTGCGGCGCGCGACCGCACTTGCGCACGATGTGCACGACGAGCCGCCGCCGCCGCATTACTAGTGCGTTCATCCGTGAACGCGAAGGTCAAGAAGCAGCCATCCTTGGCTGCACTTTTCAAGAAAGCGGGAACCCGAGTTTTTGAGCCATGTCCGAATCCCTGCGCGATCAGTTGTTGAAGAGTGGTCTGGCCCGGCCGAACAAGCCGGAGGCGCGGTCGCCAAAACCGCAGCAAAGGCCATCGCAAAGGCCATCGCCACCGCGCAATGGGCCGCCGCCGCGACCGGCCAACCCGGCGCGACGCGAACAAAGCGACATCGATCTCGCCAAGGCCTACGCGCTGCGTGACAAGACCGAACGCGACGCGCGCGCGAGCGAGCAGCGCGCGGCCGAGCAGCGTGCGCGCGAGAAAAAGGAACGCAAGCAAAAGCTCACCGCATTGCTGGATGGCAAAGCGCTGAATGAGGCGAGCGCCGAAATCCCGCGTCATTTCCCGCATGCGAACAAGATTCGCCGCATCTACGTGACTGCGGAGCAGCTGCCGCGCGTCAATGTCGGTGAACTGGCTGTCGCGCAATTTGCCGGCCGCTATCTGCTGGTCACGCGCGAAATCGCGCTCGCCGTACAGGCGATCGATGCGGAGGCGGTGGTGCTGCTCTGTGATCCGGATGCCGTCGACGATGATGGCGTGCCGGTCGATCTGGTCTGGTAGTTTTCGCGGGCACAGGGAAACCCTGTGCCCGGTTGGATCCAAGGAAATCAATCCAATGGGTTGATTCAAAACAAAAAATAACAAGAAATTCGGTGCGGAACTCCGCGATAGCGACGCCCGTCGCAGTCTTGTCACCCGGTCGCCTGCGAGGATGCGCGCACTCCCACCTGTTGATCGTGGCTGATGCGCCGAATCCTGATATCGCTGTTGTTCCTCGCGCCGGCTTTCGCGATGGCCGCGCCATTGCCGCGCTTTCCCAGCAATGCCACCTGGAATCAGGACGTCAGCCAAGCGCCATTGGCGGCAAATTCGGCGGCGATGATTTCGACCCTGCAAGGGCTCGGCGGATGGGGCAACGGCGGTGTCCTGCAGATCGATTTCTCGATGTTCGTGCTGCATGCGGATGCGGGCGCCCCGACGGCCCCGATCGTCGCGGGCTCAAGCGGCTACTACTTGCCGGACTGCGAAATACCCGGTTTCACCTTTCCGCTGCCAGCGGGCGGTGCGATCGAGGGATCTGCAAACAACAATTACACATGCGACAACAGCAACAACGATTGTCATCTGCTCGTGGTGCAGGGCAATACGCTGTTCGAGGCGTACACGGCGAATGTCACCGGCGGCCATATCGAAGCGACCTGCGCGTTGCGCTGGGACCTCACCAAGGCCTACCCGCGCAACGGCCGCGGCGACCAGTGCACGAGTGCCGATGCGGCCGGCTTCCCGATCGCGCCGCTGCTGTTCAATGCGGACGAGGTTGCCGCAGCTGTGGCGACCAATGGCGACATCGGCCACGCGATCCGTTTCATCCTGCCGAATGCGCGCATGGCAAAGCAGGTCTACGTACATCCGGCGACGCACACCACCTCCGCGACCAGCGGTCCGGGTAGCAGCGTGCCCTACGGCGTACGCATGCGCCTCAAGGCCGGCTTCGACATCAGCCGGTACAACCCGGCCGCTCAAGTGCTGCTACGCACGATGAAGCGTTACGGCATCGTGCTCGCCGACGGCGGCAACATCGCGTTGACCGGCGAAGCGGATCGCTTCACGACGGCGAAATGGGCGGATCTTGGCATCGACTCGCGCGTGTTCGTGAGCGGCAATCCATCGCCGAAAGTCAGCGATTTCGAGGTGATCGAAGCCGGACCGCAGCACACCCTCAGCGACAATTGCGTTCGCAACCCGGACGATTTCATCTACACCGACGGCTACGACTATTGAGTCGTAGCCACGCAGCGGCTTCGCGCGTCGCTCAGAAGTCCATGAAGTAGCCGCCATTCACCGGAATATTCGCACCGGTGATGAAGCCCGCGTCTTGCGCGCAGAGGAAGTCGACGACGCGGGCGATCTCGTGCGGTTCGCCGAGGCGCCCGACTGGAATCGCTGGCGATGATCTGGTTGCGGATATCCTCGGGGACGGCCATGACCATAGCGGTTTTGCAGTAGCCAGGCGAAACGCTGTTCACGGTTACGCCTCTCTTCGCGACTTCGCGCGCGAGCGCCATCGTGAACCCGTGCATGCCGGCTTTCGCGGCCGAGTAGTTGGTCTGGCCGAATTGACCGGTCTGACCGTTCACCGACGAAATGTTGACGATGCGGCCGAAGCCTTGGCCGGTCATGCCGTCGACGACGTGGCGGCACATGTTGAACACGCCTTCGAGGTTGACCTTGAGCACGTCGCCCCATTGCTCGGGCGCCATCTTGCGCAAGCTGGTGTCGCGGGTGATGCCGGCGGCGTTGACCAGGATCGAGACCGGGCCGCGCGTGTCCTCGATGTATTTGATGAAGTCGGCGCAGGCCTGGAAATCGCCGACGTTCAGCGCTTCGAAGATCACCGCGGCGCCGAACTCCGCGACTTCGGCTCGAAACGCCTCGATGCGCTCGTTGCGCGAGGCGAGATCCGCGGCGACGACGACATGCCCGGAACGGGCGAGATACTTGCAGATTTCCGTACCCAGGCCACCGATTCCGCCGGTGACGATGGCGATATGCTTGCTCATCAATGAATTCCCGTGCGTGCGCTGCGGCATGCGAGGCCGCGCGAGGGTGCTGCGATGCAGCGTCGAGGCGTCAGGGAAACGCCGCAGCGAAGCGGCGGGTACAACACGATCAGGACTTCGCGTCCTTCTTCGGCTTGTCGCGATAGAACGTGCCGTCACGCACGCTGTTCGCGGCGGCGGTGAGGAAGCCTTGCTGCAGCGACTTCCACAAATCCACGTTGCGCTCGGTCATTTCGTTGAGCATCGACCACGGGGTTTGCCCGATGATGCTGTTCAACTGGTTGCGGAACTGCTGCTGCTGGTCGAGGAAGATCTGGAGGCTGCGTTCCAGATAGCCGCCCATGAAGCCTTGCAGCGAATCACCGTAGAACCGGATGATCTGCGAGAGCAGCTTGGTGGTGAACATCGGCTCGCCGCGATCCTCGTACTCCGAGATGATCTGCAGCAATACCGAACGAGTCAGGTTCTCGCCGGTCTTCGCGTCGCGGACCTCGAACTCCTCCTCTTCGAGCACCAGCTGGCGAACTTCCTCCAGCGTGATGTAGCTCGAAATCTCGGTGTCGTAGAGACGGCGGTTCGGGTATTTCTTGATGATGCGCAATTCGGCCATTCGACAACGCTAGCAGAATGTGCGGCGGTGCACCAGATATGGATGTTGCGCAGCATGATTCGGGTGGTCGTCCCGCCAGCTGCGGGGACGTTCGGTTGTCCTCGGCGCGACGGTTGCGCCATTCGCACTTGCGATGAGGATTTTTCGCGCGCGCCATCCATGGCTTTTCCCATGCCATCCCTGGCCAGCCGTCCATGGCGGGAGCCGCCCGCGCGGACATCCTGTCCTCGCCTGGTGACGCGCCCCGATGCGCGCGTCACCAACCCATGTACTGGCCGCCGTTGATGGCGAGGTTGGCGCCGGTGATCCAGCGTGCCTGTTCGTCGGCGAAGAACGCCGACCGCGTAATGCGATTTCGTCGGGTCGCCGAGGCGGCCGATCGGAATCTGCGCGACGATTTTCGCGCGCACGTCTTCGGGCACGGCCATCACCATGTCGGTGCCGACGTAGCCCGGCGAGACCGTGTTCACGGTGATGCCGAACTTCGCGTTTTCCTGCGCCAGCGAGATCGTGAAACCGTGCATGCCGGCCTTCGCCGCTGCGTAGTTCGCCTGGCCGTACTGGCCCTTCTGGCCATTGATCGAGCTGATCTGCACGATGCGGCCCCATTTGCGGTTGCGCATGCCGTCGATGACCGGGCGGGTGACGTTGAAGCACGAGCCGAGGTTGGTGTTGATCACTTCCTGCCACTGCATCGCGTTCATCTTGTGGAACGTGGTGTCGCGCGTGATGCCGGCGTTGTTGATCAGGATATCGATCGGGCCGAGTTGGCTCTCGACGCTTGCGCACCATCGCCTCTGCGCTCGCGGGATCGGAGACATCGCCCTGCGCGATCGCGAATTCGAAGCCTGTCCTTGCGCTGCGCTTCCTGCCAGGCCTTGGTCTTGGCCTCATCGCGGTAATTGGTTGCGACCTTGTGGCCGAGTTTGGCCAGGTGCCGGCAGATGGCGGTACCGATGCCACCGGTGCCACCGGTGACCAGGGCGACGCGTGTCGTCATGACTCATGCTCCTTTGTTCGGTTCGTTGCATTGACGCGGTGAATGTCGAGGTGATTGTGCCTTCAGCGTCGGCAAGTTTCCTTCCGCACTGCGGCAATCGACTGACGCTGGTGGATTGCGCGCGGGATTGAATGCACAGCGAAGCGATGCGCGGCGTGTGCAAGCAACGCGGCCGGATTGCCGTTCGGAGCTCACGGCTTGGCCGAGAACGTCGAGTGCCGCGCGCAATGCCGGCAGCGGATCGAGCGCATCGACGGGCGACGCGCGCTTCCTGTTTGCTGAGCTTGCGCCCGTCCGCGCCGAGCACCAGCGGCAGGTGCGCGTAAGTCGGTTGCGCGAATCCGAGCAGGCGCTGCAGCAGGATCTGGCGCGGCGTCGAATCGAGCAGGTCGGCGCCGCGCACGATTGCGTTGATGCCTTGCGCCGCATCGTCGACGACCACCGCGAGTTGATAGGCGCAACCGCCCTCGACGCGCCAGACCACGAAGTCGCCGACTTCACGACGCAGGTCCTGGGTCACGGCGCCCTGGATCGCGTCGTCGAAACCGATCGCTGGTGTCGTGCACACGCACGCGCCAGGCGGGTGCGCGGCCGCTTCCGCGACGCGATGCACGTGTCCGGATGGATACCGCCGAACGGTTCGAGGTCGCGGCGGCTGCACCAGCAGCGATAGACATGACCGGCCGCTTCGAGGCGGGCGAGGGCAGCCGCATAGGCGTCGCTGCGCATGCTTTGATGGACGACGAGCTCGTCCGATACGAGTCCGAACGCATCCAGTGTCGCCAGGATGTCCTCGGCCGCGCCGGCGACTTCGCGCGTCGCGATCGAGATCTTCCATGCGCACGATCCAGGCGCCACCCGCCGCACGCGCGAACAGCCAGCTGCCGACGGCGGCGACCAGTGAACCGAAGTGCAGCGATCCGGTGGGCGATGGGGCGAAGCGTCCGCGATACATGGCGATGACTGGGCGATGGCGGGCGCATCGTAACGTGGGCGCCGGCGAGCGGAAATGATTGCAACGGCCCGGTTGCGACTTGAGTTCGGCCATGCGGCCCCACACTATCGGTCTACGTGCGATTTGCACGCGGCCCGAGTCCTTGCACCATGATGCGCGTCCTTCTTTTCATCGGCACCAACATCGCGGTACTGGTGTTGCTGAATATCGTCCTGTTCCTCGTGCAGAACGTCGTTCGGCGTGCGCCTCGGCAACTATCTCCGGCTTGCTGTTCATGGCCGCGATCCTCGGCATGGGCGGCTCGTTCATTTCGCTGGCGATGTCGAAATGGATCGCCAAGCGCTCGGTCGGCGCGCAGGTCATCACCCAACCGCGCAACGCGAACGAGACCTGGCTGCTCGATACGGTGCGCCAGCTCGCCCGGAAAGCCGGCATCGGCATGCCCGAGGTCGCGCTTTACGACGCGCCCGACATGAATGCGTTCGCGACTGGCATGACCCGCAATTCACTGCGCTGGTCGCGGTCAGCACGGGTCTGCTGCAGAGCATGGATCGCGAGCAGGTCGAGGCGGTGCTCGGCCACGAGATCACCCACGTCGCCAACGGCGACATGGTCACGATGGCGCTGATCCAGGGCGTGCTGAACACGTTCGTGATCTTCCTTGCGCGCGTGCTCGGCACGGTGGTCGACCGCATGCTGACCGGCAATCGCGACGATGAGGGCGGCGGCGGCTTCGCCTACTTCGGCATCGTCATGGTGCTGCAGCTCGCGCTCGGCTTTCTCGCCTCGCTGGTCGTGATGTGGTTTTCGCGCTGGCGCGAGTTCCGTGCCGATGCCGGCGGCGCCAGGCTCGCAGGGCGCGATTCGATGATCTCCGCGCTGCAGCGGCTCGGCGGCAATCAGGGAGAGAGCTCGCTGCCGAAGGCGATGGCCAGGCGTTCGGCATCTCGGGCGAGGGTGGCATCGGGCGTCTGCTGATGAGCCATCCGCCGCTCGCGGAACGGATCGCGGCGTTGCGCGCGGCGAACGCGTGATCTCCAGCTGCACGGGGCTTTTGCAGGAGCGCTGCACGCGCGCCCGGCACACGCGCGGCACCATGGTCGCGGCTGCGCCGCTCCTGCAAGGGCGATGCAGCCCGCTGCGAACGCTTACGCAGTCGCGCCGAGGATCTTCTCGGGTTCCTGCAGGAAGTTGCCCTGCACGAAGTTGACACCGCAGTTGAACAGGATCGACATGCTCGCCGCGTCCTCGACGAACTCGGCGACGGTCAGCTTGCCGGCGTGGTGCGCCTGCTCGCAGATGTCCTTGATCTTGTCCTGGTTTTCCTTGTGCTTGGGCAGGTCGGCCATGAAGGTGCGGTCGATCTTCAGGTAGTGCGCAGGGATGTGCTTGAGCAACTGGAACGAATTGAGGCCCGAGCCGAATTGCTCGAGCGCGAATCCGCAGTGGATCTGTTCGAGGCCGTTGGCGAACGCGCGTGCCGGTTTCAGGCTGGTCACGACCTTGCTTTCCGGCATCTCGAAGACCAGCGAGTCGCCGCGCTGGCGTGACGTTCTTCAACTGCTGGGCGATCCACGGCAACAGGGTCTGGTCATCCAGCGATTGCGGCGTCAGCTTGATGAAGAACGTGGTGCGGTGGCCGGCGCGTTCGCGTTCGGCGATCGCGCGGATCGCGTTCGCGATGACCCAGCGGTCGATTGCCGGCAGCTTGCCGTTGCGTTCCGCGATCGGCAGGAACTGGTTCGGCGCGATTTCGCCCGTTCGGACCGCTCATGCGCAGCAGGATTTCGTAGAAATCGCCTTCGGCGCCGTGCAGGCTGATGATCGGCTGGTAGTAGAGAACGAATCCGTCGTTCGCGAGCGCGTCATCGATCAGCGCCAAGCCGTGGCGGGTGCTCTTCGGCGGCGGCCTTGTCCTGTTCCGACGGGTCGACGATACGCACGCGGTTGCCGCCTTCGCCCTGCGCCGCGCGCAATGCGGTGCTGGCCAGATCTAGGATCGCGGCCGCATTCGACGTTCTTCTCGCCGATCAGGGTGCCGCCGACGCTCACGGTCAGGCTGATCGATTGCTTGCCGACCTCGAAGATGCGTTCGCTGAACGCGCTTGCGCAGGGTTTCGCCGAGCTGCCGCACCGATTCACCCGGGCGTTCGGAGGCGAGCACGCCGAACGTGTGTTCGGCCGACGCGTCCGGCGATATCCGATGCGCTGAGATGCTTGCGCAGCAAGGTAGCCATGTCGCCGAGCAGGACGTCGGCATTGCCGAGCCCGATCGTGTCCAGCACCTGCTTGAAATTGTCCGGTTCGATCAGCAGCAGCGCCTGGTCGTGCTTGCCGTTCGCGGCGTCGGCGGTGGCCTGTTCGATCTGGGTCAGCATGTGCTGGCGGTTGAACAGGTCGGTGACCAGGTCCTTCGAGCGCAGCGCGTCGAGTTCGTGTTCCAGGTTCGGATCGATCGTCTGCAGGCGGAACGTGATCTGCTGGCAGGCTTCGCCTTCGTAGCTCGCTTCGGCGAATTCCATCGTCGCCGGGAAGGTAGCGCCGTCACTGCGCTTGGCTTTCAGGTTCAGGCGCTGCGGCGGCTTCTCGCCCTTCGACAGGCGCTTGAGCAAGCGTCTTGAAATCGTCCGCGTCGTCGGGGGCGATCATGTCCAGGATCGACATGCCTTCGACGTCTTCGAACTCGTCGAAGCCGAACATTTCGAGATACGCCTTGTTCGCGCGCACGTGCATGCCCTCGTGCACGAACGCGATCGGGTCGCGCGAGGAATCGAGCAGCGCGTCGCAGCGACGTTCCGATTCGCGCAGGCTCGCCTCCATCCGGCGCACGCCGCGGCGCATCGACAGCGCCTCGAATTCGCGCCGGATCACCATCTGCACGTGCTCGGGGTGATCGCGCAGCAGCAGTGCGCGCGCGCCGTCGCGGTAGGCAGTGACGATCGCGTCTTCGGACAGGTTGCGTCCGCAGCCGATCAGGGTGATGTCGCGGCCGCCGCGCGTGGCGGCGTCGCGGATGTGCGGAAGCGTGAGTTCCTTGCTGGCCAGATCCGCCACGATCAGGTCGGGGGTCTGTTGTTCCAGCGCGGCGTCCAGCTCCGCGCCGCTGCCCGCGCGGGTCGGGCGCACAGCGATGCCGCCGTTGCGCAGGATGCTGATGAGTTGCTCCGCGTCCTCGACGGAATCGTCGATCAGGAGCAGCTTGATGATGTTGTCGGCTCGATTCATCGGTCGCGGGTCAGGAGTTGTGCATCATGGAAAAAATCCAGCCGCGTTTGGAGCCATGCGAGGGCGAGAACAAGACGCCCGCGTTGCAAACTGCGGCAGTGGAAAATCGTCGGAATCGCGCGGCGAGCATCGATCCTGACAGTGCCTGCCAGTATGTACCGAATCCAGCAGGACATTTCCAGCGGGTTTACAGTGCATTTACAGCGGCAGTTTATAGGGTGCGCCGGCCACTTCGCGAACCAGCCGCGGTATCAGGTAGCCTGGCAGCCGCTCGCGCAGCGCGCGGAGCAGGGCGAGGGCCTGTTCGTCGGCGACCTCGAAATGAGCCGCACCGGCGACGCGATCGAGCTGGTGCAGATAGTACGGCAGCACTCCGCCATCGAACAGGCGCTCCGACAGCGCGCACAGCGTTTCGGCGCGGTCATTGACGTCGCGCAACAGCACGGCCTGGTTCAGCAGCGTCGCGCCGGCGCCGCGCAGCCGGGCACAGGCGGCGAGCACCGAATCGTCGATTTCGTTCGGGTGATTGGCGTGCAATACGACGACGCGCTGCAGTGGCAGCGCGCCGAGCCACGCGGAAAATTCCGCGTCGATCCGCTCCGGCAGCACGATCGGCAGGCGGGTATGGATGCGCAGGCGGCGAATGTGAGGAATCGTGACAAGCGCGTCGGTGAGCTCGGCGAGCTTCGCCGTCGCCAGCGACAACGGATCGCCACCGGAAAGGATCACCTCGCTGATCGAGTCGTCGCTGCGCAGGTACGCGAGTGCCTGCTGCCAGTGGTTGGCCGCCGCGGTTTCCTCGGCGTACGGGAAATGCCGGCGGAAGCAATAGCGGCAGTTGATCGCACACGAGCCTGTCGCGATCAGCAGTGCGCGACCCCGGTATTTGTGCAGGACGCCATTCGTCGCACGCGCTGCGATGTCACCGACCGCGTCATGGCTGAACCCCGGCACGTCGCCGAGTTCGGCCGCGCGCGGCAGGACCTGCAGCAGGAGCGGGTCGGTTGGATCGCCCGGGCGCATGCGCGCGATGAAACCGCGCGGAACGCGCAGCGCAAATCCGGTATCGGCGCCCGGCAGCAGGATCGCCGCATGCGCCGAAAGATCGAGAAGCCCGAGCAGTTCGTGCGGGTCGCTGACGGCGTCGCGCCACAGCTGTTGCCAGCGCACAGGCTGCGCCGGGGCGCGGTTAGCAGGTATCATTGCCGGCACAGGTCGAGTCATTCGGCTATCGGAACTGCCCATTTTAGCCGCTTTCATCGAGCGGCTTTTTTGAAGCGGTTTTTCGGCAATGACGCGTGGTCCAGCCACGCGCACCGGTGTGCAGCCGGACCTATCAATGAAAACGGGAGTTTCGCATGGCCAGCTATGGCATGAACGACGTCAAGAACGGGCAGAAGATCATCGTCGATGGCCATCCCTGCACGATCACCGACACTGAATACGTCAAGCCCGGCAAGGGGCAGTCGTTCACGCGGGTGAAGTTCCGCAACCTCAAGAACGGTCGCACCCAGGAAGTGACGATGAAGTCGACCGACATCCTCGAAGCGGCCGACGTGTTGGACACCGACATGGAGTTCCTCTACTCCGACGGCGAGTTCTGGCATTTCATGGACCCGGAAACGCACGAACAGGTCGCCGCCGACAAGGGCGCGGTGGCCGATGCGGCGCAGTGGTTGAAGGGCAACGAGGTCTGCATCATGACCCTGTGGAACGGCGCGCCGCTGGTGGTGACCGCGCCGATCTTCGTCGAGCTTGAGATCGTCGAGACCGATCCGGGCGTGCGCGGCGACACCTCGGGTGGCGGCGGCAAGCCGGCCAAACTCGAAACCGGCGCGGTCGTGCGCGTGCCGTTGTTCGTCGGCCAGGGCGAGAAGATCAAGGTCGACACGCGCTCGGGCGAGTACATGTCGCGCGTCAAATAACGAGTGGGTTCTCGCGCGCAGAGTGCGCGAGGTTGTCAGATCGTCATCCCGGCGCAGGCCGGACTGCGTAGGCAGGATGCCGGAGCGAACATCCGCGAAGCGGATGGCCCACAGGGCAACCTGCGGACGCAGGTTGTAATCCATCTTTGATCTGCCGGAAAGCAAATGGATTCCGGCCTGCGCCGGAATGACGAGCAAATGCCGGATTCGCTGCAATCCATCGATCTCCTCATCGAAGCGCGCTGGGTCGTTCCCGTCGAGCCGCATGGCGTGGTTCTTGAGGATCACGCGGTCGCGATCGATCGCGACCGCATCGTCGCGGTGTTGCCGATCGGCGAAGCGCAGGCGCGCTATGCGCCACGCGAACGCGTCGAACTGGCCGAGCACGCGCTGATCCCCGGCTTGGTCAATGCGCATACGCACAACCCGATGACCCTGATGCGCGGACTCGCCGACGACCTGCCGCTGATGCGCTGGCTGCAAGGAACACATCTGGCCGGC
Source organism: uncultured Gammaproteobacteria bacterium (assembly GCA_963720445.1). GTDB lineage: Bacteria > Pseudomonadota > Gammaproteobacteria > Xanthomonadales > Rhodanobacteraceae > Dokdonella_A. The sequence goes on from CAVRFO010000001.1 coordinate 925,418, forward strand.
CGAAGCGGCATTCATGGGCCCGGGGTTCGTGCGCGACGGCATCGAGCTTGGCGTAGCCGAGATGCTGCGCGGCGGCACCACCTGCTGCAACGAAAACTATTTTTTCCCGGACGTGCAGGCGGCGACCTATCGCCGGCTCGGCTTCCGCGCGATGGTCGGCTTGCCGATCATCGAGTTCCCGACCGCGTGGGCACAGACCCGCGATGAATATTTCGACAAGGGCCTTGGCGTCCATGACGAATTCAAGGGCGAGGCGCTGCTCGGCACGTCGCTGGCGCCGCACGCGCCGTACACGGTCGCCGATGCGAGCTTCGAACGCATTCGCATGCTCTCCGACCAGCTCGACCTGCCGGTGCACCTGCACCTGCACGAGACCGCGCACGAGGTCGAGGAATCGCGGCGCGAACATGGCGCGCGTCCTTTCGCACGCATGCAGGCGCTCGGCATCGTCAACGATCATTTGATCGCGGTGCACATGACCCAGCTGACCGACAACGAGATCGCGGCCTGCGCCGAAGCCGGCGTGTCGGTCGTGCATTGTCCCGAGTCGAACCTGAAGCTCGCATCCGGATTCTGCCCAGCCGAGAAACTGCGCCGCGCCGGCGTCAATCTCGCGCTTCGGCACCGATGGCTGCGCCAGCAACAACGATCTCGATATGCTCGGCGAGATGCGCACCGCCGCGCTGCTCGCCAAGGCCGTCGCGAACGACGCCAGCGCGTTCGACGCCGCCAGCGCGTTGCGCGCGGCGACGTTGAATGGTGCGATGGCACTCGGCTGGGGCGAGCGGATCGGATCGATCGAAGCCGGCAAGCAGGCCGACCTCGTCGCGGTCCGCCTCGACGACATTGAAACCCAGCCGATGTACAACGTGATTTCCCAGCTCGTCTACGCGGCCAGCCGCCATCAGGTCAGCGATGTCTGGATCGCCGGAGAACGCAGGCTGCGCGACCGCGAGCTGGTTGGCATGGACATGGCCGAACTGCGCGCAAAGACGCGGCGCTGGCGCGAGCGCATCGCTGCAGCATGATCATCACATGAACAACGCCAACGTCAATCCACTCGAAACCGCCAAGTTCGATCGTCTCGCCGCGCGCTGGTGGGATCCCGACGGTGAATCGCGACCGCTGCATGATCTCAATCCGGTGCGGCTCGGCTACATCGCCGATCGCGCAATCCTGAAAGGCGCGCAGGCGCTCGATGTCGGTTGCGGCGGCGGCTTGCTCAGCGAGGCGCTGGCACGTGCGGGCGCCACGGTGACGGCGATCGACCTCGCCCCGGCCGTGCTCGATGTCGCGCGCCTGCATCTGCATGAAAGCGGGCTCGACGTCGACTATCGCGAAACCAGTATCGAGACGCTCGCCGCGCAGATGCCGGCTGCATTCGATGTCGTCACCTGCATGGAAATGCTCGAACACGTGCCCGATCCGGCCAGCGTGATCTGCGCGTGCGCGACGTTGCTCAAGCCCGGCGGCAAGCTGTTCCTGTCGACCTTGAATCGCACGCCGCTTGCGTTCGGCGCGGCGATTCTCGGCGCCGAACATCTGCTGCGCCTGTTGCCGCGCGGCACGCATCACTATGCGCAGTTCCTCAAGCCCAGCGAGATCGCGACGGACCTGCGCGCGGCCGGGCTTGTGCTGGATGACCTCTCCGGCATCGCCTACAACCCGCTCTCACGCCGCGCCTGGCTGAGCAAGAGCGTCACGATCAACTATCTCGCCTGCGCGACGAAGCCGGCATGAACGCCGTATCCCCGCCGCGCGCGGTGTTCTTCGACCTCGATGGAACCCTGGTCGATTCCGCTCCCGACCTGATCGCCGCAGTGCAGGCGCTGTGCGTCGAACTCGGCGCGCCGGCGCCGGATGCCGACGCGGTGCGCAAGGTCGTCTCGGCGGGCGGCCGCGCGATGCTGCGCATGGGTCTTCCGGGCGCGGACGATCCGATGATCGACCAATGGCTGCCGCGTTTCCTCGATCTGTATGCGATCAAGATGGTCGTGCATACGCGCCTCTATGACGGGATGGCCGACGTACTCGACCTGCTCCAGTCACGCGGCATCGCGTGGGGCATCGTGACCAACAAGCCCGGCTGGCTGACCCGGCCGATGCTGGCGCAGATGACGTTTCACCAAGGATGTGCGGCGCTGGTGACCGGCGATTGCCTGCCGGTCCGGAAGCCCGATCCCGCACCGCTGCTGCGTGCCTGTGAACTGGCCGGCGTCGACGCGGCCGCTTGCGTGTACGTCGGCGACGACCTGCGCGACGTGCTGGCAGGCCGCGCCGCCGGCATGCGCACGATCGCCGCCGCGTGGGGCTATCTCGACGGTGGCGATCCGCATGCCTGGGGCGCAGACAGGGTAGTCGGCACGCCGCACGGACTGCCGGCCGCGCTCGGAATCGGCTGAGATGAGCGAGGTTGCCGACACCACGCCGCTGGCCAGTTTCGAGGCGAAGTGGGCGGCCGTGCATCCGGAATTCGCTCTTGCCCTGAAATTCGTCGCCGCGGACCGGCGCCGCGTGCACAGCGCATTCGCGTGTCTCGTGTACGAGCTCGAACACGCCGCATTCGCGATTCGCGAAGCGGAGCCGGCGATGATCAAGTTGCAATGGTGGGCGGAGGAATTCGGCCGGGTCGGCAGCGGCGCGGCACGTCATCCGCTGACCCAGGCGCTGGCGGTCGAGTCGGCATTCGTGGCGCTGCCGACCGCGCACTGGCATGAGGTCATTGTGGGTGCGATGGCGCAACGCGATCCGGAGCCGGCGCCGGACCGTGCCGTACTTTTGCGAGGTTATGCAGCGCTGTATCGGCCGCTGGCGTCGATCGAGGCCGCGTTGTTTGCGTCGTCCGCCGAATCGGTCGCACAGGTGCGCACCCGCGCGCGCGCGCTGCGTGAAACCGCGGCGCTCGCCGATGCGTTGCGCGACGGACGCCTGCCGCTGCCGCTCGACGTGCTCGCACGACACCGGCTTGCGCGTGGCGAGCTCGCGCGCAATTCGCCGCAGCAGGTCGCCGCGTTGCGTGACTGGCTGGCGGCGCTGGCATCCGATCCGGTGCAGGCGGGCGGCCAGGATGCCGGTCTGGGCGTCCTCGCGGCTGCGAATGCGAGCGCGGATCGCTGGCGTGCGCAGATAGCTGCGCGTGCGGACGACCCGTTGGCGACGCTGAACGCCGCATTCGCGCGGGTGCCGTTGCGCGCGGTCTGGGCGACGTGGCGGGCGGGGCGGCGTCCGCGGCGGTGATCCACGCTATTGAGTAGGCTGCGTATAGTCCCCAGCTAACGGTGACAGTCGGGTCGCGGCTGCGCCGCTCCTACAAGAGCAGCGCAGCCGCAGTCCGTGCCATTTGTAGGAGCGCTGCAAGCGCGACCGTGACCATGCGGCGTAGCGCAACCGGATGTTTCAAGCTGGTTGCCCGATTTGTTTCGAGAAATCTTAATGTCTTCAACGCAAACCACCCAGCGCGCGATGCCCGATGTCGCCAGCGACCCGCACGCCAATCTCGCCAGCGCGCTCGACTGGGTCGGCATGGACGAGATCGAGATGCCGGTTCTGCTGGCCGGCGCCGGCGATCACGTGCAGCGCGTCAGCGCGCGCGTCGCCGCGTTCGTGAACCTCAACAGCATCGATGCGCGCGGCATCCACATGTCGCGCCTGTACCTGCACGTCGACCGGCACCTGTCCGTCGAGCCGCTGACGCCGGCTTCGTTGCGCCGCCTGCTGCGCGATTTTCTCGACTCGCACGAAGGTCTTTCCGATCGCGCGCTGCTGCGCGTGCGCTTCGATCATCTGGTGCGTCGTGCGGCGCTCGCCAGCACGCACAGCGGCTGGCGCTCCTATCCGGTCGAGATCACCGCGCGCATGGACAATGCCGGTTTCGCCGTCGAACTCGGCGTCGAGGTGCAATATTCGAGCACATGTCCCGCGTCCGCCGCGCTCGCGCGGCAATTGATCCAGGAGCGCTTCGCCAGCGATTTCGCGAACGATGCGGCTTGCGCTCGCGAATCCATTCTGGCGTGGCTTGGCAGCACGCAGGGCATCGTCGCGACGCCGCACAGCCAGCGCAGCGCAGCGAAAGTACGGGTGGAACTGGCGCCCGGATTCGAGTTGCCGATCGTCGAACTCATCGACCTCGTCGAAAACGCGTTGCAGACGCCGGTGCAGGCTGCGGTCAAGCGCGAGGACGAGCAGGCGTTTGCGCTGCGCAACGGCCAGAACCTGATGTTCTGCGAGGACGCCGCGCGGCGTATCCAGCGCGCACTCGACGGCGATGAACGCATCGCCGATTTCTGGCTGCGCGCGGCGCACTATGAAAGTCTTCACCCGCATGATGCGGTGGCAATTGCGACGAAAGGTGTGGTCGGCGGTTACGCCGCTTCGCACACCAACGCGTAGGCCGGACGCGCGAACGCGCGGCCGGCACCCACAAGACGGATAGGCTGGCCGACCTGCGGTCTTCCAGCCTGCGGCAGCTCAATTTTGTGCGATGCCGGTCAGCAGCAGCGGATCGAGCCGCACGTTGAACCAGTTCAATCCCCAGTGCAGATGCGGTCCGGTTGCACGGCCGGTCTTGCCGACCGCACCGATGATCTGGCCTTGTTCGACGCGTTCGCCGACTTTGATGTCGATGCGCGACATGTGCAGGAAGTTCGAGCTGATGCCGTGGCCGTGGTCGATCAGCACGGTGCCGCCGGTGAGGTAGAGGTCCGGTGCGGCGAACGTCACGATGCCGCTCGCCGGCGCCTTGATCGGCGTGCCCTGCGGCACCGCGATATCCATACCCGAATGCGGGGCTTTCGGCACGTCGGCGCCATTGACGACATAGACGCGCTGATTGCCGAAGCGTCCGCTGATTCGCCCTTTTACGGGCCAGATGAAAGTTTCTTCGAAGTCCGTGCGCGGATCATCGCGCACGCGCGCGGCGACCACGCGTGCCTGTTCGCGCTGGATGCGCGCGGCGATCTCGGGCGGCGGCTCGACGGTCTGCGGCGGCACGCCCTCGATACGTTCGATCGGCCAATCGCGTGGTGTCACCGCGATTTCGGCGCGCACATGGATGCCATCGGGACGGCGGATGTCGACCGTTACCGGGCCGGTTTCGTCGCGGCCGATACCGAATACGACGCTGCCGTCGGGTGTGGCCAGCAGGTCGCGGTCGGCAAAACGAACCTTGCTGCCAGGTGCGACTTTGCCGATCACCAATGCGCCCTGCGAGGCGGATGACGGGAAGCCATCGTGTTGCCCGCTGCCGGCAAATGCAGGTTGCACGCCGATCGCCAGACCGAGAAGGACGCCAGCAAATCCGCAGGCGGCACGACGAGCCCTTGGTGGGAGCGGCGGCAGCCGCGATGCTTTTGCATTGCCCCGGAGACGGTCCGCGAGAGCATCGCGGCTGTCGCCGCTACCGCCGGACAAGCAGGTCCGCGCACGTCGCGTGTTGCGCAAAGTCACCGCGCGAATTCCAATCGCGCGCCGCGCACCGAGTCGTCGAGCTTCCCTTCGTGCCAGGCCAGCTGCCCGTTCACCCAGGTGGCTGCGATGCTGGAGCGGAACGTGGTGCCTTCGAACGGGGTCCACGAGCACTTGGACAACACTTCGGTCGCGGTCACCGCGTGCGGTGTGTTCGGATCGACCAGCACGAGATCTGCGTGATAGCCCTCGCGCAGATAGCCGCGCTCATGCACATTGAACAGCGTCGCCGGCGCATGCGTGACTGCTTCGACGACGCGCTCCAGGGGCAGCTGGCCGTCGAACACGCGCTCCAGCGCGCATTGCAACGCGTATTGCACCAGCGGCAGGCCGGAAGGCGCACGCGCATATTTCGCGGACTTCTCGGTGACCAGATGCGGTGCGTGATCGGTCGCGAGCACGTCGATGCGGCCTTCCGCCAGCGCGCGCAGGATTCCATCGCGGTCGGCGGCGGTCTTGATCGCTGGATTGCACTTGATGAGCGAGCCGAGCTGGGCGTAGTCGGTGTCGCAGAAGTGCAGGAAGTGCACGCAGGTTTCCGCGGTGATGCGCTTGCCGGCGACCGGGCCGGGCTCGAACAGCGCGCATTCGTCGGCGGTCGAGATGTGCAACACATGCAGGCGCGTGCCATGTTTCCTCGCCAGCGAGGTCGCGAGCAGCGTCGATTTCATGCACGCCTCGCGCGAACGGATCAGTGGATGCTGCTCGATCGGGATGTCATCGCCCCAGCGAGCGCGCGCTTTTTCCTCGTTGGCGAGGATCATCGGCGTGTCTTCGCAATGCGTGATGATCGGTACCGGCGCGTCGCGGAAGATCGCGTCGAGCGTATCCGGGTTGTCGACCAGCATGTTGCCGGTCGACGAGCCCATGAAGACCTTGATGCCGGGCGCGGCCTTCGGATCGAGTGCGCGGATATCGGCGATGTTTTCGTTGGTCGCGCCGAAGTAGAAGCCGTAGTTCGCGCGGGAAACCTGGGCTGCGCGTGTGTATTTCGCTTCGAGCGCCTCGCGGTTCGTCGCTGGCGGCCTGGTATTGGGCATCTCCATGAAACTGGTGATGCCGCCGGCGACACAGGCGCGCGATTCGTGTTCGGTGTCGGCCTTGTGGGTGAGCCCCGGCTCGCGGAAATGCACCTGGTCGTCGATCATGCCGGGCAGCAGCCAGCTGCCTTTTGCGTCGAAAACGCGTTCGTTCGCAAGCGCCTTGAGTGTGCCGTCGATGCGTTCGATGCGGCCGCCGCGCACGCGCAGGTCGGCGTGGAAGCGGCGGCCTTCGTTGACGAGTTCGGCGTTGGTAATGAGCCAGTCAGTCATGGGGATGGTCTTTGTTCGATGTGTGGGGACGGAGGGGCCATAGTGTGAACTCAAGCGGGACCGGATCGGCGCCGCCTGTGCACAATGGCTGACAACGCGCGATACGGCACACGCCAAGCCAGCCGCCGCGCAGGGTGCCGAAGCGCGCGATCGCGATGCGCGTGTAGTCTGAGCAACTCGGATCGAAGCGGCAGTGTGAGCCGAGCAACGGGCTCAAGCCGCGTTTGTAACATCGAAGCAGGAAAATAATCGGGCTTGCCATCGGTGCGCCAAAGCATGTCCACACGCAACCGCGCGTTCCGACAATGGTTTCCGGCGGTTGCCGGGGGGTGGCAGTTAGGCTATAACACGCGACCGCTGCGTCACAAGATAGGCCAAAGAGATGGCTAAGATCAAACCGAAAACCAGCAATCGCGCGAAGACAGCACAAGCGCCAGCACGCACTAAGGTTGGCGCGCGCAGCGCTGCGACAGCATCGCGTACGGTGAAGGTGAAGTCGTCGCCGAAGGCGAAACCCGCGCCCGCCGCAAGGAAAACGACGAAGGCTGCGACGACCAAAAAGCCCGTTGCGAAAGCGAGCCCGAAGGTCGCCGCGCGCAAGGCCGTGGTCAAGAAGCCTGTGGCGAAGAAGAAGGTCGCCGCGGCGAAACCCGTGAAGAAGATCGCCAAGGCGGTTCCAGTCAAGCAGGCCAAGGTGACGCGCGCGCAGAAGGCTTCTCCCGCGAAGGCGGTAGCGGCGAAGAAGCCGGCCGTCGCAAAGCATGCAAAATCCACAACGTCCACCCGCAAACCAGAATCGCTCAGGAAATTCGTGACTATCAGCAAACCCGAAACCACATCTGTACCCAAGGGCAAGACGCGCGCAAATGCACCGCTCCTGGACAACAATTTCACCATGCAGGACGGTCGCTACGCGCTGCCGGCTACAACCACGCATTGATCTTCCGAACGGCTACAAGCCGAGTTCGAAAGAGGAGTACATGAGCCCGCCGCAGCTCCAGTATTTCCGCAACAAGCTGTCGAAGTGGCGCGAAGATCTGGTCGAGGAAAGCCGCCAGACGATCGAAAGCCTGCGCGACGAAGTGCGCGATGTCGGCGACGAGGCCGAGCGCGCGACGCGCGAAACCGAGAACTCGCTGGAACTGCGCACGCGCGACCGCTATCGCAAGCTGATCGCAAAGATCGACAAGGCGCTCAAGCGCATCGAGGAAGGCCACTACGGTTTCTGCGAGGAAACCGACGAGGACATCGGCATCGATCGCCTCGAAGCGCGCCCGATCGCGACGCTCAGTCTCGACGCGCAGGAGCGTTGGGAGCATCGCCAGAAGCAGATGGGCGATTGAGTTTGATCGCTCGTGATGGCCAAACGCCCCGCTCGACGGGGCGTTTGTGTTCGGGGCCCGGATGCGGACAATGCGCCGATCGGGCGAATGGGCTGCAGAAGGCAAAACCAACCAACGTGAGCGCGCGCAAGTACTTTGGAACCGACGGCATTCGCGGCCGGGTCGGCGAATGGCCGATCACGGCCGAGTTCATGCTGAAACTCGGTCGCGCGGTCGGGCGCGTGCTGACCGGCGCCCATGGCCATCCCACGGTCATGATCGGCAAGGACACGCGCGTTTCCGGCTACATGTTCGAGTCTGCGCTCGAGGCGGGGCTGGTCGCGGCTGGCGCGGATGTCGGCCTGCTCGGGCCGGTGCCGACGCCGGCGGTCGCATACTTGACCAGCAGCCTGCGCGCGGATGCAGGCATCGTGATCAGCGCATCCCATAATCCGCATCACGACAACGGCATCAAATTCTTTTCCGCCTCGGGCGAGAAGCTCGCCGACGACGTCGAACTGGCGATCGAAGCCGAACTCGAAGCGCCATTCACGACCGTTGCGTCCGAGGCGATCGGCAAGGTCGTGCGGATCCGCGACGCGACCGTGCGCTACGCGGAATTCTGCAAGTCGACGGTGCCCAGTTCGTTGAGCCTGCGTGGTCTGTCGATCGTGCTCGACTGCGCGCATGGCGCGACCTACCAGATCGCGCCATTGGTGTTCGCCGAGCTCGGTGCGAAGGTCAGCGCGATCGGCAACCAGCCGGACGGTCTCAACATCAATCGCGATTGTCGGATCGACGCGGCCGCAGGCGTTGTCGCGCGCGGTCGTCGCGGCGGGTGCCGATCTCGGCATCGCGTTCGACGGCGATGGCGACCGCGTGCAGATGGTCGATCGCGCGGGCAATGTCGTCGATGGCGATCAGTTGCTTTACGTGCTCGCGACCGACTGGCAAGCGAGCGGCCGCCTGCATGGACCGCTGGTCGGCACGCTGATGAGCAACTACGGACTGGAGCGCGCGATGCGCGATCTCGGCGTGCCGTTCGTGCGCGCGAATGTCGGCGATCGCCACGTGCTGCATCAGCTGAAACAACAGGGCGGCGTGCTCGGCGGCGAAGCGTCCGGCCATATTCTCTGCCTCGATCGCGCGACCACGGGCGACGCGATCGTGAGCGCATTGCAGGTTCTCGACGTATTGGTTCGCAGCGGGCGCCGCCTCGACGAGGCGGTGCAGGGCATGCCCAAGGTGGCGCAGACGACCGTGAATATCCGCGCCACGAACGGCGCGGCACTGATCGCCGACACGAACGTGCAGCGCGTGTTCGAGCGCGTCCGCGTGCGAGCTGGAAGGGCAGGGGCGCGTCGTGCTGCGTCCGTCCGGCACCGAGCCTCTGGTCCGGGTCACCGTCGAAGCCGGTGACGGCGCGCTGGTCGCGCGACTCGCCGACGAACTGGCCGTCGCCGTAAAGTCGGCGGCCACACAGAACGCAGGTTGAGTGAATGAACACACATATTCCGACTCTCGACATCCGGCGCTACGACACCGACCGCGCCGCATTCGTCGCCGATCTCGGCAGCGCCTACCGCGAGTGGGGGTTTGCCGGCATCCGCAACCACGGCATTGCGCCGGCGCTGATCGACGGCGCGTACGCGGCGTTCCAGCAGTTTTTCGCGCTGCCGACCGACGTGAAGATGAAATATCACGTCAAGGACGGTGGCGGCGCACGCGGCTACACGCCGTTCGGCGTCGAAACCGCGAAGGATTCGAAATACCCGGACCTCAAGGAGTTCTGGCACATCGGCCGCGAGATCGCGCGCGACTCGAAATACGCCGACGTGATGGCGCCGAACGTGTGGCCGCAGGAAGTGCCGGCATTCCACGCGTGCGGGCTTGGCCTGTATCAGGCGCTCGACCAGCTCGGCTCGCGCGTGCTGCGTGCGCTCGCGCTGCATATCGGATTGCCGGAAAGCTATTTCGACGACAAGACGAACTTCGGCAACTCGATCCTGCGCCCGATCCATTACCCGCCGATCCCCGCCGGACAAGCGCTGCCGAACGTGCGCGCCGGCGCGCACGAGGACATCAACCTGATCACCTTGCTGGTCGGCGCCAGCGCGCAGGGTCTCGAAGTACGTTCGCGTGCGGGCGAATGGGTGCCGTTCACCGCCGACGCGGACACCATCGTCGTCAACATCGGCGACATGCTGCAGCGGCTGACCAATCACGTGTATCCATCGACGACGCATCGGGTCGTCAATCCGCCCGGCGAGACCGCGCGCAAGCCGCGCTATTCGGTGCCGTTCTTCCTGCATCCGAATCCGGATTTCATGATCGACGCGCTGCCAGGCTGCATCGATGCGCAGAATCCGAGTCGCTACCCGGAGCCGATCAGCGCGCACGAGTATCTGCAGGAACGGCTGCGCGAGATCAAGTTGATTTGAGGGCTGGGCTGACGTCTCGAAAGCGGCCATCACGTCGGCGGGTATTTTCGTCGACCCTCATTTCTCGTTCCCAGGTCCCGGCGCAGCGCGATGACCAGCCTTCAGTCCTCGGCCCTCGAGCCCTCGCTTCGCCAACCCGGCAGCGGTCTTCGTCATCCTCGCCGCGGTCGCCTTCGTGTACTGGCCCGGCGTCCACGGCTTCTGGGGACGCGACGATTTTTTCCAGCTTGCGTTCGTGCGGCTGCTCGATACGCCGTGGTCGCTGTTCATCCACGATCATTTTCCGGTGCCAGGTTCCGTATTCCGGCCGCTCGGCGTCGCCTCGATGTGGCTGTGCGCGGTGTTGTTCGGTACCGACTATCCGGCGCATGCGATCGCCGATCTCGCCCTGCATGCCGGCGTTGGTGTCACGCTGTTCGGCTTGTTGTTGCGCGCCGGGATTCCACGTTTGCTGGCGCTGGCGTGCACGTTGTTGTTCGCGCTGCATCCGGCAGTGATCGGCACCGCGTTGTGGTGGTCGGCGCGATTCGATGTGCTGGCCACGCTGTTTGTCCTGCTCGCGCTGCACATGGCGCTCGACTATCGCGAGCGGCGTAGCGCGGCCGCGCTGGCGGGCACATGCGCCGCATTGCTCGCCGCGATGCTTTCCAAGGAGATCGGTCTTGCGGTCCTGCTGCCGATCTCGCTGCTCTGGTTGCGCTGGGCGTGGTTTGAGCCGGCACATCGCGCGCAGGCGCTGCGTGCGCTCGTGTTTGCGTGGGTTTGTGCGGCGATCTATTTCGGTTGGCGGTGGTGCGTGCTCGGCACGCCCGCGAGTGGGTTGACCGGCACGACGGCGGTAACGGCCGTGATTGCGAAAGGTCTGCTCGACTGGGCGCGCCAGATGCCGGGCTATCTGGGATTCTGGGTGCGTCTTGATTCGTTGCAGCGGGTAGCGGCTGCACTTGCGCTGGCATCGATGCTGGTCGCGATCGGCGCTGCCCTCCTGCGCCGCCGTGTGCCACTCGATGGGCGCCGGCATGTCGACGTCGCCTTGTGCGGCGCCTGCCTGTTTCTGTTGCCGGCGTTGTTGCAGGCGCCGATTGCCGTATTGAACGGTGCGCCACTGCGCGCGGACGTGTCGGCGATCGAAACCGCGATGCAGTCGCGGCTCTATTACCTCGGCATCGCGGGTCTGGCGGTTGCGTTTGCAGCAGTCCTCGCGCCGGTCTGGGCCGCGTCGGCACCGCGATTGCGAGCCTGCCTGCTCGCGCCGTTGGCGCTGGCGGTGATCGTGTTCGCGTGCGTGTCGCAGCAAAGCGCACGCGCGTTCGCGCAACGCTCCGTGGAAATCTCCGCCGTCGCGCGCGCCGCGGTTGCCGCTGTCGGGCAGCTCGACTTGCCGGCATCGCGCTGCCAGGTTGCATTTCTCGGCGTTGAGCCGGCGCCGGAATGGGGCCTTTACGTGTCGATGGACTCGATCCTCAAGGCGCTCGGTCCCGATCTCGATCGCATAAGGCACTGCTATTTCCATAGCGACTACGTGACCTATTTCTATCTGCTGGGCGCGCCGATCGATGCAACGGATGCAGCGCCGTACCAGCCGTTACGGGTAGACGGAGTCGCGATTGCGCCGCGGCGGATCGGCGATGTCGTGATCGACTATTTGATCCTGCCCGAGTCGGTCGATGTGCACGAGCTCGAATCGATGCGCTTTCTTCGCTATCGCGATGGACGCTTCGACGACGTCAGCGTGCAGGTCGCCGCAGGAAGCGTGTCCGCGACATTGCGCTAGTTCCTCACCCGGAAATGCTTGCCGCGGCCGTTGATGAGCCGCAGCGCGAGGCGATCGGGCAGCAGATCGAAGAGGCGCTTGATCGCGCGATTCAGTCCGCCGCAGACACGCACAATGTCGCCGCGTTCGACCGCGGCCAGACCGTCGCGGGCGACTGCGTCGGTGCTCATCCACATGCTTTTCGGCATGCGCTGCATCTGCGTGCGCGTGCCGGTGACATCGTGGAATTCCGAATACGTGAAACCGGGGCACAGCGCGCAGACGTTGACCGCGTGAGTCTGGTTCTCGAGCGCGAGCGCCTGCGAGAACCTGATCAGGTACGCCTTCGACGCGGCATACAGCGTGTGTCCCGCCGGGCGCCGGCAGCAGACCGGCCAGCGAGGCGACATTGATGATGCGACCGTGACCACGCTCGCGCATGCCCGGCAGCAGGCGATGGCAGAGCTCGGCGGGCGCGGTCATCATGACCTGGATGAACTCCGCGTGGGTCTGCCACGGCCGCGAAAGAAATGAACCGGTCACGCCGTAGCCGGCATTGTTGACCAGCATGTCGATGGCGATGCCGCGTCGCGCGATCTCGTCGCACAGCGATTGCGGCGCAGCCGGATCGACGAGATCGCAGGGAATGCAGTGGACATCGATCGCGTGCGCGGTGCGCAGTTCGGCGGCGAGCGATTCAAGGCGATCCGCGCGGCGCGCAGTCAGCACGAGCGCGTGCACCCTTCTCGCCAGTTCGCGTGCGAATGCGGCGCCGATGCCGGCGGATGCGCCGGTGACCAGTGCAAATGCGGGTTGGGTCATCGACGATTCCGTGGGCGCGAGGCGGTCGGGCAGGGTAGTCGTTGCAGGCGTTGCGCGTAAGTGGACGCAATCGCATTGCGAGCGGTTGTCGCATGCGCGCGTGCCGGCTATTCTTGCGCCCCCTTGTTCAAGCCCGTGGATATCCATGCGCCGTCTGCTCGTCGCCGGAAACTGGAAGATGCATGGTTCGAGCGCGATCGCCGACGCATTGGTCGGTGCGATCGCTGCGAGCCTGCCGGCGCATGCCGATGTCGCGGTGTTGCCGCCGTTTCCGTATCTGGCCGAACTGATCCAGCGCCATCGCGGCACGGCGCTCGCATTCGGCGCGCAGGATCTCAGCGCACATGCGACGGGCGCGTATACCGGCGAAGTCGCCGGCTGCCATGCTGAAGGACGTCGGCTGCAGCCATGTACTGGTCGGGCATTCCGAACGGCGCCAGTACCACCACGAATCCGATGACCTCGTTGCGGCGAAGTTCGTCGCCGCGCAGGCGGCCGGACTGACGCCGATCCTGTGCGTCGGCGAAACGCTCGCCGAGCGTCGAAGCCGGTGCGTACGGAAGCGGTCATCGCCCGCCAGCTCGATGCGGTGATCGCCCGCGCCGGAATCGCCGCGTTCGCCCAGGCCGTGGTCGCTTACGAGCCGGTCTGGGCGATCGGAACCGGGCGCACCGCGTCTGCGGCGCAGGCGCAGGAAGTTCATGCATTCATCCGTGACAAAATTGCAGGGCTCGATGCTACAATAGCCAGCTCGCTGCGCCTCCTGTATGGCGGCAGCGTGAAACCCGCCAATGCGGCCGAGCTTTTCGGCCAGCCCGATGTGGATGGTGGACTGATCGGTGGCGCATCGTTGGTGGCGTCGGATTTCATCGCCATCTGCGCCGCCGTGCAATCGTAGAAGAGCTGCTTATGTTGCCTATCGTTGCAAACATCTTTTATGTGCTGATCGCGATCGCCATGATCGTCCTGATCCTTCTGCAGCGCGGCGCTGGCGCCGAGGCAGGGTCGGGCTTCGGCGGCGGCGCTTCGGCGACCGTGTTCGGTGCGCGTGGTTCGGCGAATTTCCTTTCGCGCAGCACGGCGGTACTGGCCGGTTTGTTCTTCCTGCTCAGCCTCGGCATGGGCATGTATCTGGTTCCGCGGGGCGCCGACGTGCGTGCCACGGACGATCTGGGCGTGATGGCGGCGTCGCCACTCCGGCGAAACCGGCTCCCGCTGCGACGACCTGCGCCGGTTGGCGAGGTTCCGCAGCCGACCGACGCCTGCGGCTATCGGTTGACAAAGCCGGCGCCGATCCGTCCGCCACCGAATCCGGACAAACCCGCCGCTGCCGGTACGCGACAAGCCGGTGCCGAGCAAGCCGAAGCACAGGCGGGAAGGACGGAAAGTAAGCTGTGCCCAGATGGCGGAATTGGTAGACGCACTACCTTGAGGTGGTAGCGACGTAAGTCGTGGAGGTTCGAGTCCTCTTCTGGGCACCATTTGATCTGTCGGCAACGCTCCGGGTATGTGCCCGGGGCGTTTTCGGCGAGGTCTCCTGCCGTCGTCGCGCCGGCTTCGCGACCGGTCCGGCCGCTGCTGCGCCATCCCGCGCGGAGGTGATCGTGCTGACCGAGTATCTTCCGGTCCTGCTGTTCCTCGTGGTGTCCGCCGGTGTCGGCATCGCGCTGATCGTGATCGGCAACCTGCTGGGACCGAAGCGTCCGCAGGCCGACAAGAATTCGCGCCTACGAGTGCGGCTTCGAGGCGTTCGAGGACGCGCGCATGCAGTTCGACGTGCGCTATTACCTGATCGCGATCCTGTTCATCATCTTCGATCTCGAAATCGCGTTCGTGTTTCCGTGGGCGATCGTGTTCAGCAGCTCGGTCTGGTCGGTCTGGTCGAGATGGGCATGTTCCTGTCCTTGCTGGTGCTCGGTTTGTCTACTGCTGGAAGAAGGGAGCGCTGGAATGGGAATGAGTGCGCAGGCACGCTATCGAACGACGATCAGCGAGAACGATGCACAACCCGGTGCCGAACGATGTCGTCGACGACATCCTGCGTCCGGGCGACGACAATCCGCTGATCGCAGCGCGGCTTCGCGACCGCTTGCCTGGACGACCTGATCAACTGGGCGCGCACCGGCTCGATGTGGCCGATGACGTTCGGTCTCGCGTGCTGCGCGGTCGAGATGATGCACGCGGGCGCCGCGCGTCTCGATCTCGATCGCTACGGCGTGGTCTTCCGGCCGAGTCCGCGCCAGTCCGACGTGATGATCGTCGCCGGCACGCTGGTCAACAAGATGGCGCCGGCGTTGCGCAAGGTCTACGACCAGATGCCTGATCCGAAATGGGTGATCTCGATGGGCAGCTGCGCGAACGGCGGCGGTTATTACCACTATTCGTATGCGGTCGTGCGCGGCTGCGATCGCATCGTGCCGGTCGACATCTACGTGCCCGGCTGTCCGCCGACCGCCGAGGCGCTGATCTACGGCATTCTGCAGTTGCAGAAGAAGATCCGTCGTACCAACACGATCGCGCGCTGACATATGGAAGGCATGACCGAAACCAGCGCCGATATCGGCCGCGATGCTGCCGCATCGGCTTTCGCGCAGCGTGATCGAGGCCAAACTCGGCGCCAGAAACTCGCGACGATCAGCGAAAGTCGCGGCGAGATCACGCTCGAGGTGCTGCCGGAAAACTGGCTCGCCGTGGCGACCATGCTGCGCGATGACGCGGACTTGCGCTTCGAGCAGTTGATGGATCTGTGCGGCGTCGACTACCTGTCGTACGGCCAAGTCGAATGGGACACGACCGATGTCTCTTCCGAAGGGTTTTCGCGCGGCGTCGAAGGCGCGGGACCGGGTCGTTTCAACTGGGCCGATCGGCCGCATCCGGCCGCGATCGCGCACCGTTTCGCGGCGGTCGTGCACCTGCTTTCGATCTCGCCACAACAGGCGCGTGCGCCTGCGCTGCGTATTGCGCAGGACGATGATCTGCCGAGCCTGCCGTCGCTGATCGGCTTGTGGCCGAGCGTCAACTGGTTCGAGCGCGAGGCGTTCGATCTGTTCGGCATCATTTTCGAAGGCCATCCGGACCTGCGCCGCATCCTCACCGATTACGGTTTCGTCGGCCATCCGTTCCGCAAGGATTTCCCGCTGATCGGCAATGTCGAGGTGCGTTACGACCCGGAGAAGAAACGCGTGGTGTACGAGCCGGTGACGTCGGTCGAGCCGCGCGTGCTGGTGCCGCGCACGATCCGCGACGATTCGCGCTACGAGCAGGCGAGCGCCGAGCGCAAGCTGGAGACTGGCAAGTGAGCGCGCCCGCAGCGATGCAGGAAATCCGCAACTACACGATGAATTTCGGCCCGCAGCATCCGGCCGCGCACGGCGTGCTGCGCCTGGTGCTGGAGATGGACGGCGAAACGGTCGTGCGCGCCGATCCGCATATCGGCCTGCTTGCATCGCGCAACCGAAAAGCTGGCCGAGTCCAAGCCGTTCAACCAGTCGATCGGCTACATGGATCGGCTCGACTACGTCTCGATGATGTGCAACGAGCACGCCTACGTGCGCGCGATCGAAAATCTGCTCGGTGTCGAGGTGCCGGATCGCGCGCAGTGGATCCGCACGATGTTCGACGAGATCACGCGCATCCTGAACCACTTGATGTGGATCGGTACCGAACGCGCTCGATCTCGGCGCGATGGCGGTGTTCCTGTATGCATTCCGCGAGCGCGAAGAGCTGATGGACTGCTACGAGGCGGTCAGCGGCGCGCGCATGCACGCGACCTACTACCGGCCCGGCGGCGTCTATCGCGACCTGCCCGAGCAGATGCCGAAGTACAACGAATCGCCGTGGCACAAAGGCAAGGAACTGAAGCGCCTGAACAACTGGCGTGAGGGTTCGATGCTCGATTTCCTCGACGCATTCACCGCGGATTTCCCGCGCCGCGTCGACGAATACGAAACTCTGCTGACCGACAACCGCATCTGGAAGCAGCGCACCGTCGACATCGGCGTCGTCAATCGCGAGCAGGCGCTGGCGTGGGGCATGTCTGGCCCGATGCTGCGTGGCTCCGGCGTCGAGTGGGACCTGCGCAAGAAGCAGCCGTATGCGAAGTACGCGGAAGTCGACTTCGATATCCCGGTCGGCGTCACCGGCGATTGCTACGACCGCTATCTGGTGCGCGTCGAGGAGATGCGCCAGTCCAATCGCATCATCAAGCAATGCGTCGCCTGGCTGCGTGCGAATCCCGGCCCGGTCATGATGCGCAACTTCAAGGTCGCGCCGCCGTCGCGTGTCGAGATGAAAGACGACATGGAAGCGCTGATCCATCACTTCAAACTGTTCACCGAAGGCTATTGCGTGCCGGCCGGCGAGACCTATGCCGCGGTCGAGGCACCGAAGGGCGAATTCGGTTGCTACCTGATTTCCGATGGCGCGAACAAGCCGTTCCGCCTGAAATGTCGTGCACCGAGCTTCGTGCATCTGTCCTCGATCGACGAAATCGTGCGCGGCCACATGCTGCCCGACGTCGTCGCGATGATCGGCACGTATGACGTGGTCTTCGGCGAGGTCGATCGATGAAAGCAACGGGCACCTACGCGCAAGTCAAGGACGTCGATCCGCAGGTCGCGCTGAGCGCGCATACGCGCGAGCACATCGACCATTGGGTCGCGAAATTTCCGCTCGATCGCAAACGCTCGGCGCTGATCCAGGGCTTGTGGGCGGCGCAGGAACAGAACGGCGGTCATCTGACCGACGAGCTGATCACCGCGGTCACGAAGTACCTCGGCTTGCCGCCGGTCTGGGGTTACGAGGTCGCGACGTTCTACTCGATGTTCGAGACGACGCCGGTCGGCCGCAACAACGTCGCGATCTGCACGAACATCTCGTGCTGGTTCAACGGTGCCGAAGACATCGTGCGCCATTGCGAAAAGAAGTACGGCATCAAGCTCGGCGAGAGCAGCGCGGACGGCCGCATCTACCTCAAGCAGGAAGAGGAATGCCTGGCCGCGTGCTGTCGGCGCGCCGATGATGGTCGTCAACGGTCACTACCACGAGAATCTCGATATCGCGAGAGTCGACGAGATCCTCGACGCTCTGGAATAAGGCTTTGGTAGGAGCGCACCCTGTGCGCGAACGAGCAGCAGGAGTCGCGCACAGGATGCGCTCCTACGAACAAGCGCAAAGCGAACAGCTAAATGGCATACGGTCCCGCACCAAAGGAACATCAGGTCGTCTACACCACGCTGCATTTCGAGCAGCCGTGGACGCTTGACAATTACCTCAAGGTCGATGGTTACAAGGCGTGGAAGAAGATCCTCGCCGAGAAGCCCGATCCGGTGACGATCATCGACGAGCTGAAGAAGAGCGCGTTGCGTGGCCGCGGCGGCGCTGGTTTTCCGACCGGGCTGAAGTGGTCGTTCATGCCGCGCACCGCGCCGGGCCAGAAATACATCCTGTGCAATTCGGACGAATCGGAACCCGGTACCTGCAAGGATCGCGACATCCTGCGTTTCAATCCGCATGCGGTCGTCGAAGGGCTTGCGATCGCGTGTTATGCGACCGGCTCGACGGTGGCCTACAACTATCTGCGCGGCGAATTCCATCACGAGCCGTTCGAGCATATCGAGCTCGCGCTGAAGGATGCCTACGCGGCGGGCCTGCTCGGCAAGAACATCCAGGGCAGCGGCATCGACGTCGATATCCACAACGCGCTCGGCGCGGGTGCGTATATCTGCGGCGAGGAAACCGCGTTGATGGAATCGCTCGAAGGCAAGAAAGGCCAGCCGCGTTTCAAGCCGCCGTTCCCGGCCGAATTTCGGGCTGTACGGCCGGCCGACCACGATCAACAACACCGAGACCTATGCGTCGGTGCCGACGATCCTCACCAAGGGCGCGGACTGGTTCCTCAATGTTGGCAAGCCGAACAATGGCGGCCCGAAGATCTTCTCGGTGTCCGGTCACGTCAACAAGCCGGGCAACTACGAGATCAAGCTCGGCACGCCGTTTTCCGAGCTGCTCGAAATGGCCGGCGGCGTGCGTAACGGCCACAAGCTGAAAGCCGTGATTCCGGGCGGATCGTCGATGCCGGTGCTGCCTGCCGAGACGATGATGGGACTGACGATGGACTACGACGCAATCCAGAAGGCCGGCTCGGGCCTCGGTTCCGGGGCGGTCATCGTGATGGACGAAACCACTTGCATGGTGCGCGCGTGCCAGCGCATCTCGCGCTTCTATTTCAAGGAAAGCTGCGGCCAGTGCACGCCGTGCCGCGAAGGCACGGGCTGGATGTACCGCATGCTGACCCGCATCGTCGAGGGCAAGGCCGAACTCGGCGATCTCGACATCCTCAAGCAAGCCGCCGGCCAGATCGAAGGTCATACGATCTGCGCGTTCGGCGAGGCCGCCGCATGGCCGGTGCAGGGCATGCTGCGCCACTACTGGAACGAGTTCGAGTTCTTCATCAAGAACGGCCATTCGATCGTCGAAGCGAAGCTCGGAGTCGCGGCATGAGCGCGCAACCCGTCACGCCCGCGGTACCGCCCGATCACGTCACCGTCGAGATCGACGGTCGTTCGCTGGTCGTGCCGAAGAATTCGATGATCATCCAGGCCGCCGACAAGGCCGGTATTGCGATTCCGCGTTTCTGCTACCACGAAAAATTGCCGATCGCCGCGAACTGCCGAATGTGCATGGTCGAGGTCGAGATGGGCGGCAAGCCGATGCCCAAGCCGCAGCCGGCCTGCGCGACCCCGGTCGCCGACGGCATGAAGATCCAGACCCAGTCGCAGCGCGCATTGTCCGCGCAGCGCAACGTGATGGAGTTCCTGCTGATCAACCATCCGCTCGACTGCCCGATCTGCGACCAGGGCGGCGAGTGCGAGTTGCAGGACCTGTCGATGGGCTACGGCCGCTCGGTATCGCGCTTCGTGGAAAAGAAGCGCGTGGTCGCCGGACGAGGATCTCGGGTCGCTGGTCGAAACCGAGATGACGCGCTGCATCCAGTGCACGCGCTGCGTGCGCGTGATGGCCGATGTCGCCGGCACCTACGAACTCGGCGGCATGGAACGCGGCGAAATGCTGCAGATCGGCACCTACGTCGGCAAGCCGCTGATGAGCGAGCTGTCCGGCAACGTCATCGATGTCTGCCCGGTCGGCGCGTTGACCAACAAGGTGTTCCGCTTCAAGGCGCGCGCGTGGGAATTGATCGCGCGCGAATCGATCGGCTACCACGACGCACTCGGCTCCAATCTTTGGCTGCACACGCGCCGCGGCGAGGTGCTGCGCGCGGTGCCGCGCGACAACGAAGCGATCAACGAGTGCTGGCTGTCCGATCGCGATCGCTACTCGCAATGACGGCCTGCGTGCGGCGGATCGCGCGCACAAGCCGATGATCCGCAAGAACGGCGAACTCGTCGAGACCGACGTGGGACGAAGCGCTCGCGTTCGTCGCCGACCATCTGCGCGCTGCCGGCGGCGACGTCGGCGCGCTGGTCGCGCCGCTGACCTCGAACGAGGAAGGCCATCTGCTCGGCAAGTTGCTGCGCGGCCTCGGCAGCGATGCGATCGACCATCGCCTGCGCACGCTGGATTTCGCGGACGCGCCGGTCGCGACGCGATTCGAGATGCCGTTTGCCGAAATCGAGAACGCGAAGACGATCCTGCTGGTCGGCTGCAATCCGCGCCACGAGATTCCGTTGCTCAACCACCGCATCCGCAAGGCGACGCGGGCCGGTGCGAAGGTTTACGCGATCAATCCGCTGGATTTCGAATTCAACTACGAACTTGCCGGCAAGGTCATCGCCGCGCCGCAGCCGTTCGTCACCGCGTTGCTCGGTCTGGCCAAGGCGGCCAACGACGCCGGACATCTGCCGCAGTCTTCACTGCTCGCGCAGGCGATTGCGGGCGTGTCCGCAGATGCAGTCGCTCAGGCGTGGATCAAGCAGCTTGCTGATGCCGACGCGTCGGTCGTGATTCTCGGCGAGTCGGCGGTCAACCATCCGGCCGCATCGACGCTGCGTGCAGCGGCGCATTTCATCGCGAAGGCGACCAACTCCGCCTGCAACGAAATCCCGTCCGGCGCCAATTCCGTGGGGCTCGCGCGCGCCGGCGTATTGCCGCGTGCCGGTGGCCGCAATGCGGGCGAGATGCTTGCTAAGCCGCCGAAGAATCTGATCGTGTATCACGCAGGTTCCCAGGACACCAGCGCGCCGGCTGCCTACGACCACGCGCGCAGCACGGCTGATTTCACCGTCTACATCGGTGCATACGCGTGCACCGGCGTGCGCCGCACCGCGCATGCGGTGCTGCCGATCGGCCTGCCGCCGGAAATCGATGCGAGCTACACCAATCTCGACGGCAGCGTGCAGACGTTCGCCGCCGCGGCCAAGTTGCCCGGTGATGCGCGCCCGGGCTGGAAGGTCTTGCGTGCGTTGGGTTCCGCGCTGGCGCTCGATGGTTTCGGATTCACCGAGATCGACGAAGTGCGTGCGCAGATGAGCCAGACCTCGCACGTCGAAATCGGCGAGGATGCGCCGCCCCATCCGATGGGACGCCTTCCGCTCGGTTTTGCGCAGGAAAGTCTGCTGGGTGCGCCGGCGGGCTCAATGCTTTCGGAATCCGGGACGAGCATCGCGGCTTCCGCCGCTCCTGCAGGCAAGTTCGCACGCATCACGACGACTGCGATCTACTCGGCCGACGCGGTGCTGCGTCGCTCGCCAGCCCTGCAGGCGCATCCACTTGCGCGCAAGGCCTGCGTCACCCTGCATCCGCAAGACGCGCTGGCGCTCGGGCTTGGGGCTGGTGCGAATGCCAATGTTTCCGGCACCCAGCTTCCGGTCGAACTGTCGACCCGCGTGCCGCGCGGCGGCGCATGGATCGAGACCGGTCTTTCCGCAACCGCGAAGCTGCCGCCGTATGGCGCCGCCCTCGACATCGTGAAGGCGTAACTTTCGACATGAACTGGATCA
Source organism: uncultured Gammaproteobacteria bacterium (assembly GCA_963720445.1). Taxonomy (GTDB): domain Bacteria; phylum Pseudomonadota; class Gammaproteobacteria; order Xanthomonadales; family Rhodanobacteraceae; genus Dokdonella_A. Next base: position 947,489 of record CAVRFO010000001.1, read on the forward strand.
TCGACGCTTACACCTGGTGCGCCACGACGTTCCCGACGTTGACGATGGCGGTCAGCCTGCTGCTGTTTCCGCTGCTGCCGCTGATCATCGGCGTCGCGATGTACGTGTACTGGGAGCGCAAGGTCATCGGCTGGATGCATGTGCGTCTGGGGCCCAGCAAGATCGGTCCACTCGGCTTGTTCCAGACCTTCGCCGACGTTATCAAGCTGCTGCTCAAGGAAGTCATCTACCCGACCGAAGCGAACCGCAAACTGTTCCTGTTGGCGCCGCTGTGGGCGCTGATTCCGGGTTTCGCGGCATGGGCAGTGGTTCCGTTCGCCAGCCACAAGGCGTGGTCGGATGCGAATGCCGGCTTGTTGTATCTGCTCGCGATGACCTCGATGGGCGTGTACGGCATCATCCTCGCCGGTTGGGCGTCGAACTCGCGTTACGCGATGCTCGGTGCGATGCGTTCGGCGGCGCAGATCATCAGCTATGAGATCGCGATGGGTTTCGCGCTGGTCAGCGTGCTGATCCTCGCCGGCAGCCTGAATCTTTCCGACATCGTCAACGCACAGGCCGGCAGCAAAGGCTTGTTCGACTGGTTCTGGCTGCCGCTGCTACCGATGTTCGTCATCTACTTCGTGTCCGGCGTCGCCGAAACCAATCGCGCGCCGTTCGACGTGGCCGAAGGCGAATCGGAAATCGTCGCCGGCTTCCACGTCGAGTATTCGGGCGCGCCGTTCGCGGTGTTCTTCCTGACCGAATACGCGAACATGATCCTGGTGTCGTTCCTCGCGCCGATCCTGTTCCTCGGCGGCTGGTGGTCGCCGTTCCCGCAGTCGTGGGGATGGCTCGGTGCCCCCGGCTGGTGGTGGCTGTGCGCGAAGGCGTTCTTTTTCGCGACCGCGTTCATCTGGTTCCGCGCGACATTTCCGCGCTACCGCTACGACCAGATCATGCGGCTTGGCTGGAAGGTCTTCATTCCGATCACGATCGTGTGGGTATTCGTGGCCGGTTGCATGAAGTATTTCGGCTGGGTCACGACGGGCGCTTGAGGCAGATCACATGAATCGAGTCGCCAACTATTTCAAGAGTCTACTTCTGCTGGAGCTGTTCGCCGGCCTGTGGCTGACGTTCAAGTACCTGTGGCGCCCGAAGTACACGGTGCGCTATCCGATGGAGCACATCCCGAAATCGAACCGCTTCCGCGGCCTGCATGCGTTGCGTCGTTATCCGAACGGCGAGGAGCGCTGCATCGCGTGCAAGCTGTGCGAGGCGGTGTGCCCAGCGCTCGCGATCACGATCGATTCGGCGCCGCGCGAAGACGGCACGCGGCGCACGACGCGCTACGACATCGACCTGTTCAAGTGCATCTACTGCGGTTTCTGCGAGGAGAGTTGCCCGGTTGACTCGATCGTCGAGACCAGCATTCTCGAATACCACTTCGAGAAGCGCGGCGAGAATATCGTCGACAAGCAGCAGCTGCTTGCGATCGGCGATCGTTTCGAGAAGCAGATCGCCGCGGATCGCGCGCAGGATGCGGCATTCCGATGAGGACGCTATCGGTGAAAGCGCAGAACCTTCTCCCGGCCGCCGAAAAATGGCGTGTCGAAGCCATCCGCAACGGAGCGGTCGCATGAGTTTTGCATTGATCTGCTTCTATGCATTTGCGGCGATCACGGTGGGCGCGGCGATCGCCGTGGTCAGCGTGCGCAGTCCCGTGCATGCGGCGCTGTGCCTCGTGCTCACCTTCTTCTCGACCGCCTGCATCTGGCTGCTCGCCGATGCCGAGTTCCTCGCGATCGCGCTGGTGCTCGTCTACGTCGGCGCGGTCATGGTGCTGTTCCTGTTCGTGGTGATGATGCTCGATCTCGATCTCGATCCGCTGCGCGAGGGTTTCGTGCGCGCGATGCCGGTCGGTCTCGCGGTCGCAATCCTGATGCTGGTCGAGATGCTGAGCCTGATCGGCGTGCGCACGCTCAAGATTGCGCCGATCGGCGATCCTGCGGCCGCGGCCGGCATGTCCAATACCGCGTGGCTCGCGACCGCGTTGTTCAGCAAATATCCTGCTGCCGTTCGAGGTGGCTGCGCTGATCCTTACCGTCGCGATCGTCGCCGCGATTCCGCTCACACTGCGTCCACGTGTTGGCGTGAAGATCCAGCATCCGTCGAACCAGGTGCGCGTGAATCCGCGCGACCGCGTTCGCGTCGTCAAGATGGCGGCCGAAAAGCCCGCGGTGGCACAAGCGCCCGTCGACGCCAAACCGGAGGCCCCCAAGCCATGATCACGCTTGCGCATTTCCTGACCCTCGGCGCGATCCTGTTCTGCGTCGCGGTCGCCGGCATTTTCATCAATCGCAAGAACGTGATCACCTTGCTGATGGCGATCGAGTTGATGCTGCTCGCGGTGAACACGAATTTCGTCGCGTTCTCGCGTTTTCTCGGCGATCCGTCCGGACAGGTGTTCGTGTTTTTCATCCTCACCGTTGCGGCGGCCGAGTCGGCGATCGGCCTTGCGATCCTGGTCGTCCTGTTCCGCAATCGCGCCACGATCAACGTGGCCGAAATCGATAGCCTGAAGGGTTGATTCCGATGCTGCTTTCGAAAACGATCCTGCTGGCGATCGTGCTTGCACCGCTGCTCGGTGCGCTCATCGCCGGCCTGTTTCGCAACCAGATCGGCCGCACGGGCGCGGCGACCGCCGCCATCGTCGGCGTCGCCTTGTCGTGCACGCTTGTCGTTCTACGTGCTCTGGCAATTGAGCTGGGGCGGCGCGGGCACGTTCAACCAGGACCTGTACACCTGGTTCGAGGTCGGCCGTTTCAGCGCGCACGTCGGCTTCATGGTCGATCGCCTGACCGCGATGATGATGGTCGTCGTCACCTTCGTCTCGCTGATGGTGCACATCTACACGATCGGCTACATGGCCGACGACGACGGTTTCCAGCGCTTCTTCAGCTACATCGCGCTGTTCACGTTCTCGATGCTGATGCTGGTGATGAGCAACAACTTCCTGCAGCTGTTCTTCGGCTGGGAAGCGGTCGGCCTCGTCTCGTACCTGCTGATCGGTTTCTGGTTCAAGCGCCCGAGCGCGATCTTCGCGAACCTGAAGGCGTTCCTGGTCAATCGCGTCGGCGATTTCGGTTTCCTGCTCGGCATCGCGGGCGTGCTGTTCTGGTTCGGCTCGCTCGACTACGCGCAGGTGTTCGCCGGTGCACTCGATCCGGCCATCGCGGCGAAGACGGTCGAGATTTTCGCCGGTCACCCGTGGCATGTCATGACGGTGATCTGCATCTGCCTGTTCGTCGGCGCGATGGGCAAGTCGGCGCAGGTGCCGCTGCATGTGTGGCTGCCCGACTCGATGGAAGGTCCGACCCCGATCTCCGCGCTGATCCACGCGGCGACGATGGTGACCGCCGGCATCTTCATGGTCGCGCGCATGTCGCCGCTGTTCGAACTGTCCGAGACCGCGCTGTCGTTCGTGCTGATCATCGGCGCGACGACCGCGTTGTTCACCGGTTTGATCGGCATCGTGCAGAACGACATCAAGCGCGTCGTCGCGTACTCGACGCTGTCGCAGCTCGGCTACATGACGGTCGCGCTCGGCGTGTCGGCGTATGCCGGCGGCGTCTACCACCTGATGACGCATGCGTTCTTCAAGGCGCTGCTGTTCCTCGGCGCCGGCTCGGTCATCATCGCGATGCATCACGAGCAGGACATGCGCTACATGGGCGGCCTGCGGAAATACATGCCGATCACCTGGATCACGATGTGGATCGGCTCGCTCGCGCTCGCCGGCGCGCCGGGCTTCGCGGGCTTCTTCTCGAAGGACGCGATCATCGAGGCGGTCGGCGAATCGCATCGCTGCGGTTCCGGCTACGCGTATTTCTGCGTGCTCGCCGGCGTGTTCGTGACCGCGCTCTACAGTTTCCGCCTGCTCTACATGACCTTCCACGGCGAGGAGCGCTTCGTCGTCGACGCGCATCACGGCCACGATGACGACCACGGTCATCACGCGCCGGGCCATCTCGCGCATGCACCGCACGAGTCGCCGTGGGTGGTCACGGTGCCGCTGATGCTGCTCGCGATCCCGTCGGTCGCTGATCGGCTGGAGCACGATCGGGCCGATGCTGTTCGGCGACTGGTTCGGCGGCGCGATCCGCGTGAACGAGGCGAACGACGTGCTGAAGGAACTGGGTGGCGAATTCCACGGCCCGTTCGCGATGGTCCTGCACGGCTTCACGCAAGCGCCGTTCTGGATCGCGCTCGCCGGTTTCGCGGTCGCGACGTACATCTGGCTGCTCAATCCCGGCATCGCCGACAAGGCGAAGAAAGCGCTGCATCCGGTCTACAGCATCCTCGCGCACAAGTACTGGTTCGACGAGGTGTATCAGGCCGTGTTCGCGCGCGGTGGCGTCCTGCTCGGGCGCGGGCTCTGGAAGGGCGGCGACGTCGGATCGTGATCGACGGCCTCATGGTCGACGGCTCCGCCGCTGTCGTCGAGCGCATCGCGGCGACCGTGCGCTGGTTGCAGTCAGGTTATCTCTACCACTATGCGTTCGCGATGATCCTCGGTTTGATCGCGCTGCTCGGCGGGTTGTGGTGGGTGGTTGGACATGTCGCGGGCTAGCGCCGCGCTTCATGGGTTCGAATAGAGATGCTGCCACTGGCGTTGCGTCGCGCGAATGAATCAGGGACATAGATAAAAATGCCGTCATCACATCTCCTGAGCCTCCTGATCTGGCTGCCGATCCTCGGCGCGGTCGCCACGCTCGCGTTCGGCCGCAATGCCGGCGATTGCGCGCTGGCTGTCGCTCGGCGTCGCGCTGGCGACGCTTCGTGATCTCGATTCCGCTGTGGACCGGTTACCAGCCCGCCGTTCCGGGCATGCAGTTCGTCGAGAACATCGCCTGGATTCCGGCGCTGCACGCCAACTACGCACTCGGCGTCGACGGCATTTCGATCGCGCTGATCGTGCTGACCGCGTTCACCAGCGTGCTGGTCATCCTCGGCTCGTGGGGTCCGATCAAGGAGCGCGTCGCCCAGTACATGGCCGCGATGCTGGTGCTCGAAGGCTCTGCTGATCGGCGTGTTCGCCGCGACCGACGCGTTGCTGTTCTACGTGTTCTTCGAAGGCATGCTGATCCCGATGTTCATCATCATCGGCGTCTGGGGCGGCCCGCGCCGCGTCTATGCGACGCTTGAAGTTCTTCCTCTACACGTTCCTCGGTTCGATCTTCATGCTGATCGGCGCTGATCTACCTGCACATGAAGACCGGCGAATTCTCGCTCGCCGCGTTCGCGCACGCGGGCCTCGGCACGACCGAGCAGGCGTGGCTGTTCTTCGCGTTCCTGCTCGGCTTCGCGATCAAGGTGCCGATGTGGCCGGTGCACACCTGGTTGCCGGACGCGCACGTCGAAGCGCCGACCGGCGGCTCGGTGATCCTGGCTGCGATCATGCTGAAGGTCGGCGGCTACGGTTTCATCCGTTTCTCGCTGCCGATCACGCCCGGATGCATCGCAGGAATACGCATGGCTGGTGATCGCGCTGTCGCTGATCGCGATCATCTACATCGGCTACGTCGCGCTGGTGCAGGAGGACATGAAGAAGCTGATCGCGTATTCGTCGATCGCGCACATGGGCTTCGTCACGCTCGGCATCTTCATCGCGCTCGCGCTGGTGCGCACGCACGGCAATCCGGACGGCGCACGCCTCGGCACTTCAGGGCGCGATGGTGCAGATGATCTCGCACGGCTTCGTGTCCGGCGCGATGTTCTCCTGCATCGGCGTGATGTACGACCGCCTGCACACGCGCATGATCAAGGATTACGGCGGTCGTCGTGAACGTGATGCCGTGGTTCGCCGCGTTCTTGGTGCTGTTCGCGATGGCGAACTGCGGCCTGCCCGGCACCAGCGGTTTCGTCGGCGAGTTCATGGTCATCCTCGCCGCTTTCCAGGACAGCCCGCTGGATCGCACTTGCTGCCGCGTTCACGCTGATCATCGGCGCCGCGTACACGCTGTGGCTGGTCAAGCGCGTGATCTTCGGCGAGATCGCGCAACGACAAGGTCGCGAAGATGCAGGACATCAACGTGCGCGAGTGGATCGTGCTCGGCGCGTTCGCGATCGCGCGTACTCGCTGGTCGGCATCTATCCGAAGCCGTTGACCGATCTGATGGAACCGGCAGTCCTGCACCTCGTGCAGCAGCTCGGCTTGGCCAAGGCGTGAGTAGCGCACCATGATCGAATTCAATTCCAACGACCTCCTGGTCATGCTGCCCGAGCTGTTCCTGCTCGGCGCGACCTGCGTGATCCTGCTCGTCGACCTGTTCATCAAGCCCTCGCAGCGTGACATCACGCACTGGCTGGCCTTGCTTGCGCTCGTCATCACCGGCGCGCTGGTCTGGCGCGATGCGCCGGCGGTCGGGCAGGGCGTGACCGCGTTCAACGGCATGTTCGTGCGCGATGGCGTGGCGACCGTGCTCAAGCTGTTCGTGCTGCTGACGACAGGTTTGGTGTTCCTGTACAGCCGCGACTACCTGCGCGATCGCAAGTTGTTCGTCGGCGAGTTCTACCTGCTGCTGCTGTTCGCGACGCTCGGCATGATGCTGCTGGTCTCGGCGGGCAACCTGGTCACGGTGTATCTCGGCCTTGAGCTGCTGACTTTGAGCTCGTATGCGCTGGTCGCGCTGAACCGCGATTCGGCGGTGTCATCCGAGGCGGCGATCAAGTATTTCGTGCTCGGCGCGCTCGCGTCCGGCCTGCTGCTGTATGGCATGTCGATGATCTACGGCGCGACCGGCACGCTGGATCTCGCCAGCATTCACGCGATCGCGGATTTCTCGGCGAGCAGTCCACATCGGATCCTGCTCGCATTCGGACTCGTGTTCCTCGTCGTCGGCATCGCGTTCAAGCTCGGCGCCGCGCCGTTCCACATGTGGCTGCCGGACGTGTACCAGGGCGCGCCGACGTCGGTCACGCTGTTCATCGGTTCGGCCTCGAAACTCGCCGCGTTCGGCATGGCCTATCGGCTGCTCGAAGGCGCGCTCGGCGGCATGCGCGCGGACTGGACGTTGATGTTGAGCGTGCTTTCCGTGTTGTCGCTCGGCGTCGGCAACCTGTTCGCGATCGCGCAGACCAACCTCAAGCGCATGCTCGCGTACTCGACGATCTCGCACATCGGCTTTCTGCTGCTCGGCTTCGTCAACGGAACCCCGGCCGGGCTACGCCGCTGCGATGTTCTACATGATCTGCTATGCGTTGATGGCGACGGCCGCATTCGGCGTGATCATCCTGCTCGCGCGCGCGGGTTTCGAGGCCGAGGAAATCGACGATTTCAAGGGCCTCAACCAGCGCAATCCCTGGTACGCCGGGATCATGGCGATCTCGATGTTCTCGCTCGCCGGCGTGCCGCCGCTGTTCGGCTTCTTCGCAAAGCTCATGGTGCTGAAGGCGGTCATCGATGCCGGCCAGCTGTGGCTCGCGATCGTCGCGATCGTCTTCGCGATCATCGGCCTCTACTACTACCTGCGCGTGGTCAAGGTGATGTATTTCGACGCGCCGGTCGACGACACGCCGCTGCTGTTGCCGGCCGACCAGACGTTCCGCTGGGGGCTGTCACTGAATGGACTGGCGTTGCTCGCGCTCGGCGTCGCCTGGAGTCCGCTGCTGGAACTGTGCAACCGCGCGCTTGCGGTAGCGCCGTAAGGCGACCCGTAGGAGCGCACCTTGTGCGCGACCTCGTTGCAATCATGTCGGCGCGGTCGCCCACAGGGTGGGCTCCTACAGATTTCGTCGGGCCTATCCCGCGCGGGTAAAAGAGCGTGCGCAAAGCTTGCCTGATCGCACAGTAGTCGTTAGACTGCATAGCTCGGTGCGGGGTGGAGCAGTCTGGCAGCTCGTCGGGCTCATAACCCGAAGGTCGCAGGTTCAAATCCTGCCCCCGCTACCAGTTTTATCAGGTCTAAGGGACGGGCCGCCTAGTGCGGCTCTTTTCTTTTACCAGGCGCAGGAAGCGCCGGCTGCGATCGACGCAGCTCGCCGATGTCGGATGCGCTACAACGGCGAACTACGGAATGGGCCTTGCGCCCATTTTTTGTTTCCGGACTTTGGTTTTCCAATTGAAGAGTGCGGTCAGGATGACCGCTGTTTGATCTTCGCGATCATGGACGATCGCAAAAAATATCTCGGCGTGGTCAGGACGACCGCTGTTTGACTCTCGCGGTCATGGATGATCGAAAAAGTGGCGACCTATGACCAACGAGGAACTCAGCGCACTTCTGGCTCCGGCGATCGCCGACCTCGGCCTTGAGCTCGTCGGCATCGAGTTCAGCCCGAATACGGCCGGCAGCCTGATGCGAATCTACATCGACGAGCCGGAACGCGGCGTGACGATCGAGGATTGCGAGCGCGCCAGCCGCGAGATTTCCGCGCTGCTCGACGTCAACGATCCGGTCGCCGGGCGTTACACGCTGGAAGTATCCTCGCCGGGTCTTGAGCGGCCATTGTTTACGCCCGCGCATTTTTTGCGGTTTGCAGGCCACGTCGCCAAGGTCAGCACGAGTTTGCCGCTGGAAGGTCGACGCAGGTTCCAGGGACCGATCAAGGTGGTCGAGGGCGATCGCATCACGATCGAGCAGGACGGAAAGGCGATCGAGATCGCGCATGCGAATATCGCAAAAGCGCGTCTGGTGCCCGATTATTCGGCGCTCGGCATGCCGCAGGCACGCCCCGAGCCGGAGGGCCTGGAATTGCCGAAACGGCGGGCGAAGAAGAAGATTTAGCGGTGAATCAGGCGTGCAGCACGCTCTGCTCGTCATTTCGGCCTTCACCGGCATGACCATGACGGGTCTGATAGTGGCAACCGGATTATTGGAGTCATCCCGGTCGCGCATGCGATCGCGACGGAGTTGGAAATGAGCAAAGAATTACTGCTGGTCGTCGATGCGGTCGCCAATGAAAAGGGCGTGCCGAAGAATGTGATTTTCGAGGCGATGGAGGCTGCTCTCGCGTCCGCCGCGAAGAAGCGCTATGCCGAAGAGGAAGTCGCCGTGCGTGTCGCGATCGATCGCGAAACCGGCGATTACGAAACGTTCCGGCGCTGGGAAGTCGTCGCCGACGATGTCGTGATGGAATCGCCCGACCGCCAGATCCGCCTGATGGATGCAGAGGACGAAGCGCCCGGCACCGGCATCGGCGAGTTCGTCGAGCAGCCGATCGAAAACCCGGATTTCGGACGTATCTCCGCGCAGGCGGCCAAGCAGGTCATCGTGCAGCGTGTGCGCGAAGCCGAGCGCGCGCTGGTCGTCGAGGCTTACAAGGATCGCGTCGGCGAATTGATCACCGGCATCGTCAAGCGCGTCGAGCGCGGCAGTGTGTTCCTCGATCTGGGCGGCAATGCCGAGGCTTTCGTCGCCCGCGACCGCAGCATTCCGCGCGAAGCGGTGCGTGCCGGCGATCGCCTGCGCGGCTATCTCTACGAAGTGCGTTCGGAACCGCGCGGACCGCAGTTGTTCGTCTCGCGCACCGCGCCTGAACTGATGATGGAGCTGTTCAAGCTCGAAGTGCCGGAAGTCGGCCAGGGTCTGGTCGAGATCAAGGCCTGCGCCCGCGATGCCGGCGATCGTGCCAAGATCGCGGTGCTCGCGCACGACCACCGCACCGATCCGATCGGTGCCTGCATCGGCATGCGCGGTTCGCGCGTGCAGGCAGTGTCGAACGAGCTCAACGGCGAGCGCATCGACATCGTGCTGTGGAACGATAGCCCGGCCCAATTCGTGATCAACGCGATGGCGCCGGCCGAAGTGCAGTCGATCATCGTCGACGAAGAAAAGCATTCGATGGATATCGCAGTCGCCGAGGACAAGCTCTCGCAGGCGATCGGTCGTGGCGGCCAGAACGTGCGCTTGGCCAGCAAGCTCAGCGGTTGGCAGCTCAATGTGATGACCGCCGACCAGGTTCGCCAGAAGAGCGAATCGGAACAGGAAGCCGCGCGCGACCTGTTTGTCAGCAAGCTCGAAGTCGACAGCGAAATCGCACAGATCCTGGTCCAGGAAGGCTTCTCGACGGTCGAGGAAATCGCCTATGTGCCGTCCGCGGAACTGCTCGGCATCGAAGGCTTCGACGAGGACATCGTCGAGGAGTTGCGTGCGCGCGCTCGCGATGCGTTGCTGACCGATGCGTTGACGGTCGAGGAAGGCATGGACGAGCACCAGCCCGCGGCTGATCTGCTTGGTGTCGAGGGCATGGAAGATGCGCTCGCGTTCGAGCTCGCCCAGCATCGCATCGTCACCCGCCAGGATCTCGCCGATCTTTCGACCGACGAATTCATGGAGCTGGGGCTTGAAGGTATCGATGAGGATCAGGCCTCCAACCTGATCATGGCGGCACGCGAGGCGGTTGCGTCGTAGGTTGTTGCGGAAATCCTGCAGGGCAGGACAGGGCCACGCCGCCGCACACAAGGCGCGGGTCGCTGGTTTGATTGGAAACAGAACGGCCGCTCGTGCGAAGCGCCGCTGAGAAGTCGCTGAAAGCGTCGCACAGGCCACGGAGTACGAAATCGATGTCGGACGTCACGATCAAACAACTGGCCACGGTACTCGGCACGCCGATCGACAAGCTGCTTACCCAGCTCGGCGAGGCGGGCATGAAATTTTCCGACCCCGACCAGGTGATCAGCAGCACCGAGAAGGTGAAGCTGCTCGGATTCCTGCGCCGCACCCACGGCAGGCAGGCGGCACCGGTAGAGGAAAGCTCGTCGCCGCGGCAGATCACGCTCAAGCGTCGTACGGTCAGCGAGATCACCGTGGTGCCGGGTCAGCGTGGCGCGACCGCGAAAACGGTCAACGTGGAGGTGCGCCAGAAGCGCACCTATGTCAAACGCAGCGCGATCGAGGAAGAGGCACAGGCACAGGTTGATCCGGAGCGCGAAGACGCGATCCGCAAGCTCGGCGAGTCGCAGCTCAAGCGCGAAGCCGAGGAACAGCTGCGCGCCGAGGCGGAACATCGGCGTCAGGAAGAGGAAGCGAAGACGCGTGCTGCCGAGGAAGCGCGGCGTGCGGCGGAAGACGAAAGCCAACGCATGTCGGCCGGCCCAACGGCCGAGCCGCCGGCAGCTCCCGAACGGCAAACCACGCCTGCGGCGCCGGCCAAGTCGGCCGCGCCTGCAGCGCCGGCAGCGAAAGAGACCGATCGTGTGCGCAGTCATCCGCCGCGCGAAAACGCGAGCCCGGCCGCGGACCATCGACACAAACCCAAGCACGGCTCGCACCGCATGCGCGACGATGGTGCGCCCGCCGAAAGCGGTGCTCCGGCGAAGCGTTATTTCGGCGCAGAATTGCATCTTTCCCAGGAAGGCGCGGCACGTCGCACCGGGCGCAAGCGTCCGCGTGCCGGCAAGGTCGAGCAGTCGCGTTCGGGACCAGCGCACGGATTTTCCAAACCTATGGCGCCTGTTGTGCATGAAATCGCGGTTGGAGAATCGATCAATGTCGCCGACCTCGCGCAGAAGCTCGCGGTCAAGGGCGCGGACGTGGTCAAGACGCTGTTCAAGATGGGCGTGATGGTCACGATCAACCAGGCGATCGACCATGACACCGCGGTGCTGGTCGCCGAGGAACTCGGTCACAAGGTCATCGAGGCTGAGGACACCAGTGCCGAGACCACGCTGCTCGCGCAGCAGGTGGCGACGGAAGACGAGCAGAAGCCGCGTCCGCCGGTGGTCACGATCATGGGCCATGTCGACCACGGCAAGACCTCGTTGCTCGATTACATCCGTCGCGCCAAGGTCGCCTCGGGCGAGGCGGGCGGCATCACCCAGCATATCGGCGCGTATCACGTCGAAACCGCCAAGGGCGTCGTCACGTTTCTGGATACGCCAGGTCATGCGGCGTTCTCGTCGATGCGTGCGCGTGGCGCGCAGTCGACCGACATCGTGGTCCTGGTCGTCGCGGCTGACGACGGCGTGATGCCGCAGACGGTCGAGGCGATCCAGCATGCGCGCGCCGCGAAGGTGCCGCTGATCGTCGCGATGAACAAGATGGACAAGCCCGACGCGAACCCGGATACGGTCAAGCAGGGGCTGGTCCAGCACGAAGTGGTTTCCGAGGAGTGGGGCGGCGACGTGCCATTCGTGCCGGTCTCCGCGAAGACCGGCGCCGGCATCGACGACCTCCTTGATGCGATCGTGCTGCAAGCCGAGATGATGGATCTCAAGGCGATGCCGGATGGCCGCGCCAGCGGTGCCGTCATCGAATCGAGTCTCGACAAGGGCCGTGGCCCGGTCGCGACGGTGCTGGTCCAGCAAGGGCGCCTCAAGAAAGGCGACTTTCTCGTCTGCGGCGTCGAATACGGCCGCGTGCGTGCATTGTTCGATGAAAACGGGCGTCAGGTCGACGAAGCGGGTCCGTCGATTCCGGTCCAGGTCCTTGGGCTTTCAGGCGTGCCTGCGGCGGGCGACGATTTCGTCGTCGTCGCGGACGAGCGTCTGGCCAAGGATGTTGCCCAGCAGCGATTGCACAAGCGTCGCGAGACGCGCCTGGTCAAGCAGGCCGGCAATCGCATGGAAGACATCATGGCCCAGATGGGCAAGAGCGAGGAACAGCTGTCGCTGAACATCGTGGTCAAGGCGGACGTGCAGGGTTCCGCCGAGGCATTGCGCGAATCGCTGACCGCGATCACCACCGATGCGATCAGGATCAACGTGATCGCGTCCGGCGTCGGCGGCATCACCGAATCGGATGCGACGCTCGCCGCCGCATCGAAGGCGGTGATCATCGGCTTCAACGTGCGCGCCGATGCATCCGCGCGCCGCATCATCGAGTCGAGCAACCTCGACCTGCGCTACTTCTCGATCATCTATGACGTGATTGACCAGGTGAAACAGGTCGCGACCGGTCTGCTCGGCATGGAAGTGCGCGAGGAAATCATCGGTACGGCGCAGGTTCGCGACGTGTTCCGCTCGTCGAAGTTCGGCGCGATCGCCGGCTGCATGGTCATCGAAGGCACGGTCAAACGCCACAAGCCGATCCGCGTGTTGCGCGACAACACGGTGATCTTCGAAGGCGAACTCGAATCGCTGCGCCGCTTCAAGGAAAACGTCGACGAAGTTCGCAACGGCACCGAATGCGGCATCGGCGTCAAGCAGTACAACGACATCAAGCCGGGCGACCAGATCGAGTGCTTCGAGCGCATCGAGTTTGCGCGTACGCTGTAGCGTGATCAGGAATGGGGAGTCGGCGATGGTGAAAGTCGTCAAGCCGATTGCTCATTCCCGATCCGAGCCCACCCATTTCCATTGCTGACCTTTCATGCCTTCTCGCGACTTCAAACGATCCGACCGCGTCTCCGCTGAATTGCGCCGCGAAATCGCGCTGCTCGTGCATGCGGCGGTGCGCGAGTACGGATTGCCGTCGGTCAGCGTCTCGGATGTCGAAGTCACCCGTGATCTCGATTCCGCGTCGATCTACGTCACCACGCTGCTGGGCGGCGATACCGAAAAGGCGGTTGCCTCGCTGAACGAGCTGGCTGGCGAATTTCGCTATGCGCTGTCGCAGTCGATGCGCCTGCGCCGCGTGCCGGAACTGCGCTTCCGCTACGACGATTCGGTCGACAAGGGCGAGCGCATCGAAACCCTGTTGCGCGGCGACCCCAAGCCCTGAATATCTGTGGGAGCAGCAAAACAGTGAGAGCGCCGGAAGGCGCGATGCATTTCCCGCAATGTCGCCCAAGGGCATCGCGCCTTCCGGCGCTCCCACCCAGCGCAGGTCAGGCGTGATGTGTTCCGTTAAACCCGCTTGGCGCGATGTCCACGGCATCCTCCTGCTCGACAAGCCGCAGGGCGTCAGCTCGAATGGCGCGCTGCAGGTCGCGCGCCGGCTGTTTCGCGCCGCCAAGGCCGGCCACACCGGCAGCCTCGATCCGTTGGCGACCGGCTTGCTGCCGATCTGCTTTGGCGAAGCGACCAAGATAGCCGGGTTGCTGCTCGGTTCACGCAAGGCGTACGAAGCTGAATGCCGGCTCGGGGCGACGACCACGACCGACGATGCCGAAGGCGAGGTCATCGAACAGCGCGCCGTGGCCGGTTACGCCGCCGTCACGATTGTTGACGCACTTGCTGCGTTGACCGGCCGCATCACCCAGGTTCCACCCGTCTATTCGGCTCTGAAACAGGCAGGCGTGCCGCTGTACAAGCGCGCGCGCCGCGGCGAGCAGGTGGCGGCGCCGCCGCGTGACGTCGATGTCTACCGCTTCGAGCTGCTCGAAAATGCGCACGATCGCCTGCGCCTGCATGTCGAATGCGGCTCCGGCACCTATGTGCGCAGTCTGGTGCGCGATCTTGGCGAACGCCTCGGTTGCGGCGCGCATGTGACCGCGCTGCGCCGACTCTGGGTCGAGCCGTTCCGCACGCCGCAAATGCGCACGCTCGATGAGCTTGAAGCGCTCGCCGCAACCGATCCCGGCGCGCTCGATGCCTGCCTGCTGCCGCTGGAATGCGGTTTGCTGGGGTATCCGGCGGTGCGACTGGACGCGGCACGTGCGGCGCGACTGCGCGCCGGACAGGTGATCGAGGTCGGCCCGCTGGCGTCCGGGCACTGCGTCGCATTGGACGAGGCCGGGCGTGCCGTGGCCTTGGCCGAGGTCGACCTGAACGGCCATGCGCGCTCGCTGCGCGGCTTCAATCCGTGCTGATTGACCGCCATTGCACTCAAATGCTTGTTCCGACACCGCTTCGCCGGCTAAAATGCCCCGTTCACTTCACAGTCCGTCTGTCCAACCCGCGGGGCTTGCGAACAACCACGCGTAGCGGCTGCCCAGTGTGTCCCGGCTTCATGGGGCATGTCCTGTACCCAGCCCCTTCCACGACCTTCCTGATCGTCACCAACGAATGGTCGTTCGCAAGTCCCGCCTTTGCTTCCAGGATTCATTGAGATGTCTCTGCCCAACGAACAAACCGCCAAGATCATCACCGACTTCGGTCGCGTTCCGAACGACACCGGCTCGCCGGAAGTCCAGGTCGCGCTGCTGTCCGCACGTATCGACCATCTCAGCAAGCATTTTGCTGACCACGGCAAGGATCACCATTCGCGCCGCGGCCTGCTCAAGATGGTCAACCAGCGTCGCCGTTTGCTCGGCTACCTGAAGACCAAGGACAGCGAACGCTACAAGACGCTGATCGAACGCCTCGGCTTGCGCCGCTAAGCGAACTTCATTCCAGGTAGCGGTTCCCGGAACCGCTCCGGCACAGGAAGTGCCGTCGCATCCAGCCGTTCATGGCGGATGCGGCAAACGTGACGCGGCCCGGCCGCGAACGTTTGTCTGCAATCTCGGCGGGATGCCTTGCACCTCATCAGGAGAACCAAGTGGCGAAGGTCAGTAAATCGTTTCAGTACGGTAATCATCAGGTTACGCTCGAGACGGGTGAAATTGCCCGCCAGGCAGGCGGCGCAGTCATGGTCAGCATGGCCGGCACCGTGGTGCTGGTCACTGCGGTCGCTGCCAGCAAGGCGCGCGAGGGGCAGGATTTCTTCCCGCTCACCGTCGATTACCAGGAAAAGTTCTATTCGGCCGGCCGCATTCCCGGCGGTTTCTTCAAGCGTGAAGGCCGTCAGACCGAGAAGGAAACACTGACCTCGCGCCTGATCGATCGCCCGGTTCGCCCGCTGTTCCCGGAAGAGTTCAAGAACGAGGTGCAGGTCATCGCGACCGTGCTCTCGATGAACCCGGAAGTCGACGGCGACATCCTCGCCCTGCTCGGCGCGTCCGCCGCGCTGACCCTCGCCGGCATCCCGTTCAAGGGTCCGGTCGGCGCCGCCCGCGTCGGTTACGCGAACGGCCAGTACCTGCTGAACCCGACGGTGACCGAACTGGTGGGTTCCGACCTCAACCTGGTCGTCGCCGGTACCGCGAATGCGGTGTTGATGGTGGAATCCGAAGCCAAGTTGCTCAACGAAGACGTCATGCTCGGCGCGGTCATGTTCGGCCACCAGCAGATGCAGACCGCGATCAATGCGATCAACGAGCTGGTCAAGGAAGCCGGTCGCAAGACGTTCAAGTGGGAAGCTCCGGTGCGCAACGAAGCGCTGTTCAGCGCGATCAGTGCCGCGGTCGGCACGCGTCTGGCCGATGCATTCCAGATCCGCGACAAGCTCGCCCGCCGCGACGCGATTTCCGCACTCAAGTCCGAGGTCAAGACCGCGATCGCGGACAAGACCGCTGCCGGCGCGTGGAGCGAAGGCGACATCGGCAATGCATTCGGCGAGATCGAATACCACACGCTGCGCGATGGCGTGCTGAAGTCGAAGATCCGCATTGACGGCCGCAAGCTCGACGACATTCGTGCGATCACCGCACGCGTCGGCGTGCTGCCGCGCACCCACGGCTCCGCGCTGTTCACGCGCGGCGAGACGCAGGCGCTGGTCACGGTCACCCTCGGCACCACGCGCGATGCGCAGACCATCGATGCGCCGGAAGGCGAATCGAAGGATCCGTTCCTGTTCCATTACAACTTCCCGCCGTTCTCCGTCGGCGAAACCGGCCGCATGATGGGCCCGAAGCGCCGCGAAATCGGCCATGGCCGCCTCGCCAAGCGCGGCGTGCAGGCGGTCAAGCCGTCGATCGAATCGTTCCCGTACGTGCTGCGCGTGGTCTCGGAAATCACCGAGTCGAACGGTTCCTCGTCGATGGCCTCGGTCTGCGGATCGTCGCTCGCGATGATGGACGCCGGCGTGCCGCTGAAGGCGCCGGTTGCCGGTATCGCGATGGGTCTGGTCAAGGAAGGCAACGACTTCGTCGTGCTCTCCGACATCCTCGGCGACGAGGATCACCTCGGCGACATGGATTTCAAGGTGGCCGGTACCGAAACGGGTATCTCTGCGTTGCAGATGGATATCAAGATCGACGGTATCACCGAAGAGATCATGCGCAATGCGCTGGCCCAGGCCAGGCAGGGACGTTTGCACATCCTCGGCGAAATGGCCAAGTGCCTGACCGCCTCGCGCGCCGAGATGAGCGAATTCGCGCCGCGCCTGATCACGATGAAGATCCATCCGGATAAGATCCGTGAAGTCATCGGCAAGGGCGGCACCACGATCCGCTCGATCACCGAGGAAACCGGCGCGACGATCGACATCAACGACGACGGCACGGTCATCATCGCCTCGGTCAACCGCGAAGCGGGCGATGCGGCGAAGAAGCGCATCGAGCAGATCGTTTCCGACGTCGAGCCGGGCCGCATCTACGAAGGCAAGGTCGCCAAGCTGATGGATTTCGGCGCGTTCGTGACGATCATGCCGGGCAAGGATGGCTTGGTCCACGTCTCGCAGATTTCCAACGAGCGCGTCGAGAAGGTCTCCGACAAGCTCAAGGAAGGCGACATCGTCAAGGTCAAGGTCCTCGAAGTCGACAAGCAGGGCCGCATCCGCCTGTCGATGAAGGCGGTCGACGAGGAAACCACGCCGGCGGCGTGATTGTTTCGGTGACTACGAAAAAAGGCGGGCCTCGTGCCCGCCTTTTTTGTGCGTGATGAAAACATCCGACGCAGTTTGAGAAACATCGCGGTCGCCGCAGTTCGATCCGGACGTGCCTTTTCCCCTACGTCACTGCGGTCCACGGTGAAGACATCTCGCCTGGCTCAGCGACCGGAATCGCCAGCAATCGCCCCAAGCCTGACCACGCGCTGCAAGGTTTCGCCATTGCGCACGATGCTCAGGGTCACCGCTTGCCCGGCGTGCGCCTTCAGCAAGTTCTGGAACGCGGCGCGGTCAGCAACTGGTCTGGCGTCGATTTTCAGCACGAAGTCCCCGGCGAGCAGGTTCGCGCGCGAGGCGGGCGTACCTCCGATCACGGCACCGATCGCGACGCCACCCTCGACGTGGAGGTTCGCCCGCTCTTGCGGGCGCAGGTCACGGAAGGTCGCGCCGAAGGGTAGTTGGAAGCGGACGTAGTAAGTCGCGATCCATTCGCCGCCGGTCGCGGTGCCCGTTGCTGGGGCGTACAGCAGGACACGATCGGCGCCGACGCGGCGGCCTTGCTGCAGCGCGTCGGCGCGTACTGCCGTCTCCGGGCCGGGGAAATGTCCGGTCCCTATCAATACGAAGCCCTGCGCGGTCAGGCGGCCGTGGTCGCCGGATGGGTTCGTGCCGGCGGCCATCTCGGGCGTCGCCGGCGCCGGGGCGGCGCGCATCCGCTCGATGGTGGCCGTGTCGCGGCCGGGCTCTGCCTGGTAGCGGCTGCCGGGTGTGGGCGCTTCGGTCACGTTGCGCGGCGGCGCGCTTGCGCAACCGGCAAGTGCGGTCAACAAGGCGAATACGGCAAGTCGTTGCATCATCGGAGCGGCCTCGGGATAACTGCATGCCGATCATACCCACAACGGAAATTCGCAAGCGCGTGCTCGCGCTTTGTTAGGATGCGCACGGTATTGGTGAGGACGTCATGCCGATCCTGCGTATCTACTATCGCGTCATCGCGTTGCTCGCGCCGGAAAGGGCGCTGGCGATCGCGCTGGCGATTGCCAACCTGTCGCTGGCCGGCGTGTATTTCCTCGAACCGTGGCTGTTCGGCCGCGTGGTCGACGCGCTCGCAGCCGCGGGCCACAAGGATGCGTGGAACTTCATTGGCTGGTGGGCTGTGGTCGGTTTCGCCGGCGTCGTCGCCAGCGTCTGGGTGTCCCTGTACGCCGATCGCCTGGCCCATCGGCGCCGCCTCGCGGCGATCGCTCAGTTCTTCGAGCACTCGATCGGGCTGCCGTTGTCGTTCCATGGCCAGCATCACACGGGCCGCCTGCTGCGCATCATGCATACCGGCAGCAGCAACCTGTTTTCGCTGTGGCTCGGTTTCTTTCGCGACCACCTGACCACGGTGCTGTCGATCCTGGTCATGGTGCCGATCGCGCTGCACATGAACTGGAAACTCGCGGTGCTGATGATCATCCTGATGGTCAGCTTCGCGGTGTTCAACGCGATCGCGATGCGCCGCACCCACAAGGCTCAAGGCGAAGTCGAACAACTCCACCACCAGATTTCCGAGCGCGTCGGCGATGTGTTCGGCAACGTGATGGTGGTGCAGAGCTTCTCGCGGATTTCCGCGGAGGTCGCCGCGATCAAGCAGATGGTCCGTCGCGTGCTGACCGCGCAATATCCGGTGTTGCGTGGGTGGGCGTGGTTATCGGTCGCCAATCGCGCCGCGAGCACGTTGACCATCGTCGCGATCTTCGCGCTCGGCACGCAATTGAACGGCAAGGGCGAAGTCAGCGTCGGCACGATCGTCAGCTTTGTCGGCTTCGCGACCATGCTGATCGGACGCATGGAACAGTTCGCCGGGTTCATCTCGACCCTTTTCTTCCAGACCCATTCGCTCAGCGATTTCTTCGCCGTACTGGATACGCCCGCAGTTCTGCAGCAGGAATCGGGCGTGCCGAACTTGCCGCAGGACGTGCGTGGCGAAGTGGTTTTCGAGGACGTGTCGTTCAAGTACGAAGTCTCGCATCCGGCGCTCAAGCACCTGAGTTTTCGCGTGCCCGCAGGCGGCACCGCGGCGATCGTCGGGCCGACCGGCGCCGGCAAGACCACCGCGCTCAGCCTGCTGTACCGCGCCTATGATCCGAGCGCGGGTCGCATCCTGATCGACGGCATCGATATCCGCACCGTCAGCCTGCAATCGTTGCGCGAGCATATTGCGGTGGTGTTCCAGGACCCGGGTTTGTTCTACCGCTCGATCGCCGACAACCTGCGCATCGGCAAACCCGATGCGACCGACGAGGAACTGCAGGCGGCCGCCGAAGCGGCCGACGCGCACAATTTCGTCATCGTCAAACCCGATGGTTACGCGACGCTGGTGGCCGAGCGCGGTCGCTCGCTCTCAGGCGGCGAACGTCAGCGGCTCTCGATCGCACGCGCAATGCTGAAGGACGCGCCGATCCTGATCCTCGACGAAGCGACCAGCGCGCTCGACAACTCGACCGAGGCGCGCATCCAGCGAGCGCTGAACCGGCTTACCAAAAACCGCACCACGTTCGTCATCGCGCACCGACTGTCGACCGTGCGCAACGCCGACATCATCCTCGTGCTCAAGGATGGCGAACTGGTCGAGCAAGGCCGCTACGACGAACTCGTCGCGATGGGCGGCCTGTTCGCGGAGCTGGATGGGCAGGGCAAGTTCGTCGCCGACGCCGAAGAATCGGAGGATGCGGATTTATCCGAAGTGCAGAAGCCAGACGTGCCGGCGGCCGTCGATTCCTGATGCGCCAACAAGTGCTGAAGTGCGTCGAGCCCAGCACGCGCCGCATGCGCTGACCTTCAACACGTGGTGCGTGGTTGCCCGGTACATTGTCCGGCGCGGCATGAGCCACGGATTTACAGCTTTTACGACTGCACGATCGACACTGCCCGGCGCGAGTTGCATCGCCCGGGGCAGTCGAGCGCGTTGTCGCCGAGAGTGTTCGATTGCCTCGCCTTCCCTGATCGAACATCGCGACGGCGCGGTCGGACGCGACGAATTGATCGCCGCGGTGTGGGGCCGCGTCGATGTCAGCGACACGTTGCTTGGGCAAACCATCCTCAAGGCGCCGCGCAATCGGCGATACCGGTCATAACCAGGCGGCGATCCGCACGATTCCGCGGTTCGGCTACTGCTGGGCGACCGACACCACAGCCATCCGGCTGCCCGGCGGTATCGGCGCGGAGCGTTTTTTCCTGCGTGCCGGCGTCGAGCCCGACGCGCTCACCCGACGCCGCTGGTGGTTTGGGCCATGACTTTCGGCCCGTTCGCTAGTGTCAACTAAACACTATGGTTAAGCCGTGCTTACAAGCAAGTGAAGGGCAGTCCGATGGACAACACCCAAATCCATCTGTGGAAGTTCCACAAAGAACTGAGCGCCGGCATCGTCTCGCTGGTGCTGCTGGCCGTGCTCGCCCACGCGAACGAGCCGATGTATGGCTACCAGATTGCCAAGCAGCTTGAAGCGACAGGTGAGGGCGTGCTCAGCGGCAAGCAGAGCGCGCTGTATCCCGTTTTGCGCAACTTGAGTTCAGCAGGCCTGCTCATCAGCCAGGTCGAGCCGTCCGTCAGCGGACCGCCGCGCCGCTACTACCGGATCACCACCCTCGGGCGCCGCGTACTGGAAGAGTGGGCCTACGCCTGGACCACGACCCGCGATTTCGTGAATACCGTATTGAAGGAAGCGTCCCCATGAACATGCCGCGAACCATTCCCGAATACCTCGAACAGCTTCGCGTGGCGTTGCGCGGCGCCGATCCCGCGCTGATCCAGGACGCGCTCTACGATGCCGAGGACCACCTGCGCTCGGAACTCGCCGAGAGTCCCGGCAAGTCCGAGGCCGAGGTGCTGGCGAAGATCGCGACCAGCTACGGTGCGCCGGAAGAGGTCGCCGAGATCTATGTCGACAAGGAGCACCAGGTCCAGCAGGCGCTGCGCACGCCGCCGCTCAAGCCGCGCAGCAGCGCGCTCGGGCGCTTCTTCGGCATCGCCGCCGATCCACGTGCGTACGCGTCGCTGTTCTACATGGTGCTGTCACTGGCGACCGGAATCTTCTATTTCACCTGGGCGGTGACCGGGATTTCACTGTCGATCGGCCTCTCGATCCTGATCATCGGCATCGCATTCGCCGTACTGTTCTTCGGCACGGTGCGCGTGCTGTCGCTGGTCGAGGGACGCCTTGTCGAAGTCATGCTTGGCGAGCGCATGCCGCGCCGGCCGCTGTACGCGAACACGGCGCAGCCGCTGCGTGCGCGCATCAAGGAAATGTTCACCGATCCGCGTACGTGGTCGACCTTGCTGTATTTCGTGCTGATGCTTCCACTCGGCATCGTGTATTTCACACTCGCGATCGTCGGCATTGCCCTGTCGATCAGCTTCACGCTCGCGCCGCTGGCGCACTTGTTGTGGAGCATCGGGCTGGTGCGCATCGATGTACTGACGCAAATCGACTTCAACGACACCCTGCTTGCGCCGGCCGCAGTGCTCGATCCGCTCATCTTCGTTCTCGGCATCGCAATGCTGTTCGGTACGCTGCACCTCGCGCGCGGGGTAGGAAAGTTTCAGGGCGCCTTGGCCAAGCATCTGCTGGTGAAGTCCGCGGCTTGAGTCGCGATGCTGAAGCCCTCCTCCAGAGGGGGTGGTGTTCGATGCGCAGTCAGGCGGAGCGCTGCTGAAGTCGCTCCTACGGTACTTCGGTAGGCACCATGGTGCCGAGAATCGCGTCGCGCTCGCGCAGGCGGTGCAGGATGGCCGCGCCGGACGCGCGCAGCACAGGTTCGCCGCCGCGGCCCAGCTCCTTGAGCAGACCCTCGACGCAGGCCAATCCCGAGTGATCGCGGTTGGCTTGCAGGCATTCGATCAGGAGTGCCGTCAACGCATCGATTTCGAGGAAGTGCACATCGTCGCGGCGATTGCGCGTGAGCAGAATCAGCGTCGGTTGTGCGCCGGCGATGTCGGGGCGGAAATCCGGTCCGATCCGGTGCACCGGAAAGCGGTAGGCGAGCACGTGCGCGAGGGGTGAAATCACCGGCACGCCGGCCAGCACATCACCATCGGGATCGTGCGCGATCCGTGCGATGTCGTGCTCGTCGATGCCGAGCGCGAGCTCGCTCCATTCGTAGTGCGCGAGTTCGGCGAGGAATGGCGCATCGCCGGCGCCGCGTTCGTTGCGCTGTTCCAGATGCTGGATGAATTCGCGCGCGATCCCGGTGAACAGCGGCGTGTGCGACCGATGCTCGCGGTAGAAATCGCGCACCAGTTCGTGCCATGACGCGTCGTCGTGAAGCGTGCGGATGACCGGGAAATTCGTGCGCAGCAGGCTTTCGATGTTGTTGAAGAACAGCTCGGTATAGACGGCCATGCGCCGCGGTTCGACATCGGCCGGTCGCGGTGCGTGCTGTGGGTCGCGGATGTGCGCGGCGAATGCGGTTTGCAGCATGCCGGTCGATGATGGTTTATGCCCAGCGGACATGGCGCGCTTGTTCGCTGTGTTCGGTTTGCAGCGAGCGGATCGTGCCGACTTCCGCGATCAGTTCACCGATCGGTGGAAAGTTGAAGTCGCGTTCGACCAGGGTCGGGCGCACGCCGAAGTTGCGATACGCGCGTGCAAGCAATTGCCAGACCGGATCGACGATCGGCGCGCCATGCGTGTCGACAAGCAGGTCGGGTGCTTCGACGTAATGCCCGGCGACATGCACATAGGCGATGCGCTCGCCCGGCAGCGCATCGAGAAACGCGTTCGCGTCGTAGCCGTGATTGACCGCATTGACGTGGATGTTGTTGACGTCCAGCAGCAGGTCGCAGTCCGCTTCCGCAAGCACGGCGTTGATGAAATCGATCTCGCGCATGTCCTGACCGGGCGCGGCGTAGTAGGAGACGTTCTCGACCGCGATGCGCTGGCCGAGGATGTCCTGTGCTCGCCGAATGCGCGCCGCGACCCAATGCACGGCTTCCGCCGTGAACGGGATCGGCATCAGGTCGTAGAGATGGCCGTCATCGGAGCAATACGACAGATGTTCCGAATAGGTCGCGATGCCATGCGTGTCGAGCAACTGGCGAATCCGCGCGAGCAGGGTCTCGTCGAGCGGCGCCGGGCCGCCGAGCGACAACGACAGGCCGTGGCAGACGAACGGGTGGCGCTCGGTCAACGCGCGTAGCGCGCGTCCGAAGCGACCGCCGACGCCGATCCAGTTTTCTGGCGCGATCTCGAAGAAATCGATCGGCGCCGCAGCACCGTCGTTGTAGTCATGCAGCGGGCCCAGCAAGGCCCGCCGCAGACCGAGTCCGGCGCCACGCAATGCGCGAAACGGGCTCGGCAACATCCGCTCAGCCGCGCATGCCGCCGCAGCTGCCTTCGCCATCCTTGTGGCCGCCGCAGGAGCCTTCCGCAGCTTTGGCGTCCTTGCCGCCCTTGTCCATCGCGGCGTGCATTGCGCCGAGCTCGCCCGCATCGAGGGAGCCGTCGCCGTTCTTGTCCAGGGTCTTGAACCCGGCCGCGGTGAGACCGCCGGCTTCGGCTTCCGCCAGCGACACCTTGCCGTCCTTGTTGGTATCGAGCTTCGCCATGCCGCACTTGCCTTCGCCGCATTTGCCCTCGGCCATCGCGAGCATGTAGCCGGTGGCGAGATCGCTGACCTGGAACGCCGGGCTGGCCGCGGCAAGCTGGCTCAGCGAGAGCGAGCCGATGAACGCCGCGCCGATGGCGATACCGAGGGAACTGCCGATTTTGCTGGACATGTGAATCATTCTCCGTGGGTCGGTGTTGTGGGTGGATAGAGGACTGGATTGCAATCGTGTGCGAAGGGTTCCGGACCCGCCGCGATTGCGCGGACGCGAGACATGACCGCGCATTTTCGCGGATTCTTTCAGCGGTTGCAGCATCAGTCGTTCACCAGCCACGCGGCCAGGCCCAGAAACAGGCCCATGCTGACGACATCGGTTGCGGTGGTCAGAAAAATGCTGGAGGCGGTGGCCGGGTCCGCGCCGAGGCGTTTGAGCCCGAGTGGCACTGCAGCGCCGGCCACTCCGGAGATGGCGCAGCTTCCGGCCATCGCCAGGAACGTGATGACCGAGAGCATGAGCGCGTGCGGATGGTGCTGGTGATGCGCGAGCCAGAACATCGCGATCGCCGCGACCAGGCCAGTCAGCGAACCGTTGACAAAGCCGAGCCACGCTTCCTTGCCGAGCAGCACCGCGGCGCGCGAGGATTTTGTCTCGCCGAGCGTCATTCCGCGCAATGTCACCGCCAGCGCCTGGCAGCCGGTATTGCTGCACTGCCCGGACAGCACCGGGATGAATACAGCCAGCAGCACGATGTGGTTGATGGTGCCCTGGAACAGGCCGACGACACTCGCCGCGACGAACGCAGTCACCAGATTGAGTTGCAGCCACGGATGGCGCAAGCGCAGTGCGCGTTGCCAGCGCGTGGCCAGACGTTCCTCCTTCTCGACACCGACCATCGCGCCAGCCTGGGCGCTGATTTCGAACGCCTGTTCCTCGAACAGGTCGGCGCCGCGCACGAGGCCGATCAGGTGGCCCTCGCGATCGCAGACCGGGTAGACCGGATAGTGGCGATGCAACACTTCGCGCATGGCCTCGATGACCGGCGTGTCCGGACGCAACGCGAACGGTTGCGCGACCATGATGTCGGACAGGCGCTGGTTCGGCTGCGCAAAAGCGAGTTCGCGGAACGTGACCAGACCGGCCAGATGCCGCTCGTCGTCGACCACGAAGATGTATGTGACCAGGCGGTGCGACAGCAGCGGGCGCAGGTTTTCGATCACCTCGGCCACGCTCGTTGCGGGCGCGTAGGCCGCGTGTGCCGGTTCCATCAACCGACCGACTGTTTCCGCCGGCCAGTCCTGTCCGATCGGCCATTGCCCGTGTGTGTCCTCGCCTGCGGCCGACGCAATCTGGTTGCGGCGCTCGGCGCCAAAGCGATCCAGAATCGCCACTGCGCGGCCCGGGCCGATTTCGCGCAACAGCGCCGCGACCGCCAGATCCGGCAACGGCGAAAGGCGTGCGACGGCGCTGTCGGAATCGAGTCCGCGCAATTCGGCGATGGTCAGGTTGTCTGGAGGCATCACGGAACCTCGTCACATCGGTGCGATGCTAGCCGATGTGCGATCGTGCCCATAGCACCGGCGGATGTGCGTCCGCTAGGGAGATCAGCGCATTGCCGCGATGCAGATCATGGGTCAGCGGGTCGACGCGGAATTCGCCAAAGCGGTAGATGAAGTTGGACATCCGCGCGAGGTTAACGCGTGCCGCCGCGCGCGGCCATCGCGCCTCGCGAGGGGCAGGCTATCGATTGTCCTTGCGAGGAAGGTGGCGTGACGGACACGTCGCGTTTTCCGTTCATCGCTTCTTTAGGATACCCGGGCGACCATGTTCGCCACCCTCAGCAGGAGTTCCGGAAATGATCAGCAGATATGTATCGATTGCGGTGACGGGCATTGCGGTCATCGCGATGGCGGGATGCGTCGCCACGCCCCCGCGCGCGCGTTATGGCGACGCCTACTACCAGCAACGCGCGGCATACGGATGCATGCCTTGCGGCGTGATTCGGGATGTCGATCAAGTCTACGTGCGCGAGAATTCAACGACTGGCGGCGGCGCCGTGCTCGGCGCAATCATCGGCGGCGTTCTCGGCAACACCTTGGGCCATGGGCGCGGACGTACCGCCACGACTGTCGTAGGTGCGGTCGCCGGCGGTGTTGCCGGCAACGCGATTGAAAGCAATTCGAACGGCGGCCAGGGTGACCGTCCGGCTTGGCAATTCAGCGTGCGACTCGACGACGGACGCTGGGCCACGGTGACCCAGTGGAACAACGACGACCTGCGCCCCGGTGATCGTGTGATGATTCGCGACAACCGTTTGATACGCGTACGTTGAGTGATGCGTTGCAGAAAAGACGGCGAGGATCTTCCTCGCCGTTTTTTTTCGGCCTTCGACCGGTCGGTAAAGTTTTTGTTTGTTGGGATCGATTCAGGCCGCCGTCGTCACAATAGGCTTGCAACGTCTGGACATCCCTCCCCTGGATCACTCCCACGTCTGCGCCGCGCGTGAGCGCCGCATTCATGATTGAACCCCATAGCCACGGAAGGCCACAGTTCGAGTCGGGACTGGTCAATGACCAGTCCCGACTTCGTTTGCGGCGCAGGAAATACGTGCGCGCAACATGTGCCAATCCCCTGGAGTCGAGTGCGCCGCGCACAACGCAAGTCGGTTGATAGCGCTGCGTTGGTGTGTGTGCGCCGTGCGCGCAGCATCACGAGTGATGTCATCTTCCATGGCAGCTTCAAATGAGCTGGCGCCAGGATGGTGGCATGAAAAAGGGGACGTCCGGACGTCCCCTTTTTTGCCGGAGCGCTGCAAGCGCGACCGGGCTGTCGCGGCTACGCCGCTCCGCCAGGTTCAGTTGATGCGGTAAAAATTGTGCGCGCCGATGGTCGCGAGTGGCGGTCCTTTTATCCACGCGGGCGACGCTGAATCGGCAAGAACAAAATGATCGGCATGCGGAACCACGAAGTGGCGCTGGTTGCTCGGCAGCGACCAGATCAGGATGGCGCGGTCGGCAATCGTCCATGCCTTGCGCCACGCGGTGGGGTTGTCCAGCACGAAATTCTCGCTCGTCGTCGCCGTCGCGAACTGTCGTGGCGAACGCACGACGTCGCAGACGGTCGTGCCCCAATGGCCGGACTCGCGACGCCGCATGGCGACTTCGGCGACCGCCATTTGTCCGGTCGTCGATTCGCTGCGAGCCTCCAGGTAAACCGTCGTCGCCAGACACAGTTGGTCTGCGGCAGGCTGCGGCAGTGCGGATGCCAGCCACAACAGGAAAGCCAATGTCATTCGTGTCTACCTCTGTTTGCGATGGCCGCACACTGCGCCCGGTCTTTTCGGCCGCAAGCGCAACGCATGTTCCGGACGTGCAGAAGCTGCTTCGTCTGTGCCGCGCCATCGGTTGGATTGCAAAGCCTTGGCGTGCGCGCGATAGGTTCGCGCTGGACAACGCCTGTCGTCTTGTCTGCCACCCCGGCAGTCGTTCCGACATATGTCACACCGCGCCTGTCTGGCTGCGGAAAGGATCGCGGCGTCAGAGTGCGCCGCAATCACACAAAAAAACGCCCTGACTGAGCAGGGCGAGGCGGAGAGTACGCGATTGGAGCCGGTGTGTCACCGATCGCGTTTCATTTGTTCAGCTTTCCGTTAGGAAGCAATTTTCGGTATATCTATTAAATTAATACATTATATTCAAAGTATATTTATAACATTTGTCTATAACGACAGAAAGTCGACACGCTCCCCCTTTTCGCTGAACAGGAACACATCGTCCGTGCTCTGAGTGAGGACGGCGAGGGCATTGCTCGTTTGTCCGTCCTGCGTCGCTCCGTAGAGGATTCGCCCGACGGGCGCGCGTTCCGCGTCGACAATCGTAGCGCCCGGGAACGGTGTCTCGCCATGCACGCGCACGCGCCGCAAATGCCGCTTGTTGCCACCGCGAAAGTGCAGGCGTGCGGCGATTTCCTGGCCTGGAAAACACCCTTTGTCGAAGCGGATCGCGGCGAGGCGTTCCAGATCCAGCGCCTGCGCGACGAATTCGCCGCCAAGTTCGGGGGCCAGCAACGGCAGGCCGGCGTCGATGTCGGCCAGTCGCCATCGGTTCAATGCGCCTGCGTCGAACGCCCCGGTCGCGGCGGGAGCGATCCACGCGTGGCGATCGGAGCCGGCCGGTTGGCTCAACACGTAACCGCCCTCATGCGCGATGACTTGTGCAGGTGCGATCGTCGCCGGCAAAGCGGCCGGATCGAGCGCATGCAGCACCCATGTCGCCACATCGATTTCAAGCTTGGCACGCATCACGTAACGTGCAAGGGCCTCGCGCATCGGCGTTGCGCCCCCAAGCGGGAGCCATGCAAGGAACCGGTTGGATCCCACGTGCATCAGCGCGAAGAAGCAGCGCACACGCCCCTGCGGATCGAGCCATGCGTTCCATTGCCAGTTGCCGACGGCCAGTGATTTGACGTCGTTGCACAATTGCGCGTGCGCGAACGCGGTGGCGTCCGCGCCATCGAGGATCAGCAATTCGGCTGCGCAAAGGACTGCGGTCATGACTGGATTTTTGCGGGAAGATTCGATCGAACACTTTAGCATTCGTCCGTCACGCGTCAGGTTCGAGCGCCCTTGGCGCGTGCACATGTAGTTGTCTGAACGGGCGACTGGGTTTAACCTTTGCGCCGCACTGCATCATGTCCACACGCAAAACGTCCTGTTCCGCGCCTGCTGGCGCTGGCGACAGGAAGGGCGCGGATGATCGTGCCGAGGTGAGACACCCAATTCCCGTCATCACGAGCCAGCCATGCCCGCCACCGCGCGACCTTTATCCCCCTTCACCACGATCTACCGCTGGCAGATCCAGATGGTGACCTCGATCGTGCATCGCGTGACCGGCGTTGCACTGGCATTCGGCACGATCCTGCTTTGCGCCGCACTGATCGCGCTGGCATCCGGGCCCGATGCGTTCGCGAAGATCCACGATTTCTGCGGTTCGTGGTTCGGTCTTGTCCTGCTGTTCGGCTGGAGCTGGGCGCTCTCGTTTCATCTGCTCAATGGCATCCGCCATCTGCTGCAGGACATCGGCATGGGTTTCACGATTGCGCAGTTCGTGCGCAACAGCTGGGTCGCGATGATCGGCAGCTTCGCGTTGACCGCGCTGGTCTGGGCCTGTGTTTTCGCGCAGGGGGGCGTGGCATGAACGACCAATATCGTACCCCGCTGAAAATCGTGACCGGCCTCGGCTCGGCCCAGCATGGCGTGCAGCATTTCATGCAGCAGCGCCTGACCGCAGTTGCGCTCGTGCTGCTCGGCGCATGGTTCATCTGGCTCGTATTGAAGATGCTCCATCTTGATTACGCCGCCGCGCATGCGCTGATCGCGCAGCCGTTGAACGCGCTGCTGATGCTCGCGTTCGTGATCGCCGTGTTCTGGCACGCCCAGCTCGGCCTGCAAGTGGTGGTCGAGGACTACGTCCACACGCGCGGCTGGCAGCTCACGCTGCAGATTACGATCAAATTCCTGTGTTTCCTCGGCGCCGCCGCGAGCGTGCTTGCCGTTCTCCGCATCGCATTGGGGCGTTGATTCGATGGAAAGCTACAAGATCCAGGAACACAAGGTCGACATCGTCGTGGTCGGCGCCGGCGGTGCAGGGTTGCGCGCGACGTTCGGTCTCGCCGCGACCGGCCTTTCGACCGCGTGCATTACCAAGGTATTCCCGACGCGTTCGCACACGGTTGCGGCGCAGGGCGGCATTTCCGCCGCGCTCGGCAACATGGGCGAGGACGACTGGCGCTTCCACTTCTACGACACGGTCAAGGGTGGCGACTGGCTCGGCGACCAGGACGCGATCGAGTACATGTGCAAGGAGGCCGCCGCGGCGGTCATCGAGCTCGAACATTACGGTGTGCCGTTCTCGCGCACCGATGAAGGCAAGATCTACCAGCGCCCGTTCGGCGGCATGACCACGCACTACGGCAAGGGAGTCGCGCAGCGTACCTGCGCCGCGGCGGACCGCACCGGCCACGCGATCCTGCACACGCTCTACCAGCAGTCGTTGAAACACGACGCGCGTTTCTTCATCGAATATTTCGCGCTCGACCTGATCTTCGACGACGCAGGCATGTGTTGCGGCGTACTCGCGCTCGACATGTCCGAAGGCACCCTGCATCTGTTCCGCTCGCATGGCGTCGTGCTCGCCACGGGCGGCTACGGACGCGCGTATTTCAGCGCGACCTCGGCGCATACCTGCACCGGCGACGGCGGCGGTCTCGCGCTGCGTGCCGGCTTGCCGCTGCAGGACATGGAGTTCGTGCAGTTCCACCCGACCGGCATCTACGGCGCCGGTTGCCTGATTACCGAAGGCGTGCGCGGCGAGGGTGGTTACCTGACCAACTCGAAGGGCGAGCGCTTCATGGAGCGCTACGCGCCGAACGCGAAGGACCTCGCCTCGCGCGACGTGGTCAGCCGCGCGATGACGATGGAAATCCGCGAAGGCCGCGGCATCGGCGAGCACAACGACCACCTCAATCTCAATCTGATGCACCTTGGCGCCGAAGTCCTGCACGAGAAACTGCCGGGCATTTCCGAGAGCGCGCGCATCTTCGCCGGCGTCGACGTGACCAAGCAGCCGATCCCGGTGATTCCGACCGTGCACTACAACATGGGCGGCGTGCCGACGAACTACCACGGCGAAGTCGTGCGCAAGGTCGGCGGCAATCCGGATGCGGTCGTGCCGGGCCTGTATGCGATCGGCGAGGCCGCGTGTGTCTCCGTGCACGGCGCGAACCGGCTCGGTTCCAACTCGCTGCTCGATCTGGTCGTGTTCGGCCGCGCGGTTGCGCAGCGCTGCGCCGAAACGATCAAGCCGGGCCAGCCGCACAAGACGCTGCCAGCTTCCGCCTGCGACAAGGCGCTCGGCAACTTCGATCGTCTGCGTTACGCGAAAGGTTCGTCATCGACCGCCGAGATCCGGCTGTCGATGCAGAAGACGATGCAGGCCGATGCCGCGGTGTTCCGCACCGAGCAGACGCTCAAGGAAGGCTGCGCGAAGATCGACCAGGTGTTCGCCTCGTTCGAGGACGTGAAAGTGTCCGATCGTTCGCTGGTCTGGAATTCCGACCTGATCGAAACGCTGGAACTGCAGAACCTGCTCTACAACGCGGTCGCGACGATCAATTCGGCCGAACAACGTCACGAAAGCCGTGGCGCGCATTCGCGCGAGGATTTCCCGGAGCGTGACGACGCGAACTGGATGAAGCACACGCTCGTGAACGTCGATCCAAAAGGTCACTGCGCGTTCGATTTCCGCCCAGTGCACATGCAGCCGATGACCTCCGACGTCGCCGCGGTACCGCCAGCAAAACGCGTGTATTGATCGATACTTTTCTGTAGGAGCGCCGCAAGGCGCGATCGCGGCGCAAGCTGCTACGGTTCGCAGGACAAAAGCATGGCTGAGTTAACCCTTCCCAAGAATTCCAAGGTCAAACCCGGCAAGCATTTTCCAGCCAAGGCGGGCGCGAAGAACGTGCGCACGTTCCGGGTCTATCGCTGGAGTCCGGACGATACCGAGAACCCCCGTGTCGACACTTACGACGTCGACATGGCGACCTGCGGGCCGATGGTTCTCGACGCGCTGATCAAGATCAAGAACGAGATCGACTCGACGCTGACGTTCCGCCGCTCCTGCCGCGAGGGCATCTGCGGTTCGTGCGCGATGAACATCGACGGCACCAATACGCTGGCCTGCACCAAGGCGATCGACGACTGCGCGAGCGGCGAAGTCAAGATCTACCCGTTGCCGCATCTGCCTGTGGTCAAGGATCTGGTCGGCGACCTGACCAATTTCTATGCGCAGTACGCGTCGATCAAGCCGTGGATCCGCACCCAGACACCGCCGCCGCCGGATCGCGAACGCCTGCAATCGAAGGCCGACCGCGCCAAGCTCGACGGCCTCTACGAATGCATCCTGTGCGCGTGCTGCTCGACCGGGTGCCCGAGTTACTGGTGGAACAGCGATCGCTATCTCGGCCCCGCAGTGTTGTTGCAGGCGTATCGCTGGATCGTCGACTCGCGCGACGAGGACACCGGCGCGCGCCTCGACGACCTCGAAGATCCGTTCAAGCTGTACCGCTGCCACACGATCATGAACTGCGCGCGCACCTGTCCGAAGGGGCTCAATCCCGCGAAGGCGATCGCGGAAACCAAGAAGCTGCTGGCCGAGCGGCGGGCATAAGCCCGGCTTGGCGTTTGTCGGCGCACGCCTCTTCTGTTTTCGTCTTCCCGGTTCCTGACTGGCATCGAAACTCGACTGTTGAGCCCCTCTCCCATCGGGAGAGGGTTGGGGTGAGGGTTCGGCGCGATCGTGAAGCGCCATACTCGCCACGAACCCTCATCCGGCGCTGCGCGCCACCTTCTCCCGGAGGGAGAAGGGAAAGGCCGTATCGGAACCTATGGCAGCTCCCATCGACACGATTTCCCCGCACCGCCTGCGCTGGCGCTGCCGCCGCGGCACGCGCGAGCTCGATCGGATGCTTGGCTGGTGGCTGGACGCGCGCTTCGCCGAAGCGGATGCGACCAAGCAGGCGGACTTCGACGCACTGCTCGATTGCAGCGATCCCGACCTGTGGGACTGGCTGACCGGCCATCTGGCGCCGGCCGATCCGCGCTTCGCCTCGATCATCGATGAAATCCGCGCCCACCATCGCGTTTGACTATCGGCCCTCGCGCGGGGTCGGCGTTGCCGCCGCGTTGGTCTGCCTCGCTGCCGCAGCGGTGCCGTGGCTGAGCGCATTGCCGCCGCTCGCCTGCGTCACGCTCTCATCGGCCGCGATCGCATTCGGCATGCACGCGTTGCAGCAGTTCCGGAAGCCGCGCTTTCGCCGCATCGCATACCGCGCGTCCGGCTGGATCCTGATGGATGCGCACGACACCGAACACGCCGCCGTCCTGGAGTCGCATGCGCACCTGGGCGTGTTGCTGGCGCTGGGTTTCAGGACCGGTCCGCGCTCGCGCCTGCGCGTGATGCTGGCCCCGGACAACCTCGACGCACAATCGCGCAGGCGCCTTGTGCTGATGCTCGCGCGCGCCGAAATCGCACACGCCCCGTAGCCAAGTTGTCCTTGCCCGCGCGAACCGCTTGCGGCACTCTCGCTGGCGTTCGCGGTCGCAATCGCCGTTGTGCATCGCCTGAAGGATCAAAACCGCGCATGTTCCGTCCCCTCGAAGTCTTCATCGGCCTGCGCTACACGCGCGCCAAGCGCCGCAATCATTTCATCTCGTTCATCTCGCTGGTCTCGATCCTTGGCATCGCGGTCGGCGTGACCGCGCTGATCACGGTGATCTCGGTCATGAACGGTTTCGACAAGGAATTGAAAGACCGCATCCTCGGCATGGTCGCGCACGCGACGATCGAGGGCGTCGATGAGACGGTCCGCAACTGGCCCGACGCGCTGAAGCTCAGCTATGAGAACAAGCATGTGCTCGGCGCTGCGCCGTATGTCGAGCGCCAGGCCATGCTGCAGGGGACGCGCGTCAGCGGCGCGATCGTGCGTGGCGTGATGCCGGATCTGGAACCGAAGGTTTCCGATGTCGACCAGCACATGCGCAAGGGCAAGCTCGACGATCTCGTCGCCGGGCATTTCGACATCGTGCTCGGCAGTGAGCTTGCGATGGCGCTCGGCGTGGGCGTCGGCGATTACGTCACCGTGTTCGCGCCGGAATTCAGCGCGACGCCGATTGGCGCGATCCCGCGCATGAAGCGTTTCACCGTGGTCGGCGTCTTCGAAGTCGGCATGCAGGAATACGACGGCGGTCTCGCGATCATGAACATGCAGGACGCGCAAACGCTGTATCGCCTCGACGGCCCGACCGGTATCCGCTTGCGCCTCGATGACATGTTCCAGGCCTGGCCGGTCGGTCGCGATCTCGCCGAACGGCTCGGCCAGAACTATCGCGTCACCGACTGGATGCAGGGCCACAGCAACTTCTTCAAGGCGGTTGCGATGGAGAAGAAGGTGATGTTCCTGATCCTGTCGCTGATCGTTGCGGTCGCCGCGTTCAACCTCGTTTCGACTTTGGTCATGCTGGTCCAGGACAAGCAGGCCGACATCGCGATCCTGCGCACGCTCGGCCAGAGTCCGCGCAGCATCATGGGCACGTTCATGGTCCAGGGCATGCTGGTCGGCACGCTCGGTATTGCGCTCGGGGTGTTGTTCGGCGTGCTGCTGTCGCTGAACCTGGTGGCCATCGCGCACTGGATCGAGCAGATCTTCCACGTCACCTTCCTGTCACCGGACGTGTACTACATCAGCGAGTTGCCGAGCGACCTGCACTGGCCCGACGTGATCTGGATCACCGTCACCGCGTTCGCGTTCTGCACGCTGGCGACGCTGTATCCGGCGCGGCGCGCGGCGAAGACCGAGCCGGCGGCGGCGTTGCGGTATGAGTAGCCGGGATTGGGGATTCGGGATTGGAGATTCGTTGAAGCAAAAGCAAATAGAGCGTCGTCCTGTCGTCAGCCTGCGAGCCGTCATGAACTCTGCCTTTCCGAATCCCGAACGCTCCACAACAGCCGAAGGCTGGTCATCCCGAATCACGAATCCCCGCGATGGAGACATCGTCCTCAGCGCCACCCGCATCGCCAAGACCTACGAGGAGGGCAACCTGCGCACCGACGTGCTGCGCGAGGTGAGCCTCACCGTGCATCGCGGCGAAAGCGTCGCGATCATCGGCGCGTCCGGCACCGGCAAGAGCACGTTGCTGCATATCCTTGGCGGCCTCGATGTCGCGAGTGCGGGCGAGGTGATCGTCGAAGGGCAGACGATGTCGCGCCTGTCCGACCGAGCGCGCGGCGAGGTGCGCAATCGCTCGCTCGGATTCGTCTACCAATTCCATCATCTGCTGCCGGAGTTCACCGCGGTCGAAAATGTGTGCATGCCGCTGCTGATCCGCGGCACGCCGATCGGCGAGGCGCGCACGCGGGCGACCGCGCTGCTCGAACGCGTCGGCCTTGCAGAGCGACTCGAACACAAGCCCGGCGAATTGTCCGGTGGTGAACGCCAGCGCTGCGCGGTCGCGCGTGCGCTGGTGACGCGTCCGGCCTGCGTGCTCGGCGATGAACCCACCGGCAATCTCGACGAAAAGAATGCGTTGCAGGTGTACGAACTGATGCTTGAACTCAACCGCGAGATCGGTACGTCGCTGGTGCTGGTCACCCACGATCATCGTCTCGCGGCGCGTGCGGATCGCATTCTTGAACTCTCGGGCGGCGCGTTGCATCCGGTCGAAAGAGCGCCGGTCTGACAAGCGCTCGCGCAACACGCGCCCCGTAGGAGCGGCTCCTGCGCGGCATTCACGAAACAGGTCGCGCCCAGGAAGGACGAGGTGAGCACGGAGCCGCCAGCGCAATCGCGACAGCACGCACGCCTGATGGGAGTCGCCAGCGCATGCGCGCTGCTGGTCGGCGTTCTCGCGGTGCATGCGCTGCCGAGCCTGCCGCCATATTGGCTCGATGCGTTGCTCGCGGTGGCTGCGCTGGCCGCATTCGCGCAACCCCGCCTGCGCCTGATCGCCTGCGTGCTGATCGGCTTCGCGTGGTGCGCATTCCGCGCCGACCTCGCGCTCGATAGCCGCCTGCCACGAGACCTGGAAGGCCGCGACTTCGACGTGGTCGGGGTCGTCGACGAATTGCCGCTGCGGCGTACCGACGCGACGCGCTTTTCGCTGCGCATCGAACATGCCGAACTCGATGGCGCCGAAGTTCCGCTGCGCGGCCGCGTGCGCCTGTCCTGGTACAACGAGGTGCCGGACGATTTTGGCGCGTGCGCGCGCTGGCAGTTGCACGTGCGCCTGAAGCGCCCGCGTGGGCTCATCAATCGCGGCGGCTTCGATTCCGAGCGCCAGGCATTGGAACGCGGCATCGTCGCGGTCGGTTATGTGCGCGATGCGGAATCGAACCGGCATGTCGACGACAAGCCGTTCTGTGTCGATCGCCTGCGCGAGCGAATTTCGAGTGGAATCGCCGCACGCGTCGCCGATCCGCATGACGCGGCGCTGCTGCAGGCGTTCGCGATCGGCGACACGCGTGGTCTCGACCAGAACGACTGGGAGGTCGCGCGCGCCAACGGGATTCCGCATTTGATTGCGATTTCCGGCTTCCATGTCGGCGTCGCGGCAGGTTTCGGTGCATTGCTCGTCTACGCGCTGTGGTGGCTTTGGCCCGGACTCGGTTTGCGCATTGCGTTCCCGGTTGCGCAGGCGCCAGCCGCGCTGGTTACCGCGCTGCTGTATGGCATCCTCGCCGGCGGCAGCCTGCCGACCGTGCGCACGGTGGTGATGATCGCGGTCGTCGCGTTGACCCGATTCGGGCGGCGCGCCAGCGGTGGGCCGCACGCGTTGGCACTGGCCCTGATCGCGATCCTCGGGTTCGACCCGCTGGCGACGCTTGCGCCGGGCTTCTGGCTCTCGTTCATCGGTGTCGCATTCCTGATGCTGTGCCTGGCCCGCGGCCACGGTTTGTTCGGTTTCCTGCGCGAACTCAGCGTCGGTCAGCTGGTGATGACGGTTTCGCTGCTGCCGCTGTCGGTGTGGTTCTTCGGCGAGGCATCGCTGGTTGGCGCGTTGTCGAACCTGATCGCGGTGCCGCTGATCAGTTTCGTGATCGTGCCGCTGTGCCTGCTCGGCATTCTCGGCCTGCTCACGCTGCCGACGCTGGCGACGCCTGCACTGGTCCTCGCCGGCTGGCTCAGCCATGCGCAATGGTGGCTGCTCGCGTACATGGCGACCTGGCCCGGCGCGCACTGGTATCTGCCGGAAGTCGCGCCGTGGGCATTGTTGCTGGCGATGCTCGGCGCGATCTGGATGTTCCTGCCGCGCGGGATTCCGGCGCGCGCCCTCGGCGCGTTGCTGTTCTTGCCGTTGCTGCTGCCGGATCGGCCAGCGCCGCCGGTCGGCGCGTTCGAGGTGACGCTAATCGATGTCGGCCAGGGACTCTCGGTGTTCGTGCGGACCCATGACCACGCATTGGTGTTCGATGCCGGTGCGCGCTATCCGTCCGACTTCGATCTCGGCGAGGCGGCAGTGTTGCCGACCCTGCGCGCGCTCGGCATCCACCGTCTCGACGTGCTGATGGTCAGTCACGGCGACAACGACCACGCGGGCGGTGCGTCCGCGGTCGCGAACGCGTATCCCGAGGCGATCCGCTACGCCGGCGAGCCGAACCGCACGCCGGTGTCTGCGATGCAGTGTCGCGCCGGCCAGGCGTGGACATGGGATGACGTGCGCCTCAGCGTGCTCGACCCCGATCCCGCTGCTCTCGGTGCCCCAGCGAAGGGCAGTGACAACGATCGCTCCTGCGTGCTGCTTGTCGAAGGCGCGGGCGGGCGATTGCTGCTGACCGGCGATATCAGCAGCCGGGTCGAACCTGACGTCGCGGCGAAGATCGGCGCCGGTTCGCCGCTGGTGCTGGTGGTGCCGCACCACGGCAGCAAGACCTCATCCAGCGCGGCGTTCGTTGCCGCCGTGCAGCCGGCGCTCGCGCTGGTCTCGGCCGGCTGGCGCAGCCGCTTCGGCCATCCGAATCCGCTGACGGTCAAACGCTATGAGGATGCGGGTGTCGCGCTGTTGAACACCGCCGACAGCGGCGCACTCACGATCGCGTTCCCGCGTGACGCGCCGCCGAAATTGGTGTCGAAGGAGCGCGCGCGCGTGCGGCGCTATTGGCGCGAATAATCGATATTTTTGTAGGAGCGGCGGCAGCCGCGATGCTTTTCCAGAAGCCAGGAGCATCGCGCCTTCCGGCGCTCCCACACACCAAAGTGTCGCAGCATGCGCCGGGCTGCAACACACTGCGCAGAACGCCGCTGCGGCGCTGCTATCATGCGCGCTCGTCAAAATCGCGCGAAGGTGGGCTTGTGCTGGAAATCCTGATGGCCGGTAGCTGGGCGATGCTGCCGATCCTGCTTGCGTCGGCCGTCGCGCTGGCGATCATCCTCGAACGCTTCTGGAGCCTGCGCAGCAAGGCCGTGGTGCCGCCCGGCCTGGGCGCCGAGGTGCGCGAATGGGCGCGTACGCGCCAGCTCGATCCGGAGCACCTCAATGCGCTACGCACCAACTCGCCGCTCGGCGAATTGCTCGCCGCGGCGCTCAGCGTACGCAATCGTCCGCGCGAGATCATCAAGGAGCGCGTCGAGGATACTGGCCGGCATGTCGTGCATCGACTCGAGCGCTTCCTCAACACGCTTGGCACGATCGCGCTGGTGTCGCCGCTGCTCGGCCTGCTCGGCACGGTGTTCGGCCTGATCACCATGTTCTTCTCGGTCATGGTCAGCGGCGTCGGCGATCCGCTCAAGATGGCCGGCGGCATCGGCGAAGCGCTGGTATGCACGGCCTCGGGCTTGTGCGTGGCGATTCCGGCGTATGTGTTCCATCGCTATTTCCGTGGCCGCGTCGGCGATCTTGTCGTCGAGATGGAACGTCAGGTGTTCCTGCTCACCGACGAACTGACCGCTGGCGGTGAAATCGCAGCCAACGCACCGGTTCGCGCTGCGCGCACGGCCAGCTGATGCGCATCGCGTCCAGTCGCCGCGAGGACGATTTCGAGATCAACGTGATCTCGCTGATCGACGTGCTGCTGACCCTGCTGATGTTCTTCGTGCTGACCACGACCTTCGTGCAGCACACGCGCATGCAGGTCACGTTGCCACAGGCCGAATCGTCCGAACAGAGCGAACAGCGCGATGCGCTGAACGTGATGATCGACCGCGATGGCCACTTCTTCATCGAGAACAACGAAGTGCTCAATCCCGGCCTCGATTCGCTGAAGGAAGCGATTTCCCGCGTCGCCGGCGATGACAAGACGCGCCCGGTGCTGCTGCGCGCGGATGGAATGACGCCGCACCAGGCCGTGGTCACCGCGATGGACGCGCTCGGCGAACTCGGCTTCACCCATCTGTCGATCGCGACCACGCACGCGCAGGCGGCGGGCGCGAAGTGAGCGCGACGGACGCGTCCGCGCGTTCCGGACTGGCCATCTACGCCAGGTTGCTCGGTTACGCGCGTCGCTATTGGCCGATCGCGTGCGTGGCCGTGCTCGCGATGATCACCGACGCAGGCTGCATGGGTGTGTTCGCGCGGGCGATCAAGCCGATGCTCGACAACCTGTTCATCGCGAAAGATCCCGCCAGCATCTTCTGGATGCCGATCCTGATCGTCGCGCTGTTCTTCGTGCGCAGCATCGCGACCTTCGTCACCGACTACGGCACTGCTTACATCGGTCGTGGCGTGGTGCAGACCTTGCGCCAGCAGGTGTTCGATCACTACCTGCGCCTGCCGTCGGGCTTCTTCGACCGCGAATCGTCTGGCCACCAGATCGCGCGCATCACCTACAGCTCCGAGCAGGTCGCGCAGGCCTCGACCGATGCGCTGAAGATTGCGGTCGTCGATGGTTTGAGCATCGTGTTCTATGTGGTCGTGATGTTGCTGGTCAGCGTGAAGCTCACCTTCGCGCTGCTGGTCATGGTGCCGCTGGTCGGCATGCTGGTCGTCTACGTCGGGCGCCGTTATCGACGCATCAGCCATCGCATCCAGGGCTCGATGGGCACTGTGACCGGCGTCATCGAGGAAGTCGTCGGCGCGAACCGCGAGGTCAAGGTGTTCGGCGGCCAGCGCTATGAGTCCGCGCGCTTCGATCGGGTCGCCGACGAAACCCGTCGGCTTGGTCTCAAGGTCTCGGCGACGAATGGATTGGCCAGTTCGCTGGTGCAATTGATTGCGGCAATCTCGCTCGCACTGATCATCTATTTCGCGACCCGGCCGGGGATGATTTCCGAACTCACGCCGGGTGCGTTCACTTCGCTGATCCTCGCGATGGGCGGCATCCTGCCGTCGCTGAAACGCCTGACCACGGTGCAGGCGAACCTGCAGCGCGGGCTTGCCGCGGCGGAAGAGATCTTCGCGTTGATCGACACGCCTGCCGAGCAGGATCACGGCCGCATCGAATTGGGTGCGTTCAAGGGCGGCGTCGAATTCGACGACGTGCACATGACCTATGCCGGCAGTGCCGTCGCGGCGTTGCGCGGCGTCGACATGACCTGCTCGCGCGGCAGCGTGACCGCGCTGGTCGGGCGCTCGGGCAGTGGCAAGTCGACACTGGCCAGCCTGATCGCGCGCTTTTACGAACCGACTGCCGGCAGCATCCGCATCGACGGCCACGCGCTTGGCGAGTACACGCTGGACAGCCTGCGCCGGCAGATCGCGTGGGTCGGGCAGACCGTGACCCTGTTCGACGACACCATTGCGCGCAACATCGCGTACGGCGCGCTTGCCGGTGCCAGCGAGGCCGACATCATCGCCGCCGCGGAAGCGGCGAATGCGATGGAGTTCATCCGCCAGCTGCCCGCCGGCATCCACAGTCGCGTCGGCCAAGGCGGCGGATTGCTCTCCGGCGGCCAGCGCCAGCGCATCGCGATTGCGCGCGCGCTGCTCAAGAATGCGCCGATCCTGATTCTCGACGAAGCGACCAGCGCGCTCGACAGCGAATCCGAGCGCCTGATCCAGGACGCGTTGAACCGTTTGATCCGCGATCGCACCGTATTCGTGATCGCGCACCGTCTGTCGACGGTCGAACATGCGGATCAGATCGTCGTGCTCGATCATGGCGTCGTCGTGGAGCGCGGAACCCATGCGACGCTGCTCGCGAGGGGCGGCCACTACGCCACGCTGTATCACATGCAATTCAAGGACAAGGACGGGGAGCCGGCAGCCCGGGCCGGCAGCCCATAACCGGTTACAGGGAACCGCAGGAGCAGCATTTCGTCGGAACGAATGAGCATCCAAGCTTTTCCGGCTACCGACCCAACCGACAGGGGAACTTCTTGCCAAGCGTACCCATGCAGTCACGCATCGAACGCATCTGGTATGACGGCGGGGCCGTGCCGATCTGGCTGCGCGCGTTGGTGCCGGTCTACAAGCTTCTGCGCACGCTGCATCTGGCGCCGTATCGCCATGGCTGGCGCAAGCCGGCGCGTCTGCCGGTAGCGGTGATCGTCGTGGGCAACCTGACCGCCGGCGGCAGCGGCAAGACGCCACTGGTGATTGCCTTGGTCGAAGCGTTGCGCGCACGGGGATTCAAACCCGGTGTGGTCAGCCGCGGTTATGGCGGAACCCAGCGCGAACCGTTGCTGCTCGATGATGTACCGATGCCGGCGCGGGTTGGCGACGAACCGTGTCTGATCCGCAAGCGCACCGGCGTCCCGGTCGCGGTCGGGCGCGATCGCGCGCGCGCCGCGGCGCTGCTGCCGGAGCGCGGCGTGAATGTCGTCATTGCCGATGACGGACTGCAGAATCCGTCGCTCGCGCGCGACCTGGAAATCTGCGTGATCGACGGACGGCGCCGCTTCGGCAACGGGGGCCTGCTGCCGGCGGGGCCGCTGCGTGAACCACTCTCGCGTCTCGATGAACTCGATTTCCGGGTCTGCAATGGCGGTGCCGCGCAAGCCGGCGAGACGCCGATGCACCTGCTCGGAGCGACGGCCGTTGCGGTCGCCGGCTCGGCGGGCGCGCGGCCGCTGGAAGCATTCACCGGTCAGCGCGTGCACGGTGTCGCCGCGATCGGCAATCCGGAGCGCTTCTTCGACAGCCTGCGTGCGTATGGCATTGACGTGGTGGCGCATGCGTTCGCCGATCATCACGCATTCGTGCCGGGCGACCTCGCGTTCGGCGACGAGTTGCCCGTGCTGATGACCGAAAAGGATGCGATCAAGTGCACGCGCTTCGCTGGCGCGAATGTCTGGTGCGTGCCGGTACGCGCGGCGTTGCCCGAGGATTTTTTCGACGCGATCGCAGCGCGGCTTCAGCTGATGACGAGCGCCATGCAAAAGCCGTAGGCCGGAGGCCGGTCGGCCGGCACCGCGCAACGTCCGCACCTCCTGCCGTGCAGTACCGCGTTCACCCGTCATTGCAGAAAGGGTCTGCTACGCACGGCCAGCTCGGAAAAACGACTGCGCCGGCAAGCCGGATCCGTCATGTGTGGCGATAAGTGACGCAACGGTGTTTGTGCAAGCTTTATGAAAGACAACTGAGGCATAATCGCGCCCCACGCCGCTGGCCGGCGTGCCATCCGTACCAAAAC
Organism: uncultured Gammaproteobacteria bacterium; assembly: GCA_963720445.1. GTDB lineage: Bacteria > Pseudomonadota > Gammaproteobacteria > Xanthomonadales > Rhodanobacteraceae > Dokdonella_A. The sequence goes on from CAVRFO010000001.1 coordinate 989,647, forward strand.
GAGGTTCCTTCCGTGGACAGTTGCAGTAGTAACAGACGAAGCAGCGCTGTCGCCGTGGAGCGGAGCCTGATGAATCGCGGTCGCGTCGCAACGACGCAGTAGGCGCGGTTCCCGGCGATTCCCCGAGGCGGCAGCGTGATCCGCAGTGCCCGCCCGATTCTGGAGTCGCCATGTTCAAGTTCAGCCTGTTCTCCGTAGCAGTTCCCGCGGCCGCGCGCCTTGGCGGCGAGGCCGCGCGCGCGCAGTCGAGTCATCCCCTGCTCGAATTCGTGCACCTCGATGCCGCGCAGGCGCTGGCCCGGCTCGGCGTCAACGGCGACGGCCTGGACGCGGCCGAGGTCGAGACGCGCCTTGGGCAATACGGTCCGAACATCGTCGCCCAGGAAAAGAAGAAATCCTTCCTGGTCGAGATCGCGCATCGCTTCTTCACCAACCCAATCAATATCCTGCTCGCGGTTCTCGCGGTCGTTTCGTAGATCGGCGACGACGCGGTGGGCGCCGCGATCATGCTCGCGATGGTGTTCATGGCGGTGTTCCTGTCGTACTTCCAGGAAGCGCGCAGCGGGCGCGCGGTCGAACAACTGCGCAGCATGGTCAGCAATACCGCGACCGCGCGGCGCATTCCGGAGGCACTGGATAGCGGCGATGAGGGCGACGGGGTGGTGGCCCAAGTCGCGCAGAAGACCGAGGTGCCGATCGACCATCTAGTGCCGGGCGACATCGTGCACCTGTCCGCAGGCGACATGATCCCGGCCGACCTGCGCCTGCTGACCGCGAAGGATCTGTTCATCAACCAGTCCGCGCTGACCGGCGAATCGATGCCGGTCGAGAAGTTCGCCGGCGTCGACGTGGACGCGAAGGCGCCGCTGGACGCGCGCAACCTGTGTTTCATGGGCAGCAACGTGATCAGCGGCAGCGCAACGGGCGTGCTCGCGGCGACCGGCAGCAAGACCTATTTCGGTGCGCTCGCCGGTTCCCTGGTCGGACGCCGCGCGCTGACCAGTTTCGACAAGGGTGTGCAGCGGTTCGCGTGGCTGATGATCCGCTTCATGATCGTCATGGTGCCGGTGGTGTTCCTGATCAACGGCATCACCAAGGGCGATTGGCTGCAGGCGTTCATGTTCGCGGTCGCGGTCGCGGTCGGCCTGACCCCGGAAATGCTGCCGATGATCGTCACCATCAATCTCGCCAAGGGCGCGATGGCGATGGCGAAGAAGGACGTGATCGTCAAGCGCCTCAACGCGATCCAGAATTTCGGCGCGATCGACGTGCTGTGCACGGACAAGACCGGCACGCTGACCCAGGACAAGGTGATCCTCGAACACCACGTCGACATCAAGGGCGACGAGGACGAACAGGTGCTCGAGTTCGCCTATCTCAACAGCCATTACCAGACCGGCCTCAAGAACCTGCTCGACCTGGCCGTACTCGATCGCGTCGATCTCGCGATTCGTGAGCGTCTGCAGGCCGAATACACGCTGGTCGACGAGGTGCCGTTCGACTTCACGCGCCGGCGCATGTCGGTGATCGTGCGCAACCGCGTCGGCCAGCACTTCCTGATCGCCAAGGGCGCGGTGTCCGAGACCGTCGCGATCTGCAGCGGCGCTGCGCACCGCGCAAGGCGACCAGGTCGCGACGCCGGACACGCTGGCCGAAGTGCGCAATGTCGCGCGCGACATGAACGACGACGGCTTCCGCGTGATCGCGCTCGGCGTGCGCGAGATCGAAGCGAAGGCAGCCTACTCGCTGGCCGATGAAATCGATCTGACCCTGATGGGCTTCATCGCGTTCCTCGATCCGCCGAAGGACAGCGCGGCCGACGCGATTCGGGCGCTCAACGACAATGGCGTCGCGGTGAAGATCCTCACCGGCGACAACGATGTCGTGACCCGCAACGTGTGCCGCCAGGTCGGTTTCAAGGTCGACGCGTTATCTGGTCGGCCCGCAGATCGAGGCGATGAGCGACGAGGAACTGACCATCGCGACGCGCGACACGCAGGTCTTCGCGCGCCTCAATCCACAGCAGAAGGTGCGCGTGATCGAGGCGCTGCACCGCGACGGCCACGTGGTCGGCTTCATGGGCGATGGCATCAACGACGGCCCGGCGCTGCGCGCGGCGGACGTCGGCATTTCCGTGGACACCGCGGTCGATATCGCCAAGGAAGCGGCCGACATCATCCTGCTCGAAAAGAGCCTGATGGTGCTGGAGGAGGGCGTGCTCGAAGGCCGCAAGGTGTTCGGCAACATCCTCAAGTACATCAAGATGACCGCGAGTTCCAACTTCGGCAACATGTTCAGCGTGCTCGGCGCGAGCGCGTTCCTGCCGTTCCTGCCGATGGTCGCGGTGCAGATCCTGCTCAACAACCTGCTCTACGACTTCTCGCAGACCTCGGTCGCGAGCGACGACGTCGACAAGGAATACCTGGCCCGGCCGCGCCAGTGGGACATGCGCTCGATCACGCGCTTCGTGCTGTTCATCGGCCCGATCAGCTCGATCTTCGACTACGCGACGTTCGCGCTGATGTGGTTCGTGTTCAAGGCCAACGGACCGGAGCATGCGACGATGTTCCAGACCGGCTGGTTCGTCGAATCGCTGCTCTCGCAGACCCTGATCGTGCACGTGATCCGCACCGGCAAGATCCCGTTCTTCGAGAGCCGCGCGAGCCTGCCGTTGACCTTGACCGGCCTCGCGATCTGCGCGATCGGCGCGGTGCTGCCGTATTCGCCGCTGGCGCACAAGTTCGGTTTCGTGCCGCTGCCCGGCATGTACTGGCTGTATCTCATCGCGATTCTCGGCTCGTACCTGCTGCTGACCCAGTTCGTGAAGATGCGGCTGATCCGGCGCTTTGGGTTGCTGTAGCTGGCGCCCGGAGTCCGTGGGAGCGGCGGCAGCCGCGATGCTTTTCGCCGCCCAAGTGGAGAGTCATCGCACCTTCCGGCGCTCCGACTAAAACATGGCTGGAACGGATTGGCCTTGTTTGGTGGGAGCGGCCCTTCGACAGGCTCAGGACAGGCTTCAGCCGCGATGCCCTCGGGTTGTGATCGCGTCGGAAAAACCCATATTTCAACCGGGTTTCACCATTTGAGACGCCGCGCGCACACTATTCCCCGATGCCACTCGAAACCTTCCATCCCGCCGTCGCCGCCTGGTTCCGCGGCGCGTTCGCCGCGCCGACGCCGGCGCAGGAACAGGCGTGGCCGGCGATCGCGCCGGGCCGAACACGCTGATCGCGGCGCCGACCGGCTCGGGCAAGACGCTGGCCGCGTTCCTCGCCGCGATCGACGACCTGGTGCGGCGCGGCGTCGAGAACGCCGCTGCCGGACGAGACGGCGGTCGTCTACGTGTCGCCGCTGAAGGCGCTGTCGAACGACGTGCGCATCAATCTCGAAGTGCCGCTCGCCGGCATCCGCGACGAACTGCTGCGACTGTGGCTGCCGGATGTCGAGATCCGCACCTGCGTGCGCACCGGCGACACGCCGCAGGCCGAGCGCGACCAGATGCGCAAGCGGCCGCCGCACATCGTCGTGACCACGCCGGAGTCGCTGTACATCCTGCTCGGTTCGGAATCCGGGCCGGCGCATGCTCGGCACCACGCGCACGGTGATCGTCGACGAAATCCACGCGCTCGCGCCGAACAAGCGCGGCGCGCATCTGGCGCTGTCGCTGGAGCGGCTCGACGAACTGTGCGAGCGGCGGCTGGTGCGGATCGGGTTGTCGGCGACGCAGAAGCCGATTGATGAAGTCGCGAAGTTCCTGGTGGGCAGCGCACGAGCATCCGACGCTAGCTTTCGCTGCGCCTGCAAGATCGTCGACGCCGGCCACGTCGCGCCCGCGCGATCTCGCGATCGAGCTGCCGGAAGCGCCGCTCGAAGCGGTCATGTCCGGCGACGCCTGGCAGCAGGTCTACGCGCGCCTCGAGCAACTTGATCAGCGAGCACCGCACCACGCTGATCTTCGTCAACACGCGGCGCATGGCCGAGCGCGTCGCGCGGCACCTGAGCGAACGGCTCGGCAAGGACAAGCGTCACCGCGCATCACGGCAGCCTGGCCAAGGAGCATCGCTTCGACGCCGAGCAGCGCCTGAAGCGCGGCGAGCTGCGCGCGCTGGTCGCGACCGCGTCGCTCGAACTCGGCATCGACATCGGCGACGTCGATCTCGTCTGCCAGATCGGTTCGCCGCGCTCGATCGCGGCGTTCCTGCAGCGCGTCGGCCGCTCCGGCCACGCGGTCGGCGGCACGCCGAAAGGGCCGCCTGTTCCCGCAGTCGCGCGACGATCTGGTCGAATGCAGCCGCGCTGCTCGACGCGGTGCGCCGCGGCGAACTCGACACCTTGCACGTCGAACGCGCGCCGCTCGACGTGCTCGCGCAGCAGATCGTCGCCGAGGTCGCCTGCCGCGAATGGCGCGAAGACGAGCTGTTCGATCTCGTGCGCGCGCGCGTACCCGTTCGCCGGGCTGACGCGCGAGCAGTTCACCGCGGTCGTGCGCATGCTCGCCGACGGCTTCACGACGCGGCGCGGCCCGCGCGGCGCGTACCTGCATCGCGACGCGGTCAACGGCATCCTGCGCGCGAGCCGCGGCGCGCGCCTGACCGCGATCACCTCCGGCGGCGCGATTCCGGACACCGCCGACTACGAGGTCGTGCTCGAACCGCAGTCGACGAAGGTCGGCACGCGTCAACGAGGACTTCGCGGTCGAGAGCATCGCCGGCGACATCTTCCAGCTCGGCAACATGTCGTATCGCATCCTGCGCGTCGAGCGCGGCCGCGTGCGCGTCGAGGACGCGCAGGGCGCGCCGCCGACGATCCCGTTCTGGCTCGGCGAGGCGCCCGGGCGCAGCGACGAGCTGTCGTTCGCGGTGTCGCGGCTGCGCCAGGAAATTTCCGATCGCCTCGACGCGCTCAAGCCCTTCCCTTCAGGGGGAGGGGTGGGTCGGGATGGTGTGCACGACGCATCTGCCTCCATTGCGACTGGAGCTGCTCCCGCAACAGCCGAGGCGTGGCTGGTCGACGACGTCGGCCTCGCCGAAGCCGCCGCGCACCAGATCGTCGACTACCTCGGCTCGCGCGAAGGCCGCGCTCGGCGTGCTGCCGACGCAGGACACGAGCTGGCGATGGAGCGCTTCTTCGACGAGTCCGGCGGCACCCAGCTGATCATCCATTCGCCGCTTCGGCAGCCGCATCAACCGCGCGTGGGGGCTGGCGCTGCGCAAGCGCTTCTGCCGCAAGTTCAATTTCGAACTGCAGGCGGCGGCGACCGAGGACGCGATCGTGCTGTCGCTGTCGACCAGCCACAGCTTCCCGCTCGAGGACGTCGGCGCGCTACCTGCATTCCAACATCGGTGCGCGACGTGCTGATCCAGGCCTTGCTCGATGCGCCGATGTTCGGCGTGCGCTGGCGCTGGAACGCGACCGCAGCGCTGGCGCTGCCGCGCTTCCAGGGCGGCGCCAAGGTGCCGCCGCAGCTGCAGCGCATGAAGGCCGAGGACCTGCTCGCGACGCGTGTTTCCGGATCAGGTCGCGTGCGCTCGAGAACCTCGTCGGCGAACGCCAGATTCCCGACCATCCGCTGGTCGAGCAGACCCTGCACGACTGCCTGCACGAGCGCGATGGACATCGACGGCCTCGGTCGCGCTGCTGCAAGCGCCTGGAAAGCGGCGCCGCGCACATCGTCGCGCGCGACCTGACCGGGCCGTCGCCGCTCGCCGCCGAGAGTCCTCGGCGCGCGGCCGTACGCGTATCTCGACGACGCGCCGCTGGAGGAACGCCGCACGCAGGCGGTCATCGAGCCGCGGCTTCGGCGATCCGCGAAAGCGCCGACGATCTCGGCCGCCTCGATCCCGACGCGATCGCCGCGGTGCGCGAGGAGGCGTGGCCCGAGGCGCGCTCCGCCGACGAACTGCATGCGGCGCTGATGGGCATCGCGTTCATCACCGACGCGGAAGCGCGCGCGACGCAGGGTTGGCTGGAATGGCTGGCCGAGCTGGCGGCGGATCGGCGCGTGACGCGGCTTGCTGTGACGCCCTCCAGATCGCGAGAAGGACGGCGGTGATGCGGAGTCGGCTTCCAGGCGAAAGGCGGTCGGCGACTGCAGCTTCAGCCCTCCCCTCAAGGGCGCAGCCGGGCTTCCGAGCGCTGCCGTCGGGCACCGCGGCCGGAGAGCGCTCGCCGGCTGTGCGGGCCGACTCGCGATGAGCGGGACGTGTCAAGCGGCGGCTGATGGCGTGTGGATCCCCGCCGAACGCCTGCCGCAATTCGACGCGCTCCTTCCCGACGCGCACGGCGCGACCCGGCGATCACCGCGCCGGCCGAATACGCCGCGGTCGAATGGACGCGCGAGGACGCTCTCGTCGACATCCTGCGCGCACGCCTGACCGCGCTCGGCCCGCACGCGCGCGAGCGCGCTCGCCGCATCGCTCGGCGTCGCGCAGGCCGATGTCGACCTCGCGCTGCTCGCGCTCGAAGCGCGAAGGCTTCGTGATGCGCGGCCGCTTCTCCACCGCGGCGCTCGCGGCCGACAGCGAGATCGAATGGTGCGAGCGCCATCTGCTCGCGCGCATCCACCGCTACACGGTCAAGCGCCTGCGCCGCGAGATCGAGCCGGTCGAGCCGCGCGATTTCATGCGCTTCCTGTTCGAGTGGCAGCGCGTCGCGCCGGGCAGCGCAGGTCAGCGGGCCGGACGCGCTGGCCGGCGTGCTCGCGCAGCTCGAAGGCTTCGAGGCCGCCGCGTCGGCGTGGGAAGGCGAGATCCTGCCGGCGCGCGTCGCCGGCTACGAGATCGCCTGGCTCGACGCTCTGTGCCAGGCCGGCCGCGTGGTCTGGACGCGCCTGCGCGGCGCCCGGCCGGCCGCCGCGCGAACGCAGCGGCGGCCCGGTGCGCGCGACGCCGATCGTGCTGCTGCAGCGGCGCCATCTCGACGCGTGGATCGCGCTTCGGCGGCCTCGCGCGCCGACGCCGACGCTGCGCGTTGTCCTCGCGCGCGCAGGCGGTCGCCGATCACCTCGCCGCGCACGGCGCGTCGTTCTTCGACGAGCTGCTGGCCGGCACGCGCCTGCTGCACACCGAACTCGAGGACGCGCTCGGCGAGCTGGTCGCCGCCGGCCTGATCAATGCCGACAGCTTCAGCGGCCTGCGCGCGCTGCTGGTGCCCTCGTCGAAACGGCCGTCGACGCGGCGCCGGCACGGCCGCCGCACGCGCGCTGTTCGGCATCGAGGACGCCGGCCGCTGGTCGCTGGTGCGCCGGCGCAGCGCGCCGGCCGAGGACAGTCGCGCGAACACGGCCACGAAGCCCGACGCCGAGGCGATCGAACACGTCGCGCGCGCGCTGCTGCAAGCGCTACGGCGTGGTCTGCTGGCGCCTGCTCGCGCACGAGGCCGACGTGGCTGCCGCCGTGGCGCGAGCTGCTGCGCGTCTACCATCGCCTCGAAGCGCGCGGCGAGATCCGCGGCGGCCGCTTCGTCGCCGGCCTTGTCCGGCGAGCAGTTCGCGCTGCCCGAAGCGATCGCGTCGCTGCGCAGCGATGCGCCAGCGCGCGCCCGACGAGCACCTGGGTCTGCGTCTGCGGCGCCGACCCGCTGAACCTCGTCGGCAGCGTGCTCGCCGGCGACAACGTGCCGCGCGTGGTCGGCTCGCGCGTGCTCTACCGCGACGGCGTGCCGGTCGCCAAGCGCGTCGCCGGCGCGACCGTGCTGTTCGAGACTGCGACCGCAGCGGACGAGCACGCGATCCGCATGAAGCTGCTGCGCGGGAACGAGCGCACGCTTGCGCATGAGCCGGCGCGGAGTTTGTCGGAAGAAGAGTGAGTTTCGGTCTGCATCGCGATCGGTCAACGCATACGGTCCGGAAGGCTGTGCGTGACTGGAACCGGGATGTGGTCGATCGAGGATCGCAAGGCCCGAACACCAAAGCCGCGCCAGTACTTGGCGTGACGCGTATGCATCGAAAAATTTGCGTCGGAAGCGTTGACGGAACGAAAAACGGATGTAAGATGCGCGCCCCGCCGAGGAGTGGCCCGCAAGAGCGCGCTGACGGTGGGGCAGGCCGGCGCAAGCCGGCCGGCGCGGGGCGGAAAAAGATCGCTTCGCGGGTGTTGACGGAAACGAATTACGATGTATAGTAACCGGCTCCCTCGGACGAAATGTCCAGAGGCGCGGGACCTCCGGGTCCGGCAAGCCAGACGATCTTTGACAGTGTGCGCAGGTAACTTGTGTGGGCGCCTTGTGGTGGATGAAAGTCCATAGAAACAAAGTGCGTCCAAGCAAGTGAAGAAAAACAGTAATGTTTGAGGCGCTTAGCTTGAGTCACACTCGCAGTTTGACGGAAGGGTTTCGGCCTGGACGTCTGCAATTTCAACTGAAGAGTTTGATCCTGGCTCAGAGTGAACGCTGGCGGCAGGCCTAACACATGCAAGTCGAGCGGCAGCACAGGTAGCAATACCGGGTGGCGAGCGGCGGACGGGTGAGGAATACATCGGAATCTACCTTGTTGTGGGGGATAACGTAGGGAAACTTACGCTAATACCGCATAAGACCGTAAGGTGAAAGCGGGGGACCGCAAGGCCTCGCGCGACAAGATGAGCCGATGTCGGATTAGCTAGTTGGTGAGGTAATGGCTCACCAAGGCGACGATCCGTAGCTGGTCTGAGAGGATGATCAGCCACACTGGAACTGAGACACGGTCCAGACTCCTACGGGAGGCAGCAGTGGGGAATATTGGACAATGGGCGCAAGCCTGATCCAGCCATGCCGCGTGGGTGAAGAAGGCCTTCGGGTTGTAAAGCCCTTTTGTCCGGGAAGAAATCGTACGGTTGAATATTCCGTGCGGATGACGGTACCGGAAGAATAAGCACCGGCTAACTTCGTGCCAGCAGCCGCGGTAATACGAAGGGTGCAAGCGTTACTCGGAATTACTGGGCGTAAAGCGTGCGTAGGCGGTTTGTTAAGTCTGTCGTGAAAGCCCTGGGCTCAACCTGGGAATGGCGATGGATACTGGCAAGCTAGAGTACGGTAGAGGATGGTGGAATTCCCGGTGTAGCGGTGAAATGCGTAGAGATCGGGAGGAACACCCGTGGCGAAGGCGGCCATCTGGACCAGTACTGACACTGAGGCACGAAAGCGTGGGGAGCAAACAGGATTAGATACCCTGGTAGTCCACGCCGTAAACGATGCGAACTGGATGTTGGGCACACTTAGGTGCTCAGTGTCGAAGCTAACGCGTTAAGTTCGCCGCCTGGGGAGTACGGTCGCAAGACTAAAACTCAAAGGAATTGACGGGGGCCCGCACAAGCGGTGGAGTATGTGGTTTAATTCGATGCAACGCGAAGAACCTTACCTGGCCTTGACATGTCCGGAATCCTGCAGAGATGCGGGAGTGCCTTCGGGAATCGGAACACAGGTGCTGCATGGCTGTCGTCAGCTCGTGTCGTGAGATGTTGGGTTAAGTCCCGCAACGAGCGCAACCCTTGTCCTTAGTTGCCAGCACGTAAAGGTGGGAACTCTAAGGAGACTGCCGGTGACAAACCGGAGGAAGGTGGGGATGACGTCAAGTCATCATGGCCCTTACGGCCAGGGCTACACACGTACTACAATGGTCGGTACAGAGGGTTGCGATACCGCGAGGTGGAGCCAATCCCAGAAAGCCGATCTCAGTCCGGATCGGAGTCTGCAACTCGACTCCGTGAAGTCGGAATCGCTAGTAATCGCGAATCAGCATTGTCGCGGTGAATACGTTCCCGGGCCTTGTACACACCGCCCGTCACACCATGGGAGTGGGTTGCTCCAGAAGCAGGTAGTCTAACCGCAAGGGGGACGCTTGCCACGGAGTGGTTCATGACTGGGGTGAAGTCGTAACAAGGTAGCCGTATCGGAAGGTGCGGCTGGATCACCTCCTTTCGAGCAAGACTTCGCCATCTCAAGGCGTCCACACAAGATACCTGCATCCAGAAGCGCGGCGCATCGCCGTCGAAGTCCCCGATTGGGGCTGTAGCTCAGCTGGGAGAGCACCTGCTTTGCAAGCAGGGGGTCATCGGTTCGATCCCGATCAGCTCCACCAGTTGGATAGTCAAAGCGCACCGGGTCTGTAGCTCAGGTGGTTAGAGCGCGCCCCTGATAAGGGCGAGGCCGGTGGTTCGAGTCCTCCCAGACCCACCATTGCGAGTACGCAGGTTGATCTGCGGAAAGCCGGCGCGAATCGCACGTGAGTGCGACGCTTCAACGAAGAGCGGCCTTGACCGGCGCGCCTGCGT
>CAVRFO010000002.1:0-2100000 GCA_963720445.1 uncultured Gammaproteobacteria bacterium
CGGCGCCGCGCTGACGTGACCGGGGCGGGCGGCGAGTGGGACTCACTCCCGATGCTTCTCTAGCCCTCGCCCTCGAGGGGGCGAGCCGGGATTTCGCGCGGCACTGCCGCGCGCCGGCGAGCGGCTGCACATGAATGTGCAGACCGGGCTCGCGAGCGCAGGATGCGCGAGGGGGTTGGGTAGGGATGGTGTTCGCCGCGTGACAGCACGAGACTGAAGTTTCTCCCCCATCAGCCCCTGCGCGCGCCCTGCCCGAACAGGATGCGCTTTTCTTCCTCGCTCATCGGCTGGCCGGAGCGCGGACTCACCTGCTCGCCCTTCGCATAGGCGCGCTGCGTCGCCGGGCGCGCCGCGATCGCGGCCTGCCAGCGCCGCACCTCGGCGAACGGCGTCATGTCGAGCGGCGCCTTGGTGTACGGATTGATCCACGGATAGCAGGCCATGTCGGCGATGGAGTAATCGTCGCCGGCGATGAACGCGCGTCCGGCGAGCCGCGCATCGAGCACGCCGAGTAGACGCTCGGCCTCCTTCGTGTAGCGCTCGATCGCGTACGGGATCGGCTCCGGCGCATACACGTTGAAATGGCCGTACTGCCCGGTCATCGGCCCCGAGCCCGCCCATCTGCCAGAACAGCCATTCGTTGACGACGATGCGCCCGCGCAGATCCTGCGGAATGAAGCGTCTCGGTCTTGTTGGCGAGGTAGAGCAGGATCGCGCCGGACTCGAACACGCTGATCGGCGCGCCGCCATCGGCCGGCGCGCGGTCGACGATCGCCGGCATCTTGTTGTTCGGCGAAATCGCGAGGAACTCCGGCTCGAACTGCTCGCCCTTGCCGATGTCGACCGGCTTGATCGTGTACTCCAGTCCCGCCTCTTCGAGGAACAGCGTGATCTTGTGGCCGTTCGGCGTCGGCCAGTAGTGCAGGTCGATCATGATCGTCTCCGTAGCGATGCGCGCGAATGACCATTCGTGGGGGCGATCGCGGCATTCTCAATTCAACGCTCGAGTGGGAGAGCGAGGCGCTGTACAGCACGAATCAGGGCGGGGAGAGGATGCTGGGCAGCTTGACCTCGGGCGTCGAAGTGGTGGGCTGGCGTCAGATTGAGGCGATGGCACGGAAGTGTCGCCGAGTCTCTGGCCTCGGCAACGTCAGCATTGCCTGTGGTCGCATGCACACTGACGTCCAGCTTTTTGAGACGCTCAGCCAGTAGGTTGCGCCGCTTGGCGTGGTTCGGCGATGGCTTCGCTTCAGTGGCTCGCGTGCAAGGGTGCGGCCCTGATTTCAGTCAATCGCCCAACCGGCATCGATCAGTGCGTCGACATCGGCGAAAGACAATATCTCGCCGTCGTCTTTGGCGGTGATAGCGTAGGTCCCAGCCAACAGTTCGACCAGCGACATCGTTCCGAAGCGAGTGTCGATGTGCTTCATGTGGACGAGTCCATCTGGCAGGAACGGAAGCTCATCCAGGGTTTCGCGTGTCGCCGTTCGCAACGCGTCAGACCACCGCTTGGATGCCTTGTTGCTCATGTTGGTGTTTCCCCTTCGTTGCTGCGTGGTTGAGTTCGTTTAGCGAAATCCCACTGACGGGAGCATACCCATCGTGGTGACCATCGCGACTGAGTATGTGCGGGGCGGCCTTGGAGGGAAACAATGCCACAGGCAAGCGACACAACATGTCGGATTTCTCGCGCAACATGGCGATGACCATCCTTTACGGAAAACGCGATGTCCGAAGCCTATGGCTACAAACCCGTGTATCTTGACGGCGAATCCATCGCCCGTCTCGCGTCATTGATGCATGCGACTCCGCAGGCGGCAAGCGGGCACTACGCAGTGATCTGGGCGGCTGGATTTGGCAGTTGCGTCGAGGATGTCAACGGACCCATTGGCGAGCGCCCAAATGAACCCGTTGTCCGGTGAGCGTGTTTCCTACTGAACCGGCATCGCCTGCAGGTATTCCGCCACGGCGACGATGTTTTGGGTGCTGAGACCGTGGGCAACCGGCTTCATCATGACGCCTTCCGGGCGTTCGTCGGTTCGCTGAAAGACGGTCAGTTGCTTGACCAGGTAATCGGCGTGCTGCCCGGCAATGCGCGGGATGATTGCGTTGCCCTGCCCTTGCGGTCCATGGCAACTGCTGCACGGCGGAACGGCTTTATCGGCCACACCTCCGGTGAAGATGGCCTTGCCGGCTTCGATCCGCTCCGGCTTTCCCTCGACGGACCGATGCTGCAGTGTCTGCGCGGAAAAATAGGCAGCCAGCTCCTTGATCTGGTTGTCGGTCAGTTTTCGACTGAGGCCCCACATGTATTCGAAGCCTGCCGGATCCCGCCGGCTGTGCGCCCTGAACCCGGTCAGTTGCGCAACGATGTAGGCATCCTGCTGGGCGGCCAGATTCGGAAACATCGGCGATCGTGGAATTTCCGGTCACGCCATGGCAATTCGAACACACCTGCTGCGCGAGTGTCTTGCCGGAAACATTGGGATTGGCGGTGTCGCGTGACCGCGGTTCATTCGCGCAACCCGTCGCCAGACTGGCGAGGACGACCAACCATGCCGCTCGCAGTGTGTTCATGCCGATCTCCAGAAGTCAGCCATGCGCGCAGCCGCGGGATGCCGCTGCGATGAATTGTCAGTACGCGCCCCAGACGTAGAAGAACAGCGAATTGTTGTCGCTGGCATTGCGCCCGAATCCGTCGTAGTTGTGCGAGGCGCCGTTGTATTTGTCGTAGGTCGTCAGTTGCAGGCCAAGACGCACGTACTGCAGTGGCGTCCAGAAGATCTCGAAAGTCTCTCCGCGCACGGCCGGATTGCCGGAGATGTTGCCCGCGACGCGCGTCGGGTCATACAGCGCCGAGTCGGTGGTTCCGGTCTGATTGAAGAAGGAGAGGCTGGTTCCATACCTGGCCTCATAGACATAGCTCATCTTGGCGCGAAACACCTTCGTGGTATCGGTCGCATTGGTGTTTGGCAACGGATTGCCGTTGACGTCCTCGACCGGCAGGTTGGCGAGGAATGCCGGAACGCGATGGTGATCGCGCATGTAGGCAAGCTGCACGGTGACCGTGTGCGGATCAAGCAGGTACTGGTACTGCGAGTCGACGCCGACATCCGTAAACCGGTGGACGGTGGCGGGATCGGAAGTGTCGAGCGGGTCGTCGAACACGCGGGCCGACATGCCCGACGCACCGACCATGATGTTGTGCGCGCCCCACTCGTGCGACAGCGCTACACGCCAGTATGGATTGATCCCGTCCAGCTTGGTCTTGTCGGCATCGCCGCACGCCTGCACTCATGAAGGATGCGACACCGTTGGCCGAGCGGTAGCCGCCTGCTTCCAGATACAGCCGCTGATTCCAGAACGCGTAGGCGCTGACGCCGGCGATGTTCCCGCCCGCTGCAAAACCTGGGTACGGTGTGGTTCCGTCGATGAAGCGGCTGCTGGTCGGGCTTGGCACCGGCACATACTGCATCCATGCCGCAGCGGTGTTCCAGACGTCCGAAACGGAGGGATTGTTGTTTGCGCTGACGCCCCATATCCAGTCGTGGCTGCTGTCGATCGAGCGATCGGCATAGCGGATGTCCACGTTGTCGACATTCGTGTGCCCATGGAACTTGCCGTCAGCGGACTGGGAGGCATAGTTGTCGTAGGTGACTTGCAGGAACGCGCCCACGTTGTCCGTGATTTTTCCGGCGGCGAACACGCTTGCGGTTGCGAAGACCAGCGAATTTTCCTTCTGGAAATCGGCTCCAGGATCATCGCTCTTGGACGTATTCGCCACGTGCGATGCGCTCGCCACGGCCATGGCGGAAAGCGGCAGCGTGCGTTCGCCGAGCGTGTAGCCGGTGAGCTTGAACAGGCGGCCGTATGGCGTGAGTTCCGGGAACTGCCCGCCCGCATGGCACGCCTGGCAGTTCTGCCCGGTTTGGCGGTTGAACGCCGGCAGTGCCGCCGCGTATCCGGGCCAAAGCGTTGCAAGCACTGCGATCAACCCGATCGCGCGCAACAGCGCTTTCGCCAGCTTGCCCGTAAGACGAACTGAAATCGGATGCATTTGCGTACCCCCCGAAACTGATTCGTACAACGCTGCCGGCGATCCGATTTCCAGCTTCAGGCCGCCTTGTTCCTCATCCTGCATCGTGCCGTTTCAAACAGGCTACGCCTGAACCGACTCCCCGTGTTGATCTGAATCAAGTACCAACGATTTTGGTGCAGCAATATCCGCCCGGATCTTGCGGTGTGCGCTCCGCCAGCCAATTGCCGGCCGCGTGATGGAAAGCAACGCCAGGGACCTGGAATCCCCCAACACCGGTGCCGGCGAGTATCCAGGCGAGTGCCGCTGCGTGCAGGACTGCGATCATTCATTGTTTCCGTGTTGTCGCGAATCGCCGCGCGCGAGGCGCAACGCCATCGCTTACACCTGTTTTTGAATATGCCCTGTTCCGCGCCCGCTGGCTTGATCCGCATCAATCGCGCCGCGGTGGGCCATGCTACCTTGCGGCAAGCCGGAGCCGGGATATGCTCCCGGCCAGGGCCAGTCAAGGGCCATGCGACGAAAACGCTTGTCGCTGGCTTTGACGGTGGAAGACACCCGCAGCACAGATAGAGCGGCTGACACCACTCGCACGTGGACCTGCGCACACGCGATGCGCGCTTGTTCCGCAAATGGAAACAGAACATGACGCGCAGCCCGACATTGCCCGCGACCACCTGCACCGACCTGGGCGTTGTCCGCAATCGCACCTTCGACGAGATCGCGATCGGTGACGAGGCGACGATCGAACGAACCCTCACGCCGGCCGACATCCAGCTGTTCGCGGTGCTGTCGGGCGACTTCAATCCGCAGCATCTGGACCTGGACTTCGCCGCGTCCTCCCGTTTCCACGGCGTGATCGCCCACGGCATGTGGGGAGCCGCGCTGATCTCGGCCGTGCTCGGCACGCGCCTTCCAGGTCCGGGCACGGTTTACCTCAGCCAGACCCTGGGCTTTCTCGCGCCGGTACGCATCGGTGACACGCTGACCGTGCGCGTGAAGGTCAGCGCACGCGACGCGATCGGAAAGCATGTGACTCTCGCCTGCACCTGCATGAATCAGCAAGGCGCGATCGTGATCGAGGGCGAAGCCCGCGTCATCGCCCCGACAGAGCGCATCGAACGCCCGCGGACGGCCCTGCCCGAGGTACGACTCGTCGATGGCGGGGGATATTCCCTGCTCGATCGCGCGCGACCTCTCGGCGCGATCCGCGTCGCGGTCGTGCACCCTTGCGACGAGACGAGCCTCGCGGCCGCGCTGGCCGCGCGCGCGGCCGGCCTGATCGAGCCGATCCTCGTCGCACCGAAGGCGAAACTTGAAGCGATCGCGCACAAGGCCGCGCTGGACCTGTCGGGCGTAACGATCGAGGATGTCGCGCACAGCCATGCCGCTGCCGCACGTGCCGTCGTACTCGCCGCGACCGGCCAGGTCGAGGCGCTGATGAAAGGCAGCCTGCATACGGATGAGTTGATGGGCGCCGTGGTCGCTGCGGAATCGGGCTTGCGTACCGCCCGCCGCATCTCGCATTGCTTCCTGATGCATACGCCTGCCTATCCCCGGCCTTTCATCATCACGGATGCGGCGATCAACATCGCGCCGTCGCTGGAGGTGAAGGCAGACATCGTGCGCAACGCCATCGATCTGGCGCATATCGTCGGCGTCGCCGAGCCGCGCGTTGCGATCCTCGCCGCGGTGGAAACGGTCAATGTGCGCATGCAGGCCACGCTGGATGCTGCCGCGCTGTGCAAGATGGCCGATCGCGGCCAGATCGCCGGCGGTGTCCTCGATGGTCCGCTGGCATTCGACAACGCGATTTCCGTCGCTGCCGCCCGCATCAAGGGCATCGTCTCGCCGGTGGCGGGCGTCGCCGACGTGCTCGTCGTGCCGGACCTCGAGAGCGGCAACATGCTGGCCAAGCAACTGGAATACCTCGGTGGTGCGAGCAGTGCCGGCATCGTGATGGGTGCCCGCGTGCCGATCGTGCTGACCAGTCGCGCCGATTCATGCGAGTCGCGCATCGCCTCGTGTGCGGTGGCCTCGCTGGTCGCCCACCGCTATCGCGACAATCCGCCATGACGGCCACGTCCGGCCGTTTCATCCTGGTCCTCAATTGTGGTTCGTCCAGCATCAAGTTCGCGCTGTTCGATGCCGACCAGGCCTCGTTGTCGCGCCAATCGGCATGGCGCGGCAAGATCGACGGCGTCGGCAGCCCGCAAGCGGTGTTCGACAATGGCACGACCCTCGAGCAGGTGCCGCTGGATGCCGCGCGCCCCTATCACGCGGCCCTTGCTCTGCTGCGCGAGCGCATTTCCGCGTGGCTTGCTGGCCGCGACATCGTGGCCGTCGCACATCGGGTGGTACATGGCGGCAGCAAGTATTTCGAGCCGGTGCGCATGGATGCGGGGGTGCTGGCGGACCTCAGGAGCTACATCCCGTTGGCGCCACTGCATCAACCGTTCGCGCTCGACGCGATAGACATGCTGTTGGTCGCACTACCGGGCGTGCCGCAGGTCGCCTGCTTCGATACCGCGTTCCATCACACCCTGCCGCTGGTCGAGAAAATGCTGCCGCTGCCACGTGCGGCCTGGGACGCAGGGGCTTCGCCGCTACGGCTTCCATGGCTTGTCGTACGCCTATCTTGCGTTGACGCTTGGCGAGCGCTACGGCGATGTGGCGCGCGGACGCACCGTGGTAGCGCATCTGGGCAGCGGCGCCAGCCTGTGCGCGATGAACAACCTGCAGAGCACGGCGACCACGATGGGATTCTCCGCGCTGGACGGGCTCATGATGGGCACGCGTTGCGGCTCGCTCGATCCGGGTGTGTTGTTGTATCTGACGGAGGGCGGCAAGCTTTCGCCCGAACGCGTCGGCCACATGCTGTACCACGAGTCCGGATTGCTCGGCGTGTCGGCGCTGTCATCAGACCCGCGCGTACTGCTGGAGCATGAGAACGAGGCACCGGCGCGCGAGGCACTTGCGCTGTACGTGCACCGCATCGTGCGCGAACTTGGCGCATTGGTGGCGACGCTCGGCGGACTGGACATGCTGGCATTCAGCGCCGGCATCGGCGAGCACAACGCGGCGATCCGTGAACGTATTTGTGCCGGGCTGCGCTTTCTCGGCCTGGCGCTCGATCCCGCCGCCAACGCCGCCAATGCACCCATCATTTCCAGCGCGACCAGCGCTGTTATGGTCGTGGTCGAGCCGACCAACGAGGAGTGGATCGCGGCGACGGCAGCCGCGGCCATCATTGCCTGACCGCGGCTTCCGGCGCGCAGATATCAGTTGCGCAGGAATAACGGCAATTGTGCGTCGGCCAGAACCTTGCGGGTAGCGCCGCCGTAGACCCACTCGCTGAAGCGACTGCGACCGTACGCACCCATCACGAGCAGGTCCGCCTTCACGTCCGCCGCCGCCTCGAGCAAGGCTTCGCCGGCCTGATCATCCGATGCAACGATTGCACGCTGCTCGACCTTGATCGAATGCCGCGCGAGGTAGAGGTCCATGTCGAAGCGCAGTTGCCATTCAAGTTCGATGGAGGATTGCCGCATCGCTCCCTTCAGCAGCACGACGCGTGAGGCATGTTGCATCAACGGCAGTGCCGCATGGATCGCACGCACCGCTTCCGCCGAACCGTTCCAGGCCAGCGCGATGCAGGCGAGCGAGGCCTCCTTCGCGTTCCGCGGCGTGACGATGCACGGAATGCCCGCCGCGAGCACGAGCGCGCCCAGGTCGGCGGGTGTTCCCCACGGTTCATCCAGGTTGCGCTCGAGGACGAGCACGTCATGCCAGTTGCCGAGGTGCGCGAGCGTCTGCGGGACGGCCCCTTCCGCGACCTGCCAGGACGCACGGCGCATGCCGAGGCTTTGCGCCCAATTGGCGAATGTCTGTTCCGAGAGGTGCGCCGCCTCCTCGACCTGTTGCGCATTCTCGATGACCGCTGCAAACAGTTCCGGTGATGCATACGGCGGCATCATGTAGAGCGGCGACGGATAGATATAGACACCGGTCAAGGCGCTATCGAGACGCGCGGCGAGATCCGCCGCGTAGTGCACGCCACCGGCCCAGGACTTGAAGTTCCTCGCATGGACGAGAACATCGCGCATGGCGTTCTCCGCGATGCGTCAGGCTGGAATTCGGGACGCCTGGGCAAGCTCGTCATCGGTTGCTCCGAACAGGCCGAGCATCCGCTGCGTCTCGGCCACGTAGCCGGCAGCGGCGTCCGAACCCCACTGCAGCTGAAGCTGCACAACATCAGCCGGGTTCCTGCACGCGGCAATCTGGCCGAACATCTGCGCGTCCTTGTCGAAGCGATCACTCAGGAAGCGCAATACTCCAGTCTGTGCGCGCGCCATGTTGCCGAACACAGACGAGTACATTCTCGCCGTTGCGTCGATCGAGGGCGGCTCCAGCACGTCCACGTCCGAAACGGGGCTTGGTTTTGCAGTGGCTTTGGTCATGATGGACTCCAGGGAAGTCGTGGTCCGGAAGATCTTGGGGCGCATCCGGCTGATCGGCCGCCGCGACCGCTTTGAACATACCCCCTCTCGATCTCCCCGCGATTGATCTTCGTCAAGCGGCATGCGTGTTGGTCAGTCGTACGCATTCAATGTGATCCAGATCAATGCGATCACCGCTTATCGGCAGATAGTTCTTCGAACGCGGTTCTTGGGGGTTTCTGATTGGCGTTGAGGCTCGGCAGTTGAGCGCCGCTGCCGCCGGGAGTGGGTTGGGGCGACGGTTCGGTGCGAGCAGGAAGCATCACGCTCGATCCGAATCCTCATCCGACGCGGTCTCGAACGCCGAGTCACCATCGAACGATCGCCGCAGTCGCGGCGCTATCGGTTCCTGGGTTCGATAGGCCCGCCCGGCGACGACCTGATCCCGCCGCATATGAGGAAACACGAACATGCCACGCATAGCGCTCGTCACCGGTGGTACCCGCGGCATCGGTCGCGCAATTTCACGGGCCCTTCGTGCAGACGGCCACACGGTCGCAGCCGCCTATCGCGGCAACGAGGAAGCGGCCTCGGCCTTCCGGCATGAAACCGGCATCGCGACCTATCGCTGGGATGTCGCCAATTTCGATGAATGCCGCGAAGGCATCGCCGAGGTCGAGGCCACACACGGCGCGATCGACATCCTCGTCAACAATGCGGGCGTCACGCGGGACGCGATGCTGCACAAGATGACGCTGGAGCAATGGAACGATGTGATGCACGCGAATCTCGACTCGATGTTCAACATGTGCCGGCACGTCATCGAAGGCATGCGCACGCGCCGCCACGGCCGCATCATCAACATCAGCTCGATCAATGGGCAGACAGGTCACGTCGGGCAGGCCAACTACACGGCGACGAAGGCCGGGATACTCGGCTTCACCAGATCGCTGGCACTGGAAAGTGCTCACCGGTACGTCACGGTCAACGCCGTGGCACCGGGCTATTGCGATACCGAGATGCTGGCAACGGTGCCGAGTGATGTGATGAGAAGGCTCGCCGATGCGATTCCGGTCGGCCGATTGGGCACTCCGGAAGATGTCGCCAGAGTCGTCGCGTTCCTCGCGCGCGATGATTCCGACTTCATAACGGGCGCCACGTTGTCGGTCAACGGAGGGCAATGGAACGGATGATGCCGCGCGCGCGGGGACTACGTGCGTTTCAAGACCGCTGCGCACAGCGGGTGCTAGGATGGGGCAGCTGCGTTTTCGAGCCTAACGATGCCGGAATCCGCCACAAGCCCGACCGCCGCCCCGCAACCGCACCTGCTGGTCGTCGACGACGACGTCGAGATCCTCGAAATCGCGCGCCGTTACTTCAGCATGCATGGCTTTCGCGTGAGTGTCGCCACGGATGGTTCGGCAATGCGGAACATGCTCACTGGCGAGGCCATCGACCTGATCCTGCTGGATCTTGGCCTGCCGGGCGAAGACGGCTTTGAACTGACGCGCTACCTGCGGGAGCACTGGTGCGGTCCCGTCATCATCGTCACCGGACGTGGCGAGTCAGTCGATCGCATCGTCGGGCTGGAGCTCGGCGCGGACGACTACGTAACCAAACCGTTCGACTTGCGCGAACTGCTCGCGCGCGTGCGCAGCGTGCTGCGGCGCAGTGAATCGCGCGCGCCCCAGGCGCCCTTCGTCGACCTCGTGCGGTTTGCCGGCTTTCGCCTCGATCTGGCTGCACGCCACCTGATGGCCGCCGACGGCGCCGCCGTGCCGCTGACCACAGGTGAATACGAGTTGCTGCAGATCTTTCTCGAACGTCCCAACCGGGTGCTTTCGCGCGACGACCTGATCTCGCGCATGCACGGTCGCGATGCAGGCCCGTACGATCGCTCGATCGACGTACAGGTCGGCCGGCTGCGCCGAAAAATCGAGACGGATCCGACCCGGCCCGAACTGATCAAGTCGGTGCGTGGCGCCGGCTATCTGTTCACTGCAAGGCCGCAACGCGGATGACCACGGTCGATGACGGCAACGTGGGCCTGTTCAAGGCGCTGTTCGAGACCGCACCGGACGCGGTGATCGTGGTCGACCGGGAGGGGCGCATCGTGCTTGCGAATGCGCAGGCCGACCGGTTGTTCGGCTATACGGAACATGGCTTGCTGGGCCTCGCGATCGAAGTGCTGCTGCCGGAAAGCCTGCGTGCCGGTCACGGCGCACATCGCGCACAGTTCATGGCGAATCCACGCACCCGGCCCATGGGTGCGGGGTACGAGTTGGTCGGCACGCGCAGCGACGGCAGCGAGTTCCCGATCGAGATCGCGCTCAGCCCCGTCCGGGCCGGCGATGACCCGCTTTACGCGGCGGCCATTCGCGATATCTCCGAAACGCGGCGCGCGCGACAGGCGCTCGCGCGTGCGCGCTATGACGCAGCCGTGGGCGATATCGGGCGGCTGGCGCTGGAATCACCCGACGTCGAGGCACTGCTGCTACGCCTGCCGGAAATCATCGCCACCACGCTGGCGGTCGATGCAGTGGCGCTTTTCCTGTCAGATCCGCAACGACGCGAATTTCGCGCGCGCGTGAGTCGCGGCATGCCGGACGATCTTCTTGATCGGCTGCCCTCCGAGTTCGGTCGCGATGGCTGGCTCGCGCGCATCTCGTCCGGGACACACGATGCCATCGCGCTGGGCGATCCCTCGCAGATCGACGACGGGAGCCTGCGCACATTGGCGACCGAGTTCGGTTTTGGTGATGCGGCGGTGCAGACCTTGTTCGATCGCTATGAACCCATCGGGTTTCTGCTGGCATTCGCGACCGAGATGCGCGCATTCGATCGCGACAAATTGCACTTCCTGCAATCGATTGCGTATCTGCTCAGCGCCTCGCTGCAGCGCAGCCGCAGCGAAGAGCAACTGGCCCATGCGCAGCGCCTGGACGCGATCGGTCAGTTGACTGGCGGCGTCGCGCATGATTTCAACAATCTGCTGACCGTTATTTCGGGCAACCTGCAATTGCTCGAGGACGACTGCACCGGGCCGGAACGCATGCAGATCATCCAGAGTGCTTTGCGTGCGGTCGGCCACGGCGCCGCACTCACTCGCAAGCTGCTCGCATTCGGCCGGCGCCAACGTCTGTCACCACGTTCCATTGCACCGCGGCTGTGGTTGGCGGAATTGTCCACGCTGTTGAAGCTCACGCTTGGCGAGGCCGTCGCGATCGGGACC
The DNA here is from genome assembly GCA_963720445.1 of uncultured Gammaproteobacteria bacterium. GTDB lineage: Bacteria > Pseudomonadota > Gammaproteobacteria > Xanthomonadales > Rhodanobacteraceae > Dokdonella_A. The sequence goes on from CAVRFO010000002.1 coordinate 11,708, forward strand.
GACTGCGATCCGGATCTCCCCAATGTTTTTGCGGATCCCGGTGAACTCGATGCTGCATTGGTCAATCTCGCACTCAATGCACGCGACGCGATGCCGCGCGGCGGCGAACTCTCGATCACGGTGGGTGAATGCACGATCACCGACCCTGGCGATCTCGCTGCCGGCCACTATGTAACGATCAACGTCTCCGATACCGGCATGGGCATGGCGCCGGACGTGCTCATGCGGGCATTGGAGCCATTCTTCACGACGAAAGCCGCTGGCAAGGGAAGCGGGCTGGGTCTCAGCATGGTCTACGGCTTCACCAAGCAATCCGGCGGTGCGATGACGATCGACAGCCAGCTCGGCTACGGGACACGTGTCGTGCTGTACCTGCCGTCGGCACCCAATTGTGCGGACGAGGTGCGAACGCGCGAGCATCTGCCTGCATCGCGCGGTGGCGAAACGGTCCTGGTCGTCGAAGACGAACCCGACGTTCGCGGAATCGCGGTTTCGTTCCTGCATTCGCTCGGCTATTCGAGCCGCGTCGCAAGCGACGCAGCGCAGGCACTGGAGTTGTTGCGCGAGGATGCGGCGATCGACTTGCTGTTCTCCGACGTCGTGCTCGGCAGCGGCATGAACGGATTCGACCTTGCGAACGAAGCACGCCGGCAGCGCCCCGACCTACCCATTCTTCTCACATCCGGTTATGACCATGCGGTGCCGCATGGCGATAGCGCCGAAGCCAGCCTCGGCCTGTTGCGCAAGCCTTACAGTCGCGAAGAATTTTCGGCGGCCGTCCGACGCACGCTCGATCGAGGCTGATGGTCCCGGCGGACCACGACGCCCTCCTGCCCGGCAAAACGGCGCAGGCGGTCATCGTCGAGGATGCGCACTTCACGCCGTTGCACCGATATCTGCCCAAGCTCCTCCAGGTGCGACAACGCGCGGCTGACCGTCTCGTGCTTGAGCGCCAGGAAGCTCGCCATATCCGCGCGGCTCATGCGCAGGATGAAATGTGATGCACTGAACCCGAGGCGCGCGTGGCGATCGGCCAGGTCGAGCAGGAACGCACTGACGCGGCGCTCCGCACTCAACGTGCCAAGTGCCAGCATCCATAGGCGGTCGCGTCGAATTTCCTCCGCCAGTGCCGTCGTGAGTCTTGCCTGCAACGCTGGAACCCGAAGGCATGCCGACAGCATCGCCGGATACGGCAGTTCCCACACTTCGCCCGCTTCAAGCGCGATGACATCGCAGGCATAACTCGACAGACCGATCGATTCGACGCCGATCAAGTCTCCGCGCATGCGGAACCCGGTTACTTGCTCGCGGCCATCGGTCGCCAGCTCGCAGGTCTTGAAACACCCGACATTGACCAGGAACAGGGCGTTGAACGGTTGACCGGCGCGATACACATACTGGCCCGCGTCCAGCCTGCGGCGCATGACGGGAACGTGCGCGCGCAATTGCTCGATGCCAATGTCATCGCGTCTCTCGAATGTCGCCCAACCCACCGGTTGCGGGAAGTCCGGGTGTATTGCACATGCCATGGCTGCGTTCATCAGTCGTTCCTCGTTGGCACATTACTGCTCGATCACGACTGCAGGGTGGGCCCCTCCTTGCACGTCCGTGCAACCCATTGGCAACGGTATGTAACAGCATGTAACAGACGAATCGACGATGCATTTGATGTATCTCAAATCGCAGCACCCGCGCTCACGCAATACTCGGCGCGCTTTCGGAATTGCTCCCTGCGTCCTTGTGGAGACCATGCACGGCCCCTCGCCATTCATCGATATCGCTGCCGTCGAAGCCTGGGATGCCTGGTTCCGCTGGCGTGAACGTGGCTGCCTGCGGGATGTCGCCGTCGAAGCGACATGGCGCCGAACGGCAAGAGCCCTTGCGCTCGCCGATTCCGCGCAGTCTGCCCCCGAGCACGAGGCGATACTGATGGCGGCGTTCGCTTCGTGGCGGTTGCTCCTGGACGAACGCATCATGGCGACGGCCGGAACCGGCACCGCCGCGTGGCCCAACGACAATCTGGTCGCGGTGCTCAACGCGGCGATGTTCGTGCGCGATCGATGGTCGGCGCGTGCGCGCTTCGACCTGGTTGCCTTCGGCGCAATGGCAGAGCTGGCCGTCAAGGCACTGGACAACGCCATGCTGCTCGGCCGCGGTCCGTCACTACGGACATCACGCCCGCGCATCGGCATCATCGGGCTCGCGGATGCTTTGGCATTGCTCGGTCTGCGCTACGACAGCGCTGAGGGTCGCGCGCAAGCTGGCAGGATCGGACGTGCTCTGGCCGAAGGATGCTTCCGCGGTGCAATCCGGTCGGCACAAGAAGGGAGCTCCTGCGCCGAGCCGTCGAACCCGTTACTGGAATGGGCCGCTAGACGCAGGTTCCCTGCTGAACTCCTGAACGATGCGCGGCGCCATGGCCTTCGCCATGAGAGCCTGACAGCCATCACATCGCAGCCGCGTCTGGCCCTGTTCGCCAACAACGTCGCCAACGCTCTGGATCCGTTGGCTGGCGAAGATGATGTTCATCTCATCGCAACCCCGGAGCACGCACGTTCCGTGCGTTCGCCAGGCTACGCATTGATTCTTCGCGGCACTCGACCAGGCCACGCGACAGCATTGGGCGCGCCAGCAGAAACGGTCGCCAACGTGTCGGCAAGTGCACAAATCGCGATGCGCCAGGCCATTCAGCCATGGATCGACGCACCGATCATGTATGCCCTACCCGCTACCGCGGCCATGGCATGCCAGAACATGCCGTATCCGGCCCTTGCAGATGACAGCGAGTGGGCGCCGGGAATCGACGACACGTTGCTGCCCCCGGATGCGGAGCGCGGTTGAATATGGAAGTCCATCGCACGGACGCTGATCGCGGATCGCCCGGGCATATCGAGGACACCGCGCGATGCTAGCTGGATGAACTGCTTCACCATCTCGATTGCACAACAAATGGGCTGAGCGGGGCGGACGCGGCCATACGTTTGCGTCGTTTCGGGCCGAATGAGCCTGTCCCCGCACGGCGAGTGACCGTACTCCGCGTCCTGCTGCCGTTGTTCGCCAATCCATTGCTGGTGATCCTGCTGTTGTCTGCGGTTGTTTCCGCCTATCTCGGCGACCATGTGGGCGCGAGCATCATCGCGGCGATTGTCCTGCTCAGCGTGATCCTCGATGCCGTGCTTGGGTTTCGATCGCAGCGCGCTGCAGAACGGCTGCGCAACGAGGTCGCGCCCACCGCGAGCACGCTGCGCGATGGAATATGGCAGGAGCTTGCACGGCGCCTGCTCGTTCCCGGCGACGTGATCCGTCTGAGCGCCGGCGATCACGTGCCGGCCGACGCGCGCCTGATCGACTCGCGGGATCTGCACGTACAACAGGCCGCATTGACCGGCGAGTCGGTCAATGCGGAGAAGGAAGCTCTACTTGGTCCGGACACCGCTGGCGGATCCAGCGTGTCGCCCCACATGGTGCTGCTGGGAAGCTCGGTCGTCACCGGCACGGCGATTGCCCTGGTGGTTGCCACCGGCACCGGGACTGCCTATGGAGACACCGCGGAAACCCTCGCCACGCGGCCCCCGGAAACCGGGTTCGAGCGCGGCCTGCATGGCTTCGCACGGTTGATCATGCGCACGGTGGTGTTCCTCCTGCTGTTCGTGCTCCTGGTCAACCTGGCCATGGGGCGACCCGGGCTTGAGTCGTTGCAGTTCGCGATCGCGCTGGCGGTTGGACTGACGCCGGAATTCATGCCGATGATTACCACGGTCACGCTGGCACGTGGCGCGGTCCGGATGGCGCATCGTGGAGTGATCGTCAAGCATCTGGCTGCGATCGAGAATTTCGGCAGCATGGATCTGCTGCTGAGCGACAAGACCGGCACGCTGACCACCGGCGACATGAGTCTGATCGAAAGCCTCGATGGCGCGGGGCATGCTTCCGGGAGGCCCACGATGCTGGCTTGTCTCAACAGCCTCCATCAGACGGGGATCCACAGCGGCCTCGATGCGGCGATCCTCGCGGCATATAGGGCCGTTACCGAGCCTGTGACCAAGCTCGATGAGATACCGTTCGATTTCGAGCGCCGGCGCCTTTCCGTCGTGCTGCAAACCGGGCAATCACGCCAGCTGATCAGCAAGGGAGCGCCCGAGGCAATCGTGGGCGTGGCGACGCGTTACGAGCACGACGGTGAAGAACATCCCTTGGACAATGCGGCGCGGGCGCGGTGTGCAGCGGTCTGGAACGACCTCGGCGGGAAGGGCTTCCGCGTGCTTGCCGTCGCGTGGCGTTGCATTCCCGCGCAACCTCGCTACAGCCCCGAAGACGAGCACGACCTGGTCCTGGCGGGCTTCCTGGCTTTCGCGGACCCGCCCGTCGCGGGCGTGGCGGACACGCTGCGTGCAATTGCGCGTGACGGCATCGCCGTCAAGATCCTCACCGGAGACAACGAGCAAGTCGCGCGGCATGTCTGCGAACAGGTCGGCATCGACGGCAGCTGCATCGTGCTCGGCGACGCGATCGACTCGCTCGACGACCACGCGCTGGGCATGCTCGCCGAACGCACCGCGGTCTTCGCGCGTGTAGCGCCGGCACAGAAACACCGCATTGTCATTGCGCTCAAGAACCGCGGCCATGTCCTCGGTTTCCTCGGTGACGGCATCAACGACGCACCGTCGCTGCATGCGGCTGATGTCGGCATATCGGTCGCCAATGCTGTCGACGTCGCACGGGATGCCGCCGACATCGTGTTGCGCGAGCGCAGCCTGGCGGTATTGCACGAGGGTGTGCTGGAAGGCCGCAGGGCGTTCGCCAACGTCATGAAGTATCTGTTGATGGGCACGAGCTCCAATTTCGGCAACATGTTCAGCATGGCGGCAGGCGTATTGTTCCTGCCTTTCCTGCCGATGTTGCCGACCCAGATCCTGCTCAACAATTTCCTCTATGACCTGGCCCAGATCGCGATCCCGACCGACAACGTCGACGCCACGCAACTCGGCCATCCGCAACGCTGGGATATCGGCTTGATCCGTGACTTCATGCTGTGGATCGGACCGATCAGTTCCCTTTACGATTTTCTGACCTTCTACGTGCTGATCAGATGGCTGCACGCTTCCGAAACGCTGTTCCATACCGGCTGGTTCATCGAATCGCTGGCCACGCAGATCCTGGTGCTGTTCGTCATCCGCACCGCTGGCAATCCGCTGCGCAGTCGGCCCAGCGTTGCGCTAGCCATCGGCGCCATCGCCGTATTGGTCGTCGGCATAGCGCTACCGACGAGTCCACTGGCAGCACGGCTAGGCTTCGCCCCGTTGCCGGCGCCCTTCTTCGCCTTCCTGTTGCTGGCGACGACAACCTATCTGCTGCTGGTGCAGGCAGTAAAGCGTCGCCTATTGGTTCGGTTGGCGATGTAGGCCGTCACTTCGCATTCGAGGTCGCCGGCGTGGACAGACGCCCTGGATCAAAGGACCTCCGCCGAATTGGCGCCACGCCGACACGGACGCAGGCCTTCACTACCGCGCGCCAAGTATCATGAATCACTCATCGGGAGACCGCTGCCGCTTGAGCCGTTGCAGCAAGCGAAGAGCGTCCGTCGTGGCGTGACCCTGCGCCGTGTTGTCGAAGATGCACCACCCCTGCGCCGGAGCGGTCGAGTACGTGCGTATCGCGGCGGCAAGCGCGTCCAGTGCGGAGTCGTCGTAGCGGCTGTAGTAGATGGTTGGCGAACCGTGCCAGCGCCAGTATCTCCAATGGGCGCCGGCCGAACCGCCCGGGATCGCTGCCTCGGCCCAACGGGCGGGATCGGCGGCGACCCGCGTGATCGCGTAACGTGTCCAAAGGGGCTCAACCTCCGGCGTAAACCAACTCGGATGACGCGGTTCGCACGCTATGGGCGCACCGCTGCGCCGCCGAACCATCGAGAAGAACCGGTTTGCAACACGCGCGTCGAACGCCAGACTCGGCGGTAGCTGGACCAGCACGCCGCCCAGTTTCGGACCGAGTCCGCCGATCGCCTCAAAGAACGTTGTCAGGGCCTCGCCGACCATCTGAAGACGTGCTTCGTGGGTGATCCTCTTGGGCATCTTCACCGAGAAGCGAAACCTCGCGGGCACACTGGCAGCCCATCGCTCAAACGTCTGCAAGGCATGGGCGCGATGAAACGTGGAATTGATCTCGGTAGTATCGAAGCGCGTTGCGTAACGCGCCAGGTGGCTATCGCCCTCGCCGAACAGCGCCTTGTGCCGGGTCGGGATTGACCATCCGGCGCAACCAACGCGAAGGTCGCGGACATCAGGGGTGCGCACTGGCGAATTCATGTCGATACCGGTCAATGGCGGGCTACACTGGGCGGCAGATTATTCAGAGAACGAACGGCATGCATGGAGAAACGGATCAGGCCGCACGGTCTGGACGCGAGGCTTTCATCAGCGACCTGGTGAACATCGGGATCGAACGAGCGGAAGAACCATCGGAGAGGCCAACGTCGTCAAAGCGCATCGGCTACCACCTGCGCTGGATCGTGATCAACCTCATCCTGATTGCCGCGGGCGCTTATGCAGCCTCGCATTACCTGAAGTTGCGGGCGCTGGGTCCGGAGCCGGAAGCCGGGCAATCGGTCGGTTCGGACAAGAACGGGATACCGAGCAGGACCGGAAGCGAGCGGCATACCGTCGCAGATCAGCGGCACGCCGCCGGGGCGCGCTCCATCGCAAGTCATTGAAAGAACGGCTCTCGTCGCCGAAACGACGAGCTTGGTCGTGGAATCATCCGAGAACAACGCGCACGCGATGAACGGCGCCATCGTCGGCCAGCGCGACGATACCGGGATTCGCCAGTTTGACGTCGTCGAGTTCAGTCAAGGCGATTCCCCGACTCATGTGCCGCGGATTCTCGACCGTGATTTCGTAGCGCGTGACCTGTCCGCAAGCGCCACGGTGGCGAAAGACGATTTCATAGCCAGCCCATGCTTCGGGAATGCAAGGATCAAGGTGCAGCGTGTTTCCGCATTTGCGAAACCCGAGCACGGCGTCGATGCCGGCTCGATACAGCCAGCCCGCGGAGCCGGAATACCAGGTCCAGCCGCCGCGGCCGACGTGCGGAGCGACCGAATAGACGTCCGCGCAGGCGACATACGGTTCGACCTTGTAGCGCGCGATCGCCTGCGCTGAGTCGCCGTGGCGGACCGGATTGAGGATCGAAAACAGCTCGCACGCCTTGTCGCCCTGCCCCAGCTTGGCGAACGCGAAGATCGACCAGATCGTGCCATGCGTGTACTGGCCGCCATTCTCGCGGATGCCGGGCGGGTAACCCTTGATGTAGCCGGGATCGAGCGGCGTGCGATCGAATGGCGGCGTGAACAACAAGGCGATCTGGTCATCGCGGCGAGATCAGACGCTCGTCGACCGCATGCATCGCTTGCGACGCGTGCGCCGGATCGGCGGCACCGGACATCACGCTCCACGATTGCGCGATCGCGTCGATCTGGCATTCGAGGCTTTCGATGGATCCGAGCGGCGTGCCGTCGTCGTAGTAGCCACGGCGATACCATTGACCATCCCAGCCGGTGCTTTCGAGGGCAACGCGCACGCTCGCCGCACAGCGCCGCCAGCGCATGAGACGTTCGTGATCGCCGTGCGCGTCAGCAGCCGGCGCGAATGCATCGATGGTCGCGAGCAGGAACCACGCGAGCCATACGCTTTCGCCGCGTCCTTTCTCGCCAACCCGGTTCATGCCGTCGTTCCAGTCGCCGGTGCCCATCAACGGCAGACCCGTGTGCGCCGAGCGAAAGACTCACATCGAGCGCGCGCGCGCAGTGCTCGTACAAATTCGCAGGTGTCGATGCAACGTTCGGCTGGAAAAACGACTCGTCCTGCCCTTCCTTCAACACCTCGCCTTCCAGGAAAGGAACGTTCTCCTCGAAGCACCGCGTTATCGCCGGTCACCTCGATGTAATGCGCGGCGACGTAGGCGAGCCAGACACGATCGTCGGTCATGCGCGTGCGGATACCCTGTCCCGATGGCGGCAACCACCAATGCTGCACGTCGCCTTCGACGAATTGCCGCGCGGCCGCACGCAACAGATGCTCGCGTGCGACATCGGGCCGGTCGACGCAGAGCGCCATCACGTCCTGCAACTGATCGCGAAAACCGTAGGCACCGCTGGCCTGGTAGTACGCGGTGCGTGCCCACACCCGGCAACCGAGCGTCTGGTATGGCAGCCAATCGTTGAGAAGGATGTCCATCGCGCGATCGGGCGTGCGCACCTGCACGGTATCGAGCATGTCATCCCACTGCGTGCATGCTTCAGCCAGCACCGCATCGAGATCGGCGGCACGGTATTTCTCAATGAGCGCCTGCGCGTCGGCAACCGATGCCGCATCGCCAAGCATGAACACGATGTCGATCCGCGCATCCGGCGCGAGTTCGATCTGCGTCTGCAACGCGCCGCATGGATCGAAGGCCGGCGCCGACTCGTCCGGACAGTGGTGCGCTGGCCAGCAGCGCCGCGGGCTGTCGAGCGCCCCGTACTGACCGAGAAACTCGCGGCGATCACCGCTCCACGAAGTCTGCCGACCATCGAGGTCGATGAATGCAACCCGCTCGCCGAACTCCGCGCGCCATGCGTTGCGTGCGAACAAGGCGCCGGTCGCGTCGTCGACCGATGTCACGACGAATGGCGCCGAGCACACGCCATTCGCGCCGAGTCGCCCATTCGACATAGGCGGCGATCGACAATCGCCGCGTGCGGCCAGACGTGTTGCGCAGTCGCAACCGCGACAGCTTGATCGAATCGGCCGCCGGCACGAATTGCAGCAGGTCGAGATCGATGCCGTGGGCATCATTCGTGAAGCGGCTGTAGCCTTTGCCGTGGCGCGCGCCGTAGGTCGCCGACGGCATCGCGAATCGGCAGCGCAGTCGCACTCCACAGTTCACCGCTGTCCGCGTCGCGCAGGTACAGCACTTCGTGCGGCGCATCGCTGACCGGATCGTTCGGCCACGGCGTGATCGCGTTCTGCTGGCTGTTGAGCGACCATGTGTAGCCACCGCCTTCGGCCGACACAAGGAAACCGAACGACGGATTGGCGATGACGTTGATCCATGGTGCCGGCGTGCAGGCGCCGTCGGCAAGGTTGATCGCGTACTCACGACCGTGCTGCGCGAAGCCGCCGCGGCCGTTGTCGAATTCGAGCGGCGCATCGACGGCGTCGGGCTCCCCGCGAACAACCGGTTTTGGCGGCGAGGCGCGCAGCGCGGGATGCGGGTCTCGTCTGCGGAATGCAGCAGCGAAGGCATCGGAATTCGCAGGACCTGACACGCGCTTCCAGCCCGTCGCCGTGGCATCCAGGACGACACGCGCAACGGTCGCCAAGCCGTCGCGAAGATCGCTCGATATCGCATCGTCGCGCAGCGCAAATGCACTGGCGGGCGTGGCGCCCGTATCCTTCTGCAACGCGTTCTGTTGTGCATCAATGAGCGCTGCAATCCTCGCCTGCAGATCGTCGGCGTCCTTCGCCGCGGTGTTGAGCAGCACGACATCCACGCCCAACCGCTTCGCCTGCCAAACCGTTTGTGCGCGGAAAAGATCGCTCACGCAATCGATCGCTGCGACTTCACCGATACGCAGCAAAACAATCGGACGGTCGCCGGAAATCCCTTTCGTCCACAACACCGGTGCGCCGCCCTTGCCGCGCATGAGGACGTCGCGTGGCGAGCGCCAGAACGGATCGCTGATCAGAATCGGAGCGACGAGACGTGCGTAACGCTCGCGTTGCAAGGCATCGACGCCGAAACGCGCCTGCTCCGTCGCGATGTATTGCGCAGCCGTCTCGAACGCTCGCACGCTCGCGGCGGGATCGCGCAACGCAGTGCTCTGTGCGATCACCACGTCGCGCGAATCGGCAAGCACGGTCCAGAACGCGACGCGCACCTGTGCGCCGGGCGCGACGCGCACGCGGCGGCGCAGGCTGAAGATCGGATCGAGCACGCAACCGGTTGTATTCGACAGCTGCGCGCCCGGCTCCATCGCCTGCGCATGGGCCAATGTGCGACCGCGTCCAAGGAAGCGTGCGCGATCGGTCTCGTAACTTTGTTCATTCGAGTCCGGAGCATCGACGACGGCGAAATGCGCCGCCCACGCCTTGGCATCGCCGGGCGAGCGCGGCCGACGCGTGGCGAGCAGCGCGCCGCCACCCTCCTCCACCCATTCGGTTTGCACGAACATTTTGGAAAAAGCCGGATGCGTGGCGTCGCCAGCGGCCGACCCGAGAATCAACTCGGTGTAAGAGGTCAGCTCGATATCGCGCGTGCCGTCGCCCCGGTTCGCGATCGTCACGCAGCGCACCTCGGCGTCGCAGTCGCCCGCGACCGCCACGCTCAGCGTGGACGTCAACGTCTCGTGGTGGCGAACGAAATCGGCGCGCGCCTCCGTCAGCGTCGCAGCATGGTCGTCATTCTCGCCACCACAAGGTTGCAAGTCCGCCGACCAGACCGCGCCGGTCGCGACATCGCGCAACAAGATGTAACTGCCCCACGCATCGCAGCTTGGGTCTTCGCGCCAGCGCGTCACGGCGATATCGCCCCAGCGACTGGAACCCGAGCCCGTGCCCGTCAACATGACTGTGTAACGACCGTTCGACAGCAAGCAGCACGTGGGCGATGGGACGTCGTGGGCTGGCGACAACGCGGACATGTGAGTGGCCTTTTCGCGAAGGAATCAACGCGTCATTGTGCAACAGCAAAGACGGGATCGGCCGCGACGGGCATCGACCGGCTTGCCGGAATGCGGCGATCGTTCAGGAGTCGCCTTGCAGGAATCCGATCTTGCGTTCCTTCGGAAGCTGCCTGATTTCCCATTCCGCGCGCGATGCGGCGGCGCGATCCGCATAGGGCCTGGAGCCGATAAGGCGCACCGGCGGATTCGACCGCGTATAGCGCGCGCCACGTCCCGCAACATGCGCCGCGTAGCGCGCATCGAGGTTGTTGGTGATGCCCGCATACATCGCGCCGTTCCGGCATTCGATCAGATACAGGCACCATTGCAGGTTGTTGGCAGGCAAACATTTCTCTCCGGCATGCGCGCGAGCGCATCATAGTCGCACCGCAAACGAGCGAAACGGTGTACGCGCCGTTCGTCAATCAGGAAATCCGCATGGGCAACACGACACAAATAGCCAAGGCACGACGGTTTCGGCAACTGCATGACCGCAGCCGCGTCCTGCTGCTGCCGAATGCATGGGATGCGGCGAGCGCACGTGTGTTCGCGCGCGCCGGGGCGCTGGCGATTGCGACGACCAGTGCGGGGGTGGCGTGGTCGCTCGGCTATGCCGATGGCGAACGGGCGCCGCTGGAAGAGGTACTTGCCGCCACTGCGCGGATCGCGCGTGCAGTCGATCTGCCGGTGACCGCGGATATCGAGAGTGGCTATGGCGCAGATCCGGGTACGGTTGCCGAAACGGTACGCGCGTTCATCGCCAGCGGCATCGTGGGGATCAATATCGAAGACGGGCTGCATGCGCCCGGCGCGTTGCGCCCGATCGAGGATGGCGTCGCGCGCATTCGCGCCGCTCGCAGTGCCGCGGATCAGGCCGGCGTACCGATCGTCATCAACGCGCGTACCGATACCTACATGCTCGGGTTCGGCGATGGCGACGCCACGCGCTTCGACGAAACGGTGCGGCGCGGCCGCGCGTATTTTGCCGCCGGCGCCGATTGCCTCTATCCGATCGGTCTCGCAGATGCAGCCACGCTCGAAAATCTGGTAGGCGCGCTTGATGCGCCGATCAACGTCGCCGCGCGACCGGGTTTGCCGGACATGGCCGAGCTGGCTCGTCTGCGCATCGCGCGGGTCAGCACGGCGACGCGGCTGGCGACGATCGCATACTCGGCGGCGGATACGGCGTTGCGGCAGGTGCAGGCCAGCGGGCGCTTCGATGAACTCCAGTCGACGCTGGCTCATCCGGATATGCAGCGCATGTTTGGTTGATTATCCGCAGGATTGTGCTGCTCGGAAAGCGCCCCCATCCGCCTTCGGCACCTTCCCCGCTGCGCAGGGGAAGGAACGGCAAGCACCGACGCGTGCGCTTTCCCTTCCCCTGCGCAGCGGGAGAAGGTCGAAGCCGCCGTCTGGCGGCTGAGGGGCAGGGCGGAAGGGGGCGCTCTTCGCTCGGCACGACGCAAACCCGCAAACGCCCCGTCGTGCGAAAATCCGCGACCGCCGCCAGACCACGCCTCCGCACCCGCATGTTGCGACTCACCGACATCAAGTTGCCGCTCGATCACGCCGAAGGCGCGCTCGCGGCGGCGATCCTTTCCAAACTCGCGATCCGCGCGGACTCATTGCGCGGCTACACGGTCGCCAAACGCAGCTATGACGCGCGCAAGCGCGGTGCGATCGTATTGATCTATGCGCTGGATGTCGACGTCGCCGACGAGGCGGGAGTGTTGGCGCGCTGCATCGAAGACAAGCACGTCGCGCCAACGCCGGACACCGGCTACCGTTTCGTCGCGAAGGCGCCGGCGAATCTTGCGCTGCGTCCGATCGTGATCGGCACCGGGCCGTGCGGCCTGTTCGCGGGCTTGATCCTCGCGCAGATGGGTTTTCGCCCGATCATCCTCGACCGCGGCAAGGCGGTGCGCGAGCGCACGAACGACACGTTCGGGCTGTGGCGCAAGCGCGTGCTCAACCCGGAATCCAACGTGCAGTTCGGCGAAGGCGGCGCCGGCACGTTTTCCGACGGCAAGCTGTACAGCCAGATCCAGGATCCGCGATCATCATGGCCGCAAGGTGCTGACCGAGTTCGTCAAAGCCGGCGCGCCGGAGGAAATCCTGTACGTCAGCAAGCCGCACATCGGCACGTTCCGGCTGGTCACGATGGTCGAGAACATGCGCGCGACGATCGAGGCGCTCGGCGGCGAGTTCCGTTTCGGCAGCCGCGTGGACGATCTGCTGATCGAGCGCGATGTGCACGGCGAACGCCACGTGCGCGGCGTGACCCTCGCTAACGGCGAAGAGATCCGCGCGGATCGCGTCGTGCTTGCGGTCGGCCACAGCGCGCGCGACACGTTCGCGATGCTGCACGAGCGCGGCGTGTATCTCGAAGCCAAACCGTTCTCGATCGGCTTCCGCATCGAGCATCCGCAATCGCTGATCGACCAAGGCCGCTTCGGCGCGCAAGCCGGCCATCCGATCCTCGGCGCGGCCGACTACAAGCTCGTGCATCACTGCAGGAACGGGCGCTCGGTCTACAGCTTCTGCATGTGCCCTGGCGGCACCGTGGTCGCGGCGACCTCGGAGCCGGGCCGCGTGGTCACCAACGGCATGAGCCAGTATTCGCGCAACGAGCGCAATGCGAATGCCGCGATCGTCGTCGGCATCACCCCGGAAGTCGATTACCCGGGCGACCCGCTGGCCGGCATCGCGTTGCAGCGGCACTGGGAAGAGCGCGCGTTCGAACTCGGCGGCGGCACCTACGATGCGCCGGCGCAACTGGTCGGCGACTTCCTGGCGCAGCGTCCGTCGCACGCGTTCGGCGCGGTGCAGCCGTCGTACACGCCAGGCGTGCGTCTCGGCGATCTCGGCACTGCCCTGCCGGCGTATGCGATCGCCGCGATTCGCGAGGCGCTGCCGGCATTCGATCGCCAGATCCGCGGCTTTGCGATGCACGACGCGGTGCTGACCGGCGTCGAAACGCGCACCTCGTCACCGCTGCGGATCAAGCGCAACGACGTCGATCTGCAGAGCCTGAACACGCATGGCCTCTACCCCGCCGGCGAAGGCGCGGGTTATGCCGGCGGCATCCTGTCCGCGGCGATCGACGGCATTCGCGTCGCGGAGGCGCTTGCGATGCGGATAGCCGGATCGTAAAACCCGCTGTTCCCTTCTCCCTCCGGGAGAAGGTGCCCGAAGGGCGGATGAGGGTTCGGGACGGACATGGCGCTTCAAGATCGCGCCGAACCCTCACCCCAACCCCTATCCCGCCGGGAGAGGGGCTCAACGACTGAGCTTCGACGCAAATCGGGCGACGCGAAGAACTTGACTCTGGACCATGGTCCGGGGTTTAGCATGGGCATCGGCGATCAACGGAGATGCCTTCATGTCCAGTTTCACCATCGGCGAAATCGCCCGACGTGCGGAGGTCGGAATCGACACTGTGCGCTACTACGAGCGCAACGATCTGTTGCCCACGCCCGAACGCCGCCCGTCCGGGTATCGCCAATACGACGAAACCGACGTACAACGTTTGAGTTTCATCCGTCGTGCGAAAGACCTGGGTTTCACGCTCGCACAAATCCGCGAGCTGTTGGCGCTTTCGACCGACCGCGAACGTGGCGTGCGCGGCATCAAGGCGCGCGCAAAAGAGCGGTTGGCGGATCTCGACACGCGCATCCGCGAAATGCAACGGGTTCGCCGCGGCCTGCAGGTTCTGATTGACGGCTGTCCCGGACACGGAAAGCTGCAGGCCTGTCCGATCCTCGGCGCACTCACGCGCAAGGAGAACGCATGAACATCCCGTCGAATCCGCAACACCCTCCGCTGCCGTCTGGCTCGATCGATGCGGTGAAGTCCGGCTCGTGCTGCGCGGCGTCGGCATCCGACGACGTGCGTGCACCTGTCGAATCCGCAGCATCGGGTCATGCAGCAAAAGCATCGGGCTGCGCCAATGCCACGCAGGCATCGTCAAGCGATCTTCGCGATCCGGTGTGTGGCATGCAGGTCGATCCAGCCACGGCGAAGCACCAGGCCGAACACGCCGGCCAGACCCACTATTTCTGCTCGGCTGGATGCCGCGAGAAGTTCGTCGCGGAGCCCTCGCGCTATCTGGACAAGAAACCCGCGGCGACCGAGGCCGTGCCTGAAGGAACGATCTATACGTGCCCGATGCATCCCGAGGTTCAGCAGGTCGGTCCGGGCAATTGCCCGAAATGCGGCATGGCGCTGGAACCGATGCTGCCGACCAGCGACGTGGATGACAGCGAACTGCGTGCAGTCCGCCGCAAATTCCTCATCTCGGCCGCGTTTGCGATTCCATTGTTTTTCATGGCGATGGGTCCGCACCTGTTTGGGTCGCATGGGAACGCATCGACCGCGCAATTGATGCGCTGGGCCGAGTTGCTGTTGTCGGCGCCGCTGGTGCTCTGGGCCGGCGCCTCGTATTACGTGCGCGGCTGGAAAGGCGCGATCGCGGCTTCGCCGAACATGTACACGCTGATCGGGCTCGGCGTGCTGACCGCGTTCGGCTTCAGCCTGGCGGCGACGTTCGCGCCCGCCTGGTTTCCGGCAACGATGCGCGACGCGCACGGCATGGTCGGCGTGTATTTCGAAGCGGCCGGCGTGATCGTCGCATTGGTGCTGTTCGGCGAATGGCTGGAACTGCGTGCGCGCGGCAGAACCTCGGCGGCGATCCGTCGTCTGCTTGATCTCGCACCCAAGTCCGCACGACGCATTCGTGCCGACGGAAGCGAAGAGGATGTGGCACTCGACCACGTGCAGGTCGGCGACCTGCTGCGCGTCCGGCCGGGGGAAAGCGTGCCGGTCGACGGCGTCGTTGCCGATGGCACGAGCAGCGTCGACGAATCGTTGCTCACCGGCGAACCGATACCGGTGCAGAAGCATGCCGGCGACCGCGTCACCGGCGGCACCCTGAATGGCACCGGCAGCCTGAAGATGCGCGCCGAGCGCGTCGGACGCGACACGGTCCTCGCGCACATCGTCGACCTCGTCGCCAAGGCACAGCGCACCAAGGCGCCGTTGCAGCGGCTCGCGGATCGGGTGTCACTGTATTTCGTGCCCGCGGTCGTGGTCATCGCGTTGCTCACGTTCGCCGCATGGTTCATCTGGGGGCCGGAACCGCACCTCGCGTACGCGATCGTCAACGCGGTCGCGGTGCTGATCATCGCGTGTCCATGCGCACTCGGCCTCGCGACGCCGATTTCGATCACCGTGGCGAGCGGGCGCGGCGCCGAAGCGGGCGTGCTGTTCCGCGATGCCGCGGCCATCGAAACATTGGCCCGCGTCGACGTGCTGGTCGTCGACAAGACCGGCACCCTGACCGAAGGCAAACCTGCGTTGACGAACGTGCATGCCGCCGCCGGATTCACCGAGCGCGACGTGCTTGCGATCGCAGCCGCGCTCGAAGCGCCGAGCGAACACCCGCTGGCACATGCAATCCTCGAAGGCGCGAAGCTGCGTCAGGTCGAGTTTCCAGCCGTGGATGATTTTTCCGCGGTGACCGGTCAAGGCGTTCGCGGATCGATGGCCGGTGCGCCGGTCGCGCTCGGCAATGCCGAATTGATGCGCGCGGTCGGCGCCGATCCGGCTTCGCTGGGGGCACCTGCGGACGACTTGCGCCGCGAAGCGAAGACCGTGATGTTCCTTGCACGCAACGGACAGCTTGCGGGTTATATCGCCGTACAGGACCCGATCAAGCGCGGCGCGCGCGAGGCCCTGCAGGCTCTGCACGGCGAAGGACTTCGCATCGTGATGCTGACCGGGGACAGTGAAGCGACCGCGCAGGCCGTCGCCGCGCAGCTCGGGATCGACGAGGTTCACGCCAGCCAGACACCGGCGACGAAAGCCGACTGGATCGCGCGCGCGCGCGCCACCGGCTTGCGCGTCGCAATGGCAGGCGACGGCGTCAATGATGCGCCGGCGCTCGCCTCCGCCGATGTCGGCATTGCGATGGGCAATGGTTCGGATGTCGCCAAGGAGAGCGCGCAGGTCACCTTGGTCAAGGGCGAACTCGCCGGCATCCTGCGTGCAAGGCGGCTGTCGAAAGCCACGGTGCACAACATCCACCAGAACCTGGCGTTTGCCTTTGTGTACAACGTACTGGGGATTCCGTTGGCAGCGGGAGTTCTCTACCCGGCTTTCGGGCTGCTGCTGAGTCCGATGATCGCCGCGCTCGCAATGAGCCTGTCGTCCGTTTCGGTCGTCACCAACGCATTGCGTTTGCGCGCGGCGCGCATCTGAGCGGCGCGTCTGCAATCCCAGGGGCCGACGGCTTGGCAGGAGCGGCGCCACACCGCGATGCCCCAACAAGACCACTGCGGCCTCGTAGGAGCGCACCCTGTGCGCGACCGTCGATGGCGAGAATGTGTCGGTCCGGCTCGCCCACAGGGTGGGCTCCTACACGAGCGGTGCCGCGCTGCCGCTGTAGCGCAGCCACGATGCCTTTCCTGAAGCCAAGAGCATCGCGCCTTCCGCCGCTCCCACATGAGGCAGTCGGTCAGAACCAGAAACGGATGCCAGCGACGATCTGCCGGTCGAGAACGGGCTGGAAGATCGTCGCGCGCATAGTCGGCGGTCGTGCCGACGCGGCGGATCCAGTTCACGCCGATGTAGGGCGCGAATTGCCGGCTGATCTCGTAGCGCAGGCGCAGGCCGAATTGCACGTCGGACAGGCCGTTGCCGATATGTCGCGCGGGATCGTTCTGACCGTACAGATTGATCTCCGCTTCGGGTTGCAGGATCAGCCGCTGGGTCAACAGCAGCTCGTAATGGGCACGCACGCGCGCAGCGGTACGCCCGGCAGCGCCGGTGTAAGCCGTGGCTTCCAGCTCGAACCAGTACGGCGCCAGCCCTTGCACGCCGACCGCCGCCCACGTGCGCGACGGGCCTTCGCCGAAGTCGTGGCGCACGCCCAGTTGGGTGCTCCAGAACGCGGTGATGGTGCGGTTCCAGAATGCCTCCAGGTTGGCGTCTTCGAGCGCGCCGCCGCTGCGCTCACCCTCGCTGCGCAGCCACAGCTTGTTGACGTCGTTGCCGTACCAGCCTTCGACTTCCCAGGCCTGCCCGTTCGCATCGCTGCCGTGAAACGCTTCGATCCGATCGATCGAGGAGCATGCCGAGCGGCGCGTTGTCGAGCATGTCCATGCCATGCGTCGGAGAGATGGCCGATACCGTCGGAATAGTCGGGGCTGCGCGCATTCTGCGGCGCACTGCCCGACATCGAATCCATGCCGTGCATCGCGCCGTGATCCGCCTCGCGGGCACCGCCTGCTTCTTCGGCGTTTCCGGGTGGACCATTCCGGGCATTCCGGAGTGGTCCATGCCGGCCATGTCGTGCATGTCATGCATGCCAGTCGTCGCCGAACCGGCTGAACCGGTGTCTTCCTGCGCGAGCGCGCCGGGAGAAATCGTACAGCAGCACTGTACTCAGCAACGCGCCGACGGAACCCAAACGAAAGTTGGTCTTCATGACACCACCACCTCGCGCATCATGCCCGCTTCCATGTGATAGAGCAGATGGCAGTGGTAGGCCCAGCGCCCCGGATTGTCGGCGCTGACCTGATAGCTGATGCGCTGCGCCGGCTGCACGTTGATCGTGTGCTTGCGCGCCTGGAACTGCCCGTGCGGATCGTCCAGTTCGCTCCACATGCCGTGCAGGTGGATCGGGTGATTCATCATCGTGTCGTTGACCAGCACGATGCGCAGGCGCTCGCCGCTGTTGAAGTGCACGGGCTTGGCGTCGGAGAACTTCAGTCCGTCGAACGACCACATGAAGCGTTCCATGTTGCCGGTCAGGTGCAGTTCGATCTCGCGGGACGGCGCGCGCGCATCGATCGGCACCGCCGATCGTGTGCAGGTCGGCATAAGTCAGCACGCGCCGGCCGTTGTCGCGCAGGCCGATGCCGGGATCGTCGAGATTCGTGCGCGGCGTGTCGACACGCATGTCGACGTTCGGGCCGTATTCGGTGCTCGCATGGCGCACCGGCGGCGCCGCGTGCATCGCCATGCCGACCATCGCGCCGTGATCCATTCCTTCCGCCTTGGCGCCGTGCGCAGCGGGTTTCATCATCGCGCCGCAACCGCCTTCCATGCCCTTCATCCCGGCCATGCCGCCATGCGCGGAGCCGCCATCATCGTCATCGCACCCATCATGTCGCGCATGTCGAGCCAGACGCGCGGATCCACCGCCGGCACGTCCGCTTCCATGCCGGCGCGCGGCGCGAGCGTGCCGCGCGCATAGCCGCTGCGATCGATCGATTGCGCGAACAGCGTGTACGCGCGGTCATCGGCGGGTTCGACGATCACGTCATACGTCTCGGCGACCGAGATGCGGAATTCATCGACCGCGACCGGCTCGACGTCCTGGCCATCGGCTGCGATCACGGTCATCTTCAGCCCCGGAATGCGCACGTCGAAGATCGTCGACGACGAGCCGTTGATGAAGCGCAGGCGTATCTTCTCGCCGGGACGGAACAGCCCGTTCCAGTTGCCGGCCGGCGTCGTGCCGTTCATCAGGTACGTGTAGGTGTGACCCGAGACATCGGCGAAGTCGGTCGGGCTCATGCGCATCTCGTTCCACATCTTGCGCTTCGCAAGCGCCTGCCTGATGCCCTTGTCGCTGACGTCGCGGAGGAAATCGGCGGCGGTCGGCTGCGCGAAATTGTAATAGTCGCTTTTCTTCTTCAGCTTGGCGTAGATGCGCTCGGGATCCTCGTCGGTCCAGTCGTTCAGCATGACCACGTAGTCGCGCTCGACCGGATGGCGCTCCGGGCCGGCCGGGTCGATCACCAGCGCGCCGTACAGGCCGGTCTGTTCCTCGAAATGACTATGCGAGTGGTACCAGTAGGTGCCGGACTGGCGCACAGGGAATCGGTAGGTGAAGGTTTCACCGGGCGCGATGCCGTCGAAGCTGATGCCCGGGTACGCCGTCCATCGGAACGGCACGATGAGGCCGTGCCAGTGGATCGAGGTCTGCGTGCGCAGCGTGTTGGTCACACGCAGGGTCACCGTGGTGCCTTCGCGCCAACGCAGGATCGGACCGGGCAACGTGCCGTTGACGGTGGTCGCACGGCGCGGCGCGCCGGTGAAGTTGACCGGCATTTCGGCAGACCTCGAGCGCGAAGTCGGTGGCGCTGGACGTGATCGGCTGGCCGGGACTGGCCAAGGCCCAAGCCTGCGTGGGGCGCAGCAATCCGAGGCTGGCCAGCGAGCCGCCGATCGCCAATCCCTGCACGAAGCGGCGGCGCGGCAGGCACAGCGCCGGCTCGGGTGGTTGAATACGTTTCAAGATGCATCTCCAGACGAGAACCCCGGCGTTGCCGGGCCCATCGATAGTGTCCACGAAGTCCACGCGCGCCCCGGCATGCGCCGACCGTCTGCAGTGGGTGTGTCAGAGGGAGCGCATCAGGTGGCGGGTGGCCGCAGTGGCGGAGTGGAATCGGAGCCGGGTACGCGCGCGTGGAACGTCGACGAATGCGCATCGGCAACCCGTGTGCTCGCGAATTCGCGGAAGACGGGCAGCGCCGCGACGTTGCCGCACGCGGCGGAGCAGTCGCAGGCATGACCGGCGCAACCGCCATCGTGCGATCCGCAGCACGACCGATCCATCTCGTCCGGCGCTGCGTGATCGCCGTGAGCGGTCATGTGCATCGACGTCGCGTGACGCGCGATCGTGCATGCCGCATTTCATTCCGCCCGGCATGCCGAACACCGGCGTGACTACCAGGAACAGCCACGCCAACAGCGCAGCCAGTTGAAGGCCGCGCGAATGGGCGAAGTGGTGGGTAGATCCGGGTCACGGTCCGAAGTTTAACCAAGCGGGTGATCCATGCTCAACCCGCGGCAGGAACCGATCGGTTGCGTGCTCTTCGTGCCGCGATGGACATTGAACGCGTAGCCGATGCTGATCAACACGATGACCACGGCCTGCGCAGCGAGCGTTTGCCAGGTCGGGAACACGCCGAGGAGTTCGATGCGCGGCAGCGGCACGATGCTGACCGAAACCCAGCCGGCTTCCTGCAATGCGGCGACGCCCTTGCCGGTCAACACGATCGCGAGCAGTGCGATCAGCGCGGAACTCGCCGAGAAGAACGTGCCGATCGGCAAGTGCCGGCTGGTGCGCAGCAAGACCCACGCGATCGCGGCGAGGACGACAACACCGCCGGCGATGCCCGCCAGCAGCCACGTTGCCTGGCCCTCGTTCCAGAGCGCGGCGAAGAACAGGATCGTCTCGAATACTTCGCGATAGACGGCAACGAACGCGAGCGCGAACAGGAACCACGCCGAACGGCGATTCAGCGCCGCCGCCATCTTCTCCTTCAGGTACGCCTGCCAGCGCCCGCCGACGCTTTTCTGGTGCATCCACAGACCGACGCTGAGCAGGACTACCGCGGCGAACAGCGACGACAGGCCTTCGGTCAGTTCACGGCCTGCGCCGCTGATCGAGATCGCGTAGCTCGCGACGGCCCAGGTCACGCCGCCCGCGAGCAGCGCAACGATCCATCCCGCATGCACATAGCGCAGCGCTTCGCGGCGTTCGGCCTTGCGCAGGAACGCGATGATCGCGACCACGATCAGCAGCGCTTCCAGCCCTTCGCGCACGAGGATCGTGAACGCGCCGAGAAACGTCGCGCTGGCATCGCCCGCTGTGTCCGCGGTGATGTGTTCGGCGCGCGCCAGCAATTCGTCGATCGTCGCCGCATCGCTGACGATCGTGGCAAGCGGTGTGGTGCCGGACAATGCGGTCCGGTACGAGCCCATCGCGGTTTCGATCTGCGCGCGCAACGCGCTGTCGCGCGCATTGAGCTGGGGTTCGACCGGCTCCACGCCATCCAGATAGGCCGACAGCGCAAGTCGCGCGGCGTCGGTTTTTGCACCTGACCGATAGGCCGCAAGACTGGCATCCACGCGAGCACGAGCCAGCGCAATGCCCTGCAGCGATTGCTGGACTGCCGCCGGATGCGCTCGCAGATAACCGAGGACCGCGCGACTTCGCTCCAGACCCAGCGACGGCGCGAGCTGCGCGGCGCGTGCGCGCGAGAGTTCCGACAAGCCGGAGAACGATGCGCGCGCGGAAACATCGTCGTGCCACTGCGTGGCGCCCGCGTCAGCCTCATGGCTGTAGGCCAGTGAACCGGCGTAATACGCCAACGCCCAGCGATCGGCTTCGGAAAGTTGCGCGTAACTCGCCATCGGGGTACCCGGCACGCCCTGGCTGATCACTTCGTACAAGGACAACGCGCTGCGCTGGTCCGCACGTGCCTGATCGGTGAAGTCCACCGGTCGCGGCGTCCAGTTGCAAACCGGCTGGACCATCACCGCGCCCTGTCGCGCCGTGGCACGCGGCGCACTGCTGCTGATAGAGCGTGTGCCCGCGAGCAAGATCCGGCGCGCTGGTCGGCGCGGTGGGAATCGGATACGCCTGCAGCAGCGCGTCGGCCAATGCATGGGCCTGGGTCGCGACCGTCGCCGGTGCCGCTTTCGCGTCGACCGATTCGATCAGTGCAGCGGCCTGCGTCATCAGCGTCGCAGTCGCGGGGGTCGGTGCAAGCGTCCGGATTCGCGTTTGCGCGGTCGCCGCGAATTCGCGCATCTCGGCATATTCGGACGCACTGAGGATCGCTCCATCCTTGACCGCGCCGGCGTAATCGGTGGCGAGGTAGTCGAGCATCTGCCACGTTTGCGGCACGCTGGTCGCGGCGTCCTGTGCGAGTGCGAATGACCCTGCCGAGAGAAGGAAAACCAGCGCAAAGGCGCGCAGCTGAAGCTCCAGATTGCGGATGCGAATCGTTATCATTCGAGGAGTATACGCTTACCGCCCCACGTGCAACACAAGGCTTCAGGGCCCTCGGAAACCGTATTGAACCCGCGGCGGCACGCTCAAAGCAGATGAAACGTGAGCAGTACGATCGCAAACGCCGCATAGAACAGCCCCATCGACGCCAGCAAGCGACGCGAGATCAGGCCGCGCCGGAACGCGAAGAACATGACTCCGACCGCAAGCATCGTGATGATTGCACCGACAATCAACGACGTGTCGAACAACCACGGCGTGAAGAACAGGCCCAGCGCCGTCGGCACGGTTGCCTGGATCATCATCGCGCCGCTGATGTTGGCGAGGGCGAGCCGGTACTTGCCCTGACGCACCCAGATGATCGCGTTCAAGGTCTCCGGCAACTCGGTCGCGATCGGGCTGAGCAACAACGCGAGCAATTGCGGTCGGATGCCGAGTGCCGGGCCAAGCACATCGAGCTGGCCGACGAACACGTGCGAAGCGACGAAGATCACGACCAATGCAATCAGGGTCTGGGTCAGTATCGCCCAAGTCGGCGGCGGCGTTTCGCGCGCGGGCATCAGCTTGAGGGGTTCCAGTTCGCCCTCGGCCTCGACGTGCTCCTCACCGCGCATCTCCTTCCAGAAATAGATGCCATACACGGCAAGGAAGAACACGCCGAGCCACGGCTTGAACGCGAACACGACCAGACCCAAACCGATCTTGAGCGCGAATACACCGAGAAACCAGCCTTGATCGACACTCAAGCGCTTGAACGCGCGGCGCACGAGGTCGGTATCTGGCAGACGCGTGCGACAGGCGATAAGGGTCAGCCCCACTACCGCATAGGCGATCGTCGCCAGCACCAGTGGACCACCGAGCGCAGCGCCGACGCCGATCTCCTTCTGCGCCGCGGTGGCGCCGAACACGACCGCGATAAAGGTGATCACACTCTCGGGCAACGCGGTGCCGAAGGCGGCGAGGATGGAACCGGTGGCCTGCTGGCCGACCGCGAATCGGTGCCCGATCCATTCCACGCCGTTGACGAAATATTCGCAGGCGGCATAGATCACGACCGCAGAACCGAGCAGGAGTGCGGTGGTCAGGATTATCGAGTTCATGCAGCAGCCTTTCCGGGTCGGACGCAGAGCCAATGGTTACGGCGCCCTCGTCCGACCCACGGACGAACGCCGTTACCAATGGTCTCGCCAAGTCGACTGACCGATCGCGCCATGACCTTTGCGGTCAAGTATGTTGACGCGACCCCTTCTGCTACTAATACGCGAAGGCGGCTACTCCCCAAGGAGGCGCTGAGCTTAAGCGCAACCGCTCGCGGCGGTCAAACGCGACTGCGATGGCGCAGATCGTCTGCCACGAAGTCCGCGCTGGCGATCGTCGCCAGGCGGTAGGCGCCGCGACCCGCCTGCTTCGCCTGGTAAAGCATCGCGTCGGCGTGCTCGACAAAGGCGGTGGCGGCGAGTGGAACCGCGCGCCCCACCGCAACGCCGATGCTCGCGCTGTTCGACAAGGTCAGCCCTTCATTGTGCAGCTCGAAGGGACGAGCGAGTGCGGCGACGAGTTCCGCGGCGATCACATGCACGTGTTCGATGTCCGCAATGCCTTCCACGACCAGCGTGAATTCGTCGCCGCCGAGGCGCGCGACGACATCGGATGCGCGCACCTTGCCCTCGAGGCGCGCTGCGAACGCACGGATCAGCGCATCGCCGACCGCGTGGCCATACGTGTCGTTCACGCACTTGAAGTGGTCGATGTCGAGGTAGAACAGCGCGAGCAGCGAATCCTGGTCGCGCGAGCGCGCGAGGGCATTCTCCAGCCGCTCGTAGAAACCCGCGCGATTGAGCAAGCCGGTCAGATCGTCGACACGGGCGAGACGGGTCAGGCGATGCTCCTCGCGCTTCTTTGCAGTGATGTCCTGCATCATCGCATGCACGCCGATCACTTCGGCCCGGTTCTCCGAGAACTCCGGGATGAACGTGATTTCCACGCACCGATACTCGGCGCCCTCGCCCTCCTCGCTCTCGAAAACCACGCGCTCGCCGGCGAGCGCGCGCAGCAGGAACGGCTGCCTGCGCGCATAGACCTCCGCGCCGATCACGTCGCGGACATGCCGGCCGGTGATTTCCTCGCCATGCGACGCGTTGACTCGCCGCCACGCCTCATTGGTGAACACGATGCGCTGTTGCGCATCGAGGTAAGCGATCTTCAGCGGCAGCGTGTCGGCGATCGTGCGCAGGCGGCGCTCGCTGAGCTGGAACGCGCGTTCGGCGGCGCGCATCGCGGTGATGTCCTGCGCGTAGCCCATCACATGCGAGGAGCCATCCGCGTTCGCGTAGACGCGGTTGCGGTACTGCCAGATCAGCTCTGCGCCGTCGCGGTCGCGCACATGCATGAAGCCGGCATCCTCGCCGTTGCGCGCGACGCGCTGCAGATAGTTGTCGACGAGGAAGCGCAGTTCCGGCGCTGCGAGATTGCGCAACGGCGTGCCGAGCAGTTCGGCCAGACTGCGACCGAGCGCGGCGGCGGCGGCCGGGTTGACCGACAGCAGCGTGCCATCGAGCTCATGGATGCAGATGAAGCCGGTGCTGTGCTCGAAAAAGTCGCGAAAACGCCGTTCGCTCGCTTCGAGCGCGCGCATCGCGCGGCGTTGGACGGTCACGTCGCGAGCCCGCGCAAGGGACGCGTTGGCGCTCCACAGCGGCAGCGCCTGCACGAAGATATCCACCTCGATCTCGCGGCCGCTCTTCGTGCGATGACGCCAGATGCCATTCATCGGCAGCGCTGCGTGCGCTGCCCCGGCGGCCTCGTTGGCCCGATCCGCCTGCACGGGCGCGCATAGATCCGGCACCGCCATCGACAGGAACTCCGCCTCGCTGAAACCGTACGTGCGCAGCGCGACATGGCTTACCGCGAGAAATCGCAACGTCACCGCGTCGAACACCCACAGCGGGTACGGGCTCAGTTCGAAGAGCGTGTGCAAGACCGTCTCACGCACCAGCATAGAGCGTTCGAGAGCGTTGCCAACGGCGGTGATGTCGAATTCCGAGGTCATGCGATATGCGTCGACGCAACGATGCCGTCTCTGGATGGATACAGGCATCTGGGACTATAAGCAGGCTCCGACTGGTGCCGGTCGCCTCGTGGTCTGTCATGCAACCACATATTCAGCTGCCAGTTGCTATGCCAGTCGTCGTTTCGGCGTAAGTATTTGTCAAATCGATTGGCAAACCGTTTGCCGATCCGCGCTACCATTATCGATTGGCTCCACGCCCATGATGACCCCATGACACCGAACCCCCTCAAGATCGGGCTGTTGCAGGAAGCCGACCGCGGCAGCCGCGACGCGAATCTCGACGCGATCGAGGCCGGTCTGCGCGCCGCCGCCGCGGCGGGTGCCGAGTTGGTGCTGCTGCAGGAACTGCACAACGGGCCGTATTTCTGCCAGCACGAAAGTGTCGCCGAATTCGACCGTGCCGAACCGATTCCGGGCCCGAGCACCGAGCGCATCGGCGCGCTGGCCGAGGAACTCAAGCTGGTCGTCGTCGCCTCGCTGTTCGAACGCCGCGCAGCCGGGCTGTATCACAACACCGCGGTCGTGTTCGATCGCTCGCGCGCGATCGCGGGCAAGTACCGCAAGATGCATATTCCGGACGATCCGGCGTTCTACGAGAAATTCTATTTCACCCCCGGCGATCTCGGCTTCGAACCGATCGCCGACCTCGGTCGGCAAGCTCGGCCTGCTGGTCTGCTGGGACCAGTGGTATCCCGAAGGTGCGCGCCTGATGGCGCTGGCCGGCGCGGACCTGCTGCTCTACCCGACCGCGATAGGCTGGGATCCGAGCGATGCGCAGGACGAAAAGGATCGCCAGCGCGATGCGTGGATCACCGTGCAGCGCGGGCATGCGATCGCAAACGGCCTGCCGCTGCTCGCCTGCAACCGGATCGGTTTTGAATCTGCGCCGGACGGCGGCCGCGGCATCGCATTTTGGGGTTCGAGTTTCGTCGCCGGCCCGCAGGGCGAATTCCTCGCCCAGGCGTCGACCGAGCGCCCTGAACTGCTGCTCGCCGAGGTCGATCTTGCGCGCAGCGAGAGCGTGCGCCGGATCTGGCCATTCCTGCGCGACCGGCGTATCGACGCCTACACCGACCTGCTGAAACGGTACCGAGATTGAACGCCCCCGCCCCCGAGTCGACACCCCCGATGTCCGAATCCTCCGTCGCCGTCGCCGCGCCGGCCGACGCGCTCGCCGACCAGCCGATCGCGCGCGTGCGCCGCGGCGATGTCGAATACGTGCTGCTCGGCACCGCACACGTTTCGCGGGTGAGCGCCGACGCGGTGCGCGCGATCCTCGATCGCGAGCCTTTCGACGCGGTCGCGGTGGAACTGTGCGAGCCGCGCTTCCAGTCGATGCGCGATCCGGAAGCGTTCCGCAAGCTCGACCTGTTCCAGGTGATCCGCCAGGGCAAGGTCGGGCTGGTCGCCGCGAATCTCGCGCTGTCCGCATTCCAGCGCCGCCTCGCCGAACAGTTCGGCATCGAGCCCGGCGCCGAGATGAAGGCCGCGATCGACGGCGCCGAAGCACGCCATCTGCCGGTCTGGCTGATCGACCGCGAGATCGGCGTGACCCTGAAACGCGCGTATCGCAGCGTCGGTTTCCTCGATCGCCTGTCGATCGTCGGCGGTCTCGGCGCAAGCCTTTTGACCCGCGAGGACGTCAGCGAGGACGAAATCGAGAAGCTCAAGCAGGGCGACCTGCTCGGCAGCATGTTCAATGAGTTCGCGCGCGAATCGCCACCGCTGTACGACGCGCTGATCGGCGAACGCGACCGCTTCATGACCGCGCGATTGCGCGAACAGGCAGCGTATGGCGCGGTGCAAGCGCGTCCTCGTCGTGATCGGCGCGGGCCACCTCGCCGGCATCGAGCGCGAACTCGTCGCGCAAAACGAGATGCCGCGGCCGCTGCTCGACAAACTGTCGAAGCTGCCACCGGCGTCGCGCTGGCCGAAATGGGTTGCGATCGGCGTGTTCGTGATCATCGCAGCCGCGATCGCATTCACGTTCACCCGCGGCGTTCGCGCCGGCACCGATGCATTGCTCGCGTGGACCTTGTTCACCGGCGGCTTCGCCGCACTCGGCGCGATCGCCGCGGCGGCGCACCCGCTCAGCGTGATCGCCGCGTTCATCGCCGCGCCGCTGAAACCGTTCCGCCCCGGCATCCCGGCCTCCGCGATCAGCGCGGGCGTCGAAGCGTGGCTGCGCCACCCGCGCGTCGCCGACTTCGACACCTTGCGCGACGATGTCTCGCACTGGACCGGCTGGTGGAAAAACCGCATCGCACGCACGCTGCTCAACTTCATGTTCGTGACGATCGGTACCCTGATCGGCGAATACGCAGCCGGCTTCCACATCATCAAGAACCTGCTCTGAACCCGATGAAACTACCTGCATTTCTCAACAAACCACGCTGGCTGTCCAAGGACGCCGCGACCCGACGCGCCGCAGTGCTGCACGATTCGGACAGCGAACTGGTGGCGAACCTTGGTCGCCTTGCGCGCGAAGACGCCGATGCAGACGTGCGCGTGGCTGCGATGAAGCGGCTCGCCGATCCCGGTATCGCGCAGGGTCTCGCGCATGACGACGCCGACCTGAACGTGCGCGCCCAGGCGCGCACGTTGTGGATCGATCTCCTGACCGGCACGCACGCGTCGGCGCCGCCGCTGGCCGAGCGCCTGCGCCTGCTGAAGGCGCAGGACGACAACGAACTCATCACCCATATCGCGCGCAACGCGCGTGAAGCGCCGATGCGCCAGGCCGCACTGGATCGCAGTTCGCGACCTGGGCTGCTGCTGGAGCGCGCGCTCGACGACGCCGATCCGGCCATACGGCTCGCGCTGGTCGCGCGCATTGACGACGAGGCGCAGCTCGCGCGCCTCGCCGAGCGTGCCCGCAAATCGGACAAGCAGGTCAGCCGTGCCGCGCGCGAGCGTATCGACGCGTTGCGCATCGCGCGCGGCCATGATGCAACCGTTGAGCAGCGCGCGCGACAGCTGTGCGAACAGCTCGAACAACTGGTCCGCGGTGCCCGCGCATGCCGATGCCGAGGCACAGATCGCGGCGCGCTGGGCGGCTATCGAGGCGATGATCCCGGCGCCTTTGCAGGCGCGCTATCAAGCCGCGCAGAACCTGCTGGTGGCAAGTCGCAGCGCACCGGTCGCACAGCCTGAGCCGATCGCGATGGCGCCTGCCGCCGATTCCGCGGCAGCAATCGACCAGGTGGCGATCGCCAGCGACGACGAAGTCGCCAGCGAAGTCGGTCCGGGCCCGATACCGGCGCAGGTCGATGCCGATGCGGTCACGGCGGCACTGATCGCGCAGGCACGCTTCGCCGCGTCGCTGGATGAAGCGAAAGCCGCGCAGCGGCAGAAGCAGGAACAGCAGCAAGCGTTGCTCGGCGAACTCGACGAAGCGCTGCGTGCAGCCGATACCGCGATCGAAGCAGGCGCGAGCACCCGGCGCACACGCGACCAAGACACGCGTCGACGACCTGCGCCGCCGCATCGAAACACCGCTGCCGCGCGCGCTTGCGCAGCGCCTGATCGATACCGACAAGCGCTACGCCCAACTCAGCGAATGGCAGCACTGGGCCGACAACCAGCGTCGTCGGCAGCTCTGCGAAGAGATCGATACCATCGCCGCAAGCGGCATTGCATCCGGATGCGGTCGCATCGCGCGTGCGCGAAGCGCAAGCGGAATGGACCCGCCTCGACGTCGACGGAAGGCCGCAGCGCGGCCAAGCCCAGCAGCCTGGCCCGGCGTTTCCATGCCGCCTGCCGCGCTGCGATGGCACCCACACAGGACTATTTCAAGAAACGCCAGGAACTGCGTCAATCACACGCGCAGCAAGTCAATGCGTTGCTCGAGCGCGGCGCGGCGTTTGCCGAGGACAGCGCCGACTGGGCCGGCATCGCCACGCTGCGACGCGAGATGGTCGAAGCGCTGCGCGGTCTCGACAGCGTCGAACCGCGTGAACGCAAAGCGCTGGCGGCACGCCTGAAGACGAGCCTCGACGCACTCGACGCGCGCGTCACTCGCCGCGACGAAGGAATCGAACAAGCGAAGGCGGCGCTCATCAAGGAAGCCGAAGCGCTCGGCGCCGGCACCCCGCAACGCGGCGCGGTCGCGGCAGCACGCGACCTGCAGCAGCGCTGGCAACTTGCCGGCAATGGGCGGCGCGCGCGTGACCAGGCGCAATGGAAGGCATTTCGTGCCGCGATCGACGCGGTGTTCGCAGGGCTCGACGCCGAACGCACCGAGCGCTCGGCGCGCGACGCAGAGGCGCGCGCGCACGCCGAGGCTCTGTGCGCAGAACTCGAAGCACTCGCTGCCGCGCCCTCGCCCGCCGAACGCGGCGCCGCCGGCCGACTGCAGGCGGCGTGGGACGCGTTGCGGGTTCGCGAGGAGGATCTGAATCGCCGCTTCGCCGCCGCGCAATCGCAGCTGCGCGAAGCGGCGCTGCAAACCGAACGTTCGCGCCGGCATGCGCGCTTCGAGGCATGGCTGGCACGCTATCGCCTGTGTCGCGCGGCCGAGAACGAGGTCGAGCCGGTCGATGCATTGCGTGAAAAATGGAACGGCGCAGCAGCCACCGACATCGCCACCACGCAATTGGCCGCGCGCTTCGAGGCTTCATTGAGCGGCACGCATGCAGACATCGACGACGACGCGGCGTCGATGTCGCACGACGTCCTGCTCGAACTCGAGTTTCTCGCCGGCATCGAACCCCTTGAAGCCGACCGCGAACGGCGGCGCACCCTGCAGGTCGAACGGCTCGCGGCGCGCATGCGTGGCGGCCATGCACTCGCGCCCGCCGATGAACTGGCGGACCTGATGACACGCTGGAGCGCGCTCGGCCCGGTTTCCGACAAGCAACTGGACGCGCGCCTCGAACGCGGCGTCGCGGCGGTACTCGAAACCTTGTCCTGACGTGCGAAACGCAACATGGCCATCGACGATCGCATCGACCCTCTGGCGACTGTAGCGCAGAGCCACCGCCTGAGTCCGGCCGATGCATTCGCTGCCGCGCGCGCGGCGCACGCGCTCGCGCCGTTTCCCGCGTGGCCGCTGCGAGCGGCGCGACTGCGTGCGCTGGAGACGTTGATCCGCGACAACCGCGAAGCGATCGCAGCCGCGATCAGCGCCGACTTCGGCCAGCGCCCCGCCGAGGAAACCGAGCTGCTGGAAATTTTCCCGAGCATTTCCGGCATTCGCCACGCACTCAAACATGGTCGCCGCTGGATGCGGCCACGGCGGCGCTGGGCAGGTCTCATGTTCCTGCCGGCGCGCACCGAGCTGATCCCGCAGCCGGTCGGCGTCGTCGGCGTCATCGTGCCGTGGAACTATCCGTTGTATCTCGCGATCGGGCCACTCGCCGATGCACTCACCGCAGGCAATCGCGTGCTGGTCAAGATGAGCGAATACACGCCGCGCTTTTCGGCGCTGTTCGCGCAGCTCATCGCAAGATATTTTCCGGATCGCGAAGTCACCGTCGATCGAAGGCGATGCCGACGTCGCGCGCGCATTCGCCGCATTGCCGTTCGACCACCTGCTGTTCACCGGTTCGACCGCAGTCGGGCGCGAGGTGATGCGCTCCGCGGCCGCGAACCTGACTCCGGTCACGCTCGAACTCGGCGGCAAGTCGCCGGCGATCATCGGACCGGGCGCGCGTTTCGAACATGCGGTGGAACGCATCCTGGTCGGCAAGACGCTCAACGCCGGGCAGACCTGCATTGCGCCGGACTACGTATTGCTTCCGCGCGAACGTGTCGGCGCCTTCATCGACAGCGCACGCGCGACCGTCGCGCGGCTGTATCCGCAACTGGCATCGAACGCGCAGTACGCGAGCATCGTGTCGGACCGCCATTACGCGCGCCTGGGCGCGTTGCGCGATGCCGCGGTTGCAGCGGGCGCGATAGTCGCACACGCTGGCCGATGCGCCGGCCAATCCGGCGACACGTTCGTTCCCGCCAGTGCTGCTCTCGGACGTCGACGATTCGCATGCGGGTGATGCAGGAAGAAATTTTCGGACCGCTGCTGCCGCTCGTTCCCTACGACACGCTCGACGATGCGCTGGCCTACGTCGCCGCGCGATCCGCATCCGCTCGCGTTGTACGTGTTCGACGACAACAGCGCGACGATCGACGCGATCCTCGCGCGCACGCATGCCGGCGGCGTCAGCGTCAACGACACGATCCTGCACATCGCGCAGCATGACCTGCCGTTCGGCGGCGTCGGCGCATCCGGCATGGGCTGCGTATCACGGCGAGGACGGATTCCGTACGTTCTCGCACATGAAACCGGTGTTGCGCCAGGCACGCTGGAACTCGATCGGCCTGATGAATCCGCCGTATGGCGCGACGTTCCGGCGCCTGCTGAAGATTCTGCTCGCGCCGCTAGTCAGGTAGTTCTTGCCAGGATTGGTGTGGCGAATCCGTAGGAGCGCACCCTGTGCGCGATCGCCGTGGCAAGGATTGTGGCGAACGCCCACAGCGTGGGCTCCTACAAATGCGTGGCAACCACGACGACTTCGCCACCCACGACGCGGCGCACGCGCCCCGCGCGCGCATCGGCGATCACGCGCCGCACCCACAGCCGCGTGTCGTCGAGCAGCGAGTAGATGCACGGCAGCGCGAGCAGGGTCACGATCGTCGAGAACGTCAGGCCGCCGGCGATCGCGCGCGCCATCGGATAGTACGGCGGCCCATCGCCGCCGAGCTGCGCGCCGCCGATCGCACAGCGGCAGCATGCCGAGGATCGCGGTCGCCATCGTCATCAGCACCGGCCGCAGTCGTTCCTTCGCGCCGAGCACCAGCGCCTCGGTGCGCAGATGGCCTTCGATGGCGCAGCTGGTTGATGTGCACGATCATCACGATGCCGTTGTTGACGACGACGCCCATCAGGATCAGGACGCCGATCGACGGCCATGATCGAGAACGTCGTGCCGGTCAGCCAGAACAGCCAGAACACGCCGAAGATCGAGAACACGAACGTCGTCAGGATCGCGGCCGGGAAGATCAGCGATTCGAACATCGCGCACATGACGACGTAGACGAGCACCAGCGCGATCAGCGTGTTGAACAGCATCTGCTGGCCGGCGTCGTCGTCGCGGTCGAAGCCCTCGCCGAAGCTCCAGCGATAGCCCGGCGGCAGCGCGATCGCGTTCATCGCGCTGGTGATCTCCTTGCGCGCGTCCGGCTCGTCGCGCCTCGGCGAGGTTCGCGGTGATGCCGAGCGAGGTCATGCGATCGACGCGCTGGATCGCCGACGGCGTTCGCGCGTGTCGACGCGCATCATCGACATCAGCGGAATCTGCGTGCCGTCGGGTGCGCGCAGCTTGAAGTCGGACAGACCGGCGAGGCTCTGCGCGTCGGCGCCCTGGAAGCGCAGCCAGACCGGCAGCTGGCGGTCGCCGGCGTGGAAATCCTTGAGCGGCATGCCGCGCAGCGCGATCTGGATGTAGTGGGCGACACCGTTGCGCATCGAAACCGTAGTCCTTCGCGCGCATCGCGATCGACGTGCGCGGCGACTTCGCGATCGCCGTTGTCCTTTTCGGTGCGCACGTCGCGCAGCGTCGGCAGGTGCGACAGCACGCCGACGACACGCTGGCGCTGACAGTCGCGCAGCTGGTCCATCGAATCGCCGATCAGCGAGATATCGACGCCGCCGCCGAGCCGCTGCCGTTGCCGCCGAAGTCGAAACCGATCTTGCCGACCGCGAGCTCCGGCATGTCCTTGCGGATCTCCTCCTTGATGTCGGCGACGCTGCGCTTGGCCTTGTCGGCGTCGGTCGAGCAGGATCGTGGTCTGCGCCTGGCCCTGTTCGCGCGTAGCAGCGTGTAGACCGACTTGATCTCGAAGCGCGTCGCGGTTCTCGTCGAGGTACGCTCTCGATCTTGCTCGACCGCAGGCTTCAGGTCCTGCAGGCGGTAGTTCGCGTTGAGCTGGTAGCGCAGATGCATCTGGCGCGCTTCGCCGCCGTCGAACATGTCCATCTTGGTCTGCGTCGATCGGCACGATGCTGATGACGAGCAGCGCGAACAGGCCGACCATCGTCCAGCGCCGGTGGCGCAGCGTCCAGTCGACGAGGCGGCCGTAGCGGTCCCGCAGGCGCGTGATCAGCGTTCTTGCGGCCGAGGAATTTCGGCGGCGGCAGCTTCGCCGACAGCATCGGCACCAGGCTGACCGCGACCAGCCACGACGCCAGATGCGCGATCGACATCGCGATCGCGACCTGGGTCAGGAAGATCGAGATGTTGTTGGCCTCGCCGAAGATCTTCGGCAGGAACACGATGACGCTGGACAGCGTGCCGGCGGCGATCGCGATGCCGACGACCTGCGTGCCCTGCACCGCGCAGTACCACGGCTTGTCCGGATATTTTTCGCGATACTGATAGATGCTCTCGACGACCACGACCGCGTTGTCGACGAGCATGCCGACCGCGAGCAGCAGGCCCATCATCGACAGCACGTTGAGCGTGATGCCGAAGAAATACATGCAGCCGAGCGTGATCACGAAGCAGATCGGGATCGCCAGCGACACCATCAGCGTCGACGGCCAGTCGCGCAGGAAGAAGAACAGCACGAGGATCGACAGCAGGGTGCCTTCGAGGCCGGCCTGGCCGAGTTCGCTCAGGCTGCCGGTGCACGTTGTCGGCCTGGTTCTCCATCGCGTAGACCTGGATGCCGTTCAGTTCGGGTCGCGGGCTGGATGCGCTCGACCTCGGCCATCACCGCGCTGCCGACGTCGACGAGGTTCGCGTTGCGCTCGCGGTAGATGTCGACGCCGACCGCCGGACTGCCGATCGAGGCGGCGCGCGTAGTCGAGCGCGCGCCGGGCGCAGCGTCGACGTCGGCGATGTCGCCGAGCTTGCAGGCCCTTCGCGTCGAGCGGAATCGCGCGGATGTCGTCGAGGCTGCGCCACTGGCCTTGCGGCTGCACGCGGAAACGCGTGCCGCCGTCGTTGATCTGGCCCGCCGAGACGGAGAAATTCGCGCTGCGACAGTTTCTGGTACAGATCGTTGAGGCTGATGTTGTGCGCGCTCAGCCGATCGGACGACATCTCGATCTGCACCTCGGGCTTGCCGACGCCGGCAGATGTCGACCGCGGCGACGCCGGGAATGCGCTCCAGCGGCCGCTTGATCTCGCGCTCGAGCAGTTCGTAGGCGTTGGACAGATCGCCGCTCGTCGTCGGCGATGCGCAATTGCAGCACCGGCTGGTCGGAGGTCGAGAACTTCTGCACGAGATAGCGCTGCAGGTCGGACGGCAGGTCGGCGCGGATCGCATCGATCTTCTCGCGCGCCTGCACCGCCTTGATCGCGACGCTCTCGCCCCATTTGAACTCGAGGAAGATCTGCGCGCGACTCGGCGTCCGACGTCGAGTTCATGCGCTTGATGCCGGGCAGCGTCGCCAGCGCTTCCTCGACCGGGCGCGTGATCGTGCGTTCGATCTCGGTCGGCGTCGAACCCGGGTACGGGATGTTGCACGAACAGGAACGGCGCGTCGATGCTCGGGAACTGTTCGAGCGGCAGCCGGAACGCGGCGATCAGGCCGATCACGACCATCGACACGAAGAACATGATCGCGGTGACCGGTCGTTTCAGGCTGAGTTCGGCGAGGGTCATGCGGTTCTCCCGCGAGATCGGCGTCCGCGTCGCTCGTCGCTGCGCCTTCGCGCGATGCCGCTCGCCGCGCGCGACGATACCACGCGTCGCCGCGGCGATCGAGCAGATCGTAGACGACCGGAATCACGACCAGGGTCAGCAGGGTCGACACCGCGAGACCGCCGATCACCGTGATCGCCATCGGCGCGCGCACTTCGGCGCCTTCGCCGACGCCGATCGCGAGCGGCATGAAGCCGATCAGCGTGCACAGCGTCGTCATCGACGATCGGACGCAGGCGCGATTCGGCGCGCCTGCGCGATCGCGTCGCGCTTCGGCGACGCCCTCTTCGCGCAGCTGGTTCACGCGATCGATCAGCACGATCGCGTTCTTGACCACGATGCCGACCAGCATGATCAGGCCGATGAACACGACCACCGAGACCGCGCGAGCCGTGCAGCTTCAGCGCGAGCACCGCACCGACCGCCGCCAGCGGAATCGAGAACATGATCACGAACGGATGCAGCAGCGACTCGAACTGCGAGGCCATCACCAGATAGACCAGGAAGATCGCGAGCGCCGAGCGCGAACATCAGCGACTTCACCGACGCATCGAGTTCCTCGCTCTGGCCGCCGACGTGCACCTTGACGCCGGCCGCGAGCGGATGCGTCGCGACGATGTCGTTGCACCTCGGCGACCGCGCTGCCGAGATCGCCGTAGTGCAGGTTCGCCGAGACGATCGCGACGCGTTCCTGGCTGATGCGGTGGATTTCGCTCGGGCCTTCGCTGGCGATCACGTCGGCGACCGCGGACAGGCGAATCGGCGTGTCGCGTGCTCGTGCGTGCGCTGTCGCTGAGCGTTGACGCCGGATGCGGCCGTGCTGCCGCGACGTCGCGGTCGTGGTTGCCGCTGGTCGCTGTCGTCGCGTTCTTCGCCGACGACATAGCCGATGACGAGGTTGCGGATGTCGTCGACGCTGCCGCGATCGGACGGCGCGCGCGCGCACCAGCACGTCGATCTTGCGATCGCGGAAATCGTAGCGCGTGGCGACCTCGCCCTTGACCTTGCGCACGACGCGGTCGGCGATCTCGCGCGTGGTCAGGCCGAGCGCGGCGGCGCGGTCCTGGTCGAAGCGGATCTGGATTTCCGGATAGCCGCCTTCGACCGTCGATTTGACGTCGGCGAAGCGCGGCGACGCCTTCATCAGCTCGGTCGAGCCGCTTGCCCGGCCTTGGCCAGCGCATCGAGGTCGTAGCCGCGGATCTCGATTTCGAGCGGCGCCGAGAAGCTGAACAGCTGCGGCCGCGCGAATTTCACCTCGGCGTCGGCGCGCGCTGCCATCGCCGGCGCGCAGACGCTCGACTTCGGCGGCCTCGATCGCCTTGCTGCCGCCGTCCTTCAGCGCGATCGAGCAGGCGCGCGATGTTCTCGCCCGATTCGGTCGGGTTCGCGTCGAGGCGCGTGCCGGTGCCGGTGACGCCGTAGATCGAGGCGACGCCGGGATCCTTCGCGTGCTGCGCGGAGATTTCGCCGACGAGCTTGTCGGTGTCGACCAGCGGCGTGCCGGGCGGCAGCGTCACCGTCATGTCGAAGCGGCCCTGCGCGAGCTGCGGAATCAGGTCGAGGCCGAGCGTCGGCACCAGCGGCAAGGCTGCGCGACCAGCGCAGCGGCGGCGAAGCCGAGCACGCGCCACGGATGCGCCAGCGCCTTCGGCAGCGAACGGTGATAGAACGCGGCGGCGCGTCGTACGGCGCGGTCACGCCGCGACCGACGAAGCGCAAGCTGCCGTCCGAGCGACTGTGCCGAGGAAGCCGCGCACCGACGGCGATCAGCCACGCCAACGCGCGCGGCAGCGATCTGGAACACGACCCTCGCCGGATCGCGCGCGTGCACGAGCGCACGACCGCCGCGCAAAGCGGTTCGTTCGGCAGCGGACGCGGCGCGCGCGCGGGTTCGTCGCGGTACGCCAGCGGCGCGCGCCCCTTCAGCGAGGCGAGCATCGGGATCAGCGTCATCGCGACGACCAGCGAAATCAGCATCGCGAAGGTGATCGTCAGCGCCTGGTCGCGGAACAGCTGGCCGGCGACGCCCTGCACGAACACCAGCGGAAAGAACACCGCGACCGTGGTCAGCGTCGACGCGGTCACCGCCATGCCGACCTCGGCGCGTGCCGCGCACCGCGGCTTCGAGGATCGACGCGCCCTTCTCGCGCAGGCGCGCGATGTTCTCGAGCACGACGATCGAATCGTCGACGACCATGCCGGTCGCCAGCGCGAGGCCGCCGAGCGACATCACGTTGAGCGACAGGTGCAACTGGTCCATGAAGAAGAACGTCGCGATCAGCGAGACCGGCAGCGACAGCGAGATGATGAACGTGCTCCACGCATCGCCGAGGAAGAAGAAGATGATCAGGATCGCCAGCACGCCGCCGAGCAGCGCGTCGACCTTCGACTTCGTGAGCGCGTGCTGGATGAACACCGACTGGTCCTCGATCGTGGTCAGCTTGGCGCCGCTCGGCAGCGATTCCTTGAGCTTGTCGAGCTGCGCCTTGACCGCCTGCGCGACGCTGACCGTGTTGCGCGTCGCCTTCCTTGTAGATCGCCAGCTCGATCGCCTCGCGGCCGTCGATGCGCACGATGCCTTCGCGCTCCTTGTAGCCCTGGCGGACGTCGGCGATGTCCTTGAGGCGCATCGGCACGTTGCCGTCGACCTTGATCAGCAGGTCGCGCATCTCGTCGAGCGTGCCTGAACTGGTTGATCGTGCGCACCAGGAAGCGCTGGCTGCCTTCGTCGATGCGGCCGCCGGAGGCGTTGACGTTCTCGTTCTTGAGGCGCGTGATGACGTCGTTGATGTCGATGCCGAGCCGCGCCAGCTTGCTGCTGATCGATCGCGACGTCGATCTCGTCCTCGAGGCCGCCGCCGACCTTGACCGCGGCGACGCCGGCGATCGGTTCGATGCGCTTCTTGAGATCGTCGTCGGCGAAACGGCGCAGCTGCTTGAGCTGGGCTTCGCCGAGTCGACCTTGTCGCCGCCGGCGCTCGAGGCCGAGGCGCATGATCGGATCGGTCGACGGATTGAAGCGCAGCAGCAGCGGCTTCTTCGCTTCGAGCGGCAGCTGCAGGGTGTCGAGCTTGTCGCGCACCTCGAGGCTCGCCATGTCCATGTCGGTGCCCCAGGCGAATTCGAGCACGACATCGGACTCGCCGGTGCGCGACACCGAATGCACCTTGCGCACGTTCTTGACCACGCCGATCGCTTCCTCGACCGGCTGGCTGATCAGGTTCTCGATCTCCAGCGGCGCCGCGCCTTCGTATTCGGTGCGCACCGTCAGCGTCGGATAGGACAGGTCCGGCAGCAGGTTGACCTTGAGCCCGGCGAGGCCGATCAGGCCGAACAGCACCAGGGTCAGGGTCAGCATGCCGACGGTGACGCGCCGGCGCGTGGCCAGCTCCGGCAAGCTCACTTGCGCTTTCTCCGCGCCTGGCTGCGTGGCGATCGGCCGGCGTCGGCGCTCGATCACCTGCACTTCGGTGCCGTCGCGCACCGCGTTGCGGCCGATCGTGATCACGCGTTCGCCGTCCTCGAGGCCGTCGCGGATCTCGATGCGGTCGCCCTCGGCGTAGCCGGTCTTGACGACGCGGCGCTTGGCGACGAAGCGTCGGCGTGCGCCGGCTTGGCCGCGCTCGGCCGCGACCGCCTTCGCCCGACTTGGCCTTGGCGTCCGTCGGCATCGGCGCGGCTTCGGCCGGCGCCGGCTCGATCACGAACACGCGAGCTCTCGCCGTCTTCCTCGACGATCGCCGAGCGCGGCACCGACCAGCGCGTCGTGGCGCTGGTCGTAGACGACCTCGATGCGGCCGAACATGCCCGGCTTCAGCGTACGCGCTCGGGTCGCGGAATTCGCAGGTCGCGCGGAACGTGCCGCTGGCCGCGTCGACGACCGGCGCGATGCGCGCGATGCTGCCTTCGAACGTCTTGCCGGGCAGCGCGTCGACGCGCAGGCGCACGGTCTGGCCGGCCTTGAGCGTGCCGAGGTCGCGCTCGGGCACGTTGAGCACGGCCTGCAGCGGATCCATGTCGACGATCTGGAACAGCATCTGGTTGGTCTGCACCAGGTTGCCGAGCTTGATCGAGCGCTTGGCGATCACGCCGGCGATCGGCGCGACGATGCGCGTGTAGGACAGATCGAGCTGCGCGCCTTCGACCACGGCACTGCTGCGTTTCCAGGTCGTACTTGTCGCTGTCGTACTGCGTCCGCGGGGTGATGTGCAACGCGAAACCCTTCTCGGCCTTGTCGAACGCGGCCTGCGCCTTCTTGCAGGGTCGCCGTCCGCCTGCGCCAGCTTGTTGCGCGCCGCCTCGTCGTCGAGCAGCGCGAGCACGCTCGCCCTTGCTCACATGCATGCCCTCCTCGACAGGCAGCTTGAGGACGATGCCGCTGGTCTTGGCGACCACCTGCGCATCGCCGACCGCTTCCAGCGTCGCGGTGCCGGAATAGTTGGCGGTGACCGCCTGCTGGGCCGCGCTGCGCGACCTCGACCGGGATCGAGGCGCGGGCTGGTGGCGTCCTGTCGCCCGGAGCCGGTCTCGCCACCGCACGCGGCAACCAGGGCGAGCAGGACGGCGATGAGGACGTTGCGAACCGGCGAAGGCGCCCGGTACGAAGAGGACGGAAGCGGAGGTCGTGGACAT
Organism: uncultured Gammaproteobacteria bacterium; assembly: GCA_963720445.1. Classification (GTDB taxonomy): domain Bacteria; phylum Pseudomonadota; class Gammaproteobacteria; order Xanthomonadales; family Rhodanobacteraceae; genus Dokdonella_A. Next base: position 51,569 of record CAVRFO010000002.1, read on the forward strand.
GGGCGGCGCCTGGAAGGGAGTGGTATTGGTGTTATACTAGACTACATCACCATTTGACCGCAATAGCGGACGATGCGGTCGGCACGGCCCTCGCGGCGGTCATGAGAGAATCGCGACCATCGGCGAGGCAGGCGTATGCTCTTCTTTGATGCTGCTTCGTGCGAGAGCCGGTAGTCACGCCCAACCCGGTTTCCCTGTTCGGATCCGCGGCCCAAGGTGCGGCAAAGTGTCGCGCCATGGCCAGGCTGACATCGCCACGACGCATTGGAATCTGCGCGACAAACGAGCCGCCGGCAGCGCAGCGCCGGTGTTCACCAGACGTGGATCCGACGTAACCGCAAACGTGAACGACACGTTATACTGGTCCCAGTTTGTCGCCTGCGCATTCACCTGCCGCCGTTCCGGAATCGATAATGACCCGAGCGCCTCTGCTTGCCGCTAGCCCTGTTGTCTGCCATCGCCCTGCCCTGCCTCGCCGCCGAAAAGGGCGACGCCGCAGCCGGCAAGACCCTCGTCTACACCTGCGCCGGTTGCCACGGCATTCCCGGGCTGGAAGAACGCGTATCCGAACTATCACGTGCCGAGGATCGGCGGTCAGAACTACGACTACCTGGTCACCGCGCTGACCGAATACAAGAAAGGCGAACGCGCCCATCCGACGATGCGCGCGCAGGGCGAGAGCCTGTCCGAAGCAGGACATCCGCGACGTCGCCACCTACCTTTCCAGCCTCGCGCCGTGACGCCGGGCGCACGACATCAGGACCGTCACGAGATGAAGCGCTTCTTCGCATCGCTGTTGATCACGACACTTCGCTGTCTTCAGCCGCCTCCGCATTCGCCGCCAAGGGCGATCTCGAAGCCGGCAAGGCAAAGGCCGTTGTCTGCCAGGCCTGCCACGGCGCCGACGGCAACGCCGGCATCGATCCGCAGTACCCGCGTCTGGCCGGGCAGTACCGCGACTACATCGCCCGCGCGCTGCACGAGTACAAGAGTGGCGAACGCAAGAATCCGATCATGGCGGGCTTCGCCGCCACGCTGTCGGATGCGGACATCGACGAACGTCGCGAGCTATTTCGCAAGTCTGCCGGGCAGCAAGCTCACCGACATGCACGGGCACGTGCAGGGCGATTGATCGGCGACTGTTTTCGCGGGAGCGCCGGAAGGCGCGACTGCGTGCTTGTATCGGCGAAAGCAGAAGCATCGCGCCTTCCGGCGACTCCGCACACGCCCGCACCACTAGATTGCTGTCTAGGCGTTCGCCTGCCGCTTGTAATACGGATTGTCGCCGCTGTCGTGATCGGTCGCATCGGCGACACCGGTCACGCCCGGGACACGCGCTCTTCAGCGTGCGTCTCGACGCCACCGCGCAGGGTCTCGTCGACCATGCCGCAGCCGTGGCAGCCGCCACCGAACTGCAGCACGACGATGCCCTCGGCGGTCACTTCGCGCAGACTGACGCGACCGCCGTGCGAGGCCAGCTGCGGGTTGATCTCCGCTTCGATCACGTAGCGCACGCGTTCGACGATGCTCGCGTCTTCGCCCGGCACGCTGGCCGCGCAACGCGGGCGCGCGGATCGTCAACTGGCCGCCGCGTCGCCGGTCTTGTCGAAGTCGACCGTCGCGCCATCGAGATACGGCACGCTGTCCGCGTCGACGAACAGCGAAAACCCTTCGCACTCGACTTCCCATTCGCTGCCGTTGCGGTCAGCCGGCTCGCAGAATTCGAGCTGGCAATCGCCCTTGGGCGTGCCGGCATCGACCGCGTGGACGCGGATGCCCATGCCCGGCAGCGCCTGCTGCTCGATGAGTTTGCGAAAGTGTTCCTGCGCGTTGGCGGAAAGCGAAATCATGAAAAGGGCTCTGCTCTGTTGAAGAGTGCGGACACGATGGCCGCTTCTCGCCCGGACATGGATGTCCGTCGTAAATACCGTACCAGTTTAGTCCTGAATGGCATCAGCGTCATCCGGAACTATACTTCACGCATGCCGCAGATCACGGCACACCGATTCCCGACGCGAGCCATCCCATGACCGACCCCACGATCGAATCGCTGCGCGCCCAGCACTGCGTGCCGCGCAAAGGCAAGGATGCAGGCCTGTCCCACGCACGCGGTCACCGCGCATCTGGCGCTGCTGCCGGACTGGCATCTCGCCGCGGACAGTGGCGAGATCCGCAAGGAATTCCGCTTCGCGGATTACTTCCACACGATGGCCTTCGTCAATGCGGTCGCCTCGATCGCGCATCGCGAAGACCATCATCCGGATCTGGAAGTCAGCTACAACCGCTGCCTCGTGCGCTATTCGACACACGATGTCGGCGGTCTGTCGCTCAACGATTTCATCAGTGCGGCGAAGGTCGAGGATTTCCTCGTCAAGCAATGACCCACCGTGCAGGCGCAACCGGCACACGATCGGGAGCATGGCCATGATCTCCGCCCCACATGCACAGGTGGAATCGTTCTTCCACAAGGACACCGGCACGTTCACGCACGTCGTGCACGAGGGCAATGACAGTGGCGCCGCGATCATCGATCCGGTACTCGATTACGATGCGGTAGCGGCGCGGACCTCGACCGCATCTGCGGATGCAGTGCTGGTGTTCGTGCATGAGCATCGGCTCAAGGTCGAATGGATCCTCGAAACCCACGCGCATGCCGACCACCTCAGCGCCGGCGGCTATCTGCACGACGCGCTCGGCGCGCCGCTTGCGATCGGTCGCGGCATCGTCAACGTGCAGGCGCACTTCAAGTCGTTGTTTGGACTTGGCTCGGACTTCGCTGCCGATGGCAGCCAGTTCGATCGACTGTTCGCCGATGGCGAGACGTTCCAGGTCGGTTCACTGCCGGCACGGGCCATCGCCACGCCTGGCCACACCGGCGACAGCCTGACCTATCTGATCGGCGACGTCGCGTTCATTGGCGACACTCTGTTCGCGCCGGATATCGGCACCGCGCGCTGCGATTTTCCCGGTGGCGATGCGGCCGAGCTGTACCGTTCGATACGGAAGATTCTCGCGTTGCCGGCGACGACGCGACTGTTCCTGTGCCATGACTATCCGCCGGCCGCGCGCGCGCCAACCGCCGAGTCCTCGATCGACGCACAAACCGAGCGCAACATGCACATCGGCAACCGGGCGGCCGAAAATGATTTCGTCGCATTGCGCACCGCGCGCGACGCCGGCCTGCCGGTGCCACGCCTGATCCTGCCTGCGCTGCAGGTGAATATCCGCGGCGGGCGCCTGCCTGCGGCCGATGCCAACGGCATCCGTTATCTCCGGCTGCCGCTCGACCAGATCGGCAAGAAACCCTGAATTGCAGCGTGTAGGAGCCCACCCCGTGGGCGACCGAGACATCATTGCTGCGGGTCGCGCACAGGGTGCGCTCCTACAACATCCACGAACCGCCCACGCGCCGCACGCAACCTCAGTCGCAGCGGGCCACGGCTTCGGCGATTTCCTGCGCCGACGCGACCGTGATCACGCGTGGATGCGCGCTGTCGACCGCGTGCTCCATCTCGTGTTCCCAGGTCACGTGGTAAGGCATATGCACACCCCAGCCGCCGAGCACGATCACCGGCTCGATATCCGAACGCAGCGAGTTGCCGACCATCACGAACCGCTCCGGTTCCGAGCCGCATTCGGAAATCACGCGCGAATAACTGGACGCATCCTTCTCGGATACGATCTCTATACGATGAAACAATTCGCCAAGTCCACATTGCGCGACCTTGTGCTCCTGATGGAACAGGTCGCCTTTGGTGATCAGCACGACACGATGACGCTCGGCGACCGCTTCGACTGCGGCTCGAATGCCGGGCAGCAACTCGACTGGATGCTCCAGCACGGCCTTGCCGAGCGCGACGATGCGGTGGATGTCGCTGGCCGAAATCGCGCCGGCGGTCAGTTCGATCGCGGCCTCGACCATCGACAGGGTCATGCCCTTGGCGCCGTAGCCGAACAACGCGAGGTTGCGCCGCTCCACCGCGAGCAGCCGGCTGCGCACCGCCACGTCCCCGATATAGACCCAGGCGCCGACGATGCGCTCGAACTCCGCTCCGGCATGCCGGTAATAGCCCTCGCTGTGCCAGAGCGTGTCATCGCCATCGAAACCGACCAGTTCGATCATGCCGAGCGTTTCTTTTGCAGTGCATCGACCACCGCCGACAGTTCCGGCGCCAGCGGCGCGCTGAAACTGTAGCTGCGTTCGCCCAGATCGAACTCGAAGCGTGCCGCATGCAGAAACAGTCTTTTCAATCCGTTATCGCGCATTCTTCGATTGAATTCGCGCTCACCGTACTTCTCGTCGCCGGCCAGCGGGTGACCGATGTGCTGGGCGTGCACGCGGATCTGGTGGGTGCGACCGGTGTCCAGCGCGACCTCGACCAGGCTCGCGTCGGCGTAACGTTGCAAGTTCGCTGAAGCGCGAGCGCGACTCCTTGCCTTCCGGGTCGACGCGCACCATGCGCTCGCCGCCCTGCAGCACGGATTTGCGCAGCGGCGCGTCGACGCTGCAGTCGCGCTCTGCGGCAACGCGCCCTCGAGCAGCGCCAGATAGCGCTTTTCGACCCGGCCCTCGCGGATCTCCGTCTGCAGCGCGGTCAGCGCCGAGCGCTTGCGGGTCAGCACCAGCACGCCGCTGGTATCGCGATCGAGCCGGTGCGCCAGTTCCAGCGTGTCGCGCGGGCGCGCCGCGCGCAGCAGCTCGATCGCGCCGAAACTGACCCCGCTGCCGCCGTGGCTGGCCACGCCGGACGGCTTGTCGATGACCAGGAATTCGCGGTCCTCGTGGATGATCGCGCTCCTCGATCCGGCTGCAACTGGCCGCCGGCCGGCGCCTCGGATCCGCACCGCGTTCGGCCACCCGCACCGGCGGAATCCGGACCTGCGTCGCCGGCCGCACAGGCGCCGATCGGGCTTGGCGCGGCCGCCGTTGACGCGCACCTGCGCCGGTGCGCAACAGGCGGTAGATCAGGCTCTTGGGCACGCCCTTGAGCTGGGTCCGCTGAGGAAGTTGTCGAGGCGCTGGCCGTCGCGGTCCTCGGGCACCGTGACCGTATGCGCACTCGCGGAGCCGAAGCCGGCGTCGCGATAGGCCGCCGAAGTCTGTGTCTTCATTGAAAAAATCGTCCCGGAACTGATATGCTCGGCCAGCGCGTCGCGCCGTTCCAGACCCCATCCGCGGGAGTCTGGAATGACAGCATGGCGCACCCGTCCATCGCGTCCTTCCGCGCTCTGTGCCGTCGGTATCTCCGTCGGAGCGTCGCGCAGGACCGAGAGCGCATCGTAATGGCTCGGGTCGACGAATTGCTCGTCGTCGGAAAGACGGCGCGGAGTTCCGGGCACGCAGGCAACCCCATTGATGCTGGCGCGCGGAAGCGCCGGCAGGAAGAAACCACAGGCGCACCTGCCGCCGTCGGTCCGCCACCCAGCGGGCACATGCGCAGCGCGAATCCTCGCGCAGCGCCGACGGCAGTCGAGCGCCGATACTAGGAAAACGACAATGAAACGCATGTTGATCAACGCGACTCAGCGCGAAGAGTTGCGTGTGGCGATCGTGGATGGCCAGAACCTCTACGACCTCGATATCGAGATCCCCTCCAAGGAACAGAAGAAGGCCAACATCTACAAAGGCCGCATCACCCGCGTCGAGCAGTCGCTCGAAGCCTGCTTCGTCGACTACGGCGCCGATCGCCACGGCTTCCTGCCGCTCAAGGAAATCTCCCGCGAGTACTTCGCTGCCGGGCGTCGACCCGAACAAGGCCGGCATCCGCGAGCTGCTGAAGGAAGGCCAGGAACGTCGTCGTCCAGGTCGAAAAGGAAGAACGCGGCAACAAGGGCGCGGCGCTGACCACCTTCATCAGCCTCGCCGGCCGCTACATGGTGCTGATGCCGAACAATCCGAAGGCCGGCGGCGTCTCGCGCCGCATCGAGGGCGAGGACCGCCAGAACATCAAGGAAGCGCTCGATCACCTGAACGTGCCCGAGGACATGGGCCTGATCGTGCGCACCGCCGGCCTCGGCCGCGACGCCGAAGAGCTGCAGTGGGACCTCGATTACCTGCTGCAGCTGTGGAAGGCGATCTCCGAGGCCGCGCAGTCGCGCCACGCGCCGTTCCTGATCTACCAGGAATCCAAACTGATCATCCGCGCGCTGCGCGATTACCTGCGCAACGACATCGGCGAGATCCTGATCGACCACGAGGAGCTCTACAACGACGCGCGTGAGTTCGTGCAGCAGGTGATGCCGAACAACCTGCGCAAGCTCAAGCTGTACCAGGACACCACGCCGCTGTTCTCGCGCTTCCAGATCGAGACCCAGATCGAGAACGCGTTCGAGCGCACGGTGCGCCTGCCCTCCGGCGGCTCGATCGTGATCGACCAGACCGAAGCGCTTGACCGCGATCGACATCAACTCGTCGAAGGCGACCAAGGGCAGCGACATCGAGGAAACCGCGTTCAACACGAACTGCGAAGCCGCCGTCGAGATCGCGCGCCAGTTGCGCATCCGCGACGCCGGCGGCCTGATCGTGATCGACTTCATCGACATGGACAGCCCGCGCCATCAGCGCGACGTCGAGGAAAAGCTCAAGGACGCGCTCAAGCTCGATCGCGCACGCGTGCAGATCGGCCGCATCTCGCGCTTCGGCCTGCTCGAGATGTCGCGCCAGCGCCTGCGCCCGAGTCTCGGCGAAGCGACCCAGATCGTCTGCCCGCGCTGCGAAGGCCACGGCCGCATCCGCGGCGTCGAGTCGCTGTCGCTGTCCGCGCTGCGCCTGGTCGAGGAACACGCGATGAAGGACAGCACCGGCCAGGTGCTGGTGCAGGCGCCGCCGAGCGTCGCCAACTTCCTGCTCAACGAGAAGCGCCAGCCAGCTGACCGAGATCGAGGCGCGCCACGACGTCAACGTGATCGTGGTCGCCGACGACAAGCTCGAAACGCCGCATCTCGAAATCCAGCGCCTGCGCGGCCCGGAAATCGGTGAAGAAGTCGCGCCCGAGCTACCAGCGCATGACGCCGGTCGCGCCGACGCCGCTGCCGCAGATGCTGCGCCCGAGCGAAGAACCCGAGCAGCCCGCCGTCGCCGGCGTGGTGCGCTGCGACGCCGGCGCCCGAGCGTCCCGAACCCGTCGCGCCGGTTGCAGCAGCTCCGATCGCGCAGGCCGCTCCTGCCGGCGGCCTGCTTGCCCGCTTCGTCGGCTGGTTCCGTTCCGGTACGCAAACGCCGGCAGCCGCGCCGAAGCCAACGAAATCCGGATCAACCGATCCACGCCGTACGCAACCTGCACGCACGACCTCGTCTGCGCGTCCGGGTGCGGCGCCCAGCCGCGGCGGTCAACAGCAACGCCCGCGTTCGGAAGGCAATGCGCAGCCACAAGGTCAAGGTCAACGCGACGGTCGTCGTGACGGCCGCCAAGGCGGCGAGCAACGCAGCGGTCAGGGCCAGCGGCCCTCGGGGCGCGGCAACCGTCGCGACGAGCGCGGCCCGCGCAGCAGCGGCGAACATGCCGCTGTCACCGACCAGCAATTGAACGCCGAACAGCGCCCGGGCAACGCAGTGCCGCGCCCAGTGGTCGATGTCGCCGCATCGTCGACTCCACGCAACACGCCGCCATCGGCAGACGACAAGAAAGTGCCCGCCGCAACCGCGGCCCCGCTGAATGCCGAAGGCAAGCCGGAAGACGAGACGGCTGGCGAGGAACTGCGTTCACGCCGTCGCGGCCGCCGCGGTGGCCGCCGCCGCCGCAAGGATGGCCCGGTCGACGCGACGACGGCGGGTGCCGTCGCCCATTCCGGCACGTCCGCGGACTTCGATGACGAGGATGCCGGTCACGAAGCCCGCGCGCCACGTCCCGCCAACACGAATGTGAGCGCTCCGACCGCACAGCCGCAGGCGCCCGAGAGACCGCAGGTTGCCGCTTCGGCGGCAGCGCCGATCCCGGCGACCGCGCCAGCGACGGCCGAGCATCATGGCAACGGTGAACCGGCTGCAAAATCGGCCGGTGGCGAAACCGCGACCGAACAGCGCAATGTGGTGCCAGAAGCCGCGAAGCCTCAGCCCGCTGCGGTGCCAATGCGCGAAACCCCACTGGCAGCCGCGACCGCCGCAAGCTTCAATCGCGCGCCATCCAACCCGGTTGGTCGCTCATTGGAGCATCCGACCGCAACGCCGCTTCCGGCACACCCGCCGGCACCCGTCGCGGCTCCTGCTCCTGTCGTGCCCGCCACGCCAGCACCGCGACATGCGCCCGTCGCAACACCGGCTCCCGCCGTCGTGCCTGCGCCGACGGCGCACCCTGCTCCACCGTCGCCGCAACCGACAATGCCGGCGCCTGCCGCGCAGGTCGCACCGGCGGCAGCACCCGTGAACGCGCCTGCGGCAATCCCGGCCCCGGTCACGCCACCTGCGCCCGTAAAAGTGGCGATGCCACCGGTTTCGCCCGCACCCGCACCTGCCGCTGCGCCGACACCGGCACCCGCCGCACCGCATGTGCAGGCGACACCAGCGGAACACGGTCGCACCCTCGACCTTCCGCTGTCACGCCCCGCTGCACCGCAAGCGGCACCGCTCGATGCGAAGCCGCATTCCACGCCCGCCGATGAGCACAAACCGGCTGGCGAGGGATCGAAGTCCGAGTAAGCGATGAAAACTGCGCGCGAGTTCCGCGCGCAGTTTTCAACCGGCAAGCGCGCTGGTGCGGTCGTCGAGCAGACCGTGCAACTGCGCCAGATGCGCGAGTGCAACGGGATTGTCGACGCCCAGTTTCTCGAACAAGCGGTATTTGTAGGTCGCGACCGTCTTCGCACTGAGCTTCAGCAGTTTCGCGATGTGCTGCATGTCGCGACCTTGCGCGAGCATCAACGCGACATCGAGCTCGCGCGATGACAGCGCTTCAAACGGGGTCGCCGCGTTGCCATCGATCGCGCCAAGCGCGAGCACCTCGGCAACGTTCGGCGACAGATACCGCCGCCCGTCCGCAACCTGGCGCACCGCACGAACCAACTCCTCGGCCGTGCAACCCTTGGTCAGATAACCGCTCGCCCCCGCTTCGATCAACCGTTTCGGGAACGGCGCTTCATTGAGCACGGTGAGGATCACGATGCGCGTCGCGAGCTTGTGCTTGCGTACGCGATCGGTCAGCTCGATGCCGCTGATCTGCGGCATGTGCACGTCAACCAACGCGACATCCGGCTTCACGCTGCGGATCAGCGCAAGCCCCTGCTCGCCGTCAGCCGCCTCACCCACGACCTCGATACCCGGCTGTTGCGCGAGGATCATGCGAAAGCCGGTACGCACCAGCTCATGGTCATCGACCAGGACAACTCGAATCATGAATCCCCCAGATGGTTCCCCAACATCTGTAGCGACGATACCGCAGTTCAGCCGCCGATGTCGCTTCGGCTAGGGTAAAATCGCGAACTTGACTCAAGCCGGAACCAACACGGAGGGATGGCCGAACGGTTCAAGGCACCGGTCTTGACTGCGCTGCAGCAGCGCCAACAACGTCGCCTGGCGACGTTGGCCCGAAGGGCGCAGCGCAGGATGCCCGGAGTCAAACCGGCGTCGCCAGCGTGCGGGTGCCATGGGGCAACAAATACGGAGGGATGGCCGAGCGGTTTAAGGCACCGGTCTTGAAAACCGGCGTGGTAGCGATACCACCGTGGGTTCGAATCCCACTCCCTCCGCCATTTTCGACGGAAGCGGCTTTTGTCCGGCCGTCATACGCAATCGGCTTTTCCACTGCGCACGAGCGCGCCCCGAACCAGACGAGCAAACAGCCGCGCGCGCAATGAATGCGCATCCGGCCCAAGCTGAAGCCGGGCAAGGCACTCGTCGGCGCCTTGCGTATTCCCCGGCGCGACCAACGCGCCCAGCAATGCAGGCCAAAGGCGGCGTTGCGCGCTGTGCTGCTTGAGCCAAAGCAGCGCCGGGAGAAGTCTGCGTTCGACGGGGCTGAAGTCGCTGCCGAACGGAAATTCCGGAAGCAGCCCGCGCGCAGCGGACGGCGCGAGGGTTGCATGGAGCACGGCAGGCTTATTGCGCCGCCACGCGTCGGGAACCCGGAAATCGCGCGGCAGCTTTTCCGCGCGGATCGCCGCAGCGGCGAGCTCATCGACGAAGCGCGCATCGCTGATCGCGAGCATCGCGCGCACGCACGCTTCGTCGGATTTTCCACGCAGGTCGGCGATGCCGTATTCGGTGACGTAGATGTCGCGCAGGTGCCGCGGGATCGTCGTGTGGCCGTAATTCCAGCGGATGTTCGATTCGACGCGGCCGGCGCTTTCGCGGGTCGCGCGCAGCAGCAGGACCGAGCGCCCTCCCGCAATCTGCTGCGCCATCGCGACGAAGTTGTACTGGCCGCCGACACCGCTGACCACGCGGCCATCCTCAAGTGCATCGGATGCAGCCGCGCCGAGCGCGGTCGCGATCATGCAGGTATTGAAGAAGCGCGCATCGCGACGCTGCATCGTGTCCAGTTGTTCGCGGCCGCCATAGAGCTGGTTGACGTCGGACACGCGGCTCATCACGAGGCCGCTGTGATCGTCGCCTTCGAGGTCGCGCAACCACGCGTAGAACGCCTTCGAACCGAGAAAGAACGCGCCCTTCAGATAATGGCCGCCACGCAGTCGCTCCGGCGCGACCGCGACGCCTGCGTCAAGCGCGCGTTGCACTTCGATGTCGTCGTAAACCTTGCGGGTCAGGATGCCGGCTTGGCGCAGATGCATGAAGCCATCCATGATCATCTCGCTGGCGCCGTACAGACCACGCACGAACGGTGCGACGCCGCCAACGCGACCAATCAGGTCATCTGTCGTCGGATCGCCGCTGCGCAACGCGCGCAGCACGTCGATGTATTCGGCATTGCGCCGATGCCGCAGCAGCAGCGCCTGCACGATCGCATCCGACAACGCGCCGATGCCGATCTGCAAAGTGCCGCCATCGCGTACCAACACGCTCGCGTGCAAGCCGATCGCGTATTCGGCGAGATCGACCGCGCCGAGCGGCAACGCGAACAGCGGCTGCTTCGGCTCGCCCTCCTCGATCAGCGCGTCGAACCAGCGCGTCTCGACTTCGGCGTCGCCACCGAGAAACGGCAGATCCGGATGCACCACGCCGATGACCAGCGGTCGCGGTTTGCCGCGGGCGGCGATCGCGTCGAGCACATCGAGGCTCACGTCGGGATTGCAGGAAAGGCTATAGCGCGCCGCACCGCCGCTGCCACGCCGGGCCACGAGTTGCACGATCGCATGCAGCGTTTCGCCATCGGCGAGATCGCGCGCGACCTGGGTGTAGTTGATGCTCGCGTAGTCGCGTTGCGCGCGCGCCGAACGCAGCATCGCACCGGACTGGAAATAGAATTCCTGCACGCGGATGTTCGGCGGCAGACGATTGGCCTTCAGATCGACGACATAGTCGAGACGTGGATAATCCGCGCCGAACTGGCGCTCGGCGAAGGAGCTGAGAAACCGCCGTTCGAGATCGCTGCCCGCCTGCGGTGGATCGAGCGACAGCGCGGTATAGATCGTCAATTGGCGCGTGGCGTCCGCCTTGATCCGGCGATACAACGCGTTGAGCAGGTGATTGGGTTTGCCGAGGCCGAGCGGCGCCGCGATCGCGAGGTGCTCTCCGCCGCGCGCGAGGATCAGATCGACCACATCATCGAGTGAAAGCGAGTTCGACAGTCCGTTCACAACAGTCTCCTTGCAGCCGCGCGCAATCATCGCAGATGGCGACCGCAACACGCACGCCGGCAAGCCGGACGTTTCGATCGATTCCTGATCGCGAACCCCGGCGCCGGCCCAGCCGCGTTGAACCGGAAACCCCCGGCAGGTGACGCTGGCTGCTCGTATGCCTTAACCTCAAGCCCATGGGGGTCGACAAAACCGACGAGGAACTGATGCTCGCTTACGCCGAAGGCGACGTGCTCGCTTTCGAGATCCTTTATCGGCGCCATCGCGGCCTGCTGTACCGGTTCCTGTTGCGCAGCCTGCGTCAGCGCGCCGACGCCGACGAGCTGTTCCAGGAAACCTGGAGCCGGCTGATCGCCGCGCGCGAGCGTTACCGGCCCGAGGCGAAGTTCACGACCTGGCTGCTGCAGATTGCGCACAATCTCGTGATCGACCGCTTTCGCCGGCCAGCGCCCGCAGGCATCGCCCGAGGAAACCGACAGCGGTGCTGCGCGATCTCGATGCGCCGGAATCGGAACAACCCGACCACGCACTCAGCGAATTCGAGCAGCGCCGTCGCCTGCAACTGGCGCTCGAAGACCTGCCCGAGGAACAACGCGTCGCGTTCCTGCTGCGCGTCGAGGGCGGCCTCGGACTCGACGAGATCGGCGCGATCACCGGCGCCGGTCGCGAAACCGTGAAGTCGCGCCTGCGCTATGCGCTGGCACGCATCCGCGCGAGGTTCTCGTCGTGACCACACCGCGCGACCGCGATCACGATCTCGATCGTCTGCTCGACGACGACGGCGGCGAATTCGGCGCGTTGTACCGGCGCCTGCCGCGTGCCGAACCGCCGCGCCGGCTCGATCGCGCGGTGCTCGGCAAGCCGCGCGCGCGGTGCGCGGACAAACGCCGCGCCGGCATCGCTGGGTGGTCGGCGTTCGGATCGGCGGCCGGCGTCGTGCTGGCCGCCGGCATCGCCTGGCATGTCGGCCAGGATGCGCTGCGCGAGCAATCGCAGCAGGAGGGCGCGCGCGGTGTTCCGATCGTCGTGCCGGTCGAGCCGATCACGCAAGCCGACGCAGGCACGGCGATGATGCATGCGAAGATGGAGGCGACCGTGCCGTCGGCGATGCCAGCGGAACCCGAGCCGCCTGCAAAGCCAGCGCAACCGCCGCAGCCGAACAAAACAGCGCCCGAGGTTCGCGCAAAGCAGGTGTCCGGCGCGAGCCGCGGTTCGACAGACTCCGCCGCCAGCCGCGCCGATGTCGGCACCCGCACCGTTCCCTGCAGCGCACAGCTCCGCGCATGAACGCAGCGCCCGCAGCGCCAGCCGCCGCGATGGCGCCCGCACTGGAAAGCAGTCCGGCGCCGAGCGCGCAGGCAGTCGGACTCACGCGAACAGGACAATTCCGCCACGCATGCGCGGCAGCGGCGCGCCGGCGCCATCGAGCTCGGCGGAATTGCGTCGCGACATGCAGCTCGCGCCGGACGCCTGGCTCGCGCACATCCGCCACTTGCTGCGCCAAGGCCGGCGCCAGCAGGCGATCGAAAGCCTGCGCCTGTTCCGCAATGCGCATCCGCAGCTATCCATTGTCCGCGGATCTGCAAGCGCTGCTCGAGTAGTCCACGCGTTGGCCGAACACGCCCGCTACACTGCGCACCGATGAGCGCGACCTTCACATCTGCAAGGCGAAGCCCGCCTGCAACAGGACATCCGGAAAAGCCGCTTCCTCGCCCAGGCCGCACCGGTCGATGACGCGGACGCCGCGCTCGCGTTCTTCGCGCGCGTCGGCGCGAGCGACGCGACGCACAATTGCTGGGCGTACCGGATCGGCGCGAACTACCGCTTCAACGACGACGGCGAACCCGGCGGCAGCGCGGGGCGGCCGATTCTCGCGGCGATCGAAGGCCAGAACATGGACCGCGTCGCGGTGGTCGTGACGCGCTGGTTCGGCGGCATCAAGCTCGGCGTCGGCGGCCTCGTGCGCGCCTACGGCGGCTGCGCCGCCGAGTGCCTGCGGCTGGCCGCGAAGCACGAGTTGATCGAACGCGTCCGCGCGCGCGTGCGCTGCGATTTTTCCGCCGCGCCGATGCTGTACGCGCGCCTGCGCGATTTCGACGCGATCAGACACGCCGAATACGCGTCCGTCGGACGGCGTCGAGCTCGAACTCGATGTGCCGCTCGCCCAGTGCCGCCGCATTGAGCGCTTTCGTGCGCGATCTCACCCGCGGCCGCGGCCGCATCGAGTTGGCGCCTTGAACGCGGCGCCGCAAGCCCGCACGCTCGTAGCCACCCCGAGCCTTTGGCCGTGCCGATGACCGACAAACCCGCCGAATCGCCGCGCCGCATCCGCTCGCTGACTCGACTGCTGCCGTACCTGCGTCCGTATCGCGGCCTGATCGCCGGCTGGCTCGGCTTCCTCGCGCTGTCCTCGACGGCGACGCTGACCCTGCCGCAGGCCGTGCGCGTGATGATCGACCGCGGTTTCACGCAGGCGAATGCGGCGGCGATCAACGCGAGTTTTCTCGGCCTGTTCGCGGTCGCCGCGGTACTCGCGGTCGCGACCGCCGCGCGCTTCTTCTTCGTCAGCCTGCTCGGCGAGCGCGTCGCCGCCGATTTGCGCCGACGCCTGTACGACCACCTGCTCACGCTCGATCAGGCGTTCTTCGAGAAGACGCGCACCGGCGAACTGGTCTCGCGCCTCGCCGCCGATACCGAACTCGTGCAGACCGTGGTCGGCTCGACCTTGTCGGTCGCGCTGCGCAGCGCGGTCACCCTGATCGGCGGCGTCGGCGATGATGCTCCTGACCAGTCCGCGCCTGGCCGGTTTCACCGTGCTGGTGATTCCCGCCGTCGTCCTGCCGATCGTGATTTTCGGCCGCCGCGTGTCGAAGCTTTCGCGCGAGAGCCAGGATCGCATCGCCGATGCCTCGGCGATCGCGACCGAGGCATTGAATGCGGTGCACACGGTGCAGGCGTACACGCGCGAGCCGCAGGAATCGACGCGTTACTCGCGCCGCGGTCGCTGCGCGCACTCGCCACCGCGCGCCGCCGCATCGCGATGACCGGCACGTTGACCGCGCTGGTGATCCTGCTGACGTTCGGCGCGATCACGCTGGTGCTGTGGGCCGGCGCCAACGCGGTCATCGCCGGCACGATGGCGGCCGGCGTGCTCAGCCAGTTCGTGCTGTACGCGGTTCTTGTCGGCCGGTTCGGTCGGCGCACTCGACCGAAGTCTGGGGCCAGGTGTTGCGCGCAGCCGGCGCGCTCGGCCGCATCGGCGACCTGCTCGACACGACCGCCGAGATCCATTCGCCGCAGCCGGCGCAGCGCGCTGGCGACGCCGGTGCGCGGCGCGATCCGCTTCGAGCATGTCGAGTTCCGCTATCCGTCGCGCCCGGATCGCGCCGCGCTGCACGACTTCTCGCTGGCCGATCGAACCCGGCCAGACCATCGCGCTGGTCGGTCCGTCCGGCGCGGGCAAGACCACGGTGTTCCAGTTGCTGCTGCGCTTCCACGATCCGCTGAAAGGACGCATCACGCTCGACGGCGTCGACCTGCGCGCGCTCGCGCTGCCCGGACCTGCGCGGCAGCTTCGCGCTGGTGCCGCAGGATCCGGTCCTGTTCGGCGCGAGCGCGGCCGACAACATCGGCTTCGGCCGCACCGGCGCCGTACCGACGACGATCGTCGCCGCCGCGCGCGCGCCGAGGCGCACGATTTCCTCGACGCGCTGCCCGAACGCTACGACACCTATCTCGGCGAACGCGGCGTGCGCCTGTCCGGCGGCCAGCAGCAGCGCGTCGCGATCGCACGCGCGTTGCTGCGCGACGCGCCGGTGCTGCTGCTCGACGAGGCGACATCGAGCCTCGATGCGCAATCGGAGCACCTGATCCAGCACGCGCTGGAACGCCTGATGCGCGGCCGCACGACGCTGGTCATCGCGCATCGCCTGGCGACCGTGCAGCGCGCCGACCGCATCGTCGTCATGGACGGCGGCCGCATCGTCGCGCAAGGCACGCATGCCGAACTGGTGCGCGAGGACGGCCTGTACGCGGAACTCGCCCGCCTGCAATTTGCGGCGTAGCCATAACGCCTCCGGTCGATGAAGGCGCAGGCATGATCACGCCGGCTCCGCACTTTGAGGAGCGCTTCGCGGCCGCGCTGCAGCGGGCCGATAGCGGGGATCTGGCGCATGCCATCCCGATGCTGGCCGCGCTGGTACGCGAGCGCCCGGCACTGCCACAGGCACGCTATGTGCTGGTGCGCTGCCTGCTGCTCGCGGGCCATCCAGACCCCGCGCTTGCCGAGGCTTGCCATCCGGTGTTGCTCGATGCACACGATGCGTTCGGTGCCATCGTCGGCGATTTTGCCGCGAGCGGTGCGCTGCGGCACCGCGCCGAATTGCTGCGTGCATTCCTGCGGCGATACCCGCATGACTACGACGCGGCCTTGGCCTTGGCCGCAGCCGTGCATGCATTTGGCTGCGCGAGCGAGGCGCTGCACTGGAGCGAACGTGCGTCGGCGTTGCGGCCATCGGAGCTGCTGCCCCGGGAAATTCGCGCCGCGTCGCTGGTCGACCGTGGCGACGTCGAAGCCGGACTCGCGGCGTACGCCGAACTGCTGGCGCGCGGCGGTGCCGAGGCAGCCGCGCGCCATCTGGTGCTGGTCCACTACGACCCGGCACAGGACAACGAAACCCTGTTCGCCACGCACCGCGACTACGTGCAGCGCCATCTGCGCGCGTTCGGTACGCCGTTCACCCGATCCGCGTCTGGCCCGGACAAGCCGCTGCGCGTCGGCTGGCTGTCGCCACGCCTCGAGGCCAGCCCCGTCGCGACCTTTCTCGGCGGCCTCCTCGCCCACTTCGACCGTAGCCGACACCGGCATCTGCTGCTCAACCTGATGCCGGCGCACGATGCCGCCGCACAGCGCCTGCAGGCACTCGCCGACGAGACGGTCGACGTCAGTGGGCTTGACGACATGCACCTGCTGCAGCGCCTGCGCGCACTCGATCTCGATGTGCTGGTCGACCTCGCCGGGCATGCGACCTGGAGCCGCATCGGCGTGGTCGCGCAACGCGTTGCGCCGCTGCAACTGTGCTGGCTCGACTGGTTCGACACGACCGCGGTGGCAGCGATGGACGCGTGGATCACCGACGCGTGGCTGACGCCTGCCGGCAGCACGCAGCGCTATTCCGAGCAGGTCGTGCGCCTCGCAGCGGGACGTTTCTGCTACACGCCGGCGGATGCGACGCCGCCCGCGTCACGCGAAGGCGCTGGCCCGGTGGTGTTCGCCTCGTTCAATCGGCTCGCCAAGCTCAATGACGGCGTGCTCGACACCTGGGCAGACATCCTCAAGCGCGTTCCCGCCTCGCTGCTGGAAATCCGCGCCCGACACCTCGACGAGCCGGCGACGCGCGCGCATATCGCGGCGCGCTTCGCTGCACACGGCATCGGTCCCGAGCGCCTGCGCTTGCGCGGAGAACTGCCCTATCACGAACTGCTCGCTGCATACCGCCACGTCGACATTGCGCTCGATCCGTTTCCTTTCTCGGGATGCACCACCACATGCGACGCGCTGTGGATGGGCTGCCCGACGATCACCCTGCCGGGCGAGACCTTCGTCAGCCGGCAGAGCGCGAGCCTGCTGTGGCGGCTGGGCCGCGATGCGTGGGTGGCACACGATCGCGCCGGCTACGTCGAATGCGCGCTCGCGCTGGCGGCGGGTATCGAGTCGTTACGCGCGGAGCGTGGCCAATTGCGCGAAACCGTGCGCCTGCGGCTGTGCGACGCGCGGGCGCAGGCGGATGATTTCGCCGCCGCGCTGCGCACGCTCTGGCGCGAGCGTTGCGCCATCGCATAGGTCCGGGCCGCTTGACGTCAAACCGCAAGCATCGCGGTGATGATGCGCGGTACGTTCGCGGTGACCGCTTCGAGATTCGCGAAGATCTCGGGCAGGCTGATTTCGGCCTCGTCGCCGCAGCCGGCGGCCCAGTTCGCGACCAATGCGAGGCAGGCATAGTCGAGATCGAGTTCGCGTGCGAGCGCGGCTTCCGGCATGCCGGTCATGCCGACCAGGTCGCAGCCATCGCGGCGCAGCCGCGCGATTTCGGCACGTGTTTCCAGACGCGGGCCCTGGGTTGCGCCGTAGCAGCCGCCATCGACGACCGCGACACCGGCGCGCGCGGCCGCGGCCAGCAGGTCCTCGCGCAACGGCGCCGAGTACGGTTCGCTGAAATCGATGTGTCGCACTTCGGCGCCGGCGACGTCGCAATAACTGGTCAGGCGCCCGTGCGTGTAGTCGATGATCTGGTCGGGCACCGCGAGCACGCGCGGACCCATGTCGGCGCGGATGCCGCCGACCGCATTGACGCCGACCACGCGACGCGCGCCGAGATGATGCAGCGCCCAGACGTTGGCGCGGTAGTTCACGCGATGCGGCGGGATCGTGTGCGATTCGCCATGGCGCGCGAGGAACGCGATGCGGTGCGCGCCAGACTCGCCGACCACGACGCGTCCGACGGCGCGCCGTACGGCGTGTCGATCGCGTGGCGCTCGACGTGTGTCGAGCCCCGGAAACTTGTACAGGCCGGTGCCGCCAATCAGCGCCAGATCGATAGCGTCGGCTCATGCGTCCACCGCGTAGATGGCCGGCAGGTTGCGGCCTTGCTCGTGAGTAGTCCATGCCGTAGCCGAACACGTAGCGGTCGGGCACTTCGACGCCGACGAAATCGCGCGCTGCAGGCCCGGCACGCGTGCGGCCGTGGCGCTTTTCGCACAACACCGCGAGCAGCACGCGCGCGGCACCTTCGCTGCGAGGCAGAAATCGCGGATCGCCTTCAGCGTGTGGCCCTCGTCGAGGATGTCGTCGACCAGCAGCACGGTCGCGCCGGCCAGCGACGTCGACGGTCGCTTGATCCAGTGCAGCTCGCCGCCGCTGGTCGCGCCGCGATAGCGCGTCGCGTGCACGTAGTCGAACGTCAGCGGCGTCGCGATCGCGGTCGCGAGCTGGCCGGCGAACATCAGCGCGCCCTGCATGACGGTGACGAAAACCGCCGGCGTGCCGGCAAGTTCGCGATCGATCTCGGCGCCGATGCGCGCGATCGCCGCGGCAAGCACGCGCCTGGTCGTGCACCAGGTCGGCACGCGCGAGCGCGTTCGGAAAGTTTCGGCGTCATGCATGGCCCTCCTGGCTCGGCGCGCGTGTCGAGCGCGGCGAGGCGCGCGACGAATTCGTCGCGCTGCGGATTGCGCGATCAGCGCGTCCCAGGTCTGCGCGACCTCGCCCTGCAGACGTGCGACAGCAGCTCGGTCGCGCACGGCGTCGCATGCGCGCTTGCGGCGAGCGCCTCGTCGACGATCGCCGGGCTGCAGGCGAGCAGCAGGTCGCAACCGGCGAGCAGATGCGCCTCGATGCGCGCCGCGATGCCGCCGAGCGATTCCGCCGCGGCCATGCCGATGTCGTCGCCGATCACGACGCCGCGGAAACCGAGTTCGCCGCGCAGGACATCCTCGATCCAGACCCGCGAATAGCCGGCCGGTTGCGCGTCGACCGCGGGATAGGTCACGTGCGCCATCATCACCGCTTCGGCACCGGCGGCGATCGCCGTCGACGAACGGAACCAGATCGGTCATCGCGCAATTCGTCCAGCGAACGCGGATCGATCGCGACGTCGAAATGGGTGTCCTCGGCACCGAGCCGTGTCCGGGAAAATGCTTGAGCGTCGCCGCCATGCCGGCCAGGCGCATGCCGCGCAGGTAGGCGTGGCCGAGCTCGGACGCGACCTGCGGATCGGCATCGAACGCGCGCTCGCCGATCGCGCGATTGCCGCGGGCGAGATCGACGACCGGCGCGAAGCTCATGTCGACGTCGATTGCGCGCATCTCGCTGGCCATCAGCCAGGCGTGTTCTTCGGCGCGCGCGATCGCCGCGCTCGGATCGCGCGCGTACAGCTCGCCGATGCGCGCGAGCGCCGGCAGGCGCGTGAAGCCGTCGCGAAAGCGCTGCACCGGGCCGCCTTCCTGGTCGACGCAGACCAGGAACGGCTCAGGGCCGCTCGACGCGGATATCGTCGATCAGCGCGGTCGACCTGATCGCGATGGTCGAAGTTGCGCGTGAACAGGATCACGCCGCTGACCTGCGGCGCGGACAGGCGCGCGCGATCCGCATCGCTCAGGGTTTTCCCGGAAAGTCCGATGATCAGCATCGTGCTCAGTGTTCGGGTCAGAGAGCGTCAATGCGCGTGCGCGTTCCGCAGCGCTCCAGCGCGAATACGGATGCACGGCGAGATTCAGATTGTAATAGCGCGCGAGGTCGCTGACTTCGCGGCCGAGCCACGCCGGGCGCGGGAATGGCGCGTCGATCGAACCGAGTTCGAGTTCGGCGACGATCAGGCCCGCATTGTCGCCGCGAAATTCGTCGACCTCGAAGATGTGGCCGTCGACCTCGACGTAATGGCGCCGCTTCTCGACCACGGCGCCGGCGAGCGTCGCCAGCATGCGCTCGGCATCGGTGAGCGGAATCGCGTATTCGTATTCGTCGCGCGCGATGCCGTCCGCCACCGACTTGATGTTGAGGAATGCGCACTCGCCGGCGATGCGCACGCGCACCGAGCAGCGCGCCGCCGGCGGTCCGGCCAGGTAGCCCTGCACCATCGCTTCGACTGCGCGTGGCCTGCGTGCGCCAGGCATCGCCGACGACGAGGAATTTGCGTTCGATTTCGATGCGGCATTGCTTCCATGCTCAACATTCGGCTCTGCGTAGGCAGCGCACCCTGTGCGCGACTCTCGCGCGCAATGATGCTTCGGTCGCGCACAGGGTCGGCCCTCAGCATCTACGGCGCTCGAACAGCGCGATCGATTCGACGTGCGCGGTGTGCGGAAACATGTCCATCACGCCCGCCGCGGCGAGCCGGAAGCCGTGCTGCTCGACCAAGATGCCCGCATCGCGCGCCAGCGAGCCGGGATGACAGGACACGTAGACGATGCGATCGGTGCCCTTGCGCGGCAGGTATTCGAGCACGGCGGCCGCGCCGGAGCGCGGCGGATCGAGCAGCAGCTTGTCGTAGCGCGCCTGCGCCCACGGCGCGTCGCGCTGGTCGACGGCGAGGTCGGCGGCGAAGAACTCGGCGTTGCCGATGCCGTTGCGCGTCGGCGTTCTCGCGCGAGCGCGCGACCAGCGCGGCCTCGCCTTCGACACCGACGACCTGACCGACGTGGCGCGCGATCGGCAGCGTGAAATTGCCGAGTCCGCAGAACAGGTCGAGCACGCGGTCGGTCGGCTGCGGATCGAGCAGACTCCAGCGCGCGCGCGATCATGCGCTGGTTCATGCCGGCGTTGACCTGGATGAAATCGAGCGGGCGGAACGCGATGTCGATGTCGTAGTCGGGAATGCGGAACGACAGCGCGATCTCGTCCGGCCACAGCGCGTGCACGCTGTCCGGACCGCCCGGTTGCAGCAGGATCGCGAGGTCGTGCGCCTGGCCGAACGCGATCAGCGCTGCCCGGTCGCCGTCCGACAACGGCTGCAGGTTGCGGAACGTCAGCGCGACGGTGTCGTCGCCGGCCGCGATCTCGATCTGCGCGATCTCGCGCTTTGCGCATCGAGCGAGCCGATCAGCGTCGCCGAGCGCGGCGAGGCGCTCGCCGACTTCGGGCAGCAGCGTGTGGCAGATCGAGAGGTCGGCGACGAAGCGCGGATTGATCTCGCGGAAACCCGACCAGCACCTTGTCCTTCTTGGCGACCCACTTGACCGACAGGCGGCCCTTGCGGCGATAGCCCCAGGGCTCGTCGGTCAACGGATCGAGCCAGCGCTCGGGCGTGACCTTGCCGATGCGCTCGAAGTTCTCGGCCAGCACGCGCTGCTTCGCCGCGATCTGCGCGGCCGGCTGGCAGGTGCTGCAGGCTGCAGCCGCTGCAGGTGCCGAAGTGGACGCAACGCGGCTCGACGCGATCGGGCGAGCGCGTCAGCAGCTCCTCGACCTTCGCTTCGTCGAAACTGGCGGCTGCGCTTGGTCAGCGGATGCGCGCGCGCTCGCCCGGCAGCGCGCCGCGACGAACACGGCCTTGCCGTCGATGCGCGCGACGCCGCGGCCGTCGTGGGTCAGGTCGGTGATGTCGACTTCGGGAATTTGCATGGATAGAAATAAAGCGCCCACCAAGGCACGGTGGGCACGGTCATCGTGGGACGGAATCCGGAATCGGCCGTGCAGGCGAATGACGCTGGATTTCGGCGTTCGCGGGAGCGGATCCCGTGTCACCGGCCATCGCATGGCGCTGCACGGGATGACGACGTACTGTCGTCATTTCTGCTTCCAGGCACCGTTGCGTCCTGATAATACCAGCCCGGGCGCGCCCGTTCGATCCATTGCTTCGCGAACGCGGCGCGGATTTGCGCTTCCCAGTCGGCATGGTCATTGGCCATCGCGATCTCGCGATACACGGCCTGGCGATCGCGGTTTTCGTCGGCGACCGCGGTGTTCACCGCGGCGCGCTCGGCCAGCGGAATGGCGGCCGCATCGCGCACCGCGATCAGTCCGTCGTGGGTGAAACCGACCGCACCGCTGGCAAAGTACTTCGACAAGCGTCGCGCGAAAACCGCTGCTGCATGCGCGCCTGGATCGCCTGGATCTGCGGCGTCTGGACTTGATGTTGGCCTGCTGCGCATAGGCGCTCGGAATCACGAAGTCGAGCAGCATCGCACCCGGCGACTTGCCGGGCGGCGGCGGCTCGATGCTGGCGGCGGCTGTCCTCGCGTCCGCCGGCGTGCCGATCACCTTGTCGACGAACTGCTGGCGGCCTTCTCGGCGGCGGCCTCCGGGAAATAGACGTTGATCGTGACGCACGCGGCGAGCAGCACGAGAGCGGCGGCGAGTGCGGACCAGATAATGAATTTGCGCATGTGTCGCTCCGGAGTCGTTTCTGCGTTCGTCCCTGAGCGCGAGGATCAAAAGCGGCCATCCCCGGCCGCGGTGTATTTTTGCGCACGTCCCTGGCCGCGAGGACCAAACAGCGGCCATTTTTGCCCAACTCTTGAATAGATCATCAATCTGATGACCGGGCCCTGCCCTTGCGTGGCTTCCTCCAGGCGGCGCACCAGGGTCGGCCAATCGACGCGGCGGCGGTGGCCGACGATGCATGATGCGCGGCAGGCCGGAACCTTCGACGATAGTGTAGCCGTCCGGCCGAGCGGTCGTGGCGTGCGCCGGGAGCGGAT
This sequence comes from uncultured Gammaproteobacteria bacterium, assembly GCA_963720445.1. Lineage (GTDB taxonomy): Bacteria > Pseudomonadota > Gammaproteobacteria > Xanthomonadales > Rhodanobacteraceae > Dokdonella_A. The sequence goes on from CAVRFO010000002.1 coordinate 74,453, forward strand.
CGATGCCGCCCATCGGCAGACCTCGTCGCGCAGCTTGCAGCGGATGCCGAGCCGGCGGTAGCCGAAGGTGTCGAAGAGCTTCAGCGCCATCGTCTGCAGGTTGCTGGACAAGCCACCACCGCCGCCGATGGCGGTGATGTCGTTGACCGCCTTGTAGCTCATGCGGCCGCCGCCGCTGGTGCGCAGCCAGGCGTCGAACGCGACCGGACTCCAGTCGACCAGGCGCAGGCTCGGCGATCGTGCCCATCGAGCCGGCCGCTCATGCCGCCGAACGAGAACGCGCTGGTCACCTGGTCGAGATCGAGATTCTCGAAATGGATGTCCGCGCCGAGCGCGGGCGCCACGCCGAACGGCCGCTCCAGCGTCAGGCCGCTGACACCGAGTGGCCGTCGAACACATACAGGTCGAGGCCGCCGTGCAGTTCGATCGTGTCGCCGCGAACACGATTTCCGGAATGCCGCCCGACACGGTGCCGCCGAAGTGCGGCCAGCCGAGCGCGGCGGACAATTGCGCCATCTCGATGCCGACGAGTGCGAACGAGCCGGCATAGCGTTCGCCGCGTGACGAATGCGGCTGCAGGCTGAGCTTCTCGAGGCGCACCTCGCCGCCGAGCACGTCGATGGCCAGCGGCTGCGCCAGCACGATCGCACCGCGCCGCGACTGCCATTGCGCGCGCGCGGCGCCGAAGCGGAATACGGAACACCTCGATCGATGTCCAGCCCAGCACGCTCGGCGCGCTGTCGCCGCGGGCACTCCAGTCGACGCCGCCGTCGACACCGGTCACGGCGAAGCGACCGCGCGCGTCGCGCAGGTTCACGCCGTGCGCGTCGAACGCAAAGCGCTGCGATGCCTGCGGCGTCGAAGTGCCAGCGAGCCGGACAGAGCGCCGGCGGCGCGAGTTCGCCGAAACCCTTGGCGGCAAGCCAGCTGCGCGCATAGCGCTCGAGCGCGGGGCCGAGCTGCGCGTCGCGCAGGTCGAGTTGCAGCGCTTGCACTGGCCGCGCGTCGGCCAACGGCGATTTCACCGTTTGCGCCGAGGTCGAGCACGCCGGAATCGTTCCAATGCGAATTCCGGCAGCTGCCAGCGCGCGCCCACGAACGTGGCGTCCAGCATCGATCTCGACCGGCATGGCTGGCAGCTTCACGTAAACCGGGCCGACCAGCGCCTCGCCACCGTTGAGGTTCGCCTCGATGCTGCACGTGCGGTTGCCCGACGCCGCCGGATACGCGCAGGCGCCCTTCCGCGGCAAGATGTCGCGGCGGCGAGCGAACCGTCCTTGCTGTCATAGCCGATACCACTGAACGCGAATGCGCTACTGAGCCGGTCCTCCGCTGTCGCCAGCGGACGAACAGGGTTTCCTGGAGCCTCAACTCGCCGCCGAACAATTTAGTCCGCAACGAGCCGAGCAGGTTCAGCGCGCCATCGCGCGACTGCCAGTGCGATGACGACGCAGGCAATGTCACGCCTTCGATGTCTGCCGACTTCCATGTCAGCGTGGTCGCGGGCTGCGTGCCCGCCGCCGCCCAGTCGATGCCGCCGTTGATGCCGGTCAGCGCAATTGGTCCGGCGCCATCACGGATATCCAGTCGAGGTGTCGCCAGTGAAACACGTCGCAACCCTCGCGCATCGACCACAAGATCGCCAGACAGCTCGCCGCGCAGCGTGAGCGCGTCGAGTCCTTGCGCGGCGAGCACGGTCTGCGCGTAACGCTCCTTCGCGAGCGGAAACTGTGCGCGCGCGATATGCACGTTGAGCGCGCGCAGCGGAGCCAGCTCGGCGGGCTCGAACGACCCGTTCGCCTCGAATTGAAGGGCATCCGGGTCATTCCACGCGAAACGGCTGATGCCCCAAAGCCCGTCGGCGCGCATCATCGCGTCGAGGTTCATCGCAACCGGCGTTTCCGGCAACACCACATGCACGCCGCCGATGCCGACCCTGCCGCCATTCGATGTCGCGCTGGCAACAAGATGTACATCGGCGCCGGCCGGCGACCAATCCAGCTCGCCCGTGACTGCAAGGCTGGTGCCGGAGACGGTGCCATCGAGAGTATTGAAGGTCAGATCAGCAGCCTTGTAGCGCGCCTCGATGCGACCGTCGACATTCAATTTCGCATCGATATCGAACACGCCACTGCGCACCTCGCCGCCTTTCCACGCCTGTGCAAGCGGCGCCCTGAGCCACGCGGCGGGGACCTGTTGCAGCGCCACGCCGGTCGCGTCGTCTGCGCCTATTGGCAGCGTTACCACGATACGGGCGCCATCGCGGGTCAAGGTCAATTCGATACGGTGGCCGGCGATGCGTGCTGCAAGGTCAGCACTCTGCGCGGCTTCGCCATCGGCGACGAACTGGACGGGGCCTGCGCACGCCCAACCGGTGCCGCCTTCGCGCTTGAGTTCGCAGGCCCAGTCGATGCGCCCGCCCAGCGCAAGTTGCGGCACGTCGATGCGCGCGGCGCTGACGTGCAGCGCTCCGGCGACGGCGCGTTCGTCGAAAACCACGCGCAGATCCGTTGCGCCCGCGTGCGGGTCGTGCAGCGTTGCGGCTGTCAGGGTGAGCGTGCGCGCAGCGACCGTGGCGCTGGCGAGCGCCACTGCGGCTGCGATGACGAATGTGCAGCATCGACGGATTGACGGATTTCGCATCGTCGACCATTCTGCCAGTCATTGCCGCCATGGTGTCCACCGTGCAGAAACTGCGCATCCTCGTCGCCGATGACAACCCGCTCAGCCTGCGTTTCCTTGCCGAGGCACTCGTTGGAATGGGTCACGAGGTCGTCGAGGCCGAGGATGGCGCCGTGGCACTCGATCGCGCCAACGCGGGTGCTTGCGATGTGCTGCTGCTCGATGCGCGCATGCCGAATCTTGGCGGCGCACAGGTACTCGCAAGAGTCCGTGCACACGCAGGCTCGTCACAACACGCGACCGCACTGGCGACGACCGCGGACAACGATCGCGCGGCGCATGCGGCACTGCGGGCTGCGGGTTTCGCCGATGTACTGGTCAAACCGCTCGGCGTCGGCACCTTGCGCTCGGCGCTCGCGCAACATGCGTCTGGGTTGGCGCTGGCCGGTGAAATGCTTGACGACGCGCAGGCGCTCGCCGCAGCGGGTGGCGACGCAACCATCGCCGCCGCGTTGCGTGGCTTGTTTGCGAGCGAACTCGAAGCCTTGCCGAACGAGTTCGCCCGTTTCGACGAATGCGAGGATGCAACCGCTGCGCGCGAGCGGTTGCATCGTCTCGATGCCTCGGCTGGATTCTGCGGGGTCCCCGCGTTGGTGCAGGCAGCGGCGACACTGCGGCTCGCGCTGGATGGATCGGCGTGGCCGCGCACGGCGATAGCGCAATTCCTGGCTGCCTGTGAACGCGCCCGCTTGCAGCTGATTCGCTGAGAGTTACGACGACAGGTCGTCGGAAGTCGGCCGCATTTTCGAATCCAACCCATTTGGCCGCGTCGACAACGCCCAGGCCTTGAGGTCGCCGCCGATGCAGGTGGCGGACGACGACGCGCATCAGACGGCGCAATTGCACGAGCTGCTCGGCGCGTGGGTCGCTCGTCACGGTCGAGCGCGATCAACGCGGCGCCACTCAAACGTGGCCACCGGTGCCGCTGCGCCATTCGCTCGCACCGGAATCGGGATCGTAGAGCGTAGTCGGCATCTGCCTTGATCGCCTCGCCGGCCACGGTCTGCCCCAACGCGAGTGCGTAACCGATGTCGGCCAGAAAATCGCGCTCGAAGCGACGCAAGGTCCACGCCATGTCCGCATCGTGGGCGAGTCTCGCCAGGCATTGCGCATACGCCGCGAATGCATGCGTGGGCGCATCGCTGCGCGCGCCCAGACGCAACACGAGTTCATTGATGTACATCGCGGCAAGCAGCGCATCGCCGGACAGCAAAAACGGGGTGCTTGCCGCTTCCGCGCCCGTCAGCGTTCCCAGTTCACCACGAGCGACCCAACTGAGAAGCAACGGCTGCAACGGCTGCAGGACACCGCGCGGCAACCGGCTGCGTTCGCGCCGCACTCCGCGCGCGACCAGCCCGACCCGGCCATGATCTCGCGAGAACGCTTCGATCAGCAGCGAGGTTTCACGATACGGCCGCGCGTGCAGGATGAAGGCGGGTTGTTGATCGATGCGCATCGAAGGCCGGGATTCGGGATTGGAGATTCGGGATTTGGAAACGCAAGCAGCGCGCGAACGTGGAGTACCCCGTCGACTGGAAGGTGCAGGCTTTGCCGAATCCCCAATCTCGAATCCCGAATCCCTGCTTCTCTACTCCGAATAACCGAACTGTCGCAAAGCCGCGATGTCGTCGCTCCATGATTCGCGTACGCGAACCCACAGTTCCAGAAATATGTGGCGCCCGAACAAACGTTCCATGGAATGCCGTGCGGCACTGCCGATCTTCTTGAGCTGCGCGCCGCCGGTACCGATCACGATCGCCTTTTGACCGTCGCGCTCGACCCAGATCACCGCACCGATCCGGGTGATGTCGCTGGCGTCCTCGAAACGCTCGATCTCGACCGCGGTCGCGTACGGAAGTTCTGCCGCGAGCTGCAGCATCAGTTGCTCGCGGATCAGTTCCGCGGCAAGGAAACGCTCGCTGCGATCGGTGAATTCGTCTTCCGCGTACATCGCGGGCGCTTCCGGCAGGCGCGCGACGAGGTCGTCCATCAACGCCGGCACGCCATCGCCGCGGCGTGCCGCGATGAAATGCACGCCCGCATAATGGCGCTCGCGAGTGAGCTCGCCGGCGAACGGCAGCAACGATTTCTTGTCAGTGATGCGGTCGACCTTGTTGACTGCGAGCAGGCATGGCGCCGGCTGCGCCGCGACCAGTTTCCAGACGTCCTCGTCCTCGTCGCGCCAGCGCATGCCATCGATCACGTGCACGAGCACGTCGGCTTCATCCGGCACCTGGCGTGCGACGCGGTTGAGCTGGCGATTGAGCGCGCGCTTGCCGCCCTGGTGCAGGCCCGGCGTGTCGATGAACACGACCTGCGCGTCGGGACGCGTGACGATGCCGACGATGCGATGCCGCGTCGTCTGCGGCTTCGGCGTGACGATGCTGAGCTTGGCGCCGAGGAACGCGTTGAGCAGGGTGGATTTGCCGACGTTCGGGCGACCGATCAGGGCGACGCGACCGCAGCGGTGGATCGGGTGGAACACGTCAGTGCTCATGCTCGGGTTTCGCTGTACGGCAGCGCAAGGCAGCTTCGGCCGCGATCTGTTCGGCCGCGCGGCGGCTGGAGCCACTGCCATGCGCGGAAATGTCGAGGTCTTCGATACGGCAGCATACGTCGAAAACCCGCGCATGTTCCTCGCCGCTGGCAATCGGTCAGTTCGTAGACCGGCAACGGCCGGCTGCGCGCCTGCAACCATTCCTGCAGGCGGGTCTTTGCATCCTTCGGCGTGCCTGCACCGGCTGCGACGCGCTCGGCGAACAGGCCGCGCACGATGTCGCGACAGGCCGCCCAGCCGGCGTCTTCATAAATCGCTGCGATCAACGCCTCGAACGCGTCGGCGAGGATCGAATCGCGACGGAAACCACCGCTCTTGAGTTCGCCGGGACCAAGATGGAGGCGATCGCCGATTTCCTCGACGCGTGCAATTTCCGCAAGCGAAGTGCCGTTGACGAGCGCAGCGCGCAAACGCGTCATCGTCGCCCTCGTCCGCGCGCGGGTGGCTTTCGTAGACGAGCTCGGCGACGAACAGGTTGAGCAGCGCGTCGCCGAGGAATTCCAGACGCTCGTTGTTCGCATGCCCGACGCTGCGATGCGTCAGCGCGCGATCGAGCAGCTGCGGATCGCCAAAACGGTGACCGAGAATGGTGTTAATCACTACCAGCGTTGGTCAGGCTGACTGACTTGTCGAACTTGCCGATCAGGTCGATGTTGTACATGAAGGGGACGCGTTTTTCGTAGGCGACACGCAAGGTTGCGCCGTGGCTTCCTTCTTGATCATGATTGCCGACGGTGGCACGGCGGTCTCGTCGACGTACTGGGTGTCGAACTTGAGACTCATGTCGCGGCGGATTTCGTCGAGCGACTTGGTTGCGGCCCCCGGTTCCTTGCGGACCATTTCCATCGTCTTCACCACCCCGAAATACTCGACATACATCGGAATGACGCGCATCGCGATGTACGCGAAGAAACCCAGCACGCAGAGCCCGATCGCAAATCCGATCAGCGTGATTCCCTTGACCTTGTTGCGCATGTTCATTGCGTTATCCCCTTGTCGATTGACCCGCTATCGAACCGATCCACAGCCGTCAGCGAATGACGCTGCCCACCCGACTCAAATCACCGAAGTTCATCCATACCAGGAATGCCTTGCCGACCAGGTTCGCTTCCGGCACGAAACCCCAGAAGCGGCTGTCCGCACTGTTGTCCCGATTGTCGCCCATCGCGAAATAGTCGCCCGCTGGCACCGTCCACGTACCTTCGTGACCAACCCATACCTGCGGAAACTGCATGATACGGTGCTCGACACCTTCGAGATTTTCCTGTTTCAGCACCGCGTCCGTCCATCCGGCGACCCGGTTCCGGCGCACCGGTATAGGCGCCGAGGTCGGTCTCCGCAATCTCCTTGCCATTCACGTACAAGGTCTTGTCGCGGTAGGTGATCTCGTCGCCCGGCAGGCCGATCACGCGCTTGATGTAGTCCTCTTTCGGGTTCTTCGGATAGCGGAACACGAACACGTCGCCGCGCTTGGGCTCGCCGACGGCGAGGATCTTCGTGTTCAGAACCGGCAGGCGCAGGCCGTAGGCGAACTTGTTGACGAGGATGAAATCGCCGACCAGCAGGGTCGGCATCATCGAGCCGGACGGAATCTTGAACGGCTCGGCGACGAACGAGCGAAACAGCAGGATCAGCAACAGCACCGGGAAGAACGAGCGCGCGTATTCGACCGACGACCGGTTCGCTGCAGCGCGTTGCGCGCGCGTGCGTCACGCTCTTCGGCCGAGCAGCGCAGTCATCGCCTCGAGCGCCTGCGGCACGACGTGCGCGCATGCCGGCCAGCAGCACGCGATCGAGCAGCCAGATGACGCCGGCAACGGCGGTCAGGACGACCAGCAGCAATGCAAAATCGAAATCCATCTTTGTTCCTTCGGAAAAGGGGATCGGGATTGGGGATCGGAGATTCGGAAAACACGCTCTTCCAGATTTCGAATCCCTAATCTCGAATCCCGGCTACTTGTCCATCTGCAGCACGGCGAGGAAGGCTTCCTGCGGAATCTCCACGCTGCCGACCTGCTTCATGCGCTTCTTGCCTTCCTTCTGTTTTTCCAGCAAGCTTGCGCTTGCGCGACACGTCGCCGCCATAGCACTTGGCGAGCACGTTCTTGCGCAGCGCCTTGACGGTCGAGCGCGCGATGATCTGCGCGCCGATCGCGGCCTGGATCGCGACATCGAACTGCTGGCGCGGGATCAGCTCCTTCATCTTCTCGACCAGCTCGCGGCCGCGACGGTCGGCGCTGGAGCGATGCAGGATCAGGCTCAGCGCGTCGACGCGGTCGCCGTTGATCAGCACATCGACGCGCACGAACGGACCGGCCTGGAAGCGGTCGAAGTGGTAGTCCATCGACGCATAGCCGCGCGACACCGATTTGAGCTTGTCGAAGAAATCGAGCACGACTTCGGCCAGCGGCAGTTCGTAGCTGATCTGCACCTGGCGTCGCCAGGTAGTTGATCGAACGCTGCACGCCGCGCTTTTCCTCGCACAGCTTGATCACGTTGCCGACGTAGTCCGGCGGCGTCAGGATGTTCGCGACGATGATCGGCTCGCGCATTTCCTCGATGTTCTGGCTCGGCGGCAGCTTGGCCGGGTTGTCGAGCGACAGGATCTTGCCGTCGGTCATGCAGCACCTCGTAGACGACGGTCGGCGCGGTGGTGATCAGGTCCAGGTCGTACTCGCGCTCGAGCCGCTCCTGCACGATCTCCATGTGCAGCAGGCCGAGGAAGCCGCAGCGGAAGCCGAAGCCCATCGCCTCGGAGCTTTCCGGCTCGAAGTTCAGCGCCGCGTCGTTGAGCTTGAGCTTCTCCAGCGCCTCGCGCAGCGCCGGATAGTCGTCGGCCACGGTCGGGAACAGGCCCGCGAACACGCGCGGCTGCATCTTCTGGAAGCCCGGCAGCGGCTCCGGCGCCGGCTTGCCGGCCGAGGGTCAGCGTGTCGCCGACCGGCGCGCCGTGCACGTCCTTGATCGACGCGTTGATCCAGCCGACCTCGCCCGCGCCGAGCTTCGCGCGCGTCGCGCGCTTGGGCGTGAACACGCCGACCTCGTCGACCTCGTGCGTGCGGCCGGTCGACATCACCAGCAGCTTGTCGCCGGCTTGATCTCGCCCTGCATCACGCGCACCAGCGACACGACGCCGAGATAGTTGTCGAACCAGGAATCGATGATCAGCGCCTGCAGACGGTCGGTGTCGCGCGGCTTCGGCGGCGGAATGCGCGCGACGATCGCCTCGAGCACGGCTTCGACGTTCTGGCCGGTCTTCGCGCTGATCGCGATCGCGTCGTCGGCGTGGATGCCGATCACCGCCTCGATCTCGGCCTTGGCGCGCTCGATGTCGGCGGTCGGCAGGTCGATCTTGTTGAGCACCGGCACGACTTCGAGGCCCATCTCGACCGCGGTGTAGCAGTTGGCGACCGATTGCGCCTCGACGCCCTGCGCCGCATCGACGACCAGCAGCGCGCCCTCGCAGGCGGCCAGCGAGCGGCTGACCTCGTAGCTGAAGTCGACGTGGCCCGGCGTGTCGATGAAGTTGAGCTGGTAGGTGATGCCGTCCTTCGCGGTGTACGGCAGCGAGACGGACTGCGCCTTGATCGTGATGCCGCGCTCGCGCTCGATCGGATTGTTGTCGAGCACCTGCGCTTCCATCTCGCGCTCGGTCAGGCCGCCGCAGAGCTGGATGATGCGGTCCGCGAGCGTGGATTTGCCGTGGTCGACGTGGGCGATGATCGAGAAGTTGCGGATATGAAGCATCGGGTCTGCTGCGGCCACGGAGGTCAATCGACATAAGGCCGGATATCGGCACAAGCAGACATTATCGCAGAAAGCGGCGTGAAGCGCGCTCTCCACGCGCCAATCGGCCGTTTGAGAAGGGCCGGGAGCCGCAAGCCGCCATCAGCGCGCGGCGCCGCCGGGGATTGCTCCTGGATGGCCGCGTATACCGGCGCATCCACGGCCCGCTGGAATCTGCGTCCTGCAATTCCAGCATACCGGCCATCCATGGCCATGAAGAAACGGGGCCGCCGGGGCGAGCCCGCTTCCTGTTCAGCGGACGGTCGATCACTCCTTGGCCTTCGGCACCGTCATCGCGAGGAACTGGGTCTGGTCGCCGCGCCGGACCAGCAGCATGATCGACTCGCCCGGCTTTGCCGCCTTGACCGTCGCATTGAAGTCGGCGACCGATTTCACCGGCTTGCGGCCGACCATCAGGATCACGTCGCCGGGTGCCAGCGCGGCGCGGCGTGCGGCGGCGCCGTTGATCTGGGTGACGACGACGCCTTCGTCGTTGCTGATGCCGAGTTGCTTGCGCTGGTCGGCGGTCAAATCTTCGACGACGATGCCGAGCGGATTGCCGGCCGCCGCCGCCGCTTCGCCGCCGGCGCACTGGCCACGGCCACCTTCTCGGTCGGCAGTTCGCCGACCGTGACCGGAAGCGTCAGCGTCTTGCCGTCGCGCCAGATGCGTGAGATCGGCCTTGCTGCCGGGCTTGGTCGACCCGACCAGCGGCGGCAAGATCGGCCGAGGTCACGATGTCGTGGCCGGCAAAGCCGAGGATCACGTCGCCGACCTGCACGCCGGCCTTGTCCGCGCCGACTGCCCGGAGTGACCTTGTTGACCAGCGCGCCGCCGATGCGCGGCAGGCCGAGCGCCTTGCGCATTGGTCGCGGTCGACGTTCTGGATCTGCACGCCGATCATGCCGCGGCTGACGTGGCCGGTGGTCTTGATCTGTTCGACCGCGTTCATCGCGATGTCGATCGGAATCGCGAACGACACGCCCATGAAGCCGCCGGTGTTCGAGAAGATCTGCGAGTTGATGCCGATGACCTGGCCGTCGAGGTTGAACAGCGGACCGCCCGAGTTGCCGCGGTTGATCGGCACGTCGGTCTGGATGAAGGGCACGTACTGCTGATCGGCGCCGCCGAAATTGCGGCCGACCGCGCTGACGATGCCGGCGGTCACCGAATGATCGAAGCCGAACGGCGAGCCGATCGCGACCACCCACTGCCCGGCCTTGACGCTCTTGGAATCGCCGAGGCTGACCACCGGCAGGTCCGGTCGCGTTGATCTTGAGCAACGCGATGTCGTACTGCGGCGTCGGTGCCGATGACCTTCGCATCGAGCTCGCGGCGATCGGACAGGCGCACCGTGACGTGTGTCGGCGCCGTCGACGACGTGGTTGTTGGTCAGCACGTAGCCGTCGGCGGAAATGATGAAGCCCGAGCCCATCGAGACGCGCGTGCCGCGTTCCGCGCGGTTGCGGCATCGGCCCGAAGAATCGGCGGAAGATTTCGGGTACGTCCTGCTGGTCGTTCGGGTCTTCCTGCTGCGCCTGTGCTTCCGGATTTCCGGTCGCCTGCACGTTGACCACGGCCGGACCGTACTTGTCGACCAGGCCGGTGAAATCGGGCAGGTCGGCCGCACCGCGTTGGCGACGATCGCGACCAGCAACAGCGGTGCGACCAACCAGCGGGAAAGCTTCCCGCTCCACATGTTCGTCATGATGGAATACCTCGTATTTCCATGTTTATACAGCTCAAATACCTTGAATACGTTGCAACTTCGCGTCCCGTGCGTGCACGCAAGACCGGGAGCGGTGCGTGATGGCGAGACTGAATCCGGATCGATCCGGTGGCCGCGAGGCCACCGCTGCCCCTTCGAGCATGCGCTTGGATCGGAGCGACACGACAAAGTTCCGGCAGCCCATGGCGCGCGGCCGTGTTTCGCAACACTTCAGCGAGCCGGCAGCGTCGCCGTCGCCGCTGCCTGAACCGAACGCGCCATGCGCTCCACGGTCGCGCGCGGCACATCGCCAAGCACCGTGACTTTCCAGTCGGCCATGTCGTGCGCGTACATCGCTGAGCACGCCGCGGGCGATCGCGCGATCGGGCTCGCCCGGCGCATTCGCGTCGCGCGGCTCGACGTAAACGGAGACACTCGCCACGCCGTCGGAATAGATCAGATGTTCGCGCCGTCTCGGCCCCTGCGCGGCGCGCTGCGCACGCAGGAACTCGAAGCCCGCGGGCGCATCGGTCACGCGCCATTGCGGCGCGGCCGACAGCGCGAGCTTCCACCGGCGCCGTCACGCAGCCGGGCTCTCGCTCTGCAGCAAGATCGCTTTCCTTCGGCTTCGCGCCGATATCGAGCGCGACGAACATGAATTGTTCGAGCGCATGCTGCGCGGCGTCGACCACCACCGAACGCAGCGGCAACCGTGTCGTGTCCTCCATCCACAGCCGATAGCCGTAACGATACGCATCGCGCGGAACGATCTTGACGATGCGCGCGCGATATCCGGCGATGCGATCTTCCGCCGGCTCAACGGAATAGAGTTTGCCGAACGATGCTCCTGATACATCCGGTACCAGCGGAAGCAGGTGCACCGCGCCAGATTGGGCAACATCAGCGTCGGCGAACCGGTTTGCAGGCACGTGACCGTGTTTCCGTCGCGCACGATCTCGCTGCGCGCACCGCTCATGCTGAGCAGTCGTTCGCGCTCGTCGCGACCGCCGGCATGGAATAGCCGCAACGCATCGATGCGGCCGTTGTGTTCGTAGATGAAGGAACCCTGGTAATCGATGTCGCGCACCGCGACGGACATCTGCGCGAGCAGGGTGGCGGCATCATCCGACGCAGGATCGGCGAGCGCGGGCCGGATCGATGCGAGAACGAACAGTGCGCCGAGCAGCAGGCTCGAACCGCGCAAACGCCGCAACGCGGCCCGGCTTTGTTTGCGACGCGGGATGTCCCGGCCAGCGGAAATCCGGATCCAGCCCGAACTGGCGCGGCGGTCAGACAACGCGCAAACGAACCCACGCATGGGCGGTCAGTGATTCGGGGAAACCGGTTGCGCCATCTGTGGCGTGTCATTGCGCTGCGGCGCGCCAAGCAGGACATAGGGCACGAAATTGGACTGGCCCGCCGTACCCGTCGCCTGGTAGTGGCGGATCAGGTAAGACTGCATGCGAGGCTCCAGCGTTACCGGCTCGGCCAGATCGGAGCCGAAGCTGGCCGGCGCGGTTTCGACCGGAACATTCGGAGCCAGCATCGGCGTCTGGAACGTGCCGGGTGCACGGGCGGCAACGGCCGTTGCTCCGATCAATCCACCGGGCGTGGTCGTGCCGCGTGCGACCAATGTGCCCGGCGCGATTCCGGGATCGACCCCGGGCCTGGTCAGCACCAGTGCCGCGACCGCGACCGACGCCGCAATTGCGCCACCCGCGCCCCAGCGCAGCCATGCATGGCTGGTGCGCACGCGCAGGGCCGGCTCCTGATCAAGCTGAGCCATCACCGCTTCGGCGAAGCCTGCGGAAAGCACCAGTTCGTGACCGCGCAGGGTCTGCCGCGTCACGTGATAGCGCGCCCAGCGCAGCGGAAGTTCCGCGTCGCTGCCGAGACGTTTCAGCAGGAAACGCGTCTGGTCGCGCTCCAGTTCTCCGTCCATCAAGGCCGAAAGCTGTTCGTGGATCTGCTCGTTCATGGCGTCCTATTTCTCCGACAACAGCGGGCGCAATTGTTCGTCAATTGCCTCGCGGGCGCGGAAGATGCGAGACCTGACCGTACCGATCGGGCAGTTCATCGTTTCCGCAATCTCTTCGTAGCTCAGTCCGTCCACTTCACGCAGTGTGATGGCGACCTTGAGCTCCTCAGGCAATTGTTCGACCGTGGCGAACACGGTTCGTTCAATTTCCTGGCGCATGAGTTCGCGCTCGGGTGTCGCCGAATCGTGCAGGCGCGACGCGCCATCGAACTGCACCGCGTCCTCGACCGCGATGTCGTCGGTCGGCGGGCGTCGTCCCGGCGAGACCAGATGGTTCTTCGCGGTGTTGATCGCGATCTTGTAGATCCATGTATAGAACTGTGCGTCGCCGCGGAACGATCCGATCGCGCGATACGCGCGCACGAATGTCTCCTGCGCAACGTCCTGGCACTCGCTCCAGTCGTTGATATAGCGGGAAATGACACTGACCAGCTTGTGCTGATACTTCCTGACCAACAGGTCGAACGCACGCTTGTCGCCATTTTGCACACGCTCGACGAGCGCCTGATCCACGTCGCTTTCGCCCATCCGGGCCTTTCTCCCTTGCTGCCGACACGATCAGGCATGCAGCCCAAGACCGTATCCGGTCAAAATAGTTTCAAAAATCGCAGCCGCTGCTGCCGGCTCCGCCAATTCGTTGCGAAAGATGGGGCCTGTGCGGGACTGATCAAGCAGGCACCGAAGGCGAAGGCACGGTCTCACCCAGCAGTCGCGCGCGCTCGGCCAGCAGGTTCTCGAAGCTCGCCGCAGGCACCGGTCGGCAGAACAGGAATCCCTGCAGGACCTCGCAGCCCTCCCCGCGCAGGAAGTCCAGATGCTGCTCGGTTTCGACACCCTCCGCAACGACCTCGCGGTTGAGATTGTGCGCCATCGATATCGTCGCACGCACGATCGCCTCGTCGTCGGGATCGATGCCGATGTTGCGCACGAACGCCTGGTCGATCTTGATCCGATCCGCCGGGAAGCGTTTGATGTAGTCCAGCGACGACTGGCCGGTGCCGAAGTCGTCGATCGAGATGCCGCAGCCGAGCGCGCGCAAGCCTTGCAGCGTCTCGAGCAGGTTCGGGATCGACTTGACGCTGATGCTCTCGGTCACCTCCAGATCGAGCAGATTCGCCTCGATGCCAGTCTCCTTCAATACCGCGTCCACGATCTGGACCAGGTTCGGCTGGCGCAACTGCAGCGGCGAGAGGTTGACGCCGATGCGCAGCGGCAGGTTGAACATGACCTGCCAGCGCCGCGCTTCCTTGCAGGCCGCACGCAGGATCCATTCGCCGATCGAGATGATCAGTCCCGATTCCTCGGCCAGCGGGATGAAAAAACCGGGACTGATCATGCCGAGTTCCGGATGCTCCCAGCGGATCAGCGCTTCCATGCCGACGATATCCTCGGTCACGCCGTCCAGTTGCGGCTGGTAGAACACGCGCAGCTCGCCATTCTTCTCGGCTTGGCGCAGTTTCGATTCGAGCGCGAGGCGCTGCTGGTGCGATTCTTCGGGCACCGCTACATAGGCCTGGAAATTGTTGCGACCCATGCCTTTCGCCGAATACATCGCGACGTCGGCGTGCTTGAGCAGGCGCTCGGCATCGGTCGCGTCATCGGGATAGAAACTGACCCCGAGCGACGCGGTCATGCTCAGCTCGAGGCCGGCGGCCAACTGCAGCGGCACTTCCATCGCACGCACGATCTTCTCGGCGATCCGCGACACGTCCTCACGCTGCACCATGTGGCGCAGGATCAGGGTGAATTCGTCGCCGGCATAACGCGCCACCGTATCCGAACCGCGCACGCTGCCACGCAGGCGCTTGGCGACCGCGGTCAGCACCTGGTCGCCGACCGCGTGGCCGAGCGAATCGTTGATGTTCTTGAAGCGATCGAGATCGACGAACACGACCGCGAACATTTCGCTGGTGCGATGCGCTTCCTGGATCGCCGAATTCAGGCGGTCATTGAACAGCAACCGGTTCGGCAGGCCGGTGAGCGGATCCTGCAGTCCGATCGCACGCCCCTGGTCGCGCGATCGGCGCAATTCGAGTTCGAGCGCGAGCGCATGCGCGATGACGCGCAGACCCGCAAGCGCCACGGTATTGCCTTCCAGCGATTCACTGCGCGCGACCAGCAATGCGCCCAGGCAAACGTTGCGCTCACCGCGCAACGGAATTCCGATCAGGCACTCGAGCCTGCGCACTCGCACAAATGCATCGTCGGCCGCGCTGCGCCACGCGTTCGACAGGAGCACGATTTCCTGACCCGCAAGCACGCTCTGCAGGTTTGCGTCCTGCAACGGACCGGTACCATCCTCGGCGGTGGCGAGGCGCTGGAACACGGCATGCACCTGCATGGCGTCAGCCTGTTCCGGTGTCGCCTCGACGATCGCGGCAAAATCGAGCGCCAGCCAGTCGACCGAAGCGCGCAGCGCGATGTCGAAATCCTGCTCGCGCGACTCGGCCTGGGCGAGACGCGTGAGCGCAGCGAGCGCCTCGTGATAGCGACTGAGTTCGCCGAGTTCGCGAAACAGGTAAAAGTGCACGACGCGGCCGTCCTGCACCGCCACCCGCACATGCATGTCGACCGGGTACGTGGCGCCATCGGCACGCGGTTTGCGGCAGCGCAGGCGCACGCTACCGTCGCGCTCCAGGGCCTGGTTGAGCTCGCCGCGCGCCTGTGCCGTCAATGTCGCATCGAAGCCATCGATGCGGCCGGCCAGAACTTGCGCCCGCGAATACGCCGAGCGCTGCACGAAGACCATATTCACGTCAAGGATGCGGCCGCTCGCCGGCTCGACGATCGCGATCTCGTCAAGGCTGCCGTCGAACGCGAACTGATACCGTTCGGCGCCGGCCACGTTGCTCGCGCTGCGCGCGACGACTGTGCGCTTGGCGAGCACGACCTTGATGCGCGCGGCGGCATCGTCCGCCTTGATCGGGCTGGCGATCCACTCGACCAGGCCCGGCGGCCGGCTGTCCCAGCGCCACGGGCCGCCGCGACTGCCGAGAATGCCGATGATCTGCGCAGGCGCCTCCGCATCGAGTTGGCGCACTTCCTCGCAGAATGCGAGCGTGTCCTTCGACTCGTCGAGGAACTCCAGCAGGACCAGATGCGGTCGCGCCTCCTGTTCGAGGAAACCGCGCGCCTGCGCAAGGTCCCTCGCCGAATAGACCGCCTCGAAACCCTGCGCGTCGAGCGCATCGAACAGTACGCGGCGGTCCTCGCGGTCGGCTGCGACGATCAGGGCGACGCCCATCTGTTCGGTCGCAGCCATTTCCCTACTGCACCCAGCGGCCATCGCGCAGCAGCAAGCGCGGCTGGTTCTCGGTTTCCGCGGTCAGCCGGTCGAACATCCCGTCGAGTTCCTCGGGCAGCTCGAAATGGCTACCGACGAAGACCAGCTTGCGCTCGTTGACCGTTTGCATGCGTGCGATACGTCGCAGCAGCACAGTATCGACCGGGCGCAAATGCGCGGCGAAATCGGTGAACAGGTAGATGCCGAAGTGCACGCTTTGCAATACATAGCGCAACGCGTCGCTCATGCGCTTGGAACCCGGCACGTTCAACCCGCTTTCGCGCAACGACGCGATGCCCGACTCGGGGTCCCATACATACACGGAGGTGCCGCCGCGCATCGCGAGCATGCGCATCTGGGCGATGGTGTCGCCGACATTCGCGGTTTCCAGAACCACCAAGTGCTGGGTCGACTGCACGATGCGGTCGAGCAGCTTCTGGGTGACTGGCAACTCGGCTTTCCGCTCCCCCACACGCCCTCCCGTGATCGCACAATCCGGCCGCATTGACCCGATGCACGGCTTGCCGGGATTATAGCCGTCCCCGTCGCCGCTTCCCGGAGTCCGCCATGTTCGAAGGCCTGCGTTTCCAGCACTGGCAGCCCAGCCGCGCCGACGATGGCGTCGTGGTGCTGACCCTCGACCGCGCCGGCAGTTCGGTCAACGCGCTATCGCGCGCCGTGCTCGATGAGCTTTCGGAGATCATCGAGCGCCTCTCGTTCGAGCCACCGAAGGGTATCGTGATCCGCTCCGGCAAGGCTGCGGGCTTCATCGTCGGCGCCGATATCAAGGAATTCGAGAGCTTCGAACGCAATGGCACCGTGCAGGACGCCCTTGAGAACGGCCAGCGCATCTTCCAGAAACTCGCACGCCTGCCGTGCCCGACCGTCGCCGCGATCCACGGCGTCTGCATGGGCGGCGGCACCGAATTGGCACTTGCCTGCCGCTATCGCGTCGCCTCGCGCGCGCCGTCGACGCGGATCGCGTTGCCCGAGGTCAAGCTGGGCATCTTCCCGGGCTGGGGCGGTTCGGCGCGCCTGCCGCGCCTGATCGGCGCGCCTGCCGCGCTCGAACTCATGCTGACCGGCCGCGCCGCGTCGGCCGAAAACGCGAAGGCGATCGGCCTCGTCGACCGCCTGACGTCGCCGGAATTGCTGCTCGATGCCGCCAGGGAAATGATCCGCCACCCGCGCCCGCGCGCCTTCACGCAGCGCGCGACCGCGTGGGCGACGAACACCTGGCCGGCGCGGCAGGTACTCGCGCCCATTCTGGTCAAGCAGACCGCGGCGAAGGTGCGCAAGGATCAGTATCCGGCCCCGTTCGCGCTGATCGAAACCTGGCGCCGCGGCGGTTCGAGCATCAGCCAGCGCCTCAAGCTCGAAGCGCGCGCGGTCGCAAAACTCGCGCAGACGCTCGACCGCACGCAACCTGATCCGCGTGTTCTTCCTGCAGGAACGCCTGAAAGCGCTCGGCAGCGGCGCCGAGCACGCGATCAAACACGTGCACGTGGTCGGCGCCGGCGTGATGGGCGGCGACATCGCCGCTTGGTGCGCCTTGCGCGGCTTCGACGTGACCTTGCAGGACCGCGAGATGAAGTTCGTGCAGCCGGCGCTCGATCGCGCCCGCGGACTGTTCGCGAAAAAGCTCAAGACCGCCGACCGCATCGATCCGGCGCTCGCGCGCCTGCATGGCGGATGTCGAAGGCGCTGGCATCGCCAGTGCAGATCTGCTGATCGAGGCGATCTTCGAGAATGCCGAAGCCAAGGAAGCGTTGTATCGCCAGGCCGAGCCGACGCTGAAACCCGACGCGCTGCTGGCGACCAACACCTCCAGCATTCCGCTCGACGAGCTGCGCGGCGCGGTGCAAAAGCCGGCCCGGTTCCTCGGCCTGCACTACTTCAATCCGGTCGCGTTGATGCCGCTGATCGAGATCGTGCGCCATGACGGGCTCGACCCGGCGATCGAGAAGCGTGCGCTCGCGTTCTGCAAGGCGATCGACAAACTGCCTGTACCCGTCGCCGGCACGCCCGGTTTTCTGGTCAACCGCATCCTGATGCCGTACATGCTCGAAGCCGCGCGTGCCTACAGCGAAGGCATCCCCGGCCCGGTCATCGACAAGGCCGCGAAGAAATTCGGCATGCCGATGGGCCCGATCGAGCTGATCGACACGGTCGGCCTCGACGTCGCCGCCTCGGTCGGCAAGGAACTGGGCCCGTTCCTCGGCCTCGACATCCCGCCCGGCCTCGGCGAACTGGTCGAGAGCGGCAAGCGTGGCAAGAAGGATGGCGAAGGGTTCTACAAATGGGAAAACGGAAAGCCGCAAAAGCCGCAGGTCGACCCGAACTACCGCGCACCCGATGACCTCGAAGATCGCCTGATCCTGCCACTCCTCAACGAAGCGGTCGCCTGCCTGCATGACAAGGTCGTCGACGACGCCGACCTGCTCGACGCCGGGGTGATCTTCGGCACCGGCTTCGCACCGTTCCGCGGCGGCCCGATCCAGCATGTACGCGACACTGGGGTCGATGTGCTGAAGGCGAAACTCGACGCGCTTGCGCAGCGCTACGGTGACCGCTTCAAGGCGCGGCCGGGCTGGGACGACATCGCGCTCAACGCAGGAAAGTAGATCGCAAGCGGATCGTCGGCCCAACCGGTCGCGACCCGTCAATCATTTTCGTCGCATGGGTAGAGCAGCGGAACGTGGCCGTCATCGAACTGCCACGCCAATGCAATACGCATTTCAAACAACGACGCGATGCTTGCGGAAACGCCCCAACCGGCTTTGCGCATGCGCGTCGCGATCGTCACCGAAACCTGGCCACCCGAGGTCAATGGCGTCGCACTGACCGTGCAGTCGCTGGCCCACGGGCTGGCTGCGCTCGGCCACACCGTCGAACTGGTGCGCCCGCGACAGCCGGGGGACATTGATTCCGGGCCGTCGCAACGCTGCGAACAGGTACTGTTTGCCGGCGCCTCGATGCCGCTGTACCGGGAGCTTCGCTTCGGCCTGCCCGCGCAGCGCGCATTGCATCGGCGTTGGTCCGGGCGACGACCTGATGTTGTGTATATCGCGACCGAGGGCCCACTCGGCCAGAGCGCGCTCGGCGCCAGTCGTCGCCTCGACATTCCCGCCTGCACCGGTTTCCACACACGCTTCGACGATTTCGCGCGCCACTATGGCCTCGGTTTGCTGACCCCGCTCGTGTTCGCCTACCTGCGCCGCTTCCACAACCGCGCATCCGCCACGCTGGTGCCGACCACGGAGCTCGCCGGGTTTCTCGGCGCGCAAGGCTTTCGCAACGTGCAGTTGCTGCGCCGCGCGGTCGATACCGACCTGTTCCATCCGCGGCGCCGCGACCAGGCGTTGCGCGCGCAGTGGGGACTGGCGCCGGACGACCTCGCCGTGATCCACGTCGGGCGTCTTGCGCCGGAGAAGAATCTCGATCTCGCCGTGCGTGCATTCGAGGCGATCCGCCAACGCGAGCCGACCGCGCGCCTGGTGATCGTCGGCGACGGCCCGGCGCGTGCCGCGCTGGCCGCACGCCATCCCGACATCCTGTTCGCCGGCATTCGCCGCGCGGAGGATCTTGCCCGCCATTACGCATCTGCCGATCTGTTCCTGTTTCCGAGCCTGAGCGAGACCTTCGGCAACGTGACCATCGAAGCGCTGGCGAGCGGCGTGCCGGTGGTTGCATTCGATTACGGCGCCGCGCGGGAGCACATCCACGACATCGGCGCGGGACTGCTCGCTCCACGTGACGACGAAGACGCCTTCGTCGATGCCGCGCTGGACCTGTCGACACGCGTGCGTGCTTGCGCCGCAACAGGGGAAACGACCTTGCGCGATGCCGCGCGCGCGTCGGTCACGTCCTTGAGCCTAGCCAGCGTCGCGCGTCATTTCGCGCAACTTCTCGATCGCCTCTCGATGCCGAGGGCCGCATGACGACCTGGCAGCGCATCGAGATCGGAAGCGGCGAACGCTGGCTGTGCATCGCGATCAATCGCTGGGGTGCACGACGCGCGCTGACGCGCATGTTCCGCATCATCAGCCGGCTCGGCGACGGCGTGTTCTGGTACGCGCTGATCGTGTTGCTCGCGATATTCGGCGGCACGCGCGGCCTGCATGCGGCCTTGCACATGGCTGGCGTCGGCATCGTCGCCGCGGCGATGTACCGCACGCTCAAACGCTGGACGCGGCGACCACGGCCGTTCCGCGCACATGCGGACATCACTGCCTACATCGCGCCGCTCGACGAATTCAGTTTTCCGTCCGGTCACACGCTGCATGCGGTCAGTTTCACCTTGGTCGCGCTCGCGTATTTTCCCGGGCTGGCACCGCTGCTGCTGCCGTTCACCGTGCTGGTTGCGCTGTCGCGCATCGTGCTCGGCCTGCACTACCCGAGCGACGTGCTTGCGGCGACGCTGATCGGCGGCGGGCTCGGCGCGTTGTCGCTGTGGCTGGCACGCGTCGCGTTGTTCGCGAATTGATCTCACACCCTCAATAGAACGACGCGTGATCTACCACGCCCGCTGGTATTGCATGGGCGGCTCGATATGCGCTCCAAGCTCCACCGCCGCGCGGCGCGGAAAATACGGATCGCGCAGCATCTCGCGCGCGATCATCACGAGATCCGCATCGCCACCGGCAACGATCGCCTCGGCCTGCCGCGCGTCGGTGATCAACCCAACCGCGGCGGTCGCGATGCCGGCTTCGCGGCGGATGCGCGCCGCGAACGGCACCTGGTAACCGGGCGCGACCGGCACCTTCGCATGTGGCACCGCGCCGCCGGACGAACAGTCGATCAGGTCGACGCCATCGCGCTTCAGCCAACGCGCGAGTTCGACGCATTCGTCGATGTCCCAGCCGCCAGGCGCCCAGTCGGTCGCGGAAACGCGCACGAACAGCGGCCGCGGCGCGGGCCACACCTCGCGCACCGCAGCGATCGTTTCGCGCAGCAGGCGCGCGCGATTTTCGAGCGAGCCGCCATAGGCATCGTCACGACGATTCGTGAGCGGCGACAGGAATTCGTGCAGCAGATACCCGTGCGCGGCATGGATCTCGATGACGGTGAAACCCGCTTCATCGGCGCGCACCGCGGCTGCACGGAAATCCGCGACGACCTTCGCGACGCCGGTCGAGTCGAGCGCATCCGGCACCGCATAAGCCACGTCGAATGCAATCGCGCTCGGCGCGAACGGAATCCACGCGCCCTGCTCCGCTGTCAACGGACCGCCACCATGCCACGGTGCGCTGGTACTGGCCTTGCGGCCCGCGTGCGCGAGCTGGATGCCGGGCGCCGCGCCTTGCGACGCAATGAACGCGGCGATGCGCGCCCACGCATCGCGCTGCACGGTGTTCCAGATGCCAGTGTCGCCGGGCGAGATGCGGCCCTCAGGCGAAATCGCGGACGCTTCCGCGAACACCAATCCCGCGGCACCCACCGCACGACTGCCCAGATGCACGAGATGCCAATCGTTCGGGACGCCATCGGTCGCCGAGTATTCGCACATCGGCGAAACGGCAATGCGATTGCGCAGCGTGATGCTGCCGATGGTCAGCGGTTCGAACATGGTCATACACAACTCCCTCGTCATTGCGAAAACCACTCGCAGCGGGCGCCGCGGCTGCCCGTCAGTCGAAAATACTTTTACATCAATACCATGCCAAACATCTTTAATGTCGGCCCCCACATCGCAACCAAAAACCACGCGCCTCTTAGCGCCTGCTTAACATCCAATGTGCTGCAGTTCACACCACGAACATGCTTGGGGACACGTATGTTGCCGATCGATCTCGATGTTACCCGCAGCGTCCGCGCGTACATGACGTCGTGCATGACGACGGCGGACTTTTCGCTCGAACGCGTGCATCAGGGCTTGGGTGACGCGATCTGGTATTCCCCCAAGGATCGCCGCGCGCTGCGCCAACTGTGCGACGAGCATCCGCACGAATTCACGCGCTGGTTGTACGAGCGCGAGCGCGAGGGCCGCTACACCGGGCTGATCATGGTCTGGCCCGCGGCCTACTCGACGCCGATCCACGATCACGCAGGTCTGTGGGGTATCGAACTGGTCCTGCAAGGTTCACTCGGCGTCGAGGACTACGAATTGGTCGGCGACGCGCACGGCTCGGCGCAGCCACGCTTCGTCGGCACCACGCTGCTGGGCCAGGATCAATCCTGTGCATTCCTCGGCACCGAGGGGCACGCGCACCGCTGCACCAATTTGTCGGCACGCCATCCGGCGATCACCTTGCACATCTATGGCGGCCTGCTCGAAACCTACCGGAATTTCCACGTCGCCGGCGGCGAGCACTACGTGGCCGAACCGACCATCGCGAAAATCCACGGCAGCGTCGGAGCGGCGCGCGTGCGCGGCGCGTAGGGCACGACTTCACTGGGGCGTTCGGGATCGGTTGACCGCAGCGTGCAAGTCGGTCGTGCCTCAGTTTGAAGTCCCACTACCGTTCGCCCTGAGGTATCGAAGGGCGAACGGCTTCGGGCACCGCCGTTCATGGTTCGATACCTCACCACGAACGGCTACCTATTCAAACTTAGGCACTACCGGGAACGCTCCGACGGTAGGAACCGTCATAGCTTTGCGCGAGGATGGGCGCTCCTTCGATTGGAGTTCCCTTGATGCGCCTGCGCAGCCTGCTCGTTCTTGTCTGGATTGCATGCGTCGCAGCGTGCGCGCCGATACCACTCCAGCGCACGGTCGAAACCCGCCACCCGCTCATCCTGGTCTCGATCGACGGCTTTCGCGCCGACTATCTCGATCGCCATGAAACCCCGACGCTCGCCGCGCTCGCCGCCGATGGCGTGCGCGCCGAGGCGATGAAGCCGGCGTTCCCGACGCTGACGTTTCCGAACCACTACACGCTGGTCACCGGCCTGACCCCGGACCACCACGGCATCGTCAACAACCGCATGGTCGATCCGGCCAACGGCAAGGTCTTCGTCTACAAGGACCCCAAAACCACCCAGGACACTTCGTGGTGGGGCGGCGAACCGATCTGGGTCAGCGTCGAGAAACAGGGCGAGCACGCCGCGACGATGTTCTGGCCGGGCTCGGACGTCGCGATCGCCGGCGTGCGCCCGCACGACTGGTTGCCATTCGACGGCAAGATGACACCCGACCAACGCATCGACCAATTGCTGCGCTGGATCGACCTGCCCGCGCCGCAACGCGCTTCGTTGTTCACGCTGTATTTCGAGCAGGTCGATCATGCCGGTCACGACGGCGGGCCGGATTCGCCGGGCGTCGATGCGGCGTTGAGTGAGGTGGACAGCGCCCTCGCGCGTCTCGTCGAGGGCCTGAAACAACGTGGACTGTTCGGGCAAGCCAACTTGGTCATCGTCTCCGACCACGGCATGACCGCGACTTCGCGCGCGCTGCGCAGCTACCTCGACGACGTGGTTCCCCTGACCGATGTCACAGTCGTCAACTACGGCATCCTGGCCGGCATCAATCCAAACGCGGGCAAGACCGCGGAAGTCGAACACGCGCTGCTCGTCCCGCATCCGCACATGCAGTGCTGGCGCAAGTCGCAGATGCCCGCGCGCCTGCACTACGGCACGAATCCGCGCATCCCCGCCCTGCTCTGCCTTGCCGAAGACGGCGGAATCATCACCTCGCATCCTTACGAAAACGGCGGCGGCCATTTTTCCGCCGGCGAACATGGCTACGACAACGACGATGCAGCGATGCGCGCGCTGTTCATCGCGCATGGCCCGGGTTTCAAGCGCGGCCTGGTCGTGCCGGAATTCGACAACGTCGATGTGTATCCGCTGCTCACGCACCTGCTCGGCATCCATCCGCAACCGAACGACGGCGATTACGCCGCCGTCGCCGGGATGTTGCGCGGCACGGCGCAGGGGGCCCGCATCAATTGACGGAGCGGGCGTGCCGAGTACCCTGCGGAAGTGTTTTGGATTTCCGATTCTCGGAGACGACACGCAATCACGGAGTGCCTCACGGTGAGCGACAGCACGAAAGACGATCCAGCAAACCTCGCGCTGTCGCCCGCCGAGATGCAGGCGATGGGCGAGACCGTCGTCGCGCGTGCTGTGGCACATCTCGCCGCGCTGCCGCAGATGCCGAGCCGCGGCGACTTCACCGATATCGAAGCGCTGTGCCGGTCGATGCGCGAGGGCGCTCCCGAGCAAGGGTCGGCCCTGGAACCGCTGCTCGACCAACTGTTCGATGAGTGGATCCCGCGTTCATTCACGACGCCGGGCCCCGGGTACCTCGCGTACATCCCGGGCGGCGGGATCTATCCGGCGGCGCTGGCGGACTTCATCGCCGACACGGCGAACCGTTACACCGGCATCTGGCAGGCGGCGCCTGCGCTCGTGCAGCTCGAAGCGAACGTGCTCGACTGGCTGCGCGACTGGATGTGCTTCCCGAAAACCACGCGCGGGCTGTTCACGACGGGCGGCTCGATGGCGATATTCAACGCGATCGCCTGCGCACGCGAAAAGTTGCTCGGCGATGACATCCGGTCGGGCACGCTCTATGTGTCGTCGCAATCGCATCACTGCATCACGAAGGCGGCGAAACTCGCGGGGATCGCGCACGACCGCGTGCGGATCGTCGGGGTGGACGGCGAGTTCCGGATGCGCGTGAGCGAGCTCGAGCGCGCCATCGCCGCGGACCGTGCGGCGGGACTCAAGCCGTTCATGGTGTTCTCGACGGCGGGTACGACCAACACGGGCGCGGTCGATCCAATCGATGCCGTGGCCGACCTCGCAGCACGCGAAAGACTTTGGCACCACGTCGACGGCGCGTACGGCGCATTCTTCCACATGGTGCCCGCGCTTCGGCCGCTGCTCAGCGGCCTGCCGCGCGCCGACTCGCTCACGCTCGATCCGCACAAGGGAATGTTCTTGCCCTACGGCACCGGCGCCCTGCTGGTGCGCGACGGCGAAGCACTGCGAGCGCTGCATTCGTCGACCGCCGGTTACCTGCCGGACAACCAGGACGAGTTCTACGATCCAGCGCAATACGGACCGGAACTCTCGCGCGGATTCCCGGGGCTGCGCGTCTGGCTCACGCTGAAGCTCTTCGGCACGGCGCGCTACCGCGCCGCGATCGCCGAAAAACGCGAACTGGCGGTTTGGGCGGCCGGGCAGGTCGCGCGGATCCCGGGCATCGTTATGGACGCGACGCCGCAGTTGTCGCTTTTTGCTTTCCACGTCGAAGGCGAAGGACTGCGGACGCTCGATGCGCAGAACGCGGCGACGCGTGCGCTGATGGAGCACGTCACCCGCCGCGGCCAGGTCATGCTCACCGGTGCGATGGTCGGCGAGCGCTTCCTCGGCCGCGTCTGCGTGCTGAGCTTCCGCACACGACGCGCGGAAATGGAGACCTGCGTGCGACAGTTGGCGGAGGAAACCGCGGCACTGCTCGTCGAGGCAACCAGGGCCGAAGCTTAGCCCCGCCGGAGCGTACCCTGCAGTCATCGAAGAGTGAACGCCCCAGCGAAGAGTCTTCGCTGGGAACAGAGACCGAGTTTCGACGCGAGAAATCCCTACGCGAGGCTCGCGATGTCGATGACGAAGCGGTACTTCACGTCGCCCTTGACCATGCGATCGTAGGCCGTGTCGATTTCCTGCGCGGCGATCATCTCGATGTCGGAGACGATGCCTTTCTCCGCGCAGAAATCGAGCATCTCCTGCGTCTCGGCGATGCCGCCGATCAAGCGAGCCCGCGATCGAGCGACGCTTGAAGATCAGGTTGGCTACGCTCGGCGACGGATGCGGATGTTCAGGCACGCCGACCAGCACCAGCGTGCCGTCGCGCTTGAGCAGCGCCGTGTAGTCGTCCAGTGAATGGCTGGCCGCGACGGTGTTCAGGATGAAGTCGAAGCTGCCCGCCTGCGCCTTCATCTCATCCTTGTTGCGCGAGACGACGACTTCATCCGCACCCAGCGCGAACGCGTCCTGACGCTTCTTGTCAGACGTGGTGAACGCAACCACATGCGCGCCCATCGCATGCGCGATCTTCACGCCCATGTGGCCGAGGCCGCCGATGCCGACGATGCCGACCTTCTTGCCCGGGCCGACGTTCCAGTGCCGCAGCGGCGAGTAGGTGGTGATGCCGGCGCACAACAACGGCGCCACTGCCGCGAGCTGCTCCACCGGATGGCGGATCTTCAGCACGAACTTCTCATCGACCACGATCCGCTGCGAATAGCCGCCCAAGGTATGCCCGGGCGCGTCCGGCGTGGAGCCGTTGTAGGTGCCGACGAAACCGTTCTCGCAGTACTGCTCCAAGCCTTCGTCGCAGGCCGCGCAATGCTGGCAGCTGCCCACCATGCAGCCGACGCCGACCACGTCGCCGACCTTGTGCGTACCTACGTCGCCGCCGACGGCCGTGACGCGACCAACGATTTCATGCCCTGGCACGCAGGGAAATAGCGTGCCGCCCCATTCGGAACGCACGGTGTGCAGATCCGAGTGGCAGACGCCGCAGTACGCGATGTCGATCTGCACATCGCGCGGGCCGGGTGCGCGGCGCTGGATGGCGATCGGTTCGAGCGGCTTGTCGGCGGCGTGGGCGCCGTAGGCTTTGGTGTTGTTCATGAGTGTGGCCTTGAGTTGTGATTCGGGGAATGCGGGCGGCGCGTGCAGCGTGTTTGTGTTTGCGACGGCGATCAGGATGTCTTCGGCGGACCGGCGAGATATTCCTCGTCGCTGACCTTTTCCAGCCAGTCGACCACCTTGCCATCCTTCGCTTCCTGCACGGCGATGTGGGTCATGGCCGTGGTCGGCGTGGCGCCGTGCCAGTGCTTGTGACCTGCCGGACACCAGATGACGTCGCCAGCGTTGATTTCAACGATCGGACCGCCGTCGCACTGCGTCCAACCCTTGCCGGACGTGACGATCAGCGTCTGACCGACCGGGTGCGTATGCCAGGCGCTGCGCGCGCCGGGTTCGAACGTGACGAATGCGCCGGATACGCGCCCGCCCTCGCTCTTGAACGGCGAGTCGATGCGGACATTGCCGGTGAAGTATTCGGCCCGGCCCTTTCGCGGAGGGCTGCGTGCCGTTTCGGATGATTTCCATGTTCGATGTTCCTTTGGGTTCGGGTGTCGTGCTGCGGCTTCCCTTCTGATGTGCTCTGAACTGAAGGTGGTTTCTGATTTGCGCCGTATCTCAACCAGAGTCGAAGGAAACGCGAATCGTGTCGCGCAACAACAACCGTTCGCCCTGAGCGTAGCGCAGCGGAGTCGAAGGGCAGCCCTTCGACTCCGGCCCTACGGGCCTACGCTCAGGGCGAACGGTTGGAGTAGGCAAGCACGCTGTGCTGGGATATGCCGCTAATCAGGAAATGCCTCAGCGCCCCACCCGCGCCGCCAGATGCGCCGGATAACGATCGCCCTGCACCTGGATCTGCGCGAGCGCCTCCTCGATCCGCCGCAACTCGCCCGCGTCCAGACCGACCGCAGCCGCGCCAATGTTCTCCTTCAGCCGATGCAGCTTGGTCGTGCCCGGAATCGGCACGATCCACGGCTTCTGCGCCAGCAGCCACGCCAGCGCGATCTGGGCCGATGTGACCTGCTTGCCCGCCGCGATCTGCCCTAACAGATCGACCAGGGTCTGGTTCGCCTTGCGCGCGTCCGGCGAAAACCGCGGCACGCTGTTGCGGAAATCGTCCGCGGCGAACGTCGTGTTCTCGTCGATCTTTCCGGTGAGGAAGCCCCTGCCGAGCGGACTGAACGGCACGAAGCCGATCCCCAGTTCCTCGCACACCGGCAGCACACCCGCCTCCGGCTCGCGCCACCACAGCGAGTACTCGCTCTGCAGCGCGGCCACCGGCTGCACCGCGTGCGCGCGCCGGATCGACTCGACGCCCGCCTCCGACAACCCGAAATGCCGGACCTTGCCTTCGGCGATCAGCGCCTTGACCGTGCCGGCCACGTCTTCCATCGGCACGTTGGGATCGACGCGGTGCTGATAGAAAAGATCGATGTGGTCGGTGCGCAGACGCTTGAGCGCGGCCTCGGCGACTTCGCGGATACGCTGCGGGCGGCTGTCCATGCCGGCCGACGAATTGCCGTCCTTGAAACCGAACTTGGTCGCGATCACCACCTTGTCGCGGAATGGCGCCAATGCCTCGCCGACCAGTTCCTCGTTGGCACCGGCGCCGTAAGCCTCGGCAGTGTCGAAGAACGTCACGCCGCTCTCGAACGCGTTGCGGATCAATGCGATCGCATCGTTCTTCTCCGTTGCCGGGCCGTAGGCAAAGCTCAACCCCATGCAGCCCAAGCCCAAGGCCGAGACTTCAAGGCCGCTGTTTCCGAGTGCGCGGGTTTGCATTGTCGATCTCCGGGGAAGGGGGAAGACGCACAGTGTGCGACCGCGACGCTGCGGTGATAAGACGAAAAAATACGAATAGACTTATGAGTAGATATCATTAATCAACGCAGGAACCGGCCATGCCCCGCGAAAACTACAACGACCTCGTCGCGTTCCTCGCCGTCGCGCGCGAGGGCAGCTTCACCAAGGCCGCCGCGCAGCTCGGCATCACCCAATCCGCGCTGAGCCACGGCATCCGCGACCTCGAAGCCCGGTTTGGCATCCTCCTGTTCAACCGCACCACACGCAGCGTCTCCACCACCGAAGCCGGCGAACGGCTGCGCACACGCCTTGCACCGCAGTTCGAGGAAATCGACCTTGCCCTGGATGGACTCGGCGAACTGCGCGACCGGCCCAGCGGCACCGTGCGCATCACCTGCGGCGCGCACGGCATCGAAACCGTGTTGTGGCCCCGGCTGTCGAAGTTGCTCGTGGACTTCCCCGACATCCACATCGAACTCAACGCCGACAGCCGCCTCAGCGACATCGCCGCCGAACGCTACGACGCCGGCGTGCGCCTCGGTGAGCAGGTCGCGAAGGACATGGTCGCCGTGCGCATCGGACCCGACATGCGCATGGCCGCCGTCGCGTCGCCCGCATACCTCGACGGCCGACCCAAGATCCGCACGCCGAAGGACCTCGCTGACCACCGCTGCATCAACCTGCGCTTCCTGACCCACGGCGGCCTGTATGCGTGGGAGTTCGAGAAACGCGGACGCGAACTGCGCGCGCACGTCGACGGACAACTGGTCTTCAACGACACCAAACACGCCCTGCGCGCGGCGCTCGATGGATTCGGCATCGTCTTTCTGCCCGAGGACATGGCCGCGGACCACATCGACAAAGGGCGTCTGGAGCGCGTTCTTGGCGACTGGTGCCCGCCGTTTCCCGGCTATCACCTCTACTACCCCAGCCGCCGCAAGCCGTCTCAGGCATTTGGGATGGTGGTGGAGGTGCTGCGGTATGGGTGATGTGTACCGCGGCTTGCGCGTTTGCTCGGCTTCACCCAAAAAAATTGGGCTTAAGAGGGCAGCCGTAGGCGTCCACTTGTACGAATGGACCGCTCAGAGCACCTCTACACGCTTCCGGGGAATAAGATCGAAGTCTGGCTTATCTCGCACACAGATGGTCTTGCTGTAAGTATTAAGGAATAAAACTTCACTGCCAAATCTGTCCAGATATACCCAGCTTCCGGGAAGCGCGTTATTACAAACGCCAGAAGTTTCAAAGAGTACGTTCTCCCCACCATTGTAAATGGCCTTACCGTCGCCATAGCCAGCAGACATAACTTCCGCGATTTGCAACATGATCAACGCCATGGTTTGGAAAAATATTGGAATCGACTTGCGAAGCGATAGGACAGTCAATGCAATGGCCATCAGGAACATCGCCAAACAAACCATGAGCACGGTCTTCTCGTTCCGAAAGCCATTGTCAATCGACATAAAAAGTGTCACTGACTTTATAAATTCCAAAATAAATCCAACCGAGTAGCCGAGCACAAGGCCAGCAAGCGTCCATTTTTCCCAAGGAGAGATCGTTTGCTTGGCAAAATCAATTTTCATTGATAGCGCAATCAAGATTGGCGCAGCAAGCACCGCCAAACGATTTAGCGGCACCGCTATGTAGTCGAGTGGTTGCAAATAGGGAAATATGTTCAGCCCAATCGGGCGCCAGAAGGCAAATAAGTACGCAGCTCCCAAGAACATAGCGTACGAATACAGTAAGACGGATGCGCCTATTTTATCGCCTAGTTTCATCGCAAAAGGCCTACGTTTGAGGTGGGAGGCATGATCCAGAATTACCGGTGCACACCCTATCGATTGAAATATCAGGTCTCAGACACGCCCTTACCGCGATTGCAATCGAAGCAGAGAGTCTTGCGGCGAGCAGGTCTTGCCCCTTTGGTTTTAGGCGACAAGGGGCGGGGTTAGGTTGACTTTCTGAGCGGTTGGTTCGGGTCGTAAGCCGCCTTTCCAGGGCGCAGATTGCGATAGCGTGCAGCTCTTATCGCCAGCAAAACTCTCGAACTTTTCGATTGGCGCGAAATCGATCATCTCATCCACCCTGCGCAAGCCGCTCCACCACACCACGATAGCGCGCAGCGATGACCACCTCATCACGATGCCGAAACTCGCGCACGACCCACTCACCAGCGACCATCACACCGCGCACGAGGTTCGAGTTGCCGGCGAAGAGCCAGGTATCGATCGCATGCGCGGCATCGCGGCCGGCGAGCAACGATGACGAGTCGTCGAGGACCAGCAGATCCGCGCGCGGCATGTTGGTGATCGCATCCGCGGGCGCGCCGAGACTGCCGATCGCCGCCGCGGAAGCCTGCGCGCCGCCGCGCAACGCCGCCTTGAACAACACCTCGCCGGTGCTCGGCGCGTCGCTCGACGCGGCGACATTGCGGTGGCGCGTGACGAGGCGCTGGCCGTATTCGAGCCAGCGCAATTCCTCGACCGGCGACACCGAGATGTGGCTGTCGGAGCCGATGCCGATCACGCCGCCCGCATCAAGGTAGGTCCTCAGCGGAAACAGGCCGTCGCCGAGATTCGCCTCGGTGGTCGGGCACAGGCCGGCGACCGCGCCGCTCGCGGCGAGCCGGCGCGTCTCGGCCTCGGTCATGTGCGTCGCGTGCACGAGGCACCAGCGCGCATCGACCGCGGCGTGATCGAGCAGCCATTCGACCGGCCGCGCATTGCGGATCGCCAGGCAGTCCTGCACTTCGCCGAGTCTGTTCGGCGATATGGATATGGATCGGGCCGCCGCGCGCAAGGTCGGTGTCGAGCACCGCGCGCATCGCATCCTCGGGCACCGCGCGCAGTGAATGCAGCGCGATGCCGACGCGCAGCATCGGTGATTCGAGCGCGCGCAGGCGTTCCACGAGGCGCAGATACGCGTCCACATCGTGGCCGAATCGGCGCTGCCGTTCCGACAACGCGCGGCCGTCGAAACCGCCGGTCATGTACAGGGTCGGCAGCAGGGTCAGGCCGATGCCGGCTTCGCGCGCGGCCTCGACCAGCGCCAGCGACATCGCGGCCGGATCGGCATACGGACGCCCGTCGGGCTGGTGATGCAGGTAGTGGAATTCGCAGACCTGGGTGTAGCCGGCCTTCAGCATCTCGACGTAGAGCTGGGTCGCGATCGCGCGCAGGTCGTCCGGGCCGATGCTGCCGGCGAACGCGTACATGACTTCGCGCCAGGTCCAGAAGCTGTCTTCGGGATTTGACTGGCGCTCGGCCAGCCCGGCCATCGCGCGCTGGAACGCGTGCGAGTGCAGGTTCGGCATGCCGGGCACGACGTACTTGCCGAGGAATTCGGCGTCGCCACGCGCTGCGTCGGCATCGACGACGGGCAGGTAATGACCGCGATCGACGTCGAGCCGCACGTTCGCGCCGAAGCCGTGCGGCAACCAGGCATGGTCGGCAAAATATCGGCTCGCGTGCATGGTGGCCTCGGGCTACGGAAAGCGGCGAGCCTAGCCGCGCATCGCCGTCATTGCCAGCGCACTTGGCGCGCCGGGCCGCAAACCGCGAAACTAGCGCGCATGGACGAACCGCAACCGATCTCGCGCATCGAGCGTCTCACCCGGCACGCATGGCTGTCACCGACGCAATGGCGTCGCCGCGTGCTGTTCTGGAGCGGCGCGGTGATGGTCGGCCTTGCCGCGATCCTGTTCGCGAAGGCGAGCAGCCTCGCCTACGCGCAATTCGTGCGCCTGCTCGACCACAGCCGTTACTGGCCGTTGCTGGTCACGCCGGCGGTGTTCATGCTGCTGTCGTGGCTGACCTCGGGCGCAATGCGGGCGGCGCGCGGCTCCGGCATTCCGCAGGCGATCGCCGCGATCAAGGTCGACGACGACGGCTTCCGCCAGCGCCTGCTGTCGCTGCGCGTCGCCGCCGGCAAGATGGCGCTGACCCTGGCCGCGCTGGCCGGCGGCGCGTCGGTCGGCCGCGAAGGCCCGACCGTCCACGTCAGCGCCGGGATCCTGTATTCGCTCGGCCGGCGTTTCGGGTTTGCGGATGCCGAAGCTGCGTCGCGATTCGTGCTCGCCGGCGGCGCTGCCGGCATCGCGGCCGCATTCAACACGCCGTTGGCCGGCGTGGTGTTCGCGATCGAGGAAATGGCCGGCGCCTACGAACACCGCATGAGCGGCGTCGTGCTGACCGCGGTGATCATTGCCGGCGTGGTGTCGCTCGGCGTGCTCGGCGACTATTCGTATTTCGGCAAGATCGGCAGCGTGTTGCCGCTGAGCCGCGCTTGGCTCGCGGTTCTGCTGTGCGGCATCGTCTGCGGACTCGCCGGCGGCGTGTTCGCGCGGCTGATCCTGCTCGATGGCGCGCGCGCGTTCGCGCGCATCGCCGCGCTGCGTGCGCGCTGGCCGCTACCGTTCGCGGCAACCTGCGGACTCGCGCTCGCGCTGCTCGGACTCGCCAGCGGCAGCACGGTCTACGGCACCGGCTACGACCAGGCGCACGCGATCCTGCAAGGTTCCGCCACGGCGCCATCGGAGGCATTCGGCGTGTTCAAGTTCGCGGCCAATGTGGTCTCGTACTGGGCCGGCATTCCGGGCGGCATCTTCTCGCCCGCGCTCGCGGTCGGCGCCGGCCTCGGCCACAACCTCAGCGCGCTGGTTCCCGGCGCGGAACCGTCCGCGGTCGTGCTGCTCGGCATGGCCGGCTATCTCGCCGGGGTGACCCAGGCGCCGCTGACTTCGGCGATCATCTCGATGGAACTGACCGACAACCAGAGCATGGTGATCCCGATCCTCGCGGTCTGCCTGCTCGCCCGCGCGGCGTCGTCGCTGGTTTGCCGCACACCGGTCTACAAGGCGTTCGCGCAACGCCTGGTCGATGAATTCGAACGCGAACGCGCGCCGCCGCCGACTGGCGCGGCAACAAAGGAAAACACCGCATGAATGCACCTTGGGATGGCCTGCTGCTCGACTGCCGGCTGGCGACGCTGACCGGCAACGACGTGCCGTATGGCGCGATCGAACACGCCGCGCTGGCCTGGAAGGATGGCGTGATCACCTATGCCGGCGCGCAGCGCGACCTGCCGGGATCGCCTTCGCGGCTCGCCGCGCAGGTCGAGTCGGCCGGCAACGCGTGGATCACGCCGGGCCTGATCGACTGCCACACGCATCTCGTGTTCGGCGGCGATCGCGCCGACGAGTTCGATCGACGCCTGAATGGCGCGAGTTACGAGGACATCGCGCGCGCCGGCGGCGGCATCGCATCGAGCGTGCGCGCGACGCGTGCGGCCGACGAGGACAGCCTGCTCGCGCAGTCGCTGCCGCGCGCACGCGCGTTGCGCAGCGACGGCGTGACCACGCTGGAGATCAAGTCCGGTTACGGGCTCGATCTCGACAATGAACTCAAGATGCTGCGCGTCGCGCGGCGCATAGGCGGTGAACTCGGGATCAGCGTACGCACGACCCTGCTCGCGGCGCACGCGCTGCCGCCGGAGTTCAAGGATCGCAGCGACGCTTACATCGACGAGATCTGCGCGAACATCCTGCCGGCGGCCGCACGCGCCGGACTCGCCGATGCGGTCGATGCGTTCTGCGAGCGCATCGCGTTCACGCCGGAGCAAACGCGCCGCGTGTTCGCGAAGGCGCGCGAACTCGGGCTGCCAGTCAAGCTGCACGCGGACCAGTTGTCCGACCTCGGCGGCGCCGCGCTCGCCGCGGAATTCGGCGCGCATTCCGCCGAACATCTGGAACACACCAACGAGGCCGGCGTACGCGCGATGGCCGCCGCCGGCACCGTCGCGGTGCTGCTGCCCGGCGCGTTCTACGCGCTGCGCGAGACGAAATTGCCGCCGATCGACGCGTTCCGCGCCGCCGGCGTGCCGATCGCGATCGCGACCGACCTCAACCCCGGCACCTCGCCGCTGCTGTCGTTGCGCCTCGCGATGAACATGGCCTGCATCCTGTACCGGATGACGCCGGAAGAAGCGCTGCGCGGCGCGACCGTGAACGCCGCGCGCGCGCTCGGCCTCGCCGATCGTGGGATCCTCGGCGTCGGCCAGCGCGCGGATTTCGTCGTGTGGAACATCGAGCGCCCCGCCGACCTTTGCTACTGGATCGGCGGCGCGTTGGCGCGGGAAGTTCGCATTGGCGGCAGCGCCACGCCGACCGCGCTGCCGTAGCCGCAACCCGCGAGGAAGTCATTTTCGGGAGCGCTGCAAACGCGACCGGCGCAGCGACGTGGGGTTCCGGTCGCGACTTCGCCACTCCTCCTACAATCGACGCATGCCGCAAATCCGTTTTCATCGAACCATCACGGCGATTCCTGCCGAAGCCTGGAAGGCCCTGCTGCCCGACGACAATCCATTCGTCGATCACGCGTTCCTCGCCGGCCTCGAACGCCACGGTTGCCTCGACCCGCGCACGGGCTGGCAGCCGCATCACCTCGGTCTCTACGACAACGAGCGCCTCGTCGCCGCCGCGCCGCTGTACCTCAAGGGCAATTCGCACGGCGAGTTCGTGTTCGACTGGAGCTGGGCCAGCGCCTATGCGCAGCACGGGCTGGACTACTACCCGAAGTTGCTCTGCGCAGTGCCCTACTCGCCCGTCACCGGGCCACGCCTGCTGGCTGGATGCGGGGCGGATGCGAACACGCTGCGCACCACGCTGATCGCCGCGATGCGGGCCGAGGCCGAACGCCTGCACCTGTCGTCGGCACATCTCAACTTCGCGGCTGAAGCGGACGTCGCGGCATTCGCCGGCAACGAGTGGATTCCACGCTTCGACTGGCAGTTCCATTGGCGCAACCTGCCGTTCGAGTGTGGCGGCTGGCGCGACTTCGACGAGTTCCTCGCCTCGCTGAACCACAAGAAGCGCAAGAACATCCGCCACGAACGCCGACGCGTCGCGGAGGCTGGCGTCGAGTGCGAGATCCGCCACGGCGACGAACTCGACGATGCCGACTGGCGCGCATTGCACGACTTCTATCTCGCAACCTTCGACGACAAGGGCAACTATCCGGCACTGACGCTGGATTTCTTCCGCCATCTCGGCACGGCGATGCCGCGCCGCGTCGTCGCCGTGCTGTGCCGGCGCGGCAATGAACTGGTCGCCGGTGCGCTGATGCTGCGCAGCAGGGCGACGCTGTACGGACGCTACTGGGGTTGTCGCGAACACGTCGAAGGGCTGCATTTCGAGGCGTGCTACTACCAAGGGATCGAGTACTGCCTGCGCGAGGGTTTGACGACGTTCGAGCCGGGCGCACAAGGCGAACACAAGATCGCGCGCGGTTTCCTGCCGGCGAAGACGCATTCGTTCCACTGGATCGCCGATGCGCGTTTCCGGGCCGCGATCGCGGATGCACTGAAACATGAGGCGCAGATGCTGGGCGGCTATCGCGACGACGTGCTCGCGCATTCGCCGTATGCGAACACGGAATCGCGACTCACACCATCCCCACCCGACCCTCCCCCCTTCGACGAGGCTCAGGACAGGCTTGATGGGGAGGGCTTTTGATGATCCGGCTGTCTTTTCTCGATCCGGCCGATCCGGAAACATTCCCACCGGTCGCCGACGCACTGGACGAGCCGGATGGTCTGCTCGCCGCCGGTGGCGAGCTCTCGCCGGAACGCCTGCTCGCCGCGTACCGGCGCGGCATCTTCCCGTGGTATTCGGGCGGCCAACCGATCCTGTGGTGGTCGCCGGCGATGCGCACCGTGTTCGATACCGCGCGCGTGCATGTGCCGCGACGTCTCGCACGCTGGCTGCGCGGCTGCGATTGGGAAATCCGCGCCGACAGCGCGTTCGCCGCAGTCATGCGCGCCTGCGCGGCGCCGCGTGCGCACGAGCACGGCACCTGGATCACTGCCGACATGCTCGCCGCGTACCAGCGCCTGCACGAACTCGGACATGCGCACTCGGTCGAAGTCTGGAACGACGAACATCTGGTCGGCGGCATCTACGGCGTCGCGATCGGCCGCATGTTCTACGGCGAATCGATGTTCAGTGCGGCGACGAATGGATCGAAGGTCGCACTGCTCGCGCTGTGCCATCTGCTGCGCGGATGGGGCTTCCCCCTGCTCGATGCGCAGGTCGCCTCCGACCACCTGTTCACGCTTGGCGCGTACGAGATGTCGCGCGCAGCGTTCTGCGCGCGAGTCGCCGAACTCGCCGCCCTGCCCGGGCAGCCCGGAAGCTGGCGCGGGCGATATGCCGCACTCGGCGTACGCGACCTCGTTTCGCGCTGAAGCGGCGGCGAGCGCGGGCATCTGATCAGCAAAGCCTGGCTGCGCTCGCGGTGGCTGAATGCGTGTGCCAGAATGACACGCGAACCTGAGCGATCGGTGAGCCTGAGCGCTGCCCGGCGTGCCCTCCTCGCAGGTTTTTCTTCCCGCGACTGCCTTAACGTGGCAGAATCGCGCGCCGTTCTCGGCTCCCAAGCCGCCAAGCCCCAAGGAAAAATGTCCAAAGACGATGTCATCGAAATGGAAGGCGCGATCCTCGAAACCCTTCCCAACACGATGTTCCGCGTAAAGCTGGAGAACGGACACGTGGTTATCGCCCACATCTCCGGTCGCATGCGCAAGAACTATATCCGCATCCTCACCGGCGACAAGGTCAAGGTCGAGATGACTCCCTACGACCTGACCAAGGGCCGCATCACCTACCGCATGAAGTGACCTCAGGATGTGAGGTCATCCCGTGCAGTACATGGATGTACGGCGACACGGATCCAGCTCCCCTCAGGGCTGCATTTTCCGCCAGGTAACACCGTTGGCCTGATGTATCGGCCGCGGTTTCGCTTGCCCTGAGATATCGAAGGCAATGGTGCCGTTCGCCCTGAGGTATCGAAGGGTGAATCCCGACGCCGGATCTCCGCGCGCCGTTCATGCTTCGATACCTCAGCACGAACGGTAGAGGGCACGACGCGGCCGAAGGTCTCACCCATTCGGGGCAGCCGGCAAGACTCGTAAACCGCATTCTCACCAGCATTGGCGATACCGTTCGCCCTGAGGCATCGAAGGGCGAATCCCGACGCCGGGCCTCCGCGCGCCGTTCATGCTTCGATACGCGCAGCGTACCCTGTGCTGAGCCTGTCGAAGCATCAGCACGAACGGTTGGGAGCACGACGCGGTCGAAAGTGTCCCGGTACCATTCGGGGCGGCCGGCAAGGCTCGTAATCCGCGTTTCCACCGGCATTGGCGATACCGTTCGCCCTGAGGTATCGAAGGGCGAATCCCGACACCGGGTCTCCGCGCGCCGTTCATGCTTCGATACGCGCAGCGTACCCTGTGCTGAGCCTGTCGAAGCATCAGCACGAACGGTTCGGGGTCCAAGGCAAAGAAAAAGCCGAGACGGTTTGGCCGCCTCGGCTTTTCTGCATCCAGCAATTACAACGAAAGTTACTCCACCACCGCCGGCAGCATCTCAGCGGCCTCGGTCTCGACCGCCAGCTTGTCGTCCTTGACCGACAGCATGACCTTGCCGCCGTCGGCGAGCTTGCCGAACAGCAGTTCGTCGGCGAGCAGGCGCTTGACGTTGTCCTGGATCACGCGCGCCATCGGGCGGGCGCCCATCTGCGGGTCGAAGCCGTGCTCGGCGAGCCAGCGGCGCGCGCTCGGCGTCGACGTGCAGCGCGACGTGCTTCTCCTGCAGCTGCATCTCCAGTTCGATCAGGAACTTGTCGACGACGCGCAGGATGTGCTCGAAATCGAGCGCATGGAACTGCACGATCGCATCCAGGCGGTTGCGGAATTCCGGCGTGAACGCCTTGCGGATGACTTCCATCGCATCGGTCGCGTGGTTCTGCTCGACGAAGCCGATCGTGCGCCGCGCCGCCTGCTGCGCGCCGGCGTTCGTGGTCATCACCACGATCACGTTCTTGAAGTTCGCCTCGCGGCCGTTGGTGTCGGTCAGCGCGCCGTGATCCATGATCTGCAGCAGCACGTTGTAGACGTCCGGATGCGCCTTCTCGATCTCGTCGAGCAGCAGCACGCAGTGCGGATGCTTGACGATCTGCTCGGTCAGCAGACCGCCCTGGTCGAAGCCGACGTAGCCCGGAGGCGCGCCGATCAGGCGCGACACCGAATGCGCTTCCATGTATTCGGACATGTCGAAGCGCACCAGCTCGATGCCGAGCTGCATCGCGAGCTGACGCGTGACCTCGGTCTTGCCGACGCCGGTCGGGCCGGCGAGCAGGAAGCAGCCGATCGGCTTCTCCGGGTTGCCGAGGCCCGAGCGCGCCATCTTGATCGCGCTGGTCAGCGAGTCGATCGCCGCGTCCTGGCCGAACACGACCATCTTCAGGTTGCGATCGAGGTTGCGCAGCACGTCGCGATCCGACGCCGACACCTGCTTGGGCGGAATGCGCGCCATGCGCGCGACGATGAACTCGATGTCCGGCACGTCGACCACGCCGCTGCGCTCGTCTTCCGGCAACAGGCGCTGGCGCGCGCCGGCTTCGTCGATCACGTCGATCGCCTTGTCCGGCAGCAGACGGTCGGCGATGTGCTTGACCGACAGGTCGACCGCGGCCTTCAGCGCATCGTTGCGTGTACTCGACCTTGTGGTGCTCCTCGAAGCGCGTCTTCAGGCCCTTGAGGATCTCGACGCTGTCGGCGATCGACGGCTCGACGACGTCGATCTTCTGGAAGCGCCGCGCGAGCGCGCGATCCTTCTCGAACACGCCGCGGTATTCCTGGAACGTGGTCGAACCGATGCAGCGCAGCTCGCCGTTGGCGAGCACCGGCTTGATCAGGTTCGACGCGTCCATCGTGCCGCCCGACGCGGAACCGGCGCCGATGATCGTGTGGATCTCGTCGATGAACAGGATCGCGCCCGGCTCTTTCTTGAGCTGGGCGATGACGGCCTTCAGGCGCTTCTCGAAGTCGCCGCGATACTTGGTGCCGGCGACCAGCGCGCCGAGGTCGAGCGCCTAGATCGTGCAGTCTTCGAGCACGGCCGGCACGTCGCCCTCGACGATGCGCTTGGCCAGGCCTTCGGCGAGCGCGGTCTTGCCGACGCCGGCTTCGCCGACGTACAGCGGGTTGTTCTTGCGGCGGCGGCACAGCACCTGGATCGTGCGCTCGACTTCCTCGTCGCGGCCGATCAGCGGATCGATCTTGCCCTGGCGGGCGAGCTCGTTGAGGTTGTTCGCGAATTCGGTCAGCGGATTGCCGCGCGGCTCGTCGCCGCCCTCGCCTTCGCGACCGGGTTCGGCCGCTGCGGCCGATTGCGGCTCGGATTCCTGGCCGATCTTGGCGATGCCGTGCGAGATGTAGTTGACGACGTCGAGCCGCGATGACTTCCTGCTGGTCGAGGAAATAGACCGCGT
Source organism: uncultured Gammaproteobacteria bacterium (assembly GCA_963720445.1). Lineage (GTDB taxonomy): Bacteria > Pseudomonadota > Gammaproteobacteria > Xanthomonadales > Rhodanobacteraceae > Dokdonella_A. The sequence continues at coordinate 114,176 of CAVRFO010000002.1, forward strand.
GCGAATCCTTCTCGCCGAAGATCGCGACCAGCACGTTCGCGCCGGTGACTTCCTTCCGACCGGACGACTGCACGTGGTAGACGGCGCGCTGCAGCACGCGCTGGAAACCGAGCGTCGGCTGCGTGTCGCGCTCGTCGTTCGGCCGGCAGCACCGGCACGGTTTCGGTGATGATCGAGCGCAGGTCGCGCGCCGAGCTTGCGCGATGTCGGCGCTGCAGGCGCGCAGCACCGCGGTCGGCCGACGGGTTGTCGAGCAGCGCGAGCAGCAGGTGCTCGACGGTCATGAATTCGTGGCGCTGCTCGCGGGCCTCCTTGTAGCACTGGCCGATGGTGAGCTCGAGATCCTTGCTGAACATGTCGGGATGTCTCCGTATTCGCTGTCCGCGATATGTGGCTTGCCGGCCATTTCCGATCGGCCAATCGCCATCACTGAGCAGGCCGCGCCGTCAGGCCTTTTCCATCGTGCACAGCAGCGGATGCTGGTGCGCGCGGGAGAATTCGTTGACCTGCGTCACCTTGGTTTCCGCGACCTCGCGCGTGAAGACACCGCAGACGCCCTTGCCGCGGGTATGCACGTGCAGCATGACCTGGGTCGCGCGTTCGCGGTCCATGTTGAAGAACGTCTCCAGCACCGTCGATCGACGAAATCCATCGGCGTGAAGTCGTCGTTGAGCAGGACCACCTGGTACAGCGGCGGACGCACCACTTCGGGGCGCGCCTCCTCGACGGCGAGGCCGGGCGCCATGTTCGGTGTGCTGGTTCGGGTTGCTGCGCCATGAGTCTGATGTCTGTAACGATCGGCGTCGAGTATAACCCCGAGGTTGCGAAAGCCCGCGTCTGGCGATGCTGCCGGAATCGCCCGACTGCGTAAGGCCTGCGCGGTCGGCGCCTGGTAGACTTCGCGTCGATGATCCAGACCCCATCCCGGTTCTCGCCCGACCTGCCGAACTCGACGACGCCGGTATCTGGCGCCCGCACGTGACCGTCGCGACCGTCGTGCCGCGCGACGGGCGCTTCCTGCTCGTCGAGGAGGATGTGCGCGGCGCGCATCGTGCTCAACCAGCCGGCCGGACACCTCGAAGCCGGACGAAACGCTGCAGGCGGCCGCCGTGCGCGAGACGCTCGAGGAAACCGGCTGGGACGTCGCAGCTGACCTGCCTGCTCGGCGTGTAGCAGTGGAGCGCGCCCGATCGGGCCGCCAGTTCCTGCGCTTCACGTTCGCCGCCGAGCCGGTCCACCACGATCCGGCGCGCCGCTCGACGACGGCATCGTGCGCGCGCTGTGGCTGACCCGCGACGAGATCGCCGCGCGAGTCGGCGCGCCTGCGCAGCCCGATGGTGCTGGCCAGCGTCGACGACTGGCTCGCCGGCCGGCGCCTGCCGCTCGACGCGATCCACTGGCTGCCGTCGGCACGGCGTCGGCCTGAGCGCATGACGCGGCCCCGGTCATCGTCGGCATGTCCGGCGGCGTCGATTCGTCGGTCGCCGCGCTGCTGCTGCAGCGCGCGGGCGAACCGATCGCCGGCCTGTTCATGCAGAACTGGGAAGAAGACGATCGCAACGGGCCATGCCGCGCCGATGCCGACCGCAAGGATGCCGTCGCGGTGTGCGCGCAGGCTCGGCATCCCGCTCTACGCGCGCAATTTCGCGGCCGAATACTGGGACCAGGTCTTCGCGCATTTCCTCGACGAATACCGGCGCCGGGCGCACGCCGAATCCCGACGTGCTGTGCAATCGCGAGATCAAGTTCAAGACCTTCCTCGATCACGCGCATGCGCTCGGCGCGCGAACGCATCGCGACCGGCCACTACGCGCGCACCGATTGCGTCGACGGCCGCTGGCGCCTGCTGCGCGCGCGCGACACCGAGCAAGGACCAGAGCTATTTCCTGCACGCGCTCGGCCAGGAAGCGCTGGCCGCGACGCTGTTTCCGCTCGGCGAACTGCACAAGTCCGAAGTGCGCCAGCTCGCGCGCGAGGCCGGCTTGCCGACGCACGCCAAGAAGGATTCGACCGGCATCTGCTTCATCGGCGAGCGCGATTTCCGCGCATTCCTCGTCCGACTACATCCCGGCCCGACCCGGGCGAGATGCGCACGCCCGACGGCGTCACGGTCGGCGAGCATCGCCGGCGTGTTCTACTACACGCTCGGCCAGCGCAACGGCCTCGGCATCGGCGGTCGCCGCGATGCCGGCGGCGAACCCTGGTATGTGGTCGGCAAGGACATCTCGACGCAACGTGCTGATCGTCGCCCAAGGCAACGCCAACCACTGGCTGCATTCGCGCCGGCTCGCCGCCAGCGACCTGACCTGGATCGCCGGCGCGGCGCCGGGCGCGAGTTCCGCTGCACCGCGAAGACGCGCTATCGGCAGGCCGACCAGGCCTGCCAGGTCGCGATCGCCGGCAACACCTGCGTAGTCGACTTCGACGCAGCCGCAGCGCGCGGTGACGCCGGGCCAGTCGGTCGTGTTCTACGACGGCGACGTGTGCCTCGGCGGCGCCGTCATCGAGCGCACCGACGCACCGTTCGGCGGCTGGAGCGCAGTGCCGATGCGTGAATCTCGCGTCATCGCGCTCGCCGGCGTGCTGCAGGCATGCCGGCTCGTGCAACGATCTCGCCGATGCACGGCCAGCGCCGAGCGCCAGCAGCCGTGCAGGCCAGCCTCGCCAGCGTGTTCCGCATCGACGCCGACAGCGCGGCCGACGTCTTCGGTGGCCTCGCCGAGCGTGCGCCTCGGTCTGGAAACGCTGCTCGCGCAGTTCGACGGCGGGCCGCGCGATCTCGCCCTGACGCGACTCGTGCTCAGCGTGCTGCGCCTGGAACGCCGTCTGAGCCGCAGCGTCCGCGCATGTTGCAAGCGACCTGCGCACCGGCATCGACACGATCCAGCGCCAGGTCGATCACTTCGGGATCTGCGCACGCGACCGTGCAGGCACGCCTCGCCGAGCTGTATGTCGACTACGCTTTCGCACGCTGCGCCCGCGCGTGATCGTGCACGGCAACCCGGCGAATCTGGGCAACGCCCAGCGTCGTCGAGCAGATCCGCGCGCTGCTGCTCGCCGCGGTGCGCGCCGCGGTGCTGTGGCGCCAGGTCGGCGGCAGCCAGTTGCGCCTGCTGTTTCGGCGGCGCCAGTACGCGATGCTCGCGCGCGGCCTGCTCACGCGCAGCACGCTCGATCGCGGCTAGCTGCGAACGCGCGTGGGAGCGGCGGAAGCCGCGATGCCCCTCGTCATGTGTGCGCACAAGCACCGCCTTCCTGCGCTCCCGCCTTTTTCTTTCGGTTCTCCCACCTTTTTGTGTCCCCAAATGGATTGGAAATAGGGCGATCGTCGCGACTCGGGTTGCACATGCAGCCGCGAGGAATCCGTAGGAGCCCACCCTGTGGGCGATCAGAACATCATTGCTGCGGGAGTCGCGCACAAGGTGCACTCCTACCGGAGCAACACATTCGCGGCGGAAGCGGCAATGCTCTCCGACCCGAAGCGTCGCGCCTTCCGGCGTGGACCCTCCACCGCAAAGCGATCGACTTCCATCCCGCAGCCTTCAGACCGCTTGACCGGAAACATAGGTTCCCCCACAGGAGCGAGGCGCTCGCGGCTTGGTTGCTTTATGCGAACAACACCGCCGGCGATTCCTTGCTATCGCGGTCAGGCATGGGTTTGAGCGATAATGGCCGGCCCTATTCGCCGATCCTTCTGGTGAGGATCGCGCCCGCGGCCATCCGCGGCCACGCTTAAGGCCAACGCCTGCAATCGAAGGAGATCCACATGACCGACTCGTTCTCGACCCGGGACGTTCTCGACGTCAACGGCAAACGCTACCAGTTCGCCAGCCTCGCCAAGCTCGGCCAGCGTTTCGACCTCAAGCGCCTGCCGTATTCGATGAAGATCCTGCTCGAGAACCTGCTGCGCCACGAGGACGGCATCAACGTCACCGCGAAGGAAATCGAGGCGGTCGCGAACTGGGATGCGAGCAAGGAGCCGGACACCGAAATCGCGTTCATGCCGGCGCGCGTGCGTGCTGCAGGACTTCACCGGCGTGCCGTGCGTGGTCGATCTCGCCGCGATGCGCGATGCGATGGTGAAGCTCGGCGGCGATGCGACGCAGATCAATCCGCTGTCGCCGGCCGAACTGGTCATCGACCATTCGGTGCAGGTCGACGCGTTCGGCAGCGCCGAGCGCGCTCGACACCAACGTCAAGATCGAATTCGAGCGCAACCAGGAGCGCTACAGCTTCCTGCGCTGGGGCCAGAAGGCGCTTCGACAATTTCAAGGTGGTGCCGCCGCGCACCGGCATCGTGCATCAGGTCAACCTCGAGTACCTCGCGCGCGTCGTGATGACGTGCGAGACAGGACGGCGCAGCTGTGGGCGTATCCGGACACCGTGTTCGGCACCGATTCGCACACGACGATGGTCAACGGCCTCGGCGTGCTCGGCTGGGGCGTCGGCGGCATCGAGGCGGAAGCCGCGATGCTCGGCCAGCCGTCGTCGATGCTGATTCCGCAGGTCGTCGGCTTCAAGCTCACCGGCAAGCTGCCGGAAGGCGCGACCGCGACCGATCTGGTGCTGACCGTGACCCAGATGCTGCGCAAGCACGGCGTGGTCGGCAAGTTCGTCGAGTTCTTCGGCGACGGCCTGAAGCACCTGCCGCTGGCCGACCGCGCGACGATCGGCAACATGGCGCCCGAGTACGGCGCGACCTGCGGCATCTTCCCGATCGACGCCGAGGCGCTGAGCTACCTGCGCCTGTCCGGCCGCGAGCGAGGAGCAGATCGCGCTGGTCGAGGCGTATGCCAAGGCGCAGGGCCTGTGGCACGACGACGAGCACGCCGCACGCCGACGTTCACCTCCACGCTGGAACTGGATCTGGCCGACGTGCAGCCCGTCGCTGGCCGGCCCGAAGCGCCCGCAGGATCGCGTGCTGCTGACCGACGTGCAAGCAGAGCTTCCTGCGACGCGCGTCGGCCCGCTCACCGCCGATCGCAAGCCCGAAGACGGCGGCGACCGAGCGATTTCGCCAACGAAGGCGGCGCCACCGCGGTCGGCCATCCGGCGCAAGCGCGATGCACCAACGGCCGGCGTGTCGCATCGACCAGGATGGCGAATCGTTCAAGCTCGGCGATGGCGCGGTCGTGATCGCCGCGATCACCTCGTGCACCAACACCTCGAACCCGGCGGTGATGCTCGGCGCGGGCCTGCTCGCGCGCAACGCGGCGGCGAAGGGCCTCAAGGCCAAGCCGTGGGTCAAGACGTCGCTCGGCGCCCGGCTCGCTGGTCGTCACCGACTATCTGAAGAAGGCCGGCCTGCTCGGCGACCTCGAGCAAGCTCGGCTTCTACCTCGTCGGCTACGGCTGCACCACCTGCATCGGCAACTCCGGCCCGCTGCCGGTCGAGATCAGCAAGGGCATCGCCGACGGCGATCTCGTCGTGGCGTCGGTGCTCTCGGGCAACCGCAACTTCGAAGGCCGCGTGCACCCGGAAGTGAAGATGAACTACCTCGCCTCGCCGCCGCTGGTCGTCGCGTACGCGCTGGCCGGCACGCGTCGACATCGACCTGACCACGCGAACCGCTCGGCACGGACAGCGACGGCAAGCCGTGTTCCTGAAGGACATCTGGCCGAGCGAACAAGGAAATCGGCGACCTGATCGCCGCGCGGTCGGCCCGGAAATGTTCAACGAAGAACTACGCCGACGTGTTCAAGGGCGACAGCCGCTGGAACGCGATCGCATCGCCCGGACGGCGAGCTCTACCAGTGGGACGCCGCATCGACCTACATCAAGAATCCGCCGTACTTCGACGGCATGACGATGGCAGCTCGGCGCCGATCCAGCGACATCCATGGCGCGCGCTGCCTCGGCCTGTTCGGCGACTCGATCACCACCGACCACATCTCGCCGGCCGGCGACATCAAGAAGGATTCGCCGGCCGGCCGATTCCTGATCGAACACGGCGTGCAGCCGGCGGACTTCAACTCGTACGGTTCGCGCCGCGGCAACGACGACGTGATGGTGCGCGGCACGTTCGCCAACATCCGCATCAAGAACCTGATGCTGGACGGCGTCGAAGGCGGCAACACGCTGCACGTGCCGAGCGGCGAACAGCTGGCGATCTACGACGCGGCGATGAAGTACAAGGCCGAGAACACGCCGCTGGTCGTGCTCGCCGGCAAGGAATACGGCACCGGCTCGTCGCGCGACTGGGCCGCGAAGGGCACCCTGCTGCTCGGCGTGAAGGCGGTCATCGCCGAAAGCTTCGAGCGCATCCATCGCTCGAACCTGGTCGGCATGGGCGTGCTGCCGCTGCCAGTTCATGGACGGCCAGAATGCGAAGTCGCTCGGCCTGACCGGCAACGAAACGTTCGACATCACCGGCCTCGACGGCGGCGAATCGAAGGAAGCCGATGTGGTCGCCACCGCCGCCGACGGCAGCCGCAAGACGTTCAAGGTCAAGGTGCTGCTGCTGACGCCGAAGGAACGCGAGTTCTTCCGCCACGGCGGCATCCTGCAGTACGTGTTGCGCCAGTTGGCTGCGAAGAAAGCGGCGTAACCGGCATGTGGCCGATGCGATGCCGACGTGCCTCGCATCGGCGCCTTGTCCGCGAGGCATCGTGCAGGAGCCCACCCTGCGCGCGATCTGCGCCGACAGCATCCTCGTCCGGCGGTCGCACGCGGGTGCGCTCCTACGGCGCTGCGCTTGCGGGTAGCCCATGGGTCAGTGCGTGTCGCCTGACCACTTCGCGTTGTAGCAGCGCCACGTCGCCATGCTCGCGGCGCCAGCCGGTGACGAGTTGCAACGACCTCGCTGCGGTCGGCAACCAGCGCCGCCGACGCATCGGTCAACGTCGCATCGAAGCGCGCGGTCGCGCGGTCGCCGCGACAGTTCGATCGTCGATCGCGCCGAGACTGACGCCGATCGCGCGATGCGCCAGCAACTGCGCGTGCAGCAGATTCGCGAGCTGCGGCGCGATCGACCTCGCCATCGTTGCCGGTGAAATCGTCAGTGATCCGCGCGAGCAGACCGGCGCTGTGCTGCGCTTGCGCCGCGTCGCGCCATCGTCCGCGATCGCCGCGCGGATCGCATCCGCGTCGGGCTGGCGCGCGCACGCGGCCATGATGACGATGCATGCGAACAATCCGAACCAACGCACTGGCGAATCCCGCCTGTGTCGCATGTCAACGCTGCAATGCGGCTTGCCGCTTGTTCCGGCCGTTGTGCTGCAATCGGACGCGGGCATCCTCGGCAGCACGACGCGACGCACAGCGTAACCGGTCAACGCCGATCGCGCAGCGATGCGCATCCAACCGACGACACCTCGTCCGCCGACGGTTCGGCGGTGTCCACAATGCCGCATGCCGTCGCTGCGGCCCACGGAGGAATGATGACGATCGAAGAACGTCCCTGGCTGGCAAGCTATCCGAAGGGCATTCCGGCCGAGATCGACCCGGACCAGTACCGTTCCGTCGCCGCGCTGCTCGAGGAATGCTGCGATCGCTTTCGCCATCGCCCGGCGTTCACCAACATGGGCAAGCACGATCAGCTACGGCGAACTCGACGCGCTCAGCGCGACGTTCGCCGCGTTCCTGCGCAACGACCTGAAGCTCGCCAAGGGCGATCGCGTCGCGATCATGCTGCCGAACGTGCTGCAGTACCCGATCGCGATCATGGCGCGTCCTGCGCGCCGGCCTGACGCGTGGTCAACACCAATCCGCTGTACACGCGCGCGCGAGCTGAAGCACCAGCTCGACGATTCCGGCGCAGCGCGATCGTCGTGCTCGACAATTTCGCGCACACGCGTCGCCGACGTGCTCGGCGACGACGCCGTGCAAGCACGTGATCTGCACGGGCATCGGCGACATGCTCGGTTTCCCGAAATCGCGTGATCACCAATTTCGTCGTGCGCCACGTCAAGAAGATGGTGCCGCCGTACTCGATTCCGCACGCGATCCGCTTCAACGACGCGCTGCAGCGCGGCGCGCGCTCGACGCTCGCGCAAGGTCGACATCGGCCCGGACGACATCGCCTTCCTGCAATACACCGGCGGCACCACCGGCGTCGCCAAGGGCGCGATGCTGACCCACCGCAACATGGTCGCGAACATGCTGCAGGCGCTCGCGTGGATCGGCCCGAACATGCGCGAAGGCGAGGAAGTCGTCGATCACCGCGCTGCCGCTGTATCACATCTTCGCGTTGACGGCGAACTTCCTGGTCTTCGCGCGCGATCGGCGGCTTCAGCCATCCTGATCACCAATCCGCGCGACATGCCGGGTTTCGTGCGCGACATCGCGCAGCATCGCGTTTCACCGCGATCACCGGCGTCAACACGCTGTTCACCGGCCTGCTCAACACGCCCGGTTTCGACAAGGTCGATTTCTCGCGATCTGCACCTGACGCCTCGGCGGCGGCATGGCCGTGCAGCGCGCGGTCGCCGAGCGCTGGAAGAACGTCGACCGGCTGCACGCTCGCCGAGGCCTACGGACTGACCGAGACCTGCCCGGCGGTCTGCATCAATCCGCTCGACATTCCCGACTACAACGGCTCGATCGGCCTGCCGATCCCGTCCACCGAGGTCAGCATCCAGGACGACGACGGCAAGGTGCTCGCGCTCGGCGAAGTCGGCGAACTGTGCGTGCGCGGCCCGCAGGTCATGAAGGGCTACTGGAACCGACCGGACGAGACCGCCAAGGTGCTCGTCCGCCGAGCGGCTGGCTGCGCACCGGCGACATCGCGCGCATCGACGAGAAAGGCTTCGTCTACATCGTCGATCGCAAGAAGGACATGATCCTGGTGTCCGGCTTCAACGTGTATCCGAACGAGATCGAGGACGTCGTCGCGCAGATGCCGGGCGTGCTCGAAGTCGCCGCGGTCGGCGTGCCGGACGAGAAATCCGGCGAAGCGGTCAAGCTCGTCGTGGTGCGGAAGGATCCGACCCTGACCGAGGAGGCGATCCGCGCGCACTGCAAGGCGAACCTGACCGGCTACAAGCTGCCGCACGTACATCGAGTTCCGCGATTCGCTGCCGAAGACCAATGTCGGCAAGATCCTGCGCCGCGAACTGCGCGACGCCCCGGCGTCGCCGGAAGCCGCCGCTCACTGACGGTGCCGTGCCGCGAACCGGGCGTCGGTTACCCCGAGTACGGTTCGAGCCGATCGGCGTAACCGCCGAGGAGGTTCCATAGCGGGACCTCCTTGTCCGCTGGGATGCGCGCGTAGGCGAAGCCGAGCTGGCTCTCGCCGTCACCCGCGCCAGCCGCGCTTCGACGTGGATGTTGAGCGATTCGCCGATCAGCATGTCGAGCACGTACACGTCGCCGACCACGCCGCGCCAGCTTTCCGGCCGACCGACCAGGACGCCGGTTGCGGAGATGTCCTGCGATCTCGCTCGTCCACGCGTCGGGCCACTGCTGATGAACACGGCGGAGCGCATCGGCATGCGCGCCGGCCGCAGTCCACTTTTGCCCGCTCTGATCTGCCATCCGCTTCCCCCTTTGTCACCGCTCTGCAAAATACCTGCCATCGCGTTGCAATTGGCAACGGGCCGATCCGACGGCAGCCCTGCAGACAGCCGTATGTGTCGCAGTTGTCAATATCTCGGCAGGCGCAGGGCTAGAATGCCGCCGATCGCTCGTCCGCGGGGCTCAGCGCCGCTGAGAGAGCCAAGGGGTCAACCGCTCAACCACGGCCGACGAGCGACGTCCGCTACCGAGGGGTAAACCATGACCGCTGTCGAAATGCTGCATCGTGACAACGATTATCGTCTGCTGCACACGCTCGAGGATCCACATTCGGGCACGCACTGGTGTTTCATGCACAGGCATTCCAGCCGCGCGACACGGGTTATCGCGCCTGCTTCTCGACGCACGCTCCTGAAGGAGCTGCGCAACTATCAAGCTGGCCACGTCCGATAGCGTACGCCGGCCAATGCACAGCACCGATTCGCCGCTGCTCCATCATCTCGTGCTCGCTTCCGACGCGAACGTGTTCAACCTCGGCGGCGACCTCGACCTGTTCTGCCGCCTGATCCGCAGCCAGGATCGCGAGCATCTGCTCGCCTACGCGCGCCAGTGCGTCGAAGGTTGCACATGGCTTCCACAACCACCTGAACGGTGATTCCCACACGATCGCGCTGGTGCAGGGTGACGCGCTCGGTGGCGGCTTCGAAGCGGCGCTTTCGTGCCAGACCATCGTCGCCGAACGCGACGTCGGCATGGGCTTTCCCGAAGTGCTGTTCGACCTGTTTCCGGGCATGGGCGCCTATTCGTTCCTGTGCCAGCGCGTCAGCCCGAAGCTGGCCGAGGAAATGATGCTCAACGGCACCGTCTATTCCAGCGAGGACCTGCACAAGATGGGCGTCGTCGATGTGCTCGTCGCCAAGGGCGAAGGCGTCGAGGCCGTTCACGACCTCATCCGGCGCAACCAGCGCATCGGTCATGCACGCACCGCCATGAATCGCGTGCGCGGAATCGCCAGCCGATCACGCTCAACGAGCTGATGCAGGTCATCGAGGTCTGGGTCGACACCGCGTTGCAGCTCGGTGGCAACGTCGCTGCGCACGATGGAACGCCTGGTTCGGCGCAGCACCGGCGCATTCCAGCGACTGAGCCCCAGCGGCTGGCGTGCTGCAACGCGCCGCCGGATGATCGTCCGGGTTGACGGGAAGGTCGGCTGTCCCGCTCCTGCAAGATGCGCTGTATCTTCTGCAGGAGCGGCGCGGACGCGACCGGATGGCCGCCGCTTGCGTTGGGGCACCTCGGCAAGCAATCCGGATCAGACAGCGTCCGGATTGCGCTTGCCGGCATTGGCTTGTGAATATCCATGCAGGATCGCGCGAGCAGCTTCGAGTTGCTCGCGCAATCGCTGGACCTGCGCCGGCCAGTCGCGCGGATACCCGCTGCCAGTCGGCGGTGCCCATCAGGGTCGACACCGTGTCGGCGAGCTGGATCGCACCCATGTTGCCGGCGACGCCCTTCAGGGCGTGGCAGCGATCGCGCACGGCGCTCCAGTCACCGCTTCGTTCCCGACTGCTCGATGTCGCCGATGCATTTCACCGCATCGCGCAGGCATTCGTCGATGAACAGGTCGATGAACGAATCGCCCAGTCCGAGGATGGCCAGCTCCTCCATCACCTCCGACGAAATGATCCCATCCGTCGCGAGCGTCGGTGACGATGGTTTCCCCGTAGCGTCGTTCGCATCCGAAGCCGACGCGATATCGGACAGCGCATCGAGCAGGCGATTCACGACGACCGGCTTGGTCAGGAAGCCGCATGCGCCGGCCTGCTTCGCATGCGCGCACGGTCGTCGCGGTCGCATCCGCGCTGAAGCACGATGAACGGCGTGGGCTTGCGCCCGGCCTCCATGACGCGCACCTGCTTGAGCACGTCGAGGCCGCTGATGCCCGGCATGTGCAAGTCGATGATCACGCGCGTCGAAGGCGGTAGTCTTCGAGCGCGTCCAGCACATCCTCGCCGTTGTCGACGACGCTGCGCCTGATGCCCGGCCTTTTCCAGCAAGGCGTTGCAGCACGGTGAGTTGGCGGGCTGGTCGTCGGCCACCAGCAAGATGCAGCGAACGCACGCGCGCGCGATGGCGCACGAACGGGTCGTCGAAGGCGATGACGTTGCTCGCCGCGGGCGCGTGCGCCGGGCGCGCCGCTGGCCGTCCATGCCGGCTGCGTCGGAACGGAATCTCGACCCAGAAATGCGAGCCCTCGCCTTCCTTGCTGTCGAAGCCGATGCGGCCGCCGAGCGATTCGGTCAACGACTTGGCGATCGTGGTGCCGAGGCCGGTACCGCCGAAGCGGCGCCCATGGCCCGTGTCGGCCTGCTCGAAGGCCTCGAAGATCCGCGCCTGCGCTTCCGCGGAATGCCGATGCCGGTGTCGCGCACCGAGAAGCGCAGCCAGTCGGCGACACCTCGCAGCGCGATCGACGCGTGACACGCAAACCGCGACACGCGGCCCTGCTCGGTGAACTTGATCGCGTTGAAGATCAGGTTGAGCAGGATCTGGCGCAGGTGATCGCCGTCGCCGTGCAGCGCAATCGGCACGTCGCCGCGCGATGTCGCAGGTCGAATGCGAGGCCCTTGTTCGCGGCGATCGGCTGCAGCATCACCTGGATGCCGTCGCAGGGTGTCGTCGAGACGGAAATCGGCCTCGATGCCTGTGAGCTTGCCGGCCTCGATCGCCGAAATGTCGAGCACGTCCTCGACCAGCGCGAGCAGCGACTTGCGCCGAGGTCTGGATCACCTCGCGCGCATTCGCGCTGTTCGGCATCGAGCTGGGTCGTCGACCAGCAGTTCCGACATGCCGACGATGCCGTTCAGCGGGGTGCGGAATTCATGGCTCATGTTGGCCAGGAAGCGGCTCTTCGCCTCGTTGGCGCGGCGCGCCTCATCGGTCGCGCGCGTCAATGCGCGCAGCAGCGAAGCTCAGGTACGCCGGAATCGCGATGAGGCCGATCAGCAGGCCCCAGGCCAGCGCCTGATTGTGCTGCCAGTACGGCGGTGTCCGAGGATGACATCAGCGAACGAAACGGCAGGCCAGCGCGACCGCCGCGACCAGGTAGCGCGGGCCATAGCGCAGGCCGTTGCCGATCGTCGACCCACAGATAGACGACGTAGAGCGGCGCGAGCTCTTCGCCATGCAGGCTCATCATCGCCGCCCAGCGTCGAGTAGTCCGCGACCATGCCGATCAGTGCGGCGCACCCGCGAAACGCCCGGGTTCACCGCGATCGCGACGAGCAGCGCCGAAGCCGAGCAACGGCTTCGACGCGAGGATGACACCCAGCACCCAGTGGCGAAAGCCGAATCGGCATGCATCCGACGTGCCGGCGACGCCGAGCAGGTAGAACAGGATCAGCGCCGACGATCACCAGGCGTACGATCGCCTGTTCGTGCTCACTGTCGGGACGGTTGGCGTAGAACCGCAGACTGGCGAAGGCTTGCACTCAGCAACTTCATGACCGGTCCCCGCCGCTTCTGTCCGCCTCAGATGCCGGATCCTCCCGGCGCCAGCTGGGCATGCAGGATGTCGAGGATACGCGCCCGATTGGCCAGCAGCGCGTCGACACAGGCAGGATCAAAAAGCGTGCCACGGTTGGCCTGCATGTAGTCGAAGGCCTCATCCTGCGCTCCAGGCCGGCTTGTAGGGGCGCTCCGAGGTCAGCGCATCGAACACGTCCGCCACCGCGACGATGCGCGCAGGCAGGGGAATTTCCTCGCCCCTGCAGCCCGTCCGGATAGCCGCTGCCGTCCCAGCGTTCATGGTGTCGCAGCGCGATCAACGCGCCCATCTGCACGAAACGGCTCTGGCTGTCGCGCAGGATGTCGTAGCCGATCAGCGGGTGCCGGCGCATGACCGCGAATTCCTCGTCGGTCAGGCCGCCGCGCTTGAGCAGGATCGCATCGGGAATGCCGATCTTGCCGATGTCGTGCAGCGGCGCGGCCGAGGTCAGGGTGCGGACGTCGTCGTCGGACATGCCCAGCGCCTCGGCGATGACCTCGGCGTAACGCGACATCCGCAACAGATGGGTGCCGGTGCCCAGATCGCGGTATTCGATCGCCTTGGCCAAGCAGGAACAGGGTTTCGCGCTCGCGCTGCTCGACTTCGTGCAGGCCCTCCAGCACGCGCTCCTCCAGCGAACGCGCGCGCTCCTTGACCGACTCGCCCTGCTGGCGCAGCTGCAGCAGATTCTGGCAGCGCGCGCGCAGTTCGCGCGGTCGCACCGGCTTGGCCACGAAATCGATGACCCCGGCGTCGAGCGCCGCCTGGCGCACCGGCTCGTCGCCGACCACGCTGATCAGGACGATCGGAACGTCACGACGTGACAACGATCGTCGGAACCGGCGCGCGAACTCGAGCCCGTCCATGTCGGGCATGCGGTAGTCGAGCAGGACCAGATCGGCGACATTGCCTCGGACCAGCGCAGCGCCTCGACCGGATCGCTCGAAGTCCGATCGCGCGGACGCCGGGGCCGATGGCCTCGACGACGTGCCGCAGCATGGTCCTCGCAGAGGGCTGGTCGTCGACGATCAGTACGTTCACGCAAGTTCTCCGAGCGGGACGTCGCGGCCTGGATTGGCCCATCGAGACATCAGGCAGGCGGCGATTCGGCTGCCCTCGATCGCTCCAGCGTCCGGGCCCCGACAGTTTCCTCCTTGCCATGGGTAAAGTATACAAATTATTCAATCTCATGCTTCCGGGCGCATGTACGGAAACAGCAGCACGTCGCGGATCGACGGCACGTCGGCGAACAGCATCACCAGCCGGTCGATGCCGACGCCGAGGCCACCGGTCGGCGGCATGCCGTACTCCAGCGCACGGATGTAGTCGGCATCGAAATGCATCGCCTCGTCGTCGCCGGCGTCCTTGGCCTGCACCTGGGCCAGGAAACGCCGCGCCTGGTCCTCCGGATCGTTGAGTTCCGAAAACCCGTTGGCCAGCTCCTTCGCACCGACGAACAGCTCGAAGCGGTCGGTGACCGTCGGATCGGCGTCGCTGGCACGCGCGAGCGGCGAAACCTCGGTCGGGTACTGCGTGATGAAGGTCGGCTGGATCAGCGTTTCCTCGACCGTCTTCTCGAAGATTTCGAGCAGCAGCTGGCCGCACCGAAATCCGGCTTGACCGCGATGCCGAGCCGCGCGCAATGCCGCGCGAGCGCATCGCGATCGCGCAGGTCCGCTCTCGCCGATTTCCGGATTGTGATGGCGCACCGCCTCGGCCATCGCCCAGCGCCTGAACGGCGCGCCGACGTCGATGTCGCGGCCTTCCCAGGTCAGGTTCGGTGCGCCCGAGCGTCGCCTGCGCGGTATCGCGGATCATCGCCTCGGTCAGGTCCATGATCTCGGTGTAGCTCGCGTACGCCTGGTACAGCTCGAGCATCGTGAATTCGGGGTTGTGCCGGGTCGACACGCCCTCGTTGCGGAAATTGCGGTTGATCTCGTAGACCCGCTCGAAGCCGCCGACGACCAGACGCTTCAGATACAGCTCCGGCGCCACGCGCAGGAACATCTGCAGGTCGAGCGCGTTGTGATGGGTCACGAACGGCTTGGCCGTCGCGCCGCCCGGGATCGGGTGCATCATCGGCGTTTCGACTTCCATGAAGCGCCGCGGCGCGCGCCTCCAGCCATTGCCGCATGAAACGGATCATCGCCGAGCGCAGCTCGAACACGCGCCGCGATTCCGGGGTCACGATCAGATCGACGTAGCGCTGGCGGTAGCGCTGCTCGACATCGGCCAGTCCGTGCCATTTGTCCGGCAGCGGCCGCAGCGACTTGGTCAGCAGGCGCAACTGCGTCGACCCGAACGGACAGCTCGCCGGTCTTGGTGCGCATCAACGTGCCGCTGGCACCGACGATGTCGCCGACGTCCCAGCCCTTGAACGCGTCGTACGCATCGCCCAGCATCGGACCTGCTGCAGGAACAGCTGGATGCGGCCGCTCATGTCCTGGATCTGCACGAAGCTCACCTTGCCCATGCACGCGTTTCAGCAGGATGCGACCGGCCACCGCGACATGCGCGCGCGGCCGCTTCGATCGCCTCGGCGTTCCAGCGATCGGCATCGGCGAACTCGGCGTGCAGGTCGCCGGCAAACGCGTCGACCCGGAAATCATTCGGAAACGCAATGCCGTGCGCACGCAACGCGTGCAGCTTCTCGCGACGCTCGGCGATCAGCTTGTTTTCATCCGGTGGCAGGGTGTCGGTGGAATCGCTCATGGCGGCCTTGTGGATTCATTCATGGTGGCGCCGTTGCAAACGAAAATTTCCGTCGCGCGGCGGCAAAACGCGCAGTGTAGTCCACTCGCCCCTGCCTGCGCGCTCGATTGCATCGCGATTTGCGAGGTTCATACTCGGCGCCCCGTCGCGCGGGCGGACAGCGCACCTTGGACGGGTATCCGCAACATCCATCGAAGGAGGACGCACCATGAAAGCTCGCTGTCTCCATTCGACACTGATGGTGATGCTGGCGCTGATGTTTGTGTTGTTGCCGGGAACGGGGGCGGTTGCCGCCGACAAGGCCATGTCCAAGGCTCCCGCGGGAAATATCGCCGACCGCTGGGTGCTGTGGCCCAAGGCCGGCCAGACCAAGGAATTCGAAGCCGCACTCAAGGAACACGCGGCGTGGCGGAAGAAGGCGGGTGAACCATTCACATGGTCGATCTACCAGCCCATCGTCGGCACCGATCTCACCTACTACGTGATCCGCTCCGACGGACATCAGTGGAAAGACCTCGACGCCGACGACGCCTGGGGCACCAAGGCCGGGGCTGACGCCATGTACGAACAACAACTCGGGACGCACGTCGCGCGCGTCGAGCACTTCTTCGAGGAGACCGATTCGGCGCACAGCCACATGGACGACGACAAGGACTACAAATACTTCGGCGTCACCACAAGGCACCTGAAGCCCGGTTCGCGCAGCGACATGATGGCCGCGCTGGAAAAGATACACAAGGCGCTGGCCGACGAAAAGTGGCCGTATCACTACCGGCTCGCCTGGCTGGTCGGCGGCCACGACAGCCTGCGCATCGTCGTTCCGATGAAGAGCTACGCCGAAATGGCCGATCCCGATCCTTCGCTGTACGCCGTGCTGAGCAAAGCACTGGGCTCGGCGGACGCGGCCGGCAGCACGCTGAAACAATTCGGCAGCTCGTTCGAAGGCGAGTGACTACACGGTCTACGCCTACCGCCCGACCTGTCGACGCAGAAGTAACCTGCCGACGGCATCACCGCGCCCCTCCCGACGATAGTCGGGAGGGGCGATGCAGCCCAGGGCTTGTGGAAATACCCACCTGCCACGAGGGTGTCGCAGGAGCGGCTACAGGCACGATAACTTTGCGACGATACGAGCTGGCCCTTCAAACAACGTTGTCGCGGATCCTCAAGCGTCCGAACGCTTCGCGCCGGCAGCCAGCCCCGATTTCAGACTCGCCTCGATGAATTCGTCGAGGTCACCGTCGAGCACCTTCTGCGTATCGGTGCGTTCGACGCCGGTGCGCAGATCCTTGATCCGCGACTGATCGAGCACGTAGTTGCGGATCTGGCTGCCCCAGCCGATGTCGGACTTGGTCGCTTCCAGTGCATCCTTTTCCGCGTTGCGCTTCTGCACTTCGCGCTCGTACATCTTCGCCTTCAGCATCTTCATCGCGTGGTCGCGGTTCGCGTGCTGCGAGCGCTCGGTCTGGCACGCGACCACGATTCCGCTCGGCACGTGCGTGATGCGCACCGCCGATTCGGTCTTGTTGACGTGCTGGCCGCCGGCGCCGGACGAGCGGTACACGTCGGTCTTGAGGTCGGCCGGATTGATCTCGATCTCGATGTCGTCGTCGACTTCCGGCGAAACGAACACCGAGGTGAAACTGGTGTGGCGGCGGTTGTCCGAATCGAACGGCGATTTGCGCACCAGGCGGTGCACGCCGATCTCGGTCTTCAGCCAGCCGTACGCGTACTCGCCCTCGACGCGGAACGTCGCGCTCTTGATGCCGGCCACTTCGCCCGCGCTCGCTTCGAGCAGCTCGGTCTTCCAGCCGCGATCCTCGCACCAGCGCAGGTACATGCGCAGCAGCATCTCGGCCCAGTCCTGCGCCTCGGTGCCGCCGGCACCGGCCTGGATGTCGACGAACGCGTTGGCGTCGTCCATCTCGCCGGAGAACATGCGCTGGAATTCGAGCTTGTCGACCTGCGCGCCGAGGTTCTCGACGTCGTCGGCAACGGCGAGCGCCGTGCCGTCGTCGCTTTCGCCGATGGCGAGATCGAGCAGATCGCCGGCTTCGGCGAGCGTTTCGGTCAGGCTGCGGATGCCGCCGACGATACGTTCGAGGCTGGCGCGTTCCTTGCCCAGATCCTGCGCACGCTGCGGATTGTTCCAGATGTCCGGGTTTTCCAGCTCGCGGGTGACTTCTTCGAGGCGCTCGGCCTTTGCATCGAAGTCAAAGATACCCCCTGAGCGACGCGCACGCGCTGCTTGAGATCGTCGATACGCGCGTGGATCGGATTGGTTTCGATCATGGCCGGTTCTGATAAAAGGCTGATTCTGACAGGGGGTTGCGCCGCGCACGGCGCGAATCCAACGCGCGATCTTATCAAGCCAGTGCATGGCTGTGCACGCCACGCACTGCGCGACCGGACGGAGCGGCCACCGCCGCGAACGCAGGGTCCCACGCCAGCGCCTCCAGCGACGAGCAACGCACGTCACGCAAGCATTTCATGCCGCTTCGATGTGCCGCACGAGCAGCTGCAATCGCTCTCGGCCGTTCCACTCGTTCAGATCGAGCTGGAACAGCGCACGCAGGCGCGACGGTGGCGGCATCGACTCGACCGCGTTGAACATGATCGCCTCGAGCGGAGCGCCATGGCCGGCAACGCGCAGTTTCAGTTTCAGATGACGCTCGCCGACCGCGCGCCAGGATTCCACGTCGAACAGGTTGTCGAACGCGGGTTCGGCAAAACCCTGTCCCCACGGCGCCGCGTAGCGCAGCGCGTGCGCAGCCTCGAACGTGAAATCGCCGGCCAGCGAGTTCGCCATCGCTCCACACGCATTGCTCGAGCATGTCGGCATCGAGACGGCGACGCGCGACGGCGTCGAATTCGGCGGCGAAGCGTTCCAGGTTTTCCAGCGAAATCGTCAACCCGGCGGCCATCGCATGACCGCCGAAGCGGGTAATCAGTCCGGGACAGCGCTGCATCGACTTCGGCCAGCGCGTCGCGCAGATGGAAGCCCGGGATCGAACGCGCGGAACCGCGCAATTCGGAGGTGCTTTTGCGCACATCCTGTGCGTGAGGATCAAACAGCGAGCTTCCCTGCTCGCACTTTTCACTATTCGCGGGCGCAAAGGCAATGACCGGCCGGTTCAGGCGCTCCTTGAGTTTCGACGCGACCAGACCGACCACGCCCGGATGCCAGTCCGGTTCGTACAGCACGACACCGTGCGGCAATGCATCGTCGCGATGGCGATCGAGGAAGCCGGCGACCATCGCCTCGGCCTGCTCGACCATGGCCGATTGCAATTCCTGTCGCTGCGCATTGATCGACGACAGCAGCGTCGCCAATGTCATCGCACGCCCGGGCTCATCGCTGAGCAGGCATTCGATGCCGACGCCCATGTCGTCGAGCCGCCCCGCCGCGTTGATGCGCGGCCCGAGCGCGAAACCGAGATCGCTGGCGACCATACGCGTCATGTCGCGTCCGGCGACGCTGCACAGCGCGGCGACGCCCGGCGCAGCAGCGGCCTGCGCGGATGCGCTTCAACCCCGCCTCGACCAGAATCCGGTTGTTCGCATCCAGCGGCACCAGATCCGCGACCGTGCCGAGCGCGACCAGATCGAGCAGTGCGGAAAGATCAGGGCGCTTCGCTCGTTGAAGAGTGCGGCCATGAACGGCCGCTGTTTGATCTTCGCGATCTGGACGATCGCTGGGGAACAACCGCGCGCGCAGCGCCAGCAGCAGATAGAACATCACGCCGACACCGGCCAGCGCCTTGCTGGCGAACGTGTCGCCGTGAAGATTCGGATTCACGATCGCATCTGCGTCGGGCAGCGTCGCGCCGGGCAGATGGTGATCGGTGACGACGACGCGCATGCCGCGTGCATGCGCGGCGGCGACGCCGGCGTGACTGGCGATGCCATTGTCGACGGTGACGATCAGGTCAGGCGCCGGATCGACCAGCGACGCAACCAGACTCGCGCTTAGTCCATAACCATCACGCGCACGATTCGGTACGCGATAGCCGACGTGGCGCGCACCGAGCAGGCGCAGCCCGCGCACCGCGACCGCGGTGCCGGTCGCGCCGTCGCAGTCGAAGTCGCCGACCACGCAGATGCGCTGGTCGCGTGCGATCGCATCGGCGAGCAGTTCGCATGCGCGTTCGACACCACCGAGCGCGGATGGCGCAACCAAGTCGGCCAGGCGCATGTGTGCAAGATCCGCCGGCGCGATTCCGCGCGCGGCATACACGCGTGCAAGCAACGGATGCAAATCGCTCGGCCACGCCTGGGCGGCGTTCACGCCATCGCGTCGTCGGATGGCGACCGGCTTCATGCGCGCGGGCGTCGGTTCGCGTCAGACCTCGTAACGCACGCCGATGATTTCGTAGTTGCGGGTGCCGTTCGGCGCCTGGAATTCGAGGCTGTCGCCTTCGCTCTTGCCGATCAGCGCGCGCGCGATCGGCGAGGACACCGAGATCAGGCGCTGCTTGATGTCGGCTTCGAGGTCGCCGACGATCTGGTAGGTGATCTCCTCGCCGGAATCCTCGTCGGCGAGATCGACGATCGCGCCGAACACGATGCGCTTGCCGGCGTTGAGCCGCGACACGTCGATCACGTCGGCATAGCGACAGCGCCGACTTCGAGTTCCTGGATGCGCCCTTCGATGAAACCCTGCTGCTCGCGCGCGGCGTGGTACTCGGCGTTTTCCTTGAGGTCGCCGTGCGCGCGCGCCTCGGCGATCGCCGCGATGATGCGCGGGCGTTCCTGCGATTTCAGGCGATCGAGTTCGACGCGCAGGCGCTCGGCGCCCTTGGTCGTCATCGGCGACGTTTCATGCCGGTCCTGCGCTTCATGCCAGTTCCCTGTGCAGTTCCTGCAGACTGTTTACCTCAGCCGCTGTCCACGGAAGTCCATCGAATGCAGCAGCGCCTGCGCGCCGCTGACGGTCGTCGAATAGGTGACGCGCTGCTGCAGCGCCTCGCGGCGGATCGAGAACGAGTCGGCGATCGCCTGCTTGCCTTCGGTCGTGTTGACGATGAACACGATCTCGCCGTTCTTGATCAGGTCGACGATGTGCGGACGGCCTTCGAGCACCTTGTTGATGCGCTCGCAGGCGATGCCGTGGGCTTCGAGGAAGGTGTGCGTGCCGCCGGTCGCGACGACGCCGAAACCACGCCGGATCAGGTCGCGCGCGACTTCGAGCAGGCGCTCCTTGTCGGCATCGCGCACCGACAGGAACGCCTTGCCACCGCTTCGGCGGCGCGATGCTCGGCAGCCTCGTGCGCACGCGCGAACGCCGCGCCGAAGCTGCGCCCGACGCCCATCACTTCGCCGGTCGAACGCATTTCCGGGCCGAGGATCGGATCGACGTTCTGGAACTTCAGGAACGGGAAGATCGCTTCCTTGACCGAGTAGTACTCCGGCACGACCTCGCGCGTCGCGCCCTGCGCGGCGAGCGATTGGCCGACCATGCAGCGCGCCGCGATCTTGGCCAGCGCGACGCCGGTCGCCTTGGCCACGAACGGCACCGTGCGCGAGGCGCGCGGATTGACCTCGAGAATGAAGATCGTCTCGCCCTGCACCGCGAACTGCGTGTTCATCAGGCCGACGACCTTGAGTTCGCGCGCGAGCAGCGTGACCTGGCGCGCAACTCGTCCTGGATCGCCGGCGACAGCGAGTACGGCGGCAGCGAGCACGACGAATCGCCGGAGTGCACGCCGGCTTCCTCGATGTGCTCCATCACGCCGCCGATCAGCACGTTGCCTTCGGCGTCGGCGACGATGTCGACGTCGACTTCGCCGGCGTGGTCGAGGAAGCGGTCGAGCAGCACCGGCGAATCGTTCGGAGACGCGCACCGCCTCGCGGATATAGCGCGACAGGTCCGCGTCGTCGTGCACGATTTCCATCGCGCGGCCGCCGAGCACGTAGCTCGGCCGCACCACCAGCGGATAGCCGATCTCGCGCGCCAGCGCGAGCGCCTCGTCGGCGTTGTGCGCGATGCGGTTCGGCGGCTGGCGCAGGCCGAGCTTCTCGATCAGCTTCTGGAAACGCTCGCGGTCTTCGGCCAGATCGATCGAGTCCGGACTGGTACCGATGATCGGCACGCCGGCCGCTTCGAGCGCGCGCGCGAGCTTCAGCGGCGTCTGCCCGCCGTACTGCACGATCACGCCTTTCGGCTTTTCCTTGTCGACGATCTCGAGCACGTCTTCGAGCGTCAGCGGCTCGAAGTACAGGCGATCGGAGGTGTCGTAGTCGGTCGACACGGTTTCCGGATTGCAGTTGACCATGATGGTTTCGTAACCATCCTCGCGCAGCGCGAGCGCGGCGTGCACGCAGCAGTAGTCGAACTCGATGCCCTGGCCGATGCGGTTCGGGCCGCCGCCGAGCACGATGATCTTGTCGCGATTCGTCGGCTCGGCTTCGCATTCTTCCTCGTAGGTCGAATACAGATACGCCGTCGTCGTCGCGAACTCGGCCGCGCAGGAATCCACGCGCTTGTAGACCGGGCGCACGTTGAACGCGCGACGCAACGCGCGCACCGCGTTCTCGTCGGTGCCGACCAGCTCGGCCAGGCGCGCGTCGGAGAAACCCTTGCGCTTGAGCGCGCAGCATGCGCGCCGCATCGAGCGCGGCGAGGCCGCCGGTCTTGATCTCGGCTTCGGTGCGCACGAGATCCTCGATCTGGTCGAGGAACCACGGATCGATGCGGGTCAACGCGTACACGTCATCGCTGCGACAAGCCGGCGCGGAACGCGTCGGCGACATAGAACACGCGATCCGGGCCCGGTTCCTTGCAGCTCGCGCTTGAGCGTCGCCAGACCTTCCGGCGTCGCGGTATCGAGCTCGCTCGGATTGAGTCCGTTCTTGCCGGTTTCCAGTCCGCGCAGCGCCTTCTGCAGCGATTCCTGGAACGTGCGCCCGATCGCCATGACTTCGCCGACCGACTTCATCTGCGTGGTCAGGCGCGAATCGGTGGACGGGAATTTCTCGAACGCGAAACGCGGAATCTTGGTGACGACGTAGTCGATCGCCGGCTCGAACGACGCCGGCGTCTTGCCGCCGGTGATTTCGTTGCTTGCAGTTCGTCGAGCGTGTAGCCGACCGCGAGCTTCGCGGCGACTTTCGCGATCGGAAAACCGGTCGCCTTCGAGGCCAGCGCCGACGAACGCGACACGCGCGGATTCATCTCGATGACGACCACGCGGCCGTCCTCGGCGTTCACGCCGAACTGCACGTTGGAGCCGCCGGTGTCGACGCCGATCTTGCGCAGCACCGCGATCGAGGCATCGCGCAGGCGCTGGTATTCCTTGTCGGTGAGCGTCTGCGCCGGCGCGACCGTGATCGAGTCGCCGGTGTGCACGCCCATCGGATCGAGGTTCTCGATCGAGCACACGATGATGCAGTTGTCCGCG
Source organism: uncultured Gammaproteobacteria bacterium (assembly GCA_963720445.1). Lineage (GTDB taxonomy): Bacteria > Pseudomonadota > Gammaproteobacteria > Xanthomonadales > Rhodanobacteraceae > Dokdonella_A. Next base: position 137,289 of record CAVRFO010000002.1, read on the forward strand.
GTGTCGCGGACCACTTCCATCTCGAATTCCTTCCAGCCGAGCACCGATTCCTCGACCAGCACCTCGTGCACCGGCGAAAGTTCGAGGCCGCGCTTGACGATCTCCTCGAATTCCTCGCGGTTGTACGCGATGCCGCCGCCGCTGCCGCCGAGCGTGAAGCTCGGACGGATGATCGTCGGATAGCCGACCTTGGTCTGGATATCGAGCGCCTGCTCGAACGATTTGCGCGACCTCGGCCTTCGGGCAATCGAGGCCGATCTCGATCATCGCGATGCGGAACAGCTCGCGGTCCTCGGCCATGCGGATCGCATCGCGCGAGGCGCCGATCAGCTCGACGCCATACTTTTCCAGCACGCCGTGATCGGCGAGATCGAGCGCGCAGTTGAGCGCGGTCTGGCCGCCCATCGTCGGCAGCAGCGCATCGGGCTTTTCCTTGGCGATGATCTTCTCGACCGTGCGCCAGTTGATCGGCTCGATGTAGACCGCGTCGGCGGTATCCGGATCGGTCATGATCGTGGCCGGATTGGAATTGACCAGGACGACGCGGAAGCCTTCTTCCTTCAGCGCCTTGCAGGCCTGCGCGCCGGAATAGTCGAACTCGCAGGCCTGGCCGATGACGATCGGGCCGGCGCCGATGATCAGGATCGTGCGGAGATCAGTTCTTTTGGGCACTGTCGCTACCTTGTTTGTGCTGCGCGCCGGCGGCGTCCGACGGAGCGGCTGCACCCGGCAGTACGCGGATGCTGCGGATCGTCTCGCGCGGCACCGACAGTTCGATCGAGCCGTGTTCCGGGCCAAGCTCGATGGTCAAGCCGGGATTGGTGTACTTGAGCGAGCATGCCGCGGCGCACGGTGTTCAGCGTGCGTCTCGATCACGAGTTCATCGCCGACGTGATGTTCGAGCGCGTCGTACGCGGCCGGCTTCACCGACCGGCGCCGCGACTTCGGCGGCTTTCGCTTTCGCTTTCGCCGGAACGGCCGTCGCTCGCATTCGCGAACGCGCACGCCGACAGCAGCGCGAGCGCGGCGACGGCCATCAGCAGCTTCGGATTGGATTGCTTGATCATATCGATTACGCCGCGGCAGCCGCGCGCGCCTCCATCGAGCTGGATGAACTGATCGAACAGGCCGGCCACGTCTTGCGGACCGGGACTCGCTTCCGGATGTCCCTGGAAACTGAAAACAGGCGCGTCGCGCATGCGCATGCCCTGCAGCGAACCATCGAACAGCGAGCGATGCGTCGCCTTGCACGTTCGCGGGCAGCGTCGACTCGTCGACCGCGAAGCCATGGTTCTGGCTCGAGATCATCACGCGGCCGGTGTCGAGGTCGATGACCGGATGATTCGCGCCGTGATGGCCGAATTTCATCTTGATCGTACGCGCGCCGACCGCGAGACCGAGCAACTGGTGGCCGAGGCAGATGCCGAACGTCGGCAGCTTGCGCGCGGATGAATTCGCGCAGCGCCGCGATCGCGTAGTCGCACGGCTCCGGATCGCCGGGGCCGTTGGACAGGAACACGCCGTCCGGGTTCAGCGCGAACACCTCGCTGGCCGGCGTCTGCGCAGGCACGACGGTGACGTCGCAGCCGCGATCGACCAGCATGCGCAGGATGTTCTGCTTGATGCCGAAGTCGTAGGCGACGACGCGAAAACGCGTCGTCGGCGTGGCGAACGCGGCGCGATCGAGATCGTAGCTGCCCTCGCGCCACGCCTGGCGTTCGCGGATCGACACGACCTTGGCCAGATCCATGCCGCCCAGCCCGGGCAACGCGCGCGCCGCGGCGAGCGCGGCTTCGTCGGAAATGTCCGCGCCGGCCACGATGCAGCCGCTCTGCGCGCCACTGTCGCGCAGGATGCGCGTCAGGCGGCGCGTGTCGATCTCGGCGATCGCGACCACGCCGTTGCGGTGAGGTACGCATCCAGCGTTTCCTCGCGAGCGCCAGTTGCTCGCGGCCAGCGGCAGGTCGCGGATCACCAGCCCGGCCGCGTGCACGCGCGTCGATTCGACATCGACGGCGTTGCAGCCGGTGTTGCCGATGTGCGGATAGGTCAGGGTGACGATCTGCCGCGCGTAGGACGGATCGGTCAGGATCTCCTGATAGCCGGTCATCGCGGTGTTGAACACGACTTCGCCGACGGTCTGCCCCTCCGCGCCAATGGAGACGCCGCGGAAGAGGTTGCCATCGGCGAGTGCGAGAAGAGCGGGAATGGTCATGCGTTCGCCTGGCGTGATCGGGTGGAAAGCGCGCGGATCGCGTCGACACCGGGTGCGGCAGACGCACGCGGGCTAGCGGGTACCAGTCCGTGTGCGGAGAAGAGGATCAAGGCGAGACGGAATTTTAAGGACGCACCCGCGCACTGTCCACCGCGAGACTACAATCGGGCGGGCTGATGCCAGCGCCCGTACGATGAATGCCGCCCCGATGCCCCCGATCGCGCCCTCGCTGTCGAAGCCTGCTCGATCCGACACGGCTCGACCGCGCCGACACGCGAAGTCCGCGCGCAGCCATTCGCATTCCTGATCGCCCACGACCAGCTGCCACGCTCGGTGCGCGACGAACTCGCCGCCGATTTCCCGCGCTACCCGAGCGCCGGCTTCTTTCCGCACGAAGCACGCGATTGCGGGCCGTCGATCAACCGCCTGATCGACGAGCTGACCGCGCCCGCGTTCGCCGACGCGATCGGCGCACGGCTCGGCATCCCCGATCTCGGCAAGTTATCCGACTCTGGTCACGATCTGCCGCGCGCTCAACAAGCGCCACGGCACGATCCACACCGACAGCCGCTCGAAGGTCGTCACCGCGCTGCTCTATCTCAACGAGACCTGGCCCGACATCAGCGAAGGCTGCTTCCGGTTCCTGAACCGCATCGATGACATCGACGATCTGGTCGTGCCGAAATTCGGCCGCTGTACGGCAACCTCGTCGCGTTCAAGCGCGCCGACAATTCGTTCCACGGCCATCTTCCGCACGAGGGCGAACGCCGCGTGATCCAGGTCGCGTGGCTGACCAGCGAAGACGAAAAAGCTGCGCAAGACCCAGCGCGGCAAGTTCTCGCGCCTGTTCAAGAAGCTGTTCGGCGGACTCGATCGCAAGCTCGGCGCCGGCCGCGACAGGAATGCGGCACATCGCGATTGAGCCGGTCCGCACTTTCGCAGGAGCGGCGGCAGCCCAAGGCCAATGCATCGGGGCTGCCGCCGCTCCTGCAACAGCGGATTCTTGCAGGAGCGCTGCAAGCGCGACCGGGTTACCCGCTTGCGAGCTAGCAGGCGTGCTTGTGCCGCTCCTGTACCGACCAACCCATGGTGCGAAAGGCGGCTTACGCATGGCAGCAGGTACCATCGTGTGACCGCAAAGTCGCCTGCCGCAGGAAGTCCATGATCCATCTCGCCGACTTCAACCGCCATGTCATCGCAGTGCTGGCCGCGGCGTCGCTCGCTTCCGCGGCGCACGCGAGGCAGGGCGAACCCCCGTACAGCCTCGCGCATCGCGCAAAAGCGGCGGTCGTTTTGCCGATCGAGGATGTCGGCCCGATCGACTCGGCAGGCGCGCGTGCCGAGAGCGACGCCCGCGCACGGATCGTCGGCCCGCACGCGAAGCGGATGCAGGTCGCGGTGGGCACGGCGGTCGCGATCGATCCGTTCCGCAACGGGATCTGGAGCACGCTCGCAGATGGCTCAACGCTGTGGCGCGTGAAAGTGCGTGCGCGCGGAGCGACCGATCTGCGACTCGGATTCTCGCGCTATGCACTGCCGCCTGGCGCCACGCTGCATGTAATCGGCTCCGACAATTATTACCAGGGGCCGTACACGGCCGCCGACGCGATCGACGGCGGTTTCCACGCGCCCGTCATGCCCGGCGACACCGCAACGATCGAACTGCACGTGCCGGCCGGCACGACGTTTTCGGCCGGCGCGCTTGAACTGGACAGCGTCGGCGCGGGTTTCCGTGACCGTTTCAAACGGGCCAAAGCCGATGCCAGCGATCTCGGCACCTCCGGCGCCTGCAACATCGACGTCGCCTGCCCGCTGGGTCAGGCGTATCCGGATGAGATTCGCGCGGTCGGCCAGTACGAAGTCCAGGCCGACGCCGATCACCATTACTACCTGTGCACGGGCACGCTGGTCGCCGACGTGCCGCACGACCGCAGGAATTATTTCGTGACCGCGGCGCACTGCGTCACCAGCACCACCGAAGCGGCCTCGATGGTCATCTACTGGAACTACCAGTCGACCCTGTGCAACCAGCTCAGCGCTCCGGCTGGCGGTTTTTTCAACGACGACCAGCACGGCGCCACGCTGCGCGCGACGCGTGCCGACGTCGATTTCAGTCTGGTCGAATTGGACCAGCCACCCGATCCCGCCTGGAACCTCCGTTACGCAGGCTGGGATGTGCGCGGTGCGACCCCCGTCGCGACGGTCGGCATCCATCATCCTTCCGGCGACGTCAAGAAGATCACGGCCGGCCCGAGACCCGGCACCACGGACAGTTGCATCAGTGACTCGCCGACCGCGCCTGACACGCATTGGGCAACCGGACCATATACGCAAGGCACGACCGAGAACGGGTCGTCCGGATCGGGCTTGTTCGCCGCGAACGGCGACGCGCATGCACGGCTCCTGATCGGCACCTTGTCCGGCGGCGACGCCGCCTGCAGCAGTGTTTCGCCGAGTCGACCGAATGCCGGCACCGACTGTTATGGCAGGCTCGCGATCGCCTGGAATGGTGCCAGCGCAGCGACGCGCCTGCGCGACTGGCTGGATCCGGCGAACACCGGCACGACATCGATCACAGGTGTCGACAGCGCGCCGTTACTCAAGGCACGCGCACATTCCACACGTGCGATTCCAGCCATTCTGCTGCATCCCCACCCGCGCCCGTGAGGTTTTGCGCATTCGCGAGGCCGCCTGCGGCGGCTCAACGGGCCTGAGCGTCTACCGGCAGCGTGATCGCGATCAGGGTCCAGCCCAGCGGATCGATGTTGTCGGCCACGATGAGCCGGCTTTGCCCCCCCACATCCATCGTCACTGCTTCATCCTTGCTGTCATGCAAACGCGCGAGTACGGCCGCCGCGATCTCGACATCGTGCGCCCCCAGCGACGACGACTGCTGATCGCGATGCGCTGTCGCCAGCAGATCGCCGTGCGCGTCGGCCAGCAGCACCGATTCCACGCCCTGCACCTTGCCCATGTCGAGCAGGTCATGCAGGAAACGTTGCGAAACCAGGTTCAGCGAGAGCACACCGAGGAAGCGCTCCGCGCGATCATGCAGCGGAATGCTCAACGGAAGCGTCGCGGGGCCTGACTGGGCGCGCCTGGAAGGATCTCCCCACTGCGGGCTGTGCTGGCCCACGGCAATCCGGTACCAGTCGCGGGTGCGCGGATCGAAACTTGGGTCAACACCATCCCAACCTGGATACAGCGAGCCGATGCCGTCATCCAGACCGAGCATGATCCCGGCGACGATGACGTTGCCGATATTGTTCGTCGCCGTGACGGGCTGCGTGCTGTAGAAACTGCGGGTGTCACCGCGAACCACGCTCTGGATGCGCCGATACAGCTCGCCATAGAACTCCTGCAGGTTGGCCAGACGGCGGATGCGCGGCATCGCGGTGTTTTCATTGACACCCGGCGCAAGCGCCCACACCGGCCAGCGCAGGCTGATGCGGCCACCGAATTCCGGCGCCGGTTGCAGGTCGGCCGGCGCATGTGCGGGATCGGTGAAATCGCGCAACAGGTAGATCGGGGCATCGCTCGGCATCGCGTACTGCAGAGCCTGCTCGGTCGAGGATGCCAGATCGCTCAGCGCGCCTTCCAGTTGCAGGAGCCGCGTCTGGATGTGGTCGCCCGCATCCGCGACCGCATTGCGCAGCATCAGCATGCGCTGTTCGCGCTGGTGCTCGCGCTCGATGACGCGTTGGTTGTGCCAGAGCAGGGCACCGATCGCGATCGCCGATACCGCGACCAGCGCAAGAATCCCGATCGACGCCTGCTGGCGATGGCGCACGATGCCGCGTTGCAGGCGTTGCCAGGGCGTATCCGGCGCGGTGTGCACGGCGTCGCCGCGCACGAAGCGGCGTATCTCGGCCGCGAAGTCGGCGACTTTCGCATAACGCTGGGTGGGAACCGGCGCGGTCGCGCGCTCGATGATCGCGCGCAGCTCACGGGGAACATGCATGCCGCGATACGCGCCACTCACCGCACGGCGCTGGCCGGCGCGCGCATTCATCAGCACATCGTACGCATTGCTCCCCTCGTAGGGCGTCTGCAGCGTGACCATTTCGTAGAGGATCAAGCCGAGCGCGTACTGGTCGCTGCGCGCATCGATCTCGAGATTGCGCGCACCGGCCTGTTCCGGTGACATGTAACGCGGTGTGCCGATCAGGTCACCGGCCTGGGTTTCCGAAGCGCGCCCGGACATATTGGCCGAGCCCAGCACCCACGAGGCATCCGGCGAAGACGGCGCCTCCGGCTGGTGCAGCAACCGGCACAGCCCCCAATCCATGACGTAGACCTCGTTGTGCCGGCCCAGCATCAGGTTGGCCGGCTTGAGATCGCGATGGATCACGCCCTTGTCGTGCGCGTAGGCCATCGCATCGGCGACCTTCAGGAAATGCTCGATACGGGCCGCCTGCGAATGCGCGTCGTCGGGTTTGTCGCCGCGCTCGTACGCGTCCTGGGTTTCCTCGATCAGGGTCTGGAAGGTCCTGCCCTGCACGAATTTCATCGTGTACGCCGGCATGCCTTCCGGGGTCATCTCCAGCGCATACACCGGCACCACGTTCGGATGATCGAGCTGTGCGGTAATCTGCGCCTCGCGAATGAAGCGCTCGCGGATGCCGTCGACATCGCGTACGTCGGCGTTCAACTCCTTCAACGCGACCCGTCGCGCCAGCTCGGTGTCCCGCGCGACATGCACCGTGCCCATGCCGCCGCGACCGGCGTTGCCGATCAGGACGTAGGGAAATTCCGGCCGCGCTTGCTGCGCTTCCTCCACGACCGTTGCGGGACGCGCACCCGCTGCATCCATCACGCGCGTCGCGGCGGCTTCGCGGTGCGCGGCAAACCGCGTCGGCAGGATCCGGGTGACCTCGACCGGCTCGTCGACAAGACTGCGCAGCGGGTCGGTGCCTGCGGGTTGGCCGTTCGCCAACCAGGCCGCGAAACCATCCCTGTCGTCCCGGCCGCCCGTATTGCGATAACGCCGCCACGCCGACTCCAGATCGACCGTCCTTGCCAGTTCCGGCGGCAGCCGATCACGGACGCTATCGAAATCCATACAACGGGCCTCCCCAACAGATCGCAAGAGCCTAGCACGCGCTCCCGAACCGGCACGGGCGCGGCAAAGCTCCGGCCACTTCGGGCGAGGCGGAAAGCCGGACGTCTCTGCTATGTTGCGCGGATGCTGATCGACTCGCATTGCCATCTGGACGCCGCCGAATTCGACGCCGATCGTGCCGAGGTCATCGCGCGCGCGCAGGCTGCCGAAGTGACCGTTCAAGTCATCCCCGCGATCGAACTGGATGGCTTCGAAAAGCTGCGCACCCTGTGTGCGTCGACCGCCGGCCTGCACCCGGCCTACGGCCTGCATCCGATGTTCCTCGCCGCGCACCAGCCAGCACACCTCGATGCGTTACGCGCATGGATCGAGCGCGAACATCCGGTTGCAGTCGGCGAATGCGGGCTCGATTTCTTCGTCGAAGGGCTCGATCGCGAGCTCCAACGCATGTATTTCCAGCGCCAGCTCGAACTCGCGCGCGAATTCGAGCTGCCGTTGATCGTGCATGCACGCAGCGCGGTCGAGGAAACCATCGGTGCGATCCGCCGCATCGGCGGCCTGCGCGGTGTCATCCACAGCTACTCGGGCAGTGCGGAACAGGCCACGCAGTTGTGGAAAATGGGCTTCTGTCTCGGCTTTGGCGGCCCGATCACCTACGACCGCGCAAGACGCCTGCGCGAAATCGTCGCGCAGATGCCGATCGAGTTCCTGCTGCTCGAAACCGATTCCCCCGACCAACCGCTCAGCGGACATCGTGGCGAACGCAACGAACCGGCACACCTGCGCGAAGTGCTTAGCGTGGTCGCCCGATTGCGCGGAGAAGATGCCGACATCATCGAGCGTGCAACGAGCGACAACGCGCGGCGATTGTTCCGCCTGCCAGCACTCACAGAGCTTTCGTAAGAGCGGCGCAGCCTCGACCGGGCATTCCGTTGCGACCTGGGTCGCGCTTGCAGCGCTCCTGCAGACGTCGTGAACCCGTAGGAGCCCACCGTGTGGGCGATCGTTCCGACATGATTGCAACGCGGTTCGCGCACAGGGTGCGCTCCTACGAAAAGCAATGCGTAGCTGCGATGCCTTCGCCGCCAATGCATCGCGTTACGCGGCAAGCAGCTTGGCCAACGCGCGCGAAACCGCGGCAAATGCGAACGCCGCAGTCACATGCGTCGCCGCGCCGAGCCCGCCACCGCAATCGAGCTTCAGCGCTTCACCCTGCTCCGGTCGCATGCCGCAGACGCTGCCGTCGGCTTGCGGATAACGCACGTTTTCGCGCGAATATACTGCCTGCACGCCGAAATAACGTTTCGGGCCGCGTGGAAAATTGAACTCCTCGCGCAATTTCTTGCGCACCAGCGCGAGCATCGCATCGTGCTCGGTCTTGGCCAGATCGCGCACCGCAATCAGGGTCGGGTCGGTGCGCCCGCCCGCCGAGCCGCAGGTAATCAGCGGCAGTTTGCGGCGTCGGCACCATGCGATGGTTTCGACCTTGACCCGGAACGCATCGCAGCAATCGATGACCAGGTTGTAGCCGCGATCGAGCAATGTCGCCAGGTTCGACGGGGTCAGGAACTGCTCGATCGCATCGACCTCGATGCCCGGATGGATCGCGCGCGCGCGCTCGGCCATGACCGCGACCTTGGCCTTTCCGTACTGCCCGTCCAGCGCATGCAGCTGGCGATTCGTGTTGCTGATGCAGACTTCATCGGCATCGATCAAGGTCAGCTTGCCGATGCCACTGCGCGCGAGCGCCTCGACCACCCACGAACCGACGCCGCCGATGCCGATCACGCAGATGTGCGCGTTGCCCAGGCGCGCGACGCTGCCGATGCCGTACAGGCGATCGATGCCGCGAAAGCGTTCGTTGACGATTGACTGATCCATGAGGGCGCGCAGGGTAACACCGTCGGCCCCTCGCGCATCCACTACCATTGCGCTTTCCGTTCGCCCGAAGTCCCATGCGCTATCTGGTCTGCCTGATTGTCGGTCTCCTCATCGGCGCGATCGCGGCGAGCACATTCGTCAATGCGACCGCGCAGCGCGAAGCGTGGCCGCGCGGCATCATGAACGTGATGCAGCACGAACTCGGCAATGCACGCGCGGCGGCGCGCGCACAGCAATGCGCAACGCCAGCCGTGCCGGCGGCATCGGCGCATCTGCGATTGCTCGTCGCCGACATAGAGCCCTCACTGCTCGCACCGGGAACGAAAGACCGCGTGTTCAGCCAGTACGCCAGCGACCTCCGCGACGCGCTCGCGAAATGGGATACCAGCGCCGATTGCGCCCATCAGGGTGCCGCCCTGACCACAGTCGCCAATGCCTGCGAAGCCTGCCACCGCGACTATCGCTGAACCACTAGGGAAGGTCTGAATAACTCGCCTTTTGCCGTCATTCCGGCGAAGGCCGGAATCCATTTGCTGTTGAAACTAAGGAGCTGAGATCAAGATGGATCCCGGCCTTCGCCGGGATGACGAGTAATTCAGAGGTTCCCTAGGCAATCCGTTTCGACGCATTGCGGGCAATTACAAAACTGATTAGTATCGTTATCCAGTGCCGGACGACACACGCCGATTGACGCGTGCCGCCTCACCCGATCCGGGCGGCCCGTGTCCATCAACCCTGCGCACCCTGCCCCGATGACCGCATCCGTCGTTCGACCGCTCGTCGCCCTCGCTGTGACTCTCGCTATCGCGGGTTGTTCGATCCCCCCAAAACCGGACGCGCCGGTCCTGCGCAACGAAGCGCCGCTGGCCGGCCTCACCGCGCCGCGCGGCGGCGAGTGGCCGGATGCACAGTGGTGGACGCGCTACCGCGACACGCAACTGGATGAGCTTGAACAAAAAGCGCTCGCGGCAGCCCCGTCGCTGGACGAGGCGCACCGTCGCTTCGACACCGCAGTGCGTGCGATCGATGTTGCTCGCGCGGCCGGCGGCCTGTCGAGCCAAGCCGGCGCGCAGGTGCAGCGCGAGCGCCTCAGCGAACATGGCCTGATCCCGTCCCAGTTCCTCGGTTTCACCTGGTACAACCAGGGCGATCTCAGCCTGCAGTTCCGCTACGACTTCGACTTCTGGGGCAAGCAGCGCGCAGGGGTCGAGGCCGCGGTCGACAGCGCTCGCGCCGCCGAGGCCGAGCGCGCTGCGGCGACATTGGCACTGACAACAGCGGTGGCCGATACCTACTTCAGCTGGCAAGCCGATCAGGCGCGGCTCGATCTGGCCAACGCAACGCTCGCGGCGCTCGAACGCAGTCACGCTCTCGCCGCCAAGCGCATCGCACGCGGCATCGATTCACCCGATACGCAGCACTTGGCCGACGCGCAGATCGCCGCCGCGCGCGAGGCACAGGCCGGCTACGCCGGTTCCGCACCGATCAGGCTTGCGGCGCTCAGTGCGTTGCTCGGCATCGCTCCGGCGGACATGCCCAAGCTCGCCGCGAAACCGTTGCCGGCGGTCGACCCGGCGTTGCCTGACAACCTCGGCCTGGACCTGCTCGCGCGCCGACCCGACATCGCGGCACGCCGCTGGCAGGTCGAGGCGGCCATGCAAAACGTGACCAAGGCCCGCGCCGAGTTCTATCCCGACATCAGCCTCGGCGCGATGGTCGGTTTGTCGTCGATCGATCTCGACAAGCTGCTCACCTCGGGCAGTCGCGTCGCCAGCATCGGCCCGGCGCTGCATTTGCCGGTATTCCAGCTTGCCGGCCTGCACGCGGCGTACGGCGTGTCGCAAGCGCAGCTGGCTGCAGCAGCAGCAGCTTATGACGCCGCTGTCGTCGACGCCGCGCGCGACGTCGCCACCCAGGCGCTCATGCTCGCCCAGATCGACGCACGCCGCGGCGCACGCGCACAGCAAACCGCTGCCGCAAACGCGCTTCAGGATACGGCGTCCGCACGCGCGCGCCGCGGCCTCGGCGACGATCGCAGCGTGCTCGCCGCGCAGGCGCAGGTGCTGCAACAACGCGACGCGGCGGTCACCCTGCACGCACAGGCGATTTCCGCAGAGCTGGCGTTGACCAAGGCGCTCGGCGGCGGCTATCGCATGGACAACGCGACCGCCCCGGCTGCCGACGCCGACCACGCTGCACAGTAATCGATCGCACCACCGTCCTCCCCCATTCCATCGAATGAGCCAACCCCGATGAGCGACACTTCTCCCGCCGCCGAGCCAGCCGCCGGCAACGGCAAACGCCGCGTGATCCTCGGCATCATCGCCGTGGTTTTCATCCTCGCCGGTATCGGCTGGTACCTGCTCTGGCTGTTCGTGTTCTCGCAGCGTGAAGTCACCGACGACGCCTACGTCAACGGCAACCAGGTCGTCGTGTCCGCGCAGGTGCCGGGCACCGTGACCGCGATCCTTGCCGACGACACCCAGCGCGTCGAGGCCGGACAGGTACTGGTCAAACTCGACCCGACCGATGCCGAGGTCAATCTCGCCAAGGCCAGAAGCGCGCTCGCCAATGCGGTCCGCCAGGTACGCCAGCAGACCGAGATGGCGTCGCAATACGACGCCGGGATCACCGCACGCAAACTTGATCTCGCGCGCGCGCAAGCCGACCTGCAACGCCGCCAGCCGCTGCTCGCGGACAAGGCGATCGCGCCCGAGGAAGTCGCGCATGCGCGCGAGGCGGTCGACACCGCGAAGGCCGCGCTCGATCTGGCGACACGCCAGTCCGCCGCGTCACATGCGCTGGTCGACGGCACCGACATCGCCCAGAACGCTTCGGTCATGCAGGCGAAAGCCGCGTTCCGCGAAGCCTGGATCAACAACGAGCGCAACGCGATCGTCGCACCGACCAGCGGCTACGTCGCCCAGCGCAGCGTGCAGGTCGGCGCACGCGTGCAGCCGGGCCAATCGTTGCTGAGCGTGATCGCGCTGCACGACCTGTGGATCGATGCGAATTTCAAGGAAAGCCAGCTCGCGCACATTCGCATCGGCCAGCCAGCGAAGGTCGAGAGCGACATCTATGGCGGCAAGGTCGAATACGACGGCAAGGTGGTCGGCCTCGGCGCGGGTACCGGCTCGTCGTTCGCGCTGCTGCCGCCGCAGAACGCATCCGGCAACTGGATCAAGGTCGTGCAACGCGTCGCGGTGCGCATCGCGCTCGATCCGCAGCAGCTCGAGAAATCCCCGCTGCGGATCGGCCTGTCTACCTCGGTGAAGGTCGACACCCATGACCGCAACGGTCGCGTGCTCGCCGGTGCGAATGCGAATGCGGCGGTCGCGCAGACCGATGTCTACGAACGCGATTTCGCCAAGGCCGAAGCCGAAGCGGACGCGATCGTCGCAGCGAATCTCCCCAGCCCGCGCTAAGGCTCGACGATGGCTGCTGTCCTGGACGAGCGCCCGCCGCTACCCCCATTGCATGGCGCGCCACTGGCATTGCTGACCGTCGCGATCGCGTTCGCGACGTTCATGGAAGTGCTCGACATCACGATCGTCAACGTGTCGGTGCCGCATATCGCCGGCAGCCTCGGCGTGAGCCCGCAGGAGGGCACCTGGGCGATCAGTTCGTACTCGCTGGCGAGCGCGATCATGCAGCCGCTGTCGGGCTGGATCGGCCGGCGCTTCGGCGAGGTGCGCGCGTTCTGCATGTCGGCCTTCCTGTTCGTCGTGATGTCGATGCTGTGCGGCTTCGCGACCAGCATGCCGATGCTGGTCGTCGGCCGCCTGCTGCAGGGCGCCGGGTCCGGGCCGATGGTCGCGCTGTCCCTGAGCCTGCTGCTCAACAATTATCCGAATGAAAAAAAGGGTCTCGCGCTCGCGCTGTGGGCGATGACCGTGGTCGTCGCACCGATTTTCGGACCGATCCTCGGCGGCTGGCTGACCGATAATTATTCGTGGCCGTGGATCTTCTTCATCAACGCGCCGGTCGGCATCCTTGCGGTGATCGTCACCTGGGGCTTGCTTCGTCATCGCGAAACGACGACGGTGAAGGCGCCGATCGACGTGGTCGGCCTGGTCCTGCTCGTGCTCGGCGTCGGCTGCCTGCAGTTCATGCTGGACAACGGCAACGACAAGGACTGGTTCGCCTCGCCACTGATCCTGACGCTCGGCATCATCGCGCTGGTCAGCCTGGTGTTCTTCGTCGCGTGGGAATTGACCGACCGCCATCCGGTCGTCGATCTCAGCCTGTTCAAGAAACGCAACTTCACGATCGGCGTCGCCGCGATGGCGTTCGGCATGTTCGGCTTCTTCGGCATCAACGTGGTCTACCCGTTGTGGCTGCAGACCGTGCTCGACTACACCGCGACCTGGGCCGGCCTCGCCAGCGCGCCGGTCGGCATCCTTGCGTTCCTGGTGTCACCGATCATCGGCAAGAACATCCAGCGCCTCGAACTGCGCTCGGTGGTCACGTTCGCGTTCGTCATATTCGCGGTCACGTCGTACTGGTTCGCGTGCTTCCCGGACAACGCGTCGTTCAACCAGCTGGTGCTGCCGCGCTTCATCATGGGCATCGGCATCCCGTGCTTCTTCATTCCGCTGAACCAGGTTTTCCTGTCGGGCCTGGAGCCGCATCAGATCGGATCGGCGTCGGGGTTGGCGAATTTCTTCCGCACGATCGCGGCGAGCATCTCGACCGCGGTCACGGTCACGCTATGGCAGCATCGCGGCGAATATCACCGTGCCGTGCTCGCCGAGCATTTCAACAACGCGAGTACGGCGGCAACCGATTACCTGCACGGCCTGAGCGCGCTCGGTGGTCCGCCGATGCGTGCGTGGAGCATTGCCGAGGGCATCGTCATGCGTCAGGCGCTGACCCTTGCGGTCAACGACGTGTTCCTGTTCTGCACGGTGCTGTTCGTCGTGATGATCCCGATCGTATGGCTCGCCAAGCCGCCGTTCGGCAATGTGGCCGCAGGCGCCGGGCATTGACGATCTTCCCTTCTCCCTTCGGGAGAAGGTGGCGCGAAGCGCCGGATGAGGGTCCGGCGCGACCACATGCCTTCATGCTTGCGCCGAACCCTCACCCCAACCCCTCTCCCGACGGGAGAGGGGCTTGACGAGATGTCAGGCAATACGCTCGGCATCGCTCATATAACGCCGCAACACGTCTGGCACCGTTATTGAACCATCCGCGTTCTGGTAATTCTCCATCACCGCGATCAGCGCACGACCGACCGCGACGCCGGAACCATTCAAGGTGTGCACCAGCTCGGGTTTGCCGGTTTCAGGATTGCGCCAGCGCGCCTGCATGCGGCGCGCCTGGAAATCCGTGCAGTTCGAGCACGAGGAGATTTCGCGATACGTGTCCTGCGACGGCAGCCACACTTCGAGATCGAACGTCTTGGTCGCGGTAAAGCCCATGTCGCCGGTGCACAGCAGCATGCGCCGGTACGGCAAGCCGAGCTTCTCCAGCACGACTTCGGCGCAGCGCGTCATGCGTTCGTGTTCGGCGAAGCTGTCGGCGGGTTTGGCGATGCTGACCAGTTCGACTTTTTCGAATTGGTGCTGGCGGATCATGCCGCGTGTGTCGCGGCCGTGCGAACCGGCCTCGGCGCGGAAACACAACGAATGCGCGGCCATGCGCAATGGCAGCGTGTCGGCCTCGACGATCTCGTCGCGCACGATGTTGGTCAGTGCGACTTCGGCAGTCGGAATCAGGTAACGCTTCGTCTCACCGACCTCGGCCGAGAAAAGATCTTCCTCGAACTTCGGCAGCTGGCCGGTGCCCTGCATCGAGTCGGCATTGACCAGCACCGGCACGTTGCATTCGAGATAGCCATGCTCGCTCGTGTGCAGATCGAGCATGAACTGCACAAGTGCGCGGTGCAGGCGTGCCAGTTCGCCACGCAGCACGGTGAAGCGCGCCCCCGACAACTTCGCGCCGGCATCACCATCGAGCCAGCCCTTGTGCGCGCCGAGTTCGACATGGTCCTTGACCGCAAAATCGAATGTGCGCGGCGTGCCCCAGCGATGCTGTTCGACATTGCCGGTTTCATCCACGCCAACCGGCGCCGATTCGTGCGGAAGGTTCGGGATACCGAGTGCGATAACGGCGAGCTTGGCCTGGATCTCGGCAAGCTGCTGCTCGTTCGCCTTCAGCTTGTCGCCGATGCCGGCGACCTCGGCGAGCAGCGCGGACGCATCCTCGCCCTTGCCTTTCGCGATACCGATCTGTTTTGAAATCGTGTTGCGCCGGTTCTGCAGTTCCTGGGTGTCGACCTGCGCACTTTTGCGCTGCGCCTCGATCGCTTCGAGCGCCACCGTATCGAGGTCGAAACCGCGCGTCGCGAGAAGCTTGGCGGTGTCGGCGAGATGACCGCGCAGCAGGGCCGGGTCGAGCATGGGGAATATCCGGGAAGATTGGAGACCGCAGATTATCGCGGCTCGACGCCGGGCTCCGCAAACTCGTTCGTGAGGAATGTCGACGTTCGGCCGACTTTTCTTCTCCTTGGGGGAGAAGGATTTCCTTGCCCTGGCAAAACAGTGGTGGACGGAGCGTCGACGCTAATCAGGATCCCGGGTAACCCAGAACCGCAGCAGCAGCGCCGCAACGAATGCGCAGCCGGCACCGAACGCAAACGCCGCGAACGGCGACAGCGTCGCCCACAGCCAGCCGAACAGCAGCGAGGCCGGCAACAGGAAAATGCCGGCGACGAGGTTGTACCAGCCGAACGCGGTGCCGCTGCGTTCGCGCGGCACCAGGTCTGCGACGAGTGCCTTCTCGGTGCCCTCGAGCGCGGCGGTAACGGCGCCGTAGCCGGCAAACGCGGCCCACAACGCCCAGTCCTCGCCCGGCAGCAGGCCGATCAGCAGGTACGCGCCGGCATACGCGAACCACGCGATACCGAGCACGCGCGAGCGCCCGAAACGGTCGGACATCGCCGAGAGCGGCGTCGACAACAACGCTGCGACCAGCGAGAACAATGCCCACATCAGGGTCACGCGCGTCGCGCTCGCACCGAGTTCGTTCGCGCGCAGCAGCAGGAACATGTTCGACGAGTTACCGAGCGTGAACAGCGCGAGCACGCACAGGTAACGACGGAATGGCGCCGGCATTCCGTCGAGCGTCCAGCGGAACGGCTCTTTCGAACGCACGCCGGGATGCTCGGGTTCCGGCACCTTGATCGCCAGCACCAGCACGATCAGCGCCGGCACGATCGCGAGCAGGAAGATATGGCGCAGGCTGACCCCCGCCGCGAGCAGCGCCGCCGCCAGTCAGCGGCCCGACCACCGCGCCGAAGTTGTCCATCGCGCGATGGAAGCCGAACGCGAGGCCACGCTGGCTCGGCTCGACGCTGAGGCTGATCAGCGCATCGCGCGGCGCCGAACGCAGGCCCTTGCCGACGCGGTCCGCGAACCGGCACGCGAGCACACCGAGCCAGCTCGTGGTGATGCCGATCAGCGGCCGCGCGAAGCCGGCAATGCCATAACCGGCGATCACCCACGCGCGCACTTTCCCACTGCGATCGGCGAGCACACCGGCGAACAGTTTCAAGAGACTCGACACCGCCTCGGCGATGCCTTCGATCAGGCCGAGCGCTTTGGGTCCGGCCATCAGCACTGAGGCGAGATACAGCGGCACCAGCGGATAGATCATGTCGCTGGCCGCGTCGTTGAACAGGCTGATGATCGCGACCAGCCAGACCGTGCGTGGTAGCGCGCGGATGCTGCGGATCACGACTCCCGATCCTTGTCGCGGACTTCGCGACGCGCGGAGCGTAACGCCGTGAGTTTTTCGCGGAACTGGCCTTCAAGACCACGTTCGGTCGGCGTGTAGAACGTGGCGTCGGCGAGCGCATCGGGAAGGCATTGCTGGTCGAGCGCGACGCCACCTTCCGCGTCGTGGTCGTACTGGTAGCCCTTGCCGTAGCCGAGGCCTTTCATCAACTTGGTTGGCGCGTTGCGTAGATGCATCGGCACTTCAAGCGTGCCGGTTTCGCGCACCAGGCTCTTGACCTCGTTGAACGCGCTGTACGCCGCGTTGCTCTTCGGCGCGACCGCGAGATAGATCGCGAGTTCAGCGAGGCCGAGCTCGCCTTCGGGACTGCCGAGGCGATCGTAGGTGTCCCACGCATCGAGCGCCATGCGCCACGCGCGCGGATCGGCCAGACCGATGTCCTCGACCGCCATGCGCACCATGCGCCGTGCAAGATATTTCGGATCGCAGCCACCGTCGAGCATGCGCATCAACCAATACAGTGCGGCGTCCGGGTCAGACGAGCGCACCGACTTGTGCAGCGCCGAGATCTGGTCGTAAAACTGCTCGCCGCCCTTGTCGAAACGGCGCGTGCGGTCGGCGAGGACCTGGGCGAGCGTCGAGTCGTCGATCGCGCCGTCGTGGGCGAGCTCGGCCGCGATTTCGAGGAAGGTCAGCGCGCGCCGCACATCGCCGTCGGCCGCCTGTGCCATCGTTGCGAGCGCCGCAGCATCGACGCGCAGGTTCAGCGCGCCGAGTCCGCGCTCGCTGTCGGTGAGCGCGCGCTGCAGCGCGGCGACGATCGCCTCGGCCGGCACCGCGTCCATCACATGCACGCGGCAGCGCGACAGCAGCGCCGAGTTCAACTCGAACGACGGATTCTCGGTGGTCGCGCCGACGAACACGATCACGCCCTTCTCGATATGCGGCAGGAACGCATCCTGCTGCACCTTGTTGAAGCGATGCACCTCATCGACGAACAACACGGTACGTGTGCCTTGGGCAAAGCGCACCTCGGCCTCGGCCAGCGCGACGCGCACGTCGGGAAGGCCGGACAGCACCGCCGAGATCGCGCGGAATTCCGCGTCGGCATACCGCGCGAGCAGCAGTGCGAGCGTCGTCTTGCCGCAGCCGGGCGGCCCCCACAGGATCATCGAATGCACGTGGCCGGCTTCGATTGCGCGGTGCAAAGGCGTCTCCGGCCCGACCAGACGCGGCTGGCCGACGATCTCGTCGAGGCTGCGCGGACGCATGCGCTCGGCGAGCGGCTTCAGGCCCTCGGGCTCGGCGAACAATGAAGGCGTGGCGGAAGTCTTGCGGCGCGGCATGCGCGAATCATACGGGAAGGCGGGCGGCGGCCGGAGCCTTGTAGGAGTCCACCCTGTGGGCGACCAGATGCGACGAAGATTGTCCGATCGCGCACAGGGTGCGCTCCTGCGCAACGGTGCGTGTGGGGCGGACGCGCGTGCGCGGCCGGCGCCCCAGAGTGCCGGCCGACCTGCGGTCGTCCAGCCTACGTTGTTTTCGTCTTGATCCAGTCGTCGATCACGCGTTCGAGCAGCGCGAGCGGCAACGATCCATGCGTCAGCACCTGATCGTGGAACTCGCTGAGCTTGAATTTCGGACCAAGCGCCTGCTTCGCCTTCTCGCGCAGCTCCAGGATCTTCAGCATGCCGGCCTTGTACGCGAGCGCCTGTCCCGGATCGACGAAGTACCGCTCGATCTCGGCGGTCACGTCGGATTCGGCCATGCCGGTGTTTTCCATCATGTACGCGATCGCCTGCTCGCGCGTCCAGCGTTTGTAATGGATGCCGGAATCGACGACCAGACGCACCGCACGCATCATCTCGTCGCGCAGGCGGCCGAGGTTGTCGAGCGGGTCCTTCTCGAAGCCGAGCTCCCAGGCGAGGCGCTCCGCATACAGCGCCCAGCCTTCCGCATACGCGGTGAACGGCAGCACGCGACGGAAGAACGGCACGCCCTGCAGTTCCTGCGCGATCGAGATCTGGAAATGGTGGCCGGGAATGCCTTCGTGATAGGCGAGCGTGCGCATCGCCCACTTCGGCGTCTCGGCGGTATCGCGCATGTTCGCGTAGAACGCGCCCGGACGCGTGCCGTCGAACGAGCCCGGTTCGTAGTACGCACCGGGCGCGGTCTTCTCGGCGAATTCGGGAATCGCCTTCACCTCGACGCCGAGCTTGGGCCGCACGTCGAACGCATCGCCGAGCCCGGCATTCACCTCGTCGAGGATCGCCTGATATCGCTTCGAGCATCGCCGCCTTCCCTTCCGGCGTGTTCGGAAACGTCGATTCCGGCTCGTGCGCGAGCTGCTGCACGCGCGCACCGATGCTGCCCTCGACGAGCCCCTTGTCCTTGAGGATCGCATCCATCTCGGTCGCTGATCCGCGCGACTTCGGCGAGGCCGAGCGTATGCACCTGCTCCGGCGTCATGTCGGTCGTCGTGTGCTGGCGCACGCACCACGCGTAATACGCATCGCCATCGGGCAGATGCCATGCGCCGTCGTTGCCCTGCGCCTTCGGCTGCAACGTCGTGAAGTAGTCGATCAGCTGCAGATAGGCCGGATAGACGCTCTTGTCGATCGATGCCTCGACGCGCGCGAGCAGCGCATCGCGGGTCGGCTGATCCATGTCCTGGCGGGAATCTTGTCGAGCTTCTCCTTGAAGCTCGTGTACAGCATGTTCTCCTTCGCCGGTTTGGCGATGAACCCTTGCATCTGCGCCAGCACTTCGGTCGACGGTGAACTGCGGCGGCAGAATGTTCTTCGCCTCGCGTTCTTTCAGGCCTTCCAGGGTTTGCGCGAACTTCGTCGGAAACTTGTCGAGGCGCGCGATGTAGGTGTCCGCGTCGTGCCTGTTGTTGACCTGATGGGTCTGCGCCATGAAGTTCGGCAGGCTCGACTGCACGCCGAACATCTGGTTGACCGGGAAATCGTAGTCGCGGAAACGGTCGCCCTCGATCTGGATCGACAGGAAGTAATCGAGCACGTCGTAGGAAAGCTGGCCCTCGCGATCGAGCGCGTTGCGATCGTAGCGATGCAGCATCTCGGCATCGTGCCGGGTCATGTCGCGCATCTTCGCCTCGTGCGCGGGCGAAGCGTCGTCGAGCTTGTCGCTGTAGAAATCCAGCCACGGCGGCAGGATGCGCATGCTGCTCAGCATCTCGGGGCTTTGCAGCGCGAACTGCGCCGAACACGCGGCCGTAGAACCAGTCGATCTTCGCCGGCTTGAAATACCAGACGTGGACGAAAAACCGCACCGGCCAGAACCACTGCGAGCGCAATCAAGCGCAGCAACCACTTCAGCAATCCCCTCATGGAGCCTCTCCCCGGTCGATGTCGCCGCGACTGTATCAATCCCGGCGCGTTCGCAACTCTGCAAAAAGTCATGGAGGCGGCGCCCGCTGCGAGCACCGACACGGTGATGTCCCACCCAGCGGAGGACGCCGCCGCAGTAGAATGGTACATGTTGCGAGAGCCCGCGCGGGGTTTCCGCGACATCGGCGCTGCTGTGGCATTGTCCACAAGCGCACAATCGCAACCGGATGCCCATGAATTACCGACACGCGTTCCATGCCGGCAATTTCGCCGACGTCTTCAAACACGCCCTACTGGTCGAACTGCTGACTTCGCTGCATGGGAAGCCTGCCGCGTTCTGCTACGTGGACACGCATGCCGGGCGTGGTCGCTACGACCTGCAAGGCGAAGAGGCGGAGCGCACGCGCGAGTACGTGGACGGGGTGCAGCGCCTGGTCGATTCGACCAGCCTGCCGCCACTGCTGGAGCACTACATCACGCTGGTGCGCTCGTTCGGCCCCAACAAGGACGGCCCACTCGTGCAGTACCCCGGCTCACCCGCGATCGCGGCGATGCTGATGCGCGAGCAGGACCGCGGCATCCTGTGCGAACTCCACGAAGAGGAAGCAGCCGCGCTCCGGCTTGCATTGCGCGGCGACCACCGTTTCGCGATCCATCAGCGCGACGGCTACGCGGCGCTGAACGCGTTGCTGCCACCGGCCCAGAAGCGTGGGCTGGTGCTGATCGATCCACCGTTCGAGGCGCAAGGCGGAGAATACGCACACATCCAGAACGCACTGGAAGACGGACTCGCGCGCTGGCCGAATGCGACCTATGCGATCTGGTATCCGATCAAACTGCGCGAATCGATCGCACCGTTCCATCGCTGGCTGACCCACTGTGCCGCCCGCAGCGTACTGGTCGCGGAGCTGCTGCTGCATCCGGACAACTCCGGATTGCGCCTGAACGGCTGCGGAGTTGCCGTCGTCAATCCGCCGTGGCAACTCGATCGGAAGATCGGGACATGGCTGCCCGAACTGACTGGGTTGCTCGCACAGGGCCGCTACGGCACCAGCCGAGTCGACTGGTTGAAAAAGGATTGAGCGATGCATGCAACAACAGCAAGCGGAGCGCCGGGGTCATTCCATGATTGACGGGCGCTCGAACGGAAGCCGTATTGCGCCGGCTCGCTTGCAGGCCTCGTCGACGGATGCGGCCAGGGCATGGCCCATGTCGACCACGACAAGGATGTTGCCATCCTCGATTTCGGATTCGAACCTCTGCCGTACCTCATTGGGAAACGCCGAGCCGGCGAGCGCCGATGACCATCCACCCATCGCCGCGCCGAGCAGCGTGACCAGACCGGCGCCAGCGATGGTTATGCCGATCGCGGGTATCGCGACAGCGGCGATCCCCGCGAGGAGGCCGACGGCGCCGCCAACGCCCATTCCACGCATGGCGGCCGGCACGACATCGGTGGATGCATCGAGCCGGCCGTCCGGAATTTTTTCCATCTCGATATCGGATCGTGCAATCAGCGAAATATCGTGATTGGACACACCGCCCGCCCTGGCAGCGGCGATAACGTGGTGAGCACATCGAAGATCGGGCGTGCTGAATACGTGTCGGGTCTTCATCAGCTTTTCTCCTGCGTCAATCGCGCCGGGCCTGTGTCGCCATGCGCCATTGCAGCTTGCTGATCCGGCGACCCAGAAGGTCGGAGCTTGCGACGACGCGTGTTGCTGGAGCATGAATGAATGAGCGCCGTTGCGTTCATGCCTTCGACAGGTGCGGCCGCTTCCGCCCTTACCCGCATGCGGCTGCGCAACGCCCGTTTCCTGCCCCGAGCCCGCCACAATCGTGCGGCTATACTCACGTCGCCAACCCAGGGGAGTTCACAATGGAACTGCGTCAATCCGCGCCATATTGGCGCCGCGCACGTGTCGTCTTGTTCGTTCTCACGGCATTCACGCTGCTTGCCTGCAGCCGTCCGCACAACAGCATTCCCGCCGTGCAGGGCAAGAAGCCGATCGCTGCCGAGACATCAAAAACGCAGCAGCCGGCCGGCTTCGCACTGACATCGGCGCGTGCGGAGCAATACCAGGGCCAACTTGCGCTCACCCTGGAGTTCAGCCAGCCGCTGGTCGGCACGCAGGCGTTCGACACGCTGCTTGCGGTGACGGATGCCAAGGGCGCTGCCGTGGAAGGAAGCTGGGCGCTCGACGACGACGCGAAGACGTTGCGCTTCCCGTATGTGCAGGCAGATCAGAGTTACACCCTGCGCATTAAGGGAACGCTGGCGGCGGCGGACGGCAAGACCTTGGGCAGCGAAACCAGCAAGGACATCTATACCGGCCCGATGGAACCGGCCGCCGCGTTTGCCTCGCAGGGCAACGTACTGCCGGCGCGCGAAACGCGCGGGCTGCCGGTCGTGTCGGTCAACGTCAAGGACGTCGACGTCGAGTTCATGCGGGTACGCGACAACGAGGTCGCGAATTTCTTTGCCGCGTACCAGAAGAACGGCAAACGCGGCACCTACGAACTCGACCCGCGCGGCAGCTGGTACAACCGCAAGGGCGAGCCGATCGTGCAAATCGCCGACTCGGTATACTCGAACCGGTTCGCGCTGCCCGGCAAGGACAACGAGCGCACCCTGAACTACCTGCCGATCCAGAACATCAGCGAGCTTGCGCAACCGGGCCTGTATTTCGCGGTGATGAAGCGGGCCGGCAGCTTCAACGATGAATTCGAGACCAGTTTCTTCTTCGTCAGCGACATCGGCTTGCACACGCGCGCCTACGAGGACGCGCTGTTCGTGCATGCGGCGTCGCTGAAAACCGGCGAGCCGCTCGGCAATGTCGAACTCTCGGTGCTCGATGCGAAAGGCGAATCCGTGGTCGCCGGCAAGACCGATGCGAGCGGCAACGCACAGCTCGCCTATGCGTTGAAAGCGGACCAGGTGCTGATCGCGAAAAGCGGCAAGGACGTGTCGCTGCTGCCGTTCAACCAGCCCGCGCTCGACGTATCCGATTTCGCCGTCGCCGGCCGCAAGCAGACCTGGTTCGACGTGTTCGGCTGGGCCGACCGCGACCTGTATCGCCCCGGCGAAACGATCCGCCTGTCCGCGCTGCTTCGCGACTACGACGGCAATGCGATCAAGCCGCAGCCGCTGTTCGTGACCCTGAAGCAACCCGATGGCCGGCCGTATGCGCAAGCGCAACTCGACCCGAAGGATCTCAACTATTTCGAATGGTCGCGCGAAATTCCGGTCGACGCGCCGACCGGGCGCTGGCAGGTCGAGTTCCGCACCGATCCGAAATCGAAGGACGCGACCCAGGGCCTGAGTTTCCGGATCGAGGAATTCCTGCCGGAACGCCTGAAACTGGATCTGGCAACGGCCCAGGACGTGCTGAAACCGGGCGAACCGTTGAAGCTCAATGTCGAAGGCGATTATCTGTACGGCGCGCCCGCGGCAGGCAACCGCTTCACCGCGCGCCTGACCGTTGCGGTCGACCAGCATCCGGTCGACACCCACAAGGATTTCTACTTTGGCGATCCGACCATCGACCTGTCGAAGGAAGCCAAGGACGTGATCGATGACAAACTCGACGAACACGGCAAACTCGACCAGGACATCGAGATCGCCGACGCGGACAAACCGGCCACGCCGATTGCGGCGATGCTCTCAGGCAGTGTGTACGAAACCGGCGGGCGCACGGTCACGCGCACCCTGAAACGCACGGTATGGCCGGCCGACGCGCTGGTCGGACTGCGGCCGCTGTTCGACATCAAGGACGGCTCGGACGCGCGCGCGAACGCCGGCTTCGAGTTGATCCGCAGCAACGCGAAAGGCGACTTGCTCGCCGGGCAGCACCTCAAGCTCACCGTGGTCCGCGAATACCGCGATTTCCACTGGGTCTTCAACAACGAGAGCGGCTGGCATTTCGATTACAACACCCGCTTCGAGAACCAGACCACGCGCGAGCTCGATGTCGACGCGGGCAAGGTGCTGAAATTCGAGGCACCGGTTGAATGGGGCAATTACCGCGTCGAGATCCTCGATCCCGCGACCGGCCTGACCACGCGCCTGCCGTTCTTCGCGGGCTGGAGCTGGAACGACGATAACCGCGGCAAGGAAGCACGTCCGGACAAGGTCAAGCTCGCGCTCGACAAGCCGAGTTACCGCGCCGGCGACACGCTGAAAGTCACGATCACGCCGCCGCAGGCCGGCCCCGGCGTATTGATCGTCGAATCCGACCACATGCTGTACACGCGCAACATCGACGCCAAACCCGGCGCGACGTTCGAGATTCCGGTGACCAAGGATTGGGAGCGCCACGATGTCTACGTGACCGCACTGGTGTTCCGCGGTGGCTCCGCAGTCGACAAGGTCACGCCGGCGCGTGCGGTCGGCGAAGCGTTCGTGCCGATGGATCGCAGCGCACGCAAGATCGATGTGACGCTCGACGCCCCCAAGCTGATGAAACCCGAGACGGATCTGCCGGTCACCGTGAAAGCGCCTGCGCTGGCCGGCAAGAATGCCTACGTCACCGTTTCCGCGGTCGATGTCGGCATCCTCAACATCACGCGGTTTGCGCGCCCGGATGCGAACGCATGGTTCTTCACGCAGCGCGCCCTCGGCATCGATGCATACGACTTGTACGGTCGCGTGATCGAGAGTTTCGACGGCAACACCGCGAAGCTGCGCTACGGCGGCGACATGGCCTTGGCGGCGTTGCCGCAGGCGCGTCGCCCGACCGCGAAGGTGCTGACCGTCGACCTGTTCTCCGGCCTCGTCGCGCTCGATGCGAAGGGCGAAGCGAAGGTCGCACTGAAGATGCCGGACTTCAACGGCACCGTGCGCGTGACCGCACTCGTGTTCGGCGAAAACCAGTACGGCGGTACCGATGCGGAAACCATCGTGCGCGCGCCGCTGGTCGCGGAAATCTCGACGCCGCGCGTGCTGGCACCCGGCGACAAGGCTGCGCTCACGCTCGATTTGCAGAACTTCTCCGGCAGCGAGCGCGAGTTCGCGGTCAAGGTCACCACCGCCAAGCCGCTGTCGATCGACAACGGCGAACGCAAGGTCAAACTGGCCGACAACGCAAAGGTGACGCTGAACTTCCCGCTCAACGCGCTCGACGGTTACGGCGTCGGCAAGATCAACGTCACCGCGTCGTCCGGCGACATCAAGATCGATCGCCATTTCGAGATGGTCGTGCGCGCGGCGTGGCCAAGCGTGCTGCGCTCGACACCGCGCGCGCTCGAAAAGATCGAACCGGTCGTGCTCGGCGGCGATGCGATGGATGGCTTGCTGACCGATTCGGTCACCGCGCGATTGACCGTGTCGAGCCTGCCGCCGCTGCCGTTCGCGAACGCGCTGAAGGATCTGCTCCAGTATCCGTACGGCTGCATCGAGCAGACCACGAGCAAGGGGTTCGGCGCGCTGCTGCTCGACGAGAAGACCGCGACGAACCTGCATGTCGACGGTCTCTCGGCCGAAGCACGCAAGGACCGCGTCGAGGGTGCAATCGGGCGCATCGCCTCGATGCAGATTCCGTCTGGGCATTTCTCGATGTGGGGCGGCGACAGCCATGTCAGCGAATTCATCACGCCCTACGTCGTCGAATTCCTCGAGGACGCGCGTGACGAAGGCTTCACCGTGCCGGATGACCTGCTGCAGAAATCGCTGAAACGCCTCAACGACGATCTGCTTTCGGGCGGCCATCCGTACTATGGCTACGAGCACAGCGACCACATGCGTTTCGCCGACGAGGCGTATTCGGGCTATGTGCTCGCGCGCGTGAATCGCGCGCCGCTCGGCACCCTGCGCGCGCTGTTCGACAACTCGCGCAGCAAGTCGATCACTGCGCTGCCGCTGGTCCATCTTGGCATCGCGCTGAAGTTGATGGGCGATGCACCGCGCGCCGAGCAGGCGATCGCCGAAGCGTTCGCGAAGAAAGTCGAGCGGCCGTGGTATCTCGGCGACTACGGTTCGGACCTGCGCGACACCGCGCTGATGATCGCGCTGGTGCACCGATTCGGACTCGGCAAACCCGAATACGATGCGCGCGTGTTCGACCTGGCACGCTCGATGACGACGCGCGATCACCGCGCCGACGACGTGCAGCGCAAGTATGGTTGGCACCCGGTGTATCTGAGCACGCAGGAGCAGATCGCGATCGCGCGGCTCGGCAAGACCCTGATCAAGGACAGCGACACGGTCGTCTCCGGCACGCTGGCGATCGGCGCGAACTCGAGCCCTATCACTCCGGATCGTCTGTGGAGCCGTGATTTCAGCGGCACCGAGCTCGCCTCCGGCGTGCGCTTCATGCCAGAAGGCGACCTGCCGCTGTACGTCAGCACCGACATCGCTGGTGTGCCCAAGGCGGTGCCGCCGGTGGACGATCACTACATCGCGATCCAGCGCCAGTTCTACACGCTCGACGGCAAACCGTGGGAGCCGGCCCCGCTCAAGGAAGGCGACAGCCTGATCGTCGGCCTGAAACTGGAAGCGCGCGAAGCAATGCCCGACGCACTGCTGGTCGATCTGCTCCCGGGCGGCCTCGAGATCGAGAACTTCAACCTGACCGACGCCAAGCAATGGGCCGACGTGGTCGTCGCCGGGATCACGATCACCGACCGCGCGCAGGCCGCGGATGTGCGCCACGAGGAGTTCCGCGACGACCGCTACGTCGCCGCACTGAAGCTCGACAAGGGCCAGCAGGCGCACGTGTTCTACCTCGTGCGTGCGGTCTCGCCAGGTACCTACCAAGTGCCGCCGCCGCTGGTCGAGGACATGTACCAGCCGCAGGTGCGCGGGATCGGCAAGAGCGTGCCGGCGTCGATCAAGGTCGTCGAGCCGTAGTGCTTCAAGCCCTTCCCTTCAAGGGGTGAGCCGGGATTTCGCGCGGCACCGCCGCGCGCCGGCGAACGGCTGCACACGGACGTGCAGACCGGGCTTCAAGGGCAGGATGCCGGCGGTTGAGTGGGATGGTGTTCCAAGCTGCTCCGATGGCCGGGCGCGAAGGGTGGATAAATGAAGCTTCGCCTGCAGCACACCGCCAAACGCAGCATCGTCGTCATCCTGTTGCTGCTCGCCCTCGCGTTTGCGCTCGATCGCCTGTTCCCGCTTCCGCTGCCGGACGCGTCCAGCGGCAGCACGGTCGTGCTCGCGCGCGACGGCACGCCGCTGCGCGCGTTCCCGGACAGCGATGGCGTGTGGCGTTATCCGGTCAGGCCGGAGGATGTATCGCCGCTCTACGTCGAAGCGCTGCTCACCTATGAGGACCGCTGGTTCTACACGCATCCCGGCGTCAATCCATTCGCGATGGCGCGCGCGTTCGGTCAGTGGGTCGTGCATCGCCGGCTGGTGTCGGGCGGCTCGACCCTGACCATGCAGGTCGCGCGCATCCTCGACGGCACGCCGCACAGTTTCGGCGGCAAGTTGCGCCAGATCCTGCGCGCATTTCAGCTCGAAGTGCACTTGTCGAAAAAACAAATACTGACCTTGTATCTCGACCGCGCGCCGTTCGGTGGCACGATCGAGGGCATCGAAGCCGCATCGTGGGCGTATCTGGGGAAACCGGCTTCGCGCCTTTCGCATGCCGAGGCGGCACTGCTCGCCGTCCTGCCTCAGGCGCCCAGCCGCCTGCGCCCGGATCGCAACGCGGGCACGGCACGCGGCGCACGCGACAAGGTGCTCGATCGCATGTCCGCGCTCGGCGCGTGGACGCTTGCGCAGGTCCACGATGCCAAGATCGAATCGGTTGCTGCGCGTTCGCTGCAATCGCCGCTGTCCGCCGCATTGCTGGCCGAGCGTCTGCACGAAGCAAAGCCACGAGCGCGTCGCATCACGACCACGCTCGACGCGGAACTGCAACGAGCGCTCGAAGCGCGCGTGACCGCGTATCTGGCGCATCTGCCCGATCGCACCTCGGCCGCGTTGCTGGTGGTCGACAATGCGACGCTCGAAGCGCGCGCGTATGTCGGCTCGGCCGCATTCGGCGATGAAGCGCGTCTCGGCCACGTCGACATGGTGCGCGCGTGGCGCTCGCCGGGTTCCACGCTGAAACCGTTCCTGTACGGCCTCGCGCTCGACGACGGCCTGATCGATTCGGAAAGTCTGCTGATCGATGCGCCGCAATCGTTCGGCACCTACCGCCCCGGCAATTTCGACATGGCCTTCAACGGGCCGGTCGGCGCCGCCGAGGCGCTGCGCCTGTCGCTGAATGTTCCCGCAGTGGACCTGATCGACCGCATCGGTCCGATCCGTTTTGCCGGAAGGCTGGCGAACGCAGGACTGACGTTGCGCCTGCCGCGCGGTGTCGATCCGAACCTGTCGGTGATCCTCGGCGGCGCCGGCGTGCGCATGGAAGACCTGGTCGGTGCGTACACCGCGTTGAATCGCGGCGGCGTCGGCCGGCCGCGTGCGTTACAGCGCCGACGATCCGGCCATCGATCGCCGCCTGCTGTCGGAGGGAGCGGCGTGGATCGTGCGCGATATTCTCGAAGCCAACCAGCGCCCCGGCTATTCGCCCGGAACATTCGACCAAGGCTCGCGTCCGCGCGTCGCCTGGAAAACCGGGACGAGTTACGGCTTCCGCGATGCCTGGGCCGTCGGCGCGACGCGGCAGTACACGGTTGCCGTGTGGATCGGCCGCCCCGACGGCACGCCGCTGCCCGGCCAATACGGCGCGGTGACCGCGTTGCCGCTGATGTTCCAGGTCGTCGACAGCCTGCCGCGCAGCGCCGTCTCCACCGCGCCGGAGCCACCGCCAGCGACCGTCACCCAAGCCGACGTCTGCTGGCCGCTGGGCCTGGCATTTGATGCCGCGCATGCGGACCTGTGCCACCAGAAATACACCGCGTGGGTGCTCAATGGCGTGATCCCGCCGACTTTCGCCGAGCGCGATGCCACGACCTGGAGTGCTGGCCTCCTGCACATCCGCGTCGATGCGCGCAGCGGGCTGCGGCTCAGCGCCGGCTGCGAATCGACCGTGGGAGCGCCGGCGGACGCGACCCATCCCGCACGAACCGGCAACGCATCGCGGCTTCCGCTTCTCCCACAGGAGGCGGCAGGACACGATCATGTGAAGGAAGTCGACATCGCACGCTGGCCCGCCCTCGCCTATCCGTGGCTGTCACGCGACCTGCGCCGCCGCGCCAGCCTGCCGCCGCTCGCGAAGGGCTGCGCCCCGAACGGCATCGACAGGATCCAGTCGATCCGCATCGAAGGTATCGCCGACAACGCCGCGATCGCACGCGCGCCGAACAGCGACAAACCCGCGACGCTGCGCCTGCGCGCGCTCGGAACCGAGGGTGACGTGATCTGGTTGATCAACGGCAAGTTCGAAGGGCAAACCCGCGGCGGACA
This sequence comes from uncultured Gammaproteobacteria bacterium, assembly GCA_963720445.1. Lineage (GTDB taxonomy): Bacteria > Pseudomonadota > Gammaproteobacteria > Xanthomonadales > Rhodanobacteraceae > Dokdonella_A. The sequence goes on from CAVRFO010000002.1 coordinate 166,892, forward strand.
GGCTTTCCAGCATGCGTTCGAGAGTCCGGGCGAGCAGATCATCACCGCGCTCGCGGATTCGGGGAACTACGCACAACTGCATGTGCGCGTGTTGCGCTGAACCCGGTTGCGTAGCGTCAATGGCACCGACGCCAGGGCACCGACTACTCGCGCGGTCCTTCAGAAAGCGTCGTCGTCCCAGGTTGGCTTCTTCGCTGCAATCGCGCGTTTCGTCGGCACATTGGCCGCAGCCACCGCAGCCCACACCGCCAGCGCGTCGCGGGTGATCGCGACGTCGTGCACGCGCACGATCATGGCGCCGCGCTGCACCGCGATCAGCGCGGCGGCGGCCGAACCGGCGGCGCGATCGGCCGGCGTCGCGGACCGGTCAGCGTGCCGATCATCGCCTTGCGCGACAGCCCGACCATGACCGGCGCGAGTTCGGGGAAGCGCTCGAGTCCGCGCAGCAGTGCGAGGTTGTGTTCGAGCGTCTTGCCGAAGCCGAAGCCCGGGATCGACGAGGATCTTCTTCTTGTCGATGCCGGCCATCTGGCAGGCGAACAGGCGCTCGGCGAGGAAGCGGTGCACGTCGGCGACGACGTCGTCGTAGTGCGGATGCGTCCTGCATCGTGCGCGGCTCGCCCAGCATGTGCATCACGCAGACCGGCACGCCGAGTTCGGCGGCGGCGTCGAGCGCGCCGTCGCGGCGCAGCGCGTACACGTCGTTGATCAGGCCGGCACCGGCGGCGACCGCGGCGCGCATGACCTCGGGCTTGGAGGTGTCGATCGAGATCGGCACGTGACGTCTGCTTCGCCAGTGCCTCGATGACCGGAACCACGCGCGCGATCTCGTCGTCGATCGACAATCGTCGCCGGCGCCGGGCCGCGTCGATTCGCCGCCGACGTCGAGCAGGTCGGCGCCCTCCTCGACCAAGTCTCAGCGCCATGCTCGATCGCGCGTCTGCGGATCGACGAAGCGGCCGCCGTCGGAGAACGAATCCGGCGTGACGTTGACGATGCCGGCAGATGCGCGCGCGATCGAGCGCGAGGGGGCGGCCGTCGCAGTCGAGCGTCTGGAAAAACTGGAAAGACATTTCGCATGCCCCTGCATAAGCGAAGGCCGCCTCGCGGCGGCCTGCTTCATGCCCTGGCTTCGGTCGCTATGGCTCGGCGACCGCGCCGCCGGCGAGGACCGGCGACGACGAGCTTCAGTCCGCGCGCACGCGCGGCTGCACCGCAGGCCCGCCAATCGGGCTCTCGCCACGCGGCGCTGCCACCGCTCGGGCCGAACCCGAGCCCGGCTTCGAATCGCTGGTCCAGTCCTTCGGCGGATTCGGGTGCGCGCCCTTCCATGATCGCGGCGATCTGCTCGCGATCGATCGTCTCGTACTGCAGCAGCGCCTCGGCCATCGCTTCGAGCTTGTCGATGTTCGTCGGTCAGGATTTCGCGCGCACGGTCGTAGGCGCGATCGATGACGCCGCGCACGACCTCGTCGATCTTGCGCGCGGTCTCCTCGGAGACGTGCTTGTGCTGGGTCACCGAGCGACCGAGGAACACCTCGTCCTCTTCCTCGGTGTAGGTCATCGGACCGAGCTCCTCGGACAGGCCGTACTTGGTGACCATGTTGCGCGCGAGCTGGGTCGCGCGCTGGATGTCGTTCGACGCGCCGGTGGTGACCTTGTCCTCGCCGAAGATCAGCTCTTCGGCGACGCGGCCGCCGTACAGGCTCGCAAGGCGGCTTTCCAGCGAACGTCTTGGAGTGGCTGTAGCGATCGTCCTCGGGCAGGAACATGGTCACGCCGAGCGCGCGGCCGCGCGGGATGATCGTGACCTTGTGCACCGGATCGTGCTCCGGCACGGACAGGCCGACGATCGCGTGGCCGGCTTCGTGGTACGCGGTCAGCTTCTTCTCGTCGTCGCTCATGACCATCGAGCGGCGCTCGGCGCCCATCATGATCTTGTCCTTGGCGCGCTCGAAGTGCTCCATGCGTCACTTCGCGCGAGTTGCCGCGCGCGGCGAACAGCGCGGCCTCGTTGACGAGGTTGGCGAGGTCGGCGCCGGAGAAGCCCGGCGTGCCGCGCGCGATGGTCAGCGGCTCGACGTCGCTCGACACCGGCACCTTGCGCATGTGCACTTTCAGGATCTGCTCGCGGCCGCGCACGTCGGGCAGCGGCACCACGACCTGGCGGTCGAAACGGCCCGGACGCAGCAGCGCCGGATCGAGCACGTCGGGACGGTTGGTCGCGGCGATCACGATGATGCCTTCGCTGCCCTCGAAGCCGTCCATCTCGACCAGCAGCTGGTTCAGCGTCTGCTCGCGCTCGTCGTGACCGCCGCCGAGGCCGGCGCCGCGATGGCGGCCGACCGCGTCGATTTCGTCGATGAAGATGATGCACGGCGCGTGCTTCTTGGCCTGCTCGAACATGTCGCGCACGCGCGCGGCGCCGACGCCGACGAACATCTCGACGAAGTCGGAACCGGAGATCGAGAAGAACGGCACCTTGGCTTCGCCGGCGATCGCTTTCGCGAGCAGCGTCTTGCCGGTACCCGGCGAACCGACCATCAGCACGCCGCGCGGGATCTTGCCGCCGAGCTTCGGGAACTTGGACGGATCGCGCAGGAACTCGACCAGTTCGGAGACTTCTTCCTTGGCCTCGTCGCAACCGGCGACGTCGGCGAACGTGATCTTGACCTGGTCCTCGCCCTGCAGCTTCGCGCGCGAACGCCCGAACGACATCGCGCCGCGGCCGCCGGCGCCGGCCTGCATCTGGCGCATGAAGTAGATCAGCAAGCCGATGAAGATCAGGATCGGCACCCAGTCGAGCAGGATGCGCCACGAACGGCATCACGTTGTCGGGCGGCGTCTGCCGCACTTCGACGTTGGCCTTGGTGCAGCAGGTCGAGCAGCTGCAGGTTGCCGCCGATCGGCGCCATCGTCGTCACCGTGTTGCCGTCCTTGAGCTTGGCGGTCGACCTTGGTCGGATCTTCCGCGCTCAGCGCGACCGACGCGACGCTGCCGTTGCTGACCTGCTGGGTGAAGTCCGAATACGGAACGTCGGACGGCGCCGCCGCATGCGGATTGAAGCTCTGGAACACGGTCAGCAGCACGACCGCGATGATCACCCAGAGCAGCAGATTCTTGGCCATGTCATTCATTGTGCGAGTCCCTCGCAGAGCCCGCACGTCCTGTCGGACTGCTCGACGAGTCCCTCACAGAGCGCGCGCGCGTCTCACAACGCGATGTCACGAATCAAGCATGAATCATTTCCTTTCGGCGCGCTTGCCCGTGGCCAGCGCATAGACCTCGGGGCTGCGTGCCCGCGAGGCTTTCGGTTTGCGGATGCTGACGCGCTCGTAGCCGCGCGCGCAAGCGCCGCACGAATTCGTCGAAACCCTCACCCTGGAACATCTTGGTCAGGAACGCGCCGCCGGCGCTTCAGGTGCGCAGCGGCGAATTCCTCGGCCAGTTCCACCAGATGCATCGACCGCGGCTGATCGACCGTGCGTCACGCCGCTGAGATTGGGGGCCATGTCGGAAAGCACAAGATCGACCGGCGCGCCGTCCAGATCGCGTTTCAATTCGTTCCAGCACGCTGTCCTCGCGAAAATCGCCGAGGATGAACTCGACGCCCGCCGATGCCCTGCATCGGCAGGATGTCCAGCGCGATCACACGGCCCTTGTCGCCGAGCCGCTCGCGCGCCACCTGCGACCAGCCGCCGGGCGCGGCACCGAGATCGACGACGACCATGCCCGGCTTCAGCAGGCGGTCGCGTTCGATCAGTTCCTCGAGCTTGAACACCGCGCGCGAGCGCCAGCCCTCGGCCTGCGCGCGCTTCACGTACGGATCGCTGAAATGTTCCTGCAGCCAGCGGGAGCTGGATTTGCTGCGCGCCATCGCCTCGATTGCCTCGAAACGCGACGTCGCGCCTGTTGAAAGTACGCATGCGCAGCGCTGCGAGACTCGCAATGGCGCGCATGATAACCTGCCCGACTTGCACCGCTATGTGCCGCCCATCTCCATTCGGTTTCCGTTCATGACGCCAAGCCTCCTTCTCGCCAACCCTCGCGCACCTCCGTGCTCAGCACCCGCTCAGCCTCTCGCGCGCCCTCTGCGCGGCACTCGCGACCGCGCGTCCGCGTATGCGAAGCAGCGCACGGCGATCCGCCGGCTCGACGCGTCCGTCACACGCGCCATACCGGCAACCGAGGCCCCTTGTCGGCGCACAAAAGCGCTATCTGCGCGGATTCGCGCACGCTCTCAACCCGGTCATCCTGGTCGGCCAGAAAGGCGTGACGCCGGCCGCTGCTCAAGGAACTCGATGGCGCGCTCGCTCATCACGAGCTGGTCAAGGTGAAGCTCGCCGACGACGACCGCGAGTCGCGCGCCGCGTCGATCGAACAGATCCGCGACAGCTCCGGAGGCCGAGACTCGTGCAGACGCATCGGCCATGTCGCGTGCTTCTACCGGCGCCAATCCGCGACGAGCCGAAGTTCGACGCTGCCGCAGGTAATCGCGCCATGCAGCTGACGCCACGAACGGCCCGAAGGCTATCTGTTCTTCCGCGCGTGCACGGCGCGATGCGGTAACGATCGTCGATCGCGTGCTGACGCGCAGCTTCCTGCTTGCGCCGGATCGCCTGGTCGAGGACTGGCCGGTCGACTGCGGCCGCTCGAGTTCGACGTCGCCGCCGTCGACAGCGGTGGCCGCGCTGAACCCGGAAGTCGTCCTGCTCGGCACCGGCGGCGCGCCAGGTGTTTCCACCGCGTGAAGCGCAGGCTGCGCTGCTGCGCCGGCGCATCGGCATCGAGGTCATGGACAACGCAGCCGCCTGCCGCACCTACAACCTGCTCGCCGGCGAAGGCCGCCGCGTGATCGCCGCGATCATGCTGCCGGTACGGCGATGAATCCGTAGAGCCCACCCTGTGGGCGACCGCTGCTGCGGGAACGCGTACAGGGTGCGCTCCTACGAAAGCCATGCGTCGCGCATCGCAGCGGCATGCTCGGCGATCATGCGCCGGCATCGTCCTTCGCATCCTGCGCCAGCTTGCGCAACGTCGCAGCGCGTCTTCCTGGATCTGCCGCGCGCGCTCGCGCGAGATGCCGAGGTCGCGGCCGATCTCCGCGAGCGACTGCAGCGGCGTGCCGTCGAGGCCGAAGCGGCGCTGCAGCACCGATGCGCTGACGTTCGCTCAAGCCGCGCCAGCCACGCGCCCAGCCGCTCGCTGCTGATCGCTGCGAGATACGCCGGACGCGACTTCGTCGCCCTCCTGGATGTGGCCGATCAGCGCGCGTTCGCCGGATTCCGACGGCCGCATCGAGCGAGCCGATGCGCTCGCTGACGCAGGAACAGCTCGGCGACATCGCGCACGCTGCTTGCCGACCGCCGCCGCGATCTGTTCGAGGCTCGGCGGCGCGCCGGTGCGCGCGGCGAGTTCGCGCTCGGCGCGCAGCACCTGCGCGAGTTCGCGCAGCACGTGCACCGGCAGGCGCACGGTGCGGCCCTGATTCATGATCGCTGCTGCACCGACTTGGCGAATCCACCACACCGCATAGGTCGAGAAACGCAGGCGCCGCGCCGGATCGAATTTCTCCACCGCGCGGATCAGGCCGAGATTGCCTTCGGCGATCAGGTCCATCAGCGGCACGCCGCGCCCGACGTAGGGACGCGCGACGCCGACCGACCAGGCGCAGGTTCGCTTCGATCATGCGTCGGCGCGCTTCGGCGTCGCCGGCGCTGCACGCGCTCGGCGAGCGCCCATTCCTCGCTGCGCATCGAGCAGCGGCGATCGAGGCCGATCTCGCTGAGATAGGCGCTGGTCGAGCGTGCGCGCTTCCTCGTCGCTGCGGTTCGATCGCATCGATCAGCTCGAGGATTTCGTCGGGCGCGGAGTCGCGGATCGTCGGGAATCGGGTGCGCTCACGCTGCACAGCTTAGCGCCGCGCGCGCGCGTGCAGCGTATCGCGTGACTCAGCGCCGCGGCAGGTAGTCGAGCGGATTCGACCGGCTTGCCGTTCTTGCGGATCTCGAAATGCAGCTCGTCGCGGCTCGCGCTGCTCGAGCCCATTTCGGCGATCGTCTGCCCGGCCTTGACCTGGTCGCCTTCCTTGACCAGGCGCTTGCGGTTGTGGCCGTACGCGGACAGGAACGCCGGGTTGTGCTTGACGATGATCAGCTCGCCGTAGCCGATCAGGCCGTTGCCGCTGTAGACGACGGTGCCGTCTGCGGCCGCGCGCACCGGATCGCCGGCCTTGCCGGCGATGTCGATGCCCTGGCGGGTCTGGATCGCCGGCGACGTAACTGCCGACGAGCCTGGCCGTCCGCGGGCCAGCGCCACGCGACCTCGCCGACGCGGTGCACCGGCGGCCGCGACCGCGGCGGCGCACGACGGCGGCACGGGCGCCGGTTCGGCGCGGCGATCAGCGCCGCTGGCGGCCGCGGCAGTCGGTCGACGCGGCCGGCAGCGGCGCGGCGCAGCGCGGTGCCGCGGCGTGCCGGACGGACGTGGTCGGAAGCCGATGCGCGGCACGGTCTCGAACGGCGCTGGCGCGGCACTGGTGCGGCGCTCGCGACCGTCGGCGCGGCGTCGGCGTGGCGGCCGGCAGCGGCGCCGCGACGACGGCGCGCGACGGGCGGCGTACGGCTGGCGCGTGCGCGATCGTGCGGACGAGGCCGCGAGCTCCTGCCCGACATAGATCGTGTACGGCGCGCGCGATGCCGTTCCAGTCCGCGAGTTCGCGATAGTCCACGCCATGGCGGAACGCGATGCTGTACAGCGTGTCGCCGCGCTGCACGCGATAGCTGCCGCCGGCTCGGTCGCGCGGCCTTCGTGACTCGGCGCCGCGCGGCGCCGCGGTGCGCGCGGATGGCGCCGAGGCTGAGATCCTCGACCGGCGCCGGTCCCGGTCGACGCACAGGCCGCCAACAGCAGCGATGCGCCGCCGGACAAGACCGCGCGCCGAGACAGGTCGATATATCGCTTCATGACAATAAGTTCACCGGATGAACTTGAAGTAGATAAACACGCACGACGATCAGGACGACGGCGGCCCAGCCGATCCATTCGATCCAGCGATGCAGCGCCTCCTCGGCGCGCTTGCCGCCGAGCCGGATCAGGCCGGCGAGCAGGAACACGCGCTTGCCGCGCCCGATCGAACATGCCGCGAGGAACGGCCAGCAGCGGCACGCCGACGATGCCGGACGCCCAGGTGAAGATCTTCAGCGGCACCGGCATGAACCCGGCCAGCGACCAGAGCATCCAGAACGCGTTCCAGGGATGCGCGCGACGTCCTCCGCGAGCTCGCGCGACCCAGCGCATCGATGCTGCGGCAGCCAGCCGAGTTCGGCGAGCAGCGGGCGCATCGCAGTCGAACGCGTAGTGGCCGAGCGCATAGCCGACCAGCGCGCCGAGCAGCGAACCGACCAGGCTGATCGCCGCGTACGCGCAGCCAGCGCTCGCGGCTTGCGCCAGCACCATCGGCGCCAGCATGATTTCCGGCGCGACCGGAAAGATGATCGCCTCGACGAAACTCAGCAGCCCGAGATAGCCTCGGCGCCTGCGGATGCGCGGCCCAGCGCAGCGCGCGCTCGTACAACGGTCGAACAGCTTCATCGCGCCGACTCCCGTGTCGCGACGCTTCGGCAACGTTCATCCCGATGCCTCCGAGCAGCGGCACGAAACTGACCGCGCCGAGCGATTCGCGCACCCAGCCGTCCGCACCGGCGCGCACGCGCAGCAGGGTCTGCCGCCCGGCCGGGCCGACCGGCGCGACCAGGCAGCCGTCCGGCGCGAGCTGGTCGAGCAGGGCCATTCTCCAGCGCCGTGCCCGCGGCGGTCAGGATGATCGCATCGAACGGCGCCTCCTCCGGCCAGCCGAGGCGGCCGTCGTCGTGCTGCGAGCGCACGTTGTCGATCGCCGAGCTTGCGGAAGCGCCGCCGCGCGTTGCGCAGCAGTTCGTCGATGCGCTCGACCGTGTAGACCTGCTCGACCAGCTGCGGCCAGCACCGCGCACTGGTAGCCCGAGCCGGTGCCGATTTCGAGCACGCGCCGCGGCAAGCTGCGCCTCGATCAGCGCCTCGGTCATGCGCGCGACGACCCACGGCTGCGAGATCGTCTGGCCCTGCCCGATCGGCAGCGCGGTGTCTTCGTAGGCGCGCGACGCCAGTGCCTCGTCGATGAACAGATGGCGCGGCAGCTGGCGCATCACGTCGAGCACGCGCCGGTCGCGGATGCCCTCGGCGACGAGCCGCTCGATCAGGCGATCGCGCGCGCGCTGCGAGGTCATGCCGAGCGCCGCGTGCAGCGCGGGATCGCGTCGCGAGACATGCGTTCATGCGCCGCGTGCTCATGCCGCGTCGTCCAAGCTCGCGGCTGCAACGCCGCGACCCAGCCGCTGACTTTTTCCAGCGCCTGGTAGCGCGTCAGGTCGACGTGGATCGGCGTGATCGACATGTAGCCGTCGCGCACCGCGTGGAAATCGGTGCCGGGACCGTCGTCCTCGGCCTCGCCCGGCGGCCCGATCCAGTAGATCGGCCGGCCGCGCGGATCGGTCTGCGCGATGCACGGCGCCGAGCGATGGCGACGGCCGAGCCGGGTCACCGCGAAGCCGCGGATTTCGCTCCACGGCCGATCCGGCACGTTGACGTTGAGGATGGTGTCGGCCGGCAGCGGATCGACCAGCAGGCGGCGCATCAGCAGCAGCACCGCTTCGGCCGCGCTGTCGTAGTGCTTGCCCTTGTGATCGACGCGTCACCAGCGACACCGCGATCGCCGGCAGGCCGAGGAAGCGGCCTTCCATCGCCGCCGAGACGGTGCCGGAATAGATCACGTCGTCGCCGAGGTTGGCGGAGTTGTTGATGCCCGGAAACGACGATGTCGCGGCTCGTGATCGAGCAGGCCGGACAGCGCCAGGTGCACGCAGTCGGTCGGCGTGCCGGCGACGCGGTAGCGGCCGTCGTCGAGGCGGATCGACCGGATCGGCTGGTCCAGCGTCAGCGAATTGCTGGCGCCGGAGCGGTCGCGATCCGGCGCGACGACGGTGACTTCGCCGACCGCCGCCAGGCGCTGCGCGAGCACGCGGATGCCGCGGTGCGTCGACGCCGTCATCATTGCTGACCAGAACTCGCATGCGGCTTCCTGCGCCCGTTCGCGCCGATGCTGCCGGATGACGTGGCGCGATCGTCGATCTCGCGGGGTGTGCTCGTGGGAACGGTGAATGATAACGGATTCGCCCACCCCTCCGTACCAGCGCGCGCGGCATGGCTGCGCTCGCAGCGACGAGCGGCAGTCGATCCGGCACGGCGCACCACCCGGCCGGTCGACCTGCCGGCAGCGGATTCTGCTAGCCTCGATGCATGGCCGCATCGCGACGACATCGACGACGCGCGCCTGTTCCGCGACGCGATCGGCGCGCGTGCGTCCGCTCAAGGCGCGCCGCCGGCACGCGCCCGAAACGCCGCGCCCGGCGCCCGAGCCGACCCAGTCCCTGCGCGACGAAGCGCGCGTGCGCGACGAGTTGCTCACCCACGCGTTCGATCCGGCGCACGATCGAGGTCGGCGACGAGATCCACTATCTCAAGACCCGGCCAGCCGCCCCACCTGCTGAAACGCCTGCGCCGCGGCCAGTTCAGCGTGCGCGCCGAAATCGACCTGCACGAAATGACCCGCGACTGCGGCGCGCGAGGCGATCCGCGTGTTCCTCGACGACTGCCACCGCGCACGGCGAACTGTGCGTGCGCATCGTGCACGGCAAGGGCCTGCGCTCGAAGGCGCAGGGCCCGGTGCTGAAACAGCTGACCGATTCGCTGCTGCGCCGTCGCGACGACGTGCTCGCCTTCGCGTCGGCGCGGCCCGCGCAAGGCGGCACCGGCGCGGTGATCGTGCTGTTGCAGCGTCGCTGACTGGCCGGTCCCGTGCAAACGCTCAGCCGCCGGCAGTTCTGTCGCGACTCGCAGCTGCAACGGATAGTTCAACCAGATCACGGTGGCACGCCTTGGTCTGGGCCCATTGGTTGACGGCGAGCTACCTTGCCCATATCGACGTCATGCCCGGCCGGTTCGCTGCGCGAAATTCCGTTCTGGCCCATTCCGCCCGCACACGCCGAAAGCCCGAGACACAGGGCGATGGCTACGCCGATTGCCAAGCGATTTCATGACGACCTCCGCATTGTGCGGTCGCTGCGCCGATCGCGTCGCGCCGCGAGGCCCACTATAGGCCGCTGCGCGGGCGATTGGAATAGGCCGCCGGGTGCGCAAATGGGCAACCGGCCGCTTCACTCAGGCTCCGTGTGCCAATCGCACAACTTCGCGCAATACGGTGGTCGCGAATGCACCCGGACGCCAGGCGAAATTCGACCACGAGGCAATCGGCCGATTCCCAGGTATGGCTGAGGTCGTACGCGCAAAGACGCAGCGCGCGACGCTCCTGCTCCAGGCCCGACCCGCTCAAGCCCGCGCGCAAGCGTCGCGTGCGCCTCGATCGCCTCAGTTCGAGTTCGCGCACAGCGCCGGTCGCTGCGCAATTCGCCGCCTGCCCCACAGCGGCCCGGTCGGATGGATGTCGAGCGCGGCGAGGCGCGCCGCCAGCGTCGTCGCTCCACGGCTTCCGGGCCGAAGATCGCGTGCGTGCCGTCGAGCATCCAGACTTCGCCGTCGAGCGCCCGATTCCAGCTGCCGTCGGCGACGCGCGCCGCGAGCACCGCGTTGAACAGATGCGAGCGTGCGGCCGACAACGCAAAACCACGCTGCGGGCGCGGCATGCGGCGGCCGGCGAACAGCGCCTCGGCCAGCGCGACGTTCTGCGCCGTCGCGGCCGAAGCGCTGTTCGCCGAAATAGTTCGGAACGCCGCGGTCGCGGATCGTCGCCAGGCGCGCTTCGACGTCGTTCGATCGACCTCGCAGCTCGCGCAGGCGGATGCGGAAGCGGTTGCCGCGGTGCGCGCCGCGCTTGAGCTTGCGGTTGTGCCGCGTCGCCGCAAGGACGCGCACGCCGGGGATCGCGAGCGCGCTCCAGTCCGGATCGGCGCGCCCCGGCAGCTGCACGCTGAAGGTCTGCCGCGTGATCGCGTGGCGATCCTTCAGGCCGGCGTAGCCGACCGCCATCGGCGCGACGCCCGCGCAATCGGCCAGCTGGCGCGCGACCCATTCGGTATTCGCGTCGGTTTTCTCGACCAGCACGAACGCGTGTTCGCCCTGCGCCGCTCGGCTCGAAGCCGAGGATTTCGTCGACGCGGAAATCGCCGGCTTCGGCGCGCAACACGCCGCTCGCCGGCGGACCGCCGTGCGCGTACGGCAGCGGCGCGCGTCATGCTTCGGGATCCGGTTCGACGACGGCCGACCAGCGCATGCAGGTCCGGGACTTGCCCGGACGGCGACGGTCTCCGGATCGCGGCGGCGCTGCAGCAGCACGACCGCGAACGCGGCGATGCCCTCGCCGCGACCGGTGAAGCCGAGCCGTTCGCTGGTCGTCGCCTTGACGCTGACGTCGCCGATCGCGCAGCCGAGATCGGTGGCGAGATTGCGGCGCATCGCCTCGACGTGCGGCGCGATCTTCGGGCTGCTCGCAGACGACGGTGACGTCGGCGTTCGCCAGCACGTAGCCGTGCTCGATCATCAATGCCGCGCAATGCAGCAGGAAATGCCGGCTGCCGACATCCTTCCAGCGCGGATCGCTCGGCGGAAAATGCTGACCGATGTCGCCGAGCGCGAGCGCGCCGAGCAGTGCGTCGCACAGCGCGTGGATCACGACGTCGCCATCCGAATGCGCGACGAGTCCACGTTCATGCGCGATGCGCACGCCGGCGAGCATGACGTGGTCGCCGGGACCGAATGCGTGTACGTCGATGCCTTGGCCGATGCGCATGGGCAGAGGTATCGGGCTGAAGTAGCGGGGCTGACGTTGGGCTGCATGGTAGTCGGCGGGTGAGGCGCGGGAGCCGGCAAGAGCTTACAGGCTCGTCGTCCCCGCGAACGCCGGGATCCGGCATGTTGCGGGTCGTTCATCAGGCACGGGATCCCGGTGTTCGCCGGGATGACGAGCGATTGGTTCGCCGCAACGACGAAGTACCGGGCCTCCATGGCGGTGTGCTGGGGTTCGCCACCAACACGGCGCGGAAATGGCCGTCGATAACCCTCAGTCCTCAATCGTCGCCCTCGCAAAAGAAACTCCGCCAGCGCAAGATCCGCCGGCGTCGTCACCTTGATGTTGCTCTCGGCGCCCTCGACCAGCAACGGCCGGTGACCGGCGCGCTCCATCGCCATCGCCTCGTCGGTGACCGCGACGCCGTCGCGCTCCGCCGCTGCGAGCGCCGCGTCAGCTCGCCGCGGCGGAACAGTTGCGGCGTCAGTGCGCGCCAACGCGCCTCGCGCGGTTCGGTCGCGAGCGACCCGCGCATCGCGGTCGCCGCGTTTCAACGTGTCGCGCAGCGGCGCCGCGAGCAGGCCGCCGCCGGCGGCGCAACGCCGAGGTCGATCAGGCGCGCGATGTCGTCGACGCCGCACGCACGGGCGCGCCGCGTCGTGCACCAGCACGAACGCATTCCGGGCCGACCGATTCCGGCAGCGCGCGCAAGCCGGCCAGCACCGATCCGCTGCGCTCGGCCGCGCCGATCGCGGTCAGCACGGGTTTGCCAGCCGAGCGTGTCGAGCTTCGGCCAGTACGCATCGTCCGCCGCGAGCACGACCATCAGGCCGGCGATCCGCGGGCATCGCGGCCGAGCCGCTGCAATGTCCATTGCAGCAGCGGCTGGCCGGCGAGCGTCAACGTATTGCTTGGGCAGTTCCGCGCCGAAGCGCGTGCCGCGCCCGGCCGCGGGAACGACACACCAGAGTCGTTCAGTGCCTGCCATTCGCATCCGCGTCCTTGCCGGCTTGGTCGCCTGCGGCCGGGTTCGACGACCTGGTAGAACGTCTCGCCGGGCTTGATCAGGCCGAGTTCGGAACGCGCGCGCTCCTCGATCGCCTCGTCGCCGTGCTTGAGATCTTCGACTTCGGCCGACAAGCGTCTCGTTGCGCTTCTTCAGCTTCGCGTTCTCGGCCTTCTGCTCGCTCGACGCGCTGCTGCAGGCGCCAGACATCGCGCATGCCGCCGTGCCCGGTCCACAGGTGGACCTGCAGCGCGATCAGCAGGATGCAGCAGGATCAGCGCGACGCAGCGCAGCACGCGCGCGGAACCTCAGCGTCGCGAACGGCGGCAGATTCGGGAACGCGTCCTGCGGCCGGCGTAGCGCGCCGCCGCGCCGAGCGCTTCCTCGATGCGCAGCAACTGGTTGTACTTGGCGACGCGATCGGAGCGGCACAGCGAGCCGGTCTTGATCTGCGTCGCGGTGGTCGCGACCGAGAGGTCGGCGATCGTGGTGTCCTCGGTTTCGCCGGAGCGGTGCGAGATGATCGCCGCGTACTTCGCCGCGTCGGCCATCGCGATCGCTTCGAGCGTCTCGGTCAGCGTGCCGATCTGGTTGACCTTGATCAGGATCGCGTTGGCGATGCCCTTGGCGATGCCTTCGCGGAAGATCGCCGGATTGGTGACGAACATGTCGTCGCCGACCAGCTGGATCTTCTCGCCGAGCGTCTCGGTCAGCAGCTTCCAGCCGACCCAGTCGCCTTCGGCCATGCCGTCCTCGATGCGTGAGGATCGGGTACTTCGCGCACCAGCCGGCGAAGAACTCGACGAACTGCTGCGGGCGACAGCACCTTGCCCTCGCCGTCGAGGTGGTAGGTGCCGTCCTCGAAGAACTCGGAACTGGCCGCATCGAGGCCGAGGTAGACGTCGCTGCCGGCCTCGTAGCCGGCCTTGCCGATCGCTTCGAGGATCGTCTCGATCGCTTCCTCGTTGGATTTGAGGTCCGGCGCGAAACCGCCCTCGTCGCCGACCGCGGTGGCGAGACCGCGCGCCTTCAGCACGCGATTTCAGCGCATGGAAGATCTCGACGCCGGCGCGCAGCGCCTCGGAGAAATTCGGCAGGCCGACCGGCAGCACCATGAATTCCTGCAGGTCGACGTTGTTGTCCGCATGCGCGCCGCCGTTGATGATGTTCATCATCGGCACCGGCAGGCGGGCCGCGCGATCGCCGGCGAGCTGCTTCCACAGCGGCAGCTTGCTTCGACGCCGCGACCGCGTGCGCGTTCGCGAGCGAGACGCCGAGCAGCGCGTTCGCGCCGAGCTTGCCCTTGTTCGGCGTGCCGTCGAGCGCGATCAGCTTCGCGTCGAGGCCGCTCTGGTCGGCCGCGTCGAAACCCTTCAGCGCATTCGCGATCGTCGTGTTGACGTTCGCGACCGCGTTCTTCACGCCCTTGCCGAGATAGCGCGTCTTGTCGCCGTCGCGCAGTTCGACCGCTTCGCGCGAGCCGGTCGACGCGCCGCTCGGCACCATCGCGCGGCCGAAGGAACCATCGGCGAGCGTGACTTCGGCTTCGAGCGTGGGATTGCCGCGCGAGTCGAGGATTTCGCGGGCGTGGATCTTCGTGATCGTGGTGGTCATCGTTGCTCAAACTACCTGATTGTCGGAGCGCACCCTGTGCGCGATCGAGGATGGTACGTGCAATGGATGGCGAGAATGAATCACGTCAACGGGATTGCGCACAGGGTGCGCTCCTACAAATGCGGCGAGCGCTTGGCAAGCCCGTCAAATTCCTGCAAGGTTTCCAGCAGCGCCTCCATCTTCCCCAGCGGCCACGCATTCGGCCCGTCGCTGAGCGCCTTGTCCGGATCCGGATGCGTTTCCATGAAGATGCCGGCGATGCCGACCGCGACCGCGGCGCGCGCCAGCACCGGCACGAATTCGCGCTGGCCGCCGGACTTGCCGTCGGCGCCGCCGGGCAGCTGCACCGAGTGCGTCGCGTCGAACACGACCGGGCAGCCGGTGTCGCGCATCACCGCAAGGCAGCGCATGTCGGAGACGAGGTTGTTGTAGCCGAAGCTCGCGCCGCGCTCGCAGACCATGATCTGCGTGTTGCCGGTCGCCTGCGCCTTCGCCGACGACGTGCTTCATTTCCCACGGCGACAGGAACTGGCCTTTCTTGATGTTGACCGGCTTGCCGGCCTTGCGCGACGTTCTGGATGAAATCGGTCTGGCGGCACAGGAACGCCGGCGTCTGCAGCACGTCGACGACGGCGGCGACTTCGTCCAGCGGCGTGTATTCGTGCACGTCGGTCAGCACCGGCACGCCGATCTGGCGCTTGACTTCGGCGAGCACCTTCAGGCCTTCTTCGAGGCCGGGGCCGCGGAAGCTCGTGCCCGAGGTGCGATTGGCCTTGTCGAAGCTGGACTTGAAGATGAACGGGATGCCGAGCTTGCCGGTGATTTCCTTGAGCGTGCCCGCGGTGTCGAGCTGCAACTGCATCGACTCGATCACGCAGGGGCCGGCGATCAGGAACAGCGGCTGGTCGAGGCCGACTTCGAAACCGCAGAGGTTCATGCGTCGACACGCATCCAGCGCCGGCGAAGGCCGGGATCCAATTTCGACGCGCGCATGAAAAGCGACGAGCTGGATGCCTCGCTGCCTCGACGCTCGGGGCCATCCGTGTCGGACGTTCGCGCGCTGCGCGGGATGACGGCGAAATATTGGGGAAGCGCCACATCACGCGGCCGCCTCCTGCGCCAGCCGCGGCGCTTCGCGCATGGCCTTCTGCTCGCGCGCGGCGCGGATGAAGCCGATGAACAGCGGATGGCCGTCGCGCGGCGTCGAGGTGAATTCCGGATGGAACTGGCAGGCCACGAACCACGGATGGTTCGGCAGCTCGATCATCTCGACCAGCAGGTCGTCCATCGACTTGCCGGCGATGATCAGGCCGAGATCCTCGAACTGCTGGCGATAGCGGTTGTTGAATTCGTAGCGATGGCGATGGCGTTCGCGGATCACGTCCTGGCCGTACAGCTCGCGCGACAACGGTACCGGCCTTGAGGCGGCATTCCTGCGCGCCGAGGCGCATCGTGCCGCCCTTGTCGGACGCTCTCGTCGCGCTTCTCGACCTCGCCCGCACCGGTGGTCCATTCGGTGATCAGCGCGATCACCGGGTGCGCGCAGTGTGCGATCGTTCTCGCTCGAGTTCGCGCCTTCCAGGCCGGCGATGTTGCGCGCGAAATCGACGACCGCCGCATGCATGCCGTAGCAGATGCCGAAGTACGGCATGCGGTGTTCGCGCGCGTAGCGCGCCGCCGCGATCTTGCCTTCGAAGCCGCGCTTGCCGAAGCCGCCGGGGACGAGGATGCCGTCGACGTCCTTGAGCATGTCCGCGCCCTTGCGCTCGATCTCTTCGGATTCGACCCAGCGCAGGTTCACGCGCGTCTTCTGCTTGAGGCCGCCGTGGCGCAGTGCCTCGCCGAGCGACTTGTACGCGTCCTTGTGTTCGACGTACTTGCCGACGATCGCGATGTTGACCTCGCCTTGCGGATGCTCGATCGCATCGACCGACGCGATCCCACTCGGACGAGGTCGGCCGGCTTCGCGTTGAGATGCAGCTTGTCGACGACGATCTCGTCGAGGCCCTGCGCATGCAGCCACTGCGGCAGCTAGTAGATGATGTCGACGTCGACCGCGCTGATCACGGCCTTCTCGGGCACGTTCGTGAACAGCGCGATCTTGCGCCGATCCGACTGCGGCAGCGGCTGCTCGCAGCGGCACAGCAGCACGTCGGGCTGGATACCGATCGAGCGCAGTTCCTTGACCGAATGCTGGGTCGGCTTGGTCTTGATCTCGCCGGCCGCCTTGATGTACGGCACCAGGGTCAGGTGCATGAACATCGCCATGTTCGGCGCCGTGCTCGATGCGGATCTGGCGGATCGCCTCGAGGAACGGCAGCGATTCGATGTCGCCGACGGTGCCGCCGATCTCGACCAGCGCCACGTCGTAGCCCTGCGTCGCCTCGTAGACGCGGTGCTTGATCTCGTCGGTGATGTGCGGGATCACCTGCACGGTCGCGCCGAGATAGTCGCCGCGGCGTTCCTTGGCGATCACGCTCTCGTAGATCTTGCCGGTGGTGACCGAATTCTTGCCGGTCAGGCGCGTGCGCACGAAGCGCTCGTAGTGGCCGAGGTCGAGGTCGGTCTCGGCACCGTCGTCGGTGACGTAGACCTCGCCGTGCTGGAACGGGCTCATCGTGCCCGGGTCGACGTTGATGTAGGGATCGAGCTTCATCATCGTCACGCGCAGGCCGCGCGCTTCGAGGATGGCAGCCAGCGACGCCGCGGCGATGCCCTTGCCAAGCGAGGACACCACGCCACCGGTCACGAAAATCAGGGGGGTCATGGAGCGAAACGTTCCGCTGGAAATCGCTATTCTATCGGCTTGGCGTGAACCTCGCGAGTCCAAATCGCACGAAGGTGCCCACTCCATCGTGCTCAAGCCATTTCCGCCGGCCCTGGAAATGGGCGGGGACATGCATACCGCGCCAAGTCAGGAAACCCGCCGACGAGGTGGCATGACGAGGCTGCCGATGCTGCCGGGTGCAGCCAAGTGCGTGGAAATGGTGAAACAGGGATTCCATGCACTCAAGGCCGGCTGACAAAAGCCCCACAGCGTGTACCATTCTCGCCAAACGCGGATGTGCTGTTGTGTTCGTGCCTTCACTCGCCGAACGCTCGCGCAGCGCAGGGATTCCAGGAGATCACGTGCCCTTTGCAACCGGGATGGTGCGCGCGCCCGCGCGCGTGGGGCTGATCGGCGCAGGACGCATGGGCGCCCTGCATTGCGCCAAACTCGCGCTGCACGCCAACGCAAGGCTCTGCGCCATCCTGGATCACGACGCAGCGCGCGCGGCGGCGCTTGCCGCGGTCCACGGCGTGCGCAGCTTCGGTGCAATCGGTGAATTTCTGGCCTGCGTGGACGCAGTCATCATCGCCACATCGCCGGATCACCATGCCAGGCTCGCCGTGCAGTGCCTCGCCGCAGGCAAGGCGGTGCTGGTGGAAAAACCGCTCGCAATGAACGCCATCGACGCGCATGCCCTGCAGCGCGAAGCACATTTGCGTGGCTCGGTGTTGCGGGTTGGCCATAGCGAGCGTTTTTGTGCCGTATATCGACGCGTGCAGCCCTTGCTGGAAGCGGCACGGCATATCCGCTGTGAACGTTTCGTGCTCGCACACATCCGCAACCGCGCGCGCAATCCGGTGTTCGATCTGATGATCCACGACCTGGATATGGTCCTGCAGGCCAAGTCGTGCAAGGTGAGCACCTTGTCGGCGACGGCTCTGCCGGATCTGGACGGGCGGCGCGGGATAGCGGCGCAGTTGGACTTCGCCGACGGCAGCGTGGCCCACTTCGCGGCGGGCTACGTGCGCGCCGAGGCGCGGCGCCGTCTGCGCGCGGATACCGCGGAAGGCGTACTGGACGCGGACTGGAGCGCGCGTGCGCTGTTCCGCCACGACTCGCCGCAGCGCGCGCCTCTGTACTCCGCGAACGCGGAAGAATCCGATGTACTGACTCACGAACATGCCGATTTTCTCGCCGCCTGCGCCGGCAACGCGCCCAAGCAGACCGGCGTGGCCGGGGCCGTTGCCGCGGTCGAATGCGCCGAGGCGATCGAGCTCGCGCTGTGCGCATGCGTTCCGTGATGCAACCCGTGCCATTGTTCGACCCGGCGGCGGACTGGCAGGCCAGCGCCACCGCCGCCGAGTCCGGGGTGCTGCGTGTGCTGGCGTCGGGAAAGTATGTCCTGGAGGAGACCGTCGCCGATTTCGAACAGGCATTCGCCGCCTACCTCGATATCGCGCACGTGGTCGGCGTCGCGTCGGGTTCGGATGCGCTGTTGCTGGCCCTGCGCGCCCTCGGGATCGGCCCGGGCGACGAAGTGATCGTGCCGGCATTCGGTTTCATCGCGACCGCAACGGCGGTGCTGCACGCCGGCGCAACGCCTGTCTTTGCCGACGTCGAAGCGGCTCGCTACACGCTGGACACGCAGGCGGCCGCAACCTGCATCGGCGCACGCACGCGCGCGCTCATCGGCGTCGACTTGTACGGCTTGCCGGCGAATTGGCCGGGGCTGCGCGCGCTGGCAGGTGCGCATGGCTTGGCGCTGATCGAAGATGCAGCCCAGGCCACCGGTGCCCGGCTTGGCGATCACGCCGCCGGTACGCTGGCCGACATCGCCGGATTTTCCTTTTACCCGACCAAGAACCTTGGCGCCGCGGGCGATGCCGGAGCACTGGCGACGGCGGATCCGGATCTGTACTCCGCTGTACTGGCCCTGCGCAATCACGGCAGTCGCGAGCGATTCCTCCATGAGCGGGTCGGCTACAACAGCCGTCTCGATGCCATCCAGGCGGCAGTGCTGCTGGCGCGGCTGCCTCAACTGGAGGCGAACGTGACGCGCCGGCGCCAGGTAGCGGAAAATTACCGCGCTGCGCTGAGCGCGTTGCCGCTGATCCTGCCCACCGATTTTCCGGCCACGCGGCACGCCTACAGCGTGTACTGCGTCGGCTGCCACAACAACGCCGAGCGCGAGCGGCTGCGCACGACCCTCACTGCAGCCGGCATCGGCGCGGCGAGCTACTATCCGCTGGCGTTGCATCAGCAGCCGATTTTCTCGGCGATGCGACATGCCTCGTTGCCGGTGGCCGAGCACGCCGCCGCGACCTTGCTGGCATTGCCGATATATCCCAGCCTCGCCGAAAACGCGTTCGCAAGGATTTGCGCAGTGCTTCGCAAGGCGTACGGCCACCCGTCGACCCCATGAGCGCATCCACTCGTCCACTGTTGGTAATGGCGCATCCGGGACACGAACTGCGCGTCCATCATTGGCTGTTCGAGCAGCAGCCCTGCGTGCTGGTGTTGACGGACGGCTCCGGACAGGGTGCGCAAGGTCGCATCGCGACCACCACGCAAATCCTCGCTGCGGCGGAGGCTCCCTGCGGCGCGCTGTATGGCCGTTACAGCGATGCCAGCCTGTACCACGGCATCCTGACCCAGGATCCGTCCCTGTTGCGTGGCATCGTCGATGCCATCGTTGCCGCCGCATTGACCCATGCGTCGTCATTGATCGCGGGCGATGCCATGGAGGGTTTCAATCCCGGACACGATCTGTGCCGGTATGCGATCAATGCCGCGATCAAGCTGCTTGAACAGCGACACGACCGGCGTGTTGCCAATTACGCCTTCGCCCTGGACGGACCGCCACTGGATGCGCAGGCGCTCCCTGCCACTGCAATCCACCACATTCTGGAAAGCGCGGCGCTGACGCGCAAGCTTGGCGACGTGGCTCGCTACAAGGAGATCCGTGCCGATGCCGAGCGACTGCTGGCACGTTACGGAGCCGCGCTGTTCGCAAGCGAGACCCTGCTACCGGCCGATCCATATCAAGGCTTGCATGGCTTGACGGACGAGCCTCCCTACTACGAACGGGTCGGCGAGCAGCGCCGCACCGCCGGTGTCTATCGCGACGTGATCCGATATCGCGAACACATGCTGCCGTTGGCCCGCGGGTTGTGGGCAGAGCTGGGACTCGCGCTACCGAACGCTGGATGATCCCTTCCACGCCATTGCGGCGGACGTAGCCGCCGCATCGGTGCTGGGCAGTTGTCGATATCCACTGGAGCCCGATACCCGCGATCGTGCGTTCGCGTTCAGCCGATTTGAACCGGCAGGTCGGCATACAGCGGCGGCGTCAACTGGTCGAACCAGCTCACGCCTTCCTGCACCAGGGTGGCGCGCAACCGGTACGCGCCCGCCTGCAAGGGGGCATCCACCGCGAATGGATAGACCCGACGAACGCCGGCCGCGAGCGATGGCTTCAGACTTGTGCGCACGCCATCGAACAACACCATCTCGCCAGACTCCGCACGCAGCCAGTGATAGGCGATGTTTACCGGAAAAGGTGAAGCCGAAAGCAGGCGCTCTGTGCTGCCGTTGTACAGATCCGCGTGAGCAATGAAGCGGCTGCCCGCGATTGCGTCGAGCGGCCCGGTCACGTTCAGTTGCAAGCCGTCAGCCGCACCTGCTCCAAGGCGATGCATGGCATCCCGTTCGAAGTCATCGACACCGCCCACCAACAGCGGCAGCAGCTGCCGCAGATACGCGCCCAATTCGCCCGTCGCCGGCACCGTGGGGCCGTCTTGTTCAGCGAGAATGTCGTGGTATAGCACCAGGTAGTCATCAAGCGCCGACGTCAACGCGGCGTGGCCGCGAATATGGTCGCGCACGCGCATGGCATCGGCCGGATCGTATCGGCGCAACTGGGCAAGGATGGCATCGGCCTCCAAGGGTCCGTTGAGCAGACGCATGCCGAAGTTCCACGCACGCAGGCGCTCCACTTCGTCGGCGGTCACCAGCGGACCCAGTCCGCGTGTGTCGCACAGGATCACTGCGGCGCCGGCAGCCATCGCCTCTATCGCACAGCGCGCCTTGGCGAACACCACGTCATAACCACCGAGCAGATGTTCCGGTGCCGCGCTGCTGCGGCCACTGCCGCTGCCGATCACATCGAGTGCAAGCCCCGCTTCCTGGCAGGCCTGCTGCACTGCTTCCAGATAGGTGCCCGCGCCGGCGTAGTTGCTGAACACCAGCGCGCGTCGAGGAACGGCCGGCAGCGGGCCGCGCGGACGAAAGCGCTGCGTGTCCACGGCATTGCCGATAATCACACAGCGCTCGGCCGCAACGCCATGGTTTTGCAGACGCTCCAGGCAGTTGCGATCCACCGCCACGTAACGACGCACTCGCGCCAGCGGCGGCGGCACATCGGTCCACGCGATGCGGTCATGGCAGACAAACAGGCCACGCGCCGTGGGGAAATGCAGTAACGCCTCGACCGTGGGCACATGATGGTGGCCGTGCACCAGGTCCGGGACATGCGGCACCTCATCGAGTGCGGAGACGACCGGTACGCCGGCCGCAGCGATCTCTGCGGCGATATCGCCCAACTCGGGGCTGTACACCATGGGTCGATGCCCCCGCGCGGCAAGACCGAGGGCAAGATCGCGCACCACCAACTCGGTTCCCGTGCGACTGCGCAACGTGACGTTGGTGATCAATACGTGTAGCGGCTTCATGCGGACCCGGGTCTCCGATGAGGCCGTTCAGTATAGGGTGTCATGGCGCGGCGGGTTGCGGAAACCTCATTTCGGACGCGAGCTGCCAGAAAATCCACGCGGACACCGATGTGACCAGGCCGACACAAACGAAGGTGGCGTGGAACGCACTCAACACGGCGCTGCCGGCGGGCGCCGCGAACACGCCGCTGAATGCGGCGAGCAGGCCGCTGGCCGCGGCGACGCCGAGGCTCATCGACAGCATCATGACCATCGACAGCAGGCTGTTGCCGCCGCTGGCGAGTTCGCCTTCGAGATCGCGCAGGGTAATCGTGTTCATCGCCGTGAACTGCAACGAGTTGACCATGCCGAAGAACGCGAACTGCGCAATCCGCAGCCACAGCGGCTGCCCGGCCGAAATGAACGCGAAACTCGCCATCGCAAGCCCGACCAGGACCGTGTTGCCGATCAGCACGCGGCGATAGCCGAACTCGCGCACGATCGGCACGACCATGCTCTTGGACAATATGCCGGCGACCGCGACCGGAATCATCATCATGCCAGCCTGCATCGGGCTGTAGCCGAGGCTGATTTGAAGCAGCAGCGGAATCAGGAACGGCATGGCGCCGGTGCCGATCCGCGAAAACAGGTTGCCGAGCACGCCGACCCGGAACGTCGGCACGCCGAACAGGCCGAGCGCGAACAGCGGTCTCGGCACGCGCGTCGCATGCAGCCAGTACGCGACGAAGCTGGCCATGCCGAACAGCAGCAGCATCAGCACCGTCGCGTGGTTCAGGCCTAGCTCGGAAAGCCCGTCGAGCGACAACGAAATCGCGATCATGCTGAACGCCAGCATCAGGAACCCGGCGATGTCGAAGCGCGCGACCGTGCTGCGCGCATCCGGCATGAAGCGCAACGTCGCGACGCCCGCGATCAGCCCGACCGGAAGGTTGATCAGGAAGATCCAGTGCCAGGACGCGGCTTGCACCAGCCAGCCCCCGAGGGTCGGGCCCATCAGCGGGCCGATCATTCCGGGAATCGTCACGAAACTCATCGCACGCAGGAAATCGCTGCGCGGGATGGAACGCAGCAGCGCGAGTCGTCCGACCGGCAGCAGCATTGCACCGCCGATGCCCTGCACCACCCGCGCCGCCGCCAGCTGGCCGAGGCTCTGGGAATACGCACACAGCATCGAGCCGAGCGTAAACAGGACGATCGCCGAGAAAAACACACGCCGCGTGCCGAAGCGATCGGCGAGCCAGCCGGAAGCCGGAATCAGCGTCGCCATCGTCAGCGCGTACGCAATCACCACCGATTGCATGCGCAGCGGACTCTCGCCCAAGCCCCTCGCCATCGCCGGCAACGCGGTATTGACGATCGTCGAATCGAGCATCTGCATGAAGATGCCGAGCGCGACCAGCCAGAGCAGGACGGGGTGGGATTTTTTTTCGGTCATGGTGAATCGATGGTCGCGTTCCGTGCGACGACAGGCGCGCATTGTCGCACGCTGCTTGACCGCTTCCGGGGCAATCGCCATCCTCGCGCGCAGCCGCCGTTTGGTGGGAGCGCCGGAAGGCGCGATGCTTGTCTCGCCCCCAGAGAAACGCAAACGGCATCGCGCCTTCCGGCGCTCCCACCGAGCCCGCGTGCGCGCACAGCGCCGGCTCGCGTCTACGAATGAACATCAGGAACACAGGAATCAACGAACGCATGAACACCCGCTACGACGCCGCCGACATCGAAGTCCTCTCCGGCCTGGACCCGGTCAAGCGCCGTCCCGGCATGTACACCGACACCACGCGACCGAACCACCTGGCCCAGGAAGTCATCGACAACTCGGTCGACGAAGCGCTGGCCGGCCATGCGAAGGCGATCGAGGTGACCCTGCACGCGGACGGCTCGGTCGAGGTCAGCGATGACGGCCGCGGCATGCCGGTCGACATCCACCCCGAGGAAAAAATTCCCGGCGTCGAACTGATCCTCACCCGCCTGCACGCGGGTGGAAAATTCTCGAACCGCAACTACCAGTTCTCCGGCGGTCTGCACGGCGTCGGCGTGTCGGTCGTCAACGCTTTGTCGACGCGGGTCGAAGTGACGATCCGTCGCGACGGCCAGATTTACCGGATGAACTTCAAGGACGGCGATCGTGCCAGCAACCTGAGCGTGGTCGGCACGGTGCCGAAGAAACAGACCGGTACGACGCTGCGCTTCTGGCCTGACCCGAAGTATTTCGACACACCGAAATTCCTGTTGTCAAAACTCAAGCACGTGCTGCGCGCGAAGGCCGTGTTGTGCGCCGGGCTGACCGTACGCCTGACCGACGAGGCGAGCGGCGAGAAATCCGAGTGGCATTACGAAGATGGATTGCGCGACTACCTGCGCTCAATGCTTGGCGACGCCGAACGTCTGCCCGCCGACCTCTACGTCGGCGAGGTGTCGCGCAATCACAATGGACGAGTCGACGGCTCGGTGGAATTCGCGGTCGCATGGCTACCCGAAGGCGAACTCACCCAGGAAAGCTACGTCAACCTGATCCCGACCGCACAACACGGCACCCACGCGAACGGCCTGCGCTCGGGCCTGACCAACGCGCTGCGCGAGTTCTGCGACTTCCGCAACCTGTTGCCGCGCGGCGTCAAGCTCGCGCCGGAAGATGTCTGGGATCGCCTCAGCTTCGTGCTGTCGCTGAAGATGACCGACCCGCAGTTCTCCGGCCAGACCAAGGAACGCCTGTCCTCGCGCGACGCGGCCGGCTTTGTCGAAGGCGCGGTCCACGATGGCTTCTCGTTGTACCTGAACCAGCATGTCGAGGTCGGCGAGAAGATCGCGCAACTCGCGATCGAGCGCGCCTCGCTGCGGCTGAAGGCCGAAAAGCAGATCGTGCGCAAGAAGATCACCCAGGGTCCCGCGCTGCCCGGCAAACTCGCCGACTGCGCATCGAGCGACCTGTCGCGCACCGAACTGTTCCTGGTCGAAGGCGATTCCGCCGGCGGTTCGGCGCGGCAGGCGCGCGACAAGGATTTCCAGGCGATCCTGCCGCTGCGCGGCAAGATCCTGAACACCTGGGAAGTCGAATCAGGTTCCGTGCTGGCTTCGGAAGAAGTGCACAACCTCGCCGTCGCGATCGGCTGCGATCCGGGCAAGGACGACATTTCGGGGCTGCGCTACGGCAAGGTCGTGGTCCTCGCCGACGCCGACTCGGACGGCCTGCACATCGCGACGCTGCTCTCGGCGCTGTTCCTCAAGCACTTCCCGCGTCTCGTCCGCGAAGGCCACATCTTCGTCGCGATGCCGCCCCTGTTCCGCGTCGATGTCGGCAAACAGGTGTTCTACTGCCTCGACGAGGCCGAACGCGATTCGATGCTGGAGAAAATCGAACGCGAGAAGATGAAAGGCGCGGTCAGCACCACGCGCTTCAAGGGCCTCGGCGAGATGAATCCGTCGCAGTTGCGCGAATCGACGATCCATCCGGATACGCGCCGCCTGGTCCAGCTGACGATCGAGGCCGACGACGGCACCTCGAAGATCATGGACATGCTGCTGTCGAAGAAGCGCGCGTCGGATCGCAAGGAATGGCTGGAGACGAAGGGCGATCTGGCGTCGCTGGAGGTTTGAGCGCATGCGATCGCTGACTCGCAGGCGAACGCGTGACCTCTTCCATATTGCATCGCGCCACCTTGCGCGCGTCCAATAGACCGATGACTGAAACCACCGTGTCATCCGAGTCCGTCGCCGACGCGCCGGTCTCGCCTCTCGACGTGTCGGCGATGCCGGCGCAAGCCGCAACAGACACGGTCTACCCGATCCTGCTGATGCTCGGCGTGTGTCATCTGCTCAACGACATGATGCAGTCGTTGCTGCCGTCGATCTACCCGTTGCTGCAGCAGAATTTCGCGCTGGACTTCGGCCAGGTCGGGTTGATCACACTGACGTTCCAGATCACCGCGTCGATGCTGCAGCCGCTGGTCGGCATCTATACCGACAACCACCCGATGCCGTATTCGCTGCCGGTCGGCATGGGATTCACGCTGGGCGGTTTGCTGCTGCTGTCACATGCACCGAATTTCCCGATCGTGCTGCTCGCGGCGGCGATGGTCGGTTCGGGTTCGTCGGTGTTTCATCCGGAATCCTCGCGCGTTGCGCGGATGGCGTCGGGCGGGCGGCATGGGTTGGCGCAGTCGATATTCCAGGTCGGCGGCAACATCGGCTCGGCGATCGGGCCGCTGCTCGCGGCGTTCATCGTGATGCCGCGTGGGCAGGCGAGCGTCGCGTGGTTCGCGATCGCCGCGCTCACGGCGATCATCCTGCTGACCCGGGTTGGCGGCTGGTACAGCGCGCATATTCCGGCCCATCGCAAGGCGCGCACGTCGGCCGACGTGGCCGTATTGCCGCGTCGCACGATCCTGATCACGATGGCGGTGCTCGGCGCGCTGATCTTCTCGAAATACTTCTATCTCGCCAGCCTCAGCAGCTATTACACCTTCTACCTGATGGAGAAGTTCCATCTGACCGCGCAGAACGCACAGATCCACCTGTTCATTTTCCTGGCGGCGGTGGCAGTCGGCACGATTGCGGGCGGTCCGATCGGCGACCGGATCGGGCGCCGCGTGGTGATCTGGGCGTCGATCCTCGGCGTATTGCCGTTCACGTTGTTGCTGCCGCACGCGGATCTGTTCTGGACGACGATGCTGACCATCGTGATCGGCATGATCCTCGCGTCGGCTTTCCCCGCGATCATCGTCTACGCGCAGGAATTGGTGCCGGGCCGCACCGGCGTGATTTCGGGAATCTTCTACGGGTTCGCGTTTGGCATGGGCGGCCTTGGCGCCGCATTGCTCGGGCATCTGGCCGACCATATCGGCATCGAAGCGGTGTACGGGATTTGCGCGTATCTGCCGGCGATCGGTTTGTTTGCGTGGTTCCTGCCGGCGCTGAAAAGTCGCGCCCACTGAGACCAGCCCGACCGTCGCAGGTCGGCCAGCATCCGTTCGCCGCGATGCCGGGCGCGCGATGTGCGTCCGGCCTGCCCGTCAGGCTGCGCGTTTGCGTTGTTTCTGATTACCTGCCTTTTGCGGCGCAGCGACGGACGCGGGTTTGCGCTCGCTGGGCTCCGCCGTATTCGAGCTGCGCGAACGCAGCCAGGCGGCATATTCGTCGAGGTCGCCCTTGAACTCCTCGACCTTGCCGTCGGCGACGCGCCAGAACGTTTCACAGACGAGACCGGTCAGATGGCGATCGTGCGAGACCAGCACGATCGCGCCGGGGAAATCGCTGAGCGCCTCGGCCAGCGCTTCGCGCATGTCGAGGTCGAGATGGTTGGTCGGTTCGTCGAGCAGCAGCACGTTCGGCTTGCGCCACGCGATCAGCGCGAGCGCGAGGCGTGCGCGTTCGCCGCCGGAGAAGCTGTCGATGACTTCGAATGCGCGATCGCCGGCGAAATTCCAGCGGCCGAGGAAGTCGCGGAATTCCTGGACCGACACATTCGGCGCGATGTCGCGCAGATGGTCGATCGGGGTCTGCCCCTCGTGCAGCGATTCGACCGTGTGCTGCGCGAAATAGCCGAGCACGAGATCCGGATGCACACTGCGCTCGCCGGTCAATAGCGACAATTCGCCGACCAGGGTTTTCACCAGGGTCGACTTGCCGGCGCCGTTCGGGCCGAGCAGACCGATGCGATCGCCGGCTTCGAGGCCGAAGCCGACGTTGCGCAGGATCGTCGTCGCCGCGTCGACCGAGCCATAGCCCGCATCGACATGATTCAGGCGAATCAGCGAATGCGGCAAGCGCGCCGGCTCGGCGAAGTTGATGTGAATCTGCCGCTCCGCACGCACCGCCTCGGTGCCGGCCAGCTTGGCCAGGCGCTTGACCCGCGACTGCGCCTGCTTGGCCTTGCTCGCCTGCGCCTTGAAGCGGTCGATGAACGACTGCAGGTGCGCGCGCTCGGCCTGTTCCTTCTCGAACGCGATCTGCTGCTGGCGCAGGTGTTCGGAGCGCTGGCGCTCGAAGCTCGTGTAATCGCCGGTGTACAGCTTGGCGCGATTGTCGTTGAGGTGCAGCGTATGCGTGCTGACGCCGTCGAGGAATTCGCGATCGTGCGAAATCATCAGCAGCATGCCCGGGTATTTCAGCAGCCACTGCTCCAGCCACAGCACCGCGTCGAGATCGAGATGGTTGGTCGGTTCGTCGAGCAGCAGCAGGTCCGACGGCTGCATCAGCGCGCGCGCGAGATTCAGGCGCACGCGCCAGCCGCCGGAGAATTCCGACACCGCCATCTGGTGCGTCTCGGCACGGAAGCCGAGGCCATGCAGCAGGCGCCCGGCACGCGCGGTCGCATCGTAGCCGTTGATTTCGGCGAGCTTCTGGTGCGCGGCGGCGACCGCATCCCAGTCCTCGGCGGCCATCGCCGCAGCCTCGGCGGTGAGGATCGCATGCACTTCGGTATCGCCGGAGACGACGAAGTCGATCGCCGGATCCGGCAGCGACGGCGTTTCCTGGCTGACACTGGCGATGCGCAGTTTCGGTGACAGATCGATATCGCCGCGATCGGCCTCGACCTCGCCCATGACCGCCGCGAACAGGCTCGACTTGCCGCAGCCGTTGCGGCCGATCACACCGACCCGCGAACCCGCATGCAGGGCGAGGTCGACATCGGACAACAGCAGGCGTTCACCGCGCCTCAAGGCGAAGTTTCGGAAGGCAATCATGGGGTTTGCGGTTTTTGCGGGGCGCGCATTGTAGCGTCACTCGGGCCACATTGCTGGCGGGAGAACTGCAAGCGCGATGTGCGAGCCTGGTAGCGGCTGCGCCGTTCCACAAATGCGACGCTGCCGTAGGAGCGCACCCTGTGCGCGATCCGCGCTGCGATCATGTCGGAACGGTCGCCCACAGGGTGGGCTCCTACAGATCAATCGCTGCCCGTAGGAGCGCTGCAAGCGCGATCGGCGCGCGACGTGAAGCCTGCCCCTCTTCCTACAGGGAATCGCGCACGGCAGCGGCGATCTCGAACGAACGCAGGCGCGCGGCATGCTCGAAGATATTCGCGGTCAGCATCAGCTCGTCGGGATGATGGCGTGCGATGAACTCGCGAATGCCGTCGCGCACGCTGTCGGCGTCGCCGATGACCGTGCATGCCAACGCGCGCTCGACACCGGACTTCTCGTGCTCGGTCCAGTACGTCTCGATATCGTCGATCGGCGGCGGTACCAGGCCGAACATGCCGCGCCGCAGATTCACGAAACTCTGTTGCAGCGTCGTGAACAGGCGGCGCGCCGCGTCGTTCGTCTCGGCCGCGACGACATTCAATGCGAGCATCGCATGGGGTTTGTGCAACCGCGGCGACGCACGAAATTCATGGCGATACACGTCGAGCGCGTCGCTCAGCGCATCCGGCGCGAAGTGCGACGCGAATGCGAACGGCAACCCGAGCGCCGCGGCAAGGCGTGCACTGAACAGGCTCGACCCGAGCAGCCAGACTGGCACATCGACACCGGCGCCGGGCACCGCGCGCACGGCCTGGCCAGGCTGCGCGGGTTCGAAATAACGCAGCAATTCGACCACATCGTTCGGGAACGTGTCGGCGGAATCGGAATAGCGGCGCAATGCGCGAGCGGTCGCCTGATCGGTGCCCGGCGCGCGCCCGAGGCCGAGATCGATGCGTCCCGGATACAGCGACGCCAGCGTTCCGAACTGCTCGGCGACTTGCAGCGGGGCGTGGTTCGGCAGCATCACGCCACCGGCGCCGACACGGATCGTCGAAGTGCCGCCAGCAACGTGACCGATCAACACCGCGGTCGCGGCGCTCGCGATGCCGGGCATGTTGTGGTGCTCGGCAAGCCAGTAGCGCTGGTAGCCGAGGCGCTCGGCGTGCCGGGCCAGATCGAGGGTGTTGCGGAACGATTGCGCGACATCGCTGCCTGCGCAGACCGGCGCCAGATCGAGGACGGAAAAGGGAATCATGGGTTGCTCATGCTGCGAAACCTGCACTCGAGATGGGGCCAATCATCGCAATTGCCACTGTTTGAGGGTGCCCGCTGCCGCGGCTTCAACGATTCGCACCCCGTCTGCACGAGTGCCTCCACGTCGTAAAATGCGCCAACCATGACAACCAACCACAACCCGCAGGCCCGCCAGATGGGCGACGAACCGATGGCGCGCAACCTCGCCCATCAGGCGCAGGCGATCTGGCCGCAGGAACAGGCGCTGTTCGATCGCTACAAACTCTCAGGGCACTTGCGCATCCTTGATCTTGGTTGCGGCACCGGCGAGATCACGCGCCGCCTCGCCCAGCGTTACCCGCAAGCGCAGATCGTTGGTGTCGACATACTCGATGGCAACCTGGCGATCGCGCGCCGCGACAGCGCAGCGCTCGCGGGCCGCGTGCGCTATGAAACCGGCGACGCGTTCGCACTGACGTACGCCAATGCGCACTTCGACCTTGTCGTATGCCGCCACATGTCACAGGCGGTGCCGAATTTTCCGCGCGTGCTCGACGAGATCGGTCGCGTGCTGAAACCGGGCGGCTGGCTGCACCTGCTCTCGGAGGATTACGCGATGCTGCGCATGCCACGCGGTGCGCGCGACCCGGATCGCTTCTGGGTCGACACGGTGTTGCCATACCTGGAAAGCATCGGCTGCGATGGCCGCATCGGCCGCCACAGCCCAACGTTGCTGGAAAAACGTGGTTACACCGAACTGGCCGTCGACTACGTCATCGTCGACACCGTGCGGGTTCCGCGCGAAACCTTCGGCGGCATCCTGCGCGCCTGGCGCGATGGCTATGTCGAGCCGCTGGCCGAGGCGACCGGGCGCGATCCGGCCGATGTGCGCGCGGATTTCGATGCGATCGTCGATGCGATCGAAACGCCGCCGGCCTATGCGGTATGGCACGTGCCGGTGGTGTCGGCACGGCACGCCTGAAGCGCGGCGCAGGCTACGCCTGGCGGACCGCGTGCAGGTCGCCCTCGTCACGCAGGCTGAACGGCGTGAAGTGGGTGCCCTCGTCGTACACGTCGACGCCTTCACGGCGCTTCAGGAATCCGATCACCGCATAGGTGAGCGGAGTGAACACGATTTCCACGCTCACCTTCATCACCCAGTTGAACACGATGACCTTGAGGATGGTCTGGCCCTCCCAGATGCCCGCGAACGCGATCGGATAGAACATCAGGCTATCCAGCCCCTGCCCGACCACGGTCGAGCCGATCGTTCGTGTCCACAGCCAGCGACCGCGCGTCCACAACTTCATCTTTGCCATCACGTACGAATTGGCGAAATCACCCAGCCAATACGCGGCCATCGAGGCGAGCACGATGCGCCAGGTGCCGCCGAAAACGATTTCCAGCGCCGGCTGGAGCTTCACGTTGAACGGCTCGCTTGCGCTCGGCGGCATGCCGAGGATCGCCCAGGTCATGAAACTCGCGAACGCCAGTCCACCGAAACCGGCCCAGATCGCGCGGCGTGCACGCGCGTATCCGTATACCTCGGTCAGCACGTCGCCGAAGATGTAACTGACCGGAAAGAACAGGTTGCCGGCGCCGAAGCTGAGCGCGCCGAGCAGCGGCAATGACAATGTGCAGACTTTCGCGGGGCCGATCAGGTTCGAGCACAACAGCACGGCGACCATGCCGCCAACCAGCAAATCGTAGTAGCGAAACCCCAATGTGCGATGCGCGGCGAGGCTGGCGGTCACGGCGTTCGTTCCCCTGCAAATCGACGCGCATGGTATCCGTTAAATGCGCGTAAAGCAGTGAGCCGCCAGCGCGCGGATTCGGAAAATATGTGCAAAGTCCTTTGTCCGGATCGTTCTTGCGCTGCTAGGATTCCTCGCGCAGGCTCGCGTGCCGGCCGCCCGCCCATCCGTGGTCGCATGTCGAATCAACAAGGAAATCCCCTGTGAAGAAAATGTCCACGGCCGCGCGCCTCGTATTCCAGACGGCGCTGACTGGTGTCGTCGCGATCGGCTGCCCTGCCCTCACGTCATGGAGCCGCACCGCGCACGCCGCGCCATCCGATCTCGTGGCGTCATCGGCCGACAATGCCGAGCGGGCCGTGCTGCCCGGCCCGCGTCGCGCAGCGTGGGCACAAGCGCGCAACGATCTCGGCAGCGTGCCGGACGATATCGCGCTCGATCATCTCAGCGTGGTGTTGCGGCGTTCCGCCGAGCGCCAGCAAGCGTATGACCTCCTGTTGCAGGAGCAGCAGGACCCGTCCTCGCCGAATTATCACCGCTGGCTTTCCCCGACCGAGATCGGCGCGCGATTCGGCGCGACCCAGCACGATATCGATGCGCTCTCGACCTGGCTGCGCACGCAAGGACTGGAGGTCGACGCGGTCGCCAACAGCCGCATCCAGATCCGTTTCCACGGTCCGGCAGCGAACGTGGCGCGGGCGTTCGGGACCGGATTGCACTACTTCCAGGCCGGCGCGGAAAAGCGCATGGCGAACACCAGCGCGCCGAGTGTCCCCGCAGCCTTTTCCGGCGCGGTGAAGTCGGTGGTCGGACTGACTCCGATCAAGTTGCATCCGGTGCATCGGTTCAGCCCGCCGCAGTCCATGCAGCTGCACGATGGCATCCGGCCCGCCTCCACCAACTGCCAGGGCAGCGTCTGCAGCCACGCCATTTTTCCGGCCGATTTCGCGACGATCTACGACTTGAACTCCGTGCAGCAGCAGGGCATCGACGGCAACGGGCAAAGCATCGCCATCGTCAGCCGGCAACGCGTCTACAACACGGACGTCGAGAATTTCCAGAAACTCGCGGGCCTGCCCACCAAGGATCCCGTCGTCATCATTCCCCCGGCGGGCACCGACCCAGGGCCGCCCGCGACGACCTGCAACAGCGACACCACAGTCACGCCCAATTGCAGAAAACCGGGCGCTGCGGTCCAGGACCAAGGCGAAGCGACGCTCGATGTGCAACGCGCGGGCAGCGTCGCACCGGGCGCCACGATCAAGTTGATCGTCAGCGGGAAGAACGTGAACGACGGCATCAACATTGGCATCGAATACGCAATCGACACCAACCCGCCGCCCGCACAGATCCTCAGCATCAGCTACACCACCTGCGAAGCCGACAACGATCAGGGCGGCGCCGACTACGTCGACAGCTACTTCAGTCAGGCGGCGATGGAAGGCATCTCGGTCTTCGTCGCGTCCGGCGATGGCGGCGTCGCCGGTTGCGCGAGCCTCGATTCGGCGCCGACACCCGGCGAAGTGGCCAGCCCGAACCTGCTTTGTGCGAGCAGCCACGCGACCTGCGTCGGCGGCACCGAGTTCGCCGATTCGTCCAACCCCGACATGTACTGGGACACGGTCAACGGTGCCGGATATGGATCCGCGTTCGGCTATATCCCGGAGGGCGCATGGAACGATCCGCTCAACAGCAGCGGCAAACCCCAGACCGCGGCATCCGGCGGCGGCGCAAGCACGTTCATCCCCGTCCCTTCCTGGCAGAACGGTTTGGTATCGGCCGGCACCGTGGGTCGCTATACGCCCGATGTCTCGTTCGCGGCCTCTCCTCGCGAAGGGTATTTCACCTGCGTCGCTGCGCAGGGAGCCTCGTGTGTGATCAGCAACCGCAGCTTCAGCTTCATTGCGAGCGGCGGCACTTCGGCTTCCGCACCGAGCATGGCCGGCATCGCGGCATTGCTCAACCAGAGGACCGGCTCGGCACAGGCCAATCTCAATCCGCGTCTGTACGCGCTGGCCGCCAATCCGGGCAATGGTGTCTTCCACGATGTAACCGTCACCAGCAGCGGCGTAGCCAATTGCACCGTGACCACGCCGAGCCTGTGCAACAACAGCTCGCCCGGCCCGAACGGATTGAGCGGCGGACTGGCCGGATATGCGGTCGGCCCGGGCTATGACCTCGCGACCGGGCTGGGTTCGATCGATGTCGCCAACCTGCTTGCGCTATGGAGCAATCCGGCCGCGGGCGCGGTGAATCTCAATCAGCATGGATTGACCGGCACCTGGGACGATCCCGCGACGAATGGCCAAGGCCTCGTCATGGAGGTCGATCAGGACTTCTATGGGCCCGGCACCGGCTTGCTGTTTGCCGGCTGGTACACCAATGACGTGACCGTTGCGGGCGGCCAGCGCTGGTACACGCTGCAAGCACAGGTCAATGCCAACAGCGCCACCGTGAATGCAGGGATTTATCTCACTGTCGGTGGTTCGTTCGCTTCGTCCGCCGCGACGGTACCGACCAAACAGGTCGGCCAAGCGATCCTGCAATTTGTTGATTGCACGCACGGCACGCTGCAATACACCTTCACCGATGGCAGTGGCCGCAGCGGCATGATCCGGCTGATCCGGCTCGATGCCGACATCTCGTGCGGGCAGGCAAGTGGCAGCGCCGCGTCGAGCTTTCTGTTGTCCGGTGGTTGGGCCGACAGCAGCGCAGGCCAAGGCATCGTGTTCGATGTCAATCCGATCCAGAACGTGCTGTTCGCGGGCTGGTATACCTATGCGCCGGGCGCCGGCCAAGACAGTGGCCCCGCGGGCCAGCATTGGTACACGTTGCAAGCCACGCTCGTATCCGGCTCCAGCACGGTCAACAACATCGGCATCTACGACACCACTGGCGGTGTGTTCAACCAGGCTGCGCCAATCTCGACCAATCAGGTCGGCACCGCGACGCTGGTCTACGCCAGTTGCGGTTCGGCAACGCTGACCTACACGTTCACGGCGGGCGCGAATGCCGGTGCGCACGGCAGCATGAACCTGGTGCGGCTCGGTGCGATTCCCGCAGGCTGCCACCTGTAAATCGATCATCCCGCACATGGAATCGCGGGATTCGATGCAATCGAGAACGAGGATCCTTCCATGAGCACCGAACTGCAAGGCCGCGTCGCGCTGGTCAGCGGCGCGTCGTCGGGAATCGGTTGGGCAACCGCACTGGCGCTTGCGAAGGCAGGCGCACAAGTGGCCATCGCGGCGCGCCGGCGCGGGCGCCTCGGCGCACTCGCCGCGCTGATCCGCGAAGGCGGCGGCGATGCGCTGATCGTCACCGCGGATTTCGGCATCGAGGCCGAAGCGCAACGCGCCGTGCATGAAACCGAACACGCGTTCGGGCGCCTCGACATCCTCGTCAACAATGCCGGCGTGATGTATCTGGAACCGGTGATCGAAGCCGATCTCGCGCGCTGGCGACGCATGTTCGAGGTGAACATGCTCGGCCTGATCGCCGCGACACAAGCGGCATTGCCCGGCATGCGTACGCGCGGCGATGGCCATATCGTCAACATCTCCTCGACTGCGGGCCGGGTGGCCAACGCGACCGCGGCAGCCTACTCGGCGACCAAGTTCGGTGTGGTCGGGTTTTCCGAAGCATTGCGCAAGGAGGTCTGCCACGATCGCATCCGGGTCAGCGTGATCGAACCCGGCGTCGTCGAAACCGAGCTGCGCGACCACATCGGCCACCCTGCGACCCAGACGGCGATCAACGCGTGGGCCGATTCGATGCGCCAGCTCCAGGCCGACGATGTCGCACGCGCGATCGTCTACTGCGTGAGCCAGCCGCCACATGTGTGCATCAACGAAATCCTGATGCGCCCGACCGATCAGGAGCGCTGAGCCACGGCGCCGCCGGCACCGCGACGACACGGCGCCACAATCGTAGAATACGCGGCGGTCGGCGTAGCCCGAGATCGCCGCGTCGCCCGATACCGTCGATTCCGGACTGCGGTCAGGAATCGCACGTTCCGTCCCAGAACACACCAAGGCATCCCTATGGGCAGAGGCCCGAGCATCGAGAACCGCAAGAACGCCGAGGACGCACGCCGCGGCAAGGTATTCACCAAACTGATCCGCGAGATCACGATCGCGGCGCGCAATGGCGGCGATCCGGCGACCAACGCGCGCCTGCGCATGGGCATCGACAAGGCGTTGTCGGCGAACATGACCAAGGACACGATCGAGCGCGCGGTCAAGCGCGGTTCGGGCGCCGAGGGCGCCGACAACATGCAGGAAATGCGCTACGAGGGCTATGGCCCGTCCGGCGTCGCGCTGATCATCGACACGATGACCGACAACCCGGTGCGAACCGTTTCAGACGTGCGCCACGCGCTGGCGAAGAACGGCGGCAACCTCGGCACGACCGGCTCGGTCGCGTTCCAGTTTCATCGCCTCGGCGAGATCGTATTCGACACCACGCAAGCGGGCGCCGAAGACAAGGTACTCGAAATCGCACTCGATGCCGGGGCCGACGATGTGCAGACCGCCGATGGGCAAAGCATCGTGTTGTGCGTACCCGAACACTTCGAGGCCGTGAAGAAGGCACTGACCTCAGCCGGACTGGTGCCGCTGAGCGCCGATGTCGTGATGCGGCCGGAAAATCGCGTCGCGGTGAGCGGCGATGTCGCGCAAACCCTGCGCGACCTGCTCGACTGGCTGGACGAACTCGACGACGTGCAGGACGTTTATCACAACGCGGCACTGCCGCCCGAATCAACCTGACACTAGTCGCGCCTCGGCCAGCGCGTCTGGTACAGGTCGTGGCGACGATCCTTGAGGTTCTGCACGCTGCCACTGCTCCGCGCACGCGCGAGGTCTTCGAGGCGCAGGTCGGCGAACAGCACCATCTCGGTGTTCGGCGTGGAGTCGGCCGCGATGCCATCGCGCGCGAACGGAAAATCGCAGGGTGTCAGGATGCAGCTCTGCGCGTACTGGATGTCGAAGTTGTTGACTCCGGGCAGGTTGCCGACGTTGCCGGATAGCACGACGTAGCACTGGTTCTCGACCGCGCGCGCCTGGCAGCAATAGCGGACGCGCAGATAACTCTGGCGTTCGTCGGTGCAGAACGGGACGAACAGGATCAACGCGCCCTGGTCGATCAAATGACGCGCCATTTCCGGGAATTCCGAGTCGTAACAGATCATCACCCCGATCGGCCCGCAGTCGGTCTCGATCGCCTCGACGTGGTTGCCGCCGCGGATGCCCCACCACGCGCATTCGTTCGGGGTCGGATGGATCTTTTCCCGCGCATGCACGGTGCCGTCGCGCAGGCAGACGTAGCAGATGTTGTAGACGTCGCCGCTGGCGTCGCGGGCCGGGTGCGAGCCGCCGATGATGTTGATGTTGTGGCGCATCGCGAGCTCGGAAAACAGCGCCTTCACGCGGTCGGTGTATTCGGTGATCTTGAGGATCGAATCGACCGGCGAGAGTTCCGCATTCTCGATCGACAGCAATTGCAGCGTCATCAATTCCGGAAACACGACGAAGTCCGAGTCGTAGCCGGCCGCGACATCGACGAAGTACTCGACCTGGGTTGCGAACGCTTCGAAATCCGCGATGCGCCGCTGCTGGTATTGCACGGTCGCGATGCGCACCACCGCTGGCAGGCCGCGCGGTGCCTTGTGGCCAGGCATCCGCGGCTGCTCGTGATGATTGGGATTGCGCCAGACCAGATGTGCGGCATACCCGAGCGATTCGGCATCGCCGGGCAGATATCGCGGCAGCAGGCCGACGAACTCGAAACCGTTGCGCAACTGGAAGCTCAAGGTCGCATCGCGCTGGCGGCCGGCGAGCACCGCATCGACGTACGCCTGCGCACTGCCATAGCGCGCCATGCGTTTGCCTAGCCCCGGCAAACGGCCACCGAACACGATGCCGCGCAGGCTGAGCTTCTGGCACAACTTCTTGCGCGCGGCATAGAGACGGCGGCCGATGCGCAGCCCGCGAAAATCGGGATCGACGCAGACGTCCATGCCGTACAGCCAATCGCCCTGCGGATCGTGACGTGCGGCAAAACCGCTGCCGGTAATCTCGCCCCAGGTGTGTGGTGCGAGCGCGGCCTGTTCGGCGACCCGGAATGTCGCGCAATAGCCGACCAGACGCTCGCCGTATTCGGCGACGAACTGGCCTTCGGGAAAGCGCGCCATCTGGCCACGCAACATTTCCGCCGAATGCCCCCACTCCTCGGTATAGATGCGCGCGGTCAGCGCGACGAGCTGCGGAATATCGGCGACGGTCGCATTGCGCACGCGCAGACGTGGGGTATCGGGCGAGTCGGTCGTGGTCATGCGTCTATGTCCGCAGGTTCGACATCCATGCGCGGCCGTTCAATGCGCCGGCACCGTTGCATGCCGCCGCGTCACCAGTCGGTCCGCTCCGGCAGCAATCCGTGCAGCTCGGCGTCGGTCAGGTTACGCCACTGCCCGACCTTCAGCGCGCCGAGCTTGATGTTGACGATGCGCACGCGGCGCAGTTCGATCACGCGATAGCCGAACGCGTCGGCCATCAGGCGGATCTGCCGGTTCAGGCCCTGGGTCAGCACGATGCGAAAGCCGAACTTCGCGAGCCGCGTCGCCTTGCACGGCTTGGTCATCTGGTGGTGGATGCGCACGCCGCGTGACATGCCGTTCAGGAATTCCTGGGTGACTTCCTTGTTCACGCCAACAAGGTATTCCTTCTCGTGGCGATTCTCCGAGCGCAGGATCTCGTTGACGATATCGCCGTTGCTGGTCAGCAGGATCAGGCCGTCGGACTCCTTGTCGAGGCGACCGACCGGAAAGATCCGTTCGCTGATGATCGACGAAGTCGACGATGTTGCCGCCGACCGCGGTCTCGGTCGTGCAGGTGATCCCGACCGGCTTGTTCAGCGCGATGTAGACGTGGCGGCGCGCCTTGCCCGCGGCGCGGCGCGCGAGCAGCGGCTGGCCGTCGACGCGGACCTCGTCGCCCTCCTCGACCTGCGTGCCGATGCCGGCAGCGCGTTCGTTGACGGTGACGCGTTTTTCGGCGATCAGCCGGTCCGCTTCGCGGCGTGAGCAGTAGCCGGTCTCGGCGATGTGTTTGTTGATGCGCATGCGCGCATTGTAGAGGCAGCGCGCGTTTGCGCCGAGCGCGGATGTTTCAACGCTCGGAATGGCCGGATTCGAAATAGTCGCGGCGCGTGAACAGGCCGGGCCGCACCAGATCGATGAACGCGCGCGCCGCGGTGCTCAGGTACTTGCCCTTGCGCACGACGACGCCGTAGCTGCGCTGCGGGAAATACGCGCTCATGTTGCGCACCGCGAGCCGCTCGCGATCCGCATCGCCGATGCAGATGCCGGTCACGATCGAGATGCCGAGACCCAGCGCGACGTACTGCTTGATGACTTCCCAGCCGCCGACTTCGAGCGCGACGTGGATACGGCACCTTGCGCTGCTGGAAGATCAGGTCGACCAGCCGATACGTGGTCAGGCGCTGCGGCGGCAGGATCAGGCCGTACGGCGACAAGATCCTCGAGGCGGACCTCGCGCAATTTCGCCAGCGCGTGATCCGAGCGGCGTGATCAGCAGCGGATCGTAGGAATGCACCGGCTCGTAGCTCAGATCGTTCGGCACGTCGAGCATCGAGCCGACCGCGAAATCGACCTGGTCCGAACGCAGCAGCGCGAGGCCGTCCTTGCCGGTCACGTTGTGCAGCTGCAGTTTCACGCCCGGATGCTGTGCACGCGGAACGCGGCGACGAACGGCGGCAGCAGGTACTGGATCGTCGACGTGCCCGCGGCGATGTGCAGCTCGCCGCCCGAGAGGCCTGCGCGCAGCGCATGGAACTTGCTCGTCGAGGCGATCGAATCCTTCGACCAGCGGCAGCACGAGATCGTACAGCACCCTGCCCTCGCGGGTCAGCGCGATGCGGCGTCCGCGCTCGATCAGACTGCGCGCCGAGTTCCTGCTCCAGCGCACGCAGCTGCAGGCTCACCGATGGTTGCGACAGGTACAGCGCCTCGGCCGCGCGCGACAGCGTGCCGAGCTTGGCGATCATGCAGAACGCACGCAGTTGCCGCAGCCGGCTGCCCTTGTAGTAGAAGCGCGGCGGCGCAGCTCCTTCCGGCGCCTTTTCGGCCTTCCGGCGGCGCACTGGCAGTGTGCTTTCTGCTGTTTCTCTCGTACTTTTTTCACGTTATTTCAATCAACATGGATATACATTGACATAACCAATACATTCTATTGAAACATATAGTTTGTCAAACAATGGCACACCGGCCTAGTCTGACCTGAACTATCGCCGAGGCAGCTCATGGTCGTCGCTCCGAACCCGAATCCGCACGTATCGCTGCACGTGCCGATCCCATTGATCGCGCCTCAAGCCGAGCTTCTCGATGTCTCGGCACGCGCCTTTCTGGCCGATCTGCATCGGCGTTTCGACACTACACGCGTGGCTCTGCTGCGCGAACGCAAGGCGCGTCAGGCGCGCTTCGATGCCGGCGAGTTGCCGGATTTCCTCGCCGAAACCCGATCGATCCGCGACAGCGATTGGCGCGTCGCACCGATCCCGGATGGCCTGCTGGATCGCCGCGTGGAAATCACCGGCCCGGTCGATCGCAAGATGATCATCAACGCGCTGAACTCCGGCGCGAAGGTGTTCATGGCCGACTTCGAGGACTCGACTGCACCGACCTTCACGAACCTGCTCGAAGGCCAGCTCAACCTGCGCGACGCGGTCGCCGGCGCGATCGACTACACCACGCCGGAAGGCAAGCGCTACGAGCTCAGGCCGAACCCCGCGGTGCTGATGGTGCGTCCGCGCGGCTGGCATCTGCCGGAGAAGCATATCGAGGTCGATGGCGAGGCGATGTCCGGATGCGTTGTTCGACTTCGGCCTGTTCGCATTCCACAACGCGCAAGGCGCTGCACGCGGCGCGATCGCGGCCCGTATTTCTATCTGCCGAAGATGCGAGAGCCATCGCGAAGCCGCGCTGTGGAACGACGTGATGAACCACACCGAGGACGCGCTCGGCCTGCCGCGCGACGCGATCAAGGTCACCGTGCTGATCGAGACGCTGCCCGCGGTGTTCGAGATGGACGAGATCCTGCATGCGCTGCGCACGCGCATCACCGGACTCAACTGCGGGCGCTGGGATTACATCTTTTCCTACATCAAGACGCTGCGCGCGCACCGCGACCGCGTGCTGCCGGAGCGCGGCCAGGTCACGATGACGGTGCCGTTCCTGAAGAGCGTATTCGGAACTGCTGATCAAGACCTGCCACCGCCGCGGCGCGTTCGCGATGGGCGGCATGGCCGCGCAGATTCCGATCAACAACGATCCGGCCGCGAACGAAGCCGCGCTCGCCAAGGTGCGCGCCGACAAGCTGCGCGAGGTCACCGCCGGCCACGACGGCACCTGGGTCGCGCATCCCGGCGCTGGTGCCGGTCGCGCAGCGAGATTTTCGATGCGCACATGCCGACGCCGAACCAGTTGCAGGTGACTGCGCGAGGACGTCGTCGCCGACCGCGATGCCCTGCTCGCGCCGAGCGCCGGCACGATCACGCATGCCGGCTTCGCCGCGAACGTCGAGATCTGCCTGCGCTACCTCGCTGCGTGGCTCGACGGCCAAGGCTGCGTGCCGATCCATCACTTGATGGAGGATGCCGCGACTGCCGAGATCTCGCGTGCGCAGCTCTGGCAATGGCTGCACAACCAGGGCATCGCGTTCGACGACGGCGCGCCGGTCGACTGTCGCGATCTTCGACGCGACGCTGGCGACGATGCGCCAGCGCCTCGTCGTCGACGCCGATGCCCGGCCAGACACGCGTCGGCGAAGCCGCCGACCTGCTCGACAAGCTCACCCATGCGGACACGCTGGCCGATTTCCTCACGCTGGCGGCGTACGAGCGGCTGGCCTGAACAGCTTTGTCCCTTCTCCCATCGGGATCGACGCCGGTCGTCGGGCCGGCGGAGGCTGGCGCGAAGCGCCGGATGAGCGTCCGGTGCCCGAATGATGCCTCAGATGATCCCGAACCCTCACCCCAACCCCTCTCCCGACGGGAGAGGGCTTTCAAGCCACTGGAGCGGAGCCATGAAGACCACGCTTCCCACCGCCGAACAGATCAAGCTCGACTGGCGCAACAACCCGCGCTGGAACGGCATCACGCGCAACTACACGGCCGAGGACGTCGTGCGCCTGCGCGGCACCGTGCCCATCGAGCATTCGCTGGCGCGCCTCGGCGCCGAGAAGTTGTGGAATTCGTCTGCACACCGAACCGTTCGTCAACGCGCTCGGCGCGCTGACCGGCAACCAGGCGATGCAGCAGGTCAAGGCCGGGCTCAAGGCGATCTATCTCTCCGGCTGGCAGGTCGCGGCCGACGCGAACGTCGCCGGCGAGATGTATCCGGACCAGTCGCTGTATCCGGCCAACTCGGTGCCGCTGGTCGTCAAGCGCATCAACAACACGCTGCTGCGCGCCGACCAGCTCAACCATGCCGAGGGCGACGACAGCATCGACTATCTGCAGCCGATCGTCGCCGACGCCGAAGCCGGTTTCGGCGGCGTGCTGAACGCGTTCGAGCTGATGAAGTCGATGATCGAGGCCGGCGCCGCCGGCGTGCATTTCGAAGACCAGCTCGCCTCCGTCAAGAAGTGCGGCCACATGGGCGGCAAGGTGCTGGTGCCGACGCGCGAGGCGGTCGAGAAGCTCGAACGCGGCGCGCCTCGCCGCCGATGTCTGCGGCGTGCCGACCTTGCTCGTCGCGCGCACCGATGCGGAAGCCGCCGATCTGCTGACCTCGGACATCGATCCCAACGACCAGCCGTTCATGACCGGCGAGCGCACCGTCGAAGGTTTCTACAAGACACGCAACGGACTCGACCAGGCGATCTCGCGCGGCCTCGCCTATGCGCCGTATGCGGATCTGGTCTGGTGCGAAACCGGCAAGCCCGATCTCGGCTTCGCGCGCAAGTTCGCCGAGGCGATCCACGCGAAGTTTCCGGGCAAGCTGCTCGCCTACAACTGCTCGCCGTCATTCAACTGGAAGAAGAATCTCGACGACGCGACGATCGCGAAGTTCCAGAAGGAACTCGCCAGCTACGGCTACAAGTTCCAGTTCATCACGCTGGCCGGTTTCCACGCGCTGAACTACTCGATGTTCAACCTCGCGCACGGCTACGCGCGCAACCAGATGAGCGCGTTCGTCGAGCTGCAGGAAGCCGAATTCGCGGCCGCCGACCGCGGCTTCACCGCGGTCAAGCATCAGCGCGAAGTCGGCACCGGCTACTTCGACGCGGTGACGCAGACGATCCAGGGCAGGCAGTCGTCGACGGTCGCGCTGAAGGGCTCGACCGAGGAAGAGCAGTTCCACGGCGCATCGTCGCGGCGTGCCAGTGCGGCCTGAGTTGCCGCAAAACAAGCACGAGCGGTCCGGCTGCGTGGGGATGGCCCTTCGATGGCGGCAGGTCACTCCATCCTGATGTATCGAAGGATCAGGGCGAACGGCTTCGTCGGGACGCATCCGTCACCCCGTTTCGTGCTGATGCTTCGACAGGCTCAGCACAGGGTACGTTTCGCGTATCGAAGCACGAACGGCATGACTCCATGCAGATCGCCCTTCGATGACAGCGGGCCACTTCATCCCGAGTTATCGAAGGATCGCACCGAAAAATTTTGACTGGTGACGATCAGCGCAAGACGATCGCCACCACGCATCGCAGAGCCAAGATCAATACACACCCATATAGTCGCGCTTGCCGACGTCGATACCGTTATGGCGCAACAACGCATACGCAGTCGTGACGTGGAAGAAAAACTGCGGCAGGCCGTAGTGCAGCAGGTAGGTCTGGCCATCCAGCTTGCGCTCCTTCGGCGTACCGGGGCGCAGCACGATCTCGCGCTGCGCGCTGCCGTCAAACCGCGCTGCATCGAGACCGGCGACGAATGCGAGCGTCTTCGCGATGCGCGCACGCAGCTCGTCGAACGTCTGTTCGGCATCCTCATACGCTGGCACGTCGGCACCGGCCAGTCGCGCCGGCACGCTCTTGGCGAAGTCACAGGCGATCTGCACCTGACGCACGAAGGTGAACATGTCGGGGAACAGCCGCGCCTGCAGCAACGCGTCCGGTTCGATCTTCTTTTCCGCGGCGTGGGCCTGCGCCTTGCCGAGGATGTCGTTCAAGCCGCCGAGCATCTGTTGGAACACGGGAACGGACGCGGTGTACATGGAAAGGGACATGCAGCTTCTCCTTGTTGATTCGGAACATGTTCGGATCGACCAA
Source organism: uncultured Gammaproteobacteria bacterium (assembly GCA_963720445.1). Classification (GTDB taxonomy): domain Bacteria; phylum Pseudomonadota; class Gammaproteobacteria; order Xanthomonadales; family Rhodanobacteraceae; genus Dokdonella_A. The sequence continues at coordinate 210,809 of CAVRFO010000002.1, forward strand.
TCGATAGCCGCCGTCCTCTCCCGCCGATGCATGGAAAGGAAATGCGGAGTGCGGCATCAATCGTCGCTTGACCGCACATGATACCGCCCGCGCGTCGACGACTCGCTCGCAACGGTTCCGGGTATCCGCCTCCACCACCGGTAGCCGCCAATCCGGTTGCACCCGCGCATTTGCCGTAGGATGGCGTGCATCAGATCCTTCAGCACGCCTCGTCCGGCCGACTACCCGCCGCCGGTTCGCTCCTCTCCCGCCGTCATCTTCATTGCCACGCGATGACGCACACCGCAGCACCATGTCGGGCCGCCGACAGCGCTGCAATCCGCGGCCGACTGCTGGGCCATGACCGATGAACATGCGTACCGAATCAACAGCCGCGGAAACCGCGCTGACCTACGAAACCCGGCCTGACGACCACGTCGTCGATCCGCAGTCTCGTGCAGCCGCTGCGACGCAGTCTGCTGCCGACTGACGGTTGTACTGCAGCCCGATGAAGAGGTGCCGGCCCATTTCGTCGGGCATGACGAACGCGGCGTGCGCGTCATGGCGCGTGGCGCCGACGGCTGGTGCAGTGCGCTCGACCGTGAACGGATGTGCTGCAGCATCTACGAGCAGCGTCCCTCGATATGTCGCAAGTTCGCGATGGGCAGCGCCTACTGCCGCGACGAGCGCGCGAAATACACAACCGAAATGGGCGCGAAAGGCATCCCGCTGCGGGTGATCTGACGCGGAGAGCGCTGCAAGGAGCGCTCCCCGCGATTGGCCTCCCTACGGATGCGCCTTGCGATCCGCATCCCGCGCCGCGCGGAACTCGGAATCGGCAGCCCAGTTCGGCCAGCGCGATGAATCGGCGAGGTCGCTGCCGACTTTGTAGAGCAACGGCAGGTCATGAGCCATGCCGGCGAACGTCCAGCTCGCCTGCCATTCGTCCGACGGCTGATGGTAGTGCGCAGTCACATATTCCTTCTGCGCGGCCTTGCCCGCAGCGACGCCCGCCCTCGACGAGGTCGTCACCCGACTCGAACGAAAACGCCGGCACGCCGCGCTTGGCGAACGGGAAATGATCGGAGCGGAAGAAATGACCGGCTTCCGGAGCCGGATCGGGCGAATAGCTCAGACCGAACGATTTTCCGTCCTTGATCAATTCGTCGATCAGATCGGATTTCGCGCTACCCGAGTTCGAGAAATTTCGCGCCACGCCGCGCGGTTTGAGCGCATCCATGTTGATCACCGCGACGGTCTTCGCCAGCGGATAGAGTGGATGCGACGCATAGTATTCCGAGCCAAGCAGGCCTTTCTCCTCGGCGGTGACGTTGAGGAAAACGACGGAGCGCTCGGGCTTCGGCTGGTGTGCGAACGCACGGCCGATTTCGATCAGCGCCGCGGTGCCGGTCGCGTTGTCGACTGCGCCGTTGTAAATCGTGTCGCCCTTCGCATCCGGTGCACCGACGCCGAGGTGATCCCAATGCGCGCTGTAGATGACGGTTTCGTCCGGCCGCCTGCTGCCTTCGATGCGACCGACGATGTTGTGCGACGTGATCACACTGGTATCGACTGCGAAGTCGGCGGAGAGCGTTTCGTCCTTGAGTACGACGGGTTTGAAATCGCGGGTCTGCGCCACGCGTTTCTGCGCATCGAAATCGAGCCCCGCGCGCTTGAACATGTCGACCGCGAGATCGCGCTGAATCCAGGCTTCGAGTTTCGGATGCGCGGACGCTGGATCCTCGCGCACGATGTCGAACATCGTGTTGGTGTTGGAATTCTTCACCGTCGCCCAGCCATACGATGCCGGCGCGGTTTCGTGCACGATCAGAAGTCCGAGCGCGCCGCGCCGCGCGGCTTCCTCGAATTTGTAGGTCCAGCGGCCGTAGTAAGTCATTGCCTTGCCGCCGAAATCGCCGACGCCGGTTTCGAAATCCGGATCGTTGATCAACACGACCGCGATCTTGCCATGCAGGTCGACGCCCTTGAAATCATCCCAGTGGCGTTCCGGCGCGGTCACGCCATAGCCGACGAACACCAGCGGCGCGTCCTTGATCGCGACGGACCTGGAGCCATCCATCGACGCGCGCACGGCGATCTCGTTGCCCTGGGTCAGCACGTGCGAGGCATCGCCGAAATTCATGGTCAGTTTCGGCGTGCCCGCGAGCTGCGCGCGCTGCAGCGGCACCGCCTGCGTCCACGCGCGCTTGCCGTCCTTGAGATCGCCGCCTGGCTGCAGGCCCGCGGCCTTCATCTGCCCGATCACGTACTCAACCGTTTTGGTCTCGGCCGGCGTGGCCGGACCGCGACCCTGGAATGCATCCGACGACAGCGTTTTCACCTCGTCGGAAAGACGATGTGCGTCGAACGTCGGAGCGCCCGCGGCGAAAACCAGCGGACAGATCGAGAACGAAACGAGAGTTGGAATCCATGCTTTCATGCGGCGGCCCGACAACAAGAGGATCGCCGGATACTAGGCACGCGGGATAAACCCGTCCAGTGACTTCAGTCACGTCGCCGCGGAATCATTCGCTGGCATTTGCATGCGGGTGCCGTGCACGCCACGCCGCGAGGGCTTCCTCGTAGCGCGCGAGCGCCGCCTCGTAAACGTCGAATACGCAATTCACACACCCTTCGCCGCAGCAGTCTTCGGCGGCGGGTTCGACGGGACGCTGTGGCGGCGGATCGACATCCGGCATGCGGCGCCCTCGTCAACGCAATTGCGCGTGCGCCCAGCGTACGATCTGGTCGCTGCCGATCGCACCGGATTGCCGCGCGATCTCGCGCCCCGCCTGCAGCAGCACCAAGGTCGGGATGCTGCGGATCGCGAAGCGCGCTCCGAGCGCGGGTTCGGCTTCGGTGTCCACTTTACCCGATCGGAAGTGCGGTTCCAGTTGTTTCGCCGCCGCCTCGAACTGCGGCGCCATCGACAGGCAAGGGCCGCACCACGGCGCCCAGAAATCGATCAGCAGCGGCAACTCGCTGCGTTGCGCGTGCAGGTCGAAATTCGCCGCAACGAGCGCGAGCGGCTTTCCGGTGAACAGCGCCTGGTGGCAGCGGCCGCATTGCGGCGCCTGCCCCAGACGCGAACGCGGCACCCGATTCATTGCTCCACAATGCGGGCACGCAAGCAGGATCGGTGCATCGTCCATCGGATCATCCTCCGCCGCGGAACATCAGGAATATCGGCAACGCGAGCAGGCCGAGTACGATCGCGGCCGACACGATCGCGACCAGAACCCGCACCGGCTCATCGCGCACGACCGTCCACAGGGTTGCCGCCGTGCCTTCGCGCCGGGCATCGATGTACGCGGCGCGGGCACGCGATTGACGCTCGCGTTGATAGTCGGTCATCAGTCGCCGCGCTTCATCCACGGCGGCCGCATCCTTGATCCAGATCGCGCCGGCCGATATGCCCCAGCGGCTCGGCGTGGTCTCGAAAAAATCGATCGCGTGCGTGCCGAGCAGCGCACGCACGTCGGCGGCCTCGTCATCGGGTACGTTGCGCAGGTTCAGCAGCAGGGTCGACATGGCATCATGATAGCCGCAGGATCGGATACACGGTCACTACTGCGCTCGGGCGCCGCGCCCGGTTCGACGGCTCCGGCAAACGGCAGCGCGTGTTCCTCCCCACTACCCGGCTTGTGCAATGAATGAACCCGCTCCTCCCGTGGAACCGATCCGCCTCGCCAAGCGTGTGGTCGCGCTGACCCAGTGCTCGCGACGCGAAGCGGAACAATTGATCGAAGGCGGTTGGGTGTCGGTGGACGGCGTCGTCGTCGAGGAACCCCAGTACATGGTCGCCGGCGAAGTCGTCGCGATCGATCCCGCCGCGGCGCCGACCACGCTGGAACCGGCGACGTTGCTGTTGCACAAACCGGCCGGCGTGGAATTCCTGGCGGGACCGGACGCGGCCATGTCGCTGCTCACGCCGGCTGCGCGTTCGGCGCTGGACGACTCAGGCATTCGCCTGCTGAAGCGGAACTTGGTGCGACTCACGCCGCTGATGCCGCTGGAGCGCGAGGCCAGCGGGCTGATGGTGTTCAGCCAGGATCCTGGCGTGGCGCGCAAGCTGATGCAGGACGGCCACCACCTCGAACAGGAATTCATCGTCGAGATCGATGGTGAAATCGCCCCGTACGGCCTGTTCAACCTCAACCAGGGTCTCAGCTACAACGGCCGCGCCCTGCCGCCGTGCAAAGTCAGCTGGCAGAACGAGATCCGCCTGCGTTTCGCGATCAAGGGTGTGCAACCGGGCCAGTTGCGCGACATGTGCGCACAGGTCGGCCTCGATGTCGTCGCGATGAAACGCATCCGCATCGGCCGCGTCGCATTGGGCAAGATGGCCCCGGCGAATGGCGCCATCTTCCGTCCGGCGAGCGGTTCTAGTCGCGGCGCACACGAAGGGCGCGATCGATCACGCAGTCGCCGCATCCGTCCGTGCCATCAGCCCGCGCGCGAGGAACAGTTCGACCCGCTCGAACGGAATCCGGTCACCGGCGTCGCTGCCGTAGTAGGCCTCGACGATGCGGCCGTGTTCGTCGATCAGAAAATCCGCCGGCATCAGATTCCCGGTATTGAGGCCCGCCAGACCGACGATGCGCAGCCCCTTGATCAGGGTCGGCACGCGCAGCACGATCGCCTTGATCTTGCGCCAGAACGAACGTTCGATGCCGTAGGTGTATGTGCGCGTTCGAGGTCGGATCGGCGGCGATCCGGAACGGCCGGCGCTGCCGGGCCACGAATCGCATGACCTCGACCGGCGTCGAGTTGAAAACCGCAACGATATCCAGGCCGAGCGCAGCCAGACTCTTCTGATGCGAGGTCAGCTCATAGATCCTGAAGTTGCAGAACGGACACGCTGCATCGCGGAAGAAGGAAAGCAAGGTCCGGCGACCCGATCCGCCGATGACGATCGGCTCACCGTAAATATCGATCAGAACCAGGGCGGGGGCTGGCGATGGAGCAAGCAATCTCATCTCGATTCTCCGGTAGGCATTCGGTATTCGTCGCTGAGCTGGGACTCGTCGGCTGCCCTCCCAGGCGCAGCCGGACGCATCGCGGGACTTTATCCAGCCCCACCCGAATTTAATATATTTATATGTGTAAAGGACTGATGGCCCGCCAAACAGGCCCCATGCGGCCGTGGCCAGTGCAATGCGAACACGCGGACAGGCCAGCGAGGGCGTGGCGTTGGCATTAAACCTGCAGCACGCAACCCGAAATTTTCCGACGCCAGGGGGACGCCATGAAGGTATCGACGAACGAATTGCTGCTTGCCCTGCGCGCGCCGAATTCCGGTTGGCTGGCCGCGTTGGTCTGCGCACTGGACGAGGCCCTGCAGGACCCCGATTTCGGCGAGCCGCAGCGTGCGTTGATCCACGGCTTGCTTGACGCGGGCGGCGTGCCCCATGCGGTCTCGGTCGCGGCGAACGATCGCCTGACCCGCTTCGAGGAGACGGTCAAGGATCTGCACTCGCTGCTCGTCCCGGGTGCATTGAGCACCCCGCCGGAAGTCGCCGTGCGTCCAAAACTGACACTTTGCGGCAGCGCAGCCTGACCGACACAGCATTTGTCGCGCTGTTTGTGCAACATTGACATGCGCTCGCCGGGCGGCGAGCGTAGCGCGATGGGCTCAATCGCACGCGTCGCCACTATCGTTCTACTCGGCCTCGTCCTCGGCGCGTGCGCCAGCGCGCCGCGGCACGCCTCCCATCCTGCATCACCGCCGCTCGTCGCGGGTTCCGCGCGTGCCGACGCCGCCAACGCGGTGCTGTTCCGCGCGATCGCGCTGGTCGGCATTCCGTACCGTTACGGCGGCAATACGCCGCAAGGCGGCTTCGATTGCAGCGGCCTGGTCGACTACGTGTTCCGCGACGCAGCCGGCGTCGCGCTGCCGCGCACCTCGGCGCAGATGAGCGAACTCGGCAGGCGCAAGCTCGCAATCGACACGCTGCAATCGGGCGACCTGGTGTTCTTCGAATCGAAGGGCCGGGTCAGCCACGTCGGCATCTACGTCGGCGAACGCCGCTTCGTCAATGCGCCGAACACCGGCGGCACCGTGCGCCTCGACAGTCTCGACAGCGGCTGGTGGCGCGAGCATTTCGTGTACGGGAAGCGCGTGCTTGAGTGACGCGGAATCGGGGAATGGGATCGCTCGTTCGATTCCCCATTCCCAATTCGCCATTCCCGGCTCTCAGTGCTCGTGCCCGCCCGTTCCATGCACGTGCCGGTGCGCGATTTCTTCCGGCGTAGCGTCGCGGATGTCCATGATCTCGACGTCGAACACCAGCGTCTTGCCGGCCAGCGGGTGGTTGAGGTCGACATCGATCACGCTGGAGCCGACCTTGCGCACCACGACCAGGCGCGCGCCGCTCTCCTTGGTCTGCAGGACTGTGCTCATGCCCGGGCGCAGTTTGTCGCCATCCTCGAAATACTTCTTCGGCACGCGCTGGGTGAAGTCGGCACGGCGTTCGCCATAGGCCTCGCCCGGCGCGACGCTGACTTCAAATCGATCGCCGACCGTATGGCCGATCAGCGCTTTTTCGAGACCGGGAATGATGTTGCCCTGGCCGATCAGCACGGTCAGCGGCTCGCCGCGCTCGCGTGAGGAATCGACCGGCGCGTCGCCGCCGTCGTTGACGCTGTAATGGAACGAGACGACCTTGTTCGCTTCGATGTTCACCGTGGACTCCGCAAGAAAAAAGCGCGCGAGCCTAGCAGGTTACGCACGCCCCGTCATTCGGCGACCGGCGCGGTGACCGCGCCAAAGCGGGCACCGTGCGCCTCCGGACCGAGCGCGGTCACGATCGCAAGCAACACCGCGACCACCGCGATGAAGGTCGCCATCGCAAACGCGTAGTCGCCGCCGCGCTGCACTGCCAGCCACGCGAGGAACGGCGCGGTGAATGCGGCAAGCAGGTTGCCGGTCTGGTACGCAAATCCCGGCAAGGTCGCGCGCACCGCATCCGGCGAGAGCTCATTGAGATGCACCGGCACCACGCCCCACGCGCCCTGCACCATCATCTGCAGCAGGAACACACCGACACCGAGCAGCACGACCGATCCGCCGTACGCCCACAGCGGCACCATCGGCAGCGCCAGCAATGCGGCGATGATGATCGCGCGACGCCGACCGATGCGCTCGGACCATGCGCCGAACAACAATCCGCCGACGATCGCGCCGACATTCAGCGCGATCGTCAGCCAGGCGACGGTGCGCGTATCGAAATGGAGCTGCGCTTTGAGGAACGTCGGATACATGTCCTGCGAGCCGTGGCTGAACATGTTGAATGCCATCATCAGCACGACCAGATACGCAAACAATTTCCAGCGCCCGCGCATGGTTTCGATGAACCCGGGACGGGGCGCAACGTCATTGCTCGCGGCGGCCCACACCGGCGACTCCGGCACATGGCGGCGGATGTACAGGACCAGCAACGCCGGCAACACGCCGAGCGCGAACATGCCACGCCAGCCGATATGGTCGAACAGCAGCAGATAGCACAAGCCACCGAGCAGATAGCCCGCCGAATAACCCTCCTGCAGCAAACCCGACACCGCGCCGCGCGCCTTCGGCGGAATCGATTCCATCGCCAGCGACGCGCCGATGCCCCACTCGCCGCCCATCGCCAGTCCGAACAGCGCGCGCACGATGAGCAGCACGAGCAACGAAGGCGCCAGCGCGGAAGCGGCCTCGAATACCGCGAACAGGACGATGTCGGCCATCAGCACCGGACGACTGCCGTAACGATCGGCAAGCCGGCCGAACAGATACGCGCCGAGCGGACGCATCGCCAGGGTCAAGGTCAACGAAAACGCGACTTCGGTGATGCCGACATGAAAGTCGCGCGCGACTTCGGGAATCACGAAGACCAGCAGGAAATAATCGAACGCATCGAGTGTCCAGCCGAGGAAACTGGCCAGCACGACCTTGCGCTGTGATTGGTCAAGTTCGCGCAACGCGGCGAAAAAGATCATGACTCGCGCCCCCTGACGGAAACAAGCGCCCGCAATCGCACTCTCGACCCCACTCGCGAGCGCGCGGACGGCGCAGGCTAGCACAGCGGAGGCCCGACCCAGACCGGCCGCGGTGCTCGTCGACCCGCTGCGAAAAACGGAATATTGGGAAAAACCGCGTACCCTTCCCTGCCGAATCACGCGTCGCCCGCCACGTCCGCACATCCTCGTTCCCAACGCAGCCGAACCCAAGCATGCAAGATCCCGCACAGCGTGCCCTCATCCGCAACATCGCCGCGCGCTTTGGTCGGCATTGGTACCGTGGCTACGCGCGCAACAAACTGCGTTTCGATCCGGCGTACGCCGCCGTTGCGGCCTTGATTGCGCGCAGCGACAAGGCCGTGCTCGACATCGGCTGCGGACTCGGCCTGCTCGGTTTCTATCTGCGTGGCAGCGGATTTCATGGCCGTTATCTCGGCATCGATTTCGACGCGCCCAAGATCACCGAAGCGCGTCGCGTCGCAGACACCTGTCGCGCAGACCTTGCCTTCGCCGATGGTGACGCGAATGTGCTGCCGCCATTCCGCGGCCACGTGATCATGCTCGACGTGTTGCACTATCTGCGGGCATACGATCAGCAACACCTGCTGCGCGAAGCGGCGGCGCGAGTCGAACCGGGTGCATTGCTGATCGTGCGCAACGTATTGCGGGAGCGCAATTGGCGGTTTCACGCGACACGGATCGAGGAATACTTCCTGCACGCGACCCGCTGGATGCGCAGCCCGCCATGCCACTACCCGAGCCGCGACGAAATAGAAACGACACTGGCGGCGGCGGGACTCAGCGTCGAGGTTCGACCGCTGTGGGGAAACACGCCATTCAACAGCTTCGTGATCGTCGCACGCCGCCACACAGCGCACGCCGGGTGTTGAAAGGCCTACCCACGCAATGCAGTTATGTGACGCAGGTCGGCGTGGGCGAAGACTGCGCGCCCGGAACTCAGGCGCACAGCACCTCGGCGGCGCCACCCGCCGTCGGCAGTTGGCGCCATTCGCGCACCGCAGCGGGTTCGTATTGGCTCCAGCGCGACGCGAACATGCAGCGGTTGTACACGCCGTTCATCGCAAGATCGCGGTGTTCCAGGACAAATTCCACATGCTCGCCGTCGCTCGGCAACGCGTGGGACGTCCGCATCCATTCAACGCTCATCGCAGGTCTCCTCTTGCAACCGTGAACGCACTTTAAGGGGCAATCGGGAAGGTTCCGTTAAGCTATTGCTCAAGGCGGGTTAACCGCGTTTCCGGCGACCTAAGTAAACTGTGCCTTTCGACCCGTCGAGCACGCCCGAAACCGATGTCTGCCCTGACCCATCTGCAACGTCTCGAAGCCGAGAGCATCGACATCCTGCGCGAGGCGGTCGCCGAAGCCGAACACCCGGTCATGCTGTACTCGATCGGCAAGGACAGCTCGGTGATGCTGCACCTCGCGCGCAAGGCGTTCTTTCCGTCGCGACCGCCGTTTCCGCTGCTGCATGTCGACACCACCTGGAAATTCCGGGCGATGTACGAGTTTCGCGCGCGCATGGCCGCGGAATCGGGCATGCAGCTGCTCGTGCACATCAATCCCGAAGCCGAGCGCCTCGGCATCAATCCGTTCACGCACGGATCGGCGCGGCATACCGACATGTGGAAGACCGAAGGACTCAAGCAGGCGCTCGACGAACACGGTTTCGATGTCGCGTTCGGCGGCGCGCGCCGCGACGAGGAAAAATCGCGCGCCAAGGAGCGCGTGTTCTCGTTCCGCTCCGCGCAGCATCGCTGGGACCCGAAGAACCAGCGCCCGGAACTGTGGCGCCTCTACAACGCGCGCAAGAATCCCGGCGAGAGCATCCGCGTGTTTCCGCTGTCGAACTGGACCGAGCTCGACATCTGGCAATACATCCATCTCGAGGAGATTCCGGTCGTGCCGCTGTACTTCGCCGCGACACGTCCCGTCGTCGAACGCGACGGCCAGCTGATCATGGTCGACGACGAACGCTTCCCGCTGCGCGATGGCGAGACACCGCTGCGGCGCAGCGTGCGCTTCCGCACGCTCGGCTGCTATCCGCTGACCGGCGCGGTCGAGTCGGAAGCGACCACGGTGCCGGCGATCATCCAGGAAATGCTGCTGGCACGAACCACCGAACGCCAGGGCCGGCTGATCGATCACGACAGCAACGCGTCGATGGAAAAGAAGAAAGCCGAGGGCTACTTCTGATGGACACGTCGACGACGTTGATCGAACAGGACATCGAGAAATATCTCATCGCCCACCAGAACAAGAGCCTGCTGCGCTTCATCACCTGCGGCAGCGTCGATGACGGCAAGAGCACGCTGATCGGGCGTCTGCTCTACGAATCGAAGGCGCTGCTCGACGACCAGCTGAGCGCGCTCGAAGGCGATTCGACGCAAGTTCGGCACCCAAGGCGACGCGCTCGATTTCGCGCTGCTCGTCGACGGCCTCAGCGCCGAGCGCGAGCAGGGCATCACGATCGACGTCGCGTACCGCTTCTTCGCGACCGAACGGCGCAAGTTCATCGTCGCCGACACGCCCGGCCACGAGCAGTACACGCGCAACATGGTCACCGGCGCGTCGACCGCCGACCTCGCGGTGATCCTGGTCGACGCGCGCAAGGGCGTGCTCACGCAGACGCGCCGGCACAGCTATCCTCGTTTCGCTGCTCGGCATCCGCCACGTCGTGCTCGCGATCAACAAGCTCGACATGGTCGACTACTCGCGCGAAACCTTCGACGCGATCGACGCCGAATACCGCGCTTTCGCCGCAAAACTCAAGCTGGACCACATCGTCAGCATCCCGCTCTCGGCGCTGCGCGGCGACAACATCACCTCGCGCCAGCGCGAACACGCCGTGGTACACGGGACCGAGCCTGCTCCAGCATCTCGAAGACGTCGCCATCGACAGCACCGATGCAGCCGGACCGCTGCGCATGCCGGTGCAATGGGTGAATCGCCCGAACTCCGAATTCCGCGGTTTCAGCGGACGCATTCTCGGTGGCCGCGTGCGCCCTGGCGACCGGATTCGCGTGCTGCCCTCGGGCAAGCAATCGAGCGTCGCGCGCATCGTCACGTTCGACGGCGACCTCGCCGAAGCGCAGGCCGGGCAGTCGGTCACGCTGACCCTCGCCGACGAGATCGACATCAGCCGCGGCGACGTGATCTGCGCGGCGGACGATCCGGCCGGACTCGCCGACCAGTTCGAGACCACGGTCGTCTGGATGAGCGAGCACGACGATGCTGCCGGGCCGGCCGTATCTGGTGAAGCTCGGCGCGAGCACGCTCGGCGCCTCGTTCGGCCAGCCGAAATACCTGATCGACGTGAACAGCCTCGATCACCTCGCCGCGAGGACGCTGGCGCTGAATGAAATCGGCGTCTGCAACCTGACCCTCGACCGCGCGGTCGCATTCGATGCCTACGCGGACAACCGCGACATGGGCAGCTTCATCGTGATCGACCGCCTCTCCAACCAGACTGTCGGCGCCGGGCTGCTGCATTTCGCGCTGCGCCGCTCGCAGAACATCCACTGGCAGGCAGTCGAGGTCGACAAGCAGGCACGCGTCCGCCAGAACGGCCACAAACCCTGCGTGCTCTGGCTCACCGGCTTGTCCGGCAGCGGCAAATCGACGATCGCGAACATCGTCGAGCGCCAGTTGCATGCGCTCGGCGCGCGCACTTATCTGCTCGATGGCGACAACGTGCGCCACGGCCTCAGCAAGGATCTCGGCTTCACCGACGCCGACCGCGTCGAGAACATCCGCCGCATCGGCGAAGTCGCGCGCGCTGATGGTCGACGCGGGGCTGATCGTGATCACCGCGTTCATCTCGCCGTTCCAGTCCGAACGCCGGCTCGCGCGCAGCATGGTCGCAAACGGCGAGTTCGTCGAAGTCTTCGTCGACACGCCGCTTGGCGGTGGTCGAACAGCGCGACGTGAAGGGCTTGTACAAGAAAGCACGCAAGGGTGAACTCAAGAACTTCACCGGCATCGATTCGCCCTACGAAGTGCCCGAGAACCCCGAACTGCACATCGACACGCAGCACGGTAGCCCGGAAGATGCCGCGACCGCCGTAGTGGACTACCTCATTCGACATGGCGTCATCAGCGCCACGAGCTGACTCGATCCTTTCCGCGCGGACAGCCACAGCGGTCGCTGCCTGGCTCGGGTGTCCGGCAGCCGCGATGCTCTCCCGAGCGACGACTCGCGCAGCTGGTGATCGCGAAGCTTTTACTGTTGGTGCCCGGACCCGGAATCGAACCGGGATGGGGTTGCCCCCGAGAGATTTTAAGTCTCTTGCGTCTACCAATTTCGCCACCCGGGCGGAGCGTCGACGCCGCTGTCGATCCGCGACGGGATGGTAGCGGCTCGGGCGCGATCCGACCATCGCCGGCGTGTTTGCGGGGACGCCGAATGCGAGCCCGCGACCTTAAGGATTCACCCTTAGGCCTGTGCTAGGCTGGCCGCGCAGTCCCGTTGTGCCGAAGCGCGGCACGCAATGCGAGGGGTCCTGCGATGAACAAGCAATGCATCCTCATGGCATTGATGCTCGGCCTCACTCCGAGCCTCGCTTTCGCCGGCGGCCCGTTCGGCATTGACCACCGCATCGCCTACGACAACAGCGGCATCTGGAAACGCAGCTATCAGCAGGATCTCGAGGCTGCGACCGCGCTTACCGTGATCGGCAGCGCATTGTGGTTCGGCGGTGACGATACCTACGGCGACACCTCATGGCGCGCGCTCGATGCCAGCGTGCTGGCGGCTGCCACGACCCAGGTCATGAAGTGGGGCTTCTCGCGCGAACGGCCATCGAAGACCGCTGATCCCGGGAAGTTCTTCGCAGGCGGCGGCAACCAGAGCTTCCCGAGCGGAGAAGTCGCGTTCATCTCCGCCGCCGTCACGCCCTACATCCTCGCCTACGGTGACGAGCATCCGGCGGTCTATGCGCTTGCCCTGCTGCCGGTCTACGACGCGATCGCGCGGGTCAAGGTGCGCGGACACTGGCAGAGCGACGTACTGGTCGGCGCCGCGGTCGGCGTCGGCTTCGGCTGGTATGCGGAACGCCGCGAGCACCCGCTGATTCTCAGTGTGCTGCCGGGCGGGTTCTACGTCGGCATCCACAAGAGTTTCTGATTCCTGACACGCAAGCGGACGCTGCGGGCACAAAAAACCCCGCTTGGCAGCGGGGTTTGGTGGCCTTCCGTGGAAGGCGTCGGATTGCTGTTTTGGAGGCCTGGGTCGGAATCGAACCGGCGTACGCGGCTTTGCAGGCCGCTACATGACCACTCTGCCACCAGGCCGATGGGCTTTGCTTCTCACTGGCGTGTCATCCGTGACGTTGTCGCTTGTGCGCCGTCCTGGCGCGCCCTACGCACTCCGTAAAAAACAAAACCCCGGTGATCCGAGGTTCTGTCTGCAATCTGGAGCGGGAAACGAGACTCGAACTCGCGACCCCGACCTTGGCAAGGTCGTGCTCTACCAACTGAGCTATTCCCGCGTGGGAGGCGCATCTTACTTTCTCGTGCGCAGGTGTCAAGGGTTTGACAATCACTTTTGCTGACGCAGGATCGGCCACGCCGCGCGCACGTACTGCAAACCCGACCAAATGGTCAGGATCGACGCGATCACCAGCAACGTCTCGCCGATGTAGAACGGGCGCAGATTCGGCAGGTCGTGCTGGTAAAGCAGCACGACGATCGCGATGATCTGCATCAGCGTCTTCACCTTGCCGATCGTCGCCACGCGCACCGTAGCGCGCTGGCCGATCTCGGCCATCCATTCGCGCAACGCCGAGATGCTGATTTCGCGGCCGACGATGACCGCGCTGGTCACGGCCATCAGCGGCGTCGGATTCTCCTGCACGAGCAGGAACAAGGTGACCGCGACCATGAGTTTGTCCGCGACCGGATCGAGGAATGCGCCGAATGCGGAACCCATGTCGTAGCGGCGCGCGATCCAGCCATCGAGCCAGTCGGTGATGCCGGCTGCGATGAAGATCATCGCAGCAGCGATATTCGCGCCGTGGAAACCCGCATAGAACACCACCACCATCACCGGCAGCAACAGGATGCGGAACAGGGTCAGTGCGGTCGGGATCGTGATCTGCATCGTGTCTTTGCCTTATCCATGGAACGTCGCGTAAATGCGTTCGGCCAACTCTCGACTGATTCCTTTCACCTGCATGAGTTCCTCGACGCCCGCCTTGGACAGGCCGCCGAGGCCGCCGAAGTGACGCAACAACGCGGACCGCCGACGCGCGCCGATGCCGGTGATTTCCTCGAGGCTGCTTGTTTCGCGGGCTTTTTCGCGGCGACCGCGATGGCCGGTGATCGCGAACCGGTGCGCCTCATCGCGGACCGCCTGGATCAGATGCGACGCCAATGACTCCGGTCCCGGCCACAAGGTGCGACCGGAGCGGCCCAGAATCAAGGTCTCGTCGCCGGAGCGGCGCGCCTCGCCCTTGGCAACGCCGACAATCGGCACGCCCTCGACGCCGAGTTCGTTGAGCACGTCGATGGCCTGTTGCACCTGACCCTGGCCGCCGTCGATCAGGAGCAAATCCGGCAAACGTCCCTCGCCGCTCTGGATGCGCTTGTAGCGCCGCTCCAGCGCCTGGCGCATCGCCGCGTAGTCGTCGCCGGGTGTGATGCCGGTGATGTTGAAGCGCCGGTATTGCGATTTCTCCGGCCCTTCCGGGCCGAACACGACGCAGGAAGCGACGGTCGCCTCGCCCATCGTGTGACTGATGTCGAAGCACTCGATGCGCTGCGGCGTCTCGTCGAGTTCGAGCAGGTCGCGCAACGTCTCGAAGCGCGCCAGCAGCGTCTGCCGGCTGGCCAAGCGCGAGGTCAGCGCGGCGTCCGCGTTGCGCTGGGCAAGATCGCGGAAGCGCGCGCGATCGCCACGCACGCTGGCCTTGATATCGACACCATGCGCGGTGCGCTCGCTCAACGCCTCGGCGAGCGGCGCCGCATCCTCGGGCGCATGGCTGACGACGAGTTCGGCCGGCACCGGCCTTTCAAGGTAATACTGCGCGATGAACGAGCCGATGATCGTCGCCTCGTCCGCTTCGACGGCCAGACGCGGAAAGAAATCGCGCGAACCCAAGCTGATGCCATTGCGGAAGAACAGCACGCTCACACACGCGATGCCGGCGCGGATCGCGCACGCGATCACGTCCATGTCCGCGCTTGCACCCTGCACGTAGTGGTGCGCCTGCACGCGCTTGAGCGCGGCGATCTGGTCGCGGATCTGCGCGGCACGCTCGAACGCCAGTGCAGTGCTGGCGCGCTCCATCGTCGCGACCAATTCGTCCATCATCACGCCGCCGCGGCCCTCGAGGAACATCGCCGCATGGCGCACGTTCTCGGCGTAATCCGGTATCGCGATCAGGCCGACGCACGGCGCGGTGCAGCGCCCGATCTGGTACTGCAGGCAAGGCCGCGAACGGTTCTTGAAATAGCTGTCCTCGCAATTGCGGATGCGGAACAGTTTCTGGATCAGGTCGAGGCTCTCGCGCACCGCGCCGGCACTCGGGAACGGCCCGAAATAGTGTCCGGCACCCGAGCGCGCGCCACGGTGGAACGCAAGCCGCGGAAAATCACCGGCAGTCAGATGGATGTACGGATAACTCTTGTCGTCGCGAAGCAGGATGTTGTAGCGCGGCTTCAGCGACTTGATCAGCTGCGCTTCGAGCAGCAACGCCTCGCCTTCCGTGCGCGTGACCGTCGTCTCGATGTTCGCGATCTGCGCGATCATTGCGGCGATGCGCGGCTCCAGGCGCGGCTTCAGGAAATAGCTGCCGACCCGTTTCTTGAGATTGCCCGCCTTGCCGACGTAGAGCAATTCGCCGCCGGCGTTGAACATGCGGTATACGCCGGGCGCGCCGGTCAGCGTGCTGACGAAAACCTTGCCGTCGAACGGCGGTGAAGGAGTGGATGGTTCCGGCATGCGGGCATAGTAAGGGAGTCTGCAAAGTATCGCGCCTTCCGGCGCTCCTACGATGCAAGGGGCGCTAGGCTTGGTAGGAGCGGCGGCAGCCGCGATGCCTTTCGCACATTCCACGCACAAAGCATCGCGCCTTCCGGCGTTCCTACGATGCAAGGGGCGCCAGGCTTGGTAGGAGCAGCGGCAGCCGCGATGCTTTTCGCACACTCCACCACACAAGGCATCGCGCCTTCCGGCGCTCCCACGAAGCGGTGGATGCAACGAAATCAGTTTCCGCGCAAACGTTCGATCAACACGCCGACGCCTTCGCGCGCCAGCGTCACGACACGTTCGAAATCCTCGTCATTGCCGTAATACGGATCGGGCACGTCCGCGTCGTCGAGGAACAGCACCGGTTCGACGCCACCTTCGCGCGGCCGGAATGCCTGCATCGCGCGCAGATTCACGCTATCCATCGCGAACACATGATCGAACGCGTTGAAATCCGCGCTTCGCAACTGGCGCGCGCGATGTGCGGCGAGTGGATAGCCATGCCCCAACGCGATCCTGATCGAGCGCGGATCGGCACGCTGGCCAATGTGGTAATCCTCGGTACCCGCGGATTCGACCTGCGCGGCCACGCCCGCGCGCGCGAACTCGACACGCGCGACCGCCTCGACGGTCGGCGAGCGGCAGATATTGCCCATGCACACGAACAGAATCCGCGTCATCGCGGCAGTCCGGAGAGGAAATGCTCGACCCGCGCGAGATCTTCCGCGGTATCCACACCGGCCGGAAACGCTTCGGGCGCGATGCGCACCGCGATCGCGAAGCCATGTTCGAGCGCGCGCAATTGCTCAAGCGACTCGGCCTTTTCCAGCGGCGTACGCGGCAACCCCGCGAAGTGGCGCAGGAATCCGGCGCGGTACGCGTAGATGCCGATGTGGCGCAGGAACGGCGTATCCGCCGGCAACACCGAGCGATCGTGCTGGAAGGCGTCGCGCGGCCACGGCAGCGGCGCGCGGCTGAACATCAATGCGCGGCCGGCCAGCGTGCATACCAGCTTCACGCAGTTCGGATCGAACAGTTCATCGACCGAGCCGAGCGGCGTCGCCAGCGTCGCCATCGGTGCGTCGTCCTCGGCCAATGCCTCAGCGACCGCACGGATACCGCTGATCGGCGCCAGGGGTTCGTCGCCCTGCAGGTTCACCACGATGGCATCGTCGGGCCAGCCCAGCGTCTGCGCGACCTCGGCGAGGCGATCGCTGCCGGACGCGTGCGTGGCCCGGGTCATCACGACGCGCACGCCACTCCCCGCGAGCGCTGTCTCGATCCGCGCGTCGTCGGTTGCGACGACGACATCCGCCGCGCCCGCGGCACGCGCACGCCTGCCGACATGCACGATCATCGGCACGCCGGCGAGCAGCAGCAGCGGCTTTCCGGGCAGGCGCGTTGACGCGTAACGGGCCGGAATCGCGACGACGAAGGGGAGCGGTGCGGCCATCGGATTCGTGCTCGGCTGGGACGCGGCAGGGTAACGGACAGCCCAGGGTGACGCCAATCCCGCGCAGGCGCGCGTAGGAGCGCACCCTGTGCGCGATCGGTGCGCGCGAGCCAATATCGATCGCAAGGGTCGCCCACAGGGTGGGCTCTTGCAACCGCCATGGTCCGCCGCAACCGCCGCACAGGATGCGCGGGCGCGTGGCTCCGCGATGCTAAGATGCGCGCCGCGCCGTCCTCTTGACTCCTCCCCTTGAGCACTCCCGTTCTCGCGAATGTGACCGTATCCGTGGCCCTGCCCGGACGCGCAGTCCTGATGATGATCGCGAGCGCCTGCTTTTTCGGAGTGATGGCGGTCGTGATCCGCATCGCGTCGAAGGACCTGCATCCGTTCGAGATCGCGTTCTTCCGCAGCTTGTTCGGCGCACTGGTCGCGTTGCCGCTGCTCGGCAGGGCCGGCCTGCGCGCGCTGCATACGGATCGGCTCGGTTTCTATGTGGTTCGCTGCGCGATCGGCACCGCGTCGATGCTGGCCAGCTTCTGGGCAATCGCGCATCTGCCGTTGGCGCAGGCGATCGCGCTGTCGTATTCGTCGCCGCTGTTCGTGACCATCGGCGCGGTGATCTTTCTCGGCGAGATCGTGCGCATGCGGCGTTGGAGCGCGGTCATCGCCGGTTTCTTGGGCGTGCTGGTCATCGTGCGCCCCGGCACCGACGGCTTCACCGCGGCGAGCCTGGTCGCGGTGTTTTCCGCGGCGATGACCGGCATCGTCACGATCAGCATCAAGCATCTGTCGCGCAGCGATCCGGTCAACACGATCGTATTGCTGACCACGTGGCTATGGGTGCCGTTGTCATTGCCGGCCGCGTTGTTGGTCTGGCAGACGCCGCCAAGCCATCTGTGGCCGTGGCTGATCCTTGCCGGCTTGCTCGGCACCGGCGGCCAGTATTTCTGGACCCACGCGCTGCGCATCGCCGACGCGTCGTCGCTGGCACCGTTCAGCTACCTGCAACTGCTGATCGTCGCCGCACTGGCGTGGCTGCTGTTCGGTGAAAACGTCGACCGTTACACCGCACTCGGCACCGCGATCGTGATCGGCTCGGGGCTGTACATCATGCGCCGCGAGGCGAAGGTCGCACGCCAGCGGCATGCGCAACCGATTGTCACAGCCGAGCCGCCAGCCTAGCTGCACCGCTGTTCCCTCTCCCGCTGCGCAGGAGAAGGAACGGCTACCTACGCGCGCGCCGCGTATTTCCGCGCAACGTAATCCTCGATCACACCGACGAATTCGTTGGCGATGTTGTCCCCGCGCAAGGTCATCGCCTTCTGGCCGTCGATGAACACCGGCGCGGCCGGTGTCTCACCGGTGCCCGGCAATGAAATGCCGATGTCGGCGTGCTTGGATTCGCCAGGGCCGTTGACGATGCAGCCCATTACCGCGAGGGTAAGGTTCTCGACGCCGTCGTACTTGAGCCGCCACTCGGGCATCTTCGCGCGGACGTGGTCCTGCACGGTCTTCGCCAGTTCCTGGAACAGCGTGCTGGTGGTGCGCCCACACCCCGGGCACGCGGTGACCAGCGGCGTGAACGCGCGCAGACCCATCGTCTGCAAGAGTTCCTGCGCGACGATCACCTCGCGCGTGCGCGATTCGCCGGGCTCGGGGGTCAGTGAAATGCGGATCGTGTCGCCAATGCCTTCCTGCAACAGCACGCCGAGTGCCGCGGTCGAGGCGACGATGCCTTTCGAACCGATGCCGGCTTCGGTCAGGCCCAGATGCAGCGCGTAATCGCAGCGCGCGCCGAGGTCGCGATAGACCGCGATCAACTCCTGCACACCGGATACCTTGCACGACAGGATGATGCGGTTGCGCGCCAACCCAAGTTCCTCGGCACGCGCCGCGGAATCGAGCGCGGAGCGGATCAAGGCCTCGCGACCGACGCGTGCGGCATCCCATGGCACCGCGCGCGCATGGTTCTCGTCCATCAAGGTGGTGACCATCGACTGGTCGAGCGAGCCCCAGTTCGCACCGATGCGTACCGGCTTTCCGTACTTCAGCGCGAACTCGATGATCGCCGAAAACTGGGTGTCCTTCTTCCTGCCGAAACCGACGTTGCCGGGATTGATCCGGTATTTCGCGAGCGCTTC
This sequence comes from uncultured Gammaproteobacteria bacterium, assembly GCA_963720445.1. Classification (GTDB taxonomy): domain Bacteria; phylum Pseudomonadota; class Gammaproteobacteria; order Xanthomonadales; family Rhodanobacteraceae; genus Dokdonella_A. The sequence goes on from CAVRFO010000002.1 coordinate 230,370, forward strand.
GGCGCATGCGGGTTCACGTTCGAGCAGTTGATGGCCGTTGTAGTGGAAGTCGCCGATCAGCGGTACGGCGCAACCCATCATGTCGAGGCGCTCGCGGATGCGCGGCACCGCGGCGGCGGCCTCGGGCTTGTCGACGGTGATGCGCACGAGTTCGGAACCGGCGCGCGCAAGTTCGGCGACCTGTTTCGCCGTGCCGACGACATCGGCAGTGTCGGTATTGGTCATAGACTGCACGACGATCGGCGCAGCGCCGCCGACCGTGACCGCTCCGACCACGACCGCAACACTCGGGCGACGCGCGACCACCTCATGCACGGGCGCAGAAGACGTCATCGGGATTTCAGGCTCCACAAACGGTATTCGGGACGCAAATTATAGGCGTTGACGATGACAGCCGCGCGATTTCGCGGCCACAGCGCCGCTGTGCGCATGCCCCGCCCACGCCATCCGTGCAGCCGGTACACTCCGGAAATGGCCGCAACCGCCCCGCTCCCGTCCGCCGGCAATTCCTCGGGCTTGCGCCTGTTGGCGGAACAGGCTTTCAGCCGCGCCGCCGGCGCGCCGCTGGTCGAGAACAATGCGGTCGAACTCCTCATCGACGCACGGGTGAACTTCGACGCATGGCTCGCCGCGATCCGCGCCGCACGCAGCGCGATCCTGTTCGAGAACTACATCTTCCGCGACGACGAACTCGGACGTGAATTCCGCGATGCACTGACCGAGCGCGCAAGCATCGGCGTGCGCGTGTGCGTGCTGCGCGACTGGCTCGGTTGCCGCAGCCAATCGACCGCCGCGTTCTGGGCGCCGCTGATTGCAGCCGGCGGCGAAGTGCGCGTCTATAACCCGCCGAGTTTCGCCAATCCATTCGGCTGGCTGTCGCGCGATCATCGCAAACTGTTGGTCGTCGACAACACGGTCGGCTTCGTCGGCGGCATCTGCGTCTCCGGCAAATGGCTGGGCAACGCGCAGCGCGCGATCCCGCCGTGGCGCGACACCGCGGTCGCGGTGCGCGGCCCGGCCGTGGGCGACCTGATCCTCGCATTCGCGGACGGCTGGGCGCTGCTCGGCGATGCGTTGCCGGCTGGCATCCTCGAAGCCGGCACGCGCTGCCGGCCCTGCGGACACACCGACCTGCGCGTCGTCGCGACCGTGCCGAACACCGCCGGGCTGTATCGGCTCGACCAGCTGATTGCCAGCATGGCGCGCACCAACCTGTGGCTGACCGATGCGTATTTCGTCGGCATCACGCCGTATGTGCAAGCGCTCGCCGCGGCGGCACGCGACGGTGTCGACGTGCGTTTGCTGGTACCGGGCACCAGCGATATCACCGCGGTCGGCGCGTTGGGCCGCGCCGGCTATCGGCCCTTGCTCGAAGCGGGCGTGCGCGTATTCGAATGGAACGGTTCGATGCTGCACGCGAAGACCGCAGTGGCCGACAGCCGCTGGGCACGGGTCGGATCGAGCAACCTCAACATCGCGAGCTGGCTCGGCAACTGCGAGATCGACCTCGCGATCGAGGACGCTGCGTTCGCGCGGCAAATGGAGGCGCAATACCACCGCGACCTCGACAACTCGACCGAGATCGTGCTCAAGATGTCACGGCGCAAGCGTCGGGATGAGGCTGAAAAAGCCACCTTCGCGCGCGGCCAAGGCGGCAGCTCCAGCCGCGCCGCTGCCAGCGCACTGCGCATCGCCAACTCGATCGGCGCAGCGATCATGAATCGGCGTGTGCTCGGCCCTGCCGAATCGGGTCCGCTGCTGGTTTCCGGCACCGGGCTGCTGGTCTGCGCGGTGTTGACGCTGATCTGGCCGCGGGTCATCGCGTGGCCACTGGCGGTGCTGGCGATCTGGGTCGGCGCGAGCCTGATCTTGCGTTATCTGGACGTGCGCAAACGCGGCAGGTGATGCGCCGCGCCCATGCGCGCGCTTCGATCGACCGGCATCTACGAGCCGTGCTGTTTCGCAGTTGCCGCATCCACGCCGATGGCGCAGACTCGAATCCGCCATCGTCGCCGTGTCGGATCGCATTGACCGCACCGCCGCATCGGCGCACCCACTGTTTTCCGCATCCGGTGCTCATGCCAGACCACGACAGCCAAGCGATCGCCGCGCGCGAGGTCTACACGCCGTCCGCGCTGACCCGTTTCGTGCGCGATCTGCTCGAAGACGTATTGCCGCTGATCTGGATCGAAGGGGAAATCTCGAACTTCTCGCGACCCGCGTCCGGGCATCTGTACTTCACGCTCAAGGACGCCGGCGCGCAGGTGCGCTGCGCGATGTTCAAGCCGAAAAGCACCTGGCTGCGCTTCAAGCCCGGCGACGGCATGCGCGTGCTCGCGCGGGCTCGGGTCGGCCTGTACGAAGCGCGCGGCGAGTTCCAGCTGATCGTCGATTCGCTGGAGGAAGTAGGCGAAGGCGCGCTGCAGCGCGCGTTCGAACAACTGAAGACGAAGCTGGCTGTCGAAGGCTTGTTCGATGCGGCGCTGAAACGGCCTTTGCCGAAATTGCCACGCCGCATCGGCGTGATCACGTCGCCGAGCGGAGCGGCCGTTCGCGACGTGCTCAGCGTGCTGGCGCGGCGGTTTCCGCTCACCGAAATCGAAATCCTGCCGGTGCCGGTGCAAGGCCGCGAAGCGCCACCGGCGATCGTCGCAGCCCTGCAAGCTGCATCGAAAGCGCGCCGCCACGATGTCCTGCTGCTGACCCGCGGCGGCGGCTCGCTCGAAGACCTGTGGGCGTTCAACGACGAGGCGGTTGCGCGTGCGATCCGCGCCTGCGCAATCCCGGTGGTCGCGGCGATCGGCCACGAGATCGACTTCACGATCGCGGACTTCGCCGCCGACCTGCGTGCACCGACGCCGTCGGCCGCGGCCGAACTGCTGGTTCCCGATGCGGTGGAAGTCGGGCGCGGCGTCGCGCGCCATCGCCAGCGCATCGAGCAACTGGTGCAACGCCATCTCGAATCGCACACGCTGCGCCTCGATCATTTGCTCGCACGCATCAATGCACAACGTCCGCAGGCGCGTCTGGCCCGTGCCGACGAGCGGCTGCACATGCTGCATCGGCGATTCGTCGATCGCATCCGCGTCGATATCGAGCGCCGCAATGCACGGCTTGCGCAAGCGCGCACACGATTGCTTGCGCAGCACCCGGCCGCATTGCTCGCGCGATGCGTCGAACGCACCGGAAATCTCGGCGAACGCCTGCGCGCGAACGCGCAACGCAGCATCGAACGCCGGGTGTCGCGACTGGGCGAGCTTGCACGCACCCTGCATGCGGTCAGCCCGCTGGCGACGCTGGATCGCGGCTATACGATCTTGTTCGAGCATCCATCCGGGCGTGTCGTGCGCTCGGTCGAGCAGGTGTCGCCCGGGTCGCCGCTGCGCGCGCGCGTGGCCGATGGTGAATTCGACTTGCGTGTCGAGCCGGGATGAAGCGTGGGTTTCTGTGCGTACATGCTGCACTGCGTGGATGACAGCTACTACGTCGGACACACCGATGATCTCGAACAGCGCATCGGCGCGCACCATGCCGGCACGCTCGGCGGTTACACCGCGACGCGGCGCCCGCTCACGCTGGTATGGTCGCAGGAATTCGTCACCCGCGAGGAGGCGCTCGCCGCTGAACGCCAGATCAAGGGATGGAATCGCGCGAAAAAGGCTGCGTTGATTCACGGCGACTGGAAAGAAATTCAGCGGCAGACGTGGGGCATGCGCAATCCACTGCCGGAGCATCTTCGCTAGCGCGTTCACCCTTCGATACCTCAGGGCGAACGGTTTCAAAAAGGTAAGAAACTGGCTTGCTACCAAGAGCGCGAAACCCCCTCCACCCGTTCGCCCTGAGGTATCGAAGGGTGAACGGGCGCGACACAGCCGGAGACCGAAATGCTCGCAAAAACCTATCCCTACTACCTCGCCAACAAGGCACTGCAGCCGAACACCGCGCTCGACGTCCTCGACAAGTACTCCGGCGAGGTCGCCACGCGCGTTGCACTCGCCGACGCGGCCGCGATCGAGCGAGCCATCGCCGCAGCACACGCAGCACAGGCGCCGATGCGCAAGCTGCCGCCCTACGCGCGCCAGGCCGTACTTGAGCACTGCGTCGCGCGCTTCCGCGAACGCAAGGACGAACTCGCAATGGCGCTGTGCATCGAGGCCGGCAAGCCGATCAAGGACGCCGAGGGCGAAGTCACCCGCCTCATCGATACGTTCAAGGTCGCCGCCGAGGAAGCCGTGCGCATCAACGGCGAGGTGATGAATCTCGAAATTTCCGAACGCGCGCGCGGCTATCGCGGCTTCGTGCAACGCGTGCCGATCGGCGCCTGCTCGTTCATCACGCCGTTCAACTTTCCGCTGAATCTGGTCGCGCACAAGGTCGCGCCGGCGATCGCCGCAGGCTGCCCGTTCGTGTTGAAGCCGTCCGAAAAAACGCCGGTCGGTGCGCTGATCATCGGTGAAATCCTCGCCGAAACCGACCTGCCCGAAGGTGCGTTCTCGATCCTGCCCTGCCGCATCGAGGATGCCAGTCCGTTCGTCAGCGACGAGCGCCTGAAATTGCTGTCGTTCACCGGCGGCCAGATCGGGTGGCAGCTCAAGGCGCAGGCCGGACGCAAGAAAGTCGTGCTCGAACTCGGCGGCAATGCGGCCTGCATCGTCGATTCGGACCAGAAAGACAACCTCGACCACGTGGTCGATCGATTGATATTCGGCAGCTTTTACCAGTCCGGGCAAAGCTGCATCAAGGTTCAGCGTGTGCTGATCCACGCGTCGCTGTACGACGAGGTCTGCAGCCGCTTCGTCGCGGCGACGCGCAAGCTCAAGGCCGGCGATCCGAAACAGCGCGACACGTTCCTCGGGCCGATGATCGACGAGGCCGCCGCGCAACGACTCGAATCATGGGTCGCCGAAGCGACCCAGGCCGGCGCGAAACTCCTGTGCGGCGGCGGGCGCAACGGAAACATGCTCGAAGCCAGCGTGCTCGAAGACGTTCCCGGTGACGCGAAGATCAGTCGCCAGGAAGCGTTCGGCCCGGTCACGCTGCTTGCGAAATTCGAGGATTTCGACGCGGCGATCGCGGCCGTCAACGCATCCGACTACGGCCTGCAGGCCGGCGTGTTCAGCAACGATCTCGCACACGCAACGCGCGCGTGGAACGAACTCGATGTCGGCGGCGTCATCATCAACGACATCCCGAGTTTCCGCGTCGACAACATGCCTTACGGCGGCGTGAAGCTGTCCGGTCTCGGCCGCGAAGGCATCCGCTATGCGATCGAGGACATGACGGAACGGCGCTTGATGGTACTGCGTGGCGACTGACCAATCGTCTTGCCGCTGCAGCTACAGCGCGTCGCTCCAGCACTCCACGCTGACCCGCGCGCCGCCGCTGCTGCTCTCGCCGATCTGCAGGCGAAACCCGTGCAGGCGCACGATCGCGGCGACGATGCTTAGGCCGAGGCCGTAACCGGGCGTCGAGGTTTCACGACCGCTTTCGCTGCGATAGAACCGCTGCAGCACCGCATCGCGTTCGTCGCCGGGGATTCCGGGGCCGCTGTCGCTGATCTCGACCCGCGTGCCTTGTGACACGCAATACGCACGCAGGCAGACCGCGCCGCCATTCGGAGTGAACTTGATCGCGTTCGCGACGAGGTTGCTGAACGCCTCGAACAGCAGGTGCGGATCGGCGTGGATCGATGCCGGCCCGGGCGCTTCGAAACCGAATGCGATGCCGTTGTCTTCGGCGAGGGGCACGTAAAGCTCGTGGACCTGACGCAGGATCTCGCCGAGATCGACATCGGCGAAGCCGCTGCGCCGACGCAGGTCTTCGAGTTCAGAGATGCGCAGCAACGCGCGAAAGCGGTCGAGTAGCGCGTCGACGTCGGTGATGCAGCACTCCAGGGTGGGCGCGTCATCCTCGCCGCGGCCCGCGTTGTGTTGCAGGCGATGCAGTTGCGCGCGCAGCCGCGTCAACGGCGTCCGCAGGTCGTGCGCGATGTTGTCGCAGACGCCTTTGACCTCGCCGATCAGGCGTTCGATCTCGCCGAGCATGCGATTGACGATCGCGGCGAGCATGTCGACTTCGTCGCCGCGTCCGGATACCGGCAAGCGCCGGCCAAGGTCGCCGCGGGCAATCGGTTCGATCGCGGTTTCGATCTCGCGTACGCGCCGCAGCGGGCCGCGGCTGAGCAGCAGTCCGCCGAGCAGACCGGGGATCACGGTCAGCGACAGGCCCCAGAGCAGTGCATGTCGGAGGATCACGCTGACCTGGTCCATCACGCTGGTATCGCGCGCGATGACCAGTTGCTCGCCACCGGGCAGGCGTATGGCCAGCCCGCGCGCAGCCTGGCGATGATCGCGTCCGCGCCGCTGCAGGCCATCCGGCAGCGCGCGGATCACGCCGTCGGCGAAGAGATTCGCCGGCAGGCGTTCGATGTTGCCGTCGAGATAGTGACCGTCGGCCGCGAACAGGCCGAGCGACATGACGCCACGCAGATCCAGCGCGCCGGTCGCCTCCATCGCGGCAGGCAAACGGTCACGCTCGACCGAGGTCAGGTAGGCCGCACGCTGATCGAGGATATCGTCGACGACGTGTGACAGATAGCGCGAGGTTTCCCAGTACACCGCGCCGATCAGCACGATCGTCCACAGCACGAAGAACGCGCCGTAGATCAGGATCAGGCGCGTCGTCGCGGAACGCCAGTGGTCACTCAGTTTCAGCAAGCCGATACCCCGCGCCGCGCACGGTCTGGATCAACGGCGCGAGGCCGGGCGGATCGACCTTCTTGCGCAGGCGGCCGATGTGCACGTCGATGACATTGGTGCCGGGATCGAAGTGGTAGCCCCAGACCGCTTCGAAGATCATCGTGCGGGTCAACACCTGGCCGGAGTTGCGTACGAGGAATTCGAGCAGACGGAATTCGATCGGCTGAAGATCCAGCACGAGGCCGCCGCGACGCGCGCTGCGCTCGATCAGGTCGAGTTCGAGATCGGCCACGCCGAGCACCGTCGCGCGTGCCGCCGGCTGGCGGCGGCGCAGCAGGACTTCGACGCGCGCGGTCATCTCGTCCGGCGCAAAGGGTTTGGTCAGGTAATCGTCGCCGCCGGCGCGCAGGCCGCGCACGCGCTCGTCGACGTCGCTGAGCGCGCTGATCATCAGCACCGGCGTCTGCACGCCGGCCTTGCGCAGCGCAGTAATCACGGCGAGGCCATCGAGGCCCGGCAGCATGCGGTCGAGGGTGATCGCGTCGTAATGGCCGTGCACCGCGCGATTCAATCCGTCGCGACCGTTGTCCGCCCAATCGACCTCGTTGCCGCAGTTTTGCAGCTCGGCGACGATTTCGCGCGCGGTGATGGCGTCGTCCTCGATGGTCAGCACTTTGGGCATGTGCGTACGCTACGCCGGATTCGGATGGATACGGGTGATCGCGGCCGTGCGCGCAGCCGCGTCCGGCCTACTGTCGGCGCAATGACAGGAGCACGTCGTCCGTCGATGGCAGCGCCAGCGGTTCCAGCGTACCGATCGAGTGCCCCTGCTCGGCCAGATATTCCAGCCAGCGATTGAGGAACGAACTCATCCGCGTGCGCTGCTGGAAGACGCTGCGCGCCGGTTGCAGCGGACCGATCGCGCGCACCAGACGGCGATCCGCACGGCAATCGATGACCTCGGCCATGTGCGCGTCGTGGTACATGCGCAGTTGTGCGGACGGCGCGCTTTCGCCGGTTTCGCTGTCGATGAAGCAATAGGTCAGGTGCAGGTCGAGCGTATAGCGATGGCGTTCGAGCACGTCGAGGCGCACATCGAGGCCATCGTCGAGCGAGGACACATAGCTGCCGATCGCAAGCTCGTGCGGCGCGAACAGGCGCGCGAGGCGATGGTAATTTTCCGCGTACAAGCCCATCAGCCACGAGAAGCGGCTGGGCAGCAACGATTGCGGATGTTCGAGTACGGCGGACATGGAGGCGATCATAAGAGTCTGGCGCCGAAGCCGATAGTCTTTACGCAGGGTCCGGCGAGCCGGGTAAGATGGGGTTCCTCATCGGCGCTTCCAACCGGCGCTCAAATCTGCACATTCGCCAGCAGCTTGAGGCCTTTGCAGGAGTCCACCCCGTGGGCGACCGAATGCCGCGTCGCAGCCATGTCGCGCACAGGGTGCGCTCCTGCGGTCGGCGGCGGCATCTAGAACAGCTGCTTCTCGATGCCGAGCTGCGACAGGATCTTGCTCGCGATCTCCTCGATCGAGGTATGCGTGGTGTTCTGCACGGCGATGTTCTCGCGGCGCAGCAGCTTGTCGGCCTGCTCCAGCTCCCACCGACACTGCTTGAGTTCGGCATAGCGACTGCCGGGACGGCGCGCTTCGCGCACCTGGGCGAGGCGTTGCGGATCGATGGTCAGGCCGTACAGCCGCTCGCGCTGCGGCAACAGCCGCTTGGGCAGTTCGAGACGTTCCAGATCTTCCTCGGTCAGCGGATAGTTCGCGGCCTTCACGCCGTAGTGCAATGCCATGTACAGACAGGTCGGGGTCTTGCCGACGCGCGACACGCCGATCAGGATCACGTCGGCGTCGGTGTAGTTCACATCGATGCCGTCGTCGTGGGTCAACGCGTAGTTGGTCGCGTTGATGCGCGCCTCGTACTCGGTGAAATTGGTCATTCCATGCGCCTTGCCGACGCGCGACGAGCGCGGCGCGCCGAGCTCGGTCTCGAGCGGGCCGATGAACGGCGCGAACACGTCGAGCATCAGCGCGCCGCTTTCGGCGACGATGTCGCTGAGCTTCTTGTCCATGATCGTGTTGACCACGATCGGGCGCACCCCGCTCTGCGCGTACTGGGTCTTGATGCGCACCGCCGATGCGAGCGCCTTGCTCTCGTCGTCGACGAACGGCAGTCGATAGGTATCGAACGCGACCGCATCGAACTGGGTCAACACGCTGTGACCGATGGTTTCGGCGGTAATGCCGGTGCCGTCGGATACGTAGAAGATCGTGCGGCGCATGGGGTTTCCGGGCTGCGGAGGAAAAGCCTGAGTCTACGGGAAGCGCGTTTGCTTTCGCCGCCTGCCGGAAAGACGGCACGTCAAAGTCGCGAAACTTGCCCGAACGTGCGCGAAGCCTGAAAATCCGCAGTCTTGCCGGCGGCGCCGGCCTTCGTCTCACACCTTGGAGTATTCCCTTGAGCGATCTGGTCCTTTGGCTCGATGAGCTGCGCATGTCCGATCTCGGCAAGGTCGGCGGCAAGAATGCCTCGCTCGGCGAGATGATCGGCAACCTGGCCAAGCTCGGCGTGTCGGTACCAGGCGGCTTCGCGACAACCGCGCAGGCGTTCCAGGCGTACCTCGAAAAGAGCGGCCTCGCCAAACGCATCCAGGATCGACTGGCCACGCTCGATGTCGAAGATATCGATGCGCTGACCGTGGCCGGCAAGGAAATTCGCAGCTGGATCGTCGACACCGCGCTGCCGAAGGAACTCGATCAGGCGATTCACGATGCGTACGCGAAACTGTGCAAGGACGCAGGCTCAACCGACATCGCGGTCGCAGTGCGCTCGTCGGCAACCGCTGAAGATCTGCCCGACGCCTCGTTCGCCGGCCAGCAGGAAACCTTCCTCAACGTCGGTCGGCATCGACGACGTGCTGCACAAGGTCAAGGAAGTCTTCGCCTCGCTCTACAACGACCGCGCGATCGCGTATCGCGTGCATCACGGCTTCAAGCACGAGGACGTGTTCCTGTCCGCCGGCGTGCAGCTGATGGTGCGCTCGGATGTCGGCGCATCCGGCGTCCTGTTCACGCTCGACACCGAATCGGGCTTCCGCGACGCGGTGTTCGTGACCGGCAGTTACGGCCTCGGCGAAATGGTCGTGCAGGGCGCGGTCAATCCGGACGAGTTCTACGTCTACAAACCGACCCTGCGCGCCGGCCAGCCCGCGATCCTGCGCCGCCAGATCGGCGCCAAGCAGCAGCGCATGGTCTATTCGAGCAAGCCCGGCGAGCGCGTGCGCATCGAGGAAACGCCGGCGCGCCGACCGCGCGAAGTTCTGCATCAGCGATGCCGACGTGCACGAACTGGCGAAGCAGTCGCTGGTCATCGAGAAGCATTACGAACGCCCGATGGATATCGAGTGGGCGAAAGACGGCATCACCGGCAAGCTCTACATCGTGCAGGCGCGCCCGGAAACCGTGAAGTCGCGCGGCCACGCGACGCAGATCGAGCGCTTCCAGTTGAACGCGCGCGGCAAGGTGATCTGCGAAGGCCGCTCGATCGGCCAGAAGATCGGCTCCGGCACCGCGCGCGTGGTCCGCTCGATCAAGGACATGGCGCGTGTGCAAGCCGGGCGACGTCCTGGTCGCCGACATGACCGATCCCGATTGGGAACCGGTGATGAAACGCGCGTCCGCGATCGTCACCAATCGCGGCGGCCGCACCTGTCACGCCGCGATCATCGCGCGCGAACTCGGCGTGCCCGCGGTCGTCGGCACCGGCAACGGACTCGACGCGATCAAGGACGGCCAGGAGGTCACGGTCTCCTGCGCCGAGGGCGACACCGGTTTCATCTACGAAGGCAAGCTCGAGTTCGAACGTATCACCGCCGACCTCGGCGCGATGCCACCGGCACCGCTGAAGATCATGATGAACGTCGCCAACCCCGAGCGCGCGTTCGACTTCGCGATGCTGCCGAACGCTGGCGTCGGCCTCGCCCGCCTCGAAATGATCATCGCCAGCCACATCGCGGTGCATCCGAAAGCGCTGCTCGAATACGACCTGCAGGACGCCGAAACCAAGCGCTTGATCGACGAGCGCATCGCCGGCTACGCGAGCCCGGTCGATTTCTACGTCGATCGCCTCGCCGAAGGCATCGCGACGATCACCGCCGCGTTCGCGCCGAATCCGGTCATCGTGCGCCTGTCCGACTTCAAGTCGAACGAATACGCGAACCTGATCGGCGGCAAGCGCTACGAACCGCACGAAGAGAATCCGATGATCGGCTTCCGCGGCGCCAGCCGCTACGTCGATCCGATCGTTCACCGACGCGTTCGCGCTCGAATGCCGCGCGATGAAGAAAGTGCGCGACGAAATGGGCCTCGACCAACGCGTGGGTCATGATTCCGTTCGTGCGCACGCTCGACGAAGGCCGCAAGGTCATCGAGGTGCTCGAAGAAGAACGGCCTCGTCGCAGGGCGAGAACGGTCTCAAGATCATCATGATGTGCGAAGTGCCGTCGAACGCGCTGCTCGCCGACGAATTCCTCGACATCTTCGACGGCTTCTCGATCGGCTCGAACGACCTGACCCAGCTGACGCTCGGCCTCGACCGCGACTCCAGCATCGTCGCCAGCCTGTTCGACGAACGCGACCCGGCGGTCAAGAAGCTGCTTGTCGATGGCCATCCAGACGGCCAAGAAGAAAGGCAAGTACATCGGCATCTGCGGCCAGGGGCCGTCCGATCATCCGGACCTTGCCGAGTGGCTGATGGAACAAGGCATCGAGTCGGTGTCGCTGAATCCGGATACGGTCGTCGATACGTGGCTGAAGCTGGCGAAGAAGAAAGCCGGGTGAAAGGATTCGCCAGCACGCTCATTTGACTGATTTGGAGATCAAAGATGAGGCTATTGCAGGTGACGGCGTTAGCGGTTTGCATTGGCCTGTCACTCATTGGAAGCATCGCGCATGCCAAATCAAGAAGCCACGCCAAAGCACCCACCACTTCCACCGCTGTAACTTACCTACCCGCACGCACCGCAACGCCAGATGAGCTGGAGAAGATACGCGCATCCATGAAGCTGAAACTGAAGGACGATGAGGGCGCTAGGTACGCCAACGTAGAGGTAGCGGAAAGAGTGGGCGGCAACGGGTCCGCACAAATTTGCGGCCTTGTGAACGCAAAAAACAGCTACGGCGCATACGCGGGATACTCGGCGTTTAACGCAGCATGGATGACCTTTCCACAGGAAAGTGGACTCAAATCAGAAATGCTCATCCTTTCAATGGACGAGCCTGTTGTAAGGCGTGCTTGCAGGGACTATGGCATCGCGTTGCCGTGAACATAGGGCTGTGTAGGTTGGGATGAGCGAAGCGAACCCCAACACCACGCGCGCATCGACGTTGGGCATCGCTACGCTCAGCCCAACCTACCCGCCCAAAACATTCACCATCCGCGACGACCAACTCCGGCTCCACGGACCAATCTGCGGCCAACTCGCCGGCACGAATGTAACGATGAATCGACGAGTACGGCCATCCCAATGCTCGGCTTGCGTACCCGTGCTTGACCGGATTGATGTGCACGTAATCGACGTGCCGCTGCAAGTCACATCATCGCGGATCTGGTGCTCCCAGAAGCGCCGTTGACAAATACCACGCTCGCCTTTGCGTACCCGACTTCCCGTATCACTTCGTTGCGATCGAGGCGCCATGAAAAACCGGCCTTGATCAGCATCCAGCGTCGAAAAATCAGCATCCTCTTGCGGCAAAGTCCGCGCATCGACGTGACCTGCGCCCGGTCCGCAATTCACCACTACCTGAAGCTGTGCATCAGCCCTTGCCAGCGCTGCCCTTCCCCACACCTGGCGCCGACTGCTTCGCAGGTTCCGCAATGCGCACCCGATCGCCATCGGCGACGCCGTCGGGCGGACTCTCGATGACCGGTCGTCGGCGCGAGCCCGGAACCCAGCTCGATCACCTTGCCGAGGTCGCGCGCGATCGTCACCGTCTTCAGCACGACCTTGTTGTCGGCGCCGACCGTCGCGACGCGCAGGCCCGCCTTGTCGAAGATCAGCGCGCTCGCCGGCACGCTCAGCGCGCTGGCATTGCGCGGCAGGTCGAGGCTGACGTTCGCGAAGCCGCCGGGCAGCAGCTCGCCGCGCGCGTTGTCGACCGCGAGCTGCATCAGCGTGGTGCCGGACGCGACGTTGACCGCCTGCGACGACGACTCGACCGTCGCCGTGTACGTCTTGCCCGGATGTTCCGGCACGCGTGATCGCCGCCTTGGTGCCCGGCGGAATGCTCGGCACATAGTTCTGCGGCACGTTGACGTAGACGCGCAGCTTGCTCGTGTCGGAGACGACGAACAGCTCCGCCCGCGCCGCTGCCGCCGACGTTGATCAGCGCGCCGACATCGGTGTTGCGCGCGGTCACGACGCCGTCGAACGGCGCGACGATGCGCGTGAAACGCCTTCAGTCGCGACGCAGGCGGTCGACGTTCGGCCTGCGCGGCCTTGACGCATCGCCTGCTTGGCCGCTGAGTCGCCGGCCTTCTCGTCGACGTCCTGCTTGCGACACCGCGCCGGTCGAGCCAGCGATCTGCCAGCGCTTGCGCGGTCGTGCCGCGCGAGCTTCGCATTCGCCTGCGCGCTGGCGAGGTCCGCCTGCGCCTGCAGCAGCTGCTGGTCGAGGTCCGGCGTCTCGATCTCGGCGAGCAGCTGGCCGGCCTTCACCGGCGCGCCGATGTCGACCTTCCAGCTCTTCAGGTAGCCGCTGACGCGCGCGTAGATCGGCGCGCGCGAATAGGCCTCGAGCCGCCCGGCAGATCGAGCGTCGCCGCGTCGCCTGGCGCTGCCGCGGCGCGACCACCGCGACGGTCGGCACCGCCTGCGCGTCGGTCCATTCGCGCAGGCGCGCGTCGCCGTGCGCGCGCGACGACGAGGCCGCTCGACGACGATCACGATGCGCGGCGACGACGCGCGATCAGGCCGGCGAGGCGCAGCTCCGCGACGCGACGACGTTCGGCGGTGGAAGGTTCAGGCGACATGGGAGTTCTCCGATGAAGCCGGCGCGCGGCGCGGGCTTCTCGCCGTGCGCTGCGGTGCACGATGCTGAAGACGACGGGGACGAAGATCAGCGTGGCGATGGTCGCGAAGATCAGGCCGCCGATCACGGCGCGGCCGAGCGGCGCGTTCTGCTCGCCGCCTTCGCCGAGGCCGAGCGCCATCGGCGCCATGCCGATGATCATCGCGAGCGCGGTCATCAGCACCGGGCGGAAGCGCACGAAGCCGGCTTCGAGCGCGGCCTGCAGTCGCGTCGCCGAGCTCGTCGAGCCGCTCGCGCGCGAAGCTGATCACCAGCACGCTGTTCGCGGTCGCGACGCCCATGCACATGATCGCGCCGGTCAGCGCCGGCACCGACAGCGTCGTGTGCGTCGCGAACAGCATCCAGACGATGCCGGCGAGCGCGGCCGGCAGCGCGGTGATGATCACGAACGGATCGCTCCACGACTGGAAGTTCACGACGATCAGCAGATAGATCAGCACGATCGCGCCGAGCAGGCCGAACAGCAGGCCGGAGAACGCGCTGTCCATCGTGCGCACCTGGCCGAGCAGCACGACGCGTCGAGCCCTTCGGCACGTCTTTCGCGGTGTCGGCCAGCGACGCTTGCGGATGTCGGCCGCGACCGCGCCGAGATCGCGGTCCTGCGTGGTCGCGTAGATCTGCACCATCGACTGGATGTCGTACTGGCTGACCACGCGCGTTGCCGGCTGTTGCGCGTGAAGTTCGCGAGCCCGCCGAGCACCTGCGGCGCGCCGCCCGCGGTGCCGCCGATCGGCAGGTTCGCGAGCGCGGCCAGCGAATCGAGCCGGTACTGCGGCGTCTGCATCACGATCGGATACGACACGCCGTTCTGCGGATTGAGCCAGAACGTCGGCGCGACCTGGCTGGAGCCGGCGAGGTTGACGACCAGGCTGTTGGTCACGTCGCGCGTCGTGACGCCGACGTACTGCGCGCGCGTGCGGTCGACGTCGACGTTGAAGACCGGGCTCTGTCGCGACTGCTGGATGCGCGCATCGGCGACGCCGGGGATCGCGCGGATCTTCGGCAGCAGCGAGTTGGCGTAGTCGAAGTTCGCGTCGAGATTCGCGCCGCGGATCTGCAGGTCGATCGGCGCCGGCGAGCCGAAGTTCAGGATCTGGCTGACGATGTCGGCCGGCGGGAACGAGAACGTCACGCCCGGGAATTCGCGCGGCAGCTCCTCGCGCAAGCTCGCGCACGTAGTCGGCGGTCGGCTGGTGGCCTTCCTTCAGCGCGATCTGGATGTCGCCGTCCTGCGTGCCGATCACGCCGGTGTTGTTGTAGGTCAGGTTGATGCTGCTGATCGGCAGGCCGATGTTGTCGACCATCGTCGTCGATTTCGCTGGGCGGGATGACGCTGCGCGGATCGCCTTCTCGATCTCGGCGAACTGGTTCGCGGTCTCCTCGACGCGCGTGCCGACCGGCACGCGCGCGTGCATCAGGATCTGGCCGCCATCGACCGACGGGAAGAAGTTGCGGCCGAGGAACGGCACCAGCGCGAACGAGGCGACCACGAACGCGAGGAAGCCGGTGACGAACACGCGCGCGATGCAGCAGCGCCAGCTCGAGCAGCTCGCGATAGCCGCGCGCGCATGCGCTCGAAGCGCGCCTCGAAGCCGCGCTGGAAGCGCACCAGCGGATTGCGCGGCGGCGACGCGAGCAGTTGCCCTCGTCGTCGCCGTGCGCCGCATGCGGCTGCAGCAGGTAGTTCGCCATCGTCGGCACCAGCGTGCGCGACAGGATGAACGAGCACGACCATCGCGAACATCACCGCCTCGGCCATCGGCACGAACAGGAAGCGCGCGACGCCTTCGAGGAAGAACATCGGCACGAACACGATGCAGATGCACAGCAGCGAGACGAAGGCCGGCGTCACGATCTGCGCGGCGCCGTCCATGATCGACGGTCTCGACGTCCTTGCCCTGCTCGAGGTGCCAGTTGATGTTCTCGATCGTCACCGTCGCGTCGTCGACCAGGATGCCGACCGCGAGCGCGAGGCCGCCGAGCGTCATGATGTTGAGCGTCTCGCCGAGCGCCGCCAGCGCGACGATCGCGCCGAGGATCGACAGCGGGATCGAGATCGCGATGATCACGGTCGAGCGCCAGCTGCCGAGGAACAGCAGGATCATCAGGCTGGTCAGCGCCGCCGCGATCACGCCTTCGACCGCGACGCCGTTGATCGCCGCGCGCACGAACATCGACTGGTCGTCGATCGGCGCGACCTTGAGGTTGTCCGGCAAGCTGCGGCTTGATCTCGGCGAGCTTGGCGCTTGATGCCGGCGACGATCGCCGAGCGTCGAGGTCGCGCCGTTCTTCAGCACCGACATCAGCACCGAGCGCGCGCCGTCGACGTGCACGATGTTGGTCTGCGGCGCGTTGCCGTCGCGCACGTTCGCGACGTCGCGGATGTAGATCGTGCGCGCCGTTGACGACCTTGATCGGCAGGTCGCCGAGCTCGTCGATCGCGGACGGCGCGTTGTTGAGCTGCAGCGTGTATTCGAACGCGCCGATCTTCTGCGTGCCGACCGGCGTGATCAGGTTCTGCGCCGCGAGCGCGTT
This sequence comes from uncultured Gammaproteobacteria bacterium, assembly GCA_963720445.1. Lineage (GTDB taxonomy): Bacteria > Pseudomonadota > Gammaproteobacteria > Xanthomonadales > Rhodanobacteraceae > Dokdonella_A. Next base: position 246,700 of record CAVRFO010000002.1, read on the forward strand.
GGCGACGTCCTGCGCCGGACAGCCCGCGCGCCTGCAGCGCGGCCGGATCGAGGTCGATCTGCACCTGGCGCGTCTTGCCGCCGAACGGATACGGAATCGCCGCGCCCGGCACCGTGACCAGCGGCGTGCGCACCGTGTTGAGGCCGAGGTCGGCGAGGTTCTGCTCGGACAGGCCCTTGCCGGACAGCGCGAGCTGCAGGATCGGCACGGTCGAGGCGTTGTAGTTGAGGATCAGCGGCGGCGTCGTACCCGGCGGCATCTGCTTGCAGCACGGTCTGCGAGATCGCGGTGACCTGCGCATTCGCGGTCGCGATGTCGACGCCGGGCTGGAAGAAGATCTTGACGATGCCGAAGCCCGGGTACGAGTTGGCCTCGATGTGCTCGATGTCGTTGACGGTCGTGGTCAGCACGCGCTCGAACAGCGTCGTGATGCGCCCGGCCATCTGGTCCGGCGGCAGGCCGGTGTACTGCCACGCCACCGCGATCACCGGGATGCGGATGTCCGGAAAGATGTCGGTCGGCGTGCGCAGCGCCGCCAGCGGCCCGATGATCAGGATCAGCAGCGCGAGCACGACGAACGTGTACGGACGCTGCAGCGCAACGCGGACAATCCCAATCATGCGAGATACCGGGGAAAAGACAGACGGGGCGACAAGGTAGATGCCGCGCCCGCGCAAACCAAGGTCTGCGGGATGAACATAACTTCATCATCGACACTGGATGCAACGCTTCCGTTTACTCGTCACGAGAACTAGAGCCGCTCGGAACTGTGGCTCGCCGCTGACAGGTGTGCAATAGTCCTGCGCCCGAATGGCACTTATTCAAGCGCCGTCATTCCCGCCTTCGCGGGAATGACGAAAAGTGAGGTTTCGCGCCTGAGTCCAGTGTCATCGTCTGTGCCCGAAATCAACGCCACCATCCGCGCATGCACGAGACCGCCGCCATCCTGTTGACCCTGTTCGCCATCTTCGTCGCCGCGCAGGTCGGCGCCGAGATTGCACAGCGCGTGAAACTTCCCGGCGTGGTCGGCGAGATCGTCGCCGGTTGCGCGATCGGGCCGTCCGCGCTCGGCTGGATCAAAGCCCGAGCAGATCCTCGCCGGCACGCCGCTCGACGTACTCGCCGAGATCGGTGTCGTGCTGTTGTTGTTCGCGGTCGGCCTGGAAACGCGACTCGACGATCTGAAGAAGGTCGGCAAGAGCGCTTTCCTGGTCGGCGTGCTCGGCGTCATCGTGCCGTTCGTACTCGGTTCGCTATGGGCGCATGGCAATGGCTTCGAGTGGGTTAAATCGCTGTTCGTCGCCGCCGCGTTCGTGGCGACCTCGGCCGGCATCACCGCGCGCGTGCTGCAGGAACTGGGCGTGCTGAGCCGAATCGAGAGCCGGGTGATCCTCGGCGCCGCAGTCATCGACGACATTCTCGCGATGCTGCTGCTCGGCGTGGTCACGTCCTTGCAGGGCGGCGGCGGTGTCAACGTCGGCAGCCTGTTGCTGGTGCTCGCGCAGGCCGTCGGCTTCATCGCGATCATCGGCTGGGTCGGCACCGAAGTCATGCGCCGGCGGGCACACTGGCTGGATCGGCCGATCAACCCGCTGTCGCCGCTGACGATCTCCCTTGCGATCTGTCTTGGCCTCGCCTTCCTGTCGACCGAATTCGGTCTCGCCGCGATCATCGGCGCGTTCCTCGCCGGCATGATTGCGTCCGAGATGCCCCGGCGCGAGGAGCTCGAACACCAGATGCAACCGCTGCTCGCGTTGCTGACACCGTTCTTCTTCGTGGTCACCGGCGCGAAGATCGACCTCGGCGTATTCGCGAGCGGCGCGGCGCTGTGGATGCTGCTGGTCGTGACCGTGATCGCGGTGATCTCGAAATTCATCGGCGGTTTTGTCGGCGCGCTTTCGCTCGGGCGGCGTGCCGCGACGATCGTCGGCGTCGGCATGATCCCGCGCGGCGAAGTCGGCGTGGTCATCGCCAGCCTCGGCCTCGCGGCCGGCGTGTTCTCCAACCAGATCTACGCGGTCATCGTCGCGATGTCGCTGTTGACGTCGATCATCACGCCGCCGGTGCTCGCGATGCTGCTGAAGCCGTCGCGCGATGACGAGTCGATACCGACGACGAGTGACTGATCGGTGCACCTGCAACGCAACGAAGATGCGCGGGCCCTCGCCCTTCGTTGACGCCCCGATACGAACCCGATTTCACGCCGCGGCGATGGGCTCGCGAGCCTGCAGCGCCATCGGCATCCTGAAGCTTCGCACCGATGTCGAAGCGAAACAGGGCAACGCGTTCAACCTCACACAGTTCCACGACGGCTTCATGCAACATGGCTTCGCGCCGACCAGGATCGTGCGCCACGCGATGCTGCACGACGACTCGCCGACGCTGTAGTGCCTTTGCGGCAGCGCCGGAGGCGCGACTCAAGTCGCGACGGTCAGCTTGCTCCCTCGTGCAGAAGCGGCGGAAGGCGCGATGCTTCTGACCGAACGGCATCGCGGCTGCCGCCGCTCCTACAACAGCTTGCTCTCGCAGGAATTCCGCAAGCGCACTCAGCACGACGAAACATGATCCATCGCGATCATCATCACTGCGCACTTACCTCAACGCGACCTTCGCCTGATCGATACGTGCGCTGTACGCATCCAGCACGCCAGCGACCCGCACGACCTCGCGATTGGCTTCATCCCAACGCCGCTCCTCGATCGCTTCGCGCACGCCGGGCAATGTCTTGACGCCGTAACCGGTGTTCATGCCCGGCGCATAGATGAAGTGCTGGAACCACGGTCGTCCGGGCAAACCTTTCGCGTCGAGCAAGGTCTGCTCCATGCCCTGCAGCAGCGCATTCACCTGCTGGCGCTGCGATGCGGACAGGCTCAATCCCGCCACGGAGGCGCCCGCATATGCCGCGTCATATCCCTTCGCACTGCGCTGCAGGCGCACCAATGCATTGTCGAGCGGCGCGAAGTCGATATGCGGAACCTCGTCTTCACGCGGTGGCGGAACGGAGGTCAGCGTCGGATCCGCCACCAGCTTGAACGCGTCGATGTCGAACAGGTTACCCAGTACCACGCTGCGCTCGCGTTCGCTGTCCGCCAACTTGTGCACCTCGTCGGTATAACGCGCGACCGTGTCGGCGAAATCACCGAAGCGCAGCGGCAACACTTCGGCATCGGCGGCGCGCAGCACGATGCGCCCGGCGGTCTGCGCGAGGGCGACGCCATACGCGAAGCCCGGGTCGCCGAAACGCTCGTAGTGATCGAACGAATCGTAATTCGAGTGGTAAACGCCGCTCTGTTGTTCCTCGCCTTCGTAACCGATATTGATCGATGCGATACCGAGGTGCTGCAGGAACGCGCTGTAGTCGGAACCCGAGCCGAGCCCGCCGATCGGCAAATCGCCTCCGGCCGCGGCGAGCTTGGCGACATGTTTGCTTTCCGCACTCGCGCCCTTGTCGAAGCCGGCCACCTGCAACGCCGCGCGCAATCGCTGCTGCACGCTGACGCCGGTTTCCGGATCACGCACATCGGCGGCCACCTGGTTGACCAGATGCTGCAGCGAATGACTGCCCTCGGCCGACAGGAAGCCGCGGCTGTTCGTATCCGAGTTGAGGTACAGCACGGCCTTGCTCTTGAGTTCGTCGGCGTGCGTCTCCGCCCACTCGGTCGAACCGAGCAGACCGGGTTCCTCGCCATCCCAACTCGCATAGACCAGCGTGCGCGCAGGCTTCCAACCCTGCTTGACCAATGCGCCAATCGCCTTCGCTTCGGCCAGCATCGCGACGTTGCCGGAAAGCGGGTCCCACGCACCGAACACCCAGCCATCATGATGATTGCCGCGCACGACCCACTGATCCGGAACCCGCGCGCCGCGCATCATCGCAATGACGTCGTAAACCGGTTTGCGCGTCCAGTCCGACTCGATCTTCAGATGCACCTTCGCCGGGCCGGGGCCGATGTGATAAGTGATCGGCAATGCGCCGCGCCAATCCTTCGGCGCGACCTGACCGCCGAGCGCGGCCAGCAGCGGTTGCGCGTCCGCATAGGAAATCGGCATCACCGGAATCTTCAACACCGTCTTCGCTTCGCCGATCGCCAAGCGCTTCGCGTTCGCGGTCGCACCGACGCCGGGCGTCAACGGATCGCCCGGATACAGGGTCATGTCGGCTACCGAACCGCGCTGCACGCCATCGGCCGGACGGAAACCGCCCTTGGGATACACGTCACCTGCGAAATAGCCGTCCTCGTGCGGATCGGAATAGATCAGGCAACCGACTGCGCCATGCTCGTAGGCGAGCTTGGGTTTGAGGCCGCGCCAGCCGTGGCCGTAGCGCGTGATGACGATCTTGCCCTTGACGTCGACACCGTGGCGCGCGAGTTCCTTGTAGTCGTCCGGCATGCCGTAGTTGACGTAGACCAGTTCCGCGGTGACATCGCCATCGGCGCCAAAGACATTGTACGGCGGCAGACCGCCTTCGGTCTTTGCCGAAGTGGCGTCGCCCGCAATCGGCGGTTCTTTCAGGCTTGCGCTGAAACGGGTCGGCTCGACGAGTTCGAGTGCGTGCGATTTCAGGGTCGGATACAACACGTCGAACGTCTCGATACGCGCATCCCAACCCCATTCCTTGAATTGCCAAGCATGAACTCGGCATTCGCCTTGTCATGCGGCGAACCGACCTGATTCGGCTCCGCGGACATCTGGCGCAGCCACTCGCGCTGGTCGTCGGCCTTGAGCTGCGCGTCGAAGCGTTGTTCGAGCGCGCGCTGGGAGGTGGCGCCGTTGTTGCTGAAACCGAGCAGCGGGCCGGGGTTTGCGGTCGCAGTCGCGGCGCTCGCACCGCCGGCCAGCGTCAACAACATCGGAATCAGAACGGACAGGATCGGTGTCGTGGCACGGCGCATGGGCAAACTCCCTTGGGTGGGCGATCGAAGCGGTCAACGCCCAAGACTACGCCCGATACAGCCCGCCGCCCCATGCCGATCGGCACAGGCACTGCTCGTGTAGGAGCGCACCCTGTGCGCGAACCCCGCAGCAAGCATGTTCCCGTCGCCCACTCACCATGCTCCGTAGGAGCGCCGGAAGGCGCGATGCTTCTGCGCGATCGGATTGAAACCCATCGCGGCTGCCGCCGCTCCTACAACCGCCCGCTTCGGCTACTTCACAGCCGCCTGCGGCAACGCAAACGCGAGCACGTAATCGCCGCGCGCCGTATCCAGCTTCGCGTGACCTCCCGCAGCAACGACGATGTATTGGGCGCCCGCCGACCTCGTAACTCATCGGCGTCGCCTGCGCACCGGCCGGAATGCGCATTTTCCACACTTCCGCACCACTCGTCGTATCGAACGCGCGCAGGAAATTGTCGGTCGTCGCACCGATGAACGTGAGGCCACCGGACGTGGTCAACGGACCGCCCATGCCGGGCGAACCCTCGATCGACCAGAACGGCCACGGCGCCTTGTCGCGCGAGGTGCCGAGCGGCTTCGACCACGCGATCTTTCCATTCACCAGATCGACCGCGACGAGCTTGCCCCACGGCGGCGCCGTGCACGGCACGCCAAGCGGCGACTTCAGCAAGGTGCGCCGCATCGCATACGGCGTGCCGGTCATGCGCGCGAATTCCCAGCCCTTGTAGTTGCCGGAGTCATATTCCTCGCCGAGCTTGTCGCGCGGAATCAAGGCCACGACGAACGGCAGGTCCATCACGTTCGCGATCAGCAGATGCCGCTCGGGATCCCAGGCGCCGCCACCCCAGTTCGAGCCGCCGGCGTAACCGGGCCGCTCTATCGTGCCCTTGAGGCTCGGCGGCGTGAAGATGCCTTCGCTGTGCAGCGCGGCGATCTGCTCGCGACACGCGCCGCGATCCCAGAAGGTCAGGCCCCAGGCATCGTCGGGCGTCACCGGTGCATGCGAAACCAGCGGCGGCAAGGACGAAAACGGTTGCGTCGGCGATGGCGTCTCGCCGGCGACGGCATCCTGCGGAACGGCGCGTTCCTCGATCGGGAAAACGGGTTCGCCCGTCTCGCGATTGAACACGAACACCTGGCCGGTCTTGGTCAGTTGCACCACCGCCGGCACTTTCGCGCCATCGTGGTCGAGATCGATCAACATCGGTTGCGAAGCGGTGTCGTAGTCCCACAGATCGTGATGCACGAGCTGGCGACCCCAGACGAACTCGCCGGTCGCCGCGCGCAGCGCGACCAGGGAATCAGCCCAGTGGTCGTCGCCCGGCCGCTCGCCACCGAAGAAATCCGGGCTCGCCGACCCGGTCGGAACGAACACGAGACCACGCGCTGCATCGACCGCGAACGGCGCCCACGCATTCGCCGCACCGGTCCAGCGCGCCTGCTGATCCTCGATGTTGCCGAACTCCGGGTTCGCCGCTTCTTTCGGAATCTTTGCCGTGCGCGGTATCGGGTCCCAATGCCACAGTTCCTTGCCGCTGCGCACATCGAACGCGCGCACGACACCGAGTTCGAGATCGGTGCCGCCGTTGTCGCCGATCGACGAGCCGACGATCGCGACATCACCCGCGATCGCTGGCGGCGAGGTGACCTGATAGTTGCCCAGGCGATTCTTGATCAGGCGCACGCCTGTCGACAACGCGACTTCACCGTTCGATCCGAAATCAACGCAGCGCATGCCGGTCTTCGCATCGATCGCGACCAAGCGCGCATCGATCGTCGCGAACACGATGCGCTGCGTGCAAACCGTATCGGTCGATCCGGACGCATCGCGCCAGAAGCTGACGCCCCGCGTCGTCATTTCGGAATAGTCGCGGTTGCGATCGACCTGCGCATCGAAGCGCCAACGCTCGCTGCCCTTCTCCGCATCGAGCGCAAACACCTTGCCGGTCGCTGTACTGACATACAGCGTGTCGCCGATCAGCAGCGGCGTCGCCTCGAACGTCAACGCATCCTTCGCGCGTGCAAAACCTTCGCCCAGCTCGCCGGTGCGAAAACTCCACGCAAGTTCCAGACTGCCGACGTTCTGCGGCGTGATCTGCGTCAGTGGCGCGTGGCGCAGACCGCGACCGTCGCCGCCGTAGGCGGTCCATTCGAATGCGGCGGCGTGCAGCATCGGCATCCAGAGCAGCAGGGACAGCAACATCAGGCGCATGGGATCCTCCTCTTCGTCGCTATTGAATTCCGCTCCGCCTGCCCCGACAACCTCCGCGTGACGAAGGGGACCGCCGATGACGCAAGCGGGACCGCTTCGATCGCCGGGGCTCACGTATCCACCAGGAATCTGGAAACCGCATGAAGATGACCTACATCGGCGGTCCGACCGCCTTGATTGAAATCGCTGGCCTGCGCATCCTGACCGATCGCACGTTCGACCCTGCCGGCGGCGAATACCGGGCGGCAGCGTATTCGCTGTTCAAGACACAGGATCCGCCGATCACGCGAGCGGTAGTCGGCTACGTCGACGTGGTGTTGCTGAGCAACGATCATCACTTCGACAACCTCGCGTAGCATCCACGTGCCCGCATTTCCGAGGATCACGCGATGGCCACGAAGTCCGTCATTACGGGTGAGCACACGCTGCAGATCGGATACTTCGAACGCCAGCGTGATTGGGCGGCGTGGCTGAAGAAGAACCATTTGTGCTCGCCAGGACTATGGCTGAAATTCGCGAAGAAGGGCGCGGCTATCGCGTCGGTCTCGTACGACGAGGCGATTGAGGTCGCGCTCTGCCACGGGTGGATCGACGGCCAGAAGAAGGCGTTCGACGAACAGTTCTGGTTGCAGCGCTTCACGCGCCGATCGGCGCGGAGCGTGTGGTCGAAGATCAACAGGGACAAGGCACTCGCGTTGATGGCCGCCGGCAAGATGGCGGCATCAGGCCTGACCGAGATCGAACGCGCCAAGCGCGATGGCCGCTGGGACGCCGCCTATGACGGCGCCCGCCGTTCGACCGTGCCCGACGACGTCGCAGCGGCACTCGACACGAACCCGCGCGCGCGCGACTTCTTCGCGTCGCTCGACAAGACAAACCGGTATTCGGTCCTGTACCGGGTCCAGACCGCAGTGAAACCCGAGACGCGCGAGCGGCGCATTGCGCAGCTCGTGCAGATGCTGGCGCGGCACGAGAAGTTCCATCCTTGATCCGTACGTGGGACACGTGTTCGCCTGGTTCGCGGAGGCGGTGTCGTCAGATCCCGCGCCAGTCTTCGGGCAGCAAGTTGCGATAACGCCGACTCAGCATCAGCTCGCTGCCGTCCTTCAGGGACAGCTTCAGGTCGCCATGCGCCCACGGCGCGACCTCGGCGATGAAATCCGCGCGCACGAGGTGCGAGCGATGCACGCGCAGGAATTCGGCTGGATCGAGACGTTGCGCAAGACGAGACAGAGTCGCGCGGATCAGATGGCGTTTCGCTGCGGTATGCACTTCGACATAGTTGCCGGCGGCGCTGAGGCGTTGCACGTCGGCGATCGGCACGATCAGCGAGCGGCCGCGGTCGTGCACGACGAGGCGTTGCAGTCGCGGCGTGTGATTCAGGTCGGTGCCGAGGCGGCGCAGGCGTTCCTCGTCGGCGGTGTCGCCTTCGTCGTTGCGGCGCTCGGCAAAACGTTCGGCGACGCGTTCGAGGCAACGCGCGAAGCGTTCGCGGTCGAACGGTTTCAGGAGATAGTCCAGGGCAGCGAACTCGAATGCGCGCAGCGCGTGTTCGTGGAATGCGGTCGTGAACACGATCAGCGGATACGGCGGCGACGTGCGCGTCAGCAGGTCGAAGCCGCTTTCGGCACCGAGCTGGATGTCGAGGAACAGCAGGTCGGGCTTGTCGTTGCGCAACGCGTCGAGACCGCCGGCGATGTCGTCGGCTTCGGCGATGACGCGGTAGCCCTCGTGACTCGCCGAGCATCCGGCACAGCTTCGCGCGCGCCGGCGGTTCGTCCTCGACGATCGCGACGCGGATTTCAGCCATCGGTCGTGAACGGCAGGTCGATCTCGATGCGCGTGCCGCCTTCGGCGCGTGGTCCGATCGCGAAATGGTGATCGCCGGGATACAGCAGGTCGAGGCGGCGGCGGACGTTGTCGAGGCCGACGCCGGATTCGAAATCGGCGGCAACGCCGACACCGTCGTCGTCGACCGTGCAGCGCAAGCGGTCTTCTTCGGCGCGGATCGCGACGTCGACGCGGCCTCGCCCGCTCCTCAGGCCATGCTCGAACGCGTTCTCGACCAAAGGTTGCAATAGCAGGCGCGGGATGCGCGCATTGCGCGCGGCTGAGTCCAGGTCGATGTTCGTTTCGAGCTTGCCGCGGAAGCGCTCGCGCATCAGCTCGAAGTAGCGTTCCAGCCAGACCACGTCGTCGGCGACACGCACATGCACGCTGCCGCTCTCATTGAGCGCAACGCGCAGCAAGACGGCGAACGCGGCGATCATCCGATCCGCCGCATCGATGTCCTCGTGCATGCGGTTCGAAATCGCGTTCAATGTGTTGAACATGAAATGCGGTTCGATCTGTGCGGTCAGTTGCGCGAGGCGCGCCTCGCTCAGGTCGCGTTCGAGCTGGATCACCGCAAGCTCGCGTTCGCGGCGCATCCGCACCGCGCGCCAGGCCACGCAAAAGCCGACGATCAGCGCGTAGGTGATCAGGTCCTTCTGCAGTTCGTAGGCATAGCCGAGCCATGGATCGCCGAAATCGTAGCGCTCCCCATGCAGCATGTAGACGAGCCTGCGGATGGCGACCATCGCAGTCGTATGCGTGAGCGAGAACACGATTGCGACGGGTACGTGAATCGGCAGCTCGGCGCAGCCAGCCTGCGCCGGACAACGGGAATCGCCGTTCGAACCGGTAGACCAGCACCGCGAGCACCGCGATGCACCAGCGCACTGCTGAGTTCCCACGTCAGCGGTTCCCAGGCCGGGATCGGCCGGCCGCTGTTGCGGAATCCAATGATTGACGTTGACGCCGAGCCAGAGGCCGAGTGCGAGCCAGGCGCAAGCGTAGGCGATTGCCGGGACAATCGCGCTCCGTTCACCCTTCGATACCTCGGGGCGAACGGATGGAGGATGGTCGCGATTGCAGCGATGAGGATCGCGCATCGGCTGCACGATCACTCAATCCGCCACGTCGGGCTCGAAGAACGACCAGCGGATTTGCGGAAACTTCTCCTTCATCGCCTTCTCGACCGCGTTGATCGCATCGACGATGCCCTTGGTCGACAGGTCGCGGCTCATCTCGGCCTTGACCGCGACCATCACGTCGCTGCCGAGTTGCAGCGTGATCAGGTTGAACACGCGTGCGATTTCCGGGCGCGTGCCGAGGAAGCGCAGGATCTCGGCCTTCGTTTCCGGATCGACGCTCTGCCCGATCAGCAGCGCCTTGACCTCGATCGCGATGAACACCGCGACGACGACGAGCAGGACGCCGATCGCGAGCGTGCCGATCGCGTCGAACAGCGGATTGCCGGTTATCAGGGTCAACAGCACCGCGAGCAGCGCCAGCACCAGACCGAGCAGCGCGGCGAGATCCTCGCCGAAGATCACGATCAGCTCGCTCTGCCGGCTTTCATGGAACCAGCGCCACAGACTGTGCGCCACCGCGCGCCTTGTTGACTTCGCGCAGGCAGCCCCACATCGAGAAACTTTCGGCGACGATGCCGAACGCGAGCACGCCGATCGCGAGCCACGGCCATTTCAGCGGCTCCGGTTCGCTCAACTTGTGGATGCCTTCGTAGATCGAGAACGCGCCGCCGACGGAGAACAGCAGCAGCGCGACCAGGAACGACCAGAAGTAGATCGCCTTGCCGTGGCCGAGCGGATGGTCCGGCGACGGCGGCGCCTTCGCGTTCTTGAGACCGAGCAGCAGCAGGCACTGGTTGCCGCAATCGGCGAGCGAATGCACGGCTTCGGCGGTCATCGCGCCGGAGCCGGTCACGAACGCGCGCGATGCCTTGGCGATGAAGATCGCGAAGTTCGCGCCGAGCGCGAAGAAGATCGTCTTGAGTGAATCGGCCTTGCCTGACATGCGTCGTTTCGTTCCTTGCAAAGAATCAATCGGTGGTCGCAGCGCCGCCAGTCGAGCGTGGCGGCGAGCGTCTTCGGCGCGACATTGCGCCATGCCGCCGCGAGCGCATCGCGCACGATCGCGGGTTTGGCTTCGCGCAACTGCAGCTGCGTCCAGCCCTTGCGCCCCCAACCGCCTGCGACCGGCGCAAATGCAGCGGGGTCGACGCGCATGAACAGTTCCTGCTGTTCGAGCGTGAATTTCAGCACGCCGTGACTCTTTCGGAGCGGCTCCGAGCGTCGCGAAAATCTTCTTGCGCACGCGGAAATCCGGATGCCCCATGTGCGCGCTTTCGATCGCTTCGGGCAGCGCGAGCGCGATGCTGCGGAATTGGTCGGGCGTCACGGTGATGCTCGGCGGCGGGTGAAGGGCCGAGTCTAGTCGGCCAGCGCAGCCTGCGTCTTCTTCGGCAGCTTCTCGCGCACCAGCTCGTAGGAACGCCGCACGAACGCGGCAAGCTCGGCCTGCGAGAATCGCTCCGGTTCGATCACGCTGACCCAGAACGCGCGTGCCATGTAGTGCGCCGGCGCCATGCCGGGCTGTTCGGTAAGTTCGAGGAAGCGCTCGGTGTCGACCTTGAACGAGAGTCGTCCGCGCTCGGGGCCGAGCGTGCACATCACGACGAACATCTTGTTGGCGACGCTGTAGACCAGGTCGACCTCCCACTTGATCGAGCGGGTAACACCCGGCCAGCCTGCGCAGAGCGCATCGAGGTCGGTGTCGCGCATGCCGGTTCCATCGCCCATGTCCTTCCCCCTATCAAACCCGCATCCTAGCGCGCCACATGGTGCACTGGAACCCGCGGCGGCGACCGGCAGCGACGATCTGCCGCACCGCAATACGGGGCTGCGACACCATGTCTTGACATGGATCAACGCGCACCATGCATGATTCGGGAAAATCAACCGGTTGTCTGCCCAGGACTGTTCATGCAAACCATCGAAACCTACAACGACCATGTCGTCCGCCTGTTCCTGCTGGCTGCGGCGGTGTGGGGCGTCATCGGCATGTCGATCGGCGTCTACATCGCGGCCGAGCTCGCGTGGCCGGCGCTGAATTTCGATATTCCCTGGCTGACCTTCAGCCGGCTGCGACCCGATCACACGTTCGGCGTGATCTTCGCGTTCGGCGGCTCGGCGCTGATGGGCACCTGCTACTACGTCGTGCAGCGCACCGGACACACGCGCCTGGCCTTCGACCGCCTCGCGAACTTCACGTTCTGGGGCTGGCAGCTGGTGATCGTGCTGGCAATGATCACGATGCCGCTCGGCATCACCCAGAGCAAGGAATACGCGGAACCGGAATGGTTCATCGACATCCTGCTCGCGGTGGTCTGGGTCTCGTTCGGTACGGTGTTCTTCGCCACGCTCGCGCGGCGACGCATCCGCCACATCTATGTCGCGAACTGGTACTACGGCGCATTCATCATCGCGGTCGGGCTGCTGCACATCGTCAACAACCTCGCGATCCCCGTTTCGATGTTCAAGTCGTATCCGATTTATTCCGGCGTGGTCGACGCGATGGTGCAGTGGTGGTACGGCCACAACGCGGTCGCGTTTTTCCTGACCGCCGGCTTCCTCGGCATGATGTATTACTTCGTGCCGCGCCAGGCACAGCAACCGCTGTGGAGCTACCGCTTCTCGATCGTCAATTTCTGGGCGCTGATCTCGGTCTACATGTGGGCCGGCGCGCATCACCTGATGTACACCGCCCTGCCCGATTGGGTGCAGTCGGTCGGCATGGCGTTTTCCTTGGTGCTGCTGATGCCGAGCTGGGGCTCGGCCGCGAACGGCCTGCTCACGTTCAACGGATCGTGGCATCGACTGAAGGATGACCCCGCCGCGAAGTTCATGGTGCTGTCGCTGGTGTTCTACGCCGCGTCGACCTTCGAAGGCTCGATGATGGCGATCAAAACCGTGAACTCGCTGTCGCACTACACCGACTGGACGATCGCCCATGTGCATTCCGGCTCGATCGGCTGGGTCGCGATGATCACGATCGGTTCGCTGTACGCGATGGCGCCGCGCGCGCTCGGTCGTCCCGCGATGCATTCGCACCGCGCGATGAACATCCATTTCTGGATGCACACGATCGGTTTGCTGCTGTACGTCGTCGCGATGTGGGTCGCTGGCGTCACCGAGGGCCTGATGTGGCGCGCGACGAATGCCGACGGTTCGCTGACCTACGCGTTCATCGACAGCCTGCTCGCGATCAAGCCGCTGTACGCGGTGCGCTGGTTCGGCGGCGTGCTGGTCCTCGGCGGCATGGTCGTGATGGCGTGGAATCTGTGGCACACCGCATCCGATGCGCGCGCGCACCTGATCAAGCCGATCCCGGTACCGATTCCGGAACCGGTCGCGCATCAGGTGCCGGCGCCGCTGCCGGCAATGGGTTGAGGAGACGACGATGTTCGGTGGCTACAAGTATTTCGAGGCGGTCGAGAAGCATGCCGGGTTGCTCGGCATCCTGACCGCGATCATGGTGTCGCTCGGTGGACTGGCCGAGATCACGCCGCTGTTCATGGCCGCACACAAGGTCGAGGCGGCGCCGGGCGTGAAGCCCTACGACGCGTTGCGCCTCGCCGGCAAGGACATCTACGTGCGCGAAGGCTGCTACCTGTGCCACTCGCAGATGATCCGCGCGCTGCAGGCGGAAACCGAACGCTACGGTCACTACTCGATTGCCAGCGAATCGGTCTACGACCGCCCGTTCCAGTGGGGCTCCAAGCGCACCGGTCCGGATCTCGCCCGAATCGGCGGCAAGTACAGCGACGAATGGCAGCGCGTGCATCTGAAGAGCCCGCGTTCGGTATCGCCGGATTCGAACATGCCCGGTTATCCGTGGCTGTCGCAGGCGCTGGTCGATCCGGCTGAAACCACCCAGAAGATGCGCGTGCTGCGCATGCTCGGCGACCCGTACACCGACGCCGACATCGCCGGCGCGGCTGCCGCGGTGAGCGGGCAGACCGAAATGGACGCGATCGTCGCCTACCTGCAAGGGCTCGGCATCGCGAACGAACCGCAAACGGCGAAGGATGCCGCCGCACCCGCCGACGGAGCCACGCCATGAATCCGGTCTGGGGACAGGTCGCGGGCGTGATGATCGTGCTGATGCTGGTCAGCTTCATCGGCATCTGGATCTGGCTGTGGCACAGCGGCCACAAGAAAAAATTTGACGCGCTCGCGCGCCTGCCGATGGAAGACGAGGAGGATCAGCCATGAGCGTGTTCTGGTCGGCCTGGATCATCTTCCTCATCGTGCTCAACATGGGCATTACGCTGTTCCTGTTCGTATGGGGCACGCGGGTCAAGATCCCGACCCTGCCGGACGGCACCAGCGGCCACGTCTGGGCGCACGGCGTACTGCGTGAGGGCGTGCGCAAGCTGCCGCTATGGTGGGTGCTGATGTCGGCCAGCATGTTCGTCGCCGGCTTCACCTACCTCGCGCTGTATCCGGGCTTCGGCGGCTTCAAGGGCGCGCTCGGCTGGACCTCGCACGGCGAACTCGCGCGCGATACCGCGGCCAACCAGGCCAAGCTCGACCCGGTACTTGGGCGCTTCAAGGGGCAAACGGTCGAACAGCTCGCGACCGACCCGGAAGCGACCCGGATGGGGCAGCGCCTGTTCATCGACAACTGCGCCGCCTGCCACGGCCGCGAGGGACATGGCAACGCGGTGCTCGGCGCGCCCAACCTCGCCGACGCGGACTGGCTGTACGGCGGCAGCGGCGATGTGATCATGACCAGCATCCTCGATGGCCGTCATGGCGCGATGCCGGCGTTCGCATCGAGCTTCGACCCGAGCGCCCTCGAAGATCTCGCCAACTACGTGCTGAGCCTTTCCGGCGCGCCGCACTCGTCGATCCGCGCAGCGAAAGGCAAGCCGTCGTTCACGGTCTGCGCGGCCTGCCACGGCCCCGCAGGTACAGGTAATCCGGCACTCGGCGCACCGAACCTGACCGATACGATCTGGCTCTATGGCGGCGACCTCGCCACGATCGAGGAAACCATCCGCAACGGTCGCGCCGGCACCATGCCAGCGTGGCGGACGCGGCTCAACGAAAGCGACACGCGCCTGATCGCCGCCTGGGTCTACGCGCAGTCACATGACCATGCCAACGCCACACATTGACCGCACACGCGCCGGTGACTGGTATCGCCAGCCGGTCGTTTGGCTCGGCACGCTGCTGTTTGCCGCGTCGCTGGCCGGCTGCGTGTGGATGATCGTGCTCGGCGCGCGTCACGCCGACACGCCGGTGCCAACGGCTGGCGGTGAAGTGTTCAGGGTTCCGCTCGCACATCCGGCGGCGCCGACCGATCCGCCGCGGATCGCCCAGTGAACACCGCAGCGGCCGCCTGCTGGCATTGCGGCGAGCCGTTGCCCGCGAACGCGCCGAGCGCCACCGTCGCCGGCGTCATCCATCCGGTCTGCTGCCACGGCTGTCGCGCCGCCGCCGAATGGATCGACCAGCTCGGTCTCGGTGACTATTACCGTTTGCGCAGCGTCCCGGCACAGCGCGCGCCGGAACGTGCGGAGAGCGAACGCAGCAGCGAAGCCTGGGCGCGACCAGAACTCGCGCGGCACGTCGTGCGCGATCTCGGCGCGGGCCGTCAGGAAGCGATCGTGCTGGTCGAAGGTGTGCGCTGCGCCGCCTGTGTCTGGCTGATCGAACGCTCGCTCGGCGCACTGCCCGGCGTTGCCGGCGTGCAGGTCAATGCCGGCGCACGCCGTGCGCGCATCGTCTGGGACGGTGCACGCTGCACGCTCGCACAGGTCGTCGATGCGCTCACGCGCACCGGCTACCGCGCACTGCCGCTGGATGCCGCCGCACTCGACGATGCGCGCAAACGCGAATCGCGCGCGGCACTCAAGCGCCTGATCGTCGCCGGCTTCGGCGCGATGCAGGCGATGATGTACGCGAGCGCGCTCTATCTCGGCGCAGTCGACGCGATGGATACCTCGACGCGCGACCTGTTGCGCTGGTTCGGCCTGCTCGTCGCAACGCCGGTCGTGTTCTACGCGGCACGCCCCTTCTTCGCGGGCGCCGCACGCGCGCTGCGCGCGCGCCAACTCGGCATGGACGTGCCGGTCGCGCTCGCGATCACGCTGATCTACGCGGCCAGCGCGATCGAAGCGCTGCGCGGTGGCAGCGAGGTGTACTTCGATTCGGTCAGCATGTTCGTGTTCTTCCTGCTGGTCGGGCGCTATCTCGAAATGCGTGCACGGCATCGCGCCGGCGATCTCACCGATGCGCTGGCGCGAACCACGCCGACGTTCGCTGACCGTTATCGCAGCGATGGCTCACTGGAACGCATCGGCGCGGCGGAACTCATTCCCGGCGATCGCGTGCACGTCGCCGCCGGCAGCACGGTACCCGCCGATGGTGCGCTCGCCAGCGCGCAGTGCCGTGTCGACGAAGCGCTGCTGTCGGGCGAATCGGCGTCGATCGGGAAACACCGTGGTGACGCGCTGATCGCCGGCAGCGTCGTCATCGAAGGACCGGCCGACCTGCGCGTCGAACGCGTCGGTGCCGATACCGTACTCGCCGGCATCGTCACCCTGGTCACGCGTGCGGCGACCGAACGGCCGCAGCTCGCGCGCGCCGGCGAACGCGCGGCCGCAGGCTTCGTCGCGCGCGTACTCATCCTCGCCGCGATCACGGCGATTGGTTGGAGCTATTTCGATCCCGCGCGCGCGTTCACCGCGACGCTGGCGGTGCTCGTCGTGTCCTGCCCCTGTGCGTTCGCGCTCGCGGTGCCCGCCGCGCTGACCCGCGCACTCGGCGTGCTCGCGCGGCGCGGCGTGCTGGTCGTCCATGCGGACGCGATCGAGAATCTCGCCAATGCGAGCCACATCGTGTTCGACAAGACCGGCACGCTGACCGAACCGCAGCTCACGCTGGAGCGCGTGATGCTTTGCGATCGGGATTCGGGGTTCGGGATGACCAGCCCTTCGGCTGTCGAAAGCCAGGATTCGGAAAGCACGCGGCTCGGAGCGCCCTTCAGCGGTGGCGACGCCACCGCTGCGCAAGACGACGCGCTGGCTCTGGCGGGTTCGCTCGCACGCGGCAGCCGGCATCCGGTTGCGCAGGCCATTGCACATGCCGCCGGCGCGTCCGCAACGCGCCCGGTCGAAACGCTGCGCGCCGAAACCGGCGGTGGACTCGAAGGCACCATCGACGGGCGCCGGCTGCGTCTGGGGCGCGCGGATTTCGCGCTCGGCAACAGTGCCGGGGTGAGCGCCCTCGACGATGCCGTGGTGCTGGCCGACGACACCGGAGCGATCGCCGCATTCCATCTCTCCGAACGCCTGCGTCCGGGCGCACGCGCGGCGATCGACGCGTTGCGCGACAGTGGCCTCGATATCGAAATCGCAAGCGGCGACGCTGCCAGCAAGGTTGCCGCGATCGCCGCGCGCCTCGGCATCACGAACTGGCACGCACGCCAGCGCCCGGCGGACAAACTCGCCCGCCTGGCGCAATTGCGCGCTGGCGGCGCGCGAGTAATCGCAGTCGGCGACGGCATCAACGACGCGCCGGTGCTGGCCGGCGCGGATGTCGCGATCGCGATCGCCAGCGGCGCCGACCTCGCCCAGGCAGCCAGCGACATCGTGCTCGCCGGCGAACGTCTCGACGCACTCGCGCAAGCGCGCGCGATCGCGCAGGAGACACTCACGATCCTGCGCCAGAACCAGCGCTGGGCACTCGCCTACAACCTGATCGTGGTGCCGTTCGGCGCGCTCGGCTTCGTGCCGCCCTGGCTGGCCGCGCTCGGCATGTCGACCAGTTCGCTGGTCGTGGTGCTGAACGCGTTGCGTATCGGCCGCGGCGCAGACTCCGCACCACGCCACCCGGTTACCCCCGTACAGGCACCAGCGTGAATATCCTGATCGTGATGATCCCGCTGTCGATCCTGCTGCTGGTCGCTGCCGGCATAGCGTTCTTCTGGGCGGTCGACCACGACCAGTTCGACGATATGGATACGCCGCGCCTGCTGCCGCTGCTCGACGAGCCGGACCCATCACCGACACAGGCGGACGAAGCAGAGGTTCCTTCACCGCCGCAAGAGCCTGCGCCATGACCGGCACGCTGACCCTCGGCGCCGCCCTGCTGCTCGGCCTCGCCGCGAGCGGGCATTGCCTGGTGATGTGCGGCGGCATCTCCGGCGCACTCGGCATCGCGACCGCGAAGCGCGCCGACGGGCGGCCGCTGCCGCATCTGCTGCTCGGGTACCAGATGGGAAGAATATCTTCATACACATTGTCTGGATTGCTGCTGGGCGGCGTGCTCGGCGGGCTGATCGGCCTGCTCGACATCGACGCAGTGCGCCGCAGTCTGCGTGCATTGAGCGCGCTCGCGCTGGTGCTCGGCGCACTCGTTGCGTTCGGCAGGGTCCGCGATCCCGGCTTCGGCTTCGGCCGGCGCCTGTGGCCGAAACTCGCGCCGATCGGCCGCCGCCTGCTGCCGGTAACGAGCCTGCCGCGCGCGTTCGCATTCGGCATGGTCTGGGGCTGGATGCCGTGTGGGTTTGTCTACACGGTGCTGTTGATCGCGACCTTGCAACTCGATGCGCTCAATGCCGCGGCAACGATGGCCGCATTCGGCTTCGGCACCGCACCGGCGATGCTCGCGACCGCGTTCGGCGCACAACGCTTCGTGGGCTTCGCTGCAAAACCGGCTGCCAAACGCGTCGCCGGCGCCGTGCTGCTGCTCAGCGCCGCGCTGACCTTGGCAGGACCGTGGCTGGTCGGCAGCGCACCGTGGTTGCACGCATGGCTACCGTTCGATTGCACGGTCGCCGTGCGCTGATTGTCCGGACGCGGCGACAGCCATCGTTTCCGGCGTAGCATGCGGCAGCGGACGCGCCCGATTGTTCGCCTTCATAACGCAGCGATGCACGACGATCCGCTCACTCCCGATCCACCACTTCCGGCTGGCGCGATCGCGCATCCGCTCGGCACACCGTTCGCGACATCGGATGGCCGCACCCTGTTCCTGCGCGCGATCCGCCGCGACGACACCGACGCGCTGCGCCGGGGATTCGCGCGGTTGACGCCGGAACAGGTACGCCTGCGCGTGTTCCACCGCATGAACGACCTCTCGCCGGAGGCCGCCGAGCGATTGTGCAACGTGGACGAAACCGCGGGCGCCGCGTTCGTCGCCACCGACGCCGATGGCGAGATCCGCGGCGAGGCGCGCATGTACGTCGACGCGACGGGCGAACGCGCGGAATTCGCGCTGGTAGTCGACCCAACCCTGGTTGGCCTCGGCGTCGGCCACGCATTGATGCAACGCCTGCTCGCGGAGGCGCGACGCCGCGCGCTGTCCGAACTCTGGGGTTCCGTACTCACCGAGAACGCCACCATGCTCGACTTCGCGAGCGGGCTCGGCGCCGAGCGCATCGCGGTCGCCGGGGAGCCTGATCTGCTGCGGGTGAGCTTCGACCTCGGCGATGTGCACACAGGGGCGGATCGCTGACTTGACTGGTTGTCGACGCGTGTATCCGGCGCGGTCCGGCAACCACGCCAACGCGTTCGTTCGTGTGAGCCATGCACGTTCGAGGGAGCAGATGTAAAGGCCACAAGTCCTGCTTCTATTTCCGTCTATGGGCTGATAGATTCCAGCCCGCAGCAGGATTTTTTATTGACCTGCCGCAACGGGGATCTGGGCTCGGCTTTTACGCGCGGATGGGGAAGTCCGTGGCAACCGCCAACGCGTAAAGGTATTCACGCACCGTCATGACAGGGCCGCACCGGTCTGTGCAGCGGTCACGTCGCATGCAAGGAACACGTTTCTGAAAACCCCTGGACGGGGTCACCGACGCGCGCGCAAGCACGTGCCGGAGTGTGTCGTTGTATTCGTTTCGGCAGCGCCTCGCGCCGCCTGCGTCACTCGCATTCCACTTGGGGAATCATTCATGCGCAAGTTGTTACCTATCCTGGTTTCGCTGTCGACCGCCGTGGGCGCGGTTGGCGCTTACGTCCATTTCGCACAGCCACAATGGCTGCACTCCGAGCAAGGCGATGACGATGGTGGTCCGCCAAACGGGGATGACTGGATCATCCGCAACACCTATCCGACCGGCCGCTTCGATCCGACTTGGGCCGCCGACGCCGCGGTCGAGGAACGCGCGATGACCGCCGCGATTCCTGCCGGCGTCAAAACCTACAACAAGGCATTGGTGCCCGATTCACCGCTGACATTGGAACCGGGCCGCTTCGTTGCGCTCGGTCCGATGCCGGAGAACAACACCCAAAATGCCTATGGCAGCGTGTCGGGACGCGCCAACGTGATCGCAATCGATCCAGTCGACCCGACCATCGCATACATGGGCTCCGACGGCGGTGGCATCTGGAAGACCACCACGTGCTGCTCGCTCACCGCTCCTCCGAACAACACGACATCGTGGCAGGTGGTGACCGACGTGCCGGAAGTGGCCGGCCTGTCGATCTCCGACATCACGATCGATCCGCATAACCACAACACGATCTACGCGGGTACCGGCGACCTCAACTACGGCTCGTTCTCGTTCGGCGCAGTCGGCGTACTCAAGAGCTCCGACCAAGGCCAGAGCTGGCGCGTGCTCGGCACCGACAAGTTCAGCCCGTATTACCTCGGTATCGCCGGCGGCTTCCCGCAGTATCAGGCGATCGGCAAGGTCGTCGTCGATCCGAACAATTCGAACACCGTGATCGTCGGCACCAAGACCAGCGTGTATTTCTCCTACGACGCCGGCGAGAACTGGGTTGGTCCGTGCTACACCAATCCGTATTGGACCGGCGCGGCGCCACAGCGCCAGGACGTGACGGGACTCGTGCCGGTCAGCAACGGCGACGGCACCACTCGCCTGTATGTCGCGATCGGCACGCGCGGCTCGGTGACGCCGGTACAGTCGGATCTGGATCGGAACGGCTCGAACGGCGTGTACCGCCTGGACGCTATCCCAGGCGGCGGCTGTCCTGCGACCAACAACTGGACCCTACTCAACAACGGTTGGCTGCCCAGCACTGGCACTGGCGCGCCCCAACTTGACTTCGGCCGCATCGAACTGGCCGTATCGCCGGATCAGCCGAGCACGATGTACGCGGCGCTCCAGTCGCTTCAGACCAGCCCGAGTACCAAGTACCAGGTGCTCGGCGTGTGGCGCTCGGATGACGCGGGCAACACGTGGGTGCAGAAGGCTGTAAACAATGGGACCACCAGCGGCACGACGAACAATATCCGCGGTTGCGAATCCAGCTCGTACGGCGGCGGCGGCCAGATGTGGTACGACGCCAGACTGACCGTGCAGCCGGGCAATCCGGAAATCACCTGGCTCACCGGCTACGACCTGTATCGCTCGACCGATGGCGGCTCGACCTATACCGACGTCACCTGCGGTTGGGGCACCAAACCCGCGGGTACGCTGGATCACGTCCACGTCGATCAGCATGCGCTGAACTTCTTCCCGGGCAATCCGGACAAGATGCTGATCGGTACGGACGGCGGCGTGTTCTACACCGAGAACGCCACTTCCACATCGCCGCTGCCGAGCTTCCGTCAGCTCAACAACACGATCAACAGCATCGAGTTCTACTTCGGCGACATCACCTCGAACTTTGCGAACTCGGCCAATCCGGCGATCGGTGCGGGCGCGCAGGACAATGGCTGTTCCGCAGTGAAATTCAACGGCACGCCGACCGGTCCGGTGCAGTGGAACTCCAATTGCTCGGGCGACGGCACGACGACGAAAATCGAACCGATCAACAATGCGGTCTGGTTCAACTCGAGCCAGTACGGTTCGCTCGCGCGCAGCTTGACCTACGGCAACCCGAATCCGCTCAGCGGCTCGTTCTCCACAGCATCCGGCAACACCGGCGGCACCTGGGGCGGCACTGGCGACCTGTCCGCCTCGATCTTCGCGATGTCTTACGACATCTACAAGTGGGGCACCCTCGACGCACCGGGCAGCGGCTGCAGCACGGCCAGCGGCTGCAACCACATGATCGCGGGCACGAACCGCCTGTGGGAAACGGTCGACATGACCAACCCGACCGCAGCGACGATGCGCGCGTCGTGGAAGGCACGCACGCCGAACCTGACCAAGAACAACCTGATCCTCGGTACTGACAACCGTTCGTACATCAACTACGTCGCGTATTCGTTCACCGACCCGACGGTCGCCGCAGTCGGCACCAATGACGGCAACGTGCAGATCGTGTTCGGTCTCGGTACGGCGGGGACGGCGAACTGCCCGGCGGCACCGCCGGCAACCGATCCGACCTGCGCGAACGCGGTCAACGTCACCGACAACAACAATGTGCTGCCGAACCGTCCGATCTTCGGCGTGCGTTTCGATCCGAACTCGGCGCTGGTCGCGTACGCCGCAGTCGGCGGTTTCAACCAGAACACGCCGGGACGTCCGGGCCATGTGTTCCAGGTCACCTGCTCGGCCTACAACTGCCCGAGCTTCGCCTGGAAGGACAAGACCGGCAACCTGCCGAACATTCCGGTCGAGCAGATCATGCCGAACCCGAACCTGCCGAAACAGGTGTTCGCCGGTACCGACTGGGGCCTGTACTACACCGACGACATCACGGTCGATTCGCCGGTGTGGAACTACTTCGACGGCTTCCCGCGCTCGATGGTCTGGGAGCTCGTGGTCGATCGCGGCTTCACCACGCTCGCGGCGTTCACACGTTCGCGCGGCGCCTGGGTATGGCCGTTGCCGAACGCGGCGATCGGCAGTGGTGCGGATCTCGCAGTGACGATGACAGGCTCCAGCAGCGCCGGCACCGGTGGCCAGGCGACCTACGCGGTCACCGTGATCAACAACGGTCCGAACGCGGCGATGAATGTCGTTATCAACGACCCGGTGCCGGCCGGCGTGACCGTGGTCTCGGTCAGCGGCGATTGCACCGCGTTCCCCTGCACGTTCGCGAGTCTGTCCAGCGGCGTCAGCCGCACCGCCACGGTGACCTATGCGGTGCCCGACGGCTACGCCGGCTCGACCCTCGTCAATACCGCGAACGTCAGCAGCACGACCAGCGATCCGGTGTCGACC
Organism: uncultured Gammaproteobacteria bacterium; assembly: GCA_963720445.1. GTDB lineage: Bacteria > Pseudomonadota > Gammaproteobacteria > Xanthomonadales > Rhodanobacteraceae > Dokdonella_A. The sequence continues at coordinate 269,746 of CAVRFO010000002.1, forward strand.
AACAACAACGCAAGCGTGACGACCACGATCACCAAGGCCGCCGATCTCGCGTTGGGCATGACCGGTCCGACCAGCACCGGGACCGGCGGTACCGTGACGTACACGATCAGCGTAACCAACAACGGTCCGAGCCCGGCGCAAACGGTCAGCGTGACCGATGCCACGCCGGCAGGATTGACCTTCGTGTCGAACGTGGGTGATTGCGCGGCGGCATTCCCGTGTGCGTTCGCCAGCATCGCCCCGGGCACAAGCCGCACCATCGTCGCGACCTATGCGGTGCCAAGTGGCTACAGCGGCTCGACCATCGTCAATACGGCGAGTGTCAGCAGCGCGACCACCGATCCGGTGCCGGCCAACAACAGTGCGTCGGTGACCACGACAGTGGCGCAGTCCGCCGATCTCGCCGTGGCGATGCAGGCACCTGGCAGCAGCGCGTTGCGCGGCGGCACGGTGACCTACACGATCGCGGTGACCAACAATGGCCTGGGCACCGCGAGCGGCGTCAGCATTGCCGATGCAACGCCGGCGGGACTCGTGTTCGTGTCCAACAGCGGCGATTGCGTGAGTGCGTTCCCGTGCACCTTCGCCAGTCTCGCGTCCGGCTCGATGAAGATCATCAACGCGACGTTCAGCGTGCCGGCCAACTATGCCGGCGCCAATCCGATCGTCAACAGCGCGACGGTGACGGCCACGACCACCGATCCGGTGCCGGGCAACAACAGCGCCAGCGCCAGCATCGCGGTCACCGACTCGACCGATCTGTCGATCGCGCAGAACGGCACTGCAGCCCTGCTCGCGGGTGGCAACGTCAGCTACACGGTGACCATCGCCAACGCCGGCCCGAGCAACGCGACCGGAGTCAGCGTGACCGATCCGACGCCGGCCGGACTGAGCCTGGTGAGCGTCAGCGGTGACTGCACGGCACTGCCCTGCACGCTCGGTGCGCTTGCGGCCGGTGCGAACCGCAACTATGTCGTCACCTTCGCGGTGCCGGCGAACTACAGCGGCACCAATCCGATCGCGAACGTCGCTTCGGTGACCAGCACGACCAACGATCCCAACCTCAACAACAACGTCTACGTGGCGCATACCACGGTTGGCACGGGCGCTGATCTGGCGGTCGTCATCGACGCTCCGGCGGTGGTGGTGCCAGGTGGCCGCTTCGACTACGCGGTGACCGTCACCAACAACGGCCCGAGCGTCGCGAGCGGCGTGCTGGTGAACAGCGTGCTTCCGGCCGGGGTCGACTTCGTCGGCAATGCAGGCGATTGCACCAGCGCGTGGCCGTGCACGTTCCCGGGCCTCGCGGTCGGTGAAACCCGCACGATCACGACGACGGTGTGCGTGCCGGCGAACTATGCGGGCAGCAACCCGCTGCGCGTAAGCACCGACGCGAGCTCGGGAACGCCGGATGCGTACCTGGGCAACAACAGCGCAGCGTCGAACGTGCTGCTCCACGCCGACGTGCTGTTCCGCGACGGATTCGAATCCGGCGCCTGCCAGTAAGGAGGTATCGAGCCGTCCCCGGCCACAGCCGGGGGCGGCAAGGTTCGATGCACACCGTCCGCGGCAACCGCGGGCGGGACAGGAAATTCGTTTCACCCGCGGACGTCATCAGCCAACGCGGGTATTTCAACCAGAAAGGCGGGTCGCAACAGCGGCCCGCCTTTTGTCGTTTCACGCCTCTCCGCGAAGAGCCGCACAACCGTCCGCCGCCGAGCGCCTGCCCATCGACCGATTGATCGTCTGTGCGTCGCACAAAGAGCATCGCGGCTGCCGCCGCTCCTGCAGGGAACGCCCGAAGGCGTGATGCTACTTTTGCAGGAGCGCTGCAAGCGCGCCCCGGGTCGCGACGGAAAATCCTTACAGGTGCCTTACGCGACGTCAGCGAGGGGCGCGCCGCGACGGCGCAAACGCTGCTGCAGGCGCTCGAAGTAGATGAAGATCACCGGCGTGATGTAGAGCGTCAGCAGCTGCGAGGTGACCAGGCCGCCGACCACGGCGAGGCCGAGCGGCCGGCGCGCTTCGGCACCGGCGCCGACGCCGAGCGCGATCGGCAACGTGCCCATCAGCGCGGCGAACGTGGTCATCATGATCGGACGGAAGCGGATCACGCTGGCGTCGACGATCGCATGCGTCGGCGTCCTCGCCCTCGCGCTGCTTCTCCAGCGCGAAGTCGATCATCATGATCGCGTTCTTCTTGACGATGCCGATCAGCATGATCAGGCCGACCGCGCCGTAGAGATCGAGATCCTTGCCGAACACCATCAGCGTCAGCAGCGCGCCGAACACCGCGGTCGGCAGGCCGGAGAGAATCGTCAGCGGATGGATGAAGCTCTCGTAGAGGATGCCGAGCACGAGGTAGATCACGAAGATCGCGAGCATCAGCAGGATGCCCATGCCGGCCACCGAATCCTGGAACGATTGCGCGGTGCCCTGGAACGAGGTGGTGATCGTGTCCGGCATGCGCAGATCCGCGACCGCCTTGTCGACGCCGGCCGACCGCATCGCTGAGCGACATGCCCGGCGCGAGGTTGAACGACACCGTGACCGCCGGCACCTGGCCGAGATGATTGATCGTCGCCGGCCCGACCGAGTTGCCGGTTCTGGTGACTGCCGACAGCGGCACCAGTTGCGGCGACGAGGTCGCCGTGGCAGTGGACGACTTTGCTGGCTGGGTCGGCGTGATGTAGATCGACGACAGCACCGACGTATCTCCCTGGCGGTTCGGATCGACCTGCATGAGCACCCAGAACTGGTCCGAGGCGGTGTAGATCGTCGACACCTGGGCCGGCCCGAACGCGTTGTAGAGTCGCGTTCTCGATCGCGTCGGGGGTGACGCCGTACGCAGCCGCGGCATCGCGGTCGATGGTCACGTCGAGTTGCGGGTTCGCGATCAGCATGTCGCTGGTCACGTCGAGGAAGCCCGGCACTTTCGCGAGCGCCGCGACCAGTTTCGGCGTCCACTCGAACAGTTGCTTGGTGTCGGTGTCCTGCAGCACGAACTGGTAGGTGCTGTTGGTCAGCTTGCCGCCGATGCGGATCAGCGGCAGGTTCTGCGGGAACACCTGCAGGCCGACCAGATGCCTGCAGTTTCGGCCGCAGTTCCTGCACGACCTCGTCCGCGTTGAGGCGCTCGCCCGGCGGTTTCAGGTTGACGATCATGCGCCCGAGATTGAGCGTCGCGCTGCTGCCACCGGCACCGACGAACGCCATCACGTTGGCGACGTTCGGATCCTTGCGGATGATGTCCAGCGCCTGCTTCTGCTTGGCCATCATCGCATCGAAGCCGATGTCCTGCGCGGCCTGGGTGAACACGAACAACTGCCCGGTGTCGTCGTTCGGCAGAAAACCCTTCGGCACGCGCACCGCGAGCACCGCGGTCGCGACGACCAGCGCGAAGAACACCATCAGCACGACGAAGCGATGCCGGACACACGATTCCAGCGTGCGCCGGTAGAACGTCCTGCGTCGCGTCGAACGCGCGCTCGCTGATCTGGTAGATGCGCCCATGCTGCGCCACCGTGCAAAGGCTGCAGCATGCGGCTGCACAGCATCGGCGTGAGGCTCAGCGACACGAATCCCGAGACCAGCACGGCGGCGACGATGGTGACCGCGAACTCGCTGAGCAGGCGGCCGATGATGCCGCCCATGAACATCACCGGGATGAACACCGCGGCCAGCGACAGGGTCATCGACACGATCGTGAAGCCGATCTCCCTGGCGCCGTCGAAGGTCGCGGTCAGACGGTCCTTGCCCATCTCCATGTGCCGCGAGATGTTCTCCAGCATCACGATCGCGTCGTCGACGACGAAGCCGACCGACAAGGTCAGCGCCATCAGCGACAGGTTGTCGATGCTGAAGCCGAGCGCGTACATCACCGCGAACGTGCCGACGATCGACATCGGCAGCGCCAGCGACGGAATCATCGTCGCCGACACGTTGCGCAGGAACACGAAGATCACCATGCACCACGAGGCCGAGCGCGAGCAGCAGGCTGAACTTCACGTCGGCGACCGACTCGCGGATGCTCTGCGAGCGGTCGTAGATCACCTGCAGGTTGGCGCCGGCCGGCAACGTGCGCTCGAACGTCGGCAGCATCGCCTGGATGTCCTCGACCACCTTGATCGTGTTGGTGCCGGGCTGTTTCTGGATCGCCAGCACCACGCCGCGCTGGTCGTTGATCGAACGCGCCGCCCTTGTCGTTCTGCACGCCGTCGTAGACGCGGCCGAGGTCCCTGAGGCGCACCGGCGCGCCGTTCTGGTAGCTGACGATCATGCTCGCCGAACGCAGCCGCGTCCATCAACTGGCCGTTGACGTTGACGTTGTAGACGCGGTTCGGTCCGTACAGCGTGCCGGTCGGCAGGTTGACGTTGCCGCTCGCCGACCGCGTTCGCGACCGCGTCGATGCCGAGGCTGCGCCCGGCCAGCGCATCCGGATCGAGATCGATGCGCACCGCGTATTTCTGCGAGCCGTAGACGTTGACCTGGGCGACGCCGTTGACCGTCGAGATGCGCTGCGCCAGCGTGTTCTCGGCGTACTCGTCGAGCGTCGACAGCGGCAGCGTCTTCGAGGTGAATGCCGATGTAGAAGATCGGCGAGTCGGCGGGATTGACCTTGCGGAACGTCGGCGGCGTCGTCATCTGCGTCGGCAGCTGGCGCAGCGCCGCGGAGATGGCCGCCTGCACGTCCTGCGCGGCCGCGTCGATGTTGCGGTCGAGCGAGAACTGCAGCGTGATCGAGTCTGCGCCGAGCGAGCTCGTCGAGGTCATCGAATCGACCGCGGGAATCGTCGAGAACTGTTTTTCGAGCGGCGTCGCAACGGCCGATGCCATCGTCTCCGGCGATGCGCCCGGCAGCGAGCGCCGACACCGTGATCGTCGGGAAATCGACGTTCGGCAGCGCGGCAACCGGCAGCGCGCGGTACGCCGACGATGCCGAACACGAGGATGCCGACCATGACCAGCGTGGTCATGACCGGCCGGCGGACGAAGATCTCGGAAACGTTCACGCGCCCGATTCCGGTGCAGCGGCCGCCCCTGATCCGGATGGCGGTTCGCTGGTCTTCAATGACACGCCGTTCTCGACGCGCGACTGGCCGTCGAGCACGACCGTCTCGCCGGCAGCCAGTCCCTTCTCGATGACCGCCTGTCCCTGCACGACGCGCGCTGACCGTCGACGTTGCGCTGCTCGGCGCGATGATCGGGCTCGACGACGAACACGTAGGTGCCCTCCGGCCCGTTCTGCACCGCCTGATCGGGCACGCACGACCGCGTTCGCATCGTGGCCGAGGGTCAGGCTCACGCTGACCAGTTGCCCCGGCCACAGCACATGCTCGGGGTTGGCGAACTCGCGCGCGCAGCTTGACCGTGCCGGTCGTGGCATCGACCGCGTTGTCGACGAACGCGACCTTGCCATCGAGCGTTACGGCAACGCCGGTGATCGTCGCGCGCGACATGCAGCGGCGCATGCCTTCTGCGCGACGCAGGGCGCGACCGAGCAGCATGCCCGGCAGCGCGAAGTTCACGTAGATCGGTTCGATCTGGTTGATCACGACCAGCGGGTTCGTGTCGTTCGCCTTGAGCAGGTTGCCGGGCTGGATCAGGATGCGGCCGATGCGCCCGGCGATCGGCGCACGGATCTCGGTGTAGCCGAGGGTGACTTTGGCCGCCGCGATGTTGGCCTGGTCGACCTTGATGCTCGCCGCCGCCGCTTCGAGATTGGTGCGCAACTGCTCCATCTGATCGGCCGAGATGTAGCCCTTGGCCGCGACCGGCGCATTGCGTTTCACTTCCGAGCGTGCCTGGTCGAGCGCCGCCTGATCCTTCGCCAACGCTGCCTCGGCCTGGTGCAAGCGCCGCCTGCGCCGGACGCGGATCGATGCGGAACAGCAGTTGGTCCGTCGGTCGACGAAATCGCCATCCTTGACCAGCACGGCCAGCAACTGGCCGTCGACCATCGACTTCACCGAGACGCTGTTGATCGGTTCGACGCTGCCGATCGCGCTGGCGAGGATCGGCATGTCGCGCGTCGTCGCCTTGACCACCGTCACCGGCACGGGCGCTGCGGCGGGCGGCGCGTGCTGGCGCGAGCACGCGGCGAGCGCGAGACCGAACGGTACCGCAACCGCGAGAACGCGCCAGTTTCGTCGTGCAGCGAATGTCATCAACAACTCCTGTTTGTCAGCTATGCATTTTGACCATCGGACGGACACCCGTTCGATCGGCCGCCGTAAACGTGCGGTAAAGAGCGCATGTGACCAATGGCCTAGCCGCTGCCGGCGCGGGGCGTGCCACGCCAGCCTGCTAGACCAGCCTGCTAGAATCGGCGTCTTTCGCGCTGCGCATTTCCATGCCGGCGCTGCCGCTGTTGCTGCCGCCTATGACTTCCTCCCTGCTTGCTCCTTCACTGCCGACATCGCCCCGGCAACGCCGCTACTGGTTGGCGCCGCATGGCGCCGCGCTTGCGCTCGCACTGGCCGAAACCGGCGCGCAACTATGACGGCGTGGTCGTCGCCGTCACCCACGACACGCATGCCGCGCATGGCGCTCGAGGCCGAGCTGGCGGTGTTTGCCGGCAGCGATCTGGAAGTGCTGCAGTTTCCGGATTGGGAAACCCTGCCCTACGACCTGTTCTCGCCGCACCCGGACATCGTCTCGCAGCGCATCGCGACGCTGTATCGCCTGCCGACGCTGAAGCGCGGCGTGCTGGTGGTGCCGGTCGCGACGCTGATGCAGCGCCTCGCGCCGCGCAGCTACATCGCCGGTTCCGCGCCTGGTGCTCGCGCTGAAGCAGAAACTCGATATCGCCAGCGAACAGCGCCGGCTCGAAGCCGCCGGCTATCGCAACGTGCCGCAGGTGCAGGAGCCGGGCGATTTCGCGGTGCGCGGCGCGCTGCTCGACATCTTCCCGATGGGCAGCGCCGAGCCGTATCGCATCGAGCTGTTCGACGACGAGATCGACTCGATCCGCACTTTCGATCCGGAAACGCAGCGCTCCGATCACAAGGTCGACTCGGTGCGCCTGCTGCCCGCGCGCGAATTCCCGCTGACCGAGGAAGTCGACCAAGGCATTCCGCAACACGCTGCGCGAACGCTTCCCGATCGACCCGCGCCGCTGCCCGCTGTACCAGGACATCAAGGAAGGCGTGACGCCGGCCGGCATCGAGTATTACCTGCCGCTGTTCTTCGAGCACACCGAGACGCTGTTCGATTATCTTGCCGGCACCACGACGCGCTGTTCGTGCTCGGCGAGGGCGTGCTCGATGCGGCCGAGAATTTCTGGAGCGCAGGCCAGCGAGCGCTACGAGCAGCGCGCGCACGACATCGAACGGCCGATCCTGCCGCCGGCCGAGTTGTACCTGCCGCCGCAGCAATTGCGCGAACGGCTCAACAACGAGCTGCGCGTCGACATCGTTCGCGAAAGGGTCGAACGAGCACGCGATCGATCTCGGCACGCAACCCGCGCCGCAGCTGCCGCTGAATCGCAAGGGCGAAGAACCGGGCGAAGAGTCTGCAAGCGCTTCCTCGCGGCCTATCCCGGCCGCGTGCTGATCGCCGCCGATTCGGCCGGCCGGCGCGAGGCACTGATCGAGCAGCTCGCGACTGCGCATCTGCAGCCGCACGATCGCGTCATGCGGATCGCTGGCACGCGAGCTTCGCCGCCGAGCAGCCGCGAGATCGCGCTTCGCGCATCACCGTCGCGCCGCTCGAACAGGGCTTCGCACTGACCGATCCCGCGCTGACCGTCCTCACCGAACGCGAGCTGTTCGGCGAACGCGCGCAGCAGACGCGCCGGCGCAAGCGCGCCGCGCGCGATCCCGAAGCGATCGTGCGCGATCTGGCCGAACTCTCGATCGGCGCGCCGATCGTGCACGTCGATCACGGCGTCGGCCGCTATCAGGGCCTGCTCAAGCTCGATGTCGGCGGCGAGAACGGCGGAGTTCCTGTCGATCGAATACGCGAAGGGCGACAAGCTCTACGTGCCGGTCGCGCAACTGCATCTGGTCTCGCGCTATTCCGGCACCGCGCCGGAGCTCGCGCCGCTGCACTCGCTCGGCGGCGATGCGTGGGAGCGCGCGAAGAAGAAGGCGTCGCGAGAAAGTGCGCGACGTCGCCGCCGAACTGCTCGCGATCTACGCGCAGCGCGAGGCGCGCCAGGGCACCGCGCTCGCCGTCGATCGCGAGATGTCCGAGCAGTTCGCCGCCGCGTTTCCGTTCGAGGAAACGCCGGACCAGGCGCACCGCGATCGAGGCGGTCATCGCCGATCTCGCCTCGCCAAGACCGATGGACCGCGTCGTCTGCGGCGACGTCGGTTTCGGCAAGACCGAAGTCGCGCTGCGCGCCGCGTTCGTCGCCGCGACCGCCGGCAAGCAGGTCGCGGTGCTCGCGCCGACCACCCTGCTCGCGCAGCAGCATTACCAGAACTTCCGCGACCGCTACGCCGACTGGCCGATCACGCGTCGAAGTGCTGTCGCGCTTCAAGTCGAAGAAGGAAATCGACGACGCGCTGGCCAAGCTCGCCGACGGCCAGATCGACGTGATGATCGGCACGCACAAGCTGCTGCAGCCGGACGTGAAGTTCAAGGATCTCGGCCTCGTCATCGTCGACGAGGAACAGCGCTTCGGCGTGCGCCAGAAGGAGGCGCTGAAGAAGCTGCGCGCCGAGGTCGACCTGCTCACGCTGACCGCGACGCCGATTCCGCGCACGCTGAACATGGCGATGGCCGGCCTGCGCGATCTGTCGATCATCGCGACGCCGCCCGCAGCATCGGCTCGCGGTCAAGACGTTCATCGGCCATCACGATCCGGCGCTGATCCGCGAGGCGTTCCAGCGCGAGCTCGCGCGCGGCGGCCAGGTGTACTTCCTGCACAACGAAGTCGACACGATCGAGAAGACCGCGCGCGAGCTCGGCGAACTGATGCCCGACGCGCGCATCCGCATCGCGCACGGCCAGATGCCCGAGCGCGAGCTCGAACAGGTCATGCTCGATTTCTACCGCCAGCGCTTCAACGTGCTGGTCGCACGACGATCATCGAATCGGGCATCGACGTGCCGAGCGCGAACACGATCATCATCAACCGCGCCGACCGCTTCGGCCTCGCGCAGCTGCACCAGCTGCGCGGTCGCGTCGGCCGCTCGCACCATCGCGCCTACGCCTACCTGATCATTCCCGAATCGCCGCTCGATCACCGCCGATGCCGAGAAGCGCCTCGAAGCACTCGCCTCGCTGGAGGAACTCGGCGCCGGCTTCACCCTCGCCACGCACGATCTGGAAATCCGCGGCGCCGGCGAACTGCTCGGCGAGGAACAGAGCGGACAGATCGAGGAAGTCGGCTTCTCGCTGTACACCGACATGCTCGACCGCGCGGTGCGCGCGCTGAAGAGCGGCAAGGTGCCGGACTTCGACCTGACCAGCGAACACGAAGCCGAGGTCGAACTGCACCTGCCCGCGCTGATCCCCGACGACTACCTGCCCGACGTCAACACGCGCCTGACGCTGTACAAGCGCATCGCCAGCGCGCGCAACGACGACGAACTGCGCGAACTGCAGGTCGAGATGATCGACCGCTTCGGCCTGCTGCCGGATCAGGTCAAGCACCTGTTCGCGGCGACCCAGCTGAAACTCGCCGCGACCCCGCTCGGCATCCGCAAGCTCGAGATCGGCGCGAACGGCGGCCGCGTGATCTTCCGCCCGAACCCCGCGATCGAACCGATGACGGTGATCCGCCTGATCCAGTCGCAACCGCGCGTGTACGCGCTCGACGGCCAGGACAAGCTGAGGTTCAAGATGCCGCTCGAAGGCGCGACCGAGCGGTTGCGCGCGGCAAACGATTTGCTGGCGATGCTGGGCGCGCGAAAGGCAGCCTGAACGATTACCAGTGTCTCCCTGCTCCCGCAAAGCCGCCGGTTAATGCACTTGCCTTCGCCTCGACGCGAACGCTGTTTCCAATGCGACATGAATGGAGGGCGTTTTCGCCTGGTGGGAGCGGCGGCAGCCGCGATGCTCCCACGCATCATGTGGAGTAATCGCCTAAAACCGCGCCGGCGCGTTCGACCACAGGGACGTGGGAAGTGTCCGCTGGCGTCGGGAACGCCGGCGGATCGGCATACCGGCCATCCATGGCCATACGCATCACGCCTTCCGATGCTCACACAAGCTGCCACAAGGACGCGCGCAGGACGGCTGCCGATCAATCGAGGATACGCAGCGCGCTGGCGAGTTTTCGCAGCGGTCGGGTGATGCGCCAGGAATAAGAGTCATGCATGGCCTGCAGGCGCCGGGACAGATCCTCGGCCTGGATGCGCAAAAGCAGCAGGGCTTCCTCGGCCCGCGCGCGAAAAAGCAGGGCGTCCTCGACCTGCGCGCGCAAGAGCACGACCTCCTCGGAGACCGCTGGCTCAGTCACCAATACGGGTGCAGCTGTTTCCGGCTCGTGCCAGGTCGTCGTGTCCAGCGCGCGATTGAGGGTCAGGATTTCCGCGCGCATCTGCGTGACCGCTGCAATCAGGCGGCGATTTTCCTCGCGCAAATCGTCCAGATCGAGACCGCCGTGCCGAAGGCGCGCGGTGTGCTCCGGGTTCGGCGCATGACGGTCCGCTTCGGTGATGGAATTGCGCAACTGCTCGTTGTGGTCCTTGAGGCTGAGCGCGTATTTTTCCGCTTCTGCAGCCGCCTCGCGATAAGCCGCACGTTCCTGTTGCAGATGACGCACGAACGGATAGGCACTTTCCGGTGCACTGCCATGGATGATCGGGAAATGGTCGCCGGTCAGGATCGCGCGCGTGCGTGCGTCCATGCAGCACATCGTGAATGCGCGACGCGGCGTCGATGACGGATTGACACCGGATCGATGGATGAGCCAGTTGTGCAGGAAGATGGCGTGACCGGCCGGCACTTCCAGCGGCACGATGTTTTCCGGAACGCAGTGGCGCAGCACGTCGTCCTCGGACAACGTGCTGCCGTGTGCGCTGAGCAAGCCCAATCGATGCGATCCGCGCACCGCTTCCATGCAGCCATTGGCCGTGGTCGCCGCATCGAGCGCGACCCAGATCGTCACCAGCGGATCGCGATCGAGCTGCCAGACCGTGCCGCCATCCTGATGCCACGGCAACAGCGTGCCCTGCCCGGCCGGCTTGTTCATGACCATCGCGCGGAAGATCGAGATATCCGCGTGCGCGCCGTACATCTGCGCGCAGATCTCGCGGAACAATGGTTTGTGGATCAACGTATCGAAAAGATCGTCCGTTTCGAGGCCCTGGATCTTCCGGTAAAGATGCGTGCCCTCGCCGGATTGCGCAAGTGCGACCGGCAGCGCGTCGTAGTCGCCACCGGTATCGCGCTGCATCTGGATCGCGGGATTGGATGCCTGTCCGAGAGCAAGTGCGTCGGCGCGATCACGCAAGGCCCGGATCTCCTGCGCATCGAGCACCGGACCCAGGTGAATGAAACCGTCGCGCCAGAACGCCTGCCAATCCGCTTCGCTCAACATGGTTCGCTCTTCATCCTGGCCGCGCCGGCCTGTGTGCAGTTTGGGTTCGACCGGTCCGGCTTGAGCCTCAAACTGGTCCCGCGATTGTTCCAGCGACCGCGCGTAGGCCGTGGCCTCGACCATCGATGCGGTCAACGCATCGAGGCGATGCTTCAGATCCAGCGCATACCTTTCGGCTTCCACGCGTGCGCGTTCGACTTGACCGAGCGCGCCGTCGTGCTGTTGCAATGCCGTTGCCAGCATGCGCAACTGGCGCTGAGGCTGAATGCGGTCATCGAGCACTCCTTCCGTCAGGAATCGGCGCAATTCGTTCCTGCGTCGATCCTCATCCATGGCGTTGACGGCGGCCTGCGCGGCAATTGCCCGCGCCGCCGCCGCGCGATCGTCCCACAGCAGCGCCGCTCGCTCGGCCAGCTGGCCGCTTCGCACATCCTCGATGCTGCACAGGTCGTGCGCTCGCGCGTAGTGATCGAGCGCCCCCTGCAGCTTGACCCGCGTGTACGGCGTGCTGAAAACGCCTAGACATGGAACTCCCGCGGCCAGGCCGAAAACGAGCGGGTGATAGCGTGAGCTGACGACCATCTGCGCGCGTGCGGTCACGCGTGCGACATCACGCGCATGCATGACCGGCATCACACGCAGCGGTGACTGCATGCGCCGGGCGAGTGCATCTCCGAATCCCTCATCCGACCAACGTGCACCGATGGAAGGCGCTGCCTGCGCATGCGGGATGAATGCCAGATGGCATCCGCTGTGCGAGCCGATGCGATCGAGCTGTGCGGCCAACTGGTCGATCAATGGATCGCCGCCGGCCGGATCCGCGAGCGGATGGAACGTGACCGCGATCCACCGTTGCCCGGACGGAAATGGAAGGAATGGCGTATCCGCGCCATCGCCGAGCGACGCCGCATCGTCGAGCTGGAACGACATCCGCGCCAGCGGCGCACCGAGTTCCAGCGCAAGCGCGAAGGACGGCGCTTCGCGCACGCCGCTCCATGCGGCGCAGGCGAGGATTTCGGCCACCCTCTCGCGGTCGCGCGCGTTCAGATCCGGGCCTATCGTTTGTCCGAGAATGATGATCGGCGCATTGTTCGCCGTCGCGCGCCGGCACAACGCAAGACGTTCGCAGATTCCGTTCGACCATGCACTCGCGAGATTGCCGCCGCCCGAGATGACCAGACCGACCGACGACCCGGTCAGTTGCGCGAGCGCTTCGGGCAGGTCAGCCGCCGCAAGCGCCGGATTGGACAATTTGGCAAGAAGCGCCTCGCGTTGCCGCTCGGACGTGCAGGCGTCGAAGCCGAGCCGCGCCACGGCGCGCACGCCGTATTCGTTCGCTGTGAATGAAGGGTCAGCCGATACGACGACGAGTTCCGCCGCGTGCGCGATCGAACGGAACAGGTCCAGATTGGCGGCGAGCATCGCTTCATCGCCGACGTGGTAATCGTCCCAGCCGGTCACGTCGCCGATGAAAACCCATTTTGTCGGCGCTTGCGCATCGTGGACGACTGGCTTCATGTGCGATGGCTCTCTCATGTCCGGTCGAGTTCGACGCAACGCTCATGCATGCGACGGCCGCACGCGGCGGCGCCGTAACGTTCCTCGACAAACGCGCGCGCAGCCGTCGCGCGCCGCTTCGCTTCGGCCGGATCTTCCACTATCCGGCGCATCTGCCAGGCCGCATGGGTCTCGTCGGGTTCAGCCCAGACCTGGCCCTCATGGAACGGATAATGCCCTTCCGGGACCGGCACCAACTTGCAGTCCACGGGCCAGCCGGTACGCGGCGACAGCAGTTCGGTGGTCGCCGAATAGTCGGTCGCGACGACCGGCTTGCCGAGCGCCATCGCTTCGGCCACCAGCAAGCCCAATCCCTCGCTGCGATGCAAGGACGCGACGGCGTCGCACGCGCCGATCAGTTGCAGCGTCTCATCGCGCGTCAGCGTTCGTTCGACAAGGATCACATCCGGATCGCCGCGCAGCGCGTCGCGCAAGGCCTTGCCCTGCTGCGGCACGATGTCCGCATTGAGTGTCTTCAGTACCAGGACGACCTTGCGACCGCCCGCGCCGCTGCGAAATGCCCGCTTGAAGGTGCGTATGAGGGCGAGCGGATTCTTGCGTTCGACAAAGGAAAGAAAATCGAACGCGAAAAAAAACACGAACGCATCGGCCGGCAGCCCGAAGCGTGATCGCTCGATCGCAGCCGGAGCGTGGAAACTCAATGGCAATGGCATATGCAGCACCGGCTTGGCGATCCGGCGCGCCAGCATCGCCTGCACAAACCGGGTCGGTGCCCAGACCTCGTCGACCAGATCGAACGCTGGCAGCCACGGTGCCGGAAAATCCTGCAACTCCCAGAACGGCATCACCACTCGGTACGCATCTTCCCGCAACGCTGGGCCGAGTCGCTCGACGACATTCGGCAACTGGTCGGCATTGACGCCGAACACATGAAACCGCGCGGCTGCAACATCATGAAGCAGCGCATCGACCGAACGATCCACCACCGGCGACATCGAATCGAACGCGATCGGCAGCCCGCGCGCGGCGACGCCGGCGTGGTCGAGCGCACGCAGGATCTGGCGCCCCGCTTCGCCGACCCCCAATGCCAGGCGGTGGTAGCCGATCACCGACACATCCGGTTCGCTGTGATCGAGCCTGGGCGGAGCCTGCCGGCTGTTGGCGGGTGATTGGCTCCGCATGCTGCGCACCGCAACCGGTTCGACCAGGCGGCGATCCACGGCCAGAGAGGACGCGTGCCGCACGAACCAGTCCGTGTAGCGTCCGGCACCCTCACGGTCCGCCAGATCGAAGGCTGCCTGCAGCCCGGGCTCGCAGCTGTGCAGGTATTCCATGAAGTTCGTGACTGCGCGCCCCGCCGAAGCGAAATACCGCGCCGACGGCAGCTGCAGGTATTCCTCGTAGGTCTCGAACGGATCGCCGCCGGACCAGCTGATATGCCGATCGCGAAACATCGCGCGCACGAGGGCGTGGATCGGGGTTCCCGACGCGAAGCGCGCATACGCGTAGATTCCATTCGGCACCGCGCCGTATCCGTTCGCAATGACCTGGTCGGCATAGCGGCGTATCAGCGTATGCAGCGTCGGCGAGACCGCGTCGCCGATGAAAGCCTGGGTGTGCCGCGACAGACGCGACAGGTCATCCAGGTCGATGCCGCTGAAATGGAAAAAGCACAGCGGCCGGCCATCCACGCTCCAGTGACCGTCCACGCAAGCCAGCGTGCGTTGGTGCAGGTTCCAGTAGGCCACGTTGCAGGTGGTATCGCGCAGGATGCGCGCCCCATCGGCGAACCCAGGCACCAGATCCATGAATTTCTGGTCCACGAACAAGCCGCGGCCCTGATCGTTGACGCATTGGTATTGCAGCCGGCGCGACCACCAGCGCAACACCCCATCCGCCTCGTCACCCGCGCCCACGCCGAGAAAACCGAGGTTGTAGATACCGGCCCGCATGATCCCGAGATCGTCGGGGAACGCATCGCGCTCGGCAGGCTGGGTCAGGTGCGGCGTAAGCACGAACGACGCGCCTTCATCGAGCAACCCGAACACCTGATCGAGCGGTGCGAATACCTCGATATCCGGGTCGAGATACACCACGCCGGCGTGACCGCGCGCGAGCAGGTGGCGAATCATGTACGGCTTGAGCGCCGTATTGAACTCCATCACGGAGTAGCGGAACGCAAAACTGCGGAAGTCCGGGATACCGAGCGTATCGGCCGTGACCACTTCGCAGTACGCCGGATAGAAATCCGCATCGCCCAAGCGCTCGTCGGCGATGCATAGATAAAGCTTGGCTTCCGGATGATGCCGTTGCGCGCTTTCCAGGAGCACCTTCGCCATCGGCACGTAGTTGTTCGAGCAGATGGTGAAGATCGCGCGGGGGCGGATCGGCATCGATGGATTACCTTCTTGTTGGCAAGCGCATAAATCGGCACGGCGAAGCCGTCGCATCGCGTCCACGCGTTGCGTGCTTCGCTGCGCCCACGGCGATCGACAGGTTCCGCGCGGGCACGACGAACTCGTCGCCCGCGTCGACAAGGCAATTATGTGCGGAAACGCGCACCAAAGTGCAGCGGTCGAAGGCTGCGCAGCCTCCCCCCTTTAAGCCCCCGATCAGATCACCCCAGCAGCGCCAGCACCGCCTTGGCTGCGTCCACGGAAGAGGCCGGGTTCTGCCCGGTCACCACGTTGCCGTCGGTGACGACGTGGGATTTCCAGTCGGGCTTGCTCGAATAGCGGCCACCTTTTTCCTTGAGCATGTCCTCGACCAGGAACGGAACGACCTTGGTCAGCCCGGCAGCCGCTTCCTCGCTGTTGGAAAAGCCGGTGACGTTGCGCCCGCGCACCATCGGAAAACCGAACGGTCCGCGGGCTCCGCGAAATGCGCCGGGGCCGTGACAGACCGCAGCCACGGGCTTCTCGGCGGCATAAAACGCTTCGATCAGGAGCTGCGAATCATGGTCGCTGGCCAGATCCCAGAGCGGGCCGTGACCACCGGGATAGAAAATGGCATCGAAATCATCGGCGCTGAGATCGGACAGCTTGCGCGTACTCGCGAGCAGCTTCTGCGCGGCGGGGTCCGCCTTGAAGCGCGCCGTGGCTTTCGTCTGCGCATCCGCCTCATCGCTCTTGGGATCGAGCGGGGGTTGACCGCCTTTGGGCGAAGCCACCGTGATATCGGCCTTGGCATCCTTGAACACGTAGTAAGGCGCTGCGAACTCCTCAAGCCAGAAACCGGTCTTCTTGCCGGTGTCGCCAAGCTGGTCATGGGAAGTCAGAACCATCAATATTTTCACTGAAGAACTCCTGCCGGTAGAACGTTCGCCTTTGCAGGCGGCCAGCGCGCACACATTCCGACGAAAAGACATGAAACAAGGCCTGACGCACACACGGGAGCAGGCATGGCCTGTTTCCCCGGCGAGAGCCGCACCCGATCAGGATTGCGCTGCACCATGACAGCTCAAAGACCTGCTGGTGTTTAGGGGCTTGCGCGGAAGGCATGAAATACGTACATTAGTACGTATGAACGACCTGCGCCTCACCGCAAACCAGCAACGCGTGCTCGATTGCATCCAGCGCCACCTGGACCAGCACGATCGCGCACCGACGTTACGGGAAATCTCGGAAAATCTTGGGCTTGCAAGCCATAGCTCAGCCCAGGATTATGTCGAGGCGCTGGTTCGCAAGGGCGCACTCGAACGCTCGCCGCATCATCGCGGCCTGCGCCTTCCGCATCGCTCAAGGGCGCTGGCGGCCACCCGGCTTCCCCTCGTCGGCCGGGTGGCCGCCGGCAGCCCGATTCTCGCCGCCGAAAACATCGAAGCCGAACACGGCGTCGATCCCGACCTGTTTCGCCCACGTGCCGATTACCTGCTGCGCGTCGTCGGCCTCAGCATGCGTGATGCCGGCATCCTCGATGGCGACCTGATCGCGGTGCATCGCAGCGCCGTGGCCGAACATGGTCGCATCGTCGTCGCGCGCCTCGACGACGAAGTCACGGTCAAGCGGCTCGAACACCGCAACGGCCATGTGCGCCTGCTGCCGGCGAACCCGGATTTCGCGCCGATCGAGGTCGATCCGCACCGTCATGCATTCGCGATCGAAGGTCTCTACGTCGGCCTGATCCGCCCCGATGCCGTCGCATCGAAAATTTAAGCCACGGGTGAATGGAAATGCTTGCCTCCGCTTCGACCGATCTCGCCACACCCGCGTTCGCGAATGCGGCCTTCACGCCACCGCCGCCGGTTTCGGCCGCACAACCGGATATCGCATCGGCGCGCGCGCCCCGCGATGACGCCGCGCTGGCCGAGGTGCTGCGCCACCCCGGCATCTGGCGGCGCGGCGCATCGACGGTCAGCGCCGTCGATGCCCAGCCGACCGGCCTCGCCGAACTCGATGCCCTGCTGCCCGGCGGCGGCTGGCCGCGCGGCGCACTCACCGAAATCCTGATCGAGGCGGACGGCATCGGCGAATGCAGCCTGCTCCTGCCCGCGCTCGCCGCATTGACCCAGGCGCGCAAGCGCGTCGCCCTGATTGCTCCACCGTACATTCCCTACTCACCCGCACTGGTCGCAGCTGGCATCGATCTCGCCCAGCTCGTGCATATCGACGCGAATGCCGCCGATACGCACTGGACGGCCGAACAATGCCTGCGCGCCGGCTGCTGCGGGGCCGTGCTGAACTGGCTTCCAACTGCCGATTACCAGCAATTGCGACGCCTGCAACTGGCGGCTGAAACCGGTGCGGCGATCGGCTTCGTGTTCCGCCCGCTCGGCGCGGCCAGCCAGACCAGTCCGGCCGCCTTGCGTCTCAAGGTCACGGCCTCGGAAACCGGGCCGCGCATCGAGATACTCAAATGCCGCGGGCGTCTGGGCAACGGCAGTTCGGCGATCCGGCTGCGCGCCTGATCGCAACGAGGCATGCATGTTCTGGGTCGGCCTCCGGTTTGCGCGCGTGGCGCTGGATGCCGTCTGCATCGATGCGGGCGCTTCATCTCCTGAACATTGCGGCAAGCAGGCATCATCCCGGCACAGGCCGCAATCCAGTTCTTTTCCGCCTGCCGAACCGGCGCCATTCGCGATCATCGACGGCCCGCTGCAGCGCCGGCATATCGTTCTTGCCAATGCAGCCGCGGAAAAAGCCGGCGTGCGCGCCGGCCAGCCATTGGCCACCGCGCACATGCTCTGCCCACGCCTTGCCGCGGCACCGCGCGATCACCCGGCGGAACGTCAGGCACTGGAATCGCTGGCCGCCTGGGCCTATCGCTTCAGCGCGGAAATCAATATCGCGACACCGGATATGCTGTTTGTCGAAGTCGGCGCCAGCCTCACGCTGTTCGGCGGCTGGCCGGCGCTGCAACGACGGTTGCGCACCGAACTGGACACGTTCGGATTCGCCTACTCGCTCGCCGCCGCGCCGACCGCTGCCGCCGCGTGCGTGCTCGCGACACATGCGGACGGCATCGCGATTCCGACGATGGAGTTGCTCTCCGACGCGCTCGGCACGGTACCGCTCGCAGCGAGCGGGCTGGATGCGAAGACCGTCGCCGCACTGCACGGCATGGGCTTTCGTGACCTGCACGACCTGTTCCGGCTGCCGCGCGCGGAACTTGGGCGACGCATCGGTGCAGACGCGCTCGATCACCTCGACCGCATGCGCGGCCTCGCCAACGAGGTGTTGCCGCGTTGGCAACCACCGAACCGGTTCGAGCGCCGCATCGAGTTCTCGTTCGGCATCGAATCGCAAGCCGCGCTTGCATTCCCGCTGCAACGCCTGATCCGGGAATTTGCATTGTTCCTGATCGCGCGCGATGGCGGCGTGCAACGCTTCGCGCTCGTGCTTGGACATGAGCGCGGCGCAAGCACCTGCGTCGAGGTCGGCCTGCTCGCGCCGCAACGCGACGCGACTGCCTTGCTCGAACTCGCCCGCGCGCGCCTTGAGCGCATCGAACTCGTCGCCCCGGTGCACGCACTGACCTTGCGCGCTGACGATCTGCCGCCGCTGTGTCCACTGCATCAGGATCTTTTCGAGACCCATCGCCGCGAACAGATGAACTGGCCCGCGCTGGCCGAGCGCCTGCGGTCGCGACTCGGCGACGAGGCGTTGCGCGGCCTGCATTGCGTCGCCGATCACCGGCCCGGGCGGGCGTGGGGTTTCATGCCGCCGGCCATTGCCGCTACCAGCCAACACCGTAGGAGCGGCGGCAGCCGCGATGCTGTTTCTCCCGTCAACCGAAGCAAAAGCCTCGCGGCTGCCGCCGCTCCTGCAAGAGCAGATTCTGGAACCTCCGCAAAAATCCGGCCGTTCTGGCTGCTGCGCCGACCCATTCCGCTGCGTGGCCCACCGGCGCGCGTGCTCGCCGGCCCCGAACGCATCGAAAGCGGTTGGTGGGACGAACACGACCAACGCCGCGACTACTACATCATCGAAACGCGCAGCGGCCAGCGCGCATGGGCATTCGTCGAAGCCGGCTTGCCGATCGGACACGGGACCGCAGCGCCATGGACCCTGCACGGCTGGTTCTCGTGAACCCGATCAAACTGGCGCCACGCGGGCATCCGCGTGCACCGGCCGGGCCGGATCGCGGCACGAGCAACGGCGAAACCGCCACGGCGCGGCCGGCGTCGTATGCCGAACTGCACTGCCTTTCCAATTTCTCGTTCCAGCGCGGCGCGTCGAGCGCGCGCGAGTTGTTCGAGCGCGCGAAAAAACTCGGCTACGCCGCGCTCGCGATCACCGACGAATGCTCGCTGGCCGGCATCGTGCGCGCGCTCGAAGCGTCCGACGAAACCGGCGTCGCGTTGATCGTCGGCACCGAGGTGCAACTCGTCGATGGCCCGAAGCTCGTCCTGCTCGCGCGCAACCAGGACGGTTATACGGACATCTGCAAACTGATCACGACGGTCGCCGGCGCAGCGCGAAAGGCGAATACCGGCTCGACGCGCGCCGATGTCGAATCGGCTCGGCGACGGCGTGCTGGTGCTGTGGCCCGCCAATAATCCCTCCATCAAGCGCGACCTGGATGCGCGTTCGAAGCATCGAAACCCTCTCCCAGCTCGCCGGGGGAGCGACGGGTGAGGGGAAAGGCCGCGACCGAGCGCAAACGTTGGAGCAAAAGGCACAGCCCCGGATTCAGGACGACGATGAGTCACACGTGGCTGGTTTGCCCGGCATTTCGCAGGCCGCGCGTGGATCGCGGTCGAACTGCACCGTGGCGCGAACGATGCGGCGCGTCTTGGCGAACTTCGTGCACTCGGTACCCGCCACGACCTGCCGCTGGTCGCGACCGGCGACGTGCACATGCACGTGCGGCGCCGACGCGCGCTGCAGGATGTGATGACCGCGATCCGTCTCGGCTGCACGGTCGCCGAGGCCGGCCACGCGCTGTTCCCGAATGGCGAACGACATCTGCGCCGCCTCGACGACCTTGCCGCGCTGTATCCGCCCGACCTGCTCGCCGAAACGCTGCGCATCGCGGCGCTGTGCACGTTCGACCTGCGCAAGCTCGAATACCGATATCCGCAGGAACTGGTGCCCGACGGAATCGAAGCCATCGACCACTCTGCGCGAACTGACCTGCGATCGGCGCGGCGCGGCACTGGCCGCACGGCATTCCGGATACGGTGCAAGACGCAGGTCGAAAAGGAACTCGCGCTGATCGCCGAGCTGGCCTACGAACATTTCTTCCTCACCGTCGAGGACATCGTGCGCTGGGCGCGCAAGCAGGAGCCGCCGATCCTCTGCCAGGGCCGCGGCTCGTCGGCCAATTCGGCCGTGTGCTACTGCCTCGGCATCACCGCGGTGAATCCGGAGAACGGCAACCTGCTGTTCGAGCGCTTCCTGTCGAAGGAGCGCGACGAGCCGCCCGGACATCGACGTCGATTTCGAGCACGAGCGCCGCGAGGAAGTCATCCAGTACGTGTTCGACAAATACGGCCGCGACCGCGCCGCGCTTGCCGCGACCGTGATCAGCTACCGCGGCAAGAGCGCGGTGCGCGATGTCGGCCGCGCGCTCGGCATTGCCGAGGACCAGCTCGACAGCCTCGGCGGCATGTTCTCGCGCGTGCGCAGCGGACAGTCGCTCGGCGAATGGCTGCGCGAACATGGCTTCGATCCGGACAGCGCGCGTGCTGCATCGACTGTTCGCGCTCGCCAGCGAAATCCACGGATTTCCGCGCCATCTCTCGCAGCACGTCGGCGGTTTCGTGATCTCGGAAAAGCCGCTGCATCACCTCGTGCCGGTCGAGAACGCGGCGATGCCGAACCGCACGATCATCCAGTGGGACAAGGACGATCTGGAGACGATGAAGCTGCTCAAGGTCGATTGCCTCGCGCTCGGCATGCTGACCTGCCTGCGCAAATGCCTCGACCTGTTGCACGCGCACGGGCTGTGGAATGCGCCGACCATCGGCCCGAAGCCGAGCCTGGTCGACATCCCGGCGCACGACGACGAACACGTCTACGACGATGATCTGCAAGGCGGACACGGTCGGCGTGTTCCAGATCGAATCGCGCGCGCAGATGTCGATGCTGCCGCGCCTGAAGCCGCGCTGTTTCTACGATCTCGTCGTCGAGATCGCGATCGTGCGGCCCGGCCCGATCCAGGGCAACATGGTTCATCCCTACCTGCGCCGCAAGCAGGGACTGGAAGCGATCGACTATCCGCAATCGAAATTCGAACGCGCTTCGGGAACCGGCGCGTCGCGCGTCAAGGGTGTGCTCGAACGCACGCTCGGCGTGCCGATCTTCCAGGAACAGGTGATGAAGCTGATCCAGGTCGTCGCCGATTTCACGCCCGGTGAAGCGGACCAGCTGCGCCGCGCGATGGCCGCGTGGAAACGCCGCGGCGGCCTCGAACCATTTCGCGACAAGATCCAGCGCCGGCATGCGCGCCAACGGCTATTCCGACGCCTATTTCGAACGCATCTTCGAGCAGATCAAGGGCTTCGGCGAATACGGTTTTCCCGAATCGCACTCGGCCAGCTTCGCGCACCTCGCCTACGCGTCCTCCTGGCTGAAGCATTACCACCCGGCCGCGTTCACCTGCGCGCTGCTGAACGCGCAGCCGATGGGCTTCTACCAGCCATCACAGCTGATCCAGGATGCGCAGCGGCATGGCGTGCGGGTCCTGCCAGCGGATGTCATGACGAGCGATTGGGATTGCACGCTCGAACACGCAAACCACTCTTGTCCCACTACGGAGCCGGTGGATTTCGCACTTCGTCTTGGCTTGCGACAAATCCACGGCCTTGCGGAAGGCCTCGCCGCGCGCATCGTCGCTGCGCGCCGCACCGCCGCGTTCCGCGATGTCGCCGACATGACGCGTCGCGCGCGCGTGAGCGCATCCGAGCGTGCGCGACTCGCCGACGCCGGTGCGCTGCAAAGCCTCAGCGGTCATCGTTATCGCGCGCGCTGGGAAAGTGCCGGCGCGGAGCTGCCGCCACCGATTCTCGAAGATGCAGGCGGCGTTGCCGAGACGCGCGTCGCGCTGCGGCGTCCCTCGCTGCGCGAGGACGTGATGACCGACTACGCCACGCTCGGCCTGTCGCTGGCCCAGCATCCACTGGCCCTGATTCGCGAGCAGCTCGACCACCGCCGCGTCTCGCCGGCCCGCATCACCCAGGACCCGGCCAACCGCGACAGACCGCTGCGTTGCGCCGGTCTGGTCACCGTGCGCCAGCACCCGGGCACCGCGAAAGGCGTCACCTTCGTCACCCTCGAAGACGAAACCGGCCAGGTCAATGTCGTGGTCTGGCAAGCCCTCGCACAGCGGCAGCATCGTGTCCTGCTGGAATCGACGGTGATGGCGGTCGACGGCGTATTGCAGGCAAGCGATGGTGTGCACCACCTGATCGCGAAACGACTCCACGACTTCAGCGCGCTGCTGCCGGAGTTCTCGTTTGCGTCACGCGATTTCCACTGATGAAACCGAACGCTCTCGCGAAGGGCGCACCCGGACGAAGCCCACGCGTACGCGTCACGATCGCGCACAGGATGCGCTCCTACGGAGGCGATTTTTGTAGGAGCCCACCCTGTGGGCGACCGGACATCATTTGCACTGCGGGATCCCATTGATGAAACCGAACGCTCTCGCGAAGGGCGCACCCGGACGAAGCCCACGCGTACGCGTCACGATCGCGCACAGGGTGCGCTCCTACGGAGGCGATTTTTGTAGGAGCCCACCCTGTGGGCGACCGAGGCGGCTGAAGCCGCTACTTCAGTGGAGCATGGCGCGCCACGGAATGTGTGGAGTAGGAGCGCCGGGAGGCGCGATGCTTTTGGTCGGAAAGCATCGCGCCTTCCGGCGCTCCCACGACAGCTTGCTTTTTGAGCGCACCTTGTGCGCGATCAACAACGCGATGGATTCACGGCGCTTCGAGCGTCCCCGCGATGCGCCCCATGAACGGCCGGTAGTAACGCAATTCGGCGATCGAATCGCGCACGTCGCTGAGCGCGGTGTGCGAGGACTCCTTGCTGAAACCGCGAGCGACCTCCGGAGCCCAACGCCGCGACAATTCCTTGACCGTCGAGACGTCGAGGTTGCGATAGTGGAAATAGCGTTCCAGGCGCGGCATCAGCCGGTACAAGAAGCGGCGATCCTGGCAGATCGAGTTGCCGCACATCGGCGACTTCCCCGCGGGAACCCAGTGCGAAAGAAATTCGACCGTCAGCGCTTCCGCCGTCGCAAGATCGACAGTGGACTCGAGAACGCGCTGCCACAATCCCGATTTGCGATGCTGGTTGCGGTTCCAGTCGTCCATCGCTTCGAGACGCTCCAGCGAATGGCGGATCGCAAACTCGGGGCCATCGGCCAGCGGGTTGAGATCCTTGTCAGTGACGATCGTTGCAATTTCGATGATCGAGTCGTTGCCCGGATCGAGTCCGGTCATCTCCAGGTCGATCCATATGAGGTTTTCGTCGTCTGGCCCGCGCATGTTGTTCCTTCGTCGGATAAGGCATCAGTCTAGGCAAGCGCCACCGCGTTTGAAAGACTTGGCTGCCGCGATGGCACCCGTGCCGCTATGCTGATCCGACGATGACACAGACTTTTCTCTGGCACGACTACGAAACCACCGGCGCCGATACGCGCCGCGACCGCCCAGCGCAATTCGCCGCGATCCGCACCACGCTGGATCTCGAACCGGTGGGTGTACCCATTTCGCTCTACTGCAAACCCGCTCCGGACGTGCTGCCGCACCCGCAGGCGTGCCTGATCACCGGGATCACGCCGCAACAGATGCAGCGCGACGGCGTCATCGAGGCCGAATTCGCGGCGGTCGTCCACGAGCACATGGCCGAACCGGGCACCTGCAGCGTCGGCTACAACTCGATTCGCTTCGACGACGAGATCACCCGGCAGATGCTGTACCGCAATTTCCACGATCCCTACGAACGCGAGTGGAAGAACGGCAACTCGCGCTGGGACCTGATCGATCTCGCCCGGATGTGCTACGCGCTGCGCCCGGATGGCATCGAGTGGCCACGCCGCGACGACGGTACGCCAAGCTTCCGGCTCGAACATCTCGCCGGCGCAAACCGCATCGAACAGCGCCGCGCGCACGATGCGGTGTCCGACGTCGAGGCGCTGATCGGATTCGCGCGCCTGATCCGCGTGCGCCAGCCGAAGCTGTGGGATTTCTATTTCGCGCTGCGCCGCAAGCAGCGTGCGTTCGAGCTGCTCGATGTCGCGCGGATGACGCCGCTGGTACACGTTTCGTCGCGCTATCCGGCGAGCCGTGGCTGCCTTGCACTGATCGCGCCGCTGGCGATGCATCCCGGTCAGCCGAACGCGGTGATCGCGTATGACCTCGACACCGATCCAACGCCGCTGCTCGAGCTCGATGCCGATGCGATCGCCGATCGCGTGTTTGTCTCGCGCGCCGATCTGCCCGAAGGGGTCGAGCGGATTCCGCTCAAGTCCATCCACGCGAACAAGTCACCTGCCCTCGCACCGCTCAGCGCACTGCAAGGCGTCGACCTCGCCCGCATCTCGCTCGACCGCGACCGCGCACTCGCACACCTGGAGATGTTGCGCGGCCAGGACGGACTCATCGCGAAACTGCACGCTGTGTTCTCGCGCGCCGATACGCGCGATGCACCGCTCGACCCCGAGCTCGCACTGTACGGCGGCGGTTTCCCGAACGATACCGACAAGCGATTGTTCGCCGCAGTGCGCGAAACGCCGTCAGGACAACTCGGTAGCCGCGCGTTTCCGTTCAACGATGCACGCTATGTCGAACTGTTGTTCCGCTACCGCGCACGCAACTGGTCGGAGACACTCGATGCGGACGAACGCGCACGCTGGGAGAAATTCCGCCGGCGTCGGATCGAAACGGCGACGCCGCTGACCAGCCTGCCCCTCGAAGAATATCTCGCAACGATTTCGGCCCTGCGCGCCGACCCGGCATTGTCCCCCGCGCATATTCCCCTGCTCGACGCCCTCGAAAGCTGGCCCCGCGAGCTGTTGTAGAAGCCCGCCTTACCTAGCGATTGCGATATGGATACCTGGTAGGAGGGCGGCAGCCGCGATGCCTTTCGGTCGGAGGAAGAGCATCGCGCCTTCCGGCGCTCCTACCGGCAGTGATAGGGATGTCTGGTGCCATGTTTGTTGCGCGAAAGCGCGCCGACGAAGGCGGGGGAATGTCTCCTACAATGGCAATTCCTTCCGGTTGCCCGCTCGATTGCCGTGACCACGAAATACTTCACTCCCGCAGCCTTCAAATTCCTGCGTGACCTCGCCACGAACAACAACCGCGCGTGGTTCACCGCGAACAAGCCGCGTTACGAAGACGTGCTGCGCCAGCCGTTCCTGCACCTGATCGCCGATCTGCAGGCGCCGCTCGCGAAGATCAGCCCGCATTACCGCGCCGATGCGCGGCCGCAGGGAGGTTCGCTGTTCCGCATCCATCGCGACACGCGTTTCGCGAACGACAAGACGCCGTACAAGACCTGGTCCGGTGCACGCCTCGCGCACGAGCGCCGACGCGAGATCGAGGCGCCATCGTTCTACCTGCACATCCAGCCGCGCGACTGCTTCGCCGGCGGCGGCATCTGGCATCCGGAATCGTCGACGTTGAAGAAAATCCGCGAATTCCTCGAAGGCAATCCGGCCGCCTGGAAGAAGGCCACGCACGGCAAGGCCTTCCGTGAACGCTTCGAATTCTGGGGCGAAAGCCTGACCCGGCCGCCGCGCGGCTTCGATCCCGCGCACGAGCTGATCGAGGATCTGAAACGCAAGAACTTCGCCGCCGGCGAAGGTTTTGCGGATGCGCTCGCGTGTTCGGACGAACTTCTACCGTTCGTCGTCGACACCTTCAAACGCGTCGCGCCAATGGTTGACTACTTGTGCGCCGCGGTCGAACTCGAGTTCTGACTACCTGCCCGCGTACACTCGCCCGTTCGCGTTCGTGCGGGCGTCCTTCGATACCTCGGGGCGAACGGCAGGCAGGTTTCAGGATCAAGGCCTCACACGTCGCTGTGCCCTATATCCTTCCACGCCAGCCAGCGACTGTGTCAGGCTCGCCGCCCATGCCAACGATCCCCACTGCGCGCCTCGCCGGCTTCTACTTCGCCTACTACGCTGCGCTCGGCGCGTTCACGCCGTACTGGAGCCTGTTCCTGAAAGCGCGCGGCCAGGACGTCGCCGCGATCGGTGTGCTGATGAGTCTCTGGTATGCGACACGCATCGTCGCGCCGAGCTCGTGGAGCTGGCTCGCGGCACGTTCACCGCGCCCCGTGCGTTGGTTGCGCATTGGCTGCGCGCTCACGCTGGCGAGTTTCGCGATATTCCTGCTGCCGCTCGGTTTCACCGGCCTGTTCACCGCGATGTGCGTGTTCTGTTTCGCATACAACGCGGTGATGCCGCAATTCGAGGCGATCACGCTATCGCATCTGGTCGGGCGCAGCGCGTTGTACGGTCGCATCCGTGTCTGGGGTTCGGTCGGCTTCATCGCGGTCGTCGCCGTGTTTGGCATCGTCTTCGACCATGTGCCGATGACCTGGCTGCCCGCAATGATGCTGCCGATCTACGCACTGTTGTTCGCGAGCAGCTTCGCCAACGACTATCGCGCGGCGCCCGCGCACGAGGCGGCCACGCCGGGCAGGTTTCGCGAGCATCTCGCGCGGCGCGAGGTGATCGCGTTCTTCGTGGTCGCGTTGCTCGCGCAGATCTCGTTCGGCCCGTATTACACGTTCTTCTCGTTGTATCTCGAACACCACGCCTACCGTCCGTCTGCACTTGGCGCGTACTGGGCGATCGCTGTCGCCGTGGAGATTGCGATGTTCTCCGTCTCGGCGCGCCTGTTCGCGCGGTGGGACGCAACGCATGTGTTGATCATCGCCCTGGTTTCCGCCGCGTTGCGCTGGTGGGTGACTGCGCTGTTCCCGGAAAACGTCACCCTGATGGTGTTCGCGCAGCTGACGCACGCACTCAACTTCGCCGCGTTCTTTGCCGCGTGCATGCAGTTGCTGGTGCGTTACTTTCCGGGCCGCATGAACGGTCACGCGCAGGGCCTCTACTACGGATTTTCATCGGGCATCGGCGGCGTGCTCGGCGCGCTGCTCGCCGGAGGCTTGTGGTCGTTCGGCGATGGCCGCCTGGCATTCCTGATCGCCGGAGGAACCGCCGCAGCCGCCGCCGTGATCGCATGGTTCACGTTGCGGCCGCGAAATTCATCGGCACACAGAGCCGCGCTTTCGTAGGAGCGCTGCAAGCGCGACCCGGGGCGCGAGTACCTGTCTTGTCGCAGTTGCGTCGCTCTACACATGCAACGCACGTGTAGGAGCGCACCCTGTGCGCGATTCCCGCAGCAATGACGTGCCAATCGCCCACAGGGTGGGCTCCTACGGATTCATCAGGCCCCGTAGGAGCGCTGCAAGCGCGACCTACGCCCGGCACCGCTGCGGTTGCGACTCAGGCATCCGCGAACGAACACGCGATGACATCTCGGATATCGTCGGTGCCGGCGAGACACATCAGCAAGCGCTCGACGCCAAGCGCGACACCGGCACAGGCTGGAATCCGTGGCAACGCCGCGAGCAGGCGTTCATCGATCGGCATCTCGCGCTGACCGCGCGCGCGACGACGCGCGTTGTCGCGTTCGAAACGCGCGCGCTGTTCGGCTGCGTCAGTCAATTCGTGATAGCCGTTCGCGAGTTCGTACGCGCCGAGATACAACTCGAAACGTTCGGCGACTGGCGGATCACCGGCGCGGATCTTCGCGAGTGCGCATTGCGTCGCCGGAAAATCGTGGATCAGCGTGATGCGGTCGCGCGGAAACGTCGGCTGCAGGCGATGTGTAATCAACAAATCGAGCCAGTCGTCGCGGCCGAGGCCACTCGCGTCGATGCGGAATTCGGCGAGCGGTGCCTGCAGCGCATCCAATGACGCCGTGTGCGGATCGACACCCAGCGTCTCAACAAACAGTTCGCGATAGCTGCGCTCGATGATCCCGGCCGAACGCCCAACCAGCGCCAGCGACGCCTGCACGATATCGCAAGTCTCGCGCATCAGGCGGCGATGATCGAAACCGACGCGATACCACTCCAGCATCGTGAACTCGGGATTGTGGCGCTGCCCGGCTTCGCCGTTGCGGAACACGCGACCAAGCTCGTAGCAATCGCCGATACCCGCCGCGAGCAGTCGCTTCAGCGCGTGCTCGGGCGAGGTGCGCAGCCAGCGCTCTCGCGAGCCGGCATCGGCGTGGCCGAGGAACGTCGTGGCGAAACTCTCGATGTTCGGCTCGGTGTTGCCGGCTCCGCTGAGGATCGGCGTTTCGACTTCGAGCACGTTGCGCTCGGCGAAGAACGCGCGGATCAGCGCATGCAACGAGGTGCGCAGACGCAGCGCGCGCCGCAACCCATTGCCATCTTCGGTGCCGGAGGTTGCCGGCTCGTTCATGGTCTGGTTCCGTGGAAATCCCGATCCGCGCATTGTCGCAGGTCCGCTGCCGGCTCCGCCGGAGCGGTCGCGAGCGCAAGCCACGCCCTGCGCCATACACTGGTAGCCGGACCCATGGAGCCGCACATGCGCAACATCGATTTCAGTTCGTGGCAGGGCCTCCTCTCGACCCTGTTCGGCCTCGCCGTCATCACCCTGATCGGCGTCGGCATCCGCCTGCTCGCGATGCAGACGATCCAGCAGCGCCGCGAACGCGAGAACCGCCAGATCAACGAGCGGCTGCGCGTCTTGATCGCGGCTTACAAGATACTGGGCGGCTCATTCACCGGCGACCTCGCGGTCGATCCGACCCATCTGCGCGAGCTGCGCCGCCGCGCCGCGAGCAGCACCACCGATCCTGCCACGGAGTCCATCGACAGCGGAGCGACCGGCAGCGACCGCACCCGACGCACGCGCGACGCGGTCGAGGCCGCGCTGTCGGACATCATCCTGCTCGGCACCGAGGAACAGGTCCGGCTCGCGGCGAACGCCGCGCGCGAACTCGTCGAGGGCCGCCTCATCCATACGCACGACCTCGTCGTCTCGCTGCGCGACTTCGTTCGCCACGCGCTCGATCTCGACGCGATCCCCGCCGATCTCGCGCTGCCGAAACAAGGCCCGACGCGCCCCGGCGCCGGCGGCAGCGGCGGTCGCGGCAAGGGCGACGGCGGCAAGGACGATGCGAAAGGCGGCGGCAAAGGTAGTGGCGGCGGGATGGGCGGAATGGGTGCCGGCATGGGCATGGGTGCCGGCGCGGGACTCGGCCTCGGCGGCCATCTCGCGAGCGACGACGAACACCAACATCCCTAGGCGCCGCGATCAGCGTCTGTTCTCGATCCTGGCGGGCCTTTGTCGGTGACAAACTGGAATGGCGTTTCGTCTCTGCGCCGTACCGGCCGGAGCGGCCTTCGGATGGGCCCTGCGGACCGGCCTCACGCGATGATATCGATGACCACCACGCCAGCCTTCTCGCCGGTCTGGACGTAACGATAGGCATCGGCAATCGCGGCGAGAGGATATCTCCGATCGATGACGGGGACGTATTGGCCCGCTTCGATCTTGTCCTTCAGATCGGTCACAAACTCCTGTGCGCTTCCCCGCCTCGGCAGGGGAACGTCGACCCGCCTGCTTCCCGTGATCTTCGACCAAAGCAGGAACAACAGATTCTGTGACCAGGGGCCGCGATCCGTCGAGGCAAAAACGCCTCCGGGTTTGAGCAATCGCCGCCATCGGCGGATGCCAAGCTTTCCCACCGCGTCGAACACGAAGTCGAAGCTGCGGCCAAGCTGGTCGAATGCGTCAGTGGCATAGTCGACCGCCAAGTCGGCTCCGAGGGATCGGACCAGTTCGAGGTGGCGGCCCGCAACGACCGCGGTCACCTCGGCGCCGCGCAATTTGGCAAGTTGAAGCGCTGCGGTCCCGATCGCGCCCGATGCGCCGTAGATCAGAATCCTGTGGCCGGGCTTGTAGCCGAGCTTCTCGACGCTCGCATTCGCGTAGTAGGCGCCTTCGCAGACGACAGCCTGATCGAAGCGCAGGTTCGTTGGCATGTGCGCGATCGGCCCGGTTTCGGGCATGCAGAAATATTCCGCCTGGGCGCCGTCATTCCTGAATGGGCACATTCCGAAAACGCGGTCTCCGGGCTTGAACATGCGGACCGCCGCGCCGATGGCTTCGACTGTTCCGGCGAAATCCATGCCGAGGATCGTTCGTCGCGATCGCCCGCCGGTCAGCAGCCGGATCAGTGTCGGGTGACGGAGTTCGCCGCAATCGGTCCTGTTGACCGTCGCGGCATGGACGCGGACCAGCACCTCGTCCGATCCGGGCACCGGCGCCGGGACGTCGCGTACCTCGATCACGCCGGGCGACCCGTAACGCGCGATCGTGGCTGCCTTCATCGACCCTCCAGGACTCGGGCGCAGGCTCGCAGCCTGTGATCCGATGCTAGCTGTCGCGCGTCGCGGTGCCAACTCGCGCGCATGCGCGAACGTCGGCCTTTGACCCGAACCCACCGATCGGAAAGTGCAACCTGACCCCAGTTTCAGACCCTACAGCCGTCCGCGTGGCACTCGCTCGAAATCGTTGGTGTAGATCAAGTCGTATCCGAGCCGCGCGGTGGCTCTGGCCCGAAGCGCCGGAGTAGCTGTCGCCGGCGATGATCGGCCGCCCGCCAGCGTCCAATGCGATGTCCCACGGAACGTCACCGCCACTCGGCTCGGCGAACTTCCCATGGGCGAAACCGTCGATACCGAAACTGGCATCGAGCGATCCATCGTCACCGTGCAGGCGAGCTACCAAGAATTTCGCGGGAGGGCCGCTTCCGCCAGTCAAACGCTCGTCAATCAATAACGCACCCAAAGGGGACTCCGTCCCTGCGTTAGGGAATACCGCAGCTTCCATCCCCAAGGCGAATGGTGCCGGGAGGACAGTCGCCTGCCGGGAGATCGAAGGCGTCAGCGAATATCAGGGTGCGGTTCAGCAGGATACTCACGCTGCCAGCGGCATTGACCACAGCAACATCGCCCTGCGCAGTGCCGCGGAAATTGCCGGTCGCGATGGATCCTGAAGATCCGGGCAGTATCGCGGCGACCACACCGGAATTCAGAGTTCCATTCCCGTTTCCGGAAAACAGCCACATCAAGTTCGGACTCCCGGAGTCGACTGCAACGACATCCTTGTGGCCGTCCGCGTCGAAATCCCCGACCACCAACGCAAACGTTCCCGACCCGCTCGTGTAATCGACGCGTGGCTTGAGAGTGCCATCGCCGTTGCCCAGGAATACGCTGATCGAGTTGCTGCTGCCATTCGCGACCACGACGTCCGGCGCCCCGTCGCCGTTGAAGTCCGCGATAGCCAACGCTGTCGTGCCCAGCGCGGGATAGGACACCGCAGGCTGAAACGTACCGTTGCCATTGCCGCGCAAAACCGAAACGACGCTGCCGGCCGCGACGACCAGATCGAGGTTGCCCGAGGTCTGCAGACGCGTGGCGACAATTCCTTCCGGGTGATTGCCGTCGGTGGGATAAACGACTTGGGTCGCGAACACGCCCGATCCGTTATTGAGAAGAACCGATACCGTTGCGTCGGGCGAGTTCGTCACCGCCAGATCGATATGTCCATTGCCGAAGTCTCCCGACGCCGCGCCGCGCGGACTGTAGCCCACGTTGAACGTTTGCTGGGGCTGAAAAGTCCCATCTCCATTGCCAATCAATAGCGACACGCTGCCAGTCGGAAACCCGCCACGATTTACCGCGACGATATCGGGCGTGCCGTCATTGTTGAAATCATCGATGAGGACCGCGTAGGGATACTGTCCGGTCGTATATGCAACTTGAGTCTGGAAAATGCCGTCACCGTTGCCCAGCAGGACCGAATTCGTCGCGCCGCTGGTATTCGAAACGACGATATCGGTACTGCTGCCGGCGTGGAGTTTCGCCACTGCAATCGCGTGTGGCTGCGACCCCACGGCGGGTGACGGTGCGAAATCGAATGCTGCCTTCCCGGCAAATGCGTCGCACACGGCGAATGAACCCAGCACGAGCACTGAACACAGGGCGAATCCGGGTCGCCAACAACGCCAATCAGACATGGCACATCTCCGTCGTCGTCGCGCGCACTGTAGTCCG
Organism: uncultured Gammaproteobacteria bacterium; assembly: GCA_963720445.1. GTDB lineage: Bacteria > Pseudomonadota > Gammaproteobacteria > Xanthomonadales > Rhodanobacteraceae > Dokdonella_A. The sequence goes on from CAVRFO010000002.1 coordinate 302,321, forward strand.
CAGCATGGCGAAGGGAAAGAGCAATCATCAGCGGACTCATGCGAGGCGGCCGCGGCTGACGCGAGGGCCGTACAAATGGCGGAATTTCGCCGCGCCCGAATTGGGGCCGAATTATCGCCACCTCAATTACCATCCCCTATTCCGTGGTGGCGCGGCTAATGCAGTGATTGGTCCTCAAGTCGCATTTTCGCCAACAGCTTGGCGGACCGAGTTTCCGCAAGGTGAGCGTCCGCTTCCGGCAGTGAGCTGCGGCATCGGGGCGTCCGGAGTCGACCGGTAGCAGTCGCTCGCGAATGATGGCCATTGGCCCAGCTGATCTCCGGCTACTTCCGCTCCGCCAAGAGTTCCACCAACCTCCCCTCATCCCAAATCTCGACACCCAGTTCCTGCGCCTTGTCCAGCTTGGATCCCGCTTCGGCGCCGGCAACGACGAAGCTGGTCTTCTTCGACACGCTACCGGCGACTTTCGCGCCGAGGGCTTCGAGCTTCTCCTTCGCTTCTTCGCGCGTGAGCGCGGTCAGCGTGCCGGTCAGCACGACGGTCTGGCCTTCGAGCGGCAACGCGGCGGCGCTTTCCGGCGCGTCGCCGAGTGCGGCGTGCAGTTCGGCGATGCTCGCGAAGCAGCGCTGCAGCAGCACGCGATGCGCGTCGTCTTTGCGCCAGGCGACGAACGCGGCGGCGGTGTCGGCTGGAAGGCCGGCGCTGACGAGGTGGTGCTCCGGCGCGTCGAGCATCGCTTCGAGACTGGGAAAACAGGTCGCGAGTTGCGTGGCGCGTTTCGCCGTCAGCTTCGGTACGGCGAGGCTGGCGAGCACCGTCGCCGGGTCGAGCAGCGCGCGCAGCTTCGGTGATGGCGGGCGCTCCTCACCGGGCGTGACGCCGCGCGCGAGCAGCTCGTCGATCACGCGCTGGTTGCCATCTTGTTCGAGGAAGTGGCCGATTGCGTGCGCGACTTCGCCGCCGATGTCCGGAACCAGGGTCAGCAGCGGCCACGGCAAGTGCCGGATGCGCGCGAGGCTGCCGAACCATTGTGCGAGCGCTTTTGCGGTGCTCTCGCCGACGTGTTCGATGCCGAGCGCATAGAGGAAACGCTCCAGCGTCGTGCGCTTGCTGTGCTCGATCGCATCGATCAGGTTTTCGGCCCACTTGGTCGCGATCTTGCCGCCGCGTACGGTGTCCGGCGTGGTGCCGTCGCGTTCGTCCGCACGGCGTTTCATTTCGAGCAGGTCGTCGAGGGTCAGCTTGTACAGGTCGGCGACCGATTTCACGATAGCCGAGGTCGCCAAGATCCTCGATGTAGCGTTCGCCGAGGCCGTCGATGTCCATCGCGCGGCGCGAGGCGAAGTGGAAGATCGCCTGCGTGCGCTGCGCGGCGCAGGTCAGCTCGCCGCTGCAACGCGCGACGACCTCGCCTTCCTCGCGCACGATGTCCGAGCCGCAGATCGGGCAATGCGCCGGCATCTGCCACGGTTGCGTGTGCGCCGGCCGATGTTCGGGCACGACGCTCACGACTTCCGGGATCACGTCGCCGGCGCGGCGCACGATCACGGTGTCGCCGACGCGCACGTCGAGGCGCGCGACCTGGTCGGCGTTGTGCAGGGTCGCGTTGGTCACGGTGACGCCGCCGACGAACACCGGCGCCAGCCGCACAGTCGGCGTCGCCGCGCCGGTGCGGCCGATGTTGACCTCGATCGCCTCGACCGTGGTCTGCTGTTCCTGCGCCGGGAACTTGTGCGCGATCGCCCAGCGCGGCGTGCGGCCGACGAAGCCGAGTTCGCGCTGGCCGGCGAGGTCGTCGAGCTTGTAGACGACGCCGTCGATGTCGAACGGCAGCGCGTCGCGCTGCTCGCCGATGCGCGCGTAGTAGGCGAGACAACCGTCGGCACCGCGCGCGGTGTCGACCAGCTGGCTGACCGGAAATCCCCACTCGTGCAGCTGCTTCAGCGTCGCCGAATGCGTCGCCGGCATCGCCTCGCCGCCTTCGACCACGCCGAGCGCGTAGGCGTAGAACGCCAGCGGACGCTTCGCGGTGATGCGCGGATCGAGCTGGCGCAGGCTGCCGGCGGCGGCGTTGCGCGGATTGACCAGCGGCTTGATCTTGCCGTCCGACGCGCGCGCCGTTTCGTTGTACGTCTCGAAGCCGGCGCGCGGCATGTAGACCTCGCCGCGCACTTCCAGCACCTCGGGCCAGCCTGTGCCACGCAGCCGCAACGGGATCGCCTTGATCGTGCGCAGGTTCGCGGTCACGTCCTCGCCGCTTTCGCCGTCGCCGCGCGTCGCGCCGCGCACGAACTCGCCGTGTTCGTAGCGCAGGCTGATCGCGAGGCCGTCGAATTTCGGCTCGACCGAGAACAGCGGGTCATCGATCGTCCGAGCCGCTCGCTGATGCGGCGCACGAAGTCTTCGACTTCTTCGGCGCTGAACGCGTTGCCGAGCGACAGCATCGGAATCTCGTGACGCACCTCGCGCGAACGCACCCGACGGCGCGGCGCCGACGCGCTGCGTCGGCGAATCCGGCGTGACCAGTTGCGGGTGCGCGGCTTCGAGCGCTGCGAGTTCGCGCATCAGCCGGTCGTACTCGGCATCGGGGATCGTCCGGCTCGTCGAGCACGTGGTAGCGGTGGTTCGCGTCATCGATGCGCGCGCGCAGGGCGGCGGCGCGGGCGGCGGCATCGGGCGTGGCGGTGGAATGCTGGGTCATCGGATCGGAATCGGCGCGAGCAACGGCCACTTCGACCGCCACACCCGCATGAAGAAAGAACACCGAGTTTAGCGGCTCCGCGCATGGCTGGTGACCGTCGATGCAGTGCAGCACGACAGGTCGCGCCGCGCACCGTTATTATCGACGCCTGTACTGGGGAACTTCATGCACAAAACTCTGCTTGTGGCGGCGATCGCGATCGCCGGCCTGAATACTGCTGTGGCCGATGAATGGGTGGTCGAGGCCCATTATTCCGATACCGCCGCCCTCACGCGTGCGGCCGCAAACTTCCAACATGTGATCGTGGATGCCGAGCGTCACACCTTGCGCGTGGACACCGACGAAGGCGGTATCCGTCAACTCGAGGACGCAGGCCTAACGGTCACCATCGACACGGCGGAGACGGCTCGCCTGCGCGGCTTCTACGCGACGATGGAGGAAGCGATCCAGTCGCGCCGCCCGTACTTCACCGACGCCGGATATCCCGGCATTCCGGGCTTTACCTGCTACCGCACGGTCGAGGGCACCTACCAGACGATGGATGATCTGGTCGTCGCGCATCCGAACCTCGCCAAAGTCGACGTAGTCGGACCGAGCTGGCAGATGACACAGGGCAGCGGCGGCTATTCGATGCGGGCGCTGCGCATCACCAATCTCGCGACCGCGGATGCGGACCCGAATCGCCCGAAGATGGTCGTGTTCGGCTCGATCCATGCACGCGAGTACACGCCGGCCGAGCTGCTCACGCGCATGGGCGAGTGGCTGGTCAACGGCTACGGCACCGATCCGCAGGCGACCTGGCTGGTCGACCATGTCGATTTCCGCCTCGTGCTGCAGGCGAATCCGGACGGGCGCAAGAAGGCCGAGAGCGGCACTTCGTGGCGCAAGAATACCGACAGCGTCAACGGCACCTGCGCCGGCACGCCGAACGGTAGCTCTCAGCCCGGCATCGACCTGAACCGCAATTTTCCGTTCCACTGGAACACGACCAACGGCCAAGGCTCCAGCGGCACCAAGTGCAACCTTACTTACCGCGGACCGACCGCCGCGTCGGAGACGGAGACGCAGAACCTCGTCGGCTACGTCGCCGGCACGCTCGGCACCAACGGCGCGTATAGCGGCGGCGTACTGCCGGACCGCCGCCCGGACGACGTCAACGTGCCCGCGCCGGCCGATTATGCCGGCCTGTTCATGGACATCCACAGCTATTCGCAGCTCGTGCTGTGGCCGTGGGGCGACACCACCAATGCCGCGCCCAATCAGATACCACTGCAGACGTTCGGGCGTCGCCTCGCCTTCTTCAACAACTACACGCCGGAACAATCGGACTCGCTGTATCCGACCGATGGTGCGACCGACGACAACTTCTACGGCACACTCGGCGCACCGGCCTACACGATCGAACTCGGCACCGCATTCTTCGAGTCGTGTTCGTCGTTCGAGAACGCCTCCACCGGCACTTACGTGAAGAACGTGGCTGCACTGAAATACGCCGCGCGCTCCGCCAGCGCACCGTACAAGCTGCCCGCGGGACCCGACGCCTACAACCTCAGCGCGACCGCCCCGGCGCAGGGTGCCGGCGGCCTCTACGTCACGCTGACCGCAACCATCGATGACGTCCGCTACAACCAGTCGAACGGCACGCAAACCACCTACGCGATCAAGGCCGCGAACGCGTATGTCGATACCCTGCCATGGGACGTCGGCGCGACGCCGATCCAACTCACGACCAGCTCAGGCGTCTTCAGCAACAAGACCGAAACCGTGCACGGCGACATCAGCCTCAACGGCCTCGCGCCGGGCCGGCACATCGTGTATGTGCAGGGCGTGAACACACTCGGCGGCAGCGCCGGCACGCCCGGCACGCCGGATGCGGTGTTCGTCGACGTGCCCAATCCGTCGGGCACCGTCACCGCCACGTCGGTCGTGGTCGGCAGCGGTTCGATCAGTCCGTCGACGCCGCAGACCGTGCCGTCGGGCACGTCGCTGCAGTTCACCGTGACGCCGGGGACCGGCCAGCACGTGCGCGGCGTCGCCGGCTGCCCCGGCACCTTCAGTGCTCCGACATACACGACCAGCGCGCTGGTCGCCAACTGCACGTTGACCGCGACCTTCGATCCGGACCAGTACACGGTGGGCGGCACGGTCGCCGGCCTCACGGGCAGCGGTCTCGCACTGAAGCTCAACGGCGGCGCGAATCTCTCGATCGCGTCGTCGGCAACGACGTTCGCGTTCCCGACCACGTTGGCGTATGGATCGAACTACGCGGTGACGATCGCGACCCAACCGGCAAACCAGAGCTGCACGCTCGCCAACGACCAAGGCACGGTCAGCGGCAACGTCGGCAACATCGCGGTGACCTGCGCGACGAACCAGGTCACGGTCACGCCCACGGTGGTTGGCAACGGCACGATCAACCCATCGACGCCGCAAAGCGTGGCGATGGGCTCGACGCTGAACTTCGCCGTGTCGCCAGCCACCGGCCAACACACACGCACTGTTGGCGGATGCCCCGGCACGTTCACTGCCCCGACCTACATGGCCGGACCGCTATCCGCCAACTGCACGCTGACAGCGACATTCGACCCCGACCAGGACACGATCGGCGGTACACTGCAGGGCCTGACCAGCGACGGTCTGCTGCTTCGGCTGAATGGTGGCTCCAACCTCGCGATCCACCCGCCGGCGTCGACGTTCGTATTTCCAGGCACGCTGGCCTACGGCACCGCGTACGCAGTCACGATCGCGGCGCAGCCGGCAGACCAGCTTTGCACGATCGCCAATGGCAGCGGCAATGTCGCCGCCAACGTCAATGACATCCTCGTCACCTGCGCGGCGAATATGTCCGACCTGATCTTCGCGGATGGATTCGAATCTTCGCGTTGACGGAGAAGAAATCGCAGGCCGGCCGCGCATCGCGCGGCCGGCCTGCGTGTAAGCGATTGCTACGTCACCGGGCCGGCACGGGTACGGCACCCGGCGAACCTAGCCGAGCAACGCGCCGCCCGCGACCAGCTCGCACATCGTGCGCACGTCGCCATCCATCGCGCGGTCGCGGCTCATGAATGCAATCCGCTCACGGATCTTCGCGTGTGCCGCGGAGACCGCAGTGGCCGCATGGAATTCGGGCGCCTGCGCGAGTGCCTGGGTCAGCGCCTGTACTTCCACTTCGAACTGCGCGCGTGAGGGATGGCTCGCATCCGGCGCGTTCGCGATCTTGCCGGCGAGCGCGCGCCAGTCGCCGCGCTGCGGCCAGACGGCGCGCGGCGTTGAGCATGTTCTGCCGGTAGTCGATTGCCTGCGCGGCCGTGTAGAGCTCCATCGCGAGGACGTGACCGAGGTCTTCGGTCATCTCGAGCACGTGCCGCGCCTCGTTCGCGCCCATCGAGACATGATCCTCGGCGTTCGCGCTGGTCGGAATCGAATACACCGACGCCGGGTGCGCACGCGTGGCGAGGTCGTTGACCAGCGCGGCGGCCGTGTACTGCACGATCATGAAACCCGAATCGGTCGCGTCCTCGTTGCCGATCAGGAACGCGGGCAATCCGTCATTGTTCGCCGGATCGACGAGCTTGTTGAGGCGGCGTTCGGAGATCGATGCGAGCACCGGAATCGCGGCCTTCAGGTAGCTCATCGCGAGCGCGAGCGGCATGCCGTGGAAATGGCCGGCCGAGATCACCTGATCCTCGATGACCTTGCGCATCGATCGCATCCGGGAAGATCAGCGGATTGTCGGTGACCGCGTTGAGCTCGATATCGATGACGCGACAGGCCTGGTCGTAGCGCGTCGCGCACCGCGCCGTGCACCTGCGGCATGCAGCGCAGGCAATACGCGTCCTGCGGCTGGTGCTTCTTGCCGCCCTTGAACGGCAGGAAGCGCTGCGTAGAACGCCTCGCGGCCGTGGCGCTGGCTCGGCGGCACGTAGTCCCACGCGATGTCGAAATGCTGCTTCTGGTCGTCCGGATCGCTCCACGAATCGGCCAGCCAGGTACGGAAGCGCGGCACCAGGTGATACGCGATATCCGCGAGCGTCGAGCCTTCGAGCAGATGCGCGGACGTTGCGCGCGGCTTCGACCTGCCCCGGATGCGGACGCAGCGCATGCACTTCCTCGCGGAACGCGCTGGTGCGCCCAGCGAACGCGTCGAGCGACATCGCCGCGGCGATGTCCGCGGTCGCGATCAGTTTTTCCAGTCGATCGAGCGCCAGCGCGGCGCACGCGAGCATCTGCGTGGTGCCGTTGTTGAGCGCCAGACCTTCCTTGAACGACAAGCGTACCGGCGCGAGATTGGCGCGCTTGAGCGCTTCGGCTCCGGCCATGCGTTCGCCGCGATAAAACGCTTCACCACCACCGAGCAGCACGATCGCCAGGTGCGACAGCGGCGCGAGATCGCCGCTCGCGCCGACCGAACCCTTTTCCGGAATCACCGGAATCACGTCGTGGTTGAGCAGGTCGACCAGCGCGTTCAAGGTCGACACGCGGATGCCGGAATGCCCGCGCATCAGCGTGTTGATGCGGATCACGAACATCGCGCGCACGACGCTCGCATCGAACGGCTTGCCGACGCAGACCGCGTGCGTGATCACGAGGTTGTGCTGCAGCTCTTCCAGCAGCGTGCCTTCGCGCTGCTCCGGGTTGCCACCCGGCAATTCGTCGCGCGCGCGATGCGCGCCGAGCAGCTTGTCGGCATTGCTGCCGAAACCGGTAGTGACGCCGTAGATCGGTTCGCCGCAGCTGACTTTTTCGGCGAGGAAGTCCGCCGCGCGCTGCACATGAACCAGCTGCGCCTCGTCGAGCGCGATGCTCGCGCCGCCGCAGGCGACTGCGACCAGTTGTTCGCGGGTCAGGCTGTTACCGTCGAGAAGAATCGTGTGCATGGCTCTGACTGTGTAGGAGCGGCGGAAGCCGCGATGCTTTTACGAAGTGACAATCTGCTGGAATCGCGGCTGCCGCCGCTCCTACAGAAGCGGATCAACTCGTGACGTGAGCTTTCGGCATCGCCGCGCTCTGCTCGATCTCGACCCGCAGCGTCTCCGCGAGATCCGCACGCGCGACCTCGAACTGGTCTTGCTTGCGCATGTCCTTGACCGTGACCACGCCCTTGGCGATTTCATCCGGCCCGAGCACGAGCACGAAGCGGATGCCGGCGCGGTCGGCGTACTTGAACTGCCTGGCCAGCTTGCCGGCTTCGACGACCGCTTCGGTATTGATGCCGGCCGCGCGCAGTTCCGTCGCGAGTTCCAGATAGCGCGGCAATTCGCTTTCGTCCATCTGCGCGACCAGCGCCTGCACCGTGCTGCGTCCGCGCTGCAGGAGGCCCGCTTCGCGCAATTGCCAGAACAGCCGCGTCGCGCCGATCGAGATGCCGACGCCGGGCAGGCGCGACTTCGTGTAGTGGCTGGCGAGATTTTCGTAGCGGCCGCCCGAGCAGATCGAGCCGATCTGCGGGTGATCGTTCAAGGTGGTTTCGTAGACGGTGCCGGTGTAGTAGTCGAGGCCGCGCGCGATCGAGAGGTTCAGCGCGAAATGCGATTCGGGCACGCCGAATGCCTTGATCAGGCCGAGCACTTCCCTGAGTTCCGCGCGGCCCTGTTCGAGCGCCTCGCTGCCGGAGCCGAGCGAATCGAGCTTCGCGTACGCATCAGCCAGCGACGTCGAGCGGAACGCGACGAAGTCGAGCAGTTTGCGCACGACGTCCGCGGCCAGACCGAAGCCGTCGCCAGTCAACGTGTCACGCACCGCGTCCGCGCCGCGCTTGTCGAGCTTGTCGACCTCGCGCAACACCGCGCCTTGGCGCTCGCTGTCAGCGAGGCCGAGGCCTTCGAGCCAGCCGCGCATCAGCTTGCGGTTGTTGATCTGGATCGTGAACGCGCCGATCGCCAGATCGCGGAACACGTTGTAGATGACCGCCGGCAGTTCCGCGTCGTAGCGCACCGACAACGAATCCTTGCCGACCACGTCGATGTCGCACTGGTAGAACTCGCGGAAGCGTCCGCGCTGCGCGCGTTCGCCGCGATAGACGCGCTGGATCTGGTAGCGCCGGAATGGAAACGCCAGATCGTGCTCGTGCTCGGCGACATAGCGTGCGAGCGGCACGGTCAGGTCGAAGCGCAGCGCGAGCTCGGGCTTCTCGCCCTGCTCCATCGCGCCGGTCGACTGCACGAAGTACACCTGGCGCTCGGTCTCGCCGCCTTCCTTGGTCAGCAGAACGCTGGCGAATTCCATCGCCGGCGTTTCGATCGGCAGGAAACCGAAGCGTTCGAAATTGCGCCGGATCGCGTCCAGCATCGACTGGAACGCAACTTGGTCGAGCGGCAACAGTTCGAGCACGCCGGGCATCGTGCGGGCTTGGGTGACGGCCATCGGTTTCCTCGGAATCGGTGCCGCGGTGCGGTACGCGGGCGCGTGAATGGTGACCGCGTAGATTAGCAGATGGGCCGCCGATCCCGGCTGCAATGCGCTCGGCACGCGACCGCCGAACCTGCCTCCTGAAGGTATTCATCCGGGTTCGCTCCGGATTTTGAGGCGCGTGCATGGAATGTGTTGCGCCGCCGCCCGGGCCTCGTTAGAATTCGCGGCCCGCTTAGGCGGTCCCGGTCGGGGTGTAGCTCAGCCTGGTAGAGCGCTACCTTCGGGAGGTAGAAGTCGCAAGTTCGAATCCTGTCACCCCGACCAATAGATTCAATGAAAAGGCCGCCTCACAAGGGCGGCCTTTTTCGTTGAGAGCGCGTGGCAAGTGCAAAACGATGAAACCCGCCACCATCACGCGCGACGGAGTTCCGGTACGAGCCGCGCAAGCGCGGCTGCCCACGAAAGAGTCGCCAACAAAAAACCCGGCGCAAGGCCGGGTTTTTTGTTGCACGCCGTGGAAACCGCCCGCGGCTCGCGTCGAACACAGGTCTACCAGGATGCCTAGCGGCTGGCCTGCTTGCGGTCGCCAGGGCGGCTCTTGCTTTGCGGACCCGCCGAGGGCTGCGGATTGAGATCGTTGAGCAGCGCGCGCAGATCGACCGAAATCGTCGAGCCATTGCCGGCGAGATCGAGCGCAGCCATCGAACGCTTGGACAGCGCGGCGCGGTCGAGGTAGACCTCCTGGTCGGGTTCCAGCGGGCGGATCGAGCTGCACAGATTGCGGTTCAGACGCAGCAGACTGGTACCCGAACGCTGCCACGGTTGCTGCGGGGAAAGGCGCTTGACCATCACGCTTTCGAGTTTCACGACGACCGTTTCGTCAGCCACCTCGGTGCAACGTCCGATGCCGATATCGTAAGTCATTTAGCTTTTTTTCCTTTGTAACCAAGAAGTTGCAGTCGCGAAACTGACGGCGGGCATGAATGCCGGGCGCAAGACCGCGAATGCCAACTATCTATTATGACAGCTCTTTGGTAAGGAGATGTTAGGACGCGATCCGGCCGCCGCTGTGCGCGCCGGGATTCCGCCCAGGGAGCGGCATTGCGCAGCCACTCGATCTGCCCCGCGCACTCGCGGCAGGCACACTTATCAGGTCAGACTGACAGTCGCTTCCCGGCCAACGATTGCCGCTGGCTTGCGCAACAATTCCGCCGCGTCACGCCACCCTTCCGGGTCGAAAATGACGAGCCGTGGACCCACACGTTCGCGTTTGGCATAAAGCGCAACGACGGGAGCCGCGGTGGCAGGCAGCGTCACGCTCAGCGTGTTGTTGGCCCATTCCGCGGTCAGGGAATGCCCTCCTTCACTGACACTCGGCGCAGCGGTCGATGACGATCGCGGCAGCGCGAGACGGAAGCGCACTATTTCATGCGCGGTCGCAAGGACGAGGAGCAATTCCTCGCGACGACCCAGCGGCGAGCGCGGGCGATACGGAATGTGGACGACGGTTCGTTGGGCCAGGGGTGCGGTCGCCACCTCGACACTCTCCACGACATCGAAGCGTTCCGGCCGCGCGGCCAGATCAAGCAGGCGCCGCCGGCTCAGCGCAATCTGGCTCGCGTGCTCGCACATCGCCCGCTGCTTGAGCAGCTGGCGTTTTCCGTCGCCGGCAAACACGCGCGGGTTCGCAGGCGCGGTCAGTCCATGCACGACATAACCGAGGCGTGCACAGACAACGCCGGTGCGAAGCAGCGCGAGATCGAGCATCACCCGCAATGCGCTGTGATCGGGATGCCGATCGCCAAGCGCGGGCATCGCGACATGGGTCGGCGTGAAACCGGAAATTTCCTCCGCGAGCACGCCAATCGCGGTGTCATCGCGCATCAGGCAATCGGTCAGCCCCTGATCCGGCCAGCCAAGGAAGCGCACCGATGATTCATCCACGCCAAGCACGGCCAGCGCAGCCAGTGCCTCGCGGCGGCGGCGTTTGCCCCAACGTGCGCGCTCGGCCGACCCGACGTGCCAGCGGCGTTCCAGCCAGCGCTGCGGCCAAGGATTGTTGTCGCCATCGGTGGCGAACACGACACGCACGCGCGCACCAACGGCCAACGCTGCCTGGATCAACTCGCCGGTCGCCAGCGTTTCGTCATCCGGATGCGGTGCGAATACCAGCACCCGATCCTGTGGAGCCAACTGCAGCGATACCGTCATCTGGTTTCATTCGTCCTGCATTCAGTTTTGGGCGATAGCTCACGCCCTCGGCTCGACAGCATGCCGAAAGCAGGCGCTGGCGGGTGGTTCAGCCTCATTTTCGTTCATCCGCGGTTGTCGCGAAAGCCGCAACGATCGCCCGTCCCGAACAGCGGCTGTTCCCATGCAAAACCTGAATGACGTGGCATCACCGCACGCGCGCGCGCATCGCGTCCACGATTACCACGAGATGCCAGGCGACAGCATCTTCCGCGTCGTCATCCTGCTCAGCTTCTCGGTGCTGCTGTATGCGAGCTGGCACTTCAATGTATTCCACGGCCTGTTGCACGCGGCGCGCCATCACGAGTGGGGGCATTTCGTGGTCGCCCCGGCGATCCTGTGGGCGCTGATGGGCATGTTGATGCTGCTGTTCCGCACCCTGCTGTGGTTTCGCTACCGCATCCCGCCGCCGGCCGGCATGGCCGATGCGCCGCCGATGACGGTGATCATTCCTGCCTACAACGAGGGCGCGATGGTCGCGCGTTCGATCGAATCGGTCGCGCGTGCGCGCTATCCCGGCGAGCGGCTCGAAATCCTCGTCGTCGACGACGGCAGCAGCGACGATACCTGGAGCCACATCCGGCGCATTGCGGCGCAGTTTCCCGATCTCGTCACGCCACTGCGCTTCGAGCGCAACCGCGGCAAGCGCGCGGCGCTCGAAGCGGGCTTCCGGCGCGGTCGCGGCGAGGTCATGGTCACCATCGATTCCGACAGCGTGATCGAGCCGGACACGCTGCTCGCGATGGCTGGCGCGTTTCGCGATGCGCGAGTCGGCGCGGTCGCCGGCAAGGTCAGCGTGTTCAACCGCAATGGCGGCCTGATCCCGCGCATGCTGAAGGTGCGCTTCGCATTGTCGTTCGATTTCGTGCGCGCAGTGCAGAGCACCTACGGCACGGTCTACTGCTGCCCCGGCGCGCTCGCCGGCTATCGCACCAGCGTCGTGCGCAAGGTGCTCGATCGTTGGGTCGGGCAGCGTTTCCTCGGCCGCCGCTGCACCTATGGCGAGGATCGCGCGCTGACCAACGACATCCTCAACGAAGGCTACGATTGCGTTTACCAGCGCGCCGCGATCGTGCACACACTGGTGCCGACCAGCTATCGGCGCCTGTGCAAGATGTTCCTGCGCTGGGATCGCAGCTACGTGCGCGAGGAATTGCGCTTCATCGGCGGCATCGTCTGGAAACGGCCGCCATTCGCGCGTGCGATCGCGGTTACCGATTTCGTGATCACCAATCTGCGTTATCCGATCGGATGGGCGACCTTGGCACTGCTCGTATCGATGACACCGCTGCACCCCGAAGTGCTGCTGCGCTTCTGCTGCGCGCTGCTGCTGATGTCGGCATTCAACATGCTCTATTACCTGCGCAGCGAACGCAGCTGGGATTTCGTGTATGGCATCGGCTATGCGTTTTTCTCGGTGTTCACACTGTTCTGGATTTTTCCGTATGCCTTGTGCACGGCACGTGCGCAGGGCTGGTTGACTCGATGAGGGCTGGCTGAGGACCGACCAGCGCGTTCAGCCGCCGAGTTCGCGCAGGCGGGTACGCAAATCTTCGAGGCGCAGGTCGGCAGTGGCACCCGGCGATATGCGCGCCGCGAGACTTGCTTCCGGCGTGCGCCCCAGCCCCGCCGATACGGCGGCTTGCGCCGCCTGCTTGTACGCATCGCGGAACGGCACGCCGGCCGCGGCCTGTTCGATCGCGACATCGGTCGCATACATCGCAGGTTCGATCGCGGCACGCATCGCGGGCGCATCCCATTCGAAGCGTGCGAGCAGGTCCGGCAACAGCGCGAGTGCACCGAGACCACGCGAGAAGCCGTGGAAGATCGCGCCCTTGGAGAACTGCAAATCGCGCTGGTAGCCGGAGGGCAATGACAACAACTGCTCGATCTCGGTACGCGCCGCGGCGACGCTCGCGTAGCTCGCGCGCATCAATTCGACCACATCCGGATTGCGCTTGTTCGGCATGATCGAACTGCCGGTCGTGTACTCGGCGGGGAGTTTCACGAAGCCGAACTCCGCGGTCGTGAACAGCGACAGGTCCCAGGCGAGGCGCCGCAGGTCGAGCAGCGCGGCGCCGAGCGCGTCGAGCGCGCCGATCTCGAACTTGCCGCGCGAGAGCTGCGCATAGATCGGATTGACCTGCAGCCGCGCGAATCCCAGCGCCTGCGTGGTGTGGTCGCGATCGAGCGGCAAGTTCACGCCGTAACCGGCTGCGGTGCCGAGCGGATTGGCGTCGATCCAGGCCAGCGTGTCGCGTGCGCGGCGCGCGTCGTCGATGAATGCCTCGGCGAAGCCGGCAAACCACAACGCGGTCGAGGACACCACGGCGCGCTGCAGATGCGTGTAGCCGGGCAGCGGCAGCGACTCGCGCGCGGCACGGTCGAGACAGACCCCGGCCGCGGCGCGACAGGTCGCGAACAGCTCGCCGAGTTTCTCCTTCAACCACAGCCGCGTCGCGACCAGGATCTGGTCGTTGCGGCTGCGTCCGGCATGCACCTTGCGGCCGGCATCGCCGAGACGTTCGGTCAGGCGTGCCTCGATCGCGGAATGACCGTCCTCGTAGCGCTCGTCGAGCACGAAACGGCCGCTGCGGAAATCCTCGGCCAGGACGTCGAGTTCGCGCGCGATTGCCTGCGCCTCTTCGGCGCTGAGGATGCCGATATGGGCGAGGCCCTGGACATGCGCCTTGCTCGCCTCGATATCGTGCAGCAGGAATTCGCGGTCGAGCACCACGTCGTCGCCGGCGAGGAAACGCATGATGCGCTCGTCGGTATGGGTGCCGGGTTTTTGCCAGAGAAGCGGGGATTCGGGATGACCAGCCGTCGGCTGTTGTGAAGCGCTCGGGATTCGGGATTCGGAAGAGCCGTTCATCGGTGCTCCGTAGGTGCTCAGGGTGGCGAAACGCCGGGATTCTGGATGCAGACAGGAGATCAGGTTCGGGGACTGGCGAATAGCCTGCATCCTCGTCGTCCCGGCGAAAGTCGGGGTGACGAGCTACTGGATTGCGGTCAACTCATCGAAGCCAAACGCGCGATTGATGTTCTGCATCGCCTGCGTCGCCGCGCCCTTGAGCAGGTTGTCGATCGTCGCGACGATGACGACACGCTTGCCGCCCGGCGCGACCGTGAAACCGCCGATCTCCACATGGTGCTGACCGGCGATGCGGCTGACCCACGGCGCTTCGTCGACGATCCGGACCAGGGGTTCGTTTGCATAGAACTCGCGATAGCGTGCCGCGATAGCGTCGACCTTCGTTGCCTGCTGCAGCCACAGGTTCACGGTCATCGTGATGCCACGGAAGTGCGGCGCCACATGCGGCATGAACTCGACCGGCACGCCAAGCTGGCGCGTGACTTCGCGCTCGTGCATGTGATCGACCAGCGCATACGGCATCAGGTTGTCGCGCAGTTTTTCCGGATCGTTCTTGTCCGATGGCGTGGTGCCGGCACCGGAATAACCGGACACGCCGAAGCAAGTCGGCGGCGCCGCGATGTCGGCCTTCAACGGTGCAATCGCGAGCTGCATCGCGGTCGCGTAGCAGCCTGGATTGCTGATGCGCTTCTGGCCCGCGTAGCGCGTGCGCGTGAGTTCCGGCAGGCCGTAGTACCAATCGTCGACGAAGCGGTAGTCGGCGGAGAGATCGACGATGAGCGTGTCCGGCCGGCTTTTGTTGAGCGCGCCCTTGTCGAGCGCGGCAACGAATTCGCCAGCCTTGCCGTTCGGCAACGCGAGTACGACCGCGTCCGCGCGCTGCGCCGCGACCGCCTCGGGCGAGAGGTTCGCGTAGCGCAGATCGCCGACGAATTCCGCGACGTGATCGCTCACGCGCTGCCCATCGAGCTCGCGCGACGATACGAACGCAAGCTGCAGCGCCGGATGCCGCGCGATGAGCCGGATCAATTCGACGCCGGTGTGGCCTCGGGCGCCGACGATGCCGATGGTTTTCTTTCCGCTCATGGGATCAATCCGACAACGTCGCCGGCCGCGTGCGGCAATGCGCGACGCAGCGTTCGATGTCCGCGAAGTCGCGGATGCCATACCAGTACACTTTCCACTTCGGCTCCTTGTAGCAACCGTCCGACTCCGCGTAATAGAACTGGTTGATGATGTTGTGATGGCGCGAGCGCCAGAACAGCTGCGGATTCTCCGCACGCATGACCTGCCACGCGGCGCGGCCGAGACCTTCGCCCTGCGCGTCGTCGGCGACCGCGAACTTGTCGAGATAGGTGAAGCCGTCTTCGCAGGTCAGGATCAACGCGGCGCGGTAGTTCTCGCTGACGTAGGCCTTGAACAGCGCGGTGCGCTCGAAATAGTCGGCGGCGAGCCGACGCCCGAAGCCCGCCTCGATCAGCGCACGCAGGCGATCCAGATCGAGCGTGTTCCAGCTCGCGTGCACATCGACGCGCTCACCGCGGCGGACCAGCGTGCCCGAACCCTTGTGCGTGAACAGTTCCTTCGCCAGCTCGTCCGGCTTGGTGATCGACACCGACGACGCCAGAGGCAAGCCATCGAGGAGCGACTTGATCTGCTCGATCTTCACGCGCATGCCGCCGTTGATCCATGGCTGCGCGATCAGGTGCTCGTACTCGGTGCTGAGGTTGATCGAATCGATGACCTTGCCGCTCTCGTCGAGCAGGCCGCCGGTGCCGGTCAGGAAGATGATCTTGTACGGCCGCAGCACGCGCACGAGTTCGTTCGCGGCGAAATCGGC
This sequence comes from uncultured Gammaproteobacteria bacterium, assembly GCA_963720445.1. GTDB lineage: Bacteria > Pseudomonadota > Gammaproteobacteria > Xanthomonadales > Rhodanobacteraceae > Dokdonella_A. The sequence goes on from CAVRFO010000002.1 coordinate 318,338, forward strand.
GTTGATGTTGAGGATCTGGCCGGAGGCGGTTTCGCCGAGCGAGGCGATCACCGGAATCGAGCCGGCGCGCAAGCTCGCCTCGATCGGCGCGAGGTTCACGCGCGCGACCTTGCCGACCAGACCGAGCGAGTCTTGGTCGATGAACTCGGCCTCGAACACGCCGGACAGCACTGAGGTCGCGCGCGCGTCGGCCTGCTGCAGCGCTTCGACCAGGCTCAGGTTTTGCGTCTGGAACACGCGGCGCACGATGCTGAGCGTTTCCGGCGAGGTCACGCGCAAACCATCCACGGTCTGCTTGGCGATCCCGGCGGCCGCGAGTTCCTCGTCGAGCTGCGGACCCGCGCCGTGCACGACGATCGGAGTCAGGCCGACCTGCTGCAGGAACGCCAGCGACGAGGTCAGCGCATCGAGATCGTCACGCAGCACCGCGCCGCCGACCTTGACCACCGCGAAGCGCTTCGCATCGAGCTGCGCAAAGCGCTTCAGGTACTGGTCGATCTCGCGCGCGCTGGCCATGTTGGACAGCAGGCGCACGATGGTTTGGCGGACTTGAATGTGGGTTTCGGCGTTCATGCTTGGAGAATTTGATGGATGGTTTCGGCGTAGCGTTGCAGTTGTTCGAGCGCAACCCATTCGTCGGCGCTGTGCGCCTGCGCGATGTCGCCGGGGCCGTAGACGAACGTGGTGTAACCGGCCTGCGAGAACAGCGCGGCCTCGGTCCAGAAATCGACCGCGTTGCCGATCGGGATATCGAGTGCGTCGGCGAGATCGCGCGCTTCGAGGCGACGCGTTTCCGCGCTCGCGATGTCGCCGGCCGGCAACGTCGGGCCACGGAAGGTTTCGGTGAATTCGGCCGGCTCGACTTCGGCGAAACCGCGGAAGGTATGCAGCAGCGCGTCGGTATCCATCGACGGCAGCGGACGGAAGCCGAACCGCACTTCGGCGGCCGGCGCGATCACGTTCGCCTTGATGCCGCCCTCTACGCGACCGATGTTGAACCGCAAGCCGGTGAGTCCGCCGAAGCGCGCGTGCGCCAGCGATTCGACATGATCGAGTGCACGATTGCCCCAGCGCAGTGCCTGATGCAGCGCACTGTCGGTCGCCTTCTGCTCGCCGGATGCATGGCCCGCGTGGCCGACAAAGCGCATCAGCACCGAGCTGATGCCGCGGTGGGCGAGCACGGCTTCACCGCGCGTGGGTTCGGCGACGATGACCGCCTCAAAGGCAGGTGGAGCGAGAGCGCCCCCTTCCGCCCTTCGGGCACCTTCCCCCGCTTCGCAGGGGAAGGGAAAGCTTGTGTCCCGCCTCCCGGAACCAGCGCTGTTCCTTCCCCCGCTTGCGGGGGAAGGTGCCGAAGGCGGAAGGGGGCGCTTTTCCGCCGGCTGACGGGAGGAAAGAAACGCCGCGACGCCGCGCGGATCATTCGCCTCCTCGTCGCTGCTGAACAGGAATGCGGCGTCGCCATCGCTCGCCTGCGCGGCGGCGACCAGCGCGGCCGCAGCACCCTTGATGTCGCAGGCGCCGAGGCCGATCGCGCGGTCCGTGGCCACGCGCAATTCGAACGGGCTCGCGCTCCAGTGCGGCGAATCCGGCACGGTGTCGAGGTGCACGTTGAACAACAGTTTCGGCGTGCCACGCACGGCGAGCAGGCTGACCGCACCGGCGCCGTGATCGGTGACCGTGCAGTCGAAATCCGCGAGCTGCGCGCGCAGGTAGTCGAAGATGCCGCCGCTGTCGATCGCGCGCGGTGGGTTGCGCGTGTCGAACGCGACCAGGGCACGCAGGTGTTTCAATGTGCTGTCGAGTAGGGGCGTCACGGGCTTCTCTTTTTGCTCGTCATCCCGGCGAAGGCCGGGATCCAGTTGCTGTTCAGACAAGATCAAGATGGATCCCGGCCTTCGCCGGGATGACGGACTCTTTCAATCGACCTTGCGGTTCACTTCGGCCCACAGCGTGCTGCTCATGCCGAACAGCTTGATGAAGCCCTCGGCCTCGGCAACGCCCCAATCGGCCGCTTGCGCATAGGTCGCGCCCTTCGCGTTGAGGATGTGCTTCGATTCGATCGCGACCGCGGTGACGATGCCGCCGCTGGTTTCCAGCACCACGTCGCCGTTCACGGTGGACTGGCTCGATGCGAGGAACGCCTCCAGATCGGTTTTCAGCGGATCGTGAAAGAAACCCTCGTAGACCAGCTCGACCCACTTGCGCGCGACCTCGGGCTTGAAGCGGTTCTGCTGCTTGGACAGCACCGCCTCTTCCAGCGCGCGATGCGCGGTCAGCAGTGCGGTAAGGCCTGGCGCTTCGAAGATGATGCGGCCCTTGAGGCCTATCGTGGTGTCGCCGGTGTAGAGCCCGCGGCCGACACCGTACTGCGCGAACAGGCCGTTGAGTTTCGCCAGCATCGTGTGCCCGGCGACCTTCTCGCCGTCGAGCGCGACCGCCTCGCCGTTCTCGAACGTGAGCTTCACGCGCAGCGGTTTGGACGGCCATTCAGCGCGCGGCTTGCACCAGCCCGCCGCGCCTTCGCCTGGCGCCTGCCAGCGGTCGATTTCGCCGCCGGACATGGTCAGGCCCAGCAAGTTCTCGTTGATCGTGTAGGCCTTCTGCCTGGCACGCACGCCGAAGCCGAGGTCTTCGAGATACTTCTGTTCGTACGCGCGGACCTCGGTGTGTTCCTTCTGGATCTCGCGGATCGGCGCGACGATTTCGTAATCGCCGAGCGCCTTCACGGTCAGGTCGAAACGTACCTGGTCGTTGCCCATGCCGGTGCAGCCGTGCGCGATCGCTTTCGTGCCGAGTTCGGCGCAGCGCTTGAGTGCGGCCTCGACGATCAGGTAGCGATCCGAAACCAGCAGCGGATATTGGCCTTGGTAGCCCTCGCCAGCCCAGACAAACGGCTTGACGAACCCGGCCCAGATCGCCGGACCACCATCGACGGTCACGTGCGAGGCGACCCCGAGTTCGTGCGCGCGCTGCTCGATGAACGCACGCTCCTCCGCGTCGACGCCGCCGGTATCGGCGAACACGGTATGCACGGCCCAGCCGCGCTCCTTGAGATACGGCACGCAGAAACTGGTGTCGAGGCCGCCGGAGAAAGCGAGGACGATGTCTTTGTTGTTCATGGGGGAGAATTCCGATGGTTGGATCATTGATTGACGAGCGCAGCCATCACCGCCTTCTGCACATGCAGCCGGTTCTCGGCTTCGTCGATCGCGATGCAGGCCGGTGAATCCATGACTGCGTCGGTCGCCTTGACGTTGCGGCGTAGCGGCAGGCAGTGGCTGAACACGCCGTGGTCGGTCAGGGCCATCTTGGCTTCGTCGACGATGAAGTGTTTGTGCGCGTCGCGGATCGGCTTCTCGTCGGCCCAGCGCCCGAAATACGGCAGCGCGCCCCAGCTCTTCGCGTAGACGACATTCGCATCGCGATACGCGCTTTGCGGATCATGGCTGACCGTCAGCGAGCCGCCGTTCTCGACGACGTTCTGGCGCGCGAAATCCATGTAGCGCTGATCGAGCACGTACTCCGGGGTCGGACACAACAACGTCACGTCCATGCCATAACGCGTCGCGATCTGCAGCGCGGAATTGGCGACCGCGGTGTTCAGCGGCTTCGGGTGATAGGTCCATGTCAGCACGTACTTCTTGCCGCGCAGATCCCTGCCGAAACGCTCCTGCAGCGCCTGGATATGCGCCAGTTCCTGGCACGGATGGGTGATCGTCTCCATGTTGATCACCGGCACCGTCGCGTATTGCGCGAACGCGCGGATCACACGGTCCTCGCGGTCGACCGTCCAGTCCTGGAACTTCGGGAACGCGCGCACGCCGATCAGGTCGACATAGCGCGACAGTACGCGCGCAACCTCGGCGACATGCTCCTCGGCCTCGCCGTCCATCACCGTGCCGATATCGAACTCGATCGGCCACGCGTCCTTGCCCGGCTGCAGCACGATCGCATGGCCGCCGAGCTGGAATGCGCCAAGCTCGAAACTCGTGCGCGTGCGCATCGACGGATTGAAGAACAGCAGCGCGATCGACTTGCCTTCGAGCTGGCGACCAGCCTTCGAACGCTTGAACGCGGCGGCTTGATCGAGCAGCGCGTCGAGTTCCGGCCGCGTCCAGTCCTGCGTGCTGAGAAAGTGGCGAATCGTCATCTGGAGGCACACCTTTGTTGAAATCAAATAGTCGCCGGACCGGAAACCGCTCCTGCATTTCCGGCATACCGGCCATCCATGGCCATCGCCGGAAAATGCTCCTGCATTTCCGGCATACCGGCCATCCATGGCCATAAAAAAACCCGGCGCAGGGGCCGGGTTTTCGTCGATTCATGTGAAACGCATGAGACAGCCTACCCGGCAGGAATACTCGGTTCCGGTCGGCGCGCACGCGAAGTCATCCCTGCGGCCATGCGGGCGCTGGTGACGATCTGCGGCTGGATTGCGGCTGTGTTCATCGGATTGGGTTCAAGCGAGTTGGCGGAAGTTACCTGCAAACGGACCATCGCGCAACGATTGCGACGGAAAGTACACACAGGAAACCGGTACGGGCCCGGTTCCATGCGGCTCCCGCCAGCAACAATCACTCGACGGGTTCGACACTCACCCGTACCCGCAGGCGGTCTCCGGGATCGTAGTCGAGGCGTGACATGAAAACGTCGCCGCGATAACGATACTGCACGTCATAAGCGACGACACGACGCTCCGGTGGGGCGTCGTTCACGACGTGGCAGCGTCGCTCCGAGTCGACATAGGACGAACCATCACCGCGCGCCACGTTGTTGCCGATCGCACCACCAGCGACCGCACCGACAACGGTGGCCGCCCTGCGACCATCGCCCTTGCCGACGGTGCTGCCCAGTACGCCTCCGACGATCGCGCCGAGCACCGTGCCGGCGGCACGGTTGCCATTGTCGACTTGGCGTTCGACCGGAACGTCGTCGCATTCCTGGCGCGGCGCACGGGCCTGGTCGTAGCTGTAGACCGGATCGACACGCAGCACGTCGGCCCAGGCCACTTTTGTGTTGTCCGCACCTCCTGCACCGTCATAACCGGCACCCTTGGCGTTGACCTGGGTTCCCGCCAGGCACAGCGTCATGGCCACCAATATCATCAATTTCATTACTGCCTCCAAACCGGACTCGACGCGCATGCCGATCATTGCCGGCTCGATCCAACCCATTCGCGGTCGAAAAATTGGTTGAATTACACCATCGGATCGCTGAACCCCACCCTAAGCCGCTGGCGCGGGCGCCGCCTAAGCCGCTGGCGCAGCGCGTAAATCAGTGCGGGCACGAAGCACCCGCGAGCACCCTGTTATCATCATCGGCCGCGGAGGTTTTCCTTGATGCCATTACGACTCCACAACGGTTTGACCCGGCGTACCGAGGACTTCGTCCCGGCCAATCCTGAACGCGTGACGATGTATCTGTGCGGCCCGACCGTGTACAACTACGTACACATCGGAAACGCACGCCCTTCGGTCGTGTTCGGGTTGCTGGCGAGGTTGCTGAAACGCCATTATCCGAATGTCGTCTACGCGCGCAACATCACCGACGTCGACGACAAGATCAATGCCGCCGCCAAGGGCGCCGGAGTGCCGATCGGCACCATCACGAGCCGCTACACCAAGGCCTATTACGAGGACATGGCCCGGCTCGGTGCGGACGAGCCGGACGTCGCGCCGCGCGCGACCGCACATATCGGCGAAATCATCGCGATGTGCGAACGCCTGATCGGCAGCGGCCATGCGTATGCGGCCGAGGACCACGTGCTGTTCGATGTCGCCAGCTTTCCAGAGTACGGCCGGCTATCGGGCCGCTCGACCGACGACATGATCGCCGGCGCGCGCGTCGAGGTTGCGCCCTACAAGAAGAATCCGGCCGATTTCGTGCTGTGGAAGCCTTCGACGCCGGATCTGCCGGGCTGGGACAGCCCGTGGGGTCGCGGCCGTCCGGGCTGGCACATCGAATGCTCGGCGATGGCCGAGGCGCATCTCGGCGACACCATCGACATCCACGCCGGCGGCAACGACCTGATGTTCCCACACCACGAGAACGAGATCGCGCAGAGCACGTGCGCGCACGGCGGCAAGGTGTTCGCGCGCTACTGGCTGCACAACGGCATGCTGACGTTCGATGGGCGCAAGATGTCCAAATCGCTCGGCAACGTGCTGGTGCTGCATGAACTGCTCGAAAAATACCCTGCGGAAGTCCTGCGCTTCCTGCTTCTGAAAGCGCATTACCGACAACCGCTCGAATGGTCCGACGCGACGCTGCAGCAGGCGCGCGCGACGCTCGACGGCTGGTATGGCGTGCTGCGCGATCTGGCCGATATCGAGGTCGCGGCGAGCGATCGCACGGTGCCGGTGGAACTCGAAGCCGCGCTGCTGGATGATCTCAACACACCGGAAGCGTTCGCAGTCGTCGCGCGTCTTGCCAACGCCGCGCGCGCGGCCGATGGCGACGAGGCGAAGCGGGCCGCGAAGGCGGCGCTGCTTGGCGCCGGCGAATTGCTCGGCTTGCTGCAGCAGGAGGCTGATCAGTGGTTCAAGCAGACACTCGCAGGTGCCGCGATCGACGAAGCGGAAATCCAGCGTCTCGTCGACGAACGCAGCGCAGCGAAGAAGACCCGCAATTTTGCCGAATCCGACCGTATCCGCGACGAATTGCTCGCGATGGGCGTGCTCGTCGAGGACACTCCGCAAGGTTCGCGCTGGAAAACAGTGATCGCAGATGAACGCAATGCCTGAACCCACCGGAATCAGCGCCGAACAGGCGCAAACCGCGATCGCCGAGGAGTTCGCGTTCTTCGGCGACTGGACCGAGCGTTATCAGTACCTGATCGACGTTGGCCGCAAGCTCGCGCCGTTTCCGGAAGCCGCGAAGATTGACGAGTACAAGGTCACCGGCTGCCAGTCGCAGGTCTGGCTGCTGCCGAGCGGCGACGCGCAACGGCTGGATTTTCAGGCGACCAGCGACTCCTCGATCGTGTCCGGCCTGATCGCGCTGCTGTTGCGTGTGTACTCCGGCCGCAGCGCCCAGGAGATCCTCGCCACCGAGCCGCATTTCATCGAATCGATCGGCCTCGCAAAGCATTTGTCGCCGACCCGCTCGAACGGTCTGGCTGCGATGCTGGCAACGATCAAGCGCTACGCCGCCGGGCAGATCCTGCCGTCGTAGGGGTGCGGAGCGATCTGCTGTGGGAGCGCCGGAAGGCGCGATGCTCCTGCACGACCGGAACGAAAAGCATCGCGGCTGCCGCCGCTCCTACGAAGAAAGCGGGCGTTGCACTTCGTAGACGCGCAGGTGTGCGAGCGCGGCGGAAAGCAGCGGAGTGTCGATGGCATGCGCAAGCGCACGCGAGCGCAGGTCGCCGAGGATATGTTCCGCTTCGGTGCGCGCACCGCGTTCGATATCGCGCAGCATCGACGCCTTCAAAGGCGAGGCTGGCGTGGTCAGGAAGCGTTCGGCGTCGGCCACCGTTTGCGCCGACAGCGGATAACCATTGCGCCGGGCCGTCTGTGCGCATTCAAGGTACAAATGTCGGGCCAGATCCGCGCCTTCAGCGGTCGCGACGATCTCGCCGACCGCGCCGCGCATCAGGCAGGTGATGCCCGCAAGCGCCGCGATGAACGCGAATTTCTCCCACATTGCAGCAAGGATGTCAGCGCTGTGGATCATGTTCGGACCGAGGCCGCACAGTCCATCCACGATGGCGGGCGGGACAGGCGCCGCCGGATCGCGACTGCCGAAGGTCAAGCGGTCGAGCGCGCCATACTGGCGAATCGCACCCTCGGCATCCAGGGTCACCGAGATGTGACAAACACCACCGAGCACGCACGCTGCGCCGAACGCCGTATCGAGCGCATCCAGTTGGCGCAGGCCGTTCAACAGCGGCAGGACGAGCGTGCGGGCGCCGATCGCCGGCGTAATCGCCGTAATCGCGGAGTCGAGGTCATACGCCTTGCACGAGACGATGACGAGGTCGTATCGCGACCGCGCCGCCAGGGTCGTGATCGGCTGCACGGGTTGCGAGAAATCGCCTTGTCCGCTGTGAACGCGCAAGCCGTGCTTGGCGAGCAGCGCGGCGCGCGCGGGTCGCACCAGAAATGCAACATCGTGTCCCGCCAGGATCAGGCGTGCGCCGTAATAGCCGCCGATCGCACCCGCGCCGAGAATCAATACGCGCATGCGCATACCGCCTACATCGTGTGGGTCGGACGTTCCTGGGTCAGGATGCCGGCGAGGATCGATTCGATCTTGGTGCGCGCCGCCTCACCATCGGACGATTCGCTGAACTGAACGCCGATACCGGCCAGGCGATTGCCTTGCGCGCCGGGTGGCGTGATCCAGATGATCTTGCCGGCGATCGGCATGCGGTCCTTGTCGTCCATCAGCGACAGCAGGATGAACACCTCGTCGCCGAGGTTGTAGTGTTTCGCGGTCGGCACGAACAAGCCGCCGCCGCGCACGAACGGCATATAGGCGTTGAACAACGCGCCCTTGTCCTTGATCGCCAACGGCAGGATGCCCTGTGCTCCGCCCGATGCTGGATTCGCCATGTGCTCACGTACTCCTTGAAGCCGTGGCGCGAACCGGCCACGCACGCAATAAATCGAGCAGGACCAGATCCGTACGCAACGGCGTTGCCAGCAAACCGCGCGCATCGTTGGCGCGGCTGAACCACGCTGCCAACTTCGGGATTTCATCGCGCGCGGTCAAGCCGAGTGTACCAGCCTCGCCACGCGCGAGGCTGCGCGCCTCGTCACGCGCGAGCGCGGCGGCGAACCAGAGCCGTGTCTCCGGCTGGTCCGCGGCCCAGCGCTCCGCGACCTCGGACGCGGGCCGGCGGCCGCGGCCGAGCGCGGCGAGATCGTCGGCGCAGGCGCTGCGGATCGCCAATGTTTCGTCTGCACTCCAGGTCAGCGCGAGGCCGGGATTGCCGAGACTCGCATCGAGCGACTCCTCGGCGCGTTTCGCATCGACGCGCTGCGCGCGCAGCCAGGCCAACGCTTCCGCGCGCGTCGGCGCACGCAGGTCGATGCGCTGGCAGCGGCTGCGGATCGTCGCCGGCAACCGTGACGCGTCGTCCGCGATCAGCATCAGGATCGTCGCCGGCGTCGGTTCCTCCAGCGTTTTCAGCAGCGCATTCGCCGCATTCACGTTGAGCCGATCGGCCGGATCGATGAGCGCGATCTGCGCGCCGCCGAACTGGCTCGACATCGCAAGTCGCTGCGACAACGCACGGATCTGATCGACGATGATTTCGGTGCGCGGCTTGCCGTCGTCACGCAGCCCGAACGTGATCCGGGTCAAGTCCGGATGCGAACCCGCGGCGACCAGCAGGCAACGGCTGCAGACGCAGCAAGCGTAACCGTCGACGCTGCGCTGGGTGCATAGCGCGGCGCTCGCCAACGCGTTCGCGAGCGTGCGCTTGCCGAAACCCGCGGGCGCGGCGAACAGCAGCCCGTGGTGCAGGCGCTTCCCGGCGAGCGCGCTGGTGAGCGTCTGCCAGGTTTCGGCCAGCCACGGCTGCACGCTCATGCGATAACCTCGATCGCGTCGAGATACGCGTCGATGCCCGCGCATGCGGTGGCACGCACTACCTCGATCGGCTGGCTCGCATCGATCACCCGAAAGCGACCCGGCTCGGCGGCCGCGCGCTCGCGATAGGCCGCGCGCACGCGCTCGAAGAAGTCGTGCGATTCGAGCTCGATGCGATCGGCGTCGCCGCGCGCGCCGGCTCGCGCCAAACCTTGCGCGACCGGCAGATCGAGCAGCAGGGTCAAGTCGGGCTTGATCAGCGCTGCCCACTGTTCGAGCTCGGCGATCCGTTCGCGTGGCTGGCCACGACCGCCGCCCTGATAGGCGTAACTCGCATCGGTGAATCGGTCCGACAACACCCAACGCCCGGCATCCAGCGCAGGCTGAATCAGCTCGCGCACGAGTTGCGCGCGCGCGGCGAACATCAGCAGGAGTTCGCTTTCCGCCGCAACGTCGCGCAGTGCCGGATCGAGCACGATCGCGCGCACCGCTTCACCGAACGCAGTGCCGCCGGGTTCGCGCGTCACCACCACATCGAGACCACGACCGGCCACGCGCTCGCGCACCGCTTCGAGCACGGTGCTCTTGCCGGCGCCCTCGCCTCCTTCCAGCGTAAGCAGTCTTCCGCGCAGGCGATTGGCGCTCATGGCGTGCGATGCAATTGATACTTCTGGACCGCACGGTTGTGCGCGTCCAGGGTCGGCGAGAATTCGTGGCTGCCGTCGCCGCGCGCGACGAAATACAGCGCATCGCCGGGCGTCGGATGCAAGCGCCGCTTCGATCGCGACCGCGCCCGGCAACGCGATCGGCGTCGGCGGCAAACCGTCGCGCGTGTAGGTGTTGTACGGCGTGTCGGTGTCCAGGTCGCGGCGGTGGATGTTGCCGTCGTACGCGTCGCCGATGCCGTAGATCACGGTCGGATCGGTCTGCAGCCGCATGCCGAACTTCAGGCGGCGCAGGAATACGCCGGCGATCAGCGGACGCTCGCTCGGTTTCGCGGTTTCCTTCTCGACGATCGAGGCGAGGGTCAACGCCTGGTACGGCGTCGCGAGGTTCACGTCAGGGCTACGCGCGGCCCACAGCTTGTCGAGGGTCTTTTCCATCGCCGCGTGCGAGCGCTTGAGCACGTCGAAATCCGATTCGCCTTTCACCCATGCATAGGTTTCCGGCAGGAACCAGCCTTCCGGCTTGCCATCGTCGATGCCGACGCGCTTGGCGATGTCCTCGTCGGAGCTGCCCGGCAGGGTTTGCGCAAGGCCGTTTTCGGTCGCGAGTGCGAGACGCAATTGCTTGAACGTCCAGCCGTCGACGATCGTGAAACGGTGCTGCACGACCTCGCCCACGGCCATCCGGCGCAGCAGTTCGCGCGGCGTGATCCCGGGCGGCAGCGCGTACTCGCCCGCATGCAGACGACCGGCGACGCCGAGTTCACGGCCCAGCACACGCCAATACAAAGGCGCAGCGCGGCTCACGCGCTCGCGGCGCAACTGACGCACGATGTCGCGATAACGCGCGCCACGCGCGATATCGAGCGTCGCGTCGGCGCGCGCGCCCGGCAGCGGCGACTCGGTGAAATGGCGGTAGTCGAGCCACGCGGCAACCCCGATGGCGATAAAGCCAAGGACGACCAGCGCGATGAGTACGCGCAGAACGACGCCGCCTCGGGCGACGCGCGGGTTCGATGGAATGGCAGGTGTCAGCATAGGTCGGTCAGCGTAACCGGATTCGATATCCGAGCGCGAGAGGTGGGGGCTCAGAGAACGCCGAAGCCGCCGTGGGGGACGTAGGTGCGGAGCGGCCGCGCCCATCGGCGCTCCCCCTGTAGGAGCCCACCCTGTGGGCGATCGCACCGACGCTCTCGCCACCATTCTCGCCACGACGATCGCGCACAGGGTGCGCTCCTACGGACATGTGACGTTTGAACGCATCGCCGCGGCACTCGTTTTTCCACGATCGCTCAGCCCTCACTGCCGAGCGCACGCAACATCCCGCGTGCCTTCGCGCGCGTCTCGTCGAGTTCACGCGCGGCCACCGAGTCGGCGACGATGCCGGCGCCTGCGCGCAGGCTCACCGCATCGCCGTGCAGGGTCAGCGTGCGGATCAGGATGTTCAGGTCGAGATCGCCGTCGCGATTGAGGTAACCGAACGAGCCGGTGTAGGCGCCGCGGCCGCAGCGTTCGAGGTCGGCGATGATCTGCATGCAGCGTACCTTCGGGCAACCGGTGATCGTGCCGCCCGGAAATACCGCGCCGATGGCTTCGCCCGGCGTCGTGCCGGCGCGCAGCCGGCCGCTGACGTTCGACACGATATGGTGGACGTGCGCGTAGCTTTCGAGCGCCATCAATTCGTCGACGACCACGCTGCCGGGCTCGCAGATGCGGCCGAGATCGTTGCGTTCGAGGTCGATCAGCATCACGTGCTCGGCGCGTTCCTTCGGATGGCCGATCAGTTCGCGCAGCTTTATCACATCGTCGCCGTCGCGCGGACGCGTGCCGGCGATCGGCCGCGTCTGCGCGAGATCGCCGCGGATCTCGATCAGGCGCTCGGGCGACGAACTCGCGATCGCCCAATCGTCCATCTGCAGCAAGCCGGCGAACGGTGCCGGATTCGCACGGCGCAATGCGACGTAAAGCTCCGCGGCGCCCGGTTTCGCCGCGCAACGCGCGCGCCATTCGCGCGACAGGTTGACCTGGAACACGTCGCCTGCGCGCAGATGTTCGTGAATGCGTGCGACACCATCGAGAAAGTCCGCGGATGCATCCTCTTCGATCACGCTCGCGATCGCGTCATGCGTGTAACGGTGTTGGCGCGGCCGCGAGGTCGGCTTCAAGCACGTCGAGCAGCTCGGCGCGCCCCGCTTCGGCGACCAGCAGCGTGCAATCGCGATCGTGATCGACGATGACCGCCGCCGGGCAGCGCAGCGCAAGCGCAATCGGCAGCGCCTTCTCGCGCGGCGCCGGCAAACGCAGCGTCGGCTCGATTTCGGCGGCGAGTTCGTAGCCGAGATAAAGCAGCCAGCCGCCACGAAACGGCAATGCCGGGACCGCGCCTTGCGGCAGGCGCTCCGCCTGCCAGAGCCGGTCGAGTGCGTCGAGAAACCGCGTGCCGACGTGCTGCCCGCGCGCGTCGCGGACATCGCCGGGCGTGTCGAGGCGCAGCGCGACTTCGGGAAACGCGAACGCGATGTCGTACCGCGCACGCGGGGTGCCGCGCGCGACGCTTTCGAGCAGACCCGGATAGCGCTTCGGATATGCAGCGACGAGCGGCAGCAGGTCGCGGCTGCCGGCGATTTCCCGTATGCAAGCGTTCACACGTGGCCCCCGGACTGCGAAACGCTCAACCGTTCGCGCTGATGCTTCGACAGGCATTGCGTATCGACGCATGAACAGCGTCGCGACCGTTCACCCTTCGATAGCTCAGGGCGAACGGTGTGGAGGGATTGGCTCGCGCGCTCAGAGACGGCGGAACGCAAGGGTGCCGTTGGTGCCGCCAAAGCCGAACGAGTTCGACAGCACGACATCGAGCTTTGCCTCGCGTGCGGTGTGCGGCACGAAATCGAGATCGCAGCCTTCGCCGGGATTGTCGAGGTTGATGGTCGGCGGCACCACGCCATCGCGCATCGCGAGGATCGAGAAGATCGCCTCGACACCGCCCGCCGCGCCGAGCAGATGGCCGGTCATCGACTTGGTCGAGCTGACCATCAGCTTCTTCGCATGATCGCCGAATACGCCCTTGATGCCCTGCACTTCGGCCGCGTCGCCTGCCGGCGTCGAGGTGCCGTGCGCATTGATGTACTGCACGTCTTCCAGCGCGAGCCCGGCATCCTTGAGCGCTGCGCGCATGCAGCGCCCGCCGCCTTCGCCGTTCTCGCTCGGCGAGGTCATGTGGAATGCGTCGCCGCTCATGCCGAAGCCGACCAGTTCGCAGTAGATGCGCGCGCCGCGCTTTTTCGCGTGTTCGTAGTCTTCGATCACCAGCACGCCGGCGCCGTCGGAGAGCACGAAGCCATCGCGGTCGCGGTCCCACGGCCGGCTCGCCTTTTCCGGCTCGTCGTTGCGCGTCGACATCGCACGCGCCGAGCAGAAACCGCCCATCGCGGTGCCGACCGTCGAGAATTCCGCGCCGCCGGCGACCATCACGTCGGCGTCGCCGTACTGGATCAGGCGCATCGCCAGACCGATGTTGTGGGTCGCAGTCGTGCACGCGGTAACGCAGGCGATGTTCGGCCCTTTCAGGCCGAGCATGATCGAGAGATTGCCCGACGCCATGTTGATGATCGAGCTCGGCACGAAGAACGGCGAGATCTTGCGCTGGCCGTGCTCGTGATAGGTGATCGCGGTCTTCTCGATCGTCGCGATGCCGCCGATGCCGGCGCCGACCGCGACGCCGATGCGTTCTTCGTCGTGTTCGTGCGGATGCAGGCCCGCGTCGCTGAGCGCCTGCACGGACGCCGCGATGCCGTAGTGGATGAACGGATCCATCTTCTTGACGTCTTTCGCGGCGACGTACTGGGTCGGGTCGAAATCGCGCACCTCGCCCGCGATGCGCGTCGGGAACGTGCTCGCGTCGAAATGCGTGATCGGGCCGATGCCGCTCTTGCCGGCAGTGATGTTCGCCCACGCGGTCGCCACGTCGTTGCCGACGGGGCTGACGATGCCGAGACCGGTGACGACGACGCGACGCTTGCTCATGGGTTACGCACTCTGTGTGATTCCGGTTGCCCGATTACCGACAGATCACCGCGATGATTCGCTACGCGCGTGTTGCCGGCTTCCAAAACGAAAGCTGCGCCTCGGGGGCGCAGCATCGTGTACCGCTTGATGACGCAACTTCAAGCCTTGACGTGCGCCTTCACGTAGTCGACGGCCTGCTGCACGGTCGTGATCTTCTCGGCTTCCTCGTCCGGGATCTCGCACTCGAACTCCTCTTCGAGCGCCATCACCAACTCCACGGTGTCCAGCGAATCGGCACCGAGATCGTCCACGAACGACGCGTTCGGTGTGACCTCGTCTTCCTTCACGCCCAGTTGCTCGACGACGATCTTCTTGACGCGTTCTTCGATAGTGCTCATGTGTTCCCTTTGCCTCCGATCGGAATTCATGCGGCGCACGTTGTTACGGCGCGATCCGCTGGGCGACGCGCCCCTTCAAGACGCGGCATTGTAGTGGAAGGTCCGGCCCCTCGCTACCCGTCGCGCGAAGCTTGTGCTGACCTGCAAAACCTCATCAACCGCGCACCGCAACACGCTGAATCGCAACGACCAAGAGCCTGTCCGACTTGGTCGGCACGCTCCTAGGCCATGTACATGCCGCCGTTGACGTGCAAGGTCTCGCCAGTGATGTAGGCTGCCGCCGGCGACGCGAGGAACGCAACGGCCTTGGCAATGTCCTCGGCCGCGCCGAGGCGGCCGAGCGCGATCTGGCCGAGCAGCGCATCGCGCTGTTGCTCGGGCAACGCGCGCGTCATGTCGGTGTCGATGAACCCCGGCGCGACGACATTCACGGTGATCCCGCGCGTACCGATCTCGCGCGCCAGCGATTTCGAGAACGCGATGATGCCGGCCTTCGCCGCAGCGTAGTTCGCCTGGCCCGGATTGCCGGTCAGCCCGATCACCGAGGCGATCGAGATGATGCGGCCCTTGCGCGCCTTCATCATGCCGCGCATGACCGCCTTCGATGTGCGGAAGACCGAACTCAGATTGGTATCGAGGACGGCCTGCCAGTCTTCGTCCTTCATGCGCATCAACAGCTGATCGCGCGTGATACCCGCGTTGTTGACCAGGATCGAGACTGCGCCGAACTCCTTCGCCACCGCATCGATCAGGGCTTCGACGGCAGCCCCGTCGGTCACGTTCAACGCGCGACCGACACCGCCATGCGCGGCGAGGCGTTCGCCGATCGCCTGGGCGCCGGCCTCCGTCGTCGCGGTGCCGATTACCTTCGCGCCGAGTGCGGCCAGTTCATCCGCGATCGCCGCGCCGATGCCGCGGCTCGCACCGGTGACCAGCGCGATTTCCCCTTCGAGTAGCTTGCCCATCATCCCGCCCGTTCATGTTTGCGATCGTCCATGATCGCAAAAGAGCGGGCAGTCATCCATGCCTGCATTGTTCAAAGAGAAAAGAGGGCGGATCAACACGCCCGGAGTCGGGACTGCAATGCTGCTTCGCGCGAAGCCTCGCAACGGCGAGCACGAGCGGCCTGCCGCCCGACCCCGCGCCGGCCACGGCCATTGCCACGGCGGCCATGCAGATCGGACACATCGCCCGCCTCCTTTCAGGCCAGACGCCCGACCAGTGATTCCAGGAATTCCGCCCAGCCGCCGCGATGGCTTTCACCCGCTTCCTCGGTCGGCAAACCTTCATGGCTCAGCACGAGCTCGGTCTGCGCGCCGCGCGCGGTCAGCTCGATCTTCACGACCGATTCCTTGCCCTGCGTGCCCTCGCTGACCCAGGTGAATTCGAGCAGGCGCGGCCGCTCGACTTTCAGGTAGCGACCATAGTGCGGATAGATGCGCTCCTGCCACGGCATCTCGATGTAGAACAGCCCATTCACGCGCGCATCGACGCTCGCGTTCTGGCCGCCGGCCAGCCACGCCCGCACGCTGGCCGGATCGGTCCAGGCGTCGAACACGCGCTCCGCGCTCGCGGTGTAGGTGCGCGGCACGCGGATGCCGAACGGTCCCATTGCTTTTTCGTTGCGCTCAGTCATCGCCATTCTCCTCGTCAGTGTTCGCCAGGAACTCGCCCAGCGCGTCGAGGCGCTGGTTCCAGAAGCGTTCGTATCGCGATGCCCAGCGCACGACATCGCGCAACGGGATCGCGCGCAGGCGCAGGTAGTGCTCGCGGCCGATGCGTTCGCGGCGCACGAGGCCGGCGCGCTCCAGCACCTTGACGTGCTTGGATACCGCGTTCAGCGACATGTGGAACGGTTCGGCCAGATCGGTCACCCGCACCTCGCCGCGGGTCAGCCGCGCGACGATGCGGCGGCGGGTTGGATCGGCGAGAGCGGCGAAGCAAAGATCGAGTGAGGACATGGCATCGTTCAACCGTATGGTTGAATAATACACGCGCCGGAATACGCGTCAAGTGCGCCGATGTCGTCCTGTGGAATCGTGCCGCGCGGCTGGCAGCCGCGCGTCATTGCCGGCGGTCAGCCGCGCCAGTCGGCCAGCGCGGCATCGAATTCGCCGGGCGTGCCGAGCGCGCGCCCATCGATCGACTTGTCGATGCGCTTGACCAGCCCGGTCAGCACCTTGCCCGGCCCGCATTCGGCGATGCGTGTCGCGCCAGCGGCCGCCAGCGCGTGCACGCAGCCGGTCCAGCGCACCGGCAGGTAGAACTGGCGCACCAGCGCATCGCGGATCGCGGCGATGTCGGCATGGATCTTCGCATCGACGTTCTGCACGACCGGAATCGTCGGCGCATGCCACGCGTACGCGCTCATCGCCTCGACGACGCGGTTGGCCGCCTCGCGCATCAGCGGCGTGTGCGACGGCACACTGACCGCCAGCTTGACCGCCTTGCGCACGCCGCGCTCGGCAAGCTTCGCGAGCGCCGCATCGACCGCCTGCGGCGTGACCACCGATCACGATCTGCCCGGGCGAGTTGTAGTTCGCCGGAGCGACGACGTGGTCGCCCGAAACTTCGCGACAGACTTCCTCGACCAGCGCATCGTCCGCGCCGAGCACGGCCGCCATCGCGCCGACACCTTCAGGCGCCGCTTCCTGCATCGCCTGGCCGCGGATGCGCACGAGATGCGCGGCGTCGTGCAGCGAGATCGCGCCGGCCGCGACCAGCGCGGTGTACTCGCCGAGGCTGTGCCCGGCGAGCCGCGCCGGCACTGCGCCACCGTGCGCCTGCCACAACGCGCCACACCGCGACACCAGCGGCGAGCAAGCGCCGGTTGCGTGTATTCGGTGCGATTGAGCATCTGCTCGGGACCGTCCTGCGACAGCGCCCACAGATCGACGCCGGCGCCGTCGGACGCTTCCGCGAACGTCTCGCGCACGCCGGGATGCAGCTCGGCGAGTTCGGCGAGCATGCCGATCGATTGCGAGCCTTGGCCGGGGAAGATAAAGGCCGTACCCGGGATTCGGGATTCGGGATTCGGGATTTGGGAAGAATCACTCATGGCAGGCGTTGCTCTCATGGTCGCAATGATCGAAGGGGAGGCAGATCAGCCGCGACACGCCCGGCTTTGCCGAATCCCGTATCCCCAATCCCCAATCCCGGCACTCAGTACTTCAGCAA
The DNA here is from genome assembly GCA_963720445.1 of uncultured Gammaproteobacteria bacterium. Classification (GTDB taxonomy): domain Bacteria; phylum Pseudomonadota; class Gammaproteobacteria; order Xanthomonadales; family Rhodanobacteraceae; genus Dokdonella_A. Next base: position 336,126 of record CAVRFO010000002.1, read on the forward strand.
CGCCGACGACCAGGTGAATCCGCCGCCGAACGCTTCGAGCAACAAGGTCTGCCCACGCTGTATCTTGCCCGAGCGCACCGCTTCGTCGAGCGCGAGCGGCACCGAGCCGGACGACGTGTTGCCGTGGCGATCGACGGTGACGATCACGCGATCCATCGACAAGCTTCAGTCGTTTCGCGGTCGCCTCGATGATGCGCAGGTTGGCTTGATGCGGAATCAGCCAGTCGACGTCTGATTCGTGCATGCCGGCCGCTTCGAGCGTTTCGCCGACGATACGATCGAGCGTCTTGACCGCGACCTTGAACACTTCGCTGCCGGCCATCATCACGCGCACGCCGTGGTTGGGCTCGTCGCGAGAAACCGGCGGAGACGCCGACCGGGTTGTACAGCAGATGCTTGTAGCCGCCGTCCGCGTGCTGTTTGGTGACGAGGATGCCGGGCTCGCTCGAAGGCTTCGAGCACGACCGCGCCGGCGCCGTCGCCGAACAGCACGCAGGTCGAGCGATCGCGTCCAGTCGATCATGCGCGACAGCGTTTCGGCAGCCGACGACGAGCGCTTTCTTCGCCTGGCCGCCGCGGATGAACTGATCGGCGACGCCGAGCGCGTACATGAATCCGGAACACGCGGCGTTGACGTCGAATGCGGCGCAGCCGTTCGCGCCGAGGCGATGCTGCAGCAGGCACGCGGTCGACGGAAAAATGAGGTCGGGCGTGGTCGTGCCGAGCACGATCAGAGTCGATCTCGCTGGCCTTGACGCCGGCGGCTTCAAGCGCGCGCGTCGCCGCATAGAAGGCCAGATCGCCGGTGGTCTCGCCCTCGGCGGCGCATGCGCCGCTCGCGGATGCCGGTGCGCGACGCGATCCATTCGTCGGTGGTTTCGACGAATCTTTTCGAGATCGGCGTTGGTGACGACTTTCTCCGGCAGATAGCTGCCGGTGCCGGCGATGCGTGAGTAGATCAGGGTCGTTCCCCTCGGATTCGGACTCGACGGCACCGGGCGCACGGCACATCACCCGCGCCAGTCCAGGACCGAACCTCTGGCGGCGTCGAGCCGCCCCGCCAGCTATCGACGGGGACGAACACGCGTATCGCCAGCGGTCGCGTTCCGGCTGGCTCAGCCGGATACGCAGTACGCGAGGATCAGTCCTCGTCGCGCACCTTGGCCTTCGTTTCGATGACCTTCTTGCCGCGATAGTAGCCGTCCTTGGTGACGTGATGGCGGATATGCACCTCGCCCGACGTCGGGTCGGTCGCAAGCTGCTTCGCGGTCAGCGAATCGTGCGCGCGACGCATGCCGCGGCGGGACGGGGTGTACGACTCTTGGCGACTGCCATGACGACTCTCCAGTAATCGAATGTTTCTTCAGCGAGCCGAGCACCCGCGAACGGGTTGACCGGCTCGCATCGTCGGACGCTTCGTCCGATCCGTCATCGTGCCATTCCAGCGGTGCACCGGGTTTCATCGGCACCACCGGCAAAGCAAGAATCAATTCGTCCTCGATCACGTCGGCGATGCAGAGCTGGCCATCCGGCGACGAGCAACGGTTCGTAGCCTTCCGGCAACCCGCTTCATCGCTCTCGTCGCGCGATCAGGCCAAGCCGCTGATCGACCAGCACCGGATACGTGAACATCTCCAGCGTGCGCTGGCAAACCAGCGGCAGTTCGGCCTCGACCGCACGTGCGAGCCAGTGAAATGCCGAAGCCGTCCTTGCCGAATTCGAGCCTCGTAGCGCACCTCGCCCTCGACTCGACGCCAGGCTGTCGCGCAGCCGACGCATCGACGCCAGCGGCAAGGAGCCTTCGAAGGATGCGTCGCGCCTGCACCTGGCGCGCATATCGACGCGATCTGGCAGGGCGGCAGACATGGGCGCGCGATGGTAGGTGCGCACCCCTTCCTGTCAACCGAAACCGCCGATTTGCCGCCAGCGGCGCCCGCCAGCAGACTACACTGCCAAGCCGCCATTGTACGGTAATCGTGACCATTCTTCTCGCAACCGCCGCCATTGTTCCTGCTCCTCGTGCTGTTCGCCTGGCTGCGCGAACGCCGGCTGCAGGCGCAAACCGCGCCTGCTCAGCGAGATCCTGGATCTGGCCGATGCGCTGGAACGCGAATTGCTCGAATGCCGCGCGCGCCTGCGCGAGATTCCGGCCTTGGCGGCGACCTCGCCGCCCGCCGAGCAGCTCTCCGCGCGCAGCACGCTGGCCGCCGAACCGCAGGTCCAGGACGCGTTGCGCGATCTCCTCGCGCACCGGCTGTGGCTGCAAGGAGCATGCGCAGACCGCGACGATCGCCGAACTCGCTCGGCGCGCGAGGCGCTCGCCGCGACGCGCACGGCAGCTGGCCGGCAACTCGCGCGCCTCGCCGACGTGCGCGCCGAATTCGAGCAGACGCCGGACGCAAGTCTCCGATGAGCGCGCTCTGCGCGGCGTCGATCTCGTGCTCGCATCCACCTCGCGCTACCGGCGCGAACTGCTGGCGCGCTTCGCGCCCGACTTTTCGCACGTTGTCGCCCGACGTCGACGAAACGCCGCTTGCCGGCGAGACGCCAGTCGACTCTCGCGATCCGCCTGGCCGCGGCGAAGGCGCACGCGATCGCCGCGAGTTGCCCGCATGCGCTGGTCATCGGCAGCGATCAGGTCGCCGATCTCGACGGCCGTGCGCTCGGCAAGCCCGGCAGCGCCGATGCGCCCGCCAGCAACTCGCGGCATGCTCGGCCGATCGCGTCGTGTTCCACACGGCGCGTCTGCCTGGTCGATACGCGGCAGGCACCCGCTCGGGCATCACAGCGGACATCGACACCACGCATGTGGTCTTCCGCGCGCTGCACGCCGACGAGATCGCGCGCTACGTCGACCGCGGAAACGCCATTCGACTGCGCCGGCAGCTTCAAGGCCGAAGGGCTCTGGCATCGCCCTGTTCGAGCGCATCGAAAGCAGCGATCCGACCGCCCTGATCGGGCTGCCGCTGATCGTGCTCGCGCGACTGCTGCGCGCGGCCGGCGTCGCGCTGCCGTAACCCTTTATGACTCTGTAGGAGCACCCTGTGCGCGAACCACGTCGCGATTGACGTCCCGGTCGCCCACAGGGTGGGCTCCTACGAACCAAGCGTGATCGCGATGACGGGCGCGCATGCTCGCGCGCAGCCTCGCTACACTGCGAACGTCCCCAATGGCATGCTCACGCCATGATCGAACCGACCCCAACCGCCCTGCCGTCCGAACTGCGCGATTCGCTGGCGCGCGCGATCGCCCAGGTCAACACCGTCGTCCTCGGCAAGCGCCGCGAGATCCGCCTTGCGTTCGTGTGCCTGCTCGCCGGCGGCCATCTGCTGATCGAGGATCTGCCAGGCGTCGGCAAGACCACGCTCGCGCACGCGCTCGCGGCGACGCTCGGGCTCGATTTCCAGCGCATCCAGTTCACCTCCGACCTGCTGCCGTCGGACATCATCGGCGTCGGCATCTTCGAGCGCGAGGCGAATCGCTTCAAATTCCATCCGGGACCGTTGTTCACGCAGCTCCTGCTCGCCGACGAGATCAACCGCGCGATGCCCAAGACGCAGAGCGCGCTGCTCGAAGCGATGGCCGAGGAACAGGTCACCGTCGATGGCGCCACGCACCGGCTGGCGCCGCCGTTCTTCGTGGTCGCGACGCAGAATCCACTCGACTTCGCCGGCACCTATCCGCTGCCCGATTCGCAGCTCGACCGCTTCATGCTGCGCATGAGCCTCGGTTATCCGGATCGCGATGCCGAGCGCGCGATGCTCGGCGCGACCGATCGGCGCAGCGTGCTCGAAACCTTGACGGCGTGCCTCGCGCCGGAGCAGATCATCGAGCTTCGTCACGCGCTGCACGGCGGTGTTCGCAAGCACTGCGCTGATCGAATACGTGCAGGCCTTGCTCGCCGCCAGCCGCAACCACGCCCAGATCCGGGTTGGCCTGTCGCCGCGCGCCGGCCTCGCCCTGCTCGCCGCAGCGCGCGCGCATGCGTTGCTCGCCGGTCGCCCGCATTGCGTGCCCGAGGACGTGCAGGCGGTGTTCCCGTTCGTCGCCAGCCATCGCCTGGGGCGAATGCGAGCGCGCGTGCGGACCGCGACAAGCTCGCGTTGCAATTGCTCGAGTCGACCCCGGTGCGATGACGTGTCGGGCCTGATGCAACGGTGCGCCGCGTCGCCCAATTGCCGGACCATTGCACGCGCATGAAATCGGCAACCGCCGATCTGCGCGCACGCCTGCTGGCGACAGCGGAACGCCGCCTGCCTGCGCTGACCCGCCTGCGCCGAGCCGAACCGCTGCCGATCCGGCTCGACCGCCGGCGCATCTATGTATTGCCGACAGGCTTCGGCTTGCGTTCACGACGTTGCTGTTCGTCATGCTGGTCGGCGCACTCAACTACGCAAACAATCCGGCGTTGCTGCTGACCTGCCTGCTCGGCGCGGCCGCGGGCGCGAGTGTGTTTTTCGGCTTTCGCAGCATTACGGGTCTCGTCCTGATCCGCATGCGTGCCGACGACAGGCCATGCGGGCGAACCGTTGCGCTGCATCTTTCCTTCGATTCCGGCGCACGCGCGCGACCGAGCCTGCGCCTGCGGGGTAGCGATGTGCGAAGCCGCGTTCGCGCTCGCAGCGGATGGTGCGCAAGGCGACGTCACACTGCAGGTGACACCCGCGACGCGCGGCTGGTTCAACCCGGGCCGGCTGCGCGTCTGGACCGACTATCCGCTGGGCCTGTTCGGACTCTGGAGCTGGCTGCATCCGGACGCCACGTTCCTCGTCTATCCGGCGCTCGAAACGCCGTCGCCGCCGCTACCCGCCGGCGACGGCCAACTCGGCGAGCAGCCCAACTCGGGCGCGAGCGAGGAACATGCGGGCCTGCGTGACTACCGTGTTTCGGACGCGCCGCGCCTGATCGCATGGAAAGCGTCGGTGCGCCATGACAGCCTGCTGGTGCGCGATATCGAACACCGCTCCGGCGAAGCATTGCGATTCGACTATGCGCAGTTGCGTGCACTCGACGACGAAGCGCGGATCAGCCGGCTCGCGGCCTGGGTCGTCGCTGCCGACGCCGCGCAACGCAGCTATACGCTCGGTCTACCCGACGAGACGATCGGGCCCGGTCTCGGCGCGCAGCATCGGCACGCCTGCCTGCGCGCGCTCGCATTGCTGCCCGGACTTGCCAGGGCCAGCGATGACTGAGCGCCTCGACGATCGCCAATTCGACTGGCTCAGCATCACCATTGCGGCCACGCTCGCCACGCATCTGGATCATCTGCCTTGGTGGCTGGCGCTCGCGCTCGCGATCCTGCTGCCGCTGCGTGCGTGGACGCGTCGGCGCGGCGCGGCCACGGTGGGCACGTGGATTCGGCTGCCGCTGACCGCGTTGCTGGTCGTGCTGGTGGTGGTGAATTTCGGCAATCTGTTCGGCCGCGAACCCGGCACCGTGCTCGGCTGCGGCCTGCTCGCGCTGAAGCTGCTCGAAGCGGAACGCATCCGTGATGCACGTGTTGCGCTCGGCTTTGCCGCATTCGTGCTGATGAGCGCATTGCTGTTCGCGCAAAGCCTGCTGTTCACCGCACTGGTCTGCGTGGTACTGGTGATGCTGCTGGCGACGCTGATCGGATTGCAGCCGGCTCCGCTCGCGCCACAGCGGCCACTGCGCACGCATCTGCGCCTCGCATTCGTGTTGCTGGGCGCAAGCCTGCCGCTCGCGATCGCGTCCTTCGTACTGGTGCCACGCCTGGGTTCGCCACTCTGGGGCGCGCCGGGCCGCGACACCAGCGCACGCAGCGGTCTCAACGACCGCATGGCACCGGGTTCGATGACGGATCTGCTGATCGACGACTCCGCGGCGTTCCGGGTCGATTTCGACGCCAACGTGCCAGCACCGCGGCAGCGTTACTTCCGCGCGATCGTATTGTGGGGATTCGACGGCACCACCTGGACGCGCGGCTACTCGCGCAATCGCGCACAGCCGGAGGACGTGCAGCGCACAGCCGCGACCGCGCTCATCGACTACACGATCACGCTGGAGCCGACCGACCAACGCTGGCTGCCCGCACTCGACCTGCCGTTGACCGTACCAACCGCAGCGCGCCTCGGCGCCGATCACATCCTGATCGCGAACGAACCGGTAGCGCAGCCGCGCCAATACCGCCTGCAATCGGCGACTCCGGTCATGCTCGCGCCGACCTTGTCCGCCGGCGAGCGCGCGCGTGCGCTCGCGCTGCCTGCCGGCTTCGATCCGAAAGCCCGCGTGCTCGCCGAACGCTGGCGCGATGAAGGCAGGAACGATGCAGCGGTGATCCAGGCTGCGCTCGACCTGTTCCATGCGAGCTTCACCTACACGCTGAACCCGCCCTTGCTCGGACGCGATTCGATCGACGACTTCCTGTTCGACACGCAACGTGGTTTCTGCGAGCACTACTCGTCGGCGTTCGTTTTCCTGATGCGCGCCGCCGGGATTCCGGCGCGCGTCGTGACCGGCTACCAGGGTGGCTGGTGGAACGCGACGACGCGTTACCTGCTGGTCCGCCAGTCCGACGCGCACGCATGGGCTGAAGTATGGGGCGAAGGGCGCGGTTGGCAACGCGTCGACCCGACTGCGGCGGTCAGTCCGGCGCGCATCGAACTCGGCGCGGCCCGTGCGAATGGCAACCCCGGATGGGCGCAGACCGACTGGCTGCGCAGCCTGCGCAACCAGTTCGACATCGCCAACCGGCTGTGGACGGAGAGCATCGTGCGCTTCGACGCGCTGCGCCAGAAGAGCGTGCTGACCCCGTTCGGCATCGCCAATGCGAATCCATCGGACCTGCTGTATGCACTGTCCGGCGTGCTTGGGCTGGTGATGCTGATCGCGACCGCATGGGCAATGCGTCGTCCGCGTGCCGCCGGACACGGCGATGCGCTCGATCGCGCCTGGGCGCGGATCGGCAAGCGTCTGGCCAACGCCGGCATCGCGCCGCTGGTCAACGAAGGCCCGCTCGATCTGCTGCAGCGTGTCCACGTTGTACAGCCGGCATGTGCCGCGATGATCGAGCCGCTGGTCGAGCACTATGTCGAGTTGCGTTACGGCGCCGACGCGCCCGCGCCTGAACGGATCGAGGCTTTCACCGCAGCAGCGCGTAAACTTCGGCTGCCTTCGCGCGTCAATACAAAGCGGTGATGCGACGATTCGCCATTCGGCGCCGTCCCGCTACTATCGCAACGCGCACACCCATTGCCTGGCCGAGGATTTCGATGAACAAACAACTTGCGATCGCTCTTCTCACCGCCGGTCTCACCTCATGCGCGACCGTACCGGCGCCGCTGCAGGGTCAGTTTTCGCCGACCGGGCCACGCGACGCCGTCAAGGCCGGCGGCAGCGGCGAAGCCGTACGCTGGGGCGGCGAGATCATCAAGGTCGAACCGAAAGCGGACACCACCTGTTTCGAGGTCCTTGAACGCGAACTCGATGCCACGGCGCGTCCACGCTCACGGGATGCAAGCGATGGCCGCTTCATCGCCTGCCGCAGCGGTTTCTACGATCCGCAAGTGTTCGAGCGCGGTCGCGACCTGACCGTGACCGGCCACATCACCGGCATCGATCACGGCAAGGTCGGCGAGTTCGACTACGCCTACCCGCATGTCGCCGCCGACACTATCTACCTGTGGCCGCACCGCCCGGTTCGCGTGCAATCGCCGTACTACGATCCGTGGATGTATGGCTATGGCGGCTTCGGATTCGGTTACGGCCCGTTCTGGGGCCCGTATTGGGGTGGCCCAACCGTGATCATCCGCGAGCGCAGCCATTCGTCGACGCCACCGCCGAAGTCCGGACATTGAGCGAAGCAACGCGAACGTCTTTCAGCAACACCCAAGGCGTCCCGTAGCGCCGGAAGGCGCGGTCAGCCCGGCGGCCAGTGCATGACGCGCCCGGCCAGCAAATGCAGGTGCATGTGATACACGGTCTGGCCGCCGTCCTTGTTGCAGTTCATCACGCAGCGATAGCCGTTCTCGGCGAAGCCCTGTGACTTCGCCCAACGCGTCGCCGCAAGCACGAGCTTGCCGACGCCGAGCGCATCGGCGTCGGTCAGGTCGTTCAAGGTCGCGATCGGCGTTTTCGGAATGAATAACACGTGCACCGGCGCCTGCGGGGTGATGTCGCGGAACGCGAGCACGTCATCGTCTTCATAGACGATGTCGGCCGGAATCTCGCGGCGGATGATCTTGGCGAACAGCGTGTCGGTCATGGCGGGAATCGGGAATCGGGAATCGGGAATCGGGAATCGGGAATCGGGAATCGGGAATCGGGAATCGGGAATCGGGAATCGGGAAAAGACTACAGCTTCGTCGCTCCGGCGCAAACTGCATCTGCGCCTTTGTCGCTTGCAAGCACGCGGATACCTATTCCCCAATCCCGGCTTCAAAGCATCTGTCGCCCGCCAAACGCATGCGCGAGCGTGCCGCGGTCGATGAATTCCAGTTCGCCGCCGAGCGGCACGCCGTGCGCGAGTCGACTCGCGCGCACGCCAGCCGCGCGTGCGAGTTGCGCGAGCATATGCGCGGTCGCCTCGCCCTCGACGGTTGGATTGGTCGCGACGATCAGTTCCTTTATCTCGCCTTCGCCGAGTCGCGCCGCGAGCAGGTCCAGACCGATTTCCTTCGGCCCCAGTCCGTCGAGCGGCGACAAGCGACCCAGCAGCACGAAATACTGACCGCGAAACCCGGTCGCCTGCTCGATCGCCAGCTGATCGACCGGCGTTTCGACGACACACAGCAACGTCCGATCTCGCCCCGGATTCGCGCACACCCCGCAGATCGGATCTTCGCTGAAGGTGCGGCAGCGCGTGCAGTTGCCGATCCTGTCGACCGCGACCGCCAGCCGCTCGGCCAGCTTGCGCGCACCCGCGCGATCACGTTCGAGCACATGGAATGCCATGCGCTGCGCGGTCTTCGCCCCGACGCCGGGCAGGCAGCGCAAGGCATCGATCAATTCAGCGAGGAGGGGCGAGCCTGTGGACATGGTTTGGGAGACGGGAATTGAGAATGGGGAATGGGGAATCGGGCAGGCCGCTATCGTTCTTTCGATTCCGCTACTTCCGGATCGGGCCTATTTTGACGGCGACGTTTCGTCAAAGGGCACCCAATGGCGACTTTCCGCGCAGGTTGCAACCTTGTAGGTATGACTTACCCAATCACCGCCTTCGATGTAAAACGCCGCCGAGTATTCTTTTCCACAGTCAGGCAAATTGGCCGCAGTCATGAGCCCGGTCACCGGTCCCAGTTGTCCATCCAGATTCGCCGCACCTTCCTCCACGTTGAATTCCCGCACCAGAAAGTATCCCGCCGGCAGCGTATTCGCAGGACCTGGAGCTATAGCGACAACCGGATGCACCTTCTTGAGCGCCTGACGTGCCCGCGGATCAAGCGACGCCGGAGCCACGATGGTGGCGATGTCGCCCCTGGCATCGATCAGTTTGAACGCAGCGACGGCAATCGAATTGAAGTCATCCTGGGTCACCTGGAAATCCTTCATCCGCTTCGCCTGCTGGTACTGCAAGCCGTTGCAAGCGACCAGGCCGAGGCACATGACAGCGGAGGTGATGAATCGCATCTGTGGGCCCCGTGGGAAGGAAAGGTGGCTACGTCTGAAACGGCACCAAACCGCTCACGTCACGCTTTCCGGCTATCCATACTTGTCAAAACGGCATCTTGAATCCGGCCGGCAAATTCATGCCTGCCGTCACGCCACCGAGTTTTTCCTGGCTCATCGCGGCGATCCTGTTGACCGCATCATTGACGGCCGCAGCGACAAGATCTTCGGCCATTTCCGGATCGTCCGCGAACAGCTTGCGGTCGATCGTCACGCGGCGGACTTCGTGGCGTCCGCTCATCAGTACGCTGACCAGGCCGCCGCCGGATTGACCGGTGACTTCCATTTGCGCGATCTCGTCCTGCGCGCGCTTCATGTCTTCCTGCATGCGCTGCGCCTGTTGCATCAAACCGGCGAGTGGGCCTTTCATGTTCGTTCCTCCATCGTTTCTTGATTCAATCAGGACTCGGTCGGGCGCACGCTTTCGGGAATCACGCGCGCGCCGAACGTGTCGATCACCGATTGAACGAATGGGTCGGTGCGCACGGATTCCTCTGCCGCCTGCTGGCGCACGTTGTCGGCGCGCATCCGCTGCTCGGCCGGGCTTTCCATCCCGACCATGTCGCGTTCGACCTTCACCTTGACCTCGCGCCCGAGCGCGGCGCCGAGACGGTGTTCGAGCAGGGCGAGCATCGGCGCGACCGCGAGATGTTCATGCGTCGGTTTCAACGCGAGCCGCACGATCCTGTCTTCGATCGCGATCAACGAAGCCTGGCGCGCGAGCTGGCCGACCGGACCGCGCAATTCGGCGCGCTCGATAAGATCGGCCCAATCGCGCGTCGTGGACCCACCTGGGACGTTGACGGTGGTTACTGCGCGCAGCGGTGCTGAAAGCGGCGGCGCAGCCGACTCAACGACGGGTGCTGTGCGCGGCGCAGTTTCCTTGAACGCCTGCATCGGCTCGGCAGGTGCGCGCGCGGGCGATACCGATGCAGCCCTCGGCGCAGCCGCCGCGGGTTCCTGATGACGCGGCGTGGCCGCAGCCGCACTGGCTGCCGGCGCGAACGCAAGCATGCGCAGCAACGCCATCTCGAAACCGACCCGTGGTGTCGGCGCGAGCGGCAGATCGCGGCGACCCGTCACCACCATTTGATACCAAAGTTGCACGTCGGCCGCAGCCACGCGACCGGCCAAGCCGAGTAAATCCGCGTCATCCGCGGCGCTTGCGGCAGGAATCAGCTGGATCAGCTGCACGCGATGCAGGAGCCCGGCAAGTTCGTCGAGAACCTGCGCAAAATCCGGTGCGAAGCTGCCGATCCGTTCGATTTCATCGAGCAACGCCGCACCATCGCCACTCGCAAGAATCTCCAGCAGCACGCGCACCTTCGCGCGCTCGACGGTACCGAGCATCGCGTGGACTTCATGCGCATGCAGCGCGCCGCCGCCGTGCGCGATCGCCTGATCGAGCAGCGACAAGCCATCGCGCAGCGAACCGTCGGCCGCGCGCGCAAGCACTTCGATGCCCTCCTCGTCGTACGCGATGCCTTCGGCACCGAGGATGTACTGCATCTGGCCGACGATCTGTTCCGGGGTCAGCCGCTTCAGGTTGAACTTGATGCAGCGCGAGAGCACGGTCACCAGCAGTTTCTGCGGATCGGTCGTCGCGAGCAGGAACTTCACGTGCGGCGGCGGCTCTTCCAGCGTCTTCAGCAGCGCGTTGAACGCCGCCTTCGAGAGCATGTGGACTTCGTCGATCAGGTAGACCTTGTAGCGGCCGCGGGTCGGTGCATACATCGCGTTGTCGATCAGCTCGCGCACGTTGTCGATGCCGGTATTGCTGGCGGCATCGATTTCGAGCAGGTCGACGAAGCGGCCCGCATCGATCTCGACACAGGCGCTGCACTCGCCGCACGGCTGCGAGGTCGGTCCCTTCTCGCAATTGAGCGATTTAGCGAAGATCCGCGCGATCGTGGTCTTGCCGACCCCGCGCGTGCCGGTGAACAGCAACGCGTGATGCAGCCGACCGCTGTCGAGCGCATGGGTGAGCGCGCGCACGACGTGCTCCTGTCCGACCAGTTCGGAAAAGCGGCGTGGGCGCCATTTGCGGGCCAGGGCTTGATACGACATGGGCAATTCGCAGGCGAGGGTCCGATTGTAGCAAGCGGCTTGCGAAAGGTTCGTTCACGCTGCCCATACAATCGCTTGCGCTTGTATGCAGGCGGCGCGCCTAGTATTCTCCGCGCCCCCGTTGGATGCGCCGATGGATCGCGTCGCCAACAGGATTCAAACGCGGAGAGGTGTCCGAGTGGTTGAAGGAGCACGCCTGGAAAGTGTGTAAACGGGTTATACCGTTTCGAGGGTTCGAATCCCTCTCTCTCCGCCACCTTTAGTACTAATGCATGCAACACGAGCGCGCATATCCCGCTCCATCAAGCCAGTTTATGGCGGCTCCGTCGGTTCTCCCGCGACGATAGCCCGCGAACTCCGCCAGGTCCGGAAGGAAGCAACGGTAGCGGGTGATTCGGGTGCCGGGATGTGGCTGGCGGAGCTGCCACCCTTTGCTCTGTTCACGGCGCGGCGACGCGCGTCTGCCGAACGTCACTGCGACCGGGATTTGCCGGACAGCACATCGGCCAACACGTATTTCCCGGGCGCTCGACCGGCGATCCAGCGCGCGGCCGCGACCGCGCCGCGCGCGAAGATGTCGCGATCCGTCGCGCGATGGACCAGCTCGATGCGTTCGCCCTCGGTCGCGAACATGACCGTGTGCTCGCCGACGATGTCACCCGCGCGGACGACCGAAAAACCGATGCTGTCCTGCGTGCGCGGCGCGTTCGCGCCGACATGCGAAAGTGCGGCGACGGCGTCGAAATCCTGGCCACGTGCCGAAGCGACTTCGCGCCCGAGTGCGAGCGCGGTGCCGGACGGCGCATCCTGCTTGCGACTGTGGTGCGCCTCGGCGATCTCGCAATCCCAGTCCGGCAGTGCCTGCGCGGCCTGCGCGACGAGGCGCGCAAGCAACGCGACGCCGAGGCTGAAGTTCGCGCTCCACAACACCGCGATCGAATCGGCGGCACGGTCGAGTGCTGCACTGCTGCTTCGCGCTGAGGCCGGTCGTGCCGCTGACGAACGCGATCCTGCGCTCGACGGCGATGGCGAGCGCGGCATCGAATGCGGCAGCGACGCTGAAATCGATCAATACGGCTGGTGTGTGATCGGGCGCCAGCGACGACGTGCAGACGATCGCCGGCGCGCGCGCGCCGAGCAGCGCCGAGAGCGGTTGTCCATCGGGATCGGAGCCTGAGCGCACCAACGCAGCGACCAGATCAACATCATCGCGGCCGGTCAGCGTGCGAACGATCGCCTGCCCCATGCGGCCGGCGGCGCCGTGGACGGCGATCTGTGTGGGTGTGGACATCGGCCCTCTTTCGTCGGCAATGCGACGCGTAGCCTAGCGTATCCGCTACAAAGCGTACCGCGCTGTAGGAGCGCACCCTGTGCGCGAACCGCGCTGCAATCACGTCGAGACGATCGCGCACAGGGTGCGCTCCCACAAATTCACCACGCGCTGGCGGGATGGTCGCGGCCACGCCGCCCTACGAGCCCGGGACTGCGCGGGCAATTACGAAGTGACGCGATCCCAGAAGCGCTTGACGCCGTCGAGCCAGGAGCTGTTGCGCGGCGAGTGCGCGGCGGCTTCCTCGCCGCTGAAGGTCGCCTCGAACTGGCTGCAGCAATTCGCGTTGCTCGGCGGTGAGGCGGACCGGCGTTTCGACGACGACGCGGCAGATCAGGTCGCCGCGTGCGCCGCTGCGCACGGACTTGACGCCCTTGCCGCGCAGCCGGAACAGCTTGCCGGTCTGCGTCTCCGGCGGAATCGTGATGCGGCCTCGCCGTCGAGCGTCGGCACCTTGAGTTCGGCGCCGAGCGCGGCCTGCGCGAAGCGGATCGGAATTTCGCAGTGCAGGTCGTCGCCTTCGCGCTGGAAGATCGCGTGCTCGCGCACGCGCACTTCGACGTAGAGGTCGCCCGGCACGGTGCCGGTCGGACCGGCTTCGCCCTGTCCGGTCAGACGAATGCGATCGCCGGTGTCGACGCCGGCCGGAATCTTGACCGACAAGCGTGCGCTCGTCATGCACGCGGCCTTCGCCGCGGCAGTCGCGGCACGGATTGGCGATGACCTTGCCGCTGCCGGCGCAATGCGGGCACGCCTGCTGGATCGAGAAGATGCCGTTCTGCATGCGCACGCGGCCGTGGCCGCGGCAGGTCGTGCAGGTCGGAGGTCTTGCCGTCGGTCGGAACCGCTGCCGCTGCACGGCTCGCATTCGACCAGGGTCGGCACTTCGATCTGTTTCTCGACGCCGAACACGGCTTCTTCGAGATCGAGCTCGATCAGGTAGCGCAGGTCCGAGCCGCGCCGCGCGCGCCCGCGTCCGCCGCCCATGCCGCCGAAGATGTCCGAGAAGATGTCGCCGAAGATGTCGCCGACGTCGCCTTGAAGCCGCGCGCCGCCGCCGCCGCCCATGCCGTGCTCGAACGCGGCGTGGCCATGCTGGTCGTAGAGCGCGCGCTTGCTGCTGGTCGGACAGGACCTCGTAGGCCTCCTTGGCTTCCTTGAACTTGTCCTGCGCGGCCGGGTCGTCCGGACAGCGATCCGGATGGCACTTCATCGCCAGGCGGCGGAACGATTTCTTCAGCTCCTCGTCGTTCGCGCTGCGCGCGACGCCGAGGACTTCGTAGTAACAACGCTTGCTCATGGCGCGACGACTTTCTTCCATGCGTCGATCAGGCACGAACCAGATCGCCGCCACCGCGACGTACAGCGCGCAGGCGACCATGGATTGACGAAAATGCCAGCGGTATCGCCAGCGACGTACAGCACGATTGAAATCTTGCCCTTGGCGTCCCGGCCCATCGCGCTTGCCAGTGCGCCGTCGCGCGCCGTTGCAGGCGATCAGCGCCCGCGGCAGCGATCGGCCAGGCGATCGCCGCCATCAGCAGCACGCAGCCATACAGCGCGGTCGGCACCGCCGGCAAAGTCGGTTCTCACTCAGCCATGCGGTCGACGAACGGAAACAGCGAGATCCAGAACAGGAAGATGCAGGTTCGCCCACATCACCTTGCCGTTGATCCGCTCGACGGTCTTGAACATGTGGTGATGGTTGTTCCAGTAGATGCCGACGTAGATGAAGCTCAGCACGTAGCTCAGGAAGACCGGCCACAGCTCGGACAGCGCGTGCCAGCGTCGGCGCATGCGGCGCGCGCATCTCCAGCACCATGATCGTGATGATCACCGCGATCACGCCATCGCTGAATGCTTCGAGCCGCCCCTTGTCCATTCGCCCCATTCCGCTCGAGCCAGCCACCGCATCGCCGCGGATGCGAGCGGCGCTGCTCGCCGCTCGAATCCGGCAGTTATCCCGGCTGCGCCGGAATAACCTTATTTGCTCGTCCTTGACCTCGGTGAACTCGGCGTCGACGACATCGTCGTTCTTCGCCGAACCGCCCGCGTGCGCCTGCGCGCCTCCGGCGCATCGCCCGGCTGGCGGCTGCCGCGGCCGCGGCCGCATGCAGCGACTGCGCGGCCTCCTCGAGCGTGGTCGTGCGCGCCTCGATCTGCGCCTTGTCGTCGCCCTTCATGACCTTCTCCAGATCGGACAAGCGCTTCCTCGATGCGCGCCGATGTCGCCCGGCACCTTGCCGCCGTGTTCCTTGATCGCGGCGCGCGTCGCGTGCGACGAGCTGGTCGGCCTTGTTGCGCGCGCCGACGAGCTCGTGGAACTTCTTGTCTTCTTCCTTGTTCGCTTCGGCGTCGCGCACCATGCGCTGGATCTCTTCCTCGGACAGGCCCGAACCGGCCTTGATCTCGATGCGCTGTTCCTTGCCGGTGTTCTTGTCCTTCGCGGCGACGTGCAGGATGCCGTTCGCGTCGATGTCGAACGTGACTTCGACCTGCGGCATGCCGCGCGGCGCGGGCTCGATGCCGGCGAGGTCGAACTTCGCCAGCGACTTGTTGTAGCGCGCCTGCTCGCGTTCGCCCTGCAGCACGTGCACGGTCACCGCGGACTGGTTGTCTTCGGCGGTCGAGAACACCTGCGAGGCCTTGGTCGGAATCGTGGTGTTCTTCTCGATCAGCTTGGTGAACACGCCGCCGAGCGTCTCGATGCCGAGCGACAGCGGCGTCACGTCGAGCAGCAGCACGTCCTTGACGGTGCCGCCGAGCACGCCGCCCTGGATCGCCGCGCCGACCGCGACGGCTTCGTCCGGATTGACGTCCTTGCGCGGTTCCTTGCCGAAGAAATCCTTGACCGCTTCCTGCACCTTCGGCATGCGCGTCTGGCCGCCGACCAGGATCACTTCCTGACGTCGGAAACCTTGAGGCCGGCATCGTTGAGCGCGGTGCGGCACGGCCCGATCGTCTTCTCGATCAGGTCGTCGACCAGCGCTTCGAGCTTGGCGCGCGTCAGCTTGATGTTCAGATGCTTCGGACCCGACGCATCCGCCGTGATGTACGGCAGGTTCACTTCGGTCTGATGCGCGGTCGACAGCTCGATCTTGGCGCGCTCGGCGGCGTCCTTCAGGCGCTGCAGCGCGAGCGGATCGTTCTTCAGGTCGACGCCCTGGTCCTTCTTGAATTCGTCGACGAGATAGTCGATGACGCGCTTGTCGAAGTCCTCGCCACCGAGGAACGTGTCGCCGTTCGTCGCCAGCACTTCGAACTGCTTCTCGCCGTCGACTTCGGCGATCTCGATGATCGAGATGTCGAACGTGCCGCCGCCGAGGTCGTACACCGCGATCTTGCGGTCGCCGCCCTTCTTGTCGAGGCCATAGGCCAGCGCGGCCGCGGTCGGCTCGTTGATGATGCGCTTCACTTCCAGACCCGCGATGCGGCCGGCGTCCTTGGTCGCCTGGCGCTGCGAGTCGTTGAAGTAGGCCGGCACCGTGATCACGGCTTCGGTCACCGTCTCGCCGAGATAATCCTCGGCGGTCTTCTTCATCTTCATGAGGATCTTGGCCGAGATTTCCTGCGGCGGCATCTTCTTGCCGTCGGCGGTCTCGATCCACGCGTCGCCGTTGTCGTGCGCGATGATCTTGTACGGCACCATGTCGATGTCTTTCTGCACTTCCGCGTCGGTGAACTTGCGGCCGATCAGGCGCTTCACCGCGTAGAACGTGTTCTTCGGGTTGGTCACCGCCTGGCGCTTGGCGCGTGGCGCCGACCACGACTTCGTTGTCCTTGAACGCGACCATCGACGGCGTCGTGCGATCGCCTTCGGAATTCTCGATCACGCGCGCCGTGTTGCCTTCCATGACCGCCACGCACGAGTTGGTCGTGCCGAGGTCGATACCGATGATCTTGCCCATTTCTCGTACTCTCCCGCTCTGAATTCGTTGCGGCCTCGACGGCCGCTGACTGTCGCGAAATCTGGGGTTCGACATCGCTGTTTCAAGCGATTCGACTGCATCGTGCGCTATTTCGGCGACCGACGACCAGCGCCGGCCGCAGCAGGCGATCGTTCAGCACGTAGCCTTTCTGCATGACCGCGGCGACATGTGCCCGGCGCCTGCTCGGCGCCGTCGACCATGCTCATCGCCTGGTGGCGCTCCGGATCGAACGCCTCGCCGACCGCGCCGACCGCCTTGCAGGCCGTTCGCCGTCGGCGACGCGCGAGCAGCTCGCGCAGGGTCAGCTCGACGCCGCCGCGCAGCGCCGCGAAATCGCTGCCTTCGGCGGCCAGGCCGCGCTCCAGATTGTCGAGCACGGGCAGCAGGTCGGCCAGCAGTTTCTCGTTGGCGAACCGGCGCGCCTGCTCCAGATCGCGCTGCAGGCGCTTGCGCTGGTTGTCGAGGTCGGCGCGTTCGCGCAGCACGGTATCGCGCATCTCGGCGAGCTTCGCTTCGCATTCGGCGAGCTGGCGCGTCAGGACATCGACGTCGTTCTCCACGGCCTCGTACCTTCGCTCGGCTGCTGCGTCGATGTCGGACCTGCCGCTCTCGGATCGGTATTTTCCATTATTCCTCCACGTCAAAACCACATCATCCGCACGCAGCGCGGATGGTCCTGCATCATGCGCGTTCGACCGCAGGTAGCGCGGCGCGAACGGTGATCCGGAACGATTCGCAGCCCGATCAGACGCGTGTCAGATGCGATGCTGCTGGATCTATAGGGTCGGCTGCGCGCGCTTCAAGGCGCCCGAGATGATTCGTCGCGGTCGCCTGCACGACCGGGATCACACGCTCATAGGCCATGCGCGTCGGTCCGATCACGCCGAGCACGCCGAGCACGCGCCCGCCCACCCCGTACGGCGCCGTGACCAGGCTGCAGGTGTCGAGCGCCGCAAAGCCCGATTCCTCGCCGATGAACAGGCGCACGCCCTCGGCGTGCGAGCAGCGTTCGAGCAACTGCAGCAGGTCGCGCTTGCGCTGGAACGCCTCGAACAGCTCGCGCAGGCGATCGACGTCGGACCTGTCCTGCTTGCCCATCAGGTTGGTCTGGCCCGCGACCAGCATGTCGCTGCCGGCGCTGCTCTGGAACGCCTGCCTGCGCGACCTCGACCGCCGCGCTCAGCAGCGTATTCAGGCGCGCGCCTTCTTCGCGCATCTCGCGCAGCAGGCGCGCGCGGATCTCGTCGATGCGCATGCCGGCGAAATGCGCGTTCAGGTAATTGGCGATCTGCTCGAGCTCGCTGGCGCCATAGGCGCGCTGCGTCGCGATCACGCGGTTCTGCACCTGGCCGTCGGTGAACACCAGGATGACCAGCACGCGATTGCCGTCGAGCGACAGGAAATCGATGTGCCGGAACGGAAATTCCTCGCGCTTCGGCACGCTGACCACGCCGACGAAGCGGGTCATCTCCGACAGCAGCGACGTCGCGCTGCCGAGCAGATCCGGCGTCGATGCGTCGGTCGGCAGCTCGCGGCGCAGCTGCTCGACCTCGGGCTCGCCGAGCGGCTGCATCTCGAGCAGGCTGTCGACGAACACGCGATAGCCCTGCGAGGTCGGCACGCGCCCGGCCGAGGTGTGCGGCGCCGCGACCAGGCCGAATTCTTCCAGATCGGACATGATGTTGCGGATCGTCGCCGGACTCACGTCCAGCCCCGACGCCTTGGCCAGCGTGCGCGAGCCGACCGGCTGACCCTCGGCGATGTAGCGCGCGATCAGCGTGCGCAGCAGCTGGCGCGCGCGCGCATCGAGCGGGTGCTGGGAAGATGGGCTCATCGATATCCGTAGCGATGCCGCAGCGGCGGACAGAATGCGAACGCTAACAAGCGCGTCCATGCCGATCAATAGGGCCTGATCGCACGCGCCAATTCAATGCGATGCCTTGGCGCTCACGCGCGCGCATGCTAGCTTTCCGCGGCTCACCGAGACGCTCGCACGCGCATGCTGGAAAGTCTCTACGTCAAGGATTTCGCGATCGTCGGCGAGGCCGAGATCGCGTTCGGACCGGGCATGACCGTGGTCACCGGCGAAACCGGCGCCGGCAAATCGCTGCTGGTCGATGCGCTGCTGCTGCTCGCCGGCGGGCGCGCCGAGGCCGTCGATGGTGCGCCACGGCTGCGAGCGCGCCGAACTCGCCGCGGCGTTCGACCTGACCGCGCATGCCGGACCTGCGCGACTGGCTGGTCGCCGAGGACCTCGACGAGGACGGCGCCTGCCAGTTGCGCCGCGTGATCCGCAGCGAAGGCAGCTCGCGCGCGTGGATCAACGGCCGCCCGGTCACCCTGACCCAGCTGAAGACGCTGGCGGCCGGCCTGATCGAGATCCACGGCCAGCACGAACACCAGGCGCTGCTCGACCGCGCGCAGCAGCTCGCGCTGCTCGACGCGTTCGGCGAGCACGCTGCGGAGCTCGCCGAAGTCACGCGCCTCGCGCACGGCCTGGCGCGAAACCGGCACGCGCATCGCCGAGCTTTCGCGCGGCGCCGATCACGCCGAACGCATCGAATGGCTGAGTCATCAGGTCGACGAACTCGATCGCCATGCGCTCGCGCCGGACGACCTCGCCGCGCTGGAAGAACAGCACCGCCGCCTCGCCAATTCCGGCCAGCTGCTGCAGGGTTGCGCGCGCTCGCCGAGCGGCTCGATGGCGACAGCGAATTCGCGCTGCTGCGCCGGGTCACGCGCGACCCAGGCGGAGATCGCGCACCTGGCCGCGACTCGATCCGCGCCTGGCGCCGATCGGCGAACTGGTCGATGCGGCGCAGATCCAGCTCAGCGAAGCCAGCGACGCGCTGGCGCGCTACCAGAGCGCAGCCTCGATCTCGATCCGGAACGCCTCGCCGAAGCGAAGCGCAGCTCGGCAAACTGCACGAACTGGCGCGCAAGCACCGCGTGCGCATGCCGGAACTCAAGGCCCATGCGGACGAGACTGCGCGAGGAACTCGAAAGCACTGCGCGGTGCCGGCGCGAGCATCGCAACCCTGCGCGGCGAACAGCAACGCCTCGCGCAGCAGCCTACGCGATCGCGGCGCAGACGCTCGAGCAAGCAGCGCGCGCGCGCCGGCAAGCGGCTCGGCGCATCGGTCAGCGCGCTGATGGCCGAACTCGGCATGCGCGGCGGCCGCTTCGAGGTGCAACTGGAAGCGCACGCCGGCGACGAACCCGATCCGCAGGGCGCCGAACGCTGCGAGTTCCTGGTCAGCGCGAACCCCGGCCAACCGCCGCGCGCGCTGCGCAAGGTCGCCTCGGGCGGCGAGCTGTCGCGCATCAGCCTCGCGATCGAAGTCGCCGCGCTCGGCCTCGACGCGGTCGGCACGATGGTGTTCGACGAAGTCGACTCCGGCATCGGCGGCGCGGTCGCCGAAGTCGTCGGCCAGAAACTGCGCGCGCTCGGCGAACGCTGCCAGGTGCTGTGCGTGACCCACCTGCCGCAGGTCGCCGCGCAAGGTCATCGACACCTGTCGGGTCAGCAAGTCCAGCGACGGCGACCACACCGAGACGCGCATCGAGCCGCTCGACGGCACGGCCCGCCGCGAGGAAATCGCACGCATGCTCGGCGGCATCGAGATCACGCGCGAGACGCTGGCGCATGCGAAGCAGATGCTTGAAAACGCTGCACGTTGACTCGCCACGCGTTGCCGTCCCGGCAAACGGCAGGATCCAGCGACTTGCTGTGGTCGAAATCCGACGCACGATCCCGATCTCGTCGTGGCAGCGAACGCCGCCAACTCGCGGCAGGATTGGCGTGCAGTCAGGCTCGATCAGGGGTTGACTGCCTGCAGCACCGCTCGCAACGCATGATCCGGCAGCCGCTCGCAGTCTTCTTCGGGCTGCCGTGCCGCGATGCCAACGTGGTGCTGCTCAAATGCGTGCCCCTGCCACCGCTTGCGGCAGAAGTTCGGCACAACCATTCCGATAGGCAGATCGTGCTGCAGTATTGTTCGCGACAGCGTCGCTGCGGCGATCCAGGACCCGACGAGGGTCGGATGCCCATCGTTCAACCAAGGAGATGTATCCGGATCGTGCGCGATGAAACGTTGCATCGCGGCGCCGACATCGGCCAATTCCACGTCGCATTCGCTCGCTTCGCTGCGCGTGGCGGCACTCAGCGCACGCTGACGTGCCGGAAGCGCCTGCCACGTGCCAAACAGGATCGGTTTGGCGTGCGCGCCGCGCACCTGCTTCGCCGCTTCGCAAACGCTCGCCACGGCCTGCTTGCAATCGGGAAATAACCGCCCGCAGTCGGGGAAACCGCCGATATCCTGCAAGACGACGACGTCAAAGGTGCGCGTTTTCAGCAACTTTGCAAGCTGTCCTTGCCGCAGATGGCCCGCCATCGACGCCCCACCGCTGGCGAGCATGTCGACGTGAACCTCCTCTCCGGGCTGCGCGGCCGCGATGAGCCCCTCGACCATCCGCGGGGCGTCGTTGTAATAGGTCAGGCTGTTGCCGACGAACAATATTCGAAGTGGAGCACCGTGCGTAGCACCCGCGGCGAGCAGAGCCGCGACGACCACGAACCGCCGCCACTCACTTGTGCGCTTTCTTGGCTGGCCGCACATACAACACCAGGCTGTGATCCTCGATCACATAGCCATGCCGCGCCGCGATCACGTGCTGCAGGCGCTCGATCTCCTCGCTGGAGAACTCGATGACCTTGCCGCTCTCGACGTCGACCATGTGGTCGTGGTGCTTGCCGCGGTCGAGTTCGTAGACCGCCTGGCCGCCCTCGAAATTGTGCTTGAGGACCATGCCGGCCGCTTCGAACTGGGTCAGCACGCGGTAGACCGTCGCCAGCCCGATGTCGTCGTGCTTGTCGAGCAGTTCGCGGTAGATGTCCTCGGCGGTGAAATGCTTGCCATCCTGGCTGTCGAGGATTTCCAGGATGCGCATTCGCGGATGGGTCACCTTGAGGCCGGCCTTGCGTAGTTCAGTCGATTCCACGTTCATGTTCTCCTGTCCCCCCATCCTTGGCGACGTAACCTTGCAAAAGGAACCTCTAGTGTATCATCGCGACCTTTCGCACCCTCTGGATTCCCCGCGCATGCGTCTTCGCTGGCTCGCCTTTCTCGCCCTCATTCCGCTCACCAGCTGCAGCCTCGTCTACAAGGTCGATACGCAGCAGGGCAATCTGTTCGACAAGATCGACCGTCGATGTCGCTGAAGCCGGGCATGAGCAAGCGCCAGGTCCTGCTGATCATGGGCTCGCCTGCGCTGACCAGTCCGTTCGAGCACGATCGCTGGGATTACGTCTCGACGATCCGCCGCGGTCGCAACAAGATGGCGACGAAGGATCTGGTCCTGTACTTTCAAGGACGACGCGTTGCTCAAGATCGACGGCGACTACTTCCCCGAAGATCCGGACCAGATGATCAAGGATGCGCGCAAGTACAAGCGCCAGTATCCGGACGAGAAGCGCCCGGAAGACGACAAGAAGAAGAAACAGGGCGGCCAGGGCTGATGCTTGGCTTCTGCGCTCGTCCTTGATCGCGTGAATCAAACAGCGGACATCCTGTCCGCACTTTCAACGGGAAGCGCGTCTGCGGCGTAGTTCTTTCGGATCGGCCTTGAGCGGCCGGTAGAGTTCGACCCGGTCGCCATCGTGCAGCAGCGCATCGCGTGAAATCACTTTCGACCACACACCTGCGACCAGTGTCGCAGTGTCGATCGCATACTCACGCGCCAGACCCGACGCATCGATCGCCTGCGCGACGGTAGCGCCGGTAGCGAGTTCGAGACGACACAGAAACTGGCGCTCCGGTTCGGCGTAGGCAACCTCGACGCCGATCATGTCTTCGCGGTCGCGCTCAGCCATGAAGCTTCGTCGCCGCCGCGCAGAAATCGTCGACCATGCGATTGGCCAGCCCCTGGAAACCGAGACGCAAGGGACCTGCGAACAATCCGGTGTAGTCGAAATCGAGGGTCAGCGAAATCTTGCAACCGTCCGCGCCGAGCGGTTCGAATGTCCAGTCGCCATCGAGCGCACTCAGTGGCCCTTCGACCAGTTTCACGTTGAGATGGCGCGGACGGTCGAGCGTGTTGCGCGTCGTGAAACTCTGCTTGAAACCGGCGAAGCGCAAATCGAGGCGCGCCGTCAGTGCGTTGTCTCCGTCGCGCTCGAGCACGCGCGCGCCCGCGCACCACGCGAAGCGCGTCGGGTATGCTTCAACGTCGTTGACCAGATCGAACATGCGTTCGGGCGTCTGACGAACCAGGGCTTGGCGGCGTATCTCGATCATAAGTTCCTTCAATTGTAGCGGACATGGCAAAGCAGAAATCCAAGGAAAAAGCCGGCAACTCGACGATCGCGCAGAACAAGCGCGCGCGCCACGAGTACCACATCGACGAGCACTATGAGGCCGGCATCGCGCTCGAAGGCTGGGAAGTGAAGAGCCTGCGCGCCGGGCGGATCAATCTCGGCGACGCGTACGCGATCGTCAAGAACAGCGAGATCTACCTGTTCGGCGCGTCGATCATGCCGCTGATCTCGGCCTCGACGCACGTGATTGCCGAGGATCGCCGCACGCGCAAGCTGCTGCTGCATCGCGCGGAGATCGACAAGTTGATCGGCGCGGTCGAACGCAAGGGTTACACCTTGATCCCGCTCGCGCTGTACTGGAAGAGCAATCGCGTGAAGATCGACCTCGGCGTCGCCCGCGGCAAGCAGGAACACGACAAGCGCGACGTCGAAAAGGAACGCGACTGGAATCGCGAGAAACAGCGCGTGATGCGCTCCAAAAACCGCCTGGCCTAGCGATCGCTTTGGTGGGAGCAAAAGTGGGTCCGCCGATGTTCCGACGCGTCGTACCCACTTCCCGCACCTGCCTGTGTACGCAACGATGACGCGCCAGCCAGCGCCCGGTCGATGAACGAAAACCGCACATGCCAGCAGTCCGGCCTTGATTTGCCGGCACGCAGCCGCCACTATCTCATCCGTTCCCGGGGGCGATCTGGATTCGACGGGGGACGCGAAGTAGTTTGGAGCATGCCGAGGGCGTCATCTTCCTCGTTAATCCGGTGGCAAAAAACCTAGACGCGAACGATAACGTCTACGCTCTGGCCGCTTAAGGCCTAGCCCCGAACCCATTTGTGCCTGTGCTCATGGATGTAGGGTCATTATCACGGGATCGCTAGTTACCGGCGCCTTTCGGTGACAAGCTAAAACCAAGAGGCTGGTCCTGCGGTGCGCTTTGCTCGCCGTGTTGCCGCAGGACGAGACTAAACGGCGGGCTAAGCATGTAGCGCCGGGCGCGGAGTGCCTTCGGACGGGGGTTCAATTCCCCCCGCCTCCACCAAAATGAAAAGACCGCCCTTGTGGCGGTTTTTTCATTTTGGCGGTGACGTGGCGGATGCGAACCCTGGCGCGCGCAGCGCGCCGGGTTCACTGCGAAGGCAGGATGCCGGAGCGAACATCGCCGCAGGCGATGGCCATCGCTTTTGCGCGAGGGTGAGCGCCATGGATGGCGCGAATCATTCCCCCGCCTCCACCATCCACAAAAAAAGCCACCCTTGCGGTGGCTTTTTTTGTGGCGAAGGCGCTCCGATCCGCGGACTCTGGAGATGCTCAAGCGCAGCACACAGGTACTTGCACCCGCGCAAGATCGCAAGCGCACGCGGCACTGCCCCGTGCGCGGCGCCAAAGCAACTCGGCGCTGTCTTGACCCTGATCAAGGCAGCCAACCACGCACACGGCCTATCGTCGCGGCATGAACGCCCATCCGACTCCGACCGCTCCGCTGTTCGACCGCGAACTGATCGCACAGTACGACATCAACGCGCCGCGCTACACCTCGTACCCGACCGCTCCGCATTTCCGCGCGGATTTCGTCGAGGCCGACTTGCGCCGCGCCATACGGATGTCCAATGACGATCCGATCCCGCGCGATCTTTCCGCGTACCTGCACATCCCGTTCTGCATGTCGCCGTGCTACTACTGCGGCTGCGCACGCATCATCACCCGCGACCGTGGCAAGGCAGCCGCGTACCTGACCCGGCTGTATCGCGAGATCGAACGGGTAGCGACGTACTTCGACCGCGACCGCCGGCTGGCGCAACTGCATTTCGGCGGCGGCACGCCGAACTTCCTCGATGCGGAGCAGTTGCTGGAACTGGTCGAATCGCTGGGCCGGCATTTTTCCTTCAGCCGGGACGCCGAACGCGAATTCGGGATCGAACTCGACCCGCGCTTCTGCGACGAAGACTATGCACGCCAGATCGCCGAGGCGGGCATCAACCGGGTTTCGATCGGCGTGCAGGATTTCGATCCGGCCGTGCAACAGGCGGTCAATCGCATCCAGAGCGTCGAGGAAACCCATGCGGTGATGCGCGGTGCGCGCAGCGGCGGCGTGCGTTCGATCAACCTCGACCTGATCTACGGCCTGCCGCGGCAGACGCCCGCCTCGTTCGCGCGCACTCTGGACCAGGTAATCGCGTTGCGACCCGACCGCATCGCCGCGTATGGTTACGCGCATCTTCCCGAGCGCTTCAAGGCGCAACGCCAGATCGACAAGTACGACCTGCCCGATGCGACGACGCGCCTCACCCTGCTGCAACAGACCGTGGAGATGCTCACTGCGGCCGGCTACATCCATATCGGCGTCGACCATTTCGCGTTGCCCGACGACGATCTCGCACGGGCCGCCGCGGCCGGCACGCTGCAACGCAATTTCCAGGGTTACTCGACGCATGCGGCCTGCGACCTGATCGGTTTCGGGATGAGCGCAATCAGCCACATCGGCCCCAGTTTCAGCCAGAATGCGAAAGATCTGGTCGGCTATTACGCCGCACTCGACAGCGGCCATCTGCCGGTCGCACGCGGCCTCTGGCTCGGCGAAGACGACCTTCTGCGTGCCGACCTGATCCAGCGCCTGATGTGCGCCGGAACGCTCGACATCAATGCCTTCGAGGAACGTTATCCGGTAGACTTCGAACGGTATTTTCGAGGTTCGCTGGATCGTCTGGAGCCGCTTGCGGCTGACGGCCTGGTCACGCGCACATCGAGACAGATCACGGTGACCGCGCGCGGCCAGTTCCTGCTGCGCAACATCGCCCAATGCTTCGACGCATATCTGGAAAGCCCGGACATCCGCTACTCGCGCGCGGTGTGAGGGCGCGAGTTGGAGGACGCTTGCCGCATGGGCCACGACGAGAGCAGATCCGGCCGGATCACGCCGCACAACCCGATCGCCGATGACGGCGACGAATATCAATTCTGCTCGACCTGCGCGTTCGGTGCGGTCTGCGTGGGCCGCGGCGTCGACAAGATCGGACTGTCCGAACTGCATTGCCTGGTCGAGCATGCCGGCCCCTACCAGGCGGGCGAGTCAATCTTCCGCACCGGCGACCGCTTCGGCGCGATCTTCGCAGTGCGTTCGGGCACGGTGAAAACACGCCTGGTCGACATGGACGGGCGCGAATTGATCCTCGGCTTCTACCTGCCGGGTGAACTGGTTGGCCTGAACGCGATCCACCCGGAAATCTATCCTTGCGATGCGATCGCGCTCGATACGGTCGAGGTATGCCGCTTCTCGTTCCCCGCGCTGGCGACGCTCGCGATGCGTATTCCGCAGGTACAAAAGGAACTGTTCCGCCGCCTCAGCAAGGACATCGGCGACGCCAGCGTGCGCAACCAGGAATCGTCCGCCGACGAGCGTCTCGCCGCGTTCGTGCTCGACCTGGCCACCCGCTACGAGGCGCGCGGCTTTTCGTCGCAGGTACTGCACCTGTCGATGTCGCGCGGCGACATCGCGAACTATCTCGGGCTTGCATCCGAAACCGTCAGCCGTGTGCTGCGGCGCTTCCAGGACGGCGGTTTGCTCAACGTCGCCGGCCGCGAAGTCACGATCAACAACGCCGCCGCGCTGAAGGATATCGCGAAGAATTTGCTGCATCGTTGATGCAGCCGCAGCAGCTTCGTCACGTTTGCCCAGACTTCCGGTAGGAGCCCACCCTGTGGGCGACCACGCGCCCTATGCGCACGAAATCGCGCACAGGGTGCGCTCCTACAGGATCGTGGTTACTGTACCGGCTCTCGTAGGAGCCCGCCCTGTGGGCGACCACCCGTTCGCGCCACCGCTGCCGCTTGACCAGGATCAGCGCGCAACGCGCAAACCTTCGCAATAGTCCGCTTACCTACCCGAAGCGGAGTTCTGCATGTCCACCACCCGTCGTCTATGGATCGCACTCGGCCTGCTGCTGGGCGTGACCTTTACGGTGTTGCTATGGATGGGTCGCGAGATCCATCGCAGCGCGCCACCGTTGCCGGATCGTGTCGTGACCACCAGCGGGCAAACCCTGTTCACGCATGCCGATTTCGAAACCGGCCGCCAGGTCTGGCAATCGTTCGGTGGCCAGCAGCTCGGCTCGGTCTGGGGCCACGGCGCGCTGGTCGCGCCGGACTGGAGCGCGGACTGGCTGCACCGCGAGGCGACGGCGCTGCTCGACCTGTGGGCGAAACGCGATCACGGCGCGTTCTTTGCCGATCTCGGCGAACCGGATCAGGACGCGCTCAAGGCGCGCGTGCGCCACGAGTTGCGCGCGAACACTTACAACGCGACCACGGACACGATCACGGTGTCCGACGATCGCGCACTGGCGATCTCCAATGTCGCCGCGCACTACGTGAGCCTGTTCAGCAACGATCCCGCGACCCAGAAACTGCGCGAGGGCTACGCGATGCGCAACGACACCGTGCCCGACCTGCAGCATCGCGAGCAGCTCGCCGCGTTCTTCTTCTGGACCAGCTGGGCGGCATCGACCAATCGCCCGGACAGCACGATCAGCTACACCAGCAACTGGCCGTACGAGCCACTGGTCGGCAACACTCCGACCCCGGGTTCGTTCCTGTGGACGGTTTTCAGCGTGTTGTTCCTGATCGCCGGCATCGCCCTGCTCGCCTGGCACTACGTGGCGTGGCACCGCAAGGAGCCGCATCTGGAACCGCCGGCGAGCGATCCGCTCGCCGGCATCACGATCACTCCCTCGATGCGTGCGACCGCGAAATATTTCTGGGTTGTGCTGGCCCTGCTGCTGACCCAGATCCTGCTCGGTGCGATCACCGCGCACTTTCAGGTCGAAGGTCAGCAGTTCTACGGTTTCGACATCTCGCAGATCCTGCCGTATTCGTTGACGCGTACCTGGCATACCCAACTGGCCGTGCTGTGGATCGCGACCGCGTGGCTGGCGACCGGTCTCTACATCGCGCCTGCGGTATCCGGTCACGAGCCGCGGTTCCAGCGGCTGGGCGTGAATTTCCTCTGGGTGTGCCTGTTGGTGATCGTGGTCGGCGCGTTCACCGGCCAGTGGTTCGCGGTGATGCAGAAGCTCGGACTGGCCAACAATTTCTGGTTCGGTCATCAGGGTTGGGAGTATGTCGACCTCGGCCGCTTCTGGCAGAGCTTCCTGTTCATCGGCCTGCTGCTCTGGCTGGTGCTGGTCGGCCGCGCACTGTGGCCGGCACTCAGGCGCAAGGACGAGATGTCCTCGATCGTCGGCCTGCTGTTCCTGTCCACGGTGTCCATCGCGCTGTTCTACGGCGCCGGACTCATGTGGGGCGAGCACAGCTCGATGTCGATGGTCGAGTACTGGCGCTGGTGGGTCGTGCATCTGTGGGTGGAAGGCTTCTTCGAGGTCTTCGCGGTGGCCGTGATCAGCTTCCTGTTCGTGAAGCTCGGTCTGGTGCGCGGCACGACCGCGACGATCAACGTGCTGTTCGCGACGATCGTGTTCATGGCCGGCGGCGTGCTCGGCATGTTCCACCATCTCTACTTCGCCGGCACCACGGTCGGGGTGATCGCGCTCGGCGCGTCGTTCTCGGCGCTGGAGGTCGTGCCGCTCGCGCTGATCGGCATGGAGGCCTACGAGACCTGGACGCACAGCCGGGCCACGCCGTGGATGGCCCGTTACCGCTGGCCGATCATGTTCTTCCTCGCGGTGTCGTTCTGGAACCTGGTCGGCGCCGGCCTGTTCGGCTTCCTGATCAACACGCCGCTCGCGCTGTACTACATGCAAGGGCTCAACCTGACCGCCCTGCACAGCCACACCGCGCTGTTCGGCGTGTACGGCATGCTCGGCCTCGGCCTGATGCTGTTCTGCCTGCGCGGCCTGAAACCGCGCGCGCAGTGGAACGAAGGCTGGCTGCGCGGCTCGTTCTGGGCGCTCAACATCGGCCTCGCCCTGATGGCAGTGTTGACCCTGCTGCCGCTCGGCGTGCTGCAGCTTTCCGCCGCGCTCGAACATGGTTACTGGTACGCGCGCTCGGCCGAGTTCATGACGCGACCGATCATCCATTTGCTGGTATGGATGCGCGTGCCGGGCGACTCGATCTTCGCGGTCGGCGCGCTGCTGTTCTCGTGGTTCGTGCTGCGCCTGTGGATCGCGCCCAGGCAACTGCCTGTTGAACGCAGCGCCGATGTGCGCGCACTTGCCGGCGAGCAAGACTGACCGTAACGGACCGGATCGCACGCGCCGGCAAGGACTGGCGCGTGCGCCGACAGCACCAGACAGGATCGTATTGCTCATGCCGACCATGTCGATTGACACCATCCCGGAATCCACCATCGACCCCGGACGCAGGTGGTTGCACGAAGCGCTCGCGAAGCTCGCCCGGGAATCGGCGCGTTCCGCCGATACGCACCTGCTCAAGCTGGGCTTCGACGGTTTCCCCGGCATCGATTTCTATTTCAAGGACGAGGCTGCGCATCCGACCGGCAGCCTCAAGCATCGCCTGGCGCGTTCGCTGTTCCTGTATGCACTGTGCAATGGGCGATTGCGCGAAGGACAGACCGTGGTCGATGCGTCATCCGGCAGCACCGCGATTTCCGAAGCGTGGTTTGCGCGCCTGCTCGGCTTGCCATTCATCGCCGTGATGCCGGCCTGCACCGCGCCGGCCAAGATCCGCGACGTGCGCGCACTCGGCGGCACCTGCGACCTGGTCGATGATCCATCGCAGGTGCATGCGCGCGCCGCACGACATGCCGCCGACGGCGCGTATCACCTCGACCAGTTCGGCCTTGCCGTCGCCGCCACCGACTGGCGCGGCAACAACAACATCGCCGAATCGATCATCGGCCAGCTCGCCAACGAGCCATCACCGGAACCGGCGTGGATCGTCTGCGGCGCCGGTACCGGCGGCACCTCGGCCACGATCGGCCGCTACCTGCGCTATCGCCGTCTCGACACGCGGCTATGCGTGGCGGAACCTGCCGGCAGCGGTTTCGTACATGGCTGGCATTCGCGCACCGCCGACGCGGCGGCGAGTCAACCGACGCTGATCGAAGGCATCGGTCGGCCCCGCGTGGAGCCGGGTTTCCTGTTCGACGTGGTCGATCGCGTGATCGAGGTGGCGGACGCCGCTTCGATCGCCGCCGCATGGCTGCTCGAAGAATTGCTCGGTCGCCGCTACGGTGGCTCCTCCGGCACCAACCTCGTCGCCTGCCTGCAACTCGCAGTTCAGATGCGCGCACGCGGCGAGTGCGGCAGCATCGTCAGCCTGCTCTGCGACCGCGGCGAACGCTATGGCGAAACCCTGTTCGATCCGGCGTGGCTGGCCGCGCACGGAATCGACTGTGCGCCGTGGGACGCCGCGCTGCGCACGACACTGCACGACGGCAGCTGGCACGCGCACGAAATCGCCTGAGTTATCGCGACGCGCATCGTCTGCGTTCCGCGTTGTCGCCCATCGTCGTATACCGGGCACGCCATCGAAACTTGTGGATAGCCGCTGACCACGCGCATATTCGACTGACTTTCCATCGGACATTTCCCGAATGAATGCATTCGCGCTATCCGCCATCGGCGGCGTCCTGATCGGCCTCGCCGCCGTGTTGTTGATGATCGGGCTGGGCCGGATTGCCGGCATCAGCGGCATCGCCAGCGGCTTGGTCGTCGGCCGCACCCGCGATTGGGGTTGGCGCGTCGCGTTCGTCGCGGGTCTGCTGGCCGCGCCGATCCTGCTTGAATGGATACGCGGCGACAGCGGCATCGGCGCACCGCAGGTCGGCTTGCCGTGGATGGTGCTGGCCGGTCTGTTGGTTGGCGTAGGTACCCGCGTGGGCGGCGGCTGCACCAGCGGCCACGGCGTGTGCGGCATCGCGCGCGTGTCGCCGCGCTCGCTGCTCGCGACAGCAGTGTTCATGCTGTTCGGCATCGCCACGGTGTTCGTGCTGCGTCACCTGCTGGGATGGGCCTGACCCATGAAAATCCTGATCGCGCTGATCGCCGGCCTGTTGTTCGGCGTCGGCCTGAGCCTTGGTGGCATGACCCAACCCGCGGTCGTGCTCGGCTTCCTGGATATCTTCGGCCACTGGGACCCGCGGCTCGTGTTCGTGATGGCCGGCGCGGTGCTCACGACCGCGCTCGGTTATCGCTGGGTACTCGGGCGTCCGCGCCCGTGGCTCGAACCGCGCTTCCAGCTCCCTACCGCGACACGCTTCGACGCCCGCCTGATTGGTGGCGCCGCGGTGTTCGGCATCGGCTGGGGCATCGCCGGCTACTGCCCCGGCCCGGCGCTGGCGTCGCTCGGCGCCGGGGCGCCTTCGCTGCTGGCACTGGTGGCGGCGATGATCGCCGGCTGGTGGCTGGCCGCGCGGTTTCCGCCATCCAATTCCTGACGACAGCCGAAGGCCCTATCATCAAACATCCGAGTCTGACGAGCATGGCGCGGGAGCGGCTTCAGCCGCGATGCTTTTTGTCGGAAGAGCATCGCGGCTGAAATTGCTCCCACCAAATGCGAACAAACCTTGTAGGAGCGCCGGAAGGCGCGATGCTCTACGCGATCTGGAACGAAAGGCATCGCGGCTGCCGCCGCTCCTACGAAGACAGTGGCTCCATAACGGTCATGGTCGAGGTCGCCATGTTTCTGCGCGACAGCGCGCTGACAAATGCGGTGAGAATGTCTCCTACCCGGTGATCCGCCGAGACGCCGCGTCGCAGCACACGCCGATGCACGGCTGCGGTGCCTCGATCTTGCCGCAGCCGATGCATTGCCATGCCTAGATGTAATCGCCATTTCCGGGTGTCGCGTGATTCAGTGGCCGGCGTGTGTGGTGTCCGCCCCGACCTTCCACTGCGGATCATCGAAATAGCGCGGGTAGTCCGCCACCGCACTGCGCATCGCGACCACAGCGGCCATGTCCTGCGGATTCTTCTTCAAACGCTGCGCAGCCGCCAGCAGCGGCACCAGCATGCCGTGCAGAGCGGCATCCGCATCGGCCGCCAGCTTGCAGTGCGCGAACATGTAGGTTGTCGCGTCCTCGATCGACGCGACGCGCTCGAGCGCCATGCCGACGGGCATGTGCCCCATCTCGTAGTGGCGCAGCTCATCGAGCGCGGTGTGGACGCGACCCATGCCCTCGCGCAATGGCGCGTCGGTCGCCCAGCGCGTGGCGGGAACTGCGATCGGCGCGTTGGCGGCGTGCGCGGCATGATCGTCGTGGGCACGTTCCGGCGCGGCCTGCACTGCGGCGGCGCCGAGCATGCAGGCCAAGGCAGCAGCGAGAATCAGTTTCATGGTGCGACTCCGCGAGGCGGCGCGAACGCCGCGAATGAGGCGATGCTAAAGCGCCGCGCACCAGCCGGCGCTGATCCATGTCAACTCAGCGCAGCTTTGCGGTCAATCCCGGCACCACGCGAGTCGCAACCGCTTCAGCCGCGATGCTTCATCCCGCGAAAGTATCGCGGCTGAAGCCGCTCCCGCGGCATACGGGGACAGCTGCAGCTTCCAGCGACTCAAACGCGCGCGAAGATCAGGCTCGCATTGGTGCCGCCGAAGCCGAAGCTGTTCGACATCACCGTGGTCAGCTTCGCTTCGCGGCTCTCACGCAGGATCGGGAATCCTTCCGCGCGCGGGTCGAGTTCGGTGATGTTGGCGGAGCCGGCCATGAAGCCGTCCTTCATCATCAGCAGGCTGTAGATCGCCTCGTGCACGCTGGCGGCGCCGAGCGAATGGCCGGTCAGCGCCTTGGTCGATGAAAGCGCCGGCACGTCCGGGCCGAACACCTCGCGCAGCGCATTGAGTTCCACGATGTCGCCGACCGGCGTCGCGGTGCCATGCGTGTTGAGGTAATCGATCGGTGCACTCACGTTGGCGAGCGCCATGCGCATGCAGCGCGCCGCGCCCTCGCCGCTCGGCGCGACCATGTCGGCGCCGTCGGAGGTCACGCCATAGCCGACCAGTTCGGCATGGATGTGCGCGCCGCGTGCCCTCGCGTGCTCGTACTCTTCCAGCACCAGCATGCCGCCGCCGCCGGCGATGACGAAGCCGTCACGGCTGTTGTC
Organism: uncultured Gammaproteobacteria bacterium; assembly: GCA_963720445.1. Classification (GTDB taxonomy): domain Bacteria; phylum Pseudomonadota; class Gammaproteobacteria; order Xanthomonadales; family Rhodanobacteraceae; genus Dokdonella_A. The sequence goes on from CAVRFO010000002.1 coordinate 369,411, forward strand.
GTAGGGGCGCGATGCGATATGCGGGGTGTCGTTGCGATTGCTCGACAGCGCGCCCATCGCGTCGAACTGCGCGGTCATGCCCCAATGCAATTCCTCGCCACCGCCGGCGAACATGATGTCCTGCGCGCCGTGCCGGATCAGGTCGGCGGCGGCGCCGATGCAATGCGCCGAGGTGGCGCAGGCGGCTGAGATGGAATAGCTGAGGCCGAGGATGCCGAACGCGGTGGCCAGCGTCGCCGACACGGTCGAGCACATCGTGCGCGGCACCATGTACGGGCCGACGCGGCGCACGCCTTTGTCGCGCAACAGGTCGCCGGTTTCGATCTGCCATTGCGCCGAACCGCCGCCGGAACCGGCGATCACGCCGCTGCGCAGATGACGCACCTGCTCGACGACGAGGCCGGCATCGGCGATCGCATCGCGCATCGCGACGTAGGTGTACGCGGCGGCATCGCCCATGAAACGTTTGAGCTTGCGATCGATGACGGCTTCGAGGTCGATCTGCGGCACGCCGGCGACACGGCTGCGCAGGCCGCGTTCGGCATAGTCGGGCACTTCGCGAATGCCGCTGCTGCCCTCGCGCAACGCGTCCGAAACATCCGCGCCCAGGTTGCCGAGGCACGACACGATGCCCATGCCGGTGACGACTACGCGACGCATCATCAGAAACCCTCCGTGGACTGGAACAACCCGACGCGCAGATTCTGCGCGACATAGATCTCGCGGTCGTCGACGAAGGTGCGGCCGTCGGCGATCACCAGCGACAGCTTGCCGCGCATCACCCGGCGCACGTCGATCTGGTAGCGCACCAGGCGCGCGCTCGGCAACACCTGGCCGCTGAACTTGACCTCGCCGACGCCCAGCGCGCGCCCACGACCGGGCTCGCCCAGCCACGGCAGGAAGAAACCGGCCAGTTGCCACATCGCATCCAGGCCCAGACAGCCGGGCATGACCGGGTCGCCTTCGAAATGGCAACCGAAGAACCACAGGTCCGGGCGGATATCCAGCTCGGCCTGCACGATGCCCTTGCCGTAGGCACCGCCATCGACTGAGATCTGGCGTGATGCGGTCGAACATCAGCATCGGTGGCGCCGGCAGGCGCGCATTGCCGGGGCCGAACAGCTCGCCGCGGGCGCAAGCAAGGAGTTGCTCGTGATCGAGCGAGGGCAGTCGTGTCATGGGGAATTTGGTAATGGGAATGATGTCGAGTCTGCGCAGCCAACCGCCGCATCGCCTTGACGACCGTCAAGGATACATGGTCATGCGCCGTTTCGAAGCAAGGCGCGAGCAGGCGACGAGTGATGGGCCCAGGAGCTCAGCCGTTAAGCCCCTCTCCAACCGGGAGAGGGGTTGGGGTGAGGGTTCGGCGCGGGCATGGCGCATCATGCCCGTCCCGAGCCCTCATCCGGCGCTTCGCGCCACCCTCAGCCCGCCTGAGAGCGGGCTTCGATCCCGGAGGGAGAAGGGAGCACTGCCGAGCCTCGACACTCCGGTTGCGTCGATGTGCGAAGCACACACAGGAAAACTACTGTGCCGGAATGACAGGCCCCCGAGGCGTATTCGCCCGTGCTTGCTGATCTGGATCAAGGCGGCGGTCGGGCCGGAAGCGCACGCTGGCAATATGGGAATACGAATCAGACGCACAGCGCAACGCGCCCTGCGCAACCCGACCTTGCATGTGAGGCACGATCTTCATGGATAAGCGCATCGAACCGAAACCGGGGCCGGGCGGCATCCCGATCAGCGTGCAGAACCAGGCTGGCCGCGCATCTGGCGCGTCGCACGCGGCATCCACGAGCGATCGGTCGATGCGGGCTGCATTCGCCGACCTGCCCGCGCTGTTGGCAAGCGCACCACACCGGATGATGTTTTTCGGAGGCGCATCGGCGGTGATCGTGTCGATGCTGTGGTGGGCGTGTTTTCTCGGCGCCACGTCTTTCGGACACGCATTCCCGACGGCGCCGGTGCCGGCCGGTTGGGCGCACGCGGTGTTCACCCAGTACGGCATGTTCCCGTTGTTCATATTCGGTTTCCTGCTGACCGTGTTTCCGCGCTGGATGGGTCAACCGGCGCTGCCGCGGCGCGCGTACGTGCCGGTGTTCGTCGGCATGTTCGGCGGCTATCTGCTGGTGCACCTCGGACTGCTCGACATGAGGCCACTGCTGATCGCCGGCATTGCCGCGATGCTGGCCGGCTGGATCGCAGCGCTGGTCGCGCTCGGCGGTGTGTTGGCACGCAACGGCGCGAAGGATCGCCACGCGCTGTCGTGCTTCGTCGCGCTGGTGCTCGGCGCGTGCGGGCTGCTTGCATTCGGAGCGTTCACGCTCGGCGCACCCTGGCAGTTCGCGTTCGTCGCGATCAAGATCGGTACGTTCGGTTTGCTGCTGCCGATCTATTTCACGGTCTGCCATCGCATGGTGCCGTTCTTCAGTGCGAACGTGGTTGGCACCGGCTATCGCGTGTTCAAACCGGCGTGGAGCCTGCCGCTGTTATGGGCATTGCTGCTGATCCACCTCGGCCTCGATCTCACCCACCACTACGATTGGTTGTGGCTGGCCGACGCGCCGCTGGCCGTTTTCTTCCTCGGCCACTGGCTCGCGTGGCAACCGTGGAAATGCATGAAACCCGGTTTGCTCGCGGTGCTCTATCTCGCGTTCGCATGGCTGCCGATCGCGTTCGCGCTGTACACGGTGCAGAGCCTGATCGCGTTTTTCGATGGCGGCTTCCTGCTCGGTCGCGCGCCGGTACATGCGCTGACGATCGGCTTTTTCGGCTCGACCATGGTTGCGATGGTTACGCGCGTGACCCAGGGGCATGCCGGTCGGCCGCTGCAATTCGGCGCGATCGCATGGCTGACCTTCGCACTGCTGCAACTGGTCGCGCTGACCCGCATCTACGCTGAATTCGCGCACGATGCGCCGCGTTGGCTGATGATCGCGGCCTTCGGCTGGCTGATCGCATTCGCGCCGTGGGTGTTGCGCTCGTTGCGGATCTATACGACGCCGCGCCTCGATGGCAAGCCGGGTTGAAGCGCCGCAGGAGCGTACCCTGTGCGCGACCACGCCAGCTGTGAGAAGGTCGCTGTCGCGCACAGGGTGCGCTCCTACAGTCCAATTGCCATCCACGCATACCCTCACGTCATCAATCCATGATCGAGTTCTATCCGCAAATCAAGCTCGTCCATATCTGCGCGGTCATCGCGTCCGGCAGCCTGTTCGGCTTGCGCGGCCTGATGATGCTCGCGCGCTCGCGGGTCACGAATCATCCGGTGCTGCGCTATCTGTCCTACGCGATCGACACCACATTGCTGACTGCGGCGCTGATGCTTGTCACGATCCTGCACCAGTATCCATTCGTGCAGGCATGGCTGACAGTCAAGGTGGTGCTGCTGGCCGTCTACATCGTGCTTGGCACGCTTGCGCTCAAGCGCGGGCGTACGCGCGCGATGCAGGCCACCTGCTACTTCGCCGCGCTGGCGGTCTATCTTTTCATCGCCAGCGTGGCCGTCGCACACAATCCGCGGGGCGTGTTCGCGCCGTTTTTTTCCTGACCGTCCGACTCACGGCCGCCCCGCTCCCGCAACAGCTCGCCGGGGCCCGACGTTTCTGACCGAAGAGCATCGCGGCTTCCGCCGCTCCCACACTGCACTGGCTCGCTCAATCCGCGTTCGTATTCTCCCCCAAGAGCGCCGGGCGGCGCTCCTGCATCGACAGACACGCCATCATCGGGCGTATCGATTGCCGCATTCTCAATAACGATATTCGACGCTGGCCCAGACCTTGCGTTCGTCGGTGGAAAATCCATCGCTGCGATAGTCCGCCAGCTTGAGCAATCCGGTCAGATCGGCGCGCAACGGGTAGCTGATCGACGCGTCGCATTCGCTGCCGTAATGGCGGCCACCGTGGTCGGCATGGAAATCATGCCAACTGGTCGCCCATGTCGCACCCCCCATCTTGCCGGTGACTCCCGCATAGCGGTCATCGAGGCCGTCGTTGGGCGTAGTCGTGAAGCGGTCCGCCCAGCCGTTGAACGAGTGCAACGTCGCATAGGGCGTACTGAATCCGTAGCGGCCATTGCCGCCGAGCACTTCCCAGCCAGCCTTGAACGCGACGCCACGCCATTCAAGACTCGGCTCAAGCAATCGATAGCTCGCGCTTTGCTGCACCGGATTGTTGGCCCAGTCGGCCTGCCTGGCATATTCGAGCGTCCAGCCCAGCTTGATGTCGGCGAACGGCTGCGTGCCTGTCCAGCGCGCGCCGAAGGTGCGCGTGGACAACGTCGCGATGTCGTGGTTCTCGACCAGATAACCATAGCCAGTCAGCAGGCCGAGCGGGACGACCTGGCTGACATTGAGCAGATGGCCGTCCAGATTCCATTCGCGCAGCAGCGGATTGGGATTGTCGTGCCCGTTCACGCGCAACACGCGATCGAGATACGTGTAACGCAGGGTCGGCCCGCCGTCGCCGAACGCATAACGCAGCGCGAGCGCATCGAAGGTCTGCTCGTTCTGCCGCCAGCCGGAGTTGCCGAAGAAACGCTGGTTGTCGAGCAGCACGCGCTGGCGCCCGAGGGTCGCGCCGACGTGGTCGTCCGCGTAGCCGACATAGGCCTGGTGGATCTCGCTCGATTGCGGATCGGCGACGACCGGATACTGGGTCTTGCCGTTCGCCGTGCTGTTGTAGTGCTCGCCGAACAGCGACTGCACGTGATCGCCATCGGCATACAGCTGCCAGCCCGGCGCGAATACCCAGCGATAACCCAGGCGCAGGCGCACGGTGTCAGCCTGCGCGTCGCGCGCGAACGCGTCGTCGCTGACACCCTCGTAGCGATAGCGCAGCTCGATGATCGGGCCGCTTTGCGCGCCCGGTTCCACAGCGAATGCGGGTGATGGGTCAGGAAACAATGCAAGCGCGATGGCGATCCCGAGCGCGCAGCGCGCGAGGTTGCTGTGGCAGGTGAACATGGCGATTCCCTCGTCGATGCCGAGCATCATGCCGGCGTGTGCGCAATCTGCACGGGCACGACGTCGTCGCCATTGATTTCCGTCAATCGAACACCTGCGAATGGCGGAGCGCGACGACTTGCCGCAGGCATGCACACATCACTCAGGCCGCGAGTTGATCCAGGTCAGCACGATCGGCAATGGCTCGGGCAAACTGTACACATCGCATCGAACACCTTGATTGAGACGACGGAGAAACACCAATGAAACACCTGCTTCTCGCACTCGCCATCTTCGCTGCGGCCGGCGTCGCCGGCTGCACATCCAGGCCGGCCGCGGTCGCCACCGCGGGCGCCTCCGCGCTCGCTGCCAATGTCACCGGCGGTTCCGCCAAAGGCGATTTCGGACCACCCCAAGGCGAGCCGATCCACGCAGTGCTGACCAGCCCCCCGCACGTGCCGCCGCCGACCAATCGCAACTATCCGGCCAAGGTCATCGTCGACCTCGAAGTGATCGAGAAGGAAATGCCGATCTCCGAGGGCGTGACCTACACGTTCTGGACCTTCGGCGGCACCGTGCCGGGCAGTTTCATCCGCGTGCGCCAAGGCGACACGGTCGAATTTCACCTGAAGAACTCGCCCGACAGCAAGATGCCACACAACATCGACCTGCACGGCGTGACCGGGCCGGGCGGCGGCGCCGCATCGAGCTTCACCGCGCCCGGCCACGAATCGCAGTTCACGTTCAAGGCGCTCAACCAGGGCCTGTACGTGTACCACTGCGCGACCGCGCCGGTCGGCATGCACATCGGCAACGGCATGTACGGCCTGATCCTGATCGAGCCGCCGGAAGGCCTGTCCAAGGTCGACCACGAGTATTACGTGATGCAGGGTGATTTCTATACAACCGGAAAATACCGCGAGAAAGGGCACCAGCCGTTCGACATGGAAAAGGCGATCGATGAGCGCCCGACCTACGTGCTGTTCAACGGTCACGAGGGTTCGCTGACCGGCGAAAACGCGCTGACCGCGAAGACCAACCAGACGGTACGCCTGTTCGTCGGCAACGGCGGCCCGAACCTGATATCGAGCTTCCATGTGATCGGCGAGATCTTCGATCGCGTGCAGCAGGAAGGTGGCACCCATCCGCAGGAGAACGTGCAGACGACGCTGGTGCCGGCCGGCGGTGCGGTCACCGTCGAATTCCACCTGGAAGTTCCAGGAAGCTACGTGCTGGTCGATCACTCGATCTTCCGCGCGTTCAACAAGGGTGCGCTGGCGATCCTCAAGGTCGACGGTCCCGAGGACAAGAGCATCTATTCGGGCAAGGAAGTCGACGCGGTCTACCTGGGCGATCGTGCCGAGCCGAACCTCGCCGCAGTCACCACGGCAGCGAAAACACACGCGGCCGGCACCCAGACCAAGGAAGAGCAGATCAAGGCCGGCCAGCAACTCTTCACCGGCACCTGCTCGGTCTGCCACCAAGCCAACGGCCAGGGCCTGCCGGGCGTGTTCCCGCCGCTAGCCAAATCCGACTTCATCGCGGCCGATCCGAAACGGCCCGTCGACATCGTGCTGCATGGCCTGACCGGCAAGGTCAAGGTGAACGGCACCGAATACAACTCGGTGATGCCGCCGATGACGCAACTGGCCGACGACGAAGTCGCGAACATCGTGACCTACGTGCTCAACAGCTGGGACAACCCGGGCGGCCGCGTGACCAAGGACGAAGTGGCCAAGGCCCGCGAAGCGAAACCGGCGACGGCGGCAGCGGAGCACTGAGATGCGCCATCGCACTCGCCACGGTGGCGACCGCAGGGCGACCGGCATCGGCATGCTGCTGGTTGCGCTGCTCGCCAATGGACCCGGCGGCGGCATTGCCAACGCCGCCGATCCGGCCTACGTGCAGATTCCCGCGACCACGTTCACCAGCGTGCTCGCGACCGAAGCGGCGGCAACGCCCGTCGCGATCCCGGCGTATGCGATGCGCACCGAACCGGTGACGAACGCGCAGTACCTCGCGTTCGTCGCCGCGCAGCCCGAGTGGCGTCGCGATCGCACGCCTTCGGTGTTCGCCGAGAAACGCTATCTCGCACAGTGGCAAGCGTCCGACCGGCTCGGCGATGGCGCGTTGCCCGATCAGCCCGTGACCCAGGTGAGCTGGTTCGCCGCGCAGGCGTTCTGCGCGTCCGAACATGCGCGCCTGCCGAGCTGGATCGAATGGGAACGCGCGGCATCGGCCAGCGCCACGGTCGCCGATGCGCGCAGCGATCCGGCCTGGCGACAGCATCTGCTGGACTGGTATGCACGGCCATCGCGCGAAGCGCTGCCATCGATCGGCGGCGCACCGAACCTGTTCGGCGTGCGCGACCTGCACGCTCTGGTCTGGGAATGGACCGACGATTTCAACGCGCTGATGGTCACCTCCGACAGCCGCGACCAGGGCGATCCGGATCGCCTCAAATTCTGCGGCGAAGGTGCACTGAGCCTGCGCGATCGCGACAACTACGCGCTGCTGATGCGCATCGCGATGCTGTCATCGCTGAAGGCAGCCGATACCACGGCAAATCTCGGCTTCCGCTGCGTACGTGACCAAGGAGTGAATCCATGACGGCGTTCCGATCCCTGTTTGCAGGCCTGCTGACCGCATTCGCGCTGCTGCTGTGCACGCCCATCCAGAGCAATGCGGCGACACGCACCGCATGGCCGTCCGATTCGGTCTACCACCTCGACGCGGCCCTGCTCGACCAGGACGGCCACGCCCTGCGCTTCGCCTCGACCGCCGAACGGCCGCGGCTGGTCACGATGTTCTACACCTCATGCGCGTTCGTGTGTCCGCTGATCATCGACACGCTGCGCAAGACCGAGAACGAACTGTCCGCCGACGAGCGGGCCGGCCTCGATGTGCTGATGGTCAGCTTCGATCCGGACATCGACACGCCAGCGGTACTCAAGGGCGTTGCCGACAAACGCCACCTCGACACACCGCGCTGGCGGCTGGCGCGTGCCGCAGCCCCCGACGTGCGGCGCATCGCGGCCGTGCTCGGCATCCAGTACCGGCAATTGCAGAACCACGAGTTCAGCCATTCCAGCGTACTGGTGCTGCTCGACGCGCAGGGCCGTATCGTGGCGCGCAGCGAGCGCCTCGGGGAGCCCGATCCGGAGCTTGTCGCGGCGATCAAACGGATCCTCGGGCCGACGCGTTGATCGATGTGTTGCGCCGGTTGTGGCTGGCGATGACGCCGAACGTGGCGCGGAAAACGCGGCCGACCTCCCGCCCGCGAACACGCGCGCTTGCGCACAGCGCAAGCTCGGCGGCATCCTATGCGCCAACGGCGCCGAGAAGGCGGCCGCATGCGCCCGCCAAAGGGCGTTGGCCCCTTCAGGAAATCAGCCTGCGCATGATCGAGTTCGGACACAGCACCCACGTCGGCCTGCGCCGTGAGCACAACGAGGACACCTACTACGCCGACGCGGATCTCGGCCTCTGGCTGGTCGCAGACGGCATGGGCGGCCACGAGTACGGCGAAGTCGCCAGCGCGCTCGCTCGCGACACGCTGGTAAGCGAAGTCGGCAAGGGGGTTGAACTGGTCCGTGCGATCCAGCTCGCCGACGAGGAAATCATCCGCCACTCGACGCGCAGCTCGGAGACGCTGCCGATGGGCACGACGATCGCCGCATTGCGCTTGCAGAAGAGCGGCGAATTCGAAGTCGCCTGGGTCGGCGACAGCCGCGTGTACGCTTGGCACGACGGCCTGAAACAGTTGTCGCAGGACCATTCCTACGTCCAGGAGCTGGTCGACCAAGGCGCGATCACCAGCGAACAGGCGCGCAGCCATCCGCACCGCAACGTCGTCACCCAGGCGCTCGGCGTGACTGACCCGCAATCGCTGCGTGTCGCCAGCGTGCACGGACAATTGCTGCCGGGCATGCAACTGCTGCTGTGCAGCGACGGTCTGACCGAGGAAGTCGACGATGACGCGATCGCCGCAGTCCTCGGCCGCCAGGACCTGACCCCGCAGGAGTGCGTCGACCACCTGATCCTTGCCGCGCTCGACGGTGGCGGGTCGGACAACGTGACCGTGATTCTGGTGCGTTCGCGCTGAAGCACGGTCCTTGCGCGGTGACGGCCCCAATCGAGCCCACCCTGTGGGCGACCGTGTGGTGAGTGGCTCCGTGTTCGCGCACAGGGTGCGCTCCTACAAAAGGCGCTTCCAAACGCACGCGCCCCGACTCGCCTTGTCGATTGCTTCCAGGCGCGCCGCATGCAGCGCGAGATCCGCGTCGAGCGCGCGCAGCACGCGCGGGCGAACCAGGATCGGCATGTCGACAACCACTGCATTCGTTTGCACCGATGCGCTTTCGCTCGCGAAACCCAGATGGCCCTGGCCTGCGGTAAGCGCGAGGTAGACATCGGCGAGCAGGTTCGCATCGAGCAAGGCGCCATGCATCTCGCGGTGGCTGTTGTCGACGCCGAGCCGCTTGCACAGCGCATCGAGGCCGTTGCGCTGTCCCGGGAATTTCTCGCGCGCCAGCGCCAGCGTGTCGAGCACGCTGACGCGCTCGCGCAACCTGGAATGTTCGACGCCGGCGCGCGCGAGTTCCGCATCGAGAAACCCGATATCGAACGACGCGTTGTGGGCGATGACTTCGGCGCCGTCGATGAATTCGAGGAACGCCGCGGCAACCTCGCTGAAACGCGGCTTGTCGAGCAGGAATTCGTCGCTGATCCCGGTCACCGCGCGCGCGCCTTCGTCGATCGCGCGATCCGGATTCAGGTAATGGTGGAAGGTGCGCCCGGTCGGCCGGCGCTGGACCAGCTCGACGCAGCCGATTTCGATGACGCGATGGCCGCGCTGGACTTCAAGTCCGGTGGTTTCGGTATCGAGAATGACCTGTCTCATGCACCTTCCTGTGGGTTCTGGAGGGTCAACTCCTGGAAAGCCAGCGCCGCATCGCGCGCGAGCACGTCGACGCGCTCGTTCTCCGCGTGGCCGGCGTGGCCCTTGACCCAATGCCATTGCACGCGATGACCTTCGAGCGCAGCCGAAAGTCGCTCCCAGAGATCGCGGTTCTTGACCGGCTGGCGGTCGCTGGTGCGCCAGCCGTTCGCGCGCCAGCGCGCCATCCATTCCTCGACGCCGCGCTTGACGTACTGCGAATCGGTGGTCAGCACGACCTCGCAGGGCCGCTTCAGGGTTTCCAGGCCGGCGATCGCGGCCATCAATTCCATGCGATTGTTGGTGGAGTGCGCCTCGCCGCCGCTGAGCTCCTTCTCGCGCGTGCCGAAGCGCAGCAGCGCGCCCCAGCCGCCGGGGCCGGGATTGCCGAGGCAGGCGCCATCGGTGAACAGCTCGACGCGGTTCGCGTCCGCTTTGGCAATACTCATGCGCGGGCGCGCCGGCTTGGTGTACCGGCCAGCTGCGGGCGACCAGCCAATCCGCGTTCGCGCGCCATCAGTGGCCGCAGCGGCGTCAGCACCGCGCGTTGTTTCGAGGCGGTCAGCAGATAGGCGCGGCGCAACGGCGCGAGCAGACGTGCCGGATAGCGATCCGGCGACGCCTCCAATTGCGCCCAGCACGCGCCGAGATAGCCGGTCGCGCCCGGCGTCAATTGCCGGTTCGACATCTGCCTGCGCACGGATTCGATATGCCGCGCTTGCGGCAGCGGCATGCCGCGTCGCGCGCGCCAGTGCACCCACGCCAGCCACGGGCTCCACGGATTGAGTCCGTACCACAGCAATACGCCGCCCGGCGCGAGCACGCGCGCGAGTTCATCGATGACTGCCGACGTCGGCGGCAGGGCATCGCCGACATGCTGGGCGACCACGAGCTGGAAGGCATCGTCTTCCCATGGCAACGCATCCGCCGCGCAAGCGACATCGCCACCCAGGCGCCCCTGCTGCACGTGGACACGCAATGCGGCGAGATGGCGCGTATCGACCCGCAGGCTGCGGTTCGCCGCGCAGGCCTGCAGCACCAGCGCACGCCCGGCCGGCCGGCGCGCCGCGTGGGGGCCGACGCAGCCGAGTTCCTCACGCAGCAACGCGTCGGTTTCGGGCAAAGCGAACAGGTTGTCGGGGTCAATCGTCACGTGGGGAACAACGCCGTCTCATCGGCTGAAGTGTAACCCGTTCATCGGCGCCCTAATGATTGCTTAACGTCTGCGCCGGACACGCTGGATATATTCGCGCCCACATGACCGACCTGCGTCTCATTGCCGTCCCCGCGCTCACCGATAACCTCATCTGGCTGCTTGCGGATGCGGGCGGGGCCGCCGTGGCCGTGGATCCGGGCGAGGCCGCGCCGGTCTTCGCCGCGCTCGCGCGCGAGCACCTGCGCCTCGGCGCCATCTTGCTGACCCACCATCATGGCGACCATATCGGTGGTGCCGCGGAACTCGCGGCGGCGACCGGTGCGACGATCCATGCGCCGGTCGACGACCGCATCGGTGGCGCAGTCGTGCGGGTCGTAGACGGCGACGAAGTCGTCCTCGATTCGCCGCGATTGCGCTTCGAGGTGATCGCGATCCCCGGTCACACGCTCAGTCATGTCGCGTATCACGGCCACGGCTTCCTGTTCTGCGGCGACACCCTGTTCAGCGTCGGCTGCGGCCGGCTGTTCGAGGGCAGCCCGGCGCAGATGCTGGCCTCGCTGGAACGCCTGGCCGCCCTGCCCGCAGCCACGCTGGTTTGCTGCGGCCACGAATACACGGTCGCCAACTGCGCGTTCGCGCGCACCCTCGATCCGGACAACAAGGCACTCGCGATGCGATCCACCGAGGCAACCACACTGCGTGCACAAGGCGCACCGACCCTGCCCAGCACGCTGGCCAGTGAACGCGCGTGCAATCCGTTCCTGCGCATCGACAGCGCGGCGCTGATCGCGGCGCTCGACGCGCCAGATCGCGTCGAGCGGTTCGCCCGGCTGCGCGCACGCAAGGACTCATTCCGGATGCCCGCGCGGTGAGCCGCGCGGACGAATTACCCGTGAGTCGTGGCCGCGCGGCACCCGTGCGCGCGGCGCTGCCTGTCGCACTTGCGCTGCTGCTGGCCGCGTGTGCGACGCCTCCCCTGCGGACGACGCAAGCGCCGCCGCCACCTGTATCGGCGGCGGCGACCGTTCCGACGATGGATCACATCAAGGCTGCGCCCGAAGAGGACGCCACTGCGGCCTCGCCATGGGTTCGCCTGCGCGCAAGTTTCGCGATGCAGGGCTGCGACTACCGCCGGGAAGTACAGCGCTGGGCGGCCATCTACACCAAGCGACCGCGCCAGTTCTCCGCCAGTTGGGAACGGGCGATGCCGTTTCTGCTGCTGGTCGTAGACGAACTTGCGCGCCGCGACCTTCCCGGCGAGTTTGCGATGCTGCCGTACGTTGAAAGCACCTACCTCCCAGTCGCCTCGCGTGGCGATCGCGCCGCCGGCATGTGGCAGATCGTGCCGGATACCGCGCGCACCGCCGGGCTCACCATCAACGCCGACTACGATGGCCGCCTCGACGCGATCGCCTCGACATCCGCCGCCCTCGATCTCATCGAACGCTATCGCAAGGAATTCGGGGACTGGCGCCTCGCCGACATGGCCTACAACAGCGGCGAATTCAAAGTCCGCAAACTGCTCGGCGACCGCGATGCGCACAGCCTGTCGGCCAGTGAACTGGCCCGCCTCGCGTTCAATCCAGTCACCCACGAACATCTCGATCGCCTGCTGGCACTGGCGTGCATCATTGACGACCCGGCGCGCTTCGGGGTGACCTTGCCGGAACCGGACGCGAACGATGTCTTCGCGTCGGTCACGCTCAAGGCCGGCATGGATCTGCGCCTCGCCGCGCGCCTGGCCGGACTCGACGTGCGCGACGTGCAGCGCTGGAACGCCGGCTACCGGCGTTCGCGGATGCCCGCCGCAGCCGCGCACCGGTTATGGCTGCCGAAAGACAGCATCGCGCGCTTCGAGCTCGCCGCCGCCGCGGTGCCGGTCGAACTGTGGGGCGACTGGCGCGAACAGCGCGTCGCGAGCAGCAGCGGCATCGGCACATGGGCAACGCAGCTCGGTGTCCCGGTCGCGGTACTCGCCGCCGCGAATGCGCTCGACGAAGATGCGACGGTGACGCGCGAGTCGGCGCTGTTGCTGCCCGGACGTGATCCCGATCCCGTCGAGGACGTCGCCCGCAACAGCGCGCAAGAACGCAGCGTCGTCATCCGTTCCGGCGACACGCTGTCGCGGATCGCGAAGCGCAACGCGGTCCCGCTCAACCAGATCAAACGCCTCAATCCGGGCGCGACCGGCGTCTTGCGTCCAGGCCAACGGCTGCGCCTCGGCAGCGCCGTCAACAATTGAACGCGCACCCTCGGTTACAATCCGGCGTTCCGCTCAACACACCGGAGAAGAAATGGGTTTCCTGCACGGCAAGCGCGCATTGATCACCGGCATCCTCAGCCAGCGCTCGATCGCCTGGGGCATCGCCAACGCGATGCATCGCGAAGGCGCGCAACTGGCGTTCACCTACGTCGAACGAAAAGCTCAAGCCACGCGTCGACGAGGCAGCCACCGCATTCGGCTCGAACATCGTGCTGCCCTGCGACGTGACCCGCGACGACGCAGATCGACCGGATTGTTCGACGAGCTCGGCAAGCACTGGGACGGCTTCGACATCCTCGTGCACTCGATCGGCTTCGCGCCGCGCGAGGCGCTGACGGGCGAGTTCCTCGACGGCCTGACGCGCGAGAACTTCGCGATCGCCCACGACATTTCCAGCTACAGCCTTGCGGCGCTCGCGAAAGCCGCGCGCCCGCTGATGAAGGGCCGCGCCGGCATCGATCCTGACGCTGACCTACCTCGGCGCCGAACGCGCGCTCACGAACTACAACGTGATGGGCCTCGCCAAGGCGAGCCTCGAAGCGAACGTGCGCTACCTCGCCTACAACCTCGGTCCGGAAGGCACGCGCGTCAACGCGATCTCGGCCGGGCCGATCAAGACGCTGGCCGCGGCCGGCATCGCGAATTTCCGCAAGATGCTCGACCACGTCGAGGAAAATGCGCCGCTGCGGCGCAGCGTGACGATCGACGAGGTCGGCAACGTCGGCGCGTTCCTGTGTTCGGATCTCGCCTCGGGCATCACCGGCGAAGTCACCTACGTCGATGCGGGCTACAACACGCTCGGCATGACGGGGCTGTAAACCGGGCAATCTGCAAGAGCGGCGGAAGCCGCGATGCCTTGCGAAGAGCATCGCGGCGGAAGCCGTGTCCTGAACCTGCCGAAGGCCCGCTCCCGCGGGCTTTTCATCTGCAACGAAGACTGGATGCCTCCGTCGCCCTTCGCTGCAAACCGTTACAGATCCTGCAGCCTGTCTTCGGAAACCGTGATCTTGGCCTGCTTGCGCAGCGCCGCGATGAATTCACGCGCGACCACCGAACCCGCGCCCTGCACCAGCGTCGTGCGCGCGGCTTCCTTCGTCTTCGCGTCCAGCGTCGACGGGTCGCCATCGACAACGCTTTCGAGCTGGATCAGCGCATAGCTGTCGCCACCGAGGTCGACAAGCTGGTTGTCAGGCTTGCCGTTCTGCGGACGCGGCATCGAGAAAACCGCCTTGACCAGAACGCTGTCGACGGTCGCCGCATCGCGGCCGACGCCCTTCTGTTCATCCACTTTCAGGTTCTGTGCCGTTGCGAGCTGATCAAGCGTCTCGCCCTTGCCAAGCTGTGCGAGCAACGCGTCGGCGTGCGCCTTTGCATCGCTGGCAATGCGCTCGGCGATGATCTTGCCACGCACGGTATCGCGTCACATCCGCGAGCGGAATCGGCGTCGACGGCTTGTGCTCGGCGATCGCGCACGACTGACGATATGGTTCGGCCCGAGATCGATCGGATCGGAATTGTTGTTCTGCACCAGCACGCTGTCCGAGAACGCCGCCTTGGCGACAGCCGGATTCGCCGCGATGCCGTCGCTGCCACCCTGCGCGGGAACAGACGCAGTCTTCTGCACGTGCAGGCCGAGATCCTTCGCCGCCGGTTCCAGCGTCGACGGATCCTGATAGGTCAGGTCGGTCAGCTTGCCGGCTTTCTCGGTGTAGACGCGTTCGCGTTCGGTGTCCGCATATTCCTTCGCGAGATCAGGTTTGACCTCGTCGAAACTGCGCGTCTTGCCGGGGCGCACGTCGCGCAGTTCGATGATGTGATAGCCCTCGCTGCTCAGCACCGGCGCGGAAATCTCGCCCTTCTTGAGCGCGAACAACGCATCCTCGAACGCCGCGTCGGTGGTGCCCTTGTCGAGCCAGCCGAGATCGCCGCCGGCGTTCTTCGAACCGAGGTCGGCGGAGTCCTGCTTGGCCAGCGTCGCGAAATCCTTGCCGGCCTTGAGCTGCTGCTCGATTTCCTGCGCCTTCGCCAGAGCCGCCTTCTGCTCGTCCGGCGTGCCCTTGCCGTCCACCTTGATCAGGATGTGCGAGGCCACGCGCTGTTCGTTGGTGACGAAACGCGCCTTCTCTTTTTCGTAGCGATCCTTGAGCACGCTGTCATCGGGCTTCAGGTCGACATCGAGCTTGGCACCGTCGAGTTCGATGTAGTCCAGCGCAACGCGTTCGGGGACCATGAAGTCGGCCGCGTGTGCCTTGTAGTAGGTCTCGATATCGGCTGCGCTGATCTCGGCATTCTTTGCCGCAGCAGGCTTGTCTATTTTCACGAAGCGGAAATCACGGCGCTGGTCGTGCAGGCGCAGGTAGGTGTCGACTTCGGCATCCGTGACCAGCGCGGTCGCTGCGATCTGTACCGGCAGCTCGCGCATACCGAGGTCCTGGCGCACACGCTCCTCGAAGCCCGCCGGCGACATACCCTGCGACGACAGCACCATCTTGTATTGTTCGGCGTCGAAATGGCCGTCGTTCTGGAACGCGGGGACGGCAAGGATTTCCTTGCGGATGCGATCGGCCGGAATCACGACGCCAAGCTGGGCGTTCGCGTCGAGCAGCACTTGCTCGTCGACCAGTTGGTCGAGCATCTGGCGCTTGACCTCGGGCTTGGCGAAGAATGTCGCGTCGGCCGCCGGCCCCATCATCTGCTGCATGCGCTGGCGATACTGGTTGAAGCGGTCGCGGAATTGGTCCTGGCTGATCTCGGTTTTGCCGACCTTGGCCACACTCGTACTGGTGTTGGAGACGAAATACGACTCGATACCGAAGAACGAGAAGCCGATGGTGATCAGTACCAGCGCGATCTTGACGAACAGACCGGATTTTTTTCCGCGGAGAAGTTGCAACATGAGTTCAAAACCTGTTCTGGTTGGGCGTCGCCTTGGCGCGGCGCGATTCTTGGGCGCAGCGATTTTACGCGGTTGCCTGCAGCAGCACCGCAAACCCGATATGGATGCATGAGCCGCCTGGAGGAGAAAGCCGAGGGCGCCACGCGGGCGCCCTCGCTGGATGACAAGTAACCACCGACCTGATCGCACTGCATGCAGGACAGCGGCACCGCCGGATACGGCATGGCCGGCGGCTCAGCGCGGACAGTCGCGCGGATCGCGCAATGGCCGTCGATCTTTCGAAGCGCCGACATCCTGGTGGGTGCTGAGGGTTTCGAACCCCCGACCCTCGCCGTGTAAAGGCGACGCTCTACCGCTGAGCTAAGCACCCAAGTCCTGTCCGGGAAGAGCGGTCACGAATGGCCGGCTTTCCCTGCGGGCAAGCCCGCATGAACCTCAAGCCATCGCGTCCTTGAGCGCCTTGCCGGCCTTGAATGCGGGCACTTTCGACGCCTTGATCTTGATCGCCTCGCCGGTACGCGGATTGCGACCGGTGCGTGCGGCGCGCTTGCGAACGACGAAGGTGCCGAAGCCGACCAGCGAAATCGAATCACCCGACTTCAACGTCTTCTTGACGACCTTGAACATTCCCTCGACGGCGCGTTCCGCGTCGGCCTTGGTCAGACCGGAGGCATCTGCAATGGCTCCAACAAAATCGCCTTTATTCATTTAGGACTCCCGCACGGGGCAGATGCCCCGCAGTGAATTTGATTGAGTCGAAGCACACGCTCGCGGAGGATGGTTCACCTCGGATACGTGTGGCTTCGCTACCCCGCAATCGCTCGGACATCGGTGTCACCCCCGGATCGCGGCGCGCTCTTTATACCAGTGGCCCCGGACCCACGCAATAAAGCTGCGGAGCACCAGGGGCACAATGCATGGGTATCTCGACGCGCGCGAATTGCGCGCACGCCCTTGACAGTGCGAACAACTGCGCGCACGTCACCGGACCCGCGTGTCCACTTTGCACCACCCTGCAAGATGGCGCCTGGCCCGAACATGCCGCCGGCAGCGCGTGCGCGAAGCTCAGTGCGGGCGCACCGCCGCCTCAGCCACATGCTCCTCGCGCGGAGGTGGCGTTTCGCCCTCGCCGCGCGTAATCGGCGTCAGCGCACGCTCCAGCGCGATGTCGAGTACTTCGTCGATCCAGCGCACCGGATGGATATCCAGTGACTCGGTGACGTTCTTCGGCATATCGACGAGATCCTTGCGGTTTTCTTCCGGAATGATCACCGTGGTGATGCCGCCGCGATGCGCGGCCAGCAGTTTCTCCTTGAGGCCGCCGATCGGCAGCACGCGCCCGCGCAAGGTGATTTCGCCGGTCATCGCAACTTCCGAACGCACCGGAATCCTGGTCAGCACGGACACCAGCGCGGTGCACATCGCGATTCCCGCGCTCGGGCCGTCCTTCGGCGTCGCGCCCTCGGGCACGTGCACATGCACGTCGAGCTTCTGGTGGAAGTCCGGATCGATGCCCAGCCGATCGGCACGCGCGCGCACGACGCTGAGCGCGGCCTGGATCGACTCCTGCATCACGTCGCCAAGCTGCCCTGTATGGATCAACTTGCCCTTGCCGGGCACCACGGTCGCCTCGATGCTGAGCAGGTCGCCGCCGACCTGGGTCCACGCGAGGCCGGTAACCAGGCCGACTTCGTTCTGCTGCTCGGCGCGTCCATAAGTGAACTTGCGCACGCCCAGATAATCGTCGAGGTTCTTGTCGGTCACGCTGGCCTTGCGCTTGCGCTCCTCCGCCTTCTTGCCTTTCTTCGCCGCCCTGGCCGCGGAGAGACTGAGCTCCTTGACCACCTTGCGGCAGATCTTGGACAGCTCGCGCTCGAGGCTGCGCACGCCCGATTCACGTGTGTAATACCGCACGATGTCGCGGATCGCGCCTTCGGCGATCGTCAGTTCGGCTGCTTTCAATCCGTTCGCACGCAGCTGCTTGGGCACCAGGTAGCGCTGCGCGATGTTGAGTTTTTCCTCTTCGGTGTAACCCGGAATGCGGATGACTTCCATGCGGTCGGCCAACGCCGGCGGAATGTTCAGCGAGTTCGCGGTCGCGATCCACATGACTTCGGACAGGTCGACGTCGACTTCCAGATAGTGGTCGTTGAACGTGTGGTTCTGTTCCGGGTCGAGCACTTCGAGCAGCGCCGCGGACGGATCGCCGCGGAAATCCATCGACATCTTGTCGATCTCGTCGAGCACGAACAGCGGATTCTTCGTCCCCGCCTTGGTCAGGTTCTGGATGATCCGGCCCGGCATCGAGCCGATATAGGTACGCCGATGACCGCGGATCTCCGCTTCGTCACGCACACCGCCGAGCGACATGCGGATGAACTTGCGATTGGTCGCCTTCGCGATCGACTGGCCGAGCGAGGTCTTGCCGACGCCGGGCGGTCCGACCAGGCACAGGATCGGCCCCTTCATCTTCTGCACGCGCTGCTGCACGGCGAGATATTCGAGGATGCGTTCCTTGACCTTTTCGAGGCCGAAATGATCGGCGTCGAGCACTTCCTGCGCACGCTGCAGGTCGCGGCGCACCTTGGTCTTCTTCTTCCATGGCACGCCGAGCAGGCAGTCTATGTAATTGCGCACGACGGTAGCCTCGGCCGACATCGGCGACATCTGTTTGAGCTTGTTGAGTTCCGCGCGCGCCTTGGTCTCGACCGCCTTGGACATGCCTGCGGCGGCGATCTTGCGGCCGAGTTCCTCCAGTTCGTTCGGCGCTTCGTCGCTGTCACCGAGTTCCTTCTGGATCGCCTTCATCTGCTCGTTGAGGTAATACTCGCGCTGGCTCTTCTCCATCTGCGTCTTGACCCGACCGCGGATGCGCTTCTCGATCTGCTGCACGTCGATCTCGCCGTCGATCATGCCGACCAGCAGTTCCTGGCGATCGGCGACATCAACGGTTTCCAGCACACGCTGTTTTTCGGCCACGCGCACCGCGATATGCGCAGCGATCGTGTCGGCGAGGCGCGACGAATCCTCGATGCCGGCCAGTGTCGCCATCAGTTCCGGCGGAATCTTGCGCGAGAGTTTGACCAACTGCTCGAACAGGCTGGTCAACTGGCGGCTGATTACCTCGATTTCGCGATCGCTGCGCGTATGCGTGGTTTCCAGCGTTCGCGCGTGCGCGACCATCAATCCATCACGCTCACCAAACGTAGCAATCTCGGCACGATCCAAGCCTTCGACCAGCACCTTGATCGTGCCGTCCGGGAGCTTGAGCAACTGCAGCACGCTCGCGACCGTGCCGATCGTGTACAGGTCGCCGGCACTGGGCTCGTCGATATCGGGACTGCGCTGTGCGATCAGCAGGATCTTCTTGTTGCCTGCCATCGCGATCTCGAGCGCGCGTACGGATTTCTCGCGGCCGACGAACAACGGGATGACCATGTGCGGGAACACCACGACATCGCGCAGCGGCAGGACCGGGAGTTCCATCAGGTCGGAGGCAGTCTTCTGGGATTTGTTCGGCTTGTCGGTCATCGGGCTCGGAGGATCGGCTGGTCTTGGGGACGTCATGCAAACGCAAACGGCAGCGTGTACTCACGCTGCCGTATCGTCAAGTAAGGTTTTTTGTCGCGATTGCAAGGGTGCGACGCGATAAGCGACTACTCGGAAACCGCTCGCGTCTGCATGTTGCCGCGGTAAATCAGGTACGGCTCGGCGTGGCCGTTGATGACCGCTTCATCGACCACGACCTTGCTGACGTGCTCAAGCGACGGCAGGTCGAACATCGTATCCAGAAGCACCTGCTCGAGGATCGTGCGCAGTCCGCGCGCACCGGTCTTGCGTTGCAACGCCTTGTGCGCGACCGCGGTCAACGCGTCCGGGCGGAACTCCAGCTCCACGCCTTCCATGTCGAACAGGCGCTTGAACTGCTTGGTGATCGCGTTCTTCGGCTCAGTCAGTATCTTGACCAGCGCGGTCTCGTCGAGTTCTTCGAGCGTGGCGACAACCGGCAGGCGGCCGACGAATTCCGGAATCAGGCCGAACTTGATCAAGTCCTCCGGCTGCGTGTCCGCGAGCAGCTTGCTCGTATCGGAACGCTTCTTGCTGCGCACCTCGGCGTTGAAGCCGATGCCGGTTGCCTCAGAACGCTGCAGGATGATTTTCTCAAGTCCCGAGAACGCACCGCCGACGATGAACAGGATGTTCTTGGTGTCGACCTGCAGGAATTCCTGCTGCGGATGCTTGCGCCCGCCCTGCGGCGGCACCGACGCGAGGGTGCCCTCGATCAGTTTCAACAGCGCCTGCTGCACGCCTTCGCCGGACACGTCGCGGGTAATCGACGGGTTCTCGCTCTTTCGCGAGATCTTGTCGATTTCGTCGATGTAGACGATGCCGCTCTGCGCCTTCTCGACATCGTAGTCGCACTTCTGCAGCAATTTCTGGATGATGTTCTCGACATCCTCGCCGACATAACCCGCTTCGGTCAGGGTCGTCGCATCGGCGATCGTGAACGGCACGTTGAGCAGTCGCGCCAACGTTTCGGCCAGCAGCGTCTTGCCCGAACCGGTCGGCCCGACCAGCAGGATGTTCGACTTGGCGAGCTCGACTTCCTCGTTGCGAGTACGCGTTTCGAGGCGCTTGTAATGGTTGTAGACCGCGACCGCGAGGACTTTCTTCGCGCGCGACTGGCCGATCACGTACTGGTTCAGGACGTCGAGGATCTCGGCCGGCTTGGGCAGGTCGCTGCGCGCACTAGCCGCCTTCTCCTCGAGTTCCTCGCGGATGATGTCGTTGCACAGCTCGACGCACTCGTCGCAAATGAACACCGACGGGCCCGCAATCAGCTTGCGCACCTCGTGCTGACTCTTGCCGCAGAACGAGCAGTAAAGAATCTTGCTGTTGTCGCCCGATCGGCTCTGCCGCTCGTCTGTCATGCCCCGCCTCGAAGAATCATCGCAATACCATTTTCAGAATAACACAGCGCGACCGGGCGTCCTGCCCAGTCGCATGATGATTTCAGGAAGATCAAAAACCGTGACGCCAGTCGTTACGCGCCAACGGCGACGTCGCCTGGGCGCCGGTCGAGGACGGCATCGATCATGCCGTAGGCCTTGGCGTCTTCGGCGCTCATGAAGCGGTCACGCTCCATGTCGCGCTCGATCTGCTCGAGGGCCTGCCCGGTGTGGTGGACATAGAGGTTGTTCAGGCGACCGCGCAGATACAGGATTTCCCTGGCCTGGATCTCGATGTCGGTGGCTTGGCCCTGGGTGCCGCCGGATGGCTGGTGGATCATCACGCGCGAGTTTGGCAATGCATAACGCTTGCCCTTCGCACCAGCCATCAGCAGCATCGACGCGGCACTGGCGGCCTGGCCGATGCACATCGTGCTGACGTCCGAGCGGATGTACTGCATCGTGTCGTAGATTGCCAGACCCGCGGTGACCACGCCACCGGGACTGTTGATGTAAAGATTGATGTCCTTGTCCGGGTTGTCCGACTCAAGAAACAGCAGCTGCGCGACGACCACATTGGCCATGTAATCATCGATCGGACCGACCACGAATACCACGCGCTCTTTCAGCAGGCGCGAATAGATGTCGTACGCGCGTTCGCCACGCGACGTCTGCTCGACGACCATCGGGACGAGGTTCAACGCCTGGACCTGCGGATTGCTGCTGGACATTCGATTCTCCTGAGCGCCGGCGCTCAAGAGACCGGTCGCATGACTTCGTTGAAGCTCAATGACTCTTCGCGGCTGTTCGCGTGCTCGGCCATCCATTCGACGACCTGATCTTCGAGCGCGCGATTCTGCAACGCATTCATCAACTGGGGGTCGCGGGTATAGAGTTCAACGACCTTTTCGGGTTCTTCGTAGGTCGAGGCAATCGTCGACAGCGCTTCGCTGACGCGGCGCGGTTCGAGACGGATCTCGTTCTGGCGCGCGAGTTCGCCGATCAGCAGGCCTGCGCTGACGCGCTGACGCGCGGCCGGCAGATAGGCCGCGAATGCGTCCTGGCCTTGCGCACCAGCCTGTTGCGCCAAGCCGCGCGCCTCGTTCTCGACCATACCCTGCGGCAGCTCGAGTTCCGGGTGGGCGGCGACGAGCTTCTCGATCGCGCCGACCTTGAGCCGTCCCATCAGGACGCCCTTGAGTTCACGTTCGAGGTTCGCGCGCACGTCCTCGCGGAATTTCGCGAGACCGCCTTGCACAACGCCAAAGCTGGCCGCAAACGCATCATCCACGACCGGCAACTGCGCTTCCTGCACGCGCACCAGCTTGATCGTGACCAGCGCCGACTTGCCGGCCAATGCAGCGACACGGAAACCTTCCGGAAACGCGATCGTTTCGCTGAGCTCGTCACCGGCCTTGTGGCCGGCGAGAACGCCTTCAAGCGCTGCCGAAAACGCATCCGAACCCAGCACCGCGCCAACGCGGTCCATGCCGGTCTCAGGATGACGCACGTCGCCGGCCTGAGCGGAATACTCGAACAGCACCATGTCGCCAACCGCAGCGGCGCGATCGGTCTGCGTCCAGTTGCGGCGCTGCAGACGCAGCGTCTCGATCATCTGGTCGATGTCGGCATCGGCGACACTGGCGACCGGTTTGACGATTTCGAGGCCACTGACGTCGATCTTGCCGATTTCCGGCAGCACTTCAAACGTCGCGGTGTATTCGATCTCGCCGTTCTCGGGGCGCCCGGTGGTCGCGATCTGCGGCTGCACGGCCGGCCGCAACTTCTCCTGGATGACCGCTTCCTGGAAGCTCTGGCCAATCAGCGCCGAAAATGCCTCATTGCGAATCTGGCTGCCGAAGCGCTGCTCGATCAGTTTGGCCGGCACCTTGCCCTGGCGAAAGCCCTTGATGCGCGCGCTGCGCCCCATTTCCTGGATGCGCGTGCGGATCGTGTCTTCCAGACCCTGCGCGGGGAGGCGGACAGTGAGTTTGCGGCCGAGCGTGCCGACGTTTTCGACTGAGACTTGCATGGTGTTCCTCTGAATCGTTTACAGGAGCACGCAGCATGCCGACGCGATGGGCAGCAGGCAGCGGGCGGTATGGCGTTCCGCGCGATGGTGCGAAAGGCGGGACTCGAACCCTCACGAGTTACCCCACTGGAACCTAAATCCAGCGCGTCTACCAGTTCCGCCACTTTCGCTTCGGATCGGCATCTTCGCCAGCGCGGCCGGGCGCGGAGCCGCCGCGTCTGCGCACAAGAAAAAATGGTGGGCCGTCTAGGATTCGAACCTAGGACCAAGAGATTAAGAGTCACCTGCTCTACCAACTGAGCTAACGGCCCAACGTGTCAATTGTAACGAAATGGGGTGAACGATGGGACTCGAACCCACGACAACCGGAATCACAATCCGGGGCTCTACCAACTGAGCTACGCCCACCATAGAAAACGTTATCCAACATCGGCACGACGAGCGTTCCTGGCGCGTCACACCCTGCATCGCAAATGAAGCGACGCATACATCCACACTGGCACGCCCGACAGGACTCGAACCTGCTACCCTCGGCTTAGAAGGCCGATGCTCTATCCAGATGAGCTACGGGCGCATCGCAAGCCACATTGTCGCGGGAACGGCGTGCAAAAACGAGTTCCGCAAACCCTCTCGCACCTGCGTACGAACCGGATGGTCGGGGTAGAGGGATTCGAACCCCCGACATCCTGCTCCCAAAGCAGGCGCGCTACCAGACTGCGCTATACCCCGTCGAACAGTGCTTCCGTCGGCATTGCTGCTACCGGAAACGGCCGGCGATACTACGAAGCGCAGCGCGCTGCGTCAATCCGGCACATGCAAACAAACGGTGTGAGCACATCCATACTTCACAAAAAAAAAGGCGCCGCAGCACCCTTTGCAGACAACCATCGAACGCACAGCTTACCAAACTCATCCAGTATCAGGAAGAAAAATCTGCGTTGCCGCGCTCGATTTGCGCATGAACCGCGCCCTGCTCGGGGCCGCGCGCCGGTTCACCGAAAATCTGCCAAAGTACCGATCCGGATGCTTTCCCGGTCACGTTGCTTCATCCGGATCACGCAGCACCTGGACGACTCGCAAAGGCGAACTGATCTTCCCATGTTGGATGTGTCCAAGATCCTCACCCAACTGACCTACCCGCTCACGCTGTGCCTGGTGCTGGTGCCGCTGGGGCTGCTGCTGATGCGCTGGCACTGGCGGCGCCTGGGCGGTGGTCTGATCGCACTCGGGCTGGTCTGGCTGCTGCTGTGGTCGCTGCCGGTGCCGTCGTTCTGGCTACGTGCCGGGCTGGAACGGCAGGTTCCGCAACGAGTTGCGGCGGACTATCCCGAGGTCGCCGCGATCGTCGTTCTCGGCGGTGGTGCCGAGGGTGACCGACCCGGCTGGCGCGATGGTCCTGACCTGTCCTCGGCCGCCGACAGGGTGTGGTTCGCCTCCCGGCTCTACCACGCCGGTCGTGCCCCACTGGTGATCTTGGTCGGCGGTATCGTCGACGATGAGGGCTCGACCGAACCCGAGGCCGACGCGATGGCGACTTTCATCGAAGACCTCGGCGTACCCGCCTCCGCGCTACTACTGGAACAGCACAGCCGCAACACGTGGGAGAACGCGTTCTATACCGAGGGGCTGCTGCGTGACCGCCATATCGGGAACGTGCTGCTGGTGACCTCGGCATTGCACATGCCACGCGCAGTGGCGATCTTCCGCAAGCTGGGCATCGCGACCATTCCCGCACCCACCGATTTCGAGGCTGTGCCACCCAGCGGTCCGTGGCTGCTGCGCTGGCTGCCGGATGCGGGTGCCCTCAACGGCAGCAGCCGCGCGCTCAAGGAATACCTGGGGCTGTGGGTGTATCGAATGCGCGGGATGGCGTAGCCACGCGATCCGAGTCCGACCCTCGTCGCAGGCGCTCTTCGTGACCGAGGCGCAGCGCAAATCAGGAAACAAAAAGGCCAGCGTGTTCGCTGGCCTTTTTGTTCTTCATATGGCGCGCCCGGAGAGATTCGAACTCCCGACCACCTAGTTCGTAGCCAGGTACTCTATCCAACTGAGCTACGGGCGCGTTGCAACCTGTTGCTTCCCCCGCTGCCGACGCGGCCGCGCAGTCTATCACTGCGCGTGCCGTTCATGCCACCGGCGAAGGCGCGGAATTATTCTGATTGAACACGCTTGCGTCAACCTTTTTTTGCATTGTCCGGGGTGCCACAAGAACTGGCACTCGTCTCGCCGCTCTTTCGTCAGATACAAAAGGCACCGAGCGAGCGGCGCTGTTATTCCGCAACGAGGGATTGTTCGCCCCATCCATGGGGGCTCACCCCTGCGCGCTACGCGCTCCGGGGCCGACCTACGGTCGTCCAAATTCGTTCCAGACGACTTCGAAGGCAGGATGCCGGAGCGAACATCGGCGGAGCCGATGGCCCGAAGGGCGAAGGGGGGCGGGACGCCCTGAGTCAACCGGCGGGCTCTGCGAGCCCGGCGGTTCTCTTGCCCCCTCTCTCTCCGCCAGATACGAAAAACGCCCCACGAGGGGGCGCTGCTGTCACACAACAAGGGATTGCTCGCCCCATCCATGGGGCTCACCCCTGCGCGCTGCGCGCTCCGGGGCCGGCCCTTCGGCCGTCCAAATTCGTTCCAGACGAATTTGTCGAACCGGCATCTCCGTCGGAGAGACCGGTTCTCCACCCTCTCTCCGCCAGATACGAAAAACGCCCCACGAGGGGGCGTCTTTCGTATCTGGCGGAGAGAGAGGGATTCGAACCCTCGATAGAGCTTTTGACCCTATACACCCTTAGCAGGGGCGCGCCTTCGACCACTCGGCCATCTCTCCATTCAAGCTGATTGCTGCGTATCCGTTCACCCGTGTGTTGCCGCGAACGGCGCGCACAAAACTCCGGGGCGCGGAGAATAGCGGGCACCGGCCCACAGGTAAAGCTCAACTTGCAGCAGTGTCCCCGGAATCTTCCGGCGGCTCCTGCCCCGGAGCAAGCTCGCGCTTGATCCGCTGGTAGATTTCCTCGCGATGCACGGCCACGTCTTTGGGCGCGTTGATCCCGATTCGTACTTGGTTACCTTTGACGCCAAGGACGGTAACCGTCACTTCGTCGCCGATCATCAATGTCTCACCGACCCGGCGAGTCAAAATAAGCATGTGGTGCTCTCCTTAACACGATTTGTCGGTCCGAAGGGACTCACTGCACCCGTTATCACCCAGCGTCGTGCAACGAACCCGCGGAGACCAGGCAGCAACCTCCCTCGCCGCCCACTTCCCCCTTTAACCCGGCTCATCGTCCTTTTTTTGTCATTCTGCCGTAGTGCGAGCGACGGCAGCGGCAAGTCAGGGCGCGCCGATACTAACCAACGTATCCGGTGCACGCAATGAACCGGAAGTACTGGGCCGTTCACCTTTTCTCACCCTTTACGCAAGCTTGCCCGCGACCCATTCCGGCAGCGCCGCAAGTGCGCCGTCGAGCGCCGGAGAATCGACGCCGCCGCCCTGCGCCATATCCGGACGGCCGCCGCCCTTGCCGCCGATCAGCGCCGCGACATGCGCAACGACATCGCCGGCTTTTACCTTGCCGAGCGCCGCGCCGTGCACCCCGCCGACCAGCGCGGCCTTGCCCTCGCTGCCCGCTGCAAGCAGAACCACGCAATCGACGAGTTTCTGCTTGAGGGTGTCGACGCCGTCGCGCAGCGCTTTCGCATCGAGGCCATCGACGCGCGCGGCGACAATGCTGATGTTGCCGACCTTGTGCGCGGTCGTGGCGAGATCCTGGGTGGCCGAACTCGCCGCCTTCGCCTTGAACGACTCCAGCTCGCGCTCAAGCTTCTTCTGGCGATCGAACAACTGGCGCAGCTTGTCGACGACCTCGTGCCCGCTCGCCGACAGCAACGCGCCGATTTCGCCCAGCCGCGTCTCTTCGTCGGCGACGAACGCAATCGCGGCCGCTCCGGTCACCGCCTCGATGCGGCGCACGCCGGATGCCACGCCGCTTTCGCCGACGATCTTGAACAACCCGATATCGCCGGTGCGGCCAACGTGGGTGCCGCCGCACAACTCGGTCGAGAAATCGCCCATCTTCAACACGCGGACTTCATCGCCGTATTTCTCGCCGAACAACGCGAGCGCGCCAAACTCGATCGCATCCGGATACGCCATCTCGCGGGTTTGCGCCTCCGAATTGCGCCGGATTTCCGCATTGACCCGATCCTCGATGCGCCGCAACTCATCCGTGGCGATCGGCTCGAAGTGCGCGAAGTCGAAACGCAGGCGATCAGGCGCGACCAGCGAACCCTTCTGCTGCACGTGCGTGCCCAGTTCCTTGCGCAACGCGGCATGCAGCAGATGCGTCGCCGAGTGGTTGAGGACGATCGCGCCGCGGCGCGCGGCATCGACGCGCGCGGAAACCGGCATGCCGACTTTCAACGTGCCCGTTTTCACCTGTCCGACATGCGCATGGAAAACGCCGCCCAACTTGACCGTGTCGCGCACCTCGAAATTCGCGTTCGCATTGGAGAGCAGGCCGATATCGCCGACCTGGCCGCCGGATTCGGCGTAGAACGGCGTGCGATCGAGGATCACGATCGCGTCTTCGCCTTCGTGCAGCGTGTCGTGGGCGCGGCCCGCGCGCACGATCGCGAGCACCGTGCAGCCGTCCGCTACCAGTGATTCGTAGCCGAGGAAGGTCGTCGGCGCGAGCGTACTCGCGAGCTCGGCCGGCAGCTGCGCCTTGCCCTCGAAATGACTCGCCGAGCGCGCGCGTTCGCGCTGCTGCTCCATCGCGGTTTCAAAGCCGGCCATGTCGACGGTCCAGCCGTGCTCGCGCGCGACGTCCGCGGTGAGATCGGCGGGGAAGCCATAGGTGTCGTACAGCGTGAACGCGATCTGGCCTGGCACCATTTTCGGTGCGGCGCTCACCGCACCGGCTTGGGTATCCTTGAGCGCGGATTCCAGCAGTTTCATGCCGTTTTCGAGCGTCTCGGCAAAACGCTCCTCCTCCTTGCGCAGCGCCGACTCCACGAAATCGCGCTTCGCGGTCAATTCCGGATACGCATCCCCCATGACCTCGACCAAGACGCCGACCATCGCGTGGAAGAACGGCTGCTTCTGACCAAGCATGTAACCGTGACGCAGCGCGCGGCGGATGATCCGGCGCAGCACATAGCCACGGCCTTCGTTCGAGGGCAGCACGCCATCGACGATCAGGAACGAGCAGGCGCGGATATGGTCGGCGATCACGCGCAGCGACTTGTTCGCAAGATCCTTCGTGCCGGTCAACTTCGCCGCGACCTCGATCAGACGCTGGAACAGATCGATCTCGTAATTGGAATGCACGTGCTGCAGCACCGCGGCGAGGCGTTCGAGGCCCATGCCGGTGTCGACGCACGGCGCCGGCAACGGTGACAGCGTGCCGTCGCCAGCGCGGTCGAACTGCATGAACACGAGGTTCCAGATCTCGATGTAGCGATCGCCGTCCTCGTCCGGCGAACCCGGCGGGCCTCCGGCCACGTCCGCGCCGTGGTCGTAGAAGATCTCGGTGCACGGACCGCACGGGCCGGTGTCGGCCATCTGCCAGAAGTTGTCCGACGCGAACGGCGCGCCCTTGTTGTCGCCGATGCGCACGATGCGTGTCGCAGGAATGCCGATCTGCTGGTTCCAGATGTCGAACGCTTCATCGTCGGTGTGGTAGACCGTGACCCACAGGCGATCCTTATCCAGCTTCAATACGCCGGTCAGGAATTCCCATGCCCACGCGATCGCCTCGCGCTTGAAGTAATCGCCGAACGACCAGTTGCCGAGCATCTCGAAGAACGTGTGATGGCGCGCGGTGTAACCGACCGCGTCGAGGTCGTTGTGTTTGCCGCCCGCGCGCAGGCAGCGCTGCACGTCGGCCGCGCGCACGAACTTGAGCTTCTCGCTGCCGAGGAACACGTTCTTGAACTGGACCATGCCGGAGTTCGTGAACAGCAGGGTCGGGTCGTTGGACGGCACCAGCGAACTCGACGGCACGATCGTGTGGTCCTTGGAACGAAAAAATTCCAGGAACGCGGTGCGGATTTCAGATGTTTTCATGTGCGGGACATCGCGAAAAAGGCGGAAGACGGACACGCCAAGCTGCGGCCCGCGACCGGCTTTCTCAATCGAAATCCGGGCCCGGATCGCCAATATCGGCGCGCGTGACGGCGCGTACTGTCGCCGCATCGAAGCCACGGCGCAAGAGAAACCCGGCGCGTTTGGCGCGCTCGTCGCGGTCCGCCGGGGCTTGTGCGCCGTAGTGGCGGCGCAGTTGCGAGGCCGCCAATGCGGCCCAATCGATGTCCAGATCGGCAATGACCGCGCGGATCGCCGAATCGGCGAGCGTGTGCGATTTCAGCTCCGCCTCGATCCGGCGCGGACCGTAGCCCTGCGCCGCGCGCCGGCGCGCGAGGCTGCCGGCGAAGCGGTCATCGCTCTGGTAGTGCTGATCCTTTAGGCGATCGATTGCGGCGCCCGCCTCGTCCGCGGCGTGGCCGCGCTGCGCGAGTTTGGTCTTCAGTTCCCGCGCGGAATGTTCGCGTCGCGCAAGCAACCCGAGCGCCTTGTCGTAGACGCTGCGGGTATCCTCCTTCGGCTTGCGCGGCAACCGACTGCGCCTCTTCTTCCTAGGCCTCTTCTTCGACCTCGGCCACTGCCGCGACTGCCGCGACCGCCGCCTTGTCAGGCTTGGACAGCAGCTTCGCACGCAGTTGCGCGTCGATCACGTCGGCGATTTCCGGATGCTCCTTCAGGTACAGGCGCACATTGTCCTTGCCCTGGCCGATGCGGTCGCCGTTGTAGCTGTACCAGGCGCCGGATTTCTCGACGAGGTTGTGCAGCACGCCCAGCTCGATCAGCTCGCCCTCTCGCGAGGTGCCTTCGCCGTAGAGAATCTCGAACTCGGCCTGGCGGAACGGCGGCGCGACCTTGTTCTTGACGACCTTGACCCGGGTTTCCGAACCGATGACTTCTTCACCGCGCTTGATCGCGCCGATGCGACGGATATCCAAGCGCACCGATGCGTAGAACTTCAGCGCGTTGCCGCCGGTCGTCGTTTCCGGACTGCCGAACATCACGCCGATCTTCATGCGGATCTGGTTGATGAAGACCACCAGGGTGCCGGATTTCTTGATGTTCGCGGTCAGCTTGCGCAACGCCTGGCTCATCAGGCGCGCCTGCAGGCCGACGTGCGAATCGCCCATCTCACCCTCGATTTCGGCCTTCGGCGTGAGTGCCGCGACCGAGTCGATGACGACCACGTCGACCGCATTCGAGCGCACCAGCATGTCGGCGATTTCGAGCGCCTGCTCGCCGGTGTCGGGCTGCGAAACCAGCATGTCGTCGACCTTGACGCCGAGTTTTTCCGCATACGTCGGATCGAGCGCGTGCTCGGCGTCGATGAACGCTGCGGTGCCGCCGTTACGCTGGCAGGCCGCGATGACCTGCAGGGTCAGCGTGGTCTTGCCGGACGACTCCGGCCCGTAGATCTCGACGACGCGGCCGCGCGGCAGGCCGCCGACGCCGAGCGCGACATCGAGGCCGAGCGAGCCGGTCGAAACCACCTCGATCACCTCGTCGACGCGATCGCCCATGCGCATCACCGCGCCCTTGCCGAACTGCTTTTCGATCTGGCTGAGTGCGGACGCCAGCGCGCGGCGCTTGTTGTCGTCCATTGCGGCTTCTTTCTTGCTATCGGATGCGGCGGCCATGTGGATTTCCTGATTTCGTGAGGAATGCGATGCGCGATGCGGCATGGCAGCCGCGAATCACTGCGCGTCTGCGTGCCATCTTGCGGCGACTGTACGTAAGCGGTGTCTCACAAGCTGAGAAGCCGCCGGATGTCGAAACCAATTATCCCACAGCGGGCCCGGCGCGCGATCCGCGAATGCCGCGTCAACTCGTAAGAATTCGCCGCACGCCGTTGAGCGCCGCCACGACCGTCTGGCGGCGCACTGCTTCGCGATCCCCATCGAAATGGAACAGTTCGGCGCGCGCATAGCCACCGCGACGTTTCCAGCCTATCCAGACCGTGCCGACCGGTTTGTCCGCCGTGCCACCGCTGGGGCCGGCGACGCCGGTCACCGCGACCGCAACGCTGGCGCCATAGCGCGCCATCGCACCGGAAACCATCTCGACAACGGTTTCCTGACTGACGGCGCCCGTTCGCTCGATCGTCTGCGGCTGAACGCCGAGCAGCGATTCCTTTGCTTCGTAGCTGTAGGCGACAACACCGCATTCGAACCAGATCGAACTACCCGGGATATCGGTCAATACCTTGGCGATCCAGCCGCCCGTGCACGACTCGGCCGCGACCAGGGTCTGGCCGCGCGCGAGCAGGCACTCGGCAACAGCCTGCGCCAAGGCATGCAGTTCGAAGTCCGTGGTAGCTTCCGGTGCGGACATGAAACGCTCCATTGCGGAGCGTTGATCATGCCACAGCCGGGAGGGCCGCCAAATCGCGCACGACGTGGCGGCCCGCACGAGCGCAGCCGCAGGATGGCTGCGCTACAGTTTTGTCACATGCGCCAACCGGGCAGTCGGGATGAAAGCGACCGGTGGAGCAGTCGTTGCTCCGCCCTGCGTGGTGACGTTCTCGAGTATCCACATATCGTGCGCACCGTCGGATCGAACCATCTCCCAGCCACGCATCTGCACGATCGGCGTGGCGACAAATGACGGCCGCGCGAACAACAACCGGCCGCTGTCTGCACCGCTGGGCAATTGCCAGGCCCACGTTTGGCTGCCATCGAGATGCGTTGCCGAACCCGAGCCATTGAATATCCAGCCGAAGGTTGGCGGTCCGCACGAAACCGTATTGAACGCGTACGGTCCTGCGCAGCCGGCGCCGTCGAGCACGACGACGTAACTGCCGGGCAGATTCACCGACGTGAAACCGCTCGCCGCACCGACGGTTTCCACCATCAGGCCATCGAATAGCTGTTCGGAAGCGGGTGACGTCTGGGTCGCGTGCATCCTCACACGCCAGATCCCTGGTGATTCCTCGTTGATGAACTGCACGTCGGCATGCATCGAGTCAGCCGCGAAATCGAGCGCGAGTGATGCCGTGCCCGCGCCTGAGTACGCCAGGGATTTCGCCTGCCGTTCGGTCTGGTGCGTCGCGAAGTCGTAGACATCGTATCCGTAGGGTGCGGTGTAGCCGTTTTGCGGATCCGGCACCTGAAACGGCGAGCCCAGCACGAAACGCCGGTTGCTAACATCGGGCACGAGGGCTACGAGCTCGGGCGGCAGCGGCTCGCTGCCCGCATAGT
The DNA here is from genome assembly GCA_963720445.1 of uncultured Gammaproteobacteria bacterium. Taxonomy (GTDB): domain Bacteria; phylum Pseudomonadota; class Gammaproteobacteria; order Xanthomonadales; family Rhodanobacteraceae; genus Dokdonella_A. Next base: position 401,870 of record CAVRFO010000002.1, read on the forward strand.
TCGGCAGGAACCACGCGCTTTGCACGACGACGGGCTGCGGCTGAATCTCCGGGTTTTCCGGGTAGGTATAGGTATGCTCGGCCGAACCCTGCATCTCGGCTTGTCCGCCAGGCCCGGGCGTTATGCGCAGGTGGATCGCGAACACTGCATCATGCTGATGCACCTGGTGTCCGTTGATGACCGGGTAGCTGTCGCTCGCCACGATAGCTGCGTTCCCGGGGAGGCTGATCGCATACGAGCCGTCCGCCGCCGTGCCGACATTCGCCAGCAACGGCGTCGCGGCGAAGCCGAACAAGTCCGCCGTTGACCCGTGCGGGCGTATTCCGGACTGCTGCCGGAGGCCATAGTCGAAGCCTGTCACGCCAGCATAGATGCGCCCATCGACAAATGGACGCAGCGGCACGACATTCGGGTCAGTCGTCAGTGTCGCCTGAACCTGGCAATACGGTACCGTCGGCGTGCTCGCGCAGTCGACCGATGCCAGCGTCGTCTCGTCGTTGAACAACTGCTGCGTGGTCGACAACGACGCGACTGCCTCGAACGTGTTCGCGGCGCCAGCCGGCAGCGCCTGATCGCCGCGCGCCACCAAGGCCAGCCCGTAGGTCAGATTCTCGGTGTAGGTCTGGTAGCTGCGCGCCGCTTTGTAGAACGTCGTCTTGTCGCCGATCGGTGCGAAATTGTTGTAGGCCCGCAGCGCGCCGGCCAATGCGGTCGTGCGTGGATTGAGATTCAGGAACGGCTCGTCGGCGAACGTGACGACGCCGCCTGAACCGAGAGCCGGCAGCCGATCGCTCGGACCGAGCGGACTGGCCCAGACCTTGGCGACATCCGCGCCATGGCCGAACGCAATGAGTTCCGCAATGGTCACCGGCGTCAGGAAGCGCTGTTCAACCAGCAGCTTGTAGGTCCCGTCCGCCTTCGTCGCCGTCGTGGCGACATAGCTGCCCAGATGCAGCTCGACCGCCGCATTCGCCAGCGGCCCCGGATAACCGACCGCCCCCTGCAGGGTGATGCCCGGCTCGAAGCCGCTGTTGAACACGGCATCTGACGGCACGATTGCCGCGCTCGCCTGGCCGCAGGCCAACACTCCCATTACGCACAGCGCCCGTATCTTCATCACCGCCCTCCAGTTAAGGGCATGGACGCTGTTCGCCGCGGCGTCGGCAAGGTGCACCTACGCGACCACGGCGCGCAAACCCCCCATGCGCGACGTCGACTCGATTGATCGCAAACCCCGCACGGACAGCATCAGGACGCCTGTCTTGTGCGAGCGCATCCTGCGCCACAAAACGCACCCGTGCAATCGAAATCCCTGCATCGGATTCCGAGGGATTTTCGCCCTCTTTTTGACAAAACTCGATGCATTTCGCCGACCATGCGCGATAGGCGCGAACTGTGTCCGCACGTCAAAACGCGTGGTCGAATGCAACGTCGCCCTGCACCGCGACCTGGTACGCCGACACGCGGCGCTCGAAGAAGTTGGTCAGTTTCTGCACATCCTGCGGTTCCATGAACAGGAACGGATTCTTCGCGCCATGGATCGGTGGTGCCGATGGATTCCGCGGCGACCCTCGTTACAGAATCGGATCGAACAATCGCGCCACATGCATGGCAGCTCGGCGCAGGTAGGATGCATCGCGATATTCGCTTTCGGTGACTTCGACGGCGTTGCGCAAGTCGGCGAGCAACATCGCTTCGACCTCTGCGGCGAACCCGCGGTCGACGTTCAGCGCAGTGATTTCGAAGTTGAGGCGGAACGAACGGCTGTCGAGGTTCATGCTGCCGACCGATGCGGTGTCGTCGTCGACCAGCATCACCTTCTGGTGCAGGAAACCGGGCTGGTAGCGGAACACGCGGATGCCGGCGCGGATCGCCTCGTAGGCATGCAAAGTCGAGGACAGGAACACGGTGCGATGGTCCGGTCGCGACGGCAGCAGCACGCGCACGTCGACACCGCGCAACACCGCGAGGCGCAACGCCGCGCCCAGCGCTTGGTCGGGCACGAAGTACGGCGTGGTCAGCCAGACGCGCTCACGCGCAGCATGGATCACCTCGACGAAAAACAGAGAGCAGCTTTCCTGCCAGTCGGCCGGCCCGGTCGCGGCGACCAGCGTGCTCGCGCTGCCGGTGCCCTCGCGCGGCGCGAGGAATGGCGGTTCGGTCGCGGTGATCCACAACCAGTCCTCGCGGAACGCCTGTTGCAGATCGGCCACCGCCGCCCCCTGCAGTTCCATATGGGTGTCGCGCCAGGGCGCCAGCGGCGGCTTCAGGCCGAGGTATTCGTTGCCGACGTTGAGGCCGCCGACAAACCCGCGCCAGCCATCGACGACCACGATCTTGCGGTGGCTGCGAAAGTTGATCTGGAACCGGTTGCTCCAGCCGCGCGGCGCGAACGGATGCATCGCCACGCCGCCCGCGCGCAGGGCGCCCGCGTAATGCCGCGGCAGGTCGTGGCTGCCGATGCCGTCGTAGAGCACGCACACGGCAACGCCAGCCGCGGCACGGTCGAGCAGCGCGCGCTGCATGCGCCGGCCGAGTTCGTCGTCGTGGAAGATGAAGAACTGGACCAGCACGTAGTGCTCGGCCTGCGTGATCGCATCGAGGATCGCGGTAAAGGTCGCATCGCCATCGATCAGCAGGCGCAACCGGTGACCGCCATGGAATGCGGTGCCTAGCATCGCGCCGATCGCCGCGTAGCGTGCGCAGGTCGGGTCTGGCGAATGGCGGCTGAGGTAGGTGGCGGATTCAGGCCATACACGCTCGCGCCGGCCGTCGTGCGGGCGCTGGCGATGCATGTCCACGTAGCCCTTGAAGCGACTGCGGCCGAGAAACAGGTACGGCACCAGCGTGACGTATGGCAGCAGGACCAGGCCCAGCACCCAGGCGACTGCGCCGGGCGCGGTGCGCGTGTGCATCAACGCATGCAACGCCGCGAACGCACCGGCAATGTGCAGGAGCAGTGCGGCGAAGGCGAACCAGGTCGGCGTCATGGCGAGGCGAAGGTTGGCATGTTTCGCGGGCGCGGTGCATCCCGCTGCTCAGTTCGAGGATAGCGCCTGCCCGACCGGCACCGCGCGCCTCGGCCTCAGAACGCATGGTCGAAACCGACTTCGCCCTGTACCGCGACCTGGTACGCCGAGACACGGCGCTCGAAGAAATTGGTCAGCTCCTGCACGTCCTGCAGTTCCATGAATGGGAACGGATTCTTCGCGCCATAAATCGGCGGCAGATGCAGCATGGTCAGGCGTTGGTCGGCGACGTATTCGAGGTATTGGCGCATTTCCTTGAGCGTCATGCCGACCACGCCGCCGCCCAGCACGTCCTCGGCGAACGCACTTTCGCAATCGACCGCCTCGGCGATCATTTCGGTCACCTGCGCTGCCCACTGCGCATCGAACAAAGCGGGTTCCTCGCGCTCGACCGTGCGCAGCACCTCGAACGCAAAACCCATGTGCGCCGATTCGTCGCGAAACACCCACGCGGTGCCGGCGGCGAGCCCCGGCAACAGGCCGCGCGAGCGCAGGAAGTACACATAGGCGAACGCGCCAAAGAAAAACAGGCCTTCGATGCAGGTCGCGAAGCAGGTCAGGTTGAGCAGGAACTGGCGTTTGTCCGCATCCGAATCGATGCGATCGAGCGTCTGGATCGAATCGATCCAGCGCTGGCAGAACGCGGCCTTGCGCCGGATCGAGGGAATGTTCTCGACCGCGGCGAACGCCTGCGCACGCTGTTCGGGCTCGGGGATGTAGTGGTCGAGCAGGGTCAGGTAGAACTGCACGTGCAGCGCTTCCTCGTACAGCTGGCGCGACAGGTACATGCGCGCTTCGGGCGCGTTGATGTGCTTGTAGAGATTCAGCACGAGGTTGTTCGAGACGATCGAATCGCCGGTCGCGAAGAACGCGACCAGACGCTGGATCAGATGCCGATCGGCCGGCGTCATGCGCTGGACGAGATGACCGAGATCGATCTGGAAATCGATCTCCTCGACGCTCCAGGTGTTCTTGATCGCGGCGCGATACATCTCGTAGAACTGCGGATAGCGCATCGGGCGCAGGGTGAGGTCGAAGCCGGGGTCGAGGAGGTGCGTTGAATGATTCATGGATGGAGTCGTCTTTAGCCCCTCTCCCATCGGGAGAGGGGTTGGGGTGAGGGTTCGGAAAGATGAGGCGATCGAGCGGTCCCGAACCCTCATCCGCCCTTTGGGCCACGTGCATTCGCGCCATCCTTGGCGCTTACCCTTCGGGCGGCATTCGCCGTGCAAAACGGCAGTCCTGCCGTTTTGTCTCCCGAAGAGACGAAGGAAAAACGAAGCTACTGGCAGGCTTCGCACATTTCCGGGTTTTCCAGCGAACAGACCAGCGCTTCGGCGTCGGAATAGATCTTCGCCGGCGCCGCACCCAGCGTCGTCTTCGCAATCCGCGTCGCCGGCCGCGAGCGCAGGTAGTAGGTCGTCTTCAAACCCTGCTTCCACGCGTACATGTACATGCTCGACAGCTGGCCGATGTTCGGGTTTTCGATGAACAGGTTCAGCGACTGGCTCTGGTCGATGAATGCGCCGCGCTCGGCGGCCATGTCGATCAGCGAACGCATCGGCATTTCCCAGACCGTGCGGTAGATCGGTTCGCAGTTCCTGCGGCAGCTCGGCGATCGCCTGCACCGAACCTTCGGCGTGCTTGATCGCGTCGCGGATCTCGGCAGTCCACAAGCCGAGCCGCTTCAGTTCCTCGACCAGATAACGGTTCACCTGAAGGAAATCGCCGGACAGGGTTTCGCGCTTGAACAGGTTCGACACCTGCGGTTCGATGCACTCGTAGCAGCCGGCGATCGAGGCGATCGTCGCGGTCGGCGCGATCGCGATCAGCAGCGAATTGCGCAGGCCGTGCGCCTTGATCTCCTCGCGCAGCGCGTCCCAGCGCGCGCTGTCGCGTGGCGTGACCTTCCACGCATCGAACTGCAGCTCGCCCTGCGCGGCGCGCGTCTCCGCGAATGCCGGATGCGCGCCCTTCTCGCGCGCCAGTTCCAGCGACGTGCGCAGCGCCCAGTAGTAGATCTCTTCGGAAATCCGCGCCGACAGTTCGCGCGCGGCCGCACTGTCGAACGGCAGGCGCAGCGCGAAGAACACATCCTGCAGGCCCATCACGCCGAGCCCGACCGGCCGCCAGCGCAGGTTCGACGCACGCGCAGTGTCGATCGGATAGAAGTTGAGATCGATCACGCGATCGAGCTGGCGCACCGCGACCTGCACCGTATGCGCGAGCTTGTCGAAATCGAATGCGACGCCATCGTGGTGCCGGGCGAGATTGATCGAACCGAGATTGCAGACTGCGGTTTCGCCGTCGCTGCTGACCTCGATGATCTCGGTGCACAGGTTCGACAGATGCACCGTGTTGCCCGCCTTCGCGGTCTGGTTGCCGGCGCGGTTGCAGGCGTCCTTGAAGGTCATCCAGCCGTTGCCGGTCTGCGCCAGCGTGCGCATCATGCGCGCGTACAGATCGCGCGCCTTGACCGTCTTCTTCGCGACGCCACGCGCCTCGGCTTGCACATACGCATCCTCGAACGCATCGCCCCAGAGATCCGGAAAATCCGGTACGTCCTTCGGATCGAACAGCGACCACATGCCGTCCGCGTCGACGCGGCGCATGAAAAGATCCGGAATCCAGTTCGCGATATTGAGGTGATGCGTGCGGCGCGCGTCGTCGCCGGTGTTCTCGCGCAGTTCGAGAAACTCTTCGATATCCGCGTGCCAGGATTCCAGATAGACGCAGGCCGCGCCCTTGCGCTTGCCGCCCTGGTTGACCGCGGCGACCGAGGAATCGAGCGTTTTCAGCCATGGCACGATGCCGTTGCTGAGCCCATTGGTCGAGCGGATCAGCGAGCCTTCCGAACGCACCCGATGCCACGCAAGGCCGATGCCGCCGGAGAACTTCGACAGCAGCGCGACATCGCGGTACTTGTCGTAGATCGCCTCCAGCGAATCGTCCGGCGAATCGAGCAGGAAGCAGCTCGACAACTGCTCGTGGCGCGTGCCGGAATTGAACAAGGTCGGCGAGCTCGGCACGTAGTCGAGCCCGGCGAACAACGCGTACAGCTCGATCGCATCCGCCGCGCTTTCGCTCAACGCACAGGCGACGCGCATCCAGAACTGCTGCGCAGTTTCGATCACCTGGCGCCGGGTCGGATGCTTCAGAAGGTAGCGGTCATACAGCGTGCGCAGGCCGAAGTACTCGAAGCGCAAACTGTGCTGCGCGTCGATCGCATCGTTGAGCTTGCGCGCGTTCGCCTCGACGAACGCGAGCACGCGTTCGTTGATCAATCCCGCATCGAAGCCGACCCGGATCGACTGCGAGAACGAATACACGCCCAAGCCCTGCACTTCCTTGTCGATGTAACCGGCAAGCAGGCGCGCGGCGACCTTCGAGTATTCCGGTTCCTCAGCAATGAACGAGGCCGCAGTGCGGATCGACAATTCATCGAGCTCGCGCGTGTTCGCGCCGTCGTACAGACCGGCGATCGTCTTCAGCGCGACGCGCATCGGTTCGACGTCGGCGAGGCCCTCGCAGCAGCGCGTGACCGCGCGCACGATCTTGTCGAGATTGACCGGCTCCTTCGCGCCGGAACGCTTGGTCACCTGCATCGACACCGGCCCCGGATGCGGCGCGGTCAGGCGGAAACCGGATTGATCCGGCGCCGCGGCAGCGGAAGGCACAGCAGATTCGGCGACAACCTCGGACGTGGACATGCTCAATCTCTCCTTCGCAAGCGATGAACCCGCGAAAGTAAAGGCACGGCGACGCACGGAATGAGACTGGCCGCGATCCGCCGGCCTTCGCTCCCGCGAGCGAAAGAAGAACCTGCGGACGACACCCGACGAAAGCGGAATGATCCTCCGGACGGAGGCGCAGCGACTTTCGGCCGGCCCCTCCCGCGAGGGTCTTCAAGCCAGACGCCGCGCCTTGCGGCACGACGATCGAGGCGGATATTCGGACTCTCGGGCACGAGGCATTCGCCTCACCTACTGGACGCCGCTTCCCAGGCCAAAGCCCAGTGCGTAACGCGTCGTTCGTTCCCGATCACCGCTGCGGGGCAGCTCCGGATTTACACCGGATTCCCTTGAACGCCTTGCGGCCTTCAACCCAGATGTTGTGCTGGGCGCCTTCGACCGACACAACATATGCCAATGGAGCGCGAAGATCAATCACGACCATCTCTGCGCAGTCTCATCCGCACATGGGCATGGCTGCCATGCAAAATGGCCGCGAGCGCTACGGGCCTACCGGCGCCACAGTCGGCGTCATCGATTCCACGGCAATCGTCAGCACCCATGACTTCCACCCGTTCCCAAAAAGGGAGTCGCCGGGCGAGAATCGGCCGCTTGATCGTGCAAGAACAATCCTGATTGCGCCATATCCCGGCCTTCGACTGGCTGAAACAAGGCTCAAGCCAGCAGAACAATCTTCCCCAGGGAAATCCCGATGATCCGAGTCACGTCCCACGCCGGCCTTCTTGCCACCGCGCTCCTATTCACCGCGCTCTCGCCCGTCGCGAGCCACGCCGCCGACAATCCCACTTCGCCGCCAAAGGATTTCCTGCAGGCGAACATGGATCCGTCCGTCGATCCCGGCAAGGATTTCTTCGACTACGCCAACGGCGGCTGGCTCGAGCGCAACCCGATCCCGGCTTCGGAATCGTCGTGGGGCATCGGCAACGTCGTGGACGAGCAGCTGTACGTGAGCCTGCGCAGCATCAACGAGAAGGCCGCGCAGGCCGACAACCGCGCGCGGCAGCGACCAGCAGAAGATCGGCGACTTCTGGGCGACCGCGATGGACACCGCCAAGGCCGACCGACTCGGCGTGCATCCGCTCGACGCCGAGCTCGCGCGCATCGATGCGGTGCGCAACACGCGCGACGCGCTCGACGTCGCGTTCGCGCTGCAGCCGCTGCGGCGTCGACGCGTTCTTCAGCTTCGACGTCTACCAGGACGAGAAGAACAGCGACACGATGGCGGTCCATCTCTCGCAGGGCGGCCTCGGCCTGCCGGAGCGCGATTTCTATTTCAATCCCGAGAACGGCGTCGCGAACATCCGCGAGGAATACGTCGCGCACATCGCGCGCACGCTCGTCGCTGCTCGGCCGCGACGCCGCAGCATGCGAAAGCCGATGCCGCGCAACGTGATGGCGTTCGAGACCGCGCTCGCGAAGGCCTCGCGCAAGCTCGAGGACCTGCGCGATCCGCAGAAGAACTACAACAAGATGACGCCGGCGCGAGCTGACCGCGAAGTACACGCCGTCGATCGTCTGGAGCGAGCGGCTCGCGGCGTGGAATCTGCATCCGGACTACGTCGTCGTCGGCCAGCCGGAGTTCTTCGCCGCGCTCGATAAGCTGCTGCAAGAGACGCCGGTGCCGGTGCTGCAGGACTACCTGCGCTTTCACCTCGTCGACGCCTACGCGCCGTACCTGGGCCAGCCGTTCGACCAGGAGAATTTCCACTTCTACGGCCAGGTGCTCTCTGGGCAGAAGGAGCAGCGCGCGCGCTGGAAGCGCGTGCTCGACTGCGAAGGCGACGCGATGGGCATGGTGCTCGGCCGGATCTTCGTCAAGGAGTATTTCCCCGAAGCCGCCAAGAAGCGCTACGTCGACCTGGTCGAGGCGATCCGCACCGCGTACCGCGATCGCATCGACGAGCTCGACTGGATGAGCCCGGAGACCAAGGCGAAGGCGCTGCAGAAGCTCGCCGCGATCACCACGAAGGTCGGCTATCCGGACAAGTGGAAGGATTACTCGACGCTCGTCATCGGCCGCGATTCGTATGCGCAGAACATGATGAATGCCGCGCGCTGGCAGTTCAACGACACGATCTCCAAGTTCGGCAAGCCGGTCGATCGCACCGAATGGGAAATGACGCCGCAGACCTACAACGCGTACTACAACCCGTCGAACAACGAGATCGTGCTGCCGGCGGCGATCTTCACGGTCCCCGGCGTGCGCGGACGCGCAGGTCGACGACGCCGTCGTCTACGGCTACGCCGCCGCCGGCACGATCGGCCACGAGATCACCCACGGCTTCGACGACGAGGGCCGCCAGTTCGACGCCGCCGGCAATCTCACCGACTGGTGGACGGCCGAGGACGCGAAGAAATTCAACGCAGCGCGCAGACGTGATGGTCAAGCAGTTCGACGCCTACGAGCCGCTGCCGGGCCTGCACATCAACGGCAAGGCGAGCCTCGGCGAGAACATCGCCGACTACGGCGGCCTGCTGCTCGGCCTCGACGCGTTCAAGAAGACCGAGCAGTACAAGAAAGGCGAAAAGATCGGCGGACTGACGCCGATGCAGCGCTACTTCCTCGGCTACGCGCTCGGCTGGATGTCGCAGCAGCGCGACGAAGCGCTGCGCGCGCGCCTGCTGAGCGACGTGCACGCGCCGGCGAAGTGGCGCGTGCTCGGGCCGCTGTCGAACATCCCGGAGTTCTACGAGGCGTTCGACATCAAGCCCGGCCAGCCGATGTGGCGCGCCACAAGCCGAGCGCGTACGGATCTGGTGACGAAGAGGCGCAGCCAGCTCTGGCTGCGCCAGTCGCACACCGCCATGACACCGGGATGGCGCAGGAGCGGCGTCGGTTGCGATGGTATGGTTTACGGGGATCGCGTCGAAGACGCCTGGCCCGCAGCGAGTGCCAACGGCACTTCGGTTCGAAAGTTGCTAGTGTTTGCCTAGGAACGGCGCATTCGGCGTTGCGGAGCCATTTTGGACGCCGTTTCCTACCAGATAAATGGGTGAATCCAGCGGGTTGGGTCGACTAATGACGGACACAGACAGCCTTTTCGGCGGCAACATCACGATTGCGCAAGGGCTGGAACAGCTCCGCACCCGCTTGCTCGATCTGACCGGGCGCAATCGCCTCCTCAACTTCCGCCACACGGCCGGCCGTTCCCTTCAGTTTGTATCAGCGAACCCAGCTGCCATTTTTCAGCGGCTGGTCGTGGCTCCTGGCAGTCAGAAGGTCTTGATCGCTCCCGTCCCGGATCCGACGCCGGAGCTTTGGAACGAGAGGAATGGCCGGATAGCACCACCGGATGTCCGCGAGCACGCGTCGTCACTGGGGATCAATACGACATTCGAGTTGCCGACCGGTGCGCAACTGCTCGCAAGCGAAGAAACCGGACAGCAGGCGCGCGCACTCTACTACGGTGAGGACCTAGGCAAACATTGTCGCAAGCTCGAACGGGAAGCGCGCCTGGCGATTGAGGAAACCGGCGCCAACATGCTTTACCTGGTCGTCGGCTTCTTGGAGTTTCCCGATGCGAAGGACTCGGACAGGTTGTTCCAAGCACCGTTGATCTGCATTCCCGTTCGTTTTGAAATTTCAAGCGACGGGCGCTATACGAACTACCGGTTGGCCTTTACAGGCGAAGAAGTTTCCGAAAATTTGTCGCTGCGAGAGAAGATCAAGCGCGACTACCAGTTGACACTTCCTCCCTTCCCCGAAGACATCGAGACGATTGAGTCCTACCTCAAAGACGTCCAAGAGGTGATCGCTCACCTTCCCTGTTGGAAAGTCAGAAACATGCTGTCTCTTGCTCTTCTGTCGTTCGCCAACATGCTGTTGGTCCGCGACTTAGAGCCGCAGCGGTGGTTGTCGGAAGACGGCACCTCACAACTGCTCGAGCACGATTTGATCAAGCGTGTCTTTCAAGGCTCAACGGGTGGCCGAGACATCGCTTACTCGCCTGAATACGATGTCGACAATCATGAGCATGAAAATCTAGCGGTGGTTTTCGACGCGGACAGTTCGCAGCACAGTGCTCTGATCGATGTGTTGAAAGGTCGGTCGATGGTCATCGAGGGCCCACCTGGCACCGGCAAATCACAAACGATCACCAACATCATTGCGTCCTGCTTACACCACGGGAAATCTGTGTTGTTCGTGGCCGAGAAACTGGCTGCTCTGGAGGTCGTGAAGAGCAATCTGACGCGCGCCGGCCTCGACCCGTTCCTGCTCGAACTTCACTCGAACAAAACGAGCAAGAAATCGGTCATCGAAGACCTCGAAAAACGAATCCTCTTTCAACCGATACCACCGCGAGGCATTGACGAGCTTGAGGCGGGCTTGCTCGCAAAGAAAAAAGAGCTGAAGGAACATGCCGCCCTGCTCAATAGTGTTGTCGGGAACCAGATGGGCTGCTCGATCCGGCAAATCATGTGGCGTGCCGAGCGTCACCGGGTGAAGCTGCGCGAACTGGCCGACGTCTCCAAGAACATCATGGTTGAGTTCGCGCCGACGACGACCGAGAACGACTACAACGCGCTGGTCGATCAAGTTGGCTATTTGGCGAAGCACTACCAAGAGGTCGGTGCCTATGACGCCTCGCACCCGTTTTGGGGCTTTTTCCCAACGCAACTCCAACCGGGAGACGACCTCAAGATTGGCCGACTCCTGATTGACGTGCAACCGACACTGACCGCGCTCGAGTCGTGTCTGCGTGAACTAGAGGGCATTATCGGGACAAACGGACACAGCGTTCTGACGATGAAGGCCGGCGCCGAAACCCACAAGACGCTGACCGACCTAGCAGCAAAGTTGGATCCAGCAGCGGCGGTGGAGTTGCTGCCCCGGCTCTTCCCAGGATCTGCCTCACAAACGCAACGCGCCATCACCGCCGTGCAGCGGGGTGAAGTGATCCTTTCCTCGATCACCGAACTTCACACTCAGATCAATGGGCGCGTGGACGAAAGCACCATCACGGATGATACGTCGGCTCGGCTCGCGGATCATCAAAGCAGCGTCACGATTTACGGACTCGGTGACCGATCACCGGCAGAGATTGGCGAGCTATCCACCAAACTTGCTCAAACCTGCGAGCGCGCCCTTGCCGCACTCACAACTATTCAGCTGTTCGCACAAGAAATCGGGCTGTCGATCACCGACACGCCTGGGGGTGTCCAAACGTTTGAAACTATTCTTCAAGAAGCGGTCCGAGCACCAGACCGCTCATTGCGGTTCCGCCACGCAGGGCTTGTCAGTCCCGACGCCCGCACCATCCTGAAGCGAGCAGCGTCGGATCGTCTGCAGCTGCTCACTGCGCAGCAAGCTCTCGATGGCATCTTATATCTCGATGAGCTCACTCCGGAGCAGCCACTACGCGACGCAATCACGACGCTACGCGAAGGGCCGCGATGGTATCGGTTCGTTCAGAAACGTTGGCGCCAAGCTGTCAACCTTCATCGTGGATTGGAGAGAAGCAAATCCAAGAAACGGCCGGGCGAGCGGCTGAACGATCTGGAAGCATTGCGGACCCTCCAGAAACGCAAACGCGCGTGGGATGGCGACGAGAGCATCAAGGCCGCCTGCGGAACATTCTATCGAGGGATGGACAGCCCATTCGCGGACCTTGTTTTAGTCGCCGAATGGATGCAGCAGACGCGCGAGCACCTCGATGCCGCGATGGTTCCGGCTGAGCTGTTTGACCCCGTGTCGATCAACCGGCAGCACCTGACACGACTTCGCTCTGTGGAAACCGTCGCGAAAGAGTCGATCGCTGCTCTGAAGTCCGTGGATACGACGATCAAAGAAAATTTCCCGATCGTCCCGGTCAGTATTGCTTCTGTACAGCCACGCTCGACATGGACAGCCCATCTGGAGCAACTGAGAGTCGTCGCATTGAAGCTCTACGAACTTGCGACTTTCTTTTCTACAACGACGAAAGAATCCATGCCCATCTCCGAGTGCGCGACTCTTCTGCGCGCATCGGTGCAGATGCGCAGCAAAGAAATTCAGCTTCGGCAGTCCGTGGATCTGGAGGCGTTGCTGGGCGATCGCTTTTCCGACTTTCCGAAGCACCTCCTACCGATTAAGAACGCGGTGGCATTTGGTCAGGCAGTGAGGGCTGCGAAGCTACCAGAAGCGGTCGACGCATTGCTTCTTCAGCCTGTTGCTCACTCGGCACTCGCCGATCTGATCGAACGCTTTCGCATTTTTGTCGACGAGTCGAACACGTATGCGGAGTTTGAACGAGACATCGGCCAATTTGGTGATTTCTCCAGACTACGATGGGCGGATGCAACGCGATTGGACCCTTCCGGGCTCGTGCATTCCTTACTGGAGCGCAGCGCGAGAGCTCTCAACAGCTTGGATCGATTGGTCCCATGGTCGCACTATGTATTGGCGAGGACCGAAGCAAAGAGCAGCGGCTTGGATCGCTTCACTGAGCTACTAGAGAATAATGCTGTTCCACCCGACGCATTGCGATCAGCCTTTTCATACCGCTACTACACCTCCCTCGCACAGTCGATCTTTCATCAGCAACCGGCGTTGGCACGTTTCAGCGGCGCGCGGCACTCGGCCGTGCGCGCAGAGTTCGGAGATCTGGACCGGAGGTTGATCCAGCAGCGGGGTCGACAGATTGCCGCACATTGCGTCCGCAACGCTGCGCCACCGGAAGGCGTCAACGGTGCGCGTGTTGACGACAAGACCGAGATGAGCTTGGTGCGGTTGCTTATCCCCCAAACGCGACCACGTGTGGCCGTGCGCAAGCTGCTCACCCGCGCGGGTGCGGCCATTCAGGCATTGAAACCCTGCTTCATGATGGGACCGCAGGCGGTCGCACAGTTTTTGCGTCCGGGTGGTCTTCAGTTCGATGTCGTCGTGATGGATGAGGCTTCTCAGCTTCGACCTGAAGAGGCAATCGGTGCAATTGCGCGTGGCAGCCAGCTAATCGTCGTCGGTGATCCAAAGCAGCTTCCGCCCACATCCTTCTTCGCGCGCGGCCACGCGACCGACGATGAAGAAGGTGCTATGGCGGTTGTCGATTCCGAATCCATCTTGGATGTGGCCACCAGCCACTTCCAACCCGTGCGCTCCCTGCGTTGGCACTATCGCTCCCGCCATCAATCCTTGATCGCATTTTCGAATCAAGAGTTCTATCGCGGGAACCTCATCGTGTTTCCGTCACCGTATCCCCAGGGGAGCATGCTCGGTGTCCGTTACCACTATGTGCGCGACGCCGTTTATGAGGACCAGCTCAATCCGAAAGAGGCTCAGCGCGTCGTCGATTTTGTGGTCATGCACATCACGACAACTCCCGGGCAGTCTTTGGGTATCGTGACGCTCAATACACGTCAGCGGGACTTGATTGCCGAGCTGCTGGAGGAGCGGTTAAAAACTGTCCCCGGCGCCGACGCGTTCCGAGAACACTGGGAGAAGCAGGGATTCAGAATGTTCGTCAAGAACCTGGAAAATGTTCAAGGTGACGAACGCGACACGATTATTATTTCGACGACATTTGGTCGACCACCCGGCGCGAGCAAACCTAGGCAAAACTTCGGACCGATCAGCCGCGACGGTGGATGGCGCCGCCTCAACGTGCTCTTTACGCGCGCAAGGTGTGCGGTCCTGCTGGTCACATCGATGCGCCCAGAGGATGTGATCGCGGATCACCGCACACCACTGGGCACACAAGCGCTCCACAATTATCTCGACTATGCGTGCAACGGCAAATTGCGCCATGCTTCTGAAGTTCCAACCGGACTTCCTCCAGATTCCGACTTCGAAGAGTCAGTAATCAGTGTCTTGAACGAAGCGGGCTACGAGACAACACCGCAGTTGGGCGTTGCCGGTTTCCGCATCGATATCGGGGTGAAACATCCGGATCACCCCTCCTTGTATCTGGCCGGCATCGAATGCGATGGCGCGACCTACCACTCGGGTGTTTCCATTAGGGACCGCGATCGCATTCGCCAGGAAATATTGGAAAGCTTGGGATGGAAAGGTCGCCTCTGGCGCATCTGGTCCACGGATTGGTTCCGCAATCCAAGACCCGAGCTCGCTAAACTCCTAAGCTTTTTGAAGGATCGTCGCGCGGAGCTCGTCGATGCTGCGTTCACCGCGGTTGCCGAGCAAGGTGATCAAACGGATGCCACAGACATCGGCGAAACACTTAACGGTGCAAAGGCGACCGCGACAGCCGCCGACGATCTACTCGTAACAGAAACCGGCGACCACGAAATCGCAGTCGGCGATCTGGTCAGTTACATCGACATCGATCAAGATGCCAACGCGATCATCACGATGCGAATCACAGAGAAGACTCAAGACGTGGGCGCCGGTCTGATTGCCCAACATACGCCCTTGGCGCAAGTGTTGTTGGGAGCAATGGTTGGTGACGCTGTAGTGTTGAGGGTTCCAGGGCATCAGCCGCAACCGCTGGAAATCAAGGCCATCAAGAAGCCAAACTTTGATCCAACGAAGCGTCCAGAGTCATAGATCTCAAGACATGCGGCTACGGCAGTTTAAATGCTGCTACGTCGACCTGACGGAATCAGTCCCAATGTCCCGCGTTTTCAAAATACAAAGTTCTCTGGTTGCATCTCGGGCATGGATAGCTGCAGTCGTAAAGCGTGTGGTACTCGCCGCTCCGAATTTTTTCCCACTTGGCTTGGTAGTCGGCAGCGAGTTCCGTCCGGAACGTTTTCAGATCAGTGCCCATCTCTGACAGAAGCTTATCAAGGTCAACACCATCTTCATCGCTCAACGCTTGGACGGAGGCATCGGCGTACGCTTCAGCTGACGGCGCACGCAGGATGTCCGACGAAGGGTATTCCCCCCATTGATGTACCGCACGACACAATGGCTGGCCCAGAAACATGGACGGATCGCTGTATGACGTAACCGCAGACCCCTGACATTGGCCGCAGCAGGGCTTGGCATCCATGGAGTTCAGCACCGTCAGATCCGAGCATTCCGCGCAAAAGTATGGAAAGGCATTGCACTCAGTGAAGTCATGAAAGCCCCCTCCGAGAAACATGCGGGTGGTGTAGCCACATTCGCACGTGGCCTCGATGATTGTGCCCATGTCGCCTCCCTGATGATTCGGCTGTTGAAGCCCACAGCTTGCTATCTGTGCGCCTCAGACATTGATACCCGCGCAGTATCTTCCAACAACGGGCGTGACAGCCGGTCATCGATCACTCGCTGATCGGCGACGCCATTAGTCAGCCACGCCCCCTATTTCAAGCACAATTCCGCCCTCCCCGACACCCTTCTGTCTTGCGCGCAGAAATCGCTAAAGCTCAGAAACTACCGTACTTCGAGGCAAACAATGGCTTTGGCGATATATGGGCTACATCGACGACAGCTTGCTCGACATGACTACTACGGCGCCAGAAAGACTCTATGAATCATTCGGTTGAAAGCACCACTGATCTGCGTCAGCACACGCCCCTGATGCGCCAATACTTCGCCGCCAAGGCGGAGTACCCGGAAACGATCGTGCTGTTCCGGATGGGTGATTTCTACGAGGTGTTCTACGACGACGCGCGCAAGGCGGCGCGGTTGCTCGACATCACGCTGACCCAGCGCGGTGCGTCGGCCGGCGCGCCGATTCCGATGGCCGGCGTTCCCTATCACGCAGTCGAAGGCTATCTCGCGAAGCTCGTGAAGCTCGGCGAATCGGTCGCGATCTGCGAGCAGATCGGCGATCCGGCGACATCCAAGGGTTTGGTCGAACGCAAGGTCGTGCGCGTGGTGACGCCGGGCACGGTGACCGACGCGGCGTTGCTGGAGGAACGTCGCGACAATTTTCTGCTGGCCATTTCGGCGGGCAAGTCCGCGACGAATACGATCGCGTACGGCCTCGCCTGGATCGATCTTTCCTCCGGGCGATTCCTGCTCAGCGAAGCGCGCGACGCCGAAGCGCTGGCGGCTGAACTTGCGCGATTGAGCCCGGCGGAAACGCTGGTCGGCGAGGATGTCTCGTGGCCCGCGTTCGTGACCGCCCTGCCCGGCTTGCGCAAGCGCGCGCCGTGGCATTTCGATGGCGCGACTGCGCAGCGCGAACTCGCACGCTTCTTCGGCACGCGCGATCTTTCCGGTTTCGGTTGCGACGGACTGCCGCTCGGCGTCGCCGCGGCAGGTGCGCTGCTCGGCTATGTCGAGGAGACGCAGAAATCCGCGCTGCCGCATCTGACCGGCTTGCGCGTGGAAAACGCTGACGAGACGATCGCGCTCGACGCGGCGACGCGACGCAATCTCGAACTCGACACGCACGCGAGCGGCAACCGCGACTTCACCCTGCTCGGCGTGCTCGATCAGACGGTCACTCCGATGGGCGCGCGCCTGCTGCGGCGCTGGCTGCATCGGCCGCTGCGCGAGCGCGGTGTGTTGCAACGCCGCCAGCAGGCGATCGAAACGCTGATCGAACAGCGTCGCTGCGAACCGTTGCGCGAAACCCTGCGCGGGATCGGCGACCTGGAACGCATCCTCGCGCGCGTTGCGTTGCGCTCGGCGCGACCGCGCGATCTGTCGACCTTGCGCGATGGCCTTGCGCTCGCTCCGCGACTGAAGGAAGAACTCGCAGCGTGCGACAGCCCGCTGCTGCGACGAACTGCTGGACCGGATTGGCGATCATGCGGATACCGCGGCGCATCTGGTCGCTGCGATCGTCGAAGCGCCGCCTGCTCTGGCCGCGCGATGGCGGCGTGATCCGCACCGGCTTCGATGCCGAACTCGACGAGCTGCGTGCGCTGGCGACCAATGCGGACCAGTTCCTGATCGATCTGGAAGAACGCGAAAAGGCCGCCAGCGGCATCCCGACCCTGAAGGTCGGCTACAACCGCGTGCACGGCTATTACATCGAGATCAGCAAGGGACAGGCCGACAAGGCGCCGACCCATTACACGCGGCGCCAGACGATCAAGGGCGCCGAGCGCTACATCACCGAGGAACTCAAAAGCTTCGAGGACAAGGTGCTCTCCGCGCGCGAACGCTCGCTGATGCGCGAGCGCGCGCTGTACGAGGGACTGCTCGATTTCCTGCTCGAACGACTTGGGGCCTTGCAGATGGCCGCGGCCGCGATC
This sequence comes from uncultured Gammaproteobacteria bacterium, assembly GCA_963720445.1. GTDB lineage: Bacteria > Pseudomonadota > Gammaproteobacteria > Xanthomonadales > Rhodanobacteraceae > Dokdonella_A. Next base: position 419,721 of record CAVRFO010000002.1, read on the forward strand.
GCCGAACTCGACGTGCTGGCGAACCTCGCCGAACGCGCCGACGCGCTCGGCTGGAACCGCCCCGAACTCGCCGACGCGAGCGGCATCCATATCGTGCGCGGCCGCCATCCGGTCGTCGAGCGCGTGCGCACCGATCCGTTCGAGCCGAACGATCTCGTGCTCAACGACGCGCGCCGCATGCTGATCGTGACCGGCCCGAACATGGGCGGCAAATCGACCTACATGCGCCAGGCCGCGCTGATCGTGCTGCTCGCGCATATCGGCAGCTTCGTGCCGGCCGACAGCGCCGTGATCGGCCCGATCGACCGCATCTTCACGCGCATCGGCGCCGGCGACGATCTCGCGCGCGGCCAGTCGACCTTCATGGTCGAGATGAGCGAGACCGCAAACATCCTGCACAACGCGACATCGTCCAGTCTGGTATTGATGGACGAAGTCGGCCGCGGCACTTCGACCTACGACGGCCTCGCGCTGGCGCGTGCGAGCGCGGTCGCGCTGGCGACGACGAATCGCGCGTTCGCATTGTTCGCGACGCACTATTTCGAGCTGACCGAACTCGCCGCCGAATTCGACGGCATCGCGAACGTGCATCTCGACGCGGTCGAGTACGGCGACCAGCTGGTGTTCATGCACGCGGTCAAGGAAGGCCCGGCGAACCGCAGCTTCGGCTTGCAGGTCGCCGCGCTCGCCGGGTTGCCGAAAGCGGTGATCGCGGATGCGCGCAAGACGCTCGCTGGCCTGGAGCGCAGCGCACAGGGTGCGGATCGCGAGCACGCTCGCAACAACGTGGACGCATCGCCACAGTTGGGACTGTTTACGTCGGCGCCGCCCTCGAAAGTCGATGCCGCATTGCGCGATATCGACCCGGATGCGTTGTCTCCGCGCGGAGCACTTGAGGCGCTGTACCGGCTGAAGCAACTGGGCTGAGTATCGGCCAATCCCGTCTTCGCCAACGCGGGACGACGACGTTGGATGAACAAATTCGCGCTTGCAAATTCAGGGATTTCTTGACGACACTGCGTGCACGCAGCGCCGCCTTGCGTCGCGGACTGCCACTCCAATCGACCCTTGCCCCCGATGGAACCAATGGGAAAGGAACTGAAGCGAGAAGCCCATGCGCCATCCGAGCATCGTCATCACCCTGATTCTTGGCACAACGCTGCTGACCCACGCGTCCTTCGCTGCAACCGACAGGCCAACGCCGGACGCCACGCTCGACGTCTATGCGAAGCCGGCGGTGCTGGTCGATATCGGCCACGGGCGGCGATTGAACCTGCGCTGCAGTGGAAAGGGCACGCCGACGGTGCTGCTCGAAAGCGGCGCTGTCGCAGATTCAATGACCTGGCACAAGGTGCAACCGCTGGTCGCGCGCTCGACGCGCGTGTGCGCCTACGATCGCGCTGGCTACGGCTTCAGCGATGTGGGCCCGCTGCCTCGCGATGTGGATGCTGCGGTCGCCGATCTGCACGCGCTGGCTCGCGCGGCGAACATTGCCGAGCCGATGCTCCTGGTCGGCCATTCGCTTGGCAGCAACATCGTCCGGCGTTATGCCGAGCGCTATCCGTCCGAAGTGTCCGGGCTGGTGCTGGTCGATCCGCCGCCGCAGCACATCGCCGAATTTTCGGCCGCGTACGTGAAAACCGACGACGAAGGGCGCCGCGCGGGCCTCGCGTTCTATCGCGCTTGCGAAAAGGGCGCCGAACAAGGCCAACTCGATGCGCCGCCGGAGGCTTTGAAGTCGTGTCTGCGCGGGCCGAATCCAGCGTGGAGCGCCGCCCTGAACGCGGCGATTCACGCCAGCAAATCACGGCCTGCGTTCTGGCAAACCGTGATCTCCGCAATCGAGTCCAACGGCGAACTGTTCGCGCAGCCGGTGTCGCCGGCGGAACACCACGGCGCGATGCCGTTGATTGTACTGACCGCGGATGCAGCCTACGTGGACGCACCGCCCGCCGATCGCAAGATCCTCGAGGACGCGCAGAACGCGACACACGAGCGCATCGTGGCGACCTCCACCCGCAGCGAACGAGTCCATGTCGCCGGTGCATCGCATGACGTGCAGATCGACCATCCCGATGCGGTGGCCGCGGCCATCGGCAAGGTGATCAAACAGGCTGACTCGACCGCGCCGTCAATACAACCGGCGTCATAGGCCCACCCTATCGAGCGGATCGAAACAAACAACTTCCACCAGTCGTTCCCAAGCTGTAGGTTGATCGTCCACGCGCCGCCGCGCCTCCAGGTCGGCAGCGCCGGTACGACACGAACCCTGCACACCTGCACCCATGCGGTGCAGGGTCAACCGGCCAGGAGAACGCGATGAAGAAGAAACTGACGACCGCTGCCGGCGCGCCGGTCGCGGACAACCAGAACACGATGACGGCGGGACCACGCGGTCCGGTGCTGCTGCAGGATGTCTGGTTCCTCGAAAAACTTGCCCACTTCGATCGCGAGGTGATTCCGGAGCGCCGCATGCACGCCAAGGGCTCCGGCGCGTTCGGTACGTTCACCGTAACCCACGACATCAGCCGCTACAGCAAGGCCAAGCTGTTCTCCGCGATCGGCAAGAAGACCGAGATGTTCGTGCGCTTCTCCACCGTTGCCGGCGAGCGCGGCGCGGCCGACGCCGAACGCGACATCCGCGGCTTCGCGATGAAGTTCTATACCGAGGAAGGCAACTGGGACCTGGTCGGCAACAACACGCCGGTGTTCTTCTTCCGCGATCCGCTGAAATTCCCCGACCTCAACCACGCGGTCAAGCGCGACCCGCGCACCAATATGCGCAGCGCCAACAACAACTGGGATTTCTGGACCTCGCTGCCGGAAGCGCTGCACCAGGTCACCATCGTGATGAGCGACCGCGGCATCCCCGACGGTTATCGCCACATGCACGGCTTCGGCAGCCACACCTTCAGTTTCATCAACGCCGCCAACGAACGCTTCTGGGTGAAGTTCCACTTCCGCACCCAGCAGGGCATCAAGAACCTGAGCGACGCCGAGGCCGCGGCGATCGTCGGCAGGTGACCGCGAAAGCTCGCAGCGCGACCTGTACGAAGCGATCGAGCGCGGCGACTTCCCGAAGTGGACGATGTTCGTGCAGATCATGCCGGAGCAGGACGCGGCCAAGGTGCCCGTACCACCCGTTCGACCTGACCAAGGTGTGGCCGCAAAGGCGACTACCCGCTGATCGAGGTCGGCGAGTTCGAACTCAACCGCAATCCGGACAACTACTTCGCCGACGTCGAGCAGGCCGCGTTCACGCCGGCCAACATCGTGCCCGGCATCAGCTTCTCGCCGGACAAGATGCTGCAGGGCCGACTGTTCTCCTACGGCGACGCGCAGCGCTACCGGCTCGGCGTCAACCATCGCGCAGATCCCGGTCAACGCAGCCGAAGTGCCCATTCCACAGCTACCATCGCGACGGCGCGATGCGAGTGGACGGCAACCACGGCGGCACGCTGCACTACGAACCGAACAGCTACGGCGAATGGCAGGAACAGCCTGACTTCCGCGAACCGCCGCTCGCGCTCGACGGCGCCGCCGACCGCTGGAATTTCCGCGATGACGACAGCAACTACTACACCCAGCCCGGCAACCTGTTCCGCCTCATGAGCCGCGGAGCAGCAGCAGGTACTGTTCGACAACACGGCACGTTCGATGGGCGGCACCACGGCGCAGATCCAGCAGCGCCATATCGACAACTGCAGCAAGGCCGATCCGGCCTATGGCGCCGGGGTCGCGAACGCCTTGAAGGCAGCCAGCCGATAAAACCCGACGCGGCCGTCGAACGTCGAACCCACCTCCTCCGCACTGTCTCGTTCGCTACGCGAATGACCACAGCACGGAGGAACCACGTCTACAACGCGTCGATATCACCGAGCGCGCGGATCAGCCGCCGCGCGCGCTTGTCCGGCTTGGTGGATGGTTTTGAATAGCCCGCGCTGCTCAAACGGCGCTGCTCCGCCGCGGCCTCGCGCGCGGCGCGGCCGCTTTCGGTTTCGCGATAGAGTCCTTGCGCGACGGATGCCGCGCCGCGCTTCGCGCTCAGCGCGACGATGTCGATCTCGAAACGTTCCTCGCCGCGTGCAACCTTCAGGCGATCGCCGACATGCACCGACCGCGCCGGTTTGCCAGGCGCATCGTTGACCTCGATCTTGCCACCCTCGATCGCCTGCTTGGCCAGCGCGCGCGTCTTGAAAAAACGCGCGGCCCACAGCCAGATGTCGAGGCGCACGGCCGGGTCGGTCGAGGCAGGTTGAAAGGTCTTGGTCATTGCTCCGGCAGTTTATTCCAAAGCGCCAGCAAGGCCGGCAGGGCGAGATGCGCATAGCGCGCATCGATAGCGTTGACGGCCTTGCGCGCCTCATCCGGTTTGCCTTCGGCAGCCATATTGTTCGCATGCGCGATCGCGCCGGCCACGTCGGATTCGACGCGCGCGCGGCAGGCATCCGCCGGCGGCGCCGGCCGCGCCTGTTCGAGCAACCTGAGCCCCCTTGCCCACGTCGCCGCGTCCGCGGGTTCGTGACCGCGATGGAACATGGACAACTCGTGGACATCGTCCATGCACAGGTCGCGCGCCGAGGTCATGCTGGAGCGTGCTCGCGCCGATGCGTTGGTTTGGTCAGCGCTGCCATCGAGATAGACCAGACGCAGATGATCCTGGGCCTGACGCAGCAGGGCGCGATCCGGCAATGGCACGAGGACGCTGCCGATGTCGTCGCTGCCACCATCGAGCAACGCGCCGCGGAACACGTCCGGATAGGCGATCGCCAGGCGCAGCGCGACGCGCGAACCGCCGGAGAAACCGCCGACGTAGACCCGCTGCGGATCGATCGGATAGCGTGCACTGATGCTGGCATAGCCATCCAGCGCGAGTGGCATGCGCCGGGTCACCTCGGGTGCGTCGTTGCCGGAATTGCCGGCCGTCACGAAGATCACGCCGGTCTCGTCGAGCGCCTTTCGCCAGGCTTGCGGCACGCGCGCGTCGGGCCATGGCGGCACGAACACGAGCAGACCGTAACCGCGCGGCGGAGGCGTCGCCGACGGCACGTAGAACGCGAAATGTTCGGCACCAGGATCGACGGTGTATCCGGTCGGCGCTTCGTGTTTCGCCGCATACGCGGCGAACAGGCGCGCGGCGGTCAGCGGACTCATCGCGCGGTCGAGCAGCTGCGCCGTCGTGGTCAGCGGCGAATGCCGGTCGAACACAACATCGCTTTGCAGGCCCGACGACGCCATCGCGCGCGGCGCAAGAGCCAGCCACGTTGCGCAGACCACCATGCGCATCGTGTTCATGAACGGGCCGAAAGCCAAGGTTCGACGACTGGAGAGCTTCATGCCGGATATCCCACCTCGCCCCTCACTCGCCGGCGCGCACCGTTCAATGCCCGGTTGAGCCGCTCAAGGCCTTCAGCCCGACCACGCCGGCGAGGATCAGCGCGATACAGGCCAGCCGCGACAAGTCACGTGGTTCGCCGAACAGGATCATGCCGAGGATCACCGTGCCGACCGCCCCGATACCGGTCCAGACCGCATACGCAGTGCCGAGCGGAATGTCGCGCATGGCCAGCGCCAGGAAATAGAAGCTCACAACCATGCCGGCCACCGTTGCGGCCGTCGGCAACGGGCGCGAAAACCCCTCGGTGTACTTGAGGCCGACCGCCCAGCCGATTTCCGCAAGACCCGCGATCAGGAGATATGTCCAGGACAGAGTCGGTGGAAGCACGAGACGGCACTCAAGGGATCGGAGCGACAGCCTAGGTGGGGCGTTTACGGCGGTCAACCGGACCACACCAACCCTCCCTAATGGAGCTGCGGGAGGCGAGCCATCTGCAAATCAGTGGCTTGCAGATGGGTGTTCGTGTATCCTGACCGAAGTTTGTTGCGTCGCTTCGCGATTTTCCCTTTGGGTCATGAGTCTTTCGGGTTGCTTCTAGGCACCCGTTTCATGCCCCGCGCCGCTTGGCTTTCGTCGCTGCAAACCCGGTTTCGCCCCGCCTCGATGGCGCGCCGATTCCGCGAGTTTTGCACCTGCAGCGCGGTTCCTGGGAACGCTCCGGGTTTGTCCTCGATTCATGATCGTCTGTCGTGCAATTGCGCGTGGCAGCGTATCGGTCATGGAAAAAATCTGGAGCTTCAACATGTCTTTCGAAACCCTCGGGCTTGCGCCCGCGTTGCTGCGCGCGCTCACCGAACAAGGCTACACCGAGCCCACCCCGATCCAGTCGCAGGCGATTCCGGTCGCGCTGCAGGGCCGCGATCTGCTCGCCGGCGCGCAGACCGGCACCGGCAAGACGGCCGCGTTCGCGCTGCCGCTGCTCGATCGCCTGTATGTTTCCGACCGCGCGCCACGGCGCAGCCGAAGGCGCCGCGCGCGCTGGTGCTGACGCCGACGCGCGAACTCGCCGCGCAGGTGCACGAGAGCATCCGCGGCTACGGCAAACACCTCGGCGTGCGCGCGCACGACCATCTTCGGCGGCGTCGGCATGCAGCCGCAGGTCGATGCGCTGCGCCGCGGCGTCGACATCGTCGTCGCGACGCCGGGCCGCCTGATCGATCACATGGAACGCCGCAGCGTGAACCTGTCGGCATCGAGGTTCTCGTTCTCGACGAAGCCGACCGCATGCTCGACATGGGCTTCCTGCCGGCGATCAAGCGCATCCTCGGCGACCTGCCGAAGCAGCGCAAGACCTGGCTGTTCTCGGCGACGTTCGCGCCCGAGATCAAGGCGCTGTCCGCGCAGTTCATGCGCGATCCGGTCGAGATCCAGGTCGCCAAGCCGAACAGCGTCGTCGCCGACGGTCACGCATCGCGTGCATCCGGTCGACGCGGCGCGCAAGCGCGACCTGCTGCTGCACCTGCTGCTCAACGACGCGCGCCAGACCCTCGTGTTCGGCCGCACCAAGCACGGCGCCGACAAGCTCACGTCGGCGCTCGAGAAGGCCGGCCTGCGCGCCGCCGCGATCCATGGCAACAAGAGCCAGGGCGCAGCGCACGCGGGCGCTGAAGGACTTCAAGAGCGGCAAGGTCTCCGTGCTCGTCGCGACCGACATCGCCGCGCGCGGCCTCGACATCGAGCAGCTGCCGATGGTGATCAATTTCGACCTGCCGATGGTCGCCGAGGACTACGTGCACCGCATCGGCCGCACCGGCCGCGCCGGCGCCGAAGGCCTCGCGATCTCGCTGGTCTCGCATGAAGAGGAAGGCTCTGCTGCGCGACATCCGCCGCTTGCTCAAGCAGGACATCGCGATCGAGGCGATCGCCGGATTCGAACCGTTGCGGCCATTGCGTCTGGACGATTCCGCACGCGCGCGGCCGTCGAACGGTCGTCCGCAGCAGCGTCACGCGCGCCGTCCACATGTCGGCGGCAATGGCACCGACGCGAACTCGGGTCGCAACAAGAAGCCGCAGCGTCCGGGCGGCAACCAGCGCTATTCGCGTCCGGCTTGATTGAAACAGCCGTCGACGCGGCGTGATGCCGCGTCGATGGAATGCTGGCCGTAGCCAATCGCATGGCATCTTCGACGGCACGTTGGACAATCCCGCGACGAGCCCTCAAACGTCGGGCGGCTCGCGCGCAGGTGGATCGGCACCGCCATTCGACCGAACATGGAACAAGCGGTCGACCCAGCCACCGAGGCTGATCGCGATCGCGCCGAGCACGACCGCGATCACCACCGGCACATACTGGCCCGCGCCGCAGGCGATGCCGAGCAACGCGGTCAGCCAGACCGTCGCCGCAGTCGTCAGTCCGCTGACATGCCGCGTGCCCGGATCGCGCAGGATCACCCCTGCACCGAGAAAACCGATACCGGTCAATGCGCCCTGGATGACCCGGCTCAGCGCATCGAAACGGTGCGGGTCGAGCGTGCCGGGCGGCATTACCACGATCACCATCAACGCAGTGCCGAGGCTGACCAGCGCGTGCGTACGCACGCCGGCCGGTTTGTTGTGCAGGTCGCGATTCAAGCCGATCAGACCGCCAACCAGCACCGACAGCGCGAGCCGAATCGCAATCACCACGATTTCGCCAGTCGTCACACCCACCTCCTCGCATCACCCAGCGCGATCTTGCGCAAGTTGACCTGCGCCGGCAATCGCTATGTGCGCTGGCGTGTGCGCAACGCGTCCTGCAGCACGCGCCGGAAGCCTTTGGGATCGCACGAATCCAATTTCACCTGCGGCGTCGCATGCCAGTCGGCACAGCGCTGCAGTGCATCGGCGAGTGCATCGGCAAGTGCGGGCGTCGGCGCCACTCCGGCTTCGAGAAACAGCGCCTTGACCTCGAAAAGTCCGTCCGCCCGATGCGCTTTGGCGTCGAGCCGGCCGACCAGCCGGCCACGGTGCAGGATCGGCAGCACGTAGTAGCCGTAACGGCGCTTCGGCGCCGGCGTGTAGCACTCGATGCGGTACTCGAAACCGAACATCGTCGCAGCGCGCTCGCGATCCCACACCACCGGATCGAATGGCGACAGCAGCGTCGTTTGCGTCGCGCGCAACCGGCCGTTCGCTGCAGCTTGCAGGGGCTCGTCCAGATCGCGATGGACGTAGGCGATATTTTTCCACTCGTCCACGTCGACACGCAGCAGATCGCCGCTGTCGACCAGCGCATCGAGATCGGCATCCTTTAGCTTGCGGCCCGAACGGAAATAATCGTTGATCCAGCGTGCCTGCGTGATGCCGAGCGCACGCACCGCGCCGAGCGTGAACTCGCGCTGCAATGCGGCTTCCGAGAGAAGTTTGCCCGTTGCGCCGGACTCATCAAGAAGCATCGCGGCTGCCGCCGCCCCCACGGAAGCAGTTGGCGCTTTGGCGAGGACGCGCTCGCTGACGTCATAGACGCGATGGAAATTCTCGCGCCGCGCGATCATCAGATCGCCGAGCGCGAACAGCGCTTCGAGCCAGCGCTTCTCGTTCTTCCAGCCCCACCAACCGCCTCCGCCGGCGCCGGCGCCGCGCTCGAAATCGGACGCCTTGACCGCACCGTGCTCGCGAATCCGCGCGAGCAATGCGTCCATGCCGGCCGAATGATCGCGACGCATGCGCAGCGCGTGCCGCATCGCCCAGTGGCCGTCACGGCCAAGCGAATGTTGCCGATGCAGCACGTAGTCGGCGATCGGTACGAAACACGCCTCGTGCGCCCAGCCTTCGAAGATCGCGCCTTCCGCAAGCAGCTCTTCGAGCCATTGCGGCGGGTACGCACCGAGCCGCGAGAACAGCACCAGATACGGGCTGCGCGCGACGACGTGGATCGTGTCGATCTGCAGCACGCGCATACGCTCGATCGCGGCGAGCACGTCGGGTTTGCGTGCGCGCCGACGCGGGCGCGCGAGCAGGCCAAGCGCGGCGAGATGGAGATTGCGCGCCTGCTGGGCGCTGATGCGGATCGGCGAAGTCACCTGTCACGCAACCTTTGCTTCAGTCTCACTCGCCAACATTCACTTTCGCGGCGCAAGAATCGCATCGAGCCGGTCCGGCGTGCCCGCGATGCGTTCCAGGTGCGGATACTTGAGTCCGTCGTGGTAATCGACCCGCACGGTCTTGTACTCTTCGCCGTTCTTGACCAGCAGCTCGATCGGCTGGGCGCCGCCCTTTGCCGCCGCGACCGCATCCTTCAATCCCTCGGGCTTGAATGTCGCGCCCGTTCACCGCGACCAGAATGCTGGTCGGCGCCAGCCCGGCCTTGAACGCGGGACCGTTCCAGCGCACGTCGGCGATCTTGCCATCCTTGCTGCCGACCGTGAGGCCGAGCGATGCGGAATAGTCGACCGACTTGCGATCCATCTCGGCGTTCTTCTGGTAGACGCTCGGCTGATCGGTGTAGACGAGTTTCCAGCCGCTCGCGGCGAGACCGTCCAGCGGCGGCGCATGCGCATCGATGCGCTCGCGCAGGAAGGTCGCCCAGTCGTAGGCCGCGACGCCGTTCAACGCGGCAGCGACGTCGTCGAACGTGTAGGTCTTGGCGGCGTAGCTGCCATTGTCGACGCCGAAGAACGCGCGTGCGAAATCGTCGAGCGAGCGTTTGTCGTGACTCAGCTCGCGCAGCTTCGCGTCGACGGCAAGCCAGACCAGCTGGCCGGCGCTGTAGTAGTCCTCGCTCAGCTGGTAGTTGCGGTACGGCAGCGCACGGCGCTGCGCGACAACCGGATCGTTGGTCGTGTCCTGCACGTTGCGCCACGCGAAGCCGGGGCGATTGTCGGCGTAGGTCGCCGCGACCAGCGCGATCGCGTCGCGCGCCTGATCCGCACTCCACAAACCCGAGCGCGCCGCGAGCACGAATCCCCAGTATTGGGTCTGGCCCTCGTAGACCCAGAGCAGGCTGCCCTGCATCGGCACGTTGAAGTTCGGCGTCCACAGATCCGCCGGGCGCCGGAACTTGCCGTTCCACGAGTGCGTGTATTCGTGCGCGAGCAGGTCGCGCCCCGGCGCGAGCTTGTCCCAGTCGGTGAAATAGCCTGGATCGTGGCTGTTCTCGCTGGAGCGGTGATGTTCGAGGCCGATGCCGCCGAGCTGGTCGGTGAGCGCGAGCAGGATGTCGTAGTGATCGTAGTGCTGCGAGTCGTACAGCTTGAGCGCCTGCGCCACCAGGTTCTGGTGCGCCTTGAGCTGGACCGGCGTGAAATCGAGATTCTTCGCCTCGTCGGCGACGATATCCAGATGCACCGGCACCTTCGCGCCCGGCGCGAGATCGACGCGCTTGAAATGGCGCCCGGCGAACATCGGCGAATCGACCAGCGTGTTGAACGCGACCGGCTTGAAGCTGACCGTGCCGTCTGCAGCCGTCGTATTCGGGACACTGCCGGCGGCGACATCGAGCGCGCTGCCGAACTGCCAGCCGCGCGGCAAGGTCACGCTAGGCGCGACCGTGATCCGACTCGAATAGTGACCGGCCGGATACAGCGCGACCGTGTTCCACTGCAGGTTGAGCATGTCCGGCGTCATCACGACGCGGCCCTGGCTTGCATCCTGCGGCGACAGGAAATCGAAATCGACCGCGAGCGTGGTCACGCCCTGCGGCACGTCGAGATGGAACGCGTAGACCTCGACCGGATCGCGCGTCCACGCGATCGGCTGGCCGTTGCCGCTGATCGCAAGCCCGGCGAGTTTGTCGATCGGCCCGCGCGGCGAATGGTTGCCGGGCAGCCACTGCGGATACAGCAGCGTGAGCCGACCGGCCACGACCGGAATCTCCTCATGCACGCGGAAGATGCGGCGATCGAGATCGGTCGCGTCCACGTGCAGCGTGAGCGTGCCCGGATAGGCGACGTCCGCGGGCGCCGCGACATCCGCGTGCGCGGCCGGTGCAAACCCGATCGACAGCGCGGCACAAAACACGCCTGCCGCCGAGGCAAGCTTCAGGTCACAAAACCCATTCGACTTCATCAAAACCCCATTGCTGTTGAAAGTGACCGCGGTTGAGGCAACCGCGACTGCCCGACAACCATGCCCGGTGGGACATGCCCGGTGGGAGCACCGGACGGCGTGATGCCTTTCGGTCGGCCGCCTGAACAGCTTCGCGCCGTCCGGCGCTCCCACCAGGAAGCTGCAACGTCGCATCCCGGATTGTGGCATTGCCGACCAAATCAGGAATATGCCAATTGACCCACGCGGCCTGCTGGCATGTTCGTTTACATTGCGCAAGGCCACGCGGGCGCACATCGGCCCGCAATCGCCTAGAATGAAATGTCGCAGCGCAACAGGATCATTGATGCTCTATTACTTGCACGAAGCCAACCGTACCCTCTTGAATCCATTGGTCACCTGGTCCGGGGCCGCTGCCAAGGCGCTCTCCGCGCCGGACAACTGGCTCTCGCGCATGCCGGGCGTCGACCGCGCCGCGGCGGGTTACGAACTGTTCTACCGGCTTGGCAAGGATTACGAGAAGCCCGCCTTCGGCATCACCTCGGTCGCCGCGCATGGCCGCGAAGCCGCGGTCATCCAGGAACACACGCTCGACCTGCCGTTCTGCCAGTTGGTGCACTTCAAGCGCTGCAGCGACGATCCGGACGCGCTCACCCAACTGCGCAACGATCCGGTCGTGCTGGTCGTCGCGCCACTCTCGGGTCATCACGCCACCTTGCTGCGCGACACCGTGCGCGCGTTGCTGCGCGATCACGACGTCTATATCACCGACTGGGTCGACGCGCGCATGGTGCCGCTCGAACAGGGTCCATTCGGCCTCGACGACTACATCGGTTACATCCGCCGCTTCATCACCCAGCTCGGCGCACGCAAGCTGCATGTGATGTCGGTGTGCCAGCCGACCGTGCCGGTGCTCGCCGCGGTGTCGCTGATGGCATCGGCCGGTGAAGCGACCCCGCTGTCGCTGATCCTGATGGGTGGCCCTATCGACCCGAGCCGCTGCCCGACCAAGGTCAACGACCTCGCGACGACCAAACCGTTCTCGTGGTTCGAAACCAATGTCGTGTTCGACGTGCCGCCGAATTATCCGGGCAAGGGCCGGCGCGTATATCCCGGCTTCATGCAGCACGCCGGATTCGTCGCGATGAACCCGAGCCGGCATTTCAGCGCGCACCAGGATTTCTACCAGAACCTCCTGCGCGGCGATCTTGAGGACGCCGCCGCGCATCGCCGCTTCTACGACGAATACAACGCCGTGCTGGACCTTCCCGGCGAGTTCTACCTCGACACCATCCGCATCGTGTTCCAGCAGCAGCTGTTGCCGCGTGGAAAGTGGGTGGTCGATGGCGAACGCGTAGCGCCGGAAGCGATCAAGAACTCCGCCTTGCTGACTATCGAAGGCGAGCTCGATGATATTTCCGGGCTCGGCCAGACCCGCGCCGCGCACGACCTGTGCACCGGCATCGCAAAGAAAAGCCATGAGCACATCGAAGTGAAAGGTGCCGGCCACTACGGCATCTTCAGCGGCCGCCGCTGGCGCGACGAGGTGTATCCGGATGTGCGAGATTTCATCCGGCGCTTTCACAAGAGCTGACTGAGAAATACCCGCCGTCGTCCCGGCGAACGCCCGGGGACCCAGCGGCTTTGCTTGCCGATGAGGCACGGGATCCCGGCTTTCGCCGGGACGACGAGATGTGTCTTGTCGAAACGAGATGTCTATCGATCCGTTCAACAGTGGAGATGGCTCATGAGGAAACTTGGCTACGCCCTCGCCTCGGCATTGCTCGCGATCGCGATCGGCAACGCAACGGCCGCGCCTGCGAAGCCGCCGACCATGCAACAGGTCATCGACGCAGCCAAACCTTCCGACTGGCGCGCGCTCGATCCCGCCAACACGCTGTACCTCGACCTGCCGAACGGTCGCGTGGTGATCGAGCTCGCGGCCGCGTTCGCGCCGCTGCATGCGGCGAACATCAAGACCCTCGTCCACGCCCACTATTTCGACGGCCTCGCGATCCTGCGCGTGCAGGACAACTTCGTGACCCAATGGGGCGACCCGGACGCGGAAACGCCGGCGAAGGCGCGCTCACTCGGTAGCGCCAGCAAGGCGCTTGCGCCCGAGTTCGAGCGTGCGATCGCGAAGGATCTTCCGTTCACGCGCCTGCCCGACGGCGATGTCTACGCATCCGAAGTCGGCTTCACGAACGGCATGCCAACCGCACGCGACGAAAAAGCCGGCAAGACCTGGCTCGCACACTGCTACGGCATGGTCGGCGCGGGTCGAGACAACGGCGTCGAAACCGGCAGCGGTGCAGAACTCTATGTCGTGATCGGCCAGGCACCGCGCCAGCTCGATCGCAATATCGCCCTCGTCGGGCGCGTCGTGCAGGGCATGGAATGGCTGTCGGCGTTGCCGCGTGGCACCGGCGCGCTTGGTTTTTATGAAAAGCCCGAGCAGCGCCTGACGATCAAAAGCGTTCGCCTCGCCGCGGACGTGCCAGCTGCCGAACGCGCGCCGCTCGAAATCCTGCGCACCGATACGCCGACGTTCGCGGCGCTGATCGAATCACGCCGCAATCGCAGCGACGATTGGTACAAGGTGCCCGCTGGCAAGATCGATGTTTGCAGCGTGCCGATTCCGGTGCGCACCAGGAATCCGTAGAAGCGCACCCTGTGCGCGACCATCGCCGTCAGTAAATCGAGGCATCCGGTCGCCCACAGTGCGGCCCCTACAGCTGCGCGGTATTGAACGTATCGCAGCTCTTCAGATCGCCCGACGCAAACCCGGATTTGAACCAGCGCACGCGCTCGGCCGAAGTGCCGTGCGTGAATGAATCGGGCACGACCACGCCGCGCGACTGCCTCTGCAGGGTGTCGTCACCGATCTGGTTCGCCGCGTTCAAGGCCGCTTCCACGTCGCCCGGCTCCAGCCAGTTGAGCTGCTGCTGCGCATGGAACGCCCACACGCCGGCAAAGCAGTCCGCCTGCAATTCCTGACGCACCGACAAGCCGTTCGCGCCCTCCATCGGCGTGCCGCGCCGTGCGGACTGCTCGACCTGGTCCATGATGCCGAGCAGGTTCTGCACGTGGTGGCCGACTTCGTGCGCGATCACGTACGCGCGCGCGAAGTCACCGGCCGCGTGGAAGCGCTGCTGCATTTCCTGGAAGAAGTCGAGATCGAGATAGACCTTGCGGTCGCCCGGACAATAGAACGGCCCCATCGCCGCCGATGCCGCGCCACAGGCCGATTGCGTACCGCCGTGGAACAGGACCAGCGTCGGCGCCGGGTACTGCTTGCCACTGGTCTGGAACATCTGGCCCCAGACGTCCTCGGTGCTGCCGAGCACCTTCTTGACGAATTGGGTCTGCTCGTCGTTGCCTGCAGGTGTCACCTGCTGCTGCGTCGTCTGGCCACCTCCGCCACCTGAGAGATCGCCGATGAACTGCAGGATCTGTGCCGGATTCTTGCCGAACAACAACCCGACAATCACGACGACGACGATACCCCCGAGGCCGAGACCACCGCCACCGAACGAGGGACCGCCACCACCACCGCCACCGCCACCCTCATCCTCAACGACGTTGTCGCTGGATCGTCCCTTCTGCCAAAGCATATGGTTCTCCGCCGTTCTGGTTCGCAAACCTCGATGGCGTGGACACTACTCTGCCCGCCGCGCGAGTCGCAAGCGGATGAGGGCGCAGGCACGCGGTATCGGCAGGCGGCCAATATTGTTCACAATGAGTGACAGGGGCGCGACCGCCCGTCCAGCGGCCGCGCCGCACCCGCAAATCACATCGTAGGGCCCTCAATCACCAAGCAGCCCGATCGCCTTGCCCGCATACGCCATCAGCGCCGGATCGATCCCGGTCTGCTGGCGCATGGTGTCGGGTTCCTCGCGGAACATCGTGTTCATCGAACGCTGGATGCCGGCGTCGCCACCGGTGAATTCGCGCACCAAGGCGCGCCAGCGCCGTGCCAGTGCCTGCACCTCGTCGCTGCCCGGGTCCTTGCCGAGACTGAGCGCGGCCTGCATGCCGGCTATCACGTCCGGCCACGCCTGTTCGACTTCGCGGATGCGCTGCGGGCCGAGCGCTTCGCCGCGCGCTTTGATCGATCGCATCTGTTCGGGAGTGAAATGTTTTTCCATGATTGTTGTGGCCTCGATACTGTTGAGCAGGGTTTCGGCATCGATCATCTCGCCGGCAGCCGCCTGGCGCGCGACGCGCTCCAGGCGGATCAACAGGTCCTGCTGGCGGACAACCGCGGCTCGCAAACGGTCGACCTGACGGCCAAGCGCTTCGGCGAGCGAAGGCGCATCGGCGTCGAGGCAGGCGCGGATCTCGACCAGCGAAAATCCGAGCGCCTTGAGCGAAGCGATGTGCTGCAGCCGCAGCAGCTCGCGTTCACCGTACAGGCGATAACCGGCGTCGCTGCGTGCCGCGGGCGTGAGCAGCCCCTTGGCTTCGTAGTGGTGCAGCGAGCGCACGGTCATGCCGGTGCGGCGGGCGATCTGGCTGATGGTGTGGAGCGACATTGTTCGGTGTCCGGTTGCGGGCATGGCGATACTGCAGCCTGACGTTGGGTGAGGGTCAAGCGCCGGGTATCTGTCGACCGTTTCGGAGGGTGTTTGCAACAAATGGTTCATTGCGAAGTCCGACCCGCGTCCCTGCGTTTTCCGCTCGCATCCTGCGAACGGGTCACTTTCTCTTGCTTGCCCACTGCGCCGCAGGAGCGGCGCGAACGGCGAAGCCGGCCCCGGAGGGGCGAAGGGCAGGATGCCCGGAGTCACAGAAAGTAACCAAAGAGAAAGGCACCCCCACAGCGGCGCCCTGGGTACGTGGTCGCCGGCCGGGGTTCGCCGACGGCACCTCCGTGTGCCGACGACGAACGCGCGCGCTTCCTGCGCGCGCCCCTGCGGGCTCTTCGGTCCGTCGCCCACCGCCGCTGCAAAGGGGTCCGGCTAGAGCGGCGCGCTCTTGCGCGCAGAAGCAAAAGCCAAGGCGACAACCCTGAGCATCGGTGATTTGGTAAACACCCTCTCAGGATTCGACGCGCTGCAATCGGGCATGGCTTGCTATGCTCCGATGATGAATCTGCCCTCTCCCGCCACGCGCATGGCACAACGTTTTCGTGGTTTCCTGCCAGTCGTGGTCGATGTCGAAACCGGCGGTTTCGATTGCGAGCGGCATGCGCTGCTGGAAATCGCGGCGGTCATCGTGCGCATGGATGAGGACGGCATGGTGCACCCGGAACCCGCCATTTCCACCCATGTCACCGGTTTTCCGGGGTCCATACTCGACCCGCGCTCGATGGAAATCACCGGCATCGATCCGGACCATCCGTTTCGTGGCGCGATCCCCGAACGCGACGCACTGGAGCTGATCTTCAAGCCGGTGCGCGCGGCGATGCGCGAGAACGATTGCCAGCGCGCGATCCTGGTCGGCCACAACGCGGCGTTCGATCTCGGCTTCCTCAATGCCGCGATCCGGCGCACCGCGCACAAACGCAGTCCGTTCCATCCATTCAGCTGTTTCGATACGGTGACCTTGGGCGGTCTCGCCTGCGGGCAGACCGTGCTCAGTCGCGCGGTCGAGGCGTCGGGGCGCACCTGGGATGTGCGCGAGGCGCATTCGGCGGTGTACGACACCGAGCGCACCGCGGAATTGTTCTGCGATATCGTCAATCACTGGAAGCGGATGAGTGATTTGACCTGGGGCACGTGATCGGGCGTCGCAGTTGCCGTGCGCGTCATCACGCAGCGCAACAAAAGCTGCTGCAACAGGTTATAATTTTGCCGATTCGAGCCCGGTTTCTTGATCGGAGCATTTCCCAAGACGCGCGTCGGCGCGTCTTTTCGTCTGCACGGTGTCGGTGTGAACGCTAGCCTTCTCGAACAATTCCAGCAATCCTCTCCGCTGTCCGGCGGCAATGCCGCGTTCGTCGAAGAACTCTACGAGAACTATCTCGCCGATCCAGCCACGGTCGCGCCGCAGTGGCGCGCCTGGTTCGACGCACTGAAGGGCCGCGAAGCTGGCGACGTGCCACATTCGGCGGTGATCGCGCGCATCGAGCAAGCGCAGAAGCTCGGCGGTCGCGGTCAGCTGCCGGCATCGGCAGCCAGCGCTGAAGCGCCCTCGCAGAAACAAGGCGGCGTGCTCAAGCTGGTCACGGCGTATCGGTCGCGCGGTCATCTGGTCGCCAAGCTTGATCCGCTCGACATGGATCACGTGTTTCCCGAGGCCGATCTCAAGGCGGTCGGATTGCTGCCACGTCCGTCGGCGCCGGATCTCGATCCCGCATTCCATGGTCTGGCCAACGCCGATCTCGACAGCGAATTCAGCACCGGATCGCTGGCTGGCCCGAAACGCCTGAAACTGCGCGACCTCATCGCGCTGCTGAAGGCGACCTACGCCGGCAGCATCGGTGCCGAGTTCATGCATATTTCCGACGCCGAACAGCGCCAGTGGGTGCACGAGCAACTCGAACGCGCGGGCGGCAATTACGGCCTGAGCGCGGACGACAAAAAACGCGTGCTCGAAAAACTCGTGCAGGCCGATGGCCTCGAACGCTACCTGCACACGAAATACGTCGGCCAGAAACGTTTCTCGCTCGAAGGTGGCGACAGCCTGATTCCGCTGCTCGACGAACTGATCCGCCGCGGCGGTGCCGACGGCATGAACGACATGGTCATGGGCATGGCCCATCGCGGCCGTCTCAACGTGCTGGTCAACATCCTCGGCAAGTCGCCGCAGAAGCTGTTCGCGGAATTCGACGGCAAGTTCGACCACGTCCGGATGATCCGGCGCATTCGGGCGACGTCAAATACCACATGGGTTTCAGCGCCGACGTGAAGACGCCGGGGCGCACCGTGCACGTCGCGCTCGCGTTCAACCCGTCGCACCTGGAGATCGTCAATCCGGTCGTGGCCGGCTCGGTGCGCGCGCGCCAGACCCATCGCCGCGACGAGACGCGCGAACATGTGGTGCCGGTGCTGATCCACGGCGACGCCGCGTTCGCGGGCCAGGGCGTCAACATGGAATTGCTGAACATGTCGCAGGCGCGTGGCTTCTGCGTCGGCGGCTCGATCCATGTCGTGGTCAACAACCAGGTCGGCTTCACCATCTCGAACCCGCACGACGCACGCTCGACGCTGTACTGCACCGATGTCGCGAAGATGATCAACGCACCGGTGTTCCATGTGAACGGCGACGATCCCGAAGCGGTGTTGTTCGTCACCCGCCTCGCGTTCGACTACCGCCAGAAGTTCAAGCGCGATGTCGTCATCGACCTGGTCTGCTACCGCCGCCACGGCCACAACGAGGCCGATGAGCCGTCCGCGACGCAGCCGCTGATGTACCAGATCATCCGCGCGCGTCCGACCGCTCGCGAGCTGTATGCGAAGCAACTGGTGGCCGCAGGCGTGATCGCCGACAGCGACGCGCAGAAGCTCGTCGACGGCTATCGCGCCAAGCTCGAAGCCGGCACGCCGATCGCCGATCTCGATCCGGCGTTCACCGACGATTTCGCGGTCGACTGGCGTCGCCACGTTCGTGCCAGCCTCGCACAGCCGGTCGACACCACGTTGCCGGCGCAGAAGCTCGCCGAACTCAATGCGAAGATCCTGACCATTCCGGCTGGCGTCGTACTGCACCCGCGCGTCGCGAAAATCTATGCCGACCGCGCCAACATGGCCGCCGGCAAGCAATCGATGGATTGGGGATTCGCCGAAAACCTCGCCTATGCCTCGATCATCGCTGACGGCAGCAACCTGCGTCTGGTCGGCCAGGATTCCGGCCGCGGCACGTTCTTCCATCGCCACGCGGTGCTGCACGACCAGAACAGCGGCGGCGACTACGAGCCGCTCGCGCAGGTGCGCGACGGCGCGAGCGTGACCATCATCGATTCCCTGCTCAGCGAGGAAGCGGTGATGGCATTCGAGTACGGCTATTCGACTGCGGCGCCGGAAACGCTGGTGCTGTGGGAAGGCCAGTTCGGCGACTTCGCGAACGGTGCGCAGGTCGTGATCGACCAGTTCATCTCGTCCGGCGAGGCGAAATGGGACCGCCTGTCGGGCTCTGGTCCTGCTGCTGCCGCACGGCTACGAAGGCCAGGGTCCGGAACATTCCTCGGCGCGCCTGGAACGCTACCTGCAGCTGTGCGCGCTCGACAACATGCAGGTCTGCGTACCGACGACGCCCGCGCAGATGTTCCACATGCTGCGCCGGCAGATGCTGCGCGATGCGCGCAAGCCGCTGATCGTGATGACGCCGAAATCGCTGCTGCGCCACAAGCTCGCGGTGTCGACGCTCGACGAGCTGAGCCATGGCGGTTTCCGGCTGGTGATCGCCGACCGCACCGCGAAGGACGCGGCAGAAGGTCCGCCGCGTCGTGCTGTGTTCGGGCAAGGTCTACTACGACTTGGTCGAGGACGCGGCGAAGCGCAACATCGACGATGTCGCGATCGTGCGCGTCGAACAGTTGTATCCGTTCCCGCGCACCGAGGCGAGTGCGGAACTGGCGAAATATCCGGCGAGCGAAGGACATCATCTGGTGTCAGGAAGAGCCGATGAACCAGGGCGCGTGGTACCAGATCAGGCACCACCTGCATGCGCTGGTAACGCCGAAGCAGACGCTGTCCTACGCAGGTCGCTCGCGCTCGCCGGCGCCGGCCTGCGGACATTTCAGTACCCATGTTGCCGAACAGGCAGCGCTGGTCGAGCAGGCGTTGGTGCTGCCGGCCGGTTCCGATAACGTTGCGGAGTAGTATCGTCGTTTATCCCTTCTCCCTCCGGGAGAAGGTGGCCCGAAGGGCCGGATGAGGGTTCGGGCGAAGTGGAGCGCCTGCATACGCCGAACCCTCACCCCAACCCCTCTCCCGGTGGGAGAGGGGCTCAAGAAAAATCCCAAGGACACCACCCCATGTCGATCGAAGTCAAAGTTCCCGTCCTGCCCGAATCCGTTTCCGACGCGACCATCGCGACCTGGCACAAGAAGCCCGGCGATGCGGTCAAGCGCGACGAGAATCTCGTCGATCTGGAAACCGACAAGGTCGTGCTCGAAGTGCCCTCGCCGGTCGATGGCGTGCTCACGGAAATCAAGCAGGACACCGGCGCCACGGTGACCAGCCAGCAGCTGCTCGCGATCATCACGGAAGGCGCCACGGCGGCGGCAACCCCAGCTGCTGCCCCTGTGGGAGCGGCGGCAGCCGCGATGCCGTCCGCGCCAGCCGCGAGGAAAGCAAGGGCATCGCGCCTTCCGGCGCTCCCACCACGCAACAAGGCGCCGCGGCCGACCTCTCGCCGGCCGGCCAGCGGGTCGCGACCGAGAACAAGATCGATCCCGTCGCAGGTGTCCGCCACCGGCCGCGACGGCCGCGTGACCAAGGAAGACCTGGTCAATTTCATGCGCAGCGACAAGCAGGCGCCCGCCGCCGCGAAGTCGATACCCGTTGCGCAGCCGACGCCCGGCGCCCGCCCGCAGGAGCGCGTCCCGATGACGCGCATGCGCACGAAGATCGCCGAGCGCCTGATGCTGTCGAAGAACTCGATCGCGATGCTGACCTCGTTCAACGAGATCAACCTCAAGCCAGGTCGCCGCGATGCGCAAGCAGCTCGGCGAAGCAGTTCGAGAAGGCCAACGGCATCAAGCTCGGCTACATGAGCTTCTTCGTGAAGGCCGCGTGCGAAGCGCTGAAGCGCTATCCGGTCGTCAATGCGTCGGTCGACGGCAGCGACGTGATCTATCACGGTTACCAGGACATCTCGGTCGCAGTCTCGACCGACAAGGGCCTGGTCACGCCAGTATTGCGCGACGCGCAGAACATGAGCTTCGCCGAGATCGAAAAAGCGATCGCGACGTATGCGAAAAAAGCACGTGAAGGTGGTCTTACCCTCGATGATCTGCAAGGCGGCACGTTCACGGTCACCAACGGCGGCACGTTCGGTTCCCTGCTGTCGACCCCGATCGTGAACCCGCCGCAGAGCGCGATCCTCGGCATGCACACGATCAAGGAACGCGCGATCGTCGAGAATGGCCAGATCGTCGCCGCGCCGATGATGTACATCGCGATCAGCTACGACCACCGCATCATCGACGGCAAGGACGCGGTGCTGTTCCTGGTAGATATCAAGAATCAGCTGGAGAACCCGCAGCGGATGCTTTTCGGCATGTGAGCTTTCGCTCGTCATTCCGGCGAAGGCCGGAATCCATTGTGATCTTCGCTGCAACATCTAAAGCAGGATCGGATCCCGGCCTTCGCCGGGATGACGAACCCGGAACGCCGTTGCACCTTCGTCATCAGGACATCCTAAGAATCATGAGCGACAACTACGACGTCATCGTCATCGGCGCCGGCCCTGCCGGCTATGTGGCCGCGATCCGCGCCGCGCAGCTCGGCCTCAAGACCGCGTGCATCGACGACTTCATCGGCAAGGACGGCAAGGCCGCACTCGGCGGCACCTGCCTCAACGTCGGCTGCATTCCGTCGAAGGCGCTGCTGGATTCCTCCAAACAGTTCTGGAACCTGACCAAGCACTTCGACGTGCACGGCATCACCACCCAGGGCGCCAGCATCGACGTCGGCACGATGGTCGGCCGCAAGGACAAGATCGTCAAACAGTTCACCGGTGGCATCGCGATGCTGTTCAAGCAGAACAAGGTCACGCCGTTCTTCGGCAAGGGCAAGTTGCTTCCGAACCGCCAGGTCGAAGTCACCGCCACCGACGGCTCGAAGCAGACGCTCGCCGCGACCAACGTGATCATCGCGACCGGTTCGGTGCCGATCCAGCTGCCGTTCGCGCAGTTCGACGGCAAGTACATCGTCGACAACGCCGGCGCGCTCGATTTCAGCGAAACCCCGAAGCGCCTCGGCGTGATCGGCGCCGGCGTGATCGGCCTCGAACTCGGCAGCGTGTGGAAGCGCCTCGGTTCCGACGTCACCATCATCGAGGCGCTGCCGGATTTCCTCAGCGTCGCCGATGCCGACGTCGCCAAGACCGCGGCGCGCGAATTCGCCAAGCAGGGCCTCAAGATCGAACTCGGCGCCAAGCTGTCGAAGGCCGAGATCAAGGGCAACGAGGTCCACCTCACCTATTCCGCAAAGGACGGCGAGAAGCAGCTGGTCGTCGACAAGCTGCTGGTCGCAGTCGGTCGCCGTGCGTACACCGACGGCGTGTTGGCTGACGGCACCGGCGTGAAGACCGACGAGCGCGGTCGTGTCGTCGTCGACGAGCACAACTGGGCCGGTGTCGAAGGCGTGTGGGCGGTCGGCGACTGCGTGCGCGGCCCGATGCTCGCGCACAAGGGTTCCGAGGAAGGCGTCGCGGTCGCCGAGATCATCGCCGGCAAACCCGGCCACGTGAACCTCGACACCGTGCCGTGGGTGATCTACACCGAGCCGGAAATCGCTTGGGTCGGCAAGACCGAAGCGCAGTGCAAGGCTGAGAACATCCCGTACAGAACCGGCAGCTTCCCGTTCGCGGCGATCGGCCGCGCGGTCGCGATGAACGAACCAGCCGGCTTCGTGAAGATGATCGCGCACGCCGAAACCGACCGCATCCTCGGCGTGCACCTGGTCGGCGCCTGCGTCTCCGAACTCGTCGCAGAATGCGTCGTCGCAATGGAGTTCAAGGGTTCGTCAGAAGACCTCGCGCGGATCGTGCATGCGCATCCGACGCTCTCGCGAAGCGATCCACGAGGCCGCGCTGGCGGTCGACAAGCGGGCGATTCACAAGGCGAATTGAAGTCAGAATGAAGTCGCCGGCATCGTCGCTGCGAGACGTGACGGATGAACTGGATCCCGTCCTTCGCCGGGATGACGAGCTTTGGTATCGCGACACGCCTCGGATCCGTCATCCCGGCGAAAGCCGGAATGACGAACTCCAATGTTGCGATACCCTCCAAGTCGTCATCCCGGCGAAGACCGGGGATCCAGCTTGTGGAATGACACCCCCCACGTTGCGATACTCTCTCAAGCCGTCATCCCGGCGAAGGCCGGGATCCAGCTTGTGGAATGGCGACCTCCCACGTTGCGAAACTCTCTCAGGTCGTCATCCCGGCGCAGGCCGGAATCCAGCTTTGAGAAGCCATGAAGCAACCGTGCGTCTATATCCTGGCCAGCGGATGGAATGGAACACTCTACGTCGGCGTGACCTCCGATCTCGTCAAGCGCGTGTGGGAACACAAGGGCGACTTGGTCGAGGGCTTCACGAAGAAATACCGTGTGCACGATTTGGTCTGGCTCGAGCAGCACGCGACGATGGAATCGGCGATCCTGCGCGAGAAGGCCGTCAAGGAATGGAAACGCGCGTGGAAGACCAGGGCAATTGAAGCGGCCAATCTCCTCCGCTGAGCTGCAGGGCAAAATTGAATCCCGGCCTTCGCCGGGATGACGGCAAGAGCAAACGCAGAAACTGGATCCCGGCCTTCGCCGGGATGACGAGCAAAGGCATGAGTGCGCCATGACGACCTTCCCCGCCTTCCGCATCCGCAACGACGCCGCCGGCTACCGCGCTGGCGTCGAGCCGATGCGTGTTGATGAACTCTCTCCCGGCGAGGTGCTGGTCAAGGTCGCGTACTCGTCGGTCAACTACAAGGACGCGCTGGCCGGGACCGGCAAGGGCAAGATCCTGCGCCAGTTTCCGTTGAATGGCGGCATCGACGTAGCCGGCTACGTCGCCGCGTCGACCGATCCGGCATTCAAGGAAGGCGACCAGGTGTTGTGTACCGGCTGCGGACTCTCGGAAACGCGCGACGGCGGTTACGCGCAATACGCGCGGCTTGAATCGAAATGGGCGATCCCGCTGCCGGCCGGCATCACCTTGCGCGAATCGATGGCGCTCGGCACCGCCGGCTTCACCGCCGCACTGTCGCTGTTCCAGATGGTGCGCAACGGACAGACGCCCGAGATGGGACCGATCGTCGTCACCGGCGCGACCGGCGGCGTCGGCTCGCTGGCGGTCGACATCCTGACCTGCGCCGGCTTCGAGGCGCATGCGATCACCGGCAAGATCGAGCAGTTCGACTATCTGATCGGCTTGGGCGCGAAACAATGCATCGCGCGCAACGAACTCTACTGGGGCCAACGTCCGCTCGAAACCGCGCGCTGGGCCGGCGCGATCGACAACGTCGGCGGCGACATGCTGGCCGGGCTGACCCGCGTGATCCGGCCATACGGCAACATCGCAAGCTGCGGACTGGCCGCGTCAGCGGATCTGGCGACGACCGTCATGCCGTTCATCATCCGCGGCGTCAGCCTGCTCGGCATCGCCTCGGCCGGCACCGCACGCGCGATCCGCGAACAGGTCTGGGAGCATCTTGCTGGCGACTGGAAACCCGCCCATCTGGCCACGATCGCGAACCGTGACGTCGCGCTCGCCGATCTGCCTGCGATTTTCGATACCATGCTCGCTGGCGCGTCGGTCGGCCGTACGGTCGTCCTGCCCGACTGACCGATTGTCGGCCGGTCTGGCCCAAGTGCGTGCACCCGTCTAGAATGCAAGCCTCCACAGGGGGAAATGGCACATGTCCAAAGTATTGATTGTCGACGATTCGCCTTCGCAGTTGGTCGGCATGAAGCGTACGGTCGAGAAACTCGGCCACCAGGTCGTTACCGCCGAGGATGGCGCTGCCGGCGTCGAAGTCGCGCGGCGCGAGCTGCCGGATCTGATCCTCATGGATGTGGTGATGCCGAACCTCAACGGCTTCCAGGCCACCCGCACGATCTCGCGCGATCCGAAGACCAGCCATATCCCGGTGATCCTGGTCACGACCAAGGATCAGGAAACGGATCGGGTCTGGGGAATGCGTCAGGGCGCGAAAGCGTACGTGACCAAGCCGATCGAGGACGCGGAACTGACCCGCGTCATCAACGAATACCTGCCGGCCGCCTGAAGCGGCACCGCGCGCATCACGCGCGCGGATCAAGCGCGTGGATTGAAATCAGCCTCGAACATGCGCGCCATCTGTTCGTAGAACGCGCGCTGTTCGTCGTCCGCAGGTTTCGGAACCCGCACTTCCAGGGTGACGATCTGGTCGCCCGGTGTCTTGCCCGGCCAGCCGCGACCGCGCAGGCGCATCTTGCGGCCACCATCCGAACCCGCCGGAATGCGCAACTCGACGTTGCCGCCCAAGGTCGGCACCGGCACCGTCGCGCCCAATGCAACCTCCCACGGCGCGACCGGAAGATCGAGCAGGACATCGCGCCCGTCGAGCCGAAAGCGCGGATCGTCGCGCAAACCGATTTCCAGGATCAGGTCGCCGGCCGGTCCACCGCCCGCCCCGGCATGCCCTTGTCCGGCTAGGCGGATCTGCTGGCCCGCGGTGATGCCGGCCGGAATCTTGACCTCGAGCGTGCGTTCGCCGCTGCCGTCGCGCAGGCTGAAACGCTGCCGACCGCCTGCGTAAGCCGTGGCCAGATCGACACTCACCTGCGCGTGCAGGTCACGGCCCTTGCGCGGACCACCTCGGCCGCCGCCACCACGATTTCCGAAAATCGATTCGAAGAAATCGCTGAAATCCTCCTCGCCGCCCGCGCCATGCTGCTGGCGCTGCCAGTTCGGCGGCGCACCGCGAAACTCATCGCCGCCGCGGTAGCCGCCGCCCGCTCGCACCTGATCGTAGGCTTGGCGGCGCGACGGTTCCTTGAGCGCCTCATACGCTTCGTTGACCGACTTGAATTTCTCCTCAGCGGCGCTCTCCTTGCTGACATCGGGGTGGTATTTGCGCGCAAGGCGCCGGTACGCGGATTTGATCTCCGTATCGGTTGCCTCCGGTTTCACGCCGAGAATGTCGTAGTAGTCCTTGAATTCCATCCATCGCCTCGATCATTCAAAACAAAACGGCCCGCGGTGAACCTCCGCGGGCCGCTTCATTCTGACCGCTACGCGAGCGTGCGGCCAGCGTTCCAGTGTCCTCGCCGTCGATCAACCGTTGATGGCGATCCGGCGCGGCGCGGCTTGCGCTTTCTTCGGGATCGAAATCTCGAGCACGCCGTTCTTGCCAACCGCGCTGATCGCATCGGCGTCCGCACTGTCGGGCAGGGTGAACCGGCGATCGAAGCTGCCGTGGCCGCGCTCTGTCCGCGCGAACGTCGTGGCCTCGTCCCTGGCCTCGGAGTCCCGGGCGCCCTTCAGCGACAACACGCCCTTGTCCATCTGGATGTCGACCGTCGCCAGATCGACGCCCGGAAGGTCGGCGAGGATCACGAAACGCGAGGCTTCCTCGCGGATATCGACCGGCGGCTGCCAGACCGGGGCATCGGTGCGCACCGCTTCGCCGGCGGACGGGTTGAAGAATCGATGCAGGACCTGCTGCGCCTGCGCATTGCCGCGCACGAGCCAGGGGCTGTATTGGGTAACGATCATGGGTGTTCTCCGCAAATGGATGCGGCGTCATTCGCCGCGATGGCGGAAAGGTAGGGTCGTGGAATCGGCTTTCAAGAGCCGATCCATGCAACGCCGGCGCGACGTATGATTCGCCCGTTCCGCAATCCTCATTCCCTGGAGATCACCGATGTCGATCCAGATTGGCGAACGCATTCCCGCCGCCACCCTCAATATCCTCAAGGATGGCGTGCAGGCCATTTCGACCGACGAGATTTTCAACGGCAAGAATGTCGTGCTGTTCTCGGTGCCCGGCGCATTCACGCCGACCTGTTCGAACCGCCACCTGCCCGGCTATGTGGAGCATTTCGACGAATTCAAACGCCGCGGCATCGTTGTCGCCTGCATCGCGGTCAACGATGCCTACGTGATGGACGCGTGGGCGAAAAGCCAGCATGTACCGGAGGGCTTGATGATGCTCGCCGACGGCAACGGCGCGTTCATGCGCGCCCTCGGACTGGAAATGGACGCGACACGCTTCGGCATGGGCGTGCGCGGCAAGCGTTTTGCGCTTTACGCCGAGGATGGCGTGGTGAAAAACCTCAACGTCGAGGCGCCCGGCGAGTTCACCGTGTCCGGCGCCGAGCCGATGCTGGCCGCGCTCGGAAGCTGAGTTCCCTCTCCCCCAGCCGCTTCGTGGTTGGGGGAGAGGGTTTCAAGCACGCGCCGCTGGCCGCATCACGCGACCGGCGTATTGTCGTCGTCCGCCGCGGGCGCGCATTCTGCTGCCGTTGCGGTCTCGCCAGCGTCGTCCTCGCCGAGCGCGTCGACCTTGACCACGCCAACCAGCACTTCATCCGCAGGCAGGCGGATCAGGGTCACGCCCTGCGTGTTGCGTCCGACGCGGGCGACTTCGCTGGCGCGGGTGCGCACGAGCGTGCCCTGGTTCGAGATCAGCATCAGTTCGTGGCTCTCGCCGAGTTGCACCGCACCGATCAGTGCGCCGTTGCGTTCCGAGCACTGGATCGCGATCACGCCCTGGGTGCCGCGGCCCTTGCGCGGATAGTCGGCGAGCGGCGTGCGCTTGCCGTAGCCGCGCTCGGTTGCGGTGAGGACGTCGTCCTCGCCTTCGCCGACGATCAGGCTGACCACGTGTTCGTCCTTGGCCAGGCGCATGCCGCGCACGCCGGTCGCGGTGCGGCCCATCGAGCGCACCGCGTCCTCGGCGAAGCGCACCGCCTTGCCGTTCGACGCGAACAGCAGGATGTCGCGCGCACCATCGGTGAGCTGCACGTCGACCAGCGCATCGCCCTCGTCGAGGTTGATCGCGATCTTGCCGCGCTGCAGCTGGAACGCGTATTCGGTCAGCGGCGTCTTCTTGACCGTGCCGTCCCGCGTCGCGAAGAACACGTAGCGCCCTTCGTCGAACTCGCGCACCGGCTGCACCGCCTGCACTTTTTCATTCTCTTCCAGCGGCAGCAGGTTCACGATCGGCTTGCCGCGCGCGTGCGGACCGGCATCCGGCAACTGGTAGACCTTGAGCCAGAACACGCGGCCCGCGCTGGTGAAGGTGAGCAGCGTGTCGTGCGTATTGGCGATCCACAACCGCTCGACGAAATCCTCTTCCTTCATGTTCGTCGCCGAACGGCCCTTGCCGCCGCGCTTCTGCGCGCGGTAGGTGCTGACCGGCTGACGCTTCGCGTAACCGGCATGCGACAGCGTGACGACGACATCCTCGGGCTCGATCAGGTCGAGGATGTTCGAGGTCTTCC
This sequence comes from uncultured Gammaproteobacteria bacterium, assembly GCA_963720445.1. Classification (GTDB taxonomy): domain Bacteria; phylum Pseudomonadota; class Gammaproteobacteria; order Xanthomonadales; family Rhodanobacteraceae; genus Dokdonella_A. Next base: position 448,176 of record CAVRFO010000002.1, read on the forward strand.
TGGCTCGCCTGGATCGCGGTGCGACGCGCGTCGCCGTACTGTTCCTTCAGCGCGATGAACTCGTCACGGATGATCTTCAGCAGCACGTCGGGGTTTTCGAGAATCTCGATCAGGCCCGCGATCGTCACCAGCAACTGCTTGTATTCGTCGGTCAGCTTTTCCTGTTCGAGACCGGTCAGGCGATTGAGGCGCATTTCGAGGATGTCCTTCGCCTGCAGCTCGGACAGCTGATAGCCGTCCGCCTTCAAGCCCGCATCGACCGACATGTCTTCCGGACGCGACGCGTCCGCGCCGGCCGCCGCGAGCAGCGCGCCAACCATGCCCGGCTCCCAGCGCCGCGCGAGCATGCGCTGCTTCGCTTCGTCCGGCGACGGCGAGGTCTTGATCAGCTCGATCATCTCGTCGATGTTCGCCAGCGCGACGGTCAGGCCTTCGACGATGTGCGCACGCGAACGCGCCTTGCGCAGGTCGAAGATCGTGCGGCGGGTGACGACTTCGCGACGATGGCGGATGAACGCGTCGAGGATCTCGCGCAACGCCAGCGTGCGCGGCTGGCCATCGACCAGCGCGACCATGTTGATGCCGAACGTGACCTGCAGCTGGGTCTGCTGGAACAGGTTGTTGAGCAGCACGTCGGCCGACGCGTCGCGGCGCACTTCGATGACGACGCGCAGGCCGTCCTTGTCGGACTCGTCGCGCAGCGTCCGAGATGCCCTCGATGCTTCTTTTCCTTGACCAGCTCGGCGATCTTCTCGATCAGCCGCGCCTTGTTCACCTGGAACGGCAGCTCGGTGACGATGATCGTCTCGCGGCCGTTGTCCTCGGTCTCGATCTCGGCCTTGGCGCGGACCAGGATGCGGCCGCGCCCGGTCTTGTACGCTTCGACGATGCCGGAAGCGCCGTTGATGATGCCGGCAGTCGGGAAGTCCGGACCCGGCACGATGCGCATGCAGGTCGTCGAAACCGAGTTCCGGATCGTCGATCAGCGCGATGCACGCGGACAGCACTTCGCGTGAGGTTGTGCGGCGGGATATTGGTCGCCATGCCGACCGCGATGCCGGCCGAACCGTTGACCAGCAGATTCGGGATGCGCGTCGGCAGGACCGTCGGTTCGAGTTCCTTCTCGTCGTAGTTCGGCTGGTAATCGACGGTTTCCTTGTCGATGTCGGCCAGCAGTTCCGAACTCAGGCGATCCAGGCGGCACTCGGTGTAACGCATCGCCGCGGCGGGGTCGCCGTCGACCGAACCGAAGTTGCCCTGGCCGTCGATGAGCATGTAGCGCATCGAGAAATCCTGCGCCATGCGCACCAGCGCGTCGTAGATCGACGCAGTCGCCGTGCGGATGGAACTTGCCCATGACCTCGCCGACCACGCGCGCACATTTCACGTACGGCCGGTTCCACGCGGTATTCGCTTCGTGCATCGCGTACAACGTGCGTCGATGCACAGGCTTCAGGCCATCGCGCACATCGGGCAGCGCACGTCCGACGATCACGCTCATCGCGTAGTCGAGATAACTCTTGCGGACTTCGTCCTCGATGTTGACGCGTATGATTTCTTTGGCCAGCTCAGCCATCGGGCATCCTCTGCAGAAGTCAGGATTCGGGGCGCGCGAACGCCGCCGCTGCGATGCTTTTCATTCGATCGAAAAGGTGCGGCGGGAATGACGCGCGAACGCCGCGCGTGTGCGCAAACGCAACGGGAAATCATACCACGCGCAGGCCACTTCCGGGGCCGGAAACCACAGGGTTTTCCCTGATTCCAGCGCGACTTAGGCGGTCTTGAGCTACGCAACCCAAGGCGCCGTTAGGCTTCAAAGATGAATCCGCAGGAGCCCTCCCTGCGGGCGGCTGGTCCGTGGTGATTGCCCCGAGGTTCGCGCGGGTGCGCTCCTACAGGGACGCGCCGCCGGATACGCGAATCGAAGATCCCGTAGGAGCCCACCCTGTGGGCGACAAACGTCGCGTCGTTTCCGCGATCCGCGATCGCGCACAGGGTGCGCTCCTACGGGCACATCGCATTCGCCTACACCTTCTCGCCCGCAGGCTTGCGGAAAATCCAGTACTTCGAGGTCAGGAAATTCAGCACCGCGCCAGCCACCGATCCGGCCGCGACACCGATCGCAGGCCACTCCCGAACGAGCGGCCAGAACAACAGGCAGGCCGCGTACGCGCCGTAGTTCAACGCGAATCCACACGCCATCGCGATCAGATACCGCAGCAACTCGCGACGCCGGCTGCCGCCGCCATGGCCGGCAAACGTGTAGCGACGATTGAAACCCCAGGTCGTCGTCGCCGCAGCGAGAAAGGAAACGACGCGCGCGCCATACGGATTCATGCCCAGTTCGCGCACCAGGAACTGCACGATCCCGGCGTCGACGACGAAGCCGAACGCGCCGCTGATCGCGAACAACACGAGCTGCCTGCGCAGTGCCATCCTGGATGCCGTCCCTGAAGTGCGGCGATCAGCGAGCGCTGCCGAACAACGCGGCCATGCGTTCGGCATTCGGACTCTCGACCACGCCGCGCTCGGTCACGATCGCGTCGATCAGAGTCGGCCGGCGTCACGTCGAATACCGGATTCCACGCACTCGCGCCGTCGATCACGGTGCGCTGCCCGGCGTACGCGAACAGCTCGTCCGGCGAGCGCAGTTCGATTTCGATGTCGGCCCCATCGACGGTCGACATGTCGACCGTCGACGACGGCGCGACGACCATGAACTTGACACCATGATGGCGCGCGCCGATCGCCAGTTGATAGGTGCCGATCTTGTTCGCGGTATCGCCATTCGCAGCGATGCGGTCGGCGCCGACGATGACCCACTGCACCGCGCCGGATTTCATCAGGTGCGCCGCCGCCGAATCGGCGACCAAAGTCGCCGGAATGCCGTCGCGCAGCAGCTCCCACATGGTCAGGCGTGCACCCTGCAACCATGGCCGCGTCTCACCCGCGAATACGCGCGCGATGCGCCCGGCATCGACACCGGCGCGAATCACGCCGAGCGCGGTGCCGAAACCCGCGGTCGCGAGCGAACCGGTGTTGCAATGCGTGAGCACGCCGACATCGTGACCGAGCAACGCCGCGCCGAGTTCGCCCATGTGCTTGTTCGCGGCCAGGTCCTCGTCCTGGATCGCCTGCGCCTCGCGCGCCAGCGCCGCCGCATCCGCACCGCCGGCCAGCGCGTGCTTCATGCGATCGAGTGCCCACATCAGGTTCACAGCCGTCGGCCGTGCCGCGCGCAGATCCGCGAGCGCGGCATGGATATTCGCCGGATCCTGCTGCGCCGCCAGCACGGCGCCCCACGCCGCCGCGATGCCGATGGCCGGCGCGCCACGCACGACCAGCTCACGAATCGCCGAGGCCACCTCGCCGGCGTTGCGGCAATCGACGAAGGTTTCCGCGCGCGGCAGCAGGCGCTGGTCGAGCAAGCGCAAATGATCGCGTTGCCAGAGAACGGCGCGGATCGTGTCGTGGTTGGACGAGGGCGATGTGTTCATGCGATGCCGCGCGCCACCGCACGAGGCCCAGGATAATTGTCGGGCACGCAGGGTATCAGCGCGCCCGCAGTGCGGCCAGCTCGCGCGCGCTGTTCGGCCATCCGCAGACATCGCGCATCGCCCCGCTACCGATCAGCATCACTGGACCGGGCATGTCCGTTGGACGCAACGGCTTGATCGATAGCGCAGGCAACCAACGCCTGTGCCCACTCGGGCGTTCGCGCCAGATCCTCGCCGGTCCGGGGGAACAGCACGGCACCTGTCGTCCATTCCAGAACCTTGCGCGGCGCGGGCGCATGACCAGTCGCGGGATCCGCCTCGGCGCTGTTGTCGAAGATCAACAGCCGGGTGAGATGCGGCAGCAGGCGAACCAGGTTGCACTGGCTCGCGATGTAGCGCTCGCGTATCCGATCTTCGGGAATGTCGTGGCCTCCGCGCGCCACGCGCGCCCTGACCCGCGCGAGGTGGCGCTCCGGACCATCCAGTCCGCAGTACCAGATGCACACCTCCAGACCTGCGGCCACGGCATCCAGCAGTAGACTGGTCACGGTCGCGCCGCCCAGTGTGGTCTCGAACGTGTAGTCGTGCCTTTCATCGATCGCCGCGCGCAGCTGCTCCACGCCGACCTGCCACGCGAGTCCATTGGCCGCCGCTTCGGCCATGCCGGGATTCGCCGCTTGAATGAAGCGCGTTTCTTCGTCCGGATTGAAGTACTGACCACCCGCTTGCCGCAGCGCCGCGCCGGCAATACTGCTTTTGCCCCCGCCGTTGGTGCCGGCGAGCACGGTGATTCGTGCAGTCAACGCGCGCCCTTGACCGCCGCCGCGCCGAGTTGCTGCGGACTCGCGCCGAACAACGTATCCACGGCGCCGCGGGCGCTGCCGGTCTGCATTTCGCCGACGAGTGCCGCAAAGCGATCGCGCAGAGGCGCCAGCGGATCAGGACTGGCCGTCACCAAACGCTCGTATTCCTCGATGGAAAGCACGACCACCGTGGGCCGCGCGTTGCGGGTGATGACCACCGGCTTGCGCAAACGCGTCACGCGATCGATCAGCTGGGCGAACCCGTTCTTCGCATCCGTGCTCGGCAGCGCCTCGACCCGTGCGGTCAATCCGTGCGGTGCCGCCAAAGTGATGGTATGGCTCATGGATGTGGCCTCATCGACGGCGCGATCGAACTCGCGCCAGTCGACGATACGCCGAATGGCTGTTACATACAAATTGGCTCGATTGGCTAAGCAAGCTTGTCAAGCCAATCGGGGCGAAGGCGTGAGGAATCAGACCACAGGGATTGAACTTGCGCGCGAATGCCTAGGCACTGGTCACGACCGATCGCCAAACGAAAAGGCGCGCCACGAGTTGATCTCGTGGCGCGCCAAATCGCTGAATCAGTTGCATATATTGGTGGGCGGTGCAGGGATCGAACCTGCGACCCTTGCCGTGTGAAGGCAATGCTCTACCGCTGAGCTAACCGCCCGCCTCGACCGGATCCGCGCTGCGCGAACCGGTGGACATGGTGCCGGAAATAGGAATCGAACCTACGACCTCATCATTACGAATGACGCGCTCTACCAACTGAGCTATTCCGGCGAGGGCCGCGGAGTATAGCGGTGGCGGGGGTGATGCTCAAGGTTGCCGTGCAAAGATCTCACCAGCAGCCGGCGACGCTCGCCTGCACGGCAGTCGCTCCACGCCGGCCGGTCGAATCCAAGGTCAGGCTGCCGCAGGGATCGCCCTGCTGGGCGCGCTGCGGGGAGACAGCAATGGTTACGGTCTGGGCATCGTCGCTCAAGGTAATGTCCGAGAGCCCATAGAAATGTCCGGGCAGCGATTCGGTCGACTCCGTTATGCCAGCCTCGCCGATTTGGCGGGTGTAACGATTGGTATTCGAATAGTGGCGCTCTTCGGCCGCCATGATCACATATAGCAACGCTTTGCCTTCCGCACGCCGCGCTTTGCGCATCGCCCAGTTGTAGGACGGAATCGCAATCAGCGCGATGATCGCCAGAAGGGCAACGACAGTCATCATCTCGATCAGCGAGAAACCCTGCGAAACGTGGCGCCTCGGAGGGCAGCCGTACCATCTGATCCCGCCATGCATACTCGCGCAATACCTCATTGCGCGACCGCATAGATGCTTTCGATCGCACGGCTGTAGTCGAGCTGGCCACCGAAGCCGATCGCAGTAATGCGAAAAAGCCGGTTTGAACCTTCCCTTGCGGGAACCAAGGAGCCTGTCAACTGCCCTGCCACGCCGAGATCTTCGATGACATAACCGGGTACAGCAGCCAGTCGGGCGCTCTGGTCAATGCCGTGCAATTGCGTCAGGTCCAACCGAAAAGGGGTGGTCGCGGCACGTACCTGTTCGGTGCGCATCAACTGTGCCGCGTCGTAAGGCAAATCTGCTGACCGAACGAAACAACGCAGGTGAGAACAAACTTCCGCAGCGCCGTATACAGCAGCGGCAGCCGAGATCCTGACCTTTGCGTCACTCAACGCGCTATCGGCCGCAACCGTGGCCAGTTGCTTGTTGCGCGTTGCACCAGCCATCTTCTGCTCCATGAGCGCGGTGTTCGCGGTCGTGATCGCAAACAGCGAAAGCACTACCAAGATGACGAGCGACACAAACAGCACGGCCCCCCGTTGCCGTGGCGACACCGCACAACGCGGACGCCCTCGCCTGATCATCCGCCGAGATCCCGCAGCGCGACCACGGAATGGAATTCCCGACGCAACATGCGCCCCGCAGGTAGTCCAGTCGTGGGCATTGCGGCCATCGGCGCCTGAGCCTTGTCGCCATCGACCGAATACCGATAGTCCCACGCATGAGCGGCCGCGTCCGCAGGGAGGTCTTCGACCGTGTTGACCAGCATTGAAACATCGACCGCTTCGATATCGGACCACGAGCACAATCTCATCCCGTCCGCATCCGACCTCCTGCACTGGAGTTGCACGCCATTGCTCGTGACTGCCTTGGCTACCTCCGCGGCAGTCAGCCAATGTGCGGCGCCTGCCGCGTCGACCAATGAATACCGAAAATCGAGCCGCTCAACCCCCTCGACCAATTCGTTCGCCACCCCATTCGTGCGTCGCATCAGCACCGCGCCACGATTGCGCGCACCCTCGCGCGCTTTTACTTCAAGATAGTAGACCGATGTTCGAAGCTGGGTGTCCAGATCAAACACGCGCGTCTGCGAATCAAGGGGCAAACAGGTGGGAACACCGAAATTCCCCGGCAGAGGCTGCAGCACGTTGCCGTGCTTCGTCACCCTGAAAATCTCACCGGCGGAACAACCCACCAGCAACGCGACATGGGAAGCATCAAATTCCGACGGGACCACATCACCGGGCAACTTGCGAACCGCGATCGAGCCCAAGGTTGCATCGGCGCTGCACGCCGGCCCTGAATCGTCCGCGCGCGCCGCCCAGCCATTGCCTTCCAGATATCGCACCGTCAGCACATCCGTACCCGGCACCCTGTTGCCATCGGCCAGCCCTGCGCGCGGCACGCCTTGGCTCGGCACAAGTTCCGGCGTACATGTCTTGCCGACACAGCGGTTACCGCTGATGAAGATTCCTCGATCAAGCGGATACGGTTGGCCTGCGCCCCAATCCTGCGGCGCATTTGCAGCGCCAGGCACTCCTGCAATGTGGTTGGCCAGCGCGTCCGTAAACACCAGCGGGCGAATCCTGGAGCCGCACGGAAGCTGGCCCGCCGAGCGCAAATCATCGATAACCCCACCGAGCGCAATCCTCCCGCTCTCCTGCAATCGGGACAAGGCGATCTGGGTTGCGTTGACGCGGTTGGTTTCCGAGAGCAGCACGAAGATTCCCTCAGCGACCAACAACCCCAGCAGCATGGCGATCATCAATTCGACCATTGAGAACCCACACACCCTCTGCGGCCGCCGCAAGGGCAGACGGACAAGAGCAAACGGCTTCATCAGGGCTGGAATATCCATACCAACGACTGGTTCGCACTGTCGCCGCCGGCACTCAATGCCCGCTCCGACCAGCCGACTTCGAGCCTGCACAGACCGTCATAGGTCGTGCCATTCGTAACCCGCGACCCAGTCGCATTGCATTTGATCGACGCGGAGGGATTGGGCAACGTGACGCGCAACGCGCTATCGAACTGGGCCCGATCGTACGCGGCTCGCTCCGCGGGAGTGCATCCGCGCTCACTGCAATCGGGAGGCTCGCCGGATGCATACGTGAACGTTCCGTCATACCGCCCGTCGGCCACTGCAGATGCATTGATATGCATCGACTCAATCAGCGACTGCGCAATGAAATTGGCCTGTGTGCTGAGATATGCATCGTGATTGACCTTCACGGAGACAGTCATCAATCCCGCCATGCCAAGCAAGCCAATGCTCGTGACTGCGACGCTCACGAGCACCTCAATCAGGGTGGCTCCCCGCTGGGAGACTGGCGCATAACACTTGAAACCAGTGGTCAGCATATCCCGCATCCTACGATGCTCTTGGCGGTCATCCGTCTCCGCCATGTAGACAGAAGTTGGTCAGTTTGAGCTCGGCACTTCACGCCAATTGAGCTTTTTCAGGGAATTGGCCAGATTTCCCGTGGAACCGCCGAGGACGGTTCCCAAGCCGGTGCCGGCAAGTACGTCGAGCTTGCCCGCGGCGTCTGTTACCAGGCTCACGTTTGTAACGGGTCCGGTCGAGGGGAGTGCAGTCGTGGCTGCGCCCGTTGCGTCTGTAAACAGCGAATTGCCAACCTTGCCGGTCCCGCCGGAACCCGAATCGTAGCCCAGCGCAAACAGGCGGGAACTACCGCTGTCGCAAGGGTCTTGACCAAACAGGTTTGCGGCAAAGGCCACCACACCACCACTCGCCACCGGCTGCACATTGACGCGTTCAGCCGCTGCCTGCTGACCGGCCAGCGGCGTCAGGTACTGTGCCAGGTCGATGAAATATCCACGCTGGGTTGCGCTGACGCTGGTACCGCCTATCACGGTGGTCGAGTTATTCGCCAAATCACTGCGTGTCAACGTCGTCGTGCTCGGGCTGAACGCCGTGTTGTTGCCATCGCTGAACGCGTAGAACGTCTGCTGCTTCGACGTCACCAAGTCAGTATCGGCAAGCAGCCGGCCCGTACCTACGAAGACATAACGCATCCCGGTGCTTGGGTCTGTCGCAATTACTGGCTCGGTCGTGATCGGCTGCGCATTGCTAGCGGAATCCGCCAACGTTGCAAACTTCTGCACCGATGCACTGCTGCTTGCGTTGGTCAGATCGACACGCCATACGTTGCCAAGCAGGTCCCCTGCATACAGAGAATCTGCGGTGTAGTCCGCGTAGTTGTTGATGTACCCGCTGACGAACGCCAAACCCGCGGGGCTCGCTATGGAACCGACATTTGTCGGGATCGTCTCATATACGGTGCCGTCCTTCGGGCTTAGCAGGTAGATATATCCCTTGCCATCGTCATTGCCGTAGCCGGAAGTCAATACCACGACCCATCCATATCTCGCGGTCTTGACCACCAGCGGCGTGCCATATGAGTAGCCCATGTGCGCAGGACTCGCCTCCCACAGCACCTTGCTGGCCAAGGTCGCTTCCGTCGTAATCGCAGACGGATTGGTAACATCGAGCGCGAAGAAACCTTGGCCGCCCTTGCCCAAACCACTAACCAGGATCGTGTGCCAGTCCGACGCGACACTGCTCGCGGGTGCGGCGCCGCTGGCTCGAGTGCGGGCAAAGTCGACGTCGATAACCGTCGGCTGCGCGTCGACCATGAAGTGATGCTGCAACGGACTCACGACCAACGACGCAAGCCCCGAGGGATTGCCTACCGGATCCACATTGCTGTTCAGCAGGAAACTCGGTACATACGCGAACAATTCCTTGCCCCCTGTCGTTGACGTCATCGATCCATTGAATGCATGCAGCATGCCGTCGTTGGAGCCGACGTAAATGACAGGTGCTCGGCTGCTGTTTGCCGAAACAAACGAGGCATAACCCGGATTGAGCGGAGAATCCGAGTATGGATAGGCCGGCGCCGAGATCACAGCAGGCTTGGAATTGGTGATATCTCCTAAGGTGTAGGTGCGTGGGCGAAATCCGGAAGCGCTTTCATTGCTCTGGTCGCCACGCACATAATTCAAGACATTCGTCTGTATGGCAGTCGTAGCACCCAGCGTGGTTTTTTGCGTAGCCGAGATGTTCGTCATGTTGAACGGGATACCCTTGCCAGCGGCAGCCGAGCTGCTCGTGGCGATAACGCGGCTGCTCGCAGTCAGCGGTGTGACGCCGGTAACTGCAGTAGCTTGATTGGGCAGCCAGTCATGTGCGTGCCACTTCACGGTCGGCGTGGTCGTGATGACGCCGCCGGTCGTCGTGACGGCCAGTTGACTGCCAACAACGTCGCCACTCCAATCTTTCAAAAACGAAACGGCGTAATTGGCATTCCCAGTTGCAGCAATCGTGCTCGATCCAAGTGACAGTGCAGTCGACGTACCGCTCGGAATGTTTGCTTTGATCTTGGCAAATGCAGCATTGAACCCAGCGATCATCTTGCCTGGATCCTGCGCCTGAAAATATTGGTCGGGAGAAAGGTTGCCATTATTGTCTCTGTAATTGCCGGTATTCCACCAGGATTGTGGCAATGCCGCAGTCATGTTGTATTCCAGCCCGCCGACTGGCCACGACTTGGGGTCGGAGGGATCGGGCGCAAACGTAGGATTCGTATCGAAGCCACCGTACTTTGCGGTCAACCAGAATTGGTTCTTTTCGTGATAGTCCGCATTTTCCATCACGTCGACCCAGAATGTTGAAACAGTGACCGGTGCGGCCTTCTTCGTAATGTCAGGGCGGATATCTCGCGTATGTATGTCGTAGGCAAGACCGGCCATCAAAAAACTATGGGAGTTGCAGCACCAACCACCGGTCGGGGCTGCAATACTGTCGATCGCGTTGTTACCAATGCCGGTTGCAAGCTTATAATCATTCGTTCCGCCACCAGCGGATGCTGACGCCTGATTTTCGAGCGCAGCGATCCAATTGGTTGCGGTCACCGAATTTACGACTGCGGCGTCGGCAGAAACCGCTGCGGGCATTGTAGGTTCCTTGCTCGTTGCGTAAGTCCTTCCCGGCAAGTTGGCGTCCGCATGAGTGTGGATATCGCCAATACCGATAATGTAATTCTTGGAGCAAGAATATTTTATCGGATCGTCGTTGGTAGTAAAATTGATCGCGGGAAAGCCATCAAGCATTGCAGTCGTTGCGCCGCTCGTATAACTCGCAACATTACCTAGCTTTCGATAATAGCGGGTCACTGCATAGTAGAGCTCCCCGACCGGGTCATAAGTTTTATATGACCCAGACAATCCAAATTTATTTAGATAGTTGATGACACCGCTATCGGTTATACTCGTCCCATTAGCCAAATTATCGGCGTTTGGCGTGAAGGTTCCATCGGTTGCGCTCCATTCCGACGCACCGGTATTCGCCACAGGAGAGGTACCTGGGTTTGCGGCGAATGGCCCAACCGACTTCATCGCAGCGCGCATCACGCCGCCATCACGATTGATATTGGAATCGTTCAAATAACCGAATACAGAATAACGAATGCTGTCGGTTTGCGTGCTGGTTTCCGCCGCATATTTTTGCATCAACCCGACTGGCTTGTTCACGGTAGGGCTGGCGCTACCGGCAGGATAGCCACGGCAACGGCCGCCATTGACTTCCAGATCGCTGGCCGCATCCGCCGCACACACCTGCACAGCCCCATAAAGCTGGTATGCCAAAGTTGTTGTGGATTGTGAAGTTGTCGTGTTGCTGCTTGTGCAACCGCTCTTGCTTGAATTGATGTTGCACACCGTGGTTGCCGTCGAGATTGTTTGGACTGCGCTTGAAACCGTCGTGCTCGTGGTTACTACTACCTTTGAAGTGCAAGTACCGTTCTTGGGGCCAGCGGTGTAACACGTCGGATTGTTGACAGTAGTCACCGTGCTTGTACTTGCGCTTGCCGCAGCAGAGTCCCAGGATAGGGCGTTAAGCCGCTCGGATTGGAGCCGCCTCCAGGCGAACTGGAGCTGAAATTAAACATCAATCCGGTTTTTTGGTTCGAGATGGTCAGCGATGTCCAGCTGAACGGGGTTGCACCAGATACCGTGGCGGCGCGACTCAGCACCTTGTCCGGGAAACCATTCGTGTCAACATTAGCGTCGGAATATGCCTTTTGCAGCACGGTGGTGGAGCTCGTGTCTATGCTGCGGTAGCCGCCTGTCAAGGCCTTGCGCATAGGATCTATAGTCTGGGTCAACGCCCAATTGAGGAAGTTGCCACTCCATCGACTCGTGCAAGTATGAGTCGTAGTCGCCATTTGCGGCGTATAGTAATTTTTGGCCGCATCGTAGGCGTAACAAAACTTTGGATTGAAATAGCCGAACATACTCCGAGCCGGTGCTGTAGGCACCCAGATACGACGCATCATCACCAGTCGGGAACTCCACCGAGAGTGCCAAAATTACATTGGCAGGTACGATGACCGTCGAGCCGATCGGCGCGTCGGCCAGATTCGGCGAGGCCGCCCCCGCGACCGTACTCACGCACGCTGCGAGGAGTGCAAAAAACAACTTGCGGGAGAAACGCGAATGGGTCGACTGCATCATAAAGCCTCCGGTTCAAGAGCCTAGGAGCCGAAGCTCTTGACGGTTGTTTGAATGAACGACTGTGTCTGGCGTGCATCGGTGGCGCGCACCGTGATTCGATAAACGACTGGCCCACGAGCGCTCGGCAGACCTGCGCCACCATTCTGCGTAGGGTTTCGCGCGTTGCCACCGGAATCTGCGATCGTATTGCCGGATACGCAGTGTTTGGAATTCGGCGCAGTCGACGGGTCGCCGGCACTCGGACACATGCGGTCGATTACGTAGCGATAGGTGATGCCGTTGTTCGAGGTCAGTGCGGCTGCCGAGAATGCACTGGTGAAATTCGCGTCCGTATCGAACAGGATATTCGGCACGCCCTGCGCATTGCTGTCGAGTGCGACCGCCGAATAATTGGCCGAAGCCTTGTTGGTCCAGCGCGATGTCTCTGTGGCGAGCGCGCCGCTGCCAAGCTGGGTCACGGCAGCCTGAATGGCTGTTTCTGCCTGATTGGTCAGATCGCGTTTGACAGCAAGATTGCCGGAAATCAGGAGTGCGGTATCGGTCGAGCGGATCAGCGCGACGCTTGCGACAAGCAGAATGACCAGCGCGATCAGGGTGATGAACAACACCACGCCACGTTGTCTGTTGAAAGTCACTCGGCTGTGCATGACGTGCGGGCCTGACTCAAAATGACGCATTACGGAGGGGGATCGTGCCTTCCAGCACGCGGTAACGATAACCTTCCTGCCCGCTTGGAACGTTCCACGTCACCTGGACCGTGGTCGGCAGCGTGTTGAACAATGTGTAGCTGCCGGCATTGACCGAATGACCGGTGCCGATCGCTGTATCCGTGGCATCAGTGCGTTCGGACAGCGGCGCGCGCACGATAAAAGAAGCGCGAATCGCCTTGATGGAGCGCAGGGCAGTCGTGGCCGTGACGCCACCCGCCAGCAACTTGGCCGGCGAATAGTTATAGGTATTGCCTGCGATGACCACACCGTCGACTGGCTTCGTCCAGGTGACCGTTCCCGTTGCGCCCGGATCGACGCCATAGACCGCGCGCAACATGACAATATCGTCGCTGACCAGTTGCGCTGCGCTGAGATCCGAATTGAGCAGATCGACGCTATAGAGCGAATTGGCGTCGCCGAGAGCGAACATCATGAAGGACGCCGCGGCGGCGCTACCGAGCCCGGCCACGTAGCCATTTGCATATGCGGTCATTGAACTCGCACCATTCAGATTCAAGACCACATTGTTCGGCACGGCCGTCACGTGGGTAACTGTGCATGCGGAAACTCCGCTACCCCCAATCAATGCCCAATCGTTCGCTCGAAAGCCTATCGTGCTATCGACAATCAATTGGGAATTTGTAGGGGGGGCCGTGATCGGGATCGGCACCTCGGAATAACCAGCGCCCCCTGACATCAACAGGAAAGCGTCCGAGGCATTGGCAGCACTCGGGTATGCAGTGGCACCCGGAAAAATAATCGCCGGCGCCAGGCGCAGCGGTAGCCCGGTGCTGCCAACCACACCGCTAAACGGAGTAGGCAGACTGACCACACCACTGGCAACCGCCGTTCCACCTGTCGGGGTGTAGTTTAATTGGCAACCATAGGCGAACGACGCGGACTGCACGAGACCAGTACCCGATGAGCGAGCGAGTTTATCCAACGTGTAAAGCCCAAAATTTCCGGACTGCAACGCATCGTTCATGGCAGTTGTCGTGCGTTTGTGGCCTTCGAACGTCGCCAAGACCTGGAACGATGCAAGCACCATGATCAAACCGATGATGATCGCGATCATCAATTCGATAAGCGTATGGCCGCGCTGGTGAAGCCGCGCAGGGACATTCAGTGGCGCACTCATTTGATGATCACCTGCGTGGTGTACACCGCTTGGGTAGCGTCTGCGCGCCCTTGAGGATCCCATTTGATCGTGACCGTAGCGCTATTTCCCGCGGTAACGAGTATTCCGCTGCCGTTGCGTAGCGATGCGGTGACACGTGGCTGCCATATCGTCGCGTAATCTGCGGGCGCCGCGGCCGAGTTTTTGATCCACATTTCGGCAATCAAATCGTTGGCAAGCAATGCAGCTGTTGCACGATCCTCCGAATTGGTGGAGTTCGCGCTGGCGACGCCCTGCATCTTGACCATACCGAGCACACCAATGCTGAAAATCAAAAGGGCAATGAGAACTTCCAGCATCAGGAAGCCTTTCTGCAAGCGTGCGGTTCTGGCCATCTCAGCACCCATCCGGTGTAGTGGATGAAAATGCCTTGTCAGGATCACACATCCGCGTCTTTCCACCTTGCGACAAAACGATTCGAAGTCGACGCGTCCCATTCGGATTAGTCACGTTGAACGTGGCATCCGCAGAGAGCGGCGTGAACGGCCCCGCCGTGGTTGCAGCACCCGACACACGCCCCAAGCTGTTGTACTGGATTACCGCAGGAGTGCCGCTGCCGGTCGCAATCGTGGTGCCTTCGAGACTACCGGCAGGCGAGGTTTGCAGAGGGTGCGCCAACGAATCCGAAGCAGCGGCGACATAATCGACCGTCCAACCCGTTGACGTGGAAATAAACGTGGTCGGACGGCTAAGTCGAGCCGCTTCGGTCTGCGCGAAACGCAGTCCATTTTGCACCGACTCGGCCACCGAGCGGGTCTTGCCGTTTTGCATCCAATCCGACACGTTCGGAGCAGCGGTGATGACCAGGATAGCCACGACAGCCACCACGACCATCAACTCGACCAACGTGAAACCCCGGGCGCGAACGGTTTGCATCAGCCACCCTTTCTCATGATCCAGTGCGTGGTGCCGCCCGTTCCCCACGCAGCGCTCGGAACAGTGACGGTAACCTGCTGATTTTTTTGATCGATGGAATACTTGAAGCCAGTGACCGGCCCGGATCCGGACGCGGTGATTGTGTAGGTCGAATCCGTCAGCGTTGCAGCGGGACAGTCATAGGTCCACTTTCCAACGGTCACGCTCGAAGGGCATGGCGTGGTAAACGCCGCGCCACTGGATTTGTACGTACGTGCATCCTGATAGTACTGCTCCATCCGCGCGCGATATGCGGACAACAGATTGGTTCCGTCAACCAGATTTCCGCGTTTGATGTAGTCGTTGTAAGCCGGCAGCGCGATGGTCGCCAAGATTGCGACGATCGCAACCACAATCATCAATTCGATCAGCGTAAATCCCGCTGTCGCCCCACCCGTTTGATTGCGGTACTTGCACTTCATGTATGGCCCCTTTCCGGACGGAGAGCGCGTGTCGCTCACCCGTATTTTCGGCAGCGTCATTGATGCCGGAGGGCAGTACTGTGGTCAACCGGTTACCGGACGAGCGGTGCGTTTTGCGCGATCAGCGAAAATCGGCACGCCTGGCGGAGATGTTCTTCAGCGCCATCCCATCTCCTTCGCCCTGCGAGATCTGCCGCGGCCGGGGCATAACGGCTGAAGCTGCTCCCGACGAAAGCACCTACCGATACAGCGGGTTACCCGACAACGCGCAAACGCAGTTCCTTCGGCAGCGCGAAGGTGACGTTCTCCGGCTCCCCATCGAGCTCGCGCACGCCGGCAGCGCCCGCTTCGCGCAGGTGCGCGATGACCTCGCGGACCAGGCTTTCCGGGGCCGAGGCGCCGGCGGTGACGCCGATGCGGGTGCGGCCTTCGAGCCATTCGGGTCGGATGTCGTCGGCGCCGTCGATCAGGTGCGCCGGTACGCCCTGCTTCTCGGCGAGTTCGCGCAGGCGGTTCGAGTTGGAGCTGTTCGGCGAGCCGACGACGAGGACCAGATCGCATTGCTGGCCGAGGCGGCGCACCGCGTCCTGGCGGTTCTGCGTCGCGTAGCAGATGTCGTCGTGGCGCGGGCCCAGGATCGCCGGGAAGCGTTCGCGCGCAGCGCGTCGATGACCGCGTTGGTGTCGTCGATCGAGAGCGTGGTCTGGGTCGCGAATGCGATTTGTTCCGGGTTGCTGCGGCATCGAGGCGCGCGACGCATTCGGGCGTTTCGACGAGATAGATCGCGCCGGCGTTGGCCGCGGTCCCACTGCCCCATCGTGCCTTCGACTTCCGGATGGCCGGCGTGGCCGATCAGCACGACATCGCGGCCGGCCTTGCCGTGGCGCGCGACTTCGATGTGCACCTTGGTGACCAGCGGACAGGTCGCGTCGAATACGCGCAGGCCGCGGCCGGCGCGCCTCGCCGCGCACGGCCTGCGACACGCCGTGGGCGCTGAAGATCACGGTCGCGCCGTCGGGCACTTCGTCGAGTTCGTCGACGAATACCGCGCCTTGCGCACGCAGCTCGTCGACGACGAAACGGTTGTGCACGACTTCATGGCGCACGTAGATCGGCGCGCCGAACGGTCTCGAGTGCGCGTTCGACGATCTCGATCGCGCGGTCGACGCCGGCGCAGAAACCGCGCGGGTTGGCGAGCAGGATATCCATGGGGCATTCTACCGGAGAGCGCAAATCGTGACCTGATTCAGCGTCAATGGTCACATCGATGGATCGTCGCTGGAGCCCATTCCAGCGGGCGGCGGATGTCGGTCGTTCCCTGCGCGCCTCCGGTCGCGCACAGGGTGCGCTCCTACGGCGGCGGGTAGGTTCAGGCCTTGCGCGAGGCCAATCCGAACACGATCAGCAGCACCGCGCCGACGCAGATCGCGGAGTCGGCGATGTTGAACGCCGGGTAATACCACTGCTGGTAGTGCACGTGGATGAAATCGATGACGTGACCGAGGCGCAGGCGGTCGATCAGGTTGCCGAACGCGCCGCCGATGATCGAGCGCGAGCGGCACCGCGTTGCGCCAGTCGCGGCGCGGCGTGCGCGCGAGCCAGAACGCGAGCACCGCGCTGACGCCGATCGCGAGCGCGGCGAACAGCCAGCGCTGCCAACCGTCCTCGCTGGCGAGGAAGCTGAATGCGGCGCCGGGGTTGAACGCGAGCGTCCAGTTGAGGAAACCCGGGATGACGACGCATGCGAGCCCACTGCGGTTCCAGCTCGCGCGAGCGCGATGAGCTTGGTCAGCTGGTCGAGCGCGATGACGAGCAGCGACAGCAGCAGCCAGGGAAGTGCGTTGGGTTTCACGGTCATTGCTGGCGCTCCCGCCAATAGGTCGGCGCACGATGCAGATGAGCGACCGCGATCAAGATTACCTCCTCGTCACGGGGCTCGTAGATCAGTGCGTACGGAAAACGACGCGTCCTGCAACGGCGAATGATTCCCCCGAGCGGATGCCATGCGTTGGGAAACTCATTGATGCGCTGGAGTGCTTCCCATACGCAGTCACGGAATTCATCCCCCAATCCTGCCCGCTCCGCGTTGTAGGCGAATACGGCTTCGCGAAATTCCCGCCGCGCCGGCGACAGGAAGCGAACCTTCAAACCTTCTTCCCCAATTCGGAGAACACATCCCGCGCATCCGCCGAATCGAGCTCACCAGCGCGGTACGCCGCGAGTCGGCCTTCCGCTTCCCGCAACCACAAGGCATCGATGGAAGCCTCGGTCTCGTGCAGACTTTCGAACAATTCATCGACCAGACCAGCGCGCTCGATCGCCGGTAATTGAATCGCCTGTCGCAGGATGGATTTTGCGGATGCGTTCATCGAATGATCCAATGTCGTGTTCGCAGCAATTATACGCACGCCGTCAAAACCAGCGCCGCACCTCGCCCGCACCATCGACGTTCTCGATGCAGCGCCCGCAGATTTCCGGGTGCTCGGCATGCGTACCGACATCGCTGCGGTAATGCCAGCAGCGGATGCATTTCTGCGCGTCGCTTGGGCTGGCGGCAATCCAGATTTCGGCGCCCTCGATCTCGACGCCCTGGACATCCGCGCGCTCGGCCGGATCCGCTTGCACGGCGAGATCGGCCAGCTTGAGCTTCGAGGTGATGAAGAAGAAACGCAGCTCATCGGCGACTTCGGCATAACGCGTGCGCGTCGCCGCGTCGGCGTGGACGACGACATCGGCCTGCAGCGAAGCACCGATCGCTCCACTCGCGCGCATGCCTTCGAGCAGGCGCGACGCACCGGTGCGGATCGCGAGCAGATCGGCCCACCACTTGCGCTGCTCGGGCGAGCCTTGCGTGGCTTCAAGCCCGTCGTACCAGGTCTCGAACAACACCGATTCGCCGCGCGTGCCGGGCATGTGCTGCCAGATTTCCTCGGCGGTGAACGACAGGATCGGCGCCGAGCCAGCGCACCATCGCTTCGAGCAATGCGGTACATCGCGCTCTGCGCGCTGCGCCGGCCATGGCTGTCGGCCTGCATCGTGTAGACACGGTCCTTGGTGATGTCGAGGTATAGCGAGCCCAACTCGTTGGTGCAGAAATTCTGCACGCGCGCGACGACCTCCGGGAAATCGTGGCGCGCATACGCAGCGACCACGGCCTGCTGCACGTCGTACGCCTGCTGCACCGCCCACTGATCGAGCAGCAGGCACTCGCCGACCGGCAACAGATGCTTCGCCGGGTCGAAGCCATCAAGATTGCCGAGCAGGAAGCGCGCGGTGTTGCGGATGCGCCGATACGAATCGGCGACGCGTTTCAGGATCTCGTCCGACAGCGACATCTCGTTGCGGTAGTCGGCCGACGCGATCCACAGACGCAGGATGTCTGCGCCGTACTTGTTCATCACGTCCTGCGGCTCGATGCCGTTGCCGAGCGACTTGGACATCTTGCGGCCCTGCGCATCGACGGTGAAGCCGTGGGTCAGCACCTCGTCGTACGGCGCGCGACCGTGCATGGCCACCGAGGTCAGCAGCGACGAGTGGAACCAGCCGCGGTGCTGGTCGGAGCCTTCCAGATACATCACCTTGTCGCCGGGATTGCGTGCGAGGTTCGCGCGCTGGTCGAGCACGCAAAAGTGGGTGACGCCGGAGTCGAACCAGACATCGAGGATGTCGGTGACTTTCTCGTACTGCTCGGCCTCGCTGCCGAGAAGTTCCGCCGCGATCGAGCGCGTACCATGCATCGACGCCGTCCTTCTCGACGCGCTGCGCGACTTCCTCCATCAATTCGACGCTGCGCGGATGCGGCGTCTTGTTCGCCTTGTCGACAAACAACGCGATCGGCACGCCCCAGGTGCGCTGGCGCGAGATGCACCAGTCCGGACGCCCGGCGATCATGCCGGCGATGCGTTCCTCGCCCCAGCCGGGATACCAGGTCACATCGTCGCGGATCGCTTGCAGCGCGGCCTTGCGCAGGCCGCCGTCATCCATGCCGATGAACCACTGCGGCGTGGCGCGGAAAGCGACCGGCGTGCGATGGCGCCAGCAGTGCGGATAGCTGTGCGTGATCTTCGCGTGCGCGAGCAGCACGCCGCGCTCGGCGAGCAACGCGATGATCGTGTCGTTGGCCTTCCAGATGTACTGCCCGGCGAAGATCGGCGTGCCCGGCAGATAGACGCCGTTGGCGCCGACCGGATTCAGTTCGGACGCGGAGTACTTCTCCACCAATCCATATTTCTGACCGACAGCGAAATCCTCGACGCCATGGCCCGGCGCGGTGTGTACCGCGCCGGTGCCGTCTTCGGCGGAGACGTGGTCGCCGAGGATGATCGGGATTTCGCGGTCATAGAACGGATGCCTGAGCCCTGCAGGAGCGGCAGCAGCCGCGATGCCTTTCGATTCGTGGAGGAGAGCATCGCGCCTTCCGGCGCTCCGACGGCAGCTTGCGTCTCCAGTGCGGCGCCCTTCGCATGGCCGAGCACGTTGACGCTTTCGACGCCATAGCGCGCCAGCGCGCTTGCGGCCAGCGCGCTCGGCGAGCACCAGCAAGACACGCTTGCCATCGCGCGCGGGCCCTTCGACCAGCACGTAGTCGAGTTCCGGCCCGAGCGTCACCGCAACGCTCGCCGGCAAGTGTCCACGGCGTGGTCGTCCAGATCGGTACCGCGACGATGTCGTCGTCGCCAATCGTCACGCCGAATTTCGCCGCCAGCGCTTTCGGCTCGATCGCGTCGTAAGCGACATCGACCGTCGGCGAAACCTTGTCCGCGTATTCGATCTCGGCCTCGGCCAGCGCCGAGCCGCAATCGAAGCACCAGTGCACCGGCTTGAAGCCGCGCATCACGTGGCCGTTCGCATAGATCCTCGACGAGCGCGCGAAGCATGTCCGCCTCGTAGCGGAAATCCATCGTGCGGTACGGATTTTCCCAGTCGCCGAGCACGCCGAGACGTTTGAAATCCGCGCGCTGCAGGTCGATCTGCTTCGCCGCGTACTCGCGGCAATGCTGGCGGAATGTCGCCGCGTCGACCTTCTGGCCGACCTTGCCGATTTTCTTCTCGACCGCGATCTCGATCGGCAGGCCGTGGCAATCCCAGCCCGGCACGTACGGCGAACGGAAGCCGGCGAGCAGCGCGGACTTGACCACGACGTCCTTCAGGATCTTGTTGACCGCATGACCGAGGTGGATCGCGCCGTTCGCATACGGCGGACCGTCGTGCAGGATGAACGCATGCTCGCGATCCGCGGTGCGCTGCTGGATCTGCGGCGTAGCGGCCGACCTTCTCCCACTCGGCCAGCATGCCGGGTTCGCGTTTGGCGAGATCCGCCTTCATCGCGAAGTCGGTTTTCGGCAGGTTGATGGTGTCTTTGTAATCTTTGCTCATGCTGGGACCGTTGGTTTCAGGGCGGCGTTCATGGTTCTTGCCGTCATCCCGGCGACGCCGGGATCCAGCCGTTTATCTTTCGTGCGGCATCAAAAACCGGATAACCGGCTTCGCCGTTATAAAGCTCTTCCGGCGTTCGCCGGGATGACGATTTCCGTTGTGTGTTCCGGGCCGTTCAGATCGCACGTGCCGAGAATTGCCCGCGCCTCCATCGCATCGCGATCGATCTGCCGCACCATCGCGTCGAGGTCTTCGAACTTTTCCTCGTCGCGCAACTTCTGCACGAATTCCACCTCGATACGGCGGCCATACAGATCGCCATCGAAATCGAACAGATGCGCCTCGAGCAGCGGTTCGGTGCCATTCACGGTCGGGCGTACGCCGAGGCTCGCGACGCCGGGCATCGGCTGCGTACCGACGCCACGCACGCGCACCGCGAAGATGCCACCGACCGGCGACGTGCGCTTGCCGAGCCGGATATTCGCGGTCGGATAGCCGAGCTTGCGGCCGAGCTGCTGGCCGCGCACGACATGCCCGCCAATCGTGAAACGCCGCCCGAGCAATCGCGCGGCCGCGTCGAATTCGCCTGCCGCGAGGTGCCTGCGGATCGCGCTGCTGCTGACGCGCTCGGCGCCGACTTCGACGTCCGGCATCACCGCAACGGAAAAATCGTGGCGTTCGCCGAACGCCCGCAACAACGCGACATCGCCGCGCCGCGCGTGACCGAACCGAAAATCCGCACCGACCCAGATCTCGCGCACGCCGGCACGCTGCACGAGCACGTTCTCGATGAATGCTTCGGCGAACGTCGCCGCCATCGCCGCATCGAAACGCAGCAACAACACGCGCGAAATGCCGCCGGCAACCAGGCTTTCGATCTTCTCGCGCACGCTCGCGAGCCGCGGTACCGGCGCGCCGTGCGCAAAGAACTCACGCGGGATCGGCGCGAAGCTGATCGCGAGCGAGCTCAACCCGCGCACGATCGCACGGTCGCGCACGCGCGCCAGCAACGCGCGATGGCCCAGATGCATGCCATCGAACGCGCCCACGCAAACCACACTGCCGCGCGGAGCCAGATTGGGTCCCGCAGTATCCCGGAAAAGCAGACTCATCCTGAAAGTATAGCCGCTGCGCCGCACCATGCGCGGCCGTTGCGAGCGTGACAACAGGCTCCGTAGGAGCGCACCCTGTGCGCGAGTGCCGGTATGGGAATGTCGGGTCGCCATGATCGCCCACAGGGTGGGCTCCTACGGATCCACCACCCCGCACGGTTCCACATCCCGGCCGCCAGCGCTTATTGCGCGCGCAGATCGCGCAAGCGAAAGCCGCACGCGAACAATGCGACGACGAAGGTCGCGCCGCCTGCCGTAACCAGAACGCCGAGCCGGATCGCACGCGTGCCGAATGGCCATGCGCTCCAGTCGTGCCAGAACCACAAGCCGACCAGCAGCACGCCGACCATCGCGAGACACGCCGCGCCAAGGCGCAGCAGGTGCAACGCCCAGCCGGGCTGGCTGACATACACGCCGTCGCGACGCAGTGCGAGCCAGAGCTGGGTCAGGTTGAGATAGCTCGCCAGCGCGCTGGCCAGCGCCAGGCCCATGTGCAGGCCCGGTACGCGCGCGATCGCGGCCAGCCAGCCGTCGCCAAGATCCTCGGGGCGATGCCAGAAATAAAACAACGCGCCGACGAAGATCACGTTCATCACCATGTTCGCGATCATCGCGACGATGCCCGCGCGAACCGGCGTCCTAGTGTCCTGACGCGCGTAGAACGCCGGTGCGACGACCTTGACCAATGCGAACGCGGGTAGTCCGAACGACAGGGCGGACAGCGACAACGCCGCCATCTGGACATCATGCGCGGTGTATTTGCCGTGCTGGAACAAGGTGGCGAGGATCGGCTGCGCGAGCAGCACCAGCGCAAGCATCGCCGGCACCGCGATCAGCAACGCGGTGCGCAAACCCCAGTCGAGCGCCTTGGAAAATCCGTCGCGATCGGTGGTCACGTGATGCCGCGACAGCGACGGCAGGATCACCGTGCCGAGCGCGACACCGAAGATGCCGAGCGGGAATTCGAGCAGGCGATCGGTCTGCGCCAGCCAGCTCTGCGAACCGGTGATCAGGTACGAGGCGATCACGGTGTCGAGCAGCAGGTTGATCTGCGCGACCGATGAGCCGAACAAGGTCGGAATCATCAAAGTGAGCACGCGCCGCACGCCGGGATGACGCCAGCCCCAGCGCGGCAATGCGAGCAGGTCGAGGTTGCGCAGCGCCGGAAGCTGTACCAGGAGCTGCAGCACACCGGCGGCGAGGATCGCCCAGCCGAGCGACATGATCGGCGTATGCAGCCATGGCGCCATCCACAACGCGGCGCCGATCATGCACAGATTCATGATCACCGGCGTCAACGCCGGCAGCATGAATTTATGGAAGCTGTTGAGCACGCCGCCGGCCAGTGCGGTCAGCGACACGAACAACAGGAACGGGAACATCACGCGCAGCAGGTCGGTGGTCAGCGCGAACTTGACCGGCTCGTCGATCGAACCCGGCGCAAACGCGCCGGTGATCCAGGCTGCGCCGAGCATGCCGATTGCGGTGACCACGAACAGGATCGCGCCGAGCGTGCCGGACGTGCGCGCGATCAGTTCTTTCAACTCGGCGTGGCTGCGTTTTTCCTTGAACTCGGTCAGGACCGGCACGAACGCGACCGAGAACGAGCCTTCCGCGAACAGCCGGCGCAGGAAATTCGGGACGCGGAACGCGACCCAGAACGCATCGGTCGTCGCATTCGCGCCGAATGCGTAGGCGATGACCATCTCGCGCACGAGGCCGAGAATGCGCGACACGAAGGTGCCGCCACTGAAGCTCAGCATCGAGCGGAGCAGGCTGGGGCGGGTCATGCGCGGGAGACCCGGGAGACGGGAGATGGGAAACGGGAGACGTAGAGAACGCGATTCCCCGCGGCTCGTGTTGGCAAGGCATCGCGCCTTCCGGCGCTCCCACAACAGCCAACAGCTTGGTAGGAGCGCCGGAAGGCGCGATGCCTTGGCGACCGCGCCAGGAAAGCGTGAATCCCGCCGCCGCCGGTGCCGATCGAGGGCTTGCCATCCCACGAATTGACGTAGCGGCCTATCAGCGGCATAATTTCAAGTCTTTTTCGACCCCCATTCACTGGAGTTTTACCTTGGCCAACATCAAATCCGCGAAGAAGCGTGCGCGCCAGTCCGAGCAGCACCGCCAGCGCAACGCGAGCGCGCGTTCGATGGTTCGCACCGCGATCAAGAATGTCGTCAAAGCGATCGAGCTGAAGGACAAGGCGCGCGCCGAAGCCGCGTTCAAGATCGCCGAGCCGGTCATGGACCGCTACGCGGCCCGCGGCCTGATCCACAAGAACAAGGCTTCGCGCCATAAGAGCCGCCTGACTACGCATATCCGCGCGTTGGCCTGAGCGCGGTTCGCAAGTCCCGAAAAAGCCGGCGCTAGCCGGCTTTTTTGTGAGTGGAACACCCCAGCCGGCGCTAGCCCGCTTTTTGTTGGTGCCGGGCGGATGCCGGCTGATCTCACGCACCCTGCTCCGCAGCCTCGGCCGCC
Organism: uncultured Gammaproteobacteria bacterium; assembly: GCA_963720445.1. Classification (GTDB taxonomy): domain Bacteria; phylum Pseudomonadota; class Gammaproteobacteria; order Xanthomonadales; family Rhodanobacteraceae; genus Dokdonella_A. The sequence continues at coordinate 472,503 of CAVRFO010000002.1, forward strand.
GCAAGTTTCTGTTCGTCGAAGAAGCGCTGGATATCGAGGCACAGCGGCCAAGTGCCCTCGCGGGCGATCGCCGAGACCATGTACCACGGCTGCTTCCATTTCAGCTTGCGCACGATCGCCTTGGCGGTTTTTTCGCGCTCCTCGGGTGAGAGCAGGTCGATCTTGTTGAAGACCAGCCAGCGCGGCCGTTTCAGCAACTTCGGATCGAAGCCCTTGAGCTCGTTCTCGATGGTGCGGATTTCGGCGACCGGATCGGTCTCACCGTCGAGCGGCGCGATGTCGACCACATGCAGCAGCAGGCGCGTGCGCGCCACGTGCTTGAGGAACTGGATGCCGAGACCGGCGCCATCGGCGGCGCCCTCGATCAGGCCGGGAATGTCGGCGATCACGAAGCTGCGGTCGGTCTCGATGCGCACGACCCCGAGATGCGGCTGCATGGTCGTGAACGGATAGTCGGCGACCTTCGGCGTCGCCGCCGACACCGCGCGGATCAGCGTGGATTTACCCGCGTTCGGGAAGCCAAGCAGGCCGACGTCGGCGAGCACCTTGAGTTCGAGCTTGAGCTCGCGCTCCTCACCCTCGCTGCCAGGCACCGCACGCCGCGGCGAGCGGTTGACCGAAGTCTTGAAGTGCACGTTGCCCAAGCCGCCATGACCGCCCTGCGCGACCAGCAGGCGCTGGCCATGCGTGGTCAGGTCGCCGATTTCCTCGTCGGTCGCGACATTGATGACCGAGGTGCCAACCGGCACTCGGATCACCTCGTCCTCACCGCCCTTGCCTGCCATCTGCCGACCCATGCCGTTTTCGCCGCGAGCAGCGCGATAGATGCGCCTGTGACGAAAGTCGATCAGGGTGTTGATGCCCTCATCCGCGCACAGCCATACGTTGCCGCCAGAGCCGCCATCACCGCCGTCGGGGCCGCCGAGCGGGATGAATTTCTCGCGCCGGAAACTGGCGCAGCCATTGCCGCCGTTGCCGGCGTAGACGCGAATGATGGCTTCGTCGACGAATTTCATTGAAGGGCCGGGATTGGGGATTGGGGATTGGGGATTGGGGAGAGCTTAAACGCTCGCTGCTCCGGCGGCACGCGCCGACCCCGAACAATTTGAATGTTCGTTGTGGCCGTTATGGAGCGGAATCATGCTTTCGCTGTTGCGAATCCCGAATCCCCAATCCCGGCCCGCAAACGAAAAGCCCCGCTCGAAGCGGGGCCTCCGTAGACGATCGAGCGCCCGGATCAGACCGGAACGACGTTGACCATCTTGCGTGCGTTGGCGCCCTTGACCTTGAACTCGACCTTGCCGTCGACGACAGCGAAGATCGTGTGGTCGCGGCCGAGGCCTACGCCGGTGCCCGGATGGAAACGGGTGCCGCGCTGGCGAATGATGATGTTGCCGGCATTGACTGCCTGGCCGCCATACATCTTGACGCCGAGATACTTCGGGTTGGAGTCGCGACCGTTGCGGGTTGAGCCGCCTGCCTTCTTATGTGCCATGACTTACTCCTTCTTGCCCGATGCGCCGGTGATGCCGACGATCTCGATTTCGGTGTAATGCTGACGATGTCCCGTCTCCTTGCGGAAATGCTTGCGGCGACGGAATTTGACGATGCGGATCTTGTCTCCGCGACCGTGCGAGACGATCTTGGCCGTGACCAGTGCGCCCGCGACCAGCGGCGCGCCGACGGTGACGCCCTCGCCTTCGCCGACCATCAGCACCTGATCGAGCTTGATCTCGGCGCCGACATCGGCAACGAGCTTCTCAACGCGCAGGGTTTCGCCCTGCGCCACGCGGTACTGACTACCGCCGGTAACGATGACTGCGTACATGGCTATGCCTCTGTAGTTATTCTGAAAACAGCCTTCTTTTCCGACGCTTGGCCGATAAAGAACCGCGGATTTTAACCATATCCGCGCGCCAAGGCAACCGCGCGCCAGAACCCCGCAGGAGCACCTTCAGCCGCAATAACGCTGAGAACCCTCCCCATTCATGGGGAGGGTTGGGTGGGGATGGTGTTCCCGGTGCGATGAGAAGCATCGCTACATGGTGGAGCGCCGGAAGGCGCGATGCTTCTGCTCGAAAGGCATCGCGGCTTCCGCCGCTCCCACCCAGCCGCCCCGCTTCACCTGTCTCCCAGTGGGGAGCGCCAGAGGCCGCCCCTGCGCGAGCTGGCTCGCATCCGCGCACTGTCGCAAACGACGAGACTGCAGTCGGTTGTTATAGTGATCGTTTCCCCCCATCTGTGGCGGCATGGACAACATTCGCATCCGCGGTGCGCGCACGCACAACCTGAAGAACATCGATCTCGATCTGCCGCGCGACAAGCTGATCGTGATCACCGGGCTGTCCGGTTCCGGCAAGTCCTCGCTCGCGTTCGACACGATCTACGCCGAGGGCCAGCGCCGCTACGTCGAGTCGCTGTCGGCGTACGCGCGGCAGTTCCTGTCGGTGATGGAGAAGCCCGACGTCGACCACATCGAAGGCCTGTCGCCGGCGATCGCGATCGAGCAGAAGTCGACCTCGCACAATCCGCGCTCGACGGTCGGCACGATCACCGAGATCTACGACTACCTGCGCCTGCTGTTCGCGCGCGTCGGCACGCCGCGCTGTCCGGATCACGGCATTCCACTCGAAGCGCAGACGATCAGCCAGATGGTCGACGCGACGCTCGCGCTCGATCCCGAGAAACGCTACATGCTGCTCGCGCCGATCGTGCGCGAGCGCAAGGGCGAGCACGTGCAGGTGTTCGACCAGCTGCGCGCGCAGGGTTTCGTGCGCGCGCGCGTCGACGGCCATGTGTACGAACTCGACGCGGTGCCGCCGCTCGCGCTGCGCCAGAAGCACACGATCGAAGTGGTGATCGACCGCTTCCGCCCGAAGCGCCGACATCAAGCAGCGCCTCGCCGAATCGTTCGAGACCGCACTACGTCTCGGCGAAGGCATCGCGGTGCTCGTGAACCTGGATGACGCCAAGACCGCCGAAGTCACGTTCTCGTCGCGCTTCTCGTGCCCGGTCTGCGATTACTCGCTGCCGGAACTCGAGCCGCGCCTGTTCTCGTTCAACTCGCCGGTCGGCGCCTGCCCGGACTGCGACGGCCTCGGCGTCACCCAGTTCTTCGATCCGGCGCGCGTCGTCGTGAATCCGCAGCTCAGCCTCGCCGCCGGCGCGGTGCGCGGCTGGGATCGGCGCAACCAGTATTATTTCCAGCTGATCCTGTCGCTCGCGAAGCACTACAAGTTCGACGTCGATACGCCGTGGAACGATCTGCCCGAAACGACGCGCCAGCATGTGCTGTACGGCTCCGGCGACGAGCAGATCAGCTTCCGCTACCTCACCGGCGCGAGCGGCGCGGTCACGCGCAAGCATCGCTTCGAGGGCATCGTGCCGAACCTCGAACGGCGCTACAAGGAAACCGAATCGCCGGCCGTGCGCGAGGAACTCGCCAAGTTCATCAGCGAGCGGCCGTGCCCGGACTGCCATGGCCAGCGCCTCAACCGCAGCGCGCGCAACGTGTTCGTCGGCGAGCGCAACCTGCCGACGCTGACCGCGTTGCCGATCGACCAGTCGCTCGACTTCTTCAAGACGATCAAGCTCGCCGGCTGGCGCGGCGAGATCGCGGCGAAGATCGTCAAGGAAATCCGCGAGCGCCTGCACTTCCTCGTCGACGTCGGTCTCGATTACCTGACGCTCGATCGCCAGGCCGATTCGCTGTCCGGCGGCGAGGCGCAGCGCATCCGCCTCGCGATCCAGATCGGCGCCGGCCTCGTCGGCGTGATGTACGTGCTCGACGAACCGTCGATCGGCCTGCACCAGCGCGACAACGAACGCCTGCTCGGCACGCTGCGGCGCCTGCGCGATCTCGGCAACACGGTGATCGTGGTCGAGCACGACGAGGACGCGATCCGCATCGCCGACCACATCGTCGACATCGGCCCCGGCGCGGGCGTGCACGGCGGCGAGATCGTCGCGCAAGGCAACATCGACGCGATTCTCGCCGCGCCGCGCTCGCTGACCGGCCAGTATCTTTCCGGCAAGCGCCGCATCGAGATGCCGAAACAGCGCCGCACGCCGGATCCGGAAAAGATGCTGAAGATCCTCGGCGCGTCCGGCAACAACCTGAAGGACGTCGACCTCGAAATTCCGGCCGGCCTGTTCGTCTGCGTCACCGGCGTGTCGGGTTCCGGCAAGTCGACGCTGATCAACGACACGCTGTACCGCCACACTGCGGCCGAACTGAACGGCGCGAACGAGAAACCGGCGCCGTTCCGCGACGTCGAAGGCACTCGACCTGTTCGACAAGGTCGTCGACATCGACCAGTCGCCGATCGGCCGCACGCCGCGCTCCAATCCGGCGACCTACACCGGCCTGTTCACGCCGCTGCGCGAGCTGTTCGCGCAGGTGCCCGAGTCGCGCGCGCGCGGCTACGGGCCGGGCCGCTTCAGCTTCAACGTCAAAGGCGGCCGCTGCGAAGCCTGCGAAGGCGACGGCACTGATCAAGGTCGAGATGCACTTCCTGCCGGACGTCTACGTGCCGTGCGACGTCTGCCACGGCAAGCGCTACAACCGCGAGACGCTCGAGATCACCTACAAGGGCCACACGATCTCCGACGTGCTCGACATGACGGTCGAGGATGCGCTCAAGCTGTTCGAGCCGGTGCCGGCGCTCGCGCGCAAGCTCGAAACGCTGATGGACGTCGGCCTGTCGTACATCAAGCTCGGCCAGAGCGCGACGACGCTGTCCGGCGGCGAGGCGCAGCGCGTGAAGCTGTCGCGCGAGCTGTCCAAGCGCGACACCGGGCGCACGCTCTACATCCTCGACGAGCCGACGACCGGCCTGCACTTCCACGACATCGAGCAGCTGCTCGAAAGTGCTGCATCGCCTGACCGACGACGGCAACACGGTCGTCGTGATCGAGCACAACCTCGACGTGATCAAGACCGCGGACTGGGTCATCGATCTCGGTCCCGATGGCGGCGACGCGCGGCGGCACGATCATCGCGACCGGCACGCCGGAGCAGATCGCCGCCACAGCCAATCGTACACCGGACAATTCCTCGCGCGCACGCTCGGCAACGCGCAACCGCAAGCGAAACCCCGCAAACGCAGCCGCAAGGAGGCCGCATGAGTACACCGCGCACGCCAGCGACCCGGAAACCGCGCACCGCCAAATCGGAGGCGAAGGTCGCCGCTCCCGCCGTCGCAACGACGACGCCACTGCCACTCGCACAGCGCACAATGGCGAGTGTGCCGATGACGGTACGCTGGGGCGATCTCGACGCGTTCAACCACGTCAACAACGCGACCTTCCTGGTCTATGCGCAGGAAGCGCGCCTGGCCTGGCTCGCGAATGTCGACGGCGTCTGGTTCGACGAAACGATGATGCCGGTGGTCGCCGCCGCGCAAGTCAATTTCAGGCGCCAACTCGAATGGCCGGCGCAGATCGTCGTCGAACTCGCCGCGAAGCGGATCGGCACGTCATCGGTGACGATCACCCATCGCATCGTCGCCGCGAACGACGCCGATTGCGTCTATGCGGACGGCGAAGTCGTGATGGTCTGGGTCGAACCCGCGAGCGGTCGCTCGGTGCCACTACCGGCGGCGATCCGCAGTGCGTGCGAAGCCCCGACAACGTAGCCCGCTTTTGCGTAGGAGCGCACCTTGTGCGCGACCGTCGTTGCAAAAACGCGGGGCGATCGCCCACGGGGTATCGCTCCTACGGATTCACCACATGACCACGCTCAATTCGCGTCACCGGCCGCCGGCACATCGAAGTGGGTTTCGAGCCGCGTTCCGTCGCTGAGCAGGAACATCACCTCGACCTTCTCGCCGGCCACGATGTCATGTCGCGGCTGCATCAGCATCAGATGCTTGCCGCCAGGCTCCAGCGCCACCGTCGCGCCGGGTGCGATCACCAGGCGATGGATCTCGCGCATCTTCGCCACGCCCTTGTCGACGATGGTTTCGTGCAGCGACGCCATCCGGAACGCGTCGCTCTGCACGGTCAAAACGGTGACCGGCATGTCACCGCTGTTCGACAACGTGGCATAGCCGGCCATCATGCTGGCGCCTGGCGGCGCGAGCCGGATCCACGCGTCCGTGACGCCGAGTTTGCCGGCCGCGTGCGCGCTGCCGACAACGGCCAGCACGCCAACCCCGATCGATACGAACCAACGTTGCAAGCGATTCATGGCGGTCTCCGTGTTGCTGGTTATGATAGCCGCATCGCCCGCCCCTGAATGGACTGCGACCATGCGCCTCAACCGAATGATTCTCGCCAGCGCCACGCTCATGGCTGTCACCGCGTACGCCGCCGACCCGGCCCTCACGATTTACCGCAGCGACAGCGATGCGTTGTTCGAAGGCGGCAGCGCGCCGGTCGCCGACGGCCATGCGGTCGTGCACGAGCAGCGCACGCTGCAACTGGCCGCCGGCAAGCAGACCGTGGTCATCGACGGGCTGCCGGCGATGCTCGACACCGAAGCGGTCGCGATCGATCTCGGCGCTGCGGGTCGCGTGCTGGCACAGCGCATGGTCTCGGCCGGCGATGCGGGCGTCCTGGCGGCGCATCGCGGCGAGCGCGTGCAGGTGTTCGGCGCGAACGACAAGCCGATCGTGGACGGCGTGCTGGTGGCGCTCGACGGCGGCAATCTCGGTGTGCGCGGCAGCGATGGCCGCATCAGCTACGTGCGCGACTTCGTGCGCGTGCAGTTCCCCGAAGGCTCGGGTCTGCCCGGCAGCACGCTGCAACTGGTGCTCGACGGCAAGGCGGGTGCGGCGCCGGCGACCTTGACCTACCCGACCGCCGGCCTCGGCTGGCGCGCCGCGTATTCTGCGTTGCTGAACGATGCAAGGCGCCTGCACGATCCAGCTCGATGCATTGGCCAGCATCGCCAACCGCAGTGGCCGCGACTTCCCCGCGGCGATGTTGAAACTGATCGCGGGCGCGCCGAACTTCGCCAAATCCGGCGGCGGCCCGCGACCGATGATGAAGACGATGGCTGCGCCCGCGCAGGACTACACGCCGGAGCAATCCTCGCTCGGCGACTACCGCAGCTACACGATCGACGGCCATCTCGACCTGCCCGATTCGAGCGTGACCCAGGTGCCGTTGTATGCGAGTCGCCAATTGCCGTGCGAACGGCGCTGGCTGTTCGAGAACGGCGGCGCGTGGTTTCCGGCCAAGCCGATGCTGGCGCCCGAAGGCGGACAGAACGGCAGCGGCCCGATCCAGAGCCAGCTCGCGTTCACCGCCGCGGAAAACCTGCCCAGCGGCAACCTGCGCGTGCTGACCCGCGACAAGGACGGCCGCAGCGAACTGCTCGGCGAGAACCGCATTGGCGACACCGCCAAGGGCCGCAATGTCGATGTGAATCTCGGCGTCGCATTCGACCTTGCGGCGACCCGTGAACGCACGTCGTTCACTATCGACAGGGCCGCGCGTCAGATGGACGAAGGCTTCCGCATCACGCTGACCAATTCCGGCGAAGCCGCACGCACGATCACGGTACGTGAACACCCGAATCGCTGGCGCGCGTGGACGTTGGCGTCATCGAGCCAGAAGCCCGGCAAGCTGACGCCGGACGTGCTCGAATTCCAGGTCGCGGTGCCGGCGAACGGCAAGGCGACACTGGATTACGTCGTGCGCTATGCGTGGGCTGTGACGGATGAGTAGGCGGAGCCGGGCAGCCGGGAAAGCCTGATCCCCGTTATCCCGGCCCTTCGAGAGGCCAGGATAGACCGGCCTGCGGCCGAGCCGGGACCCGGCGTCTGCGTTGCCGGGAAAGGCACCGGGCCGCAGCGTTGCCGGGGCGATGAGAAAAAATATCTTCCACGACTGACTTGGCCACTCCCATGCTCGACATCATCCAGCACGACGCCATCCACGAACTGCACCTTTCGCGACCACCGGTCAACGCGCTCGATCCGACCCTGGTACGCGCGCTGCGCGTAGCGGTCGAATCCGCGCCCGGTCAGGGCGCGCAGGCGTTGATGCTCTCCGGTGCGCCGGGCATGTTCTCTGCCGGCCTCGATGTACCCGCTCTTCTGCAACTCGATCGCGACGCGTTCCGCGTGTTCTGGGTCGACTTCTTCGGCCTGTGCGCCGCGCTCGCACGCTCGCCGATTCCGATCGCCGCAGCGATCACCGGACACAGCCCGGCCGGCGGCGCCGTGCTCGCGATCCTGTGCGATTACCGGGTGATGGCGCGCGGTGAGTTCAGGATCGGACTCAACGAAGTCCAGGTCGGGTTATCCGTACCCGAATGCATCCAGGCCGCACTGCGCCGGCTGATCGGCATCTACCGCGCGGAACGCCTGCTGGTCGCCGGCGCGATGCTCGACGCTGAGCAGGCGCAAGCGGTCGGTTTCGTCGATGAACTGGTCGCCATCGATTTCGTCGTGCCACGCACACTGGCATGGCTCGGGGAGCTGCTGAAATTCCCGCCGCAGGCGATGCGCGAGACGCGTCGCCTCGCGCGCGCCGACCTCGCCGCGGTGTTCGCCGATCCGGACGCGTTGCCGGTCGAACAATTCCTCGACGGATGGTTTGCGCCGGAAGCGCAATCGGTATTGCGCGCGCTGGTCGCGCGGCTCAAGTCGAAATAGACGCAACACTTGTGGTGCCACCCTGCGGGCGATAATCCTGTGCGATTGCCGCAAGGTTTGCATTTGGTGGGAGCGCCGGAAGGCGCGATGCTCTTGCGTGAAAAGCATCGCGCCTGCCGGCGCTCCCACGAAGAAAAGACTACGCGGCACCGGTCGCGACGGGGCGGGTTCGGTCGCTGACCCAGCCGCTCCACGATGGCGCGAACACGCGCGAGCCGTGGAGTCCGGCGTGTTCCATCGCGAGCAGGTTGTGGCAGGCGGTCACGCCTGAACCACACATGTGCACAATGTCGCCCGCGTTGCGACCAGCCAGCAGCGCATCGAATTCCCGGCGCAACTGCTCCGGCGTCTTGAAGTGGCCACTTGCATCGAGGTTTTCCGGGAACGGGCGGTTCAGCGCGCCGGGCACGTGACCGGCAACCGGATCGATCGGTTCCACATCACCGCGATAGCGCGGCGCACCGCGCGCGTCGACCAACAACGCTGACCTCTGCGCGCGCAGCCGTTCGAGTTCCTCGAACCAGACCGCTCCCGCGTGATCGAAGACAATGCGGGCATCGCTGCGTTCGTGTTGCACGGGGCCGGACTCAAGCGCAAACCCGGCTTGCGTCCACGCCGCCAGGCCGCCGTCGAGCACGCCGACGCGATCGTGTCCGGCGAGGCGCAACAGCCACCACAAGCGCGCCGCGGCCAGTGCCCCGTTTGCAGTGTCATACGCGATCACGGTGATTCCGGGGCGCCAGCCCCAGCGCGACAGCACGGCCGAAAACGCGTCGTCCTCCGGCAGCGGATGACGCCCGAGTCCACGTTTGGACAGGTCCGAGAGGTCGCGATCGAGGCTTGCGTAGACCGCACCGGGAATGTGCGCATCGAGATACTCGCGCTCGCTCTTGCCGGGATCGGCAAGCTCGAAACGGCAGTCGACGACGAGCACGTTGCCGCTCTCGCACAGCGCAGCCAGTTCGTTCGCGGAAACCAGAGTAAGCACCGTCATGACAGATTCTCCAGCCGATCAAGCAGGTTCTTGAGGATCGCGGCAGTCGCGCCCCAGATGCGCCGACCTTCCCACTCGAACGCGAAAATGTCGCGTTCATGGCCGCGCCAGAGGATGCGCTCGCGCCGCAAGCTTCGCGGTTCGAGGATGAAGGGCAATGGAACTTCAAACACCTCATCGACCTCGGTCGACTGCAGCCGCACCGAATAGTGTCCGCCGACGAATCCGACCACCGGCGTCACGCAATAACCGGACACGGTATCGAGGCAGTCCAGATAACCGAACGGCTCCACCAGCGCGGGGGCGATGCCGGTTTCCTCCTGCGTCTCGCGCAACGCCGCGGCGATGGCATCGGTGTCGACGTCCTCGACGCCACCGCCGGGGAAACTGATCTGGCCGGCATGTTGGCGCAAATGTTCGTTGCGGCGCGTGAACAGGATCGAGAGCGCATCGCCGCGGCGCACCAGCGGCACCAGTACGGCGGCCGCGCGGCGTGATGCGAAGGGATCGACCGCGTCGGCGAGTTCGCCCGCGTTCCAAGCGGGCGCGGACGGTGGATCATCAAGACCGCGCACGGCGCGGCGCAGGCGTGTTGCATCGAGTGAATCGGGTGGCTTCAGGCTCACGTATGCCGGCTTTCGCGCTGCGGCAGTACGTCGTCGACAAGGCGCTGGCGTTCGCTGTCGCTCATCGAAATCCAGTGCGCGATTTCGTCGCCGGTGCGCAGGCAGCCCTTGCAGAAGCCTTCGCGATCGAGCTCGCAGATGCCAATGCAGGGACTGAGGATCGGAAGCGGGGTTGAGCGTGTCATCACTGCCTTCAAATGCAAACGCCGCGTTTGAGCGCGGCGTTTGAAGTGTTTCCATACCCGTGTCATCACACATCCGTGCGCTGCACGGGATGATCGCGTCCTGCGATCACTTCACGTCGATGATCTTGACTTCCCAGATGAAGACCTGGTTGCCCGACGCCTGTTCCGGCGGCAGATAGATCATCCAGTGATCGCCGCTCTTCATCTTCTGGATGACGTCCGGCAGCAGCTTGGTGCCGAAGATGCCCGGCATGTCGGAAACCTTCGCCTTGATCGGCTCACCGACGAACGAGCTGCGGATCTCGCGGCCATTGGTCAGCGAGACGCGAACGTGGAAGGTGACTTCGCTGGTCGGCGCGATCGCGCGACCGCTGCCGTCTTCGATGACGCGGTACTGCACGCCGTCCGGCAACGCGACGACGCCCTTCTTCGCGCGATTGCTCGCCATGAAGGTGTCGCCCTCACGCTTGTTGTCGCCCAGCGCCTTGTCGGCCTCGGACTTCATCTTCGCATCGAGCTTGGCCAGCGCATCCTTCATCGCGGCCTCCGGCACGGCCGGCGGCTTCTTCGCGAACGCGTCCTGCACGGCGCGCGTCAATGTCGTGACATCGACGTCCATTTTGCGTTCGACAAGACCGGAACCGATCTGATAGCCGATCGCGTAGGAAATCTTGCCCTTTTCCGAGGTGGTGTCCTGCGCGAACGCCGTACTCGCTACCAACAGCGCCGCAAGGGCGAATGACCAACCAAACTTCATGCCTGTGTCTCCGGGGTGGAATTGCGAGGAGTGTCGCGAGCGCCGACCGATGCCGCTCGCGAAGCGCGATAGTGTAACCGAGCACTTGCGTGGGCCAAAGCCGGGGCTTTGGGAACGGTTCAGGGACGCAACGCTCACTGATGCCTGCGACATTTGAGCCTGGAACCCGCAGGAGCGCCGGAAGGCGTGATGCCCTGCGGCCCGGACAGCATCGCGGCTAAGCCTGTTCCGGGCCTGTCGAAGGGCCGCTCCTGGCGGATTTTCGGATCAAAGGTGGCCGTTGCCGTACTTCTTTTCACCCGCCTTGACTGCCAGGTCGAGGCGATTTTCCGGCGGCGCGAGCGGACAGGTCGCATACGGCGTGAACGCGCACGGCGGGTTGTAGGCCTTGTTGAAGTCGAGCACGATCTTGCCGTCCTTGGGCATTTCCGCATAGAGGAAACGCGCCGCTCCGTAGGTTTCCTTGCCGCTGGTGCGGTCGGCGAAGATCAGGAACAGTTCCTTGTCGCCCGGGACTTCGATCACCGGCTGCAGTTCGTAGGTCTTGCCGTCGCGCGTGAACACCGCCTTGCCGGGCACCGGAAACTTGTCGGTCTGGCCAAGCACGTTTGGCGTTTCCAGCGTGTGCGGCGGATCGAACGCAACCCACTTCGCCTCGATGCGCCACGCCGGATCGGTCGGGAAATTGTCGATGTGGGTGAAGTGCTTGCGCGCGTCGGCTTCGCTGTCCTTCACGCGCAGACCTTTCTTGCCGTTGCGGTCGATCAGATAGAAGCTCGCGGTGCCGAACGCGACCGTACTCGGCTTGTCGTGCGAATCGTCGAGCAGCGTGGCTGTGCGCTCCGGCTTGCCGTCGATCGTCGCACCGGCTTTGGCATCGAGCTCGATCGTCGCAGCGCCGTCTTTCAGGGTGACCGCGCCCAGGTGCGCTGGGCCTTTCGCGAGCACGACGTCATTGTCCTTCGCGCTGCCGATCGTGTTCTTGCCGTCCTTCAGCCAATGCAGGCCGATCAGGCTGAGCCAGCCATTCGGCGCCTTCAGGCGTTCGACGCGCTGCGCGCGCCACGCATCGATCTGCTTGCTGTACTCGGATGAAGGTTGGCTGGTGTCGACATGGGCTGACATGAGTTGGACTCCAGCGACGCTGGCGGCGAGAAGAGCGATGACTTTCAGCATGGAGGATTTCCTGTTGGATCGGGTTGTTCGAAATGGGTAGGACGACGTATTCAGCGGCCGCGCAGAAACAATCGATCCAGCTCCGGAATCGCGAGCTGGACCCAGGTCGGCCGGCCATGATTGCATTGGCCGGAGCGTTCCGTCGCTTCCATCTCGCGCAGCAAAGCGTTCATTTCCGGCAAACTCAAGCGCCGGTTCGCACGCACCGAGCCATGGCAGGCCATCGTGCCGAGGAGTTCGTTGGTGCTTTCCTCGACACGGCGCGACTGCCCGTGCACGCTGAGATCGGCGATCACATCGCGCACCAGTTGGGCTACGTCGGCGCCATCGAGCAGGACCGGGATGCGCCGCACCGCGACGCTCTGCGGGCCGCTGCGCGCGACATCGAAACCGAGTTCGGCGAAGCGTTCGCTTTGTTCCTCGACCACCGCCGCCTCGCGCTCGCTGAGAGCCAGCGACATCGGCACCAGCAGCATCTGTGAGCGAATCCCCTCGCCGTCCTGCGCGAGTTTCAATTTTTCGTAAGTAATGCGCTCGTGCGCCGCATGCATGTCCACGAGCACCAGCCCGTTCGCATTTTCGGCGAGCACGTAGATGCCGTGCAATTGCGCGAGCGCGAAGCCGAGTGGCGGGATCTCGCCGGACTGATTGGACGCAGCGCTATCGAATGGTCCGACTCCCGTGCTAGCCGGGAACGCAGTCAGCGGCCGCGCCGGCGCTGAGCCGAGCAATGCGGCATACGCATCGAACGGCTCGCGCACGCCAAGCCCAAGGCCATCCTGGCGGTGATACACGGCCTGCGCAGGCGCCGTGGCGAACGGCGTCGCCGGTCCCGTCGCATCCATCGATACTGCCAGCGGTTGCGCGCCCGCACGTGCGCCGCCGAGCGCGGCATCGAGCGTGCGGTACAGGAAATCGTGGACCAGCCGGCCCTCGCGGAACCGCACCTCGTGCTTGGCCGGATGCACGTTGACATCGACCAGCGCCGGATCGACGTCCAGAAACAGTACGAACGCCGAGTGGCGCCCGTGATACAGGACATCCGCGTACGCCTGGCGCACCGCGTGCGCGACCAGACGATCGCGGACCAGACGGCCGTTGACATGGAAATACTGCTGGTCGGCCTGCGCGCGCGATGCAGTCGGCAGGCCGACCCAGCCGTGCAACGACATGCCCGCCGCCGCATGCTCGACGCGCAGGCTGTGTCCCAGGAATTCCTCGCCGACGACATCGGCGACGCGACGTGCGCGGTCACCTCCTTCGACCGCCGCTTTCAGCAGGCGCACGACCTTGCCGTTGTGGCTGAGCCGGAATTCGGCGTGGGTGCGCGCGAGCGCGATCGACTTCACCAGCTCATCGATATGCCCGAACTCGGTGCGTTCGGCACGCAGGAACTTGCGTCGCGCCGGCAGGTTGTAGAACAGGTCGCGCACCTCGACATTGGTGCCGACCGAATGCTGTGCGGGGGTCGGCGCACGCGCCTTGCCGCCGTCGACCTCGATGCGCCACGCCGCGGTTTCGCCGGGAACGCGCGAAGTCATCGCGAACCGCGACACCGATGCGATCGAAGGCAGCGCCTCGCCACGGAAACCGAGCGTGCCGACGCGCTCCAGATCATCGAAGGTCGCGATCTTGCTGGTCGCATGCGAGGAAATCGCCAACGCGAGGTCATCGACGACAATGCCGTCGCCGTCGTCGCGCACGCGGATCAGGCGCGCGCCGCCCTGTTCGATATCGATCTCGATGCGCCGCGCACCAGCGTCCAGGCTGTTCTCGACCAGTTCCTTGACCACCGATGCCGGGCGTTCGATGACCTCGCCGGCGGCGATCTGGTTGACGAGTTCGGGCGGCAGCGAGTGGATGCGCAACATGAAGGAACCGCGAGACGGGCTCCCATCATAGCCGAGGGTTCAGGGCTGGAAAGGTCGCGCCGTCCGATATTTGCCCAGCGCCGTAGAATGCCGCGACTCCGGGTTGCCCTTCGCTGCGCAGTGGGGAAGCAAAAACGACTGTCGAACCCTTCAGCCCGACGGAATCTGCAGCACTTCGCCGGTGCGCACGCGCTCGTCGGCGAGTTCGTTCGCGGCACGCAGTTGCGCGGTGGTCATGCCGTGGCGTTCGGCAATCGCGCTCAGGGTTTCGCCGCGACCGACCACGTAGCGCGAGGTCTGGCTGCGCGCGCGCGCGTTGCTCGCCGCGAACAGGCTGCCCGGCGGTGGCGAGGCGCGGAAATAATCGTTGACGCCGTCGAGAATCGCGGAAGCGAGCTTCTCGCGATGCACCGGGCTCTTCAGGCGCGCTTCCTCGGCGGGATTGGTGATGAACGCGGTCTCGACCAGGATCGATGGCACATCCGGCGAGCGCAGCACGACGAAGTTCGCGCGCTCGACGTAGTTGCGGTGCGTCGGGCCGATCTTGCGCAATGCGCCGAGCACTTCCTGGGCGACCGAATTGCTCGCGCCCATCGTCGCGCCCTGCGACAGATCGAGCAGGACCTTGGCCAGCGTGTCGTCCTTGTCGTCGAGCGAAATACCGCCGACCAGATCCGCGCGGTTTTCACGGTCGGCGAGCCAGCGCGATGCCTCGTTGGTCGCGCCACGCGGCGACAGCACCCAAACCGACGAGCCGCGCGCGTCGCTGCTGGTGAACGCATCGGCATGGATCGAGATGAACAGGTCGGCTTTCGCCTGGCGCGCCTTGCTGTAGCGCTTTTCCAGCGGGATGAAATAGTCGCTGTCACGCGTCAGCATGGCAGTCATGCCGGGCGTGCGATCGACGAGCTTCTTGAGCTCACGCGCGACTGCGAGCGTGATGTCCTTTTCGTGCGTGCCGCTGGCGCCGGTCGCGCCCGGATCGTCGCCACCGTGGCCCGCATCGATGGCCACGACGACATTGCGACCCTTGCCACTCAGGGTGGCCGCGACGCTCTTCACCGGGGTCGGTTTCGCCGTCGCCGGATACAGATCGAGCACCAGGCGGTAGCCGAACTTGTCCGCTGGCGGCAACAGGAAGCTCTTCGGATGCACCCCGTCAGCGAGGTCGAACACGATGCGCGCGTCATTCTGACCCTGTTTGCCTGCGCGCAGGCTCTTCAGGACGCCTTTTGCCGCCGGTGCGCTGAACTCGCTGCCGAGCGTGCTGCCGCGCACGTCGAGCACGACACGATTGGGTTTGGCGAGTTCGAATAACTTGTAGTCGACCGGTCCGGAGACATCGAACACGGCGCGCGTGTATTCCGGTCCAGCCCAGATTCGCAGGGATTTGATTTCGGCCGCATGGGCGGCGCCGGCGCCGAACAGCAGTGCGGCGGCACAGGTGGCGAGCCAAGCTTGGTTGCGAATTCCCCACATGACGCGCATTAACTCGAATTCATTCGAAAAAAGCAAGTTTTTTCCTTGGAAATCCGTAGCGTGGGGTAACTTCTTGAATATGTATTCAGGAAAGCGGCCCAACCCGAGGAATCACAACACCTCAATCTGAACCACGTGGTGCCGCCATTCATGGAGCACTGCCCGGCCGCGGTCGCCGGATGCGCTCGCGTGCAGGCTTCGCACCGAACCGGCGTGCTCCAGCGTGATGACCACATCCGGCTGGGGGAGCGCACCGGCGCCACGCTCCGGCCACTCGATCAGCAACAGCGCGTGCGGGCCGCACAGATCCGGCAGGCCGAGCCATTCCAGTTCGCCCGCATCGGCGATCCGATAGAGATCGAGGTGATGCACATCGAGGCCGGCGACCCGGTACGACTCGATCAGGCTGTAGGTCGGACTCTTGACCCGCTCCCCAACCCCGAGCGCGCCGAGCAGCGCCCGCGCGAACGTGGTCTTGCCCGCGCCGAGTTCGCCGACCAGATGGATCACCCCGCCGCCGCGCACAGCCGGTGCGAGATGAGCCGCGAGCGCGACCAGGTGCGCCTCGTCAATATTGCGCTGGATCAACGCTTCGCCGTTCATCGCGCGAAGCCGTTGACGAGCTCGCGCAGCGGTGCAAACAGATCGCTCGCGATCAAGCCGCGTGGTGATGCACCGGCAGCGATATCGCCGGCGCGTGCGTGCAGGCCGACCGCAAGCCGCGCCGCATCCCAGGCGGACAAACCTTGTGCGCGCAGCGCGGCGACCACGCCGGTCAGCAGGTCGCCCATGCCGCCCGAGGCCATGCCGGGATTGCCCCAACGGCACACCGCGACGCGGCCCTGTGGATCACCGATCAGGCTGCCCGCGCCCTTGAGCACGACGACTGCGTCGTAGCGCACCGCGATCGCGCGCACGGCCGCAAAGCGGTCGTGCTGGATTGCAGCGACATTGCAGCCGAGCAAGCGTGCCGCTTCTCCCGGGTGCGGCGTCAATACCGTCTGTTCGGGCAGCGCGCGCGGTGCTTGCGCGAGCAATGTCAGCGCATCGGCATCGAGCACCAGCGGCTTGGCACTGTCGAGCGCCCTATCGAACAGCGCATGTCCCCACGCGCCATGGCCCATACCGGGGCCGATCGCGATGACACTGGCGCGTTCGATCAGTGCGGCCACGTCGTTCGCATCCTCGATGCCGCGCGCCATCAGTTCCGGGCGTGCGGCATTCAATGCGGTCACATGCGCCGCGCGGGTGGCGACACTGACCAGACCTGCACCGCAGCGCAACGCTGCCTCACCGGTCAGGTGCACCGCGCCGGCCATGCCATGATCGCCGCCGATGACGAGGACATGTCCAAAACTGGACTTGTTTGAATTGCCACGCCGCGGTGCGAGCAGGCCGGCCAATGCATCGTCGATCACGTGCGCATCGGCGGCGATGCCATCAAACGCTGCGTCGGGGACATCGAGCAGCGCCAGTTCCAGCGCGCCGCAGCGATCGACCGCATCGCTGGTGAACAAACCGCGCTTCCACGCGATGAAGCTGATCGTCGCATCCGCCTGAACGGTCGCGCCGAGGCATGTACCGGTGTCGGCATCGAGTCCGGAAGGCACATCGAGTGCGAGTACATTGCACCGCGCCGCATTGAGCTTTTCGATCAGCATGGCCGCCATGCCGGTGACCGGCCGCGCCAAACCGGTACCGAACAAGCCGTCGACGACGACATCGGCCTCGGGAATTCCGATATCGACATCCGCAACCCGAATCAGGCCACCGGCCGCTTCGAACGCGTCGCGCGCACGCGCCGCGTCACCAGTCGATGCCGGCGTCAGCGCGATCGCATCGACACGCCACCCGGCCTGCAACGCCAACGCGCCGAGCAGGAACGCATCGCCGCCGTTGTTGCCGCTGCCGGCGAGGAGTCCGATGTGCGTGGCCCGCGGCCATCTCCGGCGCAAGACTGCGAACGCCGCGTCGGCGGCGCGCTGCATCAACGCAAAACCCGGGATGCCGCAACGCTCGATCGCATTGCGATCGATGTGACGCACCTGTTCGGCGGTGTAGAGCAAGGTCGTTCGGGCGTCGGCGGGCATCCGGTGATTTTATCGTGATGCGACGGCGAACGCGCGGCACGCGTTATGCTGCGCATCGCATTTGAAATGCGCTGTTGCCGCGGCATGAATCCGATCGATACCACCATCAATTACGCCGCGCTCGGCGTCGACATCCAGCGCTGGGGCAAGGAACTGGGCTTCCAGCAGATCGGCGTCGCCGGCATCGAACTCGCCGAGGACGAGGCGCACCTGCTCAACTGGCTCGATGCGGGTCACCACGGCGAGATGGATTACATGGCGCGCCACGGCGCCAGGCGCAGCCGACCGGCCGACCTGCAACCCGGCACCGTGCGCGTCATTTCCGCGCGCATGGACTACGCGCCACCAGGCATCGCCGAGGCATGGGACGTGATCGGCGACGGCGAACGCGCATACATCTCGCGCTACGCGCTCGGTCGCGACTATCACAAGTTGCTGCGCGCACGCCTGCAAAAACTCGCCGATCGGATCAGCGCGGTGACCGGTCCGTTCGGCTATCGCGTGTTCACCGATTCGGCACCGGTGCTCGAAAAGGCGCTCGCGCGCAACGCCGGCCTCGGCTGGATCGGCAAGCACACGCTGCTGCTCAGCCGCGACGCGGGTTCGTGGTTTTTTCTCGGCGAGATCTATACCGACCTGCCGCTGCCGGTCGACGCGCCCGCGACCGCGCATTGCGGAACCTGCACGCGCTGCATCGAAGTCTGCCCGACCCAGGCGATCATCGGCCCGTACAAACTCGACGCGCGCCGCTGCATTTCGTACCTGACGATCGAGTTGCGTGGATCGATTCCGGAAGAGCTGCGCCCGCTGATCGGCAACCGCGTATTCGGCTGCGACGATTGCCAACTGGTCTGTCCGTGGAACAAGTTCTCGCAGTCCACGGCGGAGGCCGACTTCACGCCGCGCCACGGACTGGAACACGCAAGCCTCGCGGAGTTGTTCGCATGGACCGAGCAGGACTTCGACGAACGCACCGCGGGAATGGCGATCCGTCGCACCGGCTATGAAGGCTGGCTGCGCAATATCGCGGTCGCGCTCGGCAATGCGCCGCCGACCGCAGCGGTCATCGCGGCGTTGCGTTCACGCGTGGACGACGAATCGACGCTGGTGCGCGAGCATGTCGCGTGGGCGCTGCGCGAGTGCGAGCGCAAGGCTGCTCCGTAGACCCACCGCAAGAGCGCACCCTGTGCGCAATGCTTTTCCGCTGTATTTGCCTGACACGAAAGCATCGCGCACAGGGTGCGCTCCTACCGTTCCCCGCGACGCATCAAGGAGGACGATCGCTTTCGCCTCAGGCCGCCTGCTTCGGAATCGAACGGTTCGTGTGGGTCACCTTGTTGTGGCGATCCACGTACACGAGCTTCGGCTTGTGCGCGGCCGCTTCCGCTTCGGCATAACAGCCGTAGGCGCAGATGATGATCACGTCGCCGGGCTGCGCGCGGTGCGCTGCGGCACCGTTGATCGAAATGATGCCGGAGCCTTCGTCGGCTCGGATCGCATACGTCGAAAACCGCTGGCCGTTGTTCACGTTGTAGATGTGGATCTGCTCGTATTCGACGATGCCGGATGCGTCGAGCAGATCGCCATCGATTGCGCAGGATCCTTCGTAGTGCAGTTCGGCCAAGGTCACCGTGGCGCGATGGATCTTCGCCTTGAGCATGTTGAGCTGCATGGAGTCTCCGCGATGAATGTTGTATTTGCGCGACATGCGCGATGCGCACAGTATACCAAAGGCATGTGCGACTGCAGCATTGGCACCCAAAAGGCGCATCGAACATGGGACTGCATGGAGACGTGAATGCCGGCAATTGCTCCTGCAATGCCGCCCACAGGGATGTGGGAAGTGTCCGCGGGCGTCTGGAACGCCAGCGGACCGGCATACCGACCATTCCATGGTCATCGCCGGGATTTGCTCCTGCAATCCCGGCATACCGGCCATCCATGGCCATAAAAAAACCCTCGCGCGATGCCGCAGCGAGGGTTTCAATTGGAACGATTACCTAAATGCGCCCTGCATATCTTCGGGGACAACGAGCGTTGCGAAAACCCGGAGACGTGGGGAGAATACCACAACTCGCAACAAAAAAACTACACGCGGTCGATGGCGTGCGCATCGACCAGCAGATTGTCGATCAGCCGTGTCGAGCCGAACCGGGCCGCGATCAGGGCGACGCATCCGTCACGTTGCGCGTTGTCGACGACGCCCAGGTCGTCGGCACGACGGATCACCGCGTAATCGACGACCAGACCTGCCTGCGCCAGCCGCTCGCCCGCCCCGGCCTCGATCTGCGCAATCGGCTGTCCCGCCACGATGCGCTCGCCCATCCATTGCAAGGTCGCCTGGATCACGCCGGCGCGCTCGCGCTGCTCGGCGCCCAGATACTGATTGCGCGAACTCATCGCCAATCCGTTGCGTTCGCGCACGATCGGCGCGGACGCGATCTCGATCGGAAAACCGAGGTCGTGCACCATGCGTCGGATCACCAATAGCTGCTGATAGTCCTTCTGCCCGAACACGGCTACATCAGGCTGGACCAGATTGAACAGCTTGGCGACGACGGTCGCGACGCCATCGAAATGTCCGGGCCGCATCGCGCCTTCGAGCATATCGGACAATTCCGGCACACTGACGCGCACGCTGCGCTCGGCGCCGTACGGATACAGGTCCGCGACGGCAGGCAGGAACAGCACGTCGCACCCCTGCGCGGCCAGTCCCGCCGCATCCGCCTCGGGCGTGCGCGGATAGCGCGCGAAATCCTCGTTCGGACCGAACTGCGTCGGATTGACGAACACGCTGGCTATGACGACGTCGGCGCGTTCGCGCGCGAGGCCAAGCAGCGAATGATGGCCGGCGTGCAGATTGCCCATCGTCGGCACGAACCCGATGCGTCGGCCGCTGCGCCGAAGCTCGCCGATGAGCGTGCGCAGCGCGTCGCTTTGACTGATCGTTCGCATCGACATCAATAGCTGTGTTCAGCAGCCGGGAATTCGCCGCTGCGTACTGCGCGCGCATACGCGCCGATCGCGTCGACCACGGAGTTCGTACCGGCCAGGAAATCCTTCGAGAACCGCGGCCGCTTGCCGGGCGTGATGCCGAGCAGATCGTGGACCACCAGGATCTGGCCATCGCAGGCCGCACCAGCTCCGATGCCGATGGTCGGGATGCGCAGTTCCCGCGTGATTTCCCCCGCGAGCACGGCCGGCACGCATTCGAGCACGAGCAGATCCGCGCCGGCATCCTGCACCGCGAGCGCATCGGACTTCAGCCGCTGCGCAGCGGCATCATCGCGGCCCTGCACGCGATAGCCGCCGAGCCGATGCACCGATTGCGGGGTCAGGCCCAGGTGCGCGCAGACCGGCACTTCATGGCGCTTCAACGCGTCGATCACCTCGCAGACCCAACCGGCGCCTTCGAGCTTGACCATCGCCGCGCCGCCCTCGGCCATCAGTCGCGCCGCGTTGGTCAGCGCGGTCGCGGGATCGCGGAAACTCATGAACGGTAGATCGGCGACCAGCAACGCGCGGCGCAATCCACGCGCAACGCAGGCGGTGTGATAAACCATCTCGTCGACCGTGACCGGCAGCGTGCTGGCATGGCCCTGCACGACCATGCCAAGCGAGTCGCCGACCAGCACGAAATCGATGCCGGCCTCGTCGGCGCGCGCCGCGATGCTCGCATCGTACGAGGTGATCGAAACGATTTTCTCGGCGCGACGCTTGCGTTCGAGAAGCTGCGGCACGGTTACCGGGGCACTGGTCGCTGCGTTGGCGTACATCGTGGAAGCACTCGACCGTGATCGGGTCCGCATTATTCCCCGCGCAACCGATCGATCTCAAGCGACGCGTGTCAATCGATCGGCACGCAACCGGTAGCGTCGACGCGGGCGAGCAGATCACGCACGACACCCGCGCCGGGAATCAGCAGCGACGCATCAAGTTCGGCCAACGGCACCAGCACGAACGCGCGCGCGCCGATATGCGGATGCGGCAGGGCCAGGCCCGGCTCGGTCAATTGCAGCTGCGCATAGGTCAAAAGATCGAGGTCGAGCGTGCGCGGTCCCCATTGCGAGCCATCGCGGCGACGCCCGTGCGCACGCTCGATCGCAAGCAGGGCGTCGAGGAGTTCGCGTGGCGCGAGCTCGCTTGCGAGCTCGGCGACCGCGTTGACGAAGGCCGGCTGTTCGGTGATGCCCCAGGGCGCGGTCCGGTAGGACCGGGAATGGCGCAGCAAACGCGTGCGCGGAATTTTTCCGAGCGCGTCCAGCGCGCGTCGAATCTGCTGCGCGGGATCGTCAAGATTGCTGCCGAGCCCGACATACGCACACGCAGCGCCCTGCATCAGTCACTCGCATCGCTCGTTTTCGCATCGACCCCAAGCTCCGCTCTCGCTTTGCGCCGACGTCGACGAGGACGTTTGCGCTTGGCCGGCGATGCGGCATCTGTCGCCGGCTCCGGCGCTGTCGCAGGCATCGCGCCCAACCGTTCGGCGAGTTCTTCCGGGGCGATGTGCTGCGCCTGTGTCCACCACGCACCCAGTTCGGCGAGCTCCGCCGACTCGTTCGCGCGCAACAGCAGGAAATCATAGGCGGCGCGGAATCGCGGATGTTCCAGCAGGCGCATCGCACGCTTTTTCGTGCGCTGTGCGAAGCGTGGTTGCAGCGCCCAGATCTCCTCGATGGTGATCGTGAAGCGCCGCGGGATCGCAACGCGTTGTGCCTGCTCGCGCAGCACGCGATCGACCGCGTGAGTCCAGGCCGACGCCGCGTCCATGCCGGTACCGTGCAACGAGTGCGCGCCCACGCGCACCGGTTCCCACAGCATCGCTGCAAACAGGAACGCCGGCGTGATCGGTTTGTCCTCGCGCACGCGCGCATCCGTGTTGGCAAGCGTCTGCTCGATCAGGTCGCGAAAATGCGGCGCGGTGCCCGCCGCGAGCACGCGCGCGGTCGCCGGGAATACATGCTGCAGCAAGCCGTAGCGTTCGAGCGCCCGAAAACTCTCCAGACCGTACCCGCCAAGAAACAGTTTCAGCGATTCATCGAACAGCCGCGCCGGCGGCGCATCCGCGAGCAACGGTCCGAGCTCCGCGAATGGCGCGGCTGTTTCCGGCGCGATCTCGAAACGCAGTTTCGCGGCCAGCCGGGCCGCGCGCAGCATGCGCACCGGATCTTCCCGGTAACGCAGTTCCGGATCGCCGATCAGGCGCATCACGCGCTGTTCGAGATCGGCCATGCCGCCAACCGCATCGCGCACGCTGAAATCGGCGATGTCGTAATACAGCGCGTTGACGGTGAAGTCGCGGCGCACCGCATCTTCCTCCAGGCTGCCGTAGACGTTGTCGCGAACGAGGCGGCCATCGACCGAGTGGCGGTCGCCGCTGCCGTCGTCGCTGCTGCCGCGAAACGTGGCGACCTCGACAATTTCGCGTCCGAACACCACATGGGCAAGCCGAAAACGCCGGCCGATCAGGCGGCAGTTGCGAAACTGCGCGCGCACCTGTTCCGGCGTCGCGTTGGTCGCGATGTCGAAGTCCTTGGGCTTGCCGCCAAGGAGCAGGTCGCGCACCGCGCCGCCGACCAGAAAGGCCTGATAGCCTGCCTCATGCAGGCGATACAGCACACGCAACGCACCCGGCGAGATGTTCTTTCGCGAGATCGAGTGCTGGGCACGTGCGATGATGCGGAACGACCGGTCGGCCGGGGTGTCTTGTACGAGTCGTTCCGAATTCATCCGCTACAATTGCTCCGTGGATTGCCGCGCGTTATCTATTCGTTATACTACGCGGCCTGACAATTCCCAAATTGTGCTCCCTTCGTCTAGCGGTCCAGGACGTTGCCCTCTCAAGGCGAAAACACGAGTTCGATTCTCGTAGGGAGCACCATGATTTTCCCTTCTCCCCTCGGGAGAAGGTGGCGCGAAGCGCCGGATGAGGGTCCGGAACGAGTACTTGGTTCACACTCGCACCGGAACTATTGTCCACGCGCAAAGCTTGCTCCGGGTCAGCGTGTGCTTGTGCGGTCATCCCTGACCGCGAAGATCAAACAGCGGCCATCCGTGGCCGCACTTTGGCGTTGCTGGTGCGGTCATCCGTGACCGCGAGAATCAAACGGCGGCCATCCATGGCCGCACTTTGGCGTTGCTGGTGCGGTCATCCGTGACCGCGAGAATCAAACGGCGGCCATCCATGGCCGCACTTTGGCGTTGCTGGTGCGGTCATCCGTGACCGCGAGAATCAAACGGCGGCCATCCATGGCCGCACTTTTTAACTAACGGCCTTGCTTCGGGCGTAGTACAGCGCGCTCGGACTTGCACTCCAGACCTCACCATGCCCTTCGTCGTCACCGAAAATTGCATCAAGTGCAAGTACACCGACTGCGTCGAGGTATGTCCGGTCGACTGTTTCCATGAAGGCCCGAACTTCCTCGTCATCGATCCGGAAGAGTGCATCGATTGCACGCTGTGCGAGCCGGAATGTCCGGCGGTCGCGATCTTCCCCGAAGATGACGTGCCGGGTGGTCAGGAGAGCTTCATTGCGCTCAACGCCGAGCTGGCCAAGGCTTGGCCGGTGCTGACTGAACGCAAGGACGCGCCCGCCGATGCGAAGGAATGGGACGGCAAGGCCGGGAAGCTGCCGTTGCTGGAACGCTGAGCGGCTGCAATACGATAAACCGCGTTGACTGACGCCGGCGAGACTCCGCTTTGTCTCGCCAGGCGGCTTCCGGCTCGATGGCTCTGGCAAGAAGCATCGCGGCTGAAGCCCGTCCTGAGCCTGTCGAAGAGCCGCTCCCGCGTTGCCCTGCTCCGCCAATCATCGCCCCGATCCGGGATCGTCCAGACCGAGGCTGGATGATTGTCAGGACAGCCGTTCGCGCAAGGTCGCCAGCAGCGCCTGCGCGGCGCTTCTCGACGCTTCGCTATCGGCACCTTCGACGCTGACCGTGCTCGCATTTGCGGTATTCGATGTCACGCGAACGGTCAACTGCACTTTCGCTGTCGTCTTGGTTCCGGCGTGGCCGAGGGTAACCACCCGCTTCAACCAGCCCGGCTTGGTCGTGGTCTGCCCGGTCGTTTCGACCGCGTAGGTGCGACCCGCTTCGTCACGACTCAGGATCACTGCCGCACCGGATCTCTCCAGAGCCAAGCCGACACGCGACCAGGTGTTCTCAAGCGTATCGGCGACATGCAGGCCGTCGCCGCCGAGCGAGACGCCGGGCGCGAGCACGGCCGCCGGGGGGGCCATGCCCGGGGCGCCAGCCACGGGAGCGGCGGCGGATGATGGGCTGGTGGTGCTGGTCGTGGCCGCGCCCGGAGTCGGAACGACCAGCGCGCCATTGCCGTTCGGCGCATCCAGGTCAGGCGGCACTTCCAGCGGCCGCGCCTCGACGGCGTTCGAGTAGGCCGGGGTCTTGTGACCGAAATGGTTGTGGATGATTCCGCAGCCACCCAGAAGGGAAGCGCCGATCAGGGCGGCCGGCAGCACGATAAGGTTCCGTTTCACAGAGTACATCCGCATGGGAGTCGTCCGGATAGTTTACCCGACTGCAGGCGGCGGCTCGACCAGGCCGAGACGAGCCAGCACATCGACGCCTGCCGCGTGATGCGCAGCGGACAGCGCCAGCAGCGGCAGGCGCAGATACGCCTCGCCAATGCCGAGTTCGGAAAGACACCACTTCACCGGGATCGGATTGGGCTCGGTCGCCAGCAATGCGTACAGCGGGCGCAGCTGCTGATCGAGCGCCTGCGCCTGCGCGACGTCGGCGCGTGCACAGGCCGCGCACAACGCGCTGAACAACGCGGGGGCGACGTTGGCCGCAACCGAAACGACACCGTCGGCGCCGGCCAGCATCGCGCGGGCGGCGGTCGGGTCGTCGCCGGACAGCACGCTGAACGTCGCACTCTTGAGTGCGAGCAACGCACCCATCCGATCCGCATCCGGCAGTGCTTCCTTGATTCCGACGATATTGCCGTGACCGGCCAGCCGCGCAACCGTCGCCGGCAACAGATCGCAGCCAGTGCGCGAAGGCACGTTGTAGAGCACGACCGGCAGACCGCCATGATCGGCGACTTCGCAGAAATGCCGGTACATCCCTTCCTGGGTCGGGCGCACGTAGGCCGGCGCAACCACCAGCGCCGCATCGATGCCTGCAGCGCGCGCGCGCGCCGTTTGCGCAATCGTCTTGCGGGTGGCCGACAAACCGCTGCCGGCAAGCACGGGCACCCGGCCAGCAATGCGTTTCACGGCAAATTCGAGCAGCGCCGAATATTCGCTGTCATCGAGTGCCGCCGCCTCGCCGGTCGAACCGGCGACCACGAGCGCGCGCGTACCGCCGGCGAGCTGGTAATCGACCAAGCGACCGAACGCATCCAGATCGAGTGCGTCGTCGCGCGAACGCAGTGGCGTCGCCAATGCGCAAAGACTGCCAGACAGGGCCACAACAAATTCCAGCGTGTGCGTAGGGTGCAAGATCGTACTTGGGAAGATCCGGACAAGTCCATCGACGACCCGGTGCGCCCCGCTCGATGAGCGACTGCACGCGACCTGCGCTATGGCGGTGTGCGCGAAACCTCCCTTGCGACCCCCAGGAGTCGCAAGTATTCTGGATCGACGCGCACCAATGCCGGTGTCGGATGTCCACGAGGCGATGGAATGGTCAAGCAAGCAGGCAAGCAGGCCGTGAGCGATAACGTGGTGCGTCCCGCGTCGAACGAGAACTATCTGTTGATCAGCGCGTTCTGCGCAGCCGGCAAATCGCCTCTGGTTGCGATCAGCAAACGCATTTCCGAATGCGGCTGCAATCTTGCCGAGGGCCGGGTGTCGACACTCGGCAATGAAGTCAGCGTGCTCGCCCTGGCGCAGGGCGCCTGGGATGCAATCGCGAAACTCGAGAATGCGCTCGCCCGACTCGATCGCGATGGCGACCTGCGCCTGACCCACTTCCGCACCGGCGCGAAGGAACAGCAGCCGAACCTCTTGCCGTATGTGATCGAGGTCGTTGCCGCCGACAAGCCCGGTGTCCTGTTCCAGCTCGCGGAATTCTTCGCACAGCAGACCATCACGATCGAGCAGCTGCATTCGACGCGCTATCGCGCGATGCAGACCGGCGCCGACATGTTTTCCGCGCAGATCACGATCGGGATTCCGACCACCACGCATATCGCGGCGCTGCGCGACGATTTCCTCGAGTTCTGCGACAACCTCAACCTCGACGCGATCATGGATCCGATGAAATTCTGATGACCCTCGCCGTGGGCAGGAAAGTGCCCCCACTCAAAGGTCTGCTCGAGGACGGCACCATGCTGGCCCTCGCCGACCTGCGCGGGCGATCGGTCGTGATCTATTTCTATCCAAAGGACAACACCCCCGGCTGCACGCGCGAAGCGCAGGATTTCCGTGACCTGCACGCGCAGTTTCGCGAACGCGGTTGCGAAATCATCGGCGTGTCGCGCGATTCGGCCGCCTCGCACGGCAAATTCAGCACCAGGCAGTCATTGCCGTTCGCGCTGGTTTCCGACGTCGACGAAACCTGGTGCCGCGCATTCGACGTGCTCGGCGAAAAGATGTTGTACGGCAAGCGTTATTTCGGCGTGATCCGCAGCACATTCCTGATCGACGCCAATGGCATCCTCGTCGCCGAGTGGCGCGGCGTGAAGGTGCCGGGCCACGCGGCTGCGGTACTGGAGCGGCTGGCTGCCGCATGATCGTCATCGTATTCACAGACCATCGGACCGCCCTCCGCGCGGCACACGGCGCACACCCCGCCCTTCCCTTTTTCGAGAGCCCCGCATGACCCGAGGCAAACGCGTTTACGTACTCGACACCAACGTGCTGATGCACGATCCGACCGCGCTGTTCCGTTTCGAGGAACACGATGTCTTCATTCCAATGACGGTGCTGGAAGAACTCGACGCGGCGAAAAAAGGTACCTCGGAAACCTCGCGCAATGCGCGCCAGGTCAGTCGTTTCCTCAACGAGCTGATTGTCGCCAGCAACGGCCGGCACATCGATGAGGGACTCGACCTGCGCCTGCCGAAGAGCGTGCAGCTCAAACGCCGCCAGAATGTCGGCCGTCTATACTTCCAGACCAGCGCGCAGCCAGCCGCCGACAAATCCGTGCGGCACACGATGCCGGACAACCTGATCCTCGCCTCGATCATCACCCTGCGCGAACAGCGGCCCAAGGAATCGGTCGTGCTGGTGTCCAAGGACATCAACCTGCGGATCAAGGCGACGATTGACGGGATTACCGCCGAGGATTACGAGAACGACCGCGCTCTCGACGATTTCAGCCTGCTCTACACCGGCGTCACCGAGCTCCCGGCCGACTTCTGGCAGCGCCATTCCGGCCTGCGTTCGTGGTCGGAACGCGGTCGCACATTCTACGAGGTGAAGCGGCGCAAGGACGAGGAGTGGCATCCGAACCAGAGCGTGTACCTGCCCGGCGACGATGAAGTCGAGATGCGCGTGCTGCACGTCGAGGGCACCAAGGCGACGCTGCAGATCGTCGACGACTATCGCAGCGGCTCGCACACGGTGTGGGGCGTGGCCGCGCGCAACCGCGAGCAGAATTTCGCGTTGAACGCGTTGATGGACCCGGAAGTCGATTTCGTGACCCTGCTCGGTACGGCCGGCACCGGCAAGACCCTGCTCGCGCTCGCGGCAGGCCTGGCCCAGGTCATGGACCAGCAGCGTTACCGCGAGATCATCATGACCCGCGCAACCGTATCGGTCGGCGAGGACATCGGCTTCCTGCCCGGCACCGAAGAGGAAAAGATGACGCCGTGGATGGGCGCATTGACCGACAACCTCGAAGTGTTGACCAACCCGCAGGAAGGCGGCGCCTGGGGCCGCGCGGCGACCAACGACCTGCTCGCCTCGCGGATCAAGATCCGCGCGATGAACTTCATGCGCGGGCGCACGTTCCTCGCACGTTACTGATCGTCGACGAAGCGCAGAACCTGACTCCGAAACAGATGAAGACGCTGGTCACGCGCGCCGGTCCCGGCAGCAAGATGGTGTGCCTGGGCAACGTCGAACAGATCGACACGCCGTACCTGACCGAAACGACTTCGGGGCTGACCTACGCGGTCGATCGCTTCAAGGGCTGGCAGCACAGCGCGCACGTCACGCTGCGGCGTGGCGAGCGTTCGCGGCTGGCCGATTACGCATCGGAGAAGCTGTAGGTTCAACGATCGAACGGTTTGCTCCGGTGGGGCGAACCGTTTTTTGTGGGAGCGGCGGCAGCCGCGATGCTTTGTGCAACATCCTCGACAAAAGCATCGCGGCTTCCGCCGCTCCCACAGTTCCGGGTGCATGCGCACTGTGCTGACATCGGCTCGGCAGAAGCTGCAACGATATCGAATCAGACCCCGGTGCGACTCAGAAGCGCATCGACCACAGCGCTTCGAATTCGAACTGGCTGGCCGTGCCGTCGCTGCGCGCCAGATAGCTCGGCATCAACAGGTAATACGGCGACGTGGCATAGCTTGCGAGAAAGCTGAGGCTCGAGTGCGCACCGAAGCCGCGCGACCAGCCGAGTGAAATCATGTCGTTCGCGGTCGCCGGCGCCAACGCATTCGCGAGCAGCGTCGAGGTCGGAATCGGCTGCTGGCGCGTCGTGTAACGCAGCATCACGTTGCCGATGTCGGCATCGTGCAGGGTCCAGCCGACGCTGTAGACGTTGAGGTCGCGCCAGGCGAACACCGGACTGGAACCATCGCCAAGCAGCGCGAGGAAACGGGTCGGCAGATTCGAACTGGTGAACGGCGTGATCGCGCTGTACATCACCCGCTGGACACCGACATCCATGCCGAACCGAGGAGTCAACGCATAGCTGACGCTCGCCATCGCACTGGCCGGAATATCGAAATCGCCCGGATCGGCGAACACACCGCGATAGTTCGCGAACGCACCCATGCCAACCCGCGATTGATAGCCAAGATTCCAGCGCAGACCATCGCCGAGAACGCTGCTTACATCGACACGCGCGCCGGCGCCGTACGAGCTGTCGCCGAATCGCGTGGGCAACGGCGCCCAGCCATCGGTAACGGTTGTACCGAGACCAAGACTCGCGAAACGCTGGTACGCGAGTACCCCGGTCAAGCGGATGCTGCCACGGTCGCCCCACTCACGCGCCAGGGTCGGCGCGATCACCGTGCGCTGCAATCCGGGCTGCGGCAGATCAACAAGATGCGCGGGCTGGTTCGGCAATACGCTGGGCGTATCGGAGACCGTGCCGGTTGCGACCGAGATGCCGAGATGCGTCGCCAATGCATTGCGCGCCTCGAACAGCGGCGCCTTTTCGACATCGCCGGAATAATTGTCGAGCACGCGCGGCGCGCCGTAGGACGCCGGCAGCACGGCCCAGGAAAACTGCGGGGTGATGCTCGACAATGCGTAGTCGTGCCAACGCGACAGAACTGATTCGTCTGCGGCGGCTTCGATTTGGTATGTGGTCGCGGAAATGGCGACAGCATGCTCGCCATCGAAAGGCGCGGCATGTGCCAAAAAAGAAAATGGGAGCGCCAGCCCTGCGCTTAGCGCTCCCATCCATCTCCCTGCGGTTGCTGTTGCCCGCTGCATAGCCCTTAGCTGCGGTGATGGAAACATTGTGGTGTAATTCGTCTCGAATCATTGGCGAAAACGCAACACATGTCAAGTGTTGCCTTGATCTTCACTATACGCAATCCCGGCAATGCTGTCATTTTCCTTGTCTTTCAAGGTTTTCATGGCATATGCCATGGCCTCCTTCCATGTTGTAAAACGGCAACAACCACCTTGAATCGACGCATTCCCGACATCGCCCTGACCATTGCCGGTTCCGACTCCGGCGGCGGCGCCGGCATCCAGGCCGACCTGCGCACGTTCGCCGCGTTCGGCATCCATGGCGTTTGTGCGATCACCGCGGTGACCGCGCAGAACACGCGCGGGGTAACCGCGATCCATACCGTGCCGCGGGCAACGCTGCGCGCGCAGCTCGACGCCGTATTGACGGATTTCCGGGTCGGCGCGATCAAGATCGGCATGCTGGCGACGCCGGCGCTCGCCCGCGAGGTCGCCGCCGTGCTTGCGCGCTATCCGCGCATTCCGGTGATTCTCGATCCGGTTCTGGTCGCGACCACCGGCGCTCAGCTTGCGAAAGCGGATCTGGCCGGTGCGCTGCTGAAACACCTGCTCGCGCGCGCGGACCTGCTGACCCCGAACCTTCCCGAAGCCGAACGCCTGCTCGATTGCACGATCGAGACCACCGCCGACATGCATGCCGCCGCGATCGCACTGCTCGCGCGCGGCGCACGCGCGGTGTTGCTCAAGGGCGGCCATCTTGCCGGCAACGAAATCTCGGACCTGCTGCTCAGCAGAAGCGGCGAGCACTGGTTCCATCAGCGGCGCATTCCGGGCGAAAGCCACGGCACCGGCTGTTCGCTGTCATCGGCGATCGCGGCCGGCATGGCGCACGGAAAACCACTGGATACCGCCGTCGAGGATGCGATCGGATTCGTGCACGCAGCCCTTCGCGCCGGCTATCGACCGGGCAAGGGCGCACTGCGCGTGCTCGATCATCTGCGGCGCACGCGATCTGAAGCGGATCCGCTACCCGACGCACGCGACTGATGATCGCATCGGCGAACGCTTGCGTGCTGCCGGTGCCGCCGAGATCCGGGGTCACCCGATCGCGGGCGGCCAGCGTGTCGCGGATCGCCTTGCGCAAGCGCGTCGCCTCGTCCGGCAGTTCGACATGGTCGAGCATCTGCGCCGTACCGAGCAGCAGCGCGCATGGATTGGCGACGCCCTTGCCCGCGATATCCGGCGCCGAGCCGTGCACCGCTTCGAAGATCGCGACATCGGTGCCGATGTTCGCACCCGGCGCCAGGCCGAGCCCGCCGACCAGACCGGCGCACAGGTCGGAAATGATGTCGCCGAACAGGTTCGTGGTCACGATCACATCGAACTGCTCAGGACTGCATCACCAGCTGCATGCAGCAGTTGTCGACGATCAGTCTCGTTGCACTGCGATGTCGGGATATTCGGCCGCGACTTCGCGCGCGACCTTGAGGAACAGGCCCGAGGTCGACTTCAGGATGTTCGCCTTGTGCACGATCGTGACCTTCTTGCGGCCGACGCGGCGCGCGAGATCGAACGCGTAGCGCACGATGCGCTCGGAGCCGCGGCGCGTGATACTTCTGGGTCAGCGTCGCGGTCTCGCCGTCTTCGGACAGCATGCTGGCCCTCGCCGATGTAGGCGCCTTCGGTGTTCTCGCGCACGGTGATCAGGTCGACGCTTTCCGGAAAACGCGAGCGCGTGTTCGGAAAGGAAATCGCCGGCCGCACGTTCGCGTACAAATCGAAATGCTTGCGCAACACCACGTTGATCGAGCTGAATCCCTCGCCGACCGGCGTGGTCAACGGGCTTTTCAGCGCGATCTTGTGCCGGGCGATCGCATCCAGCGTCGCTTGCGGCAGCAGCTCACCGGATTTCTCCAGCGCAGCAAGTCCGGCTTCGACGAAGTCGTACTGGAAACCGAGCTTGAGCGCGTCGAGCACGCGCAGGGTCGCATCCATGATTTCCGGGCCGATACCGTCGCCGCGGATCACCGCTATGGTCTTGCTCATTGAACAAACTCCGTGTTGCGCGACCATGCGGATCGCGCTCAAAGATGGGGATCGCCAGCCTGGCGATTGCAATGGCGCGGGCGGATAGCCAGCGCGTCTTGCGACGGCGACTGGTAGACGGAGCAATCTCCGCCATCGGGTTAAAAAAGCGTTGCGCAACAAGGATTTGTCGCGCGTCCGACTTGCCCGCGGGCCAACCGGGCGCGCATTATCCGCGAATGTTGCGACCTCATACAAGAAAACGTGCCCTCGGCATGCTGCGAGTGGCTTGCGCCTGCGTGTTCCTCGCCGTGCGCACCGCCCATGCGGCTGCGCCGGAAGTCCATGTCCGCCTGATCCGTGCGAACGCGCTCGCGACGCCGCAAATCGCGCTGTATGGCACGGCGGCGATCGCCTGTCCGCCCGAGGTCTGCGCGCGTGACGCTCGACGGCACCGACCTCAGCATCGAACTGAAGTCGCCGCAGCTCGCCTGCGACGCCGAGCACACGGCGCCGTTCGCGTTGCGCGTCGACCCGACAAAGAGCGCCGGCATGCCGCTGTTGCCCGGACAGGTGTATCGGGTTCACGTCTATTCGGTCGATGCCGGCGCGCAAAGCCTGCTCGCATTCCACCTGCTCGACACCAACCCGCCGGCATCGGCGCCGACGCCGGAAGACGGATTGTGGTGGTCGCAGGCGAGCGCCGAGAACGGCCCCGCAGCGCCCGGCAACGGTGCGAGCATCGAGTTCCAGAACGGTCAGCTCGCGGTCGGCTGGCTCGGTTTCAACGACCTCGGCGCGGCGACCTGGTATTTCGGCAGTGCGCAACCGGTCGGCCGCGTCGCGTCGATCGCGCTGGTCCAGCTCGCCAATGGCGATCCGCCGTTCGCACCGACCGGCAACGCAGCCCACCGCGCAAGCCGGGGCCACGCCTCGAAGTCGAATTCCTCTCGCCCACCCGCGCCCGCGCGTACCTGGTGCGCAACGAGGCCGGCCACGATGTCGATGTGCGCGCGCTGACCCTCGCGCGCTCGCATTTTTCGAGCGGTCCGGCGGCGGGCGCGTGGGCCGGCCAGTGGGTGCTGGTTCCGGATGACAACGGCACGCCGCGCGTATTCGAGTTCAGCGAACCGAGCAGCCAGGACGCCGAGACATTCCACCTCGTCGACACGGCCAACGACGCCAGCCTCGAATTGCCGCATCGCCAGCGGCGCCCAATCGCCGGACGTCTGCACGCTGTCAGTGGCGACGACGACGCTCGCGGATTTCGACCAGATCGGCATCGACCATCTGGTCGGTCACGGCAGCACCGGCGCGCGCGTGAAATTGCTGCGCGTGCCGCGCTGATCGGCGATTACGTCGCGGCGGCGGGCGCCGCGTCGTCCTTGCCGAGCATCTGATCGAGGAAATCGACACCGCGGCGCAGATGCGGAATCACGATCGATCCGCCGACGACCAGCCCGACGCTGAACACCTCGAACAGCTCGTCCTCGCTGACCCCGGCTTCGACGCATTGCGCGACGTGATAGCTGATGCAATCGTCGCAACGCAGTACCAGGGAGGCGACCAGGCCGAGCATCTCCTTGGTCTTCAGGTCGAGTGCGCCGGGTTTGTAGGTCTGCGTGTCCAGCGCGAAGAAGCGCCGCACGACCTGGTTGTCCTGGGCCAGGATGCGCTCGTTCATGCGCTGGCGGAATGCGGTGAACTGTTCGATGCGACCACTCATTTCAAGTCCTCCACGAGCTCGGCCAGTCGGCCATTGCGGTCCGCCGCGACCAGGTCGTCGTAGCCGCCGATGTGCACTCCATTGATGAATATCTGCGGCACGCTGCGCCGCCCGCCGCTGCGCGCCAGCATTTCCTCGCGCCGCGCGATGTCGAGATCGACGCGGATTTCCTCGGACGTCCAGCCCTTGCGCTGCAGGAAGGCCTTCGCCGACACGCAATACGGACAGATTGCCGTCGTATACATCTCAACCCGGATCATTGCCGAGAATCCTCCGTGGAACATATCGCGCATGATTGCTGCGCCTGCATCCCGGTTGCAAGCGCGCAGGACGCTTCCGTGCGCTGGATGAACGCACACTGATCGACGCCGACCGATGCGCACGACAATCCGCGCGCGCGGTGGCGGTGGGAACATCGCCGCGCTACTGTGGTCGAAAGTCCGACTCCCTACCGATATTGTCATGCGATTTCCCCTGCGTCTTTCCGTTCTCGCCATGGCCTGCATCGCTACGCTTGCAGGAGCACGTGAACCCGAGGTCAAGCTGCCCGACATCGGCAGCTCCGCCGCCGCGATCATGTCGCCACAGGACATGCACGACTATGGCGCCGCGATGCTGCAGGAAATGCGCGCCTACGACATGGTCCTCGACGACGCGCTGCTCAACGACTACATCAACTCGCTTGGCTGGCGACTGGTCGCGAACAGCGATCGTCCGGACATGTCGTTCACGTTCTTCATCGTCCGCGACGAGCAGATCAACGCATTCGCCGCACCCGGCGGCTTCGTCGCGGCGAACGCGGGACTGTTCACCGCGATGCAGCGCGAGGATGAACTCGCCGGCGTGCTCGCGCATGAAATCTCGCATGTGCAGCAGCAGCATATCCTGCGCGCGTTCGAGGACACCAAGAAGATGTCGGTACCGATCATGCTCGGCATGCTCGGCGTGCTGATCGCCAGTTCGCACCGCAGCGATGATGCCGGCATGGCCGCGGTCATGACCGGCACCTCGATGATCCAGCAGCGCCAGATCAATTTCACCCGCGGCGACGAAGCCGAGGCCGACCGCGTCGGCATCCAGACCCTCGCCCGCTCCGGCTTCGATCCGATGGCGATGGCCGGCGCGTTCCAGACCTTGCAGAAGGTCATGCGCGTGAACGGCGTCGACGTTCCGGAATTCCTGCTCGACCATCCACTCGATACCAAGCGCATCGCGGACGCGAAGGCGCGCGCCGCGCAACTCGAAGGCGAGGCGGCCGAAGCGCGCACCAAGAACCAGGCCGCCATCAATGCCGCACAGATCGGGGCGGCACTCCTGCCGCAGCTCGCGTCCGCATCCACACAACCGGCGCCAGCGGCCAGCGCCATCAATCGCGGCGAGCCGTATTTCGAACTCATGCGCGAACGCGCACGCGTGCTGAGTGCGAGTTCCGCCACCGCCATGCGCGCGTACTACGCGGACAGTCTGCGCGACGACAAGACATTCGACACGACCGCGAACCGCTACGGCTATGCGCTGGCGCTGGTGCAGGCCCGGGAACCCAAACTTGCGGCCGTGGAACTGAAGAAACTGATCGCGCGGCAACCGGCCTCCTCGGTGCTCAGGCTCGCGCTCGCGAATGCCGAGGATCAGTCCGGCAACAAGGCCGATGCATTGAAGGTCTATGAGCAACTGAATAGCGATTTCCCCGGCAACCGCGCCGTTACCCTGACCTTCGCCGACGCGTTGCTGGCCCAGGCCGATGCGAAGAGCGCGCAACATGCACTCGGGCTGTTGCGTCCGCTGGTCGAGCGGTACAGCGACGATCCGGATCTGCAGAAAAGTTATGGCCGCGCGAACCAGCTCGCCGGCGACAAGGTTCGCGCGGCCGAAGCGTACGCGGAGGCGGCGTACCTGACCGGCCATGCCGAGGATGCGTTGAACCAGCTCAAGGCCCTGTCGAAACAATCGGACCTGACCTATTACCAGCGCAGCCGCATCGACGCGCGCATCACGCAGCTGA
This sequence comes from uncultured Gammaproteobacteria bacterium, assembly GCA_963720445.1. Taxonomy (GTDB): domain Bacteria; phylum Pseudomonadota; class Gammaproteobacteria; order Xanthomonadales; family Rhodanobacteraceae; genus Dokdonella_A. The sequence continues at coordinate 508,602 of CAVRFO010000002.1, forward strand.
CGCCCACCGTGCTCGAACTGCGCAAGCGCGGAGCGGACGCGCCGCCGGATTCGCTGATGCCCGCGCTTTCGTGCTGCGCGCGGCGTTGAAGCGCCGGGCGTGCTCCCACCTTTCTGCAGGAGCGCACCTTGTGCGCGACCGAATCCTGAGGCACGACTGACATCCGGTCGCCCACAGGGTGGGCTCCTGCAAGCGCCTGCCGCCCGGCAGCGCACCGGCAATCACTACATACGCCGGTCACGCAGCGGCGCCGAAAAGCACGCCTGACGCCGCGTTGTAATATTTTAAACCCCGGGCCAGGGCCGCAAACCGGCTTACGGATGCGCGAAAGCGTGGCCAAGGTGTATGTTGGACGCTCGGTGTCATGCACTCGTCACAAATTTCCGCTGCAATACCCCCGTCACATGCGCCTGTCGCGCTGTCCCTCCGGTGGCTCATGCAGAAACACATCCTGATTGTCGAAGACGAAGCCGCGATCCGCGACATGGTTGCGTTCGCATTGCGCAAGGCCGGCATGGAAGCGATGCATGCCGCCGATGCACGCGCGGCGCAGAACGCGATCGGCGAGCGCGTGCCCGACCTGATCCTGCTCGACTGGATGCTGCCGGGCATGAGCGGCATCGATCTCGCACGCCGTTTGCGTCGGGATGAGCTCACGCGGGAGATCCCGATCATCATGCTGACCGCGCGCGGCGAGGAAACCGACCGGGTCGGTGGCCTCGATGCTGGCGTCGACGACTACGTGGTGAAACCGTTTTCGACGCGCGAATTGCTCGCGCGGATCCGCGCGGTCATGCGCCGCAGCCAGGGCGAGGATGTCGAAGGGCTGATCGAACTGGGCAACCTGCGCATCGACAGTGCGGCCCATCGCGTGTTCTGCGCCGGACAGCCCGTGCATATCGGGCCGACCGAATACCGTCTGCTGCATTTCTTCATGACCCACGCCGAGCGCGTCTACTCGCGCAGCCAGTTGCTCGATCACGTCTGGGGCGGCGGCGTGTATGTCGAGGAACGCACCGTGGACGTGCATATCCGGCGCCTGCGCAAGACGCTCGAACCATTCGGTTGCGATGCATTCGTGCAGACCGTGCGCAGTGCGGGTTACCGCTTCTCGACCAGTGTCTGAGCGGCGGCGCGTGCCATCGCCCATCGGGAACCGTACGCTGCGTCGTCGCTTTGCACCGAGCCAACCGCTTCCCTTCCGGAATCCCGCGAAGGGAGTGCTCCAGAACCCAAGAGCTATGGCCAGGACCGACAAATCGAGCCTTTCCCGCCCCTGGCGAGTGACCTTGTGGTCGCTCGGGGCCGACCTGGCCGTGGCGCTCCTGATCGGCATCTGGCTGCATGCGATCACATTGGTGCTGCTTATCGTCGTGTCCGCCGCGCTGCTGATCGGCGTGATCGGGATGCACCGCCTCAGCCACCGGCTGGGCGACCGAAACCGGGTCGCGGCCGCGTACGGGTCCGGCATTTTCGACGCGCTGCAGAACCTCGCGCGCGATCGGCAAATCGCCGCAGCTCGTGAAAAGCGGCGGCTGATCGGCGTCTTGCGTGCGTTTCGCGATGCCGCCGCCGCGTTGCCCGATGCGGTCGTGGTGCTCGATCCCGAGCACCACATCCAATGGTTCAACGGTGCCGCCACGTCGCTGCTCGGCTTGAACTATCCGCACGACATCGGCGGCCGCCTGACGGATTTCGTGAAAGCCCCGCGCTTCGCCGAATGGCTGCACGCCCAGGGCGCGGAACCGCTGAACGATCTCGCCGCACCTGCAAACGAAGAGTTGCGCCTGAGCCTGAGCCTGATCCGCTACGCCGACAATCAGTTCCTGCTGGTCGCCAGCGACATCAGCCAGTTGATGCGTCTGGAACAGGTGCGCCGCGATTTCGTCGCCAACGTCTCGCACGAATTGCGCACGCCGCTGACCGTCGTGCACGGTTACCTGGACATGATCGAACCCGAGCAGATTCCCGAGTACGAATCGATCGTGCACGAGTTGCGCAACCAGTCGCGGCGCATGACCCAGATCGTCGAAGACCTGCTCACCCTGTCGCGCCTCGAAGCGCGCATCGACCTGCCGCAGGAACGGATCAGCATGCGCTCGCTGCTCGAAGCGCTGCGCCGCGAAACCACTGCGATGAGCCAGGGCGCGCACGTGGTCGACGCCGAACTGCTCGGCCAGCACGACCTGCACGGCTCACCGAAGGAACTGCACAGCGCGTTCTCGAACCTGGTCAGCAATGCGGTGCGCTATACGCCCGCCGGCGGCCACATCACGTTGCGCTGGGAAAGCGATCAAAGCGGCGGCCGCCTGTCGGTCATCGATACCGGATATGGCATCGCGGCGCAGCATCTGCCGCGACTCACGGAGCGCTTCTATCGCGTTTCGACCAGCCGTTCACGCGGCACCGGCGGCACCGGCCTCGGCCTGTCTATCGTGAAACACGTGCTGCAATTGCATGATGCGCATCTTGAAATCAGCAGCGAACCCGGCAGAGGCAGTACATTCGCCTGCGTGTTCGGTCCTGCGCAACTGCGCGAACCCATGCGCATGGCGGACACGCCCTGACCTTGACGGATCGCCGAATGAATCGCGACGTGCAACAAGATCTCAATGACCCGGGCCTGTACCTCAACCGCGAGCTGGCCCAGCTCGAATTCAATTTCCGCGTGCTCGCACAGGTGAACGACGCGCGCGTGCCGTTGCTCGAACGCCTGCGTTACCTGTGCATCTCGTGCTCGAACCTCGACGAATTCTTCGAGGTGCGCGTCGCCGTGCTGCGCCAGCAAATGGCATTGGGCGAACTGCGCCCCGGCCCCGATGCAATGCCGCCGAGCGAAGTGCTGGCGCGCATCCGGCAACGCGCGTTGACCCTGGTCAAGGCGCACTACGATGCGTGGAACGCTGCACTGCTGCCGGATCTCGAACGCGAAGGCGTACGCTTCTCCAAACGCGGCGACTGGACGGTCAAGCAGCGGCTCTGGCTGCAAGGTTATTTCCGCAATGAAATCCTGCCGGTGCTGTCGCCGCTCGGACTCGATCCGGCACATCCGTTTCCGCTGATCCTCAACAAGAGCCTCAACCTCGCGGTCGTGCTCAAGGGCCGCGATGCGTTCGGCCGCGAAGGCCACATGGCGTTGGTGCGCGCGCCGCGTTCGCTGCCGCGCCTCATCCGGTTGCCGGCCGAAGTCGCCGAGGCGCCGTACGATTTCGTGTTCCTCGCCACGATCCTGCACGAGTTCATGGACGAGCTGTTCCCGGGCATGCAGGTCAAGGGTTCGTACCAGTTCCGGGTCACCCGCAACAGCGAGTTGTTCGTCGACGAGGACGAGGTCGAGAACATCGCGCTCGCGTTGCGCGACGAACTCAAGGGTCGCGGTTACGCCAAACCGGTGCGTCTGGAAGTCGCCGACGATTGCCCGAAAGGCATCTCGGACATGCTCATGCAGAACTTCGAGTTGATCGACGCGGACGTGTATCGCTGCGAAGGGCCGGTCAACGTGAGCCGGGTCAACACGATCTATGACCAGATCGAGCGGCCGGACCTGAAATTCGCGCCATTCGTCGCCCGCGTACTGCCCGCCGTCGTCGAGGAATACAGCCTGTTCGACGCGATCCGCGAGCATGACATCCTGCTGCACCATCCATTCGAATCGTTCAGCGCGGTGATCGAACTGGTGCGCGAGGCCAGCCTCGACCCGGACGTGCTCGCGATCAAGCAAACCTTGTATCGCGTCGGCAATGATTCGCCGCTGGTCGATCATCTGATCGAGGCTGCGCGCCAGGGCAAGGACGTCACCGTCGTCGTCGAACTGCGCGCGCGCTTCGACGAGGAAGCGAACCTGCGTCTCGCCAAGCGCCTGCAGGAAACCGGCGTGCAGGTCGTCTACGGCGTGGTCGGCTACAAAACGCACGCGAAGATGCTGTTGATCGTGCGTCGCGAGCAAGGCGCGCTGCGCCGCTACGTGCATCTGTCGACCGGCAACTACCATCAGATCACCTCGCGCCTGTACACCGATTTTGGGCTGATGACGGCGAACCCGGATATCGGCGAGGACGCGCATCTGCTGTTCCTGCAGATGAGCGGCCTCGGGCCGATCATCAAGCTCAAATGCCTGCTGCATTCGCCGTTCACCCTGCACAAGGGTTTGATGGAAAAAATCGAGCGCGAGATCGCGAACGCGAAGGCTGGCAAGCCCGCGCGGATCATCGCCAAGATGAACGCGTTGAACGAGGAAGGCGTGATCGAGGTGCTGTACCGCGCGTCGCAGGCGGGCGTTTCGATCGACCTCATCGTGCGCGCCGCATGCGCGCTGCGGCCGGGCCTTGCAGGTATCTCGGAAAACATCCGCGTGCGTTCGATCGTGGGGCGTTTTCTCGAACACAGCCGCGTGTACTGGTTCCAGAACGACGACGCGCCGGAAATCTATTGCTCCAGCGCTGACTGGATGGAACGCAACCTCATGCGCCGCATCGAGACGTGTTTTCCGATCCGCGATCCGGAACTCGCCGCGCGTGTTTATGACGAGTCGCTGGCGAATTACCTCGCTGACAATACGCAGGCGTGGCGGCTCGAATCCGATGGCAGCTATGTGCGCGTGACCGCCGACGGTGCTGCATTGCATTGTGCGCAGCAGATGTTGATTGCGAAGTTGACGCAGTAGAAATGCGAAAAGCGCCCCCATCCGCCGTTAGCACCTTCCCCCGCTGCGCAGGGGAAGGAAAAGCCCCCATTCGCGGCGGAAGGGCAGCTGTTCCTTCCCCTGTTTACGGGGGAAGGTGCCCGGAGGGCGGAAGGGGGCGCTTTGCCCTCGGCCCCCAACTCGCCACCCCGCCCGTGCAACACTTCCGCCATTCCACGAGGCACACGCCGTGACGCACCCACTCGAAACGGATCTGCGCGACGGCGAACTGCTGGCCGCCGTCGATCTGGGCTCGAACAGTTTCCATCTGGTCGTCGCGCGTTACGAACACGGCAGCCTGCGCATGATCGATCGCCTGCGCGACAGCGTGCGCATGGCGATGGGATTGCGCAGCGATGGCAGCCTCGATCCGAAGCGTCGCGAACGCGCGCTCGGTTGCCTCGCGCGCTTCGGCCAGCGCCTGCGTGCGTTGCCGTCGGATCGCGTGCGCGCGGTCGCGACCAACAGCGTGCGCCGACTCGCCAATCCGCAGGCGTTCCTGTTGCCTGCGGAAACCGCGCTCGGTCATCCGATCGAAATCGTCAGCGGTCGCGAGGAAGCGCGATTGATCTACCTTGGCGTCGCGCACGACCTCGCCGAATCGACGCAGCGCAGGCTCGTCGTCGACATCGGCGGCGGCAGCACCGAATTCATCATCGGCCAGGGATTCGACGCACTCGAAACCGAAAGCCTGCAGATGGGTTGCATCGCCAGCAGCCTGCGCTTTTTCGGCGACGGCACGTTCACGACGAAAAACTGGCATCAGGCGCAGACCGAAATCGCGCTCGAACTGCAGCAGTTCGCGGCCGACTATCGCGCACTCGGCTGGGGTGAAGCAGTCGGCTCGTCCGGCACGGCGAAGGCGATCGGCAACATCGTTCAGGCCAACGGTTGGAGCGAGCAGGGCATCAGCGCCGCATCGCTGGTGCGCCTGCGCGACGCGATCCTCGCCGCCGGCAACGTCGGCAACCTGCGGCTGGCTGGGCTCGCGGAAGATCGCACGCAGGTGATCGCCGGCGGCGTCGCGATCCTCGAAGCGATCTTCGCGATGTTCTCGCTGGAGCACATGGGCGTGTGCGAAACGGCGATGCGCGAGGGCTTGCTCTACGACATGGTCGGTCGCGCGATGCATGGCGATCCGCGCGCCGGCAGCATCGCCGCACTGGCCTCGCGGTACGCGGTCGATCGCAGCCAGGCAACACGCGTGCACCATGCGGCGATCGCCCTGTTCGATCAGGTCGAAGACGCGTGGCAACTGGGCAGCCTCGAACGCGACCTGCTCGGCTGGGCCGCCGACATCCATGAGATCGGCCTGGCGATCGCACACAGCCTGCACCACATCCACGGCGCCTACATCGTCGCCCATTCAGACCTGGCCGGATTCAGCCGGCAAGGCCAGCAGGCGCTCGCCGCAATCATCCGCTCGCATCGGCGCAAACCCGATCGCGCCGTGATCGACGCGCTGCCCGAGCGACTGCGCCTGCCGGTGCGGCGCCTGACCGCCCTGCTGCGCCTGGCCGCGCTGTTCGAGCGCAGCCGCACGACCGACCCGCTGCCGAAGCTGCGCGCGGTCGCCGACGACAAGACCCTGCGCATCACCCTGCCGCGGGACTGGCTCGACCGTTACCCGCTTACGCGCGCCGACCTCGAACAGGAACGCGACTACTTCAAGATCCTCGACCTGAAACTGCAGGCGCGCGCAGGCGAAAAAGCCGCTGCGTAAAATATCCCCGTAGGAGCGTACGCTGTGCGCGACCCGCGCGGCAATGACGTCTCGGTCGCCCACAGGGTGGGCTCCTGTAAATCGCCACGCTCCATGGGAGCGCCCGAAGGCGCGATGCCTTGCGCGCAAACACGTCACACCGTGCTGCACCACTCCCGCATGACGCAACGGCTCCCACCGCCTATCATCCGCTGTCACCCTTTCCGAACCGGAGACTTCCGATGTTGAAACGCCTGCTGCTCGCCATCGCGCTGATTGCGCCGACCTTCGCGTTCGCCCAGACCACGGCGCCCGCCGCGCCGGCGGCGGCGAAAACCACGAAAGCCGCCAAACCCGCCGTCAAGGCGCCCGCCAAAGCGACCGCAAAGGCCGCCGCCACCGACGCCAGTACGGCCGCGCCCAAGGTGCTGCTGAAAACCAGCAGCGGCGACATCACGATCGAGCTGTATCCGGACAAGGCACCGAAGTCGGTCGAGAACTTCCTGACCTATGTGAAAAGCGGCTTCTATGACGGCACCGTCTTCCACCGCGTGATCGCGAACTTCATGATCCAGGGCGGCGGTTTCACCAAGGATCTGCGTCAGAAATCCACGCGCCAGCCGATCGTCAACGAATCGAAGAACGGCCTCAGCAACCTGCGCGGCACCGTCGCAATGGCGCGCACAGGCGATCCGAACTCCGCCACTGCGCAGTTCTTCATCAACACGGTCGACAACCCGCGCCTCGACGGCAACGAGGCGGCGCCAGGTTACGCGGTGTTCGGCAAGGTCGTCGCCGGCCTCGACGTCGTCGACAAGATCAAGGCCGTGGAAACCGGCGCGCAAGGGCCGTTCCGCAGTGACGTACCGGTCACGCCGGTGGTGATCGAGAAGGTGACGCTGCTCCCGTAACGCCGAACGCTGACTCCATGTATTCGAATCGTGTAATATATGAATACAAGAGGATTGCGCATGTCAGCGTCCAGCGAAGCCATTGTCATCCGCATGTCGAAGCACGCCGTGCAGCGGCTTGACGCTGCCGCACGCGCGCGCGGCGTCAACCGCAGTGAATTTGTGCGCGGCATTCTCGAGAGCAATCTCAACGAGACCATGGACTTGGCCGAAGAAGCGCGCCGTCAATCATTGCTGATAAGCCGGCGCGAGTCCGAGCGCGATGCGATGGACTTCATCGCATCGGCCATGTCGACGGACGGGTGGGAATGAAACGCGGCGATATCGTGATCGTCGCGGCACGCGGCCCGTACACGGGCAAGCCCCGGCCCGCCTTGGTCATCCAGTCGGATATTTACAACCCGACGCATCCGAGCATCTCGGTATGCCTGATCTCGACGGACTTTGTCGACGCCTCGCTGTTCCGCATCGCGGTCGCACCGGGTGAAAGAAGCGGACTGAAGCAACCGTCGCAGGTAATGATCGACAAGATCGTCAGTGTGCCGCGTGAAAATATTTCCTCTGTAATCGGTCACATCGATCCGGAGACAGCAGAGCACGTCGACACAGCGTTGCGGCGATGGCTGGGCGTCTGACGGGCGCCACCTTCGGGGACACCAGCGATACCCTGACCGATGACCACACTATTCATCTCCGACCTGCACCTCGACGCCAGCCGCCCACAAATCACGCGGCTGTTCGTCGAATTCGTGCGCGATGAAGCCACGCAGGCCAAGGCGCTGTACATCCTCGGCGACCTGTTCGAGGCGTGGATCGGCGACGACTGCGACGACGAAACCGCCACCCAAGTCGCTGACGCACTCGCAGGCTTGCACGCGCATGGCGTGCCCTGCTTCTACATCCACGGCAACCGCGATTTCCTGCTCGGCGATGCGTACGCGCGACGCGCGCGCATGACCTTGCTGCCTGATCCGTGCGTGATCGAGATCGAGGGCGAACGCGTGCTGCTGATGCATGGCGATACGCTATGCACGGACGACGCGCCCTATCAGGCATTTCGCGCGCAAGCTCACTCGCCGGCGTGGCAACGCGCATTTCTGGCACGACCGATCGTGGAAAGGCAGGCGTTCGCGGAACAGGCGCGCGCCGAAAGCAGGCGCTATACGCGCTCGGTCGCCGATGCGATTACCGACGTCAACGCCGATGCCGTCCTAGCGGCGCTACGCGCCGGCAAGGTACGGCGCATGATCCACGGCCATACGCACCGCCCGGCTGTGCATCGCATCGACACCGACACTGGACATGTCGAACGCATCGTTCTTGGGGATTGGTATGAGCAAGGCAGCGTGCTGAGCGTAGACGCCAGCACGCAGGTTCTGTCAGCGCGCCAGGCAGCGACCATCGACAGAACCTGACCCGGCACAGCCCAGGATCCAGGGAAATTCGTTGCTGGATCAATACATTGCGTCAACGCCAGGCGAACCGAGCGCACAGCGGTTGCTCCTTGGGCTTCGTCCCGACTGGCGCGTCCCGTTATTCCTTATTCCCTTATTCCCATGCCACACTATGGTCGCCTGGTAGCGTTGGCAGTGGCCAGTGTCAGGAGTTGCCCATCTACACCCGTTCACTTGATCAGGAGAGTTGCCGTGAAAAATTTTGCAGCGACGCGATGCCTGCTAGCCGGCATCTTGTTGTTCTTTGGGGTCGGTCTGGCGCATGCGCAGGCGACCCGCACGTGGGTGTCCGGCGTCGGCGACGATGCCAATCCGTGCAGCCGCACGGCACCCTGCAAGACATTTGCGGGGGCGATTTCAAAGACGGCACCTGCCGGCATCATCGACGTTCTGGATCCGGGTGGTTTCGGTGCCCTGACCGTGACAAAAGCGATCACGATCGAGGCGGTCGGTACGGTCGCCGGCGTGTTGGTCTCCGGCACCAATGGCTTCGTAATTGCGGCCGGTGCCAACGATGTCGTCACTCTGCGCGGGCTGTCGATCGAAGGCGTCAATGCCGGGCTCAACGGGGTGCGCTTCACTAGCGGTGCCAAACTCGTCATCGAGAATTCGACGATCAAGGGCTTCACCCAGAATGGAATCGACTTCGAACCCACCGGCGTTTCCCAACTGGTCGTCAACAATACGACGGTCAGCGACTCGGGGAATGCGGCGGTGTTCGTGCAGGCCGGTGCGTCGGGATCCGCGTCGGCCAGCCTGAAGGATGTGCGGCTGGCACAGAGCAAATACGGTTTGGTCAATCAAAAGGGAACGGTATCGATCACGAAATCGGTAGTGAGTGGCCACACACTTACTGGGATCGGAGCGATGGGAAGTTCGGCGCAAGCGCGCGTCAACGTCGATGATTCCGTGATCAGCGATTGCGGCGGCACCGGCGTCACATCGTTCGGTTCGCAGGCCGCGGTCTACCTGTCGCGCTCCTCCGTGACCAACAATGGAACAGGCTTGCAACCCTCATTAGGTGGCCAACTCGTTTCCTACGGAAACAATCGCATCGCGCTAAATACAGCGAACGGCTCGCCCTCAAGCACAATCGCAGAGCAATGAGATTGGTGGCATCCCGTTGTAACCACGGCACACGTGGAGACATCTCGGGATGTCTTGTACGACGTCGCGCCTCCTACGGGCGCGACGCTCGTGCGTCACTTCGCAACGACTTTCTGGGGGCCGGTGAGTTTCTGCTTTTGCCCGTCATTGAGAACCAGTCCGACATAGTACCAATAGGCTTTGCCAGGCTCCGCAGACATGTCGCGCCATTGATATGACGCCCCGCCCTTTTCGTGCTGCGCCAGCAAAACGTCTTTACTCACTCGCAAGAAGGGTCCCGCCTCACTGCCTGCTCGGTAAACGATATAGCTGTGGACCAGCTCTTCGTGCGCGACCGACCATTTCAACAATGGGCCATTCCCGGCAGGAGGCGCCTTTTCCGCTTCGCGTACATGCTCCGCCAGAACCTGCTTCAGATCGACTTTTCCGGTTGACGTTTCCAATGGCGATGTGGCGCCGCCGGCAGCCGCCTTGGCGGCTTCAGTCTTTTTGGTTTCCTCGTCAAGGTCTTTCACCTGGGTCTGCGGCGTGAGCAGCATGCCCCAAACATAGATGGGTAGCCGCTGCTGGAAACCCGGCAGTTCCACATGAATGATGCCGCCGATCTGCCCCGTCGGCTGATCCGCACCGATCCGCAGCCGTACCATCTTGCAACCTTTGGCGGCAGGCGCGCACGGCACAACCGCCGCACTGCCCTTGACGCGTTCAAGCTCGACTGCGCCAGTCTGGAAATCGCTGCCGGATCGACTGGTCAGGCGAATCAGGAATTCGTTCTTGTTGCCTGTGCGCATCAGCCCAAGCGCAAACGGATTGTCGGCTGGAACTACATCGCCGTGAACATCCGATTTGATCAGGATGGAGGCTCGGCGCTGCTGCGGAGCATTGATCGAAAGTTCGATCCGATCTGTTTGATGAAGCCCCCACGGAGCATCAGACTTGAAGCGAACACGAACTGTTTTGCCATCCCCGGCAATCGACGCATCAAGATAAGGTGGTGTGGCAATGATGCCCGTAACCCGAAAACCTTCGACTTCCCGACTGTCCAGAAGAGTCTCGCGCTCGGGCATTTTGGGCCCAATTTCGATCACGCCGAAATCTATCGTCGGCCTTGATTCGTCCAGTACGGACGCAACAAAGCCACGAGCTTCGGCGTACCGATGTGGCTGCCCTGGTTCGTCGGTGTCGATCTCGAACTGATGTGCAGTACGCCCGGCGGCATCGCCAACGTCAATCGTGGCTTTCAGATAAGCCACACCATGCGCGGGTATGACGACGCCAGAAGGAGCAACCGCATCACCTTTTTTTGTGGCTCGAGCATTCGACAGGTGGATCGGCCGATTGCCTGCGTTGTCAAAAGCCAGGCTGCATTCGACGATCCTGAACTGATAGGTATCCGCAAACTCGCACGCCGGAATCGACAGCTTTGAGGGCGTCGGCGTTGCGGCCAGCGCAACATTCATCAACAAGCTTGATAGCATAAAAAAACCCACCCGTTACCGGGTGGGTCTCCTTGAAGCAATGGGTCGAAGTATTACTCGACCGAGAAGTTCTGCAATGCAACCGGCAGTGTGCCGTTCGCAGTGATGGTATAGGCGCCGCAAGCTCCTGACGCGTCAGACGGGCCAGCGCTGACTGCCAAGAAATAAGTGCCAGCTGGAACGGTCGTCAAATCCATGACAGTGGTCGAATCTCCAGTTTGTGCACAACCATCACCAGTCGTACATCCGGAGTTATACAAGAAGATCGAGGGCGTGAAACCAGCAGCACCACCGCTAGTCGTAATACCCGTCGCCGTGCGCGATGCACCGGCTGCAGCCAGCGTGACCGAGTAAATTACATCTGGTTTACCGCTTGAATCGAGCAGGCCGCAATAAAGGGCAACCGAATCTGCAGCCCCACATGTGCTGCCGGCCGCGGTCGGTCCGGCTGCCGGGGTATTAAATGCACTCGGGGACGCGCACGTCTGAGCAGACACTTGCCCCGTAAAACCCACGGCAGCAAAAGCTGCAGCAATCGCAAACACTTTCATATTCTTCATTTTTCGCCACTCCGGACTAGTTAGTAATTAGAAGCCGATATAGGTCTGACGTCGCGAATCAAACGTATCGAAACCGACAGCCTGGCCAGCGTGCGACGATTTGTAGGACGGAGTCGGAACCGACAAACCCAAATTGGCCTGCTTAGCTCCAACCCAACCGGCATTGTCTAGATTGGGAATCGTTCCCGTCGGAGCGGGTTCGGTGGTGCCTGCTGCAGCATTCAACCAATAGCGCAACTGGCCGGCGCCGGCTGCACCTACTTGCAGGTCAACCTCAACACGATTGACACCTGAAGTCAGTACGGGAGTCAGAGTCGTGCAGCGATAATTTGTTGCGGCGTTGTTACATGAAGCAATAACAATCAATTTCGCGGCGCCACTTCCGCCTGGTGCAAGTCCGAGCGTTACCATGGGCTTACGGCCACCCACTGCCGGGAAAGCAGCCAAGGCATTTGCCGAGAAGATCTGTACACCATCCAAGTTACCGATCGTACCGAGTGCGGCGGTGTCCACCAAAAACTGGAATCGATAACGCGCCTCGTTAGCCGGACTGTTGTCGGTCACCGTTGCGATGGACACCGACGAAGCAGCCAAGGTAGCGGTCATTTTGCAAGCCGAACCGTCCAGCCCACCTGGTACAAAAGCTACCACGCCACCGCTCAACTGACCTGCCGACGCCCAAGCACCCGGCACAGCCGGGCAAGCTGCAAGCGCGCTGCCCGCGAAACCGAACAGGCCAATCATCGCCAGCGACAAAACTTTCATCTTTGCATTCATGGAATATCTCCCAGAGAGTCTCGGGCAGGGTGCAGTCCCCATCCCCATTGGTTGTGAAATGCTGGTTAACCAAGCCCGATCCGCTCGAACGATAGTCAGACAGTGACAATCTGTCAACTTGATCGGGCGTGGGCCCGGCTAACCATGCCAGATTCGAGAGGGAACCGCCTTCTGCAAACGATTCCTGCCCAGCCAGCGGCTCACGCCTCCGGCCCACGGTGCTGTATGACGCATGAGCGGGCCGGAAGCGGACACGTGCGGAGAAAATTTTGCTTCGGTCGGCAAACGGGCTTCCCGGGGTTGCCCTTCGATACCTCTGGGCGAACGGTTTCGTTGGAGACGAACGGCTTCGCTGGAGATTTGCTTGCTGGCTTGGTGGGCGGTCCGGAACGATGCGACCCTACCATGAACGGATCGCGGTGTACGCCGCGACCAGCGCCATTGCCGAATGGATTAGAAAGCTTGCCTTGCACCGGTTACATCCGCAAACGGCGGGCGTGCGGCGGGGCGGATGGTTCCTGCACCCGGCGCGTATCCGGCGACGCGCCATGCGCGCGGAGCCATGCGGCGAATTCCTCGGCGGGGAGGCTGCCTTCGGCAAGGCCGAGCATGGTCAGGTATTTGTCCTGTGCCGACGCAATCACGTTTGCATCGTTGAGTACGAGAAATGTTCGGCAGGCGACCCAGGCCGTGCGTTTGTTGCCGTCAAGGAACGGATGGTTGCAGGCCAGGCCGTGGGCCAGCGCCGCAGCTAGATCGGCGAGATCCGGCGCGGGTTCGCCATTGGCCTGCAGTTGTCGCGGACGCGCCAGCGCCGATTCCAGCAGCGCTTCGTCGCGCACGCCCTGCGTGCCGCCATGCTCTGCGATCTGGCGCTCGTGGATGGCGAGGATGAGCGCGGGTTCCAGCAAGACGATCATGGCGCCCCCCCTATTCGGCCAGCTTGCGCAGCACGTCACGGTCCTCGCGCATGATCTGTTCGGCCACATCCATCTGCGCCGCGAATTCTGGGTCATACGGGGCGAGCTTGATCCCGTCGGCCAGTTCGGTGACATGCAGCACGTCGCCTTTCTCCAGGCGCAGGCGCGCAAGCAGTTCCTTGGGGAGGACGATGCCGACCGAGTTGCCGACGGTGGTGAGTTTGAGTTGCATGGCACACCTGCGGGTTCGTGGATAGGCTGATTATAACAGACGTATGCACATTGCGCTGGTGCTCGCGTTGCTGATGTTCGGCTGCATCGCAGTGGTGGTTGGCTCGGGCCAAAAGCGCCCCTTCCGCCCTTCCCTCGACCGCCCGATGGCGGCTCCGACCCTCCCCCGCTACGCAGGAGGAAGGAACCGCATTGACCTGCCGCGCTGCGGTGCGGAGAATCGCGCTCCCCCTGTGCCGACCGCTTTCCGTGGCCTACCTCGCCTCCGCCCCGCTCCACGCCGCCGATTGTCTGGCGGTGATTCCCGCTCGCGACGAGGCCGCCACCGTGGCCGGCGTGGTCGCGGGCGTGCGGGCGTCGCTCGGGTGCGCGGTGCTGGTGGTGGATGATGCGAGTACCGATCGCACTGCGCAGGCCGCACGTGATGCGGGTGCAACGGCGCTGGTCCTGCCGATCGGCCTCGGTGCATGGGGCGCGACCCAGGCCGGCATCCGTTACGCGCGGCGCAATGGTTATGCCGGCGTGATCACGCTGGATGCGGATGGCCAGCATTTGCCCGCATCATTGCCGGCGCTGTTCGCGGCGCAGGCAAGCTCGGGGACGAACGTGATGATCGGCACCTGCGTCGAACGCCTCAGTCGCGCCAAGCGCATCGCGTGGCGCTATCTGCGCGGATTGACTGGGCTGGGGCTGGCCGATTTCACCTCGGGGCTGCGTCTGTACGACGCGCGCGCGGTCGATATCCTGGCCGGCCCGGCCGCGAGTCTGCTTGATTATCAGGATGTGGGTGTATTGATGCTGCTGGCGAAGAACGGACTCACCATCGAGGAAACACCGGTGCCGATGCTGGCACGCCGCGAGGGCCACTCGCGCGTGTTCGCGTCGTGGCCGGTGGTCGCGCTGTATCTGCTGCATACGACCGTGTTGTGTCTGGCTCAGCTCGACGCCGGGCGCCGTCGCGAATCGTTGCAGTCGGGACACAGTCGCGCATGACCAGCCAGATCACCTCGGCGATCCTCGGTATCGCACTGGCCGGAGCGATCCTGTTTCTGGTCCGCCGCGATCATTTGCATGGCCCCTATGCGGTCTGGTGGTTCGCGGTCGCCGCGGCGACCTTCGTGCTCGGGGTGTTCCCTTCCGTGATCACCTGGCTCGCGCACATCACCGGCATCATGTATGCGCCGGTCTTGCCGATCATCATCGGCTTGTCGCTGGTCCTGATCCGCTTGCTGAAATTCGATATCAACCGTTCGCGGCAGGAGCGCCAGTTGCGGCGGCTGACCCAGAAGCTGGCGATTCTTGAGCAAGAAATCGACCGGCTGCGCGGTGGCGATGCTGCGATACGGCGCGGTGATGACGATATCGATGCGTGAAGTTCTCCAGGAGCATCGCGCCTTCCGGCGCTCCCACCCAGCACCCTTGCAGCCGCTGGAGGGAGTACCCCAATGGGCACAAGCGCCGGGCGGCGCGATGCCTTGATCAACCGCTGACGTGCGCATTCTCCACATTGGCAAGTACTACGCCCCGGAACGCGGCGGCATCGAACGCTATCTGCAGGCGCTGGCCGAATGGAGCGTCGTGCAGGGCGATACCGTCGGCGTATTGGTGCATCAACGCGCGGGTCATTGGCGACGCACACAGGACATCATCAAAGGCGTCGATGTTCGTCGCGCAGGTTGCGTGGCGGCGCCGCTGTATACGCCGCTGAGCCCCGGCTTTCCATCCGAACTCGCACGCGCGCTGCGCGACATCCGTCCGGATCTGCTGCATCTGCATTTCCCCAATCCTTCCTGTTTTGCGGCACTCGCCAGCCCTGCGGCGCGGCGCTTGCCGTGGGTCGTGCATTGGCAGGCCGAGGTCGCGCCGAATTCGCCGAACTGGCGATTGCGCGCCGCCTATCGCGCCTACCGTCCATTTGAGCAAGCGGTGTTGGCCCGCGCGCGCGCGATCGTCGCAACCTCGCAGGCATACGTGGACGCGAGCATCCCGCTGGGGCCGTGGCGCGCGAAAACCGTGGTGATTCCGCTCGGCATCGAAGATGCCGAACCGGCGAAACCCATGCCTGGACTCTGGCCCGCGCAGACCGGAATGCGCCTGCTCGCGGTCGGTCGGCTCAGCCATTACAAGGGCTTCGACGTGCTGATCGATGCGCTCGCTCAGGTCGAAGGCGCGAGCTTGTTGCTGATCGGGCGCGGTGAATGCGAACGCGCGCTGCATGCGCTGGCGCGCGTTCGCGGCCTCGACCAGCGCATCGCATTCGCCGGCGAACTCGACGACACGGCGCTGGCCGCCGCCTACGCGGCTGCGGATGCGTTCGTGCTGCCCTCGCTCGATCGCAGCGAATCGTTCGGCCTGGTGCTGCTGGAAGCGATGCGCGCCGGATTGCCGGTCGTCGCCAGCGCGATCCCGGGCTCCGCGGTCGGCACGGTCGTCGTCGACAACGAGACCGGGTTGTTGGTCCCGCCCGGCGACGCGCAGGCGCTCGCCCAGGCGATCGTTCGGCTGCGCGAAGACGCCGATCTACGCAAGCGGTTTGGCGCCGCCGGCCGCGCACGCTGGGAAAGCACCTTCACGCTGGAACGCTCGGCGCTGGCGGTGCGAGCGCTATATCACTCGATGCTGTAGGAGCCCACCCTGTGGGCGACCCGACGTCGCGGCTGCGAAGGTCGCGCACAGGGTGCGCTCCTACGATCGTGAATTTGCAGGGTGGGCTTCTACGAACGCACGGTGTCCCGCGCAGGTCGCAACAACACCGCGACGAACACGAACAGCGTCGGCACGATCTGCAGGAGCAGGCGATTGGCGCTGGTGAAATCCTCGGCCCACGCCGCGGCGCCGGTGAAGAAAAACAGCACGAACAGGAACAGCAACTGCAGCAGCACGAGCAGCCCGAGCAGGCGCGCCGCGTGGTCGTCGAGCAGCCTGCGCCAGCGCAGTGCGACCACGAACGGAAACGCGTACCAGAGCAAGTGCCAGTTCGGCAGCGTGAACAAACTCGCCAGCATGGCGCGGCCGACCGCCGCATGCCAGGACAACTCGAACTCGGCGACGCCCGGAATCGTCACGTTGCCCCACGCGACATGGACCCACCCCAAGCCGAGCATCGGCAGGCTGAACCCACCCGCGACAACCCCGCACACGCACAACGCCACCACCGCGCCCGCCACGCGCCAACGCCAGCGCGGCGGCAGCAGGTCGATGACCGCGACGGCGGAAAACAGCAACACCCAGATCGCGCCTTCGAGCTTAATCAACGGCAGGCACAGGACGAGCGCGGCTGCGAGCAGCCATTGACCGCGTTCGCGAAAAATCAGCCAGCGCGACCACGCCAGCGCCGCCAGCCCCAATGCAATCGCAAGCCACAGGTCCGCGTATCCGGCCAGCGCGACATGCGCGTCGATCAACGGCAATGAAACCAGCGCATACACCAACCCCATCGTGACGATCGGCCGCAAGCCCAGACCGCGCCAGTACCCGTAAGCCGCCAACGCGAACGCGGTCAGCGCGCCGCACCAGGCCAGATCGACCAAGGGTTCGTTCCAGCCGCCCGCCGCGCTCGCGAACCAGATTTCGATCCAGGCCAGCAGGTGCGGGTAGTTCCACGACGCCAGAGTGCGCGTATGCATGTCCGGCTGGGTCAGCCATTGCAGCATCGGCACGTAGTGATCGACATGACCGAGCAGCATCCAGCTCTTCGGCTTGACCGCCCACGCTGACCAGGCATCCCACGGGAAGATCGGTCGCAGCGAGGCTTCGTCGGCAAGCAACGCGAGACGCACGACGATCAGGACGAGCAAGAACCACCACAGCACGCGTGTCGCACGCGACATCGGCGGTGCGTGGCCCGCGACCGGCATCTGCGATCCAATCCTCGCACGCAGACGCAGCGCGGCCGGAATCCAGACCAGCACACCGAGTCCGATCAGCCAGGGCGCGGCGCGCACGAACGCATGCGTCGTGTCGGCGCTGGCACGCCAGCACGCGAACGCGGCCACGACATGCAGGCCGATGATCCAGCCGGCGCCGATCGATGCGGCGGTGGCGCCGCAAAAGTGCCGGCGCCCATTGGCCAGCGACCAGATTCCGGCGCCGACCAGCACCGGCAGCAGCCATGCGAGAAGGTACTCAGTGCGCATGGCGATACCGGAATACGACCAAGCGATTGGCATCGAACCCGTCGGCCACCGGCGCGGCCACCGGTTTGACCCGTTGGCTGTGCGCCAGCAGGGTGTGCAGCGCGGGATCGGACCGCCACGCGTTGCTGTCGAGAAACACGATCAGGCAATCGTCCGGCAACGCGACGCGGAGCGACAACGCCTGCGCGAGCTCACCGACGTTCATCGGCAACAGATGCCAGATCAGGCGCAGCGACTGGAAGCGCGAGCTCGATTCCACGAGGATGCGCGTTGGCGCGTTCTCACCGAGGAACCGCGATTTCACGACATCCGCCGCCTGCTGGACGTCGCTGTCGCCAACCGTACGTGCGCGCTGCGGCCAGGTGGTTCCCGCGTACAACGTGCGCGTCGCGAGCAGGCGCTGCACGAGACCGGCCTGCCAGCGCAGATCGAGCGCCAGCCACGCCAACGCGGCGCAGGCGAGCGCGACCAACAGCAGGCGCCGCCCACGCAGGCCGAGCAGTACGACCGCCCAACCGATTGCGATCGCCGCGGCGAGTGCGGCGACCAGCACGGCCGAACGCGAGGGCGGCGCTTCGCCTTCACGCCCGAGCGAATGCACGGAACGCTGGCTCCACGGCCACGCGCTGAACCAGTTGGTCGCGAGCGTGGCCAGATCGCCATGCCATGAGCGCGACGACAATTTGATGCCGACCACGTCGAACGGCTTGAAACCCAGCTCGGGCGGAACATTCTGCGCGGTCGCGAACTCGGCGAAACCCAGCTCGATGATGGTGCCGCGCCATCCCTCGACCCGCGACACGTCGAAACTGGACACGCCGGCGCCCGGCCAGGGCAGCGCGACCGATTGCACGTCGTTGGGTTCCTCTGCGGTACGAAACACCAGCGAGAGCTCCAGCGTGCGCGGGAAGTCCTTGAACCGATAGCGCAGGGTGGAGAAATCCGCGGCCTCCAAGCGTTCCGGCGTGATCGATTGCAGCGCGGAGAACTCCTTGCCGGCAGCGTCGACATGCAGGTGCGTACCCTGCTCTTCGGCAGTACCGAACACGGCATGGAACTCGTTGCCGTGGAAGGCACGCTCGGTGGCCGCCGCCAACGGACCGCGCCAATGCGCCTGCGCAGCCCAGAGCAGCAGCATGCTCCAGCTCGCAAGGATCGCGACCGCGAGCAGCGCCGCGTTGCCCCACGCCGGGCGCCTCATGCGGCGAGTTCGTCCAGGTACGCCAGTTCCGCCGCACTGAACCCCGCGCACAAGCGCGCATCGACGTTGAACGGCCCGCGCAGCGCACCGCGCATGTAGGTTTGCAGCAGGCTCTGGAACGTCGACTGGGGCTCGACGCCGGCACGCGCGCAACACCACGCGAACCAGCGCGAACCCGCCGCGACGTGCGCGACTTCCTCGCGCAGGATCGTTTCGAGGATCGCCACGGTGGCGGTGTCGCCGACACTGCGCAGGCGCGCGATCATTCCCGGGGTCACGTCGAGGCCGCGTGCTTCGAGCACGCGCGGCACCAGCGCCATGCGTTCGAGGCACGAGTGCGCGGTGCGCGTCGCCATGTCCCAGAGCCCGTCGTGTGCGTCGAAATCGCCGTAGGCGTGGCCGAGTTCTGCGAGTCGCGCTTCCAGCAATGCGAAATGCCGCGCCTCGTCGGCGGCGATCTGCGCCCAATCGCGGTAGTACTCGGCCGGCATGTCGCGAAACCGGTAAACCGCGTCCCAGGCCAGGTTGATCGCGTTGAATTCGATGTGGGCGACCGCGTGCACCAGCGCCGCCCTGCCCTGCGCGGAACCCAAGCCGCGTTGCGCCAACTGACGCAGCGGCACCAGCAATGGGCGCGCGGGCCTTCCTGGCACGCCGATCGGGTCAGGCGCCATTGCGGTATCGAGTGCGTACAGCTCACCGGCCAGGATCGCCGACGCGGTCGCCTGGGTCAGCGCGAGCTTCGCCGCCGGCTCGGCGCAGGCAAGACAACGCGCCGCCGCGTCGAACATATTTTCCGCGGCGCCTTTCGCCATGTCATGTCGCTTCATTCCTCGCATCAGCTGCATTATCCACGAGAGCGCAGCCAGGATGCGATGTGGCGCAACTAAAAACGCGATACCTCAACCCGCGCGGCGCTGCGATTTCGCATCATCGGAGCGCGCGAATTCGAGGTCGCGCAGATAGGTCGGCTCGACGCCGGTCACGTATTCGCCGGAAAAACACGACGTATCGAACTGCTGCAGGTTCTCGTTGCCGTCCTGGACCGCCCAGATCAGGTCGTCGAGATCCTGGTAGATCAGCTTGTCGGCGCCGAGGATCTGCTGGATTTCCTCGGTGGTGCGGCCGTGCGCGACGAGTTCGGCGACCACCGGCATGTCGATGCCGTAGATGTTCGGATAGCGCACCGGCGGCGCCGCCGAGGCGAGATAGACCTTCTTCGCGCCGGCCTCGCGCGCCATCTGGATGATCTGCTTGGAGGTGGTGCCGCGCACGATCGAATCGTCGACCAGCAGCACGTTCTTGTTGCGGAATTCGAGGCCGATCGGATTGAGCTTGCGGCGCACCGATTTCACGCGTTCGCTCTGCCCCGGCATGATGAAGGTGCGGCCGATGTAGCGGTTCTTGACGAAACCTTCGCGCACCGGCACGCCGAGCGCCTGCGCGAGCGGACCGGCCGCGGTGCGCGAGGTATCCGGGATCGGGATCACCGCATCGATGTCGTGGTTCGGCATCAGGCGCTTGATCTTCTCGCCGAGCTTTTCGCCCATGCGCAGGCGCGCCTTGTAGACCGAGACGTCTTCCATCATCGAATCGGGCCGCGCCAGGTACACGTATTCGAAAATGCACGGCGCGTGCACGGCCGGTTCCGCGCACTGGCGCGCGAACAGCTCGCCGTCGAGGGTCAGCAGCACGGCCTCGCCGGGTGCCACGTCGCGCAACAGCTTGAAGCCGAGGATGTCGAGCGCGACCGATTCGGACGCGACCGCGTATTCCTTGCCGGCATCGCTGTCGCGCTCGCCGAGTACGAGCGGGCGGATGCCGTTCGGATCGCGGAACGCGAGCACGCCATAGCCGAGCAGCAGCGTGACCACCGCATAGCCGCCTACGCAGCGCGCGTGGGTGCCGGCGACCGCCTTGAAAATGTGATCCGGCGTCAGCGTGCGGCGATCCTGGATCTGCAGCTCGTGCGCGAGCACGTTGAGCAACACCTCGGAATCGGAATCGGTGTTGATGTGACGGCGATCGTCCTCGAACACCTCGCGGCGCAGCTTTTCGGTGTTGATCAAATTGCCGTTATGCGCGAGCGCGATGCCGTACGGCGAATTCACGTACAGCGGCTGCGCCTCGGCGGAACCTTCGGAACCGGCAGTCGGATAACGGCAATGACCGATGCCGACGCTGCCACGCAAGTTCAGCATGCTGTCACGGTCGAACACGTCGCGGACCAGGCCGCCACCCTTGTGCAGGCGCAGGCGATTGCCGTCGATGGTTGCGATGCCGGCGGCATCCTGGCCGCGATGCTGCAGAACGGTGAGCGCGTCGTAGAGCGCCGAAGCGACTTCCGATTTGCCGACGATGCCGATGATTCCGCACATGATTGGGTTACTTCAGATGGATGAGGGATGGGCCGGGCGTGACGCGTTTTTCCCCGCTTCGACGGCGGGTGGTGGTGGCGGTGGGGCGGCTGCGGGCAGCAACGGTTTGAGCAGCGCGTCGGCCGGTTGCAGGTAACGCGCGACCTCGGCAGGCAACCGTTCACCGAGCCAATGTGCACCTCGCTCGAAACTCGGCAACAACTGTGATTGATTCCACCACGGATCACGTTTGGCCGGTGTGAACCCGATCAGGAACACCACCAGCACCACCAGCACGGCACCGCGCACCAGACCGAACACCATGCCGAGCAACCGATCGGTGCCGGACAACCCGCTGCCTTCGATCAGCTTGCGCATCAGGAACGCGACGATCGCACCGGCGATCAGCACCGCGACGAAGCACACCGCATACGCGAGCAGCACGCGCACCGATGGCGTCGATATGCTGGCGGAAAACTGATCCGCAAGGGCCGGGCCGAACAGCCAGGCGACCCAGAACGCACACGCCCAGCACGCCAGCGCCAGCACTTCGCCGATGAATCCGCGCCACAACCCCATCAATACCGACAGGCCGAGCACCGCGAGGATCGTGTAGTCGGCCCAGTTCATGCGGGAGCCGGGATTGGGGATTGGGGATTGGGGATTGGGAAAAGCATCGCCAATGCCTGCTTCGGGTCATTTTCCAATCCCGAATCTCCAATCCCGAATCCCGGCCTCATCACAACGCTACGATGATGCCGTCGAGCTTGAGCTTGTCCTTGATGCTCGCCCGCGTCTTGTCCGCGGATCCGCGGTCGACCTCGGGCCCGGCGCGCACGCGCCACAAGGTCGACCCGTTCGCATCGACCTTGTCGACGAACGCGGCGAAGCCGGCATTCTTCAGGCGATCGCGCAGCTTGTTCGCGTCTTCCGGCGCCTTCAGCGCGCCCAACTGCACAGCCCAGCCGCCCGCGCGATGCGCCGGCAATGCGGTCGCTGGCGCATCGGCCTTGGCATCGCTGGCCAATTGCACGACGCTGCCCGGCACCGCCGGTTTCACCTGTTTGATCCGCAAGCGCGCCGCCTCGGCTGCCGCGCGATCCGCGAACGGGCCGACGCGCACGCGCTGCACGGGTTTGCCCTGGTAGTCACTCGCCTCGGCGAACGCGGGGAAACCGCCCTTCTTCAGGGCCACGACGAGTTCATCGGCGTTTTTGGCCGCGGCATAGACCCCCAGGTGCACAAAGAATTGTCCATTCGCCGCCTGCCCGGGCGCCGGCTTGACCGGCTCGGCAACCACCGCCGGCGCGGCTGCGACAGGCTTTGGCGGTGCACTGGAAGCCGGCGTCGGCAGCGGAGCCGGAGTGGTCGGCAACGGCGTCGTGGTCGCGACGCTCGTGGCGGGCGCCGGCGTGACTGCAGGCGTCTTCGCAGTATCGACGGTCGCGATGGCATCCCCACTGGGCGCCGGCGCAGTCGGACGCTGGGCAGCGGCGTCGACCGGCAACACGCGCTGCTGGAACTCGCGATCCGGCGCCGGCGGAATCGCCAGGTTGGATGTTTCCATCTCCGCGGACTTCTTCGGCGCGGAACCCGACATCATCATCGGCACCACGATGACGGCCAGCGCGATCAACACGGCGGCGCCGAGCAGGCGCTGTTTCAGCGACAAATCCATAGTGAGCACACGTCGGGGAAGCTGCCGCCGATTATACGCGTCCGCGGCGATGTACCGATGCCCAATGGCGCTTGTCGCGGATGGGGGGTGCCCCTGCCGCGCAACGACCTACGGTAGGAGCCCACCCTGTGGGCGACAACCGCCACATCGTTGCACCAACATCGGTCGCGCACAGGGTGCGCTCCTACGGTACCTACGCGTGCAACCCGCGTTCGTGCGCGAAGCGGAGCGCGGCCGAGGCGACGAAGAACGAGCCGAACGCAATGACCCGATCGCCTGGCTGCGCCTGCGCAAACGCGGCGGCCAGCGCGGCATCGACGCTTGCCTCACTTGCTTGCACGGCGCCCGCATCGAGCACCGATGCGACCTGCGCGCGCAGCGCGTCGGCATCGAGCCCGCGCGGTGAATCCTGATCGAGGCCAGCCAGGAACCACGCATCGAATTCGTTGCGCAGCGCGTCGACGACGCCGTGCACGTCCTTGTCGCCGAGCGCACCGAACACCGCAAGCGTGCGCCCGCCCGCGCGCGGGCCATGCAGCCATGCCGCGAGCATCTGCGCCGCCTGCGGATTGTGGGCGACATCGATGACCAATTCCGGTCTGCCACCGAAGCGCTGCATTCGCGCGGCGATGCGTGCGTTGACGACACCCGCGGCAATCGCGCGCGGATTCCAGCCCAGACGATCGCGCAACGCATACAGCGCGGCGATCGCGGCGGCAGCGTTGTCGATCTGGCAGGGCGCGGCAAGCACAGGCGCGGGCAACGCGATGCTTGCGGGGGAATCGCGATGGGCGGCGGCGTCCCATCCGGACCAACTCCACCCATCGGCACGCGTGTCGACCTGGAAATCGCGCCCGGCAATGCGCAAATCCGCGCCGATGCACAGCGCGCGTTCGATCAACGTGCGCGGTGGATCGAGTTCACCGGCAATCGCGGGTCGGCCACCGCGGAAAATCCCGGCCTTCTCGCGGCCGATGCTGCCGCGGTCGTTGCCCAGCCAATCCTGATGATCGAGATCGACCGTGGTCACGATCGCGGCATCCGCGTCGATGATGTTGACCGCATCGAGACGACCGCCGAGGCCGACTTCGAGCAACGCGACATCCAGTGCGCTGTCCGCGAATATCAACAGCGCGGCCAGCGTGCCGTACTCGAAATAGGTCAGCGGGATTTCGTCTCGTGCGATTTCGATACGCTCGAATGCAGCGACCAGCGCGGCATCGTCGGCATCGCGACCCGCCACGCGCACGCGCTCGTTGTAGTTGAGCAGATGCGGCGACGTGTACGCGCCGACACGCTTGCCGTCGGCAACCAGCATCGCTTCGAGAAATGCGACGGTCGAACCCTTGCCGTTGGTGCCGCCGATCGTGATCACGACCGGCGCAGGCGCGGGTGCGCCGAGACGTGTCCAGACTTCGCGTACACGGTCGAGGCCGAGTGCTATCGCGCGCGGATGGACGCGTTGTTGGTGGTCGAGCCAGGCGGCGAGAAGCATGTGCGCAGTGAGAGCTATGAATTGTGCTTTGGCTTCCCCTAGCCAGCGAGGGAAGCTGCCCGGAGGGCTGAAGGGGCGCTTTTAGCTGTACAAAAAACAAGATCAAGGACGCCCCCATCCGCCTTTGGCACCTTGGGAAGGAAAAACCCGGATCCGCGCCGTTCGTCGAATTTTTCACCAGCCATGAGCAGACGCCGCACGCCCGCTTGTTGCGTGAACGGGACGAAGCTGGAATTTTACCGCTCACCGCTCACGGTTACACCGCTCACACCGCCCTACCTCATCAAAATCCGTCGCGGCTTCCACGGCAGCTTGCCACGCCAGTATTCGATCAGCACGAAACCGATCGCCATGCCGCCGAGGTGCGCGAAGTGCGCGACGCCGGCCTGGGTGCCGGTGACGCCGAGAAAGAGTTCGATCGCGCCATAGCCGGTCACGAACAACCACGCCGGCATCGGGATCGGCGGAAACAGCAACATGATGCGTTGCTGCGGATACATCAGGCCATAGGCCAGCAGCAGGCCGAAAATGCCGCCGGACGCGCCGAGCGTCGGGTAGAAGCCGCCGGTGAAGAAATACACGACCGCAAGCTGGGTCAGCGCCGCACCGATCACGCACACGAAGTAGTAGATCGCGAACGGTCGTGCGCCCAGCGTGTGTTCGATCGCGCCGCCGAACATCCACAACGCGAACATGTTGAACGCGATATGGGTCAGGCCGTTCGGGTCATGCAGGAATCCATACGTGACCAGTTGCCATACCTCGAACCCCGGCACGTCGGCGAACTGCGAAGGACCGATCGGCCACAGCGCGAAATGCGCGATCAGCATCGTGCCGGTCAGTTTTTCCAGGAAATAGATCGCGATGTTGGCGATCAGCAGCGCGCGCGTAACCGGAGGCAGATCGATGTGCATGGGGATCCTGGCGAAGGCACTGCGCGAAAGGTTCGCCAGCACGGGCATGAACGCGAAGGATGCGGCCAGCGGCGATCCGATTCAATACACGCACGGTTCGCGCGGATGCTTTTTGTCGGTGCGGCCTCATGCCCGGCGCTTGCGCGCGGTGGGACGCGTCGCTTCCGGTGCAGGTCCCCACAGCAGGTCATCGATATCACGCTCCCAGCCATGTGCCGCGAGATCGATGCGTCCATTGCGGCACAACACGCCTTCCGCCGCCAGCTTGCGTACCTGTTCGCGGAACGCACGACTGCCTGCGGGAAACGCGATGCGGCCGTCGGCGCGCAACACGCGGTACCACGGCAACTGCAGGTCGGCCGGCGTTTCGCGCAAGACGCGGCCAACCATGCGTGCACGTCCCGGAAGGCCGGCGCGCGCGGCGATTTCGCCGTAACTGCTCACCCTGCCCCATGGAATCGCCGCGATCGTGCGGCAAATGGCGGCGTGATCGGGCGGGATTCCGTCTGGCACTGGCTTGATCGGCACTGCACGCATAGGCTGCTAGGATACGGGCGAACCCGAGCTGGAGAAACGCCAGTGCAGAGCTTCGAGCAGATCCGCTCCCACGTCGGCGCCCGGCACACGCTGCGTACCAATGATCCGTATCTGGTCAGCTTCGACCTGCGCGTCAGCGACGGGCGCCATCAGGGTCTTTATCTCGCCGAGATGGACGACGAGGACGGCTCGAAGTACCTGCGCATCTCGACGCCGATCGGACCGTTCACCGGCATCGACGGCATGCGCTGCCTGCGCTTCAACTGGGAACAGCGGACCGGCTTTCTGGCGGTCAGCGACCTGGAAGGCTCGCCTTACCTGCATCTGTGCGAAAACCGCCCTTACAGTCTGCTCTCGGATCGCGAGATCGATCGCGTGATCGCGGAGCTGGGCACGCTCGGCGATCGCATGGAACACGCCATTTCGAGCGGCGGCGATACGTTCTGACCGTGCGCGCGGCGATCACGCCCAGCCGAGCATCCGCGCCGCTTCGACCAGCAGCCATGCGATCGAGCCGGTGATCGGTAAGGTCAGGATCCACGCCCACACCATGCGCTCGACGATGTTCCAGCGGATCGCGTTGACGCGCTTGGCGACGCCGACACCGAGGATCGCCGCCGAGATGTTGTGCGTGGTCGAGACCGGAATGCCGAAATGCGACGCGGTCAGGATCACCGCCGCGGATGCGGTTTCGGCCGCAAATCCGTTGATCGGATGCAGCTTCACCAGCTTGTGGCCGAGCGTCTTGATGATGCGCCAGCCGCCCACCGCGGTGCCGGAGGCCATGATCAGCGCGCACAGCACCTTGATCCAGACCGGGATGTCGAACTGGCGGTTCGCATCCTCGCTGATGCGCAGGAAATGCAGCCACGACGGGAATGTGATCGAGGGCGCCGGACGCGGTCGCGCCGGCCAGCGCCAGCGCGATGATGCCCATGGTTTTTTGCGCGTCGTTCATGCCGTGTGAGAGGCCCATTGCGCTGGCCGAGACAAGCTGCGCCTTGCCGAAGAACGCATTCGCGAAACGGGTGCGACCGAATCTCTGCAACGGCCCGCTCGTCGAGCCGAACCATTCGAACAGCGAAAACAGGAAACCCATCAGCAGCAGGCCGATGATGAATCCGGCCACCGGCGAGGTGACCATCGGCAGCACGACTTTCGGCAGAACACCTTTTTCGCCCCACCAGTGCATGCCGCCCTGCGCCCAGATGATCGCTCCCCAGTTGTTCTGCGCGGCGGCCAGCGCGGCGCCGCACAGGCCGCCGACCAGCGCATGCGACGAACTCGACGGCAAACCCCACCACCAGGTGATCAGGTTCCAGATGATCGCGCCGAGCAACGCGCAGATCAGCACGACCGGCGTCACCACCACGAGATTGGTGTCGATCAAGCCTGAAGCAATCGTTTTCGCGACGGCGGTGTCCGGCGAGCGCACCGATCAGGTTCGTCGCTGCGGCGAGCATGACCGCCTGGCCCGGCGTCATCACCTTGGTCGCGACCACGGTCGCGATCGAATTGGCCGTGTCGTGAAAGCCGTTGATGTATTCGAATGCCAGCGCGATCACCACGACCAGCAGCACGAGGGTCAGTTCCATCGACGATCCTTGGTGCGTTGGGCGCGGGTGGTCAGGAGTTCTTGAGGACGATGTGATAGGCCACGTTGCCGGCATCGCGGCAGCGGTCGATCGCCTTTTCGAGCAGTTCGAACAGATCCTTCAGCAGCAGGATCAGGATCGGCTCGTGGCTGCCGCTGTACAGATCTCGATACAACGCGATCATCAGCCGATCCGCCTCGCTCTCGATGGCCTGCAGGCGATCGTTGAGCGATTTCATCGCTTCGAGGTTCATGCCGCGACGCAACTGACCGACCATCTGCTCGATGACCTCGGCGGCTTTTTCGAGCATCGCGGCGCGCGAGGCAAAATCGACATCGGCCAGTCGGTCAGCCGCCAGGGAATAGCGCTCGGCGAATTTCGAAACCGCCTTGGTGACCTTGTTGAGCGCGGCCGACAACGCCTCGATGTCCTCGCGGTCGAGCGCGGTCACGAACGTGTTGACCAGTTCCTGGCTGATTTGCGCGGTCAATTCCTTTTCGCGCTTGCGCGCGAGCAGGAACTCATCCAGCGATGGCGCCAGCGGCCGGGTCTGGAACATGCGCACCAGCGCGGTGGCCGACTCGCGCGCGGCCGCAGCGCTCGCTTCGAGGAGTCCGTAGAATTTGTCGCCCTTGCCGAAAATCGTCTGCAACGAGAACATGATCGCGCCTGTCGTCCACCGTCCGAGCGGACAGTTGCGGGAATTCCCGCACCGGGCGGGGTCGAAAACGGCGCCATGGTACCGCAGCAGGCGAGCGTCGCGGGAGAACGCGGCAAACTTCCCGTCGCGCAGTAGCGGTTTGAGCGGCACGCATTGCTACACTCGGGTCTGAACCGTCCGGTCCCGACTGCGGATGCTGATCGAATTCGTCCTTGTCATCGTGCTCGCGCTGTGCAACGGCTTTTTCGCGCTCAGCGAAATGGCCCTGATGACCGCGCGCCAGAGCCGCCTGAAACAGCTCGCGCGGGAAAGCCGGCGCGCGCAGATCGCGCTTGCGCTGGTGCAGAAGCCCGAGAGTTTCCTGGCCACCGTGCAGGTGTTCATCACCCTGCTGCAGATCAGCGCGGGCGCTGCGCTTGGCGCGAGCATCGGCGCACACATCGGCACGGCATTCGGCGCATTCGGCATTCCGGTGCTCGGTCGCTACAGCATCGGGATCGGCGTGGCGCTCAGCATTGCGCTGATCACCTTCTTCAACATGCTGCTCGGCGAACTCGCGCCCAAGCGCATGGCCTTGGTCGATCCGGAAAAGTTCGCGGTCGCGGTCGCGGTGCCGATGCGCTTCATGACCTGGCTGGCGATGCCGTTCGCGTTCGTGCTGATCGGGCTGACCCGATTGCTGCTGCGCCTGCTGCACATGGACACGGTCAGCCGCGAGCACGTCAGCGAAGAGGAAATCCGCCTGCTGGTCGCCGAAGGCGCCGATCAGGGCGTGATCGATTCCGACGAACGCAACATGGTCAACCGCGTGCTGCGCCTCGGCGATCGCAGCGTCGACAGCGTGATGACGCCGCGCATGCGCATCGCGTGGCTGGATGCGAACGCCTCGATCGACGACAACCTCGCGGTCATGCGCGAGACGCCGTATTCATGCTATCCGGTCTACCGTGGCGGCGAGCAGGAAATCCTCGGCGTGCTCGAAGTCAAACGCGTGATCGGCCGGATCGCGCGCGGCGAGCAGGTCGATCTGTTCGGCGCACTGCGCAAACCGTTGTATGTACCCGCGACCGCGCGCGCGCTCGACCTGCTCGAAGAGTTCCGCGACGCCGATACGCCGCTGGCGCTGGTCGTCGACGAATACGGCGATATCGAGGGCGTGGTCACATTGAACGACCTGCTCTCCGCGGTCGTCGGCAAGACCGCGGCGCCGCTCACCGAAGCACGCCAGCATCCGATCGTGCGACGCGACGATGGCAGCTGGCTCGTCGATGGCAGCGTCGGTACCGACGACCTGCGCGAACTGCTCGGCCAGGGCGAACTGCCGAACGAGGATGACTACGACTTTCGCACTGCGGCGGGCATGGTCATCGCGCACTTCGGGCGCATTCCGCAACCGGGCGAACATTTCACCTGGAAAGGATTCCGTTTCGAGGTCGTCGATCTCGACGGGACGCGGATCGACAAGCTGCTGATTGCCAGGACTGGCTCGTCGGAGCCTGCAGCCGGTAGCCGGTAGCCCGGGCAGCAGGGGTAGCCGGAAATCTCCCGTGCTCAGTCATCCCGGCACAAACCGGACTCCAGCGTCTTCCGAGCTGGAAGAAACCCGGGTTCCCGGGTACAGCGGAACGACGAACCTGCGGCTTTAGCCGCTCAGCGCCCAGCGCTCACATCTTTGCTCGCCACCCGCTCATGGCCAAGAAGCGCCATGCGTGACGCATCCGCGAGAATCCCATGCAGCACGCGCAGCTCGCGCTGGTCCGGTTCCGCGCGCAGGAACAACCGGCGCAGGCGCTGCAGGATCGTTTGCGGCGCGCGACCTTTGTGGAACTCGATATCGTCGAGGGTCTGCGCCAGATGCTCGAAAAAGCCCTCCATCTCCTGTGCGCTCGCAGGCGGGTCGACACGCTGCGATGGCTCGGGCCTGACGCCGCCGGCAAGATGCGCGACGCGCAACTCGTAGGCGATGACCTGTACCGCCTGGGCAAGATTCAGGGACGAATACGTCGGGTCGCTCGGGATCGTGATCGCCGCATGGCAGTGCTTGATCTCCTCGTTTTCGAGGCCGACACGCTCGTTGCCGAATACCACGGCGACTTCCTTGCCCGCAGCGGCGGCGGCAAGGATGCGCTGCGCGGCTTCGCGCGGGCTGAGTTCCTCCAGCACCACACCGCGCCGGCGCGCGGTAGCGCCGAGCACGAACCGGCAGTCCGCGATCGCCTCGGGAAGATCGGCGCTGACCACCGCCGCATCGAGCACGGCGTCGGCGCCCGCGGCAAGCGCGTTTGCTTCTGGATCCGGAAACGAGTGCGGCGCGACCAGCGCGAGGCGCGACATGCCCATGGTCCGGATCGCGCGCGCAGTCGAACCGATGTTGCCTGGATGCGAGGTTCGCACCAGCACGAAGCGGATGCGGGCAAGTACGTCGACGGCCCGATCGCCCGTTTCATCCGGTACTGTTTCATTCATCGAAGCCACTCCACGGGTTCGTGTTTGGTTGGTGCGCGGCGATCTGCTAACCTGCGCGCCGTTTGCGCGATCTTCATACCGCGCCCTGTTCTTTCTCAGCCAGCCCAGATTCCATGCCCAGACCAGCCGTCAACGTGGCCGTGCGCGCCGCGCGCGCCGCCGGACAGATCATCCTGCGCTACATGAACCGCCTGGACAGTCTCGAGGTGATCGAGAAGCAGCGCCACGATTACGTGTCCGAAGTGGACCGCATGGCGGAGGCCGAAATCATACGCGAACTCAAACGCGCATTTCCGCGCGATGCATTTCTCGCGGAGGAATCGGGTGCGGCGGGCAAGTCACGCAATGTCTGGGTCATCGATCCGCTCGACGGCACCCACAACTACCTGCGCGGCTTCCCGCATTTCTGCGTCTCGATTGGCCTGCTCGAGAACGGCGAGCCGACGCTCGGCGTCATCTACGATCCGTTGCGCGATGAGCTGTACACCGCGGACAAGGGCAATGGCGCATATCTCAACGACCGCCGCCTGCGCGTCGGCAAACGTGACGGCATCGCCGGCGCATTGCTGGCAACCGGTTTTCCATTCCGCCAGCGCCGCCATCTGGAAGCGCAGCTGGGCATGACCCGCGCGCTGCTGGCGGAGGCAGAGGATTTTCGTCGCAGCGGTTCGGCGGCTCTCGACCTGGCCTATGTCGCCGCGGGCCGGCTCGATGGGTACTACGAGATCGGCCTGAAGCCATGGGACATGGCCGCCGGTTGCGTAATGGTGCGCGAAGCGGGTGGGCGTTACTGCGATTTCGTTGGCCGCGACGGCTTGCCGGAGAGCGGCAACCTGCTTGCCGGCAATGTCAGCGTGGTCAAGACGATGATCGCGACGATTGCACCGGAACTGACGCCACCTCTGGCCCGCTGACGGGGTTCACCGCAGGATATTTGCGCCCGGGCGGGGACAA
The DNA here is from genome assembly GCA_963720445.1 of uncultured Gammaproteobacteria bacterium. Lineage (GTDB taxonomy): Bacteria > Pseudomonadota > Gammaproteobacteria > Xanthomonadales > Rhodanobacteraceae > Dokdonella_A. The sequence goes on from CAVRFO010000002.1 coordinate 540,417, forward strand.
GGTAGCGCGGAGCGAGACAGCCCAACGTCTCGCGACTCGTCGCGAGCAAATGCGTCGCGGCTACCGCCTGCAAGAGGCTGCCAGCGGACCAACCACAACGCGGATGCCTGCAGGAGCGCTGCGAGCGCAACCGGCCACATCGCCACTCCGGATTTCCTTGTCGTCGCCTGCTGCAACGGCTGCGTTGCGCTGCTCTGCATAGCCGGGACGTACTCGCTGCGCCGGGGAATAGTTGCGCACCCTGCCGAACCATTGAAAGCGCGATGGCCTCCGGGCCCGAGCCGGCCTGTCATCGGCTGCACAGCGTCTGGATAAGCACGCTCCATCGTCTCAGCCGCGCTGATCGCTCCCAAAGAAAAAGCCCGGCTTTCGCCGGGCTTTTTCAGTTTTCACTTGTCGAACCGTTCTTACTGACCCGGGTTCTCGACCTTCAGCTCGGTGCGGCGATTGCGCGCACGGCCTTCCTTCGTCGCGTTGGTGTCGATCGGCTGCGTTTCGCCGAAGCCCTTGACCGCGGTGATGCGGCTGGACGTCGATACCGTGCGCGGTCAGGTAGTCGTACACGATCTGCGCGCGACGCTCGGACAGCTTCTGGTTGTACGCGTCGCGTACCGATACGAGTCGGTGTGGCCGTCGAGTTCAACCTTGATGTCCGGATAACGCTTCAGCGCGTCGACCGCCTGGTCGAGGATCGCGACGGAGTCGGCCGTCGGCACCTGCAGGGTCGGTTCGATGTTGTGCTCGCCTGTCTTCGGGCGGTCGAACTTGAAGTTCACGCCGCGCAGGTCGATGACGACCTTCTGCGGGCAACCATCAGGACCGACGACCGTGCCGGCCGGTGTATCCGGGCACTTGTCGTCGCAGTCGTTGACGCCGTCGTGGTCGCTGTCCATCGCATGGCAGTCAGGCGCCGGTGGCGGTGCAACCGGCGGTGGCAGCGTCAGCGGCGCAGCGTGGCCACCGAAGCTGTAGACCAGACCGACGCTGACGATGCCGTCGGTGAAGCCGCTGCGTCGCGAGCGGATCGTTCGGTAACCGAGCGCCTGCGGCGAGGTTGTTCTCGGTGTTGTTGTCGTGGTCGTAACGCGCGGCGATTTCACCACGCAGCGCGAGACGCTCGGACATGTTGTACTGGATACCGCCGCCGATGGTGGCCATCGGATCCCAGCCGTTCTCGTTGTAAGCCAACGCTGCTGCAGCAGGAAGCCCGAGTACGCGGCATGACGCAGCGCACCGACGCCGACCATGACGTACGGACGCCACTGCGAACCTTCGTCACCGAAGAACCAGCGACCGCTGACGCCGAGGCCAACGCTTTCCCATTCGTGGCCAGCACGGAACGAGCTGTTCTTGAACGTCGGCGTTGTTGATCGTGTATTCGAAATCGACGGCCAGATGCGGGTTGACCCACACGCCGGCGCCGATGCCGCCCCAAACGGACGTATCGGTCGTGCGGTTGCTGTCGGGAATGTCCGCACCGATGCGCGGAGCGATGTACCAGTTACCGAAATCCTGGGCGTGCGCTGCGGCACTGCCGCCGACAAGCGCCAGGGCGATGAGCGCACTTAAGGCATTACGTTTCATTCAGAGTCTCCTCTCTACGTTTTGGTTTTTTAATGCGCCCGCCCAACCATCGCAGGACGCTCACACCATTCCTAGTCTACGCCAAAATGACGCCGAGGAAACGTGCGCTTAACAATCTATCACGGGTTTGCAGGCTGCGGCGGGAGTTTAACGGCATCCCTGCTACACAACCAGTACCATGTGAAGATGCCGTTAAGGCCCGGCTCAGTCAACGGCGAACCAGTCCATCAAGCGCTGGATCGGCATTGCATCCAGGGCGGCAGGGATCGCGGCTCGCATCGACGATCTGACGCACCCGCTCTCGCGGGCAAGTGCCCGGCCAGGGCAGCCTCGAACTTGCGCAGCAGCACCGGAATGCCTTCGGCGCGGCGCTTGCGGTGGCCGATCGGATAGTCGATCGAGACCTTGTCGGTCGAGCTGCCGTCCTTGAAGAACACCTGCACCGAGTTGCCGATGTAGCGCTTGTCCGGATCGAAGTAGTCCTTCGTGAACTGCGGGTTCTCGCGCACCGTCCATCTTGCGCGCGCAGCGCGTCGATGCGCGGATCGGCGGCGATCGCGTCGGCGTAGTCGTCTGCGGTCAGGCGCCCGAAGATCAGCGGCACGGCGACCATGTACTGGATGCAGTGGTCGCGGTCGGCGTAGTTCGCGAGCGGCCCGGTCTTGTCGATGATGCGCACGCCGGCTTCCTGCGTCTCGATCACGATCTTCTCGATCTGGTCGAGCTTGCCGGCGACCTCGGCATGCAGCTGCATCGCGCATTCGACCGCGGTCTGCGCGTGGAACTCGGCCGGGATAGCTGATCTTGAACAGCACGTTCTCCATCACGTAGCTGCCGAACGGACGCTCGAACTCGAACGGCTTGCCCTTGAACGCGACGTCGTAGAAACCCCAGGTCTTCGCGGTCAGCGCGGACGGATAGCCGACGCACGCCCTTGACCGCGTTCAGCGCATGGGTGACCGCGCGGCGGCACGCATCGCCGGCCGCCCAGCTCTTGCGCGGGCCGGTATTCGGCGCGTGGCGATACGTGCGCAGCGCGCCGTTGTCGATCCAGCTGTGCGAGACCGCGTTGACGATTTCGTCCTTGCCGCCGCCGAGCATCTGCGTCGCGACCGCGGTCGAGGCGAGGCGCACCAGGATCACGTGATCGAGGCCGACGCGGTTGAAGCGAGTTCTTCAGCGCGTAGCAGCCCTGGATCTCGTGCGCCTTGATCGCGTAGCCGAGCACGTCGCGCACGGTCAGCGGCTTGCCGCCTTCGCGCTCGGCCTTGCGCGACAGGTAGTCGGCGACGGCGAGGATCGCGCCGAGGTTGTCCGACGGATGGCCCCATTCGGCCGCGAGCCAGGTGTCGTTGAAGTCGAGCCAGCGCACCTGCACGCCGATGTTGTAGGCGGCCTGCACCGGATCGAGTTCGAAGCTCGTGCCCGGCACGCGCGCGCCGCCGGCGAGCGTCGCGCCCGGCACCAGCGGACCGAGATGCTTGACGCATTCGGGAAACTTCATCGCCAGCATCGCGCAGGCCAGCGAATCGAGCAGCATGTAGCGCGCGGTGTCGTAGGCCTCCTTCGACTCGATCGTGTAGTCGGCGACGTAGTTGGCGATGTCGACCATCGGCTGGTCGGGATCGGGCCGGACGGCGGAGCGGATGTCGTGCTGGGACATGGGATGATCCTGGCGAAAACGGGAAAAGGCGCGTGGAATCGATGCCCGGGTTGGTCATTCCAGCGCATGCCGGAATCCAGTTTCTGGTGCGCCTGGCGGGTCGAAACTGGATCCCGGCGCGCGCCGGATGACGGCTCCAGGGAATCCAACACCGTCGTAACAGCCGCGTTGTGCCAGATGACCGCGGCCCGCGCGCCGCGACGCGGCCCGGCGAGATACCTGCATTTCGACATTCGCCAAGGCCCGCGTATCGGCAACTGCGCGCAGCGCGCTGCCAGCTTGCCGCAACGCGCGCATCCGGGCATCGTCATACGATCGTTTGAACCACTCAGGTGCCGCGTGCGCTATCCACCTGCTCGCCCCGCTCGATCTCGGCTTCACCACCCTGCCCAATCGCGTGCTGATGGGCTCGATGCACACCGGCCTCGAGGATCGCGCACGCGACTTCGCCAAGCTCGCCGCGTACTTCGCCGAACGCGCGCGCGGCGGCGTCGGCCTGATGGTCACCGGCGGCATCGCGCCGAACATCGAGGGCTGGCTGAAGCCGTTCGGCGGACGCCTGTCGACGCCGTGGCAGGTCGCACCGGCACCGCAAGGTCACCCACGCGGTGCACGCCGAAGGCGGGCGCATCTGCATGCAGATCCTGCACGCCGGCCGCTACGGCTACCACCCGCTGTCGGTCGCGCCGTCGCGGATCAAGTCGCCGATCACGCCGTTCACGCCGCGCGCGCTGTCGCGCGCGGCATCGAGCGCACGATCGGCGACTTCGTCGACTGCGCGCGGCTGCGCGCGAGGCCGGCTACGACGGCGTCGAGGTGATGGGCTCGGAGGGCTACCTGATCAACGAGTTCCTGCGCGCGCGCACCAACCAGCGCACCGACGACTGGGGCGGCATCGGTCGAGAAACGCGCATGCGCTTCCGGTCGAGATCGTGCGCCGCATGCGCGAGGCGGTCGGGCGCGACTTCATCATCATCTACCGGCTGTCGATGCTCGATCTGGTCGAGGACGGCCAGAGCTGGGACGAGATCGTCAGCTCGCGAAGGCGATCGAAGCCGCCGGCGCCACCATCATCAACACCGGCATCGGCTGGCACGAGGCGCGCGTGCCGACCATCGTCACCAGCGTGCCGCGCGCGGCCTTCGCCTGGGTCACCGCGAAGCATGAAGGCCGAGGTCGCGATCCCGCTGATCACCACCAACCGCATCAACATGCCGGACGTCGCCGAGCGCATCCTCGCCGGCGGCGACGCCGACATGGTGTCGATGGCGCGCCCGCTGCTCGCCGATCCGGACTTGGTGAGCAAGGCGCGCGACGGCCGCGCCGACGAGATCAACACCTGCATCGCCTGCAACCAGGCCTGCCTCGACCACGTCTTCGAGAACAAGCGCGCGACCTGCCTGGTCAATCCGCGCGCCTGCCACGAGACCGAGCTGCTGATCCGGCCGGCGACGGCGAAGAAACGCATCGCCGTCGTCGGCGCCGGGCCCGGCCGGCCTGGCCTGCGCGACGACGCTGGCCGAGCGCGGCCACGCGGTCACGCTGTTCGAGCGGCGAACGAGATCGGCGGCCAGTTCAACATGGCCAAGCGCATCCCGGGCAAGGAGGAGTTCCACGAGACGCTGCGCTACTTCGGCCGGCGCATCGCGACAGCTCGGCGTCGAGCTGCGCCTGGGCGACGCGCGTCGACGCCGCGCGCTGCTGCGCGGCTTCGACGAGGTCGTGCTCGCCACCGGCGTGACGCCGCGCGCCGTCGCCGATTCCCGGCAGCGACGCACCGAAGGTGCTGCAGCTACATCGACGTGCTGCGCCGGCAACGCGCCGGTCGGCGCGCGCGTCGCGATCGTCGGCGCCGGCGGCATCGGCTTCGACGTCGCCGAATTCCTGGTCGCAGACCGCGCCCTCGCCGACCACTCGACGTCGCGCGCTGGATCGCACGAATGGGGCGTCGACCCGACGCTCGCCGCACGCGGCGGCCTTGCGCAAGCCGCGCGCCGGAAGCGCCGGCGCGCGCAGGTCTGGCTGCTGCAGCGCACGCCCGGCAAGCCCGGCAAGCGGCTCGGCAAGACCACCGGCTGGGTCCATCGCGCGACGCTCGAAGGCGAAGAGCGTGAAGATGCTCGGCGGCGTGACCTACGAGCGCATCGACGACGCCGGCCTGCACATCCGCATCGGCGACGAGGCGCAGGCTGCTCGCGGTCGACACGATCGTGATCTGCGCCGGCCAGGAACCCACTCGCGCGCTTGCACGCCGAACTCGCGGCAGCCGGCATGCACGTGCACCTGATCGGCGGCGCCGACGTCGCCGCCGAGCTCGACGCGAAGCGCGCGATCGACCAGGGCACGCGGCTGGCGGCTTCTTTGTAGAACGTCTGATTGCAGGGGCTTTCGACGAATTCGAGGCAGGCTTCAGTACCGATACTCTCCCGGCACGGGACGAAGAGCATCGCGGCTGAAGCCGCTCCAACGGCGCCACTCTTGATTGCGGCGGCTGTCGGCTCCAATTGTGTTGTTCCTTTCGACGGAGATCCGCATGAAACTCTATTACTCGCCTGGCGCCTGCTCGCTCGCCGACCATATCGCACTGGAATGGATCGGCAAGCCGTACACCGCCCAGAAAGTCAGCCGCGAAGAGCGGCAGACGCCTGAATTCCAGAAACTCAATCCCGCTAGCGCGGTGCCGGTGTTCGAGCAGGACGGCTGGGTGCTGACCCAGAACGCGGCCATCCTGAACTACCTCGCCGACACGCACCCGGAGGCGAAGCTCGGTGGCGACGGCACGCCCAAGGGTCATGCCGAAGTGAATCGCTGGCTCGCTTTTCTGAACGCCGACGTGCACCCGACCTTCAAGCCGCTGTTCGGTTCGACCGCGTATCTGGAAGACGCCGCTGCGATCGAGAAGACCAAGGACACGGCGCGCACGAACTTGCGCAGCCTGTTCGAGCGCGCCGACACGCAGCTCGCCGGCCGCGACTGGCTGACCGGATCACGCTCGATCGCCGATCCGTATCTGTATGTCGTGCTGCGCTGGGCGAAGGGATCGGGTGTCGACCTCACCGGTCTGGACAACCTCGCCGAATTCAGCGCGCACATGGAAACCGATGCGGCGGTGCAGAAGGTGTCTGAAGGAAGAAGGGCTCGACTGAGCGCCAACCTCCGCAACAAAAAGAGCCGCGCAGTGCGCGGCTTTTTTGTGACTCGCCCCACAACCTGCGCCTATGCCGCTCGTTCGCCCTTTGATACCTCAGGGCGAACGACATTCGATCAGCGCTTGTCGATCGGCACGAACTTCAGATCTTCCGGCCCGGTGTAGTTCGCGCTCGGCCGGATGATCTTGCCGTCGATGCGCTGCTCGATCACGTGCGCGCTCCAGCCCGAGGTGCGCGAGATCACGAACAGCGGCGTGAACATCGCGGTCGGCACGCCCATCATGTGGTAGCTGACCGCGCTGAACCAGTCGAGGTTCGGGAACATCTTCTTGATCGTCCCACATCGTCGATTCGAGGCGCTCGGCGATGTCGAACATCTTCATGTTCTTCTGCGCGGCGGACAGCTCGCGCGCGACTTCCTTGATCACCTTGTTGCGCGGATCGCTGATCGTGTAGACCGGATGGCCGAAGCCGATCACGACTTCCTTGCGCTCGACGCGCGCGCGGATGTCGGCTTCCGCCTCGTCCGGCGTGTCGTAGCGCTTCTGGATCTCGAACGCGACTTCGTTCGCGCCGCCGTGCTTGGGTCCGCGCAGCGCGCCGATCGCGCCGGCGATCGCCGAATACATGTCGCTGCCGGTGCCGGCGATCACGCGCGCGGCGAACGTCGATGCGTTGAACTCGTGCTCGGCGTACAGGATCAGCGAGGTGTGCATCGCACGCACCCACAGACTCGCTCGGCTTCTCGCCGTGCAGCAGGTGCAGGAAGTGGCCGCCGATCGAGTCGTCGTCGGTCTCGACCTCGATGCGCTTGCCGTTGACCGCGTAGTGGTACCAGTACAGCAGGATCGAACCGAGCGAGGCCATCAGCCGGTCGGCGATGTCGCGCGCGCCCGGATGGTTGTGGTCGTCCTTCTCCGGCAGCGCGCAGCCGAGCGCGGACACCGCCGGTGCGCATCACGTCCATCGGATGCGCCGATGCCGGCAGCTGTTCGAGCACCGCCTTCACCGACGCCGGAATGCCGCGCAACGATTTCAGCTTGGTCTTGTAGCCGGCGAGTTCGGCGCGATTCGGCAGCTTGCCGTGCACGAGCAGGTGCGCGATTTCCTCGAACTCGCAGGTCGTCGCGACATCGAGGATGTCGTAGCCGCGGTAGTGCAGGTCGTTGCCGCTGCGGCCGACCGTGCACAGCGCGGTGTTGCCGGCGGCGACGCCGGACAGCGCGACGGATTTCTTGGGCTTGAAGGGGGTCGCGGCGTTCGCTCATGGTGTTCTCCGGATTCATTGCGTCGCCCGACGGCGGCGCACATTGTCGTTGTATTCACTTCTCAATCGTTGAATGCATCCGCGTCGGCTACGCGCGGGCAGCGATCGACGGGACTGTTGCTTGCGCGCACGCCCTGCGTACGATCGCTGTAGATCCAGCATTCGCCAAGCGTCGAGCAGTAGCAGATCTCGATGCCGAACCGCTTGCCGAGCTCGGTCGCGGAAATTCCGGTAGGCCGCTTCATCCGCAAGCGTGAGCGCGACGACGCGTTCGCCGGCGCTGATCACGTTGCCGCTGATCGTGGATATCACGAAGCCCTCGGTCGGGCAATCCCAGCGCTGCGAACACCTGTTTCCAAGTGCGTTGCGGCTTGCCGTCGACGAACACCTGGACGCTGCCGACGATCGCCGGGCCGACACCTTTGTTCAACACGCCGATCGCACGCTCGGGATCGTAGTTGCCGACCAGCAGGTACGGCCACACCTGCGCGCGCACCTGCTGGCGCTGGATGTAGGCCGTGTAGCCGGACACCAGCAGCGCCAGGACGCCGATCAACGCCGCGATCAACGCGGCGAGCGCGTCCCAGTTGCGCGCACGCGCGCCGTTGGTCGTCTGCGGTGCGTCCGCGCTCGACATTCGCTTCAGCCTTCCGACTTGCCGCTGGCGAACAAGCTGTCGAGCTTTTCTTCGTAGGCGTGATAGCCGAGGAAGTCGTACAGGTCCGCGCGCGTCTGCAGCGTGTCGACGACGTTCTTCTGCGTGCCGTCGCGGCGCACGCGTCTCGTAGAAATTCAGCGCGGCCTTGTTCATCGCGCGATACGCGCCGCAGCAGTACAGCGCGATGTCGACGTCTGCCGATTTCAATTCGTCGGTCGTGAAGAACGGCGTCGAGCCGAACTCGGTCAGGTTGGCGAGGATCGGCACCTTCACCGCGGCCTTGAAGCGGCGGTAGTCGTCGAGCGTCTTCATCGCTTCGGGGAAGATCATGTCCGCGCCGGCCTCGACGTAGGCGACCGCGCGCTCGATCGCGCTGTCGATGCCTTCGACCGCGGCGGCATCGGTGCGCGCCATGATCACGAACGATGAATCGGTGCGCGCATCGACGGCGGCCTTGACGCGATCGACCATCTCGCCTTTCGACACGACTTCCTTGCCCGGCCGATGGCCGCAGCGCTTCTGGCCGACCTGGTCTTCCATATGCACGGCGGCGACGCCGACGTTGATGAACGACCGTACGGTGCGGCCGATGTTGAACGCGCCGCCCCAGCCGGTGTCGATGTCGACCAGCAACGGCATCTGCGTCGCATCGACGATGCGGCGCGCGTCGGTCAGCACGTCTTCCATCGTGCTGATGCCGAGATCCGGCACGCCGAGCGAGTTCGCGGCGACGCCGCCGCCGGACAGGTACAGCGCCTTGTAGCCGACGCGCTTGGCCATCAGGCCGGCGTAGGCCGTGATCGCGCCGATCACCTGCAGCGGCTGTTCTTCGGCAACGGCCGCGCGAAAACGCGCGCCGGCAGTGGAGAGCTGGCTCATGGGACCTCCGCGAAAGCCACGTATTTTAGCCGATCGGGTCGTGCGCGCGTGACTCCCGCGGCGCGGCCACGTACATTCGACCGGATGAGCAAATCCACACCTCTCGCCACACGCATTCTCCGGGGCCTGGTCATCGGCATCGTCGCCGCCGTGATCACGCTGGGCATCGGCCAACTGCATCCGCCCACGCTGGCGTTCATGCGCAAGGTATCGAGCGCGGTGTTCGATCCGTTCGGGCAGGTGTTCCTGCGCTTGCTGTTCTTCGTCGTCATCCCGCTGGTGTTCACCTCGCTCGCTTCCGGCGTGACCCAGCTTGGCCGGCTCGACAAGCTCGGCCCGCTGGCCGCGCGCACCTTCGTGCTGTTTTTCCTCAACATGCTGATCGGCGTCGCGATCGGCCTGGTGATGATGAACACGCTGCGACCGGGCCATCACATGGATCCGCAGGCCACCGCGCAATTGCTGGAGCAATATGGCAGCGGATCGCAAAAGGCGATTCCGGCGCAGGCCGCGCAGTCCGAAATGACCCTGTCCACGCTGGTGGACATGTTCATGCCGCGCAATCTGGTCGGTGCGGTCGCCGGCAACAACCGCAATGCGCTGGGCGACGTGCTGCCACTGATCCTGTTCGCGATCCTGTTCGGCGCCGCGGCGACCCAGCTCGGCGAGGAAAAGCGAAAAACCCTGCTGGAGGGGCTCGACACGATCAGCGAGATCATGACGCGCATCGTGCATTTCGCGCTGGAGCTGGCGCCGTATGCGGTGCCGGCGATGATCTACAGCGTGATCGTGAAAGTCGGGCTGGACGTGTTGCTGGCACTGTCGGTATTCGTGATCGGCTGCGCGCTGGCGCTGGCGCTGCACCTGTTCGGCACCATGTCGCTGTGGCTGCGCTTCCTGGCCAAACGCTCGCCGCTGGAATTCTTCCGCCAGATCCGCCCGGTGCTGGTCACCGCGTTCTCGACCAGTTCCAGCAACGCGACCTTGCCGACCGCGCTGGCCAGCGCCAACGAGGACCTGAAGCTCGCACCGAGCACGAGCGGCTTCGTGCTGCCGCTCGGCTCGACCATGAACATGAGCGGCACCGCGCTCTACGAAGGCTGCGTGGTGCTGTTCGTCGCGCAGGTGTTCGGCGTCGACCTGTCGCTCAGCCAGCAGCTCGTGCTGATGCTGCTGGCCGTACTCAGCGCCGTTGCCGTCGCCGGCATCCCGGGCGGCTCGCTGCCGCTGATCGCCGGCCTGCTCGCCACCTTCGGCGTGCCGCCCGAGGGCATCGGCATCATCATTGGCGTCGACCGCGTGCTCGACATGATGCGCACCACGACCAACGTCGGCAGCGACGTGGTAACCGCGGCGGTGGTCGACCGCCAGATGCAGGTGGCGGAAGCCAAGGCCGCAGCTTCCTGATCTGATCGCCGCGGCACGCCGCGGCGATCACGCACCGTCGACATATCCGGCGCAGGCAGGGCACGTCGGGCGCTAATTTGTGACGCACGTCACACTTTGTGCAATACTTCCAACGCGCAGCATTTCCACTCCACGCTCGCACTGCGCATGCAAACGGCCCGGCACGATCACACTCCGGCAGTTTGGAACGCTCGCAAGGTTGGTCGTGATGGCAGGCGATCCGGTAACGGCATCGACCCTTCCGTACCGCGCTTTCATCAGCTACAGCCATCAGGACAAGTCCTGGGCCGACTGGTTGCACAAGGCGCTGGAAACCTACCGCGTGCCCTCGCGCCTGGTGGGAAGCGAGACTGCGGCCGGCATCATCCCACGCCGACTCGCACCGATCTTCCGCGACCGCGATGAACTGGCCAGCGCCACCGATCTCGGCCGCAAGGTCAACGAAGCACTGGCACGTTCCGCCAACCTGATCGTGGTCTGCTCGCCGCACTCGGCCACCTCGCGCTGGGTCGGAGAGGAAGTGCTCGCGTTCAAGCGCATCGGGCGCGCCGAGCGCATCTTCTGCCTGATCGTTGACGGCGAGCCCAATGCGACCGACCTGCCCGGCCGCGAATCCGAAGAATGCTTTGCCAGCGCATTGCGCTTCGCGATCGACGCCAACGGCCAGCCGACCACCACGCGCACCGAACCGATCGCCGCGGACGCGCGCGCCGGCAAGGACGGCAGGACCAACGCCAAACTAAAACTGATCGCCGGCCTGCTCGATGTCGGTTTCGATGCGCTGAAACAACGCGAGCAGCAGCGCCGCAACCGACGCATGGCCGCGATCACCGCGCTGGCGCTGATCGTGATGACGGTGACGACCGCACTGGCGATCAGCGCCGTGATTGCGCGTCGCGCGGCGGTGGTCGCGCAGCAGGCTGCCGAGCGCAGGCAGAAGCAGGCCGAAAGCCTGGTCGGCTTCATGCTCGGCGACTTGACCGACAAACTGCGCGAAGTCAGTCGCCTGGATATCCTGCAAACAGTCGATGACAAGGCGATGGCGTATTTCGATTCATTGCCAGCGGCGGATGCGACCGACGCCACGCTGGCGCTGCGCGTGACGGCGCTGCAAAAGATCGGCAGCGTGCGCCAAGACCAAGGTCACATGCCGCAAGCGTTGGATTCCTATCGTGCGGCCGCCGGACTGGCTGAGGAAGTGTTGCGTCGATCGCCGGCGGATGCAGCCCGCCAGGCTGCATACGCCTATAGCCTGACCTGGGTCGGCAATGCCTATTGGCATCAAGACGATCTCGATCATGCGTTGCAGAACTTCCAGACCGCGAGCGCGTTGCTGGGAAAAGCCCATGCGGCCACGCGGGGCGACAACGACCTGAGCGTCAAACTCGCTATCGCGCACAACAACATCGGCCATGTGCTGGAAGCGCGCGGCGCGCTTGTCGTCGCACAGGGCGAATACGAGGCAATGCTGCAGATCTACCAATCGTTGCACCAACGCGAACCGGACAACCCGACTTGGCAATCGGATCTGGGCGACGCTTGGGACAACCTCGGCAAGGTCGCCTTGGAACAAGGGCATCTCGACCGTGCGATTGAGGACTATCGCGCCGACCAGCAGGTCAAGGCTGCCATCGCAGCACGCGATCCAGCCAATCACGACGCACAAGGGAACCTGTTGGTCAGCAATGCGATCCTCGGCCGCACGCTGGCGCTGTGCGGCGACATGGAGGCTGCCTCGCGCTACACCCGTGCCGCTGTGGACAGCGCAAAAACCTTGGTCATATTCGACCCGGCGGATGCTTCCAATCAGGAATCCTTGGCGTTGTACAGCCAACAACTCGGAGGTCTGCTGCGGCAGGCGGGGCAGTTGAGCGCCGCTGAGGCCGCGGACACCGAGGCCATCGCGATCTTCGCAAAGCTGGTTGCCAAGGATCCGTCGAACACCGGTTGGCGGAAAGAATACGCCCAGACTCGGATCGAAGCGGCCCGGCAGAAGTTGCAGCAAGACGACGCTGCCTCTGCACACGCATTGACGGAAGCTGCCCTGCAAGCCTTGGACACGCTGCCCCGGAAGCACGGGCCAAGCCAGTCGCTCACCCTGCTCTCGGCGCAAGCAAACCTCGTTCTCGGCGAAATCGCCGCAAACCGTGGCGATATAGCCGCCGCGCGCGATGCGTGGAACCGGGCTCGCGATACCGCCGCGCCAGTCGTGAATGTCGGCGACGACCCCAACGCACTAGTCACGGCAGCGAGCGCCTCGCTGCTGCTCGGCGAAGCAGACAAGGCGCAGCCGTCGATCGCGAAACTGGCAGCGATGGGTTACCGCGCACCCGACTTCGATGCACTGCTTGCCGCGAAACACGTCGCGTATGCGGCGAACGCCGATGCCGCGCGGCGCATCACCGCCGCGATGCAAGACCGCGCCATATCAAAGGCGAACCCATGACACGTTTCGAATACGAGTGACAAAGGCGATGCGGCCCGCCCTTCGAGCGCCGTGCACACCAGCGGGGTCTTTCCAATGAGCACCATCCACGTTTCCCTGGATACCAGCGCCAATCCGCCGGTTACCTGCAATCCCAAGCACCACCCCATCAATCGCGGCAACGACGCCATCAAATGGGAACCCGCCGCCAACCAGAGCTTTACCTTTTCCTCTTTGATCGGTTTGCCAAACCCGCCGTTCACCACCCCGGTCGTCACCGACAGCGAGATCACGGTGACTGACAGCAATGTGGGCGCCGGCGAGTATCCGTATACATTGACGGTGATGCTCGGCGGCAGTCCGTACACCACAACGACGTCAAGCGCCGCTGGGACTGGAAGCAGCGACCCTTCGATCAAGAACAACTGACTCAGCGGGGCCGGGGTGAGCGCAGCGAACCCCGGCAATGCTGCGTGCCGATGCTGCCTTCGCGAGTTGCCGCGGGTGGCGCTTGCCGCCGACGCGCGGGTGGATTGCGCTTACGCAATGATGCGGCGGGAATCGGGTTGTTCCAGCGCGGCCCATCTCTCGATCGGCGCCGGCACGCCGAGCAGGTAGCCCTGGCCGAACTCGCATCCCATTCGCAGCAACGCGGCGCGCTGCGCAGGTGTCTCGATGCCTTCGGCGACCACCTGGATATTCAGCGCGCGCGCCAAGGCCAGGATCGCGGCCACCACGGTGGCCGTGGTCGTATGCAGGCCCGCGTCCAGCGCCTGCACGAACGAACGGTCGATCTTGAGCATGCGCAGCGGCAGCGAGTGCAGGTAACTGAGCGATGAATAGCCGGTGCCGAAATCGTCAAGCGCGGCGCCGATCCCGCACATGCGCAGGCGATCGAGCATCGCGCGCACCTGCTCGGGGTCGTCGAGCAGCGAGCCTTCGGTCACTTCGACGATCAGCCGGTGCGGCGACAACCCGGTCGTTTCGAGCAGCCGCACCAGACGCCTGTCGAAATCCGCGTGGCGCAGATGCAGCGCCGACACATTGATGGTGAGGAAGATGTCCGAATCGGGCAACCGCGAGATCGCGCGACAACTCAATTCGAACAACCGCCAGTCGATCGCCTCGATGTGTCCGCCATCCTGCGCCACCTTGAGGAAGCCGGCCGGCCCGATGATTCCATCGAGCGGATGATTCCAGCGCAGCAGCGCTTCGTAACCCACGATATAGCCGTTGTCGAGGCGGCACATCGGCTGGAAATACGGCTCCAACTCGTCGTACTCCAGCGCATGGCGCAGCTCGCCTTCCATCGTCAGTACGTCGACCGCGTTGCGCGCCAGCGCCTCGTCGAACAGCTCGAAGCGCTTGCGGCCGAGCTCCTTGGCCCGATAGAGCGCACGGTCGGCGTCGCGCACGATCTCGTCGGCGGTCGCATAGCTGCTGTCGCCGATCGCGATGCCGATACTGACGGACGGCCGCAGCTCCCTGCCCGCGACCTGCATCGGCAGACCCAGCGTATCGAGCACACGCTGGGCCACGACCTGCGCGGCTTCCGGCGTTTTCACATCCTCCAGCAGGATCGCGAACTCGTCGCCCGACAGGCGCGCCACCATGTCCGGATGGCGCACGCATTCGAGCAGTCGGGCGGCGACTTGCCGCAGCAGCTCGTCACCGGCGGGATGGCCGAGACTGTCGTTGACGACCTTGAAGCGATCGATGTCGAGATACAACAGCGCGCAGCGGCGACCGGGCTCACGCAACAACTTCAACGTGCGCTCCAATCGATCACGCAGGAAGCGGCGATTGGCGAGGCCGGTCAGCGCATCGTGCATGACTTGATGCTTGAGCTGGTTCTGCACGCGCTCGCGCTGCCTGATCTGTTCGCGCAGTTCCTGGGTGCGTTCCTCGACACGTTGTTCGAGTTCGCCGTATGCGCGCTGCAGGGAAACCGCTGAACGACGCCGATGGATGCTGTTGGCGATCTGCAGCGCGGCGAAGCTCAGCAGTTCCTGGTCGGGCGCATCGTAGATCACGGTTTCGGTGTAGCTCTGCACGACCACCAACCCGATCACCTGCTCGCCCACGCGCAAAGGCACGCCGAGCCAGCACACGGCCAGCTGGCCGGTGAGCTGCAGATCGACCTCGCCACGCCGCGCCAGCTCCTTGAGATGGCCCTGGCCGCCGAGCAACGGACGACCGGTACGCAACACGTATTCGCTCAAGCCGCGCCCGAGTTCGCGCGAAACGACGCGGTGCATGCCGGCGTCCACGTAATACGGAAATTCGAGAGTGCGCTGATCGGTCGAGAGCAGCGCAATGAAGAAATTTTCTGCCTGCAGGAGCTCGCCGACCACCGCGTGCACATGCTGGTAGAACTCGCCCTCGTCGATATCGGCGGTTGCCAATTGTGCAATATGGAACAACGCGGCCTGCAACCGCTCGGAGCGCTGGCGCTCAAGCACTTCTTGCTGCAAGCCACGGTTTGCCGCGGCCAGTTCGAGCGTGCGCAGGCGCACGCGTTGTTCCAGTTCGTCCTTGCCCTGCTTGCGTTCCAGCGCGGTCAGGATATGGTTGCCGACGAATTCGAGCAGCGCGCGGTCCTCGTTCGTGAAGCGCACGCCCTCCTTGTAACTCTGCACGACCAGCGCGCCACGCACGCTGCCATCACGCAGCATCGGCACGCCGAGCCAGTCGATGCTGTCCGGGCCGGCCATGACCAATGGTCCGTTGATCTGCTGCTGCAGCTGCTCTGTGCTGCCCATCAAGGCCCTGCCCTCGACGATCAGATACCAGGTCAGGGTATGTTCCCGGCTGCGCAACGGAACATCCCGCGTATCCGGCGCCTCGGTATCCTCGACGTCGGCGTAGTACAGGAAGCACAGGCTGTCGTGCTCCGCATCGTAGCGGACGATGAAAAAGTTCTCGGCGTACATCAGCGTGCTGACGATCGCGTGGATGCCACGCAGCATGTCCGGCATGTCGCGATCGGAGCCGGCCAGGTCCGAAATCGCGAACAACGCGCGTTGCAGCGCTTCCGAACGCTGAAGCTGCTTGTGCGATCGATACAGGCTGGCCAGTTTCAGCGCGCGCCGCAGGTGCCTGGCGGCCAGCGCCAGGCACGGCGCCATCGATTCGATCACGTGTTGCCGCACGCAATCGTCGCCGAGCTGCAGCAACAATACGGCGCGCTCCTGCTGCAGGCGCAACGCCAGCAACGGGCCGTCGCTCATGAACGGTTTCGTGTCATCCAGCAGCGCACGCACATGGCGCAGATCGTCCGGCTCGGGCACCGCGGAGGTGCTTTCAAACGTCGCCGGATCGGTCCCCGACCAGAACAAGGTCGCGCGTCGGCAACCGGTCTGGGAACGGGCCAGTTCGGTGACCGCCGCGGCAATCTTCGCCGGCGTCGTCGCCTCGTTCAGACGGGTCATCCATTCGAGCTGGGTCGAATCAGGCAACCGCATGGAAACGGGCAGGTGGATCATGGTGCTCCCGAAAGAAGCAAACCGCTGCGGCGCGCAGGCCACCGGATTGCGGCGCACGCGCGCTTGGCCACCCGGCGTAGCAAGAACTGTTCCCGACCTACCACGGACGCAATCCCCGTCGATCCCCGAATGCCTGGGACAGCATCGCCTTCCCGCTCACATCGACACGGAAACGTATTCCCGGGGCGTACCGCGGCAGAAAGTCAAACCGAGGTCTCGCATGTTACGCAACATAACGCCCACTTGTCGCGCCCGGGCGGTGACGCACGGCGCCCCGTTCAAGACTGGCGCGAGGCGGCATAGGCCCATGCCGCCGCTACCTTCATCGTGACCAGGGCCGTGTGGCCGAACCAGCACGACCGCCATCCTGGAACAGGATCGACTGGCGCCACAGGTCGGCGAGCGCCCGGCCAGCGGCGCAATGGCGCCGAACCACGCAGATCGGCGCCGCGCACGCCGGAATATCACGCACAAAAAAGGGCGCCCTGCGGCGCCCTTTCCTGATCCACGCAGATGCTCGCTGCGCGGTTATTTCTTCGCGAACAGATGCTCGACGCCGGCACGCTCCTCGCGGAGTTCCTTGGCAGTCGCGTCCATGCGCTCGCGCGAAAACGCGTTGATCGCCAAGCCCTGCACGATCGCGTACTTGCCGTCTTTCACGGTGACTGGATAGCCGTAGATCACGCCGGGTGCGATGTCGTAGGAGCCATCGGACGGAATGCCCATCGAGACCCAGTCGCCTTCGGCGGTGCCGAGTGCCCAGGTGCGCATGTGGTCGATCGCGGCGGAAGCGGCCGATGCGGCCGACGACGCGCCACGCGCCTTGATGATCGCCGCGCCGCGCTGCTGCACGGTCGGGATGAAGCTGTCCTTGTACCAGGCCGTGTCGACCAGATCGGTCGCAGCCTTGCCGTTAACCGTCGCGTGATGGATATCCGGGTACTGGGTCGAGGAATGATTGCCCCAGATCGTCATGCGCTTGATGTCGGTCGTGTGCGCGCCGGTTTTTTCGGCAAGTTGGGACAGCGCGCGGTTGTGGTCGAGGCGGACCATCGCGGTGAAGCACTTCGGATCGAGATCCGGCGCATTCTGCTGCGCGATCAGTGCGTTCGTGTTGGCCGGGTTGCCGACCACGAGCACCTTCACGTCGCGCTTGGCGTGGGCGTTCAGCGCCTTGCCCTGCGGGCTGAAGATCGCGCCGTTCGCTTCGAGCAGATCCTTGCGTTCCATGCCCGGTCCGCGCGGACGCGCGCCGACCAGCAAGGCGTAATCGACGTCCTTGAACGCGACGTTGGCGTCGTCGGTCGCGACTACGCCGGCGAGGGTCGGGAACGCGCAGTCGTTGAGTTCCATGACGACGCCCTGCAACGCGCCGAGCGCAGGTGTGATTTCGAGCAGATGCAGGATCACCGGCTGGTCGGCGCCAAGCATGTCGCCGGCGGCGATGCGGAACAACAGGGCGTAACCGATCTGGCCGGCAGCGCCGGTGACGGCAACACGAACGGGGGCTTTCATCGATGCGACTCCATCAATTGGGTAGATGTGGTGAAAAATTCGATGGGCTGGCACGCAACCAGGTTTTTCCTTCCCCCGCGCAGCGGGGGAAGGTGCCGAAGGCGGATGGGGGCGCGCCCCTTCAGCCCTTCGGGCAGGTGCACTCGCGCCATCCATGGCGCTCGCCCTTCAGGCGGCTTGCGCCGTGCAAAACGGCAGTCCTGCCGTTTTGTCCCCCGCTGCGCAGGGCAAGCAAAAGCACTATTCACAGCCTCTCATGCGAGCTCGGCGAAAAATTCCTGCATGCGGGTCAGCCCGGACTGCAACTGCGCTGCCGGGCAGGTATAGGAAATACGCAACGCGCGTGGCTCGCCGAAGGCCGAACCCGGCACGCAGGCGACACCCTTGGCGTCGAGCAACGCGGTGCAGAAATCGACGTCGTTGGCGATCTTCGTGCCGTTGTGCGACTTGCCGAACGCGCAGGAAATATCCGGGAACACGTAGAACGCACCCTGCGGTCGCGGGCAGTTGAGGCCCGGAATCGCGGTCAGCGCATTCATGACCACATCGCGGCGCGCGGAAAATTCGGCGCACTTCGCGACCGGCACATCCTGAGGACCGGACAACGCGGCGATCGCCGCGGCGGTGACGACTTCGGGCAGGCTGGTGATGTGGTTGGAATTGAGCGTGACCACCGCCTTCGCAACGCTTTCGGGACCCGCCATGAAACCGACGCGCCAACCCGGCATGCCGTAGGTCTTGGAGATCGAGTCGACGATGATCACGCGCTCGCGCAGTTCCGGCCGCACCTGCACGAAATTATGGTAGCCGACGCCGTCGAAGATCATGCGGTTGTAGATGTCGTCGGTGATCACCCAGGTGTCGGGATGCTTCACCAGCACGTCGGCGAGCGCGGTGATCTCGTCCTTGCGTGTAGACCATGCCGGTCGGATTGGACGGATTGTTGAACAGGAACACTTTCGGCTTGCTCGCCAGCGCGGCATCGAGCTGCGCGGGAGTCAGCTTGTAGTTCTGCTCCGGCGGACACGGCAACTGGGTGATTTTCGCGTCGAGGATCTCGGCGATATCGACATAGCTGGTCCAGTACGGCGTCGGGAACACGATCTCGTCGCCCGGATCGAGCAGCGCTTCGGCGAGGTTGTAGAGCACCTGCTTGGCGCCGATGCCGACCGCGCAGTTCTTGCGTTCGTAACCCGGCAGACCGCTCTGGCGCAGGTGCTCGCAGAACGCGTCGAGCAGCGCGTCGCTGCCGCGATTGGAACCGTAACCGACCGGAGTCCTTGGTCAGCGCTTCGCGCGCCGCATCGTAGACATGCGCGCCCGGCAGGAAATTCGGTACGCCAATGGAAAAGTTGACGATGTCGCGGCCGGCGGCCTTGAGCTGGCGTGCCTTGTCGGCCACCACCATGATCGCACTGGGCTTGGCGCGGCTCATGCGCGCGGCGAGAGTCAGCATGGAAATCCTCGCAGGGAGTTGGGCTCGAAACGAGCCGGACAGCCTGCAATTCTAGCACAGCGCACCCAACCAGCCGGTCGCGCACGCGACGTGCGACCGTCGCGCTGCAGCAAGCAGTGGCGCATACGCCTGCGCTACAGTACGGCCGCGTTTCCCATCGCTAACGGAGGATCCATGTCCTGGTTATGGATGTTCATCGTCGGCCTCGTCGTCGGCATCGTCGCGAAGTTCCTGATGCCGGGCAAAGATCCGGGCGGCTTCATCATCACCGCGCTGCTCGGCATCGCCGGCATGTTTCTCGGCGGCTGGCTCAGCAGCGTGATTTTCGGAACGCATATCAGCGCCACGGGCTCGATCGAGCCGGCCGGTTTCATCGGCGGCGTGATCGGCGCACTGATTCTTCTCGCGATCTACCGCGTGTTCGCGCGCAAACGCGTTTGAAGGCGTCGTTCCTTCCTCCGCTTGCGGGGGAAGGTGCCGAAGGCGGATGGGGAAGCGCGGCGCAGCCGCGCTTGCGGCTTGCCCGAGGTACGCAAAAAATCGAGAGCGCCCCCTTCCGGCCTGTCGGCCCCCTTCCCCCGCTGCGCAGGGGAAGGGAACCTCGTAGGCCTATGCAGCCTTTCAGCGCGCCTTGAACCCGGCCGCGTCGAGCGCCGCGTTCCACTGCTCGACGTGCGCCTTTTCCTTGGCCAGCAGCGGCGCGGTGTCGCCTTCGATGCGTGATCGATTCGATCTTGTCGTCGCCGCGGATGCTGTCGACGACCTTCTGGTCTTCCGCGCCGACGATTTCGCCGAACACGGTGTGCTTGCCGTCGAGCCACGGCGTCGCGACGTGGGTGATGAAGAACTGGCTGCCGTTCGTGCCCGGGCCCGCGTTCGCCATCGACAGGATGCCCGGACGATCGTGCTTCAGATCGGCGACGATCTCGTCCTCGAACTTGTAGCCCGGGCCGCCGCGTGCCGGTGCCTTCCGGGCAGCCGCCCTGGACCATGAAGTCCGGGATCACGCGGTGGAAGTTCAGGCCGTCGTAGTAGCCGCGCTGGGCGAGATTGACGAAATTCGCGACCGTGATCGGCGTCTTGTCGGCGAACAGGCGGAGGTGGATCGTGCCCGCGCGAGTGGTGATGGTGGCGGTCAGTGGACATGTCGGGATTCCTTTGGTCGAAAGCGAGGGGCGCCGGCGATGGCGCGCGGGATGCGAACTCTGCCGAATGACCGCGCCGAACGCATCGGAACCCGATCGCGCGGGCAAAAGGCATCCGCATTTGCCGGCGCGCCCAACCAGCACTTTTTCCGGCGGCTTGGCGGGAGCGCCGGCAGGCGCGATGCCTTGCCCGACGCGGCTATTGACGACATTGCAATCCGGGTCTGCGCGAACCGGCGAACTCGCGTATAATCCGCGCCCCTTCGCCCTCCCGTCGCGACGCTTGCAGCGCCGCCTATCCGCATGTCCATCGAAAAACTCCGCAATATCGCCATCGTCGCCCACGTCGACCATGGCAAGACCACCCTCGTCGACTGCCTGCTCAAGCAGTCCGGCACGTTCAGCGAACGCACCGTGCTCGCCGAGCGCGTGATGGACTCGCAACGATCAGGAAAAGGAACGTGGCATCACGATCCTGTCCAAGAACACCGCGATCAGCTGGAACGGACAACCGCATCAACATCGTCGACACGCCCGGGCCACGCCGACTTCGGCGGCGAGGTCGAGCGCGTGCTGTCGATGGTCGACTCGGTGCTGATCCTCGTCGATGCGATGGACGGCCCGATGCCGCAGACGCGCTTCGTGACCCAGAAGGCGTTCCAGATGGGCTTCAAGCCGATCGTCGTGATCAACAAGGTCGATCGCCCCGGCGCGCGCCCGGACTGGGTGCTGAACCAGACGTTCGACCTGTTCGACCGCCTCGGCGCGACCGACGAACAGCTCGACTTCCCGGTCGTCTACGCCTCCGCGCTGCACGGCTACGCCGGCCTCGATGCCGGACGTGCGCTCAGGCGACATGACGCCGCTGTACGAGGCGATCATGAAGCACGTGTCGCCGCCGCAGGTCGATCCGGACGGCCCGTTCCAGATGCGCATCAGCCAGCTCGACTACAGCAACTACGTCGGCCTGATCGGCATCGGCCGCATCCAGCGCGGCAAGGTCCGCACCAACATGCAGGTCGCGGTCGTCGATCGCGAAGGCAAGAAGCGCAACGCGCAAGGTGCTGCAGGTGCTCGGCTTCATGGGCCTCGAGCGCCGCGAAGTGCCGGAAGCGGAAGCCGGCGACATCATCGCGATCACCGGCATCGAAGACCTCGGCATCTCCGACACGATCTGCGCGCCGGACGCGCCGGAGCAGTTGCCGGTGCTGACCGTCGACGAACCGACGATCAGCATGACCTTCCAGGTCAACAATTCGCCGTTCGCCGGCAACAAGGAACGCAGCGGCGGCAAGTTCCTGACCTCGCGCCAGCTGCGCGAGCGCCTGATGCGCGAGACGCTGCACAACGTCGCGCTGAAGGTCGAGGAAACCGAGGACCCGGACAAGTTCAAGGTCTCCGGCCGCGGCGAACTGCATCTGTCGGTGCTGATCGAGACGATGCGTCGCGAAGGCTACGAACTGGCCGTGTCGCGCCCCGAAGTCATCATCAAGAACATCGACGGCGTGATCGAGCGAGCCGTTCGAGCAGCTCGTCGTGCGACCTGGAAGAGCAGTTCCAGGGCGGCGTGATGGAGCGCCTCGGCGCGCGCCGCGGCCAGCTCACGAACATGGAGCCGGACGGCAAGGGTCGCGTGCGCCTCGACTACATGATCCCGGCGCGCGGCCTGATCGGCTTCCAGACCGAGTTCCGCACGATCACCGCCGGCACCGGCCTGCTGTTCCACGTGTTCGACCACTACGGTCCGCAAGTCCGAAGGCGCGATCGCGAAGCGCCAGAACGGCGTGATGATCTCCAACGGCACCGGCCCGTCGCCGGCCTACGCGCTGGTCGCGCTGCAGGAACGCGGCCGCCTGCTGGTCAGCGAAGGCGACGAGATCTACGAAGGCCAGCTCGTCGGCATCCACGCCAAGGACAACGACCTCACCGTCAACGCGCTGCGCGCCAAGCAGCTGACCAACATCCGCGCCGCCGGCAAGGACGAGACCGTGCAGCTGACCCCGCGCGATCAAGATGTCGCTGGAGCAGGCGCTGGAGTTCATCGAGGACGACGAACTCGTCGAAGTCACGCCGAAGGCGATCCGCCTGCGCAAGAAGCACCTGACCGAGAACGATCGCAAGCGGGCGTCGCGCGCGGGGTAAGACAGACAACCGCGCGTCATCGCGGGGATCGGCGCTTGGCCTCCCCCTTGGCGCGCCATCTCCTGGTTCCAGACACGGCCGCCATTCGTGGGCCGGCCAGCCGAACGCAGTGCTATGGAAACGACGATCCGGAATGCCGGTGTCCACGCACTGTCGCTGCTCGTCGCGGTCGGCGCCGCGCTATTGCCGCGCCTGCTGCATGCCGACGAGGCACGCGATTTCGTGCCGCAATTCCTCGGCGCGCAATACACCTTCATCGACCAGCATCAGGATCCGCTGCGTTCGCCGTACAGTGGTCCACTGAGCATCAAGGCCGGCGGCGATACCGCGCGCTCGCACACGTTCGGCGCCTACTTCGGCGTTGCGCTGCCGGCGCATTTCCAGTTCTATTTCGACGTCGAGATGTTCAAGGGTGAAGGCGTCAGTAACGCGGCCGGCCTCGGCGGACTGACCAATGGCGACGTCGTCCGTTCCGGCACGGTCAACCTCGGCAAGCGCCCATACGCGGCGCGCCATTTCCTGCGCTATGTGCTGCCGCTCGGCGATGAGAGCAGCGAGGTCGGGCGCGCACAAGACCAGTTGCCTGGTGTCGAGTACACGCGTCGCATCGAAGCGAAGATCGGCAAGATGGCCGCTAACGACGACTTCGACAAGAACCGCTACGCGGACTCCACCCGAACCCAGTTCATGAACTGGAGCCTGTGGAACAACACCACATGGGACTTCGCGGCCGAGACGCGCGGTTACACGAATGGCCTGATGCTCGCCTGGGTCGATCGCGGTTGGGCGCTGCGCTACGGCATCTACCAGATGCCGAGGGAAGCGAACGGACAGACCCTCGAATGGCCACTGGCACGCGCCCGCGGCGAGCAGCTCGAACTGACCGTGCAGCCCGCGCCGGACCGTTGGGCACTGCGCCTGCTCGCGTTCCGCAACCTCGCGCGCATGGGCATTTACCGCGACGCGCTCGCGCTCGCCGCGCAGAGCGGACAGGCGCCCGACATCCGCGCCGACGACCGCGACGGTCGCCGCAAATACGGCTACGCGGCGAACTTCGAGCTGCCGCTGGCCGACGACGGCGAGACCGGCCTGTTCGCGCGCGCCGGCTGGAATGATGGCCGCACCGAATCGTTCGCGTTCACCGAAGTCGATCGCACGCTCAGCGTCGGCGCACAGCTCTCGGGGGCGCACTGGCGGCGCGCGGACGACCGCCTCGCGATCGCGATCGCGGTCAACGGCCTGTCGTCCGATCACCGCGATTACCTCGCGGCCGGCGGCAGTGGCTTCCTGCTTGGCGACGGCCGCCTGAACTACGGCCGCGAGCGGATTCTCGAAGCGTACTATCGCATCCAGCTGCTGCCGCACCTGCAGGTCAGTCCCGACATCCAGCTGATCCACAACCCGGGCTACAACCGCGATCGCGGCCCGGCGCGCTACGTCGGGCTGCGCACGCATCTGGAATTCTGAGAGATCGTCCACGCCGAGGTGAACCCATGAAGGCGCTGTGCTTCGACCGTTTCGGTCCGCCCGAAGTCCTGCACTACCGCGACCTGCCCGATCCGATTCCCGCCGCACATCAGGCGCTCGTGCAGACCGCGGCCATCGGCCTGAATTTCGCCGACGTCTATCGGCGCAAGGGCAACTATCACCTGCAAGGAAACCCGCCGTTCATCGCCGGCTACGAGGCCGCCGGCACGGTGCTGAGTGCACCGCCGGAAAGCGGTTTCGTCGCCGGCCAGCGCGTCGGCTTCGCCGACATGCCGTTCGCGAATGCGGAACGCGTCGCGGTCGATGTCGACAAGCTGATCGCGCTGCCGGACGACATCGCGTTCGAGACCGCGGCCGCGGTCTTGCTGCAGGGATTGACCGCGCAGTATCTGGTCCGCGACAGCCATGCAGTTCGCAAAGGCGAAAGCGTCCTGGTGCATGCGGCCGCGGGCGGTGTCGGCCAGCTGCTGACCCAGATGTGCCACGCGCTCGGCGCACGCGTCATCGGCCTGACCTCGAGCGCCGCGAAGTCACAGCAGATACTCGACGCAGGTGCGCAAGCCGCCGTGCGCTACGACGAGGATTGGGTCGCCGTCGCGCGCGCTTTCGGCGGCGCTGGCGTGGACGTGGTCTACGACTCGGTCGGCGCAACCTTGGCGCACAGTTTCGAGGCCACGCGCACCGGCGGCCACGTCGTGTTCTACGGCATGGCCGGCGGCGATCCCGCGCCGGTCGACCCGCGCATGCTGATGGACACATCCAAGACGCTGACCGGAGGCGACCTCTGGAACGTGCTCACCGGCGCGCAGGAACGCCGCCGACGCGCAACCGAACTATTCGGCTGGCTCCGCGATGGCCAGCTGCGCGTGCACATCGATTCGCGGTTCGCGCTCGCCGACGGCGCGCTCGCGCATGCCCGGCTCGAAAGTCGCGCGTCCAGCGGCAAGGTGTTGCTGATTCCATAACCGCGGCACGATTGCGCCGGTGTGGGTCGCCGCTGCGATGCAGCCACGCGGAAACGTCAAGGTACGGCTGAGATCCGATCCATGCCTCCGCGAAAACTTCGAGCCTGTCGATTTCGCGGTTCCTCGTTCGACGTACAGACAGGAGCCGGGACTTCGCCGATCGAAACCCCGGCTCTCAACCCGAACCTCGAAGGAGACGTGACGATGAGATTCATGGTGATGGTCAGGGCGAACAAGGACTCGGAAGCCGGCGTGATGCCGAGCCAGCAGCTCCTCGCCGATATGGGCAAGTTCAACGAAGAGCTGGTCAAGGCCGGCGTGATGCTCGAAGGCGAAGGCCTGCAACCGAGCGCGAAGGGCGCCCGCGTGCGCTTCTCCGGCAAGCAGCGCAGCGTGATCGACGGGCCGTTCGCCGAGACCAAGGAACTGATCGCCGGTTACTGGCTCTGGCAATGCCGTTCGCTCGACGAAGCGATCGAATGGGCCCGGCGCTGTCCGAACCCGTTCGAGAAAGGCGAATCGGAGTTGGAAATCCGCCAGGTCTTCGAAGCCGAGGACTTCGGCGCCGAATTCACGCCCGAACTGCGCGAACAGGAAGAACGCCTGCGCGCGCAGGCGACCGAACTCAACCGCAAGGCGCACTGAGCGCCGCTACGCCACACAGGAGCATTCTCATGCGTTATTTCAGCATCTACGTCCCGAACATGGAGACGAACCCGCCGCGCAAGCCGACCGGCGAACAGAAGCAGTCGATGGACGAATTCGTGGGCAACGCGATCGCGCGCGGCGAGTTCCTCCAGGGCGGCGGATTCCTCCCGCTCAAGACGCACGGCTGTATCGTGCGCCGCGTCCACGGCAAGTCGACGGTCGTCGATGGTCCCTACACCGAGTCGAAGGAACTGCTCGGCGGTTTCGCCATGCTCGAGTACCCGTCTCGCGAAGCCGCGATCGAAGGCGCGAAGCGCTTCCTCGATATTGCCGGCGACGGTGAGTGCATGACGTACGCGATCATGGAAGAAAACGATTGCTAGCGGCGAATTCGAGAACGGTGCAGCACGTCACGTGCGAACCGCGTGCGCGGACGGCAATGCACCTTGCAAGGAGCCGGCGCCGATGATCTGATCGGTGGCCATGACGGCCACCGACATCCATCGCACAATCGACGCCGTCTGGCGCATCGAATCGGCCCAACTGATCGGCGGCCTCGCACGCATCGTGCGCGACGTCGGCCTCGCCGAGGAACTGGCGCAGGATGCGCTGGTTGTCGCGCTGGAACAGTGGCCGCAATCAGGCGTACCGGACAACCCGGGCGCCTGGCTGATGGCGACCGCAAAACACCGCGCGATCGACCGGCTGCGCCGCGGCAAGCTGCTCGAACGCAAGCACGAGGAACTCGCACGCGAACTCGAAGCCGGGCAGGAAAGCTCGATGTCGGCCCTGGAAACGACGCTCGACGATCCAGTAGGCGACGACGTGCTGCGTCTCATCTTCACCGCCTGCCATCCGGCACTCACGACCGAAGCCCAGGTCGCGCTCACGCTGCGCTTGCTCGGCGGCCTGACCACGACCGAGATCGCACGCGCATTCCTCGTTCCCGAACCGACCATCGCGCAGCGCATCGTCCGCGCCAAGCGCACCCTCAGCGATGCGCACGTTCCGTTCGAAGTGCCGCGCGGCGCCGAGCTGGCCGCACGCCTGCCCTCGGTGCTCGGCGTCGTCTACCTGATCTTCAACGAGGGCTATTCGGCGACCGCCGGCGACGACTGGCTGCGACCCGCGTTGTGCGAAGACGCCCTGCGCCTCGGCCGCATCCTCGCCGGCCTCGCGCCGCGCGAACCCGAAGTCCACGGACTGCTCGCGCTGATGGAAATCCAGGCCTCGCGCGCGCATGCGCGCGTCAGTGCCACGGGCGAACCGATCCTGCTGCTCGACCAGGACCGCGCGCGCTGGGACCATCTGCTGATCCGCCGCGGACTCACTGCGCTCGATCGCGCCGAAAAACTTGGCGGCGCACATGGCGCCTACGCACTGCAAGCCGCGATCGCCGCCTGCCACGCGCGCGCGCACATCGCGGACGAAACCGACTGGCCGCGCATCGCGGCGCTTTACGCGGAACTCGCGCAACTCACGCCCTCGCCCATCGTGGAACTCAATCGCGCGGTCGCGCTGTCGATGGCATTCGGGCCGGCAGCGGGTCTCGAACTCGTCGACACGTTGACCGCGGAACCGTCGCTAGAGAACTATCACTTTCTGCCGAGTGTGCGTGGCGATCTGCTCGCCAAGCTCGGTCGCCACGACGAAGCACGCGCGGAATTCGAACGCGCCGCTTCGCTTACGCGCAATGCGCGCGAGCGTGTGCTGCTGCTCAAGCGCGCGGCGGCGTGCTCGCGGGATCGATAGTGCCCGAACCGCTGGAAGTCGTTGCCATGAGGCAGAGCACTCAAGCGGGGCGCAATGTCAGCTATCGGCCAACTGCGGCCGGTCGACCTCTTCAAATGCACACCGCAAAGCTGACGTTCAAAATGTGCGGCGCACCCAACCTCCTAGCCGCGCCCACCGCTTAGATCGGTCACCCGTGTCGCGTGAGCTCGCGCGCAGCACGTTGCGAATATGTCCACAGGACACCGTGAGATTGCCGAGACTGGTTTCAATGTCTGCGATGCGCAGGCGCAGGAACTCGAGAAAGCGCGGATGGTTGCGCAAAATGGCTGCACTGGCTGCTATGGCGCTCGGGTAAAGATCCGGCGAACACACGGGTGGTCCAGCGAGTGTCCAATGGCCTTGTAGTCGCCGGTCGACACCAAACGGTCACCATAGGCCGAGCGGAGCGCGTCCTGCACCTCATACGGAATCGCCATGCGGAAAGCTTTGCGATACGGATTGTCGATGCCTTCTTCGTGGATGGAGTCGAACATCGGGGCGGTTATGAGACGCATCGCCAGATCGCGCAATGTCGGGTCGCGGATCAAACCAATTTCGCCCGTCAAGGTCGTCGTAGGTGGCCCGACGGCGGATGTTGAAGCGATATTGGGTGGCCGGTAGCCGGCAACCAGCAGCGCCTCGTAAGACAAAGGGATTTTGCCGGAGAGGGCATCCGCGGCTCGCTTGGCACTGGCCAGGACCCCTTTGAAGTATCCCACCTCGTACTCATAACCCCAGGCTTCCTCGCGAAGATCGCTCCGCAGTCTTTCGGTGAACACGGCAGCTTTCGCGTCGCGCTGTCGGGTGTCATTCCAATCAGCTTCGCCGATAGTCGTCGCCCTGATCGAGGCGCTTCATCTCGAAATGGTGGCAGGCGCGTGTTCATTGGCAAACGAAACCATCAGGCCCCTTTTCGGAGTCAGGCTTGCACAGGTCCGGCCAGCCGTTGTGGGTCCAGTACGCGACCATACCTATCCGTTGTGCGAAGCCCTGGAACGCGGGATCCTGACGCGCCTTGCGCGACCATGGTTCCGGTTGCCACAGCCAATTGAGATAGCCATCCGACAAGCCGCTGTGCCCGTGCTCGTACAGATCGAACGAACGCGCCGGTTCACCCAGTTGCAGCAGCATGGTCGGCGCCCAGTCATCGTCCAGATAGGCATCGAGGACTTTCAGCGCAACTTGACGCTGTGCGGCACCGCCATAAGTGCCGCGATAGATGGTCTGCAAGTCCGCAAGCGAAATTTTCGTACCCATCTTGCTCGTCGAGTTGGCGAACTGGACGGCGGACCCCGCCATGTCGCCATGTGCGGCATCATAGAATTCCAGCATCAGAGCGCCAAAGGGCGAATCCGGGGCACCGCCGCGACGGACGTACGCCAGCGCACCGGCCTGGTCGCCTTCACGCCAGCGCAACATGCTCTTGTAGAACAGCAGCAAGACATTGGCAGGATCGTTGACCAGCGCCGCGTCAATCCGAGCTTCGGCCGCGCGGGTGCGCCCCATCGCCGCCAGTTCATTGGCAGCCCAGTAGTTCACCGCGGAATTGTCCGGCGCCAGTCCCAGCGCCCGCTGCACCGGTTCCACCATTGCAACGTAAAGACGCTGCGAGAACTGGTTGTAGCTGAGCGCCGCGTAGGCTTCCGCGTCACCCGGATCGAGCGCGAGTGCGCGATGCGCGGCATCGTCCGAAGTCTTCCAGCTCGCCTTCCAGTCGGCATGGCTGTACTGCGGCAGCACCGCGTAGGCCACGGCGAGCTTGGCCCAGGCGCGCGAGAATCGCGGGTCGAGCGCCGTCGCCTTCTGCAACAAGGCGATCGCAAGCGGCAGGCTGTCGCCCACGCGCTTGTTGACCAGCGTCTGCGCGGTGACGAAATTCGTGTAAGCCTCGGCGCTGGTGGTCGCCACCGGCACCAATCTCGTTTTCTGATCGCCGCCCAGCACGATCTGCAAGTGATCGGCGATGGCGCGCGCGATGCGTTCCTGCACGTCGAAGATGTTGCTGAGATTGCCGTCGTAGCTCTGCGACCACACCTCAAAATCGTCGCTGGTGCGGATCAACTGCACGCTGATGCGCACCGCTTGATCCTGCGTGCGCACCGAGCCTTCCAGCACATTGGCGACGTTCAGCGCCTTGCCGATGGTGCGCAGGTCTGCGTTGTGATTGCCGTAGTAGAAAGACGATGCACGTCCGGCAACCTTCAAATCCTGCACCTTCGCCAAGGCATTCAGCAGTTCCTCGGCCATGCCTGCGGAGAAATAGCCGTGGTCGTGCGCGGGACTCAAATCATCGAACGGCAACACCGCGATGGATTTGGCGGGAATGTCGCTCGCGACGCTTGAACCATCGAGCCCGGAATCTTTGTGCCAGACGAACGTGTTGGTAAGAAGCAACACCACGGCAACCGTCAACACCGCAATGATCCACTTGTCCAGCTTCCGCCCGGTAGAGCGCGCGATGGATGCGTCTGCGGCGATTTCACTTTCGCGCTTCAAGCCTTGCGGCGTGAATTCGTAGAACCAGGCGAACGCAATCCAGAACGGGAATCCGACGATGCCCGCGATCACGAACCAGCGCGCGATCCACTCGTAATCGCCGAACAGCGGCAGCAATTGCGCCAAACCCTGCGCCAACGCCCACACCGCGCCGGCGTACAGCACGCCCGCGCGCAGCACGTTGCGGCGTTGCAGTTCGGCCAAGAAGCTCACGGCTTCTCCCTGGACGCCTGCACGCCGATGAACACGCCGAGGACGACCACGACCAGTTCGATCCCAAAGGCCATCCAGTCCTGCCGACGGAAGTTTGCGGTGATGCGGCGCAGGATCATGGCGTTGGTTTCCCGGCTGCGGCAATCACGTCATCGAGTTGCTGTTGGACGGCCGGGACCGTGTCCATATGCGTTTCGGTGAGGCTCAACTGGTACGTCAGGGCGGTCAGCAGGCCGGGCGTGGCGCGCAGGCTCGCGGCGGCGCGTTCGATGGTTGCGGCCGGGACGTCGATATGGCAGGTTTTCGGCAGGAGTACATCGCCGGTGGTTGCACTGATGTCTCCACACGAAGCCTTGATGGCTTTCTGGGTCGAGTACGGCAGCACACTGCGCACCAGCTCACGATACGGCGCCTGGGCTGTAATCGTCGCCGCTTGCGACCAGTCAAAGCTGTAGTAGCTGATCAACAGCGCACGCAAGCGGGCGTTGCGGATCAGATCGATGACGCCAGTCGATTTCATTTCCTCGAACGTCGCACGGTTGCTTGCAGCGGGCAGGATCTGGCTCGCCTGGTAGGCGCTGGCTACCCACGTTGCCGGATCGACAGAACCCGGTGACTCCAGGCCCTTTATCGCGGTCCTGGCGTAGTCAGCCGTGACCTGCTGATAGGCCATATACGTTTTCAGGTCGAGCCGTTCCTTGTCGAGATCGCCGCGCAATTGCTGCAGCAGCACATCGGCGCGTTGCTGCTCGGCATGCGCCGTGGCCCACTCCTGGGCCTGCAGGCCGATGAACACGCCCAACACGACGATCAGCAGTTCGACGACGACGGCGGTCCAGTCCTGGCGACGGAAGTTGGCGGTGATGCGGCGCAGGATCATGGCGACACCTTCTTTTTCACCGTTTCAGATTCAGCGCCAAGTGCGTCGAGCGCATCCTCGATGTTGCTTTTCAATCTGCCGACGTTAGTCGTCGCATTGACGGCAAAGCTGTACTGATAGCGCAGGGACGCGGCGACGCCCGGATTGCTGCGAAGTGCAGCGACAACTGTCTTGAGGGCCGCGGGCTCGGCCTCGAATTGGCAGCGTTCGACAAACCCGACGATATAGCCGTGCCGGTCCCGCACGTCGCTGCAGGTCTTGTGCATGGCGATCTGCATGTCCAGCGGGATGATTTCCCGCACGGTCTTGCGATAGTCCGACCTCCAGCCCGTGTTGTAGAGATCCTGTGCGGTGTCGAATGCAAAGTACTCCGACAAACCGGATTCGACCGCCCGCGCCGGCAGCAGACCGAGATGCCCGGAGGAAACGATCTGGTCCCACGTCGCACGCACCGGGGCGTTATAGAGAATTTCCGTTGCGCGATAGGCGTTGACCACGAGCTCGCGCGGATCGGGGTCGGGTTCTCTCAAAAGCTCATCAGTCTTTCGGACGCTTTGCAGGACGGCGGAGTAATAGGCGCTTTCCGCGCTAACGCCGGCGAGATCGGCGTTGAGATCGTGGACCAGTCGTTTCGCGTAATCCTGGCCAAGCTGCACATCAGCCCGGGCTTGGTTCCAGTTGGAGACCTGGATACCGATGAACACGCCCAGTATGACGATGACCAGTTCGATGCCAACGGCCATCCAGTCCTGGCGGCGGAAATTGGCGGTGATGCGGCGCAGGATCATGGCTTCGGATTCCCGGGCAAGGGCGGATAGGCAGTGTCCACGCCTTGCAGCAGCGCAAACGAGAACGCCACGCAGGCCAGTGTCCATTGCACCAGCTTGCGTTCCCTCAGGCGCGCGGCGAATTCGGTCATGGCTTGGGTAAATCCTGCGGCACGAATGGCAAACCCATCTTCTTCAGGGCTGCCTTGAAACGCGGGTCGTTGCGGATCGGATCGAAAGCCGCATGCCACAACAATTGCGGGATCGTGCTGCCGCCGTTCGCCGCAACGTCCTCAAACACCGCCAGGGCACGGTCGCGCGCGCCCAACTCGATCAGGAAATAGGCACGCACGATCGGGTCGCGGCGAAAATCGGCATTGTCCGGTGATGTCTCCAAAGCCTGCACCGCGGCGCCACGCTGGGCCGGATCGGCCATGCCGCGCACCAGCAGCGCCTTGGCATCCGGGTCGATGCCGTTGAGCGTGGCCGCCGCACGCGCCTGTGTTTCCGCCTCCGGATAACGATGCAGGGAAAGATAGATCAAGGTTGCGGAGCGATGCACGAACAGGCTTTCCGGATGCGCGGTGAGGATGGCCTTGATCTGCGCGGCAGTGGCATCCGGATCATCGCGATGCAAGGTCAACCGGAGTTGCACGCGAATCGCCGCACTTATTCCGGATAGCGGATCGCGTTGCAGCGCGCGATTCATTACAACCAGCGCGGGTTCGAGCTGGCCGACCCCATCCAGGAATTGCGCGTACTGATTCAGCACTTCGGCGTCACCGGGTGCCAATGCTACGGCGCGCCGCAGGGCGCGATCCGCGTCCGCCCAGCGCATCTGGTTGCTGTACACCATGCCTTGCGCCACATACGCCAGCGCGACATCCGGATTCAGCGCAATGGCCCGCTGTGAAGAACGCAGCGAATCCGAGTACGCCTTTTGCGCCGGCGTGGGGCCATAACTTGGCAACAACGCCTGCGCTTCGGCCAGCGCCGCCCAAGCTTGCGCATAATCCGGATCAATCGTCACCGCCTGTTGAAATGCGTTGACGGCTTCGCTTACCGATCGTGCCGCCAGCAACGTCAAGCCACGCAAATAAAAATCATGCGCGCGCGGGTCAATCGTTTTTTGCGCGACCAGCGTCTGGCCGTTGCCGCCGGCCAGTTGCACCTGCAATTTTTCCGCGATCGCTTTCGAGATCTCATCCTCGACCGCGAAGATGTTGGTGAGCTTGCGGTCGTACTTCTCCGACCACAGGTGATAACCGCTGCGCGTGTCGATCAACTGCGCGGTGATGCGCACCTCGTCGCCGGCACGTTGCACGCTGCCTTCCAGCACCGTGGCGACATCCAGCACCTCGCCGACCTTGCGCAAGTCCTCGGCCTTGCCCTTGAACGCGAATGCGGACGTGCGCGCGGCCACTTTCAGGTTCGGCACTTGCGCCAGCGCATCCAGGATTTCCTCGGTGATGCCGTCGCTGAAATATTCGTTCTGCGGATCGCCACTCATGTTGACGAACGGCAGCACTGCGACGGATTTGGCCGGGATCGCGGCAATGGCTTGCGCATTCGCAGATGCCGACGCCATGCGTGGTGCGGATGAAGATGCGTAGCCCGGATGCAGCCGCGCAGCGGCGGAATCCGGGGCGATCGTTCCCGGATTCCGCTGCGCTGCATCCGGACTGCCCGTTGCCGGAGTCATCCGTTCGAACCGCCACAACAGCCCGCCGCCGATCGCCAAAAGCAACGCGAGGATCACGATTTCGGTGCTGCTGACGCGCTGCGCGCCGCGTTCGCCGTGGTACCACGCCAGCACCAATGCGACCACGAAACCCAGGGCGATGACCGCGAACGCAACGCGCATGACGCCGTGCGGCCAGTCGTAGCTGTCCGCCGCGAGCCCGAGCGGCTGCAACAGCGCCCAAGCGGCGGCGATATAGGCCAGCGCCCACTGCACCAGCTTGCGTTCGCGCAGGCGCTGGATGAAGTCGTTCATGGCGCGGGCTTCGCAGCCGGCGGATCCTGCAGCAGCTTCTGGAATGCCGGATCGCCGCGCAGCGAATCGAAATCCGGATCGAGGCGCAGGCTTGCGGGCGTGATCGGATAGACAGTCCCGCTGTACGGCACGCCGAGCAGGTAACGCAAGCCGGCGATGGCCTCGTCCTTGTGGCCAAATCGCGCGAGCAGCCGTGCGCGCAGATCGAGGCCGATGCGCGCGAAGAGCACGTCCTTGGATTCGGGAATCTTGCGCAGGAACGCATCGACCCCGGCGAACGCCGTCGGCTCGTGGCCGAGTCCCGCTTCGATCACCGAAAGCGTCAGGAGTAGGTTCGGGTTCTCGCCCTGCGTCTTCTGCAGGTCCAGCAGCGCAGCGCGAGCCATGCGGTAGTTGCCCTCTGCGCGGCGATCGCCGGCGAGCCGCTGCATCTCGGCGAGTTCGGTGCACGCATTGATCGTGTCCAGCGGCCCGGCCTTCGGGTCTGGCGTCTGCAAGATGCGCTCGAGCCGTGCGATCGACGTCGCATGGCTGCGCTGCAGGCGCTCCAGTTCGAAATACTGTCCCTGTTCGTTTTCGACGGAGAGCAGGGTCGGCGGATGGTCGAGCAACTGCGCTGCGCGTGCGAGGGCGCCACGTGCCAGCCACGCGCCCGCCTCGATGCGCAGTGCTTCCGGATCGCCGGGCGCGATCGCCAACACGGCGTGCGACTCTGCGATCGTTTCGTCGAACCGGCGCTCTAGGCTTGCCTCGAGCCCGCGCAACTTGTGCAATTTCGCGTTCAACGGATCCAGCCGCAGCGCCTGCGCAATCAGCGCATCGGCTTCGGCATGGTGATCCTGCCGGGTCAGGATATAGATCAACGGGAGCATGACCTCGACATCGTTGGGCCAGCGCGCGTGCAGGGTCTCGAAGCGCTTGCGCGCCTCGTCGTAGTCGTCCTGCACGCGGTAGATGTAGTACGCGCGCGCAGCCTGGGTTTCCAGCGTGTCGGGTTGCAGGCGCTCGGCGGTTTCCAGCGCGTGCAGCGCGGCGGCACGGCGTTCGGGCGAGGTGTCGAGGTTGTAGAAGATCGTCAGCGAATAACCATTTGCGAGCTGCGACCAGGCTGCGGCAAAGTCCGGATCGGCTTTGACCGCTTCTTCGAAGTCGCGGATCGAAGCGACCAGTTTCGTAACCTCGAACCCTTGGTGTTGCAGTGACAGGCCGCGCAGGTAGGCATCCGCGGCGGCCGCATTGCGGGTGGTGACTTGCGCAACCTGTTCGCGCGCATCGCCAGTGAGCTCCGCACCGAGCTTGTCGGCGATCGTGCCGGCGACTTCGCCCTGCACGCCGAACACGTCGTCGAGGGTGCGGTCGTAGGTCTCGCCCCACAGGTGTTGGTCGCCCTGCGCGCGGATCAGCTGCACGATGATGCGCACCTTGTTGCCTGACTTCTGCACGCTGCCTTCGAGGATCGTCGCGACGCCGAGCTTCTTCGCGATCTCGGTGAGGTTTTCCGGATGGCTTGCGAACTGCAGCGTCGAGGTGCGCGAGATCACGCGCAGGGTGCCAATCTTCGACAGGCGGGTGAGGATCTCGTCCTGCATGCCGTCGGCGAAATAGGCATTCGCCTTGTCGTTGGAAAGGTTCTCGAACGGAAGGACCGCGATGGATTTGTCAGCTGCGGATGCGTCGTGCGAGTCGGACGAAGGAGACGCGGCATCCGCCGGCGCGGCGCGTTCGAAATGCCACATCACGCCGCCGCCAAGAACGAGCACCAATGTGAGTGCCAGCAGTTCGCGCGTGGTCACGCGCTGCGCGCCCTTCTCGCCGTGATACCAGGCGAGCACGAGGGTCACGAAGAATCCGACCCCCAGCGCGATCGTGATGCCGCGCCGCACGCCCTCGGACCAGTCGAATTGCTGGCCGACGATGTCGAGACCTTGCAGCAGCGCGAACGCGGCAGCGGCATAGGCCAGCGCCCACTGCACAAGCTTGCGTTCGCGCAGGCGCTGGATGAAGTCGTTCATGGCGCGGGCTTCGCAGCCGGCGGATCCTGCAGCAGCTTCTGGAATGCCGGATCGCCGCGCAGCGAATCGAACCCTGGATCCAGCCGCAGGCTGGCCGGGGTGACCGGCGCGAGCATGCCGCCGTAGGGCACGCCGAGCAGGTAGCGCAGGCGGGCGATGGCTTCGTCCTTGTGGCCGATGCCGGCGAGCGTGATGGCGCGCTGCTCCAGGTACGCCCGTCCCTGTTGCGCGCTCTTCGATTCGGGCTGGGTCGCCAGCAACCTGTCCAAGGGGACCATCGCGGCTTTCTCGTCGCCCAGGCCGGCATGCGCCATCGCCAGTTCGCTGAGCAGCCACGGATTGTCGGGCTGGCGTTCGATCAGCGGCTTGACCGCTGCCAGCGCCTGCCGGTAGTTGTCCGCGGCTGCCGCGCGATCGCCGTTGAGCCATTGCAGTTCGGCGAGTTCGAGCCGGACCAGGATGATGTCGGGTAGCGTCGCGTCGGCGCCGGGCCGCGCGAGCAGGCCCTGCAGCCATGCGATCGCGGGCGGATAGCGGCGCTGCATGCGCGCGAGCGCCACGTATTGATGGACCTGGTCGGAGATCGTCGTCGGCAAGGCGCCGAACGCCTTGGCGGCGCGCTCCAGATCGCCCTGCGCGAGGAAGATATCGCCCTGCAACTGGCGAATCTCCACGTCGTCGGGGGAGAGCGCGAGCGCGCGGTCGAGCGTGCCGAGCGCGGCATCGAAGTGGCGCTCGTTGGTCTGCAGGATCGCCAGATTCTTATACAGGCGAGGGTTCAGCGGATCGACCCGGAGCGCGTGTTCGAGAAGGGCGTCGGCTTCGCTGTCGCGCCCGAGTTCTT
Organism: uncultured Gammaproteobacteria bacterium; assembly: GCA_963720445.1. Taxonomy (GTDB): domain Bacteria; phylum Pseudomonadota; class Gammaproteobacteria; order Xanthomonadales; family Rhodanobacteraceae; genus Dokdonella_A. The sequence continues at coordinate 577,274 of CAVRFO010000002.1, forward strand.
CCAGTACATGGACCATGGCGGTCACGGCGTCGACGTCGTTGGGCCAGCGCGCCAGCACCTGCGCGAACCACTTGCGTGCCGACTCGAAGTCGCGCACCACGCCGTATTCGTAGATGGCGCGCGCGACCAGCGTTTCGAGCGCATCGGGCTGCAGGCGTTCGGCAGACTGCAGCGCCTGCAGCGCCGACGCGCGACGTTCCGGCGTTCCGTCGATACCCAGGAAAATCAGGAAGGAATCCATGCGCGCGATCGCGGCCCAGGCCTGGGCGAAATCCGGATCGGCCTTCACGGCTTCGCCGTACGACTTGATCGCCGCAAAAGCGAGCGTGTCGGTGAAGCCCTGCCGGTTCAACGCCATGCCACGCAGGTAGGCATCGAGCGCGACCGGGTTGCGGGTGGCGACCTGTGCGATCTCCTTGCGCGCATCGCCGGTCAGCGTCGCGCCGAGCTTGTCGGCGATCGTGCCGGCGACTTCGCCCTGCACACCGAACACGTCATCGAGGGTGCGGTCGTAGGTCTCGCCCCACAGGTGCCGGTCGTCATTCGCACGGATCAACTGCACGATGATGCGCACCTTGTTGCCTGACTTCTGCACGCTGCCTTCGAGGATCGTCGCGACGCCGAGCTTCTTCGCGATCTCGGTGAGGTTTTCCGGATGGCTTGCGAACTGCAGCGTCGAGGTGCGCGAGATCACGCGCAACGTGCCGATCTTCGACAGGCGGGTGAGGATCTCGTCCTGCATGCCGTCGGCGAAATAAGCGTTGGCCTTGTCGTCGGAGAGGTTCTCGAACGGCAGCACGGCGATGGACTTGCTGTCGACCTCTGGTATCGCCTTGGCCGCTGCCGCCGCGCTCGCTGCAGGCTGTTCCGGTGCATTCGCAGTTAGCGCGATGCGCCAAAGCACGCCGCCACCGACGAGTAGCAGCAATGAAAGTATCAATAACTCTGTTCCCGACACCCGTTGCGCGCCGCGCTCACCGTGATACCAGGCCAGCACCAGCGCGACGAAGAAACCGATGCACAGAACGAGGATCAGGATGCGTTCGATCGCATCGGGCCACACAAACCGCTGCGCGACGATGTCGACGCCCTGCAGCAGTGCGAAAGCGAAGGCCACGTAGGCCAGCGCCCATTGCACCAGTTTGCGTTGCTTCAGGCGGGCAATGAATTCAGTCACGGCGAACCCCCACTTGCTCCGGTGACCGGCTGCGCGGCTGCATATTTCTTCAGCAGCGCCTGGAACCGCAGATCGCCGCGCAGCGGGTCCCACACCGGATCGAGCTTCAGGCGGGTCACGCTCATGACTTCGCCCGCCGGTATCGCCATCAGTTGATCGATCAACTGGAGCGCCTGGTCTTTCGCGCCCGCGTGGGCTTCCACCTCGGCCAACCCCGCCAAGGCATACGCACCGAAGAAAGCGTCCGTGGAAAGAGGCATTTCTTCGGACATGCGCCGCGCGGCAGAAATGGCATCCGCGTTGCGGCCCAGGCACACGTCCACCCAGGCGACCTGCTGCAGGTTGCGGATGGCGTCGGGATGTTTCGCGAGCTCCGCTTCCAGCGGCGGCTTCAGTTGCGCGCATTCGGATTGAATGGCTGGCTGCCTTCCCGCGATGATCTCGATCGCGACACGCGCGACGCGACGGGTGAGCTGCTCCGCATCGGTGTCGACCGGAGCAGCATCCCATGCACGCAATGCCGCATCGAAGTTGCGTTCGAATACATCCGGATAGACGATCGGATTGATCAACGCGACAATCTCCCCGGCGGCAATGTTCTCGTGTGTATCGAGTCGCCAGCCGGGCAAGGGATCGTTAGCCTTGCGCGCACCCGGGGCATCGCCCATTCCGATCAGGCGCGTTCTCCATAGCCCATCCTGGTTGTCGGTCTTGCCTGGCTCGATCGCGAGTGCGCGCGACAACTGCCGCTCCGCTTCCCGATAACGCCGCACGATGCACAACGTCCAACCATACTGGCCGAGCAGGTAGGCGTCGCGCGGCGAGATCAACAGCGCCTGTTTCAACGTTGCCAGCGCTTGCGGCCACCGGCCGCGACGGCGATCGATGAACGCCAGCCCTCCAAGCGCCTGGACATTGTTGGGTGCGAGTTGCAGCACGCGCTCGAATTGTGCGCCGGCATCGGCATAGCGGCGATAGCCCCAGTAGTAGTAGAAACCAAGCGCCAGATGCGCATCCGGCAAGTCGGGGTCAATCGCCAGGGTGTGGTCGATCGTCGCCTTGACTTCGGCCAATTCGCGGTCGGTCAGCGGCGCGACATACCAGTGGCGGGCCATCTGCCAGTAGGCAAGCCGGACATAGGCGAGCGCGAAGCCCGGGTCGAGCGCGATCGCGTGCCGATAGTCGTCTTCGGCGAGCTTGAAGTCCCCGGCATCCTGGGAGTCGAACGCCTTGTTGGCCTGGTATTCCGCCTTCAGGAACCAATCGTAAGCCGCAGGGTTTTGCGTCGGGATCGCGGCGACGTTCTGCTGTTCCACATTCGTCAGCCTGGCCTGCAGGGCGTCGGCCACTTTCTGCGCGACTTCGCCTTCGACGCCGAAGATATTGTCCAGCGTGCGCGTGTAGCTTTCGGCCCATAAATGGTTGTCGCTGTGCGCATCGATCAACTGCACGTTGATCAGCACCTGGTTGCCGGCTTTCTGCACGCTGCCTTCCAGGATCGTCGCCACGCCGAGTTGCTGCGCGATGATTTTCAGATTGTCCGGATGGCTTTGGTACTTCTCGGTCGAAGTGCGCGAGATCACTTTCAGGTCGCCGATCACGGCGAGCTTGGTGAGTATCAGGTCCTGCATGCCATCGGCGAAGTAGGCGTTGCCCTTGTCTTCGGAAAGATTCTCGAACGGCAGCACCGCGATGGATTTGGCGGGAATCGGTTGCGCAGCGATAGGCGGCACAGGGATCACACGAGGCTTTACTGCAGATACGCCAGCCGCCGTCGAAGCCAGGGACGGCTTGGCATCGGATAGCGCGGACGCTTTGTCTTGCGCCACCGGCGCGGCAACGCCGCCGCGTTCTGCGTGCCACCACACAGCGCCCGCGGCAACGGCGACCAGAACGCCGATCAGCCCCACCGTGATGACTGCGCGGTGCGAATGCTGTGGTGCCCGCGAATCTGCGCCGCCTTCCGTATCAGTGCGCACGATGCCATACGGCGTGGCGTCGAACGCCCACGCCAACACCAGCGCGATCGGAAACCCGATCAGGATCAGCAGCACCACGGCTTGATCGATCCAGTCCGGCAGATGGAACACCGGAAACACCTGCGTCGCCACCTGGATCAGCAGCCATCCAACAAAGGCATACGCCGCCGCCACGCGATACACGTGGCGGCGCTTCAGTTCTTGCCAGAAACCCCTGTGGGCCATACCGTCACGCCGAGAAGCGAAAGCGCGTCATCCCTGCCCGTTCCGCGTCGGTATTCTGGCACGGCGCGTGCGCGGTTTCAGGTTCAGAGACGGCGCGACATGGGGGTCATGGACCAGAGCGATCCCGCGGCAACAGGGCATGCTCTGCACAAGCAGCGGGATACCGCGGCGAAGCCGGGTGGCCACCGTCACCCTGCTGCTTGTGACGTCACGTGGTCGACGGCTCCAGGAACTTCGGTGCAGGCGCGAACTGGCCATCCCTAAAGCGGTCGTTCGCCACCGACGGCTACGGGTCGAAATGCGACATTCTCCAATCGTCTCTCTCATCGAACACAACCGACTCGATCGTTGACGATCGCCGCGATCGCACCGGGATCGCTCAAATAGCAACGTGCCGCCCCATCTCGACAACGCTATCGCTCGCGCACGCCCGGCTCGAAAGTCGCGCGTCCAGCGGCAAGGTGCTGCTGATTCCGGGAGATGTCAGGCGAACGGACTGATGCCGATCCAGCGCACGTGCAACAGGAACGCAAAGGCCGCCCACAGGCCCACGCCGATCACCAGCGTCACCGCATCGCCCAAGAGCGTACCCGTCGGATACGTCGTGCCGGACAGATGATCGCGCCGGCGCGAGACCATCAAATCCGCGACCGCCCAGAGCAGGAACGCGCCGAACAGCACCACGTCGTGCAGCATGCCGGTCGCGAGTAGATGGCCAAACGCCCACAGCTTCACGCCGGCCAGCATCGGATGACCGATCGCGGCCTTCGCATGATTGCGCGGCACGTAGGCCGCCGCGATCAGCACGAACGCGACCAGTGTGAACAATGCATTGAGATGCTTGAGTCCCACGGGTGGCGCGTACAGCAGTACCGGCTGCTGGCGTGCCAGGCCGAAGCCCCACGCTATCAACACGAAGCCGACAATCGAGACCAGCGCAAACAATCCCTTCCATGCGTTCGCGCCGAGCCGCGCGATCATCCGCGTGCGCCAGCCGTCCGCGAAGATGCGCAGCGAATGCACGCCAAGGAAAATCACCAGACCGAAAATCAGGATCGACATCGCGTGTGTCCTCCGAGGATGTGCAGGGCAAGTATCGCCCGTCTTCCACCTGTCGTGCTGTCTTTGTCGATGTTGGGCATCGCTACGCTCAGCCCAACCTGCCAAGGTAGGTCACGTCGTCGGAGCAGCCCTTCGACTTCGCTGCGCTACGCTCAGGGCGAACGGCCCAGGTCGCGAGACGACTGCCGATTCGCCGGCATGACGGCTCGACGTTTGCCGTGCACCCCGTCATGCGGGCGCACGATCAAGGCAAATCCGCCGATTCCGCCGGCCCCTCGATGCGGATCTGCGCTGCTGTCGGCACATGGATTTCCGACAGGCCTGCCCGCTTCAGCTGCGCATTGAGCGATGCGAGATCGTGTTCGCGCAGCGTCTGCCACTGCGCGAGCGCGTGATCCAGGCGTGTGCGGTATTCGGCCAGCATCTGCTCCTGCGCCGCGGTCGGCACGCGGTCGGCGCCTTCAATGTCGACGGCGAGCGAAACCAGCGCTTCGTCGATCGCGCCGAGGTTTGGCGCGGTTTCGCCCTTGCCGCTGCGCAGCGGGTCGAATTTCCCAGTGAACGCGGCGAGCGCTTCGTGCGTTGGCGGCTGCGCGGCCGCACCGCCCCGCTTCACCAGCGCATCGAGTTGCTTGTGCACGGCATCCACTTCGCCGTAGCCGTGCCAGACACGCGCGAGTTCGATTTCGATCGCCTGCGAGAATTGCGCGATCTGTTCGAAGTCGACGCGCGAAGTCTGCACGCGCGGATCGGCTGCGACGACGAGCGGCTGGCGGTATTCGCGGCCATCGACGCTCAGCACGACTTGGTAGTTACCAGGCAGAACCAGCGCGCCTTGCGGCGTCAGCGGCGTGTCGTCGCCGAGGACCGCGGCGATCGAGTAGCCGTATTGCACGGCCTTCGGGCGCGGCGTGCGCAGGTTCCAGACGAAGCGGTGTGCGCCGGCATCGGTCGCGAGCTTCTGTGCGGGTTTGACCCAGTCCGCGGCGAAGTAGCGTTCGGCGGTCGGTTGCGGCGAAGTGTCGTTGCTGGCGAAGCGGCGCAGGCTGTGGCCCGCCGCGTCGCGAATCTCCAGCGTCACCCGTTTGGCGGCGCGCGCCAGCGAGTAGTCGATCAATGCGCCGGCTGGTGGATTCGTGCCGAGCGCGGTTTCGGCGGGCGGCGGCGTGTCCTTGTTCTGGTTGTTGCGCACGCGGCACGGCCGGCGCGGGCGCGAACAGGATCGCTGCGACCTTCGCGGTTTTCGCATCGAGCTGGCGCAGCGGCGTGACGTCGTCGAGCACCCAGATCGCGCGGCCCTTGCGTCGCCGCGATCAGGTCGTTGCCGTGCACGAGCAGGTCGCGCACCCAGGCGACCGGCAGGTTGCGTTGCAGCGGCTGCCAGTGGTCGCCGTCGTCGAACGAGACGAACACGCCGGTGTCGGTGCCGGCGTAGAGCAGACCGCGGCGCACCGGATCGGCGCGCACGACGCTGACGAAATGGCCGTCTGGCAGGCCGTTCGCTATTTCGCTCCAGCTCGCGCCGTAGTCGTGGGTGCGCAAGATGCGTGGGCGGAAATCGTCCTGACGGTGATTGTCGACCGCGGCGTACGCAGTGCCGGCATCGAGTGCGGAGACATCGAGCGCGCTGACCTTGGCCCAGGCCGGAATGCCTTTCGGCGTGACGTTGTTCCAGCTCTTGCCGCCATCGCGGGTGAGCTGGATGAGGCCGTCGTCGGTGCCGATCCAGATCTCGTCGTTGCTGTGCGGCGATGGCGCGATGCTGAAGATCACGCCGTAGCCGCAGGCGCTCGCATGCTCGACCGCGACGTCGCCGTCGCAGTGCTGCGCGCCGTCCGTCTTGCCGGTCAGGTCGGGGCTGATCGTGTCCCAGTGCTTGCCTTGGTCGAGCGAGCGGAACAGCACCTGCGCACCCGGAGTACAGCGCATACGGCGCTTGCGCGGAAAACGCGATCGGCGTGATCCAGGTGTAGTGGTATTTCACGTCCGTGCGGCGCGCGCCGTAGCTCGATACCGGCCACGGCGAGACGTTCTGCACTTCGCCGGTGCGCGCGTCCCAGCGCGAGACGCGGCCGCCGAGGCCGGAGCCGTAGACGATGTTCGGGTCGGCCGGATCGGGCATGTCGTAGTCGCGCTCGTCGCCGCCGACCGGATGCCAGTCGCGGAAGCTGATCGCGCCGTAGTCGCTGCGGCTGGCGATGCCGACCGTGCCCGAATCCTGCTGGCCCGAGTAGATCCAGTACGGAAAGCGGTTGTCGGTCGCCGAGGTGATAGAACTGGCCGGTCGGCTGGTTGTACCAGCTCGCTCCAGCTGCGTGCCGCCGTCGACGCTGACCACCGCGCCCTGGTCGCTGGCGGTGATCATGTGATCGGGATGTTTCGGGTTGATCCAGACGTGGTGATAGTCGTCGCCGCCGGGCGCGCCCTTGATGATCGTGCAAGGTCTTGCCGCCGTCGGTCGATCGGCGGATCGATTGGCCGACCGTGTACAGCGTGTCGGGATCGTTCGGCGCGACGGTCAGGCGGCTCGAAGTACCAGGTCGCGACCGCGGTGGCATCGTTGACCTTGGCCCAGTGCGCGCCGCCATCGTCGGAGCGATACAGGCCGCCATGCTTCGGCGGAATCGATCGATGCGTAGACGCGCGTCGCGCCGTTCGTGAGATGCGTGACCGCGAGGCCGATGCGGCCGAGCTTGCCGGTCGGCCAGCCGTCGCCGCCGAGGCGCTGCCAGGTCACGCCGCCGTCGTTCGGATCGGTAGATTGCGCTGCCCGGCACCGATGATCGGCGTGAAGTAGCTGCAGCCACGGATAGTTGCGCGCCTGCCACGCGGCGGCGAACACGATGTTCGGCTGCGCGGGATCGGCGGCGAGATCGACGACGCCGGTGTCGGCATCGATGAACAACGTCTTCGTCCAGGTCTTGCCGCCATCGGTCGAGCGGAACACGCCGCGCTCGGGATTCGAGCCGAACATGTGGCCGAGCGCGCCGACCAGCACGCGTATCCGGATTCTGCGCGATCGACCAGGATCGCGCCGATGTGGCGTGTCGCGGTCAGGCCCGCGTGCGACCAGTGCGCGCCGCCATCGGTGGATTTGTACACGCCGTTGCCGGCGGCGATGTCGTAGCGCGGTTCGGGTTGGCCGCTGCCGACATAGATCACGTTCGGATTCGACGGCGCGATCGCGATCGCGCCGATCGAGGCAGCCGGCGAGACCGTCCGAACAGCGGCTGCCAGGTGCTGCCCGCGTCGATCGTCTTCCACACGCCGCCGCCGGCTGCACCGAAGTAGAACGTGTCGGGCTGGTCGGCAATGCCCGCAGCCATCGTCCCCCAGCCGCCGCGAAACGGGCCGAGCAATCGCCATTCGAGGCCGTTGAGTTGCGCGTCGGGAATCGGTTGCGCAAATGCGCGTGGCGCGGGCGCCAGCGCGAACAGCGCGCAGGTAAACGCAAAGGCAAGCGGATGGCGGAAACGCTGTTGCATCGAAAGGCCCCTTGGCGACATGTCACAAGAGGCGCAACGATACTCCGGAAGGCAGGGATGAGAGCACGGTGAATCTGTAGGAGCCCACCCTGTGGGCGACCGGGACGTCATGGCGGAGAGGGTCGCGCACAGGGTGCGCTCCTACACGCGATCCCGGATCCATCGATCGGGGATCGCTGCAATCAGCCTGTCGCGACAGCGCCACGCTTGCGCACGATGCGCATCGCGATCTCCAGCGACTGCTCGTAGTTGAGGCGCGGGTCGACCTGCGACTTGTATGCGCGCGCAAGGTCGGCTTCGACCAGATCGCGCGCGCCGCCGAGACATTCGGTCACGTTCTCGCCGGTGAGTTCGAGGTGCACGCCGCCAAGGCGCGTGCCGGCGGCGCGGTGCGCGTCGAAGGCCTGGTCGAGTTCGCTGCGGATATTCTCGAACCGTCGCGTCTTCACACCGTTGCCGAGCGCTTCGGTATTGCCGTGCATCGGATCGCAGACCCACAGCGGTTCGCGCCCGGCAGCCTTCACCGCGCCGAGCAGCGGCGACAACGCGCTTTCGATCTTCGCCGCGCCCATGCGATGGATCAGCGTGAGGCGGCCGGGCTCATGGTCGGGGTCGAGCACGTCGGCGAGGCGCAACAGTTGATCCGGCGTGACCGACGGCCCGATCTTGACCGCGATCGGATTGCGGATGCCGCGGAAATACTCGACGTGCGATCCGTCGATCGCCGCGGTGCGCATGCCGATCCACGGGAAATGCGTGGACAGGTTGAACCAGCCCCACTGGCGCGGTACCTGGCGCGTCAGTGCCTGCTCGTAATGCAGTACCAGCGCTTCGTGGGACGTATAGAAATCCACGCGCTGGAAGCTGCTGAGCGGTTCGCCGGCGAGGGTCTCCATGAAGCGCAGCGAATTGCCGATCGCGTCGACCATCTGCCGGTATTCGCTCTGCAGCGGCGAGTGCTCGACCCAACCCAGATCCCAGTATTCGGGATGGTGCAGGTCCGCGAAACCGCCATCGACCAGGGCGCGGACAAAATTCATCGTCATCGCCGAATGCGCGTGCGCGCGGATCAGGCGCTGCGGATCGGCGCGACGCGCCTCCGGGGTGAACGCCGCATCGTTGACGAGATCGCCGCGATAACTCGGCAGCGACACACCATCGCGAGTTTCCATATCGGTCGAACGCGGCTTGGCGTACTGACCGGCAAACGGCCCGACGCGAACGATCGGCAACTTCAGCCCGTTCACCAGAACCAGGCTCATCTGCAGCATGACCTTGAGCCGGTTCGAGATCAGCGGCGAACTGCAGTCGTCGAAACTCTCCGCGCAATCGCCGCCCTGCAACAGGAAACGCCGGCCCTGCGCCGCATCGGCAAGCAATTGCTTGAGCGCGAGGATTTCCCACGAGGTGACCAGCGGTGGCAGCGCGTGCAGTTTGGTCAGGGTGCGATCGAGTTCCTCCCGATCCGCATAGACGGGTTGCTGCAGATGCACACGCTGCTGCCATGACGCAGGTGCCCAATCGGCCGCTTCACGGACAGGATGCACGGGACGTTCGTTCGACCTCATGGAGATCACGCTGCTGCACCGCAAAAGAAAAACATGATGCCACACCGTGGCCCGCGCACCCAACAGGATGCGCGAAGACCTGGAGGCTCAGGAGTGTCGCGCCAATCCCCGTTCCGCGCGTCGACGAAAACCCGCCCACAGCGCGCCGCCGCCGAGCAGCACGAAACAGATCAGGGTCCAGCCCGGCATGGTGAGGCCGAGCAGGCGCCAGCTGCTCTCGCTGCAGTCGCCGCTCGCCATGAACGCCTTCTGGATCGCCTGCGCGAGCGGGAAGCGGTTGTCGAACAAGGTGTAGAAGTCCATGCCGCAGCCGCCCATCAGCGGGTCGGGCGGATTCATCTGCATCCACAGATGCTCCACTGCGATGACAGCGCCGATCACGGCGAACGCCGCGACCAGTACTGCATACACGCGCCGTCCGACTACACCCGGCCCCTGCAGCGCCCCGAGCAGGAAGAAAAAGCCCATGCCAACGAAGGCTCCACGCTGAAACATGCACTTCGGGCAAGGAATGATGCCCATCTGCCGTTCCAGGATGAAATAGGCAAACGCGACCAAGCCGAAGCAGATCACTACACCAAGCACGTACTGCGCGCGAAACGACCAAGCGAAGGGATTCGGATTCATTGCGTTCACTGATGTGGAATGGGAATGAGGTGCGGACGGCGTGGGCCAACTACGGGAAAAACCAGCGCTCCACCGTTCCGGAAAGGATAAGGACCGCAAGCACGAGCCAAAGTGCCAAGGTAACGTATTCGATCCGCGGCGAGCGTTGTTCGCGGAATGCCAGCCAGAGCACGAACGGTATCAGCGCGTAGCGCGATTCGACCAGCCACGAGGCGGCGAGGAACAATGCGGCGAACGGATAAATCCATGCCGCACCCGGCGGGCGCAGACGCGTGAATGCCAGGCCGCATGCGGCGGCGGCGGCCAGCACGGCCAATCCTGCACGCAGCACGGGATACTGTTGCGTCGCGCGCACAAATGCATTGTGCAAATAGTAATCCGGAAACGCCGTATTGTATGGATTGTCGGCATGAAAGCCCCACCAGAAACCGGCAACGACCAGCGGTGCTATTGCAAACAACCACGGCTGCGCACGTACGCGCGCCGCGAATTCGCGCAGGCCCGCCAACACATGCAACGGCAGCAGCGCGCCGGCGAGCACCAGTGCGAAATACACATTCCCGGCATGCAGGCTCAGGTCGGGATGCAAGGCGGCCTGGGTGTTCGATAGCGAAATCGAGCCATTCCACGCCCAGAATGCAAGAAACCCGGCCACCGGCACCAGATACGGCACGCCGCCGGCCACGATCTCGCGCCACGCGTGGAGTCCCGAACGGCGCCAGATCGGCCACGCCGCGAGCATCGCGAGGAAACCGGCCCAGACCACCTCGTTCTGGCGCACGCAGACCAGCGCCGCGAGCAGCAGCGCGGACAACCAATGCCGCCCCTTCAGGGTCGCGAACGTCGCCCACAGCAGCAGCGCCAGCGCGAAAACATCGGTGTAGACGACAAAGAAGAACGGAACCACGATCGGCAGGGCAACAAACTGCGCCGTCGCGAGCGTCTCGGTCGAGGGCCAGACGTTCCGCCGCAGCGCATGGAAACCGGCAATCGCGAGCAGGCCAAACGCCGCGTTGACCAGGCGCGCAGCCGCGAGCGAGTCGGCGCCGAACAGCCAGAGCAGTGCGGCTGTCACTACGTGATAGCCCGGAATCGTGGTGAGCGATTCAATCAGGCGCCAGTCGCCGTGCAGAAACAGATGGATCTGCGCGAAGTGTTCGACCTCGTCGGTCAGGCCGCTGCCATGCAGCGCAACGATCGCGGCGACGTACAGGATGCCGAGCAGCACGCCGAGGGCCAGTTCACTCGAGGACGCCAGCGCCGAGCGACACAGCGCTCGCCCCAGATCAGCCAGGCCCAGACGTGACAAACCCCGGACAGGCCGGGGCTTATCGGGTGTTGGGCTGGACACGCGAACTCAGTCGGCGGCGGGCTCGGCCGCATCGCTGCGCGGGCGGTCGACCAGTTCGACATACGCCATCGGTGCATTATCACCGACGCGGAAGCCGCACTTGAGCAGGCGCAGATAACCACCCTTGCGCTCGCGGTAACGCGGTCCGAGTTCGACAAACAGCTTGCCAACGGCCTCTTTGTCGCGCAGACGCGCGAACGCGAGGCGGCGATTGGCGACGCCGTCGGTCTTGGCGAGCGTGATCAGCGGCTCGGCGACGCGGCGCAATTCCTTCGCCTTCGGCAGCGTGGTGCGGATCAACTCGTGCTTGAACAGCGACGATGCCATGTTCTTGAACATCGCTTCGCGATGGCTCGACGTGCGATTGAGCTTGCGGCCAGATTTCATGTGGCGCATGGTGAATTCCTCGATATTTCAATTGTTATGAAAAGCCGGCGACATGGCCGGCTTCCCGCGGAGAATCCCGCTTATTTTTGACTTCGTCCCGGCGCAACAGCGACCGGGGGTACCACTCAGCCCAACTGCATGCCGTGCACGAGGCCCGGCGGCGGCCAGCTTTCGAGCTTCATGCCGAGCTGCAGGCCGCGCTGATACAGCACGTCCTTGATCTCGGTCAACGACTTCTTGCCCAGATTCGGCGTCTTCAGCAGCTCGACTTCGGTCTTCTGCACGAGGTCGCCGATGTAGTAAATGCTCTCGGCCTTGAGACAGTTGGCCGAACGCACGGTCAGTTCCAGATCGTCGATCGGACGCAACAGCACCGGATCGACACCACTCTTGTCGGCCTTCGCATCGCTGCTTTCGCGGCGGCTGAAGTCACCGAAGATGCTGATCTGGTCCTGCAGGATCTCGGCCGCCTGACGCACCGCGTCTTCGGCATCGATCGCGCCGTTCGTCTCGACGTCGAGCACGAGCTTGTCGAGATCGGTACGCTGTTCGAGACGCGCGCTGTCGACGTTGTAGGCGACGCGGCGAACCGGGCAGAACGAGGCATCGAGTTGCAGGCGACCGATCGGACGCGCTTCCTCGTCCGGCAGGCGACGAGCGGTGGCCGGCTGGTAGCCGACGCCGCGCGAAACCTTCAGGCGCATGTTCAGCGCGATGTCCTTGGTCAGGTGGCAGATCACGTGGTCGGGATTGATGATCTCGACGGAATGATCGACCTTGATGTCACCGGCCGTGACGACGCCTTTGCCCTTCTTGCTGAGCGTAAGCGTGGTCTCGTCGTGACCATGCATGCGGATCGCGACGTCCTTGAGGTTCAACAGCACCTCGATGACATCTTCCTGCAGGCCTTCGAGCGTCGTGTATTCGTGCAGCACGCCGTCGATTTCGACTTCGGTGATCGCGCTGCCCGGAATGGACGAAAGCAGCACGCGACGCAGCGCGTTGCCGAGCGTGTGGCCGAAGCCGCGCTCGAGAGGCTCTACGATAACCTTGGCCCGGTCGGCGCCGATGCGCTCGACATGGATGCCGCGCGGACGCAGCACGTTGGTTGACGATCCCGCCATAAGAGCTTGACTCCAGAATCCAGGTGGACTCTATGTGGTGTGTGTACCGCTGAAAACCAGATGCAACCGGATCGCTGAAACTTACTTCGAGTACAACTCGATGATCAGCTTTTCATTGATGTCCGACGGCAGATCGGAACGCTCCGGCAGCGCCTTCAGCAGGCCGCTAGCTTTCTTCGCATCGACTTCGATCCAGGTCGGCACCAGATCCATCTCCTGCGAGACGGTCAGTGCTTCCTGCACGCGCAACTGGCTCTTGGCGCGTTCGCTCACGGCGACTTCGTCGCCAGCGCGCACCTGATACGAAGGCAGATTGACCTTCTTGCCGTTGACGCGAATGGCCGCATGCGAGACGAGCTGGCGTGCGCCAGCGCGGGTCACTGCGAAACCCATGCGATAGACGATGTTGTCCAGACGCCCTTCGAGCATGCGCAGCAGGTTTTCGCCGGTATTGCCCTTCTGGCTGGACGCCTTCTGGTAATACGAGCTGAACTGACGCTCAAGCACGCCGTAGATGCGCTTTACTTTCTGCTTTTCGCGCAACTGCACGCCGTAGTCGGAGACGCGGCCGCGCTTGGCGCCGCCGGCGCCGTGCTGGCCGGGCTTCTGTTCCAGCTTGCACTTCGAATCAAGCGCACGTGCGGGACTCTTGAGACTCAAGTCGGCGCCTTCACGGCGCGCGAGCTTGCAGGTGGGTCCAATGTAACGAGCCATTCTTCTAAACTCCCTTACACGCGGCGCTTCTTCGGCGGACGACATCCGTTGTGCGGAATCGGCGTCACGTCGATGATGTTGGTAACCTTGAAACCGGCGTTGTTCAGCGAACGAACCGCCGATTCACGACCCGGACCCGGACCCTTGATTCGCACTTCGACGGTCTTGACGCCGTAGTCGGCGGCAGCACGCGCGGCCTTGTCGGCAGCGACCTGTGCGGCGAACGGTGTCGATTTGCGCGAACCACGGAAACCCGCGCCGCCGGCAGTCGCCCAGGAAAGCGCGTTGCCCTGACGGTCGGTGATCGTGACCACGGTATTGTTGAAAGAAGCCTGCACATGGGCGACGGCATCCGTCACCACGCGCTTGATCTTCTTCTTTGCCTTGACAGCAACCGGCTTGTTCATAAGGTGCGAGATCTCTTATTTCTTGATGGCGCGACGCGGTCCCTTGCGGGTGCGTGCGTTGGTGCGCGTGCGCTGGCCACGCATCGGCAAGCCGCGCCGATGGCGCAGACCACGATACGTGCCGAGGTCGATCAAACGCTTGATCGACATGCCGACCTCACGACGCAGATCGCCTTCGACGCCGAACTTGGCGATTTCCTGGCGAATCTTGTCGACTTCAGCCTCGGTCAGATCCTTGATCTTGGCGGCCGGATTGACGCCAGCGCCCGTGCAGACTTTCTTCGCCCGCGAACGGCCGACGCCGAAAATACTCTGCAAGCCGATCACGACATGCTTCTGAACCGGCAAATTGACACCCGCAATGCGTGCCATGCTTTTTGATCTCCAAAGATGTTACTTAGTGCGCAGAGAACTCGAAATTATATCCGGAATGGCGCGCGCGGGGAACCCCTCGACCACACAGCCCGAAAAAACCAGCTTTGTTGCTCAACGGCCGCGCAGATTCGCCTTCTTGAGCAAACTTCCGTATTGATGTGAAACCAGATGCGCCTGGATCTGCGCGGTGAAGTCCATGACCACCACCACCACGATCAGCAGCGACGTACCACCGAAGTAGAACGGGACGTGCCATTCATTGCGCAGGATGTCGGGAATCAGGCAGACGGCGACCAGGTACAGCGCGCCGGCGCCGGTCAAACGGGTCAGCACCGCATCGATGTATTCGGCAGTCGCCTTGCCGGGACGCAAGCCCGGGATCAACGCCCCCGAGCGCTTGAGATTGTCGGCGGTTTCCTGCGAATTGAACGTCAACGCGGTATAGAAGAACGTGAAGATCACGATCAGCAAGCCATAGACCAGCAAGTACAGCGGCTCGCCCGGATTCAGCGACGCGGTGACGACCTGCAGCCAATGGATGTCATTGGAATTGTTGAACCAGGTCGCCGCGGTAGCCGGGAACATCAGCAACGATGACGCGAAGATCGGCGGGATCACGCCCGACATGTTGATCTTCAGCGGCAGGTGCGAACTCTGATTCATGTAGGCCTTGCCGGCCCCACCCTGACGACGTGCATAGTTGACGGTGATCCGGCGCTGGCCACGCTCCATGAATACGCAGAAGGCGGTCACGAGCAGCACCAGCGCAAACACGATGAGCACGCGCAGGATCGGCATTTCGCCACTTTGCGCCATGCCGAGCGTGGTCACGACGGCGGTGGGCAATCCAGCCACGATGCCGGCGAAGATCAGCAGCGAAATGCCGTTGCCGATGCCGCGTTCGGTGATCTGTTCGCCCAGCCACATCAGGAACATCGTGCCTGAGGTCAAGCCGACAATCGTGGTCAGCACGAAACTCGGACCCGGCGCGTAGACGATGCCTTGTTGCAGTTGCAACATTGTCGCCACACCGAACGACTGGAAGATGCCGAGCGCGAGCGTGCCCATGCGGGTATACGTGGTCAGCTTGCGCCGGCCCGATTCGCCTTCTTTTTTCAGCGCCTGCCAGCTCGGGATTACCGAGCCGAACATCTGCACGATGATCGACGCCGAAATGTAGGGAATCACGCCAAGCGCGAATACCGACATGCGGCTCAGCGCACCGCCCGAGAACATATTGAACATGTCGAGCAGACCGCCTGCCTTGCCGAGCAGTGCCGCCATCTGCGCCGGATTGACGCCCGGCAACGGAATGAACGAACCCAGTCGGTAGACGACGAGCGCGCCGACCACGAACAGCAGACGCTGCTTGAGCTCGGTCATTTTGCCGAGCGAGGCGAGCGGATTGGACTGCGAAGACGCCACTCGCTTACTCCACGCTGCCGCCGGCAGCCTCGATCGCTGCCTTCGCACCCGCCGTCACGGCCACGCCCTTGAGCGTGATCGCCGACTTGATCTCGCCCTTCAGGACGATCTTCGCGCGCACGGCACGCGTCGTGATCAGGCCCGCAGCCTTGAGCACGTCGAAATCGACGACGCTGGCCTTGAGCGCATCGAGCTGGTACAGCAGCACTTCACTGACCTGGTTCGCCTTCTTCGAGCGAAAGCCGACCTTCGGCAAACGACGCTGCAGCGGCATCTGGCCGCCTTCGAAGCCGGCCTTGACCTTGCCCTTGCCGGAACGCGCGAACTGGCCCTTGTGGCCACGACCCGCGGTCTTGCCGAGGCCGGAACCGATACCACGACCGACGCGAACACGATCCTTGCGGGCGCCAGCGGCTGGCTTGAGTGTATTGAGACGCATGGGACTTGAACTCCTGCTGGTCACTGATTCAAGCTTTCGGACGGATCGTCCAGAAGCTCGGGCGCTTACGCGCTCTCTTCAACACGGACCAGGTAACTGACCTGGTTGATCAGACCGCGCACCGACGGCGAATCCTGCAGTTCGCGCACATCGTTGAGCTTGCGCAATCCGAGCGCACGCACGCTGAGGCGGTGACGCCCCTGGCATCCGTTGACGCTCTTGAACAGGCGCACGCGGATCGTCTTGCTTGTGTTTGTCTTGGTCTTAGCCATTGCCGAGCACCTCGTCCACCGACTTGCCGCGCTTGGAGGCGATCCGCTCCGGCGAAACCATCGCCTGCAGACCGATAATCGTCGCACGGACCAGATTGATCGGATTGCGCGAACCCACCGCCTTGGCGAGCACATTGCGCACGCCGACGACTTCGAGCACCGCGCGCATCGCGCCACCGGCGATCACGCCAGTACCGTCGGATGCAGGCTGCATGTACACCTTGGCTGCGCCATGGTTGGCCTTGACCGCATGGAACAGCGTGCCGTCATTGAGCTGGATCTTGACCATCGCCTTGCGTGCGCGCTCCATCGCCTTGGAAATGGCGACCGGCACTTCACGCGCCTTGCCATACCCGAAGCCGACGCTGCCGTTGCCGTCGCCGACCACGGTCAGTGCGGTAAAGCTCATCTGGCGGCCGCCCTTGACGGTCTTCGCCACGCGGTTCACGGCGATCAGCTTCTCGAGGAAGCCATCAGCGCTTTCGCGTTCGTTGTTGTTGTTCGCCATGTTTCACCTGTCATGCCGCCCGTGAACGGTGCGGACTTCTGCTTGCGGCGTGGCCGCTTAGAGTTGTGTGGTACGGGGTGACGCTTAGAATTTCAGACCTGCTTCGCGCGCCGCATCGGCCAGCACCTGGATGCGACCGTGGTAACGGAAACCGGAACGATCGAAAGCGACCTTCTCGATTCCTGCCTTCAGCGCAAGTTCGGCGACCGCCTTGCCGACCGCAGCCGCAGCAGCCTTGTTCTTGGTGCCCTTGAGACCCTCGGCGATCGACTTCTGTAGGGTCGAAGCCGCTGCGATCACCTTGTCGCCATCCGCGCTCAACACCTGCGCATACAGATGCTGCGAACTGCGGTGCACGCTGAGGCGGGGCACGCCCAACGAGCGGATGTGTGAGCGCGTGCTCTTGGCGCGGCGAAGTCTTGCGATGTTCTTGATCATGGTACGTCTCCGGGAAGCGGATAGGCTCTTCAAGGAGCAAGGCCGTCAGCGGCCAAGCCCATGCGGATAAATCCGCATTACGCCTTCTTGGCTTCCTTCAAGGTGATTTTTTCGCCCGAGTAACGCACGCCCTTGCCCTTGTACGGCTCCGGTGGACGATACGAGCGGATTTTAGCAGCGACTTCGCCGACCAGCTGCTTGTCGACGCCCCTGACGAAAATTTCCGTCTGCGCCGGCACTTCGATCGTGATGTTGGCTGGCGCCTTGAACACGACCGGATGCGAAAAGCCGAGGGTAAGGTTGAGATCCTTGCCTGCCAGCGCGGCACGATAACCGACGCCGACCAGTTCCAGCTTGCGCGAGTAGCCTTCGCTGACACCCGTAACCATGTTGTTGATCAGGGCGCGCGCGGTTCCGGCCATCTTCATGTCGTCCGGATTCTTCGCATTCAATCTGATTTCGCCATTCTCGATGACGACATCGACGCCCGCGGGCGCCTTGAACTCGAGCGTGCCTTTCGGGCCCTTCACGGTGATCAGGTCAGGCTTGATCTGGCAATCGACACCCTTCGGAAGGGTAATGGGTTTCTTGGCAACACGTGACATGATTCAAGTCTCCCTGATCAGGCGACCAGACCGATGACTTCGCCGCCCAGACCCTTCTTGCGGGCCTGTGCGTCGGTCATGATCCCGGACGAGGTGGACACGATGGAAATACCGAGACCGTTGAGGATCTTCGGCAGTTCGGCCTTGCCGCGATAGACGCGCAGACCCGAGCGGCTGATGCGCTGGATGCGCTCGATGACCGGCTTGCCTTCGTGGTACTTCAGGGCGATTTCGAGTTTCGGTTTGCCGTCGACGCTGCTGGTCTGAACGTCGGCGATGTAGCCCTCGTCCTTCAGCAGGTTCGCGATCGCCTGTTTGACACGCGACGCCGGCATCGCCACGGAGCGTTTGCCCGTGGCCTGCGCATTGCGGATACGTGTGAACATATCGGCGATGGGATCAGTCATGCTCATGAATCAATATCCTTTGGTAGCATCGATATCCAGGAGTTTCCGTATCACCGGAAACTCCCAAAATTCTTTGATTTTTTACCAGCTGGCCTTGCGCAAGCCCGGCACATCGCCGCGCATCGTCGCTTCACGCAGCTTGTGGCGGCCGAGGCCGAATTTGCTGTAGACACCACGCGAGCGACCGGTCAACAGGCAGCGATTGCGCTGGCGTGACGGGCTGGAATCGCGCGGCAACTTCTGCAGCTTCACCGCAGCGGCCATCTTGTCGTCATACGAAGCCGTCGCGCTTGCGACGATCTTCTTCAGCTCGACGCGCTTGGCGCCGTGCTGCTTGACGAGCTTGGTCCGCTTGACTTCGCGGTTGATCATTGAACGCTTTGCCATGTCTTTGGTCCCGAATCAGTTGCGGAACGGGAAGCGGAAGGCTTCGAGCAGCGCCTTGGCTTCTTCGTCGGTACGCGCGGTCGTGGTGATCGCGATATCCATGCCGCGCAGCGCGTCGATCTGGTCGAAATCGATCTCGGGGAAGATGATCTGTTCCTTGAGACCCATGTTGAAGTTGCCACGGCCGTCGAACGAACGTCCCGAGATGCCGCGGAAGTCACGCACGCGCGGCAGCGAGATGTTGATCAGGCGATCGAAGAACTCGTACATGCGCGCACGGCGCAAGGTGACCTTGCAACCGATCGGCCAGTTCTCGCGGATCTTGAACGTGGCGTGCGCCTTGCGCGACAACGTGATGATCGGTTTCTGACCGGCGATCTTCGCCATGTCGCCGACCGCGTTCTCGAGGATCTTCTTGTTGCCGACCGCCTCGCCCACGCCCATGTTCAGCGTGATCTTGCTCAGGCGCGGCACCTGCATCGGGTTGGCGTAGCCAAAGCGTTCCATCAGCTTCGGCGTGACCTGTTCTTTGTAAATGGTTTGAAGGCGGGTCATCGTCAAGGCCTCAGGCGTCGATCACTTCGCCGGACGGACGGAACACGCGGACCTTGCGCCCATCATCGAGCGTCTTGAATCCCACGCGTTCACCCTTGCCCGAGGCGGAGTTGAACAGCATTACGTTGGAGATATGGATCGCAGCCTCACGCTCGACGATGCCGCCAGGCTGATTGGCCTGCGGATTCGGCTTGGTGTGGCGCTTGATCAGGTTGATGTTCTGCACGAACACGGAATCACCCGCGACGCGCGTCACTTCACCTTTCTGACCCTTGTTCTTGCCGGTGATCACGAGTACGTGGTCACCCTTGCGGATACGGTTCATGCCATCAACCTCGTTACAGAACTTCCGGCGCCAGCGAAACGATCTTCATGAACCGTTCGCTGCGCAGTTCGCGCGTGACCGGTCCGAAGATGCGGGTGCCAATCGGTTCGAGCTTGTTGTTCAAAAGGACGGCAGCATTGCCGTCGAAGCGGATCAGCGAACCATCGGCGCGGCGCACACCCTTGCGGGTACGCACGACGACGGCGTCGTAGACTTCGCCTTTCTTCACCTTGCCGCGCGGAATCGCTTCGCGCACGGAAACCTTGATCACGTCACCGATGCGGGCATAACGGCGCTTGGAACCACCCAGCACCTTGATGCACATCAGTTCGCGCGCGCCGCTGTTATCCGCTGCGGCCAGCGTGGTTTGCATCTGGATCATGTTACTCGCTCCTTCCGCTCATCCACGCTTAGGCTTCAGCGCGCGTGAGGATCTTCACGACGCGCCAGTTCTTGGTTTTCGACAGCGGACGACATTCCGCGATGCGGACCACGTCGCCTTCCTTGCACTCGCCGACTTCGTCGTGCGCATGCACCTTGGTCGAGCGGCGAATGATCTTGCCGTACAGCGCGTGTTGCACCTGGCGCTCGAGCAGGACTGTCACCGTCTTGTTCATCTTGTTGCTGACCACCCGGCCTTCGACCGTGTGTTCCTTCTTGGCGATATCGTTCATTGTCACTGTCCCTGCTTCTGCACGCCAAGCAGGTGATTCACCTGGGCGATCTCGCGGCGAACGCGGCCAAACTGATGCGTCTGCGTCAACTGGCCGGAACCCTTCTGCATGCGCAGGTTGAACTGTTCGCGACGCAATTCGCCGAGATGCTCGGTGAGTTGCGCGGCGTTCTTCTGGCGGAGTTCTTTGAGTTCCATCACAGCACCGTCCGGGTCACGAATTGGGTCTGCACCGACAGCTTGGCGGCAGCCAGGCGGAACGCCTCGCGCGCCTCGATTTCGGCAATACCCTCGATTTCATACAACATGCGGCCCGGCTGGATCGGTGCAACCCAGAACTCGACGTTGCCCTTGCCGTTGCCCATGCGGACTTCGATCGGCTTCTTCGAGATCGGCTTGTCCGGAAACACGCGGATCCACAACTTGCCGCCACGCTTGACGTAACGCGTGATGCAGCGGCGCGCGGACTCGATCTGGCGCGCGGTCAGGTGACCGTGCGTCGTCGCGCGCAGCCCGTATTCGCCGAAGCTGACCTTGTTGGAAACATAGGCCAGACCGCGATTGCGGGACTTTTGTACCTTGCGATATTTGGTGCGCTTGGGTTGCAGCATGACTTACGCTCCCGCCTTCGGCGCGCGACGCTGCGGACGCTCTTCCGCGGCTTCTGCTGTCGCTGCCTGCTGTGAGGCATGCAGGTCGAAGATCTCACCCTTGTAGACCCACACCTTCACACCGATGATTCCGTACGTGGTCTGCGCTTCGGCAAAACCGTAGTCGATGTCGGCACGCAGCGTATGCAGCGGCACGCGACCTTCGCGGTACCACTCCGAACGCGCGATCTCGGCGCCATTCAGGCGGCCGCCGACATTGACCTTGATACCCAACGCTCCGAGGCGCATCGCATTCTGCACCGAGCGCTTCATCGCGCGGCGGAACATGATGCGGCGCTCGAGCTGCTGCGCGATCGATTCGGCAACCAGCTGCGCATCGAGCTCGGGCTTGCGCACTTCGGTCACGTTGATGTGGGCGGGAACGCCCATCACCGCGGAGACTTCCTTGCGCAGCTTCTCGATGTCCTCGCCCTTCTTGCCGATGACGACACCCGGACGAGCCGTGTGAATCGTCACGCGTGCAGTCTTGGCCGGACGCTCGATCAGGATCTTCGAGATACCGGCCTGGGCGAGCTTCTTCTTGAGCAGCTCGCGAACCTTGAGATCGGCACCCAGGTATTCGGCGTATTCGCGCTTGCCCGCGAACCACTTCGAATTCCAATCCTTGCTGATGCCAAGGCGGATGCCAGTGGGATGAACTTTATGACCCATCGTTGCAGTCCCTGTACCTTATTCGCCGACAACCACGGTGATGTGGCTCGTGCGCTTGGTGATGCGTGAACCGCGGCCCTTGGCGCGTGCATGCATGCGCTTCAGAGTCGGGGCTTCGTCGACAAAAATGCGGGCGACCTTGAGCTCGTCCACATCGGCGCCGAGATTGTTTTCGGCGTTCGCAACCGCGGACAGCAGCACTTTCTTGATCAGCTGCGCTGCCTTCTTGTCGCTGAACGTGAGCAGATTGGTCGCTCGGCCGACGCCGAGACCACGCACCTGGTCAGCAACCAGGCGCGCTTTCTGCGGAGAGATGCGCGCACTGCGCAAGATCGCTTTGGCTTCCATGGTACTCATCACTTCTTGGCCTCGGAAGACTTCTTGTCGCCCGAATGCCCCTTGAAGGTTCGCGTGACCGCGAACTCGCCGAGCTTGTGGCCGACCATGTTTTCATTGACCAGCACGGGTACATGCTGGCGGCCATTGTGGATCGCGAGCGTCAAGCCCACCATCTCCGGGATGACCATCGAGCGGCGCGACCAGGTCTTGATCGGGCGCTTGTTGTGAGCGGCACTCGCGACTTCCACCTTCTTCATCAGGTGATGATCGACGAACGGGCCTTTTTTCAGTGAGCGAGCCATCTATCAACCCCTGCGATCGCGGACGATGAACTGCGTCGTGCGCTTGTTCTTGCGTGTCTTGTAACCCTTCGACGGCTGTCCCCACGGGGACACCGGATGCGGGTTGCCCTGGCCGGCCTTGGCTTCACCACCACCATGCGGATGGTCGACCGGATTCATCGCGGCGCCACGAACCGTCGGGCGCACACCGCGCCAACGACTCGCACCGGCCTTGCCGAGCTTCTCCAGGTTGTGCTCGGAGTTGCCGACTTCGCCAATCGTCGCGCGGCATTCCGCCGGCACCTTGCGCATTTCGCCGGAACGAAGACGCAGCGTCGCGTAGCCTTGCTCACGTGCGACCAGCTGCGCCGAAGCACCAGCCGAGCGCGCGATCTGCGCACCCTTGCCCGGCTTCATCTCGATGCAATGCACTGTCGAGCCGATCGGGACATTGCGCAGCGGCAGCGAATTGCCGGCCTTGATCGGTGCATCGTGACCCGACATCAGCTGATCGCCGACCTTCGCACCCTTCGGCGCGATGATGTAGCGGCGCTCACCGTCGACAAACAGCAACAACGCGATGTGCGCGGTGCGGTTCGGATCGTACTCGATGCGCTCGATACGGCAGGCAATGCCTTCCTTGTCGCGCTTGAAGTCGATGATGCGGTAATTCTGCTTGGAACCGCCACCCTTGTGACGCGTGGTGATGCGTCCGTAGTGGTTGCGGCCGCCGTTGTTCGACTGCGACTCGACCAGGGGCGCATAGGGAGCGCCCTTGTGGAGTCCCGGCGTGACCACGCGTACAACGGCGCGGCGTCCTGGGGAGGTGGGTTTTACTGTAATCAATGCCATGTCTTGGTTTCCTGATTTCCATGAGCCTTGCGGCCCACGTCCACCTTAGGGCTTGGCCGTCACGTCGATGGTCTGACCATCGGCAAGACGCACATAAGCCTTGCGCTTGTTGCTGCGTTTACCCGCACGGGAACGGAATGTCCGGGCTTTGCCCTTCACATTGACCAGATTCACCGATTGGACTTCGACGCTGAACAAACCCTCGACGGCGGCTTTGACATCGGCCTTGGTCGCGGTTTGCGAAACCTCGAACACGTATTGGTTGATTTCCTGCAAGCGCGCACTCTTTTCGGAGATGTGCGGCGCACGCAGGACGCTGAACAGACGTTCGTTCATGCCAGCCACTCCTCGATGCGCTTGAGCGATTCGGTGGTCATCACGACCTTGTCCGCCGCGACCAGGCTGACCGGATCCAGCGCCGCGACGTCGACAACGTGCAGGTACGGCACATTGCGTGCAGCGAGGAACAGGGCTTCCGGTGCATTCTCGGCAACCAGCACGACGCGGCCGGTCGCCTTGAGCTCTTCGAGCTTGGCGGCCATGAGCTTGGTCTTGGGCTGATCGATACCGAAATTCTCGATCAAGGTCAGACGGCCCTGGCGGTTCAATTCCGAGAAAATCGAAATCATCGCGCCGCGGAACATCTTGCGATTGACCTTTTGCGCGAAGCTGCGCGGCTTCGCCGCAAACGTCACGCCACCACCGCGGAAGATCGGTGCCTTGAGCGCGCCGTGGCGCGCACCGCCGCCCTTCTGCTTCTTCGACTTCTTGGTCGTACCGTTGACTTCGGAACGCGTTTTCTGCGCCTTGGTACCGGCGCGACCTGCGTTGCGATACGCAACGACAACCTGGTGCACAAGATCTTCGCGGAATTCTTCACCGAAAACCGTCTCGGAAAGCGTTACCGGCTTGGCGCCAATGACATTGAGTTCCATGGCGTCCTCCTTACTTCGTCTTTACGGCGGGACGGATGATCACGTTGCCGCCCGGAGCACCCGGAACCGCACCCTTGATCGCGATCAGATGACGCTCGGTGTCGATCTTGACGACTTCGAGATTGATCGAGGAGCGATTCACGTTGCCCATCTGACCCGACATCTTCTTGCCCGGAAACACGCGGCCCGGGGTCTGGCGCTGGCCGATCGAGCCCGGCGAACGATGCGACAGCGAGTTGCCGTGCGTCGCGTCACCCATCGAGAAATGATGGCGCTTGATCGTGCCCTGAAAGCCCTTGCCCTTGCTGACGCCGGCCACGTCGACCTTCTGGCCGATCGTGAACAGCTCGTCCGCCTTGAGCTCGCCGCCGATCGCGAATTTGCCCAGGTCAGCCTCGTCGAGACGGAATTCCCAGAGCCCACGACCTGCTTCGACTTTCGCTTTCGCGTAGTGACCTGCCAACGGCTTGTTGACCAGCGCAGCGCGCTTCGCGCCCGCAGTGACCTGGATGGCGTTGTAGCCATCGACTTCAACCGTCTTCAATTGTGTCACGCGATTCGGCGTCGCTTCGATCAGCGTCACCGGCACCGAACGACCATCTTCGGTGAAGACGCGGCTCATGCCGCACTTACGACCTACCAACCCGATACTCATCGTCGTATCCCGTTACCTATGCTTCAATGCAGCTTGATCTGGACGTCGACGCCAGCGGCGAGGTCGAGCTTCATCAGCGCGTCCACCGTCTTGTCGTTGGGGTCAACGATATCCATCACGCGTTTGTGAATGCGTGTCTCGTACTGGTCGCGCGCATCCTTGTCGGCGTGCGGCGACGTCAGAATCGTGACGCGTTCGATCTTGGTCGGCAGCGGAATCGGGCCGCGCACTTGCGCGCCGGTACGCTTTGCCGTTTCGACGATCTCGCTCGCGGAACGATCGATCAGACGATGATCGAACGCCTTGAGCCGAATACGAATCTTTTGGTCCGCCATTGCCGTGTCCTAATCTGAAAGAACGCCATTCGTCGACGGCGGGATTCATTGATCCCGCCCGCCGCCACCCATCAGGGCGCGGCCCTTGATTTCCATTTTTGAAACTACGAAAGCGAGAGCGAACCATTGCCGGTCCGCCCAAGCTTGAATCCACCCATCATCGCAATCCGGATTGCCTGGGCTTGGCCCGCAACCGCCGCGATCGATATCCTTATCCGCGAACTCGAAGCGCTTCCTGCACCTCATTTCGCTGTTATTCGCTGTCGACCGCCTAGCGGTCAGCAGTTAGTCGCACAGTATAGCGGGACTTTCCTTTGAAGTGAAGCCCCGACGCGCTATCGGAATCGGGAGCCGCTCTTGCGAATCCCGAATTCCGATTCCAAATTTTTACTTGAGGATCTTCGCCACCACGCCGGCGCCAACGGTACGGCCGCCTTCGCGAATCGCGAAACGCAGGCCTTCTTCCATCGCGATCGGGTGAATCAGCGTCACCACCATCTTCACGTTGTCGCCCGGCATCACCATCTCGACGCCTTCCGGCAACTCGCACGCACCCGTCACGTCCGTCGTGCGGAAGTAGAACTGCGGGCGGTAGCCCTTGAAGAACGGCGTATGACGACCGCCTTCTTCCTTCGACAGCACGTACACCTCGGCTTCGAACTGCGTATGCGGCGTGATCGAACCCGGCTTGCACAGCACCTGGCCGCGCTCCACGTCGTCACGCTTGGTGCCGCGCAGCAGCAGACCCGCGTTGTCGCCCGCCTGGCCCTGATCGAGCAGCTTGCGGAACATCTCGACACCGGTCACCGTCGTCTTCACCGTCGGACGGATGCCGACGATCTCGATTTCTTCGCCGACCTTGATCACGCCACGCTCGATACGACCGGTCACCACCGTGCCACGACCCGAGATCGAGAACACGTCTTCGACCGGCATCAGGAACGGCTTGTCGATGTCGCGCTGCGGCTCCGGAATCCAGCTGTCCAGCGCCTCCACCAACTTGATGATCGAGGGCACGCCAATCTCGGACTGGTCGCCTTCCAGCGCCTTCAGCGCCGAACCGGTGATCACCGGCGTGTCGTCGCCCGGGAACTTGTACTTCGACAGCAGCTCACGGATCTCCATCTCGACGAGCTCCAGCAGCTCGGCGTCGTCGACCATGTCCGCCTTGTTCATGTACACCACGATGTACGGCACGCCGACCTGACGAGCCAGCAGGATGTGCTCGCGCGTCTGCGGCATCGGACCGTCCGCGGCCGAGCACACCAGGATCGCGCCGTCCATCTGCGCCGCACCCGTGATCATGTTCTTCACGTAGTCCGCATGGCCCGGGCAGTCGACGTGCGCGTAATGGCGATTCGGCGACTCGTATTCCACGTGCGCGGTCGAGATCGTGATGCCGCGCGCCTTTTCTTCCGGCGCCGCGTCGATCTGGTCGTACGCCTTGAACTCGCCGCCAAACCGCTCCGCGCCGATCTTCGTCAGCGCCGCCGTCAGCGTCGTCTTGCCGTGGTCAACGTGGCCAATCGTGCCTACGTTCACATGCGGCTTCTTGCGCTCGAATTTTTCTTTGGACATGACTTAAAACCTCAAAACTTGATTTTGTTAATCAGTGCGACCAAGGATGGCCGCTACTTGATTTTCGCGATCAGGGACGATCGCACCAATTACGATTTCTTGATGATCGATTCAGCGATGTTGTTCGGCGCTTCGGCGTAGTGGTCGAATTCCATCGTGAACGTGGCGCGGCCCTGGGTCTGCGAACGCAGACTGGTCGCGTAGCCAAACATTTCACCGAGCGGAACCAGTGCGTTGATGACCTTGCCCGACGGTGAATCGTCGGAACCCTGCAGCACGCCACGACGACGACTCAGGTCGCCCATCACGTCGCCCATGTAATCCTCGGGCGTCACGACTTCGACCTTCATGATCGGTTCCAGCAGGACGGGACTCGCCTTGTTGAAGCCCTCCTTGAAGCCCATGGAGCCCGCGATCTTGAACGCCATTTCGTTCGAGTCGACTTCATGGTACGAACCGTCGACCAACTTGATCTTGATGTCGACGACCGGATAACCCGCCATCGGACCGCTGACCATTGCCTCGCGAATACCCTTGTCGACTGCCGGAACGTATTCCTTCGGCACCGTACCGCCGACCGTGGCGTTCTCGAACAGATAACCCGCGCCGCGTTCCTGCGGCGTGATTTCGAGCACGACATGACCGTATTGGCCTTTGCCGCCGGACTGACGCACAAACTTGCCTTCCTGCTTGACGGCCTTGCGGATCGTCTCGCGATAGGCAACCTGCGGCTTGCCGACGTTCGCCTCGACGTTGAACTCGCGCTTCATGCGGTCAACGAGAATTTCCAGATGCAACTCGCCCATGCCGGCAATGATGGTCTGACCGGATTCCTCGTCGGAGCGCACGCGGAACGATGGATCTTCCTGCGCGAGACGCGACAGCGCGATACCCATCTTTTCCTGGTCCGACTTGGTCTTCGGCTCGACCGCCATCGCGATGACCGGCTCCGGAAACACCATCCGCTCCAGCGTGATCACGTTGTTGGTCGCGCACAGCGTGTCGCCCGTGGTGACGTCCTTCAGACCGACCGCCGCCGCGATATCACCCGCGTGAACCACCTTGATCTCGGTACGATCGGCAGCGTGCATTTGCAGGATGCGACCGAAGCGCTCTTTCTTGCCCTTGATCGGGTTGTAAACCGTGTCGCCGGAATTGAGCGTGCCCGAGTAAACCCGGAAGAACGTCAGCGAACCGACGAACGGGTCGGTCATGATCTTGAACGCGAGCGCCGAAAACGGCTGGTCGTCGCCATAGCTGCGGCTGTCTTCCTTGTCGTTCTCGTCGATGCCCTTGACCGGCGGACGATCGGACGGCGCTGGCAGATAGCGCACGACCGCATCGAGCATCGCCTGGACGCCCTTGTTCTTGAACGCGGTACCGCAGAACACCGGAATCAGCTTGTTTTCCAGCGTAGCCGTACGGATACCCGCGTAGATCTCGTCCTCGGAAAGCGAACCTTCCTCGAGGTACTTGTTCATGAGTTCCTCGGACGTCTCCGCCGCGGACTCGACCATGAAATCATGCGCAGCCTTGGCCTTCTCGGCCAGATTCGCCGGGATGTCACGATATTCGAACTTCATGCCCTGGGATTCGACATCCCAGTAGATCGCCTTCATCTTGACCAGATCGATGACGCCCTCGAAGTTCTCCTCGGCGCCGATCGGCACCTGCATCGGCACCGGATTGGCACCGAGACGGGACTTCAGCTGACCTACGACCTTGTCGAAGTCGGCGCCGGTGCGATCCATCTTGTTGACGAACGCAAGACGCGGCACGCCGTACTTGTTGGCCTGGCGCCACACGGTTTCCGACTGCGGCTGAACGCCACCGACCGAGCACAGCACGAACACCGCGCCGTCAAGCACGCGCAGCGAGCGCTCGACTTCAATCGTGAAGTCGACGTGCCCCGGGGTATCGATGATGTTGAAGCGATACTGCGGCATCGACCGATCCATGCCGGTCCAGAACGCGGTCGTCGCGGCCGACGTGATCGTGATGCCGCGCTCCTGCTCCTGCTCCATCCAGTCCATGGTTGCCGCACCCTCGTGCACCTCGCCAATCTTGTGACTGACACCGGTGTAAAAAAGGATGCGCTCGGTCGTGGTGGTCTTTCCAGCATCAATGTGAGCCATGATGCCGAAATTGCGGTAGCGCTCGATGGGGGTGGTGCGTGCCATTGTGTATGCCTATGCAGAGCTTCCCGCCCTGAATCAAACGGCCGTCCGGGCCGCGTATTTTATTGATAGTCCGCCATGGTTGGCGGTCTGTTCTTCGCCGTCATGGAGGACGGCTTGAATTCATTCGAAGTCCGCGATGGATGCGGCTTGTTCTTTGCCGTCATGGAGGACGGCACGAACAAACGCTTACCAGCGGTAGTGCGAGAACGCCTTGTTGGCTTCCGCCATACGGTGCGTTTCTTCACGCTTCTTGACAGCGCCACCACGGTTTTCAGCCGCCTCGACCAACTCGGCCGCCAGTTTGCGTGGCATCGTGTTCTCGCCGCGCTTGCGCGCCGCGTCGATCAACCAACGCATCGCCAATGCGGTACGGCGCGACGAACGCACTTCGACCGGCACCTGATACGTCGCGCCGCCAACCCGGCGGGATTTGACCTCGACAGCGGGAGCCACGTTGCTCAGCGCTTTTTCGACCAAACTGACCGGCTCGGCGTGCTTTTCGCCGATATGGCCAAGCGCGCCATAGACAATCTTTTCCGCGACCGACTTCTTGCCGCTCTGCATCACCATATTGATGAAACGAGCGATGACCTGGCTGCCGTGCTTGGGATCGGGCAGCAACTCACGTGTTGGGGTATTGCCTTTGCGTGACATGGACTCTTCTCAATGATGCGGCCACAGGGGCCGCTTGATACTCAAGCGCCGAAACGCCTGTGGAAACGCCTATAAGAGCCGGCCCCTGTAAGAGCCGGCGATCGAATCAGGACTTCGGGCGCTTGGCGCCGTATTTCGAACGACTCTTGCGGCGCTTGGTCACGCCCGCTGCGTCGAGGCTGCCGCGTACCGTGTGGTAGCGCACGCCGGGAAGATCCTTGACGCGGCCACCACGGATCAGAACGACCGAGTGCTCCTGCAAGTTGTGACCTTCGCCACCGATGTAGCTGATGACTTCGAATCCGTTCGTCAGGCGCACCTTGGCGACCTTGCGCAGAGCCGAGTTCGGCTTCTTCGGTGTGGTCGTGTAGACGCGCGTGCAAACGCCGCGTCGCTGCGGACAATTCGCGAGCGCCGGGGACGCACTCTTGTACGTCTTCGGACTGCGCGGCTTGCGTACCAGCTGATTGACTGTTGACATGCGTTTGAACCGTGCCTTGCGTGTTCTTGGGATAGTCGCCCGACGAATCGAGCCGAGAAATCGGGGGAAACAAAAGGCAGGCCGAGAAATCCGGCCTGCCAAGACAATCGAGTATAACGTTCGGCATACGACACCGTCAAGGTTTCGCGCCTGGCTCCCTGCACTCGAACACGAGGCGATTCCTTCGCCTCTTTTCGATGTCAAACAAACTAAAACCGCCTGAACGGACCACCATTCCCGCGAACACGGGATACCCATCCTGGACCTTCAATGGGCGCCCGCTCTCGCGGGCATGATGCAGGAACTATCGCTCAGGTATATCGATATCAGTGCGTCTCGCCGTCTTCGGCAACCGCTTCGGCCACGGAACTCGAGGCCCCAAGCGTTGCGCGTTCCGACTCGGTCAATCCGCCGCCGTGCCGTGCGCGCCGCTGGGCGTGGTAGGCGAGGCCAGTACCGGCCGGAATCAAGCGCCCGACTATAACGTTTTCTTTCAGGCCGCGCAAGGTATCCCGCGTTCCGCGGACCGATGCTTCGGTCAGCACGCGAGTGGTTTCCTGGAACGACGCCGCCGAGATGAACGATTCGGTAGCCAGGGACGCCTTGGTGATGCCGAGCAGCACCGGCAGCATTTCGGCCGGCCGTTCATGGCGCGCCTCGGTGCGACCGTTCTCCTCGATCAGGCGCATCCGGTCGACCTGCTCGCCGCGCAGGAAACGCGTGTCGCCAGCCTCGCTGATCTCGACCTTGCGCAACATCTGGCGAATGATCGCCTCGATGTGCTTGTCGTTGATCTTCACGCCCTGCAGACGGTAGACGTCCTGGATTTCCTTGACCAGGTAAGCCGCCAGCGGCTCGACACCGAGCAGGCGCAGGATGTCGTGCGGACTGGGCTCGCCGTCGACCACGGTTTCGCCCTTCTCGACATGCTCGCCCTCGAACACGATCACCTGACGCCATTTCGGAATCAGTTCCTCGTGCTCGTTGCCGTCGGTATCGCGGATGATCAGGCGCTGCTTGCCCTTGGTGTCCTTGCCGAAGCTGACCACGCCGGAACGCTCGGCAAGGATCGCCGGCTCCTTCGGCTTGCGCGCCTCGAACAGGTCGGCAACGCGCGGCAGACCACCGGTGATGTCGCGGGTCTTGGAGGTTTCTTGCGGAATACGCGCGACGACGTCGCCGACGCCGACTTCCACGCCGTTCTGCAGCGACACGATCGCACCGGCCGGCAGGAAGTACTGCGCCGGAATGTCGGTGCCGGGCAGGCGCAATTCGCCACCCTTCTTGTCGACGATGCGAACGGTCGGGCGCAGATCCTTGGCCGCGGTGCCGCGACGCTTCGGATCAGTGACCACGGAACTGGCAAGTCCCGTCAATTCGTCGATTTGTTCCTGCACGGTGATGCCGTCCTGGAAATCGACGAAGCGCACGACGCCGGCAACTTCCGAGACGATCGGATGGGTATGCGGGTCCCACTTCGCGACGACCATGCCGGCCTTGACGGCCGCACCGTCGCGGACGTCGATGACGGCGCCGTACGGAATGCGGTAGCGCTCACGCTCGCGGCCGTGCGTATCCATGACCGACAATTCACCGGAGCGCGACACGGCCACGAGGTGGCCCGCGTTGTGCGCAACGGTCTTGAGGTTGGTGAACTTCACGTTGCCGGTCGTCTTCACATGCACGTTGTCGACCGCCGCCGCTCGTGACGCCGCGCCGCCGATATGGAACGTGCGCATGGTCAGCTGGGTACCCGGCTCGCCGATCGATTGCGCCGCAATCACGCCGACCGCTTCGCCGATGTTGACGCGATGGCCACGCGCGAGATCGCGTCCGTAGCAGACCGCGCAGACACCGAAGCGCGCCGCGCAGGTGATCGGCGAGCGCACCAGGATCGACTGCACGCCGGCCACTTCGATCTTTTCGACCATCGCTTCGTCGAGCAAGGTATTGCGCGTGACGATCGGATCTTCATCGTTGCCCGGCGCGAACACATCTTCCGCGACCGAACGACCGAGCACGCGGTCGCTTCAACGGCTCGACGACATCGCCACCTTCGACGATCGGCGCCATGGTCAGGCCATTGGACGTGCCGCAATCGATCTCGGTGACGACCACGTCCTGCGCGACGTCGACAAGACGGCGGGTCAGGTAACCCGAGTTCGCGGTCTTCAGCGCGGTATCGGCCAGACCCTTTCGGGCACCGTGCGTCGAGTTGAAGTACTGCAGCACGTTCAGGCCTTCGCGGAAGTTCGCCTTGATCGGCGTCTCGATGATCGAGCCGTCCGGACGCGCCATCAAACCGCGCATGCCGGCGAGCTGGCGGATCTGCGCCGCCGAACCACGCGCGCCGGAGTCGGCCATGATGTACAGCGAGTTCATCGACTTCTGCTCGATGACCTCACCCTTCGCGGTCTTGACCTTGTCGCCACCAATGCCCTTCATCATCGCCGCGGCGACGAGTTCGTTGGTGCGCGACCAGATGTCGACGACCTTGTTGTAGCGCTCGCCGGCGGTAACCAGACCGGACTGGTACTGCTGCTGGATCTCGGTGACGTCCTTTTCGGCGAGTTCGAGGATGCCCTTCTTCTCAGCCGGGATCTTCATGTCGTCGATGCCGATCGACATGCCCGCGCGGGTCGCGTAGTGGAAGCCGGTGTACATCAGCTGATCGGCGAACACGACCGTGTCCTTCAGGCCGAGGCGGCGGTAGCACTGGTTGATCAGACTTCGAGATCGACTTCTTGGTGAGCTCGGTATTGGCGAGCGCAAACGGCAGGCCATCGGGCAGGATTTCCGCCAGCAGCGCGCGACCGATCGTGGTGTCGACGAGGGTCGTGTTCTCGGTGCGACCGCCTCTGCTCGTCGATCTCGACCTGGCGCAGACGCACCTTGACCTTCGCGTGCAGTTCGACCACGCGGTTGTCATAGGCGCGATGCACTTCGGCAATGTTCGCGAAGACCATGCCCTCGCCCTTCACGTTCTCGAGCGCGCGGGTCATGTAGTACAGGCCGAGCACGACGTCCTGGGTCGGCACGATGATCGGCTCGCCGTTCGCCGGCGACAGGATGTTGTTCGTCGACATCATCAGCGCGCGCGCTTCGAGCTGCGCTTCGAGCGACAGCGGCACGTGCACGGCCATCTGGTCACCGTCGAAGTCCGCGTTGAACGCGGTACAGACGAGCGGATGCAGCTGGATCGCCTTGCCTTCGATCAGCACCGGCTCGAACGCCTGGATGCCGAGACGATGCAGGGTCGGCGCGCGGTTGAGCAGCACCGGATGTTCGCGGATCACTTCTTCGAGGATGTCCCACACCTCGGCGCTCTCGCGCTCGACCAGCTTCTTCGCGGCCTTGATCGTGGTCGCCAGACCACGGCGCTGCAGCTTGGAGAAGATGAACGGCTTGAACAGTTCCAGCGCCATCTTCTTCGGCAGGCCGCACTGGTGCAGGCTGCAGCGTCGGACCGACCACGATGACCGAACGACCGGAGTAGTCGACGCGCTTGCCGAGCAGGTTCTGGCGGAAGCGGCCCTGCTTGCCCTTGATCATGTCGGCCAGCGACTTCAGCGGGCGCTTGTTGGTGCCGGTGATCGCACGGCCGCGACGGCCGTTGTCCATCAACGCATCGACCGCTTCCTGCAGCATGCGCTTCTCGTTGCGCACGATGATGTCCGGCGCATTGAGTTCGAGCAGCCGCTTCAGGCGGTTGTTGCGGTTGATGACGCGGCGGTACAGGTCGTTCAGATCCGACGTCGCGAAGCGGCCGCCATCGAGCGGCACCAGCGGACGCAGATCCGGCGGCAGCACCGGCAGCACGGTCAGGACCATGAATTCCGGGCGGTTGCCCGATTCAAGGAACGCTTCGACCAGCTTGATCCGCTTGGACAGGCGCTTGAGCTTGGTTTCCGAATTCGTCGAGGCGATTTCCTCGCGCAGACGGATCAGTTCCTGGGTGAGGTCGATCGTCTTGAGCAGTTCGTAGACCGCTTCGGCGCCCATGCGCGCGTCGAACTCATCGCCATGTTCCTCGACCGACTGCAGGTACTGCTCTTCGTTGAGCAGCTGGCCGCGCTCGAGCGCGGTC
Source organism: uncultured Gammaproteobacteria bacterium (assembly GCA_963720445.1). GTDB lineage: Bacteria > Pseudomonadota > Gammaproteobacteria > Xanthomonadales > Rhodanobacteraceae > Dokdonella_A. The sequence goes on from CAVRFO010000002.1 coordinate 611,488, forward strand.
ATGCCCGGATCGACGACGACATACGCCTCGAAATAGAGGATGCGCTCGATATCGCGCAAGGTCATGTCGAGCATCAGGCCGATGCGCGAGGGCAGCGACTTCAGGAACCAGATGTGCGCGGTCGGGCTGGCCAGCTCGATGTGGCCCATGCGCTCGCGGCGCACTTTGGCCAGCGTCACTTCGGTGCCGCACTTCTCGCAGACCACGCCACGGTGCTTCATGCGCTTGTACTTGCCGCACAGGCACTCGTAGTCCTTGATCGGGCCGAAGATCGCGGCGCAGAACAGGCCGTCGCGTTCCGGCTTGAACGTACGGTAGTTGATCGTTTCCGGCTTCTTCACTTCGCCGAACGACCACGACCGGATCAGGTCCGGCGAGGCGAGCGCGATCTTGATCGAGTCGAAGTCGAGCGACTGGCGCTGCTGGTTGAACAGGTTGAGCAGATCTTTCATTTGAATCTCCGGGAATCGGGAATCGAGGATCGGGAATGGGTTCAATGCTGGGAGGTTGGTGATCCGGAAAGCGCTGGCCGCGGCCTTTGGCGATTCCCGAATGCCCTATTCCCTGTTCCCAAGCGTCACTTCGACTCTTCGAGCTCCATGTTGATCGCGAGCGAGCGGATTTCCTTGACCAGCACGTTGAACGACTCGGGCATGCCCGCGACCATCTCGTGGTCGCCGTCGACGATGTTCTTGTACATCTGGTTGCGGCCGGCGACGTCGTCGGATTTCACCGTCAACATTTCCTGCAGCGTGTACGCCGCGCCGTAGGCTTCCAGCGCCCAGACTTCCATTTCGCCGAAACGCTGGCCGCCGAACTGCGCCTTGCCACCGAGCGGTTGCTGGGTGACCAGCGAGTACGGACCGGTCGAGCGCGCGTGCATCTTGTCGTCGACGAGATGGTTCAGCTTGAGCACGTGCATGTAGCCGACCGTGACTGGACGATCGAACGCCTCGCCGGTGCGACCATCGATCAGCGTGGTCTGTCCGGATTCGGGCAGGTCCGCCAACTTCAGCATCGCCTTGATCTCGGACTCGTACGCACCGTCGAACACCGGCGTCGCCATCGGCACGCCGTCCTGCAGGTTGCGCGCGAGGGCCAGGATCTCGTCATCGGTCAACGATTTGAGGTTGACGTGATGGCCAAGACCTTCCTTGCCCTAGTTGTAGATCTGGTCGAGGAACTTGCGCAGCTCGACGACCTTTTCATTGGCTTCCAGCATGCGCTGGATCTTCTGGCCGAGTCCTTTCGCAGCCCAACCCAGGTGCACTTCGAGAATCTGGCCGATGTTCATACGCGACGGCACGCCGAGCGGATTGAGCACGATGTCGACCGGACGGCCCTTCTGCGTCGTACGGCATGTCCTCGACCGGCACGATCATCGACACGACACCCTTGTTGCCGTGGCGGCCGGCCATCTTGTCGCCCGGCTGGATGCGGCGCTTAACGGCCAGGTAGACCTTGACCATTTTCAGCACGCCCGGGGCGAGGTCGTCGCCGGCGGTGATCTTGGCCTGCTTGGCCTTGAAACGACCTGTCGAACTCTTCCTTGTGACCCTTGATCTGCTCCTGCGCGCGCTCGAGGAATTCGGCCGCGTCCTCGTCCTTCATGCGGATTGCGAACCACTCGTCCTTCTTCAGGCCGTCGAGGTACTCGCCGGTGAGCGCAGCGCCCTTCTTCAGGCCGCCCGGACCGCCGTTCGCGACCTTGCCGATCAGCGTGCTGCGCATGCGGCTATAGATCGCGCCTTCGAGGATGCGGAACTGGTCGTCGAAGTCCTTCTTGACGCGCTTGACTTCCATTTCCTCGATCTGGCGCGCGCGCTTGTCCTTCTCGATGCCGTCGCGGGTGAACACGGTGACGTCGATGACGACGCCATCCATGCCCGGCGGCACGCGCAAGGACGAATCCTTCACGTCGGACGCCTTCTCGCCGAAGATCGCACGCAACAGTTTTTCTTCCGGAGTCAGCTGGCTCTCGCCCTTCGGCGTGACCTTGCCGACCAGGATGTCGCCGGCCTTCACTTCCGCGCCGATGTAGACGACACCGGATTCGTCCAGACGCGCGAGCGCCTGTTCGCCGACGTTCGGGATGTCAGCGGAAATTTCCTCCGGTCCAAGCTTGGTGTCGCGCGCCTGGATGGTCAGTTCCTCGATGTGGATCGTCGTGTAGCGATCCTCCTCGACCACGCGCTCGGAGAGCAGGATCGAGTCCTCGAAGTTGTAGCCGTTCCACGGCATGAACGCGACCAGCATGTTCTGGCCGAGCGCGAGCTCGCCCAGATCTGTCGACGAACCGTCGGCGAGCACGTCGCCCTGTTCGACCCGATCACCGACATTGACCAGCGGACGCTGGTTGAGGTTGGTGTTCTGGTTCGAGCGCGTGTACTTGGTCAGCGTGTAGATATCGACGCCGGCGTCGTTGTCGCCGACCTGGTCTTCGTTGACGCGGACCACGATACGGCCCGCATCGACCTGGTCGATCACGCCAGCGCGCTTCGCCGCGACGGTGACACCGGAGTCACGCGCGACCGCACGTTCGATACCGGTTCCCACCAGCGGCTTCTGCGAGCGCAGCGTCGGCACGGCCTGGCGCTGCATGTTCGCGCCCATCAGCGCGCGGTTTGCGTCATCGTGTTCGAGGAACGGCACCAACGCGGCTGCGACCGACACGGTCTGCATCGGCGACACGTCCATGAAGTTGACTTCACTCGGCGGACGCAGCTCGGACTCGCCGCGGAAGCGGCAGGACACGAAGTCTTCCTCGAAGCTGCCGTGTTTGTCGAGCGGCGAGTTCGCCTGCGCGATCACGTATTCGCCTTCGTCGATCGCCGAGAGGAATTCCACCTCGTTGGTGATCTTGCCGTGCGCAACCTTGCGGTACGGCGTCTCGAGGAAGCCGTAGTCGTTGGTGCGCGCATACACGGCGAGCGAGTTGATCAGGCCGATGTTCGGGCCTTCCGGCGTTTCGATCGTGCAGACGCGGCCGTAATGGGTCGGATGCACGTCGCGCACTTCGAAGCCGGCGCGCTCGCGGGTCAGGCCACCCGGGCCAAGTGCCGACACGCGGCGCTTGTGGGTGACTTCCGAAAGCGGATTGTTCTGATCCATGAACTGGCTGAGCTGCGAGGAGCCGAAGAACTCCTTCACTGCTGCTGCGACCGGCTTGGCGTTGATCAGGTCCTGCGGGGTCAGGCCGTCGGCTTCCGCGAGCGACAAACGCTCCTTGACCGCACGCTCGACGCGCACCAGGCCGATGCGGAACACGTTCTCGGCCATTTCGCCGACCGAACGCACGCGACGGTTGCCGAGATGGTCGATGTCATCGACGATGCCGCGACCATTGCGGATCTCGATCAGCACCTTGATCACGTCGAGGATGTCGGAACCAGCGCCGAATTCCTTGACCAGCGATTTCGAGTTCTCGTCGTTGCGCTCGCCGAAATACTTGCCGTCGTACAGGATGCCGGGGCCCTTGTCGTCCTTGCGGCCGACACGGCGGTTGAACTTCATGCGGCCGACGCGATCGAGATCGTAGCGTTCGGACGAGAAGAACAGGTTCTGGAACAGGTTCTGCGCGGCGTCCTTGGTCGGCGGCTCGCCCGGACGCATCATGCGGTAAATCTCGACGAGCGCCTCCAGCGGCGTCTTCGACGGATCAATGCGCAGGGTGCGCGAGATGTAGTCACCGCGATCGAGGTCGTTGACCCACAAGGTCGCGATCTTGTCGATGCCGGCCTTGCGGAACGCTTCGAGATGCGCGTCGTTGATCTCGTCGTTGGCCGAAGCCAGCAACTCGGCAGTCTTGGTGTCGACGACATCGTGCGCGAGGATGCGCCCGATCAGGTATTCGTCGGGCACGTCGAGCGACTTGATCTTCGCGTTTTCGAGCTGACGCACGTGGCGCGCGGTGATGCGCTTGCTGGTTTCGACGATCGTATCCTTGCCGATACGGAGGTCGAAGTTCAGGGTTTCGCCACGCAGGCGTTCGGCAACCAGGTCGAGCGTGGCGCCGTCCTTCTTGCCGAGATGGAACACGTTCTTCTCGAAGAAGATGTCGAGCATCTCTTCGTTGGTGTAGCCGAGCGCGCGCAACAGCACGGTCACCGGCAACTTGCGGCGACGGTCGATACGGGTGAACAGCGCGTCCTTCGGGTCGAATTCGAAGTCCAGCCACGAGCCGCGATACGGAATCACGCGCGCGCTGTAGAGCAGTTTGCCGGACGAATGCGTCTTGCCGCGATCGTGGTCAAAGAACACGCCGGGCGAACGGTGCAGCTGCGAGACGATGACGCGCTCCGTGCCGTTGACGATGAAGGTGCCGGTGTCGGTCATGAGCGGCAATTCGCCCATGTAGACTTCCTGTTCCTTCACGTACTTGATCGCCTTGTTCGACGATTCCTTGTCGTAGATGACCAGGCGCACGGTCACGCGCAACGGCGCGCCGTAGCTCATGCCACGCGAACGGCACTCGCGCTCGTCGAACGCCGGCTCGCCGAGGCGATAGTTGACGTACTCAAGCGCCGCGCTGCCGGAATAGCTGCTGATCGGAAACACCGAGCGCAGCGCCGCATGCAGGCCCTTGTCATCGCGCCCGTTCGGGTCGACATCGGCCTGCAGGAACTCGCGATACGAGTCGACCTGGATGGCCAGCAGGAAAGGCACGCCAAGCACCGGTGGGCGCTTGCCGAAATCCTTGCGGATTCGCTTTTTTTCAGTGAAGGAGTAGGTCGTCGTGGTCATGAGGGGCACACCTCGTACAGCGTGCGACGGCGGCGCGTCGCAGGGAAGAAAACCGGAAGAGAAACGGACATCGGAAAGCGCAGGCTTCCCCAAATGGGGACGATCCCTGCGATTTCCCATGGCCGCGCCTCGAAAAGCGCAACGGGCAAAGCCCGGGAGCTTGCGCCCCCAGGCTTGGCCTTACTTGGCTGCAGCAGCAAGCAACGCGTTCTGCGTCGCTTACTTGACCTCGACGGTCGCGCCAGCAGCTTCCAGATCCTTCTTCATCTTGGCCGCGTCGTCCTTCGACACGCCTTCCTTCAGCGTACCGGTGGCTTCGACGAGATCCTTCGCTTCCTTCAGGCCGAGACCCGTGATGGCGCGGACGGCCTTGATGACTTCGACCTTCTTCTCACCGGCAGCCTTGAGGATGACGTTGAATTCGGTCTGTTCTTCGACCACAGCAGCCGCAGCGGCCGGACCGGCAGCAGCGACCGGAGCGGCCGCGGAAACGCCAAACTTCTCTTCGATCGCCTTGACCAGCTCCATGACTTCCATGAGGCTCTTCGCGGCGACGGCTTCGACGATCTGTTCGTTGGACAGGGACATTGGTAATTACCTCGGTAAAATTTTCTGGAAAGGGTTCAGCAAGTCGTTGCGGGTCGCACTCAGGCCGTTTCAGCCTGCGCCGGGGCGGCGACATCGCCACCACCCTGCTTGTCGGCAACAGCCTTGACCGCGCGGGCGAACATGGTCGCCGGTTCGGCGAGGACACGGGCCAGCATGGCCAGCGCCTGATCGAGGGTCGGCAGCGAAGCCAGCACCTCGACATGGCTGGCCGGATACGCCTGGCCACCCACGGCGACAACCTTCGCCTTCAGCTTGTCGTTGCCCTTGGCGAATTCCTTGATAAGACGACCGGCGGCGCCGGGCTCATCTTTCGAAAACGCATAGAGCAGCGGGCCGACCAACGAATCCTGGACGCACTCATACTCGGTGCCGACGACGGCACGCGATGCCAGGGTGTTCTTGACGACTTTCAAGAACACGCCGGTTTCGCGAGCCTTCTTGCGCATCGCGGTCATCTGCCCGACCGTGGTGCCCGCGTACTCGGCGGCAACCAGGGAGTGGGCCGTGGCGGCGACTTCTGCCAGTTCGGCGACAACTTCTTTCTTCTGGGACAGATTTAGAGCCATTAGCACTCCTCCAAATGAACTCCGCTCGCGGCCAGCGGCCGTTTGCGGTCCTGAACGACATCCTTCCTGGATGCCGGGGACGCAAATCGCGTCCCGGTGGTGGCCTGTCTGACTGGTCTGCCCAGAGGCTGTGAACCAGATATTTTCCAGGAGGCAACACCATCTACGCAGGCTGGGCTATTGAGGCCTTGCCGGCAGGATCGGGAGAATCCTTGCAAACCGTGCATCCGTGCATCCCGATCGCGCCATCTTGGCCGCCTGCGGTCTTTGACGGCTCCCCGCCTCGCGGCAGGTGCCCTCAAAATCCTTTAAACACCTCAGCGTCGCGACGCGGCGCCGAGGTTCGAAATCAAGCCGAAACCGTGGAGTGATCGACGACGACGCCGACACCCATCGTGCTCGACAGCGACACTTTCTGCAGGAACACACCCTTCGCAGCTGCCGGCTTGGCCTTGACCAGGTCCGCGAGCAGCGCGTTGAGGTTGTCCTTCAGCGCGGACGCCTCGAAGCTCGCCTTGCCGATCGAGCAGTGGATGATGCCGGCCTTGTCGTTGCGGAACTTGACCTGACCTGCCTTCGCATTCTTGACCGCGGTGACCACGTCGGCGGCGACCGAGCCGTCCTTCGGGTTCGGCATCAGGCCACGCGGACCGAGCAACTGGCCGAGCTTGCCGACCACGCGCATCGCATCCGGCGTCGCGATGACGCGACCGAACGCGAGATCGCCAGCCTGCATCTTCTCGGCGAGGTCTTCCATGCCGACTGCGTCGGCGCCGGCCGCCTTGGCCGCTTCGGCCTTTTCACCGGCCGGGCAGAACACCGCAACGCGCACCGTCTTGCCGGTACCGTGCGGCATCATCACCGAACCGCGCACGCCCTGGTCGGACTTCTTCGCGTCGATGCCGAGGCGAACCGCAACGTCGACCGATTCCGGGAACTTCGCCTTGGCGCCGTCCTTGATGATCTTCAGGGCTTCGTCGATTGCATAAGCCTTGCCTGGCGTGACCTTCTCGCTCAGGGCTTTGTAACGCTTGCTGATCTTCATGCTCATATCAGATCTCCGACACCAGGCCCATGCTGCGGGCGCTACCTGCGATCGTGCGAACGGCGGCCTCGAGATCGGCCGCGGTCAGATCGGGTTCCTTCTGCTTGGCGATCGCCTCGAGCTGCGCACGGGTGACCTTGCCAACCTTCTCGGTGTTCGGACGCTTGGAACCGGACGTGATGCCGACCGCCTTCTTCAGAAGGATCGTCGCCGGCGGCGTCTTCGTGATGAACGTGAACGTGCGGTCCGAGTACGCGGTGATCACGACCGGAATCGGCAGACCCGGCTCGAGCTTCTGCGTCGCGGCGTTGAACGCCTTGCAGAACTCCATGATGTTCAGGCCGCGCTGACCGAGGGCTGGGCCCACCGGCGGCGACGGATTGGCCTGACCGGCCTTGACCTGCAGTTTGATGTAACCGACTACTTTCTTTGCCATTGCTGTTTACTCCTGGAGTTCGAACGTCTGCACGCCGGGGCTGCGGGACTCCTCCGTCATTTTTGCGGTCCTCCATGACCGCGAAGAACAGACCGGCATCCCTGCCGGACTCCTTATGAAAGCGCCTATCTCGGATTGCGCCTACGCCTTCTCCACCTGGCCGAATTCCAACTCGACCGGTGTCGAACGCCCGAAAATCAGCACCGCCACACGCAGGCGGCTCTTCTCGTAATTGACTTCCTCGACCACGCCGTTGAAGTCGTTGAACGGGCCGTCGGTGACACGCACCATCTCGCCCGGTTCGAACAACACCTTCGGACGCGGCTTGTCGACGCCTTCCTGCACGCGCTCGAGGATCGCTTCGGCTTCCGAATCCTTGATCGGCAGCGGCCGGTCGGCGGTGCCGCCGATGAAACCCATGACCTTCGGGGTTTCCTTGACCAGATGCCAGGACTCGTCGTCGATCTTCAGCGACTTGCCTTCGTCGTGCGTCTCGATCTGCACCAGCACGTAACCGGGGAAGAACTTGCGCTCGCTGCGCCGTTTCTGGCCGCCGCGCATCTCGATGACTTCCTCGGTCGGCACCAGCACTTCGCCGAACTTCTCTTCCATGCCAGCGCGCGCGACGCGTTCCTTCAGCGAACGGCTGACCGCATGCTCGAAGCCGGAATAGGCGTGAACGACATACCAACGCTTGCTCATGCCGGGTCTAGCCTCCCAACTTCAGCAGATGGTCGAGCACCACCCACTTCAGCATCACGTCGATAAGTCCGAGCAGCACACTCAGGATGATCACGACGACGATGATGACCAGTGTCGTGCGCAGGGTTTCCTCGCGGGTCGGCCAGACGACCTTGCGCAACTCGAACTGCGATTCGGCAATGTATTCGCGCACCATGCGGCCTTGCGCGGTGAACGCGGCGACCGCGCCCGCGGCGATCAATCCAACCACGACCATGCCAGCGCGCGCCCAGCCATTCCAATCGCTGAAATAGTAGTAGGCGACGATTGCGGCGACCAGCAACACTCCTGCAGCGACGAGCTTGACCATATCGAGCCCGTCCGCACCTGCTTTTTCGACCTTGGCATTCATACGTTTTGGCAAGGGAGCGGGGTCATCAGGAGTCGCCTGGTCTGGCGAAACCTGCTCGAACTACCCGATCCGCTGCGGATTCCTCTCTGCTTGAATGGCACGCCAGGAGGGACTCGAACCCCCAACCTGCGGTTTTGGAGACCGCTGCTCTGCCAATTGAGCTACTGGCGTATGTGGTCTTTTGTTCAAAATGGCAAAGGCGGACCGTTTCGGATCCGCCTGCCGCGTGTACTTATGCCGTCTTCCATGACGGCGAAGATCAGGCCGGCATCCTGCCGGACTTTCTCAGACGAGCCGGCCTACCAAGGCCCGCTCGTTACTTGAGGATCTTCGCCACCACGCCGGCGCCGACGGTACGGCCGCCTTCGCGAATCGCGAAACGCAGGCCTTCTTCCATCGCGATCGGGTGGATCAGCGTCACCACCATCTTCACGTTGTCGCCCGGCATCACCATCTCGACGCCTTCCGGCAACTCGCACGCACCCGTCACGTCCGTCGTGCGGAAGTAGAACTGCGGACGGTAGCCCTTGAAGAACGGCGTATGACGACCGCCTTCTTCCTTCGACAGCACGTACACCTCGGCTTCGAACTCCGTGTGCGGCGTGATCGAACCCGGCTTGCACAGCACCTGGCCGCGCTCCACGTCGTCACGCTTGGTGCCGCGCAGCAGCAGACCCGCGTTGTCGCCCGCCTGGCCCTGGTCGAGCAGCTTGCGGAACATCTCGACGCCGGTCACCGTCGTCTTCACCGTCGGACGGATGCCGACGATCTCGATTTCGTCGCCGACCTTGATCACGCCGCGCTCGATACGACCGGTCACCACCGTGCCACGACCCGAGATCGAGAACACGTCTTCGACCGGCATCAGGAACGGCTTGTCGATGTCGCGCTCCGGCTCCGGAATCCAGCTGTCCAGCGCCTCCACCAGCTTGATGATCGACGGCACGCCGATCTCGGACTGGTCGCCTTCCAGCGCCTTCAGCGCCGAACCGGTGATGATCGGGGTGTCGTCGCCCGGGAACTCGTACTTGCGACAGCAGCTCGCGGACTTCCATCTCGACCAGCTCCAGCAGCTCGGCGTCGTCGACCATGTCCGCCTTGTTCAGGTACACCACGATGTACGGCACGCCGACCTGGCGGGCCAGCAGGATGTGCTCGCGCGTCTGCGGCATCGGGCCGTCCGCGGCCGAGCACACCAGGATCGCGCCGTCCATCTGCGCCGCACCCGTGATCATGTTCTTCACGTAGTCCGCGTGGCCCGGGCAGTCGACGTGCGCGTAGTGGCGGTTCGGCGACTCGTATTCCACGTGCGCGGTCGAGATCGTGATGCCGCGCGCCTTCTCTTCCGGCGCCGCGTCGATCTGGTCGTACGCCTTGAACTCGCCGCCAAACCGCTCCGCGCCGATCTTCGTCAGCGCCGCCGTCAGCGTCGTCTTGCCGTGGTCAACGTGGCCAATCGTGCCCACGTTCACGTGCGGCTTGTTGCGCTCGAATTTTTCCTTGGACATGACGAAAAACCCCGATCTGATGGACGAATTATGATGATATGGAGGCGAACTTGGCGGAACGTATGCGAAAACACCAACCGGAAAACAACAACAGACGCCACCGATGAATGGTGCTCACGACTGGAATCGAACCAGTGACCTCCTCCTTACCAAGGAGGTGCTCTACCGACTGAGCTACGTGAGCATGTGTTTCAACAAGAGCAGCTCAATGGAGCGGAAGACGGGAATCGAACCCGCGTAATCAGTTTGGAAAACTGATGTTCTACCATTGAACTACTCCCGCGCCGACAAACCTGCTTGGGTACTGCGCCGGTGGTTGGTGAGACCGCCGGATCCTGCTTGACTGGTGGAGGGAGGTGGATTACTCCGGGCATCCTGCCCTCCGCCCCTCCGCCCCTCCGCCCCTCTGGGCCGTACCGCTCCGCGTTACGTTCAAAATCGCTCCCGGCGATTTTGTCGAACCACCTTCGGCGGTTCTCACCACCTCTGCGATTCTATTCGCTACCTGAAACCTGGTGGAGGGAGGTGGATTCGAACCACCGAAGGCGTAAGCCAGCAGATTTACAGTCTGCCCCCGTTGGCCGCTTGGGTATCCCTCCGAAACGGAGCCGCGCATTTTCCTTTCCCTGACCACCTACTGTCAAGGATAAAGTGCGGGAAATTGTCGATACAGGCATCACATCTGCAAACACGACGCCCGCGAGCCGCTGTCACACCGCCAAGCCGGGCCGAAACCGGGCGACTTCCACTTCCATCGCCTTGGAAAGATCGAGCAGGCGCTGGGCGAAATCGGCCAGGCGATGATCCTCGTCGCTGGTCGGCGCCCAAGGCGGCACCGCGACCGGCGCACCATCGGCACGATCCAGCGCGACGAAAACGATCACGCAACTGGTCGCGCGCCGCTCCGCCCCGCTTTTCAGGTCGCGAGCGGATACATCGACCGCGAAATGCATGCTGGAGTTTCCGGTCCGGATCAGCTTGCAGCGCACCGTGACCAGATCGCCGATCAGGATCGGCGCGACGAACTGGATCCCGCCGACCGCGACCGTCACGCAATACTGGCCGCTCCAGCCGACCGCGCAGGCATAGCCGGCCTGGTCGATCCATTTCATGACCATGCCGCCGTGCACCTTGCCGCCGAAATTGACATCGCATCGGCTCGGCGAGAAAGCGGAATTCGACTTCGCGTTGCTGACCTGACATGGCATCGCCCGATGCCGCGATGCGATCAGACGTTGAAGCGGAAGTGCAGCACGTCGCCTTCCTGGACGCACGTATTCCTTGCCTTCCAGGCGCAGCCGGCCGGCATCGCGCGCGCCGGATTCGCCCTTGTACTTGATGAAATCGTCGTAGCCGATGGTCTCGGCGCGGATGAAGCCGCGCTCGAAATCGGTGTGGATCACGCCGGCCGCCTGCGGCGCGGTCGCGCCGACCTTGACCTTCCAGGCGCGCACTTCCTTCTCGCCGGCGGTGAAATAGGTCTGCAGGCCGAGCAGCTTGTAGCCGGCGCGGATCACGCGGTTGAGGCCCGGCTCGTCGAGGCCCAGGTCGCGCAGGAACTCGTCGCGATCGGCATCGTCGAGCTGCGCCAGCTCTTCCTCGATCGCCGCGCAGACCGGCACGACCTCGGCGCCTTCGGCGGCGGCGCGCTCGCGCACCTGGTCGAGGTACGGATTGTTCTCGAAGCCGTCCTCCTTGACGTTGGCGACGTACATCAGCGGCTTCGAGCGTCAGCAGGAACAGGTCGCGCACCAGCGCCTTCTCTTCCTCGTCGAGGCCGAGGCTGCGCGCCGACTTGCCTTCGTTGAGGCCGGCGCTGAGCTTCTGCAGCACGGGCTTCTTCGCGATTGCTTCCTTGTCGTTCGCCTTGGCCGCACGCTCGGCGCGGTTCAGCGCCTTGTCGACCGATTCGAGGTCGGCCAGCGCGAGCTCGGTGTCGATCGTCTCGATGTCGGAGATCGGATCGATCTTGCCGGCGACGTGGACGATGTCCGGATGCTCGAAGCAGCGCACGACGTGCGCGATCGCATCGACCTCGCGGATGTGCGCGAGGAACTTGTTGCCGAGGCCCTCGCCCTTCGACGCGCCGGCGACGAGGCCGGCGATGTCGACGAACTCGATCGAGGTCGGAATGATCTTCTGCGGCTTGACGATCGCGGCCAGCGCCGCCAGGCGCGGATCCGGCACCGGCACGACGCCGACGTTCGGATCGATCGTGCAGAACGGAAAATTCGCCGCCGCGATGCCCGCCTTGGTCAGCGCATTGAAGAGCGTCGACTTGCCGACGTTCGGCAGGCCGACGATGCCGCATTTGATGCCCATGGTTGGATCCGGGAATCGGGACTAGGGATTGGAGAATCGGAAAGTGCGACAGCGGAACGGCGAGGCAGGCTACTACGCCATTCGCCGATTCCCGATTCCCGATCCCGGCCGTGTGCAACCGCTTCATCGCCTCGTCGAACTCGCCCGCGACCGCCAGCGGCAGCACGTCGAGCGATCGCCGCGAGCGCGTCGAGGATCGCCGCTTCGTCCGCCGCCCAGGGCCGCCCGAGCACCCAGCGGCGTGACGCGGTCCTTGTGGCCGGGATGGCCGATGCCGATGCGCAGCCGATGGAACTGGCCGTGGCCGAGGTGCGCGAAGATGTCGCGCAGACCGTTCTGGCCGCCGTGGCCGCCGTCGAACTTGAGCCGCGCCGCGCCGGGCGGCAGATCCAGGTCGTCGTGCGCGACCAGCATCTCTTCCGGCTCGATCTTCCAGTAGCGCAGCGCCGCCGCGACCGACGCGCCGCTCGCGTTCATGAAGGTCGTCGGCTTCAGCAGCCAGCAGCGGCCGGCCATCGATGGCGATCTTCGCGGTCTCGCCGCGCAGCTTCGATTCGACGCCGAAGCGCGCACCGCCTCGCGCTGCGCCAGCGCATCGACAAACCAGAACCCGGCGTTGTGCCGGGTTCGCAGGTGTTCGGCACCGGGATTGCCCAGGCCGACGATCAGGCGCAGAGCCAGCCATGCTGCAGTGCGCGCTCACGCGCCTCGCCGCGCGCGAATGCGCAGGCGACGCGTGAAGCAGACGATTACTTCTTCTCGTCCTTCTTGGCCGGTGCCGCGCCCTTCGCGGGGGCCGCGCCTTCGCGGCGCTGCGCCTTCCGCGGGAGCCGCGCCGCTTCGCGGCGGCTGCGCAGCAGCCGCCTCGCCTTCGGCGACAACCGGAGCCGCTTCCTTCGCGTGACTTCCTTCGCGATCACGACCGCATGGTCGTGTTCCTTGCCGAGCCGCAGCTCCGGAATCTCGACGCCGTCCGGCAGCTTCAGGTCGGACAGGTGGATGATGTCGCCGACGCTGCAGTCCGGACAGGTCGACCTCGATGAACTCCGGCAGGTCCTTCGGCAGGCAGGAGATTTCGACGTCGTTCAGCTCGTGCGTGACCACCACGCCCGCGGTCTTGCCGGCCGGCGACTTTTCCTGGTTGAGGAAGTGCAGCGGCACGCGGATGCGGATCGCCTCGTTCTCGTCGACGCGCTGGAAGTCCAGGTGCAGGATGAGCTGCTTGAACGGATGGCGCTGCATGTCGCGCAGCAGCACCTTCTGCACGTTGCCGTCGAGGTCGAGGTCGAGGATCGACGAGTAGAACCACTCGTTCTGGCTCGCCAGCCAGACGTCGTTGTGGTCGAGCTGGATGCTGACCGGGGCGAGTTGCCGCCGTAGACGATGGCCGGGACGGAACCGGCGCGACGCAGGCGGCGGCTCGCACCCTTGCCTTCGACGTTGCGCGTTTCGGCCTTGATTTCGTGTGTCGTTGCCATTTCGTACTGCCTCTTCTGCTATTGGCCGCCTCGCGGCGGTGTGGAACTCCCCCGCGACCAGGGGAGTTGTTGGAAACGGGATTGGAGATTCGGGATTGGAGATTGGTCAGCGCGCAAAGCTTTCGCTTCCAACGAATCCCGAATCCCGAATCTCCAATCCCGGCTTCAATCCACATACAACGAACTCACCGACTCGCCGAACGCGATGCGCCGGATCGTTTCGGCGAGCAGTTCCGCCACGCGAGCTGGCGGATCTTGCGGCAGGCCTGCGCCGCTTCCGACAGCGGGATCGTGTCGGTCACCACCAGCTCGTCGAGCTGCGGAGCGTTCGACGTTGTCGATCGCCGCGCCCGACAGCACCGGATGCGTGCAGTACGCCACGACCTTGCGCGCGCCGCGCTTCTTCAGCGCCGCGCCGGCCGCGCACAGCGTGCCGGCGGTGTCGACGATGTCGTCGACCAGCACGCAGACCTTGTCCTTCGACCTCGCCGATGATGTTCATCACCGTCGCCTCGTTCGGCCGCGGACGGCGCTTGTCGATGATCGCCAGGTCGGCATCGTCGAGGCGCTTGGCGATCGCGCGCGCGCGCACCACGCCACCGACGTCCGGCGAGACCACGATCAGGTCGCTCATTGCCGTGGTAGCGCCAGATGTCCGCAAGCAGCACCGGCGACGCATACACGTTGTCCAGCGGAATATCGAAAAAGCCCTGGATCTGGTCCGCATGCAGGTCGACCGTCAGCACGCGGTCGGTGCCGACCGCGCCGATCATCTTCGCCGCCACCTTCGCCGTGATCGGCACGCGCGCCGAGCGCGGCCGGCGATCCTGGCGCGCGTAGCCGAAATACGGCATCACCGCGGTCACGCTGGCCGCCGAGGCGCGCTTCAGCGCGTCGACCAGCACCAGCAGCTCCATGAAATTGTCGGCGGTCGGCGCGCACGTCGACTGCATGACGAACACTTCCTGGCGGCGGCACGTTTTCCTCGATCTCGACCTGCACCTCGCCGTCGGAGAAGCGGCCGACCAGCGCCTTGCCGAGCGGCACATTCAACTGCTCGCAAATGGCCGTCGCGAGGCGGCGGTTGGCATTGCCGGTGAAAACCAGAATGCCGGGTGCGCCCACGCTGGTGTCCACGCTCTACTCCGTTGCGCCAATGTTGCGGCAGAAATGCCGAGAACCGCTTTGCGAATGCCTGAAACTTGAAACCAGCCACGGGCGCATCGCGCGCCGTGATTGGCTGGGGCGGCAGGACTCGAACCTGCGAATGCGGGGATCAAAACCCCGTGCCTTACCACTTGGCGACGCCCCAATCCGAAAACTCGACTTGCCGCGACGCTTTACCCGCCGCTTCCGTGCCGCGCACTGTCTTTCCATTCGCGAAGCCGCAGAACCAGCGGCGATTGTGCCGCACCGCGCACCACGAAACCACGCATTCCGGCGGGCAATGCCCGACTATTTCCGCGCCTGCCTCGGCCGAATCGACTGCCGCGAAAATGCAGCCGCCGGAACCACTGAGGCGCGCCTGCGCATATCCATCCAGCCAATCCAGCGCCGCGCGACCGCGCCGTAGCGTTCGCGCACGACCGACTCGAACACGTTGACCGTGGCCGCGCCCGAAATGAAGCGCGGGATTGTCAGATGCGGCGAGTTTCGTGTCAATTCCGGAGCGCGAAACAGCTCGGCCGTCGGCACTGTCACGCCGGGGTCGACCACGACATACCAGCGCTCCGGCCAGGTCGAGCGCGGACAGGCGCTCGCCGACGCCCTCGGCCCAGGCATTGCGGCCGCGCACGAACACCGGCACGTCGGCGCCGAGCGTCAGGCCGATCGCGGCGAGCCGATCCTCGTCCAGGCCGGCATGCCACAGCTCGTTCAGCGCGACCAGCACGGTCGCCGCGTCGGAGCTGCCGCCGCCGAGCCCGCCGCCGATCGGTATCCGCTTGTCGATCGCGATGTCGACACCGACGCGACTGCCGCACGCGCGCCTGCAACGCCTGCGCCGCGCGCACGGCCAAGATCGGCGTCGTCCGCCACGCCCGGCGAGCGGATCGACGCGCCGGATCACGCCGTCACATCGCGCAGCCGCAGGCGTACCGTGTCGCCCCAGTCGAGCAGCTGGAACACGGTCTGCAGCAGGTGATAGCCATCGTCGCGACGACCGACGATATGCAGGAACAGATTGAGCTTCGCCGGCGCCGGCCACTCGCTCCAGCCATCGCCCGCGGCGTCCGGCAGCGGCGCTGTTTGCGCGATCACCGCATCGTCCACGCGTGAATCGCCAGGCGCACCTTGTAGTTGCCTTTGCGTGCGAACACCTTGCGCGGCAACGGCGGCGACTGGCTCTCGTCGTAGTCGAGGTAATCGACCGTCCAGCCCGCCTGCTCGATCGACGCCGGCAACCCGTCGCCTCGGAACGTGATCCGTGCCGCACCGGGCGCCCGCATCCCGCGCACCCATTCGACCAGTTGTGCGATCGGCACGTGCCAGCCGAGTTCGCGTTCGAGCAGTTGCGCCGCACTGGCGTCTTCGACAGGCTGATCGCGCAGGCCTTCGAGCATCGCATGCTGCGCGTCGCCGGAAAGCAGCCAGGTCTTGCCGGTCACCGGCGCGTGCACGCTGAAGCGGAAGTGGTCCCGTCCTGCCTCCATTCCAGCGATCCGCTGCCGCTGTCATGACCGTCGGATACGCCAAGCCGGCCGCGCACGGTCCAAGCCGCGTGCGCGGCCAACGCCTGCTCGCGCGCCGATTGCTGCGCGAGTTGCGCAGGATCCGCCTCGACCGGCCGCTTGACGCGCTGGCCGGCACACGCCGCAAGCATGAGCAGCAGCACACCCGCGGCGCAGACCGTGCAGCGAAACGCACACTCATGTCGTCAGCCGCTTGATCGTTTCGAGCAGCGTCTTGTTCTTCGCGTCTTTCTTGCGGCCCTCCTCCCAGATCCGCGCGCGCCTCGTCGTGGTCGCCCTTGACCCACAGCACCTCGCCCAGATGCGCGGCGATCTCGGCATCGGGCTGCTTCGCATACGCCCGGCGCAGCGCGTCAACGCCGCGTCGAGATCGCCCATCCGATAGTGCACCCAGCCCATGCTGTCGATGATCGCGGGCTCGTCGGGCTTCAGCTTCAGCGCGCGCTGGATCAGATCCAGCGCTTCGGGCTGCTGCGATCGCCGGTGCGGATCGGCCAGCGTGTAGCCGAGCGCGTTCATCGCGTCGGCATCGTCCGGCTTGAGTTCGATCACGCGACGCAGATCGCTTCTCGCCGGCCGTCGATCGCCCTGATCGACCGCGAGCAGCGCGCGCGCGTACAGCAGGCGCGTATCGTCCGGCAGCGTTCGAGGCCCGCGTGTAGACCGCGAGCGCGTCGCCCGGACGCTGCCTGCTCGCGAGCAGATCCGCTTCGAGCAGATACACGTTGCCGAGCTGTTCGGCGTCGTCGCCCGACTGCGCCTGCAGCTGGTGCAGGAAGTCGAGCGCCTGTCGGTGCGCCCGAGCTTGTCGAGCACGACCGCCTCGCGCATCTGCGCGTCGAACCAGTGCTCGTCGTCGTCGTGGATCTCGCGATACCAGCCGAGCGCGGCATTGCCGTTGTCGAGCAGCTCGGCGAGCTGGCCGAGCAGGTACAGGCGCTTGCCGCTGCGCGCGGCCTTGTCGCCGCCGAGCTCGCGATACAGCGCGTTCGAGCGCGGGCTTGTCGTCGGCACGCGCGGCGTAGGCGGCGCGCGCGGCATAGGTGACGTCGTCCTGCGGACCGCAGCCAGCGCGCGCGCCGCGCCGGCGTTGTCGCCGCTGTCGGCGAGCAGCGCCGCATAGCCACCGCGCAGGCGCAGGCTTTTCGGATCGCGCTTGAGCGCATCGGCATAGATCGCGCGCGCGGCGCTCTTGTCGCCGCGATCGAGCGCGAGCCGCGCGCTCCACGCGTAACCGTCATCGCCATGAAAGCGGGTGACCGCCGCGTCGGCGAGCCGCTGCGCGAGCGTCTTGTCGCCGAGCTTGTACGCGAGCTGGCTGACCGCGACCCAATTGGTCTCCTGCGTGGAAAGATGCTCGGGCGTGGCCAACCGCGCGAGCACGCGTGCGGACACTTCCTTGTCGTCGGTGCCGAGCAGCGTCTGCGCGATCTGGCGCCAGCCCTGATCGTCGCCGCGCGCGGCCAATGCGTCCAGATCGGCATAGGCGTCGTCGCCGCGCTTTTCGCCAAGCGCGATCCACGCACGCGCCTGCACCACGCCGGAATCCTCCGGCGCGAGCTGCTGCCAGCGTGCCAGGCCGCGTCGCGCCAGCACCCAATCCTTGATCGACAATGCGAGCCGCGTCGCCTCCTCGGCCAGCATCGGGTCGGACGAAAGCTGCGCCGCATCGGCGAACTTCGCCGCGCCGGATGCAAGATCGCCGTCCTGCAACGCGAACTGCGCACTCAGCATCTTGAGAAGGACATCATCCGATTGCGCCACCGGAACCGCGGCCGGAGTCGTCGCCGCATGCGCGTGCGCGCCCGGGCGCACGCTGGCGCATGCGCCGAGCAATGCGCACGCCGCGGTTGCGAGCAAAACCGCCCCGATCCAGCGAAACGGCAGGTCATGAAGGTCACGGGAAGAATGCATGCAAAGCCTTGTCTTGCTTGATATCGCGGGACGGCGCCCGCACACTACCGCGCTACCGTCGGCGACCCGTGCATGCGGGCGAAACGCGCACTAGCTTAGCCGATCCGTCCATTGCAATCGGATTCCATTCATCCTGCCGCCGGGTCTGCCGCGATCCATTCGGTCACTCACACATGGCGCTCGTCGCCGTCGGACTCAACCACCTGACCGCGCCGGTCGCGTTGCGCGAGCGGGTCGCCTTCGCGCCGGAAGACGACCGCCTCGGCACTCGCCGCGCTGACCGCGGAACCCGGCGTTCGCGAAGCCGCGATTCTGTCGACCTGCAACCGCACCGAACTCTACTGCACGGTCGAAGGCGGCGCGCGAAACCGCGCCCGCCGACTGGCTGCAGCGCCATCACCACTTGACCGGTCGAACGCCTCGACGAGTTCCTGTACCTGCCATCCGAGGCCGATGCCGTACGGCATCTGTTCCGCGTCGCGACCGGCCTCGAGTCGATGGTGCTCGGCGAGCCGCAGATTCTCGGCCAGGTCAAAGACGCGTACGCACTCGCGCGCGACGCGCAGACCTTGCGCGCGCCGCTCGAGCGTCTTTTCCAGAACACGTTCGCGGTCGCCAAGCGCGTGCGCTCGGACACGCGCATCGGCGCGAATCCGGTATCGGTCGCGTTCACCGCGGTGCGTCTTGCCGAACGCGTGTTCGCCGACCTTGAGCCAGGCGTGCGTGCTGCTGATCGGCGCCGGCGAAACGATCGAACTCGCCGCGCGCCACCTGACCGAAGCGCGCGTGCGGCGCCTGATCGTCGCCAACCGCACGCTCGAAAACGCGCAGGCGCTGGCCGGCCGCTTCGGCGGCTACGCGATCACGCTCGGCGATCTGCCGCAAGCATCTGGCCGAAGCCGACGTCGTGATTTCGTCGACCGCGAGCCGCGAGCCGGTGCTCGATCGCGACGCCGGTCGCCGCCGCGATCGCCGCAGCGCCGCCGCAAACCGATGTTCCTGGTCGACATCGCGGTGCCGCGCGACATCGACCCGGCCGTCGCCGTCGATCGAGGACGTCGTACCTCTACACGATCGACGACCTGCGCCAGGTCATCGACGAAAACCTGCGCGTCGCGCCGCGAGGCCGCGCGCGACGCCGAGGCGATGATCGAGCTTTCGGTCGAGCACTTCATGGGCTGGTGGCGCGCGCTCGACTCGCACAATCCCGTCGGCGACGCTGCGCCGCGCACGCCGAAGCCGATCGCGACGAAGTGCTGGCCAAGGCGCAGGCGCTTCTGGCGCGCGGAAAGTCACGCCGGACGAAGCGCTGGCGTTCCTCGCCAACACGCTGACCAACAAACTTCTGCACGCGCCGAGCGCGAATCTGCGCGCGGCCGCGCTGCGCGGCGACGCGGACCTGCTGCGCGCGGCCGAGCGTCTGTTCGAATGTGCGGCGGCGATGACGAGCGCGAGCGTTAGCTGCGCGTGTGTTCTCGTCGTCCCGGCGAAAGCCGGGACCCAGCGTCTGACCTGTCGGCGATTCGAAACCACTGGGTCCCGGCTTTCGCCGGAACGACGAGCGGTACGTTTCTCGCGCGACGCCACCACTCGGCGATACTCGCCACCATGCAACCCACGATCCGCCGCAAACTCGACCAACTCGCCGAGCGCCATCAGGAGCTCGAGCATCTGCTCGCGAGTTCCGAGGTGCTCGCCGATCCGAAACGCCTTCGCGATGTCTCGCGCGAGCATTCGCAGCTTTCGCCGTTGACGACGGCGTTGCGCGACGTACGACGAGACCGGCAGCGCGCTCGAGTCGGCGCGCGCAATGCTCGAGGATCCGGAATTGAAGGCGCTGCCGCGACGAGATCGCCTCGCTCGAAGCCGAGCGCGCACGCTCGAGCGCGATCTGAATCGTGCTGCTGATCCCGAAGGATCAGCGCGACGAGGCGAACCTGTTTCTCGAACTGCGCGCCGGCACCGGCGGCGACGAAGCCGCGATCTTCGCCGGCGATCTGCTTTCGCATGTACGCGCGCTACGCCGAACGGCGAGGCTGGCACGTCGAGATTCTTTCGACCAGCGAAGGCGAGCACGGCGGCTACAAGGAAATCATCGCGCGCGTCGAAGGCAAGGGCGCGTTCTCGCGCCTCAAATTCGAATCCGGCACGCATCGCGTGCAGCGCGTACCCGACGACCGAAGCGCAAGGCCGCATCCACACGTCGGCCGCGACCGTCGCGATCCTGCCCGAAGTGGACGAGATCGACGACGTCGAGATCAATGCCGCCGATCTGAAGGTCGACACGTTCCGCGCGTCCGGCGCCGGCGGCCAGCACGTCAACAAGACCGATTCGGCGATCCGCATCACGCACCTGCCGACCGGCATCGTCGTCGAATGCCAGGACGAGCGCAGCCAGCACAAGAATCGCGCACGCGCGCTGTCGCTGCTGAAAGCGCGAGCTGCTCGAGCGCGAACGCGAGCAAACAGCACGCGAGTGCAAGCCGAATCGCGAAAGCTGCAGGTCGGCTCCGGCGATCGCAGCCAGCGCATCCGCACCTACAATTTCCCGCAGGGCCGCGATCACCGACCACCGCATCAACCTGACGCTTGTATCGCCTGCCGGAGATCCTCGCCGGCGATCTCGACGAATTGATCGATGCGCTGACGCGCGAGGATCAGGCCGATCAGTTGCAGGCGCTGACCACCAACTCGTGAGCCTTGGCCCGGGCAAGCAGACAGGCCCCGACGTATGCAAGCAGCAGGGAGATCAAATTCAGTGAAGAAAAACAGCGCCCTTCTTGTCTGTGGACTCGCGGCAGTCGCAGCGCTCTTCTACTACAAACAGTTTCGAGTTGATCCGCCGAGGCCATCCGAAGCGATCGCTACCGTTGCGACAACCCTCGACAGCGGATCTCCGGAATCATCGACGTCACCCCGAGCTCAACGGGCAAACTTGAAAGCGACACCGGGATCGGCAGATCCAATTTTGTCAGGTGTACATGACTTCAGGACATTGGACGCCAGAGCTTCCGCGCTCGGGCCCTTCAACGCCGATGCACTGAAAGCCAAGTCAGATGCCTTGATGCTGTGCCAGCAAAGCAACGCCGAACTGGATCAAGACTTCGCGCGCCGCAAGAGCAGGAAGGGCGTCCCGCCCGGTGCCGAGGCGTCCTTGATGCGATCAAAGCCTACAGACAGCAATTCTGCGTCGGCTTGGAAGGCGAGTCGTTCGGATGGACGATCAGCGAGCTGGGAGTAACCGACCCGAACGGCGACTACATCCTGTCGACAACCCTGATCGACTATGAGGACAAGGCGCGAGCGAGCGAAATTGCCTTGACCTTGGTCGACACCTCGATGTCGGCCGCCGCCATCAACACCGCCGCCCTTTTTCTGTCCAGCTCGAATGAGGGTTGGGACTTGGGGCGCGATGTCACCCAAGGCACCTATTTCTCGAGCGAACTTCCACAGATTCAAATCATGGCGGCCGCGATGGTTGCGTGCGACCTGAGTGGAGGTTGCGGGCCCGACGGAATGTACTCGTGGGCGGCATGCTGGAATCGCGACATGTGCCGGCCAGGCATCAGCATGGACGATGTCTGGAGGCGAACGAATTCACCTGATGTCATGGACGCAGCCACGGAAATCGCGAACATCCTGCGGCAAAGGCGAGCAAAGGGCTGACTCGGCAGGTGCCCGACCTCATTCGAGCAGCACGCGCTCGATGATATTCGTGGCAGGAGGCATCGCGCAATCTCCGGGATTTCTCCCTGAAACACTACCAATGATCTCGATCAGCATCCGACTTGTTCTGACGACGCGCAGAAAGACGGCTGGATGGCTGAACGAAAAAGACCGGCGTGAGGCAGGGCCTGGCAGGGCGCAGGCTAATTCAAACGGACAATTACTCCGGCCCCTTTTTGGGCCCCTTTTCGGGTTTCTGCACCGTGTCCGCAGCTTGTCCGTATTTCTGCGTCGCCTCGTCGGTCGAAAGATAACGCAGCTCGGGAGGACCGCCGCCCTGAAGTTCGCTCTGAGGATAGACCAGCTCCCAAAGCCTTCCGTCCTTCGGGTCACGATAAAGCGTGTCCCAGCCGCTTTCATCGTGACCGAGCTTAATCAAGTGGCCACCGATTAGTTTGTCGATTCTCTCGCAGATCGCGTCTCCTACAATGCGGCCATGTGAGAGAACCAACTTTCCGATCAGGCGAGTTTCGCTAGGTGCAATCATCGCTCAATCCCCTCCTGGCACGATCCGCACGTTTGCTCCGGGTGGGATCGGTTGATTTGGAATCACGAACTCACGCGCACCGCCAAGCGTGCGACCGCTCCCGATAAGCCGGGGTCTGTTCGGAACACCGAAGTCGCAAGCCCACTATTAGGCATCGTGGGATAATTACTCCGGCCCCTTTTTGCCCGGCCGTTGACTGCAGCTTCGTGATCGCTACAGCAAGCGGCCGATCACATCAGTTTCGAGTTTCGCCGCCGGATCAAGCGCGACCATGTCGCCGCCGCTCATGCTTTCCCCAGTACTGGGGTCCTTGAAATCGCAGTCCAGTGGCACGAGCCAATCCAAATGGAAACAAACCGGCACCTTTGCTGCGGCGGCGATGGGACGTCCTCCGACGAACTCGGGAGCGAACCTCCACTTCTTCACTGCTGATGTGGCGGCCCTTACGAGTCCATCATCCGCGTCGGGAGTTGTCGCGAACGTCACTACACTCGTAACCGCACCGGTTTCGTCATAGCGCACGGCCAGCATCACACCACCCTGCTTGCGTCGCCTGGCCACTTCAGATGGGTACTCTGGGGGAGTCATCTTGCGATAGTCGCCGCCAGTGGCCGCACGGAGCACGCGCACTTCCACCCCATTTTCAACCACTCGTATGTCGAGTTTGGTTTGTAAATGCGTCTGCGTCACGGCCGGCTGATCATTGACTTTGCCGGCGCTGAATCGCCAGCCGCGGATGGCCTTTTCCAGATAGGCGTGCAGCTTCGGCACACGCTTGTCCTTGGTGGTCAGTTCCGTGACATGCCCCGAGGTGTCGAGCGAGACGTCCCAAGAAATCTCGACGACAGCCGATGTGCGTTCGTCCGCAGCGAAGCACGACGACGCGAGCAGTGCCAGTGATGCAACAGATGCTGCGACCCAACTTTTCATGATGCCCCTCTGCAAATGGCAGCCGTTCGGCCCTGAACAGCTTGCCGAGAGTGTAGCGTTTGCCCGTCAGATGCGGCTCCGCATTAGCCCGAGCTGAAGCGATCAGCCAGAACGCGTTCGATGATCGAGCGGTACAACCCCGGCAGCCGCTCCAGTTCATCGAGCGAAACATGTTCGTCGACCTTGTGGATGCTCGCGTTGACCGGCCCGAGCTCGACGATCTCCGCGCCGAATGGCGCAATGAAGCGACCGTCCGAGGTGCCGCCGCCTGTGCTCGCTTCCGGATTGGCAATGCCGCAATGCTCGGCAATCGCTGCGAGCGTCGCGCTGCGCAGCGCGCCGTCCCGGGTCAGGAATGGCTCGCCGGAAAGCCACCAGTCGAGTTGGCTGGCACCCTCGACGAGAGCGACGCCGTGGTCGTGCAGGATCTTCTCGACGCGTTCGCGCAACGACGCGGCCGTGCTCGCGGTGCCGAAGCGGAAGTTGAACACCGCGCGCAATTCGCCCGGAATCACATTGTCCGCGCCGGTGCCGGCAACGAGGTTGGACAGCTGGAATGAAGTCGGCGGGAAGCCGTCGTTGCCTCCATCCCAGCGCTCCGCGACCAGCGCCGCGAGCGCGGTGGCGAATGCATGGATCGGGTTGCGGGCATTTTCCGGATAGGCGACATGGCCCTGCTCGCCGCGTACGCGCAGGCGTCCGGTCAGCGAGCCGCGTCGACCGACCCGGATGCGGTCGCCCAGCCGTTCATGCGCGGACGGTTCGCCAACCACGCACCATTCGATGCGCTGGCCGCGACGGCGCAGTGCATCGGCGACGCGGCGCACGCCATCGACCGATGCGCCCTCCTCGTCCGAGGTCAGCAACAGCGCGACCGTGCCGACATGATCGGGGTGCGCGCGCACGAACGTCTCCAGCGCGACCACCATCGCGGCGACTCCGGATTTCATGTCCGCGGCGCCGCGGCCGTATAGACGTCCATTCCTGACTGTCGGCTCGAACGGCGGACTCGCCCACGCTTCGGCCGGGCCGCTCGGCACGACGTCGGTATGCCCGAGCAGAAGGAACAGTGGACCGTCTTCGCCGTGGGTCGCCCAGAGGTTGTCGACCTCGCCGTAGCGCAAGCGCTCGACCGTGAATCCGGCGCGCGCGAGGCGCGCGGCGATCACGGACTGGCAACCCGCATCGTCCGGCGTCACCGACGCGCGGTGAATCAGCTCACAGGTAAGGTCGAAGACAGCAGACATCGGCGTGGAACTCCGGATGCAGGAGTGATGGCGACCCGCGAGGGAATCTCGCGCCCCTCGCTCGTCAAGGCGCTGGGCCCCGGCGTTGGCCGGGGCGACGAGGCTTTGGAGGTTACGCTATACAAATATCTTTGCGAACAGTTTGTCGCTGAAACCCTGGTGCACGCTGCCGTCAGTGAGGACGACCAGCGGGCGGCGGATCAAAGCCGGGTACTCCTTCATGAGCAAGGTCCACTCCGCGGCGCTGCCCGGCGACTTGCGCGCCGGCAGCAGGTTGCGCCATGTCGTCGATGCGCGATTGACGAGCTTTTCCCAGCCGCCGAGCGCCGGCGCCCATTCCTTCAGCGTCGCCGCGGGAATCGGATGCGTGCGGTAGTCGATGAAGGTATAGGCGACGTTGTGGCGATCGAGCCAGTTGCGTGCCTTCTTGCAGGTGTCGCATTTGTCGAGGCCGTAGAGGGTGGCGGTCATTTTTTTTAGGGCTGAGCTGAGGGCTGAGGGCTGGCGTTGTGGCTTTGATCGGGCGTTGGCGAAGGGCTGCTTTGCGGCTGAGGACACCGGTGGCTTTTCAGCCCTCGGCCCTTCGCCCTATTCCCGCAACAGCTCGTTGATGCCGGTCTTCGCGCGCGTCTTCTCGTCGACGCGCTTGACGATCACCGCGGCGTACAGACTGTGGCTGCCGTCCGCCGCCGGCAAGCGATCCCGCGACGACGACGCTGCCAGCCGGCACGCGACCGTAGCGTGACTGCTCCGCTCGCGCGATCGTAGATGCGCGTCGACTGGCCGAGGAACACGCCCATGCCGATCACGCTGCCGCGTCCGACGATCACGCCTTCGACGACTTCCGATCGCGCGCCGATGAAGCAGTCGTCCTCGATGATCGTCGGATTCGCCTGCAGCGGCTCGAGCACGCCGCCGATGCCGACGCCGCCGGAAAGGTGCACGTTCGCGCCGATCTGCGCGCACGATCCGACCGTCGCCCAGGTGTCGACCATCGTGCCGGCGCCGACATGCGCACCGATGTTGACGTAGCTCGGCATCAGCACGGCGTCCTTGCGCGATGTGCGCGCCACGGCGCACCAGCGCGCCGGGCACGACGCGCGCACCGAGCTCGCGGAACGTCCGCCTCGCCGGCGTCTGCGAAACGCAGCGGCACCTTGTCGAACGCGCTGCATCGCGCCGCCGTCGACGACGCGATTCGCGTTCACACGGAAGTACAGCAGCACGGCCTTCTTCAGCCATTGGTGCGTGCGCCAGCCGCCGGCGCCGTCGGGCTCGGCGACGCGCGCGGCCGGATTCGAGCGCGTCGAGGATGCGTTCGATCGCGGGCGCAGCGAGGTCGCGACTTCGGCTTTCGGAAAGGCTGGTGCGACGCTCCCAGGCGTCGCGTCGATCGGGGATGTTCTCTGCGAGCTCGCATGTGGGATCTCGTCGGGCGGGCATCGGAGCAGACTCGTCGAGACCGCGCCGACAGCACCTTGCGCAAAGTGCCTTCGAGCGGCAATTGCGGCGCAGTTCGCCGTCGCTTTCGTCGCTGATCACGAAGAAATCCTCCGCGCGCTCGCCGAACGTCGCGATGCGCGCGTCATGCACGCGCACGCCGCGATCGCGCAGCGTCTGCGCGACTTGCGCGAGCAGGCCGGGCCGATCGCCGCAGACGAGCGCGAGCTGCGTCGCCGCGCCCGTGTCGTGAATTCGACGCGCGGCGCACGCCGGAAATGACGCAGTCGGCGCGGCATGCTGCGGCGGACCACGCGCGCGGATAGCATCGCGCGCGCCGAGCACGCGACGCGAGCTCGGCCTCCGAGCTCGACCGCATCGCTGCGCATCGAGCGGCGACGTCGGTGTCCGCGTCGAGCACGACGAAGGTGTCGAACGCCATGCCGTTGCGACGACAGCATGCGCGCTTCGGCGACCGATCACGCCTAGCGATCGAGCGTGGCCGTGATCGCGGCGAACAGTCCGTCGCGATCGGGCGCGTGCACGAACACCTCGCTGCCGCCGCGGCGAGCGGGGTCGCATCGACACGACCGGGCGCATTGCGGCGCGCTGCCCGATCGCGCGCGTCTGCCGCGCGATCTGTTCCGGGCGATGGCGCAGGAAGCTCGTCGTCGGGAATCATCCAGCACGCCTGCGCTCGCGCGCGATCGAGTCCAGCCATCGAGCAGCAGCATCGGACCCGCTCGCGACACGCGCCGACGCGCGCTTCGGCGTGCGGCGGCCGTTCGAGGCCGGCGCGCAACGCATAGCGCGTCGCCACGTAGAGGTCGGCGAGCAGGCTGATCCTTCCAGGTCGTTCCAGAGCTTCGGATTGGTGCCGGCGATGTCGGCGATCGTCAGCAGGTACAGATGATCGAGCCGTTCGCGATCCTCGACCTGCACCGCGAAACGATGCACGACATCCGGGATCGGTGATGTCCTGACGCTGCGCGGTGACGCTCATCAACAGATGCCAGCGCACCAGCCAGGCGACCAGATCGATGTCGGCTGCGGCAGACGCGAGCTTCGCGCAGAACGCGCGCGCTTCGTCTTCGCCGAGCACCGAATGATCGCCGCCGCGGCCCTTGGCGATGTCGTGGAACAGCGCCGCGAGCAGCAGCAGCTCGGGTTTGTCGAGCGCCGCGAACGTGTCGCAGGCAATCGGGAATTCCACGCGCTGCCGCCGCATCGGCGAAGCGCGCGACGTTGCGCAGCACGCGCAGCGTGTGCTCGTCGACGGTGTACACGTGGAACAGGTCGTATTGCATGCGGCCGACGACGCGGCGGAACGTCGGCAGTATCGCCGCGAGCACGCCGTGCCGATTCATCCGCGCCGAGCGCGTCGACCGCAGGCGCGCCACGTCGCAGCAGCGCGAGGAATGCAGCAAGCACGTGCGCGTCGTCGGCGAAGTCCGTCGTCGTGAGCGGCGAGCGCGCGCTGCAGCAGGCGCATCGTCTGCGACGACAAGCCCGCGCAATTCCGGATGATCGAGCAGGACGCGCGAACACATCGACCATCGCGCGCGGCCGGCGCAGGAACAGCGTCGCCGTGCGCGGCTCGAGGCGCGGGCCGACACGCGAGGAAATCGCGATCGAGTTCGCGCGGCGGGTCGTTCGGCGGTTCGAGCAGCTCGATGAAACGCTCGGTGCAACTGCGCACCCAAGCCGCTCGGCGACGGTCGCCGCGCGGTAGTAGCCCTGCATGAACTGCTCGACCGCGAGATTGCTTTCGTGCTCGTCCTCGATAGCCGAGCTGCGCGGCGAGCTGGCGCTGGTAGTCGAACAGCAGGCGCTCCTCGGCGCGGCCGGCGGCCAGGTGCAGCGCGTAGCGGTAGCGCCACAGCGTCGCTTCGGAACGTTCCAGCGCGGCGCGTTCGGTCGGATCGAGCAGATCCGTGCTCGACCATCGCGGCGAAATCCGGCGGCGCGCGGCGATGCGCCGGCCGAGCCAGCGCATCAGATCCAGCGCGCGCAAGCCGCCGGGACCTTCCTTGAGGTTCGGTTCGAGGTTGTACGTCGGTGTCGTTGAAACGCGCGTGGCGCTGCCGCCTGCTCGGCGCGCTTGGCGGCGAGATATGTCGCGCGGGCGGCCAGATTGCCGGATCGTCGACGAGTCGCGCCGAGCGCACCGCCAGCAAGGCGTACGACCCGCAAGCGCGCGCGCATCGAGCAGCGCGGTGAACACGGTGACGTCGGCGGCGGCGAGCTCGCGGCATTCGCGCGGCGTGCGCACCGCGTGGCCGGGCTTGAGGCCGAGATCCCACAGGCAGCGCGAAGAACGCCTCGAACGCGCGCGCCTGGCGCTGCAGCGGCGCCGGGCTGCGACGAGCACGAGCAGATCGACATCCGAATGCGGAAACAGCACGCCGCGTCCGAAGCCGCCGACCGCGAACAACGCGCAGTCCGGCGGCATCGCCGACGCAGGCGCGCCAGACATGCACGACGACGCGCTCGACCGCCTGCGCGCGCATGCGCACCAGCGCCGCCGCGTCGGCGCCTTCGCGAAACGCGGTGGCGAGGCTCGCGATCGTCATCGCCGAGCACCTGGCGCAGCGCGAGGCGCGCCTCGGCCGAAACGCCGCTGCGCGGCAACGCCGCGGGCAGTCGCGGCAGTTCGGGGAGTGCGCGGTTGGTATAGGGACCACGGCGGCAGGGACACGGGACTCAAGGATCAGGATTCAACGGCATCCTGTGAGCGGGAGCGCCCGAAGGCGCGATGCTTTTGGACGGATTATTGCCGAGGCCAAGGTATCGCGCCTTCCGGCGCTCCCACCGAAGATGCTCCCACTCCAACAGGAATGGAAGACTGATCGTTGGTCGCCCAGGCTCAGGCCGCGTTCGGCCACGCCGTCAGGATTTCGAAGCCGTCGTCGGTGACCGCGATGCGTGTGCTCCCACTGCGCCGACAGCGAATGGTCCTTGGTCACCACGGTCCAGCCGTCCGGCAGCAGGCGCGTGTGCGGCTTGCCCGCGTTGACCATCGGCTCGATCGTGAAGGTCATGCCCTTCTGCAGCTTCAGGCCGGCGCCGGGCTGGCCGTAGTGCAGCACCTGCGGATCTTCGTGGTAGATCTGGCCGATGCCGTGGCCGCAGTATTCGCGCACGACCGAAAAGCCCTGCGCCTCGACGTACTTCTGGATCGCGTGGCCGATGTCGCCGAGCGTCGCGCCGGGCCGCACCTCGCCGATGCCGCGCAACATCGCCTCGAGCGTGGTGTCGACCAGGCGCTTGGCCAGCACCGACGGCTCGCCGACGAAGTACATGCGGCTGGTGTCGCCGTGCCAGCCGTCCTTGATGACGGTCACGTCGATGTTGACGATGTCGCCGTCCTTGAGGATCTTGCTCGGGCTCGGGATGCCGTGGCAGATCACGTTGTTGACCGACGTGCAGAGCGTCTTCGGAAAGCCCTTGTAGCCGACGTTGGCCGGGATCGCCTTCTGCACGTTGACGATGTGGTCGTGGCGATGCGGTCGAGTTCCTCGGTGCTGACGCCCGGCTTCACGTGCGGCGATCAGCATCTCCAGCACTTCGGCGGCCAGGCGGCCGGCGACGCGCATCTTCTCGATCTGCTCCGGGGTCTTGATGGTGACGGTCATGGCGTCCTCGGGCGGTTTGCCGGGCTGCGAGCGGCAGCTGCCGCGCCTGCACGGCGCGGGTACAATTCTACGGTTTCGCAGGCCGACTTCGTAAGCCGCTGGCCGCAAAACGAATATGCGGTCCGCGCGGGCAATCTGCAAGGCCGCCAACGGCATCAACGCCGAATCCACACACGCATCGTCACCGCGTTCGGGGTGCTCCGCAAGGAGTCGCACGCGGCGGGTACGTGGAGGTCCCAACCCCGGGCATCACCGCGCGATCCCAAGGCACGTCGCGGCGTGCCCACAGCCATGGAGTTTCACACATGCCCCAAGTCACCATGCGCCAGATGCTGGAAGCCGGCGTGCATTTCGGCCACCAGACCCGTTACTGGAATCCCAAGCATGGCGCCGTACATCTTCGGCGCCCGCGGCAAGATCCACATCATCAACCTCGAAAAGACCCTGCCGCTGTTCACCGACGCGATGAACTTCATCTCGGGCCTGGCGCAGAAGCGCGGCACCATCCTGTTCGTCGGCACCAAGCGCTCGGCGCGCGATGCGGTCAAGGAAGAAGCGACGCGCTGCGGCATGCCGTACATGTCGCAGCGCTGGCTCGGCGGCATGCTGACCAACTTCCGCACCGTCAAGCAGTCGGTCTCGCGCCTGAAGGAACTCGAGACGGTGGAGACCGACGGCACGCTTCGAGAAGCTGGTCAAGCACGAAGTGCTGCCGCCTGCGCCGCGAGCGCGAGAAGCTCGACGAGCTCGCTGGGCGGCATCAAGGACATGAACCGCCTGCCGGACGCGCTGTTCGTGATCGACATCGGCCACGAGAACATCGCGGTGAAGGAAGCCAAGAAGCTCGGCATCCCGGTCGTCGCCGTGGTCGACACCAACTACGACCCGACGCTGGTCGACTACGCGATCCCGGGCAACGACGACGCGATCCGCGCCGTGCAGCTGTACGTCGCGCGCCGCCGCCGACGCGGTGCTCGAAGGCAAGGCCGCCGCGCCGCATGGTCGCCGCCAGCGAGAAGGACGAGTTCGTCGAGCTCGACGCCGAGGGCAACCCGGTCGCGAACGAAGGAAGCGGCGCGACCGCGACCGCGACGACCGCCGCAAGCCGGGTCCGCGCAAGCCGGCGCGGCGACAAGCGCCCGCCGGCCGCCGCGGGCCCGCCGCCGCCGCGCAAGCCGCCGGCGCGCCGCGCCGAGTAACGCCGACGCCGGGCCGCGTGATCGCGACCGCAACGCGCGAGACGGCAGTCGCGATCGCGCGGTTGGCATGCGACGCGTCCGCGCATCCGAAGCGCCATCCGCCGCAGTCCTGCCCGCGACCGCGGGCCTGCGACAGCGCAGGATTCGGCCGTTTCGCCCGACGACGCCGCGATGATCGCGATCCCGAAACGAGCGGCGCCAGCGCGCCGCTCCCGCAATACCGAGGTACACCATGGAAATCACCGCACAGCTGGTCAAGGAACTGCGCGAGCGCTCCGGCGCCGGCATGATGGAATGCAAGAAGGCGCTGACCGAGAACGGCGGCGACATCGACGCCGCGATGGAATACCTGCGCAAGCCGGGCCTGGCCAAGGCCGACAAGAAGGCCGGCCGCGTCGCCGCCGAAGGCCGCATCGTGCTCGCGCAGGACGGCGGCAAGGCCGTGCTGGTCGAGATCAACTCCGAGACCGACTTCGTCGCCAAGGACGAGAACTTCATCGCGTTCGCCGACGACGTCGCCAAGACCGCGCTCGCCAGCGGCGCGCCGGACGTCGAGGCGCTGCAAGGCCGGCGTGGCCGGCGCGGCGACACGCGTCGAGGAAGGCGCGCCAGGCGCTGGTCGCCAAGATCGGCGAGAACGTGCAGGTGCGCCGCATGGTGCGCGTCGACAGCGCGCAACACCGTCGCCGCCTACGTGCACGGCGGCCGCATCGGCGTGCTGGTCGAGCTCAAGGGCGGCGACGCCGAACTCGCGCGCGGCCTGGCGATGCACGTCGCGGCGATGAATCCGCCGTACATCTCGGCCGGCGCACGTGCCGGCCGACATCGTCGCCAAGGAAAAGGAAATCGAGCTGGCGCAGATGTCCGAGAAGGACAAGGCCAAGCCGGCCGAGATCCTCGAGAAGATCATCCGCGGCAAGGTCAACAAGATCGTCAACGAAATGACGCCTGACCGGCCAGCCGTACGTGCTCGACACCAACGTCGACCGTCGACGCGGTGCTCAAGAAGGAAGGCGCGGAAGTGCTCGGCGATGCAGCGCCTCGCGGTCGGCGAAGGCATCGAGAAGGAAGGGCGAGGACTTCGCGCCGAAGTCATGAAGCAGGCCGGCTTGGCGTAACAAGCCCGCACATCGAGTATCGAAAAGGCCGCGGATTCCGCGGCCTTTTTCGTTTTTGATTGCACTGTACCCCCGCCGACGGGAACGCGAATAGTCGCCCAACACATCGTTCGCCCTGAGCGCAGGCCCGAAGGGCCGAAAGTCGAAGGGCAGCCTTCGACGTCGCTGCGCTACGCTCGGGGCGAACGCTGGAGGCAGGACACTCGTTGGCCAACACACAAATCAATTTTTCGTTTGCGCCATCTCAGGCCTTCGGCGCGGCCTCATCCTGCGGTTTCGCAGGCCGACCGGCGGTCGGCAGGTGCCAGCCGCGGCGCCCGGCCATCATTCGCAGGCCGAAACACAGCAGCGCACCGGCAAGCACCGTCGCGGACGAGGGCCAGCCCAACGTCTCGCCGATCACGACCACAATCGCACCGGCCAGCGCCGCGACCGCGTACAGATCCGCACGCAACACCATCGGCACTTCGGCCAGCAGCAGGTCGCGCGCCATGCCGCCGCCGATACCGGTCAGCATGCCAAGCAGCGCGGCCATGCACGGGTGGAGACCGAACGCGAGCGCCTTCTCCAGCGCCCGCGACCGCGAACAGCGCGCAGGCCGGCCGCATCGAACATGCGCACCGGATTCTGCAGGCGCTCGATCAGTGGGCACCAGAGGAACGTGATCACGCCCGCGCACAGCGCGACGCCGAGATAACGCCAGTCCGAGATCGCCGCCGGCGGCACCGCGCCGATCAGCAGGTCGCGCGCAACCCCGCCGGAACTGGACGCCGCGAACGACAACAGCAGCACGCCGAACAGATCGAGCCGGCGCCGCACCCCCGCGGTCGCGCCGCTGAGCGCGAAGACGAAGGTGCCGCACAGGTCGAGCACCAGCAGCAGTGTCTTCATCGTCAGCATGCGCAATCTTCCGGGACGCGAAGCTCGCACTGTCGCGCCACGCATCGGCGCGGTCAGCATCGACCGCGCGCGCCGTCGTCCGACACTCCGCAATTCCGCATCAGCGCTCGATGGAGGTCACGCGTCGCGCTCAGGGCAGCCCCAGAATCACGATGGCATTGTCGCCCTTCACCTTGTAGGTCGGGTTGTTGTCGCCCGCCCGACGGCGATGAACTGCCTGCCGTTCACTTCGTATGTGATCAGGCCCCCATCCATCGCGCCAGCACCGAGCTGTCGTCGATGCAGCAACGCGCCTGTCTTCGCATCCAATGCAAAGAGATCGCCCTGCGTGTCGGCCGTCAGCAGGAGGCCTCCGGCGGTTACGACAAGGCCCGCGACCGGCGGTGACGGAACTCGATAACGCCACAGCAAACGCGCCATTTGTTGGATCGATGGCATTGACCAGTCCAAAGGCTTGCTCAATGGGATCACGATTGCCATAGCCGGTCGGCGTCGCCCAGCCCAGATATGGTTTGCCTTTGACGTATTTGGGCGTGGGGCCCTTGATCGCCTTAGCGCACCAATCGATGCCGTTCATATAGAGCAGATTGGTATCTGGACTGTAGGCCGGACCGTTCCACTGCGTTGCTGCAACCGGGCAGAAGCGCACGTTCGCGTCCGTGGGAATCGGCGTTGCGCGATTGGTGTACTGCGACACGATCGATGTGGTGAAGCGAAGCTTGCCGCTTGCCCGGTCCACTACGTGCAACACACCGTCCTTTCCAGCGCCCGCCGCGAGATGACTGCCATCGGCCGTGTCGAATGCCGCGACGATCGTGGTATCCCAGATCGCGGTCATCGGGCCCGAGCAGCTGGTGCCACCATTTCAGGTGTCCCGTCATGGCATCGAGCGCCACGATGGAGTTGGTGAAGAGATTGGTGCCGGGCCGCTGCTTCGTTGTCAAAATCGGGGCCCGCATTGCCGACGGGTATCAGGAGCAAGCCGGTTGCGCGGGTCAAGGCTGTAGCTGGTCCACGTTCGCCGCCGCCATGCGCGATGCTGGCGGGGTTCTTCCATGTTTCTGATCCCGTCTCGCCGCGGCCAGGAATGGTGTGAAAGCCCCATATCTTGCGTGCCGTCTGCGGCACGGAAGGCCATCATTTCGCCGCGGATTCCCAAGTCTCCGCCGGCTTTGCCGATGAAGATCATGTCCTTCCACACCAGCGGCACGGCGGTCGCGTATTCGCCGCCGCTCGCGTCCATGATCGTCCGATCCCAGAGCAAGCGTGCCGGTCGCCGCGTCGAGCGCGATCAGATGACCGTCCGGAGTGCCGCGAATGACGCGGCCGTTCGAGATTGCCGCGCCCTTGTTGTTCCGCTGGCCCATGTGCGCCAGGCGTGTGCTGGTAGCTCCAGCGCTTCTTGCAACTCGCCGCGTCAATGGCGAACGTACCAAAAACGGAGGTCATGTATAGAACGCCGTTGTAAACGAGTGGAGCGCTCTGGAACGATCCCTGTTCGCCCAACTTGAACGAGCACACCGTCTTCAGTGTGCTGACGTTTTGAATATTGATCTCGGCGAGCTTCGAATACGATAACCCAAGTAGCCCTTGTTGGATGTGAGCCACTGATTGGGATCTGTGTCCGCGTTGTCCATTTCAGCTTGCGTTGGTGTTTGGGTGGACGGCTGAGCGACAGCAACCCCGGAAGGTGGCGCTTTTGCGGACAGGGGCCTGAGTCTGAGCATGTGCAAGTCGTAGCACAAAGGGCCGCACCGACAAGGCGGTCACAGTGAGGCTTCGCAATCGACTCAGAGTGCTAGCCATCGGCACTCGAAATACGTTGCCGCACGCCAAGCCAGAACCACTGCATTTTGTTGTTGTGATGGTTCGTCATTACTGTACCTCCATTAGATTGGGAAGTGCTGCCGCGGCTACTCTTCCTGAGAGCGCCAGCTGTCAAACGGTTGGTGCCAGGACGGCGAGCTTCGTGCGCTGCGACCTCAACCAGCGTCGCTGTTCTCGCTCGTCTTCGATGAGCAGCATCCTTCATCGACAACCTACGTTGGCCTAATCAAAACGTCACCTGCGTATACAGGCCGATGACGAAGGCATTGGGAATCTTGCCCGTGCCGCCGGGATTGATCACGTATTGCAGGTTGGGCGAATCTTGAGCCACGGTGCAAGCTGCAGCGCCATAGTCGATTTCGGCGATGCTCTCGTAGGTCTGGATTCCGACGGAGCCAGGCGCCACGGTGTTGAGGTCTTGCTGATATTGGGTCAGTCGGGAGTTGGTGCGCGCATAGGCGATCATGAAAGAGACAACATCGTTGTCGCGACCGGGAAAGGTGCCTTGGTAGTGGCCGCCCGCCACCCAGAAGTACGGAACTTGGCCGTCTCCGGATCGCCCACGGTGACCATGGCGCCTAGCGTCAGTCCGCGATTGGAGTCCGGATTCTTCGCGAAAGACCATCTGATCGGCCATGATGTAGCCACCCCAGCGACCGTTGTGCTGCAGGAACGGTTCGCCGGTCAGCCCGGCGGGCTGTCCGTTGATATCCTTGAATAGGTCCGGTGTTTCCGATGAATTGTAGTAGCCGCCGATCTTGTAGATCGCCGGGCAATTCACCGCTGCCCTGGCCGGGCAGACCAACCGAGTTCGACGGGGACGAATGCACCGGTGCTGCGAAAGCTCAAATCGAAACCGTTGTCGGAATCGCCTCGCGTTGGGATTCACTTGGTAGATGCCGGTCGCTACGTAGAAAGTTCGGCCTCGGACTTCACATTGATACGGGCGCCCCATTCAGCCGTGGGAAAGTTGTGCGCGCCGCTGTCGGTCGTCATGGCATTCGCATGACCGCAGATCACGCCGTTCTGAAAATTGCAGAAATACGGAAGGCCCGCAAAGTTATCGCCTAGCGGCGACCAGCCCAATTCGATGGTCATCTTGTGTTCGAGGAAATCCTGCTGATAGTTCATCTCCGCCAGTCGGAAATTCTGGCCGGCACCGTAGAGTTCCTGTACCGCAAACTGGTTTCCGATTGCATCGGCCGACAGACTGCGTCCGACACGGTCCGTTAGGGTGACCTGGATCTTTGCATCGGGAATTCTCATCAGTCGACTCGAGGTCGAAATCGGCGCCGAAGTCAATTTGCTGCGTGTAACGCACGGCCTGATAGTTGCCGCCGGAAGGGTTGCCCGCGCTTTCGGTGGTGAAGTGCGCGCGCAGGTCGATGCCCGCATCCTGCAGCTCGGTACGCACGCCGCCCCAGTCACCCGTCATGCGTGGACTGATCCAGCCAGCCGTCGTTGGTCGCCTGCTGCGCCGTGGCTGGACGGCACACAGCAGAACGCGGCCGAACAGCAGGAACCGGTGGCTTGATGCAGCGGTGGAGTCGGTGATTACGCATCGGGTCACCTCGGGAGATTGTGCTCTAAAAACCGTCGATTCGCGCAGCAGCGTGTTGCCGGGCTAGCCGCGCGTCCTGGCGCACCGTTCGCCGCTTGCGTCGCACGAGCATGACGATGATCGCGACGAGCACCAGCACGATCACGATCAACGCCAGTCGCGCGAGCACCACCAGATGCGTCGGTGCGCCGCCGGCGCGCAGCGTCTTCACCTGATCGGCGCTGATCACGGCGGCGGGATTGCCGTAGCGCTGTGTCAGGTATGCGCCGAGCGTGGCGATCTGCCGATCGGTCAACGTTTGCGCAAAGCCCGGCATGCGCACGTCCGGAGCCGTCCGCTGGCCAGCGGATGCCGTCGAGCATCACCATCACCAGATTGTTGGTGTTGGTTCGGCCGGTCGCCGTGTTGTGGAACAGCGACGGCAGGCCGCCATCGAAACTGCCCTGCCCCCGGGCTTGGTGACAGGTGGCGCAATACGCGTCGTAGAGCTGCGCACCGCTCATCTGCGTTCGGATCGCTGGGCAGGGCCACGCCGCGCAGGCTGTCCAGTTCGTCGTACGGCGGCGCCCCAGCGTATCGACCGCGCGGGTGTCCGCCGGATCATGCTGCGCCGGCACCGTTTTCAGATAGCTCGCGATCGCCTGCAGGTCTGCCGTCGTTCAGATGGCGCAGGCTGTTGTCGACCGCCTCGGCCATCGGGCCGGCCGCCTGCGCCTTGCCCGTGGCGTGCCCGAGCTCATGTACTCGACCAGGTCCTGCTTCGCTCCAGCCGCCGATGCCGCTATTCGCATCCGAGGTGATGTTGGGCGCGTCCCAGGTGCCGACCTCGCCGCCGGCCAGATCGCGCGACGTCTGTTCGGCCATCAGCAGATTGCGCGGCGTGTGGCAGGTGCTGCAATGCGCCAGTCCGCGCACCAGATAGGCGCCGCGGTTCCACTCGGCGCTCTTGCCCGGATCCGGGCGTGAACGGCTTGCTGTCGAGGAACAGCAGATTCCACGCCGCCATCGACAGCCGGATGTTGAACGGAAACGGCAGCCGGGTCGGCGCGGGCGCAGTGTCGACCGGCTCCACCCCGTGCATGAAATACGCATACAGCGCCTGCACGTCGTCATCGCTGACCTGCGCATACGCGGTGTACGGCATCGCCGGATACAGCTGCTGGCCGTCCGCACGGATGCCGTTGCGCAGGGCGTCGCTGAATTGCTGCTCGCGTGTAGTTGCCGATGCCGGCCGTCTTCGATGGCGTGATGTTGGTCGCGATGATGGTGCCGATCGGCGTCGGCAGCGGCAGGCCGCCCGCGAACGGCTTGCCGCCGGGCGCGGTATGGCAGGCCACGCAATCGCCGGCAGTCGCGAGATATTGCGCCGCGCTGGAGCAGCGCGGCGTCCGCGTTGTCGGCCGCCAGCGCGGCGCCGCGCATGCAGGCTGGCAAGCACGATGATCAGCGCGAGGAGCGGCACGGTCGGCCGTCATCTTCATGACTGGCTCGCTTCGCGCTCGGCGTTGACGATGCGGCCGCTGTACGCCGCCAGTTGCGGCAGGATGTGCTCGGCGGTGCGCAGGGCCAGCGCGACCGCGGTCAGCGTCGAGTTCACCGTCGCCGCGGTCGGCATCACGCCGGTGCTGCAGATGAACAGGTTCTCGTGATCGTGCGTGCGGCCGAAACCATCGACGACCGAATTCTTCGGATCGTTGCCCATGCTCATCGTGCCGGTGATGTGCTGGTTGTTGGCGAACTGGCCGTCCGCGCTGTAGCGCAGGTTGGTGCCGCCCATCAGTTCGGCGATGCGCGCGAAGTCGGCCTTGCGAGGCATCCGCGCCACGGCGCGTGTAGTCGTCGATCGAGTAATGCACCTCGGGTTTCGGGATGCCCATCGCGTCCTTTTCCGAACTCAGCGTGATGCGGTTGTCGGGATTGGGCAGCACTTCCAGCACGTTCTTGACGTTGACCTGGCGCGCCGCGCGCTAGCGCAGTTGCTTCTCGAGTTCGGCGCCGTACACGCCTTCCTTGATCAGGTCGTCGGTGACGTTGAGCACCTGCGAGATGTTGGTGAAGTCCAGCCGGTACGGCGCGTGCTCGGAGCGGAACGCGCCATCGCGCAGCGTGTTGATCGAGCTCGGGCTCTGCGGACCGCGGCCGAGCCACAGCTCCTCGTCGGCGTCGAACGTCAGCGACGTGCTCGGGTGATCCATCAGGTGGCGACCGACCATGTCGGAGCTGTTGGCCAGGCCGTTCGGGTATTTGTCGCTGGCCGACAGCAGCAACAGCTTCGGACTCTCGATGCCGTTCGCCGCCAGGATGAAGATCTTGCCGGTGACGCGGTGCGTGCCCTTGTCCGGATCGAAGTAGTGCACGGCGACGATGCGGCCCTTGGCGTCATGCTCGATCCGGTAGACGACGGCATTCGGGATCAGCCGCGCGCCGGCCGCCTCGGCCGCCGCCACCGCGTTTTCTCCGGTGTACTGCGCGTTGACCGGGCAGATCGGCTGGCAGTTGTTGTTGCCGACACAGGCCGGGCCGACCGTCATAGCTGCGGCTGTTGCGTGCCACCGTATTGGCGACGACGGCATAGGTCGGGCGCGAGCCGTTCGCGAAAACGGCGCATCGACCAAGGCTCGGCCACCGGCTCCATCGGAAACGGCTGCTTGCGCGGCGAGCCGGTGTTCGGCGCACCGGCCACGCCGAGGATTTCCTCCGCCTCCTGATACCAGGGATCGAGTTCCTCATAGCTCAGCGGCCAGTCGACACCGACGCCATACAGGCTCTTGATGCGCACGTCATTCGGCACCAGCCGCCACGCCTGCGCCGCCCAATGCCAGGTGGTGCCACCGACCGCACGGATGTACTCGGCCGGATACGGATACGGCCCAGCCTGCTTCAGATAGCCATTGTCCTTCGGCACGTAGATCGGATGCGGCGCCCACGGCCGACGGTGGATACGGCGCCATCCAGTTGCCCTTGAGCGGCGAGTTCCGGAACGCGGCGACGATCCGGCCGCGATCCAGGCGCGGCCCGGCTTCGAGGATCAGCACCGAAGCGCCCTGCTTCGACAGCCGGCGTGCCGCCAGCGAGCCGACGATGCCCGAGCCGATCACGACGACGTCAGCCGACAGCGTTGCTGCGGACATCGATGCCACTCCTCAGACGGTGGGTTTGCTGGTCCAGCTTCCGTAAGCGCCGTAGGCATAGGTCGGCGGTTTCAGGACATCGGCCACGATCACGGCATTGAGCGCGGTTTCGTAGGCGATGCAGCGCGCGCCCTCACCACTGCCGACCACGCCGAGGGCCCAGGCCATGACGATCGATCGCGGCAACGGAGCCAACGTGGATTGTTCGGCGTCCAGTGCCTGCTGCAGTTTCAACGGGTCGATCTGGCGTTGGTTGACCAGCGCCAGCAAGGCCTGCACGTCAGCCGGAAAGTTCGGATTGGCCGCGGCGAGATCGTCATACAGGCGGGTCGCCTGCACAGCATCGAGCGCCTGCCGGCCGACGAGGATCGCGGAGAGCGCGGTGAACGCGCCGCGATCAGCGTGGGGCGCCGGCTGGGCCAGCGCCCACGGAATCAGCGAGGCGGTATATGCCGCCAGCAGGCCCGCCAGCAAGCGGCGACGTGACGGATCGGCGGGGTTGTCGTGGCTTGCGGAAACGCTATCGAGTT
Source organism: uncultured Gammaproteobacteria bacterium (assembly GCA_963720445.1). Classification (GTDB taxonomy): domain Bacteria; phylum Pseudomonadota; class Gammaproteobacteria; order Xanthomonadales; family Rhodanobacteraceae; genus Dokdonella_A. The sequence goes on from CAVRFO010000002.1 coordinate 651,623, forward strand.
TATCCAGTGCCATGGTCCGCCCCACGATTTTGCAGCGCAACCTGCGGCCGAAGCAGAGCCGACACGACGGGACACTACTCCTTTTGCGATGCAAGGCAATGTGAAGATTTGAACCGATCGAATGGTGCAAGCGGCGGCGGTTCGCCGCAGGAAATAACGCAACGTCGTCGCTACTCCACGGACCATAGGCACGCGTTAGGCCGGGTGATTGCGCACGCCTTGCAGTGGGGTGATGATCGGGTTCGGAGGAGCCGAGTGATCGTCCACCATCTGGCTGCACATACTGTCGAGTTCAACCCGATCAACGAGTGCGACACATTCGTGCTGAATGAAACGGCCTATTCAACCTGATGAGTTAAGGGGAACGTCATGGACAAATTGATCAGCGTAGCGGCACGTCTGTTGATGGCTCAGCTCTTCATCATCTCCGGCTGGCAGAAGCTGACCGGATTCAGCGGCACTGAAGGTTATTTCACTTCGATGGGCATTCCCTTGGTCGGTGTGGTGACGCCACTGGTCATCCTCATTGAACTGGGCGGCGGGCTCGCCCTGTTGTTCGGATTCAAGACCCGCTGGGTGGCAGCGATCATCGCGTTGTTCACCGTGGGCTCGGCACTAATCGCGCACACGAATTTTGCCGATCAGGGCCAGATGATCAATTTCATGAAAAACTTCTCGATCGCGGGGGGCTTGCTGATGTTCGTCAAGTACGGCGCGGGCGCGGCAAGCATCGACGCGAAAATCGACAAGTAGCTCAGCAACCGGAAATGGTCGCGACATACAGGGCGATCATTTCGATAAAGGGAGGAAAGCGGTTCGCAGATCCTGGTCAGCCTGCTGATCCCGTTCGGCTGCCTATCTCATGGCGAGAATGCATCCATGTTTCGGGCATCCTGGCGGCGGTGATCAGCCGGCGTGGCGATGCGCTACAGCGAACTCTCCGGCAGGCCCTCGCATTCGACGCGGATGCAGCGCAGCGCGGTATGGGACACGGTGCAGACCGCGCTCAACGGCATCATCTTCGTGCTGCTCGGCGAGCAGTTGCCGCGGATGCTGCGACGCGTGCCTGAAGCGGCGTCGGCCAGTCGGAGCGGGCATATCGATCGTGGTGGCTTGTGCGGTCTACGTGCTCGTGATCAACGCTGGCGCTGGGCGCGTTGCGCTTCGTCTGGGTCTGGGTGGCGGTACGGATCACCGTGTTCCGGGCGGCGTTGCACGGCGAAGAAATGAGCGGTGCCGCACTGAACCGATCATGCTGGCGATCATCGCCACCGCCGGCGTACGCGGCGCGATCACCTGGCGGCTCTGACCGTTTGCCTGCCCGGATAATCCGTCACTCCGCCTTGTAACGGGTTATCCGGTTTCTCGCGGTTCCCCGAAACGCCGGTAAACGTTTTCCCGGAACGCCCGGCCGGTCTGCGGCTTCACGAACAGCGCAACGACCTCCGGATGGAGTTGGCGAATTTCGAGTTCGAGCGTGCGCACCAGCTCCTCGATTTCGGACGCGCGGATGTCGTCGGCAAACTCCAGGCTGAGTGCGGCGACGATCTGGTTTGGCGCGAGCTGCACGGTGAACAGCCCGTTGACGCAGGCGATCGGACTCTGTTCTTCCGCGATGCGCATGATCGAGGCGCTGAGCTGGCGATCGGCACGCTCGCCAATCAGCAGACTCTTGCTCTCGCGCGCGAGCAGCGCGGCGGTGCCGGCGAGCACCAGGCCGATCAGGATCGAGGCGACGCCGTCGAATACCGGCGCATCGAGCGTGGTGGTCGCGAACGTGCCGAGAGTGGCGATCGCGATGCCGAGCAGGGCCGCGCTGTCCTCGAACAGCACCATGAAGGACGGCGGATCCTTGCTGCGGCGGAAGGCCTCGTAGTAACCGAGCGAACCCTTCGCTGCCTTGAACTGGCGCAATGAGATCAGCCACGACGCGCCTTCGAACAGGAAGCACAGGCCGAATACCACGTAACTCACCAGCGGGTGATTGATCGGCTGCGGGTGGCGGACATGCAAGATGCCCTGGTAGATCGACACGCCCGCACCGAGCGCGAACACCAGCAGCGCGACGATGAAGCTCCAGAAATACAGCTCGCGGCCATAGCCCAGCGGATGCTCAGGGTCGGCGTGGCGCATTGAGCGGCGCATGCCGTACAGCAGCAGGATCTCGTTGCCGGTATCGACGAAGGAATGCACCGCTTCGCTGAGCATCGCCGAACTGCCGGTCCACACCGCCGCGACAGTTTTGGTGGCTGCCACCAACAGGTTGCCGACCAGCGCGGCATATACGGTACGGCGCGTGGATGGAGTGGACGCCATGACATTCCTCGCGAAATCGGGCTTCCACCGCGTCCACACGCCGGTTGCGGCGGGATCAGCCTTCGCGCGGATGCACGGTCAGCACGCGTTCGACGAACAGGTGCAGTTCCTTCATGTAGTTGGTGAGGAACTCGGTGGTGGAGTCATTGGTGACCGTGCCGTCCTCGGTGATCAGGCCCGGGGTGAACTGGATGTACGCCTCCAGCGTGTTCATCAGCGGCGAGTTGCAGAAGCACAGCATGCCGCGCAGTTGCTGCTGGGCGACCGCGGTGCCGATTGCGCCGGGCGAGGTACCGATTATTCCGGACGGTTTGCGCACGAAGGAATTCTTGCCCCACGGCCGGCTGGCCCAGTCGATCGCGTTCTTCAGCGCGCCCGGGATCGAACGGTTGTACTCCGGCGTGACGAACAGCACGCCGTCGACGTCGGCGATCGCCTGCTTGAATGCACGCGCCACCTGCGGGTAGTCGGCGTCGTAGTCGTAGCTGTACAGCGGCAGGTCCTTGATCGGGATCTCCACCAGCTCCAGCTGTGGCGCCGCGAGGCGGGTGAGTGCCTTGGCCAGCAGGCGGTTGATCGAGCCCTTGGCGAGGCTGCCAATGAGATAGCCGACTTTGTATGTGGTGGTCATGGGAGGCTCCTTGATTGAGCATCTGCGGTGGTTGGCCGTCGCGCGATGGCCGACGGCGGGCGGGTTTCAGTGACAGGCCGGGTTGGCGGCGTTTTTCATCGCGAAAAAGCTGATCGTGGCCGGCGCCAGCGCCACGTGGCCGGCTGCCGCCGGGCTGCCGTCCAACGCCGGCAAGGCGTCGTTGGAGCTGAGCGCCAGCGCCGTGCCGTCGAGGCGCACGTGGCCGTCTTCCAGCGTGGGCGCATCGAGGGTGTAGCGCCGGGCGGGCAAGGTCAGGTCGATGGCGGCGGGTTGCGTGCGACTGTTGTTGATCGCCAGCACGGTCACGCCGCCGGGCTGGCCAGGCAGGCACTGCGCGTACACGTGCAGGCCGGGGTGCGAAGGACCGGCATCGAGCACGGTCGTGCCCATCAGCCGATGCCACAGCAGCGCCGCCCAATAATTGGGACGGGGCGCGAAGGTGTTCTGGTCGAGCAGGCCGTATTCGCTCGATGCCAACGTGTTGTGGAACACCACGGCAACGCCGCGTCGGGCCAGGCGGCCCAATTGGTCGAGGTAGCGGAAGCTGTCCAGGAAGGTGCTTGCCCACGGATTGCCGCCACAGGCGGCATCGGCGGTCTCGGTGATCCACACTGGTTTGCCGGGCGCGTAGCGGTCGCGCAAGCCTTTCACGTAGAACTCGTAGCTGGTGTCGGTGCGCGCCAGCCACGGTTCGGACAGCGCATCCGCGGCGCTTGTCTGCGCACCCGCTCCCATCGCGGCGCAGCGGATCGAGGCGGCGCCGTAAAAATGGTAGGAATATACGTCGAAGACCGGCGGCGGCGGCGCCGCGAGCATGTCCGCCGTGCGCACCAGCCCGGCTGCCAGGCCGTGGCCGCCCATCCGCGGCATCAGCACGCCTTCGCCCACCGAGCCGGGGCCGACGATCTGCATGTCCGGAACCGTGGCCCGGGCGAACTTGCGGAAGATGGCGAAGTCGCGCGCGTAGTCCGCCGCGCCGTAGCCTGCCGGCGCGCCGCCGTAGACCGGCATGTCCGGCTCGTTGAAGAATTCAGCCGCGGCGACGGGGCCGCCGATTGAGTGGCTGTAGGCGAGCAACTTGCGCGCCTCCACCGGCGTCCAGAAGCCGGCGCTGTCGCGAACGCCGGCGCTGATGGCGAACGAGGTGACCAGCTTGGCGTCCGCCGCGCGCGCGAAGTCGACCACGCGGTTCCACGCGGCGCGGGTCAGCACGCCGTCGAATCCCTTCGGAGTGGCGGCCGGCGACGTGGCGGAATCGGCGAAGTAGGCCGAGTTGGCCCAGGTGCCGCTCACGCGCACATACGCCGGCCCCAGCGCCGCGGCCAGCTTGCGCAGGCGGGGGTTGGCCAGGTCGATCGGCGCGCGTGCCTGGAACATCGTCGGATCCTGCCCGGCCACCCCGGGCGATGCCGCCGCGGCGCTCGCCTTGGCCTTCATCCCGGCGATGCTCTGCGGCGTGTACGGCTTCCAGAAGTTGCCGCCGATCACCTCGGCCATCTCCACGTTGTAGGACTGGAAACGCGGGTCGACCGTGGCGATCTTCGGCACACTGGCCGGGTCGATCCGGAGAGTCGCGTCGGCTGCAGGTTGGGCCGCACCGGTCGACGCCAGCAGCAGGCAAGCCGCGGCGGCGATTCCCAGCCACATGTTCGTTCGCATGTGCTTACCCTCGATGGAAAGCGGCGACGGCGCTCGGCTCAGTGGCCGGTGGAGTCGCCACGGCGGGTGGTCTCGAACAGGAACCAGGTGCGCCGCTCGGTCTCGTCGATCCAGTTCTCGATCAGGCTGGCGGTGGCGATGTCATGCCGCTCGTCGCACACGCCGTGTACCTCGCGCAGGCGCGCGGCCAGCGCCTGGTTGTCCTCGCACAGTTCGGCCAGCATGTCCTCCGGCTCGCCGTACTCGGCATCGTTGTCGTCGATGCGCTGCAGCCGCGCGATATGTCCGATCGAGCGCAGCGTCGTACCGCCGAGTTTGCGCACGCGCTCGGCGATCGGGTCGGTCATCGCGAACAACTGGTCGCCCTGTTCGTCCAGCATCAGGTGGTAGTCGCGGAAATGCGGCCCGCTCATGTGCCAGTGGAAGTTCTTGGTCTTGAGGTACAGCGCGAACACGTCGGCGAGGATCGCGTTCAGCGCGCCAGCCACATCGCGGGTGGCCCTGGCATCGAGGTCGGTGGGTGTGGCCAGCGGCGCGTGCTGCTTGCGCAGCAGGGCGGGCCTGTCGGAAGTGGGTTTCGTTTTCCTCATGGCGTGATCCTTCAGCGAGGATGCCGGTAGCGTTGTTCTATCGGGAAGCGTCGCTTCAGTAGCCGACGGTAAAGCGCTGCCGCGAATGCTTTGGCGTCTCCAGCTCGTCCGCGAAGGCGATCGCGTAATCCTCCATCGAGATCCAGCTTTTGCCGTTCGCGTCGCTGAGCAGTTGATCGCCGCCGAGGCGAAATTTCCCGGTGCGCTCGCCCGGTGCGAACTCGGCCGAGGGCGACAGGAAGGTCCAGTCGATATCCTTTTCCGCACGCAGTACATCGAGGGCCCGGCGTCCGGCTGCCGCTTCCGCTTTGTAAGCTTCCGGGAAGCCCGGTGCGTCGAACAGTGTCTGGCCCGGGGCCACTTCCAGACTTGCCGCGCCGCCGACCACCATCAACCGAGGCGCGCCAGCCTGCTTCACTGCGGCGATCAGTGCGTTCGGGTCGGATGACTGAAACCGCGTGGCGCTGATGACCACATCGTGTCCCGCCAACAGCGGGGCGAGCTGGGCCGGTTGGGTGGCGTCACCGGCCTTCAGTACCAGTCTGGATCGGCTCGCCAGGTTCGTGGTATCGCGCGCAATGCCGGTGACGCTGTGGCCACGACTGAGCAGCTCCGTCAGCAGGCGCGAGCCGACACGGCCGCTGACTCCGATCAGTGCGATTTTCATGCCTGTCATCCTCCGAGGTTGCAGGCGATCGTCATGTCCATGACGGCGATCGAGCCTGCAGAGAATTGCCCAGCACGATCCTCCATACGCCGGTGAAGATCAACGAGAAGCTGATCAGCCAGCAGCCGATGATGATCTCCTCTTTCGAAAATAATGCAGCAGGTGTCAGCAGCGTGGGCGCAGGCAAGGACGGATGTTCATTCCGCGGCGCCGCAGGCTGGAAGATGCGGCGATGCTCGAAGGTCGGTTCCGCGCGATACCATGCCAGCCACCGACCAGCTGCAGGCCACGCCATGAGTGCACGTCTACCGACGATCTTCTTCGGCCACGGCAATCCGATGAATGCGCTGCATGACAACGACTGGTCCCGGGGCTGGGCCGCGATCGGCCAGCGCCTGCCACGACCCCGCGCGGTGCTGTCGGTGTCGGCGCACTGGTACCTGCCCGGCACGGCTCTGACCGCCACGGCGGCGCCACGCACGATCCACGATTTCGGCGGCTTCCCGCGGGAGCTGTTCCAAGTGCAGTACCCCGCGCCCGGCGACCTCGACCTGGTGCACCGCGTGCGCGAACTGTTGAGTCCGCTGGATGTGCGCGAGGATGTTTCCTGGGGGCTGGATCACGGTACCTGGTCGGTACTGCGCCATGTGTTTCCCACGGCCGACGTGCCGGTGGTGCAGCTCAGCATCGACGAGTCGCAGCCGCCGGCGTTCCACTACGGGTTGGGCCGGTTGCTGCGACCGTTGCGCGACGAAGGCATCTTGTTAATCGGCAGCGGCGACGTCGTGCACAACTTGCACGCCTATGCCTGGGGCCGGCATCCGGTGGAACCGTTTGACTGGGCGCTGCGGTTCGAAAAGAAGGCGCGCGAGCTGATGCTGCAAGGTGACCACCAGCCATTGGTGAATTACGAATCCTTGGGTCGGGACGCGGAGCTGTCCGTGCCCACGCCGGAGCACTATCTGCCGCTGCTGTACGTGCTCGGCGCCAGCGACGATGGCGACGCGGTGACGTTCCCGGTCGAGGGCATGGATGGCGGCTCGATATCGATGTTGTCCGTGCAATTCGGCTGAACGCGCCGGCCCGGTCAGGCCTGCCGTGCGATCGCCCGGCCGATGCCGTGCACCAGCGAGTCGAAGTCGCCCTGGTACAGATGACCGTTGACGTAGAAGCCAGGGGTGCCGTTGACACCGCTGCGTACGCCGCCCATGAAATCGCGGCGGATATGGGCATCGATGTCGGGGTTGCGCAGCGTGGCGGCGATCGCCGCATCGTCCAGACCCAGTGCACGCACGCCGGCTTCCAGGCCGGCGGCACCGTAGGCGGCCCACTCGTCCTGGTTCTCGTACAGCCAGTCGTGCATGGCCCAGAACTGGCCCTCGACGGCCGCGGCCTCGGCCAGCTCGGCCGCCATCTGCGCAAACGGATGAGCCTGGCTCAGCGGGAAGTGGCGAAACACAAAGCGCAGGTTGCCGGCGTAGCGGCGCTGGATCTGCTTCACCGCAGGGTAGGCCATGCCGCAGGCGGGGCACTGGAAATCGCCGTACTCGACCAGGGTCACCACCGCATGGGCATTGCCCTGGGTATGGTCGTGCGCGGACACCGGCACGGCCAGGATCGCATCTTCGTGGAGCATCATCGAATCTCCTGCACGTTGTCCGAGGGAAGCGCCTTCTGGATGTTGTTCGAGGGCAACGCCTCGAGCGCCTTGATGATGCCGGCGGCACCTGGGTTCACGCCCATCGGCGACAGGTAGCTCCACTGGATGACACCCTCGCCGTCGATCACGAACAGCGCGCGCTGGGCGATGCCGTCCTTTTCGTCATATGCGCCGTAGGCGCGTGCCACCTGCCCCTTGGGCTCGAAGTCGGACAGCAGCGGGAAGTGGTACTTGCGCTCGCGCGCCAGCGCGGCGTGGCTCCACACGCCGTCGACCGAAATCGCCAGCAATTGCGCGTTGAAGCGTGCGAACTCGTCCAGCAACTCGTTGTACAGGGCCAGTTGGTCGCTGCACACCGGGCTCCAGTCGGCCGGATAGAACACCAGGATCACGTTGCGGCCGCGGAATTCCTTCAGCGCAACGGACTGGTCGGGAGTGGAATGCAAGGTGAACTCGGGGGCGGAAGTTCTGGCAGGCAGGATGTTCATGGCAGCCTCGTTTCAGGTGTTCTCGGTTGGGCGGATTGAGCGGCCGGCCCCCTGCGGCGGATGACGGAACACGGCGCCGTCCTTCATCACGAAGTCGACGGTGGCGGTGGCGCCGATGTCCGTGAGCGGATCGCCGTGCATCGCGACGATGTCGGCGAGCTTGCCGGGTGCGAGCACGCCGAGCTCTTCACGACCGAGCAACTCGGCGGCGACGCTGGTGGCCGCGCGAAGCGCGCGCAGCGGTGTCAGCCCGGCGTTGACCATGGCCTGGAACTCTAGGATGCCGTGGCTGAACGGAAACATCCCGCAATCGGTGCCGTAGGCGATCTTGACGCGGCTGTCCGCCAGCAGCCGCTGTGCGACGAGGATGTGCTGGTTGTCCCGCGAGAATTTCCACACCGCCTGACAGGGCAACGTGCCGGCTTGCAGGTCGTGCAGATCCTCCTGCGTCATCTGCATGGTCGGCACGATGAAGGCGCCTGCCTGCTCCGCCATCGCCAGGCCCTCGGCATCGATCAGGTAGGCATGCTCGAGGCTGCGCGCGCCGCAGCGGACCGCCTGCTTGCAGCCGTCGGCGGCCCCGGTGTGCACCGCGACCGGCATGCCGAGCTGCCGTGCGGCAGCGGTCAACGCCGCCATTTCCTCGTCGAACCAGGTCACGCGCGCCGGATCGTCGCCGGGGCTGAAATAGCCGCCGGTATTGGTGGTCTTGATCCAGTCGCTGCCGAACACATGCTCGCGGCGCACCAGCGCGCGAATGCCGCCAATGTCGTCGGCGATCGCGGAAACCGGCAAGTGCCAGCGCTCGCCGTAGAAACCGCGCAGGTCGCCATGCCCCGCGCTCGCGCTGAGCAAGTGCGCTGCCACGATCAGGCGCGGTCCTTGCACCAGTCCCGCCTCGATCGCCTCGCGCAGGTCGACGGTCGGCCAGTCTGGATCGACACAGCCGAGGTCACGCAGGGTCGTGAAGCCGTAGTGCATGTAGTCGCGCGCGATCGCCAGGCCCTTGAGCGCCTTGCTCGCCGACGAGGCGAGCGTCTGCAGCGCCAGATTCGCCGCATCCATGGTCAGGTGCACGTGACAGTCGATGAAGCCGGGGCTGACCGTCCGCTCGCCGAGGTCGATCCGCGTCGCGCCCGACGGCGGCTCGACCGCATGCGCGATGGCGCTGATGCGGTTGCCCTCGACGAGGATTTCCGCCGGACCGGACAACGTTGCCGACACGCCATCGAACACCTTGCCGCACGCCAGCACGATCGCACTCATATCGAAGCCCTCCAGGTCGAAGCCCTCCAGGCGATATCCCCGCGGCAGGATTTGCGGGGCGGCGCTACGTGGCCAGCCACGCGCGTGTGGCGACGACCAGGGTTTCGACGCCGGTGCGCAAGGTCGGCTGGAGGACCGGCGCGAAGCGCGGGTTATGGTTGGTCGGCAGATCGTTGAGCCGGCCGGCCGCTTTGGCCTTGGCATAAACATCCGCATCGGTACCGCCGATGAACCAGAACACCGACGGCACTTTCCACTCGGCGCCGAAGCAGCCGAAATCCTCGCTGGCCGAGGTCGGCAGCGTTTTCTCTACGCGCCCCTCCGGAAAATACTGGCGGAACGCATCGCCGAGCTTCTGGTTCGCGGCCGCGTCGTTGACGACCAGCGCGTAGCGGTCCAGCGGCGTGATCTCCGGCGGCTTCGGTGCACCCGACGCGGCGGCCTCGGCGTTGACGATGCGCTTGATCGCGGCCAGCACGCGCTGGCGCACGCCTTCGTCGAAGGTGCGCACGTTGAGCTTGATGATCGCCTCGTCGGGAATCACGTTTTCCTTGGTGCCGGCCTGCAGCGCGCCGATCGTGACCACGGCGGCTTCGGTCGCGGCCAGTTCGCGCGAGACGATCGTCTGCAGGCGCAACACGGTCGCCGCGGCCATCACCACCGGATCGATGCTTGCCTGCGGCATCGAGCCGTGTGCGCCGCGGCCGAACAGTCGGAGCTGGAAGCTGTCGCCGGCCGAGGTGATCACGCCGGCGCGGCCGCTGATCGTGCCGGCCACGCCGACCATCACGTGCTGGCCGAGCACGATATCGGGTTTCGGGAAGCGCTTGAACAGGCCATCGTCGATCATCGCCTGCGCGCCGGTGCCGGTTTCCTCGGCGGGCTGAAACACCGCCATGAGCGTGCCTTTCCAGCTGTTGCGCGCCTGCGCGAGCAGCGTGGTCGCGCCAATCAGCCAGGTCACGTGCATGTCGTGGCCGCACGCATGCATCACCGGTACCGTATGGCCATCCTTGTCCTTCGCGGTGACCTTGCTCGCATACGGCAGACCGGTCGCTTCGGCGACCGGCAACGCGTCCATGTCGGCGCGCAGCATCACCGTCGGCCCGTCACCGTTGCGCATCAGGCCGACCACGCCGGTGCCGCCGACGCCGGTGGTTACTTCGAAGCCGGCTTGGCGCAGATGGGTGGCAGCAATGCCGGCCGTGCGCGTCTCCTGTGTCGACAATTCCGGGTGGGAATGGATGTCGGTGTACAGCGTCTCGAGATCCGGCAGCAACTGCGGCAGGGGGGCCAGCGCCGGTTCTGGATTGCGCGCGATCGTCGCCATGGAGCACCGCCTTTTTCAAGGTGCGATCCGCAGCGGCATCGTCGCAATGCAACCGGCACCCGGGATCGGGAAACGCACTCTCCGCCGATGCCGACGGCGCCGCAAGCCCCTCGCGCCAGCGAAACCGGGGAACGTTCATACTCGCAAACCGCGATTCTTTGCGTCGCAATGCGCTTGCGCGTATTACTGTGCAACGACCACGCAAGGCATTCCAGTCGCTGCCTCGGGATTCCAATGAACATCGACCTTTCCGGCAAGGCCGCCATCGTGACCGGCTCGACGGCCGGGATCGGCTACGCGATCGCGCGCGGGCTCGCCGCAGCCGGCGCAACGGTCATCATCAACGGCCGCACACGGATCGCGGTCGACGCCGCGGTCGCGTCCCTGCTCCACGCGTTACCCAATGCCACGCTGCGCGGCGTGGCCGCGGATCTAGGCACGGCGGAAGGGTGCGCGGCGCTGGTCGCGGCCGAACCGCGCGCGGATATCCTGGTCAACAACGTGGGCATCTTCGGGCCGCAGGATTTTTTCGAGACGCCAGACAGCGAATGGACGCGCTTCTTCGATGTCAACGTGATGTCCGGCGTGCGCCTGTCGCGCGCGTACCTGCCCGGCATGCTCGAACGCGACTGGGGCCGCGTCGTGTTCATCTCGTCGGAGTCGGCGCTGAACATTCCCGCCGACATGATCCACTACGGCCTCACCAAGACCGCCGACCTAGCGCTGGCGCGCGGTCTTGCCAAGCGCGTTGCCGGCAGCCGGGTCACGGTGAACTCGGTGCTGCCGGGGCCGACCTTGTCGGAAGGCATGCAGGCGATGCTGAAGGAAACCGCCGAACGGAACGCGCAATCGATCGAGGTGGCAGGCATCGCATTCGTGAAAGCGCAGCGGCCGAGCTCGATCATCCAACGCCCGGCTACGCCCGACGAGGTCGCCAACCTCGTCGTCTATGTCTGCTCGCCACAGGCTTCGGCGACTACCGGCGCCGCGCTGCGTGTCGACGGCGGCGTGATCGACACGATCGCCTGACAAGGATGTTCATGCGTCACCTCGTCATTGCCGCGCCAGCGCGGCGCCGGTAGTCACGCCGCTGCTGCGCCTGAAATATCACGACTCGATTGCCGATGCGATGGTCGATCTCGGCACGCCCGAAGAGATCGGTGTTCAGCGGTTTTCAGAAATGGTTGTATCGACCGCGAGCCTTCGGCGAGGACAGAACGCGACGTTCCGCCGGTCCATGAATCGACGCCATGCACTCACGGCCATTGCCGGCGCGGCCGATCCAGACCGGCACGATCCCACTGCCCGAGGTCGGCGGCCACCTCGTAGGTGCTCTGCAGGAATTCGAGCAACAGCGCATCGGGATCGGACGCGCTGCGCACGGCCTCGTAGGGCAGGATGAATTCGCGTATCTGCGGGTTATAGGCCGCGGCGGCGGGGCTTACCGGAAGCGCGGCGTACCCTGCGGGTTCCGGATAGGCGTAGGCATAGAACGCCGGCTCCTCGATCACTCCGCCGCCGGGCCAGAAACCGCAACTGCTGCATTCGTGCGAATAGGCCTCGACCATCACGTAGTCGGGGCAGTGCGGCGCGCCGCCGGGGTGCAGCGGCGCGGCGCCGGCCGGAGAAGCGCGTCGTGGCCAGGTCGAAGCTGCCCCAGAAGAAGTGCGCGGGACTCTGCTTGCCGACGAAGCGGCCGCGAAAGCGCTGCATCACCCGCTCGGTCTGCGCCAGGATCTGCCAGCAGCGCCGCGCCGCGTCGGGCGCGTAGGCGGCGTGCGTGCGGTCCTCGGCAAACGGGATTGCGGTTTCGACCTCGACCGGAACCGGCCTCAGCGTCGGCTCGATCCCGAGCGTGCGCAGCGCGGTCAGGTAACGCGCGAAGAAATCGGCAACCGCGCAGGGTTCCAGCGCGAAGCCTCCGCGCGCACCATCGCTGGTTTGCACATGCAGGCGGTGGTCGAGGAAATCGAACTCGACCGCAAAGCTGCGCGCGCCGCATGGAATCGACGACGTGGTCAGGCCGCGCGGGGTGACGTACAGCGTGACCTGCCACCAGTGGTTTTGCATCGGCGCCAACGCGAGCCGCGTCTTGCCGACGATCTGCGTCCACATGTGCAAGGTGGCATATGTGTCGCGCCATTCGGCCAGCGGCAGCGTCGGCCAAACCGCATCGGCTGGCGTGTTCATGTCGGCTGCGGTGCGGGTTCGATCATCAGCTCATCGACGTAGCACCAACCCCAGTCCTCGCCCGGCTCGAAGCTGCGCATGACCGGGTGCCGCGTGCGATGGAAGTGCTGGGTCGCGTGCTTGCTGGGGGAGCTGTCGCAGCAACCGACATGACCGCAGGCGAGGCAGAGGCGCAGATGAACCCAGTCGCCGCCTGTTTTCAGGCATTCCTCGCAACCCGCGGGTGTGCGCGGTCGCACGTCATGAACCTGATCGAGATGTGTGCATTGGGTTGGCATGGTGGTGGGTCGCTGAGTGAGGGCCGCGGGCTGACGGCGCGCGGACGCGTGGGCTGCGGGCGGGATCGTCGTTGACCGGTATGTCGATCTGCTTGCGCGATTCGACCGAAGCTGAAATGCCGGCCCTCAACCCGTGGCCCTCGGCTACAATACGCCCGTTTTGCCCGCCGGAAATCCCCCATGCCCGCCGACATCAAGCACAAGCGCATCCTCCTGAAACTCTCCGGCGAAGCCCTGATGGGTGACGCGGATTACGGCATCGATCCCAAGATGCTGCAGCGCCTCGCGCGCGAAATCATCGAGGTGCAGCGCGCAGGCGTGCAGGTCGGCGTGGTGATCGGCGGCGGCAACATCTTCCGCGGTGCCGGGCTTGCCGCATCCGGCATGGATCGAGTCACCGGCGACCACATGGGGATGCTCGCCACGGTGATGAACGCTCTTGCGATGCAGGATGCGATCGAGAAAGCCGGCGGCTCCGCGCGCACGATGAGCGCGATCAAGATCAACGAGGTCTGCGAGGATTTCATCCGCCGCCGCGCGATCCGCCATCTCGAAAAAGGCCGCATCGCGCTGTTCGCGGCCGGCACCGGCAACCCGTTCTTCACCACCGATTCCGCGGCGGCACTGCGCGCGATCGAAATAGGCGCCAGCTTGCTGCTGAAGGCGACCAAGGTCGATGGCGTCTACAGCGCCGATCCGGCCAAGGACGCGAATGCGAAACGCTATGAACAGCTTACCTATGACGACGTGATCCAGCGCAACCTGCAGGTGATGGACACCAGCGCGATCTCGTTGTGTCGCGACAACCATATCCCGCTGCGCATCTACGACATGTCGCGCGAAGGCGACCTGATGCGCATCATGCGCGGCGAACAGATCGGCACCCTGGTCGGCGGCAATCGCTGATCCATCCCGCATGACCCGCGCCACCCGGCGCGGCCGCTCCATACGTGGCCAGTCGCACACGGTATTGCGCCATCTCGAGCGCATGTCTGCAGGTTTCGATGACCTTGCATGCACGCACGGCGGCATGTAATCGGCAGGCGCCGTTCACGAATTACTCCATTGAAGGCTCCAGTCTTCGGCAGCCGAACGAATCGGACGCCACCTGTTTCCGCAAGCCAGCCAGGGAAGCGGCCCGCCCGCGGTATTCGCGGAGGAATTGATCATGAAACGCCTGTTACTTGCCCTCGTCACTACATCCCTGTTCGCTGCGTGCGGCAGTGCCTTTGCCCAGAGCAATGCCACCCTTGAGCCGGTCATCGTCCAGAACGGCAACATGTCGGTCGACTGCACGCCGCCATCATCGGATCGCGCCTGTGAAGCGCTGCATGCGCAAATCCGGCAGAACTTCAGCCCGCGTGAAATCGGCGTGCTGTTCGGCGCCAGAACCGCCTATGCGGAATCCCTGACTGCGTTTCCGCGCCTTGTCGCACGCTATGACGCGCTCATGCGCGAGCAGGGCGTCGCTGCCTACGCAAAGCCCCGCGCCACGTCGGTCGCCGCCAAGTAACGCGGTCATCGCACAGCATAAACAACGTCCAGATGGCACTTGCGCCCTGCGTCCGCGGGGCGCATTTTTGTTTGCGTAATCGCCGGCACTTTCCCGGGAATCCCCTGTTGACCGGGAAAAATCCGGCTCCTTGTGGAGTGTGTGCCATGCCGACCCGACTCGATTTCGTCTTCGACCCATCCGTCGCCAGACCCGATCCCTCACCCACGAACTCGGGCATCTTCACGCCCGGTATCGAGGCGATCAACTTCAGTGAACCCGAAGTTCGTCATTTCAATGAGCTCGCCCATTCGCTGAACGAGGCGATGCCGGCGCTGACCGCCGACCAATTGTCCGGCATCGCGCGTCGCGTGCTGCGCACGGCTGCCGCCGGCGGCCAATCACCGTTCATAAAATCGCGCCTGCGCCGCGCTGCCGAGATGCGCGGGATGGCCACCGACCCGGCGTGGCCGCTCGCGGAAACGCCGGCCCGGCGCATTCGCGACCTGCTCGCCTATATCGACGGTCCGAAAGGACTGATCGCGCCCGAACACCCCGGTGCTCGCCAACCTCGACGACGCGCTGCTTGTCGACATCGCGATGGATACGCTGCGTGACGAACTCGACGAATACGCGGAATTTTGCCGTTACCGGCGCGCCGTCGCCGCCGATCTCGACATCGAACCCAGGGCAGTGGATATCGATCGCGCGCGCTGGGAACACGAGCGTGACGACGAGTTGCGCCTCGAGCACCAATTGCGCCGGGTCCACGAATCGACGTATCCCAGCAGAAGCGAGGAATACGCCAGCAGCGCGGCCGACCGCGTGTTCCACGTTTTGTGACCGGAGACGGACGCCGTTCGTTTTCCTCTCCGAAACCAGCGCGGCGACGTGCAAAGTGCTGCGGGTGTCTGCGCAATCCGCGCCGCGCGTTGACGGCTTCGACTCGATTCCTGCCCCGGCGCCGCGATGACAAACTTCGACGACACATGCTGGAGCGTGGTCCTGCGGGCGCGAAGCACCACGCTTGATGCGGATGCTGCGTTGGCTGCGCTGTGCCGCACCTACCGGCCACCTGTGCTTGCCTATATCCGGCGCTGTGGCTATCGCGAGGATGCTGCCGAAGATCTCGTGCAGGCGTTTTTCACCCAATTCATCGAACTTGCCTGGCACGCCAACGCGGATCCTCAACGCGGGCGTTTCCGCACCTTCCTGCTGACCACGGTCAAACGCTTCCTGATCGACTGTGACCAAGAAGCGCATCGCCTCAAACGCGGCGGCGCCTTCCACTTCGAGCCGCTGGACGACAGTAACGATTTCGAGATCGCGACCGACGACACACCGGACGTGGCGTTCGAACGTGACTGGGCGATCGCCGTTCTGAATGCCGCATTCGTGCGCCTGCGTTCCGAAGCGGAGCACGTCGGCAAGCTTGAATTGTTCGAGCGACTCAGTCCGTTCCTGACCGAACGGCCGGACGAAGCGGACTACGCGTGCGCTGCCGAGGCATTGAACCTGCGTCGCAATACACTGGCCGTCGCGGTGCACCGCCTGCGCCATCGTCTGCGCGAACTGGTCCACGAGGAGATCGCGCAAACCGCCGCCGACGGCGACGAACTCAACACCGAACTGCGCACCTTGCGCGCGTCGTTCGGGAGCGTGCTTGAGTAAAACCGCCGTACGTCCGCAGCCGTCACACCGCGCCTGACGCAGCGCAGCGTTTGGAGCATACTGTGACGAGCCTCACGTAATCACATCCGATTTTCGCCGGCCCGCAACGGCCTAACGGCCTGTCTTCCCTGGGCCCGCCCGCTGGCGATGTCGTCATCCGCCAGCTGGAGCATGCGCCATGCAACCCGGCCACCCCAACCGCTGTGACCCTGCCACCTGCAACCTGCATGCACGGGCGCAACACCGCACCACCCGGCACACATCCACGACGGGCGCGTCGCAGCGGCGCGATCGCGGCGAACATCACGTAATTGCCGGGATCAATCGCGGAATATCCTGTTATCCGAGGCGTCACGGGATGTCCGCGCCGATGCTCCCCACACGCAATGAGCATGCTTTTCCGACGACGCGCTGGTCACGCATCGCACGCGCGGATGAGGGGCAATCACTCGACGCCACCAGCGCGCTGACCGAGTTGTGCTTCAACTACTGGTACCCGGTGTATGCCTACGTGCGCCATAGCGGCCATTCCCCGGCGATCGCCGAGGAAATCACCTGCAGCTTCCAGTTGGCCCTGTTCAAGCAATCGGGCGAATGGATCAGACCGTCGCCCCGCGAGCATTTCCGCGCATTCCTGCTGGCCCGGCTGCGCGCGTTCCTGGCCAGTGACTGGCACGACCTGATCAATGAACCGTGCTGCGCCGCCTGCGCGGCACCGAGCGATCTCGACCAGCGCGACCGCTGCGACAACTACGATTCCGATACACCGGAGCAGGCCTACCAGCGCAGCTTCGCGATCGAAGTGCTGGCGCACGCATTCACGCGCCTGCAACTGGAAGCGGCGCAAACCGGAAACCTCGACATGTTCCGGGCGCTGGAGCCATTCCTGGTCAACGAACCGCGATCGTGTGAATACGAGGGTATCGCACGCCAGTTGCACAACTTCCCGCTGACGATCGTGGTTGCATTGAAGCGCCTGCGCCAGCGCTTCCAGGAACTCGCCAGCGCGGAGGTCGCCGACACCGTGGGCTCACACGACGACATGACCCGCGAACAGCAGGAGTTGCGCAACCTGTTGTGGTGATGTCGGATGAACGATCCCCCTGACCAGCCGACCGATCCGCTGTTGGCGAACCCGGCCAATGTGCCGCGCGCACCTCCGCGCGCGGCGCGTGCGGCGCTCGCGGAACTGGCTTTCGGCAGCTTCGCCCAAAACGCCTCTGGCCGCGACAGCGGAGGCGCCCACCTTGCACTGCACCCGATCGATGCGATCGAACTCGACCTGAGCGACCCGGCGCAACGCAAGTTCGGTGACTACGAGCTGCTCGAACAGATCGGCGAGGGCGGCATGGGCGTGGTCTATCGCGCGCGCCAGCAAAGCCTGGATCGCGAAGTCGCGATCAAGCTGCTCGCCGCCGGCCCGTGGGCCTCGCGTGAATTCATCGAACGATTCAAGCGCGAGGCACAGCACGCGGCACGCATGGCCCATCCGAACATCGTGACCGTCTACGAAGTCGGCACGGTCGAGCAATTGCATTTTTTCAGCATGCGTCTGGTGCGCGGCACCAGCCTCGCCGCACGGCTCCGGCGCCATGGCCCGTTCGACGCGCGCGAAGCGGCCTGCCTGATGCGCACGGTCGCCGAAGCCGTCGCCTACGCGCACAGTCTGGACGTGCTGCACCTCGACCTGAAACCCGGCAATGTGCTGCTTGATGAGACCGGCATGCCCTACGTCGCCGACTTTGGCCTGGCGCGACGCCTGAACCGCATGCTGGCCGTGGAAAATACCGAGGTGGCCGGCACGCCCAGTTACATGGCCCCCGAACAAACGCGCATGCATGAAGGGCATTTGTCCGCGGCGACCGACATCTGGAGCCTGGGTGCGATCTGCCATGAACTGGTGACCGGCCATCCGCCGTTTCGTGCCGACAGCCCGCAGGCAACGCTCAGTCTCGTGCAGAAAGGCCAGGTGCGCCGGTTGCGGCGTTCACAACCGAAACTTCCGCTGGACTTCGAGGCGATCATTCTCAAGTGCCTGGCCAGGGAACCGGGCGCGCGCTACGCGTCGGCGCGCGCTCTGGCGGATGACCTCGGCCGATTCATCGACCATCGCGAGGTGCGCGCACGTCCGCTCAATGCAATCCAGCGTCTTCCGAACTGGGCGCGTCGCGAACCGAGACTCGCGGCGAGCGTGGTCGGCGCGCTGTGCGCATTGCTGGTCGGCCTGGGCGCCACGACCCAGCAGTGGCGCCGCGCCAATGCGAACGCGCAACGCGCTGACCTCAACGCCGCAACCGCACGCGAGCGCCTGTGGGATGTGCGCGACCAGGCGGTGCTGCATTTCAGCGAATCGGGCGCGGGCTGGCAGGCCGCGCCAGAATTGCTGGCCAGCCTGCGCGAACAGGAATCCTACGGCGAACGGCAACGCGCAGCGGCCGCACGCAAGCGTCTTGGCATATTCGAAAACGCCAATCCGACGCTGGTCGATGTGCTCGCCGAACCGGCCGCCAACACCCTGGCATTCAGCGCCGATGGCAGCCGCCTCGCCGTCGGCACCAGCAATCGCGAATTGCGCATGCTCGATACGCGCACCGGCAAGCAGCTCTGGCGCAGTGCGCTGCCCGACACCCCACCGAACGACAGCAACGGCAATGCATGGTCGCTTCGATTCAGCGACGATGGACAGTATCTGGTTGCAACCATGGCAACGCCATTGCAGATGCCGATCGGGCCGAACTCGCAGCAGATGCTGCTGTTCTCCGCCGCCGACGGCAACTACATCGAACCACCCACGGCATTCAGCGAATTGCGCAACGCGAGCTACAGCGCCAATGGCCGTTTTGCACTGCTGACCGACATGTCGGGTCGTGCACAAATGTGGAAAACGGGGCCTTGGCATGAGCTCAGCCCATTACTGCGACTGGGTCCGGCGCAGCCCGACGGCGCCGGACCCAGTCTGGTTGCACCCGATGGCCGGTTCTTCGTCACCGCGCTGCCCAAGGGTGCGTTCGAGTTCTTCGACGCGAGCACGCTGACTGCGCACGCGATGCCACGCCTCGGCGAATTCGGCCAGCCATCCGCATGGGTGTTGAGCCCCGACGCGCACTGGCTCGCGGTCGGCGATGCCGAAGGGCATGTGCGCATGATCGATTGCGAAACCCGGGACGTGCGCGCGCTCACGCCGCAATCGTCGCAAGGCGTGCGCGGGCTCGCTTTCAGCGCCGACGGCACATGGCTCGCCGCCGCAACCGGCGAGAGTGGCGTGTTCCTCTGGGACTGGCGGCAAGGGCAACTGCTGGCGTCACCGTTCGGCGGCAATCCGCCGACCGATCAGGTCGCGCTGGATCGCGTCCACGATCGGGTAATGACCAGCTCGTACTCCGACACCGGCGATGGCGCAGCGACGCTGTGGGAAATCGCGCCGGCCCTCTTCGACATGGATCGCACCAGCGCAGTCCAGATCGGAGGACGTGTCGCGACGCTCGGTTCTGGCGGTTCCGCCGCGATCGCCTGGAATCCGGCGACCCAAATGCTCGCCAGCGTGCGCAACAACGATGCGCGCAATCCGTTCGCGGGCACCCCGATGCTGCGCCTGGCACGCCTGCCCGCGACGGTCCTGAAAACCGCCCACGGCGCCCCGGTCAAGCCGATGACGCTGCATTTCGACGGGCAGCGGCTGGTGTCCGTCATCGGTTCCCGCGTGCAGATCATGGATGCCGGCGACGAGGCGCCGCTGGGCAATCCGATCGATGTCGGCCATGCGCCGGGGTTTGCCGAACTCACCGATGACGGCAACAGCCTGGTGGTGAGTGTCGGGCGCGAAGTGCGCGCGTATGACACAGCCAAGGGTGCGCCGCGTTTTTTTGCGCCGATCACGTTGGACAATTCACCGCAACACGTCGAACTCAGTCCCGATGGGCGGCACGTGTTGACGACGTGGCTGGATCACGCTGAAGACGGCGTGGGCGAAGAGGCGGAATTATGGAACCTTTCCGACGGATTGCATCTCGCAGGTCCGGTACGTTTGCCGGGCCCGATCGACGGCCTGCGTTACAGCGCCGATGGTCATCACTTCCTGATCTGGACCCGGCACGAATTGAGCGAGCGCGATGCCGACACGCTTGCACCGGTACCCGGCCCGCTCGGAAACCTGCATGCGCGCGCGCTCGGAGGCAAGGACGATACCGCCGCGTGGACGTCAGCCACATTCGACAACTCCGGCGCGGTGCTCGCGGTTCTCGGCGGCACGATCGGCAAAGGCCGTGAGCAGACCCAACTGCTGCATTTCGATGGCGCCGGCAAGGTGCAGCACCGCTCGCTGTGGCCGGTCATTGCCGACGTCGTCCCTGTGCCGGGATCGGATCGGCTGCTGATCGCATCCGAGGGCGGCGCCAGCGTGCTGCTGGCTGCCAACGGGAGTACCCGCGACCTTCAGGGAAGCCTCGGCACTGCGCCCGAACGCGCCATCGCGATAGGTGCGGATGGACGCTGGATCGCACGCGCGCTGCGCGACGGCGTGGACCTGTTCGACGCGCGCGACGCGACGCGGATCGCGCACCTGCATGCATCGCTGCTATTGCCGGACCGGGTCTGGCAGCTCGCCTTCAGCGCGGACGGCAAGCATCTGCTCGGACGCAGCCTGCGCAACCGCTATCTGGTCTGGAATCTGCAGCCGGACATGCGCGCCATCGACGTGATCGAGCGCGAATTCGTGCTGCGCGGCATGCCGGGCGCACTGGCGCCGACGACCGCCGACATTGGTGCGGACGAGCGCGCCGCCCTGCGCGCCAGCGATCCCGGGCCAGCACCCGTATCCGTGTCGCCGGAACCGACCGCGATCCGCCAGTTGGCCGGCGGCGGCATTCCCCCGCGCGGTCCGAAGTCGCCATCCAACATGCTCGACCTGGGCAACTACTACAACTTCGCGCTGGCTGGCGTGGATCGCTCGTCGCTGCATACCGCGGGCGATTTCGGCTGGCTGCCGCAGGGCATGCAACGCTTGCTCGGCGTCGATTACGACCTGCGCGGACTCATCCAGTTGCACGATCCTGCCGCGCCCTACTCCGGCCGGATTCCGATACCGGCAAGCGTGCGCGTGGACCTGCCTGCGATGTCGACCGCTGCCGCGCTGGACGTCCTGATGCTGGAACAATTCCGCGGCCAACCCGGCAAAGCCACCGCGGCCATAGGGCTCACCTACCGCAATGGCGAACACGCGAACCTGCCGATCGTGTTCGGTACACAGGTATGGGACTACTGGCATTCGGCGATCGGCAACGAGGCTCGCCTGGCCGCCCGCGGCTGGGATACGCGTGCGCTGCAGGTCAGGGATCAGCCCGCGCATGTCTATGCGATACGCCTGCGCAATCCGCACTCGCAATGGCCGATCGACGCGTTGACCCTGCAGGCGGTGCCGGGCGGCGGCGGCGCCCCCGCGTTTCTCGCGATCACCGTCGAACCTGCGACTGCCGCGACCCCCGATACCCGCTGAGCGGCCTGCCCGCTCGACCGACGTAGCCCCTGCACCAGAGCACCGATCCTGCCGCTCGGGTCGGGCCGGGCCGGGCCGCTGCTATACTCGGAAGTCAATTGCACGACGAACAAGGGTCGCCTCGCCATGCTCGACATCATCAAGAACGACACCCAGACGCGCATGCAGAAAAGCGTCGACGCGCTCAGGCACGAATTGCAGCGCCTGCGCACCGGTCGCGCCAGCACTGCGCTGGTCGAACCGCTGCGGGTTCCGTATTACGGCACCGATACGCCGATCAGCCAGGTCGCCAGCATCTCGCTCGCCGACGCACGCTCGATCGTCATCACCCCGTTCGAAAAGAACATGGTCGGCCCGGTCGAGAAGGCGATCCTCGCCTCCGATCTCGGCCTGAACCCGACCACGGTCGGCACCGTGATCCGGATCAACCTGCCGCAGCCGACCGAAGAGCGTCGCCGCGAGCTGTCCAAGCAGGTCGCGCACGAAGGCGAGAACGCGAAGATCTCGATCCGCAACGTGCGTCGCGATGCGCTGCACCAGGTCAAGGAACTGATCAAGGACAAGCAGATCACCGAGGACGAGGAACGTCGCGCCGAGGATGACATCCAGAAATGCACGGACAAGTTCGTCAAGGATGTCGACGGCGTGGTCAAGGCGAAGGAAGACGAGTTGATGGCGATGTAAGGCCGGGATTGGGGATTCGGGATTGGAAATTCGGGAGAGCAGGCGCGGAGGGATCTCCGTCCCAATGCTTTTCGACCCAAGGCTCTCACCCAACCGCATCGCGGCTGCCGCCGCTCCTACATTGCACTGTGAACGCATGGATTCCGACGCCGCCCCCCGCATTCCGCGCCATATCGCGATCGTCATGGACGGCAACGGCCGTTGGGCCGAGCGTCGGCGGCGGCCGCGCAGTTTCGGCCATCGCGAAGGGCAGAAGGCGGTGCGTGCGGCGATCGAGTTCTGCCGGCGCAAGGGGGTCGAGTCGCTGACCTTGTTCGCGTTCTCCAGCGAAAACTGGAAACGTCCACAAAGCGAAGTCGGCGCGCTGATGCAGTTGTTCATGAAAGCGCTGGAACGCGAGGTCGACGAACTGCATGGCAACGGCGTGCGCATCGATTTCGTCGGCGATCTGTCCGCGTTCGCGCCGCAACTTTCCGCGCGGATGCACACCGCGATGACGCGCACCCAGGGCAATACGGCGCTGCGCCTGAATGTCGCGGTCAACTACGGCGGCCGCTGGGATATCGTGCAGGCCGCGCGCGCGACGGCACACGCGGTGCAACGCGGGGAACTCGATCCATCCGCGATCGACGAGGCGACGTTTGCGCGGCATGTCTGTCTGGCCGATCAACCGCCGGTGGATCTGTTCATCCGCACCGGTGGCGAGATGCGGATCAGCAATTTCCTGCTCTGGCAGGTCGCCTATGCCGAACTGTATTTCACCCCGGCACTGTGGCCGGACGTGAATGCCGACATACTGGGCGCCGCCCTCACCGAGTTCGCGCAGCGCGAGCGGCGCTACGGCCTCACCTCCGCGCAAGTGCGCGCTGCCAACTGACGCGCCTCGACCATGCTCAAGCAACGCATCCTGACCGCCCTGATCCTGGCTCCGCTCGCGATCGCGATCATCCTGTTCCTGCCGACCGCGGCGGTCGGCGTGATCATCGGCGCGCTGTGCTTGCAGGCGCTCTGGGAATGGACGCGACTGGGTGGTATCCGCTCGCGGCCGCTGCGCGCCGGCATCGTGACCGCGAATGCGATCGGGTTCGCGCTGCTGTGGCTGATCCGCGACCAGCCCGCCGCGTGGTGGGTGATCGGCTGCGGCATCGTCGGCTGGGCGCTCGCGACGCTGTGGCTGCGCGACCTTTCGTTTGCCGCGGCACCGACCCGCGAGAATGCCGCGCTCAAGCTCGCAGCCGCGGAACTGGCAATCGTGCCGGCCTGGCTTGCCCTGATGATGCTGCATGCCGAACCCGTGCACGGCCACGCTTGGGCGTTGTTCGTGCTGCTGCTGATCTGGATGGCCGACACCGCCGCGTATTTCACCGGCAAACGCTACGGCACCACCAAGCTCGCTCCGCACATCAGCCCGAACAAGACCACGGCGGGCGCCTGGGGCGCACTGGTCGGTGCAGGCGTCCTTACCGTGATCGCCGGCTGGCTGCTCGACGCACGCGGCGGCGTGCTGGTCGCTTTGATCGGATTGGCACTGTTCACCGTGGCGGCCTCGATCATCGGCGACCTGTTCGAAAGTCTGCTCAAGCGCCAGGCCGACGTGAAGGATTCCGGCACGTTGTTTCCGGGTCACGGTGGCCTGCTCGACCGCCTCGATAGCCTGTTTGCCGCGATGCCGGTGTTCGTCGCCGGCAAGGCGCTGCTCGATCTCGTCATCGGCCTATGAGAACGATCGCAGTCCTCGGCGGGACCGGCTCGATCGGCGCCAGCACGCTCGATGTCGTCGCGCGCCATCCGGACAAGTTCCGGGTGACGGCGCTGGCGGCGCATCGCAGCGTCGATGCGCTGGCTGCCTTGTGCGTGCGTTTTCGCCCCGAACTGGCGGTGATCGCAGACCCCGCCTGCGAGGCGGACCTGCGCGCGCGCCTTGGCGCAGCGGGCGTGCCCAGCCGCGTCGCATCGGGTCCCGCGGCGCTGATTGAAGCCGCGTCCGGCGTGCATTGCGACACCGTGGTCGCGGCGATCGTCGGCGCCGCCGGGCTGGAATCGACGCTCGCCGCCGCGCGCGCCGGCAAACGCCTGCTCCTGGCGAACAAGGAAACCGTCGTGATGGCCGGCCCGCTGCTGCTGGCCGCACTCGCGCAAGGCGGCGGCGCCCTGTTGCCGCTCGACTCCGAACACAATGCGATCTTCCAGTGCCTGCCGGGTGGCCGTCCGGACCTGAACCGGGCCGGGGTGCGGCGCATCGTGCTGACGGCATCCGGCGGCCCGTTCCGCGGCCGGACCCGCGCCGAGCTGGCCCACGTCACGCCCGACCAGGCCTGCGCGCACCCGAACTGGCGCATGGGTCGCAAGATCTCGGTCGATTCCGCAACGCTGATGAACAAGGGCCTCGAAGTGATCGAGGCGCACGTCCTGTTCGGCGCGCCCGCCGACCGCATCGACGTGGTCGTGCACCCGCAGAGCCTGGTTCATTCGCTGGTCGAATACGTCGATGGCTCCGTGCTGGCCCAGCTCGGCAACCCCGACATGCGCACCGCAATCGCCTACGCGCTGGCATGGCCGGAGCGCGTCGACGCGGGCGTCAGTGCGCTCGACCTGCTCAAGACCGGCCGTATCGACTTCGAAGCGCCGGACCGCGAAACCTTCCGCTGCCTCGATCTTGCGTGGCAGGCGCTCGCCGCCGGCGGCACCGCGACAACCGTGCTGAACGCGGCCAACGAGGAGGCGGTCAGCGCGTTCCTCGATGGGCGCCTGGCGTTCCTCGCGATCGCCCGGGTCATCGAGGAATGCCTCGCAACCGCCGATCCCGCGCCCGCGCTCGATCTTGCGGGCGTTCTTGACGCGGATTTAACTGCGCGCAGGCATGCGCAACGTATCATCGCATCCTTGGCCGACTGAGTATCCAGATCCCTGTCATGAGTGAATTTTTCGGTTCCGTCTGGTGGCTGCTGGTGACGCTCGGCCTGCTGGTCACGTTCCACGAGTACGGCCACTTCGTCGTCGCACGCCGCTGCGGCGTCAAGGTGCTCAAGTTCTCGATCGGTTTCGGGCCGGCGTTGTGGTCGCGTTTCGATCGCCACGGCACCGAGTTCGTGGTCGCCGCGATTCCGCTGGGCGGCTACGTGAAAATGCTCGACGAGCGCGAAAGCACCGACGCTATCCCGGCGGGAGACCTGGCGCGCGCGCACAACCGCGCGTCGCTCGGCGCGCGCATGGCGATCAGCGCAGCCGGTCCCGCATTCAACCTGATTTTCACGCTGCTCGCGTTCTGGCTGATGTTCGTGATCGGCAAACCCGATTACCAGCCGGTCGTCGGCCATGTCGACCAGATCGCCGCGAGCGCGGGTTTCCAGAACGGCGACCGCATCACCGCGATCAACGGCCACGCGATCGAAACCTGGACCGACGCCAGCATGGCACTGTTGCAGGGCGCGATGGATCGCAGCGACCTGCGCGTGACGGTCGTCGACGGCGCTGGCAGCGAGCGCCAGCGCAGCCTCGCGCTGTCGCAATTGCCGCGCGATCTCGACGAGGAAGGCGCGTACCGGAAAATCGGCATCGAACCGCGCCAGTGGGCGCTCGCGCCCGTGGTCGGCACCGTGCAGGCGGGCAGCGCGGCTGCACGCGCGGGCCTCGAACCCGGCGACCGCATCCTCGCGATCGATACAGACACGATCAGCGACTGGCGCGACGTATCGGGCGCGATCCAGAAGTTCGCCGCGCCGGACCGGCCGCTGACGCTGAAGATCGAGCGCGACGGCGCGCAGATCAGCCTGCAGGCGACGCCGGTGCGCAACACGCCTGATGCCGGCGCCTCCGCGAGCAAGACGGCGCCACCCGCGCCGAACTGGCTGCTCGGTATCTCAGCGAAGCCGCCCGAAGAGAAATACGACGCGACCCTGCATTACGGCCCGCTGGCCGCGATTCCGCGCGCGTTCGGCGAAACCTGGGAGCGCACCCGGCAGACCCTCGACATGCTGTGGAGCATGGTCACCGGGCGTGCCTCGCTGAAGAACCTGTCCGGGGTGATCACGATCGCCCAGGTGGCCAACAGTTCGGCCCAGCTCGGCACCGCGTGGTTCCTGAATTTCCTCGCGATCATCTCGCTCAGTCTTGCGATCCTGAACCTGCTGCCGATCCCGGTTTTGGACGGCGGCCACCTGCTGTATTACCTTATCGAGCTGGTCAAGGGCAGTCCGGTCAGCGAACGTGTGCAGATTGCAGGCCAATATGTCGGCCTGACGTTGCTCATGGCCTTGATGAGTCTGGCGATTTACAACGATATCCTGCGGATCGCGTCCTGATCCGTTAGCCCCAACCAACAAAACCGGGCCGCGGCTACACTGTCGCGCGTCCAACGATGCCCTGACGGAAGTGACGATGAAGCGTATAGCTGCCCTATTTCTGCTCGCCTGGTTCGCCGCACACGATGCCGCGGCGTTCGACGCGTTCACGATTTCCGACATCCGCGTCGAAGGCCTGTCGCGCATCGCGCCCGGCACGGTGTTCACCTACCTGCCGGTCGAGAAAGGCGATTCGCTGACCTCCGACCGTGCCGACCAGGCGATCCGCGCGCTGTACAAGACCGGTTTCTTCAACGACGTCCAGCTCGGCCGCCAGGGCGACATCCTCGTCATCACCGTGAAGGAGCGCCCGCAGATCACCAAGATCGCGATCCGCGGCAACAAGGATCTGAAGGAAGAGGACCTGCGCAAGGGCCTCAAGGGCATCGGCCTGGCCGAGGGCGAGGCATTCGACGACCTCAAGCTCAACGAGGTCCAGGGCGAACTGATCCGCCAGTACTACAACCGCGGCAAGTACAACGTGTCGGTGAAGACCTCGAAGGTCAACCTCGACCGCAACCGCGTCGAGGTCGCGATCAATATCGCCGAAGGCAAGGCCGCGGCCATCAAGCACCTCAATATCGTCGGCAACACGACCTACAACGACAAGCAGATCGAGGGGAACTTCGAGTCCAGCCCCACGAACTGGACATCCTGGTACTCCAAGAACGACCAGTACTCGCGCGAGAAACTGTCCGGCGACCTGGAGAAACTGCAGTCGTACTACATGGACCGCGGCTACGCCGACTTCAACGTCGATTCGACCCAGGTCAGCATCAGTCCCGACAAGCGCAAGATGTACGTCACCGCGAACATCAAGGAAGGCGACGTCTACAAGGTCAACGACGTCAAGCTGACCGGCACCCTGGTCCTCAAGGAAGACGACCTGCACAAGCTGCTGCAGGTCAAGCCCGGCGACGTGTTCTCGCGCAAGAAGATCGAGCAGTCGGTCGACGCGATCACCTCGACGCTGTCCAACATCGGCTATGCATTCGCCGAGGTGCAGCCGATCCCTGCGATCGACAAGGAAAAGCGCGAAGTCGGCATCAACTTTTTCGTCAATCCCGGCAAGCGCGTGTATGTGCGCCGTGTCGTCTTCAAGGGCAACCAGCAGACCGAGGACGAGGTGCTGCGCCGCGAAATGCGCCAGCTCGAAGGCGCCTGGTATTCGCAGGCCGCGATCGACCGCTCGAAAATCCGCCTGCAGCGTCTCGGTTTCTTCAAGACCGTCACCATCGACACCCCGAAAGTGGCCGGCACCGACGATCAGGTCGACCTGACCGTCGCTGTCGAGGAGCAGAACTCCGGCCAGTTCAACTTCGGCATCGGCTATTCGCAAGTGCAGGGCATCATCGCCAGCATCGGCGTCACCCAGAACAACTTCTTCGGCACCGGCGACCGCATCTCGGTCAGCGCCCAGCAGAGCTCGTACATCAAGAGCTACCAGCTGTCGTATTTCGAGCCGTACCTGACCGACGACGGCATCGGCGTCGGTTACGACATCAAGCACACCGAACTCGATTCCAGCCAGCAGAACATCGCCAGCTACCTGAGCAGCACGGATGCTTTCGACATCTACCTGGGCATTCCGATCAGCGAATCGGACACCGTCAATGCGCAGCTCGGCATCAGCAAGACCGGCATCCTGACCCTCAATGGAACGCCGCAGAGCATCATCGACTACATCGACAACCTCGGCCACCACACATTCCACACCAGCGATCTGCAGTTGTCGTGGTCCCATGACACGCGCAACCGCTACTGGAACCCGACCCGCGGTTCGCTGCAGTCGGTGTCGCTCGACGTCACCCTGCCGGGATCGACCGTCGAGTATTACCGCCTCAATTACCGCTTCGCGCAGTACCTGCGCATGACCGACAAACTCACGTTCTATGGTCACTTCAACGTAGGCTATGGCGACACTTACAGCACTCCGAAAAGCGTACTGTCGCCGGACCATCCGCGCTACATATCCGACCTGAGCGGCTTGCCGTTCTTCCAGGACTTCTATGCCGGCGGCGTATCCGACGTGCGTGGCTTCCGCGACAACACCCTCGGCCCATACGATCTGCTGAGCCCGTTGACCTGTCCGGCGGACAACAAGAATTGCCGCCTGCCGATCGGTGGTGCACTCAAGACCGTGGGTTCTGCGGAAATCATCTTCCCGACCCCGTTCATGAAGGAAGACGACGACAGCACGCGTTTCTCCGCGTTCGTCGATGTCGGCAACGTGTTCAAGAACAACCTCTGCAACGGCACGCTGGTTCCGGACTGCAACAAATACAGCTCCTTCAACGCCAACCAGCTGCGTGCCTCGGCCGGTTTGTCGTTCCAGTGGCGGGCACCGGTCGGACCGATCGTGATCAACTTCGCCAAACCGCTGCGCAAGCAGCCTGGCGACGATACCGAGATCATCCAGTTCACCTTCGGCAACACGTTCTAGAACGGGTACGGAGGGCGCGAACCGCGTCTGGCAGTGTGAGGGTGAGGGGAAACGCCGGAGTGACCCAGTACGCACCACCGCGCAACCATTGGATCCGGCCGTTGCTGATGCTGGCAGCGGTCGCGTTCGCGGGTTTCGCGGCCGCCCAGGCGCCCGCGCCGACGCGCATCGGTTACGTGGACATGAAGCGACTGCTCGACAACGCGCCGCAGGTCGTCGCCGGACGGCAGAAGCTCGAACGCGAGTTCGCCTCGCGCGACGCCGCGCTCAAGGCGGACGAGAAAAAGGCCGCCGAACTGCGCGCAAAGCAGGCCCACGCGTCCGCATCGAGCACGAAGGCGGATGCCGATGCCCTGCAACGCGAGATCGACGCGCTCGATCGCTCGGTCAAACGCAGCCGCGACAACCTGCGCACGGAACTGAAAACACGCAGCGACCAGGAACTGGACAAGAGTTGGCGCGAGATCAACGACGCGGTGGTCCAGTTCGCACGTGAGCAAGGGTTCGACCTGATCGTGCCGAGCCCGGTCGTTTACGCAAGCCCCAAGGTCGACGTAACCGAGCAGATCCTAGAACGCCTGCGCCGCCAATCGACCAAGGCTGCCACACCATGAACGCGGGCATCCGCACCCTCGGCGAACTCGCGGCGCGCTTCGCGCTGGACCTGCGCGGCGATGCGGCGCTCCCCATCCACGGCGTGGCGACACTGGTCGATGCCGGCCCGGACCACCTCGGATTCCTGGCCAATCCGCGATATCGCTCGCAACTGGACAGCACACGCGCCGGCGCGATCGTGCTGCGCGCGGACGACGCCGACGCATGGCGCGGCGCGTGCCTGATCGCCGCCGATCCGTACGTCGCGTTCGCGCAAATCGCCACCCTGTTCGAGAGCGTACCCGCCGCGACGCCCGGCGTGCACTCCAGCGCGCTCGTCGCGACCAGCGCTCAGGTCGGCGCGGGCGCGAGCATCGGCGCATTCTGCGTGATCGAGGACGACGCGGTCATCGGCGAAGGCGCGCAAATCGGCCCGCATTGCGTGATCGGCCAAGGCTGCACGGTCGGCGCGCAGTCGCGACTGGTCGCGCGGGTGACGCTGGTCCGGAACGTGACGCTCGGCGACCGCGTGCTCGTTCATCCCGGCGCCGTGCTCGGCGCCGACGGCTTCGGCCTTGCGTTCGCACGCGACCACTGGATCAAGGTGCCGCAGCTCGGCGGCGTGCGCATCGGCGACGACTGCGAGATCGGTGCGAACACGACGATCGACCGCGGCGCGCTCGGCGACACCGTGCTCGAAGCGGACGTGCGGCTCGACAACCAGATCCAGATCGCGCACAACGTGACGATCGGCGCGCACACCGCGATCGCCGGTTGTGCCGCGGTTGCCGGCAGCGCCAGCATCGGCCGTTACTGCCTGATCGGCGGCGGCGCTGGCATACTGGGTCATTTGAGCATCGCCGATCGCGTTACCGTGACTGCGATGAGCCTGGTCACGCATTCGATCCGCGAACCCGGCGAGTACTCGTCGGGCACGCCGATCCAGCCCAACCGGCAATGGCGCCGCAACGCGGCGCGCTTCAAGCATCTGGACGAAATCGCGAGGCGCATCGGCGCCTTTGAAAAGGAAACCAAACCATGAGTGACATCCTAGCGCCGGTCAAATTGCCACTCGGCGCAGAAGAAATCGCGACGATGCTGCCGCATCGTTATCCCTTCCTCCTCCTCGACCGCGTGACCGCTTTCGAGCAGGGCAAGCGCGTAACCGCGCTGAAGAACGTCACCATCAACGAGCCATTCTTCCAGGGCCACTTCCCGGGCCACCCGGTGATGCCGGGCGTGCTGATCGTGGAGGCCATGGCGCAGGCCGCCGGCGTGCTGATCCAGCTGTCGCGCGCGCGCGATCCGTCCAAATCCGCGGTGTTCTATCTGGTCAAGGTCGACAATGCGCGCTTCACCCGCGCGATCGTGCCCGGGCGACCAACTGCGCCTGGAGGTCGAAATCACTCGCTCGGTGCGCAACATGAGCCTGTTCCACGGCCGCGCCTTCGTCGACGACCAGATCGCCACGGAAGCGGACGTGTTGTGCGCCGAGGTGGTCAACTGATGATCCACGCGACCGCACTCGTCGATCCGGCCGCAAAAATCGGTGTCGATGTCAGCATCGGCGCCTACAGCATCATCGGCGCGGACGTCGAGATCGGCGATCGCACCTGGATCGGCCCGCATGTCGTGATCGAAGGCACGACGCGGATCGGTCGCGACAACCGGATCTTCCAGTTCGCCTCGCTCGGCGCGGAACCGCAGGACAAGAAATTCCACGGCGAACGCAGCGAGCTGGTGATCGGCGACCGCAATGTGATCCGCGAATTCGTCACCTT
Source organism: uncultured Gammaproteobacteria bacterium (assembly GCA_963720445.1). Classification (GTDB taxonomy): domain Bacteria; phylum Pseudomonadota; class Gammaproteobacteria; order Xanthomonadales; family Rhodanobacteraceae; genus Dokdonella_A. Next base: position 683,215 of record CAVRFO010000002.1, read on the forward strand.
CAATCGCGGTACCAGCGACGGCGGCGGCGCGACGCGGATCGGCGATGACAACTGGATCATGGCTTACGTGCACATCGCGCACGATTGCCAGGTCGGCAACCACGTCGTGTTCGCGAACAACGCGACCCTCGCCGGCCACGTCGAAGTCGGCGACTTCGTGATTCTCGGCGGCTTCACCGGCATCCACCAGTTCTGCAAGATTGGCGCGCACGCGTTTACCGGCATGGGCAGCCTGGTCAACGCCGACGTGCCGCCGTTCGTGATCGTGGCCGGCCCGTATGCGAAGCCGCGCGGCGTCAACAGCGAAGGCCTGAAACGCCGCGGCTTCGATGCGGCGCGGATCGGCGCGATCAAACGCGCCTACCGCGCTCTCTACGTCGCTGGCGCCCCGCTCGCGGAAGCCCGCGTCAAGCTCAGCGAACAGGCGCAGGACAGCGCCGACGTCGCGGCATTGCTGGATTTCATCGAGCGCAGCGAGCGCGCGCTGGTGCGGTGAAGCCGGGATTCGGGATTCGGGATTCGGGATTCGGGATAAGCGTCTTGTCGTCGTCGTTCTCGCGCAAGCGGGAATCCATTTCCCGCTCAGGACGAACCGGAGCCTGCGCACCGCGCTCACACTGTCATGCAACCCAGCACCAAATCCCCAATCCCGAATGACTCGCCGCATCCGCGGCTCGCCCTGCAGGCCGGCTTCGCCGTTCGCTCCGGCATCCTGCCTTCGCAGTCCGAATCCCTGCGCTTCGTCCTCGTCGCCGGCGAGGCCTCCGGCGACCTGCTCGGCGCGAGCCTGATCGAGTCGCTGCGCGAACGGTTTCCCACTGCGCAATTCGCCGGTGTCGGCGGTCCGCGCATGATCGCGGCAGGTCTGGACGCGTGGTACCCGGCCGAAAAGCTCGCGGTGATGGGCTTGGTGGAAGTCCTGAAGCATCTGCCGGGCCTGCTTGCGATACGCCGCGATGTCGCGCGCCGCACGATTGATTTCCAACCCGCCGCGTTCATCGGCATCGATGCTCCGGATTTCAATCTCGGCCTCGAACGCCGTCTTAAAAATGCCGGTATCGCGACCGTGCACTACGTCAGCCCGTCGGTCTGGGCGTGGCGCGAGAAACGCGCCGCGAAGATCGGCCGCAGCGCCGATCGCGTGTTGTGCCTGTTCCCGATGGAGCCACCGATCTACGCGCGCCACGGCGTCGACGCGCGCTTCGTCGGCCATCCGCTCGCCGACGATTTTCCGCTCGATCCCGATCGCGCCGCCGCGCGCGTTGCGCTCGGCTTGCCGCCCGATGCTCCCGTGCTCGCATTGTTGCCCGGCAGCCGGCTCGGCGAGATCGCGCGGCTCGGCGCGGATTTCCTCAACGCCGCACGCCTGCTGCGCGCGCAGATTCCCGATCTGCGCGTGGTCGCACCGATGGCGAATGCCGAGTGCCACGCCGCATTTGCGGCGCTGGCACGGGATTCGGGATTCGGGATTGGGGATTCGGAAACGCCGGCGAGCGACGATGCGCAAACGCCGCAGCTTCTGCTGCCCCGCGCCGAATCCCGAATCCCGAATCACGAATCCCGGCCCCTCTCGCACACCGCGATGATCGCCGCCGATGCCATCCTGCTCGCCTCCGGCACCGCCGCGCTCGAAGCGATGCTCGCGAAGCGGCCGATGGCAGTGGGTTACCGCGTCGCGCCGTTGACCTACCGCATCGTCAAGGGCCTCGGCCTGCTCAAGGTGGAGCGCTACGCATTGCCGAACGTGTTGGCCGGCCGCGATCTCGTGCCCGAACTGATGCAGGACGCGTGCACGCCGCAAGCGCTGGCGGACGCGCTGCTGCCCGCATTGCGCGGCGACATCGATCCGGCACTGCTCGCTGAATACCGCCGCCTGCATCTCGAACTTCGCCACGACGCGAGCCGCAGCGCCGCGGCGGCGATCGCCGAACTGATCACCGCGACGCCGACCGGGTCGGCCGCACGCGTTCCGTCGTCTTCCGCTTGAGTGCGCTGCACCGCGCATTGACGCCATCGGCGCAACTCCGCAGGATGCGGCGGATGACGAATCCCGCATGAAGAGCCCAGCGCATCTCCATTTCAGCCGGACCACGCTGCTGCGCGCTATCGCGTTCCTCGCCTTCCTCGCGCTGTTTGCGTTCGGCCCGCTCGGCGAACACACCACGCCGGAAAAAATCTTTGCCGCGACCCTGGTCCTCACCTCGCTGCTGATGGTGTTGTTTGCCAGCGCGCGCAGCGCGTTCGCGCTGCTGGTCATCGCCCTGTTCTTCGGCGCGGTCGAGATCGCCGGCACGCTCAAGTTCCTGTACCTGAGCACACCGCTGCTGGCGCCGGATCTCGAGTACTTCAACGTTGGCACCATCGAGGTCATCACCCACTACCCGCTGCTGCTCGGCGTCAGCGTCGTCACATTGATCCTTGTCCCGCTGCTGCTGGGTGTGTCGTTCTTCGGCGAACGCGCCGAGCTGCTGCCGAGCCGGCCGCGGGCGTTGCGCACCGGCGTGCGCGTCCTCGGCACGCTCGCCGCCGGCTGCGTGCTGGTCGCCTGCCTGGTGCCGAGCGGGCCGTTCAACGCGGTGTTCAACAAGCCGATGTGGATCACCGTCAACGACAAGAGCTTCATCACCGACTTCTTCACCTCGTTCAATGACACCGTGATCGCCACACCGGTCATCCCGGCGGACGTCGATCGTGGCATCACGTGGAAACTGGATCGACCTTTGCTCGCCCCCGCGACGCCGCCGGACGTCGTCACGATCCTCGAGGAAAGCACGTTCGATCCGCACCTGCTCAAGCTGTGCACGCTGCCGGTATGCACGCGGCGCATGTTCCAGGCGGACAAGAACACGCGCGCGCACGGCCCGATGAGCGTGCACACGTTCGGCGGCGGCACCTGGACCAGCGAATTTTCACTGCTGACCGGACTCGCGCATACACTGTTCGGCAACGCCGGCCTGTATGCGCCGTACAACCTCGCCCCGCGCGTCGCGTTCACGCTGCCCAAGGCGTTCAAGAAAGCCGGTTACCGCGCGATCGCGGTGTATCCGATGAGCGGCGATTTCCTCAACGCGCGCAACGCGTACGACAACTACGGCTTCGACGCGTTCTACGACGGCACCCAGTACGGCCTCGGCTGGGAGAGCCACGACGCCGACCTGCTCAAGGTGTTCGAACGCATCTACGGCGACGAAAAGCGCGTGCATCCGGAGCAGCCGCTGTTCGTGTTCATGCTGACCCTGCACCAGCACGGCCCGCACATGGTGCCGCTCGCCGAACTGCCCGCGCCGTACAACCAACCGCTGTTTCCGGGCACGTTCAAACCGAAGGCGCTCGACGACTGGATGAACCTCAATCTCGGCAATTACCTGCAGCGACTGCAGGAATCGGACACGATGCTCGCGGATCTGGAAAAATTCCTGCTCGGCAGGCGAGCACCCGACCGTGCTGATGCATTTCGGCGACCACCAGCCCTCGTTCGACGGCGCGATCAACGAAATCCCGAAGGACGTGCCGAAGATCGCCAGGCACACGTCCGAACTGGGTTACCTACTACATGCTGAAGTCCAATTTCAAGGTACGCCAGCACTTCGACTACGAGGTTCTCGACATCGCCTACCTCGGCTCGCTGCTGCTTGATGTCGCCGGCGTTCCGAAAGACGATTTCTACCAGGCCAACACGCTGCTGCGCGAGCGCTGCAAGGGTCGCTATCTCGATTGCAAGGACACCAAGACCGTTACCTCGTACCATGACTACGTGTTCACCAAGCTCGGCGATTTGCACGAATGAAACGGGTGCACCAATCCCGCGCGAATGAACGGGTCGCCGGTGTCGACGAGGCTGGCCGAGGCCCGCTCGCCGGCCCGGTCGTCGTCGCCGCAGTGATCCTCGATCCACGCCGGCCGATCAACGGACTGGCCGATTCAAAAGCGCTCAGCGAGGCGCAGCGCGAGAGGTTGGCGCCACAGATCCGCGCGTCCGCGCTGGCTTGGTCGGTGGTCGCGGTCGATACCGACGAGATCGAGCAGTTGAACATCCTCAGCGCCACCCTGATCGGCATGACGCGCGCACTGCTGGCGCTCCCGGTCGCGCCGACGCTGGCACTGATCGACGGCAACCGGTTGCCGAACGCGTTGTGCTGCGCGGCGCGCGCGATCGTCGGCGGCGACGCCAGCGAAGCGGCGATCAGCGCGGCATCGATCCTCGCCAAGACCACGCGCGACGCGATCATGCGCGAATGCGATGCGCTCCATCCGGGTTACGGCTTCGCGCGCCACAAGGGCTATGGAACGCCCGAACACCTGCAGGCGCTGGCGGCGCTGGGGCCGTGCGCGATTCACCGGCGCCGCTTCGCACCCGTGCAGCGGCTGCTGGTGGCCGACCTGTTTTGAGCCGCACGCCCCGATAACCACCTGCGCCGAGGCACTGAGCGCGCACCGCATCCATTGCATGCGTGCCAGGTTGCGACGTTACACTTCGATGACGCGTCCGATACGGCGACGAGTTGACCGGGGGACATCATGGACAGACCAAGCAAAGCCCTGCGCGCACTCGTGGCGCTGCTCGGCGTCACCGTTTTCAGCATCGCCCTGTACCACCTGCTGGCCGCCGAGACCGACGTCCTCGATCGCGTGTTCTGCGCCTCGGTCGCGCTGGCGCTGGTGATGCTCATCGTGGCCGTGTGCGGGCGCATCGGTCTTGCATTCCTGCTGGTCGGCGCGCTCGCCGCGTGCGTCCGCTATGCCGGCTTGCTCAAGCTCAATTACCTGCACGAGCCCTTGATGGGTCCGGACCTGCGCTATTTCCTCAACGCGACGACGCTCGACGTCATCGCGCACTATCCCGCCATGTGGCACAAATGCGCGACGGCGCTGATCGCAGGGCTGCTGCTGGCCGCGCTTTTCTGGCGCCTCGAATCGCCGGGCTGGTGGCGCGCCCATGCCCTGTGGCGGCGCACAGCGATCGCGGTGCTCGCGCCGCTGCCGCTCGCGGTGACCGCGTGGCCGCACGGTCCGTTTCGCGAGGTGTACGCGGTCGACCCCTGGAATTTCATCGCCCATGCGAAACTCAATCCGACCAGCGCATTCCTGAGTTCGCTTGCGCGCATGCGGGTGACGATTCCGGCCTACCCGCCGGCGGCGGCAACCCGCTACGACTGGGGCTCGGCCGCGCCGGCCACGGCATCGCGTCGGCCGGACCTCGTCGCCGTGCTCGAAGAGAGCACACTCGATCCGCACCAGTGGGCCATCTGCAACGTGCCGCGCTGCGCGTTCCCGATGTTCGAAGCGGACCAGCACACCGCGACGTCCGGGCCGCTGCGGGTTCACACCTACGGCGGCGCGACCTGGACCAGCGAATTCGCATTCTTCGCCGGCATGCCGCATACATTGTTCGGGCCGGCCGGCGTCTACGCGCCGTACAACCTCGCACCGCGCCTGCGCGACAGCCTGCCGCGCCAACTCAAGGCTCTCGGCTACCGGACCATCGCGATCTACCCGATGCCGCGCGATTTCGTCAACGCCGGCTCCGCGTATGCCGACTACGGCTTCGACGAATTCTACGATGCGACCGATCTTGGCCTTGCCTGGGAAAGCACCGACGCCGACATTGTCCACAAATTCGAGGAAATCCAGCGCCGCGAGCGCGCCAGGGACGATCGCCCGCTGTTCTTCATGATCCTGACCATGCGCCAGCACGGCCCGCACGACTACCCGCTCGACCAGCTGCCGCCGCCGTGGAACACGCCGCCGCTGCCGGCGCTCAACGCGCGCATCAACCGCAATCTCGCCAACTACCTATATCGTCTGCACCAATCTGACGACGCGATCACCGAGCTGCGGCGTTTCCTGTTCGCGGACGGCAGGCCGACCGTACTCGTCCACTTCGGCGACCACCATCCATCGTTCGATGGCCTCGAAATGAAACTGTCGAGTGGACTGCCGCACGACCTGCACGCGCAGGCGTCGGAAGTCACCTACTACCGGATCAACAGCAACTTCGAACATGCACCGGTACCGCATTACCGCGTGCTCGACCTGACCTATCTCGGCGGCTTGATACTGGATGTCGCGGGACTGCCGAAGAGCCCCTATTTCGAGGCGAATACGCGATTGCGCGAGCGCTGCAATGGGCGCTTCGTCGACTGCCCGGATCACGCCGTGATGGATTCCTGGCTCGCCCACGTGTTCGGGCAACTGGACGCATTCGCCGAATAGACGGCCCGACCTCGCCGGACTGGCCAACCTCGCCGCGGTGGGAGCGCCGGAAGGCGCGATGCCTTGCTCCCGACCGGAGAGCCTCGCGCTGCCGCCGCTCCCATGACAGCCCGCGTTTGCATCCGCCGGCGCTCCTGCAGCACCCTCTGCGGTCACGCGCACTTGTCAATCTTGCCCGCACCGGAAGCAGCGACTACGCTGGCCGCCCGCGTGTCAGCTGCCGCCATGTCCTCCGGTTTCGTCCATCTCCACGTGCACAGCGAGTATTCGCTGACCGATTCGACGATCCGCGTCGCCGATCTGGTCGCCGCATGCGCGTGCGCCGGATATGCCGGCGGTCGCGCTGACCGACCAGAGCAACCTGTTCGCGCTGGTCAAGTTCTACAAGGCCGCGGAAGCCGCCGGCGTCAAGCCGATTGCCGGCAGCGACCTGTGGATCGCCGACGCCGAGGATCGCGAACCAGCCGCAGCGCCTGACCGTGCTCTGCCAGAATCGCGAAGGTTACCTGAACCTGTCGCGCCTGCTCATCGCGCGCCTACGCCGAAGATCGCCACGGCGATCGCGTGCTGGTCGACGCGGACTGGTTGCGCGACCGCGAACGCCGGGCTGATCGCGCTCGCCGGCCACGACAGCGATGTCGGCCGCCTGCTCGCGGCCGGACGCGACGACACCGCGCGCGAGCGCGCCGCAGCATGGCGCGCACTGTTTCCCGATCGTTTCTATCTCGAAGTCGCCCGCGTCAAGCGCGCTGGCGAGGAAGCGTTCCTCGCCAGCGCGCTCAATCTCGCGCAGGCGCTGGATCTTCCGGTCGTCGCCAGCAACGACGTGCGCTTCCTCAAACGCGAGGATTTCGAGGCGCACGAAGCACGCGTGTGCATCCACGCCGGCCGCGTGCTCGCCGATCCGAAACGGCCGCACGACTACACGCCCGAGCAGTACCTGAAATCGCCGCAGGAAATGGCCGCGCTGTTCGCCGACCTGCCGGAGCTGATCGAGAACACGGTCGAGCTGGCCAAACGCTGCAATCTCGAACTGAGCTTCGGCACGTATTTCCTGCCCGCGTTTCCGGTTCCGGACACGCACACGCTGGACAGCTTCATCCGCGCGCAGTCGCACGAAGGGCTCGCCAAACGCCTCGCCACGCACGATCCCGCGCCCGGATTCAACCGCGACGACTACACGAGCCGCCTCGACACCGAACTCGGTGTCATCGTGCAGATGGGCTTCCCCGGCTACTTCCTGATCGTCGCCGACTTCATCAACTGGGCCAAGCACAACGACATTCCGGTCGGCCCGGGCCGCGGTTCGGGCGCGGGTTCGCTGGTCGCCTACGCGCTCGGCATCACCGATCTCGATCCGCTGCGTTACGGCTTGCTGTTCGAGCGCTTCCTGAATCCCGAACGCGTGTCGATGCCCGACTTCGACGTCGACTTCTGCATGGACGGGCGCGACCGCGTGATCGACTACGTTGGCCATAAATACGGCCGCGACCGGGTCAGCCAGATCATCACGTACGGCACGATGGCCGCGAAGGCAGTGCTGCGCGACACCGGGCGCGTGCTCGGCATGCCGTACGGGCAGGTCGATCGCATCGCGAAGCTGCTGCCGAAGATGCCGCTCGACCTGGTCCTCGAAGACGCGCTTGGACGCTCGGAAAAATCGCGCAAGGAACCCGACCGCGTCGTCACCGAATTCAAGACGCTCTACGAAACCGACGACGAAGTCCGCGAGCTGGTCGACCTCGCGCTGAAGCTCGAAGACCTCACGCGCAACGCGGGCAAGCACGCCGGCGGCGTCGTCATCGCGCCGGGACCGCTCAGCGATTACTCGCCGCTGTTCTCGGAAAACGGCGCCGAGGGCATGGTCACCCAGTTCGACAAGGACGACGTCGAGAAGGTCGGCCTGGTCAAGTTCGACTTCCTCGGCCTGCGCACGCTGACGATCATCGACTGGACGGTCAAGGCGATCAACGCGAGGCGCGCGAAAAAGGGCGAAGCCGCGCTCGACATCATGGCCCTGCCGCTCGACGACACGACCGTGTTCGACCTGTTCAAAAAGGCGCGCACGGTCGCGGTGTTCCAGTTCGAATCGCGCGGCATGCAGGGCATGCTGAAAGACGCCAAACCCGACCGCTTCGAAGACATCATCGCGCTCGGTGCGCTGTACCGCCCCGGCCCGATGGACCTGATTCCGAGTTACTGCCGGCGCAAGCACGGCACCGAGGTCATCGACTATCCCGACCCGCGCGTCGAACCTGTCCTGCGCGAGACCTACGGCATCATGGTCTATCAGGAACAGGTCATGCAGATGGCGCAGATCGTCGGCGGTTATTCGCTCGGCGGCGCCGACCTGCTGCGTCGCGCGATGGGCAAGAAGAATGCCGCGGAGATGGCCAAGCACCGCGCGATCTTCCGCGACGGCGCCGCGAAGAACGACGTCGACGAGGTCAAGGCCGACGCGGTCTTCGACACGATGGAGAAGTTCGCCGGCTACGGCTTCAACAAGTCGCACGCGGCCGCGTATGCGCTGATCTCGTACCAGACCGCATGGCTGAAGACGCACTATCCGGCCGAATTCATGGCCGCGGTGCTGTCGGCGGACATGGACAACACCGACAAGGTCGTGAACTTCCTCGGCGAGGCGCGCGCGCTTGGCCTGACCGTGCTGCCACCCGACATCACCACGTCGGGCTATCCGTTCGAGGCGATCGACGAAAAGACGATCAGCTACGGTCTCGGCGCGGTCAAGGGCGTCGGGCGCGGCGCGGTCGAGGCGATCGTCGATGAACGCAGGAACGGCGCATATCGCGATCTGGCCGATTTCTGCCGGCGCGTCGACACGCAGAAGACCAACAAACGCGTGCTCGAAGCGTTGATCAACTGCGGCGCGCTGGACAGCCTCGGCAAGAACCGCGCAACGCTGATGGCGCACCTTCCCGAAGCGATGCGCGCAGCCGAACAAGCGCTGCGCGACCGCCAGAGCGGCCAGGTCGACATCTTCGCGATGGCGGTGGGCACGCCCGAGCTCGTGCGGATGCCGCCCGACGTCGACGACTGGCCGATCGCGCAGCGCCTTGCCGGCGAACGCGAGACGCTCGGCTACTATCTTTCCGGCCATCCAACCGACGCCTGGCGCACACTGATCGCGGAAGTCACCACCTGCCCGATCGGCGAGATCGAGAAAAACTACAAGCCGCGCCAGGCTGGCCGCAGCCGTTTCGTCGACCTGCAACCGATGACGCTCGCCGGATCGGTGATCGCGGTGCGCAAGCAGGGCGACTCGCGCGCATTCGTGACCGTCGAGGATTTCTCGGGCAAGTTCGAAGCCGTGCTGTATCGCGAAAGCTGGGTCGAATACGGACCGCTGCTGACCCGCGACGCGATCCTGGTCTTCGAAGGCGGCGTCAGCATCGACGAATTCTCCGGCGGTTACCAATTGCGCGTGCATGCGGTTTCGACGATGGAAGCGGCCTGCGAACGCCGCACACGCCTGCTGCGCCTGCGCCTCAATGGCGTCCACACGGATTTCATCCCGCGCCTCGAACACGCGCTTGCCGCACATCGCGGCGGCAGCACACCGGTACGCCTTGCGTTCCGGAATGCCAGCGGCCATGCGGAAATCGAACTCGGCGCGCAGTGGCGCGTGCGCGCAAGCGCCGCGTTGCAGAAGACCCTGCAGGAACTCGACGGCGTGCTCGCGGCCGAATTGGTGTTCGGCTCGACACCCAACGCAGCCTGACCGTGTTGTCGCTGGAGCGCTGCAGGCGCGACAGGTGCGCCCGAATTCCTGTCGTTGCCAAGACTTCCGGTCGAGCTGCGGCGCCTGCAAGATCTTGTGGCTCAACGACATTCCTGCTGCCGAAGGAGCGGCGCAGCAGCGACCGCACGCCGCACACTTGGCAGCTGATCACAAACGCCGGCCTCGTGCACTGACCCGCCAGCCGCGAATCGCTATACTTCGCGTCTTTGCGCGGCCCACTTGGGCGCGACGAACATCCACGAATGAACCCGAACTTCCTCGATTTCGAACAACCGATTGCCGACCTGGACGCAAAGATCCAGGAGCTGCGTCATGCCAGTCACGACCAGTCGTTCAATATCGAGGATGAAGTCGGCACCCTGCATGCGAAGCTGAAGGCCAAGACCGCGGACATATTCCGCAACCTGACCTCATGGCAGATCGTGCAACTGGCGCGGCATCCGGCACGTCCGTACACGCTCGACTACGTCGGCGTGATCTGCGAGGAATTCCACGAACTGGCCGGCGACCGCGCATTCGCGGACGACCAGGCGATCGTCGGCGGCCTTGGCCGCATCAACGGCCGCAGCGTGATGATCATCGGCCAGCAGAAAGGCCGCGACACGAAATCCAAGGTCCGCCGCAATTTCGGCATGCCGCGCCCGGAAGGTTATCGCAAGGCGCTGCGCCTGATGCAGCTCGCCGAACGCTTCAAGCTGCCGATCATCACCTTCATCGATACGCCCGGCGCGTATCCCGGCGTCAACGCGGAAGAGCGCGGCCAGAGCGAGGCGATCGCGCGCAACCTGCTCGAAATGACCCGCCTGCGCGTGCCGATCGTGTGTACCGTGATCGGTGAAGGCGGTTCCGGCGGTGCGCTCGCGATCGGCGTCGGCGATCGCACCAACATGCTCGAATACAGCACGTATTCGGTGATCACGCCGGAAGGCTGCGCCTCGATCCTGTGGAAAACCGCGGAAAAGGCCCGCGATGCCGCCGAAGCGCTGGCCATGACCGCGCCGCGCCTGCTCGAACTTGGCCTCATCGACAAGGTGGTGCGCGAACCGCTGGGTGGCGCGCACCGCAACCCACGTTCGATGGCGATCCGCCTGAAGGCGGTCATCCTCAACCAGATCGACGAACTCGAAGCGCTGGATACGCCGGCACTGCTCGATCAGCGCTATCGGCGCTACCGCCAATACGGCGCGTTCACCGGCGGTTGAACATCGCCTTGTCATGGTCGGGCGCCGCGACCGCGACACCCCTGCATTCTTCGATGGACGGCTGGCCCCTTCGCTTTTTCAAACTGAGCCTGATGCTGGCGCATGGTCTGGCCTTCGCCGCGACCAGCGCCGCGCACGCGGCCGCGCCGGCTACCGACACACGCGTCCAGGTCGAACAGGAGCCGATCGTCGATGCGGCGACGCTGGTGCAGCCGGCCTTGTTGTCCGGGCCGGGTTTCAGTGTCGATACGCGCGTCCAATTGCGCGGCTACATGGCGCATTTCGCGCTCGATACGCCGTTCGGGCCGCTCACGGCGGAAAGCGTCGAGATCCTGGCCGAACGCGAAGCGGAAATGCCCGCGCTCGCGGCGCTCGACAAGGTCACGCGCTCCAGCGTGTTCCTGAGCGCGGCCGGCGACAAATTCGTCTCGACCGGCAAGATGCTCGGCAAGATCGTCATGCACCCGGTGGATACCGTGCTCGGCATTCCAGCCGGTGTCGCGCGCTACTTCGGCGATCGCCTGCACAAGATCGGCACCCAGGCCCAGACACTGTCGGATCGGACCGCGCGCACGCTTGGGCAAAACGGCAATCCCTATCCGGTCAACCAAGGCCCGATGACGGATGCGCGCGAGGTCGATCCCAATCCGGTGGCAAAACCGAAGAAGCATTGGTATACGCGCATCGGCAGCGAGGCCGAACGAGAAATCAAGCGGCAACTCGCCTACAACAACATCAAACGCGATATCGCGAAGCGGCTGGGCATCGATCCATACACCACCAACCCATACATACAGGATCGTCTCTCAAGCCTCGCCTGGGTCGGCAGCGGCGGGGGCTTCAGCGCCGGAACCGCACTCGGCACCGTCGGGGGAGCGGGCGCGAACGTTCTGGCGCAGGGCACGCGCGTCAACGACGTGGTCTGGAAACTTTCCCCCGAGGACCTGCGCGAGCGCAACAACAAGCGCCTGCTCGGGTACTGCCGCAATCCGCTGCTGATCCGCCAGTTCCTGCGCCGCGGCGCGTTCACGCCGACCCTGCAGACCAGTCTCATCGATGCGCTGGACAAGCTGCACCCCGCGGACGGCTGCGACGCGCTGCTCGAACTCGGCATGACCGCAGGCTCCGAACTGGAAGGGCGCTTCCTGGTCAACGCGCTGCATCTGGTCGTCACCCATCTCGGCGCGCGCGCCAAAGACGGCATCCTGCAGCCGATCGGCGCGGGTCTGGCGTATGTGACGTCCGATGGCGAATTGATCCTGCCGCTGCCGGTCGATCGACTGAGCTGGACCGCCGAAGTCCGCGACTTCCTCGACCGCCCCGAATTCCGTCGCGGCAACAAGACCGTGCTGATCGGCGGCAATGCCAGCCCCGACGCACGCCGCGCGCTCGTCGAGCGCGGCTGGAATATCCTCGTGCGCGCACCGCGTCCCGGCGCGCCGCCGTATGCGAAAAACGACGAACCCGTGGCGCTCGAATTGGGCGGCTGACAAGAACATTCCCATCGTGGCGCGCGCGGTGGCGCCCTGAGCCGCGTCCTGCACACGATCGCTCGAAGGCGATCGGTGCAGCACTGCAAATCAGGCGACGTCGATCTCGATGCCGCCGACGATGCCGGCAACCAGGTTGTAGACCGCCGCGACAATCACCCCCGAGATGAATCCGAACACGCCATACATGATCGGCAGGAAGATCATCATGCCGATACCCATGCCGACGCCCATCAGCCCGATCCCCGACTGGCTTGTCGCGCCGAACAACCCACCCAGCATCGTCCCGAACAGCAGAAAACACAGTCCGAGGAACAAGCCCAGCAATGCCATGAAGCACGCCTGGAAAACACCCGCCTTGAGCACGCCGATCCGCTTGATGATCATTTCCCACCCTCCCCTTTGGAGACATCGGCGGCGCGGTTCGCCGCTTGGCGCAGGGTAGACGGGCAATTCAACAGCAGCAACCTGGTGCGGCGCCAGCGATGGCACACCGATTCCAGTCGGTACCGCAGGCTAGGACGCAGTGACTTTAGCCCGCTCAACACAAGAGCATCGCGTGCCGCCGCTCCTACAGGAACCGAACGCTTTCTCGGCAGGAGCGCCGGCGCGCGCCATGCTTTCGCCTATTTTTTCTTCTTCGCGGTCAACCCGCGCCGTTCCAGCAGCGGCTCGATCTGCGGATCATGCCCGGAGAAGTCGTGGAACAACTGCAGCGCATCCTTGCTGCCGCCCTTCGAAAGCAGGGTCGCGCGGAAGCGGTCGCCGTTCGCGCGGGTCAGGCCACCGTGCTGCTTGATCCATTCCACCGTGTCCGCGTCGAGCACTTCGGACCAGATGTAGGCGTAATAGCCAGCCGCGTAGCCGCTCATGATGTGGCTGAAATACGGCGTCCGGTAACGCGGCGGCACTGGCGCATACGCGATGCCGTCCTTCTTCAGCGCAGCGGCCTCGAACGCCATCACGCCGTCCGCGGCGGGCACCGCGTCGACGCTGCCGATCTGGTGCCAGTTCTGGTCCAGCATCGCCGCGCCGAGGTATTCAGTGGTCTTGAAGCCCTGGTTGAATTTCGTGCTGGCGATGACCTTGTCGAGCAGCGCCTTCGGCATCGCCTCGCCGGTCTGGTAATGCCTAGCGTAGTTGGCCAGCACGCTCGGCCAGTCCGACCACATCTCGTTGACCTGCGAGGGGAACTCGACGAAATCGCGCGGCACGCTGGTGCCGCTGAACGTCGGGTACTCGACGTTCGAGAACATGCCGTGCAGCGCATGGCCGAACTCATGGAACATCGTGGTCACTTCGTCCCAGGTCAGCAACGTCGGCTTGCCCGCCGACGGCTTCGGGATGTTGAGGTGATTGGCAACCACCGGCAGCGTGCCCATCAGACCACTCTGCTGCACGTAGGAACTCATCCACGCGCCGCCGCGCTTGGATGGCCGCGCGTATTCGTCGGCGATGTAGATCGCGAGCTGCGAGCCGTCCTCATTGAACACGTCGTAGACAAGCACGTCGGGCTCATAGACCGGCAGGTCGGTGCGCTGCTTGAATTTCAAACCGTAGAGCTGGCCGGCGGCGTAGAACACGCCGTTCTCGAGCACGTTCTTCATCTCGAAATACGGTTTCAACTGCGCCTCGTCGAACGCGAATTTCGCCTGGCGCACCTTCTCGGCGTAGAACGCCCAGTCCCACGCCTTGAGCTTGAACGTCGGCTCGCCCTTCGCGTGCTGGTCCTTGTCGATCATCTTCTGCAGATCGGCCGCCTCGCGCTTAGCATTCGCGACCGCCGGTGGCGCCAGCTTGCCGAGCATCGCGTTGACCGCCGCAGTCGTCTTCGCGGTCTGGTTGTCGAGGCTGTAGGCGGCGTAATTCGGGAAGCCCATCATCTTCGCGCGTTCGACGCGCAGCTTCATGATCTTCGAAACCAGCGCGGTGTTGTCGTACTGGTTGCCGCGACTGCCACGCGCAACCGATGCGTCGTGCAAACGTTGGCGCAGCGCGCGGTTGGTCAGATAGGTTTCCGGCGGCTGGCCGGTGGTGTTCTGCAACGCGATCACGTATTTGCCTTCGAGGCCGCGCGACTTGGCCGCTTCGGCCGCGGTCGCGATCGCCTCGTCGGAAAGTCCGTCCAGCTCGGGCTTGGTGTCGACCACGATCGCCGAGTCGTTGACCTCGGCGAGCACGTTCTGGCTGAACGTCGTGCCGAGCGTCGCGAGTTCGGCGTTCATCTCCTTCAGCCGCACCTTGTCGGCATCCGACAGGTTCGCACCGGCGCGCACGAAGTCGGTGTGGTAGCGCTCGACCAGACGCACGCCCTCCGCGTCGAGCCCGAGCTTGGCGCGGTTTGCATAGAGCGCATCGATGCGCGCGAACAACTTCGCATTGAGATAGATCGCATCGTGGTGTGCGGCGAGCTTCGGCGCGTAATCGGCCTGGATTTTCTTGCGCGCGTCGTTGGTGTCCGCCCCGACCAGATTGAAGAACACCAGGCTGGCGCGATCGAGGATCTGGCCGGACTTCTCCATCGCGACGATCGTATTGTCGAAGGTCGGTGCGTCTGTGCTATTCGCGATCGCGTCGACTTCCACGAGCTGATCAGCCATGCCGCGGTCGAATGCGGGCGCGAAGTCGCTGTCCTTGATCGTGTTGAACGGCGGGTACTGCAGCGGCAACGTGCTTGCCGTGAAGAACGGATTGGCATGCGCGACGGGGGCAGCTTCCACCGCATGCGGCGCACGCGCGTTGGCGGCGACCTGCGATTGGCAGGCGCCCAGCGCCAGCGTGGACAGCGCGGTGGTCAGCGCCAGCGCGAGGGAGGAATGCTTCATTGGCCGATACCTTGTTGAAAGTAATCCCCGAGCGTACCAAACCGCGGCCGCAAGGGCCCATGACGAAAGGCATGGCGTGAACCGAACCGGGACTGCAACGCGCCGAACCGAACGCACGGCTGACGCACAGCCGATGATGGCGGACAATGTGCAGTTCATTCCCCCGAGTTGACTCCGCCATGGACTACAGCGCCCGCTCCCGCCTCGAAACCGAACTCGCATCGATCCGCGAGCAGGGTCTGTACAAGACCGAACGCGTGATCACCACGCCGCAGTCGGCGACGATCCGCACGACCGACGGCGGCGAAGTGCTGAACTTCTGCGCTAACAACTACCTCGGCCTCGCCGACCACCCCGACATCATCGCCGCCGCGAAACACGCGCTCGACACGCACGGCTTCGGCCTCGCCAGCGTGCGCTTCATCTGCGGCACGCAGGACCTGCACAAGCAGCTCGAGGCGGCGATCTCGACATTCTTCGGCACTGACGACACGATCCTCTACACCAGTTGCTTCGACGCCAACGGCGGCCTGTTCGAGACGATCCTCAACGACGAGGACGTGGTGATCTCCGATGCGCTGAACCACGCCTCGATCATCGACGGCATCCGCCTGTGCAAGGCCGAGCGCCGCCGCTACGCGAACAGCGACATGGCCGAACTCGAAAAACACCTCGCCGAAACGCAGGGCAAGCGCACCCGCCTGATCGCGACCGACGGCGTGTTCTCGATGGACGGCTACATCGCCAGGCTCGACGAGATCGTCGCACTGAAGAAGAAATACAACGCGCTGCTGATGGTCGACGACTCGCACGCGACCGGCTTCGTCGGCCCGACCGGGCGCGGCTCGGCAGAACTGCATGACGTGCTGGGCGAAGTGGACGTCTTTACGTCCACGCTCGGCAAGGCACTCGGCGGCGGCTCCGGCGGTTTCACGACCGGCCGCCAGGCGATCATCGACCTGCTGCGCCAGCGTTCGCGTCCGTACCTGTTCTCGAACACGCTGCCGCCGCCGCTGGTTGCCGCGTCGATCAAGGTGTTCGAGATGCTGTCGACGAGCACCACATTGCGCGACAAGGTCAACGACAACGCGCTGTATTTCCGGAAACGCATGACCGAAGCCGGCTTCGACATCCGCCCCGGCACGCATCCGATCGCACCGGTCATGCTCGGCGACGCAAAACTCGCGCAAGCGTTCGCGCAGGAACTGCTCGCCGAAGGCATCTACGTGATCGGCTTCTTCTATCCCGTCGTGCCGCAGGGACAGGCGCGTATCCGCACCCAGATGAGCGCCGCGCACACGCCACGCGCAGATCGACCGCGCGGTCGCGGCGTTCGTGAAGGTGGGAAAGAAACTCGGGGTGTTGAAGCAGGATGCAAACCGTTGACAACGTTGATTTGCTGTACGATCGCTCAAAAGGGGCTTTGGATTTCCTGATCATTCGGGAAATTTCCGACCACTTGCGGGCACCACGCCCGCGGAGCCGACCCATGAAGCTGCTTTCGCACCTTTACCGTCGCGCGTTGCTGCCCGCGCTGCTATTGGCAGCCGTTGGTGCGCAAGCCGTTGGCCTGCCCGATACCGGCCAGACGATCTGCTACAACGACACTGGCCCCGACAGCGTGGCTGCATCCGATCCCGCCAGCATCGCCCGCGACGCCGGCAGCCATCCGCGCCAGGATTGCCGCTACGGGCGCGACCCGGCAGCAGCTGCCGGTGTGCTGACCAAGACCGGAGCCGGCGCCAATGGCTTCGACTACAGCAAGATCGCCAATGACGGCAGCACGCTGGCGGCCAGCGCTGCCTTGGGTAGCAACCCCACCGACTGGGCCTGCACCCGGGACAACATCACCGACCTGACCTGGGAAATCAAAACCACCAGCGGCTTGCGCAACATGGCCTCGACCTACACCTGGTACAGCACCAACAGTGCTACCAACGGCGGCATTGCTGGCACGGCGAATGGCGGTGCCTGCTCTGGCGGCACCGGGTGCGATACGGAAAAATTCGTCGCTGACGTCAATGCCACCGCACTGTGCGCCTACACCGACTGGCGAATGCCGACGAAACGCGAGCTCCTCACCCTGATTCATGCCGGGGTATCGAATCCCAGCATAGACTCGAACTATTTTCCCAACACACAAGCGTCACCCTTTTCGTCGAACTTCTGGTCTGCTTCGTCGTGGGTCCCGTCTCCGGGCGACGCCTGGTACGTCGTCTTCTATGATGGCGGCGAAGGCGGCCCCTATAGCAAGTCGAACGTCTACTACGTGCGCCTCGTTCGCGGCGGACAGTTTTAGGCTCTTTTGATCTTTGCCGATCATGGCACGCTGCGACCATCCTCCCATCTGGCGCGATGCAGCGTGTCTGGCCCGCGTGCTGGAAGAAGCGGTGCGGCATTTTTCACGCCTGCCGCCAACAGGCACTGGCACCGCATTGCGTCTCGCTTCCCAAGCTCTGTCGCCCCCTGGAGTCTGACATGTCCGGTCATCTTTCCCCCTTGGCCGCGCTGCTGATGGCGCTGATTTCACTGGCTTTCGAGGCACAAGCGCAGGCTGCCTGCACCGCTGCCAACCCGAACGCCAACGTCGTTGAGTCCACTCCGACCAGCGCTTTCACCGACAACGGCAACGGCACCGTCACGCATGCCCTGACCGGCCTGATGTGGAAGCAATGCGCCCAAGGCCAGAGCGGAGCGGCTTGCGCCACTGGAGCTGCTGCAACGTTAACTTGGAGCGCCGCCCTGGCCGCCGCTAAAAACGAGAACTTCGCCAGTCATCGCGACTGGCGACTGCCCAACAGAAAAGAACTCGAATCCATTGTCGAGAGCTGCGGTTTCAGTCCCGCGATCAACCAAACCCTCTTCCCGGCCACACCGCCGCTGCGCTTTTGGTCTGCATCGTCATACGTCCCGGATCCGACCGGCGCGTGGATCGTCGACTTCATTGATGGCGCTGGCTACTCCGACCCAAAGTCTTCCTCCTACAACGTGCGCCTGGTTCGTGGTGGACAGCCCTTTGGCTCTTTTGATGTGACGGATTTGATCTTCGCCAACGGGTTTGAATGATCGAGCGCGCCGGGGATTGGGGTCGGAGAACATTATCGCTTCAAACAGAAATGTTATCTGACCGCGGGACTGGGTTCGCGCCGAACCCTCACCCCTCTCCCGATGGGAGAGGGGCGCTACAGCTGAGCTTCAGTGCTGCACCACGATGTCGGCAGGCGCAGTGCTGACGGTGTAGGTCGGATCTGCACCGACGCTGCCCAGATCAAGTCGAGCGGACTGAGCGCCGTTGACCAGCATGATGCTGCCGGACGTGTCGCTGGCGGCAAGATGCAGGACAACGTCGGCGCCGTTGTCGATCCGGATCCACGGTGTCGCCTGCTCGTGCTGGACGGCATCGACCGCGACCAGACGCAGCCATGTGGCATCCGCATGGGTGAGGCGGTCGAGGCGAAAGCCGCTCGCGCCCGGGATGCGTGCGTTCAACACGGTGTCGACCGCTTGCCCCGATGTGATCGGAGGCAACGGCACCTTCATGTCCGAACCCGCGCGCAGGGGCATCGCCAGCAGTTCGAAGGGAACGTTCTCGGCGCCATCGGCGTACGGGCGATCGACGCCATCACGGAAAATGACCAGCGTCGTCGTATCGCTCGCGGTGGCCGCATTGATCTGATCGGGACTGGTTGCGCTGACTGTCGTCATGACGGTGGCGTCGCTCGCGTCGGAGAGAATCGGCGCGCTCAGAATCCACGCCACGCTGCCGTGCGCCGGAATCGTCACATCGGTATCACTCAGCTCGCCGGTGCCGCTCGCCACGCACGTGCCGCTGCCCAGACAGGACCAGCCGGCATACGCCACATCGATTTGCGCTGAAAGGGCGCTGCTGACGACGACGTGGCGAGCATCGGACGTGCCCGCATTCTTGATCGTGATTATGTAGTCGAGCGTGCGTGCATATTGGGCAAAGTCGCGGTGATCATCGATGCTGGCGCTGAGTGCGACATCGGGCATCAGGTTGGTCAAGGCGAAGGTTCCCGCCGATGCCACGCCTGCCACGTTCGCGCTGACTGTATAGGCGCCCACCACCTCATTCGCAATTGCGGTGATGGTGGCAATCCCGTTCGCATCTGTCGTCACGCTGGTCGTCGACAGCAGCGCGCTTGCACCGCTGCCGGGTGCGGCGAAGGTCACGTCCATGCCTGCCACTGGGTTGTTGCCCACATCGCGCACCTGCACGCCGAGCGGCATGGTGAAGGCCGTGCCGATCGGAGTGGCCTGTGGCGATCCGCCAATGATGCTGAGGGCTGCGGCAGCGCCTGCGGTATTGCTCAAGGCGAACGACACCTGCGCAATGCCGCTGTAGCCGGCGATGCTGGCACTGATCGTGTACGCCCCAGCCGTGGTGTTCGCCGTTGCACTGACGCTGGCATTGCCATTGCTGTCGGTAATCGCCGTCAACGAAGAAAGCAGAGCATTTGCTCCACCGGCCGCTGCGGCAAAGTCGACGACGACACCGCTATACGGGTTGCCATCGACGTCAGCGACATGTACGCCAAGGGGTGTCGCGAATGCCGTGCCAATGGTCGCGCTCTGCGGCGTTCCGCTGGCGACGTCGAGGGTGGCCGGCAGCACGTACAGCGTTGTCACGCTGGCCTGGTTGTTCGCCAGATTTTGCTCTTGTGCGAACGTGCCGACGGTGCTGATGCTTGCTGCGTTGACGATCTGGGTAGTTCCCGGCGGCAGCGGGGTAATCGAGTTGAGCGCAAAGGTGACCGAACCGGCGCTGGCGTCTGGAAGATTCCCCAGCGAAACAATGCAGGTACTGCCCGCGCTCGCGTCCGGCGTGCATGCCCATCCGGGCGCGCTCGCGGCTGCATTGAACATTGTTCCCGACGGAACCGTATCGCTGATCGTCACCGCGGGCGCGGAGCCGGGCCCGGTCGCCGTGTAATTCAGGGCGTAGACCACGGTGTCGCCGGGATGGATCGGAGCGCCGCCACCGGACATCGTCAGCGCGACATCGGACGGCTCTTCGTAGCCGAATTCCAACCATTCATTGACAGCAGTCACCGTAGTGCCGTCGTAGCCACCGGTCGATACCATCGATAGCTTGCCGCCACTGGCGACGCCCACGATATTGCCGATGTTGCTCACGCCCGTAGGCTTGACCGGACCGCTTTTCCACGTACCTGTGTTGAAGTCGAAGAGCCAGGTGTCATTCTTTACGGCCGTGCCGGCGCCGCTCGGATCGCCGGCAGTGAACAGCACGAAGTTGAGCGCACTCACGCCTTGCGCCGGCCCCGCGGCGAAGGGCACGCCGGCGCCGAGGCGTCCGACTGTTCCACCCGGATAGGCGGCAGCAGCGGCCCATGCGATGGAGGTCGGAGTGACCGGATCGATGGTGCCGACAACGGCGTCCGCCACTTCGGTGCCCAAGGTCTGGCTGTAGCCACCGGCAACAACGATGCGGTTGCCCACGATGCCGCCGCGCAGCCCGGCAACCGCCGTTCCCGTCTTCGTTGTCCCAAGCTGCCAGGTGTTGTTGGTCGAATCGTAGATCTGCACGGTGTTGAGATCGGCAGATCCGGAATAACCCCCGATCACGAAAACATAGCGGTCGGCGTACACGCCGATGGCGTAATCGCCGGTGGCCTGTGGAAGCGCAGCGCCGGTCGTCCACACATCGGTGGCGATGTCGTAGACACTCAAGGTCGTCGTCGGCGAGAAGCTACCCCCATAACCGCCAGGCACGTAGATCTTGCCACCGATGCGCGCCGCGCTGATCTGAAGGCGCGCGGGCGTCATCGGCGCCACGTTCGACCAACTGTCGAGAGTGACGTCGTAGCGGGATACCGTGCTGGTATTCGCGAAGGACGCATCGCTGCCGGAAATCACATACACGTACGAGGCATTCGTGGGGTACGCGCCTGTGCTGTACGAAGCCATCGCGTGCCCCCAACGGGCGCCGGGCATCGGCGTGCGCGACAGCCATCCGTTGTTCGGAAATCCGGCGCTGATGACGGGCGCCTGCGACAGCCCCGGCGGCCTTGTTTCGGCCATCGCGGTGAAGCCGGGCGCCCGGGCGGATACCGTGTTGTTTGATTGTGCGAGCGCGCTCGGCGCTCCCAGGATCGCCGCAAAACAAACGGCAACGACAGCAACCACGGCTGCGGCAACATGTTTCATGGACTTCCCCCTGTTTGTAGCTGGAATCTAGCACGTATCCGCTTGAGGCCTGGCGCAAGCGCGCATTGGCGCCGCTTCGCACCTTTCCACATTGCGATTCAGCTTCACCTCACTGAACCAGACGCGCCGCCTCGGCATCACCGAGCATTCGCCATGCGCCCTTCGCGAGCGTGCCAAGTGTCATTTCGCCCAGCGCGACGCGCACGAGGCGCAGCACGCCGATGTCGAATGCGGCGAGGATGCGGCGGATCTGGCGGTTGCGGCCTTCGTCGAGCACGATTTCGAGCCACGCGTTCTTGTCGCCGCGGCGCAGTTCGCGGGCCGACTTCACCGCGAGCCGCTCGCCGTCATCGTCAATGCCATCGTGCAGCGCGGCGAGCAGCGCCGCGTCCGGCAGGCGATCGATCTGCACGTGGTAGGTCTTGTCGAGATGCGATTCCGGCGCGGTGATGCGCGCGGCCCAGACGCTGTCGTTGGTCAGCAGCAGCAGGCCTTCGCTGGCCTTGTCGAGGCGGCCGACCGGCGCGAGCCAGGGTAGCCCCGCGTCGGCGAGCAGCGCATACACGGTATCGCGGCCGCGCTCGTCGGCGGCGCTGGTAACGATGCCGCGCGGCTTGTTGAGCATGAGGTAGATGCGTTCGCGCGCGGCGATGTCGGCGCCGTCGATCGCGATGCGGTCACGCGTCGCATCGATCGGCAGTTCCGGATCGTGCGCGGTGCGGCCGTTGACGGCGACGCGGCCTTCGCCGACCCATTTGGCGGCCTGCGTGCGCGAGCAGATACCGAGCTTGGAGATCGCGCGTGCGAGACCGTGGCGCGGCGCGCGCGCCGGTTGCGCCGCCGCCGACGCGCGTTTGCCGGTCGCCGTCGGCGGTCGGCGCGGGCGCGCGCCGCGGCGTTCAGAGTCGCGTGAAATCGTGGTGCTCCTGCGGCGCCAGATCCTCGCGCTCGACCAAGTCGACGCGCGCGGCTGGCGGCCCGGCGTGCAGCCACGTTTCGAGCTCGCGCAACGCCTCGGGGCTGCCGCTGGCCACGACCTCGACCGCACCATCCGCGCGATTCCTTGCAAACCCGGCCAGACCGAGTTCGCGCGCGCACGCCTGCGTGGAGGCGCGGAAGAACACGCCCTGAACAATGCCGGAGACAATGAAGCGTGCGCTGGCCATCTCGCGTGTCGCTATTTTTTCGCGGCACCTGCCGCGATCGCCTTTTCGAGATCGGTCGCGGTGATCGGGCCGGTGAACTGTTTTGCGACGCTGCCATCGGGGGCGATCAGATACGTCTTCGGCAGGCCGCGCGGCGTGTCGAAGTCCTCCGGTGGTTTGTAAACATCCACTTGCGCAAGTGGATACGCAACCGGATGCGCTTTCGCGAACGCCTCGACCTCGGCCTTGTCGGTGTCCTCGTAGGCGAGTCCGATCGCGGCGACATCCTTGTGGCCGGCGACGAATGCGGAGATGTCCGGCATTTCCTTGATGCACGGCGAGCACCAGGTCGCCCAGAAATTCACGATCACCCACTTGCCGCGCTGCGGCGGTGAGGTCGAAGGTCTTGCCGTCGAGCGTGGTGACGTTGAGCGTCGGGTGCGCAGCGGTTTTCGCAAGTCCGGCTCCGCTGCCGGCAACCGTGGCGAGCGCCGCAAACAGGACGTATCGAAACAATTTCATGTGCGCTCCGTCGAAGGCATCGGTGGCACCGGTGTCGACGACCCCGGCGCGGACATGGATGGTACATCCGGCGGAAACAGCTGCGCCAACGGCACCGCAAGCGCCGCGCGCACCTGTTCGCCGAGGTCGCCGAGCAAGGTCGCGGCCCTTTCGCTGACGTGGCCGCCGGGGACACTCGCGTCGATCGCCAGCCGGTAGCCGCCGACGCGATAGATTTCGAGCAAATCGATGCTGTCCAGATCGCGCACGACCATCCATGCGCCATGCTCACCACGCTGGATCAGGCCGACCCGATGCAGGTCGCCGAGATAGCGTTGCAGCAGGTCGTCGGTGAGGAACGGTTCGGCGCCAAGCAGGTCCTCGCTGTGCAACCCGCGGCCGTCGCGTTGGGCGGTCGCGAAACACGCGAGCACGCGCAGCAGGCCGGAAAACTCGTTGCCGCGCGCAAGACGCAGCGCGAGCGGGCGATAGTCGAACGCGCTCAGCGATGCGGTGATCGAAGCACCGAGCAGCACGATCGCCCACGAAAGATAAATCCACAGGATGAAGATCGGCACCATCGCGAGTGCGCCGTAGACCTGCTGATAGCTGGCGTATTGCGTCGCATACAGCGCGAAGCCATGTTTGGCGGCTTCGAACAGCACGGCCGCGATCATTGCACCGATGAACGCATGGCGTGCGCGCACCGTGCGGTTGGGGATCGCGACGAACGCTGCATTCAGTGCGACCAGCACGATCAGGGACGGCAACACGGAGAGCACGCGCGCCTTGAGCGAGAACTGCGCCTCGGCCGCATCGATGAATGGCAGCGCGAACGCATACGAGCTGATCGCGAGCGCTGCGACCAGCAGCAGCGGACCGAGCGTCAACGCGGTCCAGTAGATGACGAAGCGCGCGCCCGCGCTGCGCGGAACCTGTACGCGCCAGATCCGGTTGAACGCATCCTCGATGCTCATCATCAGCGACACCGCACTGAACAACAGCACGAGCACGCCGACCACGGTCGCCTTGCTCGCGTTGTCCGCGAACTGGGTGATGTAGCCTTGCACCGCGCTGCCTGCGGTCGGCACGAAGTTGTCGAACACCCATTGGGTGAGCTGTTCGCGCCAGTCGGCGAAACCCGGGAACGCGGCGAGGATGCCGAGCACGGCCGCGGTCAACGGCACCAGCGCGAATACCGTGGTGAACGCGAGCGCACCGGCGGTCTGGAAGCAGCGATCTTCGAGGAAGCGCGTCCAGGTGAAGTGCGCAAACGCCGAGAGTCGCTCGCGGTCGTAGCGGGTTCTGGCAAACTTCACGAAACGGCTGAGCATGGCGCGAGCCTAACCCAGCATGCAGGCATCGCCAAACATCCGGGCGTTCCCGTGGGAGCGGCGGAAGCCGCGATGCCTGTGTTTTTGGTCCTGCCCCGCCGCATCGCTTGAAAGCATCGCGGCTTCCGCCGCTCCACAAAACCAGGACCCTTGGCGTCCCGGTACCACACAGCAGACGCATGAACGACATACTGATCCTGTACTACAGCCGCACCGGCAAGGTCGCGCAGCTCGCACGCCTGGTCGCGCGCGGCGTCGGCGAAGTGCCCGGCGCGCGCGCACGCCTGCGCAGCGTGCCTCCAGTCGCACCGGTCACCGAGAACGCGCGGCCGCCGGAACCCGACGAGGGCGCACCATATGCGACCCGCGAGGATCTGCGCGAATGCGCAGGCCTCGTGCTCGGCAGTCCGACGCGCTTCGGCAACATGGCCGCGCCGCTCAAATACTTCATCGATTCCACCGCGGCGGAATGGGCCTCCGGCACGCTCGCCGGCAAGCCGGCCGGCGTGTTCACCTCGACCAGCACGATGCATGGCGGCCAGGAAACCACGCTCACCTCGATGATGTTGCCGCTGCTCCACCACGGCATGCTGATCGTCGGCATTCCGTACACCGAAGTCGCGTTGAACCGCACGCTCGGCGGCGGTTCGCCGTATGGCGCGAGTCATGTCGGCGGCGTATCTGGCGACAACCAGATCAGCGACGATGAGCGCGTGATCGCGCGTGTGCTCGGGCGACGCGTCGCGGAAATCGCCTTGAAACTGGAATCGCGCGGATGAAACCTTTGCACATCGGTTGTATCGCCTGGGCTGCGCTCGTGTTGCTGCAACTGGCGTGGTACCTGTGGCTCGCGCCGCCGGCGGGTGGCAGTGCGCTGTTTGCGTTGCTGCTGACCCTGCCGCCGTTGCTGCTGCCCCTGCTCGCGCTGCGCAGCGGCATGCGCCGCGCGGTGCTCTGGGTCGGCATCATCGCGCTGTTCTATTTCTGCCACGGCATCGTCGCGGCGTGGGTGATCCCGGCCGCACGCCTGCCCGCGTTGCTGGAGGTACTGCTGTGCGTGTTGCTGATCGGCGCGCTCGGCTGGGATGCGCGCGGCTACAAACGCAAGCGCGTCGCCGGCGCCTGAACGGTTGCGGTTGCGGCGTATCGCAACGAGGCATCGGAGACTGAAGCCCCTCCCGCAAGGAGGCGCGGAATCTCGCGCCACATCGTCCAACGCAGCGGACAGACGCTGGGTTGTGGCCGACCGCCTCAATTTTCATGAGCGCCGCGTCACGCCTTCTTCCCACGCGCCGGACGTCCATCCGGCTTGCGTTGCGTGCATTGCTCGTGTTTCATCTGCACCGCGCCGGGCAGGCGTGCGGCGAGGAATTCGACGAACGCGCGGACGCTCGGCAGCTGCCCGCGCCGGCTCGGATAGACGAAGTGCATCGTGCCCTGCGGCATGCTCCAGGCGGGCAGCACGACTTCGAGTTCGCCACGCGTGATCGCCGGCGCGCAGACGAATTCCGGCAACATCGCGATACCCTGACCGCGTCTGGCCGCCTCGTGCAGCACCGCGAATTCGCCGCAGGCGAGGCGCGCGGTCATCTCGATGTTCGCCTTCGTTGCCGTCGGCATCGGACAACTCGACGATCTGCGCGCCGTCATGTTCGAGCATCGACAGCAGCGGCAGGCGTTCGAGGTCGTCCGGTTGTTGCGGCCGGCCATTCAGGTCGAGGAACGCGGCGCTCGCGACCAGCAACACGCGTGACTGCCCGAATGTGCGCAGCACCAGCGTCGCGTCAGTATCGAGCTTGTTGCGCACGCGAATCGCGAGATCGAAACCCTCGCCGATCACGTCGACGCGCCGGTTGGTCGCGAGCACGCGCACCTGAACTTTCGGGCACTGGGTCAGGAAATCCGGCAGCACGTGCGCGATGATCGTCTGCACGAGCGACGTCGGGCAGCTGACGCGCACGATGCCGCGCGGCTCGGCGCGCAGCTCGTCGACGACGTCCTGCGCAGCCTGCGCTTCCTCCAGCGCCGCGCGGCAATGCGCGTAGAAGCGTTCACCGATATCGGTGACCGCAAAACGCCGCGTGGTCCGTTGCAGCAGGCGTACACCGAGACGTTCCTCAAGCTGTGCGACGCGCTTGCTGAGCCGCGATTTCGGCGTGCCGAGCGCGCGCCCGGCTGCCGAAAAGCCGCGATGTTCCACGACTGCCGCGAAGAACCGCAGGTCATTCAGGTCGTGCAATGCACCTTCGCTGATCGTCATCATTGTTCTCCCTGGTGAACGAGCTATCGCATTTTTGCGGACTTATCGGGAGATTGTCCACGCATTATCGTGTCCTTCACCCAACGGGCATCCGCCCGGCATGAAGGAAGATTCCATGAACCTGCTGCATATCGACTCCAGCGCGCTCGGCGCGCATTCGGTTTCGCGCGAACTCGGCGCCGCGATCGTCACTGCCTGGAAGCGTGCGCATCCGGGCGCGATCGTCACCTATCGCGACGTCGCCGCGCAGCCGCTGCCGCACTGGGCGCCGGTCGCCGACGCCGAGCGACCCGACCGTGCGCGTCGGCGGTGCAGGTCCTCGACGAATTCCTCGCCGCGGACGTCGTCGTGATCGGCGCGCCGATGTACAACTTCGGCGTCCCGAGCACGCTGAAGGCGTGGATCGATCGCATCGCGGTCGCCGGCAAGACGTTCCGCTACGGCGCGAACGGAGCCGAAGGCCTCGCCGGCGGACGCAAGCGCGTGATCATCGCGTCGTCGCGCGGCGGTTTCTACAGTGCGGGCACCGCGGGCGCGGCCGCCGATTTCCAGGAAGCCTACCTGCGCCAGGTCTTCGGATTCCTCGGCGTGACCGACATCGAATTCGTCCGCGCCGAAGGCGTGAACATCAGTCCGGAACACAAGGCGCAGGCACTGGCGGCGGCGCACGCGGCGATCGGTGCGAACGAGCGCATCGCGGCATAAATTTCCGCGCGGTCTTGTGGGAGCGGCGGAAACTGCGATGCTTTTCGCTCTTCCGGTGCACAAACCGCAGCATCGCGCCTGCCGGCGCTCCTGCAGGAAGTCCCCCACCTTGCCGCGTGCCTGCGACAGCGCGTAACGTGATCGCGCCTTTCGCAACGGACACGTCGTCATGGAATTCATCCAGGCCGCGCCGGTTCTCGGCAATCAGTACCGCGACGATCGCGTGCTGCGCGCGTACCTCGAACGCGCACTGCCGCGCGAGGTGCGCGTGGCGATCGAAGCCGATCTCGACGAGCTCGGCGCACACGCCGCCAGCGCGTGGCTCGAAGCGCGCGCACGCACACCCGTCACACCGACGTTGACGCAATGGGATGCGTGGGGCGAGCGCATCGATCGCATCGAGTCGACGCCGGTCTGGCAACGCGGCGCGGCGCTGACCGCGCGCTACGGTCTGGTCGCGGCCGGACACGAATCCACGCATCGCGAACATCGCGCGCACCGATCAGTTCGCACGCATCTACCTGTATCACGTCGCGAGCGAGTTCTACACCTGCCCGCTCGCGATGAGCGACGGCGCGGCGACCGCGCTCAAGGCGTCCGGAAATCGCGTGCTGATCGAACGCGCGCTGCCGCATCTGTTGTCGCGCGACGCGGCAACGCTTTGGATGTCCGGGCAGTGGATGACCGAGACGCGCAGGCGGCTCCGATGTCGCCAACACCGAGACGATCGCGCGACGCGGCACTGACGGTCGCTGGCGGCTGTACGGCCGCAAGTGGTTCACCTCGGCGGTCGATCGGCGAGATGGCGCTGACCTTGGCGCGGCCCGAGGACGCTCGGCAAGGAAACCGGCGCGCTCGCGTTGTTCTATCGTCGAAACGCGCGACGCAAGCCGGTCGCTGGAACGGCATCCGCATCGACCGCCTGAAGGACAAGCTCGGCACGCGCGAGCTGCCGACCGCGGAGCTCCATCTCGACGGCGCGCTGGCCGAGCCGGTCGGCGAACTCGCGAACGGCGTGCGGCTGATCGCGCCGATGCTCAACGTGACGCGCACCTGGAACGCGGTCTGCGCGCTGGCGACGATGCGGCGCGGCCTCGCGCTCGCGCTCGACTACGCGCGAACGGCGTCAGCGATTCGGCGCGCGCTGATCGAGCAACCGCTGCATCGCGCAACGCTCGCCGCGCTGCAGGCCGAGTTCGAGGCCGCGTTCCAGCTCGGTTTTCTTCGTCGACGGAGCTGCTCGGCCGGGTCGAAACCGGCGTCGCCGACGAACGCCGAGAAATCGCTGCTGCGCGTGCTGACGCCGCTCGCCAAGCTGTGGACCGGCAAGCTCGCCGTCCGCATCGCCTCGGAAACCTGCGAGGCGTTCGGCGGCGCCGGCTACATCGAGGACACCGGCATTCCGCAACTGCTGCGCGACGCGCAGGTCTATCCGATCTGGGAAGGCACGACGAACGTGCTCTCGCTCGACGTGCTGCGCGCGCTCGGCGCGAGCGGAATCGATGGCGTGATCGGCGCGGCCGATGCGTTGCTCGATGCGGCTGGCGACGATCGCCACGGCGTGCGCGCGGTGTTGCATGCGGCGCGCGATTGGCTGGTCACGCATGCAGCGCAGCGCGACTCGCTCGAAGCTGGCGCGCGCGGCTTCGCACTGACCCTCGCGCGCGGCTTCGCCGCCGCGCTGCTCGCGCGGCACGCAGCCTGGGCGGAACGCGAACGCGGCGACGCGCACGCGCGTGCCGCGCTCGCGGTCTTTGCCGCGCACGGTTTGTCGCGATTGGCCCCGATCGACATGGATGCGGC
The DNA here is from genome assembly GCA_963720445.1 of uncultured Gammaproteobacteria bacterium. Lineage (GTDB taxonomy): Bacteria > Pseudomonadota > Gammaproteobacteria > Xanthomonadales > Rhodanobacteraceae > Dokdonella_A. Next base: position 712,642 of record CAVRFO010000002.1, read on the forward strand.
TATGCTTCTCGCCACGACTCCTTGAACCTGTCCCGCAGGAGCGCACCCTGTGCGCGAACTCCCACCGCAATGTCGCGTCGACACAATTGCCCTGCAAGAGCCGCAATCTCCCCGAATTCCGAACGGACCCGAATCATGCAGCACCTGAGCATCGTCACAACCGGCGGCACGATCGACAAGATCTACTTCGACGACAAATCCACTTTCCAGATCGGCGCGCCGCAGATCGGCGAGATCCTGCAGGCGCTCGGCGTCGCATTCACGTTCGATGTGCTGCCGGTGCTGCGCAAGGACAGTCTGCACATGGACGACCACGACCGCGCGGCGATCCGCACGGCGATCGAGCAGCAACCGCACCGGCATGTGCTGGTCACGCACGGCACCGACACGATGGTCGAGACCGCGCAAGCACTGGCCGACCTCGGCGGCAAGGTCATCGTGTTGACCGGCGCGCTCAATCCTGCGCTGTTCAAGGGTTCCGACGCGGTGTTCAACATCGGTTGCGCGGTCGGCGCGGTGCAGACCTTGCCCGACGGCATCTACATCGCGATGAACGGGCGTATCTGGGATCCTGCGCGCGTGCGCAAGAACCGCGACGCGAATCGCTTCGAGGCAGCCGGGCTCTGAGCGAGCCACGCGTCGCCTGGTCTAGTGCTTGCGGTTGCCGACATCTGCCGCACCGTCGGGGCGACCCCGGGAGCGTGCGGTTTTTTCCGCGCCCTCCGCATCGGTCGTTTTGTTCGACGCAGCATGTTTCGCCTGAGCAACCAGCGCCACGCAGCTTTTCGGGGCATTGCCGTTGGGCGCGATCAACGGCAGCAGCGCGGCGAGCGGCGCCGCAACAAGACCAAGACCGATCGCGGTGCCCCCGCGAAAGAAAAGGCGCTTCTTGTCGACACTGACGTCGATATGCTGGAAGCTGCCTTCGACATGCAGTGGCGAGCGCATGGAGAATATGCGCACGCCTTTGGTCTGCGGATGCAGGGTCAAGTCGACCTTTTCATCGGCGAGGCTGATGTGGCCATCGATATCGATCAACGCGTTGTCGGTATCAAACACGAAAAGATTGGTGGCGAGCACGCCATTCTTCACCGCGAAATCCGCAGCTGCACAGTTGATGTCGATCTGCGGATCGCCAGCGAGTTTGGCCAGCACGACGTTGGCGAAATTGAGGCCGGCCTTCTCCATCAGGGCTTCGCTGACGCTGCCCTCGGTCATCAACAATTTCAACGTGCCATCCGACGAGCCAAGTAGCCCCGCGATTGAACGACCGCTGCCCGCAAGCATCGCCCGGCCATTCACCTGGCCCAAGCTTGTAGAAAGTCCATCGACCTTCTCAAACAGGCGTCGCAGCTGCAGTTTGTGCGCATCCAGTGAAAGCACACCACGCGGCGGCCTGGTCTTCGCATCGATGCGCAGCGAGGCTTGCACGTTGCCGCCGGCCATGCCGAAGCGCAACGGATCCACGCTCAGTACGGCATCGTTCATCACGATGTGGGTATCGACATCCTGGATCGGCAGCTCGGTTTCGCGAATCACGCGCTTGCCGGTGAAATGCACATCGGCATCCATTGCGCTCCAGCGTTCCACATCGATCTTTTCGGCTGGCAGCACCTTGCCGGCCGGCTGCCGCGCGGTGTCACCGGGCTCGGCCTGGGCTGCCGCAGGATGAGCGCCGATCAGGGTGCCGAGGTCCTTGAACTGCAGCAGGGTCGAATCGACCTCACCGGTCAGCGTCGCACGCGGCTCGCCCGATTTGTAGGTCAAGGTGCCTTCGAGATCGCTGCCGCCGACACGCGCGGTGAAATCCTCATAGCGCAGCAGCGAACGTCGCGGATGGAAGTGGCCGGTCAGACGACCGACCGTCGCATATGGCGACGTATCCGGCAGCACAACTCCGACGATCGGATAGAGTTGCGCCATGTTCGGACCGATGATCCACAATCGCATGTCAATCGCGTCGGGGCTGGTCGGATCGGTGATCGTGCCGGTCAATGCGATCTCGGTCGCGCCAACATCGATATCGGCGCGCACCGGAAACGGCTGGCTCGGATCGTTCAAAGCAAACATCCCACCGAAGCGGCCGTTGCCATCGACTGCGACACCGTGCATCGTGCCCTTCGCTTTCCATGCGAACAGGTAGGGGGGTGTTTTTTTGTCGCGTCCAGCCGAGCGCGCTGCGCGTTCCTCGGCCGTATCGTGCAGGCGCTGCGTCGCGGCGCGACCCACGCGCTGAATGACTTCGTGGCGAGTGCTCGGGTCATCGCCTTCCATTTTTTGCCCGAACGCAATCGGCGCGCCGAGCGCGGTTATATCGGCATGCAGGTCGAGATCGCGTTCGGCGTCAACGACCGTAACCTCGCCAGCATCGAACTCGATCGCACCGAGATCGAAGGCCCATGCCGATGGCGGATTCGTTGCCACGGGCACAAACGTCCAGTTGTTGCTGGCATCCTTGCGACGCTCGAAGTCCAGCGATGGTCGCACTAGATGCGCGACCGGGACCGAAATCTCGCGCCACAGCAGCGGCAGCAGCCGCAGTTGGATCTCGATCGCCTGCAGCTGCGCGAACTGGGGACCTTTGGCCCAATCCGGATTGCCGATCTGCACCTTCCGCGCAGTGATGAACAGGCCACGCGACCAGTGGGCGTCGCCATCCCCGCGACCCTGCCAATGCCAGGTCGCAACGAGATCACCGATGACGACATTGCGGCCGATCGCCTCGCCAACTCGCGTCTGCACCCAGGGTCGCATATGATTCCAGTCGAACGTCGCGACGAAGATCACGATCGCGACCGGCAGCAGCACGATCGATGCGAAGAGAAAGAGCAACAGCCTGTACCGTTTGAGCATGACGGGCATCCGCTCCGCGAATGCGGGATTCGCATGAAGTCTAGGCACCTGTCACGCGGGATGCGAACCGCAGGTATGGCTACTGTTCAGAAAGACCAGGCAGCGAGCCGCCGCGACGCGAACCGTTTGGAGGCCGCATCCGGCAGTGACGAGACCACACCCAGTGGATTAATGTCGACGCCGGCGATAGTCGCCACCGGGGGAAAAATCAATGCGATTGAAGATCTGTGCCGTCGCGATCGCCGCGACACTGCTTGCCGCCTGCTCGTCGATGACCACGATCAGTTCCACGCGGCCGGGGACGCAGCTCGCGGTCAAGGAAAAACGCCTCGCGCTTCCGGCCCACGAGAACATGAAGGGTACGAGTTTCGGCAATTACGAATTCAAAGCCGTCGATGACGGGTTCGATCCGTTCTACGGAATCCTGCCGCTCAGCTTCAAGGGTGGCCATCTCGCGGCGGACATCATCCTGTTCGCGCCGGGCGCGTTCTTCAATTTGCGGGCTGCGTTTCCGTTCTACGAGATCGACGTCGGGAAAGGCGTGATCCGGTACCGCAAGACCGAGCAGGAGGCATGGAATGAATATCGTCCGAAACCGGAAGAGGCTGCTCGCGCGCGTACTTACTTCGAAGGCTCGGCGGGCGCATCCTCGGCTGCAGCAGCGCATTAGCGCGGCGTCGTCATTCCGGCTGACCAGCTTCGCTGTTGAGAAGCGCTTCACCGGAATGACGAGCATTGAACGTTCCGTGCCGATCCCAAAAGTGAGGGCCGCGCAACGCGGCCCTCTGTGCACCGTCAAACAGTTGGTCGACCAGAACGCTCAGTCGAAGCCGTTGGCGAAAATATAGTCGCCATCGAACTCGTAGGCGCCGATGTCGCAGGAGCCCGATTGCGGACGCAGCGCGCCGCGCTCGTCGGTCGTGACCGGCTGGCTTTTCGCGTTGGTGCAGGAGGCTGCCGCGTTCCAGGCGGGACTCGTCGCCGGAATTGGCAGCGTCGGCGGCGCCAGCGCATACGGACTGGGCGCGCCCAGCTGCGGGTCGGCGCTGCTGGCCAGCGTGCCGCCGAAACCGCTCTGCTTCACGACAAGATTGCCACCGCCGCTGGAAGTGGACGTGCCGGCGCTGTTGTCGACGACGATGTCGTTGACGGCCCCGACGCTGCCCGCCGCGATGCTGTTGACCAGCGTCAGCGCGGCGACGCTGCCGGGCGGACAGGCATTGCCGTCGTTCACTCCACAATTGCCATCGCCGTAGCTGTAGATCGCGCCGCCGTCGACGTTGCCGCCAATGCCGCCGGTGCCGGCCGACGTGCTGTTGCCTGAAAGCGTGACGAAACTCAGGCTCAGGGTTCCGGCATAGTTGAAAATGGCGCCACCGATGCCGGACCCATTTCCTCCGGCCGTCGCGTTGTTGCCGCCGCTGGCATTGCCACCGGTCGCGCTGTTGCCGTACAGGGTCACATTGGTCAGCGTGACCGTACCGGCATCATTGAAGATCGCACCGCCCATGCCCGCGCCGCCACCGCCGACTGGCACGAGATTGCCTCCGCCACCACCGGAGTGGCCGCCGCCGAAGCCGCCGCTGCTCGGAACGTTGCCGCCGTTGCCGCCACCGCCGCCACCGAAGCCACCGGCATCCCCGAGGGCGCCCTTTGCCCCGCCGCCGCCGAAACCGCCGTTGCCGTCGTCCGCCCCACCACCACCGCCAAAGCCGCCGCTTCTGCCAGGCAGGCCCGAGGCGCCTCCATTCGGGCCGGCACCGTTTGCACTGCTGGCATCCTGGCCCACGCCCGCACCGCCGCTGTCGGCGCTGCTGCCGCTGCCTCCGTTGCCGCCGTGCGCGTTGTTGCCGGTGAGCGTGCACGCATCGATCGTCAGAATGCCCTGATTGAAAACCACCCCACCCGCGCCGAGCGCGCCGCCGCCGCCATTCGAGCTGCCGCCCTGGGCCAGACCGTTGCGCAAGCTCAGGCCGCGCAGGGTCAGTGCACTCAACGGATCGATGTCGAACAGGCGAAACGCGGGTTGCGCGGGATCGCGCGCAATCGCGATGCCGTGGCCGCTGCCGTCGATCGTCAACGACTTGTTCACGAGCAGGAACGAGGAGCTTCCGAATTCGACGCTGCCTGCACTCGTGTCGTTGCTCGACAGCGTCAACAGAATCGTCTTGCCGTTGATGGCGGGATCGAAGGTGACGGTGTCACCCGAGGCCGCGATGTTGATGGCGTCACGCAGCGTGGAGCAACTGGTGCCGACGCAATTCGTGGAGCCAATGGTCGAAGGTTCGCCGACGCTGGCAACAGTCCAGGTCACGCCCGTCCTGGCCATCACTGGCAATGCATTCAGCAAGCCGACGGTGAGCAGGCCAATACCCAACGCACGTACACAATTCATGTCTTCCTCGAAATACGCGTAGAGAAAATCCGTAATGACCGGACAAAAACGAGAGCTATATAAATCCGCGCGGAGCAGTCCCGAGTGGCCTGCGCAGATTCGCGCACATCACTGCGCGCCGCGCTGCCCCGTGGACGTGATATACGCAGGATGTTCGTCTCTGTGGCAGTCGCGTGTATGACACAACGCCTGCGGCAACACGCCAACGCCTCAAAAAGAGAGGGCCGCGAGTGCGGCCCTCTCTGCTGAAACGACGGTGGTCGCGTCCTGCGACCACCGATCGGTTTATTGCACCGTCAGCGTGACGTCATCGAGCACGAAGGACGTCTGGTTCGACGAGTCTTCCGTACCGGTGAACTTGATCGTCACGTTCTGGCCGATATAGGCGCTCACGTCATTGGAGTGCACCGCATAGCCCGACGCCGCATTCACGTTGGAATAGGTCGCCAGCGTCTTAAGCAGCGTGCCCGAGCTGTTGTAGACCCCGACGGTCAGCTTGTCGTACGCCGTCGTGCCGGTTTCCGCCGTGTCGATGTGCAGGTAGTACTGCAGGGTTGCCGTGGTCTTGCCGGCGGTGATCGTGACAGCCTGCGACACCGTGTCGGTGTGGCTGGAACCATAGCCGTCCAGCCACGCAAACCCGACACCGGCGTGTGCGCTCTGGCCGCTGCAGCCCGTCGTGCAGTCCGCGCCCGACGAAATCGCCCACGGAGCGGCCGACCCCTCGAAACCCGGGTTGCCGAACAGCTGCGTCGAACCACCGCCACCGCCACTGACCGTCACCGACGAGGTCTTCGAGCTGGTCTTGCCGCTCACGCCGTCGGTCACCGTCTCGCTCACGCTGTAGGTGCCCGCGGCCGCATAGGCATGGCTCGGGCTGGTCGCCGTCGACGTGCCGCCATCACCGAACGTCCACGAATGCGCGCTGATCGAGCCGCCCGAATCCGTCGAGGTGTCAGTGAAGGTCGCGGTCAGGCCGCTCGTGGTGAACGTGAAGTTCGCCGTCGGCGTACCGCCTCCACCAGGAGCGGTGTAGCTGCCCACCAACTGGACGCCGCTGAAGGTCGCATACGAATTGATCATGACGTAGTAGGTGCCGGCCTGCGCCGTGGTGATCGGGCACGATTCATTGTTGCCCGTGATGTACGGACGGCAGTCGTAGCTGGTCAGCGTCGGTGCGGAACCGAACTTCACGTAGAGGTCCGCATCGCCGGTACCGCCGGACATCACGAACTTCAGGCTGGTCGCGCCCGCCGGCACCACCATCGTGTAGTTCAGCTTGTTGCCGGTGGTTGCCGCCAAGCCCGTCACCGCAACGCCGTTGCTCAGCACGTTGCCGCTGCTGACGACCACAGTCACCGAGGAGGTCTTGGTGTTGGTCGCGCCGCTGACGCTGTCGGTCACCGTCTCGGCGACGCTATAGGTACCGGCCGCCGCATAGGTGTGGCTCGGGCTGGTCGCGGTCGACGTGCCGCCATCACCGAAGGTCCACGAATGCGAACTGATCGTGCCGCCGCTGTCGGTGGACGAATCGGTGAACGTGGCAACCAGTCCGTTGGTGACAAAACCGAAGTTCGCCGTTGGCGTACCGCCGGTGCTGGCAACCGTGACCGATGCCGTCTTCGTGTTGGTCGCGCCGTTGACGCTGTCGGTCACGGTCTCGGCCACGCTGTAGGTGCCGGCTGCCGCATAGGTGTGGCTCGGGCTGGTCGCCGTCGAGGTGCCGCCGTCGCCGAAGGTCCACGAATGCGCACGTGATCGTGCCGCCGCTGTCGGTCGAGCTGTCGGTGAAGTTCACCGTCAGGCCGCTCATCGTGTCGGTGAAGTTCGCCGTCGGCGTGCACCACCGCCGCCATGGCTCACGATCGCATGCGAGATCGCGCACGAGTTGGTGTCGTTGGACCAGCTGGCCTGCTCCGCGTAGGTGCCGTTGCCCATCGTGATGTTGGCCGCACCACCGGCGCTGAACCCGCCGCGATCCAGGCGCACTCGTCGGAGTTCTCCTGGCCGTTGTAGGAACTGCCGGTGTGGTTGGTCCAGCCGCCGGCCGGGAACTGGTCCGACATCATCTCGTGCCACTCGTGGCCAAGCGTCATCGTGTAGCCGTCGAGCGTACCGGGGCTGGTTGACGAAGCCCACGCCACAACCGGCACCCGAGTCCATGTTGTACGGCTGATTGCTGAACGCCATATCACCGTAGGGCGACGAAACGGCGCCGCCGGAGAGCGAGGTCGCCGGTGTAGTCGTGCCACGCGCAGTACGAACCCTGGTAGCTGTCCGGGTTGGTGCCGTGTCGGCGACAGGATCACGTAGTACGCGTAGCGGTTCGACGCTGCTGTCGTGTTGCCGAAGTGCGCTGCGGCCTTGACCGCTTCCTGGCCGAGCTGGGCTTGCCGGTTGCAGCCGCAGGCGACGCGGCCGAGTTGTCGTACCAGACACCGGCAAAGATGCGCCGCTCTGGTACGGGATGAAGTTGCGCATTCGACGGGCAGCTGGTCGCACCGCTGGCGACATTGGGACCGTCGCACCACTGGGTCAGCTCCGCCGACCACAGTTCGTTGCCGGTACCGATGCCCTTGAACATCATCTGCGCGACCGCAGCGGCACCGTCCGGATCGCCGGAGAACGTCGCAGTTGCCATTGGCAGTCGGTACCCTGCGTGCCCCACTGGCTTCCGTAGAACACCAGGTAGACCTTCGACTGACCGCTCAGCACACCGACGCCATTGTTGGCGCCGCCGTAGCTCAACGTTTGCGTGCCCGTGGCTGCCGCGATGCCCGGAACCTGCCCCGGTGCTGCGCCCGAGGTCGAGTGCATCGCCTCCCACTGCTTCATCTGCGCATGGACGCCCCGTGTCGGCAGCGCACCATGACGGTAGGGATGCCCGTACTCCGGTGAGTACGGATTGCCCGCGTTCCCGGGTTGAGCACTGACAGCAGCGCCGTCGACTTGACCGCCGACTTGCACCGCGCCTGCATCCGCGCTCGCAATGCCAACGCATGCAACCAACGCTGCGGCGGCCAAAACGGTCCGCCGCATCTTGATAAATGACTTCAAATTCACTGGATACCCCCACTGAAGCTGAGTGAGCCGCGGATCGCCCGCAGCGCCGGATGCAAACTCCTTTCGCCCCCCGGTCGCGTCCGCCCCCACACCGGCCCCCTCTCTTGGGTCAGTGCACGGACTCTTGCTGCGATGATTTCCGGAGCCCTCTCATGCACCGGAAACCTTGGGTACCGTTCCCCCGAAGTCATCCCCGAGGAACCCGCGGACGCTAGCAGTAAAAAAGTTCACCAACAACACCACAAGTGTCTGATATGCTGGTCGTTTTACTTCGCCGCATTGTCGCAACGCAGCATTCGTTGCACGCCTCGCTTCCGCGTGGCGGCGAACGATCGAGTGCATTACGACGATTTTTTTGCGGCGCCGCGGGAACTTTCCGCGCCTGTGTCGATCAGCGCCGGCGTGCGAGCGTACTCACCTGCCGCGGGCGCAACACCCATAGCACGATGGTCAGCAGCAGGAAAAAAGGCGCGGCCCAATACGCTGTTTTCAGCCAGCGATGCGCGCCATTCCAGGTCGTATTGAAGATCAGGTCCATCGCGACCGCGGGATCCTCCGCAATCCGCGCGAAGCCGTCACCGAGCGCATCGTTCAGGCGCTGCGCACCGAAGGACTGCGCAGATGAAAACGCGCCATCGATGCGATCGCCGATGGCGATGTAGGTGGTTGCAAGCGGCGCCTCGCGGCGCGCGGAATCGACGATCGCGGGACCGACACCAGGCAAGCGCGGCATCGCGCCCCAGACCACGAAGTTGTACAGCAAGCTGACGACGAACAACGCCAGCGCGATCAGGTACAAGCGATATTTCATGACGTGCTCCGGCGAAAGCACGCATCCTAAAATGAAACGGTCGCGCAGTTGTCAACGAGCCTTTCCGGCTACCGGCCGCCGGTTACCGCCCATCGCCTACATCATCCCCGTCTCAAGCCGCGCCGCATCCGACATCATCGTCTGGTTCCACGGTGGATCGAACACGAGATCGACATCGGCCTCGGCAACCGTCGGAATCATTTCCAGCTTGGTGCGCACATCGTCGACGAGGATCTCGCCCATCCCGCAACCGGGCGCCGTCAACGTCATCCGCACATTGACCTTGCGCAAACCGCCTTCGAGATGTTCGAGATCGCAGTCGTAGACCAGGCCCAGTTCGACGATGTTGATCGGAATCTCCGGATCGAAACAGGTCCGCAACTGTTCCCAGACCAGCTTCTCGACATCCTCGTCGCCAGCGTCCTCGGCCAGCGCCAATGCAGTCGGCGCGTCCTTGCCGAGCGCATCGGCGTCGCTGCCGGCAATGCGGAACAGGTTGCCGTCGACATACACGGTAAAACTGCCGCCGAGCGCCTGCGTGATGTAGCCGACCTGCCCCGCAGGCAAGATCACGTTGTCGCCTTGCGGCACCATCACGGCCGCGCAATCGCGCTCGAAGCGGATCGGTTCCGAAGTTTGACTGAAAGCGCCCATGACTCACGTATTTGCTGCGCGATGCCGCGCGAATAGGTTGGATATTATGACGCTTGCGGGAATCTGGCGCTTGTCGATCGTCAATGCGGCCCCGTGTTGCCTGCACTATGCGGAATACGGCGACGACTGCAGTCCGGTTGTGCACTTGGCCACGATCCACTCACCGCGTATCCAACCCGACCTCCCGCAAACATTTCCCGAACAAGCGCATCGCGGCCTCGATGTCAGCGGGTGGCAGGCCGGCGTAGCCGAGCACCAGACCAGGGCGCGGGGGCGGCTTCAGGCAATACGGCGCGACTGTGTACAGGCCGAGCCCGCGCGTGCGGGCGTGCGCGACGAGGCGTTCGCAATCGCCGTGGTTGGCATGGGCCAGCCACGCAGTCAGATGCATGCCGGCATTCGAATCGACGACCTCGGCGATACCGGCCGCGTGCTTTGCAAGACCTTCCAGCATCGCGGCACGGCGCGCGCGCAAGGCGACCGCGGCGCGGCGCAGGTGACGCTCGAAACCGCCGTTCGCCATGAAGTGCGCGAGCGCGGCCTGGTCGAGCGTGCTGCAGCCGCGATCCTCCAGCCACTTTGCGGCGACGAACGCATCGCGCAACGCGGCCGGCAACACCATATAGCCGAGCCGCAATGAGGGAAACAGCGCCTTCGAGAAGCTGCCGATGTAGATCACCCGGCCATCGTGATCGAGCGATTTCAGTGCGGCCAGCGGACGCCCGCCATAGCGGAATTCACCGTCATAATCGTCCTCGATCAGCCACGCGCGACGTTGCGCGGCCCAGTCGAGCAGTTCGATGCGGCGCGCGAGCGGCAGCAGCGCGCCGGTCGGGAATTGGTGCGATGGTGTGACCACCGCGAGCCGCGCGCTGGTCGGCAACGCGGCCGGCATCAATCCGTCGCCATCGACAGGGCAGCCGCGCGCATGCGCACCATGCGCGGCGAATGCCTGGCGTGCACCGCGATAGTGCGGATCCTCCAGCACCACGGCGTCACCGGGCGAAAGCAGGACACGCGCGGCCAGCGCAAACGCCTGCTGCGTGCCGGAAACGATCAACACATCCGCTGGCGCGGCCGGCACGCCGCGACGGCGCGCGAGGTAGTCGCAAATCTGTTCGCGCAACGCGAACAAACCTTGCGCATCCGGATAGTCGAACTGGACATGCTCGGCGGCATTGCTCACCTCGCGCCGCCATGTGCTGGCCAGCAACGGGTTGGCGAGCGGCAAACCGTATTGCAGGTTGTAGCGCAGGTCGGCGTGCTGGTGGCCGGGAATGCCGCGCCCGTCGGTATTCGCCAACGCACGCCGCGCGAACGCGGACAGCGGCGCGATCAATGCATTCGAGGTGCGTCGCAGCGGCGCCGCGTTGCCGACATTCGCGACGAAACTGCCGGAACCGACACGCCCGAGCAGAAAGCCCTCGGCCTGCAACTGCTCGTACGCGGCCAGCACCGTGTTGCGCGACAGATCGAGTTCACGCGCGAGCGAACGACTCGCCGGCAAGCGCGCGCCGGCGCCGACACGGCCGTCGAAGATCGCGCCTTTCAACGCGCGGATCAGTTGCGCGTAGCGCGCGCCTTGCCCATCCAGGTCGAGATACATGATTGGCCCCATCCATACCTACCGACATGGGACTGGATGGTACCAATGATCGCGCGCACATTGCTTGGAGCCTGTCGGGCTTTTGTGGTCGAGGCGAAAAGCCGGCTGTGCGAGGACAGATTTTCGACGGTTCGCCGGCCCATAGTGGTTCTATGGGCCAAGAATCGGCGGAAATATGGACCGCATAGGCGGATTTGCAGCCCGGCCGACCAAAGTCCGACAGGCTCCTTGACTCCCACCTTGGCCACCCACTCCATGACCGACCTGCCCGCGACGCCCGAATCCACAGAAGAACGGATCGCGGCAAAACCGCACGCTCGCCATCACGTGCAACGCAGCAAGGCGCGCGCGCACTACGATCGCGAAACGGTCCATGCGATCCTCGATGCGGGCATGATTGCGCACGTCGGCTTCAGCACCGACGGCCAGCCATTCGTGATCCCGATGATGTATGCGCGCGATGGGGATGTGCTGATCCTGCACGGCTCCATCGCGAGCCGGCTGGTCAACCAGCTCGGCACCGGCATCGCCGCCTGCATCAGCGTCACCCTGCTTGACGGTTTGGTGCTGGCGCGTTCGCAGTTCAATCATTCGGCCAATTACCGCTCGGTCGTCGCATTCGGCCACGCCACATTGATGACCGACCCGGCAGCCAAGGCCGATGCGCTCGCGCGCTTCGTCGACGCGCTGGTTCCCGGGCGCGCGGCCGAAGCACGTCCAGCCGACCGCACCGAACTCGCCGCAACGCACGTGCTGCGGTTTGCGATCGAGGACGCCAGCGCGAAGGTTCGCGGCGGCGACGTAAAAGACGACGCGGCCGATCTCGCACTGCCGATCTGGGCCGGCGTCGTGCCGCAGCGCACGGTCTACGGTACCCCCGTGCCCGCCGCCGGCATCGCGGCGGACACGGCACTGCCGGCCTCGGTGCAAGCCCTGCTCGACGCGCACGGAGTGCCCGCATGATCCGCTACCGCGACGACTATCGCCCCAGCCTCGACGAAGCACGCGACCTGTATCGGGCCTCGACGCTTGGCGAGCGCCGGCCGATCGATGACGACGCGCGCTTCGCGCAAATGCTCAACCAGGCAAACCTGACGATCACCGCATGGGACGGGAGCGAGTTGGTCGGTATCTCGCGCTGCATCACCGACGGCGTGTGGATCACCTACCTCGCCGACCTCGCCGTGCGCGTCTCACATCAGCGCAAGGGCATCGGCAAGGAATTGATCCGCCGCACCCAGGCCGCGACGCCGCGCGCGAACCTGTTGCTGCTGGCCGCGCCCGCGGCGGCGCGTTACTACCCGCACATCGGCTTCACGCAGTTGCCGCAGGCGTGGATGCTGCGTGCCGACGAACAGATCACCGGTTAGCTTCGGTGCGAGCGCTGGCAGGTATGACGCCTGCGTCGGCGCCGATGAAGATTCCGCCGCGTGCGGTTCGTCGCTATCATCGAGCCCCGCGCCATCGATCGGACATGCGTCCGGCGCATCCTGAGCACCGCACGATGCAGCGCACGACACCCCATGGCCACAAGCTGGCACACGCACTCGGCATCGCCACTGCATTGATGTGCGCACTCGCCGGAGGTGCGGTGTGGTGCCTGCTTTCACTTTATGCACGCAGCGATCTTGCCGTGTTCGCATTCGTCGTCGCACTGCTGATCACGTGGGCATTGCGCACGCACGGATTTGGTGGCGGCTGGTTCGGCGCACTGCTCGCGGCAGCCTGCGTTGCGTTCGGCGCCGTGTATGCGTTCTACCTGCAAGCGGTCGCGCAGGTCGCTTCGTTGCTTGGTTTGTCGATGCGCTCGACGCTGCTGCAAATTGAACCTTCGATGGCCTTCGATATCGCACGCGCCGATCTTGCTGGACTCGATGGCGCGATCGTCGCGGCCGCGATGTTCCTGTCAGCCGTGTTGATGCTGCGCCGGTATCCCGCAAAACCGGACTGAATCCGCGCCCGAGCGACTGCGCGGCTCTTGCACAAGCGGGAAGATTGGCAGCGCCGTTGATCTTGTAGCAGCGAGCAAGCGCGACCGGGATACACGCTTGCGACCCGCCTGCGCGATTCCACAAAGCCTCAAGAAAACTCCACGCGGGAGCCCTCGCGCAGTCGATCCCGTACTGTTCCCTCAGAGCCGTGTCCCACGTGTTTCGTTGCGCTCGCGATCGGAATCAAATGACCGTGACCGCCGACCAAGGTCGACGGTCACGGTCCGATTACATCAACGACTGGATCGAGCGGGCGCCGGCGACTCGAAGGCGTCGGCGAAAATGCGATCGGTGATCGGCGCCGCGCAGGTCACCATGACATTGGTCACATTGGCCGAGCCAATCGTGCCGCTGCCGTTGGTTACCGTGCAGCTCTGTGTCGGATTCGAGGGCGACGTGGCGATGGTGACGGCATACGTCGCACCGCTCGGCAAACCGCCAGTGAACACGAACAGGCCATTCGCGCCCATTGGCAAATTCGCGCCGCCGTTGATCTGCAATACCAAACCGCTGCCGAGCAGGCCGCTGACCCGGCCGCCGACCGTGTACATCGGCGGTGGAACATCGGCGCAGGTGACCAGGACGTTGCTGACATTGGCCGCACCGATGGTGCCGCCGCCATTGGCGACCGTGCAGGTCTGCGCCGGAGTCGACGGCTGTGTGCCGACAGTCACCGTGTAGGCGGTGCCGCTGGCGAGACTGCCTGGGAACGTGAACGCGCCGCTCGCGCCGACCGGCAGATTGGTCGACCCGTTCAACGTCAGTACGAGGCCACTGCCCGACAAACCACTGACCGAACCGCCGAGCGTGAACGTCGACGTGGTGCAGCTTACCGCGACGTTCGTCACGTTCGCCCCGGCGATCGTGCCGCTGGCGTTGGTCAGGGTGCAGGTCTGCGTCGGGTTCGACGGCTGTGCGCCGACCGTTACTGCATAGACCGTTCCGCTGGCGAGACTGCCCGGGAACGTGAACGCGCCATTCGCGCTGACCGGCAGGCTGGCCGAGCCGTTCAACGTCAGCACGAGCCCGCTGCCCGACAGGCCACTGACCGTGCCGCCCACGGTGAACGTCGACGTGGTACAGGTCACCGCGACATTGGTCACATTGGCGGATGCGAGTGTGCCGCTGCCATTGGCGACCGTGCACACCTGGGTCGGATTCGCCGGTTGCGTGCCGACGGTCACCGCGTAGCCCGAACCGCTGGCAAGGGCGCCCGGAAACGTGAAGGCGCCATTCGCGCTGACCGGCGCGGTCGCACCATTCAGCGCCAACACAAGACCGCTGCCAGACAGGCCGCTGACCGTGCCACCGACCGTGTAGGTCGTCGTCGAGCAGGTCACGACGACGTTGGTCACGTTGGCTGCGCCGATCGTGCCACTGCCGTTGACGATCGTGCAGGTCTGCACCGGGCTCGACGGCTGTGTGCCGACCGTGACCGCATAGGCGGTTCCGCTGGCGAGGGCACTCGGGAACGTGAACGATCCGCTCGCGCTGACCGGCAGGTTGGTCGAGCCATTCAACGACAGCACGAGGCCACCGCCCGCCAGCCCGTTGACCGTGCCGCCTACCGTGAACGTGGACGTCGCGCAGGTCACTGCGACGTTGGCGACGTTGGCCGAGGCGATCGTGCCGCTGCCATTGGCGACCGTGCACACTTGCGTCGGAGCGGACGGTTGCGTGCCGATCGTCACCGCGTAGGCGGTGCCGCCGACAAGCCCACCCGGGAACGTGAACGAGCCACTCGCGCTGATCGGCAGGCTGGTCGAGCCGTTCAGGCTGAGGACGAGACCGGTTCCCGACAGGCCGCTGACCGACCCGCCGACGGTATAGGTCGGCGTCGTCGTGCAGGTCAGCGTGACATTGGTCACGTTGGCCGAGCCGATCGTGCCGCTGCCATTGCCGACCGTGCAGGTCTGCGCCGGGTTCGACGGCGGCGTGCCGACCGTCACGGCATAAGCCGCGCCGGTGGCCAGTCCACCCGGAAAGGTGAACGCGCCATTCGTGTTGACCGGCAGGTTGGTCGAGCCATTCAGGCTCAGGACGAGGCCGCTGCCAGCCAGGCCGCTGACCGTGCCGCCGACCGTGAAGCTCGAGGTGTCGCTGCACACCGGGCGCGTGCCGCAGGCAATGCCGTGCGCATTGAATGCATCCCAGATGCGGCACGCGTTCGGCGTGCCGTTGGCGAGATTGCCGTCGTCGTCATCGGCGGCGAGGTACACGGTGTACCAGTTGCTGGCCGCGCAACCGTCGACCGTCGCGTTGACATTGCATTTGCCGCCCGAGGTCACCTGGTAGGCGCTCTTGCTCGGCACCAGCGAGCCGTACCAGATCTTGTCCATCTGCGCCCAGCCCTGCTGTGCGCCGAACTGGGCGATGAGGGCCTGGCTGAGATCCCAGTTGGCGGAACTGGCGATGTAACTCTCGCAGTGGCCTTCGTAACCCATCGGGCCTTGGTACGGAGTGACGCCGTTGGCCAGATACGGGCAGGACCAGCGCGCGCACGCGGCGCCGCTGGTGCTGGTGATTGTGGATGGCTTGGCGATCGTCGCCGCGCCCTGCGTGCTGAATGCCTTCACATCGCGCACGCCGGTGCAACTTGCATCGCAGTTGTAGCAAGGCACACCGGGTTTGAAGTTCTTGCCGATGCACGCATCCTTGGTCTCGAGGAACGCGAAAGTGTCGCCGACCGCTTCGCCGCTGCCGTTTTCGCTGGCCGCGCCGCCGGTGTTGGTATCCATGCCGTGGCCCCACTCGTGCAGGAATACCGCGGCGATCTCGCCGGTATTCGAGCAGCCGGCACCGGACTTGAAGAAGTTCAGCGTGCTGCCGTTCCAGTTCGCGTTGCAGGTCTGGTTGACGTTCATGTTGGCGGTGACCGTGCTCGCCAACCAGGTATTGCTCGGGAAGAATGTCACCGCCTTCCGGTTGATGTTGGTCAGATGATAGAAGCCGGTGCGCGAGGCATGCGTGTTGCCCGCGCCACCGACGCCGGGGGTGATGCAGTCGGTGCCGCTGCTGGTGCCGAGGTTCAGGTTGCCGTCGGTCGAATTGGCCAGCGAAATCGAACCGCAGGCATCGCTCATCTTGAAGTACTTGCCGCCCAGCGTGGTCGTCGCGCTGCCGCCTGAATAGTCATAGATGCCGAGCACCGTGGTGATCTTGGCGGTGCCGTTGGTGACCGCCGCGTACGGCATCGGCACGACGATTTCCGGATCGGTATTGGTCGTCGGATAGATGCCAGCGGTCACGCTCGCATCGACATACTCGGTGAGGTTCTTCACCGTGATGATCACATTGCTGTGCGCGTCGAACAGGACTTCGTAGGTGGCCTCGTCGCCGTTGACGCGGAACACGAAACGCCAGGCCAGACGATGCGCATAACCGCTGCCGTCCATGCCGGCGAAGCGTTCGCCGGCGTGCTGGCCGAGCGGGTCGATCGGGAGCAGCAACAGCTCGCCGGCTTCGACCGTATCGGTGACGACGGTGCCGGCCGGGAAAGCGAGCTCCTTCCACGCCATGTCGAACGCGTTGCGGCCGTTCGTTGCCGGCCTGACATCGGTCGTGACCGCGGCCACCCGGTTACTGCCGAACTGCACGATATTGCCGTGCGAGAGGCGGAAGAACAGATGGGCGCCATCAACGCGCACGCCGTCGTGGTACTGGTCGAACTGGATGAACCAGTGCTCGTGGCCTTCGCCGTACGGAACGCTGTTGGCGTCGTCCAGCCGGAAATCCATGCCGGCGGTCTGCAGCAGATCCTCGTTGCCGGCGATGAACGTGCGCAGCAGGGATTCGACAGTGGCCATTTCGACGGGCTGCGTCGGCGCGAGGCCGATATTCGCCGCGATCAGCGTGTTGCCGCTGCCCGGGATCAGTGGGATGCCGCTGCCCTGGATCAGGTTCGGACGATCCGCGCGGCGGTCCCAGCGCATTTCCCAGCTACCGCCCTGGCGCTGCATGAACGCGGCGACGCCGCTCTTCATCGCCGCCATGCCGGTCAGGCTGGTGGTCGGTTCCAGATCCGGCTGCACGTCAAGCTCGGACGCGAGGAATGCCCGCGACAACTTGCTGGTGTGGTCTTGCCCCGGCTGGATCGGCTGGAGCGCCGTCGCCGGCAGTGCCAGCAACAGCATCAACAGGGCCAGCAAGCCCGCAGAAAAACAGGCACAGCGCGACGCGCTGCGCCTTCCGTAAACGGAAGTACGCTTGTTCACAAACCTCTCTCCCCAGTGCTGATAGATATGCGCAACCGCGACTTCCTCACCGCGGCGGCGGCCGAGCCTAGCAGCATTGCGCATGTCCACGCGCGCACTTTCGTTGCTGCCGCGCAGCATGCTTCAATGCGCGTTGGGCGCTCGTAAAACGCGGAATGCGTTACCTTTCCCTTCGACTCCGCAGCAGGCAGGAAGCGTCATCGGCCGCGCGGAGGATCCTTCCCTACAGCCGCGGTAGCCATGCACTCACTTACGTCCGAGGAGACCAATCGGCTTCGGCACCTGCAGGAGAAGGCGTTTGCCTATTTCCAGCACGAAACAAACCCGCTCAACGGGCTGGTCGCGGACAAGACCGCAGTGGACTGGCCAGCCAGCATCGCCGCCATAGGACTGGCACTGACCGGATACCCGGTGGCGGTCGAACGCGGCCTGATGAGCCAGCATGCGGCGATTGAACGCACGCTGGCCACGCTGCGCTTTTTCTGGAACAGCGCGCAGGGACCCGAACCCGACGCGACCGGCTACCGCGGTTTCTTCTATCACTTCCTCGACCTGCGCAGCGGTCGACGCGCATGGCAGTGCGAGCTGTCCACCGTCGACAGCGCGTTCCTGTTCGCCGGCATGCTCGCGGCCGCCGCATATTTCGCCGATGACACGCCGGCGCAGCGCGAGATCCGCGAACTGGCCGAAGCGCTGTATCGCCGCGCGGACTGGGCGTGGGCGCAGGCCGCCGATGGCACCATCGGCCATGGCTGGCGGCCGGAAAGCGGCTTCCTGCCGCACCGCTGGCAAGGCTATGACGAAGGCCTGCTGCTGTACGTGCTTGCGCTCGGATCACCGACCCATCCGCTGCCAGCCTCGGCGTATACGGCATGGGCGTCCACCTACGAGTGGAGACGCTGCTACGACATCGACTACCTGTATTCCGGCCCGCTGTTCACTCATCAGCTGTCGCACGTATGGATCGATTTTCGCGGGATCCAGGACGCGTTCATGCGCAGCAAGGACATCGATTATTTCGAGAACAGCCGGCGCGCTACGCGAGTACAGCGCGAGTACGCGATCGACAACCCGCTGCGCCTCAAGGGTTACGGCGCCGAGTGCTGGGGCATCACCGCCAGCGATGGCCCGGGTCCGGAAACGCGGATGATCGACGGCGTGCAGCGTCAGTTCTACGACTACGTGGGCCGCGGCGCGCCCGATGGCCTCGACGATGGCACGATCGCGCCGTGGGCGGTGGTCGCATCGCTGCCATTCGCGCCGGACATCGTGCTGCCGGCGGTGCACCATTTCGTCCACACGTTGCAATTGCACGAGCGCCACCCGTACGGTTTCAAGGCGAGCTTCAATCCAACCTACGACCGCAAAACCGAAGGGCCGCTTTGCGGCTGGGTGTCACCGTATTTTTTCGGACTCGACCAGGGACCGATCCTGCTGATGGTGGAAAATTATCGCAGCGGCATGCTCTGGGATTTGATGCGCGGTTGCCGCTGGATCGTTGATGGCCTGCACCGCGCCGGTTTCAGCGGCGGCTGGCTGTAGCCGTCACACCGTTCAGCCGATGCGGCGCAAGCTTTTCGATTCATCCAATACGGAGCGAAGACGATGGAACTAGGCATGATCGGTCTCGGGCGCATGGGCGCGAATATGGCGCAGCGGCTCGTTCGTGGCGGCCACCGCGTAGTCGGTTTCGATCCGAAAGCCGAAGCGCGCACCGCGATCGAAGCCAATGGCTGCGAATCGGCGGCCACGCTGGACGCGATGGTCGGCAAGCTCAACGCGCCGCGCGCGGTCTGGATGATGGTGCCGGCGGGTGAAATCACCGACGGCACGGTGACCGCGCTGCTCAACCTGCTGCAGTCCGGCGACACCCTGATCGACGGCGGCAACTCCAACTACAAGGACACCTTGCGCCGCGCGAAGGCCTGCGCCGATAAAGGCATCCAGTACGTCGACTGCGGCACCAGCGGCGGCGTCTGGGGTTTGGCCGAGGGCTACAGCATGATGATCGGTGGCGACGAAGCCGCGGTCAGCCGCCTGAATCCGATCTTCCAGACCCTCGCGCCGAGCAAGGACACCGGCTGGGGCCGCGTCGGCCCGGTCGGCTCCGGCCATTTCACCAAGATGGTCCACAACGGCATCGAATACGGAATGATGCAGGCCTACGCAGAAGGCTTCTCGATCCTCCAGCACAAGCAGGACTTCAAACTCGACCTGCACCAGGTCGCCGAGATCTGGCGCGTCGGCAGCGTGGTCCGCTCGTGGTTGCTTGATTTGACCTGCGACGCGCTCGCGAAGAACCCGACCATGCAGGGCATCGCGCCCTACGTCGACGATTCCGGCGAAGGCCGCTGGACCGTCGCCGAAGCGATCGACCTTGATGTTCCCGCTCCAGTCATCACACTGTCGCTGCTCGAACGCCTGCGTTCACGCGAAGCGGAGTCGTTCTCCGACAAGCTGCTCGCGGCGATGCGCAACGAATTCGGCGGGCATGCGATCAAGAAGGAATGAACATGCCGTCGTCTCCGCACGTCGCCAGCGTCGGCGCCCCTGAAGTGACGATTCGGACTGCCGAAATCCGCGATGCCGACGCGATCGCGCGCATCTACAACCACTACGTGCTCAACACGATCGTCACGTTCGAGGAGCAGCGGTCGAGCGCGGACGAAATGGCCGAGCGGATCCGCGAAACGCTCGCCATCCCGCTGCCTTGGCTGGCCGCCGAACAAAGCGGCAGCGTGATCGGCTATGCCTATGCATCGAAATGGAAAGGCCGCTGCGCATACCGCTTCTCGGTGGAAGGCACAGTCTACCTGGCCGATGGCGCCGCCGGCCGCGGCCTCGGATCGCTGCTCTACGGAACCCTGATCGATCGACTGCGCGAGCTGCACATGCACTCAATACTTGGCGGCATCGCGTTGCCGAACGAGGCGAGCGTGAAGTTGCACGAACGCCTCGGCTTCGAGAAGGTCGCGCATCTGAAAGAAGTCGGCAGGAAATTCGATCGATGGGTCGATGTCGGTTATTGGCAACTCAACTTGTAGGCGGGCTTACCAATAGCTGAGTAAATATCCCCCGGAAAAGCCCGGCAGAGCCGGGGGTTTACTTCAGTGAATTGCGGCGGCACACGCCGATTGTCTCAGCAGACACGGGCGGCAGGCCGGCGTGCACCATCGAGCGGTATCAGCGGTTTGTGTCCCCAAAGAATTGCACCGATCACTACCCCTGCGCAGCAATCTGTCGCAGCGCCTGCTCGAACACCTCGACCGGCTGCCCGCCTGAAATCAGATGGCGCTCGTTGACGATCACGGCCGGTACGGAATGGATGCCGCGCTCGGTGAAGAAACGCTCCTGCACGCGAACTTCATCGGCATATTCGTCCGACGCGAGGATCTGCGCTGCGCGGGTCGTGTCCAGACCGACCTCGCCAGCGATGCGCACCAGCACATCGCGTGCGGAGACATCCTCGCCGTCGGTGAAATATGCGCGCAGCAACGCGTGCTTGAGCGCGCGTTCCTTGCCCGCGTCTTCGAGCGCGGCCCAATGCAGCAGGCGGTGTGCGTCGAACGTGTTGTAGACGCGGTCACGCTGGTTGAACACGAAGCCGAGCTCGGCGCCACGCGCGCGGATTGCCTCGCGATTGCGTTCGAACTGCTCCGGTGTCGAGCCGTACTTCTGCACCAGATGCTCGGTAGCGTCCTGGCCTTGCGGCGGCATCTGCGGATTGAGTTCGAACGGCTGGAAGTGCAGATCGATCGCGACACTCTCGCCGACCCGTTCGATCGCCTGCTCCAGCGCGTTCAGGCCAACCGCGCACCACGGGCAGGACACATCGGAAACGAAATCGATGCGGATCGGAACAGGTTGTTTCGCAGCAGACATCACAACACCTCATCACGTACATGCGATCGCGCACTGCGACCGCGTCATTGCATTGCGACATGGAGTCGCGCGCGCCACGATCAAGGCAATGGCTGTCCTGGTGTTTCCGCCGCATAGGTCAGCTTGCCACGCACGATACGTGCGGGTGACGTCATTGGATGCACGAGCGTGTGCTTCGCGTCGAGAATGTGGATGACTTCGACGCCGCGCACGCTCAGCACGTCGGAAATCATCGAGCGATGGCAGCGCCACCATACCGCCTCGGCGCACATCAAGGCGGTGCGCGAACGGCTCGCGATAGCGAGCAGCTCGGCGAGGCCCCGCGCAAATTCGTCCGTCGACATGTAATCGGCATACCCGCGAAACGAAGCGTTTCGCCAGGCCGTGTTCGGCGAATCGGGCGCCACGCGGCGGCGGCCGCCGAGCACTTCCAGCCAGCGGTAGCCGATCGCGTGTTCGGCGAGCGTCGCCGCCAGCGCGTCCGTGCCGTATTGCGGATATTTTCGCGAGCCCGGAAAGCGGCGCACGTCGGCAATCATCTCGATGCGGTATTCATCGAGCAGGCCAAGAAACTCATCGAGCGGACGCGTCGAATGGCCGATCGTCCAGATCGTCGTGGGGCCAGCCGGCTGCTTCGAGATTGCCATCGCTCAATCGATCGCGTGCAGCGCGGCGCCCTTGTGGGCCGCGATGTGGTCGGTCTTGTCGCTCTTGATCTCGTACTGCGGATCGTCCGCACTCGCGTGATGCGTGTGGCCCTTGTAGTCGAAATCGCGGGTATGGATCTTGATGACGTGACCACTCACGAGACCCGCTTCCGAACTCCAGCGGACGTGATCGCCAATCCTGAATTTCGTGCTCATGCAGATCATTCCTCGCGGGCTTTCCCGCAGACTACAATCTAAGCGAGCAACGCCTTCGCGCGTGCACACACATTGTCGACACTGAACCCGTATTCGCGCAACACCGTTTCGCCGGGCGCCGATGCGCCGAAGTGGTCGATGCCGATCACGTCGCCACGATCGCCGACATAGCGATGCCAGCCCTGCGGACTGCCGGCTTCGACCGCGAGGCGCGCGCGCACCGCGGGCGGCAACACGGAATCGCGATACGCCTGCGGTTGTGCATCGAACAGGTCCCAGCTCGGCATCGACACGCATCGCACCGCTATGCCCTCGCCTTGCAGGCGTTCCGCCGCAGCGACGATCAGGCCAATCTCAGAACCGCTCGCAATCAGGATCAGCGCTGGCTTGGCGTCCTTCGCCTCGCTGAGCACGTACGCGCCCTTGCGCAAGCCGTCGGCGGACGCATAGCGCGTGCGATCGAGCGTCGGCAGGTCCTGGCGACTCAGTGCGAACAGTACTGGCCGGTTGCGCGTTTCGATCGCGACCCGCCACGCCACCGCGGCTTCGTTGGCATCACCCGGACGCAGCACGGTCAGTTTCGGAATCGCGCGGAGGCCGGCCAGTTGCTCGATCGGCTCGTGTGTGGGGCCATCCTCGCCGACCGCGATGCTGTCGTGAGTGAACACGTGGATCACATGCAGGCCCATCAATGCGGCAAGCCGGATCGATGGGCGCATGTAATCGGAGAAGATCAGGAAGGTCGAACCGAACGGAATGAAGCCGCCATGCGCGGCCATGCCGTTCGCGATCGCGGCCATCGCGTGTTCGCGCACGCCAAAATGCAGGTTGCGCCCGGCATGGCTCCAGCCGCCGCCATCCGAGCCTTGCGCGTCTTCGCCAAGTGTTGGCGGCGCGTTGAAATCGCCGAGATCCTTCAGCGCGGTTTTCGTCGATGGATCGAGATCGGCCGAACCGCCGGAGAGCGTCGGCAATTTCGGCGCAATCGCGTTCATGACCTTGCCGCCGGCGACGCGCGTGGCCATGCCTTTCGCATCGGCCGGGAAGGTCGGGATGTCGGCATCCCAGCCAGCCGGCAATTCGCCGCGCAGGCTGCGCTGCAATTCGGCGGCGAGATCCGGAAACGCTTTCGCATACGCGGCCATGCGTTCGTTCCACGCGTTCTCGTCACGCGCACCGCGCGCAAGCGCCTCGCGCATGTGTTTTTGCGCTTCGTCCGGCACGAGGAACGGCGGCTCGACCGGCCAGCCGAGCTTCTGCTTGGTCTTCGCAACGTCGGGGGCGCCGAGCGGCGAACCATGCGCCTTGAAGCTGTCCTGTTCGGGCGAGCCATAACCGATATGCGTGCGCACCAGGATCAGCGATGGCCGCGTGGTTTCCGCGCGTGCCGCCTCGATCGCCGCATGGATCGCGGCGACATCGTTACCGTCGGCGACATGCAGCGTGTGCCAGCCATACGCGCGGAATCTCGCGGCGCGATCCTCGGTGAACGTGATCGGCGTACCGCCGGCAAGGGTCACGTAATTGTCGTCGTAGAGACAAATCAACTTGCCGAGCTTCAGATGGCCAGCCAGCGACCCCGCTTCCGCAGTGACGCCTTCCATCAGGTCGCCATCGCTGACCAGCGCATAGGTGTGATGGTCGATGACCGCATGCCCGTCACGGTTGTAGCGTGCCGCGAGCTGCGCCTCGGCGATCGCCATGCCGACCGCGTTGACCATGCCCTGTCCGAGCGGTCCGGTGGTGACTTCGACGCCCGCCGTGTGTCCGTATTCCGGATGGCCCGGCGTCTTGCTGCCCCACTGGCGGAACTGCTTGATGTCATCCAGCGACACCGCATAGCCGGTCATGTAGAGCAGGCTGTAGAGCAGCGCCGAGCCGTGCCCGGCCGAGAGCACGAAGCGGTCGCGATCGACCCACGCCGGATTGGCGGGATTGCATTTCAGGAAGCGCGTCCACAGCGTGTACGCCATCGGTGCGGCGCCCAGCGGCAGCCCGGGGTGGCCGCTGTCGGCCTTCTGCACCATGTCGACGGAAAGAAAGCGGAGGGTATCGATGCATTTTTGATCGAGCGCGGTGGGCATGACGGCTTCCTGATTGAGTAGGGCATGTGTGAATGGCGGGCCGGGCGGCAACAGGTTTCATCCTGTCGAACGGCTCCATTTCCAGTCGCGGATCTCCGGCATGTCCTGGCCGTGCTTGTCGATGTACTGCTTGTGCTCGATCAGCTTGTCCTCGAGCTGCTGCTTCAGGTAGACGCCCTGCGTCGCCGGTCTGCGGCAGACGATCGATGGCATCCATCACCAGGTGGAAGCGGTCCAGATCGTTCAGCACCGTCATGTCGAACGGCGTCGTGATCGTGCCTTCTTCCTTGTAGCCGCGGACGTGGAGGTTGTCGTGGTTGGTGCGGCGGTAGGTCAGCCGGTGGATCAGCCAGGGATAGCCGTGGAAGGCGAAGATGACCGGCTTGTCGCGTGGTGAAGAGCTCGTCGAAATCCGCGTCGCTCAGGCCGTGCGGATGCTCGCTCTGCGGCTGCAGCTTCATCAGATCGACGACGTTGACGACGCGGATCTTCAGCTCCGGCAGATGCTCGCGCAGGATGGACACCGCCGCCAGCGTCTCCAGCGTCGGCACGTCGCCGCAGCAGGCCATGACGACGTCGGGCTCGGCGTCCTGGTCGTTGCTGGCCCACTCCCAGATGCCGATGCCCTCGGTGCAGTGCTCGACGGCGGCGTCCATCGTCAGCCACTGCGGCGCCGGATGCTTGCCGGCGACCACGACGTTGACGTAGTGACGGCTGCGCAGGCAGTGGTCCATCACCGACAGCAGGCAGTTCGCATCCGGCGGCAGATAGACGCGCACGATCTCGGCCTTCTTGTTGACCACGTGGTCGATGAAGCCGGGATCCTGGTGCGTGAAGCCGTTGTGGTCCTGCCGCCAGACGTGCGAGGCGAGCAGGTAGTTCAGCGAGGCGATCTTGCGCCGCCACGGCAGCTGCGCGCGTGACCTTCAGCCACTTGGCGTGCTGGTTGAACATCGAATCGACGATGTGGATGAACGCTTCGTAGCAGTTGAAGAGGCCGTGCCGGCCGGTGAGCAGATAGCCTTCGAGCCAGCCCTCGCACTGATGCTCGCTGAGCATTTCCATCACGCGCCCGCTGGGCGCGAGGAATTCGTCGCTCGGGCACGGTCGCGGCGTCCCACTGGCGCTCGGTCACTTCGAAGACCGCCTCGAGGCCGTTCGAGAGCGTTTCGTCGGGGCCGAAGATGCGGAAGTTGCGCTGCTCGCCGTTCAGCTTCGATCACGTCGCGCAGGAAGCGGCCGAGCACGTGCGTGTCGCCGATGCCGCGCACGCCCGGCGCGGGCACGTCGACCGCGTAGTCGCGGAAATCCGGCATGCGCAGATCGCGCAGCAGCAGGCCGCCGTTGGCGTGCGGATTGGCGCCCATGCGCCGCTCGCCCTGCGGCGCCAGCTCGGCCAGCTCCGGCCTCAGCCGGCCGTGCTCGTCGAACAGTTCCTCGGGCCGGTAGCTCCTCAGCCAGTCTTCGAGCAGCTGCAGATGCTCGGGATGCGTGCGCCGGGATCGGCGAGCGGCACCTGATGCGAGCGGAACGTGCCTTCGATCTGGCCGGCCATCGACGACCTTCGGCCCGGTCCAGCCCTTCGGCGAGCTGAGCACGATCATCGGCCAGCGCGGACGCGTGCGGTCGCCGCTCGACGCGCGCGTCGCTGCTGGATCGCGCTGGATCTGCTCGACCGCCGCGTCGAGCGTCGCGGCCATCGCCTCGTGCATCAGCGCCGGCTCGTGGCCCTCGACGAAATACGGCGTCCAGCCGTAGCCGCGCAGCAGCTGCTCCAGTTCCTCGCGGGTGATGCGCGCGAGGACCGTCGGGTTGGCGATCTTGTAGCCGTTGAGATGCAGGATCGGCAGCACCGCGCCGTCGGTCGACGGGATCGAGAAACTTGTTGGAATGCCAGGCCGTGGCCAGCGGTCCGGTCTCCGCCTCGCCATCGCCGACGACGCAGGCGACGATCGAGATCCGGGATTGTCGAACACCGCGCCGAACGCATGGCTGAGCGAATAGCCGAGCTCGCCGCCCTCGTGGATCGAACCCGGGCATCTCCGGCGAGGCGTGGCTGGGAATGCCGCCGGGAAACGAGAACTGCACGAACAGCTTGCTGCAGCCCGGCCTCGTCCTGGCTGATGTCGGGATAGATCTCGCTGTAGGTGCCTTCGAGATAGGTGTTGCCCACGACCGCCGGGCCGCCGTGGCCGGGACCGGAGACGTAGATCATGTCGAGGTCGTACTTCTTGATGACCCGGTTCAGGTGCACGTAGATGAAGTTCTGCCCCGGCGTCGTGCCCCAGTGCCCGAGCAGCATGTGCTTGACGTCGCGCGAGCGCCAGCGGCCGCTTCAGCAGCGGATTGTCGTAGAGATAGATCTGGCCGACCGACAGATAGTTGGCGGCGCGCCAGTAGGCATCCATCCTGTGCAGCAGATCCGGTGTGAGGGTATGGGTGGTCATGGCCTGGGTTTTCCGCAATGGTGGAGGTGTCGAACAGCGCGAACTTGATGCTCGACGAACCACCGTTGACGGTCAGGATGCGGGTTGTCCGGTTTCGCGGATCACCGCTTCTTCCGTCCGCGATCCGAACCACGGCGGCCTTCGCGAAGGCGGATACGGTCTTGCGTGTTTCCCGCCCGTTCTCCAGTTCGTTCCGAACCGAAACGCCGGCCACGTATTGGCCGCACGTCAACCGATGGTGCGATCGACGATCGCCTGCGCCTCACCGAGAATCTTGCGCAGCTGTTCCTCGCCGCTGAAACTCTCCGCATAGATCTTGTAGATGTCCTCGGTGCCGGACGGCCGCGCCGCAAACCAGCCGTCGGCGAGAACGACCTTGACTCCGCCGATCGACGCGTTGTTGCCGGGCGCGCGGTCGAGAATCTGTTCGATTTTTTCGCCGGCGAGTTCGACGAGCTTGAGATCGCTCGCGGCGAGTTTGCCAAGCTTGGCGCGCTGCGCTGCATTCGCGGGCGCCTCGACGCGGTCGGCGAATGGCTCACCGAGATCGCGGGTGAGATCGCGATACAACTCGCCCGCATCGCGGCCGCGCCGCGCGGTGATTTCCGCCGACAACAGCGCCGGCACGAGGCCATCCTTGTCGGTCGTCCAGACCCCGCCGTCGCGTCGCAAAAACGAAGCGCCCGCGCTTTCTTCGCATCCGAATCCCAGCGAACCATCGAACAGGCCAGCCGAAAACCATTTGAATCCCACTGGCACTTCATACAGCTTGCGACCGAGGCGTTTGCTGCACGCGGTCGATCATCGATGTGCTGACCACGGTCTTTCCCACCGCCGCGTTCTTGTTCCACTGTGGACGGTTCTGGAACAGGTAGTCGACCAGCACCGACAGGTAACAGTTCGGCACCATCAGGCCGCTGCTTTTGGTCACGATGCCGTGGCGGTCGTGATCGGTATCGCAGGCGAACGCGACGTCGTACTGGTCCTTGAGCCCGATCAGCCGCTGCATTGCGTACGACGATGAGGGATCCATGCGGATCTTGCCGTCCCAATCGACGGTCATGAAGCGGAACGTCGGATCGACCTCCTCGCTGACCACGGTGAGATCGAGCTTGTAGCGTTCGGCGATCGGCGCCCAGTAATGCACGCCGGCGCCGCCGAGCGGATCGACGCCCATGTGCACGTTGGCGCTGCGGATCGCGTCGAAATCGATCATGTTGCCGAGGTCGGCGACATACGCATTGAGGAAATCGTGCTCGTGCGTGGTCGCGGCGCGACGCGCCTGCGCGATCGGCACGCGCCGCACATCCTTGACGCCGCCTTCGAGCAATGCATTCGCGCGGTTCTGTACCCAGCCGGTGATGTCGGTATCGGCCGGTCCGCCATTCGGCGGGTTGTACTTGAAGCCGCCGTTGTCGGGCGGATTGTGCGACGGCGTGATCACGATGCCGTCGGCGAGACCGCCCTTGCGGCCCGCGGTTGTAGGTGAGGATCGCGTGCGAGACCGCCGGCGTCGGGGTGAACTCACCACCACTCGCGATCATCGTCTCTACGCCGTTCGCGGCGAGTACTTCGAGCGCGCTTTCGAGTGCCGGCTGCGATACCGCATGCGTATCGATGCCGATGAACAGCGGGCCGTCGATGCCTTTGCTCTTGCGATATTCGCAGATCGCCTGGCTGATCGCGAGCACATGCCATTCGTTGAAACTGCGCTCGAACGCGATGCCGCGATGGCCGGAGGTGCCGAACGCGACTCGCTGCGCCGGCACCTTCGGATCGGGGCGCAGATCGACATACGCGGCGAGCAATGCCGGCACATCGACGAGTATCGATGCGGGTGCCGGCTTGCCGGCGAGGGCACTGATCCGGGTGCTCATGCATGGACTCCGCGCCACTGGCGATAGCGCCGGATCAGCGCATTGGTGGAACTGTCGTGGCTCAGCTCGGAAACATCCTTGCTGGCAATTTCCGATGCGGTGCGTTTCGCCAGCGCCTTGCCGAGTTCAACACCCCACTGGTCGAACGAATCGATGTTCCAGATCGTGCCCTGCACGAACACGCTGTGCTCGTAGAGCGCGACCAACGTGCCCAATGCGTACGGCGTGAGCCGCTCGGCGAGGATCGTCGTGCTCGGGCGGTCGCCTTCGAACACGCGATGCGGCACCAGCGCATCCGGCGTGCCTTCGGCCTCCACTTCATCGGCGGTCTTGCCGAATGCGAGCGCTTCGCTCTGCGCGAACAGGTTTGCCATCAACAGATCATGCTGGTCGCTGCCATGTTCATCGGGCAGTGGATTGAGCGTTTGGCAGAAGCCGATGAAATCGCACGGCACCAGTCGCGTGCCTTGATGGATCAACTGATAGAAAGAATGCTGGCCGTTGGTGCCCGGCTCGCCCCAGTAGATCGGGCCGGTTTCGTAATCGACGCGCCGGCCATCGAGCGTGGTGTGCTTGCCGTTGCTCTCCATCGTGAGCTGCTGCAGATACGCGGGAAAACGCTTGAGGTACTGCGCGTAGGGCAATACCGCGACCGTGGCTGCGCCGAGGAAATTGTTGTTCCACAGCGCGATCAAGCCCATCAGCGCCGGCAGGTTGCGTTCAAGCGGCGTCGTGCGGAAGTGTTCGTCGACCGCATGGAAACCGGCCAGCATCTCGCGGAAGTTTTCCGCGCCGATCGCGATCATCGTCGACAGGCCGATCGCCGAATCCATCGAGTAGCGGCCACCGACCCAATCCCAGAAGCCGAACATTTGCGCGGTGTCGATGCCGAATTTGCTCACTCCGTCCGCGTTCGTCGATACCGCGACGAAGTGCTTTGCGACCGCCTTCTCGTCGCCGAGAGTTTTCAATGACCACGCGCGCGCCGCGTGCGCGTTGGTCAATGTTTCCAGCGTCGTGAATGTCTTGGAGCAGACGATGAACAGCGTCTCGGCCGGGTCCAGGTCGCGCGTCGCCTCGACGAAGTCGGTGCCATCGACGTTGGACACGAAGCGAAACACCATGTCGCGCTCGCTGTAGTCGCGCAGCGCCTCGTACGCCATGACCGGCCCGAGGTCGGAACCGCCGATTCCGATGCTGATCACATTGCGCATACGCTTGCCGGTATGGCCGCGCCACGCACCGCTGCGCACCTGTCCGGAGAACGCGGCCATGCGATCGAGGACCGCGTGCACGTCGGGCACGACATCCCTGCCGTCGACTTCGATGCGCTCGCCGCGTGGCGCACGCAACGCGACGTGCAGCACCGCACGGTTCTCGGTCGTATTGATGTGGCCGCCGCTGAACATCGCGCCGATCCGCTGCGGAACGCCGCACGCATTCGCCAGCTCGATCAGCAGGCGCAGCGTTTCGTCGGTGACGCGCTGCTTGGAGTAATCGAAATACAACCCGGCCGCCTCCGCGCGCAGGCGATCGCCGCGCGCTGGATCTTCGGCGAAAATATCGCGCAGATGGCGCGCGCCGATCTGGTCGCGATGCGCCTGCAACGCGCGCCATTGCGGGCGCGTGGTCAAGTCCGGCGTGGTCGTTGCGGCATCCTGTCCGCTCATCGCGCCGCTCCCGCCTGGGGCGCAGCCAATGCAGCGGTCTTGTCGGCGATTCGCTGCAGCAGTTGCTGCCACGATTTCACGAACGAAGCGGCGCCGTCGGATTGCAACTTCGCGGCAAGCGCATCGAGATCCACGCCGGCCTTGCTGAAGCGCGCCAGCATCGCCTCCGCGTCGACCGCATCGGCATTCATCGTCGATCCGATCCGGCCATGATCGGCAAACGCGCGCAGGGTTTTCTCCGGCATCGTATTGATCGTATCGGGGGCGGCGAGCGCAGCGACATACAGCGTGTCGGACGCCGCCGGATCCTTGGTGCCGGTGCTGGCCCAGAGCAGGCGCTGTGGCAACGCACCGGCTGCGGCCAGCTTTTGCCAGCGCTTTGAGGCGAGCAGATCGCGATACGCGCGATAGGTGCGCCCGCCGATCGCGATGCCGAGCCGGTTGCGCAGATCCGCCGGGACCGCATCCTTGACCGCGACATCCCAGCGGCTGACGAACAGCGACGCGACCGACACGACTTTCGGATCGAGCCCTTTCGCGATGCGGCGCTCGATGCCGCGCAGATACGCCTCGGCCGCCGCGACATATTGCTCGGCGGAAAACAGCAAGGTCACATTGATCGGAATGCCGGCGAAAATCGATTCCTCGATCGCCGGCACGCCAGCCGGCGTGCCGGGAATCTTGACGAACAGGTTGGGCCGGTTCGCATCGCGATGGATGGCGGTGGCCGCATCGACGCTGCCGCGCGTGTCATTGGCGAGCAGCGGCGAGACTTCCATCGAGACCCAGCCGTCGATGCCGGATGTCGCCTTGAACGCCGGTGCGAACAGATCCGCGGCACGGCGCAGGTCTTCGAGCGCGAGTTCGATGAACAACGCCTCGCCGGATTTTCCCGCGCGCGCCTTTTCGCGAATGCCGGAATCGTAGGCATCGCCGCTGCCGATCGCCTCGTCGAAAATGGTCGGGTTCGAAGTCAGCCCGGTCACCGAAAAATCGTTGATCAACTCGGCGAGCGTTCCGTTGTCGAGGATCGCGCGCGTGATGTTGTCCAGCCACAGGCTCTGGCCGATATCGTGAAGCTGGCGGGTCGGTTTCATGCGGGCTCCTTGTTGGCGGCTGCGCAACCAATCGGCGCAGTCGCAAGAAATTCGGTGAACGGGGCGTGGCGCAGGTCGCCAATCGCATCGATCGCGAAGTCGGGCGGCGGATCGGCCACCGCTCCAGATGTGGCATTCGCCGCGTCGATCGCCGCGCGCGCGTAATGACCCTGGCGCACGAACACCGTGCTGATGCGTTCGCCGAGCAGGCGTTTCATCGCCGCGAGCAGCGCGGGCTTGTCATCGACCATCACGTAATGACGCGCCGGGAAACGCTGCTCGATCGCCGCCAGCGAACGCTCCTTGTGCACGGTGATCAGCACTTCGCCAGCAACTGCATCCCACAAACCGGAACGCTGGATCTTGCGCGGCTGGAACACGATGTCGCCATCGGAAAGAATCGCGGCGCGGCCCAGCGTGCGCACGTGCCCGAGCGTTTCGAGCGCATGCGGATAAAGCAGACCGGCGAACGGATAGTCGAGCAGGAATTCGGACATCCGCAGCAGGGCCGGATGATCCTCCGCGCCATCGCGGAATTTCTGCAACGCACCGAGGTAGTCGGCGTAGCCCGATTCGTCGCGCAACGCCGCGTAGATCGACCAGTAACGATCGCGCTCACCGGCACCAAACGCGTGTTCGAGGTGCGCGCCGAGATCGCTACCGAAGCGGTCGTTGTCGAGCAGGGTGTCGTCGACATCGAACAAAAAAACGATGTCATCCGCGCTCAGCATGGTTGCGAGGTCTCCGGCTTCGGATCGTGCCAGCCGTCGCCGGTCTTGACGATCTGCGACGCCTGCGCCGGACCCCAGGTGCCGGGTTCGTAGACCGCGACCGGGTCTGCGTGTGCGCCGTTGCGCACCGCGCCGCCGTCGAGAATCGGGTCCACGACGCGCCACGCCGCCTCGACGCAATCGTCGCGCGTGAACAGCGCCGCGTCGCCGCGCAACGCGTCGCCGAGCAAGCGCTGATACGGGGATTTCTCGCGCAAACGCGCGTGATGCGCGACCAGCTCGACGTTCGAGCCGCGCATTTCCTCGCCTGGTTTCTTGACCCGCGCGCCGGTCGCGATGACTTCCTCGGGACTCAGACGAAAGCGGAAATAGTTCGAATGCGAAGGTTTGATCTGATCGAATATCGCCAGCGGCGGCGTCTTCAGGTCGACGATCACCTCGGTCGTCGTGATCGGCAGGCACTTGCCGGCGCGGATGTAGAACGGCACGCCGGCCCAACGCCAGGTGTCGATGTTCAGGCGCAACGCGGCGAAGGTTTCGATATCGGAATCGGGCTTGACGCCGGCGATCTCGCGATAGCCGCGGAACTGGCCGCGCACGACATCCTTCGGATCGATCGGCCGCATCGCACGGAACAGGCGCAGTTTTTCCGCGCGCATGGATTCGGGGTCACGCCCGACCGGCGCATCCATCGCGAGCAGGGAGATCACCTGCAGCAAATGGTTCTGGACCACATCACGGATCGTGCCGGCCTCGTCGTAGAACGCACCGCGACCTTCGACGCCGAAATTCTCGGCCATCGTGATCTGCACGCTGTCGACGTAAATGCGGTTCCAGATCGGTTCGAGGAATGTATTGGCGAAGCGGAAATACAAAAGGTTCTGTACGACCTCCTTGCCGAGGTAATGGTCGATACGGAAGATCGCCGATTCGTCGAAGACCTCGTGCAAGGTCCGGTTGAGCGCCTGTGCAGAGGCGAGATCGCGCCCGAACGGCTTCTCGACCACGACCCGCGCGCCATCCGCGCAGCCCGACTTGGCGAGGCCCTGCACGACGGTCGCGAACATGCTCGGCGGGATCGCGAGGTAATGCAGCGGACTGGCTGCGCCATTCAACACCTGCTTGAGATGCTGGAACGTCGCCAGATCGGAGTAGTCGCCGTCGATGTACTGCATCCGCGCCGAAAGCCTGGCGAATGCCTTCTCGTCGATGCCTCCGTTGTTCTGCAGGCTGTCGCGGGCGCGAGCACGCAGCTTGTCGAGGCTCCAGCCGCCGCGGCTGATGCCGATCACCGGCATCTCCAGGTCGCCGCTGATCGTCATCGCCTGCAACGCGGGGAAAATCTTCTTGTAGGCCAGGTCGCCGGTCGCGCCGAAGAAGACAAACGCATCGGAACGGGCTGTCGTCATGAGGTGCGCCTTTGCTGGGTGGCCGGGGTGCGTCGCGCATTCTGCAGCCGCACGCGGCGAAAATGCCAACCTTTGCATCATGCTGCGACCTTCCTTAACACAGGCTGGAACGCGACACCGGGTACGATACGCACGCCGCCGCATGCGCGCCCGCTGCGCATCGCGGCTTGGCGCACCATGCGGCCTTCGCAACGGAATCCAATGTGACCTCTCTCGACTCGCTCAACCAGCGCCGTTCGGTGCCCTCGCGCCAACTCGGCGAACCCGGCCCGGACGCCGCCCAGCTCGACCAGTTGCTGCACGCCGCGATCCGCGTGCCCGATCACGGCAAGCTGGTGCCGTTCCGCCTGCTCGCGATCCGTGGCGACGCGCGCGCGCGTCTCGGTGACCAACTAGCCGCGCTGCATCTGCGCAAGCAGGCCGATATCGCGCCGAGCGTGCTCGAAAAGGATCGCGAGCGATTCAATCACGTACCGCTGATCGTCGCGGTGATCGCACGCATCGAACCGGATCATCCGAAGATCCCCGCACAGGAACAATTGCTGTCGGCGGGCTGCGTCGCCTACAACCTGCTGCTCGGCGCGCAGGCGCTCGGTTTCGGCGCGCAGTGGCTGACCGGCTGGGCCGCGTACGACCGCGACGCAGCCGATCTGCTCGGCCTCTCCGCGACCGAACGGGTCATCGCATTCATGCATATCGGCACGGCGAAGGAGGTCGCGCCGGAACGCCCGCGACCGCAACTCGCGAACATCGTCAGCGAATGGTCATGAGCGATCGCATGATGCCGGGTAGGAGCGCCGGAAGGCGCGTTGCCTTTGCTGTTGCGATGATCGGCGAGCGAAAAGCATCGCGCCTTCCGGCGCTCCTACAACGGATCCGCGCATGAACACGGCACATCTGGTCGACGGCAGCCTGTACGTGTGTCGCGCGTGGTTCGCGCAGGCACCCGACATCACCGACGCGGATGGCGCGGCGGTGCATGCCGTGCACGGCTTCACGCGCTTCCTGCTCGACCTGTTCGAGCGCGCGCGGCCGACCCACGTCGCGGTCGCGTTCGACGAATCGCTGACGACCTCGTTCCGCAACGCGATCTACCCCGATTACAAGGCGAACCGCCCGCCCGCGCCCGCCGATCTCGTGCGCCAGTTCCAGGGCTGCAAGGACATCGCGCATGCGCTTGGTGCGACGGTTCTGGTCGACGCGCGCTACGAAGCAGACGACCTGATCGGCAGCGCGCATGCGTTGCTGCGCCGCGCCGGTTTCCGCGGCGTGATCGTCTCGGCCGACAAGGATTTCGGGCAACTGATCGGCGACGGCGACGAGCAGTGGGACCCACCGCGCAACCTGCGCTGGGATGGCGCGGGCATCAAGGACCGACTCGGTGTAAGGCCCGACCAGGTCGCCGACTATCTCGCGCTGATGGGCGACGCGACCGACAACATTCCCGGCGTACCCGGCATCGGCGCGAAGACTGCGGCGAGCCTGCTGCACCATTTCGGCACGCTCGACGCGTTGCTCGACCGCGCCGATGAAGTCGCGTTCCTGCGCACGCGTGGCGCGGCGGCGGCCTCGATGCGCCTGCGCGAACATGCGGCCCTGGCGCGGCTGTCGCGCGCGCTGACCGGGATCGCGCTGGATGCGCCAGTCCCCGCGCACGCCGACGATTACCGCCGCCGAGCCTGTGACATGAACGGGATCGAAGCGCTATTCGACCGATTGCGCTTCGGACCGCTTACGCGAGCGCGGGTGCGCGCGCTCGAAAACCCCGCCTGAGATCGCGCGGTGGCGGGCCGGCTCAGTTGCCGGTCACCGACTCCGAGCCGCCTTCGACGTTGCTGAATACCCCGGTACCCGGCTTGAACGTATTCAAGGGCGCCGGGCGCGCGAGGTTTCCCGGCATTTCGATGCCGCCCTTGTCCCACGCAAAGCGCAGGTTGCTGCGGAACACGTGCACCGGCTCGAGCTTGGCGGCGTCCTTCGGGCTTCCGTAGGAGTCGTACTGGTTCTTCTGGCTGTTCGCGACGAAGTACAAACCCTCGCCGTCGATCGCACCGTAGGTCGGCAGCTCGAATGCGGGATTGGCCGCGTCCAGAGGCATCGCCCGCACCACTTTCTTCCCGTCAGCGCTCAGGGTCATGCGCATCACGCGACGCGGCGACATGCCATTTTCGATCGCGATCAGCGCGCCGTCGTACCAGTACAGGCCATCGATGCCGCCCAGCACCAGCTTGGCCGTATCGTATTGCAGGTCGAAACCGCTACCGGCGGCGAGATCCACGCCGAAAATGCCCAACGCGTAGTCCGCGAAATAAAGCGTCTTGCCATCATCGCTGACCGTCATGCCGCGCAGGCTGGTCAGGCGCGGATTCTCGACCATCGATTTCAACGCGCCACCGTCGAGCTTGTAAATGATGTTGCGCAGGCCATCCGCCGCGAACACCATGCCGTTCTTGCCGACCGCGATGCTCGACAACGTCTGTTCGGGCACGTGCGCATCCGGCGGCAACAGATACTTTGCTTCGAGCTTTCCGCTCGACAGCTTGAACTTGAACACGCCCGCCTTGCCGTAGTCGGCTTGGTTGAAGCCCTTGAAGTACACCGACGACGTACTCGCGACATACAGCGCATCGTTGGCTGGATCGGTGGCCATCGCATACACGCTCCACAGACCATTTTGCGCATTCGGCGCGATGAAATCGGTGAGCTTGCCGTTCTTGTCGGCGAGATGGATCGTGCCGTCGCGCACGCTGCCGACAAGGAACTGCTGGCGCTTCGGATCGAACGCCAGCGACTCGAACAGGGTGTCGCCCCTGGGCAGCGTGAACGCGACCTTGCCCTCGCCGAACGGCTTCAGGCCGGCGCTGAGGTTGTCGGTGATGTAGGTCCAGACCTTGGTATCGGCGACCTTGGTGAAATTCGGATCTTTCGCCAGGTCGTAGGCAAACCCCTGCTTCTGCATCGCGAGCAGGGTGTCGTAGGTCCTGGTCTTGTCGCCCTGCAGTGCATAGGTGGTCGCCAGTGCGAGCTTGAGATCGCCGACGTTCGGCATCAGCGCGGTCAGCCGCTGCAGCGTCCAGGCCAGACGCTGATAGTCGCCGGCGCTCTTGTAGATCTCAGCAAGGCGATACAACGCCCGCGGAACCTGGGTGCCGGCAATCTGCGCTTCGCTGAGCGTGGCCGGGTTGAGTCCCATGTCGCCCGCAGCGGGCTTCTGCTGCGCGATCGCGACCGACGCCAACGCACTGCACGCGAACATGCACAGAATTTGCTTGATCTTCATCATCGATACCTCGCAAGCTTGGCGGACGTTCGCAGACCGACCACGCACGAAAAAGTTCAGGGAAATCCGACCACAATGACCGAAACGCACACCCTTTGCAATGGAAAGTGGCTGCGTCTGAAGCGCCGCGGTCGCTGGGAATACGCCGAACGCACCAACCCCGGCGGCGGCGTGATGATCATCGCGGTAACCGCCGAAAACCGCATCCTGTTCGTCGAACAACTGCGCCCGGCGATCGAGTGCATGACGATCGAGATGCCGGCTGGCCTGGTCGGCGACGTCGCCAGCAGTGCCGACGAAAGCGCGGCCGATGCCGCGCATCGCGAACTCATCGAGGAAACCGGCTATCGCGCCGGCCGCGTCGAATTCCTGATGGCCGGCCCGACCTCCGCGGGCATGAGCAACGAGATCCTCGCGTTCGTGCGCGCCCATGACCTCGTCCGCGTGGACGCGGGCGGTGGCGATGAGACCGAGGACATCATCGTGCACGAAATTCCGCGCGGCGAAGCCGCAGCATGGTTGATCGGCAAGATGCGCGCCGGCTATTCGGTCGATCCGAAGATGTTCGCGGGCTTGTACATGTTGGAAAACGAGGCGTTGTTCACCACGCGTAGCTGAGCGCCTTGCAGGAGCGCAGGAAGGCGCGATGCTTTTCGCCGGCCGCCTGAAAGAGCATCGCGCCTTCCGGCGCTCCCACCAAAGAAGGGAATCGCGTCGGCATCATCAATGCGCCGTCGCGATCCACATGCACCATTGCCAGAGCAGCAACAGCGCCATCACCAGCATCACGCCCCAGGTCAGCACAGTGCCGAGGAAGCGGCCAGTGCTCTCCTTCGACGAGCGCGATAGCCCGATCGCATGCAGGATACGGCCGACGATCAACACGCAACCGAACACGTGCAACCACAGCGGCTGGGTCTGGTTGAGCTCCAGCATCAGTAGCAGCAACAACGCCAGCGGCAGGTTCTCGACCGCATTGGCGTGCGCGCGGATGCGCTTGATGAGGTCGTGATCGCCGCCATCACCGAGGCCGACCTGGGCACGGCCGCGCCCGAGCGAAACACGCCCGGCGAGGATCAGCACCAGCAAGGTGGCGAGCGCGACGTAGATTCCGGTGATATGCATGATTTTCCCTGGGTTGATTGATGCAATTCAGCGTGCCGACGGCGCGATCAGGCGATCGCCTTTCTGGATGCCGCTCAGGCGCTGCTCGCCCGCCGGCACGATCCGGTAACCGATGCGAAGATCGCCGGCCGCAGGCGCACTGCCCACCGCACCGGTGTAAAGCACGCCGTCCTGCTCACGCAACGTCGCCGCGAGATTCGGCGGCAGTTGCGCGACGTGAACCGGATACGCGATCGGTTCAACTGCGGCAGCGGCCAGCGCCGGATCGACATTGAATGCGCCGAGGCGTACGCCGCTGGCGAGAAAACGCTGGCTCGAGAACGGGAACGGCATCGAGTTCTCGTGCCCGTCGCGCTCGCGGAACGTGAGCCAGTCGATCGGCTTGCCCGCCCACACCAGTGTGTATTCGCAGGCCGCCGCGGCACACGTCTCGCGCCATTGGCGCATCTCGACCTGACGCAGCAACGCAAGTGCATTCGGCGCGGCGACGCCGAGTTCCGTGTCGCGTGCCGGCACGCTGGCCCGCAATGCACCGCTGACCACCACGGCGCGGCCTTCGTTGCCGGGCTCGACATGATCGATCGCCACCGAGGCCGGCGCGCTTGGTGCAGGTTTCGGCGTGGTCGCGACCGGCCACAGTTGAGCCAGGTTCGCGCGTCGATGCAGCAGGTACCAGCCGCCAGCCACGAACGCGGCAAGCACCAGCACCGTCACCAGCAACGTCGGCGATCGGCTGCCGCGCTTGCGCCCCATCAGGCCACCTCGCCGACAAGCTCACGCTGCTCGTCGACCGCCGAGTAGCGGCCCTTGGCATCGCGCGCCACGCGTGCGCTCGCGCAGTCGACGTCATGGGTGAAGAACAGGCGCACGTTGCGGGCCAGCTTGTCTTCGAGGAAGGCCCGCTTCTCGTCGATCAGCAGTTCCGGATAGCGGTCGTAGCCCATCGTGACCGGCAGGTGTACCCACGGTCGGCCCGGGATCAGGTCGGCACAGAACACGATGCCACCCTCGCCTGCGCTGGCCGCGATCTCGGCCAGCATCAAACCCGGCGTGTGTCCGTTCGAGTAACTGAAACGCACCTGCATGCCGAGTGAAAGCGAGTGCGCACCCTGCACGCGTTCGAGGCGGCCCGACGCTTCCAGCAATGGCATCAATTCCGGGATGAACGACGCGCGGTCGCGCGGATGCGGGTTGATCGCACGCTGCCAGCATTCCTCGCCGACGATGTAGGTCGCGTTCGGGAACAGCAGGCTCGGCGCTTCGCCTTCCTGCCATGCTGCAAGCAGGCCGCCCGCATGATCGAAATGCAGGTGCGAGATGACGACCGCGTCGATGTCCTCGTGCGCGAAGCCGGCCTTGTGCAGCGAATCGAGCAGCACGTGATGGTTCTCGACCACGCCATAGCGCTCGCGCAGTTTCGGCTCGAAGAACGCGCCGATGCCGGTTTCGAACAACACGGTCTTGCCGTTGAGTCCTTCGACCAGCAGGCAGCGGCACGCGAGCGGAATGCGGTTCTGCGCATCCGGCACGATCCACTTTTCCCACATTCCACGCGGCACGTTGCCGAACATCGCGCCGCCGTCGAGCTGTTGCGAATTGCCGAGCAGGGACCAGAGTTTCACTTGACGACACCACTGCCGGAAGCGCCGCGCGGGTCGGAACCCGCATGCATCGCGCCGGTCTTCGTGTTCCAGCTCACCGCATTCATGAAGCCCCAACGATGTTCGCCCTCGCTGACCGTGTGGCCCATCGCTTCGAGCGCCTTGACCTCGCTCGGCGTGAACGCGTCTTTTTCGGCCGAGATCACGTCGGGCAGGTATTGGTGATGATAACGCGGGTTCGCGACGAACTGCTCGGGCAGCTCGCCGTCGACGAACGCGAGGATGCCTTCGAGCACCATCGTGATGATGCGGCTGCCGCCCGGCGTGCCGATCACGCCGACGCGGTCCTTGCCAACCACGAAGCTCGGCGTCATCGAGGACAGCGGCCGGTGTCCGGGATTCGCCGCATTGGCGTCGCCGCCGACCAGGCCGTATGCATTCGGCTTGCCCGCGACCAGCGCAAAATCGTCCATCTCGTTGTTCAGCACGAAGCCGGTGCCCGGTACGACGAAGGTCGAGCCGAATGAGGTGTTCACCGTCTGCGTTGCGGAAACGAGATTGCCATCCTTGTCGATGATCGAGAAATGCGAGGTGTGGGTTCCCTGCGGCGGCGCCATGTAACCCGGCAGCAGGTTGCTCGGGGTCGCCTTGTCCGGATGGATCGACGCGCGCAGGCCCGCCGCATACAAGGGGCTGGTCAGTTCCGCGACCGGCATCTTCACGTAATCCGGATCGCCGAGGTATTCGGCGCGGTCGCGATAGGCGCGACGCATCGCCTCGACGACGAGATGCGTCTTGTGCACCTTGTCGAGCTTGCCGAGGTCGTAGCCGGACAGGATGTTCAGCATTTCGGTGAGCGCAATCCCGCCGGACGACGGCGGCGGAGCGGTCACGATGTGATAGCCGCGATAGTCGAGTGCTAGCGGAACGCGTTCCTTCGCCTCGTACTTCGCCAGATCGTCCAGCGACCACTTGCCACCGGCCGCGCGCACGCCAGCGACGAGTTGTTTCGCACGTTCACCACGGTAGAAACCGTCATTGCCCTGCGCGGCAAGGTCTTCAAGTACACGCGCGAGATCGGGGGTCTTGAACGTCCAGCCCGCCTTCGGCGCCTCTCCGTTGACGAGATACAACGCGGCGGATGCCGGGAAACGCTCAATGACTTCCTTGCGCGCAGCGATGCGTTCGAGCATTCGCGAGTCGGGTTTGAATCCGTCACGCGCGATGCGGATCGCAGGTGCCAGCGATTTGGCGAGCGGCAACTTGCCATAGTGCTGCGCGATCCAGACGAGGCCGGCCGGCTCGCCGGGAATCGCCGCGGACAGCACGCCGTTCAGCGCATGGTCGCGATCCGGCTGACCGTCCGCGTCCAGATAATCCTTCGGATCGACCGCCGCCGGCGCGGTCTCGCGCGCATCGACCATGACTTCCTTGCCGTCAGTCGCGCGACGCAGCAGGAAAAAGCCGCCGCCACCGATGCCCGAACTCTGTGGCTCGACCACTGCAAGTGTCGACGCGACCGCGACGGCCGCATCGAACGCGTTGCCGCCTTCGGCGATAACCTCGAAACCGGCCGCCGTGGCCAACGTGTGCGCGCTCGCGATCGCGGCGTGACCGGGCTTGTCGGCAGCCTGCGCACCGAACGAAACCAATATGATCAGCGCGAAGGCGAACGAATTCCGGATCGAACTCACGTACGTTCCCCCGCTGTCAGTGCTGCGTATTTGTCCAGCAACTGCCCGCGCGATTCCAGGTGACCAGGGTCGACGATGATGCATTCGACCGGGCACACCTCGACGCACTGCGGCGTGTCGTAATGCCCTACGCATTCGGTGCATAGATCCGGCGCGATTTCGTAGATTTCGGCGCCGAGCGAGATCGCCTGATTCGGACAAACCGGATCGCAGACGTCGCAGTTGACGCACAGTTCGGTGATCTTGAGCGACATGGGTTGAAAGCCGGGATTGGAGATTCGGGATTCGAGATTGGGAAACGCGAAAATCGAATCCCGAATCTCCAATCCCGAATCCCGGCCCTTCCTTACTTCGCCTCGACGAAGCGCACGTCCGCACCGGAACTCAGCAGCGCCTGCTTGACGCCATCGGCATCGGCGGGCGCGCCGATGAACAGGACGACGACATCCTTGAACGCGCCGGCCTGCACGTCCTTGAACGCGTCGATAACCAGCTGCGCGGTGATCTTCGAATCCGGACCGCCGAACGCCATCATGTTGCCCGGCAGCACGCCACGGGCCACGACATTTTTCACGTTCTCGAGCTGGTTGTTGCGCTCGCCTTTCACAGCGTCGTCATCGCCGCCCGGCACGAAGTACATGTACGGATGATTGCTCTTGACGCCGGTCATGTTCGCGGTGACAACCTGGACCAGATACGCCTTCCATGCCGCCTTGTCAGTCGCATTGGTCGGCATCGACACCACCGTGGGCGCCTGTTCGACCGCCTGCTCGGGCTGTCCGGTCTTGTCGCATGCGCTCAGCGCGAAGGTCGCGAAGCACGCGAGTGCGATAGTCGTAAGAAGCTTGCGCATGATGTCCTACCTCGTGGTTGTCAATTTCAGATAATGAGTGCGCAACGCCTGTTGCACAACCGGATGCACGAATCCGGAAACATCGCCGCCCAGCCGCGCGATTTCGCGCACCAGCGACGAGGAGATGAAACTGTATTGCTCGGCCGGCGTCAGGAACAGTGTCTCCGCCGCCGGAATCAGGTGCCGGTTCATGCTCGCGAGCTGGAATTCGTACTCGAAATCCGAGACCGCACGCAAGCCGCGCAGGATCACGCCGGCACCGATTTCCTCGACGAAGTCAGCCAGCAACACGGCAAACCCTCGCACTTCGACATTCGCAAACCCCTTCAGCGCGGTGCGCGCCAGTTCGATGCGTTCGTCAAGCGTGAAGGTCGGCATCTTGGTCGAGCTGTCCGCGATCGCGACGATGACCCGGTCGAACAACGGCGACGCTCGACTGGCGAGGTCGATATGCCCGTTGGTGATTGGATCGAACGTCCCCGGATACACCGCGACGCGTGCACGCTGCTGCGAAGTCGCCATGCGAACTGCCGTCCCCTGTCGAAGGTGCTAGCTTAGCGGATCGTGCGCGATGCGACGATACAGCGCAAAGCGCACCGCGCCGGCCTGTCCCTCACGATACGGGCTCCACTTTGCGGGCGGCTCGAATGCTGCGTCCACGGGCGTCTCGACGTAGACGTGCGCGCCCGCGCGGAGCCAGCCGGCCTGCTCCAGCCGCTGCGCCGCCGCGGTCCAGAGGTTTGCCGCAAACGGCGGGTCCAGGAAGACCAGATCGAACGCATCTGCCGGAGCGGGCGTTGTCAGGAAGCCTTGCGCGTCATCGTTGACCACGCGCGCGTCAGCCACGCGCAGGCGGGCCAGATTCTGCCGCAGCAGCTCGCACAAGCCGCGCTCGCGTTCGACGAAGACGCAAGCGGCGGCGCCGCGCGACAACGCTTCGATACCGAGCGCACCAGTGCCGGCGTAAAGGTCCAGGCAGCGCGCGCCGCCGATGACCGGCGCCAGCCAGTTGAACAAGGTTTCGCGGACCCGATCCGATGTCGGTCGCAAACCCTTGACGTCCGGCACGGTGAGCCGTGACCCACGCAGGTTTCCTGCGACGATGCGCAGGCTTCCACCGCTTGATTCTGGATTTGTCTTCGCCATCTGCGCGCGTTGCCGCGCAAGCCCCGGTGTTAGCATGAAGGCCTTTATTCTCTGTCGAATTCGCTTGCGATGCTGAAGTTCTGGAAGAAAAAAGCCCCGGTCGAGGAAAAGGCTGCGCAACGCGCGCCGATCGAGATCGAAATTCCCGCCACCGAACTGGCTTCCCCGGGCGCTGAAATCGCCGTCGAGCTTGCCCTTGAAGCCGGCGACGCGCCGTCGACCGTGTC
The DNA here is from genome assembly GCA_963720445.1 of uncultured Gammaproteobacteria bacterium. Classification (GTDB taxonomy): domain Bacteria; phylum Pseudomonadota; class Gammaproteobacteria; order Xanthomonadales; family Rhodanobacteraceae; genus Dokdonella_A. The sequence continues at coordinate 756,215 of CAVRFO010000002.1, forward strand.
GGAAGATATCGAAACCATTGCAGCGCCCGCGAAACGTTCCTGGCGCGAGCGCCTTTCCGGCAGCGGCTTCGCACGCGGCTTGTCATCGCTGTTCACGCGCAACCCGGTACTCGACGACGCATTCCTCGACGAGCTCGAGACCTGCCTGATCACCGCCGATGTCGGCATCGCGACCGCGAACGAGCTCATCGAACGCCTGCGCAGCCGCGTCGACAAGCGCGAATTCGCAGACGTAAACGCGTTGCTCGCGGCATTGCGCAGCGAGCTGGTCGCGCGGCTGAAACCGGTCGAGCGCCCGCTCGATGTCGGCGGACACAAGCCGTTCGTGCTGCTCATGGTCGGCGTCAACGGCGTCGGCAAGACCACCACGATCGGCAAACTCGCCTGGCGTTTCCGCACCGAGGGCCGCGCGGTTCTGCTTGCGGCCGGCGACACGTTCCGCGCCGCCGCGGTCGAACAACTGCAGGCTTGGGGCGCACGCAACCAGGTGCCGGTGATTGCGCAGGGTTCCGGCGCGGACTCGGCCAGCGTGATCTTCGACGCGCTGCAGACCGCGCGCTCGCGCGGCACTGACGTGCTCATAGCCGACACTGCCGGCCGCCTGCATACACAGTCCGGCCTGATGGACGAACTGGCGAAAATCCGCCGCGTGCTCGGCAAGCTCGACGCCGACGCACCGCACGAAGCATTGCTCGTCATCGACGGCACCACCGGCCAGAACGCGATCAGCCAGGTGCGCCAATTCCAGCAATCGATCGGCGTCACCGGCCTGGTCGTGACCAAGCTCGACGGCACCGCGAAAGGCGGCATCGTGTTCGCACTCGCGCGCGAATTCGGCTTGCCGATCCGCTATGTCGGGCTCGGCGAACGCGCCGAGGATCTGCGCGTGTTCGACGCGACCGCGTTCGTCGACGGGCTGCTGCCGGCGACGCTCGGCGGCAATGCCTGAGTCTGACCAGAAGCCGGCGCCGCGCAGGCGTCGCTGGCGCATCGCGCTGATCGCACTCGTGTTGCTCGGCGGCGCCGTTGCACTCGCGCTGCGCCACTACACGCGCCCCGACCAGCTCACCGCGTTGCTGGTCGCGCAGGCGCAAAGCGTGCTCGGCGCCGACCTCGCCATCGATGGCACGGCGGCCTTCGGCTTCGTTCCCGATCTGAACGTCGCATTGCCGCACCCAACACTGAAAGCACATGGCGCAGGTGCAGTCCTGCTGCACGCGGAGACATTGCGCGCGGTTGTGCCGTGGCACACCTTGTGGACGAGCCACTATGACATCGAGCGCATCGAACTGGTCAAGCCAACACTCGATCTCGATGCGCTGAACGCATGGCTGGCTGCACGGCCGCCAACCGGCACGGCGCCGCCGGACGTGCGCTTCGCACTCCGTGTCGAAAATGGAACGCTGATTTCGGCTGGCAAAACGATCACGCAGGGCTTGAACATGACGTTCGCGAACAGCGGCGATCTTGCCGCATGGCTCGCGAACACCGGATCGACATCGACGTCCGCGCTTCCACCGCTCACCGGCCACGCGGATGCCGCGACGGTGCAGTTCGGCGACACGCGGCTCGACGACGTGCACGTCGAAGTCCGCGATGATGATGCGGCGACCAAGCGGCCGTGAGCATGCGCAAGTCCGCCCCAAGCGATGACTTCGCACCCGCCCTGCTCGCATGGTTCGACCAGCACGGCCGCAAGGACCTGCCCTGGCAACACGCGCGCAACGCGTACCGGGTCTGGCTCAGCGAAGTCATGCTGCAACAGACCCAGGTGCGCACGGTGATCGCGTACTTCGAACGCTTCGTCGCCGCGTTGCCGACGCTCGCCGACCTCGCTGCGGTGCCCGAGGATCATGTGCTCGCGCTGTGGTCGGGACTCGGTTACTACAGCCGCGCGCGCAACCTGCAGCGCGCCGCGCAGATCTGCATCGACCAGCATCACGGCAACCTGCCGCGCGACATCGACGCGCTGTCCGCACTGCCCGGCATCGGCCGCTCGACCGCGGCGGCGATCCTCGCCCAGGCATTCGGCGAACGTCACGCGATCCTCGACGGCAACGTGCGCCGCGTGCTCGCGCGCTGGCATGGCGTGCACGGCTGGCCCGGCTCGCCGGCGGCGCAGCGGACGCTCTGGCAATTCGCCGAGGCGCACACGCCGCATGCACGCGTCGCCGACTACACGCAGGCGATCATGGATCTCGGCGCGACCTTGTGCACGCGCTCACGCCCGCAATGCACGCGTTGCCCGGTTGCCGACGGTTGCATCGCGTTGCGCGACGGACTGACCGGCGTGCTGCCGGAAGCGAAGCCGAAGCGCGACATGCCGACGCGCGCGACGACAATGCTGATCGTGCGCGACGCGCGCGGTCGCGTACTGCTCGAACGCCGCCCGCCGACCGGTGTCTGGGCACGTCTGTGGAGCCTGCCCGAAGTCGGCGACGCGGCGAGTGCAAGCATCCGGCTGTGCGAACGCTACGCCGTGCACGCAACCTGCCAGACGCCGCTGCAAAGCTTCGTGCATACGTTCAGCCACTATCATCTGCGCGTCACCCCATACCTGTTTACAGGCGCACCCGACGCCGAACGGGTAGGCGACGACCCCGACCACGGCTGGTACACATTCGTGGAACTGTCCGCGATCGGCCTGCCCGCACCGGTGCGCAAACTGTTGGAGTCTTTGCGGGCATCCTGACCGCCAGGATCAAACAGCAGACATCCTTGTCTGCACTTTTCAAATGGAGGAAAACCGATGACCCGCAACGTCCACTGCGTGAAGCTGCACAAGGAAGCCGAAGGGCTCGCGTTCGCGCCGTGGCCCGGCGAACTCGGCAAGCGCATCTACGCGAACATCTCGAAGGAAGCGTGGCAAACCTGGCTCGCCCACCAGACCATGCTGATCAACGAAAACCGGCTCAACCCGCTCGACGCGAAAACGCGCACCTTCCTCGCCGAGGAACTGGAAAAATACCTGTTCGGCGAAGGCGCGGAAAAACCGCCCGGCTATAGCGCTCCGGAACAAAGCTGAGCGGCTGCCGTCTGCGCCGGCTGCCCTGCTGCGCCTGTGTAGGAGCGGCGCAGCCGCGACCACCATTCCCCTAGCGCGATTTTTTTGGTCGCGCTTGCAGCGCTCCTGCACAAGAACCGCGTCGCTTCGAGTCATGCGCCCCGGCTGCGCTATTTCCCCGCCGCGCGGCGCTCCTCGTTCATCCGCACCGTATCGATCGGCTCGATCTTCTCGATGCGGCAACGATCGTTCTTCAAGGTCACGAAATCGAAACGCCGGCTGATCCGATGCGACTGCTGCGAGGTCAGACCGATGCCATCGGCCCACTCCAGCTTCGGGCAAGGCTTCTCGACCGTCAGCAGGTAAGCATCCTTGACCGTGCTCCAGACGACGACCTTCTGCGGTCCGACCAGCTGCCACTTGTACAGCGACCAGAACCTGAAGTCCTCGACCGGAGCTTCCAGATAAGGCGTGTACTTGTCGAGATTCTCCTGCTGCGTCGCGCGCGTATCCGCATGCGCGACGCCGAGCGCCAGTACGCCGAACCCAATCAATGCCAGCCACGGTTTCATCGCCGCTCCTCCATCTGCACTGAACCCCATCGCAGCCTCAGCCGCGACGCTCGTGTTGCCGCAATAATCGCGGCAGAGACCGCATGTATGACGAAGCAAGGCGACGCATCGACGCAGACGGATGCCGCGTTACCCAACGCAGCATCCGATCCACGCCTAACCTCCCGGCTCAAGCGCTTTTGTCCTTCGGCGCCATATGGGGGTGCATGCTGCGATGGTGCCGTGCGCCATGATGCATCGCCACGATCTTCGAATAGTCCACCGGCTGGATCGTTGCGATCTTGCAGTGCGTACTGCCGAGCTCCACCGCATCGGTACCCACCGCAACCTCGCCGTCGCGCGACGTCAACGCAACGCTGTCGGTCTGCATCAGCCCCGGACATGGCTGCTCGGTGCGCACCAGCCATGGCTTGTCGTTGGAAGTCCAGACTGCAAGCGACTGATCATCGAGCGCCTGCCAGTCCACCATCGTGGCCGGCATCTGCGACACATCGCTCTCCGCCGCCTTCTGGTACTTCTGGATGTCGCGCGCGCCTTCGATCGAAGCTGCAGACGCGAGCGAAGTCGCCGTAACAAGAGCGGCAGCCACCGCCATCACGATGCTTTTCATGATCTCCACCGAAATGCCGATTCGACGCCCCGGCTCAGGCGCTCCCCGAAGCAACGGCATCTGAATCAGACGGCCCGGCGCCGGTGAAGTTGCAGCCGGACCAGGCGCCGGTTTCGCAGACATTCACTGACAACGCACCTCTGCCACACGCCCGAATCCGCCGCCGAAATCTCCAGGCCAGCCTTCCGCCGGTGTCGCCCGCTGAGCTTCCCGTGCGATAACAACTTGACGGAACCGCGAGCCGAAGCTCTAATACGCGGCCCCGCTGCGGTCGACCCTCGACTGCACGCTGCAACACAAGTTTGGCCGGGTAGCTCAGTTGGTAGAGCAGGGGATTGAAAATCCCCGTGTCGGCGGTTCGATTCCGTCCCCGGCCACCAATAAATTCAATAAGTTATCACGCGTATCGCGCACCACTCGCCGACCGCGTGATATGCCTGGTGATGCTTTGCCGCGCCGTCCAGTCGGTGCTTCGGCCGGTCCACTTTCGACGTTTGCGAGCAGCCGTGTGGACGCGTGCTTCAACATGCGCAAGCAACTTCGACCCGCGCAGTCCGCGGCAGGAGCGCCGACCCCATGGTTGCGACCCAAGCTTTGTGCGGAGTAGCCCTTCGCCACTGGACTAGGGTCCGACTTTGCTCAGGTATCATGGCCAGATGTGCCACTCCGCCCAAATCGAAGCCAGCCACGAGAAGTACGTGCGGCCGTACTGCGAGTATTGGCACGCCGCATGATCCGAAACATCTCAGAAAGCGAGCGCTGCCGGTTGCTGGTCGATTCGATCGTCGACTACGCAATTTATATGCTCGATCAGGAGGGTTTCGTCACGAGCTGGAACGCTGGCGCGCGCCGCTCCATGGGTTACGAGGCGGCCGAAATCATTGGCGAGCACTTTTCCAGGTTCTACGCCGACGAAGACAAGCGGCTCGGTGCGCCGGCAACAGCGCTGGCGACGGCCAAGACGGAGGGTCGATTCGAGCAAGAGGGTTGGCGCGTACGCAAGGACGGAACAAGATTCTGGTGCCACCTCGTCATCGATCCGATCAAAGACATTGACGGCGTGTTGCTGGGCTTCGCCAAGATCACGCGCGATCTCACCGATCGACAACATTCCCGCGCCACGCTGCAGCAAAGCGAAGAGCAATTTCGCAGACTCGTGCAAGGCGTCACTGACTACGCGATCTACATGCTCGATCCGGAAGGCTATGTGATTTCCTGGAACGCCGGTGCGCAGCGAATCAAGCTCTACACCGAAAGGGAAATCCTCGGCCGGCATTTCTCGACGTTCTACACCGAGGAGGATCGGGCCGCTGGCACGCCCTATGAGGGCCTGAAGATCGCCGCTACAACCGGCCGCTGGGAAAAGGAAGGCTGGCGCGTAAGAAAGGATGGCACCCGCTTCTTGGCCCATGTGATCATCGATGCGATTCACGACGACTCAGGCAGCCTTATCGGTTTCGCAAAGATCACCCGCGACATCACCGAACGCAAGCGTCAACAAGACGCTCTGGATCATGCACGGTCGACGCTCCTGCAGGCGCAAAAGCTTGAATCGATCGGGCAGCTCACAGGCGGCGTCGCGCACGACTTCAACAACCTGCTGACCGCGATCCTGAATAGCCTGGAGCTGCTGCGCAAGTGGATTCCCGACAATCCCCGCGCAATGTCTCTGCTCGAAAACGCCGTGCATGGGGCGGAGCGCGGAGCTACCCTGACCTCGCACATGCTTGCGTTTGCCAGACGCCAGGAACTTCGAATCGGATCGGTCGATCTGCACGAACTTTTCATCGGCTTGACAGGAATGATCCAACATTCCATCGGACCGAGGTACCAACTTGCCATACATCTTCCCCCCTCGATTCCCCCTGCCAAGACGGACGCCGGGCAACTTGAAAATTCATTGCTGAACCTCGTCCTCAATGCTCGCGATGCGATGCCCGCGGGCGGACCCATCGCCATGACGGCGGATTCGCACAGCATTCCCGCCGAGAATCCTCTCGGCTTGTCCGAGGGTCGCTATGTCGCGATATCCATCGCCGACACCGGGACCGGCATGGACAAAGCGACCCTGAGTCGCGCGGTCGAGCCTTTCTACACCACTAAAGGAACTGGCAAAGGTACGGGACTTGGGCTGTCGATGGTTCAGGGCCTTGCCGAGCAATCAGGCGGCAAGCTGCATATCAGCAGCACACTCGGCGCGGGAACTACCGTGACGATTTGGCTGCCGGTTTCGGACCTGAGAGAAGATGATCCGGCGGTACGGGACGCGCTAGAAGAAGAATTCGTCAATCCAGGGATCCTCCGCATCCTCGTGGTGGACGATGACGCCCTCGTTCGCATGAGCGCGTGCGCATTGCTTGAAGCGCTGGGCTATTGTGTCGTGGAGGCGGACAACGGAATGCGCGCCCTGGAGCTTGTCGCGGGAGATCCCTCAATTCAGGTTGTCCTCACCGATCACCTGATGCCGGGAATGACAGGACTCGAGCTGGTTCGGGCGTTGCGCACGCTCAATCCGACTCTTCCAATCGTCCTTGCGACTGGCTACGCGGAGCTGGCAGAAGTATTGCCCGAAAGTGTGGCTCGACTGGCAAAGCCGTTCAGGGGTGCGGAACTGCAGGAGGCCATCGGCGCCGCACTCGGCATGCAGCGTAAACGCTTCCGCGAGTAAGTCGCGAAACAAAGGGTCACGTTCACATGGCGTGAAAAAATGAACCCGCGCCTTTTCTTGGTTGCGGCTGAAAAATGAACCTGATCCCTTTTTCCATTTGAGCTCACCATTATCGCCACTCAGCTCCTCCGGCTTCTGTAGTTGGCGAGTGGGTGACTGTAAATCGCGACGCATGGTCGAGCGCTACACGCATCCAGGGTAGATGCGGCCACCAATGAATCAAGCACTTGACGACAAGATCGTCCGCGATTCGTTGGCGGCATCGCTGCGGCGCAAGCATTTTTTTCACGCAGACGCATCGAATTCCTCGTTTCCTTTCCACACCCAAGGGTTGACCCGGCACGGCAACTGCTGGACGCTGCCCCTTGACCGCTCGCGCGATGCGCCGGCTACGCGCATCGCATATGCGACCATCAGAACGACGACCCTGGCCGTTACGCGGGCCAGCCATGGCTTCACTGACAAGGAGAGGCAGCGATGACTACGTCCGATGCGCTTCCACCCGGCCCCGATTTTGCGAAAGGCGTGCCGCTCGCGAGCGTGCCCGCGTCGGGGGTCCTGGCCGGGCATGTCGATGGTTCGGCGGTGCTGTTGTCGCGCCTGCACGACGGTATTTTCGCAGTCGGCGGCACGTGCACGCACTACGGTGCGCCGCTGGCCGAAGGGCTGATCGTCGATGGCGAGGTGCATTGCCCGTGGCATCACGCCTGTTTCAGTCTGCGCAGTGGCGAGGCGCTCAAGGCACCTGCGTTTGCGGCATTGAAGGCGTGGCGCGTGGAGGTCGTCGACGATCGTGTTTTCGTGCGTGCGGAACTGGATGTGGCGAAACCACCGGAGCGGCCACGCGTGCAGCCGGATCGGATCGTGATCGTCGGCGGCGGCGCGGCCGGATTTGCGGCGGCGGAAAGATTGCGCGGCCTCGGTTTCAGCGGGTCGCTGTCGATGCTCAGCGCGGACGACGCAGCGCCGTGCGATCGACCGAATCTGTCGAAGGATTACCTGGCCGGCACCGCGTCGGAAGACTGGATTCCGTTGCAACCCGCGGAGTTCTACCGCGACCTGCGAATCGCTCTGCGCCTCGGCTGCGAAGTAGCGCACATCGATACCGCACAACGGGAGGTGCTGGCCCGTTCCGGCGAGCGCTTCGGCTACGACGCGCTGCTGATCGCAACCGGCGCCGAGCCGGTGCGACTGCCACTGCCCGGTTTCGCGTCACCGAATGTTTTCACGCTGCGCTCGCTCGCCGATGCGCAGGCGATCATCCATGCCGCCGCAAGCGCGAAGTCGGCCGTATTGATCGGCGCCGGCTTCATCGGTCTGGAAGTCGCCGATTCCCTGCGGCAACGCGGGCTGGACGTGCATGTGATCGCGCGCGAAGCGGTGCCGATGGAAAAGGTGCTGGGCCGCGAGTTCGGCGATTTCATCACCGCGCTGCATCGGGAACACGGCGTGACGTTCCATCTGCAATGTTCACCAAAAGAATTCGACGGACGAATGCTCAGGCTCGACGACGGCAGCACGATCGCAGCGGACATGCTGATCGTCGGCGTCGGTGTCAGGCCGCGCACCGAGCTCGCAGCGGCGGCCGGTTTGACGGTCGACAATGGCGTGCTGGTGAATGCGCAACTACAGACGTCGGTGCCGGGGATTTATGCGGCAGGTGATGTCGCGCGCTTTCCGCATGGTGCGGACCGCGTCCGGATCGAGCACTGGGTCCATGCCGAGCGCCAGGGCCAATGCGTGGCGGCGAACATGCTCGGCGACCAGCAGGCGTTCGGCGACGTGCCGTTCTTCTGGAGCCATCACTACGGCCTCGATATCCGCTACGTCGGACATGCGGTCGGCTGGGATGACGTGCGCATCGATGGTTCACTCGCGGCGCGCGACTGCGTCGCGCGGTATTTCCGCGATGGAACATTGCTGGCGGCGGCATCGATCGGTCGCGATCGCGAGAATCTCGCTATCGAAGCCGAACTTTTGCAGGCGCGCGCATCGGCTGCTGGTGGACAGCGTTCGTCCACGATCGAATCCGCGGTTTGATCGGACACACGCCGATCGGGTCGATTTATACTCGCGCCTTTCCACTGCGCCGAGCCGACTCATGCCCGATTTGACCGCCGAGGACTTTGCAATACCCGCAGAGCGACCTCTGGTCCTGACCAGCACGCACGGCACGCTGTCGCTGACGGTGAAGGAAGTGCAGCCCATGCGCCATCCATCGCCGCGCGCGGCTGGTTCATTTTCGGTCGTGCTACGCGATCGCGGCGCGACGCGGGCATTGCCGCAAGGGGTTTATCGCGGCGATTTCGGAGCGCGTGGCGAGGCAGACATCTTCATCGTGCCGATCGGCCCGGATGGCGAAGGCATGTGTTACGAGGCGGTTTTCAACTGAAGGCCGGCGAAAACGCCGGGCAAGCGCGCCGGCGTGACTTTCCAGTTCCTCGCAGGAGAACTGCAAGCGCGACCCGCGACGCGACATGATGGTTCCGGTCGCGGCTGCCCGCCGCTCCCACGAAAGCCCCTCGGCACCGGCTTATCCCGGTTTCCAGCCGAGGTAGTGATAGACGCCGCGGTCCTCGATCAGGCGGAAACCGAGGCGCGCATATAGTCGTTGCGCAGGGTTGTTGAACTCCACGTGCAGGGTCAGCTCCGCGTTGTCGCGTGCCGCTTCGGCCATCACGCGGCCGACGAGTGCCGTGCCGAGGCCGCGACCACGTTCCGCCGCCACCAGGGCGATGTCGACGATATTGTTTTGGCGCTGGCCACGATGGATGTATAGACGGCCGATCGGCGCGCCTTCGCGTTCGACCACGAGGAAATCGGCGTCCGCATACACGCTCGTGTAATGCGCGTGCTGGCAGCGAAACTGATCGAGCAGGAATGCGCGCTTCGCGTCTTCCGGCCACGGCACCGGCGCGAGTTCAGCGGCACGGGTCTCGGCGTAGAGATCGGCCAGCCACGAAAGATCGTCCGCCGTCTCGTTGCGCAGGGTAATGCCCGGCGGCAGTGGCGGAGCGGAACAAGCTGAACCAGGCGCGGCACATGTCATCGGCGCACGCCCCGTCCCGCGCAATCAGCCAAGCGCTTCGATGCGAAACGCGAGATAGTCGAACGCGAGCGCCTCTCCCGCGCGTGCGAGCACGGGTTGTTCCGGCGAGCCGCTGTAGCGAAGACCATCGAGGTCGGCAGCGCGGCCGTCGCGGCGCGGGCTGGCAAGCAAATAATGTCCAGGATGCAGGATCGGGGCATCCAGATGGGTCAAGGCCAGATGCGTGCGCAGGGCATCCGGCGACGCATCGTCCAGTCGATAGTCGAGCGCGAGGCCACGCATGCACTCGCGGCCGGCGACGAAACTGACGCCGCGGCTATTGCCGGCATCGCTTGAGGCGCGATAGTCCCACACGATATACGGCGTCTGCGGAGCGCCCGCGACGTCGAACAGCGCATGCACACGCAATGCGCGCAGCACGGGCGCCGGCTCGGCGGCGTGGAACGCATCGAAGCGCAGGCGCACGCTGTCGTCGGTGCATCCACTGGCCGAACAGCCGCGCACGGCCATGAACGCACCGCTCGAGGAATCAAGCTGCGCCAGCGTAAAGCGCGGCTTGTCTGCACTCGAAGAAGCAGCTTTCGCCAGCGCGAATGCAGGCAGTGCGCCGGCGCTCGCGAGCGCGGCCGCGTTCATCAGGAAGTTGCGTCGTTTCATCACTGCTTCCTCATGTACGGGGTGGGTAGACGCCCTGCATGGCAATGCAGAAATTCAGGGTCAGATACGGCTGCAGGTTGTTGTGCGGCTGGTCGCCACCATTCGGCGCGATCGCCTGATCCGCCATCTGCACCAGTCCCGCATTGCTGGCCTGATACAGATTCGCGCCGAGCGAGCGGCCGAACGATTCCGCGACCGCTTGCGGGTCCTCGCCAGGCTGATTGGACGCCCTCAGGGAATGGGCATGGCTTGGCATCTCCGACTGAAGGAGAGTCACCGTATCCGACCCTCCTGTCTCGCCCAGATCATGCAGCGACAGCCCCGGCCCCTGCCCCGGATGCATCGGCACGCTGCCCTGCAGGTTCGGCAATGCGAAATTGGACCTGCCGTCACCGCCGTAGGTGGTGCCGAGCAGCGAAAACAGCGCCGTATTCTGCGAAAGCGGAAGAATTTGACCGTCGCAGAACGCCCAGCCTTTCGGGGCGAAGTTGAACGGGAAAATCCGGATTTCGGCGACAAATGGATTGGCCACGGCGGACTCCTAGGTCGGACTCGGGAAAACGCCGAACAGCGAGATGATGAAACTCACGCACAAGTACGGCTGAAAATTGTTGTGTGGCTGGCTGCCGCCGGTCGGGGCGATCGCTTGCAGGTTGAATGGCTGCGCCGCGGGTGCTGCGATGAACGGCGTGTAGTCGGGGGTCGTCGCCACGACATTGTTCTTTGCGTTGGTCGTCGTCGCGTCGTTGCCGCTGGCAAGGAACGCGTGACTGTGGTTCGGAATCTGCTGCGTGGTCAGGGTCACCTGCTCCGCGCCGCCGGTCTGGGCAAGAGTGAAGCCAGCGCCCTGATGCAACGGGATGCGGCCGCGCAGGTCCGGCAGCGCGAAGGTCGACTGGCCGTCGCCACCGTAGGTCGTGCCGATCAGGTTGAACAAGGTTTCGTATTCGGAAATCGGGAGGATCGATCCATCACAGAACATCCAGCCCGCAGGCTGGAAGTTGCCCGCGAACATGCGAATTTCACCCACGTATGGTTGTGACATCGCAATGGTCCTCAGGTCTGGCTCGGGAAAATGCCCTGCAGGGCAATGCAGAAGCTCAGGGTCAGGTACGGCTGCATGTTCTCGTGCGCCTGGCTGCCACCGACATTCGCGAGGGTCGACGGATCCATCGCGCCGAGCGCGCTCGGTGGCGTGTACGTCTGCGCAAACGGGCTGGCCGGGAAATTGTCGAACGGCAACGACACATTCGTGTTGTCGGACTTCGGCGATGCCTGCGCGATATGCGCGTGAGTGGGCAATTCGGCGATCGACAGCGTGTGTGCTTGTTCGCCGCCGCGTTCGCCAAGCGTATGCCCGTTGCCGTTGTGCATCGGCACCCGCCCCTGCAGATTCGGCAACCCGAAGTTCACGCGGCCATCGCCACCATACGTGGTGCCGAGCAGCGAAAACAGCGCCTGGTTCTGGTTGATCGGCAACAACTGGCCATTGCAGAACGCCCAGCCTTTAGGCGGGAAGTTGAAACTCATCAGCTTGATTTCCGCCAGAAACGGGTCTGACATTTCGTGCCCCTTGTTCGATCAGTTGCCGATGGCCGCGCGCGATGCGCTGCGCGAGGTCATGGCGTGATGCCGCAGCTGTTGGCGGGAACGCCGGTGAGTGTACCCATCGTTGCGCCCACGCTCGCCGCCGCAGGATTCTGTGCGATCACGTAGTTGCGAACCGTCGGATCCGTTTGCGCGCCGCCCGTCAGGCCTTCCATGTTGAATACAGACGTATTCGCCTGGCGAACCTGCATTCCGTAGAAGCCGTTGCCACCGGTGTTGGTCGTGTTGCCGCTGATCCTTGCGCAGATCGAACTGGCATTGCGCGCCTGGACGCGAATCGCATCGACCGATGTGATGGCTCCGGGCGCCGCGACATTGGCCGTGTTTCCGGTCAGCGCGATCTTCAACGCGCCGCCACTACCGGTGGTCGTGCCCGAGGACTCGGCCAGTATCGGATAGGCCCCATCGATCGCATTGACGGTGTTGCCCGCAACGTTCACGTTCATTGTGGCGAAGCCGAGTGCCAGCGAGCCCGAATTGAAAATCCGCAGACCTACTTGATTTCCGTTGACGCCTGCGCCGATGCCAGTCAGCGTGTTGTTCTTGACGTCGCCAGTCGCTGTTCCTGCGCCACCACCACTGAACACATTGATCAGCGTATTGGGCAGATTGGTCACCGTGTTGCCGTCGATGTTGAAGGTGAGCGCGGAGGTGCCGGCGCGCGACACCTGGATGCCTTGATAACCCTGATTCGGCGAACCGGACGTGATTGTGTTGTTCTTGAATGTCGCGCTAAGGGTCGAGGCATCGCCCGCGTCGGCGCTCAAGGTGATCGAGCGATTGCCGTTCAAGATCGAGTTCTGCACGGTTCCAGTCAGCTTCGCGGAGTTGTTGGTTTGCAGGAACAAACCATTGTTGCCCGATGCGGTGCTGTTGTCCTTGATCGTGCAGGCGTCGAACACGATGGTGCCGATCGCCGCCGAATTGTGGATGCGCACGTTGTCCTCGGTCGAGCCGCTGACCTGGGCACGCGTGACGGTCGCCGCGCTGTCGCTGAGGTCATTGATCAAGATGCCAGCCTGCTCACCGGTACCGTTGGTGTTGTTCTGCACCAGCAGGTCGGTCAGGGCCAGCGTGGAAACGCCCTGGCCCTTGATGCCGCTGTTGGCGTTGTTCTGGATCGCCATCAGCGAAAGCTTGACGCCGGCGCTGGTCAGCGAGATGCCGTCGCCGCCGGTGTGCTGGATCGTGCCGCCGCTACAGGTCGGCGTGGCGCTGCTGCACGAGCCAGTGGTGCCATCGCCGAGCACGGTCAGCACGCTTGAGGTGTTCAGCATGATTCCGTTGGTCGGGCCTGCGGCCGCGGTACCCGCCGAAATGCTGCGGAACGTGAAGTCGCCGGATGCGCCCGTGAGGCTGAGCGCGGTGCCGGTTGTGGTCGCGATAGCCACGTCGTTCTTGACCGTAACGCCGGTTACTGCACCACTGTTGGTGAAGCCGGTGCTGGCGCTCGAGGTGATATCGAGCGAGCTGACCGTCGTGTTGTTGCCGCCGATCGTGACCGTGCCGGTCAACCTGGGTTTGCTCATGGCGCCCGCATTGAAGAAACTGAGCGAAGGAACGGGCCGAAGGTCGGTGCCTTGACCCCACAACGTCGCGCCGGCCTTGAGCGTTATCGCGCCCGGCGTGATAGTCGCGGTCAAGCCAACGCTTTCGACGAAGACGATCGCGTTGGCCGCATGCGCGGTGCTTGCGCTGGTCAGCGTATTGAACGGCGTCGCCGAACCGCCGTCGCCGTTGACGCCGACACTGCCGTTGACGTACCAGATGATCTGGCCGAGGTTGATCGTCACCGTCGCCGGCGTACTCAGCACACCGTTGCCATCGAGCACGGTGTAGGTGAACGTATCGGCACCCGAGTAGCCGGGCGTCGGCGTGTAGGCGAACGCGCCGCCAGCGATGCTGCCCAATGTGCCATGGCTTGGCGCGGCAACGACCGCGAGGATCAATGTACCGGGACCTTTATCGTTGTCGGTGAGCTTGGTGGGGGTGTAGACGTACGGCGTCAACAACGGCTGCTGGACCCCGATAAACAACTGCGTGTTGCCGTACGTCGAGAACGTGTCAGGCGCGGCGACGGGCAATACCTTGAACGGATTGACAGTCAAGGTGCCGGTGCACTGGTTGACGTCGGTTGCGGTGATGCCGACGCTGACGCCCGAAGTGGTGGTGGTCGGCGTGCCCGAGACCTTGCCATCGGCGGCGCCAATCGTGAGCCCCGCGGGCAATCCGCTTGCACTCCACGCAGGTGTGCCGGCACCACCGCTCTGGGTGAAGGTCTGTGCGCCGTACGCCGTCTGGTAAAGCGCAGTCGGCAGCGTGCCGGAAACCGTGATCGTCGGGCAGGTCACGGTCAGCGTGAATGCCTGGCTGGCCGGCGAGCCGATGCCGTTCGAGGCGGTCAACGAGATCGGATACGTGCCGGCGGAACCGGGCAGCGGCGTGCCGCTGAGGGTGCCGCTGCCATTGCCGCCGTCAGCAAACGTGACACCGCCCGGCAACGCGCCGGTCTCGCTCAAACCCGGTTTCGGATAGCCGGTGCCGGTCACGCCGATGCTGGTCGGTGAGCCGATCGGGAAGGTCAGGGTCGTTCCGGTCGGCGCGGTCAACTGCGGCGCTTCATTGACGATCAGCGTGAACGATTGCGGCGCTGGCGGATTGACACCGTTGGTGGCGGTGATCGTGATCGGATAACTGCCTCCGCTGCTCGCCGCGGGCGTACCCGACAGCAGGCCAGCGGGGGTCAGCGTGACACCGGTCGGCAACGCGCCGCTCTCGCTGAAGGTGGACGCCGGATAGCCGGTAGCGGTGACCGGGAACGAGCCAGCGGTACCGACCGTGAACGTGGTCGTGTTCGCGCTGGTGATCGCAGGCGGCTGATTCACGAGCAGGGTGAACGTCTGCGTGGCGTTCGTGCCGATGCCATTCGCCGCGGTGAAGGTCAGCGCATAACTGCCGTTCGCCGTTGCGGTGCCGGACAGCGCGCCAGTCGCCGCATTGAACGTGATGCCATTCGGCAGCGCACCGCTTTCGCTCAAGGTCGGTAGTGGATAACCGCTCGCGGTCACCGTGAACGAGCCGGCCGTGCCGACCGCGAACGTGGTCGTGTTCGCACTGGTGATTGCCGGCGCCTCATTGATGATCAAGGTGAATGCTTGTGTGGCCGGACTGCCGACCAGGTTCGTCGCGGTGAACGTGATCACACGGCTGCCGCCGGTGCCAGCCGCGGGCGTACCCGAGAGCACGCCGGTTGCCGCGTTGAAGGTGACACCCGATGGCAATGCACCGCTCTCGCTCAAGGTCGGCGCCGGACTGCCGGTTGCGGTGAGCGTGAACGTGCCGGCACTGCCGACCGTGAACGTGGTCGTGTTCGCGCTGGTGATCGCCGGCGCCTCGTTGACCACCAAGGTGAAGCCCTGCGTGGCATTCGCACCGACTCCATTCGCCGCGGTGAACGTGAGCGCATAGCTGCCGCCGGTGCCCGCCGCTGGCGTGCCTGCCAGCGTGCCGGTCGCCGCGCTGAAGGTAACTCCGGACGGCAGCGTTCCGCCGGTCAAGCTCAGCGCTGGCACCGGATGTCCGCTAGCGATAACGATAAAGGAACCGGCCGTGCCGACAGTGAATGCGGTCGTGTTCGCGCTCGTGAAAGCGGGCGCCTCGTTGACGATCAGGGTGAACGCCTGCGTGGCCGGACCGACGCTGTTCGTTGCCGTGAACGTGATCGGATAACTGCCGCCACTGCCCACCGCCGGGGTGCCCGACAGAACGCCGGTCGCCGCGCTGAAGGTGACGCCCGACGGCAATGCACCGCTTTCGCTCAAGGTCGGCGCCGGACTGCCGGTTGCGATGACCGTGAACGTGCCGGCACTGCCGACCGTGAACGTCGTCGTGTTCGCGCTGGTGATCGCTGGTGTTTCTTTGACCACCAGGGTGAAGCCCTGTGTGGCATTCGCACCGACTCCGTTCGCCGCGGTGAACGTGAGCGCATAGCTGCCGCCGGTGCCCGCCGCCGGCGTGCCCGCCAGCGTGCCGGTCGCCGCGGTGAAGGTAACTCCGGATGGCAGCGCTCCGCCGGTCAAGCTCAGCGCTGGCGCCGGATGGCCGTTCGCGGTAACGATGAAGGAACCGGCGGTACCGACGGTGAATGCGGTCGTATTCGCGCTGGTGATCGCCGGCGCCTCGTTGACGATCAGGGTGAACGCCTGCGTGGCCGGCGAGCCGACCAGGTTCGTTGCGGTGAACGTGAGCGCATAGCTGCCGCCGGTGCCGGCCGCGGGCGTACCCGAGAGCACGCCGGTCGCCGCGTTGAAGGTGACGCCCGCTGGCAACGCACCGCTTTCGCTCAAGGTCGGCGTCGGGGTGCCGGTCGCGGTGACCGTAAATGTACCGGCGCTGCCTGCCGTGAATGTGGTCGTGTTCGCGCTGGTGATCGCGGGCGCGTCGGTGACTGCGAGCGTGAAGCTCTGCGTGGCATTCGTGCCGACGCCGTTGGTCGCGGTGAACGTGAGCGCATAGCTGCCGCCCGTGCCTGCCGCCGGCGTGCCCGCCAACTTGCCGGTCGCCGCGGTGAAGGTAACTCCGGATGGCAGCGCTCCGGTCAAGCTCAGCGCTGGCGCAGGATGGCCGCTCGCGGTGACCGTAAAGGAACCGGCGGTGCCGACGGTGAATGCGATCGTGTTCGCGCTTGTGAAGGCCGGCGCCTCGTTGACGATCAGCGTGAACGCCTGCGTGGCGGGCGAGCCGATGCCGTTCGTCGCGGTGAACGTGAGCGCATAGCTGCCGCCCGTGCCGGCTGCCGGCGTACCCGACAACTGGCCGGTTGCCGCGTTGAAGGTGACGCCCGCTGGCAACGCGCCGCTTTCGCTCAAGGTCGGCGCCGGACTGCCGGTTGCGGTGACCGTGAACGCGCCGGCACTGCCGGCCGTGAACGTGGTCGTGTTCGCGCTGGTGATCGCTGGCGGCTGGGTCACGTTCAGGGTGAATGCCTGCGTGGCGTCCGCACCTACGCCATTCGTCGCGGTGAACGTGAGCGCATAGGTGCCGCTCGCAGCGGGGGTGCCGGACAGAACGCCGGTGGCTGCATTGAACGTGACGCCACTCGGCAACGCGCCAGCAACGCCAAACGTCGGCGTCGGATGGCCGCTCGCAATCACGCTGAATGTGCCGGCCACGCCGATCGCGAACGTGGTCGTGTTCGCACTGGTGATCGCCGGCGCCTCGTTGACGATCAGGGTGAACGCCTGTGTGGCCGGACTGCCCACCAGGTTCGTTGCGGTAAACGTGATCGCATGGCTGCCGCCGGTGCCGGCTGCGGGCGTGCCCGAGAGCACGCCGGTTGCCGCGTTGAAGGTGACGCCCGCTGGCAATGCGCCGCTCTCGCTCAACGTCGGCGCCGGGCTGCCGGTTGCGGTGACCGTGAACGTGCCGGCACTGCCGACCGTGAATGTGGTCGTGTTCGCGCTGGTGATCGCCGCGCCGTCGGTGACTGCGAGCGTGAAGCTCTGCGTGGCATTCGTGCCAACGCCATTCGTCGCGGTGAATGTAAGTGCATAACTGCCACCGCTGCCGGCGGCCGGCGTACCGGACAGCACGCCGGTGGCCGCGGTGAAGGTGACGCCGGATGGCAGCGCACCGCTGGTCAAACTCAGCGTCGGCGCCGGATGGCCGCTCGCGGTGACCGTGAAAGTGCCCGTGGCGCCGAGCGCAAACGCAGTCGTGTTCGCACTCGTGAACGCGGGTGCTTCGTCGACGACCAGGGTGAACACCTGATTGGCCGGACCGACACTGTTGGTTGCCGTGAACGTGATCGAGTAACTGCCGCCGCTGCCCACCGCCGGGGTGCCCGACAGAACGCCGGCCGCCGCATTGAAAGTGACGCCCGATGGCAGCGCACCGCTCTCGCTCAAGGCCGGCACCGGATGGCCGGTCGCGGTGACAGTGAACGTACCCGCCGTGCCGACCGTGAACGTGGTCGTGTTTGCGCTGGTGATCGCGGGGAGCTCATTCACGGTCAAGGTGAAGGTCTGGACCGCGGGCGCCCCCGTACCATTCGTCGCCGTGAAGGTCAGCGCATATGTGCCGGCGGTGCCGGCGGCGGGAGTCCCCGAAAGCGTGCCGGATGGCGCATCGAAGCTGACTCCGGTCGGCAATGTCGCGCCGCCGATCGTCAACGTCGGCGCCGGGTAGCCGGTCGCAACCACGCTGAAACTGCCGGATGTGCCGACCGTGAACGTGGTCGCATTCGCGCTGGTGATCGCGGGCGCCTCGTCGACGGCCAGCGTGACCGGCACCGGCGCACCGGTGCATGAGGTCGCATCGGCGACGTCGACCAGCAATGCGTAGCTGCCGCCGGTACCGGTCTGCGGCGTACCCGACAAGGTTCCATTGGCGGCCAGGACCAGATTGGCCGGCAGCAACGGCGACGTGCCCGACAACGTATACGTGTACGGCGCTACGCCGCCGGACGCGGCGAGCGTCTGGCTGTACGCGTTGCCTACGACCGCATGCGGCGGAGCGCTGATAGTGAACAGACCGCAGGCGATCGTGACGCTGTAAATGCGACCGCCTTCGCAACTGGCCGCATCGGACGCGGCGACCGCAAATTCAAATGCGCCGGTCGCCGTCGGCGTGCCGGTCAGGTTGCCGCTCGCATTGAGGGTCAGACCGGTGGGCAACTGGCCGCCGCGCAGCGAAAACGCACTCGGCGTGAACGCCGAACCGTCGCTGGTCGCACTCAGGGCCTGGTCGTAGTTGGTGCTGATTACGCCATTGGGCAACGATGCGGGCGCGACGCCGATGCTCGGGCAGGAAGGCGGCGCCGCCAGCGCGGAAGCTGACGCCAGGAGCAGCAGCCACGGCGCGCAACGCAAGGTATGCAGGAAACGCTTCAAAATGACCCCCTAGACACGGTGCTGGCGCAACCTGCATGGAAATCGCAGGCCGATCGAGCGCGCGAGGCGCGTTCGATCTTTCGTTATTCGATATCGAAACCTTGCAGCGACACCGGCGTCGAACCATTCAGGCTCAAAAAAATGTCGTCGAAGTAGCCGATCGTCGGCGCGCTGGTCGCGCCGTTCTTGCGCAACATCGCGCGGATCTGTGCGCTTTGGGCGGTCGTATTCGACGGCGGCGTGAACGACGGATCGCCGGCGCTGTACCAAGTGGCGCCGTCGGGTACGTTCGCGACGAGCGCGCGCCCCTGGAAACCACCTGCGCCCGGGATGAACTGGCTGCATGCCGCGTCGCTGAAGAAACGGATCTCGACAATGGCGCTGACGCTGCCATCGGTCGTATCGCTGGCCGGCAGCTTGAAGCGCGTACCGTAGTTGGCCTGGGTGACCAGGGTCGGGGCGAATGCGACGCACTGATGGATACCGGTCGCCGCATTCGCGAGCGCCGGTGCGGCATCGAGGGTCACGAACGCGGAACCGGAGTTCGGCGAATTGGCCGCGTCTTCCAATGCGATCCAAACCGCAGTGCCGCTGCCCGCGGGGTCGGGAGCGGTCGAGACGAACACGCTCCACGGCGGCAGGTCCGTCGCAAAGTTCGGATTCAGCGCGATATTCTGCGCACTGGCCGGAATGGCCATGCACAGCAACGCGGCCACGCTGGCCACGCGCGTCATATGCTGTTTTTTCACACTGCCCCCTGAAACGAAACCGGCTTCTGTGACGTACTTCGCTGTTCTATTGGTGAGTATCCATGCGACGCCGTCGATTTGCCAAGAACTTTTTTCTTCTTGTGGAAATAGGCAAAGTTTTCCGTGGGTTACGCCGCTTGACCGGCGGATGCAGGCATCGACCCGAAACGCCGCGCACCGGACGCAGATCGCTTGGCAATCAAGGCGGAAACCGGTTACTGGTCGAATGCGCCATGCCGGTCGGCATCGGCGCGAGACCCCGAATCATCGCGCTGCAGGCTTTCCCACGCTTCGCGCTGCATGCGCTCAAGCATTCGGAGGAAGTCCGGCGAGCCGGTGTCGGCGCGATCCAGACCGAGATTTTTCAGGATGTCGTAGCTCATGTCAGCCTCCCCCAGTGTGATGATCCCGTAAGCTCGCGATTGAAACCAGCAAATCCCGGACCAACCCGACGAACCGCGTCACTGCACCGGACTTCGTGGCGGCACGCATCCGACGTTGACGCTGATTGCGCAAATCTGACGGATCGCGCCGCATGTGACCGCTGCGGCAACGCCACGATCAGCGCACGCCTGCGCCGACGCGGCGTTCGGGTTTGCAGAACGTGCTCCTGCACGGACCCAGCCCGGGAATGCTGGATGCGATGAAAGCCCGCTCGGAACGCACCGCGACCAGCGCGGCGAGCACCGGCAACATGCTGCGCAATCCCGAAACGGACACGCTGCATACGCGTACAAAACGGCTCATCGTCGCCTCCAGCTTTCCCAGTGATCTACTCGAAGCAAGGACCGCGCCAATCGGCGCCCCGAAAGCCACGCGAAAGCTGATCGAAGCATGCTGTGCACTGCACCGCCGACGCCTCGTGTTACAGGTGAACCGGCCAGCGAATTTCCGAGCCCCATGATCAAACCTTCCCAATTCCATCTGCGCGGCAACCGCTCCGGCGTGCTGCTGATCCACGGCCTGACCGGCACCCCCACCGAGATGCGCTTCGTCGGCAACGGTTTGAACCGTGCCGGCTTCAGCGTGCTCGGCATGCAGCTCGCCGGCCACTGCGGCGACGAGGCGGATCTGCTCGCGACCGGCTGGCGCGACTGGTACGCGAGCGTGGTCAGCGCGGCCGAGCAATTGCGCGAGCAGGTCGATCATCTGTTCGTCGCCGGATTGTCGATGGGTTCGGTGCTCGCGTTGAAGCTTGCGATCGATCACCCCGACAAGGTCGACGGCCTCGGCCTGTACGGCACCACATTCTTCCACGACGGTTGGGCGACACCGCCGATCGGCAGGCTTGCATTCCTGCTGCCGCTGCTGGACCGCTTAGGGATAGGCCGCGAGCGCATTTCGGCGGAAACCGAACCGTATGGCATCAAGGACGAGCGCATCCGCAACCGCATCGTCGGCGCGATGCTGGCCGGCGACAGCCAGGCCGCCGGACTGGCCGGTTTCCCGTGGCCCGCGCTCGCCGAATTCCAGCGCCTTTCGCAGCATGTGCGCCGGCGCATCGGCCGGGTGCGCGTGCCGTGCCTGGTTGCGCATTCGTCGAACGACGATGTCGCCAGCCTGCGCAACGTGCGCGTCGTGCAGCGCGGCGTGCGCGCGCCGGTCGAAACCTTGCTGCTCGACAACAGCTATCACATGATCACGGTCGATCAGGATCGTGGCCGGTTGATCGAGCGGTCAGCCGCATTCTTCCAGCAGATCGCCGAACGCCGTCCGCTCGAACTGCCACGCGGCGCGCGTGTCGCGGTCGCGCTCGACTGATGGCGCCCGATCGCGGCGATGCGGCGCGCCCCGCCCTTCGCAACCTTCTCGAACCGCGCTCGCTCGTCGATCACTTCCTGGCCGCTCCGCCTGTCGATTTCTCCGCGCTGACGACAACGCTCGGTACGCCAGCCTTCTTCGCGCACTTCGATGTGCTGACCACCGCCGACGACGCGCTGCGCCGCCGCGTCGCCGGATGGCCGCTGTACGCGTTCTGGCGCCGCCTGTTGCGCCTGCGCACCTGTTTCATCGGCACCACGGTTTCGGAATACGCGCTGTTTCCCGCCGGCGTCGATGCCGATGCGCTGGTCGGCGAATGGCTGGATCTTTTTTCGCGGCGGCAGACGCTGCTGATCGTGAAGGACATTCCGCAGGAATCGCCACTGCTCGACATGGCCAGCAACGCGTGCGCGCGCGCGGTCGCGGCCGCGTGCGAACGCGCCGGCTTCGTGCTGCTGGAAGGCCAGGCGCTGGCCTGGGTGCCGATCGATTTCGAGTCGACCGACGAATACCTCGGCCGTCTTTCCGCCGGTCGGCGCAAGGACATCCGCCGCAAGCTGCGATCGCGCGCCGAGCTCGACATTGAGGAAATCCCGACTGGCGCGGCGATGTTCGAAGACAGCGCCGTGCGCGATCTCTTCCACACGTTGTACCTGAACGTGTATGCGCAAAGCGAAATCCATTTCGACCAGTTGAGCCGCGACTTCCTCGATGCCGCATTGCAGGATGCGAACAGCGGCGGCGTCGTGTTCGTCTACCGCCACGCAGGCCTGATCATCGGCTGGAACCTGTGTTTCGTCGTCGACGATACCCTCGTCGACAAATACGTCGGCTTCGCCTATCCCGCCGCGCGCGAACACAACCTCTACTTCGTCAGCTGGATGCACAATCTCGACTACGCTCGGCGCCATGCGCTGGCCTGCTACGTGGCCGGCTGGACCGATCCGGAGATCAAGTCGTATCTCGGCGCGCGCTTCACGTTCACGCGCCACGCGGTGCGCCCGCGCAGCCGCCTGCTGCGCGCCGCGTTGCGCCGGATCGCCGGGCATTTCGAGAGCGATCGCGCCTGGGCCGACGCGAAATCCAGCGCGGAGAAACCACGCAATCAGGATGTTGCCGACCATGCCCAATTCGTTGCCAGCGCCGGTCGTCCTTGACTTCGATGCCTCGGTCGGCGCGCTGCCTGGCGCCACCGTCATCGACCTTGGCCAGTGGCAGGAAGCGATCCGTTTCGGCTGTTCGCTCGGCCGCCTGCGCGAGGTGCGCACGGTCATCGAGCGCGCGTTGCCGGCCGAATACGGCACCGTGTTCACCGGCAGCGGCGACTACCACCATCTGAGCTGGCCGCTGATCGAACGCTGCGCCGCACGCGGCCCGTTCGAGGTCGTGGTCTTCGACAACCATCCGGACAACATGCGTTTTCCGTTCGGCGTGCATTGCGGCTCGTGGGTGCGTCGCGTCGCCGCGCTGCCGTTCGTCGCGCATGTGCATGTGCTCGGCATCAGTTCGTCCGACGTGTCGGCCAGCCACGCGTGGGAGAACTACCTGACCCCGCTGCGCCGCGGCAAGCTCAGCTACTGGACAGTCGGCGTCGATACGCGCTGGGCGGCGCGCATCGGACTTGGGCAAGCGTTCAAGGCCTTCGATACGCCGGCGGCGTTGCTGGCCCGCTTCATCGACGAACACCGCGCATCGACGCTGCCGGTGTATCTGTCGATCGACAAGGATGTATTGAGTCCCGAAGTAGCGCGCACGAACTGGGACCAGGGTCGACTGCTCGATACCGATCTGTTCGCGGTGATCGAAGCGCTCGCCGGGAAACTGATCGGCAGCGACATCACCGGCGATATTTCCGCGTACCGCTATCGCGCGTGGTGGAAGCGAAAACTCAGCGCGCTCGACGAACAACCCGAGATCGACGCGGCACAGCTCGCGGCGTGGCAGGCGCAGCAGCATGCGCTGAACTTGCGCTTGCTCGAGCGCATCGCGGCAGCGAGCGAAGCCGTTTCTCCGTAGGAACGCCGGAAGGCGCGATGCTTTCGCCTTACCGGAACATGTCGAAAAGCATCGCGCCTTCCGGCGCTCCTACCAAGCTGGGTCAAGATTCCAGCACGGAACAGATCGCCTCGAAGTCCGCATCGCCGAGCCACGGGCTGTTCGAGATCGTCAGCAGCGTCGCCGCGAACATGCGTGCATTCGGCACATCGTGCTCACCGACAATGTCGGCGAGGTATGCATAATCCGGCAACGCGTGGATGAACAACCGGCTCACGCCGAGCCCCGCGCTCCAGAGGCGTTCCAGCGCGGCATCGCGTGCCGACGCATCCGGCATCCGCAGCATCAGGAACGGCCAGGTTCCCTGCGCGTCCGCCACGTCATCGACAACGGCAACGCCGGCAATCCGCGCGAGGCGCGCCTTGCGTGCCTGCGCCCGCGTCGCGGCGGCTTCGAGAAACGCCGGCAACCGTGCCAAGGCGCGCGCACCGACCGACTGCCGCCAACGACCGAGCGTATGCAGCGGGATCGGCAACGAGAAATCGTCGCCGACCGCGGCAACCGGATCGCCACGCCGCAACGCTCGCCGCAGCGGTACGCCATAGGCCCATCGCAGCAGCGAGGGCCGGTAGACCGCGTGATAGCCGAGCAATTGTAGCGTGCGTTTCAGTTCCCAGCCGAGCCGATGTGGAATCAACTCGCAGCTGGTGCGCGCGAGCTCGTCGCGCACCGCGACGTCGCGGGCCACCAGCAAGCCGCCTTCGTAGGTGGTCAGGCCCTTGCCGACCGCAAGGCTGAAGAATCCGACATCGCCATCCAGACCGACCGCGCGGCCGTGGCGACGCGCACCGAGCGCCTGCGCGGCATCCTCGATCACGAACGCGCCGACACGCTGTGCAATCGCAATCGCGGTGTCGACGTCAGCGACGCGCCCACCCAGATGCGTCGGCACCACGGCAAGTGTGTCGCGGTCGCATATCGCGGCGAGGTGCGCCGCGTCGAAATCGATCGAACCGGGTGCCAGATCGCACACGCGCAGTTCCAGCCCGCACTGCGCTACGCCAAGCGCTACGAGTGGACAGGTATAGGCCGGAACGACAACGACACGGCGGCCGCTGAGCCGATGCAGCGCGGTCAGCGCAATGACCAGGCTCGCGGTGCCGGAACATTCGACCTGCACTGCTTCCGCGCGGAGAAAATCGGCGGTGCATTGCGCGAGATCGCGGCCATGCTGCGACGCTGCGCCGAACGGCAGCAGGTCGCGCCAACGCGGCGGCAGACCGGCGGTCGGCGGAACCTCGTGTTTATGCTGCGGGCTTGTCGCCATCGGTTTCGCTGATCGCAAGGCAGACGATGCCGGCGATGATAAGCGCGCTGCCGATCCATTGCGGCGTGCCGATGTGTTCGTTGAACAACACGACCGACAACGCCATCACGCTGATGACTTCCAGGTGCGACGCCGCGAATGCCGGGCCAATCGGCGCATGTTCGAGCAGGGTCATCCAGGTCACGAACGCGCCGATGTAGCACACGATCGCCGCGTACACCCAAGGCGAGGAAAACACGCGCAGCACCCAGCCAAGATCGGCCTCCGGCGGCATCGCATGGTTGGCGGTCAGCTTGAAGCAGACCTGCGCGAACGTGTCGAAGCAGACCAGCACGAAAAAACCGATCAGGTAGAACCGCCGCAAACCGTTCATGCGAAGCCGACCACGGCGACGCCGCCGGCGATCAACAGGATGCCGAGCGTGCGCAGCGGCGAGAATTTCTCGTTGAACAGGAAGCGGCCCGCGATCATCACCGCGACGATGTTGATCGAGCCGAGCAGTACGCCTTCGGACAGCGGCACCAGCGAGAGGAACGCGAGCCAGACCAGGAATTCGCCGACATACGCGCCAACCCCGCACCAGATCCACGGCCGTGCGGCCATCGCCTTCCAGCGCGCGAGGCCCTCGCCGAGATCAGGGCCAGCCGCGGCTGCCTTGAAGGAAAGCTGCCCGAAAGTATCGAGCAGTATGTTGAGCAGCCACAGCGTGACGACAGTTGCGGACATGGGCGGTCTCTATGCACCCGCTCGCGATCGTCCCGGCGGCTTTCAACAGCCGCAGGGCTGGTCGAGCCGGAACGAGGGCAATTCGATTGGGTGTGCAAGTATGCCTTCGCCGTCGCGCAACGTCACGATCGCGCGCCGCTTGAACAACACGACCGGCGCGGCGATCATGCCGCCCATCGATTTTCCCCGCGTCGCCGCGGCCTGTGCACGACGAACCTCTGGAGACGTGGAATGAGCAACGTACAAGACGCCGTTTTCGACATCATCGCCAAGGAATCGGGTGTCGATCGCACCTTGATCACGCCGGAAGCGACCTTGAAGGACCTCAAGATCGAATCGCTCGATGCGGTACAGATCATTTTCGAGATCGAGGACCACTTCAAGATCACGATGCCCGACCGCGATCCGAACTTCGATACCGAATCGGTGAAAGGCCTGGTCGAGGCGGTCGAGAAGCTGGTCGCCGCGCAGGGCGCAGCGCCCGCGCAATCTTGAATCCGCGGTTGTCACCGGACATCACGACAAGGCCACCCATGCAGCGCGTCGTCATCACCGGCATGGGCGCCGTCACTCCGCTCGGTCATACCGCGACCGCAAGCTGGGCGGCGATGTGCGAGGGGCGTTGCGCGATCGGGCCGATCACTTCGCTCGAACGCGGGGATTTGCGCTTCGGCATCGCCGCCGAGGTGCAGGGTTTCGATCCGCTCGCGCACTTCGACGAGAAGAAACTGATCCTGCTCGATCGCGTCTCCCAGTTCGCGCTGGTCGCGGCGCGCGAGGCGATCGCGCAGGCCGGCATCGATTTTGCCGTCGATGGCCTTGGCGAGAACACCGCGGTCATCATCGGCACCGGCATCGGCGGCGAGCAGACCCACGACGCGTCCTCGCGCCGGCTGTACGCGGAAAACAATCCGCGCACGCATCCGCTGACCATCGTGCGCCTGATGGCGAATGCGCCGGCATGCCAGATCAGCATCGAACACAAACTCACCGGCCCGTCGTTTGCGGTGTCGAGCGCCTGCGCGTCGGCCAACCATGCACTCGCGCAGGCGTTCCACATGGTGCGCAGCGGCGTCGCCGATGCCGCGGTCGCGGGCGGCACCGAAGCGTGCATCACGCTCGGCGTGATCAAGGCCTGGGAAGCGATGCGGGTGATGGCCGATGACACCTGCCGGCCGTTCTGCAAGCAGCGTCACGGCATGGTCCTCGGCGAAGGCGCCGGCGTGTTCGTGCTGGAAACACTGGAACACGCGCAACGCCGCGGCGCGACGATCCTCGCGGAATTCGTCGGCGCCGGCATGTCGGCCGATGCCGGCGACATCGTGTTTCCTTCCGAAGCGGGCGCCGCCCGAGCGATGCAGCGCGCGCTCGCCGATGGCGATCTCGGCCTCGACGAGATCGACTACATCAACGCGCACGGCACCGGCACCCCTGGCAACGATCCGACCGAGAGCAAGGCGATCCGCCGCGTGTTCGGCGCGCATGCGGACCAGCTCGCGGTGTCGTCGACGAAATCCATGCACGGCCACGCACTCGGCGCAGCCGGCGCAATCGAACTGGTTGCCGTGATCGGGAGCTTGCGCGACGGCATCGTGCCGCCGACGATGAACTTCATCGATCCCGATCCGGAATGCGACCTGGATTACGTGCCGAATGCGGCGCGCGCGCTGGATGTGCGCGCGGCACTCAGCAACTCGTTCGCGTTCGGCGGCCTCAACGCGGTTCTCGCCTTGCGTCGCGCGCGCTGATCCACCCAGCGCGCCTTCACATTTTCCCGGTCGCCGACTGGCAATCGGACCTTTGCAAAATCTTGCCAAGGCTGCGTTCAGTTCAACCCCGTTACGTTGCCAACCGAACACGCCCATTCCAGGCGTATCCACGGAGGCAAGCATGCAAGGGTCTGGAAAAAATCTGTTGTTCGCCGCAGCACTGGCCGTCGCCAGCGCGGGCGCAGTCTATACGGCGCCTGCCGAGGCGCGCGCATCGGTCAACATCTATGCGACCGTTCCGCCGCCGCCGCTGCGCGTCGAAACCATGCCACCACCGCGAGGCGGCTATGTCTGGGTGCCGGGTGACTGGCGCTGGGGTCATCGCCGCTACAACTGGCATCGCGGCTATTGGGTCCGTGAGCGCCGCGGCTACCACTACTCTCCTTCGCGCTGGGATCGCGATGGCGATCGCTGGCGCTACAACCGCGGCCGTTGGGACCGCTGAGCCCTGTTGCCACCGGAATTCGAAAGGCCCGCTTCGCGGGCCTTTCGTTTTACGCAGGTATGCACGCGCCTCGCGCGCTGCAAGAAGCCCGCCGACAATCAGGCCGCGGTTGGTCGTCGCAACCCGTCATTCCACGCGCGCATCCGGCCCAGCCGGTCGATCACTTCAGACGCGACGGCTTCCGGGGAACGTTCCTGGACGAGCACGGCGGCACTGTTGTCGCCGTAAGGCGCATACATGGAAGCGTCGGTGATCTTGAAAAGGCCGATCGTCGTTGCTCCGGACGCGACGGCCAGGTGCATCACGCCGCAATCCGCGCTGATGACCAGGTCCAGCCCTGCCATCACGGCGGCCATGCGCCGGATCGAGGTCGAGTAGTACGACGGAAATGCGTCGCCGAATTTGGAAGCGCCCGTGGCGGGCAGGATCTCGATGAACACGACATCGCGGCGCGCTTGCCCGAGCGTCGCCAGCATCGTCTTCCACCAGAGCCCGGGCAGGACCTTCGCCCCGGTAGCCTCTCCGAATACGCCGATGCGAAACATGCCCGGCGACGGATTGCCGAGGATTCGCCGGAGGCGCCCTTCTCCCTGCTGGTGCTCGATCTGCGAGAGGCGAATATCGAGCGTCGGACACGCAGCGACGTCGAATGCTTCGCCGCGTGCCGTGCGCAACAGATAGACCGGCAACTGGCCCATGTGCCTGACATGCGAGGGCATCGCGACACCGCACGAGATGCGGCCCGCATTGCGTTTGTCGACGAAGCCCAGCTTGTACTTCGCCCGCGACATCAGCAGGAACAACCGACCGGTCTGCGAAGACGCGCAGGGATCGATCGCGAGGTCATAGCGCTGGGTGCGCAGATGATGCACCGTCTTCAGGAGGATCAGGGGATGACGCACGATCTTGCGCGGCAGAACAAGAAGGTTGCGCACGGAATCAAATTCCCCCAGCACCTCGTTCGCGGCTTGGCCGGCGGTGAGGATGTCGACCTCCGCGGATGGATAGGCGCGCTCGATATCGGCCAGCACCGGCGCCAGCAACAAGGTATTGCCGAGACGATGATTCGGACGGATCAGCAATATGCGATGGATGCCGGCTGCGGGCAGGCGCGCGCAGCCGTCCGCCGATCCTGCCAGCGCGGAAAATACGCGACGCAGGAGCTTGCGGCGGAACTCATCGATCGAATGTCGCAGGCTCATGGTTACGCACGTCTCAAGATTTCGCGATCGCAGTCTGCGCTGGTTTGATGATGCTTTACTGAAGCATTGCGAAATTCCACAATGCTTGAGCACCCACGTCGCCGGACCAGCGTGGCCGGCGTCAGATCAGCCGCGCTTTGGCTTGATCAACAGCTCAAAGCGTACGCGCGAGCTCCGCCGCCACCTGCCTCGCGGCATCGAGCGTGGCCGCCACGTCGGCGTGCGTGTGCGCGGTCGAGACGAACAGGTTTTCGTAGGCGCCCGGATGGAACAGCACGCCGCGTGCGAGCATGCCTCTCCACCACACGTCGAAAATCTTCTGGTCGGCGTGGCGCTCGGCATCGCGGTAGTTGTGGATTTCGTCCTTCGCGAACCAGACCTGCATCAGCGGGCCGATGCCGACGACGTACGCAGGCAGCCCGGCATCGTTCATGACCTTGGCCAGCCCCAAGCGCAATTCGTCCGAGACCGCATCGAGCTTTTCGTACAAACCCGGCGTGGCGAGTTCGTCGAGCGCCGCGTTTGCCGCCGAGATCGCGATGCCGTTCGCACTGTAGGTGCCGGCCATCGACACCGTGCCGTTGGCGACCAGCGCCATGATGTCGGCGCGCCCGCCCATCGCCGCGACCGGAAAGCCGCCGCCGATGCCTTTCGCGAACACGGACAGGTCCGGCTTGATGCCGAGGCGCCCTTGCGCACCGGCGAGACCGAGGCGGAAGCCGGTGATGACCTCGTCGAAGATAAGCACGATACCGGCCTTGTGCGTGAGTTCACGCATCGCTTCGAGATAGCCGGGCTTGGGCAGGATGCAGCCGGTGTTGCACATCACCGGCTCGGTCAGCACGGCGGCGATGTTGTCGCCTTCGCGCTTGATCGCATCTTCCAGCGCCTGCGCGTCGTTCCACGGCAGGATGATCAGGTTCTCTTCGACGCCCTTCGGCATGCCCGGGCCCTGCGCCACGGCAATCGGGCGATTGTCCGGACCGGCCTTGGCAATGTTCGGATGCTTGCTCCAGTACACGCCGTCCGAGAAGCCGTGGTACATGCCCTCGAAGCGGATGATCTTGGTGCGCTTGGTGAACGCGCGCGCAAGGCGCGTCGCGTAGAGCACAGCCTCGGTGCCGGTGTTGCACAGGCGCACCATGTCGACGCTGGGAATCGCATCGACGATCTTCTGCGCGAGGCGCGCTTCGTCCGCCGTCGGCAGCGCGAACACGGTGCCGCGGTTCTGGATGAAATCGACGACGGCCTGGGTCACGCGCGGCGGGCGATGGCCGAGCAGCATCGGCCCGAGGCCGAGCAGGTAGTCGATGTATTCGTTGCCGTCCACGTCGGTGAGGCGCGAGCCCTGCCCGCCCTCGACGAACAGCGGATACGGATTCCAGCCGGACCAGGTCGCGCGCGCCGTGCTGTTGACGCCGCCCGGGATGAGCTTGCAGGCGGCTTCGAACAACTCGGCACTGCGTGGCGTGTCGAGAGTCGCGACGAGGCGGGCGTCGTTGGCGACGGCAGGGTTCTTCGAGCTATCGATGTTCAAGGATGCGACTCCGGGGAGGATCGGCCGCGCGCGGGCGCGCGGGATCGGAATTCGGTGGGGAGCACCGGCGGCGAAGCGCCGGTGCCGACAAGCGATTTCGCGTCAGGCCGCCTGCAGCGACGGCACGAACGCCGTTTCGTGGCCGTGCGCCGTGATCTCACCGGAGACCAGCGTCGGCAGCAGGTCGAGCGCGTCGACGAAGCTGGTGATCGGCACGTACGGGATCGCGGCCGAGCGGCAGTGCTCGATCAAACGATGCTTGGCGAATACCAGATCGACTTCGCCGGCGACGCAGAAATCCGAAGCGCCGTCGCCGATCAGCAACACGCGCTTGCGCTCGGCGCGCGCACCTGCGGCGCACGAGCACTTGCAGTTGCCGCTGCGGCAGCCAGCCTTGCCATACGGGAAATCGAGCTGCCAACCATTCTCGCCGACCGCCTCCAGGCGGTTCGCGATGACCGGCAGGTCGCCGAGGCCATTGCTGGAAAGAATGCGCCGGATCGCGTAATCCAGGCCGTCGCTGACGATCGTCAGCGGCATGCCGGCTTCACGCGCGGCGGCAACGAAATGCACGAACGCGCGGTCGATCGACATGTTGTCCAGGTGCGCGTTCATCTCGTCGCGGGTCGCGTCAAGCAACGCGACTTGCCGCGCCATGCAGTCGTGCGAGCCGATCTCGCCACGCTTCCACGCCTGCTCGATCGCCTGCCAGCCGGGGCGGCCAAAACGTTCCAGCAACGAGTCGGTGATGTCCTCGACCGAGACGGTACCGTCGAAGTCGCACAAGATGGTCCAGTTCGACACAGATCAATTCCACGGACACCGGGAAGGGCCGTCGCAGCCGTTAGCGTAGCGGCCGCCGTCTTTCATGCAGCTTTCGCACCCCGCAGGGCGGCATTCCGGTCGCCCGGATGCGCGATCAGCCCATCTGCATGCCGCGCAGGAGCGCACCCTGTGCGCGACCGGAACGTCATGGCATCGGGGTCGCGCACAGGGTGCGCTCCTACGCAAGCCCGGTTGTCGCAGAAACGGCCCTCAGCGCTTGAAGCGCACCAGCACGCGCTGGCCGATGCGGAAATCCGTGCCGTCGAGCTGCAACACGCACTCGACATCGTGCGCGCCCGCACGCTCGACCGGATCGTCGGTCAGCCGGCTCGGCCCGAACACGTCGCCGACCCGCAATACGCGCGCGGGAACGGCGGCGCCCTGGTCCGAATCGCGCACGACTTCGGCCTGCATGCCGGGCTTGATCAGATCGACATAGGCTTCATTGAGTTCGGCCCGCACGATGCGCGGGCGATCGGGCAGCAGCTGGAACAATTCGGTCGGCGCCTGCACGGAAACCGCGTCGCCGACATGCACCGAGCGGCGCACGATCTTGCCGGCGACCGGCGCGGTGATCGTGCGTGCGCCAAGTTCGACCTGCGCTTCGTCGACATGCTGGTGCGCGACCTTGACCGCCGCCTGCGCCGCGCCGATTTCGGCCTTGAGCACCGCCAGCGCTGCCACCGCATCGTCCGCTGACTGGCCGGTTGCGGCGCCTGCACCGGCCGCCTCGCCCACGCGTTTGACCTGGATCTCGGCCGGCGCCAGACGCGCTTTCAGGACATCGACCTGGGCCGCCGCCTGGGCCGCATTCGCTTGCGCCACGCCGACCGCGATCTGCGCCTGGCGTTGATCGAGCCGCGCGAGCACCTCGCCTTGCGTAACCGTGTCACCATCCTCGACCTTGACCTCGTCGACGCGCCCGTCGCGCGCCGCGACGACGCGGATCAGGCCACCTTCGACATCGACCTGGCCGCGCGCCATCGCGAGATAGGAACTTTGCGCCGGCACCTGCGCGGACGCCACGCCATGCCCCCTGTCCGAGCACGCGCCAAGCGTTACCACGGCCAGCAACACCGGCACCAACCAGCAGACGCGGACAGCGTTCATCGCAATTTTTCCTTGACGGTTGCGGCATGCGGGCGCCGATCCGAGAGTATCTTGCCATCCTCCATCGCCAGCACGCGATCGGCGTGTGCGATCAGGCGCTGGTCGTGGCTGACGCAGAGCACGGTCGCGCCATGCGTGCGCGCGATCTTGTGCAGGGTATCGATGACGATCTGGCCGTTGCCGGCGTCGAGCGCGCTGGTCGGCTCGTCGGCAAACAGCAGTTGCGGTTCCTTGGCCAGCGCGCGCGCAATCGCGACGCGCTGCTTCTCGCCGCCGGACAGTTCCGCGGGTTTGAGTTGCATGCGGCTGGCCAGCCCCACCTCGTCGAGCGCGGCGCGCGCGCGTTCACGCGCAACACGGTTGGCGAGGCCGAGATAACCGAGCGGTAGCGCAACCTGTTCGAGCGCGGTCAGCGCCGGAAACAGGTTGAACCCCTGGAACACGAAACCGGTGTGCTGCAGGCGGAAGCGTTCGAGCGCGGTCGGCGTGAGCCGGGCGAGATCCTCGCCGAGTGCGACCGCGCGACCGCCGTCCGGCCGCAGCAGGCCGCTCAGGATCGCGAGCAAGGTGCTTTTCCCGCAGCCGGACGGCCCCGAGATCAGGGTGAGTTCGCGCCCGAACACCTCGATCGACAAGCCGCGCAGCACGTCCGTGCGCAGCTTGCCGGTCACGAAGGACTTGCTCAGCGAATCGGCAATCAGCGTCGCGCTCATCGTCGAGTCACCGCAACAACAACGCGGGATCGGCATGCCGCAACGTGCGCACCGCCATCAAACCGGAAACCAGCGCGATGGTCATGACCAGCACCGCGCAGATCACGACCGTACCGGGCGTGAGCTGGGCGGGAACGTCATGGCGGCGTGCCAGCACCACGATCAACGCGGTCGCGACACCACCGATGACGAGCCCGGATGCACCGACCCACGCCGCCTGGGTGAGCACGACGCGGCGCAGCGCCGCAAAGCCGACACCGAGCGCGTGCAGCGTCGCGTATTCGCGGATAGACCCGGCGACCGCGCCCATCAGGGTCTGGCTGGTGATGATCGCGCCCACCAGGAACACGACCGCGGCGAGGAACAACACGCCCAGGCCGGCGCCGGTTTCGAACATCCAGTAGGTGACCGCGCGCTGCGCGAACTCCGCGCTCGTCCAGACCTCGAAGCGCCGCGTGCCCTGATTCGATTGCAGGCGCGCCTTGACTTCATCGGCGCGCGCCGGATCGCGCAACCTGACCACGTAATACGCGACCTCGCCCGCGTTGGCGTCGTTGGCGAGACGGCGCGACGTTGCGAGCGACGCGACGATATTGACCCCGCCGAGCGCGCGCAGGCCACTGGCGACGCCGACGATGCGTACCTTGTGGCCGTTGATGACCGCCTGGCCACCGACCTGCAAGCCGAGTTTCGACAGATCCGCGCGATCGACGATGACGCCATCGGGTTCGTTGAGTTCCGCGCGCAATGCGGGCGTCAGCACATCGGCGAACATCATCGCGTCGCTGCGCGTGTCGATGCCGGAGACGAATACGGACACGCCGCCCTTGTCGGCCGGGCCGCGCCAGTCGCCATCGATCCAGTTGAATGGCTCGACGCGCGCGACGTCCGGGTCCATCAGCGCATCGAGTTCCGCCTGCACCGGAATCGGTCGACCCAGCTCGACACTCTGCGTGCCCGGATAGCCCATCCACAGGTCACCGCCGGACTTCTTGATGTAGACCGCGGCGCTGCCGAAAATGCCGAATACCAGCGCCGCCTGGACCAGCAGCAGCAGGCCGGAAAACGCGACCGCCACCGTGCATGGCAGGAAACGCCGCCACTCGTGAACCAGGGTCTTGCGCGCGAGCGGCACCATCAGCGGCGCTCCCCTTTGCCCTCGGGAGCGAGAACCCGGTTAGGATTGCGCATCGGTGCCGGAGAACCCTCGCCACCGCCACTCGCCTCGCCGGAGGCGGCTTTGCCGGACGGCAGCGGCGCGCCCCCCATCGCCTTGTACAACGCGATGAATGTGATGCTGCGCGCCTGCTCGGCCTCGGCCATTTCCAGCCGGGCCCGGACCAGCGCCGCATTCGACGCAGCGCGGTCGAAGCCATCGGCGAGGCCGAGCCGGCCGAGGGCCCCGGTCGCCGCGGCACTCCGCTCGATGGCGGCCAGACTGCGCCGCAGCGCAACCGCACGTTCGCGCTGTTGTTCCAGCGTCGCCATCGCGGTCTCGGTCTCGGCGACTCCGTCCAGCACGGCCTGCCGATACGCGTACACGCTGGCGGACAGTTCCGCCTTGCGCGCGTGGTAGATCGCCTGGCGCGCGCCCCAGTCGAACAATGGAATCTCGATCGCTGGCCCGAAGGTGATGATGCCGTCGGCATCGTTCAGCTTGGTGTGGCCGATCACTTTCGCCGAATAGGTCAGCGAGCCACCGAGACCCAGGCGCGGAAACAGGTCGGAACGGGCCAGGCCGGCTTCGCCCGCCGCCTTCAGCACGTCGTTCTCGGCGCGGCGAATTTCGGGGCGGGTGCGCAGCAGATCGGCCGGTGCGCTCTCGATGCGCAAATCGCCCAGCAGCGGCACCGTCCCGGCGGCGACCAGCGCGGCATCCGGCTCGCTGCGCCCGAGCAGAACCGCCAATTGTTGCCGGCAGCGTTCGATCGCCAGACGCGGTTCGTACAACGCGGCCTCGGTGCCCGCCTGCTCGGCCTGGGCGCGGGCCAGATCGTTCGACGACGCCAGCGCCAAGCGCTCGCGGGTGGCCGTCAGCGCGACCTTGTCGTTCGCGCTCGTGACCAATTGATCGAGCAGGCCAAGGCGCTGCTGCGCACTGCGCAATTCGATATAGACACGTGCGGTCTCAGCAACCACGCTGACGCGCGCGGCCTGGATATCACTCTGCGCAATGCCGAGGTCGGCGCTGGTGACCCGCGCATGGCTGGTGGCGCGCCCGAAAAAGCCGAACTCCCATTCTGCGTCGAACCCCAGCTGGAAATAACTCGCCGCACTGTCGGGCGTCGGTTCCGCGAACGTGTGCAAACCCACCTGCGGCAGGAAATCCGCGTTGGTGTGCCGGGCAAGCGCGCGCGCCGCCTTGATGTGCTGCTCGGCCTGGCGCACGGTGAGGTTGTCGGCGAGCGCCTGCTCGATCAGGCGATCAAGTTCGGGATCGTTGAACGCTTTCCACCAACTGCGCAGGTCCGGCACCGGCGCGTTCGCGGAAGCGGTCGCGTGCCGCCAGGCAACCGGCGTATCGGGCTTGAGTTCGGGCACGGCCGGTGCCGCGCAGCCGCCGCAAACCGCAATCGCGCAGGCGAGCGAAAGGGCGCGCGCGCGTCGAGGCAGTTGCCGGGCGGCGCCAACGGGCCTGACACCGGTCGGATGTGCGGTACTGGTGCCCATGCGTCACGTCAATGGCGCGATCCAAACGATGGCCGGATCGCATAGGCCAACGTCAAGTTTAGCGGTTTGCGTATGCGCTGCGGTGGCTGCGGGCCGACGACCGCGCTTGGTCCGTATGAAAAAAGCGAAAAACATCGCGGCTGCCACCGCCCTGCCGAACCATGGGACGCGGCAGGGGCGCCGGGAGACGCGATGCTCTCCGATCGGCTCGCCGGTCAACCCGGCATTTCGCCACTATCTCAACGATGCGATTGCGGCTTCGCATCGGCCGCCTTCTCGCGCGCCTGGTCGGCCGGCGTCTCGACCTGGGTCGACACGATCGCGCCGGTCTTCGCATCGACCTGCACCTCGGTGATGTCCTTCGAATCCGGGCGCTTGATGTCGAACGACCAGATCAGCTTGCCATGTTCTTTTTCCAGCTCGGAACTCGCGATGATTCCGTCCGGCACTTTCTGCAACGCGGTCGTGCGCGCGTCGGCTTCGGAAACCTTCGCCTGCGCGTGCAGATCGTGGTTGACGTGGCTGGCGACGGCGGCGGACGTTGCCAGCACGAGAACGACCGCGCTACCGGCAATGGTTCGGATGTTCATGGCGGACCTCGCGGATAGGACGGCGGCCAGCGTAGCCGGCCATCCTTAAGTGATCCTTATGCATGCCCTTGAATGGTCAGCCGGCGCGACCAGGCGTTTGGCGACGAAAAAGCATCGCGGCTGCCCCGCTCCCACCCAGCCATTGCACGGCTGTTCCATCTACCCATGTGGGAGCGCCGGAAGGCGCGATGCTCTTGCTCCAATCTCCCGGATTCGGGTCATCACGCGTTGACCGACGATACCAACTCAGCGAGAAACGCCTCGCCGTAGCGTTCCAGCTTGCGTTCGCCGACCCCGCTGATCGCGCCGAGCGCGGACAGGGTCTGCGGGCGCTCGCGCAACATCGCGAGCAGGGTCGCGTCGTGAAAGATCACGTAGGCCGGCACGCCCTGCTCCTTCGCGAGCGACGAGCGCAGGTTGCGCAATGCATCCCACAACGGCGCCTCGTGCGGCGCGATGTCGAGGCTCGCGCGGGTGCGCTCGGTGCGCACCTTCTGGCGTTTGACGCGGCGCTCGCCGCGGTCGGCCTGGCGGCGCAGGTGGACCGGAATCACCCCGCGCAGCACGTCACGACTCGTCGCGGTCAGGCGCAACGTGCCATACCCCTCGTCGTCCGGCGCAAGCAAACCGGTCGCAACGAGCTGGCGAAACACGCCGCGCCACTGCTGCTTGTCGAATTCCGCGCCGATGCCGAACGTGCTGATCGCGTCGTGACCGAGCGCGCGGATGCGCTCATCGGCCTCGCCACGCAACACCGCGGTCAGATGAGTCACGCCAAAGCGCTGGCCGGTGCGATACACGCACGACAACGCCTTCTGCGCGACCACGCTCGCATCCCAGGTCTCGGGCGGATCGAGGCAGTTGTCGCAATTGCCGCAAGGCTCGGCGAGGGTTTCGCCGAAGTACGCGAGCAGTCGCTGGCGGCGGCACGCGGTGGTCTCCGCAAACCCGAGCAGCGCATCGAGTTTGCCGCGTTCGACGCGCTTGCGCTCCTCGCCCGATTCGGATTTCGCGATGAACTGCGACAGCGTGACCACATCACCGAGGCCGTAGCACAACCACGCATCCGCCGGCAGCCCGTCGCGGCCCGCGCGACCGGTTTCCTGATAATAACCCTCCATGCTTTTCGGCAGATCCATGTGCGCGACAAAGCGCACATCCGGCTTGTCGATGCCCATTCCGAACGCGATCGTCGCGACCATCACCACGCCGTCCTCGCGCAGGAATCGCTGCTGGTTCGTCGCGCGCACGCGCGCATCGAGGCCGGCGTGATACGGCAATGCACTGATGCCCTGCTCGACCAGCCAGTCCGCGGTGTCCTCGACCTTGCGCCGGGACAGGCAATAGACGATGCCGGACGCGCTGCGGTGCGCGCCGAGGAAATCCTTGAGCTGGCCGCGCGCATCGTCCTTCTCGGCGACGCGGTAGCAGATGTTCGGCCGGTCGAAACTCGCGACGAACTGGCGCGCCGATTCGAGCGACAAGCGCTCGACGATCTCGCGCCGCGTCGGCGCATCGGCGGTCGCGGTCAGCGCGATGCGCGGGATCGTGGGGAAGCGTTCGTGCAGGATCGTCAGCGCGCGATATTCAGGCCGGAAATCATGCCCCCACTGCGACACGCAATGCGCTTCGTCGATCGCGAACAACGCGATCGGCACGCGAGCGAACAGATCGAGACACCGCTCGGTCAGCAGTCGCTCCGGCGCGACATAAAGCAGCTTCAGCGCGCCATCGGCGAAACGGCGTTCGACCTCGCGCTGCGCCTGCGCATCGAGACTGGAATTGAGGAATGCCGCCTCGACACCGAGCTGGCGCAACGCATCGACCTGATCCTGCATCAGCGCGATCAGCGGCGACACCACGACCGCGCAGCCATCGCGCAACAACGCCGGAATCTGGTAGCACAACGACTTGCCACCACCTGTCGGCATCAACACCAGCGCGTCACCGCCGGCACATACGTGATCGATGATCGCCTGTTGCTCACCACGGAACGCGGGATAGCCGAAGACGGACTGGAGAATCTGCAAAGCGGAGGATGCCATCGCATCATGCTAACAAAGCGCGACGACTCATCGAAGGCATGTCCGCAACAATGCGCGACTTTCCTACATGGCGATGCGCATTCGTTCGCCTACTTGCCGGTAGACAGACCTGTCGGCTGTCGAGTACATCCAGCGGGAGGATCCGGAAATCGAAAAGAAGCGCGTCAAGGAATCCGTGACAAGGGCACTCAACAAACTTTGAGCGCGAACGATTCGCCGTCAAACCACCAGCACAAGATCGGTGTACCTGGCCAGCAACGCATCGTGCGTCACCAGCCGCAACGGTTCGCTGAGTGCTTGCGCGATGAGCACGCGGTCGAATGGGTCGCGGTGATGCTGCGGCAATCCGTGAATCGCGCGAGCGTGCTTCCAACTCACCGGTAGTTGCACGAATCCGGCTTCGGCGAGTAACCGCTCCAGGCCATCGATATCGACGTCGAGCTTGCCGAGCCCGACCTCGATACCGATTTCCCAGAGGCTGGCTGCACTGACATAGGCGATGTCCGCTTGCTCGATCTCCCGCCGAGCGGCCGCAGGCAGTTTGGCGCTACCGCTCATCGCCCAGAGGACGATGTTGGTGTCGAGCAGTATCCTCACCGGCGTTTGCCACCCTCGAACGCCGTGAGCACGGCGTCCGGCAACGGCGCGTCAAAGTCCTTGGCGAACTTGATCTGGCCCTTCATCAAACCGAATTTTATCTTCGCGCGTTTTTCATCGGCAAGTGGGACCAGTTTTGCAAGCGGCGTACCCGACTTCGCAATGACAACGCCATGCCCACGGCTGGCTTGGTCGACCAATGCCGACAGTTGCGTTTTTGCTTCGTAGATGTTGATCTGCTTCATGTTGGCAGCCTATCCGACAACCTGACTTTAACGATAAGACCAAGCTTGGTCAAACGAGAGCATGCTGCGACTCATGGATCTGCGCGCGGGAACTCGCACTTCGCTCCCTCGTCATCTTGTGATGCGCGCTTTGCTGCTCGTCGGATTGTCGGTCGCATCGCTTGCGGCGCACGCCGACGACCTGCTCGTGTTCGCGGCGGCGAGCCTCAAGCCGGCGCTGGACACGATCCTCGCGCGCCCGGACATCGCCGCGATCGGCCACGTCAAGGCGAGCTACGCTGCGAGTTCGCAACTCGCACGGCAGATCGAGGCTGGCGCGCCGGCTGCGTTGTTCATTTCCGCCGATCAGGACTGGATGGACTGGCTTGTCGAGCGCAAGTTGATCGTCGCCGCTACGCGCGCGAACCTGGTCGGCAATGCGCTGGTGTTGATCGCGCCGAAGGACAGCACGACGCAGCTCGCGATCGCGCCCGGCTTCGATCTGGTGGGCGCGCTCGGCGCCAATGGTCGCCTCGCGTTGGCCGAACCGAACAGCGTGCCGGCCGGCAAATATGCGAAGGCTGCGCTGACCACGCTCGGGGTCTGGATCGGCGTCCAATCGCGTATCGTCGCCGCGGACAACGTACGTGCCTCGCTCAATTTCGTCGCGCGCGGCGAGACGCCGCTCGGCGTCGTCTATCGTTCCGATGCGGTGTCGGAGCCCGCGGTTCGCATCGTCGCGACGTTTCCGGACGCGACGCACACGCCGATCGTGTACCCGGTTGCGGTCGTCGCCGGCCATGACTCGCCGGCCGCGCGAGCGTTGCTCGACCGGTTGCGCGGTGCGCCGGAACAGGCGATCTTCCGCAGCTATGGTTTCGATGCGCCGCTGTAGGAGCGGCGGCAGCCGCGATGCTCTTTCGTCACGAAGCCGCACACGCATCGCGCCTCCCGGCACTCCCACCAAGCAAACGATGTTGTGAGAGCCCCTCCCACATGACCGCACTTGCACCCGACGAGTGGCAGGCGCTGGCGTTGAGCCTGCGTGTCGGCCTGCTCAGCGTGGTGGGCGCGCTGCCGTTCGCGCTCGCGCTCGCGTGGCTGCTGTCGCGCAAGCGCTTCCCCGGACGCCTGCTGCTGGAAGCGCTGCTGTTCCTGCCGCTGATCCTGCCACCGGTGGTGACCGGTTACGCGCTGCTCGCGCTGTTCGGCACGCACGGTCCGATCGGCCGTGCGCTCGAGGGCGTCGGCATCGTCGTCGCGTTCCGCTGGAGCGGTGCGGTGATCGCTGCGGCGGTCATGGGATTCCCGTTGCTGGTGCTGTCGATCCGGGTAGCGTTCGACAATGTCGACCGGGGTCTCGAAGCCGCCGCCGAAACACTCGGCGCGGGCGCGTGGCGGCGCTTCACGACGATCGTGCTGCCGCTGTCGCTGCGCGGCATCGCAGCGGGCTGCGTGCTTGCGTTCGCACGCGCGTTCGGCGAATTCGGCGCGACGATCAGTTTCGTCTCGAACATCCCCGGAGAAACCCGCACGCTGCCGATCGCGATCTATGAACTGCTGAATACACCGGGCGGCATGCCCGGCGTGCACCGGCTTGCGATCGTGTCCCTGATCGTCGCATTCGCGGCGGCGGCGGGCGCGGCGGTGATCGCGGGCGGCGCGCCGTGGCGGAGATCACGCCATGATTGAATTGTCGCTGCGCCACGCATTCGCGGATCTGGAACTCGATCTCGCCTTCCGCTCCGACGCGCGCACACTCGCGCTGTTCGGCGACTCCGGCGCCGGCAAAACCAGCGTGCTGAACGCGATCGCGGGATTGCTCGCGCCACAATCGGGACACATCGCGCTCGATGGCGAATGCCTGCTCGACACCGCGCGTGGCATTTGCGTGCCGGTTCCGCAACGCCGCATCGGCTATGTGTTCCAGGACGGGCGGTTGTTTCCGCACTTGAGCGTGCGTCGCAACCTGCTGTATGGCGCGGATTCGCGCGACCCGCAAAGCGGCATCGATTTTTCGATGATCGTCGAGCTGCTCGAACTCAAATCCCTGCTCGAACGCCGTCCGCACACGCTTTCAGGTGGCGAGCGGCAACGCGTGGCGATCGGGCGCGCCCTGCTTTCGCATCCGCGTGCGCTGCTGCTCGACGAGCCGCTGACCGGACTGCATGCACAGGCACGCACGCAAGTGCTCGACTACCTGCGCAGGCTCAAACGCGAACTGCGCGTATTCACGGTGCTGGTGACCCATCACGCGGACGAAGTCGACGCACTCGCCGATGAAGTCGTGCGGCTCAGCGCCGGGCGCGTCGTGCGTCAGGTGCCGATCGCGGAATTCATTGCGCGGCGCGCGGCTGGCAGCGGCGCACTCGAATTCAGCGTGAATGCACCACACCTTCGTGGCGAGACATGACGCCTGCTGCACACCAGCCGTTCGTGGTGAGGTATCGAACCATGAACGGCTGCGTCTGGAACCGTTCTCCTTTCGATACCTCAGGGCGAACGGTGGGGATGTTCGCGGCGGGAAAGCTTCGGTCTCGATGCACAGCATTCGTAGTGATGCTTCGAGAGACTCAGCACGGGGTACGCAGCGTGTATCGAACCATGAACGGCAGCGCCGAAGCCGGGCTGTCCGCGAGCCGGAATGCCCCACGCTTTGCGCCGCGCGTCGAATTGGATAGGCTAGGCGCCTGATTCGAACGATCGTTTGAGGCCGCCATGAAGCTGCTCCAGTTCTCCGCGCTGTTCGCGTTCGCCTGCCTCCTGACCGCCTGCTCCAGCGGCCCGGTCAGGAAAGTCCATCCCTCGACCGCCAGCATCCAGCAACTGGCCGTGCAGGCGGACGGCAGTTGGAAAATCACGCTGCGCATCCAGAACTTCAGCACGATGTCGATGCACTACAGCGCGTTCGACGCAAAGCTCAAGATCGCCGCAGCCGATGCCGGCGAGATCACGCTGGCGCCCGACCTCGACATCGTCGGCAACAGCGGCGACGTGATCGAGGTGAACCTGAAGCCAGCAACGAAACTGCCGGCGAGCGGCGATTTCGCATACCAGCTGACCGGCACGATCGACACCAGCGAACCGAAGGCGCATTTCAAGATCGACATGTCGAGCCGGTTGTCGCCGGTGCCGGGCGTGCCGAACACGTACCGCTGACCGCGACGACGTTCCGATCCACGACATTGGGTTCCGGCCTGCGCCGGAACGAGGAAAACCCGGAGACCGCCATGAGCCGCTACACCGCCCCACTCGCCGACCTGCGTTTCGCGCTTTACGACGTGCTCGATGTCGAATCGGTTTACAGCCGCCTGCCCGGTTGCGAAACGGCGACGCGCGACGTGATCGACGCGGTACTCGATGAAGCCGCGAAATTCGCCGAGCAGGTGCTCGCGCCGCTGAACCAGTCCGGCGACGCGGAAGGCTGCCAGTTCGATGCCGCCACCCACAGCGTGCGCACGCCAAAGGGCTTCAAGGACGCGTTCGCGAAATATGTCGACGGTGGCTGGATCGGCTTGACCGCGCGCGAGGCATTCGGCGGCCAGGGCTTTCCGGAGACGATCGGCGCTGCGTTCAAGGAAATGATCGACGCGGCGAATCTTTCGTGGGGCAACTACCCGATGCTCTCGCACGGCGCGTCGTCGGCGCTCGAATATCACGGCGAGGACTGGCAGCGCGAGGTGTTCCTCAAACCGCTCGTGTCCGGCCAATGGACCGGCACGATGTGCCTGACCGAGCCGCATTGCGGCACCGATCTCGGACTGCTCAAGACCCGTGCACAGCCGGCCGCCGACGGCAGTTACCGGATCAGCGGCACCAAGATCTTCATCACCGCCGGCGAACACGATTTCGTCGACAACATCCTGCATTTGGTGCTGGCGCGGTTGCCGGACGCACCGGCCGGCGTCAAGGGCATCTCGCTGTTCATCGTTCCGAAATTCAAGGTCGGGAAAGATGGAAAGGTCGGCGAACGCAACGCGGCCGCCTGTGGCTCGATCGAACACAAGATGGGCATCAAGGGTTCGGTGACCTGCGTGATGAACTTCGACGACGCCGAGGGCTGGCTGGTCGGCCAGCCGAACAAGGGCCTCGTCGCGATGTTCACGATGATGAATACCGCGCGCCTCGCGGTCGGTTTGCAGGGACTCGGATTGACCGAACGCGCCTACCAGAACTCGCTCGCGTACGCGCGCGACCGTCTGCAGATGCGTTCGCTGTCCGGACCGAAGTTTCCGGACAAACCCGCCGATCCGCTGATCGTGCATCCGGACGTGCGCCGCATGTTGTTGACCCAGAAAGCATTCGCCGAGGGCGGCCGTCTGCTCGGTCTGTACGCTTATCTGCAGGAAGACATCGCCAAGCATTCCGAGGATGCGGCGGAACGCGAACGCGCCGAGGCGCTGGTGTCGTTCCTGACCCCGATCGTCAAGGGATTGCTGACCGAGATGGCGATCGAATGCACCTACGATGCGCAGCAGATCTTCGGCGGCCACGGCTACATCGTCGAACACGGCATGGAACAATTCGCGCGCGATGCGCGGATCACCACGCTGTATGAAGGCACCACGCAGATCCAGGCGCTCGACCTGCTCGGGCGCAAGGTGATGCAGTTGCAAGGTGTCGGCCTGAAACATTTCCTCGCCGAGATCGGCGCGTTCTGCGCTGCCCATGCGAGCGATGCGGCGCTCGCCGAATTCGTCGGTCCGCTCGGCGCGGCCGCGAAAGCCTGGGGCGAACTCACCCTCGAACTCGGCAAACGCGCCATGGCGAATCCGGATGAAATGGGCGCAGCGGCGTACGACTATCTTTTCTATTCCGGCTACATCGCATTCGCGTATCTGTGGGCGCGCAGCGTCGCCGCCGCCGATACATCGTCCCAGTCGAGCGAATTTCGCGAAGCGAAGCGCCATACCGCGCGTTTCTATTTCGCGCGCATCCTGCCGCGTATCCACACGAACGCGGCCGCGATGAAGAGCGGTGCAGCCAATCTGGTCGACATGCCGGATGCGCAATTCGGCTGATAAATCATGGTAGGCCGGACGCGCACCGCGGGGCCAGCGGTGCTCGCGAAGCCGGCCGGCCTGCGGTGGTCCGGCCTACGCGCCCAATCCCAACTGCATTATCTGGCACTGCACCAGAGCCCCCGAATCCCCGGTGTTAGGATGCCCGCGGGGATGGATCGGCGCCCGTTCTCGGCGCTGGGAGGAGCGGCAAATCGATCGATCCCCACCCATCGATTCGACAACCACACTTATACAAGGGGCTTGTCA
Source organism: uncultured Gammaproteobacteria bacterium (assembly GCA_963720445.1). GTDB lineage: Bacteria > Pseudomonadota > Gammaproteobacteria > Xanthomonadales > Rhodanobacteraceae > Dokdonella_A. The sequence goes on from CAVRFO010000002.1 coordinate 800,828, forward strand.
TGGAACAGTATCTTCCACTGATCATGCAACTGATTGCGGGTGCCGTGGGCGGTAATGCGGCCGGTGCCGCAGCGAAGAACGTGAGTCTGGGGGGAGCGGGCAACACGGTGGTGGGCGCCGTGGGCGGCGGTGTGCTCGGCTATCTGTTGCCGATGATCCTGCCGGCGCTGCAGCCGATGCTGGGCGGTGCCGCTGGCGGTGGTCTCGATGCCGGCGCGATCGTCGGCAACCTGGTCGGCGGCGGCGTGGCCGGCGCGGTGGTGACGGCGATCGTTGGCCTGATCAAGAACAAGATGGCGGCCACGTAATACGCAATACGTCCATTGAAATCTGCGCGCACACGGATGTGCCGCGCATCGAACGTCATCTGCGGCATTGCCGCGCAACGCGCTAGACACCACATGAGCGATTTAGGACTCACGAAGGAAGAGCGAGGGTACGTTGAACGCGTTGCACGCGACGAATACGGCGCGAAGTTGCGGGCTGGCTTCTACGCCTGTGTCATCGCACCCTCGGTAGCGTTTGGTACCTATGGCTTCGTCAAACATGACTTCGTTGCGGAGTTCATCGCATTTATCGGACTGTTTCTGTTCATGTGGTGGCGGATATCTCAAGAGCTTCAACGCCTTGATGTTTTCAAGTCGCTTTTCCTCAAGATAGCGCGACATGAGAAAGAGAGCGGTGGTGCCTAATTTTTCAAGCCGAACCCTTCCACCGCTGTCGCCCAACCATCGCCGCTAAATTCGAGCGTCCGTCCGCGCAATTGCGCGAATCATCTGGTTCCGTACTAATCCCCTCACAACTCTCCCCAAGCGATGAAGCTTTGGGGGAGAGGGGTGAATCAGGGGGTGCCCACCCATCTCGGCGCGAGCCCGACGCGGACCTCTTCATCCCAACGCCAAATTTTTGTTCTATGCTGCGCAGCGGTCGCCTCATCGAGGCGTTCGCGGTACCACTTTTCTCGTTCGAGAATGGAGGTCACATGCTTGCGGAAGTCAAAACTTCCGGCGACATCCACAACACCCGCGTCCTGTCCCTGGACTCAAGCGGGCGCATCCTCGACTGGATGAGCTGGCAGGACGCGGTCGGTTTGTATGTTCGCGGCGCGGTCGCATGGACCCTGGGCGATCATTGCCTGACCATCCACGGCGGCATGAATCGCACGACCGGAGAGCAGAGCCTGCTGCGCCTGCATCCGATCGTCGCCAGCACCGGCCATGCGCGGCCGACGGCGTTCGACCCCGCGCCGGCGCTGACCAATGCCTCGCTGTTCGCGCGCGACCGCATGCTGTGCCTGTACTGCGGCAACCATTTCCATCGCGGCGAACTGACCCGCGATCACGTGATGCCGGTATCGAAGGGTGGCCGCGACATCTGGGCCAACGTGGTCACCGCGTGCTGGTCGTGCAATGTGAAGAAGGGCAGCCGCACCCCGCAACAGGCCGGCATGCCGCTGCTCGCGATCCCGTACCGGCCGAGTTGGGTCGAGCACCTGATCCTGTCCAACCGCAACATCCTCGCCGACCAGATGGAATTCCTGGTCAACCACCTGCCGCGCAACCGACGACCCCAATAGCTCCCTCGCGCGGATCGAGCGTCCGCCGCCGCGTGAGATGACTACCCTGCACCGAACTCCACGAAGAACGCGACCTCGTTCGCGCGGCTGCGTTGGCGGGCATGCATCCTGCGCCATCCATCGGCGATCCTGTTGCTGGTCCAGTCGGCCGGATTGCGGCCGTATCCGTTCATCGAGAACAACCGCCCCGGATCCGCGTGCTCGTGCAGGGCCTGGCCATCACGATGGTCCATGGGCAGCAACGGCGGCTGATCATCCGTGGAAACGCGCGGCGGATGCGCCGCGCTCGCCCGATCGCATTCGCTGAACAGACGCGCAGCGCCACGTGCACGGTCACGAACCATCGAGATGGCGTTCATCAGCCGCGGCGTAGACTTTCCCATAGCGCCGGATCCCAGAGGCGCGTCCCGCATAGGGTCGATCCCACGGAGGATCGCCATGAACGTCAAGCCCGGAATCATCGTTTTCCTCTTTGTTCTGGCGTCGTTGTCATGGGCGGGCTCCGCACTCGCCCAATCCGATGCCACCACGTCCGCCAGCCAGGACTTCAGCCAGGCGCAACTGGATCAGATGCTGGCGCCGGTCGCGTTGTATCCAGACGAACTGCTGACCCAGGTACTGACCGCATCGACCTATCCGCTCGAGATCGTCCAGGCGGCGCGCTGGGCGCAGGCCAACCCTGATCTCACCGGCACCGATGCCGTGAATGCGGTCGACGAACAGAACTGGGACCCGAGCGTCAAGGCGATGCTCGCGTTTCCGGATCTGCTGCAAATGATGGACGACAAGCTCGGCTGGACCGAACAGCTTGGCAATGCGTTCCTCGCCCAGCAAGCGCAAGTAATGGACACCGTGCAGGGTCTGCGCCAGAAGGCGGAGGCCGCCGGCACACTGACGTCGGGTGGCGAGCTGCGCGTCGAGGATGCGGACGGCCTGATCGATATCGAGCCGGCGGCGTCCGACCTCACCTATCTGCCCTACTACGATCCCACCACGATCTATGGCAACTGGTGGTGGCCGACCTACCCACCGGTGTTCTGGGCAGCGTGGCCCGGCTACTACTGGCAGGGCGGATTTGCGTGGGGCACCGGCGTCGCGATCGGCGCCGGCTTCTTCCTCACCGACTTCGACTGGCACCACCACTGCATCGACGTCCACCCCCGCGGCCGGCCGTGGCACGGATCCGGCGGTATCGCAGGCGATGGACCGTCGCACGTGTGGCAGCACAACCCGGCGCACCGCCGCGGCGTCGCCTACCGGGATCCCGCGCTGAATCGTCAATTCGGCCGCGCCAATATCCCTGCCGGTGTGGCGTCGGCATTTGGCGGACGTGGCCGCGAGATCGGACCTGCGTATCGCAGCGTGCCCATGCAGCGCTCGTTCGCGGCCCCGGGCATGCGGGGTGGTTTCGTCGCGCCGCGCGAGATCGGACCTGCGTATCGCAACGTGCCCATGCAGCGCTCGGTCGCGGCGCCCGGCATGCGGGGTGGTTTCGTCGCGCCCCGCGGGCATGGCGACGGCGGCGGCGGACGCATGGCACTGCCGCGCGGCTCCGGCGGCGGTGGATCCGCGAACACGCAACGAGCCCCCGCACGTTCCGACGGATCGCCGAATCACCGCCGCTGACAAAACTCCCGGGGCGCCTGGCGGCAACCAGGCTGCGCTCGATCGATCCACACGATATCTCTCACGATCGCCTGAAGAAATACCGAGCAGGGCGTCATCCCGATAGACCTTCCTGTCAGGCCAGGAAATGCTCCTGGCCTCCGAGGTTCGACCCCGGCGCCTGATCCGTTTCACGACCGGTTCTTCGCGCGCGGAAGCCGCATCGTTCGCGCCGCGCGAATTGTCTGCGCTGCCACCGCCCGCTATGCTGCGCCGCGGCGACATAGCGATACCGATGAACCCAGGTTCCGAATCATCCGCACCGCGCGTCGAAAGCGCGGGCAGCACCGACGCGCTCCCGATCGCGCCGGGACTTGAGCTTGCGCTCGACATGACGCGCATGCCGCGCCGCTCGACCCTCGTCGACCGTCGCACCCTGCTGATCGCGAGCGTGGCGATCCTGATCGCGATCGCCGCCGCGCTGATCGCACGCTTCCTGACCGCCTTGATCGGCGTGGTCACCAACCTCGCGTTCTACGGTCGCTGGTCGACCGAGTTCTCATCGCCGGCCGGCAACCACCTCGGCGCGTGGGTCATCGTGGTACCGGTGATCGGCGGTCTGATCGTCGGTGCGATGGCGCGCTACGGTTCGCAAGCGATCCGCGGCCACGGCATTCCCGAGGCGATGGAACAGGTGTTGCTCAACCAGAGCCGGATTCCGCCGCGGATCACGTTCCTGAAACCGATTTCCTCCGCGATCGCGATCGGCACCGGCGGCCCGTTCGGCGCGGAGGGCCCGATCATCGCGACCGGCGGCGCGCTCGGCTCGCTTCGTCGGCCAGGTGCTGCGCGTGACCGCGGCCGAACGCAAGACGCTGCTCGCCGCGGGCGCCGCCGCGGGCATGGCCGCGATGTTCGGCATCGCCGGTTTCCGCGGTGCTGCTCGCCGTCGAATTGCTGCTGTTCGAATTCAGCCCGCGCTCGCTGATTCCGGTTGCGCTGGCCACAGTCGCGGCGACCAGCGTGCGCTATGCGATGGTCGGTTCGGCGCCGGTGTTCCCGTTGCTGGGCGTCACCGAACCTGGTGGCGCCGCACTCGCGTGCTATGTCGTGCTCGGCGCGTTGATCGGCCTGGTCAGCGTCGGCGCGACGCGCGTCGTCTACGGCATCGAGGATGCGTTCGAGAAACTGCCGGTGCACTGGATGTGGTGGCCGGCGATCGGCGGCGTCGCGGTCGGCGTGATCGGCTGGTACTCGCCGCGCACGCTCGGGCGTCGGCTACGACAACATCGAGGCGATCCTCGCCGGTCATTTCGGCGCCGGCGTGCTGCTCACGCTGTGCCTGATGAAATTCCTGTCGTGGTCGATCGCGCTCGGCAGCGGCACCTCGGGCGGAACGCTCGCGCCGCTGTTCACGATCGGCGGCGCGCTCGGCGCGGTGCTCGGCATGGCACTGGTCGCGCTCGCGCCGCAGCTCGGCATCGACCCGCGCATCGCGGCACTGGTCGGCATGGCCGCGATCTTCGCCGGCGCATCGCGCGCGCTGCTCACCTCGGTCGTGTTTGCGTTCGAAACCACCCAGCAACCGTTCGGCCTGCTGCCGCTACTCGGCGGTTGCACGGCTGCCTATCTCGTTTCCGCGCTGATCATGCGCAACACGATCATGACCGAGAAGATCGCGCGCCGCGGCGTGCGCGTGCCGAGCGAATATGCCGCCGATTTCCTCGAACTGGTCGAAGTCGGCAACGCGTGCACACGCGACGTGGTCACCCTGAAGACATCGGACGAACTCGGTGACGTGCGCGTCTGGCTTGCTACCGGAAACGTCGAGGCGCAGCACCAGGGCTATCCGGTGCTCGACGACCAGCAACGCGTGCGCGGCGTGGTCACCCGGCGCGACCTGCTCAACCCCGACCTGGCCGGGCTGCGTCATATCGGCGATCTGCTCAAGCGTGCGCCGATCGTCGTCCACGAAGGTCATTCCTTGCGCGAAGCGGCCGATCACATGGTCGAGGAAAACGTCGGTCGCGTGCTGGTGGTCAGCGCCGATGAAGCGCAACGCCTGGTCGGCATCCTGACCCGCGGCGACCTGCTCGCCGCGCACGCGCGCCGCCTGCGCGAAGCGCACGACTCCAACCGTCAGTTCCGCTTCCGCCAGGAATTCAGGAAGCGCATGCACAAGCCCCCGGCGCCGGGCGCGAAGCTTTGATGTCCGCGCCGCGCGACGCACGCGGCGGCGCTGCGCTGGCGCGATGGAACGGCGGCGGTTTCGATTAGACTGCGCGGCTTTCCCCGATCGCGGTCGACGATGAGCACAAACCAGGATCTGGCGACATTGATCCGCGCGGCGACACCGCTGCTGCTCGTCGAATCGAATGATGAAACATCGGTGATCGATGGCTTCCGCCACGCGATCGCGCAGACCCTGCGGCCGCTCTACAGTTGGAGCATCACCGCCGGCCTGCAACGGCTCGACCTCAACGACGATCAGGAACAGCCCGCACCGGATGCAACGGTCACCCTGCAGACGATCAAACAGGCGCGCCAGCCCGGCGTGTACCTGCTGCTCGATTTTCAGCCTTACCTGCGCTATCCGATGACCTTGCGCCTGCTCCGCGAGATCGTGCAGCGGCGCGACACGCAGGAGCACACGCTGGTGCTGGTCGGCAGCGGTTACGACATGCCCGGCGAACTCACCGATGCGGCGACACGTTTCCGTTTCCCGCTGCCGGACGCGGCGGCGATCGCCGCGCTGGTGCGCGAGGAAGCGTTCCGCTATTCGCGCGAGAACGGCGGCCGCCGCGTCGAGGTCGACGCGGACTCGGCGCGCGCGGTCGTGCGCAATCTCACCGGCCTCGCCCTCGACGACGCACGCCGCATCGTGCGCAAACTCATCTATGACGACGGTGCGTTGAGTCCCGCGGACTTGCCGGAATTGGCACGCGCGAAATTCGCACTGCTCGATCGCAACGGCTCGCTGCACTTCGAATACGAGACCGCGCAGTTCGCCGACGTTGCTGGCCTCACCCGCCTGAAGCAGTGGATCGCGCAACGCCGCGCCGCATTCGTCGGCGAAAAGATGCCGGTGAAACTCGATCCACCGAAAGGCGTACTGCTGCTCGGCGTGCAGGGCTGCGGCAAGAGCCTCGCCGCGAAAGCGATCGCCGGCGGTTTCGGCGTGCCGCTGCTGCGCCTGGACATGGGCGCGCTGTACAACAAGTTCCAGGGCGAAACCGAACGCAATCTGCGTGAATCGCTGGCCAGTGCTGAATTGCTCGCGCCATGTGTGCTGTGGATCGATGAGATCGAAAAAGCGCTTGCGACCGACACCGCCGACGAAGGTGTCTCGCAACGCGTGCTCGGCTACCTGCTGACCTGGATGGAGGAACGCAAGGCACCTGTGTTCCTGGTCGCGAACGCAAACCAAGTCAGCAAGCTGCCCGCCGAACTGCTGCGCAAGGGCCGTTTCGACGAGATATTCTTCGTCGATCTGCCGGATGCGGCAACCCGCGCGGACATTTTCCGCATCCATCTGGTGAAGCGCGAGCTGAAACCGGATGACTACGATCTGGATGCGCTCGCTGCCGCAAGCAACAATTTTTCTGGCGCCGAGATCGAACAGATCGTGGTGTCAGCGTTGTATGCCGCCGCGGCCGAACGCCGTCGACCGAACCAAGCGGATCTGCTCGCGGCCATTGCAGGCACAAAACCGTTGGCTGTCCTCATGGCTGAAGCCGTTGCGACGCAACGCGAATGGGCGCGTGATCGCACCGTAGCCGCAGGCTGATTCGGCAAACGCGTCGCCTTCTTGCCGGTTTTGGCCTGTTGAGTTGACGGCTTGAGTCTGTAGGCGGTGTTCACCGCCTGCGCGTTCGGATTCAAATGGATAATTCCTCCGTCACCTTTTCCGTTCGTGCTCGGCTACCTGCTGACCTGGATGGAGGAACGCAAGGCACCGGTGTTCCTGGTCGCGACCGCAAACCAGGTCAGCAAACTACCCGCCGAGCTGCTGCGCAAGGGCCGTTTCGACGAGATCTTCTTCGTCGATCTGCCGGATGCCGCGACCCGCGCGGAAATCTTTCGCATCCATCTGGTCAAGCGCGAGCTGGAACCGGACGAATACAATCTCGACGCCCTCGCCACCGCCAGCCGCGATTTCTCCGGCGCCGAGATCGAACAGATCGTCGTGTCCGCGCTGTATGCCGCCGCAGCCGAACGCCGGCGACCGATCCAGGCGGATCTGCTCGCGGCCATTGCAGGCACAAAGCCGCTGGCTGTCCTCATGGCTGAGGCAGTCGCGACGCAGCGCGAATGGGCGCGTGACCGCACGGTGGCCGCCGGCTGATTCGGCCAATGCGGCGCCTTCTTGCCGGTTTTGGCCTGCTGAGTTGACGGCTTGAGTCTGTAGGCGGTGTTCACCCAATGCTCGCAACTTAACGAGTCGTCGTCCCGGCGAAAGCCGAAACGATGTGCTCGGAAAGGCAGTTAATTGTGCTTTTGCTTCCCCTGTGCAGCGGGGGAAGGGAAAGCTCGGTTCCGTGTCAGCCCGTCGAATTTTTCACACGCTTTGACGGCTTTCCGCGCAGCTTTTCCGATCCATCACAGCTCGAGAGAAGCACAAGAGCAAGCGCGGCGATCAAATTAAGTAACGAATAGCGCCTCATCACTCTCCTCCAGAAGCGAGGCAGTTATAATAGTCAATTCCGGCCATGATATTCTGCTGATCAGCAGAATCATCGCCATATGGTGCGCCCCCCAATGGGCCAAACGGAAGGGCCCACGCCGCTGTCGATGTTCCGGCACTGATTTGGGCATACCCCGCCGCTCTGAGCAGGAATTGGGACGAGAAACCTGCGGCAGATCCTGTTGCCTCGTAGTTGAAATTACGGGTGGACAGGCGATTCAGCGCGTCGTAGGTCAGCGTCGTCGCGCGGTTCAGCGAGTCCGTGATCGTCTTCAGGTTGTCGTTGCCGTCATAGGCGTAGCGGACGTTCTGGCCGTTGTTGCCACGCCGGGCACGCACGCGGCTGAGTTCGTCATAATCGGCGTAGACGCGGTAGCGCAGCGTGCTGTCTCGGTAGACCTGGATCGTGGTTGGATCGCTGGCCAGGTTGTAGTCGATGTGGCGCTTGGCGCTGCCGTTCAACTCCGGTCGCGTCTCGTCGGTCAGGCGGCGCGCTGCATCGTAGGTGTAGCAGGTCGACAGAGTGGGCCCGCCGGCCACGCTGCCCCATCGCTGCGCGAGCGGACGCGACCGTCTGCCCCAGATTGCCGATGCGGGCGCCGACGAGCCGCCACCGCCGTATGCTGATTCAAACGGATAATTCCTCCGTCCCCTTTTCCGGTCCGTAGATTCAAACGCCCCCTTTTCCGGCTACCTCGCTCTATTTCTCCCAGTAACTGACAGTGCGCTTCAAGAACAAATCTTCGTGCTCACCAGAAGGATTTGTGATTACCCCTCTCAAGCCGTCAGCACTCACTTTTCCGACGAATTTTATGCTCACCCCAGACGCCAACGGTATTTCAAATTGCACCGCACCGGCTTCTTCCATAACATTGACAATATAAATTCGCCCAGCATCTCCCTCAGCTACTTGAACAACAGCCTTTGTTCCCTGATTGGTTGGAATGAACCGTATCTCATAGCCAGTGAGATCACCGCCTTCCACATGATACGTCAGCGATGAATATGTTCCCTGCAGCTTTACCACACTGGAAGCACACGCTATATGCATACACGCAAGTAGAGTGACTATGAACAGCGCTCTATTGACCACAGGTACAGGTGTCTGCAGTGCCATCTTGATACCTCTGTTGCGCGTCTTGAATGAGTTGAGTTCGATTGCCAGGGTCGCTGTAGAAGTGGACGTTGTCAGGCGTCCTGAAGTTACCGCCCCAGCTCAATCCAGCGGTCGTTGCATTCGTTGTAACGGTGCCTCGCTGCGCCTGCGTCAGGCTACTCCAGCTTATGTCTACTGCGTATCCTGCTTCATGCAAACTATTTCCGGCTCCAGCTGGCGTAATGGCATTCCCAGTATTCAGTCCGCCTTGAGCAGCAGTAGAGCGGAACGCAGAGGTAAATGTCACATTGACTCCGGCCGCGACGTTCAAGTCAATCCACGATTGCACGGCTGGTTGAAAATTTGTATCAAGGTGAGTATCACCAAGACCAGGCAGATTGGCTTGGCACAGCTCCAATCCCGATGGATCAACAAAGCTAGCTGGATTTCCTCCGACATAGACATACGGATTAACCCCACCCCCCATCCCAATCGGATCCACCTGCGTATACCGCCCATACATCGCAATGTAGTACCGGTTCATGTTGTACCAGAACCCCGACTCCTGATCGAAGTATTGGCCGGGGAACCCGAGATTCAACCCGCCGATGCTGTCCACCGCGATGCTGCGGTCGCCGAACGTCGCATTCGCCGACCTCCACACCACCGCCTTGCTCGCGTTGGTCGCCAGCTCCGGGCGGCCGAGGTGATCGGTGTGCACCATCGTCAACATCGTGCCCTTGGTCAGCGCCACCGGCTGGCCGGCGAACCACACGTAATTCGTCCAGGCGTTCGTGCCCTCGCGGCGCTCGGCGAGCAGGCGGTGATCCTCGCCGTAGACGTAGCGGTCCGTGCCCTGCGCGGCCACCTTGCTGGTGCGCTGGTTGAACGCGTTGTACGCGTAGGTGCCCAGCACGCCGTTCATGCTGACCGTCGCCATCCGGTTGAACGGATCGTAGGTGTAGCCGACGCTCGGGTAGCCGCTGATATTGTAGGCCGTCAGGTTGCCCGCCGCGTCCTGCAGGAACGTGACCGGGCCGAGCGCATTGGTCGCGGTCATCCGGTTGCTGGTTGTCGCGATCGTATAGGTCACGCCGCCGGCGCCGGTCGTGCGGTTGCCGTTCGCGTTGTAGGTGTAGCTCTGGTTCATCCCCGAGGTGATCCGGCCGAGCTCGTCGTAGCCGACACTCTGGTTCTGGCTCGCGTCCACGCCGTTGCTGATCGAGGTGATCAGGTCGTTCGCGTTGTAGCCGTAGGTCAGGTTCTGCAGCGTGGTCGCGCCGGCGGTCGTCAGCGCGCTGGTCTGCCGCTGGTTGAGGTCGTAGCCGCGGCTGTGCACGATGCCGTTGCCGTAGGTCCAGCCGGCCACCGCGCCGAACGGCTCGTAGCTGAGGCTGGTCAGCACGTTGCTCGTGGTGCCGCCGATCGTCGTCGTCAGCGTGTTGACCTGGTTGCTGCTCCAACCGTAACCGACCGACTGGCCGTTCGGGTAGGTGAGCTTGGTCGGGCGGCCATCGGTGTCGTACGCGTAGCCGGTCGCGAAACTGGTCAGCGTGCCGCCGACCGTGATCTGCTCGGTCCGCGCGCGCACCCGACCGTCCGCTTCGTAGGTGTAGTCGACGCGGCTGTTCGGCATCGACGCGCTGCACAGCCGGCCCTTGCCGTTCGTGCAGGTGTCGTATGCCAGCGTCTGCGTCTGGCCGCCCGCCACCGCGGTCAGGACGCGGCCGAGGTCATCCCACGTGTACGTCGTGACCACGCTGTTCGCGCGCGTCATCTTGGTCCGCAGGCCGGTCGCGGCCCAGGTGTAGCTGGTCGTGCCGCGGTCCGGGCTCGCCTCCGACCACAGTTGGCCGAAGCCGTCGTAGGTGTAGCTCGTCGCCAGGCTGCGCGGATCGGTGAGCTTCGTCACCCGGTTGCCCGCGTCGTACTCGTATTTGGTCAGGCCGGCCTTTGCGTCCTTGCTCGTGCTCAGGCGGTTCAGCGCGTCATAGGTCAGCGTCGTCACGCGACTGAGCGAGTCGGTGATCGTCTTGACGTTGTCGTTGTTGTCGTAGGCGTAACCCACGTTCTGGCTATTGTTGCCGCGGCGCGCGCGCACCCGGCCGAGTTCGTCGTAATCGATGTAGCTGCGCGCACGCAAGGTCGTGCTGCGGTAGACCTCGATCCGGGTCGGGTTGCTGGCGGCATCGTAGGCGGCGTATTGCACCTTGGCCGTGCCATTCAACTCCGGGCGACTCTCGCTGGTCAGGCGCCGCGCTGCATCGTACACGTAGCTGGTCGTCACGCCGTTCGCGGTGACGGAGTCGCGCAACCCGGACGCGTAGGTGACGCTGATCGCGCTCGCCGTCGTGCCGTTCGGATACGTCGTCGCGGACTGCAACGCGCCGCCGGGGTAGTACGCGTAGTTGGTGATATCGCCGTTCGGCCCGGTGACCCGCCCCGGCTGGCCGAGACCGTTGTAGCCGGACCAGGTCGTGATCTGGCCGAGCGCATTGGTCACGCTGGTCAGGTCGCCGGTGGCGCTGTAATTGTAGGTGGTCTGGTCGTTCGTGCCCAAGGGACCTTGGACCACCTGCTTCTGCATCAGTCCGCTGGCGTATTTCGTGTACGTATACGTCCAGGCATGCGTCTGATTGACGGTCCCATTCGCCGAGAGGTTTTTCACGGTCACCGTGGCGAGGCGGTTGTCGGCGGCATAGGTATAGCTGGTCTGGCTGTCGCCCGCGAGGGTCACGCTGGTCGGGCGGTTGTAGGGCGTGTCCCAGATATAGCTCGTCGTGCGCGCAATGGTTGTGTTGTACGCCTCGATTTTCGTGAGCAGCTGGCCCTTCGCATTGTAGGCGTAGGACGTGTAATTGCCGTTGAAGTCGGTAACCAGATCCTCGTTGCCGTTCGCGTCGTAGCTGCGCGATTTGGCGCGCGCGCCGCAGTTGGCCGACGCGGCGCCCGACACGGTGCTGAGCTTGCCATCGAGGAACGTATAGGTAGTTTGCAAGCCCAGTGGATTGGTCTCGACCACGCTGGTCTGGGTCGCGGCAACCATGGCGACGAGTTGGTCCTCCACGGCCGCAATCTCCGCGCTTTCTTCTACTTGGGCCAACTCCTCTTTGGTTGCCACGTCCAGCGGATCGACGGCCCCCACTTCGTCCACGACGGGATCTTCACCACCAGTCACGTCCGCTGGATCATTGTTCCCCGCCACATCCTGGGGGTCGCCATCTCCCGGTGCGCCCTCCGTCACGTCACCGACACCGTTCGGGAGCGGGCAGTTGTGGGTCATCGGATTGCAGCTGCGACCCGGCGGCGGTGGGGCCGGTGGCGGATTCGGCGGCGTTGTCGGAGTGCCGCTATAGACGTAGGTGAAACGGTCGATGCCACCCGTGGCGTGCTCGCTCTTGATGGCCCGCGCCAACGCATCGTAGGCGAACGTGGAATAGCGGATGCCATTGAACGCCTTGCCGGTCAACCCGCCAGGGTAGCGCGCGTCTTCATAGAAGTACGTGATCGTGACGGCCGGGTTCCCGGTCGCCGCCGGGGAGGCGCTGCTCGCCAACCGATGCTGGCCGCTGCCGAACGCGTTGGCGGTGTAGGTGTACGAGAAAACACCGCCATCGGGCGCCGTGACCTGGGTCAACTGCCCCGCCGCCCAGGCGAATTTCACGCTCCGGCCCGAGGTATGTGTCACCTGGCTCAGGTAGTTGGTCGAATAGCTGAACGTCCAGCCGATGCCGTGCGAATTCCTGATTTCCAGCGGGCGGCCGCTGCCGTCGTACTTTTCCGTGACGTCATCTTCGGCGAGCAGCGACCAGGTGCCATCCGCGTTCTTGCTGATATAGGCGATCGGCTGCGCCTTGTCCTCGTTCCAGCGATTCGTCGTGCCGACCCGAACATATTTGATGCGGCGACCGTCCGGACGCTGCGCGAAGATCTGCGCTTCGCCGCTCTGCCAGACCAACGAATAGTCGAAGCTGCTGACCCAGTACTTGCCGAACAGGCCGAGATAGTTCCAGTAATGGTTGTACGTGCGCCGCAGCGAGAGCGGCATCTCGCCCGCGGACACGAAGTCGGTTTCCGGCTCAACCTTGTTGCCGGTCGACAGCACGATGGGGTTGCCGCTGATTGGGTTGGGGCCGGACGATTCGCCTTCTTTCGGGCAGGCGGGATCGCCGGCCGACGCGTCCTTGATGTCCTTGTTCTCGCCGCGATTGCCGTTGAAGCCATCGCCCCGCTCGCGTGGGCCTCCGCCGAACCCTCTACTAAAATCGTACCCAGGAGGCTTGGGACCAAAATGGCCATTAACACTCACCGTTGGTAGCTTGAACGGCTTCGGCTCTGCCACGGCAAATTGGCTGGAGAACGCTGATGCAATCAATACGCAGACGCATACGGCTTTGGCTATGACAAGCATATGGGTAGTCCTTTACCGGTGTTGGAGTTGTGGGCGCGCGAGCGAACGATCCGTTCGATCCGATTTATCTTAATAAGACATGAACGCACGCCTTGAATCGTATCATCATCGATACTTGCTCCACTTGCAAGCGCCGTGAAACTGAAGTAAAGGCCGCGAATTACGACAACGTCATCGTGCTGAAGGCGGAGCCTCACCCTTCCTCTCGCATACTCATTACACGTGCGCACCCGTTGGTCGCGGCGCGCGCTGGGTGGCATCACGGCTGCGGCGGTCGTGAGCGGCGAAACCTGCGCAAGCATCCGACATCAGGCTTCGTAGGGCCGGATCCGACGCTGAACCTGTCCGTTCCGCGTTCAGGCCGCCTCGCTTCTTGCCCCGGCCGCTTCAGTGGCCGAAAATGCCGATCCAGCTTCCTTTTTCGTCGAAATGATCGATTCCACCCGCTATCCCCGCCTCGCCCGCATCGAGTCCCCTGCGGACTTGCGCCAACTCCCCGAATCCGAACTCGACGATGTCGCGCACGAACTGCGCGCCTACCTGATCGAATCGGTCGCGACGTCGGGCGGCCATTTCGGCGCGAACCTCGGCGTAATCGAGCTGACCGTCGCGCTGCACTACCTGTACGACACGCCGAACGATCGTCTGGTCTGGGACGTCGGCCACCAGAGCTATCCGCACAAGATCCTGACCGGGCGCCGCGACCGCATCACCACGGTCAAGAAGAAAGGCGGCTTGGCGCCGTTTCCGCGACGCGAGGAAAGCATCTACGACACCTTCGGCGTCGGCCATTCCTCGACCTCGATCTCGGCCGCGCTCGGCATGGCGATCGCGGCGCAGCGCAAAGGCGACCACCGCAAGATCGTCGCGGTGATCGGCGATGGCGCGATGACTGCCGGCATGGCGTTCGAGGCGCTCAACCATGGCGGCGACGTCGAGCCGGACATGCTGGTCATCCTCAACGACAACCAGATGTCGATCAGCGAGAACGTCGGCGCGCTGACCAAGATGCTGGCGCGCTTGATGGCAAGTCGAACGCTCAATCGCATCCGCGAAAGCGGCAAGAAGATGATGAAGCGCGACGGCTTCGTCTGGCGCTTCGCCAAGCGCTGGGAAGAACACGCGAAGGGCATGTTCGTGCCGTCGACCTTGTTCGAGGAATTCGGCTTCCGCTACACCGGCCCGATCGACGGCCACGACATCCCGCTGCTGGTGTCGACCCTGCGCACGCTGAAGGAACTCAAGGGTCCGCAACTGCTGCACGTGATCACGACCAAGGGCAAGGGCTATGCGCCGGCTGAGCGCGAGCAGATCGAGTACCACGCGGTCGGGCCGTTTGATCCCGACGCTGGCCTGGTCAAGAAGTCTGGCGTGTCGAAACCGACCTACACCGAGATCTTCGGTGACTGGCTGTGCGACATGGCGGCAAACGATCCGCGTCTGTACGCGATCACCCCGGCGATGCGCGAAGGCTCCGGGCTGGTGCGCTTCTCGAAGGAATACCCGCAGCGCTACTTCGATGTCAGCATCGCCGAGCAGCACGCGGTCACGCTCGCCGCCGGCATGGCCTGCGAGGGTGCAAAGCCGGTGGTCGCGATCTATTCGACGTTCCTGCAACGCGCCTACGATCAGTTGATCCACGACGTCGCGCTGCAGAATCTGGATGTCCTGTTCGCGATCGACCGCGCGGGACTGGTCGGCCCGGACGGCGCGACCCATGCAGGCAGCTTCGATCTGTCCTACCTGCGCTGCATTCCGAACATGGTCGTGATGGCACCGGCTGACGAAGAGGAATGCCGCCGGATGCTGAGCACCGGCTTCCTGCACGAAGGCCCAGCCGCGGTGCGCTACCCACGCGGCAGCGGCATGGGCGTCGCGCTCTCAAAGGAGATTGCGACCGTGCCGATCGGCAAGGCCGAAGTGCGCCGTCGCGGACACGGCATCGCGCTGCTCGCGTTCGGCGCAATGGTCGCACCCTGCGTGAAGGTCGCCGATGCGCTTGATGCAACCTTGATCAACATGCGTTTCGTGAAACCACTCGACGAGGCGCTGATTCTCGAATTGGCGCAGTCGCATGGCGCACTGGTCACGATCGAGGACAATGCCATTGCCGGCGGCGCGGGCAGCGCCGTTGCGGAACTACTGAATGCGCACGGCATCCAGACCGCGATGCTGCAGCTCGGTCTTTCCGACCAGTTCCTCGACCATGCCAGCCGCGAGGAGTTGCTCGCGACCGACGGACTGGATGCCTCGGGTATCGAACGATCGATCCGCCATCGCTTCGGTGATCTGTTCGCGGCACCGGCGCTGCGCAGCGCGATCTGAGCCTCGCCATCGCGCGCGCCAACTGGGTGACGCCGCATTGGAATGGCCTGGCGGCTTCAGCCATCGCGGCATTGCGCATGAAATCGCGTCACCCTTCAACCGGACGCCCTCGCATGCAATCTTTGTCCCGCCTTCTGCTCGCAACCGGCTTTGCGATCGCATCCGCGTCCGCCTGGTCGCAACCCGTACCCGGTTCGCTCGACGTGCAATGGGCCGCAGGCGCGGAAGACTGCGCGGCGAATCCGCCACCGCCGATCCAGGTCCACCGTTATGAAGCGCAGACATTCATCCTGCGCGAGAATCCCTGTGCGACCCCAGAAGCGCCTTTCATCTATCTGCTGGCAGGTTCGGCCAAGGCGCTGCTGATCGACACCGGCGATGTCGCCGATCCACACCTGATGCCGTTGGCGCAAACCGTTCTGGCCCAACTGCCTGGAGAGGCGCCATCGAAGATGCCGCTGATCGTGGTCCACACGCACGGACATCTGGATCACCGCGCCGGCGATCAGCAATTTGAAAATTTGCCGAATGTCGAACTGATCCACTCCGACCTCGCCAGCGTGCGCAGCTATTTCGGCTTCGCCGATTGGCCAAACGGCGTTGCCCATATCGACCTCGGCGATCGCACGGTCGACGTGATACCCACGCCGGGACACCACCCGTCACACGTCGCGTTCTACGACCGCCGCACCGGATTGTTCCTGTCCGGGGATTTTCTCCTGCCTGGCCGTCTGCTCATCGACGATATCGGCGCGTTCCAGGCGAGCGCACAACGTGTTGCCGACTTCGTGAAGGATCGCCCCGTCAGCCATGTGCTCGGCGCCCACATCGAGCTGGATGTCGATAACGAGATCCTGCCGTGGGGATCGACTTATCATCCTCGCGAACACGTGCTGCAGCTCGGCAAGGACGACCTGCTCGCGCTGCCTGCGACCCTGCGCGACTTCAACGGTTTCTATGCGCAACGCGGAATCTTCGTCCTCGTCCAGTCGATGCACATCCTGGAAGCCCTCGCTGCGGCATCGATCCTCGCGCTCGTCGCTGCCGGCTGGTGGCTGCGGCGAATCCTTCGCCGTCGCAAGAACGTCCGCGCGGCGCGCGGATAGCCCTTAGCTCCATGGCACCCACGCGGATCGCGGACCACGCCTCACCGGAAGAACGCGGCGTTGGCACTTGCGAGGTCAGGCTTCTGATTGCGCGAGCGTCACCCGTTCGTGGCCGTTGCCATCACGCACGCTGCGCGCGTCGCTGAATCCATGCTCGATCAGCAGTTCGCGTACGCGAGCAGCCTGGTCCCAACCATGTTCCAGCGCCAGCCAGCCGTGCGCGAGCAAATGCTCGCGTGCCTGCATGCTGATGCGGCGGATCGCATCGAGTCCATCGATGCCGGACGCCAGCGCCGACGCGGGTTCGTGGCGCAGATCGCCTTCCCGCAGATGATGATCACCCACGGCGATGTACGGCGGATTCGAGACGATCAGATCAAACCGCGCAGCGCCGAGCGCGGCGCACCAGTCACCTTGCGAAAAGGTGACGTTGGCAATGCCGAGTCGCTGTGCATTGGCGCGCGCGACCATCAGAGCCGCTGTGCTCGCGTCAGTCGCGATGATCTGCACAAGCGGCCGCTCGCGTGCGAGCGCGAGCGCGATCGCACCGGACCCGGTGCCGAGGTCGGCCACACGGCATTCCCGATCCGTTGCGATGCGCTCCAGCGCGAGCTCGACCAGCAATTCGGTTTCGGGCCTTGGAATCAGCACGTCCGGAGTGATCCCGAGATCGAGTGACCAGAACTCGCGATGGCCGATCAGGTACGCGATCGGCTCGCCATCATGGCGCGCGTCGACGAGTTGCCGGAAGCGCGCGCACTGCGCCAGGTCCGGTTCGAACTCGGGCCATGCGAACAGCCACGTCCGCGAGCGCCCGAGCACGTGCGCGAGCAACAGCGCCGCCTCGGTGTGCGCGTCGCTGTTGCCGCCCAGCCTATCGGCCGCGCCCGCAAGCAGGCCACGTACATCATTCATCCGGACTCGCCCGTTGCCTGCATCGCCACGCGAGCATCATCAATGCGCGAGCATGCGCCATCCCTGCGTCGCGCAGGCGAGCACGAATCCGGCAAGGAAAAACAGGTAGCTGTAGCGTAGATAGCGATACTTGTGGTGCGCCAGATAGGTGCCGAGCGAATAGATGTCGTTGGCCCAGGTCGCATACGGCGAGCCGTCGGGATGCAACGCGCGACCGAACTCGGCGAGATAGCGCTCACGCGACAGTTCCGCGAAATGACCGAAGAACAGCAGATTGAATTCATCCGGCAGCGCGCCGCCGTTGAGCCGCAGTGGCTTGTATTTCGGTAATACCGCGAGGATCGCGAGCAACAACGCGATCAGCGTGAATCCGGCCAGGACCAGGACCGATCCGCGCAATTCCGGATCATTCGCGCGCCCGAGCGACAGGGTCAGCACGATCGACGACACCGTGATGATGATGTTGGCCTTGGTATCGGCCATGCTCGACAGCGCAACGTGGTGCTGCTGCGCGGTGCGCAACAGGTTGTCCGCCGTGTTGCGCTCGGGAATGCCCGCGAAGGAAGCCCGCGCCGCAGAATGTTCGTCCATCGCCCCATCCATTCACCTGGCTGTAGCGGCGCATCTTAGCAAGCGTGCCGGGCTGCGGAGCTGGCGCTGCAGCATTCACTGCCTATTCAATCGGCGGGACTAGATTGCGCTGTGTATTCCCTCGCAGGAGCGTGCCATGTCGCGTGGTGACAAATCCTCGTATACCGACAAACAGAAACGCGAAGCCGCCCACATCGAGAAAGGCTATGAAGAAAAAGGCGTCTCGAAGAAGACCGCGCAGGCGCGTGCCTGGGCGACCGTGAACAAGCAGGACGGCGGCGGCAAGAAGGCTGGCGCGAACAAGGATCCGGGCAAATGAAGATCAGCGAGAACGCGAACTCCAAATGCGCGAACGCGCCATGCCACTGCGCCCCGCGATCCGGCGACGCGTATTGCAGCGAATCGTGCAAACACACGGCGACCAGCGGGCCACCGCGCGAGGAACCAGTCTGCGCGTGCGGGCACGACGGTTGCGACGCCGAGAACGCCGGCGCAACAAAGCCCGCGTGATGGCATCAGGTTGGCGCGTGACCATCGCGTAGTCGAAAGGAGTAACGGTACACGGAGTGGCTTCAGCCGCGATGCCTTCGAGTGCGCGCGTGCCGGTCGCAGCGGTAACCGACCGCGACGAGTATCGCCGCAAACGCAGACCATTGTGGGAGCGCCGGAAGGCGCGATGCTTTCGCTTGTCGCAACGAGCATCGCGGCTGAAGCCGCTGCCATGGGATCAAACAGCGTCTCAGTCCGTCGCCACGTGCGTGCCGCTCCAATCGGCCAGCGCCTTTGTGCCGAGATGGTCCCGCAACGCGGCGCATTGGCGTACCGATTCGAGGGTCTGGCCGAGGCCACGCTCGCCGCCGATCAATTGCTTGACGCGCGGCGCAAGGAACGCCGCGAGTTCGTCGGCCGCTGCCGCACTGCAACGCCCTTCGGCGACGGTCGCCGGCAAGTGGGATTGGGCAAACGGGGACAGGCGTTCGCGATAGCCATCGAAATGCGCCTGCAGCCATTGCCACATCGCCATGCGATTTTCCGGCTCATCGACATGCGCGCCGTACAGGCTCGACATCTCGCCGATCTGCACCGCGGAGGTCAGGCCTTGGTCGCGTGCACGCGCGCCGAGCGCCGGATCGCGCGTTGCGCCAAGCGCCGCCAGCAACGCATACCGCTGCGAGGTATCGCGATTCGCCGCGAGCGCGTTCTGGGCCGCCTCGAATGCGCCTGCTCCACCATCCTGCACGGCCACCTTGAGCGCAGTGCGCAGCAGATCCGGATCGGCGCGGGTCAGGTCGGGATTGCCGCCGCCGTCAAGGCCGAGCGCGGAGCGACCTTGTTTCGCGAGCTCGCCACGCACGGCGGAATCACGCACCGTCATCGCGAAAAATTCGGCCAGCCGCGTGCGCATCGCGGTCGCGGTGCCGGGCTCGCCGTCGCGGTGGCGATAACCCAGTTGCTGCAGCCGCGGTGTATACAGACGTACCGCATAGGCATCCAGCAACGGCCGCGTGCGCGCATCGCCGAGGTGTTCGCGAATCCATCCGAATTCTCCGAGCAAGGCCGTCGCCACCTGCGGCATATCCGATTTCGCGAGCGCCGGCATCGCATCGAGCAATGCGTTCGGCGCAACGGTGCCGCGCATGAAACCGCTCGACAGCGCATCGGCGTAGACAAGCTGCTCCGGCGCGCTGAGCATGGACACCGCGCCACCGAGCCTGGCGAAGTCCGCAGCAGCCAGATCGAAGCGGTAATAGCCGCGCGCATCGGCATTGGGCAGGACCCAATCCGGGCAGGTGCCGGCGACGTCGAAGCGCTGCTCGCTGCGATCGAGCAGGAAACATTGCGTATCGGATTTGCCGTCGCGACCGAACCGCGCGCACACCGGCGCGCGCCACAGCGGCGTGTCCTTCGCGAGCACGCCATAGGGCAGGTAGCGCGATTGCCCGAGTGCAAGCTTCGCACGGCCATCCTTGCAGGCGAGTTCCGCGTGGATCAGCGGCACGCCAGCCTGGTCGAGGAAACTGCGCATTGCCTTCGCGAACGCATCGCGCTTGCCGCTCGCCGCAGCCAGCGTCGCGATCAGGTCATCCGAGCTGCCGCTGCCGAACGCATGCGCCGCGAGGTATTTGCGCATGCCGGCGCGGAACGTGTCGGCACCGACCCACGACTCGAACATCGCGAGTACGCTCGCGCCTTTCTGGTAGGTGATGCCGTCGAACGCGGTCTCGATGTCACCACGCCCGACGATCGGCTGGCGCACCTTGCGCGCGCTGAGCAGGCTGTCGTTCGCCATCACATGCAGGCGGCTTTCGAGGGCCGCGAGCGGCGCCTCATAATCGGGCTTGAGCGCGGTGGTCGTTTTTGCCTGCGCCCAGGTCGCGTACGCCTCGTTGAGCCAGATGTCGTTCCACCACGGCACGGTGACGAGATCGCCGTACCACTGGTGCGCGATCTCGTGCGCGGTCACGTTGAACACGCTGCGATAACGATCGGCCGACGAATGCTCGTTCAGCAGCAGCAACGCATCGCGGAACACGATCAGCCCGGCATTCTCCATCGCGCCGGCGGAGAAATCCGGCGCGCCGAGCAGGTCGAGCTTGTCGAACGGATAGGGCTGCGCGGTGTAGTCCTCGAGGAACTTCACGATGGCCGGGGTCTCGCCGAGTATCCACGCAAGCTGTTTCGCGCTGCCACGCGGGCCGATGCCGCGCAACGGCACCGGGTTCTTGCGCACCGTCGTTCGGCGCAATTGCCGGCGCGTCGACGACATCCCACGGTCCGACCGCGAACGCGACCAGATACGTCGGCAACGGCTTCGTGGTCGCGAACGTCAGCGTCTTCCACTTTGCGTCGTTCGATACTTCCTCGCGCAACTGGCGCGTATTCGCAACCGCGACCTCGTCTCTGGGCACGGTCAGCGAAATATCGAACGGCGTCTTGAACCGCGGCTCGTCGAAACCCGGGAACGCGAAGCGCGCACTGACCGGCTCCATCTGCGTGATCGCGTAGTGGTCGCTGCCGACGGACACCTTGTACAGCCCTTCGAGCTGACCGTTGAACGGCGCGCTGTACGCGAATGCGAGTTCGATGTCCTGCGCGGGCAGGCTGCGCCCGAAAAGGACTTCGAGCAGACCGGTGTCGCCATGCAGCTTCACTTGCGTTGGCAAGCGTCTGGCCGGCCGCATCGGTGACGCTCGCGCTCTTGATATCGATCGCCTGCGCGTGCAGCCAGACGTGATCGCTCGGCGTTGCGAGTTTGACCCGGATGCGCGTCTCGCCGCTGAAGCGATCGCTGCGCGGATCGATGGTCAGATGCAACGCGTAGTGCTGCGGGATCGCATCCGCCGGCAGTTTGCCGGTTGGTATCGCGGAGGCCGCCGGTTTCGCGATTCCCGAAAGCGGGATTGCAACCAGCACCAGCAACAGCGCGGCACGCAGGCAACGAAGCATCGTGAACCTTCCGGGAAGTGGGCCGCGTACCTAACCATGCCCTCGCGATGGCGGCAATGGGCGAAACGTCATGGCGACTCGCGGCTGGCATCGCGCCTTCCGCCGCTCCCACCAAGCGAGAACTCCTGCTGTGGTAGGAGCGGCGGCAGCCGCGATGCCTTTCGTCCCGATCGCGCAAAAGCATCGCGCCTTCCGGCGCTCCTACGCGGGAATCGACTTCTTCAGGCCGCCGCGGCAGCCTGTTCGGCCGTCACCGCCACGGCATGCAGTACCGCGGCGATACGTGCCGCACTCTGGATCGCTGCCGCCGGCACGTTGTGCTTCTGCAAGGTCTTCTCGTGCGATGCCATGCACATGCCGCAGCCGTTGATCGCGGAGACCGCGAGCGAGGCGAGTTCGAAATCGATCTTGTCGCAGCCCGGATTGGCCATCACGTTCATGCGCAGGCCGGCGCGCATCGTCGCGTATTCCGCGTTGCCGACCAGGTGCGTGAAACGATAGTAGATGTTGTTCATCGCCATGATCGCAGCGGCGCCACGTGCCGCGTTCGCTTCCGCTTCGCTGAGCGTGCCGGCGACATGCGCGGTGATCGCGCTGGTCAGCGGCGCATGGCGCGAGGCAATCGCGCTGGCCAGCGCAATGATCGCGATCTGCTTCGGGTTGAGGCCGGCCGAGCCGGATTCGCTGAGCACCGAATCGAGATTGAGGCGAAGATCCTTCGCGTAATCGGGCAGGCTGCCCTTGATATCGTCGAGGTTCATGGATGTCTCCTGAAAAAAGGCAGCCTGGCCGCAAGGGCCGGGCCGCCATGGAATAGGGGGCGGCGAGGTTGAGGTCGCCGCCCGGGACAGGCATCGCGCGAGGGGAGGGGCGCAATGCCGGTCAGACGACAGGCGGGAACAGTCCGCCCGGTGGTGCGGGGTTCGGCACGAGCAGCCATCCATGGAGCGCAGCCGCTCGGCTTCCTGCCTCGCCCGCGAGGCCCCGCATGCGATGCCCGAAGGCATCGCATGAGCACGGCGTTACGCGACCTTCAGTGTCTCTTCGCCCTTGTGCCAGTTGCACGGGCACAGCTCGTCGGTCTGCAGCGCGTCGAGCACGCGCAACACTTCCTGCGGGTTGCGGCCAACGCTGCCGTCGGTCACATAGGCGAAACGGATGATGCCTTCCGGATCGACCAGGAACGTCGCGCGCTTGGCGACGCCTTCTTCCTCGTCGAGGATGCCGAGCGCGCTCGACAGGCGCTTCGCGGTGTCGGCGAGCATCGGGAACGGCAGGTCGTGCAGATCCTTGTGGTCCTTGCGCCATGCCAGATGCACAAATTCGCTGTCGGTGCTCGCCGCGAGCACCTGGGTGTCACGGTCCGCAAACTGCTTGTTGAGGTCGCCGAAGCCCTTGATTTCGGTCGGGCAGACGAAGGTGAAATCCTTCGGATAGAAGAACACCAGGAGCCACTTGCCCTTGTACGTCGTGTTGCTGATCGGGAAGAACGCCTTTTCGAGGCTTTCGGTGGAAACGGTGGCTTTCAGATTGAAGTCGGGAAACTTGTCGCCTACGGTCAACATGGTGTTTTTCCTTTTGTTTCGAGGGTGGAAGAGAGGAAGCTCGGAGGCGCCAATGGCGCTGCGCGAGGAGAATAATACGATGCGCTGGATCATCGATCCAATTGATTGATACGATGGCTTCAATAGTCGAGGACAATCGCCCGATGAACCTTCGTGATCTCCAGTATCTGGTCGCCCTGGCCGAACACAAGCACTTCGGCCGCGCCGCCACGGCGAGTTTCGTCAGCCAGCCGACCCTGTCGACCCAGATCAGGAAGCTGGAAGAGGAACTCGGCGTCGCGCTGGTCGAACGCGCACCACGCAAGGTGTTGCTGACCGATGTCGGGCGCGACATCGCGCGGCGCGCGCGCGACGTGCTCAATGAAGTCGAGCAGATCAAGGCGGTCGCGCGGCGCACGCTCGATCCGGAGTCGGGCACGTTGCGCCTCGGCATTTTCCCGACCCTCGGGCCGTATCTGCTGCCGCATGTGATTCCACAAATCCGCGTGCGTTTCCCGCGCCTCGAACTGCTGCTGGTCGAGGAAAAGACCGAAACGTTGCTCGGTCAGTTGCGCGAAGGCCGGCTTGATGCGGCGCTGCTCGCATTGCCGTTGCACGACGACCAGCTGCATCAGGAATTCCTGTTCGAGGAACCCTTCGTGCTCGCGGTTCCGCACGGCCACAAGCTCGCTTCGCGCGCCTCGCTCAAGCTCGGCGATCTGGCCGATCAGCGCTTGCTCCTGCTCGAAGAAGGCCACTGCCTGCGCGACCAGGCGCTGGAGGCGTGCCAACTCGCCGGTGCGAGCGAACGCACCGGCTTTCGCGCGACCAGCCTGGAAACGCTGCGCCAGATGGTTGCGGCCAACGTCGGCATCACCTTGCTGCCGATCCTTGCCGTGAAACCGCCGGTCGCGCCGTCCGCCGACATCGACCTCGTCGAGTTCCGCGGCCATCCGCCGAGCCGACGCATCGCGATGGTGTGGCGCAAGAGTTCCGCAATGGCGGCGTTCCTCGCGGCACTCGCCGGATTGTTCCGCAGCATTCCCCGCCAACTGCTCGAAACGAAGGCCGGACGGGCCGGTGCGGCAGCGCCTACGGTAAGATGACCGAGGTGCCGTGCGAAACCTTCGACAAACGGGCATGCCGACGTCCGGCGTGACCCGAACTGCGCCAGCATCCCGAATATACCAATGGAATCATCATGGATCAGACCGCCCCCATCATCGTCTCCAGCTTCGACCTCCAGCGTCTGGAGCAGCTGATCGAGCAACCCGCTTACCACAACTTCATTGGAGCCGAAGCGCTGCTCACCGAGCTGGCGCGCGCGAACGTCGTTGCCCCCGGCCAGATCCCGAAAGATGTCGTCACGATGAATTCGACGGCGCGCGTCGAGGACGAGCTCAGTGGCGAATCGCACGAGCTGACCCTGGTCTATCCGCGCGATGCGGACGGATCGCCAGACAAGGTTTCGGTGCTCGCGCCGGTCGGCAGTGCGATGCTCGGCTTGCGCGTCGGCCAGTCGATCAAGTGGCAGGTGCCGGGCGGGCGTGAGCTGCGCCTGCGCATCGTCGCGATCCGCTACCAACCCGAGGCGAGCGGTGACCTGCACCGCTAGCGCTGACGCCCCGCCCGGCCGCATCGGAGGCATCCAATGCGACCCCGGTGCGAAGGGGGCAGACAGCGCAGTACGCTTGCAGGCATATCGACCGGATGACCCGCTCCTATCGCTTCGGTGAGTTCCGGCTCGACCCCGCGACGCGCGAATTGCTGCGCGGCGACGCGCCGGTCGCAGTGCCGCCGCGCGCCTTCGATTTTCTGGTCTACCTGATCGAACACCGCGAGCGTGCGGTTGGTCGCGATGAACTGATCGCGGCGGTCTGGGGCAAGACCGACATCAGCGACGGCATGCTCGGCCAGACCGTGCTGTCGGCGCGCCGCGCGCTGGAGGACACCGGCAAGGAACAGCAGGTGATCCGCACCGTGTTCCGCTTCGGCTACCACTGGGTCGCGGCCGTCGACACCCTCGATGGCGAGCAGGACGCGGCGGCGACAACCTCTCTCGTCCCGGCCCCCGCGCTTCCCGAGCCGGAACCGCGCGACGTCGAGCCGGCGTCCATCCGCGCCACGCCGCCGACGAACGCGATCCGCAAACGCTCGACGCGCCGGCTGTTCGTGATGGTCGCCATCGCGCTGCTCGGCGTGCTTGCAGCCATCGGCGCCCAGCGATTGCACCGCGGCGGCGTGGCGCCAGGACCAACTCCCGCTTCAACACACTCACAGGCCACGATCGCCGTGGTGCTGCCGGTCACGGTCAGCGCCGGCGCCGGGTTCGACTGGATCCGCCTCGGGTTGATGGACTTGATCGGCGCGCGCCTGCGCAGCGCAGGACTCGCCGTGGTGCCCAGCGACAACATCGTTGCGCTCACCAAGCGCTCCCCGCCCGGGGCGGAAACAGCCGCCTATGCGACCACCCTCGCCCACGCAACCGGCGCGACCCTGGTCATCGGCACGCGTGCCGAGGCGGTCGGCGGCCGCTGGCGGGTCACGCTGCGCACAACGTGGGGTCACGAACCCGCCTTGCTCGCGATCGGCGAGGCGACCGACGTGCTCGACGCCACGCGCACCGCGGCCGATCAGCTGGCCCGGCAACTCGGCTACGCGCCGTTGCCGGTTTCCGCCGCGAACACCGACCCGCCGGCGCTTGCGCAGCTTTTGCAGCAGATCGAGGCGGCGATCCTGGCCGATCGCCTGGACGATGCACGCGCGCTGATCGCGAGCGTGCCCGCGGCGCAACGCGAACGTCCGGAGCTTCAGCTGCGCTTGGCCCAGATCGATTACCACGCCGGCGACCTCGATGCCGCCGAAGCCGGCTTCAGCGCGATCGCCGCGAAGGTTTCGGCGGAACGCGATGCGGTGCTGCACGCACGTGCGCTGACCAATCTCGGCGTGATCGCGGCCATGCGCGACAACCGCGACCTGGCGACACGCCGCTTCGACGAGGCGATCGCGCTGCTGCGCGGCGCACACGCACCGGACGCGCTCGGCAACGCGTTGCTCGGTCGTGCCAGCATCACCGGCACGATCGGCCGCTACGACGCCGCGCTGCAGGATTTCGCCGAGGCGCGCAGCACACTCGAGAGCGGCGGCAATCTGCTCGCGCTGGCCGTGCTCGACGCCAACCTCGGCGCGCTCGACCTGCTCCGCCTGCGCTACGCGGAGGCCGAACCGGTGTTCGAACGCGCGGCGAGCCGCTTCGCGACCTTCGGCATGCCCGCGGCCGAAATCAATGCGCTCGCTGCGGCCGCGGAGCTCAAGCTGGCATTGCTCGAACCGGATGCCGCGCTCGCGATGGAGCCACGCCTGCGCGAATTGATCACGCAGGTGTCGGACCCGGCGCGACAACGCAATGCGGAGCTGACCTGCGCGCAGATCCTGATCGCGAACGGGCGCCTGCGCGAAGCCGCCGCGGACCTGCGCATGACCCTCGATGCCGCGGACCGTGCAAATGATCAACCGGCGCTCGCGCACGGGCATGCGCTCGCCGCGCAGCTGGCGCTGGCGCGCGGTGACCCGCACCAAGCCGCGGTCGAGGCGGGCGCCGCGCTGCAACGATTCACCAGCGCCGACGATGCGCGCGAACGCGCGATGACGCTGCGGCTGCGCATCGCCGCGCTGCTCGCCGACGGCCAGACCGACGCCGCGGCCGCCAGCCTGGCCACGTTCCCGCCCCTCATCGAACGCGACGGCAACGCGGCGGCGCGCGTGTATTTCAGTCTCGCCGCGACCGAGCACGCAGCCGCGGCCGGCGACGGCAACGCCGGGAACGCATACGCCCGGCTGCTGGCCGAGGCCGACGCGCTGCGCATTCCGTTCGATCTGCGCGAAGTGGCCGCCGCCTACGCCGGCTGGCTCGTGCGCAGCGGCGACCTCGCCCACGCCAGCGCGGTCGCCGAACGTGTCGCCGGCTGGTCCGCGCGCGACTATGAAAGTGCAGTGCTGCGATTGCGTATCCAGCACGCGCTCGGCGACTCCACGCTGTGGCGCGGCGCGCTGTCCCGCGCCAGCGCGCTCGCCGGTGAGCGCGAAATGCCGGCAGACCTGTCCGGCGACCCTGCGATCCACTGAGGCCGGAGCGGATGCACCAATCCTCGTGTGTTCCCGCAGGCCGCTCGCGGCGGCGACGGTACACGGCCCCGATGGCCTGTCGAATCAATCAATTGTGTTCGTCATGATGAGTCACGAACGCGCCTCTAACGAAACACGAATGCACGTGGCGTGGCCCTCCTGCACGCTGCCGCATCGGCCATCCGGGCCGGAAAGGACATCCATGCTGGCAACGAAAACCCATGTATTGCGCGCGGCCGCGCTGCTCGCGACCCTGTTCGCCCTGCCCTGCCTGGCGAACGACGGCACGCCGGACCCCGGCTTCGGCACGGCCGGCGCCGCGTTCATTACGCCGGACAATGTCGAAGCGACCCAGTTGAGACCGTACGCCGCAATCACACTGCCGGATGGCAAGATCCTGGTCGCGGGGGAACGCAACAAGGTCATCCCGAACAATCCCACCGAACCGAACCGGCGCGCGATGCTGGCGCGTTTCAATGCCGACGGCAGCGCGGACGCGAGCTTTGGCGACATTCCCGCCATGCCGGGCGTGCGGGTGCTGCCCGACCTCGTTCCCGGTACCGGCGCCGCGATCCAGAGCGTCGAAGCGCTGCAGCGCCTCGCCGATGGCTCGATCATCGTCGCCGGCACCACCAGCGTGCGCGCTCCCACCAAGGGCTTCGTCGCCAAATTGAGTGCTGGCGGCGATCTGGACGCCAGCTTCGGCACCGGCGGCATCACCCTGCTGCCGGCCATCTATCTGCATGCACTCGCGATCGACAGCCAGGGCCGCATCGTGGTCGCGGGCGAAAAATGGATCGGCGTGATTCCCCACAGCGTGGTCGTGCGTTTCGATGCCAGCGGCCATGCCGACACCAGCTTCGGCAGCAGTGGCGATGGCACGGCGCCGATC
Organism: uncultured Gammaproteobacteria bacterium; assembly: GCA_963720445.1. Classification (GTDB taxonomy): domain Bacteria; phylum Pseudomonadota; class Gammaproteobacteria; order Xanthomonadales; family Rhodanobacteraceae; genus Dokdonella_A. Next base: position 829,145 of record CAVRFO010000002.1, read on the forward strand.
AACTGGGACGGCGTCGCCGGCCAAGCCGGCTATCTGTCGACGCTTGGCCTGAACAGTGACGACGGCATCCTCGTCGGCGGCTCGTATGACGTCTACGGCCCCGGCATGGGCAGCGATTTCGCCATTGCCCGCCTCACCGCCAGCGGTGCGCTGGACACGACGTTCGCCGGCACCGGCTGGCGCGTATTCCATCGCAACAATATCGCGCCCTCGACCAACAACAATGGCATCGACCGCCTGCTGCCGAGCAGCGACGGCGGTGCCGTGTTCGCCGGCCACTACTACGACGACAACACCGGCACCAACATCGTGCTCGGTCGCATCGATGGCGGCGGCGACATCGACACCAGCTTCGGCGCCACCGTCACGTCTCCCGGCTACCTGCCGGTCGAGGTCGAAGCCGACGCCTACGACCGCTATCCCACCGGCCTCGCCCGCCAGGCGGACGGCAAACTGGTCGTATCGGCGCGTTTCGCCTCGCCGAACAAGAGCACCTTCCTCGCCTTTCGTGCCTCGGCCGATGGTGCCGAGCTCGATACCAGCTTCGCCAACGCCGGTCTGATGACCGCCGATCTGGCGCCCGATGGCATCATGAGCGAGGCCTCGACAGTCGTACTCGACGCTGACGAACGACCGATCCTCGCCGGCTTCGGCCAGCGTTCGACAACCTCCTCGCTGACCGACATCGCGGTGCTGCGCCTGAGCCACGACAACGCACCGACCGATCGCATCTTCGCGAGCGGATTCGACGGATAGCTGGTGCCGCGAACGCCGCTCCGCTCAGAGGTGCCTACAAAATACGCAGCAGGTCTTGCATCAAACTGCCTTTAAGCCCTCCCCTTCAAGGGGAGGCTTGGGTGGGGATGGTGTTCGGTTCGCGCGTTACCGCGTTGCCAAAACCGACCCGCATCCGTGCGTTTTCCGCTCGCATCCCTGCGAGCGGGTCACTTTTTCTTGCTTGCCCGAGAGAAAGTAACCCAAGAGAAGGGCACCCAACAGCGGCGCCCTCCGGGCATCCTGCCCTGCGGGTACGTGGTCGCCGGCCGGGGTTCGCCGACGGCACCTCCGTGTGCCGACGGCGAACGCGCGCGCTTCCTGCGCGCGCCCCTTTGGGCTTTACCGTCCGCCGCCCACCGCCGCTGCAAGGGGACCCGGGTAAAGCGGTGCGCTCCTGCGCGCAGAAGCAAAAGCAACGCGATAGCCCCGAAGATCGATTTGATTTTACGAACCCCCTCTCAGACAAAAACGTCTTCCGATTGATCTGACCGCCCGAATCGACCCACGTCGGTTCGGGCTTCACGCTTTCAGAGCCGCGATCGCCATCGCGATTCCTGCGCGTTGACGCTGGAATTGCGATCGAGCCCTTCTTCGGCCCTCGCCCTCTGCACCTTCCGACCACGCCACGCTTGACAGCATCGTCCCGCGCCTATACCGTTGAACAACATACTAACGCATTAATACATCATCGCAATGAAACGTCGCCAGATCGAACCCGAGATCGACTCCACCCGCGCCGAGCGCTCACTGTGCGAGGCGCTGCTCACGCTGCGCAGCGTGGATGAGGCGCGTGCCTTCCTCGACGACCTGTGCACGCCGGCCGAGCGCGAGGCGATGCGCGATCGCTGGAGCGTGGTGCCGCACCTCGTCGCCGGCCAGCCGTACTGGCAGATCCACGAGGCGACGGCGGTCAGCATCACCACGATCGGCCGCGTCGCGCGCTGCCTCGAACAAGGCTCGGGCGGCTATGCACTGGCGGCGACGCGCATGAAGCCATCGCGCAAACCACCCGCCCGGAGCGCACGGTGAACGAGAACCGCGAACGGCTGCGCATCGCCGTGCAGAAGTCCGGCCGCCTCTCCGAACAGTCGCTCGGCCTGCTGCGCAGCGCGGGCCTGGTGTTCCGGTCGAGCCGCGACAAGCTGTTCCTGTACGGCGAGAACATGCCGGTCGACGTGCTGCTGGTGCGCGATGACGACATTCCCGGCCTGCTCGTCGAGGGCAGCTGCGAACTTGGCATCGTCGGCCGCAACGTGCTGACCGAACAGCGTCTCGCCGCAGCCGGCGCGCCGGCGCCGGCCGAGTTGCAGGCGCTCGGCTTCGGCAGCTGCCGGCTCGCGATCGCGGTGCCGGACAACGGGCCGATCGAGAATGTCGCCGACCTCGCCGGCCTGCGCATCGCGACTTCCTACCCGGCCCTGCTCGCCGACTGGTTGCGCGAGCAGGCCATCGATGCGGAAGTCGTACTGCTCAACGGCTCGGTCGAGATCGCGCCGCGGCTCGGCAAGGCGCATGCGATCTGCGACCTGGTCTCCAGCGGCGCGACGCTCGCCGCGAACCAGCTCCACGAACTGGTCACGGTGATGCGCAGCGAGGCCGTGCTCGCATCGAGCCCGCGCGCGCAGAACGCGGCGACGGCGGCGCAGATCGAACGCCTGTGCGCGCGCATCGTCGGCGCGCAATCCGGCGACGGCGTGCGCCTGTTGATGCTGCAGGCGCCACGCGCCGCGGTGCCCGCGATCACGCGTCTGCTGCCGTCACGCGAGGCGCCGAGCGTGCTCAGTCTCGACGGCCGCCCCGACGACATCGCGATGCAGGCCTTGTGCAGCGAACTCGACTGGCAGCATCTCGAAGAACTCAAGCGCCTCGGCGCGAGTAGCCTGATGGTGCTCAACGTGGAACGGATGCTGGCATGAACGCAATCGCCGACACCGAAACCGCGCTGACCATCCTCGACTGGGCAGCGCTGACCGAAAGCCAACGTATTGATGCATTGTCACGCCCACGCCAGATCCGCGACGAACGCCAGCTCGGCGCGGTGCGCGCGATCCTCGCCGACGTGCGCGCGCGCGGCGACGCTGCGTTGCGCGAACTGACCGCGCGCCACGATGGCTGCGCGCTGACCTCGTTCGAGGTCGACGCCGATGAATTCGCCGCGGCGGAGAACGCGATCGGCGCCGACGTGCAGACCGCGATGCGCAGCGCGATCGCGCGCGTCGAGATGTTTCATGCCGCGCAGGTTCCCGCCGGCATCCGTGTCGACACCGCGCCCGGCGTGCGCTGCGAACAGGTGATCCGCCCGATCAATCGCGTCGGCCTGTACGCGCCGGCCGGCAGCGCGCCGTTGCCATCCACCGTGTGGATGCTGGCGGTGCCGGCGCGCATCGCCGGTTGCGCCGAGATCGTGCTGGCGACGCCGCCGCGTGCGGACGGACTCGCCGATCCGGCGATCCTGGTTGCCGCGAAACTCTGCGGCATCACGCGCGTGCTCAAACTCGGCGGCGCGCAGGCGATCGCCGCGCTTGCCTACGGCACCGCGTCGGTGCCTCGCTGCGACAAGCTGTTCGGACCCGGCAACGCGTGGGTGACCGCGGCGAAACTCGAAGTCGCCGCCGACCCGGAAGGTGCAGCGATCGACATGCCGGCCGGTCCGTCCGAAGTGCTGGTGATCGCCGACGACAGCGCCGATCCGGCCTTCGTCGCCGCGGATCTGCTCGCGCAGGCCGAACACGGCGCCGATTCGCAGGTGCTGCTGGTCAGCCCGAACGCGCGCCTGCTCGATGCGGTCGCGCGCGCGGTGGCCGCGCAGGTGGCCGACCTGCCCCGCCGCGAAATCGCGTGCGCCGCGCTCGCGCACGCGCGCCTGATCCGCGTGCGCGATCTCGCCGAAGCGGTCGCGGTTTCGGAGCGCTATGCGCCCGAACACCTGATCGTGCAGACCCGCGATCCGCGCGCGCTGCTCGCGAGGTTGAGCAACGCGGGCAGCATCTTTCTCGGTGCGTGGTCGCCGGAAACGGTCGGCGATTACTGCGCCGGCCCGAACCATGTGTTGCCGACGCTCGGCTTCGCGCGTTCGTTCAGCGGTGTCGGCGTCGACAGCTTCGTGCGTCGCGTCAATGTGCAGGAGCTGAGCGCTGCGGGACTGCGCGGCATCGGCGGCGATGCCGCGCTGCTGGCGCGCACCGAGCGACTGGAAGCGCACGCGCGCGCTGTCGATCTGCGCCTGGAGGCGATCGCACGCGACACCGACGCGGCAGCACAGGGAGCCAGCGCATGAGCCTGCTCGCGCGCATCCGCCCCGATCTCGCCGCGTTCCAGCCCTACGTGTCGGCGCGCAAGACCGGCCTCGACGGCCGCATCCGCCTCAACGCGAACGAATCGCCGTGGGCCGGCGACGGCGTCGTGTTCGGCACCAACCGCTATCCCGATCCGCAACCGGCCGAGCTGCGCGCGCGGCTCGCGGCGCTGTATGGCGTGCCGGAATCGCAGCCGTGGATCGGCCGCGGCAGCGACGAGCCGATCGACCTGCTGCTGCGCGCGTTCTGCCGCGCCGGCCGCGACAACGTGGTCGCGACCGCGCCGACCTTCGGCATGTACCGGATCGGTACGCAGGTACAAGGCGCCGAATACCGCGCGCTCGCGCTGTCCGCTGCGGACGGTTTCGCGCTCGATCCGGAACGCCTGCTCGCGTTGACCGACGCGGACACCAAGATCGTGTTCGTCTGCTCGCCGAACAACCCGACCGGTACGCTGCACCACGCCGAGCTCGACTTCCTCGCCGAACGGCTGGCGGGGCGCGCGCTGCTGCTGGTCGACGAGGCGTATATCGAATTTGCCGAAACCCCGAGCGCGACCGCGCTGATCGATCGCCATGCCAACGTCGCGGTGTTGCGCACGCTGTCGAAAGCGCATGCACTGGCCGGCGCGCGCATCGGCGCGCTGATCGCGCACGCGGACATCGCGGCATTCGTCGCACGCATCGCGGCGCCGTATCCGCTGCCCTCGCCGTGCATAGCGCTCGCGCTCGCGGCCTTGCAGCCGGACGCGCTCGAACGCACGCGCCAGCGCATCGAGATGCTGGTCGCCGAACGCACGCGCGTCGCGCATGCACTCGCCACCTTCGCCGATGTGCGCGAGCTGTGGCCATCCAGCGCGAACTTCGTGCTCGCGCGTTTCGACAACGGCAGCGCAGCGCTTGAACGCGCGCTCGCCGCCGGCATCGTGCTGCGCGATGTGTCGGCGCAGGCCGGACTCGACGACTGCCTGCGCATCACGATTGGCGCGCCGGCGGAGAACGATGCGCTGCTCGCCGTGCTCGGCGCGCGCGACCTCGCGACCGCGGAGCGCATCGCATGAGTGGTGCACCGAAAATCCTGTTCGTCGATCGCGACGGCACCTTGATCGAGGAACCTGCCGACCAGCAGATCGACTCGTACGAGAAATTTCGCCTCGTGCCGGGCGCGATCGGCGCGCTACGCCGGCTCGTCGACGCCGGTTACGAACTGGTGATGGTCAGCAATCAGGACGGCCTCGGCACCGCGAGCTTTCCGGAAGCGACGTTCGTCGGCCCGCAGCAGTTGCTGCTGGATATCCTCGCCAGCGAAGGCATCCGCTTCCGCGAGATCCTGATCGATCCGAGCCTGCCGGCGAGCCAACGCGCCGACGCGCAAACCCGGCGTCGGCCTGGTCCGGCATTATCTCGGCACCGGCCAGCTCGATCGCGAACGCAGCGCGGTGATCGGCGATCGCGAGACCGATCTCGAATTCGCGCGCAACATCGGCATCCGCGGCCTGCGCATCGGCGGCGAAGACGACTGGCCCGCGATTGCGCGCACGTTGCTCGATGCGCCGCGCCGTGCGCATGTCGAGCGCGTCACCCGCGAGACACGCATTGCCGTCGACATCGACCTCGACAGCACGGCGCGGCCCCAGGTCGAGACCGGCATCGGCTTCCTCGATCACATGATCGATCAGCTAGGGGTGCATGGCGGCTTCGAAATCCGGCTGCGTTGCCAAGGCGACCTGCACATCGACGAACACCACACGGTCGAGGACTGCGCACTCGCGCTCGGCCAGGCACTGCGCGAGGCGCTCGGCGACCGCCGCGGTATCGGCCGCTACGGCTTCCTGCTGCCGATGGACGAGAGCCTCGCCCAAGTCGCGCTCGATCTGTCCGGACGGCCGTACTTCGTGTTCGAAGGCGCGTTCCCGCGCGAGAGCGTCGGCGGCCTGCCAAGCGAACTCGTGCCGCATTTCTTCCGCAGCCTCAGCGATGCGCTCGGCGCGAACCTGCACCTTCGCGTGCGCGGCGAGAACACGCACCACATGATCGAGGGCTGCTTCAAGGTGGTCGGGCGCACGCTGCGCCAGGCGATTCGCCGTGATGGCGATGCGATTCCGAGCAGCAAAGGGCGGCTCGTATGAGGCATGAGCACATGAGCGTGCGCGCGGTGATCGTGCCAGGCAGCGGCGCGAACTACGGTTCCTTGCGCGAAGCGTGCCGGCGCATCGGCGTCGACGCCGAGATCAGCGAAGATCGCGCCCGCATCGAAGCGGCGACACATGTGCTGCTGCCCGGTGTCGGCGCGGCTGCGCATGCGATGCGCAATCTGCGCGAACGCGGCCTCGACCGCGTGCTGCGCGAGATCACGCAGCCGCTGCTCGGCATCTGCCTCGGCATGCAGCTGTTGTTCGAGCAGTCCGAAGAGGGCGATGCTGCCGGACTCGGCCTGCTGCCCGGCCGCGTCGCTGCGCTTGCCCGCCGCTCCGAGCTGGCCACATATGGGCTGGAATCGCATGATTGCCGACCAACCCGCGCACCCGCTGCTGGCCGGCATCGGCGCGGATGACTGGTTCTATTTCGTGCATGGCTACGCAGCACCCGTGAACGCGCAGACGATCGCGCACAGCGAACACGGCGCACCGTTCACGGCGATCGTCGCGCGCGGCAACGTGCACGGCGTGCAGTTCCATCCCGAAAAATCCGCGGCGGCCGGGCGCCGCCTGCTCGCCAATTTCTTCACACTCGCATGAAGATCATTCCCTCCATCGACCTGCAGGGCGGCTGCGTCGTGCGTCTGCGCCAAGGCGATTTCGCGCAAACGCGCAACTTCGATCACGACGCCGTCGCACTCGCAAAGTCCTACGCCGACGCCGGCGCCGACTGGCTGCATGTTGTCGATCTCGACGGCGCGCGCGCCGGCAAGCCGGCGCAAGTCGACCTGCTCGCGGAGATCGCGGCTACCGGCATGCACGTCCAGGCGGGTGGTGGCGTGCGTTCGCGTGAGGACATCGAACGTCTGCTGGGCGTCGGTGTCGCGCGCGTCGTGATCGGCAGCGTCGCGGTGCGCGCGCCGGCGACATTCGAGGCGTGGCTGACTGCGTTCGGACCCGAGCGCCTGTGCCTCGCGCTCGACCTGCGCCTGGGTGATGACGGCCGCTGGCGGCCGGCGATCGACGCCTGGCAGACCGCCAGCGATACCGATTACGCGACACTGCTCGGGCGTTTCGCCGCGGCCGGACTGCGCCACGTGCTGACCACCGATATCGCGCACGACGGCATGGGTGCAGGTCCGAACATCACGCTGTACCGCCTGCTCGCTGCACGCTGGCCGCAGTTCGCGTGGATCGCGTCGGGCGGCGTGCGCGACCGCCGCGATGTCGACGCGTTGACCACGACGGGTGTCGCCGCCTGCGTCGCGGGTAGTGCACTGCTCGATGGAACGCTCAGCATCAAGGAACTCGCCGCATGCTCGCCCGTCGCCTGATTCCCTGCCTCGATGTCGCCGAGGGTGTCGTCGTCAAGGGCGTGCAGTTCCGCGATCATCGCGTGGTCGGCGACATCGTCGAACTCGCGCGGCGCTATGCCGATGAAGGCGCCGACGAACTCGTGTTCTACGACATCACCGCGAGTCCGGAACAGCGCCGCGTCGACGCGCAATGGGTCGAACGGGTCGCGCGCGAACTCGATATCCCGTTCTGCGTCGCCGGCGGCATCCGCTCGGTCGCGGATGCGGAAGCGATCCTCGCCGCCGGCGCCGACAAGATTTCGGTGAACAGCCCTGCGCTGGCGCGGCCACCGCTGATCGACGAGCTCGCCGCGCGCTTCGGCAGCCAGTGTGTCGTGATCGGCATCGATGTCGATGGTGGCGACAGCGCCGCGAGCGCATGGCGCGTGATCGCGAACAGCGGCAAGCCGGATGCCGCGAACGACAGCGGCCGCGACCTGCTCGGTTGGGTGCGCGAGGTCGCCGATCGCGGTGCCGGCGAGATCGTGCTGAACTCGATCCGCAGCGACGGCGTGCGCGGCGGCTACGCGCACGCGCAGCTCACCGCGGTGCGCGCGGCGACGACGCTGCCGCTGGTCGCGTCCGGTGGCGCAGGCAAACCCGAGCATTTCGCCGAAGTGTTCGAACTGTGTGGCGTCGACGCGGCGCTCGCTGCGAGCGTGTTCCACAGCGGCGAGATCCGCATCGACGACCTGAAACACTTTCTCGCCGCACGCGGCGTCGTGGTCCGGCTATGAACGCTACGCTGATCGACACACTGGACTGGAACAAGAGCGACGGCCTGCTGCCGGTGATCGTGCAGCACGCGCATGACGGCCGCGTGCTGATGCTCGGCTACACGAACCGCGAGGCGCTCGCACTGACGCTGCAGACGCGGGAAGTGCATTTCTGGTCACGCTCGAAACAGCGGCTGTGGCGCAAGGGCGAAAGCTCGGGCCACGTGCTGCAGCTCGTTTCGATCGTCGCTGACTGCGATCGCGACACCCTGCTCTGCCAGGCGCTGCCCGTGGGTCCGACCTGTCATCGCGGCACCCCGAGCTGCTTCGATGGCGCTGCGCGCGCGCAGCCGTGGCTCAATGAACTCGAAGCACTGATCGCCGCACGTGCCGGCGGTGATCCGGCATCGAGCTATGTCGCGAAACTGCTTGCCGGACCACCGGCGCGGCGCGCACAGAAAGTCGGCGAGGAAGGTGTCGAGACTGCGCTTGCTGCGGTCTCCGGCGACAGGGACGCGCTGCGCGGCGAGGCCGCGGACCTCGTGTTTCACCTGCTCGTGCTGCTGCGCGGCGCCGACCTGACGCTTCGCCGATGTCGTCGGTGAACTTGCGCGGCGGCATCGCGCCGACGATGCACCTGGGGCCGCCAGCCAAAGCAACTGACAGACCTCACGCTCCGCGCTGCCTTCAGGCACCAGGCGGATCGAACCCGTTCACGAAGATCGTGTCGCCGCTTGCCGGTGGCGTGAAGTCGCCAGCGAGGTGCACCTGCATGCTGTTGTTGTTGCCGGCGATCGCGCTGTTGATCTGGCTCGCCAAATTGCCGCAATCGTTCGGGCCGACCGGCGGGATGACAAAGCCGCTATCGGAGAGATCGAGTCCGGCCACCGATCCGGTGCCGGTGAGAAGGACGTTGATGGGCTGGAAAATGCAGGTTCCCACAGGAATCGAAAGCACGCCCGCGGTCACCTGCAGGACCTGCAGTTTCATGGTCGCGTTGGTCAGCGCCGCGACACCGTCCGTGGCGACTTGTCCCGCCGATGTATCAATCTGGCTCACCTGATAAGTCGCGACGGCGGGTCCCAACGGTGAACTGAAGTTGGCCGTGGCCTGCGGGAACGTGAACGCCCCTGCCGCGATCGCGCCGTTCGCCGGGGCGTAGGACGACCCTGCGAACTTGCCGCCGGCCGGCAGGGCTCCGCCGTTGCCGTTGACCGTCATGGTGCCGGAGACCGGAAAGTCGACCGCCGCAGCAATCCCCGGAATTGCACACAACACGCCGAGCAGCATGAAGGCCCGGCGCAGCCATGGATGGCTGCGGGATTGATTGTGTTCGAACGCGCGCATCCGATGTTCTCCTTTTCTGGGCATCCAGTTCCAGCGGTCCCGCGAGCGGCGCACCCGGCATGCGGGTGCGCCGATGCGATGACGAGCAATCAGCGTGCGTCGATTACTTCGCAGTCCACTGCTTCAGCCACGCATTGACCGTGTCGTGCCACAGCACGCTGTTGTGCGGCTTGAGCGACCCAGTGGTTCTCGTCCGGGAAGCGCAGGAACTCGCTCGGAATGCCCGCGGCGCTGCAGCGCGGTGAATGCGCCGAGGCCCTGCTCGAGCGGAATGCGGAAATCCTGGTCGCTGTGCACGACCAGCATCGGCACGCGCCAGTCCTTGACGTGGTCGATCGGGTTGAATTTCTCGTAGGCCGCCGGATCCTCGTACTGGGTCTTGCCGTCGTGCTCCCATTCGTCGAACCACAGCTCCTCGGTCGAGTAACTCATCATGCGGCTGTCGAACACGCCGTCGTGCGCGACGATGCATTTCCACGGCTCGATTCCAGTTGCCGGCGATCCAGTACGCCATGTAGCCGCCGTACGACGCACCGAGCGCGCAGGCGCGATCGCCGTCGAGGAATCGATATTTGTCCAGCGCCGCGGCCCAGCCGAGCTTGAGGTCCTCGAGCGGCGCGCCGCCCCAGTCGCCGGAGATCGCGTCGGTGAATTTCTGGCCGTAGCCGGTCGAGCCGTGGAAGTTGATCGTGACGACCGCGAAGCCCTGGCCCGCATACGTCTGCGGATTCCAGCGGTAGTGGAAATCGTTGGTCATCGCGCCCTGCGGGCCGCCGTGGATGATGAACGCGACCGGGTACTTCTTGCCCGACTTGTAATCGACCGGCTTGACCACGTAGCCCTGCACGGTGTCGCCGCCCGCGCCCTTGAACGTGAAGAACTCGCCGTCGCCGAAGCGGATGTTCTTGCAGGCGCTCCGCGTTGAAGTGCGTGACCTGCTTGAGGCTCTTGCCGTCGGCCGCAGCCGTATAGACGTCCGTCGGATGCTTGCAGATCCTGCGCGCGCGACGATCATGCCGCTTCGCGCCGACGTCGAAACCTGTCGACGGTGCCGTCGCGCAACGAGCTCGCGTCGCCTTGCCGCGTCGCGATGTCGACGCGCGAACAGCGCGTGATCGCCCCAGTCGTCGGTGGTCGTGTACAGCGTCTTGCCATCGGCGGACACCTTCAGCGCCGACGCCGAGCGATCCCACTGCGGATCGATTTCGCGCGTCGCGCCGCTCGCGAGATCGAGCGCCATGATGCCGAAGCGGTCGGCCTCGAAACCCGGGCGCTTCATCGCGAGGTAGTACAGCGTCTTGCCGTCGGCCGACGGCAGCGGATAGGCATCCCACGCCGAGGTTGTCGGCGGTCAGGTTCTTCGGCGCGGCACGAGCCGTCGGCCGGAACCGAGAAGATGTCGAAGTTGGTCGACCACGGTTCGGTCTTGCCGGCGATGCGCGCGTCGAAGTAGACGGTCTTGCCATCCGGCGAGAACGCGTATTCGCTGTCGTCGCCGAACGGCTTGGACGGCACGTCGCCGTCGATGCCTTGGCTCAGCAGATGCGGCTCGCCGGATCTTGCCGTCGGCGCCGAGATCGGCGATGAACAGCTGCGAGCGGCGGCCGTCGGACCAGGTGTCCCAGTGGCGCACGAAGAGCTTGTCGTAGACCGTGCCGCTGGCCTTGTCGGCCTTGCGCGCGTCGAGCTTCTTCTTCGTGCACGCCACGACGTCCGCCTCGCTGGCGCACTCGGGAACACGTCGATCGACAGCAGCACGTGCTTGCCGTCGGGCGAGAGCTTGAAGTTGTTGACGTCGAGCGCGAGCGAGGTCGCCTGTCTGCGCAGCGCCGCCCTTCGCATCGATGCGCCAGAGCTGGCTGGTGCCGTCCTTCGGCGCGAGGAAATACACAGCCGCGCCGTCGTTCGACCAGCGCGGGCTCGGTCGCGTTGAATGCCGCGTCGGTCATGCGCAGCGGCTTGCCGCCGTCCGCGGGCACGATCCAGATGCCGTTCGTGCCCTTGTTCGCGTCGTAGTCGGTCTCGCGAACCTGGAACGCGATCGTCTTGCCGTCCGGCGACAGCGCCGGATCGCTGACGCGCTCCATCATCACCAGGTCGTGCACGTCGAACGGATGCGAGCGCGGCGAACGCGGGCGCAGGGCGAACGACAGCGCCAGGACGGCGACCAAGCGGTTTCATTGACGATTCTCCAGCGGAATGGCAATGGCCGCGATGGTAAGCGCTGGACCGCGCTGCGGCCAACTGGCAAAGGCCGGGCGAGTGCGCATCCTCCTGCATCGCGGGGCGCGCCCAGCGCGCCTGGAGCGACTCGGCGGCCGCCGTCGCCAGACGTGCGTTTTCCTCGCGATCGCGAACGGGCAGGATACCCCGGCATGTCCGACCAATCGCCGCCGAGTCCGCGACGACGCGATTCCGACTGAGATGGTTCGGCCATCCGAAAGGCCTCTACGTCTGCTTCTTCACCGAGATGTGGGAGCGCTTTTCGTTCTACGGCATGAAGGCGCTGCTGCTGCTGTATCTGACCAAATACCACCTCTTCAGCGACGCGAACGGCTACAACCTGATCGGCGCGTACGGCGGCCTCGTCTACGCGATGCCGGTGATCGGCGGCCTGCTCGCGGACCGCTGGCTCGGCATGCGCAAGGCGGTCGTGTTCGGCGGCATCCTGCTCGTGCTCGGCCATCTCGGCATGGCGATCGAAGGTCATCCGGCGACGAGCGTGAACGGCGTCGTCACGCGCGACGCGGGCGCGCTGCAGGTGTTCTATTTCTCGCTCGCGCTGATCATCATGGGCGTCGGTTTTCTGAAGCCGAACATCTCGACGATCGTCGGCAAGCTCTATCCGGAGAACGATCCGCGCCGCGATTCGGGCTTCAGCCTGTTCTATGCCGGCATCAATCTCGGCGCGACGGTTTCGGGCGTGCTCTGCGGCTGGCTCGGCGAGACCTACGGCTGGGGCTGGGGTTTCGGCGCGGCCGGCATCGGCATGATCGCCGGACTCGTCGAATTTCCTCTACGGCCAGAAATACCTGCACGGCCACGCCGAACCGCGTGAACCGGCGAGACTGCGCGAACGCGTGTTCGGGCCGTTCTCGCGCGAGCATCTGATCTATCTCGGCGCGATCGCCGGCCTGTTCGTGATCTGGGCGTTGATCCAGTCGCATTCGCTGTTCCTGAAGATCATTCCCGGCGTGTTCGAGCCGAGCCCGGTGCTGCTCGGCATGCATCTGGTCACCGTGTGCCTGCTCGGCGGCATTCTCTGGTTCATGTTCACGCGCTGCACGAAGATCGAGCGCGAGCAGATGTTCGTCGTGCTCGCGTTCATCGTGTTCTGCCTGATGTTCTTCACGCTGTACGAGCAGACATACGGCTCGTGGGTGCTGTTTTCCGATCGCGTGATGAACCACGACGCACTCGGTGTCGAATGGACCGCGAGCGAGCTGACCTCGCTCGGCGCGTTGTTCATCCTCGTCCTCGCGCCATTATTCGCGTGGCTGTGGCCGCGCCTGGACAAGGCCGGCCTCAATCCGAGCAAGCCGGCGAAATCCGCGTACGGTCTGATCTTCGCCGGACTCTCGTTCCTCGTGCTGGTCTGGAGCGCGCGCCACCCGGAGGCGAACGGACTCACCAACATCTGGTGGTTCGTGTTCGCGTATTTCGTGCTCGAAGTCGGCGAGATGCTGCTGTCGCCGATCGGCCTGTCCGCGGTGACCGAATTGTCGGTGCCGCGCGTCGTCAGCCTGATGATGGGCGGCTGGTTCCTCGGCACCTCGTATTCGGAAGTGCTCGCGGCCGAGCTCGGCAAGCTGTCGGCGATCGAGATCCCCGAAGGCGAGATGCTGAACATCGTCGATGCGCTGGCGAAATACGATGAGCTGTTCGTGTTTTCGGCGAAGATCGGCATCGCCAGCGGGCATCGTGGTGCTGCTGCGACACCGCTGATCAAGCGCTGGATGCATGGCGTGAAATGATGCTGTGCGGCGACTACGCGGAATCGACCAGCACGAGGTCCGCGTCTTCGAGCGCCGTGATCCGGATGAGTGACTCATCGCGGATCGCGGCCCCGTCGCGCGCGTCGAGCCGCACGCCATTGAGCTCGACCGCGCCCGTGGCGGGCACGAGATAGCCGTAGCGATGCGCGGCAAACGCGTATTCGACGGTGTCGCCGGCCTTCAGGCGGGCACCGAGCACGCGCGCATCGGTGCGCAGCGGCAACGCGTCGACGTCATCCTTGAAGCCGCTGGCCAGCGCCACGAAACGCCCCGAACGATCGGCCTTCGGAAACGGTTTCGCACCCCATGACGGCGCTTCGCCGCGGCGATTGGGGATGATCCAGATCTGGAAGATCCGGGTCGTCTCCGATTCACGGTTGTATTCGGCATGGGTGATGCCGGTTCCCGCACTCATCACCTGCACGTCGCCGGCTTCGGTGCGGCCCTGGTTGCCGAGGTTGTCCTGATGCGTGATCGCGCCCTCGCGCACGTAGGTGATGATTTCCATGTCCGCGTGCGAATGCGGCGGAAACCCACTGTTCGGTGCGATCGTGTCGTCGTTCCAGACGCGCAGCGCGCCCCAGCCCATGCGGCTCGGATCGGAATAGCTGGCGAACGAGAAGTGGTGTTTGGCGTCGAGCCAACCGTGGTTGGCTCCGCCCAGACTGTCGAAAGGCCTGCGTTCGATCATGGCGGTCTCCGTGTTTAGCAATGCTCCGCCCAACATCGTGCCGTGGCGGGCGAAATCAAGCCGATACTCCGATGGCGCCTACTTCGCCGCCGCCGACGCGCCGATGTTTTGGTCGAGGAATGCAACCACCCTGGCGAACAGATCCTCGGTGTTCTTCTCGTCGTAGAACCCGTGGCCTTCGGTGCGCTGGTACAGCCACTCGTGTTCGATATGCGCCCTGTCCAGCGCCGCGTGCAGGTTCTCGCCCTGGATCGGCGGCACGCGCGTGTCCTGACCACCGACGATCAGCATGACCTTGGCCTTCAGGCGGTCGATGTGAGCGATCGGCGAGCGGTCCCAGAGCACGCTCTGGTCTTCGCCGAGCACCATCTTGAGGTAGTTGTCGCCGAACACCGACTGCGGGATGTCGCCGCGCGTGTACATCAGACGAAGATCGTAGACACCGACGTAGCCGATCGAGCAGCGGTACAGGTCCGGCTCCTTCACCGCGCCTTCGAGCGCGGCGTAGCCGCCGTAGCTGCCGCCGAAGATGCAGACCCGTTTCGGATCGGCGATCGCCTTGCGCGATCGCCCAGCGCGTCGCGTCGGTGACGTCGTCCTGCATCTTGCCGCCCCACTCGCGAAACCCCTTGTTCTCGAAAGCGTCACCATAGTCGCCGGAACCGCGGTAAGTTGACCTGCAGGACCGCGTAGCCGCGACTCGCCAGCATCTGCACATAGGGATCGAACGCCCACTGATCGCGGATTCCATACGGGCCACCGTGTACGAACACGACCAGCGGCAGGTCTTTCGCCTCTTCGTTGCCCGGCGGCCTGGTCAGATAGCCATGCAACGGAAGTCCGTCGCGAGCCTTCACGGCGATCGGTTCCATCGCCGCCATCTGCCCGGACTTGATCCATGGCATGCGCGCGAACAGCGGCGCCGCCTTGCGCGTGGTCGCGTCGTACAGGAAAAATTCGCCGGGATTGGTATCGCTGGACACGAAGAAAACGACCTTCTTCCCGTCCGGCGTGCTGCTGGTGATGCGCACGTCCTCGCCCGGAAACTGCTGCATCAAGCCGACCAGCAATTTTGCCTCGGGCGTGTTCTTGTCGATCAACGTGGTCGCGGCGCGATCGGGCATCGAACGGATCGCGATGCTGTCGTCACCATCGAACGAGGGCACCAGACTCTCGACATCGGAGACGGTTCCGCTCCACAGCGTGCTGAACGTGCGCGTCGCAACATCCCACAGGCAGACGCCGCCGATACCGTGCGCGCCGGCGCACGACGAAATAGACCTTGTCCTCCTTGCGGTTGAACGCGAGCGGCATCATGCGCTGGTGCTCGCGCGCCTCATCGAGCAGCAACGCCCACTCGGCATCGGGGCCGCCGCGGTACCAGACCTTCATCGACTGGTCCGCATCCACGCCGTACGCGAAGCGCACGCCGCCATGATGATCGGTCAGGAACGACGCATTGCGCAGTGGCGAGGTCGCCACCCGCGTGGTGGCGCCCGAGACCAGGTCGATGCGTTCCACATCCGGGAACACGCCCGCCGCGCTCATCGTGCGGACATTGCCCACATTGGCGCCGTTCACGGCATAGGTCGCGATCAGCGCGTGGCGCGGATCGTCGCGCAACGGGTCGACCAGGACGGCATAGGCCATTCGGCTCACGCCATGCTTGATATGCGTCGCGCCCTGCGCTCCCATCCGATAGCCGAAGATGATCCCGTCGCCGCCGCCATCGGCGTTGACCGCGTACAACTCGCCGGTGGACGCCGGCGCCTCGAGCGCGACCGACGCGCTCGCCGATGGTGTACATGACGCGATGCGGCGCGACCCACCAGAAATCGGCCAGCTCGCGGTTGTCGCGTCCGCGCAGGTTGACGCCCTTCATGTCGCTCAGGTGGATCAGCGACAGCACGGTCCTGTCGCCGACCACGGCACTGGCGGCAAGATAGTCGCCGCCGGGCGAGATCTTGATGTCCTTGAATTGCGCGTGGCGCGCGAAATCGACCAACGGGACAGCTGCACCGGCGACGCCCGCCCATGCGGACAGCGACAAGAGACACGATTCCCAGACGCGACAGCGACATGCGCAACCTCCGTGTATGAGTCTGTAGAAAGAAAGAATATCCATATTGCCGCAAAAAGCATCGCGGCTGAAGCCTGCCCGGGCCCGTGGAAGGCCGCTGCTTCACTGCGCTGGCGATTGTCTCCGCGCGGTTCAGCTCCTGGCCGCAACGCGGCCGTAGCGGTCTTCGAGGCGCACGATGTCGTCCTCGCCGAAATAATCGCCGCACTGCACTTCGATCAGATGGATGTCGGCACCGGTCGGATTTTCCAGCCGGTGCACGGTTTCCATCGGGATGTAGGCCGACTCGTTGCGGTTGAGCAGGAATTCCTGCTCGCCGATGCGCACCTTCGCGGTGCCCTCGACCACGGTCCAGTGCTCGCTGCGCCGGTGGTGCAGCTGCAACGACAGCACGTGGCCGGGTTTCACGGTCAGCCGTTTGACCTTGCAGTCGTCGGCGTCCTCCAGCACGGTGATAGCTGCCCCACGGCCGATGCACGGTCTGGTGCACGCTCGCCGACGCATGGTTGGTTGCGCGCAGGCGCTCGACGACCAGCTTGACCTGCTGCGCGCGCTCGCGATGCGAGACCAGCACCGCATCGCCGGTGTCGACGATGACCAGATCCTTGACGCCGACCGCGGCGACCATGCGCGTGTCGGACTGGATGTAGCAGTTCTCGCTCTCGACCACGATCGCCTGGCCGCGCACGCGATTGCCGGACGCGTCCATGTCGGCTTCGAGATCGCTCATCGCCTTCCACGATCCGATGTCGCTCCAGTCGAACGTGGCCGGCACGACCGCGACTTTCGGCGCGCGTTCCATGATCGCGTAGTCGATCGAGATGTCCGGCTGGGCAAGGAACGCCTCGCGTGCGAATTCGACCGGACTGTCGTGGTTGATCGCGCTGCGCGTGGCACGCCTGCGCGGCCTTGAGCACGTCGGGACACACGGCGGCGGCCACTTCGATCAACGCATCGGCGCGGAAACAGAACATGCCGGAATTCCAGACGTAATCGCCGGACGCGACATAGCTCTCCGCGGTCTGCATGTCCGGCTTTTCGACGAACGCGCGCGACCGCGCGACCCGCGCGGCCGTCGATCGCATCGCCCATGCGGATGTAGCCGAAACCGGTTTCCGGATGCGTCGGGCGAATGCCGAACGTGACCAGCCAGCCGTCATTCGCGAGCGCCGCGGCGCGTGTCGCGTCGGCGACGAACGCATCGAGGTCGCGGATCAGGTGATCGGCCGGCAGGATCAGCAGCATCGCATCCGCGCCGACGCGTTCACGCGCGTGCAGCGCGGCGAGCACGATCGCCGGCGCGGTGTTGCGTGCCGCCGGTTCCAGCAGGAACGGCAACTTGTCGAGATCGGCGTGGCGGTGCTGCGCGTATTCGTCGCGGGTCAGGAAATAGTAGTCGCGGCCGGTCACGGTCAGCACCTGGCCGCCGTCGGCCACGCGCAGCGCACGGTCGAGCGTCTTGTTCAGCAGCGATTCGCCATCGCCCATGCGCATGAACGGCTTCGGATACGCGCTGCGCGACACCGGCCACAGCCGCGTGCCGGCGCCGCCGGAAAGGATTACGGGTACGAGCATGGATCAACACTCCTGCAACGGCGCGGATCATTGCCCTCAAGCCCTCCCCTTCAAGCCTGTCCTGAGCCAGGTCGAAGAAGCGGAGGATTGCGGTAGGGCTGGTGTTGCGCGCGACCTCGTCCAGCACCGTGCGCAACCCTTCACGCCAATCCGGCAATTGTAGCCCGAACGTGTTTTCGAGCCGTGCGCAGTCGAGCACGGAATACGCGGGCCGCCGCGCGCGGGTCGGGTAATCGGCGCTGCCGATCGGCACCACGCGCGGCACGCGTGCGATCAGGCCGCGCGCGTGCGCGCCGCGCAGGATCGCGCTCGCGAAATCATACCAGCTGCATTGGCCGGACGCGCACCAGATCGTAGATGCCGGCAAGTCGAGCCGACTCGACGGGCGTCCGCCGCCTGCCATTGCGCGAGCGCATCGGCGCTCACGTCGGCGATCCAGCGCGCCGACGTCGGCGCGCCGATCTGGTCGGCGACGACGCGCAGCTCGTCGCGCTCACCGGCCACACGCAGCATCGTGCGCAGGAAATTGTGACCGCGCGCCGCATAGACCCAGGCCGTGCGAAGGATCAGATGCGCCGCACCGCTCGCGCGCAGCGCATCTTCGCCGGCCAGTTTGCGTGCGCCCGTAAACGCCGAGCGGCGCGGTCGGATCGTCTTCGCGATACGGGCGCGTCGCGCTGCCGTCGAACCCGCTCCCATCAAACCCGCTCCCATCAAACACGTAGTCGGTCGAATAGTGCACGACGCGTGCGCCGTGTCGCATGGCCCAGGCGCCGATCTCGGCGAGCGCGCGATGGTTGATGCGATCGGCGAGCTCCGGCTCGTCCTCGGCGCGGTCGACCGCGGTGTACGCAGCCGCGTTGACGATGACGTCGGCGTGCGCGGCATCGAGTGCAGTGGCCAGCGAATCGGCATTTGCGAGATCGACGATCGAACATGCACCACCGCCCGCAAGCTCGCCACTGCGCGTCGCGGCGATGACTTCGCCGAGCGGCGCGAGCGCGCGCAGCAGCTCGAAACCGACCTGGCCGTTCGCGCCGAGCAGGAGGATTTTCATGCGTGCGTGGCGGGGCTGGACGCCGCGCATGGCGGCCGAAGATCGCGCACAGGGTGCGCTCCTACGGGGAGAATCGCGCACGGCTTGTCGCAGGAGCGCACCCTGTGCGCGACCGCAATTCCGGAACGCGAGTCAGCCAGGTCTGTCACGCGACTCATGCGCGATACACGGGCAGACGCGTCGCGGGCACATCGGCGAGAAACGGCGCGTTCTGATCCTTGTCCGACAACGCAGGCACCGCGATCGGCCAGTCGATCGCGATCGCGGCATCGTTCCAGCGGATGCCCGCGTCGGCGGCGCGGTCGTACGAGCGCGGTGCACTGATAGACGAACGTCGCGTTCTCGGAAAGCACCGCGAAGCCGTGCGCGAAACCTTCCGGCACCCAGAAATGGCGCTTGTTGTCCGCCGACAGGATCGCCGCGGCCCAGCGTCCGAACGTCGGCGAGCCGACGCGGATATCGACCGCGACGTCGTAGACCTCGCCTTCGAGCACGCTGACGAGCTTGCCCTGCGGATTCGGCCACTGGTAGTGCAGGCCGCGCAGCACGCCGTGCGCCGATCGCGAGACGTTGGTCTGCACGAAGGTCAGATCGAGCCCGGCCTCGGCAAAACGCGCCGCGTTGAAACTTTCGTAGAAGAATCCGCGCGCGTCGCCGTGCACGGCCGGCTCGATCACGACACATCCTGGCAATGCAGTCTTGATGATCTTCACGAAACGCGATCCTGCCTGACCAGCTGCTGCAGATACTGGCCGTAGCCATTCTTGGCCAGCGGCGCGGCGAGACGCAGCACCTGCTCGGCATCGATCCAGCCTTGCGTGAACGCGATTTCCTCGGGACAGCAGACCTTCAGGCCCTGGCGGTTCTCGATCGTTTCGACGTAGTTCGACGCCTCGACCAGCGATTCGTGCGTGCCGGTGTCGAGCCATGCGTAGCCGCGGCCGAGGCGTTCCAGCATCAGCGTGCCGTCGTCGAGATAGCGGCGGTTGAGGTCGGTGATCTCGAGCTCGCCGCGCGGCGAGGGCTTGAGCGTCGGCGGCGTAATCGCAGACGTTCGCGTCGTAGAAATACAGGCCGGTCACGGCCCAGTTCGAGCGTCGGCTGCGGACGGCTTTTCCTCGAGCCCGATCACGCGGCCTTCGCTGTCGAATTCGGCGACGCCGTAACGCTCCGGATCGCGCACCCAGTAGCCGAACACGGTCGCGCCGCGCGTCGCGCGATGCAGCGCGCGCGAGCATGTTCGGTGAAGCCGTGGCCGTAGAAGATGTTGTCGCCGAGGACCAGGCAACACGGCTCGTTCGCGACGAATTCGCGGCCGATCAGGAACGCCTGCGCGAGGCCATCGGGCGATGGCTGCACCGCGTAGCGGATCGAGATGCCCCACTGCGACCCGTCGCCGAGCAGGCGCTGGAACAGCGCCTGCTCATGCGGCGTGTTGATGACCAGCACGTCGCGGATGCCGGCCAGCATCAGCGTCGACAGCGGGTAGTAGATCATCGGCTTGTCGTAGACCGGCAGCAGCTGCTTGCTGACCGCCTGGGTCAGCGGATACAGCCGGGTGCCGGAGCCGCCGGCGAGGATGATGCCTTTCGTTGGTTGCCACGTGATCCTTCCCGGCAATCGCGTCGCTTCGTTCGGCATGAGCGGCGGAAGCCGCGATCACCGGTGGTGCAGGTCGCGGCCAAGAGCATCGCGGCTTCCCCCGCTCCGACATGGAGATCGATACAGGCTCACACGCCGAGGCGCTCCATCCGATAACTGCCATCGAGCACGCGCTGCACCCACGGCTGATGGTCGAGATACCAGTCGACCGTCCGCGCGATGCCGCTCTCGAACGACTCGGTCTGGCGCCAGCCGAGATCGCGCTTGATCTTCGACGCGTCGATCGCGTAGCGGCGATCATGGCCGGGGCGATCCTTCACGTACGTGATCAGCGACTCGCGGCTGCGCCCGTCGGCGAGCGGCCGGCGCTCGTCGAGCAGCGCGCAGATCGTCTTCACCACATGGATGTTCTCGCGCTCGGCATCGCCGCCGACGTTGTAGACCTCGCCGACGCGGCCGATCTCGAGCACGCGCCGGATCGCCGCGCAGTGATCGCCGACGTAGAGCCAGTCGCGGATGTTGCGGCCGTCGCCATAGACCGGCAGCGCCTCGCCGGCCAGCGCTTTCTGGATCATCAGCGGGATGAGCTTTTCCGGAAACTGGTACGGCCCGTAGTTGTTCGAGCAGTTCGTGGTCAGCGTCGGCAGGCCGTAGGTGTGATGAAACGCGCGCACGAGATGATCGGACGCCGCCTTCGACGCCGAATACGGCGAATTCGGCTGGTACGGCGATTCCTCGCTGAACCGCCCGACCGGCCCGAGCGAGCCGTACACCTCGTCGGTCGACACATGCAGGAAGCGGAACGCATCCTGGCGCTCGAGCGGCAGCGCGCGCCAGTACGCGAGCGCGCTTTCGAGCAGGGTCAGCGTGCCGACGACATTGGTCTGCACGAACGCGGCCGGGCCGTCGATCGAGCGATCGACGTGCGATTCGGCGGCGAAATTGACGATCGCGGTCGGCTGGTGCTCCGCGAGCACGCGCGTCGACGCAGCTCGCGATCGCCGATGTCGCCCTGCGACGAACACATGTTCGGCGTGATCGCCGAACCGACGCGAGCGTGTCGAGATTGCCGGCATAGGTCAGCGCGTCGAGATTGACGATGCGCCAGCCGCCCTGCGCCAGCGGTGCCGAGCACGAAATTGCCGCCGATGAAACCGGCGCCGCCGGTGACGAGCAGGGTTTTCATCCTGTCGAATATCCAGAATATGAAGGGGCCGGCGACCCGGCCCCGTGCAGCGTAACCGCGCTGCCGCGGTCAACGCGAATCAGGTGAACCTGGAACGGGTCAGAACGGAATATCGTCGTCTTCGAAATTATCCGACGGCGGCGGCGCGGATGCGGGGCGCGACGCCGATTGCGGCGCGCGCGATGGTGCACCGGAAGCGGCGCGATCGCCACGGTCGCGGCTGTAACCGCCGCCACCGCCACCGCCACCTTCACCCTGGCCGCCGAGCATCTGCATTTCGTCGGCGATGATGTCGGTGGTGTAGTGCTTGACGCCGTCCTTCTCGTACATGCCGTATTCGATGCGGCCTTCGATGTAGACCTGACGGCCCTTCTTCAGGTATTCGCCGGCGATCTCGCCGAGCTTGCCGAACAGCTTGACGCGATGCCACTCGGTCTTTTCGACCTGCTGGCCTTCCTTGTCCTTGCGCACGCTGGTGGTGGCCAGGCTCAGGGTGCAGATGGCCATGCCGCCCGCGGTGTATTTGACTTCGGGGTCGTTGCCGAGGTTGCCGACCAGGATGACCTTGTTGATGCCGCGTGCCATGAGTGGATTCCTCTGCCGTGAGCGTTGATTCGACGGTAAAGGATAACATCCGGGCCGGGCCGGCTCTGCAGCGATCAGCGCCCGGACCTGTCCGCACACGCCGGCACGCGTTGTCAGCGTTTTCCGACGCGCGCCGCTGCGCCTGCAAGCGCCGTCGCGCCCTTATACTGGCGGCCTCTGCGACCCAGGAACAGCGTCCTTGACCTCCGCCGCCCCTCTGACCGCCACTCCACCACGCATCGAGCGTCTCGCCGACGTCCAGGCGCTCGCCGCCGCCGACATGGCCGCGGTCGATACGCTGATCCGCACCCGGCTCGCGTCCGACGTGGTGCTGATCAACCAGGTCGCCGAACACATCATCGGCGGCGGCGGCAAGCGGCTGCGCCCGATGCTGCATCTGCTCGCCGCGCGCGCGGCAGGCTATCGCGGGCACGATCACATCCAGCTCGCCGCGGTGATCGAATTCATCCACACCGCGACCCTGCTGCACGACGACGTCGTCGACGAATCGGACCTGCGCCGCGGGCGCAAGACCGCGAACGCGGTGTGGGGCAATGCGGCCAGCGTGCTGGTCGGCGATTTCCTGTACTCGCGCTCGTTCCAGATGATGGTCGAACTGGACAGCATGCGCGTGATGCGCATCCTCGCCGACACCACCAACCGCATCGCCGAGGGCGAGGTGCTGCAGCTGCTCAACATCGGCAATCCGGACACCGACGAGCAGCGCCTACCTCGACGTGATCGAGCGCAAGACCGCGGTGCTGTTCGCCGCGGCGACGCGGCTCGGCGCGGTGCTGGCCGGCTTGCCGGCAAGCGCAGGAGGACGCGCTCGCGCGCTACGGCCTCGACCTCGGCTACGCGTTCCAGATCGCCGACGACGTGCTCGATTACGCCTCCGACGCCGGCACGCTCGGCAAGAACATCGGCGACGACCTCGCCGAGGGCAAGCCGACCCTGCCGCTGATCTATCGCGATCGCACGCAGCGCGCCGGCGCAGGCGGCGAGCGCTGCAAGCAGGCGATCCAGACCGGCGGCCTCGACGCACTCGACGACGTGCTCGCCGCGATCCACGCCACCGGCGCGCTCGACGCCTCGCGCGAACAAGCGCATCGCTATGCCGATTCCGCGCGCGAGGCGCTCGCGGCGTTGCCGCCTTCGCAATGCGCGCGACGCGCTCGCGTGTGCTCGCCGACTACGCGATCGATCGCACGCGGTAAGCGCTTCCGACCATCACTCGGCTTTCCATGCGCGCTTGCGTCTCGGCGTCGCCAGATGCCTTTTCGATCTGCGCCTGCTCCAGCACGATCTCGACTTCCTCGCAACCGACGTCCTCGCCGCCCGCCTCGATGTACCTCGCGCGCCTTCTTGCCGAGCTTCGCTGTAGCGCGCACGCATCTTCTCCAGCGTTTCGTCGTCGACTGCCTCGAGATCGAGCAACGCGTTGTGCGCACCTTCGAGCGCGCGGATCATTTCGTCGAGCTTGACGTGGATCGCTTCCGAATCGCGGTTCTGCGTGTTCTGGATCAGGAACACCATCAGGAACGTGATGATCGTCGTGCCGGTATTGATCACCAGTTGCCAGGTATCGCTGTAACCGAACATCGGCCCGGATACAGCCCAGACGATCGACGATCAATGCGGCCAGCACGAACGTTCCGGGCCGCCCCGTCGTGCGCGACGCCGAATTCGCGAAACGCGTGAACCATGTGCCCACGTTCATGGCTATTCGCGCCGCCCTCCGGTTGCCGCACTCGCGGACGTCATTTCGCCGCAAACACCTCGTCGAAGAACATGTGCATCTGCGCGTACGCGCGCTTGGCGACCGCGCGTCGTCGTACTTGCAGCCCGGCACCGCGCCGTCCGCGGTCGGGATCGCGAAGCAGTGCACGGCGCCGCCGTAACTGAGGAACTGCCAGTCGACGTTGGCGTCGCGCATTTCCTTCTGGAACGCGACGATCTGTTCCTCGGGCGATTCGAACTTGTCGTCGCGCGCCGTTCAGCGCGAGCACCTTGGCCTTGATGTTCTTCGCCAGTCGCCGGATCGTCGGTGGCCAGGTTGCCGTGGAACGACACCACGCCAGCGATCGTCGGCGCCGCTGCGCGCGAGATCGAGCGCGGTCGCGCCGCCGAAGCAGAAACCGATCGCGCCCCAGTGCTTGCCGTCCAGCGGCGCCTTGCCGACCTGCTTCTTCAACTGATCGAGCGCGCCGTTGATGCGCGCGCGCAGATCGCCGCGATGCGCGTACATGTTCTTGGTGGCGGCGCCGGCTTCGTCCGCATTCTTCGGCCGCACATCGACGCCGTACACGTCGGCGACGAGGATCACGTAATCCTTGCCGGCGATCTGCTTCGCCAGCGCGACCTGGTTGTCGTTCATGCCCAGCCAGTCCGGCGCCATCACGATGCCCGGGGCGCGGTGTCTTCACCGCGTCGTCGTAGACCAGCACGCTCTGCATCTTCTTGCCGCCGACGTCGTAGCTGATCGGGCGTGGCGACCATGGCCGCATGCAGCGGCGCTGCAAACAGGGACGCGAAAACGATCGGGAAAAGCAGCATGCGCATGGCGACTCTCCGGCTCCGGACAGACCCGCATCATAGCGCCGGGCACGCCGTGCCGGTGCACATCTGGCGCGCGCAAGCGCGATGCTAGACTTGGAGTTCCCATGCCCGATCGGAGAACACGATGCGACTCACGACACTGGTTTTCGGCGTAACCGCGACATTGGCAGGCGCCGCCGTCGCGACCGCCGCGGTCAAACCGGAAACCGCGATCCATTATCGCCAGAGCGTCTACACGATGATCGGCTGGAACTTCGGCCCGATGGCGCAAATGGTCAAGGGCAAGACCGCGTGGGACGCGACCGAATTCTCCAAGCATGCCGAGCGCATCGCCGCGCTGACCCCGCAACTCTGGAAGGATTTCCGCAAGGTTCCGACACCGGTACCAAGACCGAAGCCAAGCCTGATATCTGGAAGAACATGGACGACTTCAAATCGAAGATGGATGATCTGGTGAAACAGTCCAAGGCACTCGCCGACATCGCCAAAGGCGGTGACGAGGCGAAGATGAAGGAGCAGTTCAAGACGACCGCCGGCACGTGCAAGAGCTGCCACGACAAGTACCGCACCGAGGATTGATCGGCACCAAAATACCGTGGGAGCGGCGGAAGCCGCGATGTTCTTGCCTTCTTCAAGCAAAAAAGCATCGCGCCTTCCGACGCCCCCACGAGCGCAACGATCACGTTTCGGCTAACCCGCAGCGCCCCACGCGACCAACGCCCATATCGCGCCTGCACTGAGCGCGAACAACCCGAGCGCGCGCCACGACGACACGAAGCGCGGCTCGGGCGCGCGTTCGATCCGCGCACGCCCATGCAGCATCGGCGCGACCAGGTTGTCGTTTCTGATCACCCAATGCAGCAGCACCGCGCCGACATGCAGCGCGATCAGGAGCAACAGCACATAGCGGTCGAGATGGTGAATGCGCGTCATCAGCGCGACCGTCGCATCGGATACGTGCGCGACGAGCGGCCCCTCCTCGCTGATGTCGTCGCTCGTGAACAAGCCGCTGATCGCCTGTACGGCGACGACAACGAGCATCAGCACGACCGACCAGCCGCCGAGCGGATTGTGCCCCGGCGCATGCGCCGCGCGTCCGCGCAACGATTCCACGATGTAACGCAGCACGGCGCGCGGACCGCGCAGGAAACTGCCGAAACGACTGGTCTGCGAGCCGGCAAATCCCCACAGCACGCGGAACACGATCAGCGCGAGCGTCGCGTAGCCCATCAGGTAGTGCCAGTTCATCGGCAGCAACCCGAACTCGCCACTCGCGAATTGCGCTGCGATCAATGCGACCAGCGCCCAGTGAAACAGCCGCGTCGGCAAGTCCCAGAGCCGACCCTGACGAGGGATTTCAGGAGAGGTCATGCGATGCCCAGCCCTTCGATTGCACCGATCGAATCCGGATCGAATCCGCCGAGTCGCGCAAACTCGCGGCCGCGCGCCGCGTAATCCTTGAACTGGTCGAAACTCGGCGCACCGGGCGAGAGCAACACGACGCCATGCGCAGGCGTCAATGCACGCGCGATCGCGAACGCATCCGCCAGCGAACCCGCCGCTTCGAGTCGATAAGCGCCACCCACCGCGCGCAAAGTCTCGTGGATGCGCGGGCCATTCGCGCCCATCGTGACAATCGCGTGCGGTGGCGTCGCACGTTCTTGCAAGGCAAATCCGTGCCAGTCGAGGCCACGCTCGTAACCGCCGACGAGTACCGTCACCGACCAATTGGAGAAACTGGCGAGCGCTTCCAGCGTCGCCTGCGGCGTGGTCGCGATGCTGTCGTCGACGAAGGTGAGGCCGTCGCGTTCGCCAAGCGTCTGCAGCCGATGCGGCAATGGATGGAACGAGGCGACCCCGGCCACGGCTGCCACCGCGTCTTCGCCAGCCGCCTCGACCGCTGCGAGTGCCGCGCACAGATTCATCGCGTTGTGCGCCCCCGGCAGCGGCGACGCGGCGAGTTCGAACACGCGTTGGGTGCCGCGGAACACCGCGCCATCCGCGACATGCCAATCCGACACGCCCGCAAACGCGGTGCGCCGCGGATGCGTGCTGGTGCGCGCAACCAGCTCGGGTTGCGTCGCATTGATGACCAGCGTCCTGGCCGCTTTCGCCAGCGCGAGCTTGTCGTCCGCGTAGCGCTCGCGAGTGCCGTGCCAATCGAGATGCTCCTCGTGGAGATTGTTGATCACACCGACCTCGACCACAGGTGTTTCGCGGGTCTGGAAACTCGACAGTTCGACAACCCACCAATCCGGCGCCGGCGCGGGATCGAGCAGATCCAGCAGCGGCAAGCCGATATTGCCGGCCAGCGCGACGCGCCGACCCAGCGCGCGCAACAAGTGCGCGATCAAGGCGGTCACCGTGCTCTTGCCCTTGGTGCCGGTGACCGCGATCACACGCGCCTCGGGATGTTCGGCGAACCACAACGCGGTGCCGGAGGTGAAATGGGTGCCGGCGTGTTGCGCGAGCAGGATTTCCGGGCGGTATGCGCTGATGCCGGGGGATTTGATCACGACGTCGAAGGCGGACAGGGTGGCTGCGTCCGGAGGTGTGGTGACCGTCGCGAGAGCATCGCGCCTTACGGCGCTCCCACGGGGGGACGAGGCCGTGGGGGGGAGCGCCGGAAGGCACGATGCCTCTGCCTCCAGCACCCGCGCTTCGGCGTCGCTGCAAAACAACGTCAGCGAAAACTCCGGCAGCCGCGCCCGCAACGCCGCCAGCGCCGCCTTGCCCTCGCGGCCGTAGCCCCAGACCGCGACGTGCTTGCCGAGAAACTCAGCGATGCGCATCGACCAGGGCCGCAAGTCGTGCAGGAATCCGATGCTCGCCGGCCGGCGCGAGCAGCCCTTCCAGCGCAAGTCCGGATGCGTCGAGCTGCGGCAGGATATCGTCGGCGAAACGCGCAACGACAGCATCTTCCCGCCACTCGGCGCGCGCGCTGAGCGCGGCCATCGCGGCACGCGATTCGATGCCTTCGCCGACGCACTCGAACGGCTTGTGATCGTGGTACTCCATCAACGCGTCGAAAGCCGGCGCAAGCGTGATGTCGTCAAGCAGGTTGCGCCCGAAGATCGCCAGCAGGCGCGGCTTCGGCATGAATGGCGCCAACGCAAGAAAGACAAAATGGCACTTCGGGCATTGTCCGCACCAGCGATCCGCCGGCTTTGGCCCAAGAATGCGGAAGTTGCGATTGCAACTGGAGAACACATCGTCGTAACGCGACGTGCGCGCGAAACGCTCGGCGACGCTGAGTTCCGACAGCGGTCGCAGCAGCGAGAAATAGTCGAGGCCGGCCGCGACATGCGACTTCAGCAAATCATGGAACGCACGCTCGAATTCCCAGCTCTTGCTCCACTGGTGATTGACCGGCTGGCCATCGTATTCGAGCGTCGCGCTCGAAGCAGAACGTTCGTTGGAGAACGCGATCGCGTCGAAGCCGTACAGCACCGCCGCGACGGCGAGGATCGCCGAATTGATCGCAGTGACCGGGATATGGCCGTTCCAGGCGCCGTGCTTGTTGTACTCGAACAGGAGCGGTGACAGCTCGCGACGGATGTTCAGCGTCGGCAGGCCGGTGCGGTCGGCGCACGCGGCGATCAACGGCGAATTGCCGACCCAGACCGCGGTCGCATCCTCGCCCGCGGCTTTCAGGATCTCCACGCTGACCAGCGAATCCTTGCCGCCGCCGATCGGGACCAGCGCGCGTCGCGGCAAGACTGGCCTGGTGGGAGCGGCGGAAGCTGCGATGCTTCTGGTGGGATCGCGCACGGGCATCGCGGTTTCCGCCGTTCCCACAGGAAACCCGATGCGCCCGCGCAAATCGAGCTTGTTGTGATACGCGAACTCGCCGAGCCCATGCAGGTACAACGCATCCAGGAACGTCGCCGTCGCCGCATCGAGCCGCGCGCTCTCGACCACGATCTGCGCCGGCACGCCGGCCTTGTAGTAGCTGACGCCGGCGATCAGGTGCAGCAGATCGAGCGCCGCCTCGAACGCCGCGGCACGTTCCGGCGCGAGCGCGGGCGCATCCGGAAACACGATGCGCTCGACCAGCTCGGGGCCGTCGTCGAACGCGTAGACCAGCTCGGCCACACCGTCGGCATAGCCACGGCGGATGAAACGGAAACGTGCCGCCTGGCGCGGATCGGGCATCGTCATGGCAACACGACCTCCTGCGCCGGCTCGCGCAGGTTGTAGCGCGACGCCATGACCGCGCCGTATGCGCCGGCCTGCGCGATCAGCAGCACGTCACCTTCGCGGCATTCGGGCAGGCGGCGGTTCGCACCGAGCACGTCGCCGGTCTCGCAGATCGGGCCGACGACCTGGACCATCGCGGCGGATGGCTCATCCAGGCGGGTCAGATTCACGATCTCGTGCCAAGCCTCGTACAGCGCCGGACGAATCAACGAATTCATGCCGGCGTCGATGCCGACGTAGTGCGTGGAGCCCTTGCGCTTGGTCTGGGTCACGCGTGCGATCAGCACGCCGGAATCGGCCACCAGAAAACGGCCCGGTTCCATCCACAACGCGAATTGTGGATATGCCTGCTTGACCTCGGCCAGTGCGGCGCCGAGCGCAGCGAGATCGAGCGCGCTCTCATCCGGCCGCGACGGCACGCCGAGGCCGCCGCCGATGTCGAGCGATTCGATGCGCGTGAAGCGTTCGGCGAGGCTGGCGAGCTGCGCATACACCGAACGCCAGTGCGAGGCATCGAGGATGCCGGAACCCAGATGCGCATGCAGGCCGACGATGCGTGCACCGTGCGTGCGTGCGAGCGCGCGAAACTCCTCGACCTGATCCAGCGCAACGCCGAATTTCGACGAGGCGCCGCCGGTCTTGACCTTGTCGTGATGCCCGCGACCGACGCCGAGATCGACGCGCAGATGGATCTCGCGGCCGGCAAACAGTTCGCCCCAATGCACCAGCGGATGCAACGCGTCGAGCGTCACGCAGACGCCGGCTGCAAGCGCCGCCGCGTATTCCTCGCGCGGCGCGAAGTTCGGCGTGAACAGGATGCGCTGGGCCGGCACTGACGGCACCGCGGCGCGCGCGGCCTCGATCTCGGCGAACGACACGCATTCGAACGCGAAACCTTCCTCGTGCAACGCGCGCAGGATCGCTGGATGCGGGTTGGCCTTCAGCGCGTAGTGCCAGCGGTCGACTACGCTCGAGCCCCTCTCCCCTCGGGAGAGGGCTTGGCCTGTCCTGAGCCTGTCGAAGGAGGGTGAGGGTTCGGCGAAACCGGGGCTTTCCGCGCTCCCCGAACCCTCACCCGGCCTTCGGCCACCCTCTCCCGAGGGGAGAGGGGATAAGCCAAGCCGCATCAATGCACGCGCCTGCTCGCGCACCTGATCGAGCGAATAGACGTAACGCGGTGTGCCCTCGGCTGCGAGGCGCAGCAGGCTTTCGCGCTCGCGCCGCCACCAGGTTTCACGCAACGGCGGCGCCGCGTCGTCGGCCAGCTGGCGCCAGCTCGGCCCGAACACCGCGCCATCCTCGACGCGCAGCGCATCGGCACGGATCAGCAACGCATGCAGGCGCGGGATCAGGTCATCGACCAGCGCTTCGTCGACGACGAAGGTCAGGTTCAGATTGTTCGAGGACTGGCTGATCATGTGCACATCGAGCGCGCCGAATTCGGCGAGCACGGTCGACAACCGGTGCAGCAACGCGCGCATGCCGCGGCCGACCAGCGTGATCGCCGCGCACGGCGCAATGACTTTCACGCGGCAGATCTTCGCCAGATCCGCGGCGAGCGCGGACAGCACATCGGAGTTGACCAGGTTCTCGCTCGGATCGAGCGAAACGGTCACGTTGGTCTCGGCCGAACCGATCAGATCGATCGACAGGCGATGGCGCTTGAACTCGCCGAACACATCGGCGAGGAAGCCGACCTGCTGCCACATGCCGACGGTTTCCATCGAGACCAGGGTGACGCCCTTGCGCGCGCTGATCGCCTTCACGCACGGCGCGGCATCGACTGCGGCGGCGCGGATCTCGGTGCCGGCCAGGTGCGGGCGATTCGTATCCTTGATGACCAGCGGCACGCCGGCGCGACGCAGCGGACCGAGCGAGCGCGGATGCAGCACCTTGGCGCCGGTGGTCGCGATTTCCTGCGCTTCCTCGTAGTCCAGGCGCGACAGCAATCGCGCCTCGGGCACGACGCGCGGGTTCGCGCTGAACATGCCGGGCACGTCGGTCCAGATTTCCACTTGCTCAGCCTTCAGCATCGCGCCGAAATACCCGGCCGAGGTATCCGAGCCGCCACGGCCGAGCAATACGCCTGCGCCGTCTGCGTTGCGCGCGATGAAACCCTGGGTGATGAATACCTCGCCGCGCGCGGCCAGCGCCTGCGCGAACGCAGCATCCGGCACCGCCGGCACCGTCGCCGACAGGAAGTGCGACCAATCGCTCTGGTTCGCGAGCGGCGCGGCGCGCAGATGCTCGCGCGCATCGAGCCAATGGGTCGTCGAGGCCAAGTTGACCGAGAAATGCGGCGCCGAGCGTGCTCGACATCAGCTCGCCGAGCGCGAATACCTCGGCCTGCCATGCCAGCGTGGCCGTGCGTGCGGCGCGGATCGACGATCAACTGGTCCAGTCGCGCCAGCCAGCCGTCGAGCGCGTTGCGCGTCGGCAGTTGCAAGTCCGCATGCAGGGCATTGTGACGCGCGATGATGCCGGCCTGCGCCTCACGGCAGCGCGCTTCGTCGCCGTGCGCTTCGGCGATCGCCTTCAACAGGTCGGTGATGCCGGACAGCGCGGAGACGACGATCAGCACATTGCGACCGCGCGCGTGATGCTCGGCCGCGATGCGCGCGATCGTTTCCCAGCGTTCGCGCGTGGAGACGCTGGTGCCGCCGAACTTGGCGACGATCCAGGGCTTGACCGTATCGGGCTTTGCGGCGTTCGGCGCGTCGGCCCGCGACACGTCCGTGGGGGAAGAACTCAAGGCTTATCCTTCGTGCGGAACTACAAGCAGCAGCACATTCTTTCGTGCGCCGCAGCAGAACGCAATGGAGTGTCCCCGCCGGGGCGCAACCATGACGCAGCGCAGGCACACGATCGCGTTCGACTCGGGCATGATCGGCACCTTCGCGGCCCAGTCATCCACCCGCATGGCATCCACACCGTCGTTGCCAGCCCGTGTCCGGGAGCATCCGCATGACTGAGCCCGCCTCCCAGCCAAGCGTCGGCTACGCGCGCCGCCTCGGCGCGTGGGACGCCTCGATGGTCGTGGTCGGCGGCGTGATCGGTTCGGGCATCTTCCTGACCCCGGCGGTGATCGCGCGCCAAACCGGATCGGACACCGAACTGCTGATCGCCTGGGCGATCGGTGGCGCGCTCGCGCTGATCGGTGCGCTGTGCTACGCCGAACTCGGCGCACGCAGACCAGCCGCCGGCGGCGGCTACGTGAACCTGCGCGAGGCGTTCGGCCTGATCATCGCCTTCATGTACGGCTGGAACATGCTGGTCGTGAACTACTCCGGCAGCCTCGCCGCGGTCGCGACGGTGTTCGTGCAATACAGCGCCGCCGCGATCGGCGTCGAAGTCAGCGACGCGCGGCCGTGGGCGGTCGCCTCGATCGTGTTCCTCGCCGGCATCAACTGGTTCGGCATCCGCGCCGGTTCCATCACCCAGAACATCCTGACCGTGCTGAAACTGCTCGCGGTCGCGGCGCTTGATCGCGATCGGGCTGATCGCGCGCGGCGCGCCGCCGCCGGTCGCGCCGGCCGCAACGTTCAATCCTTTCGCGCTTGGCGGCGTGCTGCTGCCGGTACTGTTCTCCTACGGCGGCTGGGCCTACGTGAACAACATCGCCGGCGAGATCCGCGAGCCGCAACGCAATCTGCCGCGCGCGCTGTTCTTCGGCATGTTGCTGGTCGCCGCGTGCTACCTGCTGGTCAACCTCGCCTACCTTGCCGTGCTCGGCCACGCGGGACTGGCCGCGAGCAAGGCACCGGCGGCGGACCTGATGCGCCACGTGCTCGGCGAGCCGGGCGCACGCCTGATCGCGGCCGGCATCGCGATCTCGACGTTCGGGTTCTGCAACATCTCGCTGATCGGCGCGGCGCGCGTGTTCCAGGCGATGGGCGCCGACGGCGTGTTCTTCCGCGTCGCCGGCCGCCTGCATCCGCGCTGGCGCACGCCGAACATCGCGCTCGCGATGCTCGCCGGCTGGGCCTGCGTGCTGGCCTGGAGCGGCACCTTCGATCAACTGCTCAACTATTCGACGACCGGCGACTGGCTCGGCTATGCCGCCGTCGTCGCGACGCTTGTTCTGGTATCGGCGCGCTGGCGCAACCGATCCGGCACCGTTTCGCGCGCCGCTGTATCCGCTGCTTCCGCTGCTGTTCCTCGCCGCCGTGCTGTGGGTCGTCGCGGTCACGGTCTGGCAGCATCCGGGCGACGCCGGCATGGGCGCACTGATCACCCTCGGCGGCTTGCCGGTGTATTTCATCTGGCGGCGCCAAGGAGTCTGTCGGACTTGAGTTGACCGGGCCGCAAATCCGTCTGCGCAGTCCATATTTCCGCCGATTCTTGGCCCATAGAACCACTATGGGCCGGCGAACCGTCGAAAATCTATCCTCACGCAGCCGAATTTTCGCCTCGACCTACTCAAGTCCGACAGACTCCTGGACCACTGAAAACTCCGTGCGACAATGGCCGACGCCCCGCGACCGCATGCCGTGCCGTCCGCGCGGCATGGAGACCTGCATGCCCAATCCACCCGAACACGCTGCGCCAGCGGCCAAACACCCCTCCGCGCGACCGCCGGAGCCGCTGCCGATTTCGATCAACGGCAAGCCGTATTTTCACGACGGCGATCCGGCGATGCCGTTGCTGTGGTTCCTGCGCGATATCCTGCGCCTGACCGGCACCAAGTACGGCTGCGGCATCGGCGCCTGCGGCGCGTGCACCGTCCTGCTCGATGGCAAGGCAACGCGCGCGTGCATGACCCCGATGCAGGCGGCCGCGAACCACAAGATCACGACCATCGAAGGGCTGGCCGGCGACGTACTGCATCCGGTGCAGCAGGCGTGGATCGAGGAAGACGTCGCGCAGTGCGGCTATTGCCAGACCGGCCAGATCATGGCTGCGGTCGATCTGCTCGCGCGCAAGCCGAAACCGAGTGACGACGATATCTCCGCGATCGGCAACCTGTGCCGCTGCGGCACCTACCCGCGCATTCGTCGCGCGATCGCGCGCGCCAGCGAGCTGACCACGGGCGCGAAGAAATGAGTTCGTCCGTCGACAGCGGCCGGCGCCGTTTCCTCGCGATTTCCCTGTCCGCTTCCGGCGCTCTGCTGCTCGGCATCCGCGGCGCGTACGCCGACCCTGCGCCCGCCGGTTTGCCGCCCGAATTGCTCGGCGACGACCTGACCGAGCTTGGGCCGTTTCTGCGCATCGAGCGCGACAACCGCATCGTGATCGGCGCGCCGGCTGTGAAGTCGGCCAGGGCGTGATGACCACGTTGCCGATGCTGATCGCCGACGAGCTCGACGTCGACTGGAGCCAGTGCCGCGTCGTGCAATTGGCGTACGGCTATATCGAAACCGACAAGGGACCGTCGAACCAATACGGCTCGCAGGATCCGGTGGCAGCTCGATCGCGGACGACTGGAAGCACCTGCGCGAAGCCGGCGCGACGGCACGCTGGCTGCTGGTCCAGGCCGCCGCGCGCGACTGGAACCTGCCGGCGGACAAGCTGCGCACCGAATCGGGCCAGGTCATCGCGGCAGACGGCCGCAAGCTGACCTACGGCGCCCTGGCGCGCTCGGCCGCGTCGATCGCGTCGCCGGATCAGGCGGTCAAGCTGAAGAATCCGGAACAATTTCGCATCATCGGCAAGCCGACCCGCACGGCGGACGCGCGCGACATCGTGACCGGCCGCAGCCATTTCGGCATCGACGAATACGCAGCCGATGCGCTGGTCGTGGTGATCGCGCGTTGCCCGCTGCTCGACGGCACGCTCGATACATTCGACGACCACGAGACGCGCAAGGTCGCCGGGGTCAAGGACGTGATCGCGCTGGCCGGCCCGAAACCGGACGAGCCGTTCAGCGGCCCGCTCGCCGCCGGCGTCGCGGTGCTCGCCGAGAACACCTGGGCTGCGCTGCAGGGTCGCGAGAAACTGAAAGTGACCTGGAAACCCGGGCCGTGGACGAAGGAATCGAGCGGCGCGCTCGCAGGCGGCGGCGAACAGCCTGCTCAATGGCAGCGACGGCGGCGTCAGCGTGCGCAGCGATGGCGACTTCGCCGCGGCGCGCAAGCACGCGCGGCAAACCATCGAAGCGCGCTACGAGATGCCGTTCCTGGCCCACGCCACGATGGAGCCGCCGGCGGCACTGATCGAGATCAAGCAGGACAGCGCGCGCCTGGTTGCCGTCGTTGCGAGACCCCGATGGCGCTTCGGAACTCATCGCGCGATTGACCGGACTTGCGCGCAAGGACATCGAGATCCGCCTGATCGCGCGGCGGCGGCGGCTTCGGGCGCCGTCTCGAAAACGACCACGTCGCCGAAGCGGTGATGATCGCCAAGGCGGCCGGCAAGCCGGTCAAGCTGATGTGGACGCGCGAGGACGACCTCGCCCACGACTTCTATCGTCCGTTCGGCTTGCACGCACTGGCGGCGACGCTCGATCGCAAAAAGCACCTGACCGGCTGGTCGCACCGCTGCGCCGCGACGCCGCGCAACTATCGCGACGCCGCGCTCAAGGGCAAGCCGGTCTTTGTCGACTGTCTGGCAGCGGACGACTTCCCGGCCGGCCTCGTCGCGAATCTCGAGAAGACCTTCTACAGCCTTGCATCGGGCATGCCGCGCGGCACATCACGCGCGCCGCTGGATACGTTCCACGCGTTCGCCGTGGAAAGTTTCATCGACGAGATCGCGGTCGCGACGAAACAGGACGCGGTGAAATTGCGCCTCGACCTGCTCGGCGAACCGCGCGTGATTCCCCAGGTCGGCGGCCCGGGTTTCGACACCGGTCGTCTCGCCAATGTACTCAGGACCTGCGCGGAAAAGATCGGCTGGGGCGGCCGTCGCAACGATGGCCACGGCATCGGCATCGCCTGCCATTTCGTATCCGGCGGTTATGCCGCGCACGCGTTCGAGGTGTCGGTCGAAGGGAGCGAACTGCGCATCCATCGCGCGGTCTGCGTCGTCGACATCGGGCGACTCGTCAACCCGCTGAACGTCGAGGCGCAGATCATCGGCGGCACACTCGATGGCATCTCTTCCGCGCTGCAACTGGCGATCACGGTGAAAGACGGCCAGGTGCAGCAACACAATTTCCCGGATTACCCATTGCTGCGCATGGCGCAGGCGCCGCGCAGCGTCGAAGTGACCGTGGTTGAATCGAATGCGGAGCCTGCCGACGCCAGCGACATCGGCGTGCCCGGCGCCGCGCCTGCACTCGCGAACGCGGTGTATGCGGCCACTACGGTGCGCGTGCGCAAGCTGCCGTTGATGCCGGAGTTGAAGCGGATGCTGTGAACCGCGAAGCCGCCGCTCCTGCAAATGTTTTGTTCCCGCAGGAGCGCACCCTGTGCGCGACCCCGCAGCAATGACATCTCGGTCGCCCACAGGGTGGGTCCTACAGATTCCTCGCGCGCTTGCCGGGCTCCTGCAACGCGGTCAGATCGCAACCAGGATCACCAGCGCGAACACCGCCAGCACCAGCAAACTGACGTGATCGGTCAGCGCAAACACAACCGGATCGTCATGCATGTCGCCACGCTGCGCGATCAGCCAGACCCGGCTGACCCAGTACAGCAGCACCGGCGCGAGTACCCAGAGAAACTCGTGGTGCCGGTACAGTGCCGTGCTCGCCGTGCTGTTGATGTAGAACGCCAGCACCAGCACGCTGAGATACCCGCTGCTGGTGCCGAGCGACTGGATCAGCGCAAGGTCGGCGCTGCGATAACCGCGGCCAGCGACCTTGTCTTCATCGCTCGCGGCCACGCGACGCACTTCGATGTAGCGCTTGACCATCGCCAGGCTAAGAAACAGGAACATCGAGAACGCGAGCAACCAGAACGAGGCCTCGACCGGAATCGCGACGGC
This sequence comes from uncultured Gammaproteobacteria bacterium, assembly GCA_963720445.1. Classification (GTDB taxonomy): domain Bacteria; phylum Pseudomonadota; class Gammaproteobacteria; order Xanthomonadales; family Rhodanobacteraceae; genus Dokdonella_A. The sequence goes on from CAVRFO010000002.1 coordinate 866,169, forward strand.
GCCCGCGATGATCCTGAGCGTATACAACATCGCCAACGTGACCACGTCGAGCATCACGATGCGCTTGAGGAACAGCGAATACGCCAGCGTGATCACGGCATAGACAAGCAGGACCAGCAGGAACTGCGGCGACAGCGCTGCTGCGCATACGAACGCGGCGATCATCAACAGCGGTGCAACGATCAGTCCCCCGCCCAGCGCCAGTGTGCCGGCCGCGAATGGACGCAAGCGCTTGCGCGGATGGCGTCGATCCGCATCGAGGTCGAACAGATCGTTGAGCACGTACGCGCCTGACGCGCACAGGCTGAACGCAACGAACGCGACGCCCGCACGCAATACCGCATCGGGCACCAGCACCAGATGCGCAGCGATGAGCGGAACGAACACCAGCGCATTCTTCAGCCACTGATGCGGGCGCAGCGCACCGATCCACGCACGCCAGCCGCCGGCTTCACGCGCGAACACGCGCTCGACCTCGCGTTCGCGGCGCACGCGACGCAGCAGGCCCGGCGCCGCGTTGACGACGATCGCGTGGCGCGCGTGCCGCCACACTTGCAGATCCGGTGCCGCATTGCCGGCATAGTCGAAACCGCGCTCGCCGTAGCGTTCGCGCAGCGCGTCGCGCTTGCCGCGTCCGCCGATGTTGCGGATGCCGTCGCTGCCCAGCACCTCACCGAACCCGCCGACGTGCGCAGCGACCGCATCGGCGAGGATCTGATCCGACGCGGTGCACAGGACACGGTGCCGCGCACCGGCCTCGCCACGCAGCCAATCGAGCACGCGTTCGTCGTAGGGCAGTCGCGCAACATCCACGTGCGCGCGCGCGGCAATCTCGCGCTTCAGATGCGCGCGGCCCTTGCCAAGCCAGTGGATGAAAAGGAACACATACAGCGGATTGCGGCGTAACAGCGCGAGCGCGGTCTCGATGGTCAGGTCGGAGCGGATCAGGGTTCCGTCGAGATCCACGCAAAGCGGCACATTGTGGTCCTGCATGCTGTCCCTACGCTCCCTTGCGCGGCCTCGGCGCGCGCTCAACGCCGAGCGCGGCGCGTGGAGGATACCTGCGCACCGCGCCGAACGGTACGCACGCAGCACGAGATGACGGCGCTTGCGGACCCCGCGTTCACTGCACCGGTTCGCAACCGCCGGATGCGGCGCGTTGTTGTGCGCGGTGCGCAATCGCCTCGGGGTCGGACAGCCCGACCCACTTGAGATACTTGCCGGCGACCTTGTCGCCGAGCGACTGGTCCGGCGTGAACGCCTTCGAGAAGCGCGTCTTGTTGCAATCGAGCGGATTGCCGCGCGTTTCGATCTGCGCCCAGCGCGCCTTGGCCGCCTCCTGCGGATTCTTCGGCGCCGGCGGCGGCGCGACGGCCGCAGTGCCGGCGCCCAGGCGGATCGATCCATCCGGATTGAACAACTGCGGGGGCGGCGCGACGCTGCCGGCGGCACCGATGCGACCACTCATCTCATTGCTCGGCTCGACCGCGTGCGCGGGCGGCGGCGCGCTCACCACTTTCGGCGGCGCGATCGCGATCCGGCTCGGGCGTTTGACGAAAGCGGGCGGCTCGGGTTCCGGTGGCGGCGGGGCCAGCAGCTCGGGGGCGAGCAGGAACACCTGCACCACCTCATTCGCATGCGGAGGCAGTGGCTGCATGCGCAACGAGCGCATGCCGGTCGCGAAGCCGACCAGTTCCAGCACGGTGACCAGCAGTGCGAACAGCAGACCGAGGCCCCATTTGCGACGGTCGCGCGGCGGCTCGACCCAGCGCAGGCTGCGTTGCCACGGCAGGCGATCGGTTTGGAAATGCAGCGCGCCCGCCTCCAGCAGCGACGGCGACGCATCCGATTCCTGCGCGGACGGCATCGACGGCGGCAGGGAATCGGGAAACTGCATCAAGACTCATCGGCAATGGGCGAACGCGGCAGGATAATGTGTGTGTGCTAAAGCGCTGTTAAATCGTGCCGCGCGCACCGCTTGCTTTTGCAGGAGCGGCGGCAGCCGCGATGCCTTTCGGACATCCTCCGACATAGTCAGAGCATCGCGCCCGCCGGGTGCGCCTGCCAGACATCCCGCTCCTGCATAATGCTGCCTCTTGACCCCTGCCCGTCAAACAGGCAACGCTAGGCGGGTCGACGCATCCGCGGCAGCATTCGCGAATGCGCGGCACCGCCATGACCGTCCCTGTGGCGCGACGCTCCTTCGGCTCCATCGGGCCGCGAGGATGAGCATGACGGCCTTGCCCACTTGCATTGCTGGGAGGCCTTAGTCATGTCGTATACCACCGATGGCATCCGCAATATCGCACTCGCAGGTCATGCGAGCGCCGGCAAAACCACGTTGTTCGAAGCCCTGCTGCATGCCGGCGGCGCAATCCAGACGGCAGGCTCGATCGAGCGCGGCACGACCGTGTCGGACCACGATCCGATGGAAAAGGAACGCCGCCATTCGATGGACGCGTCGATCGCGTCGATCGACGTCGGCGACGTCCACGTCAATCTGATCGATACACCCGGCTATCCGGATTTTCGCGGACCGACCATTTCCGCGCTGTCTGCGGTGGAAACCTGCGCGATCGTCGTCGACGCGGTGATCGGCATCGCACACACGACGCGGCGCCTGATGGAACGCGCCAAAGCGCGCAACCTGTGCCGCATCCTGATCGTCAACAAGATCGACCACGAGGGCATCGACCTCGAAGGCATCACCGAATCGCTGCGCGACGAATTCGGCAGTGAATGCCTGCCGATCAACCTGCCGGCGAAAGGTCGCGAAGGTGTCGTCGACTGCTTTTTCGAACCCGGCGGCGCCACGGATTTCTCGTCGGTCGCCGCCGCGCATCAGCAGATCATCGACCAGATCGTCGAGATCAACGAGACGTTCATGGGCCACTACCTCGACGACGGCGAATCGGGCCTGTCCGGGCAGGAACTGCACGACGCGTTCGAGCAATGCCTGCGCGAAGGCCATCTGGTGCCGATCTGTCTACGTGTCCGCGCGCAGCGGTGCCGGCGTGAAGGAATTGCTCGATCTGGCAACGAAACTCCTACCGAATCCGACGTGAAGGCAATCCGCCGCCGTTCGTCAAGGGCAGCGGCGCGAACGCACAACCGCTTCTGGCCGAAGCCGATCCGAAGAAACACGTCATCGCGGACGTGTTCAAGATCGTCAACGATCCGTTCGTCGGCAAGCTGTCCGTGTTCCGCGTCTACCAGGGCACGCTGCGCAAGGACACGCAGCTGTTCATCGACGACGGCAAGAAGCCGTTCAAGGTCGGCCATCTGTTCAAGCTCAAGGGCAAGGATCACATCGAGATCGAGCAGGCGATTCCGGGCGACATCGCGGCGGTCGCGAAGGTCGAGGAAATCCACTTCGACGCGGTGCTGCACGATTCGCACGACGAAGACCAGATCCACCTGCAAGCCGATCGACTTCCCGGTGCCGATGTTCGGCCTCGCGGTCGAGCCGGCGCACAAGGGCCAGGAACAGAAACTCAGCTCGGCGCTGGCGCCGGCTCGGCGAGGAAGACCCGTGCTTCCGCGTCGAGCACAACAAGGAACTCAACGAGACGATCATCCGCGGCCTCTCGGACCTGCACCTGAAGCTGATGCTCGAGCGCATGAAGGAGCGCTATGGCGTCGAGGTGACGTCGCGGCCGCCGCGCATCGCGTATCGCGAAACGATCGCCGCGAAAGCCGAAGGCCACTCATCGCCACAAGAAGCAGACCGGCGGCGCCGGCCAGTTCGGCGAGGTGTACCTGCGCATCGAACCGCTGCCGCGCGGCGGCGGCTTCGAGTTCGTCGACGAGGTCAAGGGCGGCACGATTCCGGGCCAGTTCATTCCCGCGATCGAGAAAGGCGTGCGCCAGGTGCTCGAACACGGCGCGGTCGCCGGCTATCAGTTGCAGGACGTGCGCGTGATCGTCTACGACGGCAAGTACCATCCGGTCGATTCGAAGGAAGTCGCGTTCGTCACGCGCCGGCAAGAAGGCGTTTCTCGATGCGATCACCAAGGCGCGCCCGCAAGTGCTGGAGCCGATCGTCAATCTCGACGTGTTCGTGCCCGACGCGCACATGGGCGACGTCACCGGCGGCCTCGCCGGCAAGCGCGCGCGCATCAACGGCACCGATTCGTTGCGCGGCGGCGAAATCGTCATCAAGGCGCAGGTGCCGCTCGCCGAAGTCACCGACTACCAGACCGAACTCAAGGCGATGACCGGCGGCCAGGGCCGCTACGCGATCGAGTTCAGCCACTACGAACCGGTGCCGGCGCAGGTGCAGAAGCAGTTGATCGAGGCGTACAAGCCGAAGGTCGAGGAGGACTGAGCTTTATCAGCTGCACAAGCTTCGAACGACCCCATTGATGATCCGCGCGCAAAACAAACACCACCCAACGGAGAACAACGATGATCTCGCTCGTCCAGCTGTGGCTTCCGATCCTGCTGTCAGCCGTGCTCGTTTTTTTCGCCAGCAGCGTGTTGAACATGGTGTTGCGGTTCTGGCACGCGCCAGACTATCGCGGTTTTTCCAACGAGGACGAGGTCGGCGCAGCCATCCGCAAGGGCAATCCCACACCGGGCATGTATGCGCTGCCTTACTGCACGCCAGACGCAATGAAAAATCCGGAGATGCAGGAGAAGTTCAAGCGTGGTCCGATCGGCATGCTCGCCCTGCGTCCGTCCGGCGCGATGAACATGGGCGCGCCCCTGGGGCAATGGTTCGGCTTCTGTGTGCTGGCGTCGCTGGTCTGCGCGCTGCTGGGCGTACACGTGCTGCCGGCCGGTGCGCCGTTCGCGCACATATTCCACGTGGTCGGGCTGGCCGCACTGATGGGCTACGCGTTCGGCTCGATCCCGAACGCGATCTGGTGGGGACATCCTTGGACGGTCGCGATCAAGCACATCGTCGACGGCGTGATCTACGCAGTGATCACGGCGGCCACCTTCGCATGGTTGTGGCCTGCGATTTGACGCGTTGCTGTTGCGCGAGGGCACCCGACTGATCGTGGCCGAGCCGCACTCCACGAGTTCGGCCACCTCGGCGGGTGACGGGAACCCGCCTCGATGAAGGCGCTGGATCCGCTGCAACTGTCTTGAGGCTGTTCGACACCATCCACCTCGCGGGCGAGGATGCGGACTCTCGCGCGATCCGCGGTCAGCACCCGCTCAGCCTGGCTCACCCACCCCGGTCGTCACGATCGGCGGCTTGCGTGCGCCGGGGCGATACGAGCCAATGAAGATGCCGACCAGCGACAACGCGACGCCGATCCAGTCGGTCGCATGCGTCGGCCGCGCGAACAGGATCACGTCGAACACGAACGACAACGCCGGCTGCAGCAGCAGCAACAGTCCGATCGTCGATGCCGGCAGTTGCGGCATCGCGCGGGTCAGCAGCACCCAGCCGAACACCTGGCCGAAGAAGCCGAGCCCGACCAGCGCATAGACGCTTTGCAGGTCCGGAATCACGAAACTGTCGCCTTCGACCAGCGCGGCGACACCGAGCACGAGCGCGCACATCAGCGAACTCACGCACAGCAGTTGTGCCGGCGCGAGGCGCACGTGGCCGCCGCGTTGCGCATGGCGCGTCGACAGCATGTAGACCGCGTAGGCGAAGCCGGTGACGATGCCGAGCACGACGCCGAGCTGGTACTGCGCGCCGACCACCGACCAGTCGAGCCCGACCAGCAGGTACAGGCCGAGAAAAGCCAGCGCGATGCCGGCGAGGAACAGCCAGCCGAGCCGTTCGCGATAGAACACGAAGCCGGCCAGCGCCATCAGGAATACCTGGAAATTGCCGAGCAAGGTCGCGACGCCCGGCCCGACATACAGGATGCTGCGATGCCAGATCATCAGATCGACCGCGAATGCGAGCGCGGGAATCATCAGCCACGCGATTTCGATCAAGCGCACGCGGCGCCATTGCCCGAGCGCGATCAGGCCGACCAGCAGCATCAGGCCGCCGAATGCCATCCGGTAGAACGCGGACATGGTCGGCCCGACATGCGCGACTTCGACAAACAGGCTGGTCGTCGAGATCGCAGCGGCACCGACAATCATCTGCACGAGCGCCGCGCGCGGCAGCGGCGAATCGGCGGCGCGCATCAGCCGACGCGGTCCGTAGCCGGCAAGGCGTGGGATTCGGCTGTGGACTCGCGCAGCCATTCCTGCAGCGCCGGCAGTGCGAACAATGCATCGACGTAGGCGCGCGCATCGGCATCGAGCGCGATGCCATACGTCACGAAGCGCGAGGCGACCGGCGCATACATCGCGTCGGCGATCGAGAACGCGCCGAACAGGAAATCTCCGCCCGCACCGAACTTCGCGCGGCAATCGCGCCAGAGTGCGCACACGCGCGCGATGTCGCGCTGTACAGCGGCGTCCGCGACGAAGCCGGTCGCGCGCCGGCGGCAGTTCATCGGCAATCCGCCACGCAACGCCTGGAATCCCGAGTGCATCTCGGCGCTGACCGATCGCGCGGTCGAGCGCGCGGCGGCGTCCGCGGGCCAGCCGGCGCCGCCCAAGAAGATTTCGTTGACGTACTCGCAAATCGCCAGCGAATCCCAGACCGAAAGATCGCCGTGCTGCAGGGCCGGCACGCGCCGGCTCGGCGACCAGCGCGTCACGCCTGCGGCGAACTCCGGCGTATCCAGCGGCAGGCACACCTCATCGAACGCGACGCCATGCTGACGCAGCAACAACCACGGCCGCAGCGACCACGACGAGTAATTCCGGGTTCCGATCACCAGCACGGGTCGCGCGGTCATTTCATTTGCCTGCGTTTGGGTTCAATTGAAACGGAATGGGTGTGCCACCGGCGCCTCGCGCCGACAACGTGGCATATGACACGTGAATTTCGCCACTTACATCGGCACGGAATCGAGCAACGGGTCGTCATCGTCCTCGGCCGGCATGCGCAACGCGGCGTCGACTTCGCCGGCAATCAATCGCGCGCGCTCGATGTCCTCGTCGGCGACCATCACCGTGACGAGATTGCCTACCGGCAGCTCGCCCGCCGCGCCGGTCAGGTATTCGCCACTGACGAACGCAACGATATTCTCGCTGGCGAGCGCGTTCTTGACGAGGTTCGCGTCGATGATGTTTTCGGCCCGGTAGATGATTTTCATCGCGTGTCTCCCGCCATCGCTGCGTGGTTGCCCCGACACAAACTAACCGCACCGTGACCATCTGTATCGCGGTCGCTGGTTTGTTCGCGATGGGGCCTGCGCATCGATATGATGCGCCGGATGGGCGTATCTTCGCACGCGGCGGCGCCTTGACCGACGGCGCGCCACGTCCACGAGCTCCCGAGACTCGCATGATCAAGCCACACAGCGACGACACACTTGCCGAACGCATCCACGAATGCGTGCTGGAACTGCTCGCCGAACGCGGAGCCGGCCGCAGCATCTGCCCCAGCGAAGCCGCGCGCATGCTCGCAGTGCGTATCGACCACCCGTGGCAGGATCTGATGCGCCCGGTCCGCACCGTGGTCGCCAAGCTCGTTGATTCCGGCGTCATCGAAGCGACCCAGGATGGCGCACTGGTCGACATCCGCGAGGTCCGCGGCCCGATCCGCCTGCGCATGCGCAGCCTCGGCTTGCGCATCGCTGAAACGGGCTGAACAGTCGCTTCGGTACGCTGCCCGGCTTCCGCTGTTCCTGCCGGGGCGCGCTGCCGCTACACTCGCCGACCTTCCTTTTCTTCGCGGACGCCGCGTTGCAGCGGCGATGATGCATGACCGACGCCGTCGTCCCCACTCCCGTTGTCGCCACCCCGGCCTTGACCGGCAATTTCATCCGCCAGATCGTGGTCAACGACCGTGCCACCGGCAAGCACGGCGGCCGCGTCGCGACGCGCTTTCCGCCGGAGCCGAACGGCTACCTGCACCTCGGCCACGCGAAGTCGATCTGCCTGAACTTCGGCATCGCGCGCGATTTCTCCGGCACCTGCGCGCTGCGCTTCGACGATACCAACCCGGCCAAGGAAGACATCGAATACGTCGAGGCGATCAAGGACGACGTGCGCTGGCTCGGCTTCGAGTGGAACGAGCTGCGCCATACGTCCGATTACTTCGAGACGCTGTACCTGTGCGCCGAGAAACTCGTGCGTGACGGCAAGGCATTCGTCTGCGACCTGTCCGCCGACGAAGTGCGCGCCTATCGCGGCACGCTGACCGAACCGGGCCGCAACTCGCCGTATCGCGAACGCAGCGTCGAGGAAAATCTCGACCTGTTCCGGCGCATGCGCGCGGGCGAGTTCGCCGACGGCGCGCGCACCCTGCGCGCGAAGATCGACATGGCCTCCGGCAACATCAACATGCGCGATCCGGCGCTGTACCGGATCCGCAAACTTACCCATCAGAACACCGGCGACGCGTGGTGCATCTACCCGATGTACGACTACGCGCACGCGCTGTCGGACGCGGTCGAGGGCATCACCCACTCGCTGTGCACGCTGGAGTTCGAGGACCACCGTCCGCTGTATGACTGGTGCCTCGACCAGCTCGACCTGGAAACCGATCTCGCGCTGACCGAACCGCTGCGCAGGGCCGGCCTGCGCTGCGTGCCGAGTCGCCCGCAGCAGATCGAGTTCGCGCGCGGCAACCTCGACTACACGGTGATGAGCAAGCGCAAGCTGATGGCGCTGGTCAACGACCGCCTCGTCGACGGCTGGGACGATCCACGCATGCCGACCCTCGCCGGCGTACGCCGCCGCGGCTTTCCGCCGGCCGCGATCCGCGCGTTCTGGGAACGCGTCGGCGTGACCAAGCAGAACTCGGTGATCGCCTACAGCGTGCTCGAAGCGAGCGTGCGCGAGGATCTCGACGCGCGCGCGCCACGGCGCATGGCGGTGCTCGATCCGGTCAAGCTGGTCCTCACCAATCTCGACGATGCGCACGACGAAACCTTGAGTTTCGCGAATCATCCGAAGAACGCCGAACTCGGCACCCGCAACGTGCCGTTCTCGCGCGAGGTCTGGATCGAGAACGACGACTTCGCCGAAGTGCCACCGAAGGGCTTCCATCGCCTCGTTCCGGGCGGCGAAGTGCGCCTGCGCGGCGTCGGCATCATCCGCTGCAACGACGTGATCAAGAACGCCGACGGCAGCATCGGCGAGCTGCACGGCACACTCGACCCGGAAACCCGCCACGGAATGCCCGGCGCCGACCGCAAGGTCAAGGGCACGATCCACTGGGTCAGCGCGAAGCATGCGATCGCGGCTGAAGTACGCCTCTACGACCGCCTGTTCAACGTGGCCGATCCGGACGACGACAGCGACGGCAAGACCTACGCCGACCACATCAATCCAAACGCCAAGCGCGTCGTGGATGCATGGCTGGAACCGGCCCTCGCCGATACGCCTGCCGAAGACCACGTGCAGTTCGAACGGCTCGGCTATTTCGTCGCCGACCGCCATGACCATGCTCGCGAAAAGCCGGTGTTCAACCGCACCGTGACCTTGCGCGATTCGTGGGCGAAGGTCTGATTGGCAGGTCGACCCGGCGGGTGCATTCGCAGCGCGCCGCCACATGAGCGGTGCGATCGCCCGCACCATGACCGATTGTCCGCATCAGGAATACCCCATGGCCAAGCCCGCCAGGATCAACCACTCTTTCTCCGCCGACGACGCCGCGCGCCTCGACGATCTGCTGTATCCGCTCGTCGAACATGGCGGCCTGCCGTTCGAGGCGGTCGACGGACTGCTCTCGTCGGTGGCCGTGGCCCCCGAACCGATCATGCCTTCGGAATGGCTGCCGGCGATCCTCGGCGATCGGCCTGAGCCGTGGCAGAACGAGGAGGAAGCGAAGGTCTTCACCGACCTCGTGATGCGCCTGTACAACCACATCGTGGAGCGCGTGGTGCCCGAACCGGACGACGCCACGGCGCTGCCGTTCATCGCTTTCCCCGAAGATTTCGACGATATGGACAGTGCGGCGATCGACGCCCTCGATCTGCCCTTCGGTGGCAACTGGGCGGTCGGTTTCATGATCGGTGTCGGCCTGCGCGGTGACGCCTGGGATGCGCTGGCGGCTGCGGATGAAGACATCCTCGACGATCTCGACATGATCGCCGCGTTGTTGCCGGAGGATGCGCAGGAAGACGATACGGCGGGCGACGAAGGCGAGACCGCGGTGGAGTCCGGTGACGAAGAGGACGATGCCGAGGAACAGCGCCCGCTGACTACGTCCGAACGACTCGAGATCATCAGCGACCTCGCGGCGGCCTTGCACAACATGAACCAGGTGCGGCTCGATTCTATGAACTCCAAACAGCCGGTGCGCCGCGAGCTCAAGGTCGGCCGTAACGATCCGTGTCCTTGCGGCAGCGGCCAGAAGTTCAAGAAATGCCACGGTGCGAGCATCAACTGAGGTTGCGAAGCTCGCCTGACCTGCCAGCGCGGCACGGCGCGCCACGCTTTTGCACAGCGCTTTTACACACCGCGCGCCGTTCCAACCACCTCGATACGGAGCACACTATCCGCCCGGAAAGCCGGGCGCCGTGCCCTGCTTCCACAGCTGAGGAACCACGCCATGATGGATTGGGTCGCTTACCGCAAGGAACTCATGGGCCGCATCGGCGAGATTGCGACCATCACTCCGGACACGGTCAAGGGTTATCAGACGCTGTCGGGCGCCGGCGCGAAAACCGGTCGCCTCGACGCCAAGACGCGCGAGCTGATCTCGCTCGCGGTCGCAGTCACCACGCGCTGTGACGGCTGCATCACCGTGCATACCGCCGAGGCGCTGAAACAGGGCGCCAGCCGCGAGGAAATCGCCGACGCGCTCGGTGTCGCGATCGCAATGAATGCCGGCGCCGCACTGGTGTATTCGGCGCGCGCGATGGATGCGGTGAACGCGTACCAGTCGGCCTGAAGCCGTGCGTCCCGATGCGGCGGCGCCGCCTGGCGCCGCACGCAGCGGCCAGAAGTTCAAGAAATGCCACGGTGCGAGCGTCAACCGGGGCTGCGCCGCGTGCCGCGGCGGTTGTGCGGCCCGTCCCTGATCGGGCGGTTCCGAGCGTGATCCACTCAGCGCTCAGCCCACGCGGCGATAGCTCCTTCTCTCGACCCGCCCTGCCGATGGCGCAGCGGCGCCAATGCCTACCTCCTCGCGACCTGCCCGCGCAGCGGCAGACGCGTCGGCCAGCCACCCGCCATCGCCTTGTACAGTGCGACCGCACTGCCGACGCTGCGCGTGCGCGCGTCGGCGAAGGCGTCCTGCGCCTGCAGTTGCGTGCGTTCGGCGTCGAGCACCTCGAACAGACCGGTTGCGCCGGCTTCGAAGCGCACGCGAGCGAGCCGCGCCGCGCGATCGCCGTCACTCGCCGCACGTTCCAGGTGCTGGTCCTCGACGCGCGTCTGTGCGTAGCGCACCAGCGCATTCTCGGTATCTTCCAGCGCGAGCAGGACGGTCTTCTGATAGCTCGCGAGTTCGGCCGCGGCATCTGCATCGCTGGCGGCGATGCGCGCGCGCACGTGGCCGACGTCAAGGAACGACCAGTCGACGCCGAGCGCCAGCAGGCGGGTTTCGCTGTCGCGCTCGAACAACGCGCCGGTGCTGAGCGCCTGGGTGCCGATCAACCCGCCCAGGGTGAAGCGCGGAAACAGGTCGGCGGTCGCGACGCCGATGCGCGCAGTCGCGGCATGCAGCCGCTGCTCGGCGGCGATCACGTCAGGACGACGGCGCAGCAGGTCGCCCGGCGTGTCGGTCGGCAGGTGCGCCGGCAACGCCGGTAGCGGCGCAGGCGGTTCGAGTTCGGCGATCAGCGCGTCGGGTGTGCGCCCGGTCAGGACAGCGAGACGATGCATCGCGACCGCCGCGGCCGATTCCAGCGCCGGCACGCGGGCGAGGGTCGTCTCCAGTTGCGCGCGGGCGCGCGCGCTGTCGAACTCGGTGTCGCGGCCGGAGTCCAGGCGCGCTTCCACCAGTCGCAGCGTTTCGCGCTGGTTGTCCGCGTTCTGGCGCGCCACGCGCAGGCGCTCCTGCAGGCCGCGCAAATCCACATAGCCGCGCACCACCTCGGCGACGATCGCGACCTGCAGCGCGCCGAGATCAGACACGGCAGCCTCGGTCTGCGCGTGCTGGGCTTCGACACCGCGGCGGATGCGACCGAAGAAATCCAGTTCCCACAGCGCCTGGATGCCGGCGTCGTAATTCCTCGTGTCGCGGGCGCCGCGCGATACGCCGGGCAACTGCCCGGCGCTGGCGCGCACGTCGCTCGCGTTCGCGCCGGCGGTGATCGTCGGCAGCGCATCGAATCGAGCACCGCTCAGCAACGCGTTGGCACGATCGTAGTGCGCGAGCGCGATGCGCAGGTCGTGATTGGCGAGCAGCGCGTCGTCGACCAGCCGGCTCAGCAACGGATCGCCGAAGCCACGCCAGAATTCGGCATCCGCGGCGGGCACGACGGCATCCTCGTCGGCGACGGCGCGCGCGAAATGCGCCGGCGCGGCCGGTGTCGGCCGCACGTAATCCGGGCCGACGGTGCACGCGGCCATCGCCACACTCATCGCGGCGAGGACGGGCAGTTTCAACTTATGCATGAGCGATCTCCAGGTTGCCACCGGGCACGACGCGGCGCGTCACCAGCTTGCGCAGCGCGACGTAGAACACCGGCGTCAGGAACAGGCCGAACAGGGTCACGCCGAGCATGCCGGCGAACACGGTGATGCCGGTGGCCGAGCGCACTTCCGCGCCGGCGCCGTGCGAGAACACCAGCGGCACGGTGCCGGCGATGAACGCGATCGAGGTCATCACGATCGGGCGCAGGCGCAGGCGGCAGGCTTCGAGCGCGGCCTCGACGATGCCCTTGCCCTGCATCTCCAGCTCGCGCGCGAACTCGACGATCAGGATCGCGTTCTTGCAGGCCAGGCCCATCAGCACGACCAGGCCGACCTGCACGAACACGTTGTTGTCGCCGCCGGTGAGCCACACGCCGAACAGCGCGGACAGCAGCGTCATCGGCACGATCAGGATCACCGCCAGCGGCAGCGTCCAGCTTTCGTACAGCGCGGCCAGCACGAGGAAGGCGAGCAGCACCGCCAGCGGGAACACCACCAGCGCGGCGTTGCCCTGGGTCGCCTGCTGGTAGCTCAGGTCGCTCCAGTCGATGCCCATGCCGTTCGGCAGCACCTTGCCGGCCGAGCTCGATGACCTTGGCCATCGCCTGCGCCGAGGACAGCACGCGCGGATCGGCATCGCCGAGCAGGTCCGCCGCCGGATAGCCGTTGAAGCGCAGCACCGGATCGGGGCCGTAGGTCTGGCTGATCTTCACCATGCTGCCGATCGGCACCATCTCGCCGCTGGCGTTGCGCGTGCGCAGCTTGCCGATGTCCTCGACGCTGTCGCGGAACGGCGCGTCGGCCTGCGCGATCACCTGCCAGGTGCGGCCGAACATGTTGAAGTCGTTGACGTAGGCCGAGCCGAGGTAGGTCTGCAGCGTGTCGAACAGCTCGGTCAGCGGCACGCCCTGCGCCTTGGCCTTGACGCGATCGACCTCGGCGTCGAGCTGCGGCACGTTGGCCTGGTAGCTGGTGATCGGGAAGCTCATGCCCGGCGTCTGCGAGGCCGCGCCCTGGAACGCACTGCACCGCGCTTCTGCAAGCGCGCCGTAGCCGAGGTCGGCGCGATCCTCGATGAACAGCGAGTAGCCCGAGCCGTTGCCGAGGCCCAGGATCGGCGGCGGCATCAGCGCGAACGCGAAGCCTTCCTGGATGCCGGCGATCTTCTGGTTGAGCTCGTCGTTGATCTCCTTGGCGCTGCGGTGGCGCTCGTCGAACGGCTTGAGCGTGAAGAACACCACGCCGCTGTTCGGCGTATTGGTGAACTGCAGCGGATTGAGGCCCGGGAAGGCGACTTCGTGCGCCGACGCCGTCGATGCTCATCGCGATCGTCCGCGATCTTCTTCAGCGCCGCATCGGTGCGTTCGATCGACGCGCCCTCGGGCATCTTCACGCCGGCGATCAGGTACAGCTTGTCCTGGATCGGGATGAAGCCGCGCCGGCACGGCGTTGAACAGGAAGCCGGTCGCGACCAGCAGCACGCGCGTAGACCGCGAACACGCGCGCCGCGACGGCCCAGCGCACGCGCCACGCGCGCCCTGGTAGCGCTGCGGAATTGCGCTTGAAGAAGCGATTGAACGGCCGGAACACCCAGCCGAACAGCGCGTCGATCACGCGCGACAGCGCATCCTTCGGCGCGTCGCGCGGCTTCAGCAGCTTGGCCGCCAGCGCCGGCGACAGGGTCAGCGAATTGATCGCCGAGATCACCGTCGAGATCGCGATCGTCACCGCGAACTGCTTGTAGAACTGGCCGGTCACGCCGGACAGGAACGCCATCGGCACGAACACCGCGCACAGCACCAGCGCGATCGCGATGATCGGGCCGGACACCTCGCGCATCGCCTGGTGCGCCGCCGCGAGCGGCGTCAGGCCTTCCTCGATGTTGCGCTCGACGTTCTCGACCACGACGATCGCGTCGTCGACGACGATGCCGATCGCGAGCACCAGGCCGAACAGGGTCAGCGTGTTGATCGAGAAGCCGAGCAGGTACAGCACCGCGAAGGTGCCGACGATCGACACCGGCACCGCGATCAGCGGGATGATCGAGGCGCGCCAGGTCTGCAGGAACAGGATCACCACCAGCACCACCAGCAGCGTCGCCTCGAGCAGCGTGGTGCACCACCGCCTTGATCGAGTCGCGCACGAAGATCGTGGTGTCGTAGATCGATCTGTACTCGACGCCGGGCGGGAAGCGTCTGGCGCAGTCTCGTCCATCTTCGCGATCACCGCGTCGCGGATCTGCAGCGCATTCGCGCCCGGCGCCTGGAAGATGCCGATCGCCGCGGCGTTCTTGCCGTCGAGGCGCGAGCGCAGCGTGTAGTCGCCGGCGGCGAGCTCGATCCGCGCGACGTCGGACAGGCGCACGATCTTCGCCGTCGGCGCCGCTCTTGAGCACGATGTTGCCGAATTCCTCGGTCGGTCTCCAGCCGGCCCTTGGCATTGATCGGCAGCAGGAAGTCGCTGCCGTTCGGCATCGGCTCGGCGCCGAGCTGGCCGGCGGAGACCTGCACGTTCTGCTCGCGCACCGCGCGCAGCACGTCGCCGGCGGTCAGGCCGCGCGCGGCGACCTTGTCCGGATCGAGCCACAGGCGCATCGCGTAGTCGCCGCCGCCGAACAGCTGCGCGTCGCCGACGCCGGGGATGCGCGCCAGCTCGTCCTTGACGTGCAGGCGCATGTAGTTGCGCAGGTACAGCGTGTCGTACTTGCCGTCCGGCGAGACCAGGTGCACCACCATCAGGAACACCGGCGACTGCTTCTGCGTGGTCACGCCCTGCCGGCGCACGTCCTCGGGCAGGCGCGCCAGCGCCTGCGCTGACGCGGTTCTGCACGCGCACCGCGGCGTCGTCGGCGATCGGTGCCGGGCGGAAGGTCACGGTCATCTGCAGCACGCCGTCGGAGCCGGCGACCGACTTGATGTACATCATGTCCTCGACGCCGTTGATCGCTTCCTCCAGCGGCGTGGCCACGGTTTCGGCGATCACCTTCGGGTTGGCGCCCGGATACACCGTGCGCACCACCACCGACGGCGGCACGACTTCGGGGTATTCGCCGATCGGCAGCAGCGGGATCGCGATCAGGCCGGCGGCGAAGATCACGATCGACAGCACCGCCGCGAAGATCGGGCGGTCGATGAAGAATCTGGAGAAGTCCATGGGCAGTTTCCTTGCGGCGCATGCCGCGGCGTGTCGCGCTTCGGCGCGCGAAGGATCGTCGCGGCACGCGGACGGGGAGGCGCGCGCGGCAGGCCGCGGCGCGGAGCGTGAACGACGGACGTCAGCGCGACGCGCGATCGCCACGGCGCCGGCGCGGTTGCTTGCGCATCGCCACCGTGGTCGGCTCCACCGGCATGCCGGGGAAGAACACCTTCTGCACGCCGTCGACCACGACCTGGTCGCTGGGCTTCAGGCCGGAGGTCGACCACGCGCAGGCCGTCGACCATGCGCGCCCGAGCACGATGTCGCGGCGCTGCGCGGTGTTGTCGGCGCCGAGCACGTAGACGTACTTGCGGTCCTGGTCGGTCAGCACGGCCTTGTCGTCGACCAGCAGCGCCTCGAACTCGGCCGCTGCCTGCGAGCTGCACGCGCGCGAACAGGCCCGGGCGTGAACACGCGGTCGGGATTGGGCAGCACCGCGCGCGCGCGGATCGTGCCGGTGCCGGCGTCGACCTGGTTGTCGACGAAGTCGACCGTGCCGCGCGTGCGGATAGCCCGCTCTCGTTGGCCAGCCCGACGCGCACCGGATTGCGCGCCGGCGTCGCGTTCGCCCTCGCGCGCGAGCTGCGTTGTAGCGCAGGTAGGTCTGCTCGTCGCTCTCGAAGTCCACGTACACCGGATCCATGCGAGACCACCGTGGTCAGCAGCGTCGCGTCGGCCTGGGCGAGGTTGCCGACGGTGACCAGCGCGCGGCCGGCGCGGCCGTCGATCGGCGAGCGCACTTCGGTGAACTGCAGGTTGAGCTGCGCGGTCGCGACCGCGGCCTCGGCGGCGCGCACCGCGGCGTTGCCTTGCGCGAGCGCTGGCGCTGCGCGGGTCTCGAACTCCTCGCGCGAGATCGCCTTGCGCCTCGACCAGGGTCTGCGCGCGCGCGTCCTGCGCTCTGCGCCAGCTGAGCCTCGCTGCGCGCCCGCTCCAGTCGCGGCCTGCGCCTGCGCGAGTGCGGCGCGGTAGGGACGCTGGTCGATGACGAACAGCAGGTCGCCCTTGCTGGACTTCCTGGCCTTCGGCGAAGGCGACGCGGTCGACGTAGCCGCTGACGCGCGGGCGCAGTTCGACCGCTTCGACCGCGGCGACGCGGCCGGTGAATTCGTCCCATTGGCGCACGTGCTTCGACAGCACCGTGCGCGACGCTGACTTCGGGCGCGGGCGGCTGGACGGCGGATGCCGCATGGCTGCTGCAGCCACCCAACCATGACGGCATGAAAATGGCGGTGGCGAGTGCAAGCACGGCTGGGCGCCATGCAGGCCATGCAAACGGATGACGATCGTTCATGGTGAAAAGCCTTGTGATCAGGGAAACCGGGGAGGCGGCGAGACGCGGTAGGCGCCTGCCGCAACGACTCGCGCCTTGGAATGGGGGCGCACGATTCCCACGATTAGCGCTTGAATGAGGGAAGGAGCATCCCGACATCGGTCCAATCCCGATCTGCTGGAGTGGACGATGGCGCGCGACCTCAACGACACCCTGATCTTCGTCAAGGTCGTCGAACACGGCAGCTTCATCTCCGCGGCGCACGCGCTGCGACTGCCGAAGACCACGGTCAGCCGCAAGGTGCAGGACCTGGAGACGCGGCTCGGCGCGCAGCTCCTGCACCGCACCACGCGCAAGCTCGGCCTCACCGAGGCGGGCAACGTCTACTTCGAGCATTGCCAGCGCATCGCGCGCGAACTCGACGAAGCCGAGAGCGCCGTCGGCCAGTTGCAGGGCGGCCCGCGCGGCTGGCTGCGCTTCACCGCGCCGTATTCGGTCGGCATCACCTGGATCGCGCCGCTGCTCGGCGAGTTCCATGCGTTGCATCCGGAAGTGCGCGTGGAGATGCTGCTCAGCAACGACTCGCTCGACCTGATCGACAAGGAAATCGACGTCGGCCTGCGCGTCGGCAACCTGCCCGATTCCAACCTCGTCGCGCGCCGCCTCGCGGTGTTCCGCACGCAGGTCTATGCGAGCCCGACCTACATCGAGCGCCACGGCGAACCGCTGCATCCGGACGACCTGCAGCACCACCGCACGCTGGCGATGCAGAAGTCGCGTCGCAACGGCGACTACGTGTGGACGCTGAGCGATGGCGAGCGCAGCGACGACTACCGCATCGATCCGGTGCTGGTCGCCAACGATCCGGCGCGCGCTGCGCGGCGCGCTGCTGTGCGGCGAAGGCACTGATGCTGGCCAGCGACGTCATCGTCAAGGCCTATCGCCGAACACGGCCTACGTGCAGCGCGTGCTCGCCGGCTGGACCGGCCCGGAACTCGACTTCAACGCGGTGTTCCCGCGCGGCCGGGTGCAGTCGCCGAAGGTGCGCGCGTTCGTGGATTTCCTGGTCGAGCGCCTGAACTTCGATGCCGACTACATGCAGGTGCTGTGTCCGAACCGCCAACCCGGAAAGTCCGCGCAGACGCGCGCGGCGGTCGCGTTGCAGCTCGCGCGCGCCGCGGCGCGGCAGGCTGTCGATCCGGCGTCATTGCCGGAGCCGGAGCTCACCGAATCGGCGTGAAGTTGCCGGATCGCGCGCACGATGGGCGCGCAAGCGCGTCAGGCGCTGCGCCGACGAGGCCAATCGCCCAGCGCCGCCAGCACTCCAACCCCCAGTTCGGCGCAGTCGGCCCGGGCGACGAGGCAAGCTTGCGCGAGCCACGACGACGCGGCGCCTTCTGGCACCAGGATTCATCGTCAGGCGCGGAACACCAGGCTGCAACAGGTCACCGCGCCCTCGGCTTTCTGCAACTCCGAGACGTCGACCACGGTGACGTCGTAGCCCGCATCGAGCAGGCGCTGGCGCGTGCGCGGAAAGCACGCCGGCAGCACCAGCGCAGCGCCGATGCGCAGCACGTTGGCCGCGTGTTCTTCGTCCGCATCGACCTCGATGATTCGGTAATCCGCGAACCATGCGCGGTCGACCCAGCGCGGCTGCAGCAGAACGGTGTCATCATCGAGCGCGGTCACCGCCGATTTCAGGTGCAGGCAACCGTGGGTCGGCACGCCGGTCACGCTGTAGCCGTATTCGGCGAGGATCGCGCGCAACTGCGCGATACCGGTCGGGTTGCTGCGCGCGGATTCGCCGACGTACACGCGCCGGCCGATGCACAGCACGTCGCCGCCATCGAGCGTGCCGGGCGCCTCGATCGCGCGCAGCGGTCGATGGCGTCGCAACACCTCGGCGACCGATGCGCCTTCGGCACGTCGTGACCGGGCGCCCGGCCGGGTCATCACCGCGACCTCGTCGAGCACGATCGCGACATCCTCGACGAATACCGAATCGGGCATGTCCGCTTGCGCATCGAGGACATGGACTTCGCACCCCAGCGCGGTCAACGCGCGCTGATAGTCGCGATGCTGCGCATTCGCGCGCGCGACATCGATTGGCGTGCGGTCGACGAACGACAACTCGCAGGCGGCGAGACTCGGGCTTACTTCGCGGGCGATCGCAATCGGCATCGTGACCTCGTTGCTCAAACGACGTGGCATCGCGGAAGCATCATTGTCGCCCAGATCACGCCGCGTCAGTTCGCGGCGGCGAGCGTGTAATCGAACACGTAGGAATGCTTGCCGCCTTCGGCGATGACGATCGTCATCGTGCCGTAGAGCCCGCTCAGTTCACCGCTACCCGAGTCAGGCACCACCGCGATGCCCTGCGTCGGTACACCGCGATTCATCGTGCTGCTGTGCTGGAGCACGAAACTGCCCTTGCGGCCATGCAGCGTGCCGGTCACGCGCTCGATCGCGACATAGCCGGCCGAGTTCGCGATGTCGGTGCGGATCGCCAGCATTTCGCCCTGGCTGGTCGCTTCGAGGTCGCCGTGGAATTGCTTGTCGATCGACATCCGCGCGATGCCCGCGCCCTCGGCCTGCGGGTTGTCCGCCTTCTGCGGCGCGATCTTCACATCGAATGGTCCGCGTGCGTGTTGGGTCGTCATGGATGTTTCCTGGTCTTCTGGATGGTCGGGATTGCGCGCCGGGAGCGCGGTCGCGCAAGGTAGTGCTGCGTCAGTCTGCCGTGACAGCGGCTTGTCCGGCACGAGGCTCGCGAAGTTTCTGCAGCCGCTGGCGCAACCAGGACTCGCATGGCAGCGAGTACAGCCTGGCAACCAGCGCACCGAGCGCCCACGACAGCAGCACCGCTGGCAGATACCACAGATAGCCCAGGCGCAGGTCGCCGCCGCTTGCCTTGAACGCCGCGACGACAGCGAACACGACGAACATGTGCCCAAGATAGATTTCGTAGCTCAAACGTCCCATCGAACGCAGCCAGCCAGTGCCGCGCGGTGCGGCGTGCGTCGCCGTCGTGCAACCACGCCAGCGCAAGCACGAGACAGGCGGCGAAGACCACCAGCAACAACATCACCGTGTCGTGGAACAGCGGCCACAGCTCACGCATTGCGAACATCAGCGCGAGCAAACCGGCAACACCGATCGCCGCCAACCCACGCGGGATCGTGCGATTGCGCGGTTGCCAGCGCCGTGCGATCAACGCGACCAGCACACCGGCCGCGATCGCCGCCATGCCGGGCAGGTACGCCTTTTCCTTCCATATCTCGTTGTCGGTAATCGCCATCAGCGAGAACGGCAGCACCAGCAGCAACGCAGCGAGCACGATCGCCAGCAATCGTTCGCTGCGCACACCGAGGCACAGCAGCGGGAAGCCGAGGTAAAACACTTCCTCGATCGACAGCGACCACAGCACATCCCAGCCGCCCGGCAGGTAGCCGGTCGCGCCCTCGTACCAGTTCAGATGCAGAGCGAACACGGCGAGGGTCGCCCGCGCCAGCGATTGCGTTTCGCGGTTGATCACGTAGTCCTGCGCGCCCACCAGATGCAGGGTCGCGAGCACCGCGACCAGCAGCACGAGGCACGGCAGGATGCGCGCGGCACGGCGTGCGTAGAACGCCGGCGCATCGATCCGCGCGAGGCTGCCCCAACGCGTCAACGAGTGACTGGCGATCAGGAAACCGGAGATCACGAAGAACACGAACACCGCTTCGTAGCCGTTGTAATTCAATGCACCCAGCACGCGCTTGGGCAGGAGATCGGCGAGCGCGGTCGATTTCAACGCGATGCGCAGCCCGGTGTGGTGCAGCACCACCAGCAAGATCGCCAGCCCGCGCAGGATGTCGATGCCGTGGTTGCGGGGCATGCCGTGCAATACGGCGCGCTGAGCGATCGTCACCGTGTATTCCTGCAGGCATGCGTTCGAACGGGGCGCAATGGTGCGGGGAATCGTGCGCGCGGGCAATGGCTTTGCGATTGCCGAGCATGCACCGCAACCGCTAGCCTCGCGCACATCCCTTCGAGGAACTGCCATGACGTCCGCCGCGATCACCCTGAGCCTGCCCGCCTGGATCGACACCGAAATCGAACCGGACCGCGTCTATGCGGACGACGCGGCGCGCGTCGGGTTCGCGATCCGACTGGCGCGCCGGAATATCCACGAACGCAGCGGCGGTCCGTTCGGCGCGGCGATTTTCGACGGCGACGGGCACATCGTCGCAGTCGGGGTGAACCGGGTATTACCGCAGAACTGCTCGGTCGCGCACGCGGAGATGATGGCGTTCATGGGCGCGCAAACCAAGCTCGGCCGCGCGCGCATCAACGACGACGGCGCGCGCTACACGCTCGCGACCAGCGCGCAGCCGTGCTGCCAGTGCTACGGCGCGAGCTTCTGGGCCGGCATCGACGAATTGCTGATCGGTGCGCGCTCCAGCGACGTGATGGAACTGAGCGAGTTCGACGAAGGCCCGTTGCCGGCGGACTGGATCGGCGAGCTCGAGAAGCGCGGCATCCGCGTGTGCCGCGACGTCCTGCGCGACGAAGCGCGCGAGGTATTCGCGCTTTACTCGACGCTCGGCGGGCCGTCTTACTGATATCGGGGTGCGTTAGCGCGCGTACCTCAGTCAAACCCATCCTTGAAGATCGTATCGCCGGCGTCGACCACCAACAGGTTCGCCGACATCGCGGGCAATGCGGGCAGCGTCAATGCGGTGCCGGCCAGCGAGCCGCTGGCGATCGGATGCACCGGATGCGTGGCGTCGAATCCATAGAGTGTCCACGTGCTGCCTGGCGCGGTCACGAAGTTGAGCGCCGCGTCCTGCGCCGCGGTCGTCTTGTTGGTCAGCAACACCATCGTGCGTGCGCCGGACGTGAACGCGTACGCGCCGAGCTGGTCGACGATTCGCGCTGGTCGCGGCGACGCTGCTGCCCTGCACTTTCGCACCCGCCCCGTCGTAGTCCAGGAACAGGGTGAACGCGCGCTCGACCTTGCTGTTCGCGGCGGGCGCGACCCAGCGCGTCGCCATGTCGACGCCCTCGCGCGCGAAGAT
The DNA here is from genome assembly GCA_963720445.1 of uncultured Gammaproteobacteria bacterium. Lineage (GTDB taxonomy): Bacteria > Pseudomonadota > Gammaproteobacteria > Xanthomonadales > Rhodanobacteraceae > Dokdonella_A. The sequence goes on from CAVRFO010000002.1 coordinate 888,258, forward strand.
GCCGAACAGCTCCGCCTGCGCGACCGCGCCGCTGCGCGGTGCCGTCGTTGCCCCAGTTGTATTCGGTGATCGCGAGTTTCGTGCCGGGGCAATACTGGTCGATCCAGGCGCGTACGCGCGGGATCAGGTTCGGCTTGCTGTAGTGGTTCGCGTCGGTGTCGCCAAGGTCGGCGATCCACGATTCCGATACCCAGCCCGGATCGTACAGTTCCTTCAGCGAGCGCAGGCGCCGCGCCGCGGTCGCGGCGGAATCGTCGTCATTGAGCGCGACGTTGCTGCCCTGCGGGTAGTAGTGCAGGTCGAGATAGTCGACGACATGCGCGCCACCCGCCAGCGGATTCGCGCAGACCTGCTGCAGGTACCAGGCGACGAACGGAACGCCGCCGTGCGCCTGACGGTCAGCGCCGTCGAGGCAATTGTCGGCGGCCGAGCCGAACAGATCGCAGTAGCCCCAAGTCACCGGACCGGTGACCTTCGCGGCAGGATCCTGTTGCTTGATCGCGGCGCCGTAGCTCAGCGCCTTGGTCCAGGTTTCGTCGTAGGTGGTCGGCAGCGGATGCACGTCGCGATGCGTCGAGTTCCACAGCATGACTTCGTTGTCGAGCGCGTAGAACTTCACGCCGCCGCCGGCGGCGCCGCCGAACGCGGACTGCAAGTGCTCGATCCAGCCCTTCTGGAAATCCGGCCCGACCTGCGTCGACGTATCGAGCGGATCATTGCCGGTGATCGGCGTGCCGTTTGCGCGCACGCCGTTGCCGGCATCCGGATCGTAGCCGTCGGTCGATTGCTGCGCGCCGTACTTGCTGACCGAAAAACCCGCGAAGTAGGGATGATTGCAGCGGGCTGTTCGCGCGCGGCGTCCAGCCGATCGTCGGAATCGTCATCAGCAACGTCGCTGCCGGCGGCGCGCGCCGCGCTGACGAACGCGTCGGCGGCATTGCCGATCGGCGGTACGTGGGTGCGGTCGCTGCGAACCGGGAATGTTCTCGTAGTAGTAGTCGGACGCGGTGTTGTGCACGTCGACCTGCCAGTTGTAGCGGGTCACCGAATTGCCGCCCCAGCGCTGCACCGTGTAGCCGATCTGCGCGTTGCGCGCCTGATCGCCGAACGCGACGCCGAAGATCAGCGGACTGAACGCATGCACGTTCGAGCCGGCGTCGACGCTCACCGCGATTGCCGCGACCGCACTGCCCGGCAGCACGGCCGACGCGATCGCAATCAGTGACATCGCCAGGGACGATCCGACCCAAATGATTCGCATGACACGCCTGCCGCAACGGTGGCCGCGACGCTAACGGTGGCCCGCTGCGGAAACCCACGACGCGGTCACACTCGTCATTGCACGCCGGCGCAGGCATCATGCGGCGCGCCCACGAAGACTTGGCCGATGCCCGCCTCCGAAACCTCCAGTCTGCTCGCCTATTGCCGCCCCGGTTTCGAGGGCGAATGCGCGCAGGAACTTAATGCCCACGATGCGACGATCGGTGGCGGCGGTTATGCACGCGCGGCGCGCGGCAGCGGTTTCGTCGAATTCGTGACGCCGGATGCCAGCGCCGCCGCGCGCCTCGGCGAAGTCGCGACCTGGCGCAATCTGGTGTTCGCACGCCAGTTGTTGCGCACGCTCGGCAGCGCGAAGGACCTGCCGACCGGTCGATCGCCTCGGCGTGTTGCTGCCGATCATCGAAAGCGACCCACGCCGCTGGTGCGATGCCTGGGTCGAGGCGCCGGACAGCGACGCCGCACGCGAACTCGCGCCGCTATGCCGTGGCCTGAATGCCGCGCTGATCGGCGCGCTCAAGAAAAAACAACTGATCGACCGCAGCTCGCGCTGGCGCCTGCATCTGTGCCTGACCGCCACCGACGCCGCATTCGTCGCATGCGCGGATATCCATGCCACCGCGCCGTGGCCCGGCGGCATTCCACGTCTGAAGTTCCCGCATGCCGCGCCGAGTCGATCCACGCTGAAACTCGACGAGGCACTGCTCGTGTTGCTTGACGAAGGCGAACGCGAGCGCTGGCTGAAACCCGGCATGCGCGCGGTCGATCTGGGCGCCTCGCCGGGCGGCTGGACCTGGCAACTGGTCAACCGCTCGCTGCACGTGACCGCGGTCGACAACGGGCCCATGGACGGCGCATTGCTCGCCTCCGGACTGGTCGAACACCTGCGCGCGGATGGCTTCCGCTACCGGCCGCAAAAGCCGGTCGACTGGCTGGTCTGCGACATGGTCGAACAACCGCGCCGCGTCGCCGAATTGATCGCGCAATGGTTCGCCGAAGGCTGCTGCCGCTACGCGATCTTCAATTTGAAATTGCCGATGAAGAAACGCTACGACGAAGTGCAGCTGTGCCTGGACATCGTCCGCGGCGCGCTCGCCGCATCCGGCCGTCGCGTCGAGGTCCGCGCCAAACACCTCTATCACGACCGCGAAGAGATCACGGTGTTCGCGCGCGCCGGCGGGTGAAACTGCACCCAACGATCAAACACGCTGCTGATTTGCGCTATATCCCAGCCATGAACGGCGCGCTTGCTTCCAGCCGTTCGCTCGCCCTGAGCCCTTCGATGATGTTCAGGACAGGCCAAGGCCCGCAGGGCCGAAGTCGAAGGGCAGCCCTTCGACTCCGCTGCGCTACGCTCAGGGCGAACGGTTGTTGTTGGGCGACACGATTCGCGTCCGCTTCGACTCCGGCTGAGATACGGCGCAAATCAGGAACACGCTTGCGGCCACGCCAATGTCGCCGAACCACAACCAGGGACCGGGATGCGACAGGGAATTCGCGCCGGCGGCCCCGGCCTGGATGACACGACCGCGGCGCGCGGTTCCGACCATGACAGCCTAGTTCTGACCGTCGCAATCGACCGCGTTTTTGCCAACGGGTACGAGAACGGCCCGTAACACGCTATTCTTGCGACCCAGAATTCGACATCGGGGCCGGGCAACCGGCCCCTGTTCATTTCCAGCATGAAACGCCTGCGTTCCTTCCTTCCGCTCCTCGTCCTGGTCGCGATCGGCGTCGCGCTGCTGGCCTCCGGCGCACTCGACCGCTTCGATCCGCATCACATCGCGAGCGAGGAAATCAGCCTGCGCGCCAGCATCGCGGCGCATCCGCTGATTGCCGGATTGATCCAGATCGGCCTGATGACGCTCGGCATCGCGACCGGTATTCCCGGTGCGATCGTGATCGTGCTCGCCGGCGGCATGCTGTTCGGCATCGTCGAAGGCACCGTGCTGTCGTCGATCGGCACCATGCTCGGCGCGCTGATCCTGTTCGTCGCCAGCCGATCGGCATTCGATCAGGGCGACGGCGCCGCTCCTGCGCTGGTCGAGAAACTGCGCGCGGGCTATCACGCGTATCCGGTCAGCTACGCGATGTTCTTGCGCCTGGTGCCGTTCTTCCCGTTCGGCGGTGTCACCGTCGCGCTCGCATGGCTGCGCTGCCCGCTCTGGCTGTTCCTGACCGCCACCTCGATCGGCGGCACCGTGATGATCGCGTTCGAGACCGCGCTCGGCGCCGGTCTCACTGAAACGATCGCGCGCGAAGGCACCGTTTCGCTCAACATCTTCGCGCACCGCCGCGTGCTGCTGCCGCTGCTCGGCATGGCCACCCTCGCGCTGGTGCCGATCGTGCTGAGCCAGTTGCGCAGGCTGTCGCGGAAGGGTTGAGGCGTTTGTTCGCTTCTCCTGCACAGCGGGGAAGGAAACAGCCCAAAAGCAAGATCGAGAGCGCCCCCATCCGCCTGCGGCACCTTCCCCCGCTGCGCAGGGGAAGGGAAAGCGGATTGCGGTGATGCGTGCTGTTCCTTCCCCTCCGCAGCGGGGGACAAAACGGCAGGACTGCCGTTTTGCGCAGCGAAGCTGCCCGAAGGGCGAGCGCCATGGATGGCGCGAGTCCACGTGGCCGGCAGGCCGGAAGGGGGCGCTCTTCGGCTTTTGCACCTTGAACAACAACCAAGGCAAGCGCGGCTGCGCTGCGCCGCCCCTTCCACCTTCGCGCGCTGCGCAGGAGAAGGAAAATCCCGGCTTCGCGCGTGCCAGTCCAGTGGATTTCCTGCAAGCGTCGAGGCGCCGTTCGCCGGAAAACGATGTCGCATCGGGCGCCGCCCGCATTGAGGCTGCGCGCAGGGTTCGGCTATGCTGCCGCGCTATCCGCACACTTCTGTCGTACATCCCGAGGCACGTTTGAACCGCAGCCAGCCACCCGTCGTGCGCAAGTCATTCTGGCGCGCGCTTGCTCTTACCCTGCTGGTGGCGACTCTGAACGTCGGCCTGTGGGCGTTCCTGAATCGTCCTGTGCATATCACGGACTGGCACGGCGAGATCGGCGGCTTCGCGTTCAATCCGTTCCAGCGCTACCAGGACCCGACCCGGCAGATTTACCCCAGCGAGACCGAGCTCGATGGCGATATCCGCCTGCTCTCGCAGTACACCAAGCGGCTGCGCACGTATTCCTCGGTGGAGAACCCGCAGATCCCGCGTATCGCGAAGTTCTACGGCATGAGCGTGTTGGCCGGCGCGTGGATCGAGGGCCGCGCCGAGCGCAACGAGCGCGAACTCGCCGCGCTGATCGCGCTCGCGCGCAAGAACGACAACATCGACCGCGTGATGGTCGGCAACGAGATGATGCTGCGCGGCGATCTTTCGCGTCAAGGACCTGATCGGCTACCTCGACCGCGCGCGCGCGCAGCTGAAGGTGCCGGTGTCGACCGCCGAGCCGCTGGACACCTGGCAGCGCCATCCGGAACTGGCCGCGCACGTCGACTTCATCACCGTGCACATCCTGCCGTACTGGGAAAAAATTCCGCGCAAGGACGCGGTCGGCTTTCGTGCTCGGCCAGTACCACGAACTGCAGAAACATGTTCCCCGACAAGCCCATCGTGATCGGCGAAGTCGGCTGGCCGTCGAACGGCGATCGCCGCGAATACGCGCAACCCTCGCTCGCCGACGAGGCGCATTTCCTGCGCGACTGGTTCAACGTCGCCGCCGGCAACAAGATCGATTACTACGTGATGGAAGCGATCGACCAGCCGTGGAAGGAAGCAGCTCGACGGCCGCGTCGACGCGTACTGGGGCGTGTTCAACGCGAACCGCCAGCAGAAATTCTCGTTCACCGGTACCGTGATCGAAGATCCGATCTGGCCGTGGAAAGCCGGCCTCGCTTCCTTGCTCGCGCTGCTGCCGATGTTCTGGTTCGCGCGGCATTTCATCCGCTTCCGGATGATGGGCCTCGCGTTCTTCCTCGTGCTGATGCAGCTGTCGGCGTCGATCCTGGTCTGGATGGCGACCCTGCCCTACGACTTCTACCTCAGCCCGTTCGACTGGGTGATGCTGGTCCTGCTGTTCCCGGCGCAGCTCGCGATCATCCTGATCCTGCTGATCAACGGCTTCGAGTTCACCGAGGTGCTGTGGCGCCCGAGCTGGCTGCGCGAGTTCAAGATGCTGCAGCCCAGCGCCGGGCGAGGTCCAGCCGTTCGTGTCGATCCACCTGGCCTGCGTGCAACGAGCCGCCGGAGATGGTGATCCTGACGCTCGACTCGCTGGCCGCGCTCGACTACGAGAACTACGAAGTCCTCGTCATCGACAACAACACCAAGCGCGAGGAAGTCTGGAAACCGGTCGAGGAACACTGCGCGAAACTCGGGGCCCGGTTCCGCTTCTTCCATCTCGATCCGTGGCCGGGCTTCAAGGCCGGCGCGCTGAATTACGGACTCGACCAGACCGATCCGCGCGCCGAGATCGTCGCGGTCGTCGACGCCGACTACGAGGTGCGCCCGGACTGGCTGCGCGCGCTGACCGGCTATTTCCACGATCCGAACGTCGCCGTCGTGCAATGCCCGCAGGCGCATCGCGACTACGAGCACAACGCGTTCCGGCGCATGACCAACTGGGAATACGACGGCTTCTTCCGCATCGGCATGCACCACCGCAACGAGCGCAACGCGATCATCCAGCACGGCACGATGACGATGGTGCGCAGGAACGCGCTGGTCGACACCGGCAAGTGGTCGGAATGGACGATCTGCGAGGACGCCGAACTCGGCCTGCGCCTGATGCGCGAAGGCTACGACCTCGTCTACGTCGACGAGATCATGGGCCGCGGCCTCACGCCGGCCGACTTCACCGCGTACAAGTCGCAGCGCTACCGCTGGGCGTTCGGCGCGATGCAGATCATGAAGGCGCGCTGGAACTGGATGGTCTCCAGGACTTCCACGCTGACCCGCGGCCAGCGCTTCCACTTCCTGACCGGCTGGTTCTCTGGTTCGGCGATGCGCTGCACCTGGTGTTCACGCTGATGGCGATGCTGTGGACGCTCGGCATGGTGCTCGCGCCGCGCTATTTCATGCTGCCGATGTACTTGTTCCTGGTCCCGCTGATCGGCTTTTTCCTGTTCAAGGCCGCGTTCGGCATCATCCTGTACCGCGTGCGCGTGCCGTGCTCATGGAAGGACACGATCGCGGCGTCGATCGCGAGCATGGGCCTCAGCCACGCGATCGCGCGCGGCATTTATCTCGGCCTGTGGAAGAAGAAAGGCGAATTCGTGCGCACCGCGAAGAGCCGCCGCATCGGCAAGAAACCGAATCCGTTCACCTCGGTCAGCGAAGAATTGCTGCTGTTCTGCGCACTGATCGCCTGCGTGATCGGCATGATCAACTCGACCGGCATCAACTACGTCGAGGGCACGCTTGTGGATCGCGATCCTGGCCGCGCAGGCGATTCCGTATGGATCGGCGTTGATAGGGGCTTGGGTGGCGCATCGGTCGGGTGAGGCGGTCGGCTAGCGGGTGTGCGCTGCTATGCGGCGAGCATCCCCAGCAAACCACCTGCTTTCGCAACTGAACCACTCAACGCCGCCGGGACGAGCATCGGCCGCACGGTCCGAAGCCGCTCGCGAGTTCGCTTTGCGCACCTCCCAATCACCGCCCTCCCTCGTCCGTTCCTGCTGAGGTATCGAAGCATGAACGGGTGCGGAACTGTTGGCGCTTGGTGAACGGCTGGCATAACCCTTGCTTCGAAGCTGCTGTCCGTAGGTGAACCTAGCGTCACGGTTCGCGCGGTGGTCATCGAGCGTCAGCGCCATTGGGGCGACGCGGAAAATGGAACACGCATTCGCGGCGAACGGACAGATCGATGGGCTGGCGAGAACTGACCCTCGACAGGCAACTATGACAATCCGCGCGTAGGAAATTTCCTACACGCGCGCACATGCCGGCATAGGAGATTTGCAACATGCGCAGGACGATCGAAGCGCTCACGCTAGCAATGATCGCGGCTGTCTGCTCGCTGCCGGCAGTCGCAGCGCCAACCATCTACAAATGCACCGGCGCCGATGGCGGGACCGTGTTCTTGCCGCAACCCTGCGGCAAAAACGCGAAGGAGATCGACACGTCGCGCGCGCTGCAGCACGGTACGGCACCCAACCTGCAGGGCGTGAGCGACCGCGCCGCGCTTGCGACGATCGACGGTCGATGCGCGAATCGCGAACGCGCGATCAACGCTCAGGCCGCGCGATCGATGGATGAAGCCGGTGAGCTTGGATACTCGGGATATGTCGGCGGCGAAAACGATATCGCTCGCGCGACGCGCGAAAATGGCATCCGCGCGCAATACACGGCGGCGGCAGACCGCAAGGCCGCCGTCGCCCGCGCTCAACGCATCGAACTCGATGATTTGCGCAAACAATGCGACAAGGAACGCGCCGACGAACTCAAGGCCCAGCGCGACCGCGACGCAAAAGCATCGACCCTTGATCTGCCGGAAACAGCGCGGTAGGTTAGGGTGAGCTTGCGAACCCCAACGCATCGCTCCGTTGACGTTGGGCATCGCTGCGCTCAGCCCAACCTACGCAACTGAGGTATCGAGGCATGAACGGCGCGGCACCGTGGGGTGCTCAGCGAACCGAAAACATCAGTGGCTGATCCCAAACGGATAATTCCTCCGTCTCCTTTTTCAGTCCCCTTTTTCACCAAACATGAGCGGCGCGGGATCGTCGCGGATAATTCCTCTGTCCATTTTTTCTTCTAAATTCAGACATTAGGGATCACATGCAACGCATGTTTGCAATCCTACTCTTGTCATTCTCCCTTCTCGGTTGTTCCGACCGTCAGGGCAATCTCGAAGCGCGTGAAGCCTATTGGCAATCGCTAGTTTCCACCGAGTTACGGCCGGGCACCCCTCTTCCCAAGGTGGAAGCATTCTTCAAGCGTTACAGGTTAGAGCACGGCTACAACGAACCGTTACATTCTATCCATGCCATTGAGCGCAACGTTGCCGGCAATAGCATAGTTTCTTTTAGCATAATATTTTCGTGTCAGTTCAGTTCTGCCAACACGCTAATCGGTTGCACCGTATTTCACATAGGTGAGGGGCCGTGAGTGTTAGCAATCCGCTCAAGTGGACCGCTGCGGTGGAGCTGCGGTGCTAAGCTCAGGCGTTATGTGGCAGGAAATACTCACAAGTCAGATGCCGTGTGAGATAGACGGCCTTTGTTATCGCGTTACGTCGGCCGGTGACGCAGCGCTCCATCGACGTCTTTACAGCGAGCCAAAGGTCCGCGGGTTCGTTGGGGCGCCGATTTCAATGACCGACGAACAAGCGCTTGAAGCTGTAGAGAAGAGACCACTGAGCATGGCCGGCCTTTACGTGGTTGAAGATGCGGCTCTGTGCAGTCCGATCGGCGAGTGTGGCTTTGCTCCAAACAACTACATAAATGGGGTAGAAGCCTCTATCATGCTTCTTCCCGAATTTCAAGCGCGGGGGTACGGTCGCACGATCCTGAAAGCATTATGGGCTTTCTGGGTAGAACAGCTCGGCAACGATTCCTGCGTTGCTACTGCCTGGTCGGAAAATATTCACGCCGCCAGCCTACTTACATCCCAGCATTTTTCTCAAGTGGATCAATATACAGATGTCCTCGACATCCCCCACCTCGTGTTCGAGCGCAGACGCTGAGCGAAAAATGGGACGGAGGTAATTAAGATGGAGCCCATCGTGATTCGCCCCGTCCGTCGAGAGGATTTCCCCGCTTGGAACGTGCTTTGGATCGGCTACAACACGTTCTATGGCCGAACAGGCGCGACCGCATTGCCGCCGGAAATCACCCAGACGACCTGGTCGCGTTTTTTCGACGGCTATGAACCCATGCATGCGCTGGTCGCGGAAAGCGCCGGCACCTTGCTGGGGCTGGCCCACTTTCTTTTCCATCGCAGCACGACCCAGCTGGGACCCGTCTGTTATCTGCAAGACCTGTTCACCGTCGAGGCGGCGCGAGGCAACGGAATTGGTCGCGCGCTTATCGAAGCGGTGTACGAACACGCGAAGGCGGCGGGTTCGGGCCGCGTCTATTGGCAAACGCACGAGACGAACACGACCGCGATGCAGCTCTACGACAAGATCGCCGAACGATCGGGGTTCATCGTCTACCGCAAGGCGGTTTGATCACGCGCTCGGGAAACAGGTAGGCACCTCGAAAAACCTCGCCGGGGTCATCTGTAGGCGCGCACCCTGTGCGCGAAAGCTCGCTGCGATGAAGTTGCGCGATTCGCGCACAGGGTGCGCTCCTGCAAAAATCCGGGTTATCCGAGGTTCCCAAGTTGAGGTGAGCCTGCGAACCCCAACGACAAACCCGAACGGCGTTGCATCGCTGGCGCTCAGCCCAACCTGTGCGCTGGCTGCAGCCCACCGGGTACGATACCGCCCATCCGTACCGTGCAAAGGGAGGACATCATGCGTGCACTGCTTGCGTCGGTGATTGTGGGCGCCTCGATACTCGGCGGCTGCGCGACAGCGCCCCCACACCTCGACAACGCGGCGTTGAGCCGGCAAGTGGCGGATACGGAACGCGCGTTCGCGCAGACCATGGCCGCGCGCGATCATGCGGCCTTCGCCTCATTCCTTTCGACCGAAACGATCTTCTTCTCCGGCGACAAGGCACTCAGGGGTTCGAAACAGGTGGCCGACGCCTGGGCGGGTTACTACGTCGGGCCGCAGGCTCCGTTCTCGTGGGAACCCGAACGCGTCGAGGTTCTCGATTCCGGCACGCTGGCGTTGAGTTCCGGCCCGGTGCGCGATCCGCAGGGCCGGCTCATCGGCACCTTCAATTCGATCTGGCGCCTCGAAGCGCCGGGGAAGTGGCGCATCGTCTTCGACAAGGGCAATCAGGCCTGCGGCCCGAAGTCCGTGCAATAGCTGTCCGCAGAATCCCGAGGCCCCCCCCATGCTGATCTGCGGAAGCTGCCACTGTCGAAACATCTCGTTCGTGCTCGATTGGGAGCCCGAGCCCGTGGAGATTCCCGCACGCGCCTGCACGTGCTCGTTCTGCACCAGGCACGGCGGCGTGTGGACGTCCTGCCCGAGCGGGTCGCTCAAGGTGATCGTCGAGGATCCCGCGCGCGTATCGACGTACTCGTTCGGCACCAGGACCGCCCAGTTCCACATCTGTTCCACCTGCGGCGTCGTGCCGGTCGTCACCGGCCGAATCGACGGTCGCCTGTACGCGGTCGTCAGCGTCAACGCGTTCGACGGTGTCGATCGATCGCTGTTGCGACACGTTTCGGCATCACTGGGCGAAGAGAGCGCGGATGCGCGCATCGAGCGACGCAAACGCAACTGGATTGCCCAGGTTGAATACACTCAAAAGAGCACCTGATCCCCGCGCGCGGCTGCGAAAGCACATGGATTGGAGCGAGCCCGCGAACCCCAACCGCAACCTCGCCTGAAGTTGGGCATCGCTGGCGCTCAGCCAGGCCTGCATGCTGCATCGCGCTCCCAGTCGTTTCGTTGGACTTTTTGACAACACGACTCATTGTTGGCAAGCTCTCCAACATGAAGGCCATCGAACTCGTACGCACGCGGATTGTCTACTCCGAGGTGGCGTTCGCCGAACTGGTGCTCTGGCAGGTGCCTGCGCCGCTCCCTGGCTCCCACCATCGATTCAAGTACCGGCTCGCATACGTGGTTCGAGGCATTTGCGTTCTTCGCTACGACAACGAAACCGGCAAAGGCGATCATCGGCACTACGCGGGCAAGGAGCGTGCATACGCGTTCTCGAATCCGAACGACCTGATCGCAGCCTTCCAGGCCGATATTGCGAGGTGGAACCATGAAAACAGTGACACTTGACGTTCGTTCGCCGGCCGAAGCGATGGGGGACTTCAGCCACGCGTGGAAAACCCGCAAGCCCGGGAAGTCGGCGCGCATCAGTTTCGCGGCACCGGAACTGCTGTGGCAGGTGCTGACGGCGAAGCGCTGGGAGTTGCTCAAGGTGCTGTGCGGCGCCGGGCCCGTCTCCATTCGCGAGGCGGCGCGTCGGGTGGAACGCGATGTGAAGGCCGTGCACGGCGACGTCACGGCGCTGTTGTCTGCGGGTGTGCTGAATCGCGCGCAAGATGGCGGTATTGAATTTCCTTTCGACGCGGTGAAGGTCGAGTTTCTGCTGCGGGCTGCATAGCAGGATCGACGCGACCGAATCCACGCAGGCATGATGCCGAAGCGAACGGATTCGGCGCACAGGCTTCCGCCCCGGAACATCTCATGACGACATTGAACACCGCCATCGCCGTTTGCCTGCTCGCCGGATTGATGCCTCAGCCAACATGCGCGCAAAACCCGGACCCGATGGACATCCGCGCGTGCACGGACATCGGCAGCGACGCGCAGCGGCTCGCCTGCTACGACCATGCGACACGGCGCGACAAGCTGCCGCCGCGCAAAGAGGCCACTGCTTCACGCCTCGGTCCGGACGTCGATGCGAAGACGCACCATGCATCGGCGGTCGCAGGCGATGAGCGCGCGAGTCCCGCGGCATCGCTGCTCGACAGCCGCTGGGAACTCGCGCCGGAAACCAAACTGGGCACGTACAACGTGCGCGGCTACCGGCCGGTCTATCTGCTGCCGTTTTTTGCAACCAGCCACCAGAACGGCGAGCCGCAAAGCCCGAACCCCGAAAACAGCGTCAACACGCCGCAGGGCATCGACAACGCCGAAGCGAAATTCCAGCTCAGCCTGAAAACCAAGGTCTGGCAGGGCGTGTTCGGTGACGCAGGCGACGTGTGGGTCGGCTATACGCAGTCTTCGCGCTGGCAGGTCTACAACGTCAAGCAGTCGCGCCCGTTCCGCGAGACCAATTACGAACCCGACGTCACCCTCGTGTTCGATACCCACTATCAAGTGTTCGGCTGGGATGGCCGGATGCTCGGCATCGGCGTGGATCACCAGTCGAACGGCCGCTCCAATCCGCTGTCGCGAAGCTGGAACCGGGTGATCGCCGACGTCGGTTTCGAACGCGAGGGCTGGACCGTCATGCTGCGACCGTGGTGGCGCATTCCCGAGGCGCGCGCGGACGACAACAATCCGGACATCAGCAATTACATGGGCCGCGGCGAGGCGCAGATCGTGCACGAGGTGAACGGGCAGGAATTCGGCCTGCTGCTGCGCCACTCGTTGCGCGGCGGCGACCAGAGCCACGGTGCGGCGCAATTCACCTGGTCGTTTCCGCTGGCCGGCAACCTGCGCGGCTACACGGAAGTGTTCAAGGGCTATGGCGAGAGCCTGATCGACTACAACCACAACGCGACTTACTTCGGCGTCGGCTTCTCCGTGCTCGACTGGTATTGAGCCGGCGCAAACACACAACGAGGCAACCCATGAACGTGAAAGACAGCAACGGCACGGCGCTCGCCGACGGCGATTCGGTGACGGTCATCAAGGACCTGAAAGTGAAGGGAACCTCGATTACCCTGAAACGCGGCACGATGATCAGGAACATCCGCCTCACCGACGACGAGGAGCAGATCGAGTGCAATGCGGACAAGGTCAAGGGACTGGTGCTCAAGACCTGCTTCCTGAAGAAGGCGTGATGCGGTTGCCCGCCTGCTGCCCACAACAGGCGCTGTAGGCCGGCCGACCTGCGGTCATCCAGCCTGCGCGTGCGAACAGATCACGCGCAGCGAGGCAAGCCAACCGCCGCACCTCGTCTTTAGACATACCCTGATTTTTTCCACGTTTTACATCGCTTAGCGTGTCCTCCACGCCCACGAATCAGTGCGGGCGCATCCACGAGGGCAACGCCGATGAAACGTCCACCGTACGCAATCCTGGCATCGCGAATCGCGACGCCAGCGCTGCTGGTCATCCTTGCCGGCTGCAGCAGCGGGACCAGCAATCGCACCCCGACGCCTGCACCGATCGCGCCGAGCGTGATCGCAACCGCGCCTGCCAACAGCGGCACGGTCGAGCCGAATGCTCCGACCATCAACGCGCGTTTCGACCATGCGATGAATGGCGCGACATTGACGAACCAGACCTTCACCCTCGCCTGCCCGTCCGGCACCGCGATATCCGGAACGGTCAGCTACGACCAGGCCGCGATGACCGCGACGTTCGTGCCCGCCAGCGCATTGCCGGCGACCACGCTGTGCGCGGCAACGATCTCGACCGGCGCCAAGGACAGCGCCGGCACCGCGCTCGCGCAGGCGTTCACGTGGACGTTCAATACGACCGTCGATCCCGCGTTCATCGCGCAGGGTCAGCAGATCTTCCGCTACGACACCTTCGGCGACGAGACGAAGTGGACCGACGCGCTGCGCATCAACGAGGTGATCCAGGCCGCCGTCGATCCGAAGACCGCGCTGTCGGTCGGCCTCAAGGTCGACGCCGCGGCGCTGCCGGCAGCGGTGGTAGCAGGCATCCAGGACGGCAGCATCAGCCTGACCAGTCCCGCGACCACGTTGGCCCTGCTCCAGCTCAACGCGGTGGTCGGCGTGGTCGGCACGGTCGAGAAAGTGGCCGGCAAGGACACGCTTACCCACGTCGGCATCACCTGCGCGTTGTGCCATTCGACGGTGGACAACTCGTTTGCGCCGGGCATCGGCAAGCGCCTCGACGGTTGGCCCAACCGCGACCTGAACCCGGGCGCGATCATCGCGTTGTCGCCCGCGCTGGGCGCACAGGTGAAGGCGGTCTTCAACTCCTGGGGCAAGGGCAAATACGATCCGCGCTTCAATTTTGATGGCCTCAATGGTCCGCAGGTGATACCGCCGGCCTACGGGTTGGCCGGCATCAACAAGATCACCTCCACCGGCGACGGCGACGACATCGCGTACTGGAACCGCTACGTCGGCGTGACCCAGATGGGCGGCCATGGCTCGTTCCACGACGCACGCACCGGGGTGACCGTGAACAACGGCAGCGACGACCTGATCAGCAGCAAGCTGCCCGCGTTGCAGGCCTACCAGCTCACCCTGAAAGCGCCGCCGGCACCCGCAGGCAGTTTCGACCCGGCCGCCGCGGAACGCGGCAAGGTGCTGTTCAGCGGTCGCGGCGGCTGCGTCGCCTGCCACAGCGGCCCGCAATTCACCGACGCCAATCTGCGCCTGCACCTGCCCAGCGAGGTCGTGAGCGAGCCGGAGCCCGCTGGTGTTCCCAGCTATGCGTCGCGCAGCGCGACCAAGGAATACCGGACCGCCCCGCTGGCCGGGCTGTGGCAGCATCCTCCCTATTTCCACAATGGCACCGCCGCGACGCTGGAAGACGTGGTCGCGCTATACAACACACGAAAGACCTTGGGCCTGAGCAGCCAGGACGTGACCGATCTGGCCCAGTACCTGAAATCGTTGTAGTCGCAGAGGCTGTGGGTCCCGGCATTCGCCGGGACGATGGCTCAGGTTCCCTAGAGCCTGCCGAATGGGTTACGCAGCTTGTCCAGCAACGACGGCGCGCGCGGGCTCTCTTCGCGGCGCGCGCGCGGTTGCCATTCGATGAGGCCGACCGCTTCGTAGGCGTTGATCACGTTGAATACATCGCCCATCGGCGCGCCGCTCACGGCGGCGATCTCGTGCAGCCGCAGCGGTTGCAGCATCGCTGACGCGACCCGGAAATACTGGCTCGGATCGCCATCGATCTCGACCCGGCTCGCAAGCCGGTAGGTGCCGCCAGGATCCAGATGCGAGGCAAGCTGGCCACCGGACTGGAGCAGCACATCCAGCCAGATCAGGCGCTCATACGGCAGCGCCGGTTGCGCCGCGCGCACCTCGTCGAGTTCCGCGCCGGTCAACGGTTGCCAGTCACACGGTCGCCAGCGCTGGCGACAATACGGCCCCAGCGCAAGCAGGCCGAGCGACCAGTGGGCGACCTTGAGCTTGGGATCGAGGACGAGCGGTGGCTCGCCCGGCAGCGCATACCGTGCCGGACCGCCGAGCAGATCACCATCGAGATATGCGCGCAGGCCATGCGGCGTGGTGTCGGCGAGCATCGCGGCGCGGGTTGCGTATTTGCGCGTCGCGGGGGCTTCGGAATCGTGCGCAACGTCGCCTGGGCCGGAAACCGGCGCCACTTCGTCGACAGGCGCGACGACCTGCTGCGCGCGCATCCAGTCCCGCACGCTGCGCAGCTCGAGAGGTTGCGCACGCAACATGTCATCGAGTCCGCGCTCGGCGTCCGCGTGATCGAACGCCGCGCCGAGGTTCGCCTGGTCTGCATCGCCCGTATCGCCACCAATATCGCGGATATAGAAACCCGCGTCGTTCGGCTCGATCTCCAGATTGCGCGCCACCGCGCTGCCGGCCCGGTTGAGCAGTGCGACGACATCGGCGAGCTGCAACGGTCGGCGCAGCACCAGAACATCGCCGTCGACCGGCACATCGGAGAAGATCGCGTAGCGCAGGCCCGAGCCCTGTGCGCGCGTCCGCGCCATCTGTCCTGCAAACGAGCGAGCATCGATGACGAGCAGATCCGCACCGCTTTCCTCGCCCCAGAGCCAGTGGTGATCGAGGTCAGGCGCAGCCTTGCGCACGATCAGGCGGAGGTGGGCGGCCTCCTGGTCGGATACGCCGATCAGGGCCAAAGTCTTGTCTAGGCTCACAACGGTCGGTCCGGTTTGGGCGGATGGCTTGCATCCTACGTGCCAGATCGGCGTCGAAGCAATCACCACGATGCCGACAGGGGGCCGCTCGGTACGAAAGCCACGCCTGCGAAAGCACCCGGCAAATACGGGGAACGAAAACGTCCCGGTCAGCGCGCGGCTTTCTTCACCGCGCCGCGCTTCTTCGCGACTGCGCGTGGCGCACGCTTGGGCTTGAGCAGGGTGCCGGTGCAACGCGGCGCGCCGCAGCGGCAGGCCCAGATCGCTTTCAGGCGCGGGGTCAGGCGCTCTTCGAGCACGATGCCGTAGTCGTAGGTGAGTTCCTCGCCGGCGCGCAGCGCGCGCAGCGATTCGATCAGCACGCGATCCTTGCGCGGATCGCCGTCGGCATTTTCTTCGAGCAGCGCGCGGCAGTTCGGCTTGCAGCTGTGGTTGATCCAGCGCGCGATATTGCCTTCGCTGTTCGCGTCAAGCACGTATTTGTCGTTCAGCGTGAACAGGAACGTGTGGCCGCTGTCGCTGGTGTTCGCGTACAGGCGGTCGGCCTGCGCGTGGGTCAGGCGTTTGCCGCGGTATTCGATGAGTTCGGTCCCGGCCGGAATGTCGACGAGGGCGAAAACGCCGTTGCCGTGGATCGGCGAGCGGCGGGCGGCGATGCGTTTTGGCATGACGAAGCAACTGGATGAGTATCGGGGCGCGGATCATATCGCGTTCCGCGTGCGCGCCCGCAGCCACGCGGCACGCGGTGCAATCTGCTAATTTGCGCAGGCGCGAATGCCCGCGCCGGATACCGACGAGTCTGCCATGTTGCGCTTGCGCCCTGCCCTGATCATCGCCGCCGTGCTGGCGACCTGTTTCGCGAATGCGGCCTTCGCGCGGCACTCGCGCTCGCACGCCGCGCCGCCGGCCAACACCACCGCCGCCACGGCCAAGTACGACTACTACCTCATGGCGTTGTCGTGGTCGCCGACGTTTTGCGAGACGCATCCGGACGAACAGGACCAATGCGGCCACAAAGGCTACGGGTTCGTGCTGCATGGCCTGTGGCCGCAATACGAAAACGGCAGCGGCCCGCAACGCTGCGCGACGGACACCCAGCCGGACAGCAGGACGATTGCCGAAACGCTCGCGTTCATGCCGAGCAAACGCCTGATCAATCACGAGTGGTCCGCGCACGGCGCCTGCACCGGCCTCGACCCCGCCGGCTATTTCAAGGCCGCCGACCGCGCGTTCGCATCGCTGCACGTTCCGCCCGAACTGAAGGCGCCGCAAAGCGCGCTGCAGATGACCGCCAATGACCTGCGCGCGGCGCTCAAGATCGCCAACCCGGCGCTGCGAGACGACATGCTGAGCCTGCATTGCAGCCAGGGCGAACTGGTCGAGGTGCGCGTGTGTCTCGACAAGAACCTCGCCTTGCGCAGTTGCGGCAAGCGCATGCGCACCGGTTGTCCGGTGGCGACGCCGTTCAGCATCCCGGCCACGAAGTAATCCTCGCGCGCGATGAGCCAGCTCCGGCCGCAGTTACGCGGACTCGTTTCCAGGCTCGCACTGTTCTACGTGCTGCTGTCGTTGCCGACCCTGATCGTGGTCGAGTCGACGATTCTGTTGTACGAGTTCCACCACTTCATGGGCGGCCTCGCCGCCGGCAGCCTCGATCGCGCCGCCGAACGCGGCGCGACCGAGCTGGCCGCGCAATGGCCGCATCTGCACGGATCCGATGACAGCGACGCGACCGCACTGCAACCTGTGGCTGGACAATTGGGTGCTGCGCCTGCGCCAACCGCAGGGCGGCCTGACACCGGACGAGTCCTATCTGCTGCTGGAACTCAGCGACGCGCCGCTCGCCGCAGCGATCATCGCGCCCGATGGACAGGAACTGGCACGCTCGCACGATGACGGCCACTGGGCGCTGCAGTTGCCCGCCACCGACGCCATCGCGCGTGCCACCGCAGCACGCGGCGTGGACGCCATCGCGCTCCCCGGCAGCGAAGATCCGTACAGAATCCGACGCACGATGGTGTCGCTGCGTGATGCGTCCGGTCGCTCGCTCGGCGTGCTGTTCGTCGAATTGCGCCTGCCGCTGCCGTGGCGGCATCTGTTCTTCGATTCGAGCTTCGAATCGCCGACCGTGTTCGCGTTCCTGATCGTGTTCGGCCTCGCCTCGTCGATCTTCCTTGCCGCGTGGGTGACCCGGCGGCTCAACCGCATCGCGCGCGCCGCGACCGCATGGAGTCGCGGCGATTTTTCCGATCGCATCGGCGATCACTCGCGCGATGAACTGGGCGGGCTTTCGTCCCTGCTCGATCGCATGGCGGTCGACCTCAAGGGACTGATGCGTTCGCGCGCACAGCTGGCCACGCTGGCCGAACGCCAGCGCCTCGCCCGCGACCTGCACGATACGGTCAAGCAGAAGGCGTTCGCGCTGAACCTGCAGCTCGCCACCGCACGCCGCGTGCTCGCCGACGCGCCAGGCGCCGAACGCCTGGAACAGGCGCAGCGCCTGACCCAGCAGATCCAGCAGGAACTGGCGCAGATCCTCGACGAGATGCGCGTGTCCGATGCCGAACTGCCGTTCGCCGAGCGCGTGCGCACGCGCGCGATCGAGTGGTCGCACACCAGCGACATGGCGATCGGCTTCGATCTCGACGACGTACCGCCGCTCGAGGCGGCGTTCGAGGAATCGCTGCTGCGCATCCTCGACGAGGCGCTCGTCGAACGTGCTGCGCCACAGCGCGCGCCACGCGCGTCGACCTCGGCCTCCGCCGCG
Organism: uncultured Gammaproteobacteria bacterium; assembly: GCA_963720445.1. Taxonomy (GTDB): domain Bacteria; phylum Pseudomonadota; class Gammaproteobacteria; order Xanthomonadales; family Rhodanobacteraceae; genus Dokdonella_A. The sequence continues at coordinate 906,878 of CAVRFO010000002.1, forward strand.
AGGCGGAACGCGTCCGCTTCACGATCGCCGATAATGGCAGCGGCATGCCGGTCGAACCTGCAGCCGGCATGGGGCTCGGCAACATGCGCGAACGCGCCCGCGAGTTGCCGGGCGGCCGCTTCGAGCTCGATACCTTGCCCGGCCGCGGCACCCGCGTGACCGTCAGCTTCCTCGTTGCGGAGAGTCCTGTCCCATGAATACGCCCATTCGCATCGTCATCGCCGACGACCACGTGCTGGTCCGCCAGGGCATTCGTGCCTTCCTCGAAACGCATGCCGACCTCGCGATCGTCGGCGAAGCCGAAGACGCGGCCAGCGCGACGCGCTGTGCACCGAACAGCAGCCCGAACGTGGCGCTTGTCGACCTGGTCATGCCGGGCGGCGGCATCGAGGCGACCCGTGCGATCCGCAAGGCCAGCCCGCAGACCCAGGTCGTGCTGCTGACCTCGTTCGAGGACGCGCAACAGATCGTCGCCGCGGTGCAGGCCGGCGCGCTGTCGTGCCTGCTCAAGGATATCGACGCCGATGCACTGGCCGACACCTGCGCAAGGCTGCGCGCGGCGAAGCGGTCCTGCATCCGCGCGTCGCCGCGATGCTGATGGACACACTGCGCCGCGGCTCGGAACCCGGCAGCGCCGCGCTCGAATCGCTGAGCCAGCGCGAACGCGAGGTGCTGACCCTGATGGCCGAGGGCCTGAGCAACCTGCAGATCGCCGAGCGCCTCGGCATCGGCGAGAAGACCGTGAAGACGCACGTCAGCAACGTGCTCGGCAAGCTCAATGTCAGCGACCGCACGCAGGCGGCCGTGTATGCGTGGAAGAGCGGGCTGAAGCAGCGCCCGCAATAGCCGGGGGCCAGGCCGAACGGATTTCCGACCAGCCGGATTCAGACCAGAATTTTGCGGAACACCGCCTGGGTCTTGATCCGCGCATAGCCGGCGCGTTCGTAGAAACGATGCGCGCCCTCACGCTCGGTGCGGCTGCGTACCTGCAGCTGCGTGGCGCCCTGCGCGTGCGCCCAGTCCTCGGCCACGCGCAAAAGGTCCGCACCGATGCCGGCGCCGCGCATGGAGTCGGCGACCACCAGGCCGAGGATTTCCGCGTCGGCATCGCCGGTCAGATGCGCGGCCTGCGCGACGTGCAACCAGCCGATCACGCGGCGTTGCGCATCCTCGGCGACGAACACGCAGGCTGCGCCTGATGCCTCGATCGTGGCGAGGCGCGCAACGATCCGGTCGGGTGTCGCGGGATAACCCAGCTCGCCGCTGAGGGCGGCGAGGATCCCGGCATCATCGGTACACGCAACGCGGATCATCGTCATGTCAGGCGCTGCGCGGAATCTGACCGAACGCATCGTCGCAATAGGCTCGCGCACAGGGGGCGCTCCTACCGGCGCGATGAATCCGTAGGAGCCCACCCTGTGGGCGACCGTGCCCGCGCCATCGCAACGACGTTCGCGCGCAGGGTGCGCTCCTACGGAGCGCGGGCACGTCGACCCGCTCAATCGCAGCAGCCGTCGCCACCCTTGACCGTGTGCGCATGCGACGCCGCGACGCCCTGGGTCAGGCCCTTGGCGCTCGCGACGCAGTGGTCCGCGATCACCTGCGCGACGCACATCGACATGCGCTTGCCGGTCGGGATATGCAGGAATTCGTTCGGACCGTGCGCGTTCGAGTGGGGCCCAAGCACACCGGTGATCAGGAACTGCGCGCCGGGGAATTTCTCGCCGAGCATGCCCATGAACGGGATCGAGCCACCTTCGCCCTGATACGCGGCCGGCGCGCCGAAGAACGTCTGCGACGCGACGTCGACCGATTGTTCGAGCCACGACGCGAGTGCCGGTGCCTCCCAGCCACTGCCGGCCTTCTCGAGCTCGAAGGTGACCTTGGCACCGTACGGCGGATCGTTTTCGAGCAGGCGTTTGACGAACTCGCCGCCCTTCTGCGCATCCAGCGTCGGCGGCACGCGCAAGCTCAGTTTCACCGCGGTGAACGGGCGCAGCACGTTGCCGGCCGAATCGAGGGGCGGCAAGCCGTCGACGCCGGTGATCGACAATGCCGGTCGCCATGTGCGATTGAGCAGAAGTTCGGTCGGGTCGGGGTTCATCGGGCGCATGCCCTCGACCCACGGGAACTTCGCATACACGTCGTTGCCGAGGATCTCGGCCGTGCGCTTCGCCTGCTGCTGGCGCTGCGCGGGGATCTCGACATGCAGTTCCTGCGGCTTGATCGCGCCACTGACATCGTCCTCGAGCCGCGACAGCACCTGGCGCAGGATGCGGAAACTCGATGCGACGACGCCGGATGCGTCGCCGGAATGGACGCCCTCTTCGAGCACCTTGACGGTGAGATTGCCGCCGGTCAGGCCGCGCAACGATGTGGTCAGCCAGAGCTGGTCGTAGTTGCCGCAACCGGAATCGAGGCACACGATCAGCGACGGCTTGCCGATCCGAGCGGCGAGGTGCTCGACGTAATACGGCAGATCGTTGCTGCCCGATTCCTCGCACGCCTCGATCATCACCACGCAGCGCGCATGCGCAATGTTCTGGGCCTGCAGCGCGAGGATCGCGGCCAGCGAACCGAAGATCGCGTAACCGTCGTCGGCACCGCCGCGACCGTACAGGCGATCGCCCTCGCGCACCGGTTTCCACGGCCCGAGATGCGCGGACCAGCCGGTCATTTCCGGCTGCTTGTCGAGATGACCGTAGAGCAGCACGGTGTCGGTCGCCGTGGCATCGGTGCCGGGGATTTCCACGAAGATCAGCGGCGTGCGACCGGGCAGCCGCACGACTTCGAGCTGCATGCCGTTGATCGGCTGCGCACGCGCCCAGGCTTCCATCAGCGCGACCGCCTGATCCATGTAACCGTGTTCCGCCCACTTGGCATCGAACATCGGCGACTTGTTCGGAATCTTGATGTACTCGGTCAGCTGCGGAACGATCTGCTCGTCCCACAACGCGCCAACGAAGCCACTGAGTTTTTTCGAATCCATGGAACGCCTCTGTGCCGATGTGCAAGGGCGGCAATTCTACTCCGCAGGTCAACGGGCACGTGATGTAGGAAATTTCCTACACGCGCTCGCGCGCGATTCGCGCAACGAAAAGCGACATGCCGCACTGCCGGCGCCGATGCGGGCCGCCTAGACTTGCGGATATTCCGCGCGTGCGCGCCGCATCCGACCGCTTTCCGTTGCCGATGAACATGATCCGACTGTTTCTTCTCGCATTTCTGCTCGCGTTCGCGCTGCCGACGCGTGCTTTCGCACAAGTCGACATCAACAGCGCCGATGCAAAAACGCTGGCCGAATCGCTGAGCGGCGTCGGTCTGGTCCGGGCCGAGGCGATCGTCGCATACCGCAACGCGAACGGCCCGTTCCGGGATATCGAAGATCTCACCAGGGTCAAGGGTATCGGCAGGAAAACCCTGGAAACCAATCGCAACGCGATCGTCATCGTCGATCATGCGAACGAGGTGCGCGCCGGCCTCGCGGGCAAGCGCCCACCGTCATCACATTGACCGCTTCGGGAAGATCGCCCGGACTTTCCCGCGCACGGGATAGCCCTTTCCCGCCATCCTGCTAAACTCGCGCCCCGCCAAACGGCGGTCCACGCATGATTCTCCCCCACTACCACATCGGCCCGTCCTTGATCGCGGGCGCAGGACAAGGCTTGTTCCTCGACGAGCCGCTCGCGCGTGGGCGCCTGATTACCGCGCCGGACGCGATCCCTCGCGTCTATACGTTCGAGGACATCCTCGCACTGCCGGATGCCGACAAGCTGCTGCCCGCCACCGTGCGCTGGTTCGAGGACCGCTATACGGTCACGCCCGAATGGCCGGACGAGTGCTACATCAACCACGCGTTCAATCCCAGTGCGCTCTGGCACTTGGGCTTCGTGTTCGCCGCTGCCAATCTCGCCGCCGGCACCGAAATCACGGTCGACTATCGCCATCTGCTCGCGCCGGGTCAGGAAGAGGATTTCCGTGACGCGCACAGCGGCGAACGCATCGTCGGCTTCACCTGGCGGGAAAGCCTGCGCGCCTCGACGACCGCGCTGGCCAACCTGCTCGACTGACTTCAGCAATGATCGATATACCGCAACTGGAAACCGAACGACTGCGCCTGACCGCATTTGGCGACCGCCATTTCGAAGCGTATGCCGCGATGCTCGCCGACCCGAGCAGCACCCGCTTCGTCGGCGACGGCCAGCCGCTCGACCGCATGAATGCGTGGCGCTCGATGGCGATGCTGCTCGGCCACTGGGCGCTGCGCGGCTACGGCATGTGGGCGCTGGAACTGAAGGGCAGCGGCGAATTCGTCGGCCGCGTCGGCCTGCACCATCCCGAGGGCTGGCCCGATCTCGAACTCGGCTGGATGCTGCGTCCGGAACACCGGCGCCATGGCTACGCGACCGAAGCGGGCCGCGCCGCGCTCGATTTCGCGTTCTCCAAAGTGAAGGCGCCGCGCGTGATCAGCCTGATCCGGTGCGAGAACAGCGCCTCCGAAAGAGTCGCGCGCCGACTCGGCGCGCGCCAGGCCACCACCATCGATTTCCTCGGCGGTGCAACACTGGTCTACATTTACCACCCGCCCGGAATCGGTGGTTGACGGAGCGCAAACGCGATGCGGTTGATCGGCGCCAGGGACTGCCACCGAACCCGCTGGAAAAATGACGGCGGCTGGACCACCGAACTCGCACGCAGCGACATCGCCGGCAGCGATGATTTCCGCTGGCGCGTCAGCATCGCCGAGATCGAAACCGACGGGCCGTTCTCGTCGTTTCCAGGCGTAACCCGCGACCTGCTGCTGCTCGCCGGCAGCGGCATCGAACTGGACATCGACGACGCCGCGCCATTGCGCCTGGGCACGCGTTTCGAGCGCGCGCACTTCGAGGGCGAATCGCGCGTCGAATGCCGGCTGCTCGCCGGCGCGACGCGCGACTTCAACGTGATGGCACGGCGCGACGCGGTGCGCGCCGAGGTCGTCGCACGGCCGCTGGTGGGCGCAATGGTGATGTTCCCGGAGCCGGGCGTCGAATGGCTCGTGCATGTGCTTGCCGGCCATGCGGTCGCGCGCATCGGATCGGAAAGACTCGCGCTCGAAGCCGGCGATTCGCTGCATCTGGATTTCCGCGGCGCCGACAGCGAACGCGCAATGCTCGATGGTGCCGGCGAGCTGGTGCTGGTGAAATTCACGCCGGTCGCGCCTGGCTGACTACGTGGCTGCGTCTCGCTTGCCATGCGTCCGACCGGCCATGCGTCGGCGCGCGTGGCCTGCCGCCGCCCCGGCGATCAGAAGCGCAGGTTCACGCCAACCCGCAGCGCACGCGGCGCGCCAGGCGTGATGTTGTTGTTGCTGTTCGCGTTCGCGTAGTACTTGCGGTCGAACAGGTTCTCGATGTTCGCCTGGATGCGCAGGTTGTCGCTGACCGTGTAGTAGACGGCCGCGTCGAAACGCGTGAACCCGGGCAACGTGACGCGATTGTCGGTCGAGGTGAACACCGCGCTGCGATGGATCGTGCCGAGGCCGACGCCCCAAGCGGGCGACAAGTCGTAGCGATTCCACAGCGAGAACGTGTGCTCGGGCAACTGTGCCAGCCGGGCGCCGGCCTGTGCGCTCGCCGACTGCGTGCGCGTGATTTCTCCATCCTGGTACGCGTAGCCGCCGATCACCTCCCACACCTGCGTGAGGTTGCCGACGAGTCCCAGCTCGACGCCTTTCGTCGTCTGGCCGTCGACCAGGATCGACAGCGTCGGATCGGCCGGGTCGGGCACCGCCACGTTGCTGCGATCGAGCCGGTAGACCGCGAGCGTCGCGGCGAGATCGGGGCGCAGATCCCACTTGGCACCGATTTCATGGTTGCGGAATTCCTCCGGTTCGAGCGAGCGGTTGCTCGCCGACAACGATGAGAGCTGCTCGCCCGCGCGCGGCATGTAGGCGACGCTGTAACTGGCATACAGCGACAGCGGTTCGAATGGTTTGTAGACGAGGCCCGCGCGCGGCGACAGCGGCGAATCAGTGGCGGAAACCAGCGCGCCGTTGCGGTTGTTGCGCAAGTCGATCTCGAAGCGATCCTGACGCAGACCGACGATCGCGCGAAGCTCGGGCGTCAACTCGATCTGGTCCTGCACGTAGAGCGCCGCCATCGAAGCGCGGCCGCTGTTGTTCGCATCGGTCGCGCTCGGCGCGAACACGACCGGCAGCCGCGCGACCGGATCGCTCACCGGCACGTTGATCGAGGTCGCATTCGCGCCGAGCGAGGTGAAATAGCCGGTCAAACGCCGGTTGTCGGTATCCTGGCGTCCGACCTCGCCGCCGACCAGGATCTCGTGGCGGAGCGCGTCGGTCGTGACATTGAACGTGAGGTCGGTCTGGTTGAACAGGTTCTTGCGATCGGTCGCGTTGCTGTAGGCGGACAGTGCCACCTCGGTGCCGGCCGCATTCACCGCGCCGGGAAACACGTTCTGGTAGAACTTCGAGTAGTCGGCGAAGCGCGTGCGGTTGCGCAGCACCACGCCGTTGCCGAACTCGTGATCGATCAGCAGGTTCAGCGCATCGACCTCGGCATGGGTCGGGCTCAACGCCGCGCTGCCGAAGAACATCGAAGGCTCGGTTTCCAGCGGTCGCCCCTGGAACGACGGGATGCCGCGATCGGCGGTGCGCTCGTCGCGGAAATGCTCGTAGCCGGCGGTGATCAGCGTGCTTTCGCCAACGCGGAACGACAGCGTCGGATTGATGCCCCAGCGTTTCAGCGAATAGCCGTCGCGGTAGCTCTCGGAGTCGTCGTGGACACCGGTAACGCGCAACGCGAGCGTGTCGCTGAGCACCTGGTCGACGTCACCGGTAACGCGACGGTCGTTCCAGGATCCCGCGGTCAGGCCAAGCTCGCGCGAATTGTTCCAACTGGGCACCTTGCTGACACGGTTGAGTACGCCGCCCGAGCCACCACGGCCGAAGATCATTGCATTCGGCCCCTTCAGCGCCTCCACGCGCTCGATGTTGTAGAGGTCGCGAAAATATTGCGTGTCGTCGCGCATGCCGTCGACATAGAAATCAGCGGTGGAACTGTTGCCGCGGAAGATCGCGGTGTCACGATTGCCCTCGCCCTGCGCGAAGCCGATGCCCGGCACGTAGCGCACGGCCTCGGCCATGCTCTGGACCGCCTGGTCGCGGATCTGGTCCCGGGTGATGACGCTCATCGACTGCGGGATGTCGCGCAGCGGTGTATCGGTCCTGGTCGCCGTCGACGAGCGCTCGGCGCGATAGCCCTTCATGGTGGGGGTGCTGACCTCGACCGTATCGAGCACGATGCCAGGAGCGTCAAGGCGGTCCGCGTCGGCGTCGCCGGCGGCAGCCGCGGCCTCTGGCGCCGCCTCTGTCGCGCGGCTTTCCGCCAGCGCGAGGTCGGGACAGGCGCAAGCGGCCCCGAGCGCGGCGGCGAGCAGGCATTTCGGCGTTGTCGCACGCGCGGCGATGAATGGAGCAAATGACATCGTTACAGTCCTTCGATGGGGAATGAAATGCCGGACGACGCTCAGGCCGCGTCAGCGTTGGTGCAGCGACGCGGCCCTGCCGACAGGCATGCGAATGCGCCGTCACGACGCACCGAGTGGCGCCGCGCCAGCCATAGCCACCAGCCGCTGATCGCGAACAGCGGCATCAGCAGCGACGCCAACGCCATCAACACGCGGCCCGGCCAACCGAAAAAGCTGCCCGAATGCAGCGGGAACAGCGAGGATACGAAGCGGCGCCCGCGCGGCCGTTCGGCATACAGCTCGCGGCCGACAATCGCACCACTCGCGGTATCGAGCTTCAGCGTGTTCCACGCGCGTTCGTGCGCACTGCTCGGGGTCTGGTAACGGATCTCCAGCGGCGTTGCGGCGTCTCCCGGCAACGCGATGCTCGCGCGCGTCGCGTCATGGACATCCAGACGGAAAGCCGTCCATACACGATCGAGCGATATGGGCGGCGTGCCCGCATCCGCGGCCGGCGGCGGCGGACGGCGCAGCGGCGTCGCCACCCCGGCCATCGTGTTCACCGCCGTGCGATAGAAGTCGTACGACCACCACAGGCCGGTCGATGCGGCGACCAGATAAAACGCGAGCAGCCAGGTGCCGGCCACCGCATGCAGATGCCGGAAGAAGCCGCGGCCTTTCAGCCGCAAGTCGAGGCGCAACCACGCCGAGGGCGAGCGCGATCGACGCGACCAGCGCAGAGTCACGCCGCTCAGCGCGAGCACGATCAGCAGCGCCGTGCTCGCGCCAACGATCTGCTTGCCGACCGGGCCGGTGGCGAGTGAGCGATGCATGCGCTTGGCAGCTTCGAAGAACGCCGCTCCGCGCGGAGCGGCGAGCGGGCTGCCGCTGTACGGATCGAGCGCAACCTCGATGCCGCGCTCCTTGCCGCTGGCCAGGCCCAGCCATACCGGCGCATCCGCTCCATTCCACGCGACGCTGCGCGGCTGGCGATCCGGATAGGCGATCCGCGCGCTTTCGATCCACTGATCCGGCGACTTCGTGGCGCGTCCGCCGGCGGCAATCTGCAGCTGCGGGTTGAGCGCCCGCAGGATCGACTCCTCGAACCCGAGCAGGCCGCCGGTGAATCCGACCACCGCAAGCACCAGGCCTGCCGACAATCCGGCGAGCCAGTGCAGGCGAAACAGGAGGCGCTTGAACAGCACACGCTTGAGGAGCAACGACATCGGTGTTCGTGGATTTTTGCGAGGCGCTGGATTCAATCACAAATGAGAATCATTCGCAATAATGATGACCACATCGATGAACCCCTGCCGCGAGTCGCGATGGCCTATGCGCCCTTGCGTTCCCCGCGCGCACGGCGGCCGCGCAAGCCGTGCAGCAGCAGCGGCACGGCCAGCGCGAGTCCGACCAGCCAATGCACCAGCGCCACGACCTCGTGCACCCGATCGCCACCTGCGTAGTAGAGGAGATAGCCGCTGAGTACGAGCACCGCAATGAAGACGCTCAGTACGACGCCGCTCGGCCGGCGCCGCGATTTCCAGCCCGGCACCAGATGGATCGCCCACAGCAGGCCGATCAGCCACAGGCTCACGAACGCACCGGCGCCATGCAGCCGCAGCCACCACGCTTCCAGCGGATGCGGCATTGCACCGAACTCGCCGATCTGTTGCAGGAAATAGTGGAACACCAGCCAGCCGGCGCCGCTGATCCAGAGCAGGCCAAACACCGCATACACCAGCCTCTCGCGACGCGGCGACAGGCGCGCCCGGGCCGATGCCGGCGGTGTGGGCTGATGGAAACGGCGATGCTTCATGGGCAGCCGAGCATGCGCCAGCCGCGCGTCGGGTCATGCAGGCAAGCACTCGCGGCGTATCGGCGCAACAAGCGTTCGCCGACGCGCGCATCGGCGAGCACGACCTTGGTCAGCGCGTCGGCGATCAGGCAGGTCGGGGCGACGACGCTGACCGCGCGCTGTGCGCGGATCGAGCGTCGCGTGCGTGCATTGAGATGTGCAGCGCGCCAGCGGCCATCGCGATGCTGACGCGCGGCATCGACGGCACTGGTCGCAACCGCCGCGTCGGCGAGGTCGACTCCCGGCAGCGCCACATCCGACGCGAGCCGGAGGTCGACGCGCTCCGAGTGCGCGCCGAAGCGACGCAGATCACCGCCCGCGTTGACGCAGGCCGCGGTCGCACCACGCTGGCGCAATACGTCGAGCGCACGATCGACCGCGTAGCCTTTCGCGATGCCGCCGAGATCCAGCCACAGCGGCCGCTGGAAACGCACCCGCGATCCATCGAGCAGTTCGATATCACGCCACGTCGCCTGCGCATCCGGTGTTTGCGACGCTGCCGGCGTCGGCAAGAAGCCCCAGGCGACGAGCTGCGCCGCGACTGTCGGATCGAAGCAACCGTCCGATTCCGCGGCGAGGCACAGCGCGGCGTCGAGCACCGCAAACGTCCGCGTATCGACCCGCACCGGCGTGGACATCGCCGCGCGATGCAGGCGCGACAGGTCACTGGCGGGCTCGTGGAAACTCATCAGGCGGTGCACCTCGGCAACCTCGGCGAACGCCGCGTCGATCGCGGCCAGTGCATCGATGTCGGCGAGTCCACCGACGCGGATCTCGACGAAGGTGCCAAGCCAGGGCCGCGCGCGCCGGATTTCGTGCATCGCGTTCAAGCGGCGGCGCGCAGCGACGCGCTCGTACACCTGCAGCAGCCGGTGCACGCCTTCGGTGACATGCCGCGATGACAGTGTCGCGCCGGAGATGTTCCTGATGTCGCGGTCGAGCTGCACCGGCGCCTGCGCGGTCTTGCCGACGAACTGCTTGCGCCAGGCAGCGAGCCGCATCTCGCTGCCATGCGTCTCGCGATAGTCGAGGATTTCCAGCGAACGCACCGCGCCCGTCGCATCCAGCGCGAGCGCGTAGGTGATCAGCTCGCTCTTGCCGATCACGCGGTCGACGATCAGCCAGCCGAGGCGCTTGTCGCCGGCGCGCACTTCGAAGATCTGCGGCGACCAGCCCGGCGCACCGAGCGCGGCCGCGGTCGCCGCGTCGATCGCCGGCAGCGCACGGAACTCGCTGGCCTCGGCGAACGCCGCGCGCTGCGCTTCCGCGACGCTCATGTACTGCGTCGCGTACGCGGCATGGAAGGCCGGTACGGCGACGAGGCCGACCGGCAACAACCAACGCGAGCGCGCGGATCTTCATCATGGTCAGAACTGGTAGCCGACGCCGAGGTTGAAGCGGTTGGCGTAGCCGAGCACTTCGTCGGCGAGGTTGAAATGCTGGTAGTCGGCCTTGAACACGACGATGGAGTCAGATAGTAATTCAGCGCCGACGCGTCCAGACGCGCTCGGTGTCCGCGGTCGGCACGCCGAGGCCCTGCGGGACCGGCGCATACGACGCCGCGGTGTTGAACGCCTCGTAGCGCAGGAACGGCGCGAGCGACGAATCGCCCGCGCTGCCAGACGCGCCACGCGCCCTGCACGTAGCCGCCCCAGAACGATTTCGGCACCGGTGTCGGGTTGCCGATGAAGCTCAGGTTCAACGCCTCGGTGTCGCTGATCTGTCCGCGCGCATAGAGCGCGGACAGATCGAATGGACCCGGCTGCCAGCGCACGTGCGCCTCGCCCAAGGTCAGGCGCGCGTTCTTCGCGAGAAAATCCTGCTGGCCTTGGCCGACGCCGCCGGTGAATACGCCGCCACCGACCGTGAAGCCTGGAATGCCCTGCCAGTTCGCCGCCGCGTACATGGACGACATCGCGTGCCTTCGCCTGCGCCAACTCCTGGTGGATGCTGCCGAGCGGCGATTCGCGGCCTTCGTTGGCGGTCGCATCCCATTTGCTCAGGTCGAAGCCGGTGGTCAGGCCGACGTTCCAGCTCAATCCCGAGTCAGTGCTTCCGAGCAGCGAGACGCCGCCCTCGCGCCAGGTTGAGGGGATGATCGCGGTCTCGACGAAGTTGCGCTCGACACCGTAGTAATTCGTCGGCTCGTGGCGTTCGTTGATGAAGCCGAGCGGGATCAGGCTGAGGCCGGCACGCACCGCGACCGCGGGCACCACCTGATGCTCGACATAGAGCTGTTCGACGGCGGCCTCACCGGAATCGCTGGCGGAGGCGATCGCATGTTCCCATTCGAGCTCGCCGTAGACGTGCGTGCTGTCGTCGAACGCATGGCTGAAGCCGAGCACCGCGCGGCGCACGTCGGCCTTCGCGGCGGACGCGTTCGCGGTCGGCCGGTTGTAGTTGAGCTCGCCATAACCCCACAGCCGCGTGGATTCACTGACGCCGATGCCGGTCGGCGCGACGGGCGACGATGATGGTGCGGCTGCCACGCTGGCGTCGGCCGTCACCGGCGTGGCGAGTGTTGCCGGCGCGATCGATGCTGACGGCTGTGCGGCCGCAATGGCGGGCGAAGACGGGTTCGCCGCCGAAGTCGCCGCGCGAAGCTGGTTCACTTCGGCTTTCAGCGCTGCCAGTTCCGTTCGCATCGCCGCGAGTTCCTGACGCATGCCCGCCTCGTCGGCATGCGTCGGCGCCGCGGCAACCAGCAAGGCGGTGCCCAGCGCCACCAGCGGCATTGAAGTTCGCAACATCCAATCTCTCCAGTTAAAGAATCAGGGTGCCGCCGGCACGTTGCGCGCCGGATCGGCGGTATCGGTCGCCGGGTCATAGCCATCGGTCAGCGTTTCGAGGAACGCGATGAGGTCGTCGATCCCGCCCTCGTCGAGGCGCGGTGCCTGTCCGGGTCGGCGGTCGTAGGGAACCTCCTGCGTGTTGACGTTGCGCTGCAGTTCGCGCGGCAGGTCGTCGAACTTCAGCAGCGTTCCGTCGGCGGCACGCGGATAGAACTCTTCGGGATGCGTGTCGCGGCGCACGTAGAAACGCACCGCATCGCGCAGCGTCCTGAACAGGCCGTTGTGGAAGAACACCTGGCGCGTGGCGACGTTGCGCAAGGTCGGTACCTTGAACGCGCCGCACAGGTCGCGCCGGGCAATGAGGTCGGTGCGATCCGGGCCGCACAAGCCGAGGTCGAAGTAGTCCGGGTCCGCGTTCGCCGGAATCTCCACGTTGCGCGGCACGCCGAGGTTGTCGTAGCTGAAGTCGGTGAACAGCGGCGGCGAGCCGTCGCTGCCGCGCGTGCTGGTATGGCAGGCCGCGCAGTTGCCCTTGTCCTTGCGATTGAACAGCGCGAGGCCGCGCAGTTCGGCAGGCGCCAGCCGCACTGTACCTTTCAGGAAGTAGTCGTATTTCGAATCGAACGGATGCAGCTCGGGCGCGGACTTCTCATAGGCCGCGATCGCGAAGCGCGCGCGCAGCAGCGCGCCATCGGCGTCGTCGAACGCGTCCTCGCCGAACAGTGTCCTGAAGTCGTTGGCGTAGCTCGCCGCAGCGAGCTTCGCGGCGACGGCCGCCGCATCCGCGTTCGCCATCTCGTGAGCGGCGAGGAACGGACGCTCGGCCTGGTCGAGCAGGCTCGGCCGCGCGGCCATCGCGATTGAAGCCGGCGGTCGGCGTGCCGTCCTTGTCGAAGAAGAACGCGCCGCTGTTGAGATAGCGCAGCGAGGGCACGCTGCGGAAACCCGGCATATCGAGATCGGCGCCGCCGGACTGCACCGCCGCCGCATTCGGCTGCGCATGCGCGTGGGCCGGATCGTGGCAGGTTGCACACGCCATCCGGCCCGACGCCGACAGCGAGGGATCGAGGAAGATTTCACGACCCAAGGTGGCGGCGGTCAGCGGGACCGGGGCAGCTTCGGCGGCAACGGCGCTGACAGACAGCGCGGTGAGAAAAACCGCCACGCACAGGTTGCCGCGCAACCGGCGCACGGGCGCCGCACAGGATTGCCGCATCAGGAGCCCCGTCAACGAATCGTTAAACCATATGCGAACGATTCTCAATCGTTTTCTTATTTTTGTCAATTCGCGCAGAGCCGGCTTCGCCGGGATTTACGCGACGCGGCATCCTGGTGCGCCGATTCGATCCGGTCGCTCGCGTCGATCCCCGGGCAGCACACTAGAATGTGCCGATGCGAATCCTGGTCATCGAAGACGACGACGCCATTGCCGACGCGATGGATGCCGCGCTGACCCATGCCGGCCATGCCGTCGACCGCCTTGCGAGCGGTCGCCAGGCCGATGTGGCACTGCGCGATCACCCCTACGACTTGATCGTGCTCGATCTCGGCCTGCCCGATGTCGACGGCACCGAGCTGCTGCGCCGCCTGCGCGCGCGCGCCGATGCGGTGCCGGTGCTCGTCGCGACCGCACGCGAAGAACTGGAGGAACGCGTGCACGCGCTGGATCTCGGCGCCGACGACTATCTGGTGAAGCCGTTCGCCCTTCGCGAATTCGAAGCCCGCGTGCGCGCACTGTTGCGCCGGCGGACGACCCAGGGCGTACCCGAGCTGCAGCTCGCGCGCCTGCGCCTGGATTTGCCGCGCCGGCGCGCGCACGTCGATGACGCGCCGCTCGAACTCACGCCACGCGAATTCGGTTTGCTCGAAGCACTCGCGGCGCGTCTGGATCGGGTCATGAGCCGCGAGCAACTGATCGAGGCGTTGTGCAGCTGGGATACGACCTTGACCGACAACGGTCTCGATATCGCGGTCTATCGCCTGCGCCGCAAACTCGATGGCAGCGGCGTGCGCATCCGCACCGTGCGCGGGCTCGGCTATCTGCTGGAGACGGGTGATGACGCGGGCGCCTAGCAAGCCCCGGTCGCCCAGCCTGCGACGGCGGCTGCTGACGATCCTCGCGATCCCGATGGCATTGGCGTGGCTCGGCAGCGGCGCACTGATCTACGTGCTCGCGTTGCACTACGTGAACATCAACTATGACCGCTCGCTGGCGGAGAGCGCGAGCGCGCTCGAGCGCATGGTTCGCAGCAACGCCGGTCATCGCGAGCTGAGTCCGCAGGCGCGCATCCTGATGGAATACGACGCCAGCGATCCGGGCTACTACTCGGTACGCAGCCTGCGCCATGGCGTCCTCGCGTCGAATCTCGAACTGCCTGTGCCCAGCTCCGTTCCCGCGCCGATGGCGCCGCCGCAACTGGAATCCTTGAGGCTCGGCGGGCGGGCGCTGCGCATGGCCTCGCTGGCGATGGCCAGCGCCGATGACGACGACACGATCATCCTCTCGGTTGCCGAAACGATGCACGAGCGGCGCGCGCTCGCGCGCGAAATCCTGGTCGGCTCGCTGCCGATCGTGCTCGCCCTCATCGCGTTCGTGCTGGTGCTAGTCTGGTTCGGCGTCAGTCGCGGCCTGCGCCTGCTCGACCCGCTCGCCAACCAGATCGCGGCGCGGCGCGCGCGCGACCTGTCGCCACTGGACCAGAGCGTCGTGCCGGTCGAGATCCGGCCATTCACGCAGACCATCGACGCGCTGTTCGCGCGCCTGCGCGAGCTGCTTGACCTGCAGGAACGCTTCATCGCCGATGCCGCGCACCAGTTGCGCACGCCGCTCGCGGGCCTGCGCCTGCAGGCCGAACGCGCGCTCGCCGATCCGCGGCCCGAGAGCGTTCGCGACGCGCTGATCCACGTCGAACGCCTGTCCGCCGGCGCCGGACGCGCCGCCGGCCAACTGCTCGCACTCGCGCGCGCGCAGACCTCGAACGAGAACGACACGCCGGACGGCGTGCTCGATCTCGCCCCGCTCACCCGCGAGTGCATCGGCGAGCGCGTGCCGGGCGCACTCGCCGCACATATCGATCTCGGTTACGAAGGCCCGAACCAGGGCGCCGAAGTCCATGGCGACCCGGTGATGCTGCGCGAGGCGCTGGTCAACCTGATCGACAACGCGCTGAACTACGCGGGCGAGAACGGCACGGTCACGGTTTCGATCACAACCGAAGCGCGCACGGTCGCACTCGCGGTCGAGGATTCCGGTTCTGGCGTCGATCAGGAATGGTGGCCGCGTCTGGGCGAACGTTTTTTCCGGCCGCCCGGCAGTGCGCGGGAAGGATCGGGACTCGGCCTCGCGATCGTGCGACGCATCGCGGAACGGCATGGTGCGGCCGTGGTGTTCGGACGCGGACGCGACGGCCTCGGTTTGCGCGTGACCCTGCGCTTCAGCGCAGTGCCGCGCACGGAACCTCAGCGATCATCGCGTGTGTAGACCGCGCCACCCTCGACCCTGACCGGGAACTTCGCGGTCGGTTCGTACGCGGGCGGACACAGCACCGCGCCGGTGCGGATGTCGAAGCGCGCGCCGTGGCGCGGACATTCGATCTCGTGGCCTTCGATGGTACCGCCGGTCAACTCGCCGCCATCGTGCGTGCACACGTCCTCGATCGCGTACAGCTCGCCGTCGATATTGAACACCGCGATCGGCGTGTCGCCGTCATAGACATTGCGATATTCACCAGGCAGCAGTTCGGCGGTCGCGCAGACCCGGATCCATTCACTCATTCGATTTCCTGCTTGGGGGCGCGACGAAGGGGAGAAATTTTGTGGGCTAGGCGAGCGATTTGACCAGCATTTCAAAGCGCAGGTCGTCGCGTTTCGGAATCCCGAATCGCTCGTCGCCATACGGAAACGGTTTATACACGCCGGTACGCCGGTAACCGCGGCGTTCGTACCACGCGATCAATTCGTCGCGGATCGAGATCACCGTCATCTGCATTTCGGCGCGGTGCCATTCGTCGCGTGCGATGCGCTCGGCCTCGGCCAGCATCGCGCGACCGATGCCGCCACCCTGCTGCGACGGGCGCACCGAGAACATGCCGAAATAGCCGGCCGCATCCAGCTTCTCGACATGCGCACAGGCGAGCAATTCGCCAGCGGATTCGGCGAGCAGGATCACGCTGCCCGGCTTCGCGATCAATTCCGCGACGCCGGCCGCATCGGTGCGCCGGCCGTCGAGCATGTCCGCTTCGGTGGTCCAGCCCTGCTTGCTGGACTCGCCGCGGTAGGCCGACTCGACCAGTGCGACGATCGCGTCGCGGTCGTCGAGGCTGGCGGCGCGGAATGCGCAACGGACGGGTTCAGCGATCGTGTTCATCCAAGCTCCATCTCCATCTGCGCCACGCTACGCGAGCAGTTTGCGCACTTTCTGGATTGCAGCGACGAAGCGGTCGACTTCGTCGTGCGTGTTGTAGAACGCGAGCGACGCGCGCACGGTCGCCGGCACGCCGAAGAACTGCATCAGCGGATGCGCGCAGTGATGGCCGGAGCGCACCGCGACGCCTTCCTGATCGAGCAGCGTAGCGAGGTCATGCGCGTGCGCGCCTTCGATCAGGAACGAGATCACCGCGGTCTTGTGCGCGGCCTCGCCGAAGATGCGCAGGCCCGGAATCGCCTTGAGCGCCTGCGTCGCGTGCTCGAGCAACGCGTGCTCGTACGCGCCAATGCGCTCGCGGCCGATCGCATCCACGTAGTCGATCGCCGCGCCGAGGCCGACGAAACCCGCGATGTTCGGCGTGCCAGCCTCGAAGCGATGCGGCGGCTCGGCGAACGTGGTTTTCTCGAAGCGCACCTCGCGGATCATTTCGCCGCCGCCGAAAAACGGCGGCATGTCCTGCAGCAGTTCCTTGCGCGCCCACAGCGCGCCGGTGCCGGTCGGGCCGTATAGCTTGTGCCCGGTCAGCGCGTAGAAATCGCAACCGAGCGCGCGCATGTCGAGCGGCAGGTGCGGCGCGGCCTGAGAGCCGTCGACCAGCAGCGGAATGCCGCGCTTGCGCGTCGCGCGCGCGAGCTCGGCGATCGGATTGATCGTGCCGAGCACGTTCGAGACATGCGCGACCGCGGCGAGCTTGACGTTCGGCGTCAGCAGCTCGATGAAGCGCACGACGTCCAGTTCGCCGCGTTCATTGATCGGCGCGACCTTCAACGTCGCGCCCGTGCGCTCGCAGGCCAGCTGCCACGGCACGATGTTCGCGTGATGTTCCATCGTGGTGACCAGGATCTCGTCACCGGGCTTGAGGCGCGGCATCGCGTAGCTGTACGCGACCAGGTTGATCGCCTGGGTGGTGCCGCTGGTCAGCACGATCTCATCGCGCGACGGTGCGTTGATGAAACGTGCAAGCGTGTCGCGTGCCGCCTCGTACGCGGCGGTTGCTTCCTCGCTGAGCTGGTGCACCGCGCGGGCGACATTCGCATTCGTCTCGCGATAGAAGCGGTCGACCGTTTCGATCACGACGGCGGGTTTTTGCGTGGTGTTCGCGTTGTCGAAATAGATCAGCGGCTTGTCGTGCACGCTGCGCGCGAGCAGCGGAAAGTCAGTGCGAATGCGTTCCACATCGAACTCGCCGAGATGGTCGTATGCACGAGCGTTCATGCGTCATCTCCGGTCCGCGGCAGGCGCGCGGCCAGCAACGCTTCCAGATGCGCGCGCAACGGCGCGGGGGCGAGATCCGCGAACATCGCGTTGCAGAATGCGCCGACCAGCACGCGGCGCGCGGTGTCCAACGGAATGCCGCGCGAGCGCAGATAAAACAGCGCGCGCTCATCGAGTTCGCCGACCGTCGCTCCGTGCGCGGCCTTCACTTCGTCCGCATAAATTTCGAGGGCCGGCTGGGTGTCGATCTCGGCCAGCGGCGAGAGCAGCAGATTCTTGTTGCTGAGCTGCGCATCGGCACCATCCGCGCCCTGGGCGACCGTGATCGCGCCATGGAACACGCCGCGCGAGCGCTCATCGGCGACACCGCGCCACGCGATATCGCTTGCGGTGTCGCGTGCGGCGTGGGTGACCACCAGATGCGTATCCGCGTGCTGGCGGCCGCGCAGCGTGAACACGCCGCGCGACACGAAGCGCGCACCGCGCCCGGCCAGGTCGACGTTCAGATCTTGCCGCATGGTCTGCGCACCCGCCTCCAGCGTGTGCAGGCGCAGCGTCGCATCGCGATCGACATGGAAATCGTTGCGCCGGATCAATACCGCCGCCGGCGCGGCATCCTGGAGCTGCAGCAGATCGAGTCGCGCGCCGGCCGCCAAGGTGTAATGCGCGACGAGATTGCCCAGATGCGCATTTGCACTCGCCGCGGCGTGATGCTCGATCAGGCGAAGCGATGCGCCTTCGCCGAGCTCGACCCGCGCGCGCAGCTGCCAGGCGACATCGCCCTCGCCCGCGGCGCCGGCAAAGACCAGATGCAGCGGTTCATCGATTTGCACACCGGCGGCGACGCGCAGGAACAGGCCGGCACCGGCCAGTGCGATATTCAAGCGCACGAACGCGTCGGCGCGCGCGTCGGCGCTGTCTGCCGCGTGCTCGCGCACGGGTGACAGCGCGACTTGGTCGGCGCATGACACGGTCAATCCGTCATGTGCGGGCAATGCCGAAAGATCGGCGCGAAATGCACCGTTCACGAATACCAGGCGCGCGCCATCGATACCCGGCAATCCAAGCGTGCCGGCTTCGACCGTACGGGTCGCCGCAGCCAAGTCACCGCTCGCATAGCGACGCTGTTCCAGCGCGCGCAGACCGGTGTACTTCCACGCCTCGTCGCGGGGGCGCGGCAAGCCATCGCGCAGCAGCACCTGCGCCGAGACACGGCGCACGTCCGCCACATCCGCTTCCGCGATGCGCAACGCGTCTTCATCGAGCAGGGACTGCAGCAGCGCACTTGCCATCTCAGGCTGCTCCGGCAAGCTTTCGTTCCGCGATCCATGCGTAGCCGTGTTCTTCGAGCTTGTGCGCGAGCGTCTTGTCGCCGCTCTCGACGATGCGACCGTCGGCAAGCACGTGCACGAAGTCCGGCACGATGTAGTCGAGCAGGCGCTGGTAATGGGTGATCACGAGGAACGCGCGCGCCGGATCGCGCATCGCATTGACGCCGTCGGCGACCATCTTCAGCGCGTCGATGTCGAGACCGGAATCGGTTTCGTCGAGGATCGCGAGCTTCGGCTCGAGCAACGCCATCTGGAAGATCTCGTTGCGCTTCTTCTCGCCGCCGGAGAAACCCTCGTTGACCGCGCGATGCAGCAGCTCGTCCTTCAGATGCAGTACCGCGAGCTTCTCGCGCACCATCTTCAGGAACTGCATCGAGTCGAGTTCGGCTTCGCCGCGGCGCTTGCGCTGCGCGTTCAGCGCGGTGCGCAGGAAATACGTGTTGTTGACGCCCGGAATCTCGACCGGATACTGGAACGCGAGGAACACGCCTGCCGCCGCGCGCTCTTCCGGTTCCAGTTCGAGCAGGTTGCGGCCGTTGTACTCAACGCTGCCCTGGGTGATCTCGTAGCCCGCGCGCCCGGCCAGCACGTTGCCGAGCGTCGACTTGCCGGCGCCATTCGGCCCCATGATCGCGTGCATCTCGCCCGCGCGCACTTCGAGCGAGACGCCCTTGAGGATTTCCTTGCCCGCGACGCGGACGTGGAGGTTTTCGATTTTCAGCATTTCCGTTTCCTGACTTGAGCCCCTCACCCTATCGGGAGAGGGGTTGGGGCGAAGGCGTGAGCAGATCGTGGCGCTGCCACTTTGCCGAACCCTCATCCGGCCCGTGGGCCACCTTCTCCCGACGGGAGAAGGAACATGCATCAACCCGCCACGCCTTCCAATGATTTTCTCGTCTCACGCCGCAGCCGATAGACGACATCGCCCTTGGCCGTCAGCTCGCCGCGTCGCCAGCCTTGGCGCTGATAAAAACCATCGGCGCGCGAACTCACACTCGTGCTCAGATGAATTTCCTCGACACCCCGCTCGAAGAGCCAATCCGTCGCCAGATCCAGCAATTGCCCGCCTACGCCACGCGCTTCGTACGCCGGATCGATGAAGAGCGCCCAGATGTCCTGCTCCTGGATGCGTGCGACCGAGAAACCCACAATGTGGGCGTCCAATTCGCACACCCATGTATTCGCATTGCCGGAAGCGACCAATCCGTTCAACCACAACTGGTGCGTCAACCAGCCCGGATCGGACAGCCGATTTTCGCGCACGCCGAGACGTATAGCCGTCATCGCCGGAATGTCGCGCTCATCAGCTTCTCGTAGTCGCATTGTCGCCGCCTTATCCCACCGCGCCTTCCAGCGACACTTCCAGCAGCTTCTTCGCCTCAACCGCAAACTCCATCGGCAGTTCGCGGAACACCTGCTTGCAGAAACCGTCGACGATCATCGACACCGCGTCTTCCTCGGCGATGCCGCGCGAGCGGCAATAGAACAGCTGGTCGTCGGAAATCTTCGAGGTGGTCGCCTCGTGCTCGACGATCGCGCCGGGGTTCTTCACCTCGATGTACGGGAACGTGTGCGCGCCGCATTGCTTGCCGATCAGCAAGCGAATCGCACTGCGTGTGGTTGCGCGCGCCTTCGGCGCCTTTCTCGACCTTGACCAGCCCGCGGTAGGTGTTCTGGCCGCGGCCGGCGCTGATTCCCTTGGAGACGATCTTCGACTTCGTGTTGCGGCCGATGTGGATCATCTTGGTGCCGGTGTCGGCCTGCTGGCGGTGATGGGTCAGCGCGACCGAGTTGAACTCGCCGGTCGAGTCGTCGCCGCGCAGCACGCAGCTCGGGTATTTCCAGGTGATCGCGGAGCCGGTCTCGACCTGGGTCCACGAGATCTTGCTGCGCGCGCCGCGGCACTCGCCGCGCTTGGTCACGAAGTTGTAGATGCCGCCGACGCCGTTCTCGTCGCCCGGATACCAGTTCTGCACGGTCGAGTACTTGATGCTCGCGTCGTCCAGCGCGACCAGTTCGACGACCGCCGCGTGCAACTGGTTCTCGTCGCGCATCGGCGCGGTGCAGCCCTCCAGGTACGACACGCTCGCGCCTTCCTCGGCGATGATCAGCGTGCGCTCGAACTGGCCGGTGTCGCGGGCGTTGATGCGGAAATAGGTACTCAGTTCCATCGGGCAGCGCACGCCCTTCGGGATGAACACGAAGCTGCCGTCGGAAAACACCGCCGAGTTCAGCGCGGCGAAATAGTTGTCGCCGGTCGGCACGACGCTGCCGAGATATTTCTGCACGAGTTCCGGATGCTCGCGAATCGCCTCGGACATCGACGCAGAAGATCACGCCGACCGCGGCCAGCTCCTTGCGGAACGTGGTGCCGACCGACACCGAGTCGAACACCGCATCGACCGCGACGCCGGCGAGCTGCGCGCGCTCGTGCAGCGGCACGCCGAGCTTGTCGTAGGCTTCGAGCAGTTTCGGATCGACCTCGGCCAGCGACTTCGGCCGGTTCTTCGGCTGCGAGAAATAGCTGATCGCCTGGAGATCGATCGGCGCGATGTTGAGCTTGGCCCAGTGCGGCGGCGTCATCGTCAGCCAGTGGCGATACGCCTTGAGGCGCCACTCGGTCATCCATTCCGGTTCGTTCTTGCGTGCCGAGATCGCGCGCACGACGTCTTCGTTCAGGCCCGGCGGCAGGCTGTCCGATTCGATATCGGTGACGAAGCCGGCGTCATAGCGACGGTTCATCGCCGCGGCAACCACGGCGTTGCCCGCGGCTGCGGGCGGCGCGCTGCGTTCGCGGAGTTCGTTCTCGATCTGGATGCGGTCAGTAGCCATTGTTTGCCTGTCTTTAGATCGCCGCCACACGCAACGGAATCGCCACGGCGCGTTTCGGTGGTGACTTCATCATGTCGGCCAGCGTCACGCTGGCGAGAGCGCCGGCAATCGCCAGGTTGATGCGCTGCCAGTTCACGCGCACGCCACAGTGCGTCTCGTGATCGCACAAGCCCGCGTGCGCGCTGCATTCGGTCATTCCGATCGGCCCTTCCATCGCCGTCACGATGTCGGCGATCGAGATGCGCTCTGGCGCGCGCGCGAGGCGATAGCCGCCATTGATCCCGCGCGTCGATACGACCAGATCCGCCTGCGCAAGCTGCTTGAGCAGCTTGCTGACCGTCGGCACTTCGAGCCGCGCGCGCTCGGCGAGCGATTGCGCGCTGAGCACGCCGTCGCCGGCGTCGAGCAGGCAGGTCATCACGACGGTCGCGTAGTCGGTGAGTTTGCTGACGCGGAGCATGGTTGTTCGCAGCGCAAGGCGGCGGCGCAGGCCGTCGGGGATAATGAGTACCGAAATAGTACTATTTAGCGCCGGGGCGGTCAAACCGTGCGGGGGGCTGCGCTAGACTTCTACCGCCCCCCCACAGGAATCGCAGTGCCTCCCACACCCGCCCGCATGGACGCGCTACGCCGCTTCGCCGCCACGGCACTCGCCGACGAACAGCTTTCGATCGAACCCGCATCGGTCGATGCGAGCTTCCGCAGTTACTGGCGAGTCGGCACACGGCGACTCGTGGGAGCGCCGGAAGGCGCGATGCTTTTTTCGTCGCCGACAACCACGAGCGTCGCACCTTCCGGCGCTCCCACCACGTACGTCTTGATGGACGCGCCACCAGACAAGGAGAACCTCGAGCCGTGGCTCGACATCGGCACGCGGCTGCACGGCGCCGGGCTGCACACACCGCAGGTATTCGCGGTCGATCGCGCGCAAGGCTTCGTGCTGATGGAGGATCTCGGCGCGCGCACCTACCTGCCCGAGTTGAACGACGCGACCGCGGATGCGCTGTATGCGGACGCGTTCGACGCGCTCATGCGGATGCAGACCAAGGTCGATAGCGCGCGCCTGCCCTCCTACGACCGCGCGCTGCTGGTCAGCGAACTGGAACGCATGCCGGAATGGTTTCTCGGGCGCCACCTCGGCTTCACGCCCGGTTGCGACGAATGGGATGTCGTCGAAGCAGCATTCACGTTCATCATGCAGGTGGTACTGGAGCAGCCGCGCGGCTTCGTGCACCGCGATTTCCACAGCCGCAACCTGCTGATCGTCGACGCGAACAGCCCGGGCGTCATAGCGCCTGGGCTCTTGAGCCCAGGTATTATTGCGCCCGGACTCTTGAGTCCGGGCATCATAGATTTCCAGGACGCGGTGACCGGCCCGATCACTTACGACCTCGTCTCGCTGCTGCGCGACTGCTATATCGAATGGGATGCCGAGCGCGTGGATGGATGGATGGAAGGCTATCGCGAACGCCTGCGTCATGCGCAGGTGATCGGCCCGGAAATCGATGCCGCACGATTCCGCCGCTGGTTCGACCTGACCGGCCTGCAGCGCCATCTCAAGGTGCTCGGCAACTTCAGCCGGCTCTGGTATCGCGACGGCAAACCGCAGTACCTCACCGACATGCCGCTGGTGTGGCGTTATGCGATTACGGTCGCGCGACGCTATCCGCGAGCTTCGCGATTTCGTCGCATTGCTCGAACGCGCGCTCGGCGACCGCGATATCACCCAGCCACGCGACGAGACCGCTCGCATGACGATCCGCCACGCGATGATCTTCGCGGCCGGCCGCGGGGTGCGGATGCGCCCGCTGACCGACACCACGCCGAAGCCGCTGCTGCGCGTCGGCGAACACCTGCTGATCGAGCATCACCTCGCCAAGCTCGCCACAGCCGGGGTACGCGACGTGGTCATCAACACCTCGCATCTCGCCGAACAGTTTCCACTGGCGCTTGGCGACGGCGCGCGTTGGGGGTTGCGAATCCGCTACAGCGATGAAGGTGCACAGCCGTTCGAGACCGGTGGCGGCATCAAGTATGCGCTGGCGCTGCTCGGCGACAAGCCGTTCATCGCGGTCAGCGCGGACATCGTCAGCGACTACGACTATGCACGCCTGCCGGCCGAACCGGACGGCCTCGCGCATCTGGTCATGGTGCCGAATCCGGACTTCCATCCGCGCGGGGATTTCTGCCTCGATGGCGCGCGCCTCAACGAGGACGGCATCGGCGAACGGCTGACCTTCGGCAACATCGGCGTGTATCGGCCGCAGCTTGTCGCAGGCGAACCCGCCACCTGTTTCAAGCTGCTGCCGGTGTTCCAGCGCGCGATGCGCAGCGGGCAATTGGGCGGCGAGCGTTACGACGGATTCTGGCGCAACCTCGGCACACCCGGGCAATTGGCCGAGCTGCAAAGCCTGCACAACCGGCTATTGTAGGAGCGCACCGTGTGCGCGAACCTCGCCGCGATCATGGAACGGTCGCCCACAGGGTGGGCTCCTACGGATTCACCGTGCTCTTGCAGGAGTGGCGCAGCCCCATCCCGCGCGTCAAGGTTCAGCCTGCGTCCTTCAAAAGACCGCGCAGGAACGGAACCGTGACCCGCCGTTTCGCCGCGAGTGATGCGCGGTCGACGCGGTCGAGAACCTCCAACAAAGACGCGAGATCGCGCTTGCCGCGCGCGAACAGCCAGTCGAGGACGCTGTCGTCGAGTTCGATGCCGCGCGCGAGTGCACGTTCGCGCAGCAGCGCCCGTCGCTCGTCCTCGCCGAGCGGTTTCAGCGCGATCTGCGTGCAGGCGGACAGTCGCGAGACGAGATCGGGCAGACCGATTCCGAGTTGCGCCGGCGGCGCAGTCGCCGCAAATACCAAGGTCGCGTGTTCGGCACGGCAGCGGTTGTAGAGGTCGAACAGCGCGTGTTCGGCATCGCGGTCACCGGCAATCGCTTCGATGTCGTCGATCGCAAGCAGTTCGCTGCCGCCGAAGCCGCGAATCGCGTCCGCGCGCCGTGCGCTCAGCGTGGCGAGCGACAGATACTGCGCGCTGCGACCTCCGTCGCTTGCCGCCGCACAGGCCGCGATCAGCAAATGCGTGCGCCCGCTGCCGACCGCCCCGGCGACATGCAGCCACGCCGAATCGGAAGTCCGCGCAGCCGCCTGCAGCAGATCGAGCGCGACGCCGTTCGCGCCACAGACGAAACTCTCGAAACGCTGGTGCGCCGGCCAGCGCAGCGCAAGCGGGAGCTGTCCGGTCATGGCTCCACGGGCGGCTTGCCCTGCTCGACCGAAAAGGGGGCGGAGGTGTTTCCCGGTCGAAGGGCTTCGGGCTTTTCTGATGGATCACCGGAAAATAACTCCGTCCCCTTTTCGCCGATGTCCACCATCGGCGTTCCGGCTACCACGATCGCGGGCCCCGCACGCGTCGTGTACAAATCGCTTTCGGTATAGCGCCGATAGACGTAACGCAGCACGACCATCAGTACCGATGCGATCGGTAGCGCAAGCAGTACACCGAGGAAGCCGAACAGCTCGCTGCCGGCAAGCACCGCGAAGATCACCGCGACCGGATGCAGGCCGATCTTTTCGCCGACCAGGCGCGGCACCAGCACATAGCCTTCGAGAATCTGGCCGACCGCGAATACGCCGACGCACGAGCAGCACGTGGTACCAGTCCTGGTACTGCACGAGCGCCGCGATCACGCCCATCACCAACGCGGTGATCGCGCCGAGGTACGGCACGAAGCTGATCAGTCCGGCGACCATGCCGATCAGCGGGCCGACACTGAGGCCGACCAGCCAGAAACCGGCACCGTAGTAGATGGCGAGCGCGATCATCACGCTGAGCTGGCCGCGCACGAATGCGCCGAGCACCTCGTCCGACTCGCGCGCGAGGCGCGACACGACCGGCTCGACGCCGCGCGGGATCATCGTGTGGATGCGCTCGATCAGGATGTCCCAGTCGCGCAGCAGATAGAACGCGACGACCGGGACCAGAACCAGGTTGAGCACCCAGCCGATGATGGCCATGCCGGACTTGGACACTTGCGCCAACGCGGTCGCCGCGAAGCCGCCCGCTTCCTTCCAGTGCGTCTGCAGGGTATCGATGATCTTGCGCGTATCGAGCAGATCCGGCGATACGCCGAAGTGCGTTCGAGAGCCATGGTGTGGCGCGGTTCTGGAACCAGTCGATCCAGATCGGCAACTGCTTGAGAAAATTGTCGACCTGGTGCTCGATGAACGGAACCAGCACGAGCAAGATGCCGGTGACCACGATGGTGACGACAAGAAACACCAGGCCGACCGCGAGGCCACGGCCCATCCAGCGCTCGAGCCGATCGACCATCGGATCGGCCAGATACGCGAACAGCGCGGCGATGACGAACGGCATCAGCACCGGCGACAGCAGGTACACGATCGCACCCAGCAATGCGAGCAGGATCAGCCATTGCCAGCGCAGATCCAGGGCCGGTTTGTCGCGCAATCCCTCACTCATTTCTCGTTCCTCAAACGGGCCGAACGGCGCGCCCGCGCACCCCAGACCAACACGTAGTGCAGTCCGCTGGCGAGCGTGAAGCCGGCGGTCACGACGATCAGGATCGTGCGCAGCAGCGTCGGCATCTCGACCCACTGCGAAAGCCGCAACAGCAGCGCCAGTACGAACAGGATCTGGATCACCGTGGTCAGTTTCGACAACATGCTCGGTGCCGCATCGAATCGACCAATCAGGTTGTGATACGCGATCGCGCCGAGGACGATCGCCAGATCGCGCCCGACGACCAACGCAGCGAGCCAGACCGGCAGTTCGCCGGCCACTGCGAGCCAGACGAACGCCGCCATCAGCAACAGTTTATCGGCGATCGGGTCGAGCATGCCGCCGATCCAGCTTTGCCAACCGAAGCGCTTGGCGAGAAATCCGTCGAGCGCGTCGCTCAGGCCCGCGACCGCGGCGACCAGCAACGCTTCGTCATAACGTCCCGCACTGATCAGCCAGCACAACGGCACCACCAGCACCATGCGCAACGCGGTGATCAGGTTGGGCAAGTGGCGAAAACGGGACGGAGGTATTTTTCGGACGGCGGGCTCCGGATTTTCCTGTCGTGGGATCACCGGAAAACCCTCCGTTCCCTTTTCACGCTATTGGGCGAGAGCAAGGGTCGCGTCGACGCCATCGACATGCGCAGCCGCCGCATCGACACTCAAGGTGCGTTCCATGCCGATCGCATCGAGGAAATGCGCAAGATCGGTTGCCAGCGACAGCTTGACCAGGATTCCATCCGCATGCGCGCGCATCGGTTGCGTGCCGCGCACGAAATTGTTCTTGGTCAGATAGCCGAGCACACGCGCATAGTCGTTCGCGTTCTGGATGCCGCCGATCCATACCATCGCCTCGCTCGGCGTCTCCGCCACCGCGGCCTGGTCCTCGCTGTTCCCGCCGCCGAGGCCGAGCCGGCTCAGCATCTTGTCGACGGCGACGCTGTCGAACTGCGCGACCAGGATCATCTTCGCGGCGTCATCGGCGCCGGCATTGGGTTTGTACTGATACTGGAGCACGTAGCGCTCGGCCTGGCCGACCGCCTTGGCGACGTCCGGGCGCGCGATGACGCTGCTGTCGCCGGTTTGCGCGATCACCACATTCGCGAGTGCGGTCTGCAACGCGCCCGTCCGATCTTCATCGGATTGTGAATTGACCGGCGCGGTGCCGGTATAGGTGGCCGGCCCCACCGCCGCCGCGAGCGGCGCGAGCAAGGCCAGAACCAGACCGAAGGCGCTGCGCGCAAGGAGAGTTCGCACGGGCATGTCCAATATCGAGGATGGCTGCCAGTCTGCCTAATGCGGGGTGGGGAGTCTATTGGGGAGCCAGGGCCAGGTTGTAGGGGGGTCGTCCGCGGGCCCGCTCGTCACGAGTGCTCATCACCGCAGGCTTCGGCTGCGGCTACAGAACCCCATCCCCTATCCCCTATCCCCTAGCCCCTAGCCCCATTCCCAGCCCCTGCTATCATCCGCACCCCGCAAAACCTCGCTTCCCGCCATGCCCGTCGAACCCGAAGCCCTGAGTTACCGCGCCGCCGGCGTCGACATCGACGCGGGCAACGAGGTCGTCGAGCGGATCAAACCGCTGGTCAAGCGCACGTTCCGGCCCGAGGTCATGGCCGGACTCGGTGGGTTTGGCGCGCTGTTCGAACTCGGTGCCCGCTATCGCGAACCGGTGCTGGTGTCCGGCACCGATGGCGTCGGCACCAAGCTGAAGCTGGCCCAGATCCTCGGCCGCCACGACACGATCGGCATCGATCTGGTCGGCATGTGCGTCAACGACGTGTTGGTGCAGGGCGCCGAATCGCTGTTCTTCCTCGACTATTTCGCGACCGGCAAGCTCGATGTCGAAACGACGGTTGCCGTCGTCGGCGGCATCGCGAAGGGGTGCGAGCTCGCCGGCTGCGCACTGATCGGCGGCGAGACCGCCGAGATGCCGGACATGTATCCGACGGGCGAATACGATCTCGCCGGCTTCTGTGTCGGCGCAGTCGAGAAATCCGCGCTGGTCGACGGTTCGCGGATCAAGGCCGGCGACGCGATCATCGGCATCGCATCGAGCGGCGCGCATTCGAACGGCTATTCGCTGGTCCGCAAGATCCTCGCGCGGGCCGGAAGTCCTTTCGACCTCGATCTCGGCGGCGTCAGGCTCGCCGACGCGCTGATGGCGCCGACCACGATCTATGTGAAGCCGATCCTGCAACTGCTCAAACAGCAGCCGGTGCACGGCATGGCCCACATCACCGGCGGTGGCCTCAAGGAAAACATCATCCGCGTCGTGCCGGATGGCCTCGGCATCGCGCTCGACAGCGGCGCGTGGAAACGACCGCCGGTATTCGACTGGCTGCAACGCGAAGGCAATGTCGCGCCGGACGAGATGCTGCGCACGTTCAACTGCGGCATCGGCTACGCGCTGATCGTGCAGCACGACCAGGTCGGCGTCACTCTCGGCACGCTGGAAACGCTCGGCCTGACTGCGTGGACGATCGGTGCGGTCGAGACGACGCATGGCGACGAGCGCGTACACATCACCTAAGGCCGGGATTCAGGATTCGGGATTGGGGATTGGGGATTGGGGAAAGCGGGGTTTCGCATGAGTGTCACTTCGACTGGAACCGATCGATCCGATTCGCGCAAGACCGACTGTTCACGAATCCCGAATCCCGAATCCCGCATCCCGGGTTTCCGCCTCGCCGTCCTCGCCTCGGGCCGTGGCTCCAACCTGCAGGCGCTGCTTGACGCGCAGCGCGAAGGTCGCCTGCCGATCGAGATCGTGCTGGTGGCCAGCGACAAGGCGCATGCCCACGCACTGCGTCGCGCCGAGGAAGCTGGCATCGCGACACTCGCGCTGGATCCGAAGGGCTATCCGAACCGTGCCGCGTTCGATGCGGACCTGTTCGCACGCATCGCCGCGCATACGCCGGATCTGATCGTGTTGGCCGGCTTCATGCGCATCCTCGATGCCGCCGCGCTGGCGCCGTGGGTCGGGCGCATCATCAACATCCATCCGTCGCTGCTGCCGAAATACCGCGGTCTGCACACGCACCAGCGCGCGCTCGACGCGGGCGACGCAGTGCATGGCGCGAGCGTGCATTTCGTGACCGCTGAACTCGACGGCGGCCCGGTGATCGCGCAGGCGCGCATCCCGGTGCTGGCTGGTGACACGCCGGACAAGCTCGCCGAGCGTTTGCTGGAGCAGGAACACCGCTTGCTCGCCGCCTGCGTTGCACTGATCGCGACGGGTCGTATCGCACTGACCGATGCCGGTGTGCTGCACGATGGCAAGCCGCTCGGCGCACCGCTGCGACTGGCCGCCGACGGAACGTTCGCGCATCGCGCGTGAAGCGCCGTTCAGGCGTGCGCGGCGACACTCGCGCGATCACTTCCTTGGATGCCTGTCGAATGAACCATCTGCCGACCGTCTTCGCCCTCGCCCTCTGCGCGGCCGCCCCCGCCTTCGCGGCCGATACCACGATCCAGCCATTCCACGCCGACTATGCGACGCTGCGCAACGGCAACGAAGTCGGCCGCACCACACTCGACCTCGCCAACAACGGTGATGGCAGCTGGACGCTGCGCAGCGAAACCAAGGGGACGTCGGGACTCGCCAGGATCGCCGGCATCCACATCATCGAAACCTCGCGTTTTCGCTGGAAGGACGGCCACCCCGAAGCCCTCGCCTACGACTACAAGCAGGAAGGCGCATTCAAGCAGCGCACGCGGCATGCCGATTTCGACTGGAAGACAAATGAAGTGCGCGTCAGCGAGGGCGGCGCGGATTTCCGCTACCCGATCGCGGCCGGCATCATCGACCGCCAGTCGGTCACGCTCGCGCTCGCCAGCGACCTGATGCGCGGCGCCACGACATTCGACTACAAGGTCGCGGTCAAGGACCGCATCGAGGACATGCGTTACGCGCGCAACGCGGGCGAGACGCTGAAGGTGCCGGCCGGCGAGTTCAAGACGGTACTGATGGAACGCGATGGCGAACCCGGCACGGATCGCAAGCGCGTCGCACGCAGCTGGTTCGCCGAATCGCTCGGCTGGCTGCCGGTGCAGATCGAGCAGACCGAGAAGAAGGGCGATACGGTCACGTTGAAGCTGATTTCGTCGAAGCGGTAGGTTGGACTGGGTGCAGCGGTGGCCAACGTCGGCGGCGCAGGATGTTGGGGTTCGCAGGCTCACCCCAACCTACGACACTGTTTGCAGGAGCCCACCCTGCGGGCGACACGTGCCGCGAGATTCCTCGAACGCCGATCGCGCACAGGGTGCGCTCCTGCAAAAACTCGTTGTGGTGACGAGCAGGTTGGGCTGAGCGCAGCGATGCCCAATGTCGATCTCGCGGAATGTTGGGGTTCGCTTTGCTCACCCTAAATCGGCGTACGAACGACTATCCGCGTGCCGACTTCCCGCGACCAGCGGACCCGCTTACGCCGGCAAACGCCGGATATGCGCGCCGAGTCCACCGAGCTTCTCCTCGATATTCTCGTAGCCGCGGTCGATGTGATAGATGCGATCGACCGTGGTGTCGCCGCGCGCGACGAGGCCGGCCAGCACCAGTGATGCGGATGCGCGCAGGTCGGTCGCCATCATCTGCGCGCCGGACATGTGGTCGACGCCCTTGATGATCGCGGTGTTGCCTTCGAGCTGGATGTCGGCGCCGAGGCGCTGCAGTTCGTGCGCGTGCATGAAACGGTTCTCGAACACCGTTTCGGTGATCACGCCAACGCCTTCGGCGATGCAGTTGAGCGCGGTGAACTGCGCCTGCATGTCGGTCGGGAATGCGGGATACGGCGCAGTGGTGACGTTGACCGCCTTCGGGCGGCGGCCGCGCATGTCGAGTTCGATCCAGTCGTCGCCGGTGTTGATGTGCGCGCCCGCTTCTTCGAGCTTGCTGAGCACCGCGTCGAGCGTTTTCGGACGCGCGTGCTTGGCCATGACCTTGCCGCCGGTGATCGCGCCGGCGACCAGGAACGTGCCGGTCTCGATGCGGTCGGGAAGCACCTCATAGGTCGTGCCGGAAAGGCGTTCGACGCCTTCGATGACCAGCGTCGCGGTGCCGGCGCCTTCGATCTTCGCGCCCATCGCATTGAGGCAGTTGGCGAGGTCGACGACTTCGGGCTCTTGCGCCGCGTTGTCGATGATCGTGGTGCCGGACGCGAGCGTGGCGGCCATCATCAGGTTCTCGGTGCCGGTCACGGTGACCAGATCGAGGTTGATGCGCGCGCCCTTGAGGCGTTTCGCGCGGGCACGAATATAGCCGTTCTCGACGGTAACCTCGGCACCGAGCGCCTGCAGGCCGCGCAGGTGCAGGTCGACTGGACGCGAACCGATCGCGCAGCCGCCGGGCAGCGACACGATCGCCTCGCCGAAGCGCGCGACCAGCGGCCCCAGCACGAGGATCGACGCGCGCATCGTCTTGACCAGATCGTACGGCGCGTAATAGTTCTTCGCCGGACGCGGATCGACCTGGATCTTCATGCGCTCGTCGATGACCAGCTCGACGCCCATCTGGCCGAGCAGTTCCATCGTCGTGGTGACGTCATGCAGGTGCGGCACGTTGCCGATCGTGACCGGGCCGTCGGCGAGCAGACAGGCGGCCAGGATCGGCAACACCGCGTTCTTCGCGCCGGAAATCCACACATCGCCGTTGAGCGGTTGCCCGCCATTGATCACGATCTTCGCCACTCGACCTTCTCTCACGTTGCCGCCGTCCATGGAACTGCCCACTTCCCTGCCTGGTTGAAAAACGGAATGCGGAGCGCCCCTTGCGCACCGCGATTGGGTATTGCTGCGGTATTACTGCCGGCTGCCGTCCCGCGCAAACTCGTCCGGGGTCAGCGTGCGCAGCGACAACGCGTGGATCGCGCCGCCCATCAGGTCGCCGAGCGTCGCATACACCATGCGGTGGCGCGCGAGCGGCAACTTGCCGGCAAACCCGGCATCGACGACCAGCGCCTCGAAATGCACGCCATCCGGGCCGTGCACCTCGATTTTCGCGTCCGGCAGGCCGTGCTGGATCAGATTGTGCACAGTGGAAGTGTCCATTTTCTGCGTTTCCTGGGGGCAAGGGCGGCCGGCCTGGGCACGCAACAGCCGCGATGATTCGGTCCCTCGTTGCGACGCTGGCGCCGCGTGGACCGTCCAGCAGCCCGGCTGCGGGAATCAATCCCGCCGACGAAGCGGCTACAATGAGGCGGCGCATGGTACTCAAATTCCTTGGGCAGCGCAGAAAAACCGATGCTTTCCATGCTCCCGAACCCGCGCACTTGCCGATGAATGCCCAGATGCTTGCCGCCGTGCGGACCCTGAACAACCCGCTGCTGGACGCCACAGCCCTCGTGCGCAGCGCGCAGGCCGTGATCGCGGTCGAGGCGCGCGCGATCGAAGCGCTGCACAACCGCATCAACGCGGACTTCCTGCGTGCCTGCCAGCTCATGTTCGAGTGCCCCGGCCGCGTGGTCGTCTCCGGGATGGGCAAATCCGGGCATATCGCACGCAAGATCGCGGCCACGCTGGCGTCGACCGGCACACCCGCGTTCTTCGTGCACCCGGCTGAAGCCAGCCATGGCGATCTGGGCATGATCACCCAGAAGGATGTCGTGCTCGCGCTGTCCAATTCCGGCGAAACCGACGAATTGCTGACGATCCTGCCGCTGATCAAGCGCCAGGGCATCCCGCTGATCGCGATGACCGGCAACAACAACTCCTCGCTCGCACACCTCGCCGACGTGCATCTGGACACCAGCGTGCCGGCCGAAGCCTGTCCGCTCGGTCTGGCGCCGACCTCCTCGACCACCGCCGCGCTGGTCATGGGAGACGCCCTCGCGATCGCGCTGCTCGAAGCGCGCGGTTTCACCGACGAGGATTTCGCGCGCTCGCATCCGGCCGGCAGCCTCGGCCGCCAGCTGCTGCTCAAGATCAGCGACATCATGCATACCGGCGAGCAGATCCCGACCGTCGGCCCCGACGTCATGCTGACCGAAGCGCTGGTCGAGATGACTCGCAAGGGCCTCGGCATGACCGCAATCATAGATTCCAACCAACATCTGCTCGGCGTATTCACCGACGGCGACCTGCGCCGCGCGGTCGATGACGACGATATCGACCTGCGCGGGACCACGGTCACCCACCTGATGACCGCACACCCGAAAACGATCAGCACCGACAAGCTCGCCGTCGAAGCGGCACAACTGATGGAAGCGCACAAGATCCACGCACTGCTGGTCGTCGACGCGGACAACCGCGTGGTTGGCGCGCTGAATATCCACGATTTGTTGCGTGCGAGGGTGGTTTAAGGCCGGGATTGGAGATTCGGGATTCGGGATTCGAAGACCGCATCGCAATTCGACCACGCGCCGCCTCGGCTTTTCCCGAATCCCGAATAATCCCAAATCCCATGCTTCCAGCCGACCTCCCTGCCGACATCCGCGAACGCGCCGCGCGCATCAAGCTCGCCGTGTTCGATGTCGATGGCGTGCTGACCGACGGCAAGCTCTGGTACACCGCCGATGGCCACGAGCTGAAGGCGTTCAATGCGCATGACGGCCTCGGCTTAAAACGGCTGCTCGCGAACGGGATCGAGGTCGCGGTGATCACCGCACGGCTCAGCAACCTCGTCACCGAGCGCATGGCCGAACTCGGCGTCGCGCACGTTTACCAGGACCAGAAAGACAAGCGCGCCTGCCTCGAACAACTCTTGCACGCGCTGCGTCTGGAACCCGCGCAGGCCGCGTTCACCGGCGACGACCTGCCCGATCTCGCCGCGATGCAATGCGTCGGCCTCGCCGTCGCGGTTTCCAACGCGCACGCGTGGGTACGCGAACGCGCGCACTGGCGCACCCAGATGAGTGGCGGCGCCGGCGCTGCGCGCGAGGTATGCGACCTGATCCTCGCCGCACAGGGCAAGGCCGAGTCAGAACTCGCAGCGTTCCTGCGCTGATCATTCCGATGGAGCGTCGCTACTGGCTGGTCGTCGTCGTGCTCGTGCTGGTCGCAACCGGCACCGAGCTGCTGCTGTGGATCAATCGCGAACCGACCAACGCGCAAACCTTCGCCGGGCCGCCGCGCTCGGATTACACGCTGACCGATTTCACGATGGACGCGCTCGACACCGCCGGCAAGCGCACGTTCCAGGTCAGCGGCCCGCACCTCGCGCGGCGCGGCGACGACGGCTCGATCTTCGTGACCACGCCCGACTACGTCATCATCGACGGCAACGATCATCCGTGGCACGGCAAGTCGGATGCGGCCTGGGTCAACAAGGATGGCACCCTGATGAAACTCCAGGGCGACGTCGAGATGCACCGCGACGCCACCGGCGATACCAAGGCGATCGACGTCGTGACGCGCGATCTCACCACATGGCCGAAGACCAGGAAAATGGAAACCGCGGCGGACACTACGATCACCCAGCCCGGCTCTATACTGCGCGGCACCGGCATGCGTGGCGATCTCAACAGCAAAGTCCTGGAGCTACTGGCCGATGTTCATGCAACCCTGCAACCCAAACACGCACCGCATGCGGAAGCGAACTAGTACGCTGCCGCGCGCGCTTGCGCTCGCCTTGCTCACCGTCGCACCCGGCGTATTCGCACTCGGCACCGATCGCGAACCAGCCGATGGACATCGCGGCCGATCACGCGAAGATCAATCAGGGCACCGGCAACGCCGCCGGCGTCACCTACCTCACCGGCAACGTGCGCATAACCCGCGGCTCGATGAAGGCGACCAGCGCCGAGGCGACGATCTACCAGCACCCGGCCAGCGCGAAGGATGCACAGGGCAAGGACATTTCCAGCGCGGTCCAGCGCGTGATCCTGATCGGCAAGCCGGCGCACATGGAGGAGATCGGCAAGAACGGCGATCTGGTCACCTCCACCGCCGACAAGATCGACTACAACGCGGACACCGCGATCGCCGAGCTGACCGGCAATGTGACTGTCGTGCAGCAGGGTCGCAGCGAGTTCCATGGTACCCACATGACCTATAACACCAACACCGGCGAAATGGAAAGCGGCGACAACACCGCGGCCAATCGCGTGCACATGATCATCCAGCCGAAAGCCGCAACCGCAAAACCCGCGGATGCGAAACCCGCCGGCGGCAAATCCTGATGCTGAGCGCGTCGGGCCTGCGCAAGAGCTTTCGCGGTCGCGCCGTCGTGCGCGATTTCGAGTTCAGCCTTGACCAAGGCGAAATCGTCGGCCTGCTCGGGCCCAACGGCGCCGGCAAGACGACCTGCTTCTACATGGTCGTCGGGCTGATCGCGGCCGACGCCGGCACGATCCGCATCGACGACCGCGACGTGACCACGCTGCCGATGCACGCGCGCGCGCGACTCGGCGTCGGTTACCTGCCGCAGGAAGCGTCGGTGTTCCGCAGCCTCAGCGTCGCCGACAACATCCTCGCGATCCTCGAACTGCGCCCCGACCTCGACCACGCCGGGCGCCAGGTCGAGCTGGAAGCACTGATCGACGACCTGCAGATCGGCCACATCGCGGGCCAGAAAGGCGTCAGCCTGTCCGGCGGCGAGCGCCGCCGCGTCGAGATCGCACGCGCGCTCGCCGCGAAACCGCGTTTCATGCTGCTCGACGAGCCATTCGCCGGCATCGACCCGATCTCGGTCGTCGACATCCAGCGCATCGTGCGCCAGCTCAAATCGCGCGGCATCGGCATCCTGATCACCGATCACAACGTGCGCGAAACCCTCGGCATCTGCGAACGCGCCTACATCATGAGCGAAGGCGCCGTGCTCGCGCAGGGCGATCCGGCCGAGATCCTGGCCAACGAGCAGGTGCGCGAGGTGTACCTCGGGCGCGAGTTCAGGATGTGAGGAGCACTGCGAACGGTAGCCGGTAGCCGGTAAGCTGCGGCGCCGCTTCGTATCCCGACGCAACCGCTTTCCGGCTCCCGGCTGCCGGTTCCCCGCTCCACCAAACATCGACTGGCTCCCATCCCCATCCGTCAACCCCTGCCCGTCGCCCTCCATTGGCGCTAGGATGCTCGAAACGGGACTTGGCACGCTTTGGGCATGAAACCCGCTCTTCAATTCCGCCTCAGCCAGTCACTGGCGCTGACGCCGCAACTGCAGCAGGCCATCCGGTTGTTGCAGCTGTCGCGGCTGGAGCTTGAGCTGGAATTGAACACGGCGCTGGAATCCAACCCGCTGCTGGACATGACCGACGGCGACGAGGCCGAAGACGAGGGTGAGAGCGCCGAGGAAATCGAGGCAGTCGCCAGCGAACCGCGAAGCCGCCGAGACCGACGAGCAGCCGCTCGACCTTAGCTTCGACCGCAACGAATACCGCGGCACCGCGCTCGACGAAGACGGCATGGAGTTGCAGGATGCCGCGGTCGAGGATCTGCGCGACCACCTGCTCTGGCAGCTCAACCTGACCCCGATGTCCGAGCGCGACCGCGCGATCGGCGAGACCATCATCGAGGCGATCGACGACGATGGCTATCTCGTCGAAACCGACGAGGTGATCCGCGACACGCTCGCCTCGCTGTACACGGTGAGCACCGAAGAAATCGAATCGGTGCGGCGGCGCATCCAGCACTTCGATCCGGTCGGCATCGGCAGCCGCGGCCTGCGCGAATGCCTGAGCGTGCAACTGGACGCGTTCGACGCCGCGACGCCGGGTCTGGAACTCGCGCGCGCGCTGGTCGCCGATCACCTCGAAGCGCTGGCCAAGCACGATCGCACGCGGATCTGCCAGCGCATGCATACCGACGAAGCGCAGTTCGAGATCGCGCTCGCACTGATCCGCTCGCTCTCGCCGAAACCCGGCAGCGGCTATTCCAACGCGAACACCGAATACATCGCGCCCGATGCCTACGCGCGCAAGATCGGCGGACGCTGGCAAGTCGCACTCGCGCCAGGTTGCCAGCCACGGCTCGGCATCAACGAACACTACGCCGGACTGATCGCCAAGGCGCGCCGCGAGGACGCACATTATCTGCGCGGCCAGCTCCAGGAAGCGCGCTGGCTGATCAAGAGCCTGAAGACGCGCGCCGAGACCATGCTGAAGGTCGCCAGCTCGATCGTGCGCGCGCAGGAGGCGTTCCTCGAATTCGGCGCCGAAGCGATGCGCCCGCTGGTGCTGAAGGACGTCGCCGATGAGATCGGCATGCACGAATCGACGATCAGCCGGGTGACCACGCGCAAGTTCCTGCATACGCCGCGCGGCACGTTCGAGTTCAAGTATTTCTTCTCCAGCGGCGTGACCACGGTCGACGGCGGCGCCGCCTCCGCGACCGCGATCCAGGCGATGATCAAGAAGCTGATCGGCGAGGAAGCCGCCGAGCGCCCGTTCTCGGACCAGACCCTCGCCGCGGAACTCAATCGTCGCGGCATCAATGTTGCAAGGCGTACCGTGGCGAAATACCGCGAGGCGCTCAATATTCCTTCATCGAACGATCGCAGCAGGCTCGGCTGATGAACGCCGCCACCCGGTCTGCCGCGCCCGTCATCCACCACCACAGGAGGGAACAGTCCCGGCGTTTGCTTGTCAGAGATTGTGAGAGCGCGCTTGCGGCAATCATGCCGGTTCGCGTGTCACTTCACTTGAGATCCGGCCCGTGCCGGTCTCCCTACCAGGAGCTCAACATGCAGATCATCATCAAGGGTCATCAGGTCGACGTAACGCCCGCGCTGCGCGACTATGCCACGGCCAAGTTCGAGCGCATCACGCGCCATTTCGATCAACTGCATGATCTCCAGATTGTCCTCGGCCTTGAGAAATTGCTGCACAAGGCCGAAGCGACGATCCAGCTTCCCGGCAAGACGCTGCATGCCGACGCGACTGCGGCCGACATGTACGCCGCGCTCGACGTTCTCGTCGACAAGATGGCCAACCAGGTACGCAAGCACAAGGAAAAGGTGACCGATCACCATGCCGATTCCGTGCGCGCGACCCGTTACGGCTGACCGAATACTTCCCGCGAGGTCCGCACCCGCTCATGCCTTTTCTTGATTTGCTTCCCGCCGAGCGGGTGCGTACGGGTCTGGTCGTCCGCGACAAGACCGACCTCATCGAACAGATGGCGGCGTTGCTGGCCGGCGATGGCGACATCGCGGTTCTGCGCGAGGCGCTGATGGCACGCGAGCGGCTGGGCAGCACTGGCCTCGGCCATGGCGTCGCGATCCCGCACGGACGCAGCGACGCGGTGCACGAAGCGCGCGCCGCGTTCGTGCACTTGGCCAAACCCATCGACTTCGGCGCGAGCGACGGCCAGCCGGTCGACCTCGTCGCCACATTGATCGTGCCCACCCACTTCACCGACCAGCATTTGAGGCTGCTGGCCGAACTGGCCGAACTGTTTTCCAACTGCTGGCATCACCGCGGCGCTGCGCGCAGCGCCCGACGCGCAGGCGCTGCGCGACGAACTCACCCGCGCGAAGGGGTTGGCGGCAGCAGTGTGAACGCGCCGCCGCGGGAGCGGCACAGGCGCATCAGACTCGCCGCGCGCATCGCAGCGAACCAGCCGCGCCTGCAGCACCGTCTCGCATAACCGGAATGGCTCGACGTCTCGCCGCCCCGCCCCGCGTGCCGTAACATCGCCTCCATGCGTCGCCACCCGCTTTTCGCACCGGAGTCCCGCCCCCAATGGATCGCCTGACCGCACGCCAATTGTTCGACGCCGTCGGCGAGCGCCTGTCGCTGCGCTGGGTCGCCGGCATGCGCGGCGAGAACCGCGCGATCGAGACCGGCGGCCACCAGTCGCGGCGACCGTCGCTGGTCGGCTATCTCAACATCATCTATCCGAACAAGGTGCAGATCATCGGCACCGAGGAACTCGACTACCTCGACAGCCTCGATTCGCGCCAGCGCTGGGAAACCGTCGAGAAGATCGTCGCGCTACGCAGCCGACCGCGCTGCTGGTCACCAAGGACCAGACCATCCCCGCCGATCTGCGCCAGGCCGCCGAGGAATCGAACACGCCGCTGTGGCACAGCCCCAAGCGCGGCCACGAGCTGCTGACCTACCTGCAATACCACCTCGCGCGCACGCTCGCGCCGGCAGATCACGCTGCATGGCGTGCTGATGGAGGTGTATTCGATCGGCGTGCTGATCACCGGCGAGAGCGGCACCGGCAAGAGCGAGCTCGCGCTGGAACTGATCACGCGCGGCCATCGCCTGGTCGCCGACGACGCACCGGAATTCACCCTGATCGCGCCGGACGTGATCGACGGCAACTGCCCGGATATGCTGCGCGACCTGCTCGAAGTGCGCGGCCTCGGCGTGCTCAACGTGCGCGAGATGTTCGGCCAGACGGCCGTAAAGCCGTCCAAATACCTGCGCCTGATCGTGCATCTGAAACCGCAGAAGCTCGATGCCCCCGGCGACGAGATGAAACGCCTGACCGGCGACGTCGGCTACCGCGAGGTGCTCGACGTGCAGGTTCCGCAGATCACGATCCCGGTCGCGCCCGGCCGCAACATCGCCGTGCTCGCGGAAGCCGCGGTGCGCAGCCACATGCTGAAGACCAAGGGCTTCGATCCCGCGCAGACCTTCATCGACCGCCAGGCGCACCAGATGCGCCGCCTGCCGCCATGGTAGACGCCAGCATGTCGCATCCGGACGACACCGGCACTCGCCGACAAATCGAACCAGCTCATCATCGTCAGCGGGCTTTCCGGCTCCGGCAAGACGGTCGCGCTGCGCACGCTCGAAGATCTCGGCTACTACTGCGTCGACAACCTGCCCGCGGCGCTGATGCCGGCTTTCGTGCAGCCGATTTCGCACGGCCCGGATGCGCTGCATCACAAGCTCGCGGTCGGCGTCGACGTGCGCAACCGCGCCGAGAACCTCAACCGCCTGCCGGAAATCCTCGCCGAGCTCGCGCGCACCGACATCGGCTATCGGCTGGTTTTCCTCGACACGCGCGACGACGTGCTGATCAAGCGCTATTCGGAAACGCGCCGCCGTCATCCGCTGTCCGGCGACGGCCTCGCGCTCGCCGACGCGATCGCCGAGGAACGCCGCCTGCTCAAGCCGATGCTCGCGATCGCCGACCGCGTGGTCGACACCAGCGACCTCAACGTGCACCAGCTGCGCCGGCTGGTCATTACCGAGATGGGCCTCGCCGCTCGGCGCGCTGACGCTTGCTGTTCGAATCGTTCGCGTATCGGCGCGGCGTGCCGACCGATGCGGATTTCGTGTTCGACGCGCGCTGCCTGCCCAATCCGCATTGGGATGCGCAACTGCGCCCGCTCTCGGGCAAGGACGCGCCGGTGCGCGAATGGCTCGATGCGAAGCCCGAGGTCGCCCGGTTCAACGACGACCTGCGCACTTTTCTGGCAAGCTGGCTGCCGCGCTTCGAGAGCGGACGGGCGCAGTTACGTGACGATCTGCATCGGCTGCACCGGCGGACGCCATCGCTCGGTGTATCTCGCCGAGCAACTCGCCGAACATTTCCGCCAGCGCTACGCGCAGGTGCTGACGTATCACCGGGAGATGGAGTGAGTGTGAAGATCGGGATTCGAGATTCGGGATTCCCCGCGCGCGGCGCGCGCCGATGACCGTCGGCGTGCTGCTGATGACGCATGAAGCGATGGGCGCGGCGCTCGTCGCCGCCGCGCGTCACGTGCTCGGGCGTCTGCCGCTGCCGCTCGAGGTGCAGGAAGTCGCGCCGAACGCGGACCCCGAAAAGATGCTGCGCGCAGCCGCCGCGAATGCACGCGAACTCGATCGCGGCGACGGCGTGCTGGTGCTGTCGGATCTCTACGGAGCAACCCCGTGCAACATCGCACAGCGCTTGCCCGACCTCGGCGTACGCATGCACTGCGTGTCCGGATTGAACCTGCCGATGCTGTTGCGGGTCCTCAACTACCCGGAACAATCGCTCGACGAACTCGCGCAGACCGCCGCCAGTGGCGGGCGCGGCGGCATTGTCGTCGATACGCCATCATGAGCATCACCCCGCGCGCATAGTTGCGAACGCCACCCCGAACCCACCACGACAACAGGACCGATATGCTCGAAAGGGAAATCACGATCAGCAACAAACTCGGCCTGCACGCGCGCGCGTCCGCCAAGCTCGTGCAGGCGCTGCACGGATTCCAGGCCAACGCATTCCTCGTTTGCCGTGGCAAGGAAGTCAACGCGAAGAGCATCATGGGCGTGATGATGCTCGCCGCGGGCCTCGGCTCCCCAGTCATCTTGCGCACCGATGGCGTCGACGAGGAAGCCGCGATGACCGCGATGGCCGACCTGTTCGAGCGCAAATTCGACGAAGGCCAGTAACCCGCTGCAGGCAACGTCGTCCCATCATTCACGAACACGATGCAACTCGCCTCCGGGCCGAGGTATCTTGTCGAACACCAGCAACCAGAGAGGGCAGGATCAGCGTGCGATTCGTACTCACCGGCGGTGGCGCATCGCGCGGCATGGCGCTGGGTCGCGCACGCCTTGAGCAACCGAGTCGCTACCTGATCGACGAACGCCCGCTCGGCGAAGCGGACATCGAAGCGGAGATCGAACACCTGCGCCGCGCGATCGCCGCAGCGCGTGACGAACTGCAGGTCCTGCGCGAAAAACTGCACGGCACGATGGCACGCGAAGTCGCCGAGTTCATCGACGCGCACAGCCTGATGCTCGCCGACCGCGAACTGACCACCGGCGTCTATGACCTGATCCGGATCGGCCGCTACCGCGCCAGTGCCGCGCTGAAGATGCAACGCGATCGCCTCGTCGCCGTGTTCGAGGCGATGGACGACCCGTACCTGCGCAGCCGCAAGGAAGACGTCGATCACGTGATCGCCCGCGTGCAGGCGGGGCTGATGCGCGAATCGAGCAGCGAGGAACGCAAACTCGCCTCGCGGGTCGGCGAGATCCTGGTCAGCGACACGGTCGCGCCCTCGGAATTGATCCCGCTCGCCGAGCACGGCGTGCTCGGCGTGGTCCTGACCTCCGGCAGCCTGGTCTCGCACAGCGCGATCCTCGCACGCTCGCTGCATCTGCCGATGATCGTCGCCGCGCATGACGCGCTCTCGCACATCCAGGACGACGACCTGGTGCTGATCGATGGCGAGCGCGGCGAAGTCGTCGTGCATCCGACCGCGCAGGACATCGCACGCTACCGCGCCTGGCAGCGCGAAGTCGTGCAGCGAGGCAAACGCCTCGCCATGCTCGCGAACGTCGCCACCTGCACCCGCGACGGTGTGCCGATCGCGCTGTACGCGAATGCCGAATCGGCCGCCGACGTCGTCCAGGCGCGTGCGCTCGGTGCAGTCGGCATCGGCTTGTACCGCACCGAGTTCCTGTTCCTGCAGCGCAGGGAATTGCCCGGCGAGGAAGAGCAGTTCCTGATCTATCGCGATCTCGTGCTCGGCATGGGCGGGCTGCCGGTGACGATCCGCACGCTCGACCTCGGCGCCGACAAGGCCGACGCCAGTGGCCTCGTTCTCGATGACGAGGAAAATCCCGCGCTCGGCGTGCGCGGCGTGCGCCTGTCGCTGCGCCAGCCGCACCTGCTCACGATCCAGTTGCGCGCGATCGTGCGCGCATCGGGTTACGGCCCGGTGCGCATCCTCGTGCCGATGGTGACCACCACCGAGGAAATGATCCTGGTGCGGCGCATGCTCAACGAATGCGCGCGCGACCTGCGCTCTTCCGGCCACGAGATCGCCGATCACTTCGAACTCGGCGCGATGATCGAAGTGCCGGCGGCCGCGATCGCGTTGTCGGGGATGATCCGCTCGCTCGATTTCGTCGCGATCGGCACCAACGACCTGATCCAGTACACGCTCGCCGTCGATCGCAACAACGACCACCTCGCCGGCCTCTACGACCCGTTGCATCCGGCCGTGCTGAAGCTGCTTTCGCATACGATCGCAGTCGCGAAACGCGCCAAGAAACGGGTCAAGCTGTGCGGCGAAATGGCCGGCGACAAACGCTACACCGCGCTGCTGATCGCGCTCGGCCTGACCGACTTCAGCATGCACCCCGGCCAGTTGCTCGAAGTGCGCGAGTGCATCAACACGCTGGACCGCACCGCGCTGCGCGCGCAGGCGCCGGCGCTGTTGCGCGCGCAGACGCGTGAACACATCGATCGCATTCTGGAACAAATGCACGGCTGAGGGTTGGGCGCGATTTTCCCTGTCGAACCGCCAGAGCATCGCGCCTTCCGGCGTTCCCATGACAGCGGGCGTCTGCAGGAGCGCACCCTGTGCGCGATCGCAATATCGCGCCTCTATCGCGCACAGGGTGCGCTCCTGCAGATTCCTCGCTTGCAGGTGCGGCCGATCCGTGACGGCGAAGCATGTTCTTTTCAGCAGCTACCGGCCATCGGCCCCCGATGGCATCATGCGCGCCCATGAGCACGCCTGCCCTCACCGATTTCCTGGACGCCCGCGTCGTCGCGGACGCGGATCGCCACGCGGTCGCGTTCGCGCGCCGCGAGCCGTTCCGGCACGTCGTGATCGACGACTTCCTCGCCGCCGATGTCGCAGCGACCCTGCTCGCCGACTTCCCGCCGTTCGAACGCGGCAACGCACGCAACGAAGCCGGCGAACTCGGCGGCAAATCGACCGTCGAGCGCATCCGCCAACTCGGCGCGCC
This sequence comes from uncultured Gammaproteobacteria bacterium, assembly GCA_963720445.1. Taxonomy (GTDB): domain Bacteria; phylum Pseudomonadota; class Gammaproteobacteria; order Xanthomonadales; family Rhodanobacteraceae; genus Dokdonella_A. The sequence continues at coordinate 950,890 of CAVRFO010000002.1, forward strand.
CTACGCCGCGCTCGACGACCTGATCCAGTCGCGCGCGTTCCTCGACCTGATCGGTCGCATCACCGGCATCCCCGACCTGCTCTACGACCCGTACTATTTCGGCGGCGGCACGCATGAAAATCGCGAAGGCCAGGACCTCGATCCGCACGTCGACTTCAATCGCCACCCGATCGAGAACTGGCACCGCCGATTGAACCTGATCGTCTACCTCAACCGCGAATGGGACGACGCCTGGGGCGGTTCGCTGGAACTGCACTCCGATCCGCGCTCACCCGACGACAAGGTCAGCCTGGTCACTCCGCTCTACAACCGCTGCGTGATCTTCGAAACGACCGAATGGAGCTGGCACGGGTTCAGCCGCATCACGTTGCCGGCGGATCGCCACACTCTCTCGCGCAAATCGATTGCATTGTATTTCTATACGAAGGAACGGCCGACCGAGGAACTCGCCGACACCCACTCGACGATCTACGTCGACCGCCCGCTGCCGGAACGCTTCCGGGCCGGCACGACGCTCAGCGAAGCCGACATCGAGGAACTGCGTGGATTGCTCGCGCGACGCGACCAGCACAACCAGCGCATCTATCGCGATCTCACCGCGGCTTCGGCGCAGCTTGAAACCGCGCAGGCCGCGTTGTACGCGGGCAATCTCGGACGGCTCCGTTACTTCGCTCGGCGCGTGCGCGAACGACTGCGCGGGTCCACCGCGCGATGATCCCAAGCGCCCGGTGTAGCGCGGCGACAATGCATCCCGGCTGGGCGAGCGATGCGGAACATCCGTCGCTGCGCGTGAACGGCTGACGGGACGCTGCAACCGCATGTTGTTCAACTCGTTCCAGTTCATCGTTTTCTTCATCGCCGTCCTCGCGCTGAACCAGCCGCTAAAACGCTGGCCGACTGCGCAGAAGCTGATGCTGCTAGCGGCCAGCTACTACTTCTATGGTCAGTGGGAGTGGCATTACGTGTTGCTGGTGTGGTTCTCGACGATCGTCGACTACCTGATCGGCCTGCGCATGCCACGCACCGCGCATCCGCGCCGACTGGTCACGCTGAGCGTGATCGTGAATCTCGGCTTCCTCGCAATCTTCAAGTACGCGAACTGGCTGATCGATACGGTCAACACCGGCTCTGTCGCATTCGGCAGCGCTTTCCACATCACGCCGATCGACCTGCTGCTGCCGGTCGGCATCTCGTTCTATACCTTCCAGAGCCTGTCCTACACGATCGACGTGTACCGCGGCGCGCTGCCGCCACGCAAGAACCTGCTCGACTACGCGCTTGCGGTCGCATTTTTCCCGCAGATCGAAGCCGGGCCGATCGTGCGCGCCCGCGAATTCCTTGCCGAACTCGACGGCGACCAACGCGTCGATTTCGGCGACGTCAAATACGCGCTGGTGCTGATTGCATTCGGCTACGTCAAGAAACTCGTGTTCGCCGACAACCTCGCATTGATCGCCGATCCGGTTTTCGACCACCCAGCCGTGCACGGCTTCTGGGACAGCCTGCTCGCGGTGTACGCGTTCGCGTTCCAGATCTATTGCGATTTTTCCGGCTATACCGACATCGCGATCGGCTGCGCACTGTTGCTCGGTATCCGCTTCCCGAAGAACTTCAACTACCCGTACGCGGCGCAGAGCATCCAGGATTTCTGGCGACGCTGGCACATGACCTTGTCGCGCTGGCTGCGCGATTACCTCTACATCCCGCTCGGCGGCAATCGCAAAGGCCACGCGAGCACCTACGCGAACCTGATGACGACGATGCTGCTCGGCGGTCTCTGGCACGGCGCGAGCTGGAATTTCGTGATCTGGGGCGGCTTGCACGGCGGCTATCTTGCGTTCGAACGCGCGGTGCTCGGTCGCCTGCGCTGGTGGAACGCCGACAATCCGGCGGCGCGCATGCTGCGCATCCTGGTCACGTTCCACCTGACTTGCCTGGCGTGGATATTCTTCCGCGCGCATCAGTTTCCGCATGCGCTCACGATCCTCTCCAATCTCGCGCATCCATCGCTGGCGACATTCGACGCAGCTGCGCACCGCGGCCCCGCGTTGCTGGTCGCGGCGCTCCTCGCCGCACAACTGCTCGGCGCGCACTTGCACTACAAGGACCGCATTGCGGCCAGCCGCGGAACGCTGTTCGCCGCCGCGCTCGCCGCCGCCATCGTCGCGATGATCTGGTTCTCGCCGGCGCAGACCGCGCCGTTCATCTACTTCCAGTTCTGACCATGATCCGCAAGCTGCTCATCCTTTTCGCGCCGATCGCACTGCTGCTGCTCGTCGAAGCGCTGTTCGAGGGCGGCGTCTGGGAACCGCTGGCGCAACCGGCCAGCCACGCCGGCACCAGCGTGCGCCTGAAGCGCGCGCTCACCGACCCGGCCATCCCACACATCGACTACGTCACGCTGGGCAGCTCGCGCCCGGAATACGGCATCGATCACGCGCTGCTCGCCGCCGCGGCGCAGCAAACCGGACATGTGCATGCCGATCTGACCATGCCCGGCTCGCACTGGATGACGATCGGTATCCTCAGCCGCTGGTTGCAGCGTGAGCATCCGGAAATACGGGGCGGGATCATCGCATTGTCGATCCAGGACTTCATGTATGCAGGCAACGGTGACTATGAACTCGGCATCGTCTATCCGTTCCGCCGCATCGACGACATTCCATGGATGGCCGAACACGTTCCCCTCCAGCGCGGCGATGTCGCCAGCTATGGCACGTATTCGGCACTGTTCGGCTGGCGCGCCGACATCCAGGAATTCGTGCGCGACCCATCCGCGCGCAGGGAAACGATCGACTGGTTCAAGGCGAATCGATCTTCCAGCGACAACTTGTTCACGAATCCCGAATCGCACGGTGACATGTGCACGTTCGGGGTCGATACGCTCGGCGCCTGTGACAAGGTCGAAGCATCGACCGATCCCGGCCGCGACAACCTGAAGCGCCAATGCAAGGAGCTGCGCGGTTACGCCGGGAACCGGTTCGACTATGGCGTTGCAATGCGCCAACAGCCTCTGCCCGAGATCATGCGCAAGACCCATGATCTGGTGCAGGCGCAACTGCGCGCGATGCGCTGGTCGCACCCGCCGCTGGTGGTACTGATGCCGATACCGCGCCTCTGGGAGCGCGATGTATTGGGCCCCGGATTGCACGAATGGGCACGCGCGATCCTGCAGCCACTGGTCGACGAAGGCCGTATCCAGCTGATCGATGCGACGGCGTTCTTCGATACCGACAGCGATGCCGGATGCGGTTCGTTCTTCGATTTCTATCACCAGAACGCGGCAGGGCGTGAACGCTTCACGCGCTGGCTGTTGCCGCAGATCGAATCGTCGCTGTATCGCAATGTCGAGTCGGCGCCCCTCCCGAAGGCGGCGCATCCCGCACCGTGAGTCCGCAACAGCACCAGTGATCGGGTGACGCGCACCGGCGCGATCAGGTCAGTGATCCAGCTCTGCACTCAGCAGCTTGTACGCCAGCGCACGCTGATCGCCGGAGCTGCCGTCCGCTGCCGGCGTCCAGCTGCGAGTGGTGCGTATCTTCAGGTCCACCTCGTCGCCTGCGCGCGCGCGCAGACGCAACTGGATGGGCGTGCGCATGCCGGGACGCAGGATCTGGGTGAAGGCATTGCCGCCGAACTCGATATGCAACTCGTGATCGCCACCCACCTGCGGTGGCGACCACAACTCCAGGCGCAATCCGGTGATCGCGCGCGTCGGCACAATCCGCGCGCCGACCTCGGTGCCAGCCCAGCCATCCGGCCAGACGCCGCGCACGCCGTCTGGCTGCGTCGCATAGCCTTGCAGTTCGAGGCGCTGCCCCGCGCGCGCTTCGTCGAGCGCACGTTCCAGCGTTGCGATCTGCGCACCGAAATGCTTCTCCCGCTCGTAGAGATAACGCAACTGCGTGCGCAGGCGAGCGAAGCGTCCGCTCAACTCGCCGATATCGTCCTCGCGCAGCGTGTGACCGATCTGCAGATCCGCCGGCATCGCCTCCGGCACATAGACCGTCGCATGTGGCGGTGCACTCTGCTCGGTCGGACGCTCGCGCGTATACAGATAAATCGCGAACGATTTGCGCGAAAGATGCGTTGCATCCGCCGGCAGCCGGATTTGCGAGAACCCGTGCCACGAGTTTTCGGTCGTCTCGAAGATCGCGCAGGTATTGAACAGCGGTGCAATCGGTACGACGCGATCCGCCGCCGTGTTCCACGGATCGGAATGCAGTTCGAGTGCGCCGCCCCACTCGGCCTGCCAGCGCGGATTGAGGTATACGATCAGGTTCAGGCGCCGATGCCAACCGGTGCGTGGGTGGTAGTTGAAATCGACGTGTGCGTCGAGACCCTGCCCATCGCGGTTCTCGTGGGTACCGCCGCCGACATAGTCCGGGTCGTAGAGCAGGTCCGGGATGCCGGTCGCGCGCGAAACGAAACCGAGAAATTCCTCAGTCTGCAGGTAGCAGTCGAGTTCGCGATAGCTGTCGGAAATATCGCGCACATCCATGCGCACCGCCTTGCCGCCGACCTCGCCCATCTCGTTCAGCGCATGGCGATTCTCGAAGCCCGGGAAATCGGCAAGCAAACGCTCGCACAACGAACGCTCCAGGAAGTCCGCGATCACCACATGGCGGAACGATTGGGCCGCCACGAACTGGCGGCCGATCTCGTCTGCCCGCTGAAGAACCGCTGGATTGACTGACCGCATGGACATTTCCGTGAACGGGTAGCGTGGCATTATAAAGGTCCCCTGCGCATGCCGATCCCGCGAAATGCTGCTCGATTCCCTGTTCGGACCTCCTTGCCGCGCTTGCGGGCGGCGCACGCGCCTTCACCACCTCGGCGGCGTCGCGCCGACCCATCCGGGCGCGTTTCACACGCAGCGCTTCGAACTCGTCCACTGCGGACGCTGCGACGTGGTCTACCTCGATCCGTTGCCGACAGCAGACGACTTGCACGTGCTCTACGAGGAATCGGTGCAGTTCTCCGATCCGCACTATACGGACCCGGATCAGGTGGCACGGATCCTCGACTATTACGGTGGGGCCGTGCGCAACCTCGGTTTGCTGCCGGCGCCAGGTCAACGCGTTCTGGAAATCGGCGCCGGCCTGGCCTGGGTGTCGCGGGCCTGCAAGATGCTCGATCCCCGCGTCGTGACCGTCGCCCAGGACGTCAGCGAGGAATGCGCCGCCGCCTGTGCGTGGGTGGATACCTACCACGTCGGCACGCTCGCGACGCTCGGCGACCACGCGCTTTTCCAACTGGCCTCGATGACGCATGTCATCGAACACCTCGCCGATCCCGCGGCCATGCTCGGCGAAGTCGCGGCGCGGCTCGCGCCAGGCGGCAAGCTGTTCGTCACCGCGCCGTTCCGACCCACGGGCTGGATGCCAATCGACGGATTCAAGGGATGGCGTGAGTACTCGTACCTCCACGTACCGGCGCACATCACGTACTTCTCGCGCCGCTGGTTCGAACGTGAGGCGCCGCGTCACGCGCTCGACGTCACCCACTGGGATGCAGCGCACGAGGACGGACAAGCGTTCGAACTCGTGCTCACGAAGTCATGAGCGCGCTTCCCCGACCGATGACTGAGTCGCTGCCATCGGTCTCCGCGAGCGCAGGCCCCTCGACGGAAGCCCCTGCCCGGCGCCGGCGTTGGTTCACCCTCGCCGACGGCCTGGCCCGGAAGCAGGACAATTTCCTGCTGCTGCGCGTACTCGCCGCCGCAGCCGTGATCTATGGCCACAGCTACGCGATGGTCGCGCACCGCGGCCCACCCGAGGTGTTCATCTGGATGGGCTGGGGTGTCTACTCGGGCACGATCGCGGTCGACATTTTTTTCCTGACCAGCGGCTTCCTCATCGCGGGCAGCTTCCTGCGCCGGCGCAACGTGCTTGAATTCGCGTGGGCGCGTGCGCTGCGCGTGCTGCCCGCGTATGCGCTATGCATGCTCGGTTGCGCGTTTGTGCTTGGCGCGTTGTACACCTCGCTGCCGCTGCTCGACTTTCTGAGGAATCCGGCGACGCGTGGCTACGTGTGGATCAATCTGCATTTCAGCACGACCATGGCTTGGGATCTGCCGGGCGTGTTCACCGACAATCCACGCCGCAGCACGATCAACGGATCGCTCTGGACGCTGCCAGCGGAGGTGCGCATGTACCTGTTCGTCGGAATCATCGGCGCGCTTGGCATCCTGTCACGCCGCCTGTATTGCAACATCCTGCTGGCCGGACTGTTCGTACTCGGCCTGGTGGCACCGGATTACTTGTTGCTGGTGCCGCAGGAGACGTTCGTGCGTCTGGCCGGTTTCTTCGCGCTCGGCGTGTTCTGCTACGTCAACCGCGACGTCGTGCCGGCGAATGGCTGGTTGGCACTGGCGTTCGCGGCGGCGGCCTGGCTGCTGCGCAGCACCCCGGTGTATCCCTATGCGTTCGGCCTGGCCGAAGCGGCCTTCGTGTTCTGGTTCGCGTACCGCACGCGTTGGCACGGCTACAACCGGTTCGGCGACTATTCCTATGGAATTTACCTGTGGGGTTACCCGGCCCAGCAGATAATGGCGCACCATTTCCCGACCGCGGCGCCGCTCACGAACGCCGCGTTGAGCTTGCCGCTGGCGACCTTGATGGCCGTGGTTTCCTGGCATCTGCTCGAGAAGCCGGCACTGTCACTGAAATCGACGCCGCGCGCATTCTGGCAGCGCCACTTCGGACAGCGCACACCAGAAGCAATGACGGTTTCCGGCGACAACCCGCTGGTTGCGAAATCGGAATAGCCGCCCGCGGGCCCCTTTCCAAAAATCAGACGCCATTACCGGAACGGAGTCTTCGCGCGGCCTCCTGCTCCACGCTCGTCAACGCAACCTTGTCGCGCAGATACACCGGCAACGCGTGCTCCGGCGCGACGCCGCGGCCATCACGCGCAAGCGGCGCGGCAAGGCGGGCGACGTCGGTGGCCTGCGGGTAGCTTTCGCCGTCTGACCATAACGGTGCGCCCGGCAAGCGTGCGGCAAGCACATCACGATAGGTCGCCCAGCCGCTGCCGACGACGTTCCACGCCGCGACATCCGGCAATTGCAGGACATTCGCATCCCCAACCGACTCGACGCCGATCGGTTCGACCAGGCCGTCCGCGCTGCGCCGGAATGTTCCCGCATAGACCTCGCCCATGCGAGCGTCGATCACCGCGAGGATCGCCGCGCCATTGTCCGGCGCCTGCATCGCGAGCGCCGCGAGTGACGACACCGCGACGACTGGAATATCGAGTGCCAGCGCAATGCCCTGCGCAACGGAAATCGCGAGGCGTACGCCGGTGAACGCACCAGGGCCGCAGCCAACCGCGATCGCGTCGAGGTCGCGGCGCTTGAGGCCGGCCTCTGCGAGCAGTTCCTCGCACATCGGCAACAACAACTCGGCATGCCGGCGTGGCGCGAGTTCGCTGCGCGCAAGCAGACATCCATCGCCGAGCAGCGCGGCGGAACACGATTCGGTAGCGGTTTCGATGGCGAGAAGATTCATCGTGCCATTCTAATCGGCGCGCACCGCTTGCGTCCGCCGATCACCCGGGGCAGCTCGATCCGGCACGCCAGCGCTTGCCGCATTTCTTGACGTTCCGGCAACATTCCCGGTGTTAGCCTGCACCGCGTCGCGGGCAAATGAGCGGGAGGATGGGGTGATGAATCCGATCGAGGAACGTGTCGTGTGGTTCGTGCTCGGTGTAATTTTCGGTGCGATCGCAAGCTGGCTCGTGTTGGGATCGAGGCGCGACAAGGCGCGTGTGATCGCCCCACGCGTGGATCCGCCCACCAGCGTGCCCACAGCAGTCACCACGCCACCCATCGAAGAGTCAGCACTGCATCACGAGGTGCTGGCATCGTCACGCGTGATCGACGTCGGCGCGGCACGCGCGGCGGGATTCAACCTCAAGCACGCCGACGACCTGACCGTCGTCGAAGGCATCGGCCCGAAGATCGAGGAACAGCTGCGCGCGAATGGCATCGACAGTTTCGTCAAGGTCGCCTGCCTCGGTGTCGATGACCTGTTCGACATCCTCGAACGCGGCGGCCCGAGCTTCCGCTTCGCAAATCCTGAAAACTGGCCGCAACAGGCGTCGCTCGCTGCGCAAAATCGCTGGAAGGATCTGAAGCAGCTGCAGAACGAAGGAATCGATCGCAGTGAGGCAGGCGAAAGCCTGTGACGTGATTGTGGTGGGCCGTGATGGGATCGAACCATCGACCAATGGATTAAAAGTCCACTGCTCTACCGCTGAGCTAACGGCCCATTGCTTCAACAAGGTGACTCGGTCGCGCGCTGCGCGACCGTTCAGTCTGCTGTCCGGGGAGCGGAAAACGAAGCCGCTCGCGAGGGCGCGCAGTTTAACGGCATCTGCGCTTCAGCGGTAGCGCGTCGGATCGGCGACGCCGGCGGCGGCGAAGCCGGCGGCGCGCAGGCGGCAAGCGTCGCAGTGGCCGCAGGCGCGGCCTTCGGCGTCCGCCTGGTAGCAGGACACGGTCGCCGTGAAGTCGACGCCGAGGCGTTCGCCCTCGCGCACGATGTCGGCCTTGCTCATGTCCATCAGCGGCGCGTGGACGCGCAACGCGGCGCCCTCGACCGCGGCCTTGGTGGCGAGGTTCGCGAGTTTCTCGAACGCCTCGATGAAGGGCGGCCGGCAGTCGGGATAACCGGAATAGTCGACCGCATTGACGCCGCAGTAGATGTCCTGCGCGCCCAGCACCTCGGCCCAGCCGAGTGCGATCGACAGCATGATCGTGTTGCGCGCCGGCACGTAGGTGACCGGAATGCCGCTGCCGCCGTCGTCGGGTACATCGATGTCGGCGGTCAGCGCGGAGCCGCCGATGCTGCGCAGGTCGACGTGCACGGTCTTGTGGGCGAGCGCGCCGAGCGCCGTGGCGACGCGCTGCGCCGCTTCCAGTTCCGAATGGTGGCGCTGGCCGTAGTCGACGCTGAGCGCGTAGCAGGCGAAGCCGCGTTCGCGGGCGATCGCGAGGGTGACTGCGGAGTCCATGCCGCCGGAGACGAGGACGACGGCGTTTCTTGTGGTCTGAGCTGGCATGGCACGTAACGAGGGTTGGAGTGTTGGCAATGTTTCAGCCCGTCGTCCCGGCAAGGCCCGGGATGACGGACACATATTTCCCGAATCCCGGCATCAATGCCCCGGAACATCGCCCCACAGCAGCTTGTGCATCTGCACCTGCATGCGCACATCGAGGCGGTCGGCGAGGATCCATTCGGCCAGCTCGCGCGGCGCGATGCGGCCATGCACGGGCGAGAACAACACCTGGCAGCGATCGCACCAGCGCGTGTTCGATGAGGCGTGCGCGCGCCCAATCGTAATCGGTGCGATCGGCGATCACGATCTTGAGCTGGTCGTGCGCGGTCAGGTGATCGATGTTGGACCACAGGTTGCGCGCGACCTCGCCGGATCCGGGCGCCTTGAGATCGACGACCCTGCGCACGCGCGGATCGACGTCGGCGATGTCGAGCGCGCCGGAGGTTTCCAGCGACACTTCGTAGCCTGCATCGCACAGCCGCGCGAGCAGGCCAAGGCATCGTTTCTGCGCCAGCGGCTCGCCACCGGTCACGCAGACATGGCGCACCTGGAGGATCGCGACTTCGGCGAGGACCTCGTCGATCGTGCGCCACTGGCCACCATGGAACGCGTATTCGGTATCGCACCAGACGCAGCGCAGCGGACAGCCGGTCAGGCGCACGAACACGGTGCGGCCAGCCGACCGCGTCGGCTTCGCCTTGCAGCGAGTGGAAGATTTCGCTGATGCGCAGCCGCGGTTCGGGCTGCGCTGAAGGAGATGTGTCCACGACATCGCCGTTCGCGATACGAGCGGCAGCAGGACCGTTCACGGCAGGATTCTCAGTGACGTGTTTCGGTCTTCAGCGCGCGCAGACGGCCCTGCGCGAGACGCGCCACGGTCGTGTCCGGATACGTCTGCACGACCTGGTTCAATGTCGCCTCGGCCTTGTCCCACTGCTTGAGTTCGTACTGGCAGTAACCGATCTTGAGCAACGCATCGGGCGCCTTCTGGCTGTCCGGATAGCGTTTGCAGCAAGGTGCGAAAGGACTGTTCGGCGACCTGGTAGTTCTGGGTCACGTAATACGACTCGCCCAGCCAGTAATACGCGTTGCCGGTCAGCTCGCCACTCGGATACTGATCGATGAAAGCCTGGAAACCGCGCGCCGATTCGGCGTAACGGCCATCCTTGAGTGCGGCGAATGCCGCGTTGTAGGTCGTGGTTTCCGTCGCCGCATCGCCAGGCGCCGCGGCCGGATTCGGGTTCGCATCCTCATCAGCAGGCATCGCCGCCTGATCCGCAGCGGACAGGCCGCCGCCGGCATTGGCGCGCTTCGGATTGGCTGCATCGCGCGGCGCGGGCGCATTGCCCGGGTTGCCAAGATCGATATCGGCTGGCTGGTTGTCCTGCGCAGCTCCGCGTCCCGCAGTCGGCGCCGGCGCATTGCCGTGCCCTTCGAGACGGCCGATACGCGAATCCAGATCGATGTATTGATCCTTGTTGCGCTGCCTGGACTCGTCGAGGGCATGCTTGAGCTCCTCGACCTGGCCCTGCAACGACTGCACTTGCGATTGCAACGCGGAGATTTGGTTGACCAGGTCGACCGCATTGCCCTTGTTGTTCTGGGTACTGGCCTGCTGTTCGAGACGGTCGATCCGCTCGCCCAGCGACAATCGCTGCTGCGCGCGCGCCGTGCCCGCGCACAGGACAACGGCGGCCACCAGGGCCGCCGCTGCGATCGCACTCGATTTCAAGTGCATCATCTTTCTTACTTCGCGGTGTAGACGATCTCGACGCGACGGTTCTTGGACCAGCACGATTCATTGTGCTCGCGGCAGACCGGGCGCTCTTCGCCGTAGCTGACCACGTTGAGCTGCGAGGACGAGGCGCCGGCTGCGCTCAGCGCGCCCTGCACCGCATTGCCACGACGCTCGCCGAGGCCGAGGTTGTACTCACGCGAACCGCGCTCGTCGGCATTGCCTTCGAGGCTGACGCGCGCTTCCGGGAACTGCTTCAGGTATTCGGCATGGCACGCGACCTGAGCCTGGAATTCCGGCTTGATCTCGGTCTTGTCGAGATCGAAATAGACAACGCGCTGGCGCAGGCAGGAATCGGTGTCGAGGCTGTCACGCGTATAGCGGCCAGCGTGTTCCATCGGCTGCGTGGCCGAGCTGGACGAATTGTCGACCGGCGGCGGCGTGGTCTTGACGGCTTTTTTCGCGCAGGCAGAAACGCCAACGACGAGGAGAGCTGAAAGTGCAACACGTACGATATTATTCATGATTGTTTCCCTTCGACTGGGCAGATTTGTGGGACAGCGGATGCAACTGGTTCGGGCAGCCTGGCAAACCTTGCCGACTGCTTATTTTCACTTATCAACGTTGGCGGAACGGACCCCAAGAAGGTTCGCGCACGTCGCCCTCGGCGAGACCCAGACGTTGACGTACACGCCCATCGGCTGACACCGCATAAAGCACGCCGCGCGATCCTTCACTCGCGGCATACAGCAGCATGCTTCCGTTGGGCGCAAAACTCGGGGCTTCATCTTGGCTGCCTGGCGAGACCAGTGTGTTCTGGTTGGTCGCCCGGTCGAGGACTGCAATACGATACACGTTTCCGTTGCCCTGCACCATTGCAAGCTTGATGCCCTTCGCGTTGACCACGCTGGGACTGGCGTTGTACTGGCCCTGGAAGGTCACGCGGGTCGCCTCGCCGCCACTCGGCGAGACCTGGTAGATCTGCGGCTTGCCGGAGCGGTCGGAGGTGAAATAGATGCTCTGCCCATCAGGCGCCCACCGCGGCTCGGTATCGATCGCGAAGTGCTTGGTGATCTGGGTCAGCGCACGGCTGCCAAGATCCATGATGTAGATGTCCGGGTTGCCGCCCTTGGACAGGCTCAGCGCGAGGCGATTGCCGTCCGGCGAAAACGCCGGCGCGCTGTTGATGCCCTTGCTGCTGGACACGACCTGGCGCGAACCGGTGCCCAGATCCTGCATGTAGATCGACGAATTGCCGCTCTCGAACGAGACGTAGGCGAGTCTTGCGGCCATCCGGCGACCAGGTCGGCGACAGCAGCGGCTCGCGCGAGCGCACCACGACCTGCGGGTTGTAGCCGTCCGAATCGGCGACCATCAACGCGTATTGGGTATTCGGCGTGACCCCGGTCGCGGTGATGTACGCGATGCGCGTCCAGAACGCGCCGCGCACGCCGGTGATTTTCTCGTAGACGATATCGGCGACCTGATGGGCGACGTCGCGCAGGCTGCTGCGCTGGCCGGTGATCGCGCCATCGGCGATGCGCTGCTGCTTGGCCACGTCGAACAGTTCGTACTCGACGCGCACGGCGCCGTCGGCGGCGTCGCTCATGCGCCCGACGACGAGATAGTCCTGTTTCAGCAGGCGCCACGTCGCGAACTTGACCTCGGCCTGGCGGGTCGGGAATTCGACGATGCTGTCTTTCGCCAGCGTGCGGAACTGGCCGGAGCGCGCGAGATCGGAGTCGATGATGTCGCCGGGGTTCGTCGCAGGCGGCACGCCCGAACCGTCGAAACCGAACGGCACCACCGCGATCGGCAGCGCCGATGCGGTGCCGTTGACGATATCGATATCCAGGCCCTGCGCGAACGCGGCCGGCCCGATCAGCAGCCCCGCAAGCAGCAGCGCCACGCGCCTCCAGATTCCCTTGCTCATCGTCATTGGCCTTATCCGTCGTATTTGAAAGTCAAATTGAGGTTGCGCTGAAAATCTTTTTCGTAGCCCTGGTACGGCAACGGCGCGGCTTTCATCACCGCTTGCTCGATCGAATTGCGCGTGACCTGGTCCGCGTTGCATGGCGATCCGATCGTCACTCCGATCACTTCGCCGCCCGGAATCTGAGTGATCCGGAGCACACAGCGCAAACCCGGTTCCGCATTGTCCGGACGATTCCAGTTCTGCGTCACGGCGGCCTGGATCGCTGCCGCGTACCGCCCATCGTTGTCATTGCCATTCGCGCCCGTCTGCGCCCGCGGCGCTTCGTGTTCCGCCGTCGGCTGCGCCGGCTGGTCGGCCTTCTGCTTGTTGATGTCTTCGAGCTGGGCTAGTTTTTCCTTCTCCAGCTTCACCTTCTTGTCGGCCGCTTCGCGTTGCTTGCGGATGTCGGCCAGTTGCTTCTGCTGTTCCTCCTTGAGCTTGCGGTCCTTCTGTTCCTGGTCAAGCAGCACCTGATGCTGGCGCTGCTTTTCTTCCTGCTCCTTCTTTTCCTGCTCGGCCTTCTGCTCAGCCAGCGCGGCGATTTTTTCCTGATCGATCTGGTCCTGCTTCTGCACTTCGGCCGGCGTCTCTTTCTGGGGCTTCGGTGCAGGTGGTTCGGGTGTCACGGTGCCGGTTTGGGTTCCGGCTTCGGCGGTTCCGGCGCGGGCTTCGGGGGCGCCGGCGCGGGCTTCGACGCACCCGAATGAGCCTTCGGCGCCGCAGTCGGCCCGATCAAGGTCGCCTCGATCACCGGCCCCGGCATCGTCACCGGCTTGCGTCTCGTGGGTCCACCACAAGCCGACCAGCATGGCCAGCACGACGAGCAGATGCAGGCCCAGCGCAAACGTCATCGCGCGCAGCTTGTCGGCAAAGCTTTCCATCGCGCTAGCGCGCCTCGCTCGCCTGCACCGGCTGGCTCATCAGGCCGACCTTCGGCACGCCCGCCGTCTGCAGCAGCACCATCGCCTGATAGATTTTTCCGTAATCGGCGCGCTGATCGCCGCGCGACCAGCACGGGCACCTGCGGATTCTCGCGGACGAATGCTGAAATTTTGTTGACCAGGGCGGTCGCCTCGATCGGTTCGCGCTTGCTCGTGCCCAAGCGTAAGGAAATAGCTTGCCGTCCTGGTCGACGCTGACGATGACCGGCTCCTTGTCGTTCTGGATCGACTTCGCCTTCGATTGCGGCAGCTGGATATCGACGCCGAGGTTGAGCAGCGGCGCGGTCACCATGAAGATGATCAGCAGCACGAGCATCACGTCGATGTACGGCACGACGTTGATCTCGGCCTTGAGCTTGCGGCGTTTGCGGGTTCGACCGGCACTGCATGACAAGGCTCCAACGCGGGTTCGTCGCGGGCGGGGTTCACGCGCCATCTTCGACATGCGCCTGGCGCTGCAGGATCGAGGAGAACTCCTCGACGAAAGTTGTCGTAGCGCAGGCTGATGCGCTCGAGCTTGGTCGAGTAGCGGTTGTACGCCCACACCGCCGGGATCGCCGCGAACAGGCCCATCGCGGTCGCGATCAGCGCCTCGGAAATGCCCGGCGCGACCATCGCGATGGTCGCTTCCTTGACGTTGGCGAGGCCCTGGAACGCGATCATGATGCCCCACACCGTGCCGAACAGGCCGACGTACGGGCTGATCGAGCCGACGTTGGCGAGGAATTCGAGATTCTGTTCGAGCCGATCGATCTCGCGCGTCGTGGCGACGCGCATCGCGCGCTGCGCGCCTTCGAGCAGCGCGCGCGAATCGGTACCGCGGCGCTGGCGCAGGCGCGCGAATTCGCGAAAGCCCGCTTCGAAGATCGCGCCGCTGCCGGTGACCCGATCGCGGCTGCCGGTGATGTCCTTGAACAGGCCAGCCAGATCGGCGCCGGACCAGAAGCGCTCCTCGAATTCGTCCGCGCTCGCGTTCGCGCGATCGATCAACGCCTTCTTGCGGAAGATGATGAACCAGGACGCGATCGAGAAGCCGATCAGGATCCCGAGCACCAGCTTGACCGGGATGCTGGCGTTGAGGACCAGTGCCAGGACATTCAATTCGCTGAGTTCATGTTTTCGCCATCTCTTCGAAACAGATGATTCGGGAATGGGACGCGGCCGGAACGCGGTTCGCATCGATGCACGCGACGCGCACGCGCGCCTCGACCAGCGCTTTCGATTCGGCTCGCGCCGCAGCTCCTGCGTAACGATGAAACTCGCGCTGCGCCGCTCGCCGGGCAACACGGTCGCGGTCAGCAGGTCGTCGAGTCGCGCTGGCGCGTTGAACGCGAGTTCCATGCGATGCACGACGAAGACGACGCCGAGTTCGTCGCGCAAGCTGCTGCTGTCCGATGCCACTGGCGCGCAACCACTCGGTGCGCGCGCGTTCGAGGAAATGCAGATAGCGCGCGTGATAAACGACGCCGCCGGCGTCGGTGTCTTCCCAGTAGACGCGGACCGGCCAGGTGAAGGCGAGGCCGGGATTGGGGATTCGGGATTGGGGATTGGGAAATGCAGCCGCCGCCGCAACACGGGATTTCATGGCGGTTCGAGGCCTCAGGTCCTTCATGTCCCGAATCCCCGAATCTCCAATCCCGAATCCCGGCTCTCGAACAGATCGACCGCATCGCTGCGCGGCGGCGGCTTCAAGCCCGAGATGCCGCTACGCCTTCGCCGTCACCATGCGTCCGCGCGCGGTGCGCATGCAGGAAGCCCTGCTGGATCAGGAACGGCTCGACCACGTCCTCGATCGTGCCGCGTTCCTCGCGACAACGCCGCGGCCAGCGACTCGACGCCGACCGGGCCACCGTCGAAATTCTCGATGATCATGCCGAGCAGGCGCCGGTCGAGCGCGTCGAAACCTTCGGCATCGACCTTGAGCATGTCGAGCGCGGCCTTGGCGACCGCGGTCGTGATCGTGCCGCCGGCCTTGATCTCGGCGAAGTCGCGCACGCGGCGCAGCAGGCGGTTCGCGATGCGCGGCGTGCCGCGCGCGCGCCGCGCGATCTCGCCGGCGCCGTCGGCGTCGCAGGCGATGCCGAGGATCTTCGCCGAGCGGCGCACGATCGCGGCAAGCTCCAGCGCGCTGTAGAACTCCAGGCGCTGCACGATGCCGAAGCGGTCGCGCAGCGGCGCGGTCAGCAGTCCCGCGCGCGTGGTCGCGCCGATCAGCGTGAACGGCGGCAGGTCGAGCTTGATCGAGCGCGCCGCCGGGCCTTCGCCGATCATGATGTCGATCTGGAAATCCTCGATCGCCGGATACAGCACTTCCTCGACGATCGGCGACAGCCGATGGATCTCGTCGACGAACAGCACGTCGCGCGGCTGCAGGTTGGTCAGCAGCGCGGCGAGATCGCCAGGGCGTTCGAGCACCGGGCCGGACGTCGAGCGCAGATTGACGCCGAGTTCGTTCGCGATCACATGCGACAGCGTGGTCTTGCCGAGCCCGGGCGGCCCGAAGATCAGCACATGATCGAGCGCCTCGCCGCGCCGGCGCGCCGCCTCGATGTAGATCGCCGAGCTGCTCGCGCACGACCGGCTGACCCAGGTATTCGGCCAGCCGCTGCGGGCGAATCGTCGCCTCGACGAGCTCTTCGTCGGCAGTCGCGATGGTCGAAATGAGGCGGTCGGTCATTGGAGCCGGGATTCGGGATTCGGGATTGGAGATTCGCGGATTATCGTCGGCTTTGCCGTACTCGCGATAGCGACCAAGGATCGGGCCGCAGCGCGCGTTCAGTTCTGCCTTTCCCAATCCCGAATCCCGAATCTCAAATCCCGGCCCCTCAAATCTCCACCTGCGTCCCCAGTTCGATCAGGCGATTGCCGGGAATCTGGAAGAACGCGGTCGCCGGAATCGCATTGCGCTGCATGAACGCGAACAGGCGGTCACGCCAGAGTGCCATGCCCGGGCGGTCGGTCGCGACGATGCTTTCGCGGCTGAGGAAGAACGTGGTGTCCATCATGTCGAACAACTGACCGCACTGCTGGATGCCCGCGATCGTTTCCGGCACGTGCGGGTCCTCGGCAAATCCAAGCGCAATGTGACTTTGTAGAAATCGTCGCCGAGCGACGCGATCGCGACGCGTTCGTCGGGTTCCGCCGTCGGGGTCTCCAGCGTTTCCACGGTCAGCAGGATGTTGCGCTCGTGCAGCACCTTGTTGTGCTTGAGGTTGTGCAGCAGCGCGTGCGGCACGCCATCCTGGTTCGCGGTCAGGAATACCGCGGTGCCAGTCACGCGCAGCGGCGGATGCGCGACGATCGAGGAAATGAACGGCTCGATCGCCAGACCGCTCTGCTTGATCTCGCGCACGACCAGCTCGCGACCGCGCCGCCAGGTCGTCATCAGGGTGAAGATCACCGCGCCGAGCACAAGCGGGAACCAGCCGCCGTGCTCGACCTTGTCCGCATTCGCGGTCAGGAACGCCATGTCGACGATCAGGAACAGCAAGCCGACCACGTACACCTTGGTGCGACTCCAGTGCCACATGCGCCGGAACACGATCATCACCAGGATCGAGTCGATCGTCATCGTGCCGACCACGGCGATGCCGTAGGCGGCGGCGAGGTTGCTCGACGAGCGGAAGCCGAGCACGACCGCCAGGGTCAGCACCAGCAGCATGCGATTGACCCACGGCAGGTAGATCTGGCCAATGCGTCTCGCGCGAGGTGTGCCGGATTTGCATGCGCGGCAGGAAGCCGAGCTGGATCGCCTCGCGCGTCACCGAGAACGCACCCGAGATCACCGCCTGCGAAGCGATCACCGTCGCCACCGTCGCGAGCACGATAATCGGCAGCAGCAACGCGCCCGGCACGAGCAGGTAGAACGGGTTTTCGGCAGCGCCCGGATCGTTCAGCAGCAGCGCGCCCTGACCGAAGTAGTTGAGCACCAGCGCCGGCATCACGAAACCGAACCACGCGACACGGATCGGCCTCTGGCCGAAATGCCCCATGTCCGCGTACAGCGCCTCGGCGCCGGTGATGCACAGCACGACCGAGCCGAGCGCGAAGAATGCGGGCCAGCCCACGTGGCGTGAAGAAGTGCACCGCGTAGTGGGGCGACAGCGCTCTCAGCACGCTGGGATGCTGAATGATCTGGTACAACGCCGAGCAGCGCGATCGCGACGAACCAGAGCACATGATCGGTCCGAACACCGCACCGACGGCGGCCGCTGCCGCGTTTCTGGATCCAGAACAGGCCGAGCAGGATCAGCACCGTGATCGGCACCATGTAGTGTTCGAGCCCGGGCGTCGCGATTTCCAGACCTTCGACCGCCGACAGCACCGAGATCGCCGGCGTGATCACGCCGTCGCCGAAGAACAATGCCGCGCCGAACAGGCCGAGGATGGTGATGATCCAGCGCGATCCGCCGATTGTCGCGAACACCGCGCTGGGCCAGCGCGGTCAACGCCATGATGCCGCCCTCGCCCTTGTTGTCGGCACGCATGATGAAGCCGGCGTACTTGATCGAGACGACCAGCATCAAGCGACCAGAACACCAGCGACAGCACACCGAGCACGGCGTCGTGGCTGATCGGCACGCCATGCGGGCCGAAGGTTTCCTTCATCGTGTACAGCGGACTGGTGCCGATGTCGCCGTAGACCACGCCGATCGCGCCGAGCGCGAGCGCGGACACGCGATTGCGCCCCTCGGGGTTGTCATTCTGGATCTGCATCATGGAAGGGTTCCGGTAGCGATCAGCGCAGTGCGGCTTTGAGGGCCTTGCGGATGATGTCTTCGGCACTGTCGCCGGGCGCGGCGGCGCCCTGCACCAGGCGGGTCACTTCGACCGGCTTGTAGCCGAGCGTCTGCAACGCGACGCTGGCCTCGGCGACCGGATCACGCGCGACTGCGCCGCCGCTCATCGTCGGGATGCCGCTGGCCATGCCGTCGACGCGATCGCGCAATTCGACAATCATGCGCTCGGCGGTTTTCTTGCCGATGCCCGGGATGCGCGTCAATGCGGCGATATCACTGGTCTGCACGAGCCGCGCGAACTCCTCGACGCTGCTGCCCGACAACACTGCCAGCGAAATCTTCGCGCCGACGCCGCTGACTTTCTGCAAGGTGCGGAACAGGCTGCGCTCGGCCTCGCGCAGGAACCCGTACAGCACGACGGTGTCTTCCTTGGCCGCGTAGTGCGTGCACAGACTGACCTCGCGGCCAAGTTCCGGCAAGTCAAAAAATGTGGACATCGGCGCTTCCAGCTCGTAGCCGACACCGCCGACATCGACCACGATCCACGGCGGCTGCTTGGCGACCAGAATACCCTTGAGACGACCGATCATCGCCGCCGCCACGCGCTGCGCGGAATGCCGATGCGCTGCAGGCTCGATCGCGTATGCGCATGCGTCAGCGCAATCGCGAGCGCGTCGGCCGCGTCGGCCTGCAACTTGCCCGGATGATTCAACAAGATCCCCGACCATGTGCTGCACCTGTGTCTTGTCGCCGGCGCCGGTGCCGACGACCGCCTGCTTGACCTCGCGCGCCGCATATTCGGTCACGCCGACGCCACCATGCATGATCGCGCAGATCGCCGCGCCGCGCGCCTGGCCGAGCTTGAGCGCCGAATCGGGATTGCGCGCCATGAACACGCGCTCGATCGCCGCTTCCTGCGGTGCGTACTCGGTGATGATCGCGCCGAGTTCGTCGAAAATCTGTTTCAGGCGACCGGCGAAATCGTCGTTGCCGAGCAGGTTCAGCGCGGTGTGGAACACATGGCGCGACTTTCCAGCCGCGTCGACATCGATGATGCCGACGCCGGTGCGCTGGCTGCCGGGATCGACGCCGAGGATGCGGCAGACGCCGGGAACCGGACTGCGCAGGCAGGATGCCGGAGCGAGGGGCGAAGCCGGCCCGGAGGGCGAACCGCAGGATGCGGAAGTCGATCGGGAGCCGGGAATCGGGGCAGGCGCTGCGTTCAACGCGGTGGTCGGCATGGCAAGGACGCGCGAAGTCTAACGCAGGCATTCGTGTTCAACGGGATTCCGCAGCGAAGCGGCCCGTGCGCAGGAAGCCGATCGTGAGATCGGCGACTTCGGACGAAAACAGCAAACCGGTGTGCGAGGTCGTGATCGTGCAATGGTCGGCGATGCCGGGCAAGCGGGTTTCCTCGACCGCCACGGTGCCGTCGTGCGGCGCGCCCAGCGCGCCCATCGCGGCGCCGAGTCCGAACGGCAGGCTGCCTGCGATCACGCCGACGCTGCGCGACCCGGTCCACGCGCCGATGCCCTCGAACAGCGCCTGCGCACTTTGCCCCATCAGCCAGCGCCCGCCCGGGCACCCGGGCCAAGCCGCGCGCCGCGGCGCTGCCGCGCAATGGCGGGCCGAGACAGACGATGCGTCCGGGCGGCAGCTCGCGCGCATCGCGCGTCGCCTCCAGCGCGACCAGTCCGCCCAGGCTGTGACCGACCAGATGCACCGCACTCGGCATCGATCGCGCCCATGCGTTCGCGCAGGCGCGCGGCGGCCGATTCCACGCCGCCGTACACACTCGCGTAGTCGAGCGTTTCGACTGCGTAGCCCGCGCTGCGCAGACGGCGCGCGAGCGGATGCAGGGTGATGCCGCGCATCCAGATGCCGTGCAGGAGGATTACGTGTTCGGTCATGGCCACGCGCGCTTTTTGTGGGAGCGCCGGAGGGCGCGATGCCTTTGATTTCATCGATGACGCGAAGAGCATCGCGCCTTCCGGCGCTCCCACCAAGCTTTCGTTTACGGCTTCTTCGGCTCGACCACGCGCACGTGCAGGTCGGCAAGCTGCGCTTCCGGAACGGTCGAAGGCGCCGCAGTCATCAGGTCCTGCGCGCTGGTCGTCTTCGGGAACGCGATCACGTCGCGGATCGACTCGGTGCCGGCAATCAACGCGGCGATGCGGTCGATGCCGAACGCGATGCCGCCGTGCGGCGGCGCGCCGTACTTCAGCGCTTCGAGCAGGAAGCCGAACTTCGCCTGCGCCTCCTCGCTGCCGATGCCGAGCAGGTCGAACACCGCGCTCTGCATCTCCGGGCGATGGATACGGATCGAGCCGCCGCCGATCTCGTTGCCGTTGAGCACCATGTCGTAGCCGCGCGACACCGCGATCTTCGCGTTGGCCTTGAGGTCGGCGACGTCGTCGACCTTCGGCGCGGTGAACGGGTGATGCAGGGCGACGTAGCGCTTGGCCTCGTCGTCGTATTCGAACATCGGGAAATCGACGACCCACAGCGGCTTCCATGCGTTCTCGACCAGGCCGCGGTCGCGGCCGACCTTCAGGCGCAGCGCGCCCATGAAATCGGAGACGGTCTTGTACGCGCCGGCGCCGAACAAGATCAGATCGCCGCTGCCGGCGCCGACCTTGTCGAGCAGCGCGGTCGAGCGTCGCATCGTCGAGGAACTTCGCAATCGGCGAATTGAGTCCTTCGCGGCCTTTCGCGCGGTCATCGACACGGATCCACGCCAGGCCTTTCGCGCCGTACTTCGCCGCGTGCTCGCCGAGGCCATCGATCTGCTTGCGGGTCAACTCGGCGCCACCGGGCACGCGCAGTGCGGCGACGCGGCTGTCCGGGTTGTTCGCCGCTTCGGCGAACACCTTGAACTCGACCTGCCTGACCTGTTCGGCGACGTCGACGAGTTCCAGGGCGATACGCAGGTCCGGCTTGTCCGAACCGTAGCGACGCATCGCTTCTTCGTAGGTCATGCGCGGGAACGCGGCGTCGAGTTCCACGTCCGCGATCTCCTTGAAGATCGCGCGGATCATGGCCTCGACCGCGTCCTGCACGTCGCGCTCCTCGACGAATGCGAACTCCATGTCGAGCTGGGTGAATTCGGGCTGGCGATCCGCGCGCAGGTCCTCGTCGCGGAAGCAGCGCGCGATCTGGTAGTAGCGGTCGAAGCCGGCGACCATCAGCAATTGCTTGAACAGCTGCGGCGACTGCGGCAGCGCGTAGAACTGGCCCGGATGCACGCGCGATGGAACCAGGTAGTCGCGCGCGCCTTCCGGCGTCGCCTTGGTCAGGATCGGCGTCTCGATGTCCTGGAAACCCTGCTCGTCGAGATGGCGGCGCAGCGCCGACACCAGCCGCGTGCGCATGCGCATCGCGCGCTGCATCTCCGGGCGGCGCAGGTCGAGATAGCGGTATTTGAGCTTGAGGTCTTCGTTCGTGGTTTCGTGCAGCACGAACGGCAGATCGCGCGCTGCGTTCAGCACCTCGATGTGATCGGCGAGCACCTCGACCTGCCCGGTCCTGATCCGCTCGTTGACGCTGACGCGGCGGCGTACTTTGCCACTGATCTTCAGGCAGAACTCGTAACCGACTTCGCTGGCGGTCTTGAACGCGGCCGCGTTGTCCGGATCGACGACGATCTGCACCACGCCTTCATGGTCGCGCAGATCGATGAAGATCACTCCGCCGTGGTCGCGGCGGGTATCGACCCAGCCACAGAGGACGACACTGGAGTCGAGCAAGGCCTCGTCGACGAGACCGCAATAATGTGTACGCATGGGAACCCCCTGGAGCGCTGCAGTGGCGCCCAGGAGCCTGTCGGGCTTTGGTCAGCCGGGCTGCAAATCCGTCTGTGCGGTCCATATTTCCGCCGCTTCCTGGCCCATAGAACCACTATGGGCCGGCGAACCGTCGAAAATCTGTTCCTCGCACAGCCGAATTTTCGCCTCGACCACCAAAGCCCGACAGGCTCCGAGCCAAGGCGCGGCATGCTACGGAGGAAATTGCTGCACCGCAATGCCGGAAACGTGCGTCATGCCGGCGTCCGCGCGCGGCGCGTGCACCGAAAAGGCCATCCGTGGCCATCGCCGGCAATTGCTCCTGCAGTGCCGGCATACCGACCATCCGTGGCCATCGCCGGAAATTGCTCCTGCATTTCCGGCATACCGGCCATCCATGGCCATAAAACAACGCCCGCAAAAGCGGGCGTCGTCAGGATTGCGTGGACGGGTGATTCAGCGCCAGCGACGGTCGACGCGGAACACCGCCTCGCAACCGCCATCGACCCAGATGCCGGCACGATTGAAGCCCCACGTGCGGCCTTGCTCGCAACGGGTGTTGGAAATCTGGCGCTCGACACTGACCGAGCTGCCGCGACCGGTGTCGACCTGGCACATGTTGTAGCGGTAACCCTGGCTCGCGCAACGCACGCGAATCGCGGTATCCCAACCCGGACCCGGGCGCCAGTCACCGCCGTTTCCAGGGCCGGGGCCATCGCCACGCCGAGCTTCGACGAATGTACCGCCGCAGCCCTTGTCGACCCAGATCCCACCACGATCCATGCCCCAGGTACGATCCCTGACGCACGCCGAATCGGAGGTCTGTCGAACCAGCCTGGCATCGCGCCACGGCACCCGGCAGCGCGTCAGTTTGTAGCCGGAGCTGCCGCAATTGACGCTGTCGCCGCCGCGGCGGTCACCTCGATCGTACCCGCCCTGATACTGGGCCAGACTCAATGGCGAAACAGCACGCGCGACCTGCGCCGCGTCGTGCGCGAACACCGGCATCGCGCAGACAGACGCAACAACCGCCACAACCGCAATCAAACCTGCATGGACAAACTTCATCGAACAACTCCCCATTGGATGGACGAACGCAGTTTAGAAACAGCAACGTGAACGGTTGTCAACGCACGGGCACGCTCAGTCGTTACCCGAACTTCCCGCCCCGGTGTTTGCCGCCGGTGCCGACTCGGTGGGTTTCGCAGCCGGTTTGGCTTCGACCTTCGCAACGGTGCCCGACACGTCCTTGGGCGCATCGTGGTGGCCGGCGAGATTGCGTTTCTTTTCACCGTCCTTCTTGAAGTCGGTCTCGTACCAGCCGCTGCCGGCGAGACGGAACGCCGGCGCGGTCAGGCGGCGCTTGACCTCCGGCTTGCCACATTCGGGGCAATCGGCCGGATCGGAGTCGGAAAGCTTCTGCAGACGCTCGAAAACGTTGCCGCAGGCGGAACATTCGAATTCGTAAATGGGCATCTTCGGGGATCGGAATCGGAATCGGGGTCACGCATTGTAGGCTGCACGCCCGCGGGATCGGCATCCGGCCGTCGCGACAGCTGATTTCAAGCTGCCGAACGGCCGATTGTCTTGTGCAGGGCCAACGACAGTGTCGTCAATGTTTGCGGAACGCCAGATGCCCGGCGCTCGCGTCCACTTCGACGGTGTCGCCGGGCTGGAACTTGCCTTCGAGGATTTCCCTCGCGAGCGGATTTTCCAGTTGCTGCTGGATCGCGCGCTTCAGCGGACGCGCGCCATACACCGGATCGAAGCCGACGTTGCCGAGCAGGTCGAGCGCCTTGTCCGTGAGATCGAGTTTCAACTGGCGCTCGGCAAGGCGCTTGGCCAGGTAGTCGATCTGGATGCGTGCGATCGCGCGGATCTGCGTTCTTGTCGAGCGCGCGGAACACGACGATCTCGTCGAGGCGATTGATGAACTCGGGCCGGAAATGCGCCTGCACGACGCCCATCACCGACGCCTTCATCTGCGTGTACTGCTCCTCGCTGTCGCCATCCATCTCTTGTATGAATTGCGAGCCGAGGTTCGACGTCATCACGATCACCGTGTTGCGGAAATCGACGGTGCGGCCCTGGCCGTCGGTCAGTCGGCCATCGTCGAGCACCTGCAGCAGGATGTTGAACACGTCGTGATGCGCCTTCTCGACTTCGTCGAGCAGGATCACACTGTACGGACGCCGCCGGACCGCTTCGGTCAGGTAACCGCCTTCCTCGTAGCCGACATAGCCCGGCGGCGCGCCGATCAGGCGGCTGACCGAGTGCTTTTCCATGAACTCGCTCATGTCGATGCGCACCATCGCATCGGTCGAGTCGAACAGGAATTCGGCGAGCGCCTTGCACAACTCGGTCTTGCCGACGCCAGTGGGACCTAAGAACAGGAACGAGCCATTCGGCCGGTTCGGATCGGACAGGCCCGCGCGCGAACGTCGGATCGCATCGGCTGACCGCGCGCACCGCCTCGTCCTGGCCGACCACGCGCTTGTGCAACTCGTCTTCCATGCGCAGGAGCTTTTCGCGCTCGCCTTCGAGCATCTTCGAGACCGGAATGCCGGTCCAGCGCGCGACGACTTCGGCGATTTCCTCGGCGGTGACCTTGTCCTGCAGCAAGCGTGAAGCCCTTGTTTTCGGCTTCCTGCGCGGTCTTCAGCTTCTTTTCCAGTTCGGGAATCTTCCCGTACTGGATCTCGCTCATCTTCGCGTAATCCTGGCCGCGCTGCGCGGCTTCGAGATCGAGCTTGGCCTGCTCGATCTCCTCCTTGATCTTCGTCGCGCCCTGCAAGGTCGCTTTCTCGGACTTCCAGATTTCGTTGAGATCCGAATACTCGCGCTCCAGCGCGGCGATCTCCTTTTCGAGAT
The DNA here is from genome assembly GCA_963720445.1 of uncultured Gammaproteobacteria bacterium. GTDB lineage: Bacteria > Pseudomonadota > Gammaproteobacteria > Xanthomonadales > Rhodanobacteraceae > Dokdonella_A. The sequence continues at coordinate 975,996 of CAVRFO010000002.1, forward strand.
CGGCCAGGCGCTGTTTCGATTCCACATCCTTCTCCTTCTTCAGCGCCTCGCGCTGGATCTTGAGCTGGATCAGGCGGCGTTCCTTGCGGTCGAGTTCCTCCGGCTTGGAATCGATCTCCATGCGGATGCGCGACGCGGCTTCGTCCATCAGGTCGATCGCCTTGTCCGGCAACTGCCGATCGGCGATGTAGCGGTGCGACAGCGTCGCCGCGGCAACGATCGCCGGATCGGTGATCTCGACGCCATGATGCACCGCGTACTTTTCCTTCAGGCCGCGCAGGATCGCGATGGTGTCCTCCACGCTCGGTTCGCCGACGAAGACCTTCTGGAAACGCCGTTCCAGCGCGGCGTCCTTCTCGATGTACTTGCGGTATTCGTCGAGCGTGGTCGCGCCGATGCAATGCAGCTCGCCGCGCGCGAGTGCGGGCTTGAGCATGTTGCCCGCATCCATCGAGCCTTCGGCCTTGCCCGCGCCGACCACCGTGTGCAACTCGTCGATGAACAGGATGACCTGGCCTTCCTGCTTGGCCAGATCGTTGAGCACGCCCTTCAGGCGTTCCTCGAACTCGCCGCGGAACTTCGCGCCGGCGATCAGCGCGCCCATGTCGAGCGACAGCACGCGCCTGTCGCGCAAACCTTCCGGCACCTCGTCGTTGACGATGCGCTGCGCGAGGCCTTCGACGATCGCGGTCTTGCCGACGCCGGGCTCGCCGATCAGCACCGGATTGTTCTTGGTGCGCCGCTGCAGGACCTGGATCACGCGGCGGATCTCTTCATCGCGGCCGATCACCGGATCGAGCTTGCCCTTCTCCGAGCGCGCGGTCAGGTCGATCGTGTATTTCTCCAGCGCCTGGCGCTGTTCCTCGGCATTTTCCGTTTGCACTTTCTCACCTCCGCGCATTTTTTCGATCGCCGCCTCGATGTTCGCCTTGATCGCACCCGCTGCCTTCAGCGCCGCGCCGACCTCGCCCTTGTCGTCGAGCGCGGCGAGCACGAACAGCTCGCTCGCGATGAACGCGTCGCCGCGCTGCTGCGCGAGCTTGTCGGTGACGTTGAGCAGGCGATTGAGGTCATTGGACACATTGATGTTGCCTTCCTGACCGGCGACCTTCGGCAACTCGCTCCAGCATCCTGCCCGACTCGCGCGCGCAACGCAGCCACGTTGACGCCGGCCTGCGCCGAGCAGCGGCGCCGTCGAGCCGCCTTGCTGGTCGAGCAGCGCGGCCATCAGATGCACCGGCTCGAGCATGTTGTGGTCGCGCCCGACCGCGAGCGATTGCGCGTCGGCCAGCGCCTGCTGGAAACGCGAGGTGAGTTTGTCCATGCGCATGGCGAGCGTGTCCTCCGGAAACCCTGGGTGGCAGCGAGGCGGTGGCGCAATTTGCCGGCGACCTCAGCCTGGAGCAAAGGTGGGAGCGGCCGCAACACCGTTCAAGGCGGTAACTGCATCGCTCGGGCGCTAGCTGCGATGCTTTCGAACACGGCACGAGCATCGCGGCTGAAGCCTGCCCTGAGCCCGTCGAAGGGCCGTTCCCGCCGAAGAATTGTGCGGCGCATCGAGAAGCATCGCGCCTGCCGGCGCTCCTACAACAGCTTTGCGTGCCAGATCAGGCTCGCGAACCGCCCGGTATCGCGCTCGCGCCGGTACGAATAGAAACGCGCATCGGCGAAGGTGTCGAAACCGCCGCCGTGCACGCGCGCGACGCCCGCGGCAGCGAGACGCTGGTGTGCGAGCGCATAAAGATCGCAGCGCCAATGTCCGGGCCGCGTCCGCGTGAACGCATCGTGCGGCGTTGGGGTCGACATCGACGAACGCCGCGCGCACCTCGTCGCCGACTTCGTAGGAAGCGGCGCCGATCGCCGGGCCGAGCCAGGCGAGCAGGCGCGAAGCGGGCACACCGAGCCGCACGATCGTCGCCTCGATCACGCCGCCGGCAAGCCCGCGCCAGCCGGCATGCGCGGCCGCGATCGCCGTGCCGTCGTCGGCGCAGAACAGGATCGGCAGGCAGTCGGCGGTCAGGATCGCGAGCACGACGCCAGCGCCACGCGCGACCGCGGCATCGGCTTCGGGTTCGCTGTCCGGCACTGCCGGTCGCGTCCGCATCGAGTACGTCGGTGCCGTGGACCTGGCGCAGCCAGCGCGGCGACTCCGGCAGAGCGAGCGCGGAGATCAGCGCCGCGCGATTCGCGGCGACCGCGGCCGGAGAGTCACCGCAGCGCGACGCCGAGATTGAACGTATCGAACGGCGGACGCGATGCGCCGGCGCAGCGAAGCGCGTGGTGACGACCGCGCGCACGTTCGGCGGCGCCGGCCAGTCGGGAACGAGCAATCGGCCTCGCTCGGTCATCGCCGTGCGTCACGCTCGCGTTGCTCGCGCGCATCCTCGCGCAGCGCCGCAAGCAGCGCTTCCATGTCGGCGGGCCGTTCGGCTTCGATCGCGATCGTCTTGCCGGTCTTCGGATGCAGCGAATTCCAGCCGCTCCGCGTGCAGCGCCTGACGCTTGAACGCGCGCAGCGCGGCGACGAATTCCGCGCTCGCCCCTTTCGGCAGCTTGAGCAGGCCGCCGTACTGCGTATCGCCGACCAGCGGATGCTTCACGTGCGCCATGTGCACGCGGATCTGGTGCGTGCGCCCGGTTTCGAGGCGGCATTCGACCAGGGTCATCGCGCGGAAGCGTTCGCGCACGCGGTAGTGGGTGACCGCGTCGCGGCCATCCTCGCGCACCGCCTGTTTCAGGCGATCGTGCGGGTGGCGACCGATCGGCGCATCGACGCGGCCGCCGGAGATCATCGCGCCGTACACGATCGCCGCGTACTGGCGATGCACCGTCGCGCCCGCGACAACTGCTCGACCAGCGACGTGTGCGCGCGCAACGTGCGCGCGACGACCATCAGGCCCGAGGTGTCCTTGTCGAGCCGGTGCACGATGCCGCCGCGCGGAATCTCGGCAAGCTTGGGATCGTGATGCAGCAGTGCGTTCTGCAGGGTGCCCGCTCGCGTTGCCGGCGCCCGGATGCACGACCAGCCCGGCCGGCTTGTTGACCACGATCACTTCGCTGTCCTCGTAGCGGATGTCGAGCGGGATGTCCTCGGCCACCGCGCCGATCTCGCGCTCCATGCGCGCAGCTCGAGCGTGATCGCCTCGCCGCCATGCACGATCGTGCGCGGCGCGACGGTCTCGCCGTCGAGCAGCGCGTCGCCGGACTTGATCCACGCGGTCAGGCGCGAGCGCGAATAGTCCGGAAACAGCTCGGCCAGGGCCTGATCGAAGCGGCGCCCGGCGAGTTCGACCGGGATGCGCTGCATTCAGGCTGGATTCCGGTTCGGTCATGCTTGAAGTCCCTGTAATTGATTGCGTTTCCAGCGGCGACGGAGTTCGGGTTATGATCGCCGTCCCGGGTGCAGCGCCCTGAGCGTTGCCGGGTTGAGCGAATCATCGCGCCAGATCCGCGGCACTGCGCCGGGAAAATCCGGCAAGGTGCTCGCTTTCCGACCGCTCCATCCCTCCCATCATCGCAGAGCCTGCCATTCGCATGCGAGTTTCCTCAGGTTTCCCTTTTCCCATGCGCAACGTCCTCGTGCGAATCGTGCTGCTCGTCCTCGTCGTCGCGCTGTCCGGCTGTTCGCTGTTCCACCGCGGCAAGAAAGGCGATCCGCTGGATACGCTGCCGGTCGAGCGAGCTGTACCAGAAAGGCGTCGATGCACTCGACGCCGGCAACAACGATCTTCGCGGCACGCTCGTTCGAGCGCCTGATCTCGCGTTTCCCGTTCGGCGCCTACACCGAACAGGCGCAGCTCAATCTCGCCTACGCGCAGTACAAGTCGAACAAGCCCGACGACGCGTACTCGACCATCAACCGCTTCATCAAGACCTATCCGACGCACAAGCACATCGACTACGCGTACTACCTGCGCGGCCTGATCAACTTCGACCGCTCCGGCGGATTCCTCGAACGCTACGTCGGCCAGGACATGACCAAGCGCGACCAGGCCAACCTGCGCCAGTCGTTCGACGACTTCGGCGCACTGGTCACGCGCTATCCGCAAAGCCGTTACACCGCTGACGCGCGCCAGCACATGGTCTACCTGCGCAACATGATGGCGCAGGCCGAACTCAACATCGCGTTTTTCTACCTCAAGCGCAATGCGTACGTGGCCGCGGCGAACCGCGCCAAGACCATCGTCGAGACGTATCCGCAAGCGGCCGCAGGTCGGCGATGCGCTCGCGATCATGGTCGAAAGCTACCGCAAGCTCGGCCAGGACAAACTCGCCGACGACAGCGAGCGCGTGCTGAAGCTCAACTACCCCGACCACCCGTACTTCAAGGGTCACTGGCCGAACTACCGCTCGAACTGGTGGAAGTTGATTCCGCTGTCAAATCGCGGGTAACAAGAGCATCGCGCCTTCCGGCGCTCCCACCAGACGAGTCCTGCTCCTGGTGGGAGTGCCGGAAGGCGCGATGCCTTCTCCCGTCAGCGCCACCCCGAGGTGATCGGATAGCGCCGTTCGCGCCCGAACGCGCGCCGCGAAACCTTCGGTCCCGGCGCGGACTGATGGCGCTTCCATTCGTTGATGCGCACCAGCCGCAGCACGTGGTCGACGATCGCCGCATCGAAACCGGCGCGCACGATCTCGTCGCGCGACTGCTCCTCGTCGACGTGCCGCAGCAGGATCGCGTCGAGCACGTCGTACGGCGGCAGCGAATCCTGGTCGGTCTGGTTCTCGCGCAGCTCCGCCGACGGCGGCCGCGTCGATCACCGCCGGCGGAATCACCTGGCGCGCCGCCGATCGTCGTTGCGCCAGCCGCGAGCGCAAACACCTCGGTCTTGTACAGATCCTTGATCGGCGCGTAGCCGCCGCACATGTCGCCGTAGATCGTCGCGTAGCCGACCGCGTATTCGCTCTTGTTGCCGGTGGTCAGCACGAGGCCGCCGAACTTGTTCGACAGCGCCATCAGCATCGCGCCGCGGCTGCGCGATTGCAGGTTTTCTGCGGACAGGTCAGGGCCGAGGGCCGCGGGCTGAGGGCCGAAGCTCGCGAACGCGGGCGCGAGCGCGTCGAGGAAACCCTCGAACGGCGCTTCGATCGGAATCGTCAGCATGCGCACGCCGAGCGCGCGCGCCTGCTCGTCGGCGAGGTCGTTGCTCAAATCCGAGGTGTAGCGCGAGGGCAGGCGCACGCCGGTCACGTTGTCGGCGCCGAGCGCGTCGACCGCGATCGCCAGCACCAGCGCCGAGTCGATGCCGCCGGACAGACCGATCCAGACCTTGTCGAAGCCATTCTTGACGCAGTAGTCGCGAGTGCCGCGCACGATCGCGCGCCAGGCCAGCGCGTCGCGGCTTTCGTCGCCATCGGCCGGCCATTCGATCGGGGAAAACTTGCGCGAGGCGGCGTCGTAATCGGCGACCAGCCAGTGGTCCTCGAACGCACGCGCGGCCGGATGGACGTGGCCGTCGCCGTCGGCGAGCACCGAGGCGCCGTCGAACACCAGTGCGTCCTGGCCGCCGACCAGATTGAGATAGGCGACCGCGACGCCGGTCTCGGCGACGCGCGCGGCGAGCAAGGCATCGCGCTGCGCGTGCTTGCCGCGCTCGAACGGCGAGGCATTGGGCACCAGCACGAGTTGTGCGCCGGCTTTCGCGGTGTCGGCGAGCGGCTCGGCAAACCACACGTCCTCGCAGATGACGACGCCGACCGCGACGCCCTTGACCTCGAACACGCAGGTGCCGCCGTCAGGATCGACCTCGAAATAGCGGCGTTCGTCGAACACCGCATAGTTCGGCAATTCGCGTTTGCGGTAGGTCGCCGCGATCCGGCCGTCGGCGAGCACGCTGGCCGCGTTGTAGACCACCGCGCCGGCCGCCTGCGGCCAGCCGACGATCGCGACGATGCCGTGCACGCCCTGCGCAATGCGCTGCATCGCCGCCGCGCACTCGGCGAGGAAACTCGGCCGCAGCAACAGGTCCTCGGGCGGATAGCCGCTCAACGCGAGTTCCGGAAACAGCACCACATCGGCGCGATGCACGTCGCGCGCCTCGGCGATCAGCGCGGCGATGCGCGCCTCGTTGCGCGCAACCGCGCCGACCGGGAAATCGAATTGGGCGAGGGCGAGACGGAGATTTGGCATGTGGTTACCCATGGATCAAGAGCGCCCCCTTCCGCCTTCGGCACCGTCCCCGCTGCGCAGGGGAAGGGAAAGCAGGCTGCGTGGACGCTTGCTGTCCCTTCCCCTGCGCAGCGGGGGAAGGTGGCCGGCAGGCCGGATGGGGGCGCTTTTAGCCTTGCAAAAGTGAACTCAGGATCTTCGACAACACCTCATCGGTGCGCAGCAATGCATCATCGTTCCAGAACCGCAGTATGCGAAAGCCCTGCTCGACAAACCATACGTCACGAACGGCATCCGCCGTTGACTCCAGATGCTGGCTGCCGTCCAGCTCGACGATCAGGTGTGCTTCGACGCACACGAAATCGGCGATGTACGGGCCGCCGGGGTATTGGCGGCGGAACCGGAAACCGCCCAGCTGATGGCGGCGAAGATGGAACCAGAGACGGGTTTCGGCGTCGGTCATGCTGCCGCGCAGCTGGCGGGCGAACTGCGTTTTGGCGCCTTGACGCATCGGCATCCTTGCTGCGGCAGATCAAGAGCGCCCCCTTCCGCCTTCGGCCACCTTCCCCCGCTGCGCAGGGGAAGGAACAGCACGCATCACTGCAATCTGCTTTCCCTTCCCCTGCGCAGCGGGGGAAGGTGCCGAAGGCGGAAGGGGGCCGCTTTTGCCCTACCTCATCTTCGCCGCCAGCGTCGTGCCGAGATCGGCCGGCGACTTCACCGTGGTCACGCCGGCCTTCTCGAGCGCGGCGATCTTCTCCGCCGCGGTGCCCTTGCCGCCGGAGATGATCGCGCCGGCGTGGCCCATGCGCTTGCCCGCGGGCGCGCTGGCGCCGGCGATGAACGCGACGACCGGCTTCGTCACGTATTCGCTCGATGAACTCGGCCGCTTCTTCCTCGGCGGTGCCGCCGATCTCGCCGATCATGAGGATGCCTTCGGTCTCCGGGTCGTCCTGGAACAGCTTCAGGCAGTCGATGAAGTTGATGCCGTTGATCGGGTCGCCGCCGATGCCGATGCAGGTCGATCTGGCCGAGGCCGACGTTCGTGGTCTGCCAGACCGCCTCGTAGGTCAGCGTGCCCGAGCGCGCCGACGACGCCGACCTTGCCCGGCTTGTGGATGTAGCCCGGCATGATGCCGATCTTGCACTCGCCCGGCGTGATGACGCCGGGGCAGTTCGGGCCGATCAGCACGGTGTCCGGCTACTGCTTGAGCACGTTCTTCACGCGCAGCATGTCGAGCACCGGGATGCCCTCGGTGATCGCGACGATCACGCGGATGCCGGCGTCGGCGGCTTCCAGGATCGCGTCGGCCGCGAACGGCGGCGGCACGAAGATCATCGTCGCGTCGGCGCCGGTCTCGTCGACCGCCTCGTGCACGGTGTCGAAGACCGGCAGGCCGATGTGCTCGCTGCCGCCCTTGCCCGGCGTGACGCCGCCGACCAGCTTCGTGCCGTAGTCGAGCGCCTGCTCGGAGTGGAACGTGCCCTGCTTGCCGGTGAAGCCCTGGCAGATGACCTTGGTGTTCTTGTTGACGAGAATGCTCATGTGCAATTCCTGATGTCGTTCGTAGGAGCGCACCCGTGCGCGCTCGCATATCGCGCGTCTGTCGCGATGTCGCGCACGGGTGCGCTCCTACAAGATGGTCATTTGACCGCCGCGACGGCTTTCTGCGCCGCATCGTTGAGGTCGTCGCGCCGGCGTGATCGCGAGGCCGGAGTTCGCGAGCAGCTCGCGGCCCTTCTCGACGTTCGTGCCCTCGCAGGCGCACGACCACCGGAATCGTCAGGCCGACTTCCTTGACCGCGGCGATGATGCCCTCGGCGATCAGGTCGCAGCGCACGATGCCGCCGAAGATGTTGACCAGGATCGCCTTCACCTTGTCCGACGACAGGATCAGCTTGAACGCCTCGGTCACGCGCTCCTTGGTCGCGCCGCCGCCGACGTCGAGGAAGTTCGCCGGCTCGCCGCCGGCGAGCTTGATCACGTCCATCGTCGCCATCGCCAGGCCGGCGCCGTTGACCATGCAGCCGATGTTGCCGTCCATCGTCACGTAGTTGAGGTTGTGCTTGACCGCGGCGGCTTCGGCCGCGTCTTCCTGCGATCACGTCGCGCATCGCGGCGAGCTTCGGATGGCGGAACTCGGCGTTGTCGTCGGAATTGACCTTGCCGTCGAGCGCGAGCAGATCGCCGATCGTCGACGATCGCCAGCGGATTGAGTTCGACCAGCGCCAGATCCTTCTCGTTGAACAGCTTGTACAGGCCGAGCATGATCTTGGTCAGCTGGTTGACCTGCTTCGCGTTGAGGCCCATGTCGAAGCCGAGGCTGGCGGCACTGGTACGGCTGCAGGCCCTCGACGAAATTGACCTCGAGCGTGTGGATGTCTTCCGGCGTTCTCGCGCGCGACCTGCTCGATGTCGACGCCGCCGTGCGCCGAGGCGATGAACGACGACCGCCTTGCTGTCGCGATCGACGAGGATCGACAGGTACAGCTCCTTGGCGATGTCGGTCGCTTCGGTGACCAGCACCAGGTTGACCGGCAGCGCGCGGCCGCCGGACTGGTAGGTCTCCATGCTTCGTGCCGAGCATCCCGGCCGCAGCCGCCTTGACCTCGTCGAACGACTTGCACGAACTTCACGCCGCCGGCCTTGCCGCGACCACCGGCGTGGATCTGCGCCTTGACCATCCATTGCTCGCCACCGAGCGCCTTGGCGGCTTCGACCGCCTGCTCCGGCGTCGACGCGATCTTGCCGGGCGGCACCGGGATGCCGTACTCGGCGAACAATTCCTTGGCTTGGTATTCGTGGAAATTCATGCGGGCACCTTGAGCGTAGGGACACGCGATTGCAGCGCAAACAAGACGCTGTACAAGCGCAATCCAGGAAGCGGCGACGCGAACCGGCCGCAGAACGGACGCCTATTCTCGGGGAACGCGGGGGTGAAATCAAAAAGGCAGCCATGGCGCCGAGCCACCGCCCGGTGAGGGCGCGTAACGCGCGATGCTGCTGCTCGAAACGCATCGCGGCTTCCGGCGCTCCCACCGAGCGGGAAGCCGGCCTTTCGGTGGGAGCGCCGGAGGCGCGATGCCTTTGACGTCGCAACGCCCTTGGAGCAGTCGCATCCTCGCTATACTCTGCCGATGGAGCAGACGTGACCGCAGACCGTCAGGCACACGCCGTCACCGAATCACCGGGCGACATCACCCGGCGCGAGCTCTATTTCTTCAATCTTTACCGCTGCCTCGAAGCCGTCGTCTACACCGGCCTCGTGTTCAGCCCGTTTGCCGGTCGAATGGGTCAAGGTCACCCATCCGTTGCTCGGCCAGGTCGTCGCGCTCGCTTATCTCGCGGTCGCGCTGTTGTTGCTGCTCGCCACCGACCGCTTGCGCGCCGCGCCTGGTCGGCGGGATCAGTTCGGCGCTGGCCCTCGACATCGTCGCCGCGTCGCTGGTGCTGATCGCGCTGACCGGGCACAGCCTCGTGCCGATGATGCTGCTGGTCAACGTCGGCATCGCCGCGCTGCTGCTGCCGCGACGCGCCTACCTGTTCGCGACGCTCGCGGCGGTCGGCGTCGCGCGCGCCGTATTTCTACGAACGCCTGTTGGTGCCGGAGAGCGCCGACCCGACCGTCGAGACGGTCACGATCGCGGTCGCCTATTTCATCGTCGGCGCGCTGCTGCGCTTCCTCGGCGGCCACATGCGCGCGACCGAGGCTCTCGCCGCGCAGCGCGGCGTCGATCTGCTCAACCTCGAACAGGTCAACGACCTGATCATCCAGCGCATGAAGACCGGCGTGCTGCTGGTCGACCAGGCCAACCGCATCCTGCGCATCAACGAATCGGCCTGGCATCTGATCGGCAACCCGTCGCCGAGCCAGCGCGAACTCGGCACGGTCGCGCCGGAACTGTCGCGCCGGCTGTACCACTGGCGCCATTCCAGCAAGACCGACCAGACCGCGGTCGCGCTGGCCGACCGACGTGCCCGAGGTGATTCCGCGCTTCACCCGCCTCGCCCCGAACGACGACACCAACGTGCTGATCTTCCTCGACGACACCTCGCTGCTGTCGCGACGCGCCGAAGAACTCACGCTGTCCTCGCTCGGCCGCCTGTCCGCGTCGATCGCGCACGAGATCCGCAACCCGCTCGCCGCGATCCGCTATTCGGCGCAGCTGCTCGCCGAATCGCCCGAGCTCGACTGCCGAGGACACGCGCCTCGTCGACATCATCAACAACCACTGCACGCGCGCGAACGACGTCGTCGAGAACATCCTGCAACTGTCGCGGCGCGAGCGCTCGCGGCCGGAAACGCTGGACCTCAACGCGTGGATCCTCGCGTTCGTCGAGGACTACAAGCAGTCCAACGACCTCGGCGGCGATCACCTGCGCGCGGTCACCCAGAACCGCACGATCGAGGCAATGGTCGACCCGCAGCATCTGCAGCAGGTGGTCTGGAACCTGGTCCAGAACGCGATCCGCTACGGCCGCCAGCCGAACGAGCCGGCGCGCGTCAGCGTGGTCGCGCGCCTCGCCGCCGAAAAGGGACCGCCGCTGATCGAGGTCATCGACCGCGGCCCGGGCATCCCGCCGAAGGTCGCCGCGCAGATCTTCGAACCGTTCTACACCACCCACGAATACGGCACCGGCCTCGGCCTGTACCTCGCCAAGCAGATGAGCGAGGCCAACCAGGCGATCGCTCGAATACGTGCCGGTCGCCGGCGGCGGCGCGCTGTTTCCGGATCACCCTGACCCCGGCCGGCTCGCTGCTCGCGTCGCGGATGCGCATCCGGGCGATCGGCGCACGCCGAAGTGACGCGCCGATCGACCGCCGCAGGCGCGATGCTCTCGCGACAGCATCGCGGCTGCCGCTGCTCCTACGCACGTCACGAGCCCTGTCGATCACGCACGCCACCTTTGCCTTGTGCACGCTCACCCTTGCACATCCGCTCGCCACACGACGGCCTGCCCGAATGAGCAAGCAATACGCACTGGTCATCGACGACGAACGCGACATCCGCGAACTGCTGACGCTGACGCTCGGGCGCATGGATCTGCTCGTCGACACCGCCGCGACCGTCGCCGAAGCGCGCGAACGCCTCGCCGAACGCCGCTACGCGCTGTGCTTCACCGACATGCGCCTGCCGGACGGCTCCGGCCAGGAAATCATCGCGCTGATCGCCGCGCAGTATCCGGAAACGCCGGTCGCGATGATCACCGCCTACGGCAACGTCGATGCCGCGGTCGACGCGCTGAAGGCCGGCGCCTTCGACTTCGTCTCCAAGCCGGTCGACATCAGCGTGCTGCGCCGGCTCGTGCAGACCGCGCTGAAGCTCTCCGAGGAAAAGCGCACCGAGCAGGCCGTCGAGCGCGAGCAAGCTGATCGGCGATTCGCGCGCCGATGCAGGAACTGCGCGCGACGATCGCCAAGGTCGCGCGCAGCCAGGCGCCGGTCTACATCGCCGGCGAATCGGGCGTCGGCAAGGAACTCGTCGCGCGCCTGATCCACGAACTCGGGCCGCGCTCCGCCGCGCCGTTCGTGCCGGTCAACTGCGGCGCGATCCCGTCCGAACTGATGGAAAGCGAGTTCTTCGGCCACAAGAAAGGCAGCTTCACCGGCGCCGGCGCCGACAAGGACGGCCTGTTCCAGGCCGCGCAAGGCGGCACGCTGTTCCTCGACGAAGTCGCCGAGCTGCCGATGCACATGCAGGTGAAACTGCTGCGCGTGATCCAGGAAAAAGCCGTGCGCCCGATCGGCGCGCGCGCCGAGATCGGCGTCGACGTGCGCATCCTCTCGGCGACCCACAAGAACCTCGCGCGACTCGTCGAACTCGGCTCGTTCCGCCAGGATCTTTTCTACCGCATCAACGTGATCGAACTGCGCGTGCCGCCGCTGCGCGATCGCCGCGACGACATCCCGCAGCTCGCCGGCCGCGTCCTCGAACGCCTCGCCCGCGACAACGGCACCGCACCGGCGCGACTGGAACCCGGACGCGCTCGCCGCGCTGCTTGCCTACGACTTCCCCGGCAACGTGCGCGAACTCGAGAACGTGCTCGAACGCTCGGTCGCGCTGTGCGAAAACAACACGATCGGCGTCGACGACCTGCGCCTGCTGCCGCGCGACCGCTCCGCTGCCGCCAGCGCGGAAAGCTGGGCCAACTCGCCCGGCGCGAATGCAGAACCTTTGCAGCCCGAATCGTATCGCCCGGCGCCGCCCGTCCATGAAGTCGACGACGACGCCGACGACGACACCTTCAGCGACCTCGCCTCCGCGGTCGCCGAAACCGAACGCGCCGCGATCATGAAAGCCCTCGAAGCCACGCGCTGGAACCGCACCGCCGCCGCGAAGCATCTCGGTCTTACCTTGCGGCAGTTGCGCTATCGGTTGGAGAAGCTCGGCATCGAGTGACGCCCAACCAAATGTAGTGCGACAGGAGTCTAGCCTGGTGGGCGGCGACCACCATGTCGTTCCGCGAACGCCGGGCGCGCACAGGGTGGCTCCTACCGTTAGCGATCCATCGAAGAAAGAATTGGTGTTGTAGGAGCCCACCCTGTGGGCGACAAGCACTATCTCGTTCCGCGAACGCCGGTCGCTCACAGGGTGCGCTCCTACCGATAGCGACCCCATCGAAAAGGGAATTGGTGTTGTAGGAGCCCACCCTGTGGGCGACAATCGCTACGTCATTCCGCGAACGCCCGTCACGCACGTGTGCGCTCCTACGATTGAACGACGCCGTGATTTCCTACATCGCGCGGCACTTTCTTCCGATATCCGCGACGGCACGGGCAGCCCACTCTACGTGGCATGGCTTCCCGATACGGACATCGAAACCTGCGCGCCGGAAGATGCTCTCTTGCCGGGCAGATGTATTTGATCACCACCACGACCACCATGCGAAAACCGGTCTTTCGCAATTGGACCGCGGCAACGGCGGCTTGTCGCGCCATCGCACGGAAAACCACTTGGGGCGATGCCACGCTTCTATGCTGGGTGCTGATGCCCGATCACTGGCACGGCCTGATCCAATTGGGCGAACGTGATCCGCTGGCCGTCGTCGTCAACCGCTTCAAGGCATGCGTTGCAAAGGCTGTCCATCTCGAAACCACGCAAGAAGCGATCTGGGCGCGCGCCTATCACGACCATGCATTGCGCGACGACGAAGACATGACCGCAATCGCGCGCTACATCGTGCGCAACCCGGTCCGGGCCGGCATCGCATCGCGCGTGGGCGACTATGCATTTTGGGGTGCGGCCTGGCTATGACGGCGTGCATCGATGTACCGGTCGCGCACAGGGTGCGCTCCTACCGGAACCGCCCATGGGAAATGGGATGTTGTAGGAGCCCACCCTGTGGGCGACAAGCACCATCTCATTTCGCGAACGGCGATCGCGCGCACGGTGCGCTCCTACGGTTGAACGGCGCCGTGATTTCCTACATCGCGCGGGACTTTCTTCCGATATCCGCGACGGCATAGTTGAATCCGGATTGCCACACCGACTCAATCAGCTGCGAAGTCTGTTGAACAGCAGCGTCCGCAGGAATGCCGAAATCTCGTCTTCCTCGATGCCGTGCGTGCTGAGGCAGTCCTTGATATCGCCAAGCATCTTCGCCCTTTGGTAGAAGTTGAGGCGTCTTTCCTGGTTGAACCCCTCCACCCGTTGGGTGACCTTCTCGAATCGTTTGTTGCGTTTCGCCGTATCGTCGCCACGCGCCACAACTGAACGCCTGAGCTTTTCGTAGTCGGAGGCGATTACCTCCGCAAACTGCCTGATATCTGTGGTGTCGAACCAACGCATAAATTGCATGGTGAATTGCTCCATTCGGGGTCTGGTCATCGAAGCGCCCACAGGCTGACGCCGCGTTCAGTGCTAACCTCGCACGACCAGACGGCAAGGCGTTCCGATGGCGGGTTTCTCTCGTTTATTTCGTTCACATGTTGCAAAGTCCATGCCGCCCGATATCGAGCTGGGGCAAAAAACTCCCACGGTAGATGAGCTCATCTCCCGAGGGCAACTGCTCGAGGATGGCGGTGACTTCGAAGGCGCGCTGCGGGCGTATTCCGAGGCGGTAAGGATGTCGCCCCGTTCACCACGAGCGCATCTGAACCTTGGAAACGCGCTCGTATTGTTGCGACGGCCCTCGGAGGCCGAAGCCGCATTTGAAGCCTCGATCGAGATCCTGCCCGACTACGCCGAGGGGCATATGAACCTCGGCAACCTGTTCCTGACGCACGGTCACTTCTTCGATGCAGCGGCAAGCTACCGTGAGGCAATCCGCTTGCGTCCAGGATGGGTGGAGGCGATTTTTGGCCTCGGTTGCGCGCTGGTCGGTGATGAATGCACCGAGGAAGCCGTTGCGACATTCAAATCCGTACTGCACCTGGATCCCACGCATGGAAAGGCGGCCGCGTCCCTTGCCGACGTCCTTGGCGCGGAAGATCAAAGTTTGGTCGCGCGAGAAATTCTGCAGCGGGTCATCGATGGCGATCCAGGCAATGTCCCGGCCCTCATCGCGCTTGCAACGATTGACCGGCGAACAGGAGATTGCGATTCCGCCGCGGTGTCGCTTCGGACTGCCCTGACACACGCACCGAAGCATCGGGATCTGTCCAGCAATTATCTTTTTGCACTCCAGTTCCTGCCCGGGATTTCGGCCGCGCAGATCCTGAGCGAACATCGACGCGTCGTAGCGCAAGCCCTCGGCATGCCAACGCGGATGCTTCTGAACAATGTGATGGTGAAAGAAAAGCGACTGCGGATCGGATATGTGTCACCAGACTTCAGGCGGCACCCGGTTTCATGTTTCTTTGAGCCGCTGCTCAGGCACCACGATCGCACCTCCCATGAAGTGGTTTGCTATTACAACCACACGCAATCCGATGAGATCACGGTGCGGTTCAAAGCATTGGCGGACCGGTGGCGGGACATCGCCTCAATGTCGGATGAGTCACTTGCACAGTGCGTCGTCGACGACGGCATTGACATACTGATTGACCTTGCCGGCCATACGACTGGAAATCGGCTTGGCGCATTTGCCTTGAAGCCCGCACCCATCCAGATGACATGGCTCGGCTACCTGGGAACGACCGGCCTGGATGCGATCGACTACCGATTGTGCGACCGCTACACGGACCCGGAGAACATCGCCGAGGACTGGCAGGTGGAAACTCCCGCCCGACTCGCGGATTCGCAATGGTGTTACCAACCGCAGACAGCGCTCCCGGAGTGCTCGGCGTTGCCGATGCTGACGAACGGCTACTGGACTTTTGGCTCCTTCAACCAGGCATCCAAGATCAATCCCAATGCGCTGAAGATATGGGCCAGTGCGCTGATGGCCATCCCGCGCAGCCGCCTGAGAATATTCGGGGTCGACGACGCATTGACGCGAGCGCGAATCGTTCATGTCATGTCGCAGGAGGGAATCGACGCCGATCGCATCGATGTGATTGGACGGATTCCCATCGAACTCTATTTCGAGGGGTATCGTGATGTCGACGTCGCCCTCGACACATTCCCCTACAACGGCGCCACGACCACCTGTGACGCGTTGATCATGGGGGTCCCGGTCGCAACGATCATGGGTGAGCGATCGATTGCGCGCGGCGGAGTCAGCCTGCTGAGTACCTTGGGATTGGAGGAATGGATTGCCCCGTCCGCAAGCGGGTTTCCCTCGATGCTGCTCGAACGCCTTCACGATCCGGCTCACGTCGCTGAACTGCGCGCCGATCTGCCGGCGCGCATGCGCAAATCCGCCTTGATGGATGGCGCCCGATTCGTGAGGAATCTGGAAGATGTCTATCGGGCGGCCTGGGTTAACACTTGCAATCTTGCAAATTGAGCCGCCACGCAACGCAGCCCGCGCCATGCCCTGAGTGAACCGGACGGAGGGAATTGCGTAGAACTATTTGCCGTATATCCTCGTGCAACCTGATCTGCACGAGGTTGCCTATGTCACGCTGGAAGGCCGCATCTATCCACCTTTCGATCAGCCTGGCCATCGGCCTGATCTCCGCCGCATTGATCTTCGGCGTCTGGTACCCGCCGCCGTACAGCCGCGCGATGGGCGCGCTGGAACTGGTGTTCCTGCTGATGGGAGTCGACGTCGTACTCGGCCCCATCTTGACCCTTGTGGTATTCAAGTCAGGCAAGAAACACCTGCGTTTTGACCTGGCGATGATCGCCCTGTTCCAGGCTTGCGCGCTCAGCTATGGCCTCTCCGTCGTCCTGCGCGCACGTCCGGCGTTCATCGTCGGCGAGATCGACCGCTTTGTGCTGGTCGGCGCCAACCAACTTGATCCGCTCGATCTCGCAAAAGGCAGTGCTCCGTCATTTCGCGGCGTGCCATGGACCGGGCCGCGCATCGTTGGCGCGGAACTGCCAACCGACACGAAACTGCGCAGCGAACTCTTGCTCAGCGGCGCTTCCGGCAAGGACGTTGAGAAATATCCGCAGTACTACGTCGACTATTCACGCGTCGTGAGCCAATTGCTCACGCGTGCGAAGCCACTCGACGGGTTGCGCACGAAGCACCCCGAATCCATCGCACCGCTCGATGCGTGGTTGCACAGCCACAAGCGCGATGCGGCAAGCGTGGTGTGGCTACCGTTCACCACGCCGCGGATGAGTCTTACCATGCTGCTCGATCGCAGCAGCGGCCAAGTGCTTGACGCGCTGCCGGTTGATCCGTGGTGAGCCCGATGCAATCGAAACTTACTGTAGGAGCCCACCCTGTGGGCGATAACTGCCGCGTCGCTCCGAGAACGCCGATCGCGCACAGGGTGCTCCTACGACAACATCGCGCCCCATGGAAAAAGTGACAAACAATGTCAATGGGGTCATTTCGACGCGGAATGAACAAGCCCGACACGCATCGATTGTCACACTTTGACAATTTCAGGAGGGCGGCTTGTCCATCGTGAGAACCCCGTCTCATCACCGCGCACTCGTCGTGAAAAAGTGTGCGTTTGTCGACTATCTGCAACTTGGCACGGAAGCTGCTGCTGTAGACTCGCGAGCCGTCGGTCGCCGAGGTGACAAAGCGATCGCGGAAGCGGGCCCGCCTGGCAAGGTCGGCGGCTCTAGGGGTAAACCGTTCCAACCTTTTTCCAGAAGGACAACATCCATGAACAAGATGCAGAAGGGCTTCACGCTGATCGAACTGATGATCGTGGTCGCGATCATCGCCATCCTGGCCGCGATTGCGCTGCCGGCCTATCAGGACTACATCGTCCGCGCGCGCGTCTCGGGCCTGGCCGTCATTGCCGATGGCATGAAGACCACGGTGGCGGAAAACATCGCGAACAACGGCGGCACGATCCCCGCCTCCGCGTGCAAGGGCATCGATGCTGGCACCATCACTGGCGATGCCAACGTCGCGAAAACGGCGTGCGCTGACGCCACCGGTATCCTTACCATCACCGGCACGGCCACAAAGACGAAGAGCACGGTCCTGACGTTCACCCCAGCCATCCACACAGTGGGTGCCGTTGGTACGACTTGGTCGTGCGTCGGTGGCGGCAGCCTGCCGAAGTACTATCCGGCCGAATGCCGCTGATAGCGGCTTGAAGCTGGCGCGCGGTTGAACTGCGCACAGCTTTGAACTGACTGACTCGAAACCCCGCTCCGGCGGGGTTTTTTTTGCGTGGTCGCGCATCGTCGCAAATCGCCTGCGTTTTGCGCTGATACGATGCGGGATGCATTCGATCCCCTCAATGATCTGCTGCACGTCCGCAGCGCATGGATGACACCACCTTGAAAACGCAACGTGCCATCCCAGGATTCCTCTCACGGCACACGCTGGTGCTTTGGCCGTTGCTCGCGCTGTTCGGCGCGCTCGCGCTGACCGCGATCGCGTACTGGCCGGGTCTGCACGGGCCGCTGCTCTATGACGACGGGCCGAACCTCGAGCCGCTCAACGATTGGCTGCAAGGCCACGTCGGCTGGGCATCCATCGTGTTCGGCAACGACTCGGGATTGCTGGGCCGGCCGGTATCGATGGCGACTTTCGTCGCGAATGTAGCACTGCTCGGCCCGGATTCCTGGGGCTTGAAACTTGGCAACCTGCTGATCCATCTGCTCAACGGCGTGTTGGTGTTCGCCTTGTTCACCCGCCTCATCCGCCACGGCGCGCTGACCCGCGATACCAACCATTCCGCGCGCTGGCTGGCATGCCTGGGCGCATCGATCTGGTTGCTGCATCCGCTGTTCGCAAGCACCGTGCTGTACGTCGTGCAGCGTATGGCCATGCTGAGCACGCTTTTTTCGTTGCTGACGATGCTGGCCTATCTGCAAGGCCGCGTCGCCTGGCAAGAACAACGCCGGCGCACAGCCTATGTCCTGCTCGGGTTCTTTGCCCCGCTGTGCGCGATCCTGGCGACGCTCTCGAAGGAGAACGGCATCCTCGCACCGGCGTTGTGCGCGGTGATCGAACTCATCGTGTTCCGCCCTGCGCGCGGTCAACGCCGAGCCGCCCTGTCGAAAGTATTCATCGGCGGCGCGCTGGTGTTGCCCGCAATGGTCGCGGCCGTCCTGACCTTGGCCCAACTGCCTCTGGTTACCGCCGGCTACGCGGGCCGTTCATTCACCCTGACCGAACGCTTGCTGACCGAAACGCGCGTCCTGTGGGATTACATCGGCGACCTGCTGGCGCCCGGCGGCCCGCGTCTGGGCTTCTATCACGACGACTTTCCGATCTCGCACGGTTTGTTCGATCCGGCGACGACGCTGCTTGCGATCGCTGGCTGGCTGGCCGCGCTTGCCACGGCATGGCGGCTGCGGGAAGTCATTCCGGGGTTGGCGCTGGGGCTCGGGATTTTCCTAGTTGGGCAGGCACTCGAATCGACCATATTTCCGTTGATGATCTATTTCGAGCACCGCAATTATCTGCCGGCAATCGGCGCCATCTGGGCGATCCTCGCCATACTCGTCTTCGCCGCCAACGGCCTTCGTCATCGGCTGCGGAACGCAACGCCGGTTTTTTCCTTCGCAGCCGTGCTGCTGATCCTGGTGCTGGCGGCAGGCACCTCGGTGCGCGCGCATGTCTGGTCGGATCAGCGCAGCATGGTAGCGCAAGCCCTTTTGTTCCATCCGGATTCGAGAGGTGCACGTTTCGACTCGATTACCCTGGCGCTGGCGCAGCATCCCCCCGCCGTCGCACAGGCGCGCATCGATGCAGACTGGCTGCGCAAATCAAGCGACCCCAATACGCGGCGTGTGGGAGCCATCGAACGCGCCCTGACCGACTGCACGGCCGATGCGAAGGTCGATCCGGCCGTGGTGCGGCAGATGTTCGATGGGCGCCCCGGTCCTTTCGAAGAGGACCTGGTGCATGCGTTCGAATTTCTCAGTGATGGCGTGGGCAGTCAGCCGTGCGCGGGGCTTTCACCGGGCGAACTGGCCGATGGCATGACCGAAATGCTCGACCGCTGGCAGCGAGATGCCGGCCTCGTGGCGAACTGGCGCCTGCGTTTTCGCGCGGCGAATCTGTACATGGCTGCAGACCGCAACGATGATGCGATCAAGCAAGCCAAACTGGCCTACGGCAACGGCAGAGCACCAACAAGCACAACGGTCATGATCGCGGGCTTGATCCTTTTCTGCGGGGACCCCGCGAGCGCATCGCACATCCTCGATGCGGTGGAGCATCGGCTCCGCCCAAGCGATACCTTGGCCCACGCGATCATCGCCGACGACCGCGCGAAGATCCGCGCAGCAGAACAAACGCCATCGCAGCAGACCGACACGAGCGAGTAATGCCTTTGTTTCGCGCCACTTTTTGGCGCGATTGCGCATTACCGCTTTAATCGCGCCATTTTTGTGGCGCAATATCGGGTATCGCGCCATCGTGAGGTCATCGGCCATGCCCTTTCCTGCCATGCCAGCTGAGTTGAACGCGCTGATCATGTCACTGGCCGCCAATATCCCGCTGATCAAACGCAACCTCGCCCCACTCTCATTCGTGGATGTGCCGCAAGATATCTACGTGGACGGCATGCTGGCCATCTACGAACTCAACCGCATCGAGTTGCTGCGCGATGTATTCGTGTGGGCCTATGAACGCTCATGCCAACGCTATACGCTGATCAAGCAGGCGCTGCCCGAACCCGATCCGCTGCGTCTTCGTTATCGCGATGCGCTCACGCACGTAGTGGGCGAGGTGGTGCGAAGCGGCTCCGCCGTAGCGCCGGCCATCATCAGGCAACTGGCGGGCACTGCGGTGGCGGCTGACGACGTGGCTGCATTGATCGCCATGGCAATCAACGAGCTGGCGAACCTGCACGAAGGTAATATTGCGCTTTACCGGCGGCGCCTTTCCGAATTCCACCATTGGCGAGGGCAAAGTCCCGCATGAATCATCCGCAAGGCCACCTCGTCGACACCCGCGTCGTTGGACCAGGTGCTACGGGAAATGCTCGCACTCCAGCTGACGAAGAGACGACATTGCGGCGCGCCCACAAAGCACGTCGGGCCAGCCGACCGGCGCAGCGCCCGGATTCACGGATATGTTCTCTGCCCCTGAGGGGGAGAGCGTGACACGGCAAATCCGTCCTTTACGCGAACCCAGTGTTCGCGGACGATAGGGAACTCGCGCCCGATCAACAAGGTTGCGAAATGAACACCTTCCACCGATTCGGCCAGAACCCTTCCTTGTCTTCGGCTCACCGCTGATCGAGCAGGCCGAGATCGACGAAGTCGTCGCGTGCATGCAGTCGGCTGGCTCGGTACCGGGCCCCGTGTTGCGCAGTTCGAACGGGACTTCGCTGCGTACCAAGGCTTCCCGCCAACGTGGTGGCGGCAGTGAACTCATGCACCGCGGCGTTGCACGTCAGCATGGTTGCCGCCAACATCGAACCAGGCGCGGAAGTCATCACCACGCCGATGACGTTCTGCGCGTCGGTCAACGCAATCATCCACGCGGGGCTGACGCCGGTGCTGGCCGACGTCGATCCTGCCACGCAAAACATCGATCCGGACGCGATCGAGGCGGCGATCACGCCGCGCACGCGCGCGATCCTGCCGGTGCATTTCGCGGGTCGCCCGTGCGACATGGATCCGATCATGGCGATCGCGAAAAGACACGATCTGATGGTGATCGAGGACTGCGCCCACGCGATCGAAACCGAATACCACGGCCGCAAGGCCGGAACCTTCGGCGATTTCGGCTGCTTCAGTTTCTACGCGACCAAGAACGTCGCCACCGGCGAAGGCGGCATGATCGTCGGCCGCGACGCAGCGCAGATCGCGCGCGCGAAGACGCTCGCGCTGCACGGCATGAGCAAGGATGCGTGGCATCGCTTCGGCGACGAGGGCTACAAGCATTACCAGGTGATCGAAGCCGGCTTCAAGTACAACATGATGGACCTGCAGGCGGCGATCGGTATCCACCAACTTGCGCGCGTCGATCGGAACTGGACGCGCCGCGAGGCGATCTGGAACCGCTATATGGAAGCTTTCGCGGACCTGCCGATCGGATTGCCCGCCCCGTCCGCAGCCGGATACGCGCCATGCCTATCACCTGTTCACCGTTCTCATCGACGAAGCGCGTTGCGGCATCTCGCGCGATGCGTTCCTCGATGCGATGAACGCACGTCGGATTGGCACGGGAGTCCACTATCTGTCGGTACCGGAGCATCCTTACTATCAGCAGCATCTAGGCTGGCGGCCAGAAGCATTGGCCAAATGCGATGCAGATTGGTCGACAGACCGTGAGCTTGCCGCTGTCGCCCAAGTTGAGTGATGCCGATGTCCAACGGGTGGTCGATGCGGTAACGGAAATACTCGCGTGAACTGGCGTGCAGACCCCAGCTTGCGTGGAGCCGCGGTGATGCAACATTGATGGGACGTTATTCGAAAATCCGGTTGGACGCGCTGTGGCGGCACTTGCGCATCGCGGGCGTATTTATCGGCTTTGGCTTTATCGGCTGGCTGTTCTGGCGCCTCATGCGCGACCCGCAATGGCTTGAAGACCATCTTGGGGTGCCGGGTTTTGTTGAAGCGGTCATGATCGGGATCGTTGCCAACGCGGTCATCGGTGTTGTGTTCAGCGATCTGGTCGCAAAGACTGCCCCCGACATAGATTTCGCGAAGCGTATTTCCGCTTATTACTACTCACAAATCGCCAAATACATTCCAGGTCGGGTAGCCGCGATCTTGGTGCAACGGTCAATCCTGTCCGGGCCGAGAGCAACTACCGCAACGATCATATCCAACCTTGAGCTTATCGCTGTCAGCAGTTGGCTCTGTACTTGGGCAGCATTGGCGCTGCTATTCAGTACATGGAGCGTAGTGGGCGGCGCCGTTGTGGCAGTCGTCGGCATCGCTATCGGCGCACTACTGATCACACTGGACTGGAATCCGCTCGTGCGACATGTACTCCACATGATTCCGAGGTATCGAATCTCTTCCGTTACAGCGCTCGCGACCGGCAAGCGAATTGGCAACTGGCGTTCCATCATCCAAAGCGCCAGCATTCTTGTTCTGCCGGCGGCAAGCAGCTATGTATTGCTGATCAAGGGGCTGCATATCGACCACGCGTTGGCGCCGGTATTGACCTCACTCTTGCTGCTTTCGTGGGTGGGTGGCGCGATTGCCTTTGTGTTTCCCGCTGGAATCGGCATCCGCGAACTTATCTTTTTTGCGCTGGGGAGTGCCGTGTCGCACGCACCAGCGCCTGAGCTGATGGCGGGGATCGCGTTGGCTTCACGTCTCGTCCAGATACTGATAGATGTGATCGGAACACTCTTCTTCCTTGCATTCCAACGGTGGAGCCGATACGCCCGGGTGTCCCCATGAGCAGCATTGAACCGCACGTCCCCGATGATGGAGGCCGTTCCGTTTTGAATTCGCTTCGCAACGGCGCATGGCTTCTGGTCGAGAAATTCCTGCGCTGGTGCGTCAATCCCCGCCTGCGAGCGCGCTTGCTTGGCGCACTGGGCGCCAATATAGGACGCAATGTCCGCGTCTATGAAATCCAGCTGTTCAACCTGGCGCGCGGGTTCAGAAATCTGTCGCTCGCCGACGATGTGCATGTCGGACCGGGCTGTCGTCTCGATCTGGCGGGTTCGCTGGCCATTGGCACACGTAGCACGCTTTCACCCGGAGTTACCATCCTCACTCACGCGGATCCTGGTGCCTCGCATGGCTCACGGCTTGCGGCGAACTATCCCGCATGCACAGCCGGTGTTTCTGTCGGCGCCGATTGTTGGTTGGGCGCCAACGTTACAATATTGTGCGGCGTCAAGATCAACGACTTGGCCGTAGTGGCCGCGGGAAGCATCGTGACGACGGAAGTACCTGCGGGGTATGTCGTCGCGGGCAATCCGGCACGGCCGAAAAAACCTATTGCTGCTATCCAACCCGCGTGTGCACCATCAGAGCCTGAATAGTGTGCGGAACACGCTCAGGTCGCTCGCGTAATCATTTCGGTTTGTGCAAGATGAAGACAAACCCCGGCGCAGCGGGTGTGAGAACGGAAACAAGACGGTGGGGTATTCGGGCCGCCATCCGCGCAACTATCGAATGGCTAATCTTAGCTTGGGCATGGATGCGCTCGCGGATCGCTCCAGTGAACTCAAAGCCCATATCTCGAAAAGCGCCGGTGAGCCTCCAGTAGGGCCACGACCGCGCATCGAGTTCGTGTGCGTGCCGCGAGCCAAGGCCACGCATGGACGCTTGCGCAAAACGGCGCGGCAACCAATGCACGAATGGCCAGAATACATGCGGTTCAACTGGCCACAGCAGGTTTGGACCCGCAAAATAGCACGCGCCTCCCGGTACCAGAACGCGATGAATATTGCGCACCAACGCGATTGGATCGCCGACGTGCTCGTAGACCTGATTGCAGACCACGACATCGATGGACGCATCCGGAATTGGTGGAACATCACGATCGAAGGCGCCGACGATCAACTTCAGATTGGCGTGCGTGGTCATCGCTTCGGTCCAGGCTTCCCACGGTTCCGGATCCACACCCGTGACATGCCTGACCTTCGTTGCCAAGGTCGCGGCGATGCCGCCGCTACCACAACCAACATCGAGCCACGCACCTTCGGCGACACGCGGCCCGCAACTCTGCAGGAGAGTGAGCCAGATCGCGAGTGCCTTGCGATCACGAGCCTCGTTGCCCCAACGCGGGACCTCGTGCACGGTGTCATGCATGAGTGTTCATGCCCATTCCAGAGAGTACGCTTTGCGCAGCGCTGCCGAGATCGAATTGTTCCGCGCGCGCACGCGTTCCAGTAGAAAATTCCGCAGGCGCCTGCGAGAGAGCGCTCGATAACGCCACAGCGAACGCGGACGCCGAAATTTCTATGGCGATTACTCCGCAGCGCGGTTCGCTTGTGACCAGCGCGGGCAGGTCGCCGGTCGGCATGGACACGACCGGGCAATCAAGCTTCATCGCGTCGGAGAAGACCACGGGAATACTCTCGATGCGCGAGGGAATCAGCAGGTAGTCGGCCCGGAGTATCGCGTCCTCCGCCGCGGCCTTGTTCAGATAGCCGCGAAGTTCCACCGGCCGGCCGGCAGCGCGCAATGTGTCGACGCCTGCTTTCACCTGCGATTCCAATGGACCACCGCCGCAGATTTCGACGGACGCAATGCGTTTCCACTCGTCGGCGTCCAACAGCGCGAGTGCGTCGAGCAAAAGATCGACTCCCTTGTTCGTATGCCAGCGACCGAGAAACAAGAGGCGGTACGGGGGAGACGACGCGAGCGGTCGCGTGCGGTGGCCTTCGAGGCGACGCGTGCTAGGCAGGAATGCAAATGGTCTGCCACTGATGCGCGCCGCATCGTTCCCCAATTGAAGACCATCGGCATACCGATTCGCCGCGCCGCGAACGACGCTGCGCAAGATAGAGCGGATGCCGGGTATGCGGCCAAGCGACCAGATATCGCTGCCGAGCGCCCACACCGAATATGGCACGCCGTTAGCGCGCGCGGCGCTGCGTGCCCAGTAGCCTGAGGGGAGCACCCACAACCCGAGAATGTGCGCGGTCGGACCGGCGGAGACAGCACGCCGCGTTGCGTTGCCCCCCCCCTGCAGAACCCGAATGGTTTGAAGCAAGTCTGCCGGCTTCCACGGTTTGAGAGTGGAGAGCGGTGTGGCCGGCGATGCATAGCGAAATACATCGACGCCCGTCGCCCATGCTTCGCGAATCGATTGAGGGCCTGGTGCGACGACGCGAACCGGTACGTGTCGCGCGAGCTCTTCGGCGAGATCGCTGACGAACGAACCCGCGGCCTCGCTGCCATCGCCTCGAATGGGGAATGAGGTGGTGACCAGAACGAGTGCGCGAGCGTCGTTCATGCCTTGGTCGCGAAGAGCTGATAGCCGGCCGTGATCGCACTCCATGACGGCAGCAGGCGACCGAGCATCCAGGCAAGTATGTTGACGATGGGAATGGCGACCAGCAGCAGCGGAACAAGCAACGCGCCTGGACTGCGTTGCCGCATTGCGCGCAGGGACATGCCGCCCAGCGCCAGCGAGGCAATCAAACCGGCGGTTTCCGCCGACCCAAGGTTTGGCGCGAGGTTGTCGATGTGCAGGCCCACTGCTTCTGCATCGCGGGCAAGGCCGTGAATCGTCAGGCGCTGGTAGTCATGCGGAGCGTCATGAATTGGATAGAGGAACGGCATGCTCAGCAACAGCGTACCTTGCGGGCGCAGGATGCGCGCGATTTCCTGCAAGGCCTCGCGTGGATGGCGCAGGTGCTCCATGGCTTCGAGGATGATCACGGTGTCGACGGATTCATCGGCGAGCGGGATGGCGCTCGCGTCTGCAAAGATATCGGGCCGCGAACCATACATTTGCTGGCCCGTCACGGGATAGTCCAGTCCGATGTACTCACAGCTGCTTGAAAGGTGGGGTTCCACCCAGCGGTCCGCGCAACCGATATCCAGAACCCGGCCCGTGGCGGACTCGGCGAGCCAACGCGCAACGCGCTTGTTGCCCCCAAGTAGCCACTGCGGATGCAATGGCGTGCGGCGAAGAAACCGGACGATTCGGGGCGCCCTGACCTCTTGCATGCTCAGGCGCCGCCATTCTTGCCATAGACCAGCGCCGTGATCTGCTCGGAAATCAAACCGATCAGAAAGATGATGACCGCTGCACTGAACAGCAGCATGCTCATGTTGGTGAAGCGGTGCTCCGTAAAGAACGTATAGGCGTAGTAGCTAACCCCCAGCAGGAAAAACACCATGCTGGTCGGCACGAACAATTTCAGCGGTGAATACAGCGTCGCGATCTTGAAGATGATCAGCAGAAAACGAATGCCATCTTTCAGCGGCCGGATATGGCTGTTGGTACCGACGCGCTTGGCGACGGGAATCGGCACATACGCCACAGGATAGGCGCTGCGGAAGAACGCCATCGTGCTGGTGGTGGGGTAGCTGAAACCGTTCGGCAGCAGGTGCAGAAATTCGCGGAATTTGTCGGCGCGCACGGCGCGGAAGCCAGAGGTGAGATCGAGCACGGCGTGGCCGGTCATGCGGCTGGCCAGCCAGTTGTAGAAGCGGTTGGCCAGGCCACGCTGGAAATTGGCTTGCCCAGACCCATCGCGGGCACCGACGACCATGTCATAACCTTCGTCGAGCTTTGTCAGCAGGGTCGCGATCAGGGCGGGATCGTGCTGCCCATCGGCATCCATGAAAATGATGACATCGCTGGTCGCTGCGCGTGCGCCACGCTTGATGGCGGCGCCGTTGCCCATCGAGTACGGACTGCTGAGCGCGGCGACGTCATGTGTCGCGCAGACCGCAACGGTATCGTCCGTCGAGCCATCGTCGACCACGATGATCTGTGCGCCGGGCTGGACTGCTTTGAGGCGCGGCAGCAGATCGGTCAGGGCGGCCGCTTCGTTTTTGGCGGGCAGGACGATGCTTAGACTCAAAATAGCGGCTCCCCGAGTGAGCGAGCTTGGATCATAGCGTGCCGCGAGGTATTCGGTGCGGTGGTGTACTGGAGGCAGGTAGACCGATCGGCGACTTGGTGAGCGGCAAGAGCCGTGATGCCTCTCGAGCAGGAGCATCGCGCCTTCCGGCGCTCCCAACAGAAGCCGGGTTCATGCTCCACAGGAAGACAGATTGACGGTTGGCTTGGTAGGAGCAGCGGGAGCAGCGATGCTTTCATGCCAGTCGCACAAAAGCATCGCGCCTGCCGGCGCTCCCATCAAAGCGCCCGGTGGGATATCGAGAGTCCCTTGGGCGCGATCTGCTGGTTTGCGGCACCCGAGCACGCTTGTGGCATCGGTTTTGGTTTATATTCCGTTTAGAATTCGCTAGTTGACCTCACTTTCTCAGGTTGTTGCCGATGAATGCGGTACCGCTTCCAGGTCTTTCGGGCATTGCGCGGCGTCTGGTCAACGATGGACTGCTCGCGGAGCACGATGCGCGCAAGGCAGCCGATGAAGCCGCGCGCCAGAAGATGCCGATCGGCGCCTGGTTGATCGAGAACG
Organism: uncultured Gammaproteobacteria bacterium; assembly: GCA_963720445.1. Lineage (GTDB taxonomy): Bacteria > Pseudomonadota > Gammaproteobacteria > Xanthomonadales > Rhodanobacteraceae > Dokdonella_A. Next base: position 1,003,551 of record CAVRFO010000002.1, read on the forward strand.
CGCTGGTGTCTAGCACGCACGTCATGGTCGCGTCGTCGGCGGAATTCGGCATCCCGTTGATCGATGCGGAGGCGCTCGATCTCGCGCAGCTGCCGATGAAGCTGGTGCGCGAGGATCTGATCAACAAGCACAAGGTATTGCCGCTGTTCAAACGCGGCAATCGCCTGTTCGTCGGCATTTCCGACCCGACCAACCTGCGTGCGCTGGACGAGATCAAGTTCCAGGCGAACCATATCGTCGAACCGATCCTGATCGACGAGGAGCCAGCTCGAGCGCGCGATCGAGCTGGCGATGAATGCCAGCAGCACGAACATCGGCGGCCTGGAAGATACCGAAGGACTGGAGAACCTCGAGTCTGCGATGCGGTCGGCGACGATGGCGATTCGACCGGCGTCGATGCCAACGCGGCGATGACACACCGGTCGTCAAGTTCATCAACAAGGTGCTGGTCGACGCGATCAAGCGCGGCGCGTCGGATATCCACTTCGAACCCTACGAAACCGACGTATCGCGTGCGCTTCCGCATGGACGGCATGTTGCGCGCGGTGGCGTCGCCGCCGATCAAGCTCAGCCCGCGGATTTCCTCGCGACTGAAGGTCATGTCCGGTCTCGACATCGCCGAGAAGCGCGTGCCGCAGGATGGCCGCATCAAGCTCAACCTGTCCAAGACGAAGGCGATCGACTTTCGCGTCAGCACCTGCCCGACCCTGTTCGGCGAGAAGATCGTGCTGCGTATCCTCGACGCATCTGCCGCGAAGCTGGGTATCGAGAAGCTTGGCTACGAGGACGATCAGCGAAAACTCTTTACCGATGCGATCGCGAAACCCTATGGCATGGTGCTGGTGACTGGCCCTACCGGTTCCGGCAAGACCGTGTCGCTGTATACCGGCGCTGAATATTCTCAACACCGAAGGTCGCAATATCTCGACGGTCGAGGATCCGGTTGAAATCCGCCTCCCCGGCGTGAACCAGGTCCAGCAGAACGTGAAGCGCGGGCATGACGTTCGCTGCGGCGCTGCGCTCATTCCTGCGCCAGGACCCGGACGTGATCATGGTCGGCGAAATCCGCGACCTGGAAACCGCCGAGATCGCGCATCAAGGCGGCGCAGACCGGCCACATGGTGCTGTCGACGCTGCATACCAACGATGCCCCGCAGACGATCGCGCGCCTGATGAACATGGGTATTGCGCCGTACAACATCACCTCGTCGGTGTCGCTGGTCATCGCACAACGACTGGCAAGACGACTTCACGATTGCAAGAAGCCTCTTCAATTGCCGGCTGCGGCGTTGCTGGCCGAAGGCTTCACGCCAACAGGAAATCGATGCCGGTTTGCAGATTTTCGACGCAGTCGGCTGTTCCGGTTGCAATGAAGGGTATAAAGGGCGGACAGGCATCTACCAGGTCATGCCGATCACCGAGGAGATCCAGAAGATCATCCTCGCCGGGCGGGAGCGCGATGGCGATCGCAGAGCAGGCAAAAAAAGACGGGATTCGCGACCTTCGCGCGTCGGCCCTGCTCAAGTGCAAGCAGGGCATCTTGGGCCTCACCGAAATCAACCGCGTCACCAAGGACTAAGCCATGGCTACCGTCACTGCGATAAAGGCTCGCGCCGCCGCCACGACTCAGCTCGGCAAGCAGCGGGCACAACTCAGCCAGATGCAGACGTTCACCTGGGTCGGCCTCGACAAGCGCGGGGTCAAGATCAAGGGTGAGCAAGTCAGCAAGAACGCGAACCTGGTCAAGGCGGATCTGCGCAAGCAGGGCATCAACCCGCAGGTCGGTCACGCCGAAAGGCAAGCCGTTGTTCGGCAAGACCGGCAGCACGATCAAGGGCCGCGACATCGCGATCTTCGCTCGCCAGACTCGCGACGATGATGGCGGCTGGCGTGCCGATGGTGCAGGGCTTCGAGATCGTGGCGGGTGGCCAGAGCAACCCGCGCATGAAGGACATGCTGACCGACATCAAGACCGATATCGAAGGCGGCTCGGCACTCAATGAGGCGCTCGGCAAATATCCGGTGCAGTTCGACGAACTGTATCGCAACCTGGTGCGCGCGGGCGAAGGCGCCGGCGTGCTCGACACCGTGCTCGATACGATTGCGACCTACAAGGAAAACATCGAAGCCATCAAGGGCAAGATCAAGAAGGCGATGTTCTATCCGGCAGCAGTCTTGTCGGTTGCGGTGCTCGTTGCCTGCATCTTGCTGATCTTCGTGATCCCGCAGTTCGAAGACGTGTTCGCAGAATTTTGGCGCGGACCTGCCCGCGTTCACGCAGATGTTCGTGCAGCATGTCGCGCTTCATGGTCTCGTATTGGTGGCTGATGCTGCTGATCTTCGCGCGGTGTCGTCTTCGGCTTCATAACGTGTTTACAAGCGCTCCGAGCGCTTTCAGCACTTCATCGGACCGCATGATGCTGAAGCTGCCGGTCGTCGGACAAATTCTTCACCAGTCCGCGATGGCGCGTTTTGCACGCACCCTCGGCGCTGACGTTCAAGGCCGGCGTGCCGCTGGTCGAAGCGCTTGATTCCGTAGCGAACGCGACCGGCAGCATTGTCTACAACGATGCGGTCAAACGCATCCGCGAGGACGTGTCGGTTGGCCATCAGCTGCAACTGGCGATGCGTCAGACCGATCTGTTCCCGAACATGGTCGTGCAGATGGTCGCGATCGGCGAGGAAGCCGGCGCGCTGGACAAGATGCTGTTCAAGGTCGCCGAGTTCTACGAAGAGGAAGTCAACAACGCGGTCGACGCGCTGTCGAGCCTGCTCGAACCGCATGATCATGGTGATCATCGGCGTGATCGTCGGCGGCATGGTGGTTGGCATGTACCTGCCGATCTTCAAGCTTGGCGCGGTAGTGGGTTGATCGTGTTGAGCACGCAGATTCGATAGCCCGCTATGCAGGAGCCCACCCGTGGGCGACCTGATGTCGCGTTGCAGACCGGTAGCGCACAGGGTGGCTCCTACGGTGTGTGTTCGGGGCGATGATGGCTAGTGGCAGTGCGCCCCATGGACCTTGATACACGATGATTGATGCTGCCTGGTTGCATGAACCGACTCTGTTGATTCCGCTGACCGCGTTGCTGGGGTTGCTGGTCGGCAGCTTCCTCAACGTGGTCATCCTGCGCCTGCCGCGTCGGCTGGAACACGACTGGCATACCCAGGCACGCGAGTTGCTGGGGAACGACATCGCGATCGACGGCCCGATGCCGGATGCGGAACCCGCACCGCCCGATCTGGTCTTTACCGGTTCGCACTGCCCGCAGTGCAAGCACGCGCTGTCGGCACTCGACAATATCCCGCTGCTGAGCTGGCTCGCGTTGCGCGGGCATTGCCGTTACTGCAAGGCGCCGATCTCCTGGCAGTATCCGCTGGTCGAATTGCTGACCGCGCTTGCGTCCGCTGCCGTGCGCGTGGAAGTTCGGTTTCGGCTGGCCGCTTGCGGCGGGGCTGGTGTTCACGTGGGTGCTGGTCGCCGCTGTCCGGCATCGATGCGCGCACGCAACTGTTGCCCGACCAACTGACGCTGCCGCTGCTCTGGATCGGGCTGCTGATCGCGCTGGTGCCGGTGTTCGTGACCCGGTCGGTCGCGATCATCGGCGCCGCGGTCGGTTACCTGAGCCTGTGGTCCGTGTTCTGGCTGTTCAAGCTGGCGACCGGCAAGGAAGGCATGGGCTACGGGGATTTCAAGCTGCTCGGCGCGCTCGGCGCGTGGATGGGCGCGATGAGCTCTGCTGCCGATCATCCTGTTGTCGTCGCTGATCGGCGCGATCGTCGGCGGCACGGCTGCTCGCGGTACGCGGGCAGGATCGCAGTACGCCGATTCCGTTCGGGCCCTTCATCGCCGCCGCGGGCTGGACTGGTTCGTGTTTGGCGATTGGCTCGGGGTTTTCTACGCGAGGCTGTTTGGCCTCGGTGGTTGGACAAGCATCGCGGCTCCGCTGATCACGAAACGAAGCGACGCCCCCGCGGATTCGGCTCGTCTTTGCGGTGAACGCCGGCGCTCCTGCAATGGTCCGCATGGATACCAGCCTTTCACGGTCGCCCTGACCGGCGGCATCGCCACCGGCAAGTCGGCGGTCACCGAACGCTTCGCCGCGCTCGGCGCGAGCGTGATCGATGCCGATGTGGTTGCGCGTGAACTGGTCGCGCCGGGGAGCGCGGCGCTGGCGGAGATCGTCGCCGCGTTCGGCGCCGGAATACTCGACGCGAACGCCGGGCTCGATCGCGCGCGATGCGTGAGCGGGTGTTCGCCGATGCCGATGCGCGCGCGCGACGCTCGAGGCAATCCTGCATCCGCGCGTTCGCAGCGCGCTGCGGGAGCAGCTCGGCGGTCGCGCCGGGCGCCGTATGCGCTGTTGGTCATTCCGCTGTTGGTCGAGAGCGGGCGCTACGACTGGGTCGACCGCGTGCTGGTGGTCGATGTGCCGCGCGACGTGCAGCACGCGCGCCTGCTTGCCCGCGACGCGAATCGCTGCGCCGCTTGCCGACGCGATGCTCGACGCGCAGGCTATCGCGCGAGCAGCGACTGGCGATCGCAGACGACGTGATCGAAAACAACGGAACGCCTGGATGAGCTGGCTGCTCGCGTTGACGCATTGCACGCGCGCTATCTCGAACTCGCCAGGCTCGGCGCAACGACTGAGCCGGGCTCGGCTTATCCGCCCGCGGCATCCGGCAAAACGCCCGCACCGCCGCAATGCCCTGCGCGCCCGACATGCGCGCCGCGATCGATGTCGTCGGCTTCCAGACCGCCGAGCGCGAACACCGGCAGCGTGGCTTCGCGCAACGAGCTCGGCGAAGCGCTCCCAGCCCAAGCGGAACGCGATTGCGGGTGGCTGGGCGTTTCGTAGACCGGTGACAGCGTCGCGAAGTCGGCGCCGATGCTCGCTCGCATGCGCGAGTTCGGCGGCATCGTGGCAGGACACGCCGACCCAGCGGTCGGACGGCAACGGCCGTCGTGTGAGCGCCGCCGCGACGCGCGTCGGCAGGTGCACGCCGTCGAGGCCGAGGATCGCCGCGAGCTGCCAGTCGCCGTTCAACAGCAAATGCGCGCCGTGTGCGTGGCAGATGGCACGCGGCGGCACGGGCGCCGTTTGCGATCTGCTCGCGCGACCATTGCGGCTGGCGCAGCTGGATCAGGCGCGATGCCCTTGCGGCACGCATGCTCGATGCCGCGCAGGAGCGCGTCGGTATCGCCAGGCGCGAGCGGCGGGGTGATCAGGTAGCGGTCGGGCAGGCGCAGCGCGGTGATCGCGGGGCGGTCGGCGGGTGGCATGTCGATGCGCTCGAGCTTGCCCCGGGTTCCACCCAGGCCAAGCGCTGGCCCTCGTGCGAGTGCGACGTGCCGGAATAGCGCGTGACCCGCCAGACATCGAGCAGGATGGTTTTCTCCGGATACGCGTGCGGGATGCCGATCAGCGGCTGCGCCGACTCGACCACGATCCCGATCTCCTCACGCAGCTCGCGGGCGAGCGCATCGACCGGCGCCTCGCCCTCTTCGACCTTGCCGCCGGGAAACTCCCAGAGTCCGGCCAGATGCTTGCCGGCTGGGCGCTGCGCGAGCAGCACGCGGCCTTGGGCGTCGCGCAGGATACCCGCGACGACGTGGGTCGTCGCGGACATCATCTGGATGGCGCCGTGTAACCGTGGGCGCCACCCTGCGCCGCCCCTCCCGTTACAAGGGAGGGTTCGCACCCGCTCACGCGAGCTTGCCGTGGCACTGCTTGTATTTCTTGCCGGAGCCGCATGGGCACGGATCGTTGCGGCCGACTTTCGGCGCGTCGCGATGCATCGGCGAGTGCACGATCGGCATCGGTGCGGATGTCTCGGCATCCGGATCGGAAGGCAGCGCCGGCAGCGGCAAACCGCCCGCCTCGGCGTGCTGGAACTGCATCGCGCGCGCCTGTTCCTCGGCGCGGCGGCGTTGTTCCATTTCCAACTGTTCCATTTCTTCTTCGCTGCGGATGCGCACGCGCGCGATCGTCTGGACGATCTCGCGCTTGATCCGCGCGAGCATGCCCTGGAACAGCTCGAACGCCTCGCGCTTGAATTCCTGCTTCGGCTGCTTCTGCGCATAGCCGCGCAGGTAGATGCCCTGGCGCAGGTAGTCCATGCTGGCCAGATGCTCCTTCCAGCCGTTGTCGAGCACCGACAGCATCACGTGCTTTTCGAGGCCGCGCATGACCTCGGAACCGATCATCGCTTCCTTCTCGCGGTACATGCGATCGGCCGCATTGAGCACGTAGTCGAGCACGTCGCTCGCGCTGGCTTCCTGCTGGTCCTCAAGCCATCTGCTTGATGTTGAGCTCAAGGCCGAACTCGGATGCAAGCTCCGCTTCGAGGCCGGCGATGTTCCATTGCTCGTCGACCGAATCGTGCGGCACGTAGCGGCGCGACGATCTCGCTGAACACATCCTGGCGGATGCTCGCGACGGTGTCGCCGACGTTGTCCGCGTCGAGCAGTTCGTTGCGCTGTTCGTAGATCACCTTGCGCTGGTCGTTCGCGGTGTCGTCGAACTCGAGCAGGTGCTTGCGGATGTCGAAGTTGTGCGCCTCGACCTTGCGCTGCGCCTTCTCGATCTGGCGGCTGACCATGCGATCCTGGATCGCATCGTTTTCCTTCATGCCGAACATGCGCATCAGCTTGGCGACGCCCTCGCCCATGAAGATGCGGATCAGGTTGTCTTCCAGCGACAGGTAGAAGCGGCTCGAACCCGGGTCGCCCTGGCGGCCGGAACGGCCGCGCAACTGGTTGTCGATACGGCGCGATTCGTGGCGTTCGGTGCCGACGATGCGCAGGCCGCCGAGTGCGATCACGTCCTCGTGGACGCGCTTCCATTCGGCCTTGACGCGTTCGCGTTCGCTCGCTGGCGCGTCTTCGCCGAGCGCCTGCAGTTCCGCTTCGAGGCTGCCGCCGAGCACGATGTCGGTGCCGCGGCCGGCCATGTTGGTCGCGATCGTGATCGATTTCGGCCGCCCGGCCTGGGCGACGATGTGCGCCTCGCGCTCGTGCTGCTTCGCGTTCAGCACCTCGTGCGGCACGCCATGCTTCTTGAGCAGGTCCGAGACCAGTTCGGACATCTCGATCGAGCCGGTGCCGACCAGCACCGGCTGGCCGCGCGCGTAGCTTTCCTTGATGTCCTCGACGATCGCGTCGAACTTCGGACCGGTTTTCAGGAAGATGACGTCGGGCTCGTCCTTGCGGATCATGCCGCGATGGGTCGGGATCACGACCACTTCGAGGTTGTAGATCGACTGGAATTCGTAGGCTTCCGTGTCCGCCGTGCCGGTCATGCCGGACAGCTTCTTGTACATGCGGAACAGGTTCTGGAACGTGATCGAGGCGAGCGTCTGGTTCTCGCGCTGGATCGGCACGCCTTCCTTCGCTTCGACCGCCTGGTGCAGGCCGTCGGACCAGCGTCGGCCGGCCAGGGTGCGGCCGGTGAATTCGTCGACGATGATGATCTCGCCGTCGCGCACGATGTAGTCGACATCGCGCTGGTAGATCGCGTGCGCGCGCAGCGCCGCATTGAGGTGATGCACGACCGCGATGTGCTGCGAATCGTAGAGGCCTTCGTCTTCGCCGATGATGCCTTCGGTGCGCAGCAGGTCTTCGGCGTGCTGCATGCCCTCTTCGGACATGTGCACCTGTTTCTGTTTCTCGTCGACCCAGTAATCGCCGGGTGCCGGCGCTTCGCCGGGCTTGTCTTCACTGGCCTGGCGCGTCATCCGCGGCACGATGCGGTTGACCTTGACGTAGAGCTGCGGCGATTCGTCGGACGGGCCGGAGATGATCAGCGGCGTGCGCGCCTCGTCGATCAGGATCGAGTCGACTTCGTCGACGATCGCGTAGTTGAGGCCACGCTGGTAGCGCTGTTCGGCCGATGACGCCATGTTGTCGCGCAGGTAGTCGAAGCCGAATTCGTTGTTGGTGCCGTAGGTGATGTCGGCGGCATAGGCCTCGCGCTTGTCGGAGTGTTCCATGCCGGGCCAGACCACGCCGACGGTCATGCCGAGGAAGTTGTAGACCTTGCCCATCCACGCCGAGTCGCGCTTGGCCAGGTAGTCGTTGACGGTGACGAGATGGACGCCCTTGCCTTCCAGTGCGTTCAGATACACCGGCAAGGTCGCCACCAGGGTCTTGCCTTCGCCGGTGCGCATCTCGGCGATGCGGCCACCGTGCAGGACCATGCCGCCGATCAGCTGCACGTCGTAGTGGCGCAGGCCGAGCACGCGTCGAGCCGCTTCGCGCACGGTCGCAAACGCTTCGGGGAGCAGGCTGTCGAGGGTCGTGCCCGCCGCGATGCGCTCGCGGAATTGCGCTGTCTTGCCGCGCAGCTCTTCGTCGGACAGGGCCTGGTATTCAGGTTCCAGCGCATTGATCTTCGCGACCGTCTTGCCGAGCTGGCGCAGCACGCGTTCATTGCGGCTGCCGAAAATACGCGTCAGGAAAGTATTGAGCATGGGTCGTCTTCGATTGGGGGCAAAAGCCGCGAGACCGCGGTTTGGGCGTTCGGTAAACCGTGGAGCGACGTGGCGCCCCTCGCGGATGAAGCGCCCAACTATCGGCGCTGTTCAGCCAACGAGGAAACCGCCAATAATACGGTGGCCACGGCTCAATAAAAACCAGTTTGTGGCGCGCGGCCCGGTTTCAAGACAATGGAGCCAAATCCCGCACATGCGAAAAGCATCGCGGCTTCCGCCGCTCCGACCAAGCCAGGTGCTTCCGGCTCTTGTGGCAGCGCCGCCAGGCGCGATGCATTTGCGAGAGAATATCGCGGCTTCCGCCGCTCCTGCCCGAAGCCAAGGGATGCCGGCGCTTAGCCGTGACTCACCCGCGTCGATTTCACATAAGCCATCGGATTGACTGCGCGTCCTTTCAGCCACACCTCGAAATGGCAGTGCGGCCCGGTCGAGCGTCCGGTCGAGCCGACTTTCGCGATGGTTTCGCCGGCGTGTACGCGCTCGCCGACGTGCGCGACCAACGCCGAGTTGTGCGCGTAGCGTGTCATGTAGCCGTTGCCGTGGTCGATCTCGATCACGTTGCCGTAGCCGCTGCGGTCGCCCGCCCAGGTGACCACGCCATCGGCGACAGCCATGACCGGGGTGCCGATCGGCGCATCGAAGTCGAGCCCGGAATGCATCGCGGAACGGCCATCGATCGGATCGCTGCGCATGCCGAAGCCCGACGCGATGTAGCCCTGCGCGACCGGCATGCCGGTCGGCAGCAGCGCATTGTCGATCTTGCGGTCGCGCAGCATGTTTTCGAGCACATCGAGCTGCGATGTCTGGCGATCGAATTCGGCGCGCAGGTCATCGACGCCCTGTTGCAGCGGCAGCGACATGCGCTGCCCGGTGCCTGGTTCCTCGGGGCCACCGAGCGCCGGGTCGGTGTCGAAATCGAACTCGCCATCGTCGAGTTTGCCGACCTGGGTCAGGCGGTCGCCGAGCGCGTTGAGCCGGGTCGCCTGAGCCTGCAACTGGCCGAGCTGCAGCGCCAACGCGTCGCGGTCGCGCTGCGAATCGCCGTCGATAAGCGCGAGTTGATCGCGCTGTGCGACGAGCGTCGCACGCAATGCCGCGACTTCGCGCAGGTCATGGCTGCGCGGATTGGCGATCAGCAGGGTTGCCGCGACGCCGATCGCGATGAAAAACAAGGCGCAAACGCTGACGATTGCGCCGACCAGCAAACGGCCGTGCAAACCGACCAAGTGAATCTTTCGTGGCAGGGAACGGCCATTGCCGACGATAATGATATTCATGCTTCAAACGCCGAGTTCTTGAGTCGCCAATGTCGCCAAGTCGCAACCCTCTCCATGCTGCCGGGGCCGGCCCGAAGGCCGCCGCGGAGTGCATCGCGCTCGACACGCTCGCCGATCGCGCGCGCGCGCTGGATGCGCTGGATGAAAGATTGCGCCACCTCTTGCCTGCTGCAGTCGCTCGCGAGACTCGGCTCGCGGACGTCCGCAACGGGCGGATTGTCTTTCTGGCATCGAGTCCGACCTGGGCCAGCCGCGTGAGGCTTTATCAATCCGCCTTGCTTGCCGAAACCCGCACCGCACTGGGCGGTACTGTCGAACGCTTTACCGTGAAAGTGGCGCCCTTGCCGACCGTTCCCCCGGAACCGACAAAGCCGAAACCCCTTTCCGCCGCAGCCGCGCGCCATTTGCGAGCGACAGCGAAAGCCACCTCGGACCCTGAATTACGGGCCCTTTATCTACATCTGGCGTCCTTCGCCGCGGATGACCCTGATTAAGGAGTCGGCCGACTGGGAGCCGGGGCGGCTCCTGATCCCCTGCAACAAGGATTCCCTGGCGGAAATCCCCTGATTTGAGCGCACCGGACCGGTCATCATGTCACGGTCGGTACAGGCAAACGATCGCGGCTTCGCCGTCTTCCGTCCGCCCTGCAGGCCCTCGGGCCCATCGCTGCCGGCATCTTCCGCCGCCGGCTGTTTTCTTTCCGTGACGCGGGTCGTCATTGACGCACCGAATCATGGTTTTACCAAGCTACACCGCCTGCGCCGGGTGCGCGTAGGAAATCGGCGCCTCGCGCTCGTCCTCGAAGCTGACCTCTTCCCACGCCGCCACATCCGCGAGCAGCGTGCGCAACAGCGTGTTGTTGAGTTCGTGACCCGACTTGTAGCCGTAGAACGCACCGATCAGGCTGTGCCCGAGCAGGTACAGGTCACCGATCGCGTCGAGGATCTTGTGTTTGACGAACTCGTCCTCGTAACGCAGGCCGTCCTCGTTCAGTACACGGTAGTCGTCGAGCACGATCGCGTTGTCCATCGAACCGCCGAGCGCGAGATTCTTCTCGCGCAGCATTTCGATATCACGCATGAAGCCGAATGTGCGCGCGCGGCTGACTTCCTTGACGAACGAGGTCGTCGAGAAGTCGATCTCGGAGGTCGAGGTGCGCTTGGTGAACATCGGATGGTTGAAGTCGATCGAGAAACCGACCTTGAAACCGTCGAACGGTTCAAAGCGGGCCCACTTGTCGCCGTCGCGGACGGTGACCGACTTCTTGATGCGGATGAACCGCTTGGCCTTGGCCTGTTCTTCTATTCCGGCCGATTGCAGCAGGAATACGAACGGACCGGCGCTGCCGTCCATGATCGGCACTTCCGGTGCCGACAGGTCGACATATGCATTGTCGATGCCGAGCCCGGCCATCGCCGAAAGCAGGTGCTCGATCGTCGCGATGCGGACATCGCCTTTGACGAGCGTGGTCGAGAGGCGTGTATCGCCTACGTTTTCGCAACAGGAGCGGATATCCACAGGGTTCGGCAGGTCGACCCGGCGAAACACAATGCCGGTGTCGACCGCTGCCGGTCGCAGGGTCATATAGACCTTGTCGCCCGTGTGAAGACCCACGCCCGTCGCTCTGATGACGTTTTTGAGCGTGCGCTGTCTGATCATTTTTATGGTGTGACCCCTGGGGCAGGAGCTGACAAAACATCGGCGAGGTTAGCACAGCAAGTTTGTGGAGAAAAGTTAAGCGATGTATGGAACCCACATGCTGTTGCTTTTTTACGACAGGAAAAGCGGATACACCCTTTGCCGGAGCACAATCTGTGCGCGAATCTCGCAGCCATGCCGTAGGAACGATCACCCTCAGAGTGGGCTCATGTGCTGACTCATCCGCCCGTAGGAGCGCACCTTGTGCGCGACCGTACGTGTTGTGGAATGACATGGTGCTTGTCGCCCACAGGGTGGGCTCCTACGACGAAGGTCGTTGCGCGTGATGTTGCCTCCCGGCAGGAGCCACCTGCGCGCGACCGGGCGTTAGTGGAATGACATGGCTTGTCGCCCACAGGGTGGGCTCCGGATTCATCGCGCCTGCGGCGCCACTGCAAACGCGACCTGCGTTGCGGGGTTGTCGCGGCTGCGTCGCTCCAAGGTTCGTGTCTGCCTTACGAACGGATCGCGGACGCGAAGATCCGCCACCATGACGCCACATGGTGACGGTCTCACGCCGTCGACGTGTTCGACGCGCCGACGGTTGGCCGCTGCGCCCACCGCTTGGGTGGACGCAAGGGCGGCTCGGGATGGGCCTGGTGTCAGTCGGCCTGGCGGCGCAGGAACGCCGGAATGTCGAGGTAGTCGCCAGTGGCCTCCGGCGTCGGTGCAACCGCACGATCCAGCGCAGTCGCACGCATCGGCTGGCCCGGAATGCCGAGGTAGTCCTCGACCACCTGGCCCGTCGTGCCATCACGCTTCACCACGCGCATCGGCGGGCGCGCCGACAGGCCGATTTCGCGCTCGCGTGAATCACGCAGCGGCTGCCGCGCAACCGCGCGGTTGAGGCCGGTCGCGACCACGGTCACGCGCACGTCGTCCTTCATGTCCGGATCGAGCGCGGTGCCGACCACGACGGTCGCGTCCTCGCTGGCGAACTCGTGGATGACCTGGCCGATATCGTCGAACTCGCGCATGGTGAGGTTCATGCCTGCGGTGACATTGACCAGGATGCCGCAGGCGCCGGCGAGGTTGACGTCGTCGAGCAGCGGGTTGTTGATCGCCGCCTCGGCCGCCGCGACCGCACGGTCGTCGCCATGCGCGGTGCCGGTGCCCATCATCGCCATGCCCATCTCGCTCATGACCGTGCGCACGTCGGCGAAGTCGACGTTGATCAGACCCGGGCGGGTGATCAGGTCGGCGATGCCCTGCACCGCACCGAGCAGCACGTCGTTGGCCTGCTTGAACGCCGACAGCAGTGTCACGTCACGGCCGAGCACGGTCAGCAGCTTCTCGTTCGGCACCGTGATCAGCGAGTCGCAATACTGGCCGAGATCCTCGATGCCTTTCAGCGCGACCTGCATGCGCCGGCGGCCCTCGAACGGGAACGGCTTGGTCACGACCGCGACGGTCAGGATGCCCATTTCCTTGGCCAGCTGCGCCACGACCGGCGCCGCGCCGGTACCGGTGCCGCCACCCATGCCGCAGGTGATGAATGCCATGTCGGCGCCAGTCAGGAGCTCGACAATGCGTTCGCGATCCTCCAGCGCGGCCTGACGACCGACCTCGGGATTAGCGCCGGCGCCAAGGCCCTTGGTCACGTTCGCGCCGAGCTGCAGGGTGAATTTCGCACCACTGCTCTTGAGCGCCTGCGCGTCGGTATTCGCGCAGACGAAATCCACGCCTTCGACATTGGCCTGGACCATGTGGCTGACCGCATTGCCGCCGCCGCCACCCACACCGATCACCTTGATGACCGCATTCGGTGCCATTCTTTCGACGAGTTCGAACATTTTCCCATCCTCCGCAAATTGTTACTGTCTGGTTTTTTTATCGTTGCCGAGTCCATGACCACCCTGGCCCGGCTCGTGCGGCAGCGGCTGGCGTGCCGTTGCCATTGCGACCATCTCGGTCGCTGCGCGGCGCTTCCTGCGCCGCGGTGTTGCTCTTTGTCCCTTCTCCCTCCGGGAGAAGGTGGCCCGAAGGGCCGGATGAGGGTTCGGCGAAACCATCGACACCGCGCTACGCCCGTACCCTCACCCGCCTTCGGCACCCTCTCCGACAGGAGAGGGGAAACTCAAAACTCTCCCTTGAACCAAGTCGAAACCCGGCCCCACAAACCACCCACAGCCGATGTGCCGCCGGTCGGCGTCAACCGCGCGCCATCGCGACGGCTGCCGTACAAGAGAAGGCCGACGCCGGTCGCCTGCATCGGGTTGGCGACGACGTCGGCCAGGCCCGTGACGTGCTGCGGCGTGCCGAGGCGCACCGGCATGTGGAACAGCTCCTCGGCCAGATCCAGCGCGCCTTCCATGCGCGCGGCGCCGCCGGTCAGGACGATGCCGGCGCGCACCAGTTCCTCGCGCCCGCTGCGGCGCAGGTCGGCCTGGACCATCTCGAAAATTTCCTCGTAGCGCGGCTGCACGGCCTCGGCGAGGTTCTGCCGCGCGAGGCGCCGCGGCGGACGGTCGCCGACGCTCGGCACCTGGATCGTTTCCTCCGCATGCGCGAGCTGCGCCAGCGCGCAGGCGTAGCGGACTTTCAGTTCCTCCGCATGCGCGGTCGGCGTGCGCATCAGGTGCGCGATATCGGATGTCACCTGATCGCCGCCAATCGCCAGTGACGTGGTGTGGCGCAGCGCGCCACCGGTATAGATCGCGATGTCGGTGGTGCCGGCGCCGATGTCGACCAGACACACGCCGAGTTCGCGTTCGTCGTCGGTCAGCACCGCGCGCGCCGAGGCGACCGCGGCCGGCAGCAGTTCATCGACCTGCAGGCCGCAGCGATTGATGCACTTGGTGATGTTCTGGATCGCGCTCGCCGCGCCGGTGACCAGGTGCACGTTCGCTTCCAGGCGCACGCCGGACATGCCGACCGGATGACGAATGCCTTCCTGGCCGTCGATCAGGTATTCCTGCGGCTCGCGGTACAGCACGGTGCGGTCGGCCGGGATCGCGATCGCGCAGGCCGAGGTCAGCACCGCGTCGAGATCGGCGGGGCTGACCTCGCGGTCGCGGATCGGCGCGGTGCCGTGCGAGTTCTCGTCCTTGATGTGATTGCCCGAGATCGACGCGTACACCGAGCGGATCTGGCAACCGGCCATCAGCTCCGCTTCCTCGATCGCGCGCTGGATCGAGTGCACGGTCGAGTCAATATCGACGACCACGCCGCGCTTGAGGCCATGCGCCGGATGCGAGCCGATGCCGATGATCTCGACGGGCTCGCCAGGCGCGTGCTCACCGACGATCGCGACGATCTTCGAGGTGCCGACATCGAGGCCGACGATCAGGTTTCTTTCGCTCTTGCGGTTCATGTGGTGAGAGCCGGGATTCGGGATTCGGGATGACCAGCCTTCGGCTGTTGTGTAGCGTTCGGGATTCGGAAAAGCAGTGAAGCGGTCGCAGGCGCGGGTTTGGCTGTGGCCGGTTCCCGACTTCCGGCTGGCGGAGATGTCGGCACAACCGGTGCCGGCGCCTGCCAGCGCATCGCAAAACCGTTCTCGTACCGCAAGTCGATGTACGCAGGCGGTTCGGGATGCGCGCCGACCAGGCTGGGCCACACATCGAGGAAACGTGCCAGGTGCTGTTTCGCGTTGTCGCGTCCGATCTCGATGACCGCGCCGGACGCGAGGTCGAGCTTCCAGCCGCCGCGCGAAGACAGCGTGACCGCGTCGATCACCAGTCCGCTGCCGGAAAATTCCTTGACGCAGTCGGCGTAGAACCGCAGCACGTCGCCAAGACGATCATCGGGACCGCCCAGTTGCGGCAGTCCCTGCAATCCGTCCGTACCGGCGACGGTGAACAGCTCGCCGCTGCGGCTGACCAGACGATCGACACCCCAGCGCGCGTACGGCTGGCGCTCGTAGATGACCAGGTCGATCGTGTCGGGCCAGCGCTTGCGCGCTTCGGCGTGTTCCACCCAGGGCAATTTCGCGACCGCAGCGCGGACCTCATCGAGATCGATCGCGAAAAACCCCTTGCCGAGCAGCGGCTGCGTCGCGGCGCGAATCTGTTCGGCATTGACGTGATTGAATTCCGCGCGCACGTCGAGCTTGTCGACCGGCCAGCGATCCGCAGCGAACCAGCCATTGAGCACGCCGACGAACGGCAACGCGACCAGGGTCAGCGCGATGATCCAGGCGAGCAGCTTGGTGAGTGCGTGGCCGTTCACGGCTCGCCTCCGGTGCGCGGGGACAGGGGATTGGGGATTCGGGATTCGGAAGAGCCCGCTTGCGCGTTCCCGGTTGCCGTCTCCCGATCGAAACTTGTTTCGAGCACGCGCCAGCACAGTTCCTCGAAGTCGATGCCGACGACGCCCGCGGCCTTCGGCACCAGCGAATGGCTGGTCATGCCCGGCGCGGTGTTCACTTCGAGCAGGAAGTTGCGGCCCGCGCGGTCGCGCATCACGTCGACACGGCCCCAGCCCGAGCAGCCGACCGCATCGAACGCGGCCAGCGCCAACGCGCGGATTTCCGTTTCGGCGCCGCCATCGAGACCCGGGCAGATGTATTGCGTGTCCTCGGCGACGTACTTGGCGTGGAAATCGTAGAACTCGCCCTTCGGCACGATGCGGATCGACGGCAGCGCCTCGCGGCCGAGGATCGCGACGGTCAACTCGTCGCCCTCGATCATCTCCTCGACCAGCAGATCGCCCGGATAGCGCGCCGCGAGTTCCGCCGCCGCGACCAGGTCCTCGTCGCGATGCACGCGGGTCACGCCGACGCTGGAGCCTTCGCAGGCCGGTTTCACGATCACCGGCAGGCCGATCTTCGCGGCGGCGGCGTGAACGTCGATACCGCTCGATGTCGCGCCTTTGCGCAACGCGACGAAACGCGGCGTCGGCAATCCTTCCGCGATCCAGACCTGCTTGGTACGCACCTTGTCCATCGACAGCGCGGAACCGAGCACGCCGGAACCGGTGTACGGCACATGCAGCGAATCGAGCGCGCCTTGCAGCACGCCATCCTCGCCGCCGCCGCGCTGGCCGTGCAGGATGTTGAACACGCGCGCGTAATGGCCGGCGCGCAAGCTGTCGAGCAAGGCCGGAATGCCGTCGACCGCATGCGCATCGATGCCGCGCGCGCGCAATGCGGCGAGCACGTTGCGGCCCGAATTGAGCGAAACCTCGCGCTCGGCGGATTCGCCGCCCATCACGACAGCGACTCGTCCGAACGCGCGGGGATCGGAATTCGTTTGTGCGGCCATTACCTGGCCTCCTTGTTCTTCAAATGACCGACCTGCGCCAGTTCGACCGCGGCCGCACCGATGTCGCCGGCGCCGAGCAGCAGCAGCAGATCGCCGTCGGCAAGCAGCGGTGGCAACGCATCGCGCAGGTCGCGCGGATGCTCGATGAACACCGGATCGACCTTGCCGCGCGCGCGCACCGCGCGGGCCAGCGCGCGACCGTCGGCGTTCGTGATCGGTGCTTCACCGGCCGGATAGACGTCCGTCAGCACGAGCACGTCGACCTCGGCGAGCACGTTCGCGAAATCGTCGAGTAGATCGCGCGTGCGCGAATAGCGGTGCGGCTGGAATGCAACGACCAGACGCTTGTGCGGCCATCCCGCGCGCGCGGCCGCAAATACGGCGGCGAGTTCGCGCGGGTGGTGGCCGTAGTCGTCGACCAGCAACGCAGTGCCATGATCGAGCGCGAGCTCGCCGCGCAACTGGAAGCGCCGGCCGACACCCTGGAATTTCGCCAGCGCGCGCTGCATCGCCGCAGGCTCCACGCCGAGTTGCCAACCGACCGCGCAGGCCGCGAGCGCGTTCAGCACGTTGTGGCGTCCGGGCAGGTTCAGGGTGATCGGCAGTGCCGGGCCGCCTTCGGGAAGATGCAGGGTGAACGCGGTCGAGCTGCCGTTCTGGCGCAGATCCGACGCACGCACGTCGGCACCCGCATCGATGCCATAGGTCAGCACGCGGCGGTTTGTTTCGAGCGCGAGCGCTGCGACTTCCTCGTCATCGACGCAGAGCACCGCGACGCCGTAGAACGGCAGGCGGTGCAGGAAATCACGGAACGCCTTCTTCACGTGCTCGAAGTCGCCCTCATAGTTTTCGAGGTGGTCCGCATCGATATTGGTAACGATCGCGATGACCGGCGACAGCAGCAGGAACGAGCCGTCGGACTCGTCCGCTTCGGCGACCAGGTACTCGCCGGTGCCAAGGCGCGCATTCGCGCCGGCCGCGATCAGCTGGCCGCCGATCACGAAGGTCGGATCGAGACCCGCTTCGGCGAGCACGCTTGCGGTCAGGCTGGTCGTGGTGGTCTTGCCGTGGGTGCCGGCGACTGCGATGCCGCGGCGGAAGCGCATCAGTTCGCCAAGCATCTCGGCGCGCGGCACGACCGGGATGCGGCGTTCGCGCGCGGCGAGGAGTTCCGGGTTGTCGGCCTGGATCGCACTGGACACGACCAGTACGTCGGCATCGATGACGTTCGCGGCATCGTGGCCGCGATCGATGCGCGCACCGAGTGCGGCGAGGCGCCGAGTGGTCGCGTTGTCGGCCTTGTCCGAACCCGACACGGTGTAGCCGAGATTGCACAGGACTTCGGCGATGCCGCTCATCCCGACGCCACCGATGCCGACGAAATGCACGCGACGGAAGTCCTGCATGATGTCGCCATGCTGCTTGAGGCTGACCGGCGTCATGCGGCGACCTCCAGACAGACGTCGGCGATGCGCCGCACCGCGTCGGGTTTGGCCTGGCTACGCGCGGCCTCGGCCATCGCCAGCAGGTGCGCGCGATCGCCGACCTCTTCGAGCACGACGCCGAGGCGCTTGACGAAATCATCACCCTCGGCGACCAGCCGCGCGGCGCCGCCCGCGACCATCGATTCGGCGTTACGGGTCTGGTGATCGTCGACCGCGTGCGGATACGGCACCAGGATCGCCGGCACGCCGGCCGCCGCAAGCTCGGCCAGGGTCAGCGCACCGGCGCGGCAGATCGCGAGATCCGCCCACGCGTAGGTGGCCGCCATGTCGTCCTCGAACGGCACCACGTCGGCTTCGATGCCCGCGGCGAGATACGCCGCGCGTGCCTTGTCGAAATGCTTCGCACCGCACTGGTGGCGGACGACGGTTTCGAGATGGCTGCCGCGACGGCGCAGCACTTCCGGCAACGCGCTGTTGAGGCTCTGCGCACCCTGGCTGCCGCCGAGCACGAGCAGCCGCAGCGGACCTTCGCGACCGGCATAGCGGGTCGCCGGCGCCGGCACCGCGGCGATCGACGCGCGCACCGGATTGCCGACCCACTCCGCTTGCGCGAATGTCGCGGGGAACCCGGTCAGCACACGCTGCGCGAAGCGCGCGAGCAGGCGGTTGGTCATTCCGGGAATGCGGTTCTGTTCATGCACGACCAGCGGAATCCGCGCGAGCCGCGCCGCGAGGCCGCCGGGCGCAGCCGCATAACCGCCGAGTGCAAGCACGCTGCGGGGTGCGTGGCGCTTGAGCAGCGCGCGCGCGGCGAACACGGCGCGCACGAGGCGCAGCGGCGTGCGCAGCTTCGTGATGATGCCCTTGCCGCGCAGGCCGCCGATGTCGAGCGTCTCCAGCGGCACGCGCTGCTGCGTCACCAGGCGCGTTTCCAGGCCGCCTTTGGCGCCGAGCCAGATTACCGGGATATTGCGCGCGGCAAGCTCCGCGGCAACCGCAAGACCGGGGAAAATGTGGCCTCCAGTGCCGCCGGCCATGATCAGTACCGGGCGTGCACGGCTATCGGTCGCGTGCGTCGTGGCCGTGGTCATCGGCGCACCTCCACGAGCTGGCGTTCGGCAATCACCTGCATCATCGCGTTGTCGGCGCGGCTGACCTCGTAACTGACCCGCACCAGCAGGCCGATCATCGCGCAGGTCATCATCACGCTCGATCCACCCGAGGAAATCAGCGGCAGGGTCAGGCCCTTGGTCGGCAGCACGCCGAGGTTCACGCCGATCGAAACCAGCGCCTGCAGCGCAATCGTCAATGACACGCCGAACGCGCAGTAGCCGGCAAACCGCTGACCCTGTTCGACCGCGCGCAGGCCGAGCACGAAGCCGCGGCCGACCAGCCACGCGAACAAGCCGAGCACGAGCACGATGCCGGCGAGGCCAAGCTCCTCGGCGATCACCGCGAGGATGAAATCGGTGTGCGCCTCGGGTAGATAGAAGAGCTTCTGCACCGACGCGCCGAGGCCAACACCGAGCCATTCGCCGCGACCGATCGCGATCAGCGCCTGGGTCAACTGGAAACCGTCCTTGAACGGATCGGCCCACGGATCGAGGAACGAGGTCAGGCGCTTGACCCGGTAGTCCTGGCTCAGCGCAATCCAGCCGAACGCCGGCAGCGTGAGCGCGCCGAGCATCGCGAGATTGCGCACGCGTGCGCCGCCGAGCCAGATCATGCCGACGGTGACGCCGAGCAGCAGCGTCGCCGAACCGAAGTCCGGCTGCGCCAGCAGCATGCCGACCAACAGCGCCGCAATGCCGAGCGGTTTGATCACACCGAAGAAGCTCGCCTGCACGTTTTCGCGATGGCGCACCAGATAGCTCGCCATGTAGACGACGAGAATCAGTTTCACCGCCTCGACCGACTGGAAGCCGATGAAGCCGAGCCGGATCCAGCGCCGTGCGCCGTTGATGCGCATGCCGAGCAGCGGCACGAACACCGCGAGCAGAAGCACGACGCCACCGAGCAGCAGCAGCAGCGCATGGCGTTCCAGCCAGGCCAGCTCGATGCGCGCCATGACGATGCAGGCGATGATGCCGAGCCCGAGGAAAACCAGATGCCGGAGGAGGTAGTAGAACGGCCCGACATGCTGGCCTTCGGCGACCGCGATCGAACTGGACGCGACCATGACCACGCCGAGACTGGCAAGGGTCAGCGCAGCGAGCACCAGACTCAGGTCGTAACGCCCCGTCGCATCGCTGCGCCGCGTCGCCTGGGTGGACTCGTTGTAGTTGAACAAGAGCATCAACGCACCTTCAACGTGGCAAGGCCGATCAGCACCAACACCACCGAGATGATCCAGAAGCGCACGATCACGCGCGGCTCGGGCCAGCCTTTCAATTCGAAATGGTGATGGATCGGCGCCATCCGGAAGATCCGCTTGCCGGTCAGCTTGAAGCTGGCGACCTGCAACATCACCGACACGGTTTCCATCACGAACACGCCACCCATGATCAGCAGCACGACTTCCTGGCGCACGATCACCGCGACGCAGCCGAGCGCCGCGCCGATCGCGAGCGCGCCGATGTCGCCCATGAACACCTGTGCCGGATAGGTGTTGAACCAGAGGAAGCCGAGGCCGGCGCCAGCCATCGCGCTGCAGAAGATCGCCAGCTCGCCCGCGCCCGGGATCGCCGGGATGCCGAGGTATTCCGAGAACACCTTGTTGCCGGCCAGATACGCGAACACGCCGAGCGCCGCGGCGACCAGCACGCTCGGCATGATCGCGAGGCCATCGAGGCCGTCGGTCAGGTTCACCGCATTCGAGAAGCCGACGACGATGAAATAGGTCAGTGCGATGAATGCTGCCGCGCCGACGCCGGTCAGCCACGGCGAGGCCGCAGCAAAGCCGGCGACCTGTCCGAGCGGCACCTGCGCATGCTTGATCAGCGGCAGGTAGAACGTGGTTGCAGCGGGCGTGTCAGCGGTGAAATACAACAGCAATGCGACGCCGAGTCCGAACACCGATTGCCAGAAATATTTCCAGCGCGCCGGCAGGCCACGGCTGTCGCGCAGCACGAGTTTCCGGTAATCGTCGTAGAAGCCGATCACGCCGAACGCGACCAGCACGCCGAGCACGAGCCAGACGTAACGGTTGCGCAGGTCCGCCCACAGCAAGGTCGCGACCGCGATCGAGGCGATGATCAGCACGCCGCCCATCGTCGGCGTGCCGGCCTTGGCCAGATGCGACTGCGGGCCGTCGCTGCGGATGACCTGGCCGACCTTGACCGACGCGAGTTTGCGGATGATCGCCGGTCCCGCAAGCAGCGACACCGCGAGTGCGGTCAGCGTGCTCATGATGGCGCGGAAGGTCAGGTACTGGAACAGATGGAAACCGCTGATCCAGCCCTTCAGCAATTCGGCCAGTTCAAGCAACATGGCGTTCGCCTCCCCGACTGCGGTCGCGCCCGAGCAGCGCATCGACGACACGGTCCATCGCCGAGGACCGCGATCCCTTGACCAGCAGCACGACGCCGCTACGCAGTTCAGCGCGCAACGCATCGATCAGCTGCGTCTGGTCGGCGTAGTGCTGCGCGCCGCCACCGAACGCGGCCACGGCCGCGCGGCTGAGCGGGCCGACCGCGCGCAGGCGCTGGATGCCGCTGCGCCTGGCCAGCGCGCCGATATCCGCATGCAGGCGTTCGGCATCGGTGCCCAGTTCCGCCATGTCGCCCATGACCAGCACGCGCTCGCCGGGTTCGGCCGCAAGCGTCGCGATCGCCGCGGCGAACGAACCGGGATTGGCGTTGTAGCTGTCGTCGATCACCGCCGCCTCCGACGCGTGCGCCGTGCGCAACAGACGGCCGGCTACCGCGGGCGCCGCTTCGAGGCCACTCTTGATCGTCGCCAGCGGCACGCCGATCGTGACCGCGACCGCACTCGCCGCGAGCGCGTTCATCACGTTGTGGCGGCCCGGAAACGGCAGCGCGACTTCGCAACTGCCGGCCGGCGTCAGCAGGCGGAAGCGGCCTTCGGCATTCGCTTCGGGATCGGTGTTCGCACTGACGTCGGCACGGCGCAGCAGGCCGAAACGCGCGGTCCTGCGCGTGCCCGCGAGCACCGCAAAATATTCGGCGAATGCATCGTCGGCGTTGATGATCGCGATGCCGTCCGCCGGCAATGCGCGGTAGATCGCGCCCTTGGTCTCGGCGACGCCCTGCAGGTTGCCCATGCGTTCCAGATGTGCCGCGGCGACATTGTTGACCAGCGCGACATCCGGTTGCGCGATGCGTGCGAGATACGCGATGTCGCCGGGCTTGCCGGCGCCCATCTCGATGACTGCGTATTCCGTGTCGGCCGGCATCGCGAGCAGGGTCAGCGGCAGGCCGATCTCGTTGTTGAAGTTGCCGGCGCTGACATGGGTGCGACCGTGCCGGCCGAGGATCGACGCGAGCAGCGTCTTCACCGTGGTCTTGCCGTTCGAGCCGGTGATGCCGATCACGCGCGCGCGGCTGCGCGAACGCACGGCGCGCGCGATCTCGCCGAGCGCAACCTGCGTATCCGCAACGACGACCTGCGGCAGCTCGAGCGGCAGTTCGCGATTGACCAGCAGCGCGCTCGCACCACGTTCGCGCGCCTGTTCGGCAAACGCGTGCGCGTCGTGGCGCTCGCCCTGCAGCGCGACGAACAGCATGCCCGGCGCCAGCGTGCGTGTGTCGGTCGACACCGCATCGACGAGCACGTCGGCGCCATGCAGGCGACCGCCAGTCCATTTCGCGATATCGGTCAGCGACAGGTTCAGCATGCGCGCAACTCCAGCGCACGACGCGCGATCGCGAGGTCGTCGAACGGCCGCTTCTCGCCGCCGACTTCCTGGTAAGGCTCGTGACCCTTGCCGGCAATCAGCACGATATCGCCGGCCTGCGCGATGCCGATCGCCTGCGCGATCGCGGTCGCGCGGTCGCGTTCGACAATTGCGCCGAGCGGCCGCGCAAGCCCGGCAAGGATCTGTTCGACGATCGCGTCGCCGCTCTCGCCGCGCGGGTTGTCGTCGGTGACGATGATGCGGTCGGCAAGGCGTTCGGCGATCGCGCCCATCTGTGGGCGCTTGCCGGCGTCGCGTTCGCCGCCGCATCCGAACACGCAGACGAGGCGACCCGCGCAGTGCGCGCGCAGGCTGGTCAGGGCCTGTTCGAGCGCGTCCGGCGTATGCGCATAGTCGACGACGATGAGTGGCTGCGCACGCACGCCGCCGAGGCGGCTCATGCGCCCGGCGACCGGATCGAGTGCGCTCAGCGCGGCGCGGATCGCCGCGAACGGGAAACCGAGCTGACCGAGGCAACCGGCGACCGCGAGCAGGTTCGAGACGTTGAAGCGGCCGAGCAGCCGTGTCGCGACCGTGCCCGCGCCCCACGGGGTCGTGAGCAGGAACGTCTGCCCGCTGCCGCCGCTTTCGAGCTTTGATGCGACGACATCGGCCGCGTCGTTTTCAATGCCATAGCACAGCCGCGCGACGCCGGCCGGCAGCGTGTCCGCGAGTGAACGACCGAACGCATCGTCGACATTGACGACCGCGGCGCCAAGCCCGGGCCATGCAAACAGGCGCTGCTTCGCGGCGCCGTACGCCGCCATCGTGCCGTGATAGTCGAGATGATCGCGGGTCAGGTTGGTGAACACCGCGACATCGAACGCAACCGCATTGACGCGGCCCTGGTCGAGCGCGTGCGAGGACACTTCCATCGCGACATGGCTGGCACCGGCATCGCGGAAATCCGCGAGCAGGCCATGCACCGCGATCGCATCCGGCGTGGTGCGTTCACCTTCGTGGATCGCACCATGCAGGCCGGCGCCGAGCGTGCCGATCGTCGCGACACGGCGCCCGGCACGATCGAGCGCCTGGGCGAGCAACTGCACGGTCGAGGTCTTGCCGTTGGTGCCGGTCACGCCGATCACGCTCAGCGCGCGCGACGGCTCGCCGAAGAAGCGTGACGCGATCGCGCCGAGCTGGTCGCGCAGACCATCGATCCACACGATCGGCGCGACGTGCTCGTTGCCGGTTCCCGACCCGGAAGCAGCGCGCGGCACGGACACGCCGGCGTCCGGCTTCTCCGCCAGGATCACCGCCGCGCCGCGTGCCGACGCCGCCGGGGCAAACGTGATGCCGTGCGCGTGCGCCCCGGCTAGCGCGACGAACGCGTCACGCGCATTCACGCGACGCGAATCCAGCGCGAGCCCGCGCACGACGATGTCGCCCGCCGCGCCGGCGTCGCCATGATCTTGCAGGAGTTCGCGCACACTCATTTCGCGATGGGGTTTCATTCGGCCACCTCGTCCGCGTTGTCGGCGACTGGCGGCGTTTCCGCAGCCTTGCGCTCACCCCGCACGTTATGGCCCTGATCGGGCGCGGACGTGTACCAATTCTGGACAGTCGTCGGGCGACACATCGAGCAGGCGCAGCGCGCCATCCACGACCTTGCTGAATACCGGCGCGGACACCGTGCCGCCGTAGTACGCGCCCTGCGGATCGTGGATCACGACGACGCCGACCATGCGTGGCGCACTGGCCGGCGCGATGCCGACAAACAACGACACGTATTTCTTGTTGTAGCTGCCACCGCTGGCGACGCGCGCGGTGCCGGTCTTGCCGGCAACGAGGTAGTTGCGGATCGCGGCCCTGGGCGCGGTGCCGCCGGGCGCGACCACGGTTTCGAGCATGGCCATGACGTTCGCCGCGATCTCCGGATCGATGACCGCGCGATCCGGTTGTTCGGCACCCTTGACGAACGTCGGCGAACGCAGGCGACCGCCGGCGGCGATGGTCGCGTAGCCTTGCGCAATCTGCAGCGGCGTCATGTTGAGGCCATAACCGTACGCGATCGTCGCCTGCTCGACCGGGCCCCATTTCTGCGGAATCGGCAGATAACCCGAGGCTTCGCCCGGAAAGCCGCTGCCGGTGACTTCGCCGAAGCCGAAGCGATGGTAGACGTCGTACATGTGCTCACGGGTCATCGTCAACGCGATCTTTGCGGCGCCGACGTTGCTCGAATGAGTGATCACGCCGGTGACGTCGAGCAAACCCTTGTTGTGCACGTCGCTGATCGTGTGGCCGTACAAGGTGAACGTGCCCGGCGAGGTATCGATCGGCGAATGCGGTTTCCACTTTCCGCTTTCGAGCGCGGCGGAAATCGTGAACGCCTTCATCGTCGAACCCGGTTCGACGACGTCGGTGACCGCGCGGTTGCGCTTGTAGGCAAGATCCACTTCGCCGCGTGAATTCGGATTGAACGACGGCTGGTTGACCATCGCGAGGATCTCGCCGGTCGGCACGTCGAGCACCACCATCGAGCCCGACGCGGCGTGATGGTCCTGCAACGCGGACTTCAACTCACGATAGGCGAGATACTGGATGCGACGGTCGATCGAGAGCGTGAGGTCCTTGCCGGGTTTCGCCTCGCGCACCAGCTCGACGTTCTCGACTTCATGACCGAGGCGATCGCGAATCACGCGCTTGGTTCCGGCCTGGCCGGCCAGCCAGCCGTCGAATGCGAGTTCGAGACCTTCCTGGCCGTGATCGTCGATGTTGGTCGTGCCGAGCACGTGCGCCATGACTTCGCCGCTCGGATAGTAGCGACGGAATTCGCGCTGGCTGGCGACGCCGGGAATCTCGAGATCGAGGATCGCTTTGGCGTCATCCGGATTCAGATGGCGCTTGATGTAGGCGAATTCCTTGCCGGAGTACCGCTCCAGCTTTTCCTTGAGCGCGTCCGCGTCGAGGCCGGTGGCCTTGGCGAGTTCGGGAATGCGATCGGCGTGATCGAGCAGTTCCGGCGGATTGGCCCAGATCGATTCGACCGGCGTCGACACCGCAAGCGGTTCGCCGTTGCGATCAAAGATCGTGCCGCGCGATACCTTGAGCGGAATGTCGCGCAGATAGCGCGCATCGCCCTGGCTTTGGTAGAAATCCTTGCGTACCACCTGCAGGTCGACCGCGCGCACGACCAGCGCGCTGGACGCGAGGCCGAGCATGCCGAGCACGACGTACAGGCGCGTGCGTGGATTCGGCGGCTGGCGGCGCTGGTTCATCATCACCGCTTGATCACGACGGTTTCGGCGACACCCGGCGACACCATGCCGAGTTTGCCGCGCGCGATCTGCTCGATGCGGTTGTTCTCCGCCCACGTCGCCTGTTCGAGCTGGAGCCGGCCGAATTCGAAATTGAGGTTGTCGCGATCGTTGCCAAGCTGGCTCAGCGTGATGAATGCCACGCGGCTTTGCTGGCGCGCATAGACGACGCCGATCGCGCTGGCCACGGTGAGCAGCAACAGCAGCGAGAATGCGAGCGTGCGCACGATCACGCGCGCTTCTCCGCGACGCGCAAGACGGCGCTGCGCGCGCGCGGATTCGCGGCAACTTCGGCGTCACCGGCGAACTGTGCCTTGCCGATCGCGACCAGCGCCGATGGCGCGGACTCCGGGGGAGGCGGACCACGGCGCACGTTGCGCACGACTTCGCCGCGGATGAACTGCTTCACCGCGCGGTCTTCGAGCGAATGGAAACTGATCACGGCCAGGCGCCCGCCCGGCTTCAAGCACGCGAGCGCGCTCTCGAGGCCGCGCCGCAGCGCACCGAGTTCGTCGTTGATGTGGATGCGCAGCGCCTGGAACGTGCGCGTCGCCGGATGCTTGTGGCGTTCGCGATAGCCGATGGTTTTCGCGACGAGGTCGGCGAGCTCGCGCGTCGTCTCCAGCGGCCGTTCAAGATTGCGTTCGACGATTGCACGCGCGATGCGCCGGCTCATCTTCTCTTCGCCATGCCGCCACAGCACATCGGCAATTTCCACGTCGTCGGCCGTGGCCAGCCATTGCGCCACGCTCAGTCCACGCGTCGGGTCCATGCGCATGTCCAACGGCCCCTCGTTCTGGAAGCTGAAACCGCGCGTCGCATCGTCGAGCTGCGGCGAAGACACGCCCAGATCGAGCAACACGCCATCCAGCCCCGCCAACGCCTGTGACCACTCGCCGATATCGGCGAAATTCGCATGCCGGATCGCCACCCGCGCATCCGCCGCGAATTCGCGCTGCGCGGATGCGATCGCCTCCGGATCACGATCCATCAACAACAAGCGGCCATCCGTGCCCAATCGTTTCAACACTTCACGCGCATGACCGCCGCGTCCAAACGTGCCGTCGAGATAGATTCCATTCGCTTTCACCTGGAGGCCTTCCAGCACCTCCGCCAACATCACCGGAACGTGTTGCCCTTGCGGCGTGCCCACCCGCGCAGCCCCGCTCACAACTTCAACCCGTTCATGTCCTCCGTGATCTCATCCTCACCGATCGTCTCGCGGATCTTGGCCAGATGCGCCTGCTCGCCCCACAGCTCGAACTTGTTGCCCATGCCGAGCAGGACGGCGCGCTTTTCGATCCCGGTCGCGAGACGCTGGCTGCCCGGCAACTGGATGCGGCCATTGCCATCGGGCTCGACAAACGTGGCCGCACCGACCAGCTTCATCTGCAGCGCGCGATGCACCTTCTTGACGCTCGGCAGCGCATTGACCTGATCGCGCACGCTCTCCCACTCGTCCCGCGGGAAAATCCACAGGCACCCGGACTCGAATGGGTTGTAGGTGACCACCAGCCGATTGCCCGCGCTGGCCACGAGTTCCCGATGGGCTGCGGGGATGGCTACCCGGCCCTTGTCGTCCAGCGTGACGGCTGTTTCACCTTGGAACATAAACCACAATCCACCACGAAAAACCACTACAAACCACAGTAGGACGCAAGTAATGGTCTGTCAAGGAAAATCCGGGAAAAAAAGCGCACTTCACGCAAGTGTTCGTGACACGCGTACATGCGCAAAAACATGGACTTATGAACCATCACCCGAAGAGTGTCCGGCAAGTCATTGACTAAGCAAGAAGGAGGGTTTTCGCGGGTGCGAAAATCGACGCGCCGAGCGAGCGCGACGCCCATTCACCTCGAAGGCATCCGGGCGAATGCCCTTCCCGCCTGATACGACGCCACGATCCGACGATGCGCCGGCGTCACCCAGGCCGCGGCTGCAACCGCGGCGGCCCGGCATCATGCCGGGCAGGAAAAAGTGGGAGCCGGCCGATAAGCCGGGTTCTGTCGTGGGCAGCCATTCCTCTAGGCCCTGCGTCACCGCAGGGCTCAAGCATCCAACCCGGGAGCGACGCGGGCCACGTCATAGCTCCCCTATTTGGTCTTGCTCCAGGTGGGGTTTGCCGTGCCGGTCTGTTGCCAGACTCGCGGTGCGCTCTTACCGCACCGTTTCACCCTTGCCTGATCCTCTTGCGAGGCCATCGGCGGTTTGCTCTCTGTTGCACTTTCCGTCGGCTTGCGCCGCCCAGGCGTTACCTGGCACCTTGCCCTGTGGAGCCCGGACTTTCCTCGGCACGCAATGCGTGACGCGGCTGCCTGGCCGGCTCCCACATGGAGTTTAGCCGAATGGAGTCAGTGAGCGGTGAATCGTGGGCAGTATCCGTTCATCGGCTCATGCCTCATACAACTCTTTGCGCGGCGCGCCCGTGATCGCCGCAGCCAGCTTCGCCGCGCGCGCTGGCGGCAGCTCCTCGCGCAGCAACGCGAACACGCGGCGCCCTTCGGCCAGTTGCGCGTCCGCGGCTTCACCCTCGGCGCCGGCGATCAGCAATACGAATTCGCCACGTTGCTGGTTCGCATCGGCGCCGACGCGTACCGCGATGTCGCCGAGCGAACCGGCCATGACCGTCTCGAACAACTTGGTCAGCTCACGCGCAAGTACCGCCGCGCGCGCGGCGCCGAATATCGCGATCGCGTCGGCGAGCGACTCGACGATGCGATGGCTCGATTCGTAGAAGATCAAGGTGCGCGGCTCGGCAACCAATGTTTGCAAACGTTCGCGGCGCGCCGACGCCTTCGCCGGCAGGAATCCCTCGAACGCGAAACGGTCGCTCGGCAACCCGGCGACGGATAATGCGGCAATCGCGGCGCACGGCCCCGGCACCGGCGACACCTCGAACCCCGCCTCGCGCGCGGCGCGCACCAGACGAAATCCTGGATCGCTGATCAGCGGCGTGCCGGCATCCGAGATCAGCGCGACATCGATGCCGGCGCGCAGTTGCTCGACGATATGCGCGGCCGCATCGCGTTCGTTGTGCTCATGCAGCGCGAGCATGCGCGCGCGGCTACCCGCCTGCGCGACCAGCGGCGCGCTGTGGCGGGTGTCCTCCGCGGCGATCACGCCGACGTCGCGCAAGGTATCGCGCGCGCGCGGCGAAAGATCGTGCAGGTTGCCGATCGGCGTCGCCACGACCAGAAGTCGACCAGCATGAGGTCGACCGGCCCCTTGATTCATCAGTTTTCTCCTTCATCGGCAGCATCCGGCGCGCCGGACATGGCATCGCGCCCGCGCCCGCTGGGCGCCGCACGTGATCGGCTATCATCGCAGTTCGACGGCCAATCTGACTTGGCCGCACGACAGCCCGGCCCAACTCGCGCGACTGGAGGAATCATGATGCTTCGCAGGATGCCCCCGCAGGACATGATCCGGCTCGCGTTGACACTGCTGCTGTGCCTGCTGCCCGGCGCCTGCGCCACGATGTCCGGCTCGGTCATGGAGCCGTCCGCTGATGCCGATCAGGCCGAACAGCTCTATACGCAAGGTAATTTCGACCAATCGGCCGCCACATTTCTGGACCTCGCGCAGACGCACGGCGGCGACGCTGCCGCCCACTATCACCTGCGCGCGGCCGAAGCGTTGCGTGAACGCGGCGATCTGGATGGTGCGGAACGCGCAGTGGACGGCGTCAAGCATCGTCGCCTGCATGGCGACGAGCCGCTACGCCTCGACCTGATCGATGCCGAAATCGCGCTCAAGCACGGCGATGCCGCAAAAGCGCAGGCATTGCTTGCGGTCGATCCGGATGATTTGCCGGCGAACCTGCGTCCGCGTGTGCTGGAACTGCGCGCGCGTGCCGATCTCGCCAGTGGCGATGCGTTCGCGTCGGCGCGCACCCGCGCGTCGCTCGACCGCTACATCTCAGGCCCCGACCGCGAACAGAACCGCAAGCAGATCCTCGACACGCTCGCCACGCTCGACAACAGCGCGCTGAAAACACGCATCGACGCGCTGCCGGCGACCGATCCGCTACTGCCGTGGGTCGAACAGGTGCTGCGCGGCAAGGGCCAGCCGCTCGCGCGCGCGATGCCGCGTCCGAGCCAGCCGGTCGGCACGCTGCAACCCGGCGCCGACGGATCGATGGAAGCGCAGGGCTACAAGACGCTCAAGCACGTCGCGTTGCTGCTGCCGCTGAGCGCGCAATTGTCCAGCGTCTCGCAATCGATACGCGACGGTTTCCTCTCTGCGTATTTCGCGGACAAGGCCGAACGCCGCCCTGACGTGCGCGTCTACGACTCGGGCAAGACCCCGGCCGATGCGTTGGCCGCCTACAACGCCGCCGTCGCCGATGGCGCCGACCATGTCGTCGGGCCGCTGCAGCGCGAAGCAGTCGGCGAATTGTTCCACCAGTCGTTGAGCGCGCGCGTGCTCGCACTCAACCACCCCGATACCGGTGAAGTTCCGCCACCGGGCAGCGCCGAATTCGGCCTGCTGCCCGACAGCGAAGGCGCCCAGGTCGCCGAACACATGCGCGAGCGTGGCATCACCCGCGCCGCGATCATCGCCACCGATGCGGATTGGGCCGAGCGCGCCGCGCGTGCGTTCCGCGCGCAGTTCGAGGCGGCCGGCGGCAGCATCGTCGGCGAGACCCGCGTGGGCGAGAAAGACATCAACTACGCGACCGCGATCGTGCAAGCGACCGCCAGCCTGGGCAGTGGCACCGATGCCGGCATCTTCATCACGATGCGGCCGCAACAGGCACGTCTGCTGCTGCCGCAGTTGCATGTCGCGCAGGTCAATGCGCCTGTGTTCGCGACTTCGCACGTCTACGCGGGCGACCCCAACGCATCGCTGGACCGCGATCTGGACGGCGTCGAATTCTGCGACGCGCCGTGGCTGTTCGGAACCATCCCCGGACGCATCGATCGCAATCAGGTCGCGCGCGAGATCGCCAGCGCGAACGGCGTCGGCGCGCGTCTGTTCGCATTCGGCATGGATGCCTACGCATTGCTGCCGTACATGGACTGGCTGCTCGCCCATCCGGAGTCCTACCTCAATGGCGCCACCGGCGAACTGACAGCGGACAGCTTCGGGCGCATCCGCCGCTTGGTCGGCTGGGCGCGTTTCCAGAACGGCGCCGCGTTGCCGATCGACGGCGCGCTCAGCGCGGCTCCGATGCAGCAATGAATGCACGCGCCACCGGCAACACCACGCGCGTCACCGGGGCACGCTACGAAGACATCGCGCTGGCGCATCTGGAACGCAATGGACTCGTCCTGATCGAGCGCAATTTCAATTGCCGCTACGGTGAAATCGATCTGGTCATGCGTGGCAGCGACATCCTGGTTTTCGTCGAGGTGCGGTATCGGCGCGGCGCCCCAGGCGGCATGGGTTTCGGCGACGGCATCGACTCGGTAAGCGCGGCCAAACGCGCGAAACTCGTGCGTGCGGCTGCACTCTTTCTGGCAACCCATCCGCGCCTCGCCGATCGCACCTGCCGGTTCGACGTGCTCGCGATCGCGGGCGACACTTCGGCGCCCGTGATCGACTGGCGCCCCAACGCTTTTGAAGCCTGCTGAGGATCCTCCATGCGCTATCGCACACTGTTCATCTGGCTCGCGCTGTTTGCCGTACTGCCGCAACTTGGCGGATGCTTTCTTGCCGTGGCCGGCGGCGTCGCCGCCGGTGCGGACGCGGCGCACGACCGCCGTGGTGTCAGTACCTATGTCGACGACAAACGCATCTACCTCGGCGCGTACGACTCGATCAACAAGGACAAGGAAATCGCGCTCAAGAACCACGTCATCATCGTCGTCTACAACGGCGTGATGCTGCTGGTCGGCGAAGTGCAAACCCCCGAACTCAAACAGCGCGCCGAACGCCTGGTCGGTGGCTTCGACGGCACGCGCCGCATCGTCAACGAAATCGAGGTGCGCGAACCGGAAGGGTTCTGGTCGCGTCGCCGGGACAACACCACGACATTGCGCGTGAAGACCGCCCTGCTCGATCTGACCAGCCTGCCCGGCTTCGACCCGACCCGCGTCAACGTGACGACCGCACACAGCGTCGTCTATCTGATGGGCCGGGTGAGTCATGAGGAAGATACCGCGGTGACCGGCATCGCGCGCGAGGTCGGCGGCGTCGAGCGCGTGGTCAAGGTGTTCGAGTACACGGATTGAGGGCGGTGAGCCGGTAGTCGGGAAAAGCGTATAACGACTCACACTCCTTTTCGTCGTCCCGGTGAACGCCGGAACCCAGCACCTTTCACGACCCAAGATGCTCTCCGCAAACGCCCTCGCCGATCTCCAACGCATTTTCTCCGCCGACGCGATGACGACCGATGCGGCCGAATGCCTGGTCTACGGCTACGACAATTCGCGTCGGCAGGTCGCGCCGGATGCGGTCGTGTTTCCGACCTCGCACGAGCAGGTCGTCGCACTGGTGCGCGCGTGTCGCGCGCACGCGTGCCGCTGGTCGCGCGTGGCCGCGGCACCAACACGACCGGCGCGAGCGTGCCGATCAATGGCGGCGTCGTCGCGAGTTTCGAGCGCATGAACCGCATCCTGCGCATCGACCCGGACAACCGTCTCGCGGTCGTCGAACCGGGCGTGCTCAACGGCGATCTGCAGACCGCGCTCGCGCCGCACGGCCTGTTCTGGGCGCCGGATCCGACTTCAGCCCCGTTCTGCACGATCGCCGGCAACATCGCCTGCAATGCCGGCGGTCCGCGCGCGGTCAAATACGGTGCGACGCGCGACAACGTGCTCGCGTTGCGTGCGGTCGCCGGCAGCGGCGAGGATTTCCGCTGCGGCAAGCCGACCACGAAGGGCGCCACCGGCTACGACCTGACGCGCCTGCTGATCGGTTCCGAAGGCACGCTCGCGATCGTCACCGAGGCGACGTTGAAACTCACACCGCTCGCCGACGGCGAAACGCACGTTGCGCGCGACCTATGCCGATGTCGCCGCGGCCGCCGCAAGCGGTCGCGCGGATCATGGCGCAGCCGGTCACGCCGTGCGCGCTGGAATTCCTCGACGACCAATGCCTGCTGCTGGCGCGCGCGCACGGTGGCGATGTGGTTCCGGTCGCCGGCGCGATGCTGATCATCGAAGTCGACGGCGAGCCGGACGCGCTGGACGTCGCGGTCGACGCGTTGTCACGCGCTGCGCGTGGCGATGGACTGATCGAACTGCTGGTCGCCGGCAACGCCACCGAAGTCGCGACGCTGTGGGCCGCGCGCAAGGCGCTGTCGCCTGCGCTGCGCACGCTGTCGCCGAACAAGATCAACGAGGACGTCGTGGTGCCGGTCAGTCGCGTCCCCGAACTGGTCGCCGCGACCCGCGAACTCGCCGCGCAAATACGCACTGCCGATCGTCTGCTTCGGCCACGCCGGCAACGGCAATCTGCACGTCAACCTGCTGCCGCGCGACGATGCCGAAATCGCGCGCGCGCACGATGCGCTGCGCGACGTCTTCGACGCGGTGATCCGTCTCGATGGCACCTTGTCCGGCGAACACGGCATCGGCCTCGCCAAGCGCGATTTCATGCCGCGTGCGCTCGATGCGAACGCGCTCGCGCTGATGCGGCGGATCAAGCAGGAGTTCGATCCGGACGGCATCCTCAATCCGGGCAAGCTGCTGCCTGATTGATGCGAGCTGCTGCGCCGGCCAGCCTGAGATCAGCGGACGCAGGCCAACGCAATGCCGAGGACGCTCGCGGCATAGACGCCGGCAAGCACGTCGTCGAGCATCACGCCGAGACCACCTTTGATCGTTCGGTCGGCCCACGACACCGGCCATGGTTTCCAGATGTCGAACAGGCGAAACAGCACGAAGCCGGCGATGATCCATGGCCACCCGCGCGCGAACCACAGCAGCGGCAGCAGCGCGATCCACTGGCCGACGAATTCGTCCCAGACGATGACGCCGGGGTCTTCGATGCGGATTTTCGCGATGACGATCTTGCGATGCCCACACGCCGAGCGCGAAGGCCAGCACCAGCACCGCGGCGAACATCGGCAGCGGCAGCTCGCGCAACGCGAACCACGGCAGCAGCGCGGCGGCGGAACCGGCAGTGCCGGGCGCGACCGGACTCAAGCCCGAGCCGAAACCGCTCGCGATCCAGCCTGCGGGCGATCCGAGGATCGCGCGGCGCTGCGACGCGTCGAGCCTCATGCGAAATGCTCCCAGCCGCGGCGCGGCAACGCGATCGCAGCGCCGTCCGCGTCGAGCAGGCGCACGCCGTCTGCCGGCCACGACGCGGCCGATCCGCGTCGCGCCGCAACCGGCGCGCGCGAGATCGCGCAAAAGACCGGCGGCACGCGTGGGCGATGCGCCGAACGCGAGTTCGTAGTCGTCGCCGCCGCCCACCTGCAACGCGAGCCGTTCGGGTGCATCGAACAATGCGAGCAGCGCGGATGACGCCGGCAGTTCGAGCGCGTCGATCTCGATGCCGACGCCGCTGCGCGCGGCTACATGGCCGAGGTCGGCGAGGAGTCCATCGGAAACGTCGATGCACGCCGACGCGAGGCCACGCAGCGCATTGCCCGCGGCGATGCGCGGCGTCGGCCGATGCAGGCGCGCGATCAGGCTTCGCGCGTGTCCGGGCGGTGCATTGAACAGCGCGTTCGCCCGCGCGTCGCGCGCATCGAGGCAGCGCAGGCCCGCCGCCGCGTCGCCGAGCGTGCCGGTGACGAATACGTCGTCGCCCACTTGCGCCGCGTCGCGGCGCAGCGCCTGTCCGGTCGGCACGAAGCCGTGCACGACGACGGTGATCGAAAGCGGACCGCTGCGTGGTGTCGCCGCCGACCAGCGCGACGTGATGCTGCGCGGCGAGTTCGGCGAAGCCGTCGGCAAAGCCGTCGACGAACGTGCGATCGGCTTCCGGCAACGTCAGCGCGAGCAACGCCCAGGCCGGCGTCGCGCCCATCGCGGCGAGGTCGCTGAGATTGACCGCGAGCGCTTTCCAGCCGAGGTCGCGCGCGCTGGTCTGTGTCGGAAAATGCACGCCGGCGACCAGCGTATCGGTGCTGACGACGAGGTCGTGGCCCGGCGGGACACCGAGGATCGCGGCGTCGTCGCCGATGCCGAGCTGCACGTCGTCGCGCGCGACCGCGCAGCGCGCGCGGATGAGTTCGATCAGGTCGAATTCCGCCACGACGCTCGCTCCGGTTCAGTCAACGAGCGCCGCGCACGTTACGAACGCGCGGCCGCATATTCGGTGCCGCGCCAGACGCCGGCGCGCTTGTCGAGCACGCCGTTGACGTAGGTGTGGCCGTGCTCGGCGCCGAAGCGCTTGGTGGTCTCGATCGCTTCGTTGATGACGACGCGATACGGCACGTCGATGCGATCGCGCAGTTCGTACGCGGCGATGCGCAGTACCGCGCGCTCGATCGGATCGACGCGCATCGATCTCGCGGTCGAGGAACGGCAGGATCGCCGCGTCGAGTTCGGCGTGGCTGCGCTCGACACCGCGCACGAGGTCCTCGAAATACTCGAGGTCGGCGATCTCCATGTCCTGCTCGTGGCGAAATTCGTCGATGACGCTCTCGATGCGGTTGCCGCTGAGTCTGCCAGGCATACAGCGCCTGCAGTGCGCGGCGGCGCGCGCGCGAACGCGCGGCGAGGTCGATACCGTGGGCCGGGCGGGCGGGCGTTCGGTCACAGTTGTCTCCACAAATCCGCAATTTCCAACGCGGCCAGCGCGACATCCTCGCCCTTGTTGCCGTGCACACCGCCGGCGCGCGCTTGCGCGTCGGCGTGCAGCTCGACCGCGAGCACGCCGTTCAGCACCGGCACGCGGTGTTCGAGCGCGACCTGCATCAGGCCGCTGCGCGCAGCCGTCGGCGACGTGTTCGTAGTGGCGCGTGTCGCCGCGCACGACGCAACCCAGCGCAATGATCGCGGCGCAACCGCCGCCCGCGCGAGCTTCGCCGCGGCCTGCGGAATCTCCCACGCGCCGGGCACGCGCACCAGGTCGATCGCGGCCTCGGCTACGCCGTGTTCGCGCAGCGCGTGCAGCGCGCCGTCGACCAGCGCATCGACGATGCGCGGATTCCAGCGGCTGGCGACGATGGCGATAGCGCGCATCGGCGACGGGCGCGCACTTCACCGGTGTACGTGGGCATGGGGGGCAGGATCGGAATTCGCGGTGCGCAGTTTACACGCCGTCGCAGCGGGACACGATGCCGGCGGCGCCGCGCCGCGCGAGTCGGCGCTGTCGCGGTCTTGGCCACGCGATGCTCCGCACGCGCATCGCGTGCTCGAGCGCTCACCCTCTGAACGATCGAGCGATTCAGCCCTCAGCGCCGACCCCGCTCCTCGTAGCCGACGACTTCCAGGCCGAACCCGCCAGCCCGACCAGCTTGCGCGGCGTGCCGAGCACGCGCAGGCGGTGCACGCCGAGATCGGCGAGGATCTGCGCGCCGAGGCCGAGCGTCCGCCATTGCGCGTCGCCTGCGGCTCGCTGGCGGGCTCGCCGCGCAGGCGGTCGAGCGTGGTGTCCAGCGCATCCTCGCCAGCCAGCACGACGACCACGCCGCGATCCTCCGCGGCGACATGGCGCAGCGCCGCGGTGACGGTCAGGCCGAGATCGTCGCGCTTCAGGTGCAGCACGTCGGACAGGGTGTTGCGCACGTGCACGCGCGATCAGCACCGGTGCGCCGTCGGCGATCGCGCCGCGCACCAGGGCGAAGTGCAGTTCGCGCGCGAGCACGTCGCGATAGGCGATCAGACGGAAGCGGCCGAACTCGGTGTCGACATCGCCTTCGTGCACGCGCTCGACGGTCTTCTCGGTTTCGAGGCGATAGCGGATCAGGTCCGCGATCGTGCCGATCTTGAGGCCGTGCTTCAGCGCGAAGGTCTCCAGTTCGGGACGCCGCGCCATGGTGCCGTCCTCGCTGAGGATCTCGACCAGCACGCCGGCCGGCTCCAGCCCGGCCAGCGCGGCGAGATCGCAGGCCGCCTCGGTGTGGCCGGCGCGCGCGAGCACGCCGCCCGGCTGCGCGGTGAGCGGGAAGATGTGGCCGGGCTGCACGATGTGGTCGGGCCGCGCGTCGGGGCGCACCGCGGTGCGGATCGTGTGCGCGCGATCGTAGGCCGAGATGCCGGTGGTGACGCCCTCGGCCGCTTCGATCGAGACGGTGAAGTTGGTGTGATGCGCCGACGTGTTGGTATCGACCATCGGCTTCAGGCCGAGCTGGCGGCAACGCGCACGCGTCATCGACAGACAGATCAATCCCCTGCCCTCGCGTGCCATGAAATTGATGTCCTCCGGCCGCGTCATTTCCGCGGCCATGATCAGGTCGCCCTCGTTTTCGCGATCTTCGTCGTCGACGATGACGACCATGCGGCCGGCGCGGATGTCGGCAAGGATTTCGGGAATCGTCGCGAAACTCATGGATGTGCTCCGGTGGCATATAGCTTTTCGACGTAGCGCGCGACCAGATCGACTTCGAGATTCACCGCATCGCCGATCTTGCGGTCGCCGAACGTGGTGACCTCAAGCGTGTGCGGAATCAGGTTCACGCCGAACGTGTCACCCGCGACCTCGTTGACGGTCAGGCTGATGCCGTCGAGGCAGATCGATCCCTTGACCGCGATGTAACGCAACAACGCCTCCGGCGCACTGAACGTCCAGCGCTGCGAAGCACCCTCGTCGTGTACCGACACGATGCGACCGACGCCATCGACGTGGCCGGACACGAGATGGCCGCCGAGACGGTCGGCGAGACGCAGCGATTTTTCGAGGTTCACCACCGCGCCAGCCGTCAGCGCGCCGAGCGTCGTGCATGCCAGCGTTTCGGCGGAAATATCGGCGCTGAAGTGCGACGCGTCGAGCGCGACCGCAGTCAGGCAGACACCCGCGACCGCGATGCTGTCGCCGATCGCGACGTCGGCCAGATCGAGCGTTCGCGCGTCGATGACGAGGCGCGCGTCGCTGCCGCTCGATTCGCGCGATGCGATGCGGCCGACGGCCTGGATGATTCCGGTGAACATCCACTTCTCCAATTCAGATACGAAAACCAAAACAACATCGTCATCCCGGCGACGGAAATTTCTCGTTCTCAACGCGCTCTCAGCAGCAAGCGCATGTCATCGCCAATCTGACGCTGATCGACGACGCGCAACTGCCAGCGCGACGCCATGTCGGACAAGGTCGGCAACGCCAGCAATGGCCGCGCCGCGTCGCCCAGCACCAGCGGCGCGACATACAGCAACAGTTCGTCGACCAGGCCTGCCGCGAACAATGAGCCGCACAGCGTCGGCCCGGCTTCGACCTGCACCTCGTTCATGCCTCGCGCGGCAAGAACACGCAGCACCGCATCCAGATCTAGGCCGCGTTCATCACTTTCAACCGCGACCCGCTCGACATTTGCGAAGCGCTCATCAACGGAAGCGGCGGTGCGCGCGTGCAGGACCAACGTTGGCGCCGAGCCGTCGAGTATCCGTGCCCCGCGCGGTATGCGCAGTTCGCGGTCCAGCACGACGCGCAACGGCTGGGAAATGGGGTCAGAGTCATCTTTCGGCGACAGCAACTGCACATCGGGAATCCCGCCCGAAAGATGACTGGGACCCCACTTTCCTCGCACGGTCAGGTGTGGATCGTCGGCCAGCACGGTGCCGATCCCGGTCAGGATCGCCGAGCTGCGCGCGCGCCAGCGCTGCACGTCCGCACGCGCGGCTTCGCCGGTGATCCATTTCGATGTGCCATTGCCAAGCGCAGTGCGGCCATCGAGGCTCATCGCGAGCTTGACGCGAACCCATGGCCGACCGCGTTCGACCCGGCTGAAGAAGCCGCGATTGAGTTCGCGCGCCGCATCACGCATCAGCCCTGTTTCGACCACGATGCCCGCGCCGCGCAGTCGATCGAGCGCGCCACCTGCACGCTGATCGGCATCTTCACTCGCGATCACGACGCGCGCGATACCTGCCGCGATCAGCGCGTCCGCGCACGGTGGCGTGCGTCCGTGCAACCCGCACGGTTCCAACGTCACGTACGCGGTCGCGCCGCGCGTGCGGTCGACCGCCTCGCGCAAGGCGAGCACCTCGGCATGCGGCTCGCCGGCGCGGCGATGCCAGCCTTCGCCGACGATTTCGTCGCCATGCGCAATCACGCAACCCACTCGCGGATTGGGTTGTGTCGTGAAGAGTCCGCGTTCGGCGAGGCGCAGCGCACGCGCCATCCACTCGTGGTCGCGCGCGGAAAAGGTATGCGGATTCATTTTTCCGGCGGCGTTGCCGGGGACGCCTTCGGACTGGTCGGCGCAGCCTCGATGCCGGACTCGGCACCTTTCCCGGGTTTGCGCCGAATGTCGTCGCCAAGCAGCGGCAACTGCAACCCCTCCATCGACGGGATGTCGCGTTCGAGCCGCTCGATCTCCTCACGGAACGCCTGCACGTCCTCGAAGCTGCGGTAGACCGAGGCGAAGCGCACGTAGGCGACGTGATCGAGTTTCTTCAGCTCGCGCATGACCAGTTCGCCGATGCGCAAGGAAGGCACCTCGCGTTCGCCGCTGCGGCGCAGTTCCTCGACGACCACGCGCACCGACGCATCGACCTGATCGCTGCCGACCGGACGCTTCTGCAACGCGCGCATGAAACCAGTGCGCAGCTTGCCCTCGTCGAACGGCTCGCGGCGATTGTCGCCCTTGACCACGTTCGGCAGCTTGATTTCGGCGGTCTCGAACGTGTTGAAGCGCTCGCCACACTGCTCGCACTCGCGGCGACGACGGATCGTCGCGCCGTCCTCGGAAACGCGCGAGTCGATCACGCGCGTGTCTTCGTGCTGGCAGAAGGGGCAATGCATCAGAAAGCCGGGATTGGAGATTCGGGATTGGGGATTCGGAAAGAACGAGAGAGCATCGGGATGCGGGCTTTGCCGAATCCCGAATCACGAATCCCGAATCCCCGCTTCTCAGCCATATACAGGAAACGCCTTGCACTGCGCCTCGACCTTCGCGCGCACCTTGGCGATCACGTCGGCATCGGCGGGCGCGTCGAGCACGTCGCAAATCCAGTGGGTCAACTCGATGCAGTCCTTTTCGAGATAGCCGCGCGTGGTCACCGCCGGTGTGCCGACGCGCAGGCCGGAGGTCACGAACGGCTTGCGCGGATCGTTCGGCACGGCGTTCTTGTTGACCGTGATGTGCGCCAGCCCAAGCGCTTCTTCCGCGTCCTTGCCGGTGACGTCGCGGCCGATCATGTCGACCAGCATCAGGTGGTTCTCGGTGCCGCCGGAGACGATCTTGTAGCCGCGCGTGATGAACGTCTTCGCCATCGCCTGCGCGTTTTTCACGACCTGTGCCTGGTAGGTCTTGAAGGCCGGTTCCAGCGCTTCCTTGAACGCGACCGCCTTGGCCGCGATCACGTGCATCAGCGGGCCGCCCTGGATGCCGGGGAACACGATCGACTGCAGTTTCTTCTCGATCTCGGCGCCCGCCCCCTTTGCGACGATGATGCCACCGCGCGGGCCGCGCAGCGTCTTGTGCGTGGTCGACGTCACCACGTGCGCAGCGGTGAGCGGGCTCGGATAGACGCCGGCAGCGACGAGGCCGGCGACGTGCGCCATGTCGACGAAGAACAGCGCGCCGACCGAATCGGCGATCGTGCGCATGCGCGCCCAGTCGACCACCTGCGAATACGCACTGAAGCCGCCGACCAGCATCTTCGGCTTGTGCTCGCTGGCGAGGCGCTGCACCTCGTCGTAGTCGATCAGGCCATTCGCGTCGACGCCGTACTGCACCGCGTTGAACAGCTTGCCCGAGATGTTGACCTTGGCGCCGTGAGTCAGGTGGCCGCCGTGGGCGAGGCTCATGCCGAGGATCGTGTCGCCCGGTTGCAGCAGCGCGAAGTAGACCGCCTGGTTGGCCTGCGAACCGGAATGCGGCTGCACGTTCGCGTAGTCGCATCGAACAGTTCCTTGACGCGCTCGATCGCGAGCCGTTCGGCGACGTCGACGAATTCGCAACCGCCGTAATAGCGCTTGCCGGGATAGCCTTCCGCATACTTGTTGGTCAGCACCGACCCTTGCGCCTCCATCACCCGCGGACTCGCATAGTTTTCCGATGCGATCAGTTCGACATGGTCTTCCTGGCGCTGGTGCTCGGATGCGATCGCCTGGGCGAGCTCGGGATCGTAACCTTCGATGCGGGAATCCTTGGGAAACATCGGCGGGGACCTGTGAAAGCGGGGGAACGCGCATTTTAGCCGT
Source organism: uncultured Gammaproteobacteria bacterium (assembly GCA_963720445.1). Lineage (GTDB taxonomy): Bacteria > Pseudomonadota > Gammaproteobacteria > Xanthomonadales > Rhodanobacteraceae > Dokdonella_A. The sequence goes on from CAVRFO010000002.1 coordinate 1,044,987, forward strand.
TTGTGCGGCCCGTCTGGTCATGTTGCGGGAACGCTGTTGTGGGAGCGGCCCTTCGACAGGCTCACGAGGCTTCAGCCGCGATGCTGGCGGCACGGCGGGCACCATCCCACCCAACCCTCCCAAGGGGAGGGCGTCAGCCAAGCCGCCCCGCAACGGCCATGACGCAAGGGCCGGCAATCGGCGATAATGCGCGGCTATCCTTTCGTTTCAGGCCCCGGCGCGCTCATCCGCGCCCCCTGCGGCCCTTGTCCGGAGTCAGCATGCAATACATCTACACGATGATCGGCGTCAGCAAGATCGTCCCGCCCAAGCGCCAGATCATCAAGGACATTTCGCTGTCGTTCTATCCGGGCGCGAAGATCGGCCTGCTCGGCGTGAACGGCGCCGGCAAGTCGACCGTGCTGCGCATCATGGCCGGCACCGACAAGGACTTTCAGGGCGAGGCGCGTCCGAATCCGGGCACCAAGATCGGCTTCCTCGAACAGGAACCGACGCTCGATCCGGACAAGACCGTGCGCCAGGTCGTCGAGGAAGGCGTCGCCGAAATCATCAACGCGCAAGCGCGCCTCGACGAGGTCTACGCGGCCTATGCCGAGGAAGGCGCGGATTTCGACAAGCTCGCCGCCGAGCAGCAGCGTCTGGAAAGCCTGCTCGCGGTGACCGACGCGCATGCGCTGGAGCGCCAGCTCGAAGTCGCCGCCGACGCATTGCGCCTGCCGCCGTGGGAAGCGAATGTCGGAAAGCTGTCGGGCGGCGAGAAGCGCCGCGTCGCGCTGTGCCGCCTGCTGCTGTCCAAACCGGACATGCTGCTGCTCGACGAGCCGACCAACCATCTCGACGCCGAATCGGTCGAATGGCTGGAGCACTTCCTGCACGACTATCCGGGCACCGTCGTCGCGGTCACCCATGATCGCTACTTCCTCGACAACGCAGCCGAGTGGATCCTCGAACTCGATCGCGGCCGCGGCATTCCGTGGAAGGGCAATTACTCGTCGTGGCTGGAGCAGAAGGACGAACGCCTGAAACAGGAAGAATCCGGCGAAAAGGCGCGCCAGAAAGCGATCCAGCGCGAACTCGAATGGGCGCGCAGCAACGCCAAGGGCGGTCGCAGCAAGGGCAAGGCGCGTCTGGCGCGTATCGAGGAACTGCAGGCGGTCGACTACCAGCGGCGCAACGAGACCAACGAGATCTTCATTCCGCCGGGCGAACGCCTCGGCAGTTCGGTGATGGAGTTCAAGGGCGTCTCGAAATCATTCGGCGATCGCCTGCTGATCGACGATCTCAGTTTCAACGCACCGCCCGGCGCGATCGTCGGCATCATCGGCCCGAACGGCGCCGGCAAGTCGACCCTTTTCAAGATGATCATCGGCCTGGAGAAGCCGGACCAAGGCGAGATCACCAAGGGTCAGACCGTGAACATCGCGTATGTCGACCAGAGCCGCGAGAAACTCGAAGGCAACCACAACGTGTTCCAGGAAATCTCTGGCGGCGCTGACATCCTCAACATCAACGGCATCGAAATCCAGTCGCGCGCCTATCTCGGCCGCTTCAATTTCCGCGGACCCGGACCAGCAGAAACTGGTCGGCACGCTTGTCGGGCGGTGAGCGCGGCCGTCTGCATCTGGCCAAGACCCTGCTGCAGGGCGGCAACGTGCTGCTGCTCGATGAGCCGTCGAACGATCTCGATATCGAGACCTTGCGCGCGCTCGAAGATGCGCTGCTCGAATTCCCGGGCAACGTGTTCGTGATCTCGCATGATCGCTGGTTCCTCGACCGCATCGCGACGCATATCCTCGCGTTCGAGGGCGATTCGCACGTCGAGTTCTTCCCCGGCAACTACAAGGAATACGAGGAAGACAAGAAACGTCGCTTCGGTGATGACGCGGCACAACCACATCGGTTGCGCTACAAGAAACTGGTTTGAATGGAGGGCTGGGGGCTGAGGGCCGAAACGCGCCCCCTTCCGCCTTCGGCACCTTCCCCCGCTGCGCAGGGGAAGGAACAGCAAGGCTCCTCGCATTTCAGCTCCCCTTGCGCATCGAAGGAACAGCAACGCTCGTTGCATCCACGCTTTCCCTTCCCCTGCGCAGCGGGGGAAGGTGGCCGACAGGCCGGAAGGGGGCGCTTTTGCTCTTGTCGTCTGCGAAGGAATGAAATGACTTTTTCGCAACTGCTTTCACACACTTGGCAGCGCAACAACTCGCTGGTCTGTGTCGGCCTCGATCCGGAGCCGGCAAGGTTCCCGCCCACGCTGCGCGATGATCCCCAGGCGATCTTCACGTTCTGCCGCGCGATCATCGACGCGACCGCGGACCTCGTCTGCGCATTCAAACCGCAGATCGCGCACTTCGCCGCACATGGCGCCGAGGACGCGCTGCAACGCCTGATCGCGCACATCCACGCAACGCATCCCGGCGTGCCAGTGATCCTCGATGCCAAGCGCGGCGACATCGGTTCGACCGCGCAGAACTACGCGATCGAGGCGTTCGATCGCTACGACGCGGACGCGGTGACGGTGAATCCCTACCTCGGTCGCGATTCGGTACAACCGTTCCTCGATCGCGACGACAAGGGCGTGATCATCCTCTGCCGCACCTCCAATCCCGGCGCGCGCGACCTGCAGGACCTCGTGGTGCGCGGCGCGGACGGCGGCGAACGCACGCTGTACCAGCAGGTCGCCGAAACCGTGGCGCACGAATGGAATGCGAATGGCAACTGCGCGCTCGTCGTTGGCGCGACGTATCCGCAGGAACTCGCCGACGTGCGCAGCCGTGTCGGCGATCTGCCACTGCTCGTGCCCGGCGTCGGTGCGCAAGGCGGCGACGTTGCAGCGGTCGTGCGCAATGGCCGGACCACGGACGCGACGGGGCTCATGATCAGTTCGTCGCGCGCGATTCTTTACGCCGGCAACGGCGCGGATTTCGCCGATGCCGCGCGCACTGCGGCGCTGACGTTACGCGACGAGATCAATCGATACCGCTGAAACCGCGTGATCTGGTGGGATTTCGCTCGATATCGAAAAGGCATCGCGCCTTCCGGCTCTTACACCTTTCCCGGCGTTCCCACACGTCTATTCGTCCGCGCCCGGGTCCATGCCCGGAAACAGCACGTCGGTGTAGCCGAAGCGCGCGAAGTCGGTGATCCGCATCGGATAGAGCTTGCCGATCAAGTGATCGCATTCGTGTTGCACCACGCGGGCGTGGAAGCCGTCCGCCGTGCGATCGATGGCGTGGCCGAAAGGATCGACGCCTTCGTAGCGGATCAACGAATAGCGCTCGACGACGCCACGCAGGCCGGGCACCGACAAGCAACCTTCCCAGCCCTCTTCGCGATCCTGCGAGAGCGGGGTGACGGTCGGGTTCAACAGGATCGTGCGCGGCACGGCCGGCGCGTCCGGGTACCGCTCGCTGCTGTCGAAACCGAAGATCACCAGTTGCAGGTCGACGCCGATCTGCGGCGCGGCGAGGCCGACGCCGCCGGCGGCGTGCATCGTCTCGAACATGTCATTGATGAGTTCGTGCAACTGCGGCGTATCGAAATGCTCGACCGGTGCGGCAATGCGCAACAAGCGCGGATCGCCCATTTTCAGGATTTCGCGGATCATCGTCGGTCCACCGTGAACAGTTGCAGCGATTGTGCCGCCGATTGCCGCAACGGGCGATGAAGCGCGCAGTCGACCCGATCAATCAGGACGCGCGCCATTTTTGCAGTGCGAGTCCCGGCAACGCGGCGCCGAAATGCAGCCAGATACCCGCGCGCACGAGTACCCGCACGATGGCGTTGCGCGCGGCAGGATCGAACTTGCGGAAATAACGCCACATGCCGCGATGCTTGTGCCGCGCGACGAATACCGGGCGATGCCGGCTGGAACTGCCGCGCACATGGATGACATGCAACGCATGTGCGATCGCGACGTGGAAGCCGGCGTCGCGAACCCGCCGGCACAGATCCAGATCTTCGGCGTGCAGGAAATAGCCTTCGTCGAATCCGCGCAATTGTTCGAACACCCGCCGCGGCAGCGTCATGCACGCGCCAGAAACCGCCTCGACCATTTCAATGGACGGCGGCGTACCGGCGCAGACAGGCATCTCGACGCCGCCTAGCGCGGGCCAGCGCGATTCCAGGCGCGCCAGACCGGTGATGCTGGCGAGCGCGCGCCGTAATGAGGGGTCGCGGCGCCGATTGCCGCGCGCGGGCGTTCCATCCGGCTCGCAAACCATCGCCCCGAGCAGACCGATGTCGGCGCACGAATCGATGCACTCGCGCGCGGCGCGCACGAGCGTCGGTGGCAATTCGCAATCGGGATTCAGGAAAACCAGCACATCGCCATGCGCGATAGCGGCGCCTCGGTTGCAGGCGGAGCCAAAGCCGACATTGGTGGCGTTGCGCAACACGCGCAGGCGCGGATCGCTGGCATGCGCTGACTCGATGGCTTCGGGTTCGCCGTCGACCGATGCATTGTCGACCAGGATGATCTCCACCGGCGCATCGGACGCGAGCGCGCACGCCACGCAACGCCGCAACAGCGGCCCGCTGTCGGCGGCCACGATGATGAGGCTGGTCAGCGTTGGCGTCATGACTGCGACGATTCCCGCAGGAACCGGCTCAGATCGCACCCAGCAGCCGCTCGCCCTGCTCGCGCGCATAAGTCCACAACGCGGGCCATGCTTCGTAGGCGGTGGCGAGTTGGGCGGTTTCCTCGCGCAACAATCGCGCGCAGCCCGCGTTGTCGATCGCATCGGGCCAATCGCCGAGGCGCGGCGGCGCCTTCGCGATCAACGCGCGGCCGTTCGCCTCGATGATCGCGCGCACATCGGCCTGCCAGTAAATCGGCGCGTTTTGCGCACCGTCATACTGCTGCTGCAGGCGTTCGATCATGTCCGCACGCGCATAGGCCAGATATTCCTGGAGCTGGCGCACGCAGCCGGGTTCGCTGGCCGCGCCGATATCGCGTAGATGCGCGGCCAGAAGGCCGAGGCGCTGCGCCGGATCGGCGGCATTGAATTCCGGCAACTGGCGTTGCACGAAGTCGCCGACGAAGTAATTGAAGCGTGGCGTATGCGCGCCGAGCGTGCGCGTCGAACGCTTGCGCTGGCCTTCCTGCACGTGACCAATCGCGACCGGCAGCTCCAGCATCAACGCGCCCGGATGGCACAATTCGGTGATGCGCGAGAACAGCGAATCCTCGCCACGCCCGAGCGGATTCGTGCATGGCAACAGCACGCTGTTGTCGAGGGCGAATGGCGTGAACGTGGCCACGCCGGTCGCGCGCGCCTGGTTGTATCCGTAGCCGATGCTGCCGAGTTCGACATTGCGCATGTAGCTGTCGCGATCGCGCACGAATTCGGCACGCTCCGCCTCCGGCAACTGATACAGCCATATGCCCGATTCAGTACGCGAACTGCCGTAGCTGCCGTGCTGGGTCACGCGGATCGGCGCATCGCCACGCAGGTGATCGAGGCGGCTGACCGCCAGGCCGCGCAATGACGAGCGTTCGATCGCGTAGCGCGCGCTGCCGGCCAGGGCGCCGAGCGATTGACCGGCTGCATCGAGATGCAATTCGAACGGATCGCCTTCGATCTCTTCGCCGGCGCCGAGCGCATTTTCGATATTGCGATAGAAGTGCGTGTACGGCGCAGCCGCCGGATTCGGATCGAGGCCGCTGCGTGCGGTTTCGGGGCGGCGCAGTGGCAAACGGTGATCGTCATCGAGCAGGACGAGGCGTGCGCCGGCCGACAGCAGCAGTGCGGTGTTCCAGGCACGACCACCGCCGAAACGCTTGTCGCCGCCGCCATTGGCGAGCAGATGCGGCAGGATCGACGCCGCCGTCGGTACCGCGCGCGCGAGTTTCCCGATCAGCCGCTCGCGCTCGGTCTCGCCGATGTAGGTCAGCTTGCAGCCGGTTGAGCGCGCGAATTCGCGCAGCAGGTCGCGATGGCGGTTGACCGCATCGGGCGACGTCGAATCATCGAGCACCACGTAATGGCGGTTCGCGCGGAAGCGGCGCTCGTAGTCGGCCAGCGAGTCGAGCAGATGCCCGAGTTGCTGCGGACGGTCACAGGCGCGGATGAAGACCGCGCGCAGCGGAGCTTGCGTTTGCGCGGGCGCGGCGACGACACGCTGCAGGAACTGCGCATCGGACACCAGCAGGCCGCGCGAGGTCAGTCCATCGAGCACGCGCGCAACGCCTTCGCGCTGGTCCTGCAGGCCGGGAACGGTCGCGAGGATGCGCGCAATGTGTTCGTCCAGGGTGCGGAATTCGCGGCTCTGGTCGAGCGCCTGCAATACCTGGAAGGTCATCACATGCGTTTCGCCGCTGCGTTTGACCTGGAAGATGCATTCGCTGTTCGACAGCGAAGCGACGACGCCGTCTTCGGACGCGTACAGCGGCGCATTCGGGTCCACGCGCGGTTGTGTCGGCGCAGCCCCGAGCGTCCCGTAGTTGATCTCGTAGTTAAGCTCGGTACTCATTGGGGCATTCATCAGTTCAGCGGTTGCGGCGCCACCAGCGCCAGTCGCGCCGTGGCGCGGGATCGTGTTTCGCGAGTGCAATGGCCGGTTGTGCACGCAAGCGCTCGACCTCGGCTTCGAGTTCGGCGATTCGCGCACCAGCGCCCATGTTCTTGCGGATCTCGCAATTGTAATGCGCGTAGACCGATTCCTCGCGGTCGCCGAACAGCGACAGCTCGGGCAAACCCTCCGGCAGCTCACGTTTGGCGCAGACCGCGATGAAATACATCGGTGCGTAGTCGAGGCCCGTGGCGATCGCATCGCCGCCCTGCGACGCGGTAGACGCCTCGGCGTGTTCGACGCCGGAATCGAGCGCCCACACCGCTGACTGGAACAACAGCTTCTGCCCGTACAGGCGCACTTCACTGAAATGTGGCCGCAACAACGCGAGCAGTTCCTCGCGATACAGTTCGCGCACATGGAACTCGTTGCGGAAACCGGCCAGCTCGCTGTAGCTGTATTTGTCGGGCGAGGAGATCACCAGCAGACCATCGTCGGCGAGTACCCGCGAAAAGCCGGCTATCAATTGTTCCTGCGCAGCCAGATGTTCCAAGGTCTCGAACGACACGACCAGGTCGAACGTACGGTCCGGAAAGTCCAGCTGGGTTGCGTCCGCGCATTCGTAACGCAGTCGCGGTTTGGCGGCGTATCGCATGCGCGCGTGCGCGACCGAATCGGCAGAGATGTCGACACCGACCACGTCGGCCGCGATATCGGCGAGCAGCGCCGAACCATAACCTTCGCCGCAAGCGGCATCGAGCACGCGCTTGTTTGCGGCGAGCCGGCGCGCGAACGCGTAGCGGTGCCAGTGTTCGTACCAGATTTCGCGCACGCATTCGGGCGTGAAGCGTTCGCCGGTGAACGGCAGCGGGGCGTCGGCTTCGGTCATGGCGAATCACCCGGTTGCGCATGGCTCCAACGATGCGTCAGCCGCACCATGCCGAGCTCGCGCGATGCGCCGCGCACGGTCAGGCCGCGCTCGATCGTGTCGAATACGCGCACGCCCTCGCTGTCGAGCGGGTGCACGCGCACGCTGTAATTGCCTGGCAACAGAGCCAGATCGCTGAACTGGAGTTCGCAGACGTACTCGTCCGCGGAGACGCGTTGCGGTACTGCGCCGTCCATCTCGGTGCTGACGCCATACACCGCCGTGCCGTCGGCACGGACGATCCCGATCGCGAGGCATGGCACGCGTCCATCGCGCGAATGCACGCGCGCGCGCACGCTGAGCGCTGCGCCCATGTCGAGCAGCAGGGGGCGCTCGGTGTCTTCTTCGTTGAGCGCGACGCCGCTGACACTGAATTCGAGATTGCCCTGCGTGGCCTGCGATGAATCGCGTTTCGGCGCGGACTTCTGTTCGTGATAGGCGAGATAGGCCTGGGTCACGTCGAACACATCGCCCGCCATCTCGACCTCGCCGCCGCGCAGCCAACACGCTTGTCGGCACAGTTTCTGGATGTGGTACATGCTGTGCGAGACGAGGATCAGGGTGCCGCCATCGTCGAGGTAATCCTGCATCCACTTGACGCATTTCTTCTGGAACGACTCGTCACCAACCGCCAGCACTTCGTCGGTCACCAGCAAATCCGGTTTCAACGAGGCGATCACCGCGAAGCCGAGCCGCACGACCATGCCGGACGAATAGTGCTTGACCGGTTCGTCGATGTAGCGGCCGATGTCGGCGAACGCGATGATCTCGGGCAGCCGTTTTTGCAGCTCCGCACCCTCGATTCCGTACAGCGCGGCCGACATCGCGACATTGTCGCGGCCGCTGTATTCGGGATGGAATCCGGCGCCGAGTTCGAGCAAGGCGCCAATCTCGCCAGTCACCGCAACGCTGCCGGTGGTCGGGGTCAGCACGCCGGTCAGGAGCTTCAGCAGGGTCGACTTGCCGGCGCCGTTCTCGCCGATCAAACCGAGCGATTCGCCGGGACGAATTTCTAGGTTCACATCGCGCAACACGCTGATGCGATCGGGATCGGCGCCGCTGAACAGCAGACGCCCGAGCGCGCGCAGGCGATCCGCGTTGCGATGCACCTTCGGATACGACTTGCCGAGGTTCTTCGCGACGATCAACGGCGCGTTCACAGGAAATCCTCGAAGTGCGGATCGAGACGGTGGAACAGCCAGCGTCCGATCAGCAATGCGGCCACCGCGACCACGATGGCAAGGCCGAGATGACGGAAGTTGAACGTGCCGTAGTCAAGCATCAACGTGCGGAACGATTCCGCGTAGAACGTGAACGGATTGAAATCGAGCAGCCAGCGGAATCGCTCCGGCAGCTGGTCGCGGGCGTAATAAACCGGCGCACCGAACATCAGCAGCGGCAACAACTGGCCGAGCGCCTGGACCAGATCGCGCACGAACACTTGGATCGCAGCGCAGATCAACGCACAGCCTAGCGCCAGCACGAGCAGCGGCGCGTAGAGGAGAATCGCGACCGGCAACAGCTGCCAGTGAATGCCGCGCCCGAATACCGCCATTGCCAGCATGATCGCGATGAACCCGACGATGTGGATCGCAAAACTGGTGCCGACACTGGCCAGCACGAGGATCTCCCGCGGCAGCGCGACCTTGCCGATCAGCGCCGCGTTGTCCTGGATCGCGGTGGTCGAGCGCAACACCGCTTCGGCGAACGCGACCCACGGCCAGAGCGCAGTCGCGAGGAACGGCACGTAGTCCGGCGCGCCGACGCCCGGCACGCGCGCCTTGAACACGTAGACGAACACGAAGCTAGTGATCGCGAGTTGCAGCAGCGGCTGGAACAGCGCCCACAAGCCGCCGGAGAAGCTGCCCGCGAACCGGTTACTGAGGTCACGGCGCGCAAAGCGCAGGGTTAGTGCGGCAACCGACATGGTAATTGGCAACGCTGGAAATTCGGCAGGCGCATGGGAGAACCCTGATCAGAGCATACGTCTCGTCATTGCGAACACCACCCCGGGACAATCGAACCGCCCATCCTGTCCACTGCCGTGCAACGCAACCGACGCATGCCTGAAAATCGGCATGACCTGACGACAAAGCACCAAAGCGCGGTGAATGAAGCGCTGAAAAGGACCCGCCCCAACAACTACTGGCCGCCTGCAACGCCCTGCATTTGTGATTTCTGCACTTCGCCATAGCGTGTGCGCAACGACGCAACAAGACCTGGATTCGCATCAACGGGCAGATTGCGCAACGTATCCGTGAACGCGCGAACCTGCTTCTCGACATATTCGCTGCGCAGGCGTGCAACGATCTGATCCTTCACATCCGCAAAGCTGCTGGGTTTGTCGGAAGTGCGCTCGATCAGTTTGATCACATGGAAACCATATGCCGTCTTTACCGGTGCGGATACGTCACCCGGCTTTTTCAAGGCTGACGAGGCGGTCGCGAATTCCGGCACATACTTCGATGCATCCCCGGCATTTTCCATCACGCCCTTGTTCACCTTCTTGCTGGGGTCGTCGGAATACTTGTCGATCAATGCATCGAACTGGTCGGGATGTGCCTTGGCCTCGGCTACAACCGTTTCGGCAATCGCCTTGGCCTGATCCTCACTGCGATTCTTGGTCGCAATGAGCACGTGCTTGACGACGAGCATTCCAGGGTTGACGTATTTGGACTTGTTCGCGATGTAGTCTTCTTGCGCCAACTCGCTGAAGTCCGGAAGCTTCAACTCTGCCTTGAAGCGTTCCACGCGCGCCTTGCCGAGTGCGTCCTCCCTCGCCATCTCGACATCCCGCTGTACGACAGGGTCCTTGTCCAAACCCGACGCACGCGCCTGCGAAGCGAGCTGCTTTTGCAGAAGCAGATTCGTGACCACACCTTCAATGCGACTTGGGCTGTTGAAGAAGGCCGCTCGCTGGGTTTCCGGCATGCGATCGGCGAAAGCATCGATATCGACCAGCGTGACGATCGCGTCGCCCTGTGTCGCGACAACGGTGCTTGGCGCACCCGACGGGATGCCTTCAGCAGCGACGCAGGCAAATGTTGCAAGGGCGAGCAGGCATATGACTGGCAGGAACGCCGAGGGTTGCAGTTGCGGCATGGAAAAAACTCTCCAACATTAAGGGGCGGCCACTCAGCGACAGCCACGTCCGCTCGCGAGAAGCATGCCGCCAGGATCAGGGTTCAGTCAGATCGAACAACTTATGGCCCGGAGACGGCTGCGCTCGCCGCCTGCGCCGGAGCGAGCGAGCCCTCTGGCGGGCTCTGTCAATCCTACTGAAAGTTCTGCATGGGCGCTGGAGAGGGACATGTGAAGCCGGCAACACATGCCTTCGTCGAGGTTGGATCCGTCTGGATGATGTTCACGTAGTAATCGGTATTGGGCTGCAGGACGCACGTCGTACTGGGATTGGCCGTATCGAAATGCCAGTACACCATCTGGATATCGGACGTGGAAATACCGGTACCCGGCTGGTTACCATATTCATGGTCAGCCAAACATCCTGGCGTCGGCAGGCTGGCGCTGAAATCGCCGCAGGCCGTGCTTATTGCCATGGTGAGGTTGGGGCCGCCTACGAAACTTGGATTCCTGAACGCTCCGTGCCGACCCGTTTGGATCTGTGATGCCAACGGAGTCTTGAAATGGATGCCCATATAGCTGGTTCTGCTGAACTGACGTACGACCGGACTCGCACCGTTTACGCCTGGCCACGGGGTAACGCTGCCGGTTGCGTCATTGTGGCCCCACACGTTGTCCCATTCCAACAGGTTTGCCGCTGGACGCTTCGGATTTGCATATGCGCCGTAACTGATGTCGCTGGTGGACAGCAGGGTACGCGTGCCGCCTGGCATGGAGCTGATCGTGGACGGGCACGAACCAGCCGTCGACGCCGACACCACGATGTTGCCCGTCGTACCCGTCGCCGACGCCGAGTGATCGGAATTCCAGCAGGTCAGGGCCAAGACCAGATCGCCCGTGGACGAAACCGGCACCGATACATTGCGCGGGGAAGTTGGCGACGTGAGGCTTGTCCAATCGCCCAACACGGTGATCGGCGTGCCACCGATCGTTGCCGTACCACTGCAACTCGTTGCATTGGTCATCGTGGGCCAGGTGACCGCAAACGTCACTCCCGCGGTCGCTGTTGGCGGCGCGACAAGGGGAATCGGATTCGGCGTCGGAGCAGGTACTGCCGGATTCGGCATGGTGACCGTTTGCGACGCATAGCCGCTCGCGTTCGTGCAGGTCACGCCGAAATTGTAGGTTCCACCCGCAATCGCACTGACCTGCTCGGCATGCGAGCCGGCACATGCGCCTGCACTCGTGCAGGCTGGAGTGAGCGTGTTCCACCCGGTCAGACCCGTCGTCGAGCCGCCCGTACGTGTACATACGGTTGCGTCGGCGCTGGTCGACCAGATCACATAGAACGGAGCGCCGACGGCTGGCGTATAGGGTGTTCCCGGAGTGGAGCTTGCGGAGATTTGCACATTCGCGGAAAAATTCGCCGAAGCGCTGCCTGGCGGTGTGCAGGCATTTGCGGGGGTCGCGACAAGCACCACTCCATTGGCCTGCAGATCAGTCGTGCCATTGCTGGCCAATGTCACGCCCGCAGCATCATTCACGACAGCAACGCAACTTCCCTGCGCGGTCGTCATATTTATTTTTGTTTGTGCAAACGCAAATGGTGCGCCCATTGCGCCCATGAATAGAAGGGCACCAGCGGCGAGAGGCATCACCGAACGCGGGATAAAAGCAAACATGGCGGTCTCGCAGCGGTTGAGCAGGTTGTGCATTCTACCCTTGAGCGGACTTCGCTGGCCAGCCGACCAGCACACAGTTTGATGTGGTTCAGAAGCCGACACGGCGCATCCGTGTTTTCCCGCCGAAACAGATACCTTCGGCATTCGGACCCGGTCAGTATGCCGGAATTTGCTCCGGCAATTCCGCCCGCAGGGCCGTGGAGCGTCTGCCGGCGTCTGGGACGCTGGCGGTCCGGCATGCCGGCCATCCAAGGCCATCGCCGGCAGTGCTCCCGCATTTCCGGCATAGCGGCCATCCGTGGCCATAAAAAAAGAGGGGGCCCGAAGGCCCCCTCTTCAAACTTGCAACGATTGCGATACGGATTACGAGCAGGTCGTGTCCGCGTTCGCCACCGCCCACGTGCAGGAGCGGTGTGCACGATGACGCCACACGCCACTGTAGTTGGCCAGCAGGCCCGGGTTCGCGTTCGCGTTGATCACGTTGTTGGCGTAGAAGCCCGTGACCGGCAGACCGCTGATCGTGACCGCGCCAGCCGTCGGCGACACACCGCCACCGAGGACATGGCCACCGTCGCCGGATGCCAGATCGATGTTCGCCCAACCATCGCTACCCACCGTGGTAACCGTCTTGAACAGGTTCGAACCAAGCACGGTCGACGTGGACGGCGTGGATGCCGCGGCATCGACGAACGACAGCACGTTGACTTCGTGAGCCAGGCTCGGCGACTGCGCGAAGCAAGTCTGCGGATTGACCGGCGACGGGCAACGCGGGACGTTCGTAACCGAGTTCAGCTCTTCACGATCGTACGTGGTGATGCCGAGCTGGACGATCGACTCACCGTCGTTGGTGTTGCCGAACGCTTCAGCAAACGGCGCAGTGATCGCGCTCGGGTAGAGGAGCTTGTCGACGTAGAAACGCTTGGTCGGGAAGGTCACAACCCAATCCGACGCGGCGCCGAAGCTGCTGTTGTTGAAGTACTCGTTGTAGATCGCGTCAGCCATGAACACGGCGCTGACCGCGTCGACACCACGAGCATAGTTCGCGGTCAACAGATGGCCATTGTTCGCGAACACGAACGCCTGCGCACCACCCGGGTTTGCGACGTTGTTCGCGCTCTGCAGCGACGGCAACAGCGAGCCGGAAGTCGTGTAGAGCACCGTATCCGTGAAACCTTCGACCGCGTCGGCGTTGTAGCTGAAGAACGTACCCTGGCCAACATTGACCACGGAGCCAGCGCCGAACAGGCCACTGGTCGGGGCAACGAGGTTCGCCGCCGTGCCAACGTCGTCACCGACCGGAGCTGCACAGCTCGGCTTGCCGGCATCGGCCACGCCAGTCTGCTTGTGGGTCGTCGCCTTGTCGAGCGCGCTGCCCGGAACGATGTCGCCCATCGAGATCATCTCGACGTAGCCTTCGCGGGTACGATCAAGCGTCTTCGGACCGTGATCCCACGGTTCATTGGCCAACGAGCCATCGAACGCGAACGTCGAGAACGCGTACGGCAGGGTCGGCAGCGTGTCGATGCAGCTATGGTCAGACGTGTTGATCTGGCCGCCACCGGTGTCGCTGGTCTGCGAAATGGCAGCCGTCCACACGTCATGCGGGGACAGGAAAAGGTTGAAGTCGAGGACTTCGCGGCTGTTGTAGCCTTCCAGGAAGCGAACCTTGACCGCCTTGCCAACGTCCGAAGTGTTGACTACGGAAATGTTGGTGTTCTGGCTCTTGTTGACCGTGTAGTACGGGTAGATGAGAACCTGACCAACGCCATCCGGGTTAAGGTTGACGGCGTTTGCCAGACTCGCGAAGCCAGCGACGCCGGCAATAGCGGCGACGACAGCAGTCGTCAAGTTGTTTCTTTTCATCGCAACACTCCTAAATTTGAACACAGGGCTTTTTTACTTTACAGCCGACCTCGCTCCGATAGGAAACGAGCCCTAACGGGCAAGGGCAAGGTCAGGCAACAGCGCTGCCATGTTAAGGCAAAGGTAACAGGTGTGCAATCCCCTCCCCCCTGATCCTGTTATGTCAGCGAATTCAGTTACTTGGGAGAAAATACCATTCTCCCTTGAGGCGTATCCATGTTTCGCTCTGGGTGTTCGTCGACTCGACGGAGCCGCCGGGGATTGCCCCCATCTTCATGGCATACGTCACGTCGACGTAGGCCGTGCAGCGATCTTCCGCACACTCCTTGTGATTGAACTTGGCGCTCTTCCACTGCAGCGGCCGATTGTTCATCGCAGCGGCGTATGTGTCGCGTGGTTGCGTAGCGCGGAAACCCGGCGTGAGGTAGTCGTAGGCCTTCTCGGCCTGACGCGAGATCAGGTAGTTCCAGCGCTCCACCGAGCGGCGATCGACGTTGTCCGGGGTGGCCTTGTCGGCGCAGCCGACAAGCGTGAGGAGCAGTGCGGCGAGCGCGAACGTCGGGACTGCCAATCGATGGATTCGCAGACGCGCCACGATCGGCTGGATGGATTCAATGGTCACGCGGCAATTCCTCTTGCGGCTTCACGGGTTCGGGGATCGGGTAGGTCCGCGCGGGCTGCGCTGGCGCTGGGGCTGGCGTTTGCGGATTGACGGTCTGCGCTTTCGCCTGCAGCGGAGCCAGGGATTCGAACTGGCGGCTGTAGTCTTCTGTCGCCTGACGCCCTTCGTCCACGCTGCTGATCACCCGCGGCGTGATCAGCACGATCAGTTCGGTGCGGCTCTTCTGCTGCTTGGTGGTGCCGAACAGATTTCGCAACACCGGCACCCTGCTAACTAACGGCAAGCCCGTATTGCCGTCGATCCGATTGTCTTGGATAAGACCGCCCAACATCAGGGTCTCACCGCTCTGCACTGCCACTTGCGTCTGGATCTGGCGTTGGGCAATCGGCTGGTTGCCGCTCGGCCCAGCCGGACCACTCGGATTGCTGACTTCTTGCTGGATCTCCAGATATACCAGACCACCCGGATTGACCCTCGGCTTGACATCAAGCGTAACGCCTGTGTTGATGTACTGGACCGATCCCGTGGTACCACCACCGTAGATATTTCCAGTGGTACCCGAATCACTGCTTTGGGTTGCGTTCGTGCCGATTCCGCCGATACCGTTGTAGAAGGTCTGCACGATCGGAATCTGCGTGCCGACATTGATCTGAGCTTCCTGATTGTTCATGACAAGCAGCGAAGGCGCCGCCAACGACTTGGCTTGGCCAGACGTTTCGAGCGCGTTGATCGCAACCTCGAAATTCTTGCTCAGGAACGAATAGAAGAATCCACCGTCGCTCGTCGGTGCGACGTTGCCGGTTGCTCCCAAAGAGAGTCGATGCCGGTCCCAACGGTTGCCGGAAAACTCGGATAGGATAATTGCCGTTGGCCTGCGCCGATCCGGTCGGGGTCCCCATCAATCCGTTGAGATACCACTGCACGCCAAAACTGAGATCGCCGGTCAGGCTGACTTCGAGCACGCGCGCCTCGATCTGCACCTGCAGCGGCACCACGTCGAGCTTCTTGATCGCCGACTCGATGCGATCCCATTCGACCGGCATCGCCTGGATCATCAGCTGGTTGTTTTCCTCGATCGCCGAGATGCGGATGTCGGAGTCCTTGTTCGCGCCGGTCGCGCCAGGGACGGCGGGTGTGGCTGGCGCGGCTTTTTCCTGCGTCGATTGCGGGCGCAATGAATTCTGGTAACTCATGCCGCCCGCTCCACCCGTCCCGCCAGCGCCGCCAAGCGTGGTCGGACGCAGTCCCGGCGCGACGTTGCCCGAGGTGCTGCTGCGACGCGACGTGCCGCTGGTGCCGAGAAAGATCTGGCTGAGATAGTCGGCCATGTCGGCCGCCTTCAGATTTTTCACGTTGTATACATAGAGCTGGGTCGCATTCCCCGCGCCGCCGCGATCGAGGCGATACAGCCATTCCTCGGCCTGGCGCAGGTATTCCTTCTGCGGCGTGATCACGACCATCGCGTTGGTCTGCTCGATCGGCATGAAGCGGAACATGCCGGCCAGCGGCGATTCGCCGGCGGTGCCGAAGATCTTTTCCAGATCCGGCAGCAGCTTGGTCACCTCGACGTGCTGCATGGTGAACACGCCCACCGACATGCCCTTGAGCCAGTCGACGTCGAAGGTGTCGATCGTGCGCTGGTAGTTGTCCAGTTCCGACGGATTGCCGGCGAGCACGAGCAGGCTGCGATTCGGGTCGATGCTGACGAACGCATCCGCCTTCGCGTAGGGCTTGAGCAGCGTCGCCATCTGACTCGCCGAGATGTAGTGCAGCGGGTAGATGCGCAATGAATAACCGGGTTGCCGGCTCGCACCGACCCGGGGTGTCAGCTTGCCTGCAATCGCGTCCTTCGCTTGCAGCACGGTGTAGTGACCCGCTTCGCGGACCAGCGCATTGCCGGTCCACGACAGCAGCATCTCGAGCACCGGCATCGCGTCTTCGCGACGGATCGGCCGCGCGGTCGAATAGGTGACATTGCCGCCGACGCTGGGCGCGATCGTGTAGTTCTCCTGCAGCATGTCACCGAGGATCGCCTTGACCACGGCCTGGATCGGCTGGTTCTCGAAATTGAACGTGACCTGGCCTTCTCCGCCGGTGCTTTTCGCGACCGGCTGCACCGTGAAGAACTTGCTGGTGCCAACCTGGATCTCCGGCTTCGGGGGTGGCCGGTTCACGTTCTTTTCCGGCGCGATCGCAATGCCGTCCGCATCGCTTGGCTGGGTCACCGGCGCAGGCTTCAGGATCGTATCCGGAGTCAGGATGTCGGAATTCGCGGGTGGTTTCTTCGCCGCGGGCGTGGTCGCGCAGCCGGTCAGCAGCGCAATGCCGCAAACCATCAGCAGGGTGGTCAGTCTCGATCGCACGTGGCTCACTCCATCACTTCTTGTTCGGTTGCGCGGGTTTTTCGCCCGCGCGCAGGCGTTCGGCATCTTCGCGCATTTGCTTGCGCCGTTCCTCGATGCGCCGGGCGAGATCGGCACCGGCATCGGTGTTTTTCACGCCCGTACCGGGGTTCGGTCGGGCATTGTTCGCCCCGGGCGGGGCATTTGGACGCGGCGGTTGACCGGGCCCGGGCCGAACCGGTTGCTTGCCACCCGCTGGCGGCGTTGGCGCGGCTGCCGTCTCCAGTTCCACCTCCGCCGTTTCGTTGCTGGCGCTCTTGAAGACGACGCCGCGTGGTTTGACCTCGACCAGCGTCCAGCTCGCCTGATCGCCTTCCAGAGGCATTCCGACCTTCAACGCAATCGCTTGGTTCCGCGCCTTGTCCTGCAACATCGCGATGCGCACATGGTTTTTCTCGTCGAGGATCACGCCGGTGAGCGTGACATTCAGCGGCGATGGCGGTGGCGTGTCGCCGCCCTCGGCTGCGTCGAGCGGAGTCGGTTTGCGGTCCTCGTTGAACAGCGGGTGCGCGTCGATATCCGCGAACGCAGTCTCTGGCGGCAGCTTGAGCGGCTTGTTGTCGATCGTGCCGAGCGGCGCATGTACCGCATCGCCCTCGCCGTCCGCAGCCCAGTGGTAGCCGCGGCCGAGGCCTGCATATTGCACGATGGCCAGCAGCAGCAATGCGCCGCATATGCCGATCAGCGTCTTGGTTGTAAGTCGCGCGGCGCGGACGTTCATTTCGTCTTGCCCGGCTGGCGCAGATAACCCGACACGTTGAAACGCACGTCGAGTGGCGGCGGCGCGACCTTTGCACCGGGCGGGGTGTAGCTCTGCTGGCGGTAGATCATGACCTGATCGACGAACAGATACGGCTTGCCGTTTTCGAGATCGTAGAGCACCGCGGCCAGCGGCTCCAGGTCACAGCGCAGGCGCGCCTGCACGGTAACCCGCTTGTAGAGTTCCTCTTCACCGCCGTTGTAGCTTTGCGTGCTCACGGTCTGGCAACGCTTCTCGTCCTTGGCGTGATCGCTCATTGCCTGCTTGAGGCGCTGGATCAAGGCCGCCGACGCCGCGTTCGCATCGGTCTCGGCGAGGAACGCCTGATTGCCCTGCTCATACGCCTTGACCTCGGCCAGGCGCTTCTCGATCGCGGGCTTCTCCGCCGTGGTCTGGCGGAAACGCACCTGTTGCTCGCGCAGATCGCGCATGTCGGCAGAGTACTGCAGCTGCGGCGCGACGAACCACCAGTGCACGCCGACCAGATAGATCAGCATCAGCACGATCAGGAGCAGCACGACCGCGAGGAAGCGGCCGTCCTTGGGCTGGAACCTGCTTGCCATCACAGCCCCACCTCCGCTTCGGCTTTCGGCGGCGTCTTCGGTGCCGCTGCAGGCGGCGCCGGTTTCGCTGCCGGTTTCGCTGCCGGCGCAGCGGCCGGCGGCGCCGGATTGGCGTCCTCGAACGGCGCGCATTGCTTGAGATCGGCGTTGATCTGGAAACGCTCCTTGCCGGTACGCGGATCGGGTTGCACCTGGCCCTGGAAACCGGGATTGCCGAGGCATGACGACGCGCCGAGCAGTGCGATCAGCTTGGCCGCCTCCTGCGCCTGGCCCTGCAGTTGCACCTGCTTGTTCTCAATCTGCAGGCGCTCCAGATACGTGTCCTGCGGCAGGCGCTGGCTGATGTCGTTGATCAGGGCCACAGTCAGCGGTCCGTTGCGCTTGCGGTCGGTCAGGAAGTTCGCACCACCGATCGAATCGGCCAGCGATTTCTTGAGCGCCGCGACCTGTTTCGCCGCGGTGTTGGCCTGGCTGACTTCCGCGCGCATCGCCTCGACCGCCGCGGCACGGTTGGCCAGCGACTCGTTCATGTTGAGCACGAGCAGGACCAGCGCGGCGGCGGCCAGCGCCAGGTTCAACGGCGTGCGCAGGTTGCGGCGGTGCGCACGGCGCTCGGGGGGCAGCAGATTGGTGTGGCGACGGCCGGCACCGGGCACGCTGCGCCAGCTGTCGACGCCATCCAGATCGGCCGCGCCCGAAGGCAGCGCATTCAATTCCTGGTCGAGCCGGCCGCGCGGGATCAGCACCAGCTCGACCTGTACGTTGCGACCGCTCGCATCGTGACCGAGCACGCGGCTGTCGAAATAGATCTGGTCCGCCTTGAACGGGGTCTGCCGATCCATCTCGAACGACAGCACCTGGCGCAGGTTGTCTTCCGCAGCGGACGGCAGGCTGAGCGCGCGGGTCAGCACACGGTCGGCTGGAATGCAGAACACCGTGCGCACGGCCGGATCGTCGATCGCGTCGCGCAGACGCTGGAATTCCGCGCTCTGCGCGTCGGCCGGCAGATCACGACGCGATCCTGGCGTACTCGCTCATCGCGTCGCCGCGCTCGCGCCAGACCACGATCTCCTCGTCGTGCAGGTCGAGCAGCAGCGACTCGGAGCGTTCGGACAGCAGGTCGCGCCAGCGTGCCGGCAGGCAGGCCAAAAGCTGATCGCGCCACCAGACGAAAAAGCCCGGCAGCGGGGTCTTGGCGAGGCGCGTCCGCAGACGCGCCAGTTCTCGTTCGAGGGCTGGATTCACAGGCTTAAGAAGTTTCCCCATCACGCCAGCGCAAAATCACGAACGGCCGACCGCCCGCGCTGATTCCGCCCATGCGAATGGTCGCATCCAAGGTTGTGCTGGCGCCATTGGGCAGCTTCGCACGGGACTTCACACTATACGTGAGGCCTCCGCCGCCCGCCATGAGCGGCGTTCCATCCGGCAGGGTGATTCCGGCCGCGGCGAGGTCGCCGGGCGCAAGCGCCTGGCGTTGCTGGATGATCTGCCGGGCAAGCTCCGGCGTCATCCCGGGCATCGCCTCCAGCGCTTCGAGCGGCGCAAACGCGGCGCTCGGCTTGGACGCGCCGGAATAGATCGTCAGCGCCGGCTCCAGCTTCTCGTACAACGCATAGCTCATGCCGAGGACCTGCTGCAGCTCCGAGACCGTGTTGAACGGCGCATTCGCGGGGCCATAGGAAAGTCCGGCCGCCTTGTACTGCGCAATCTCCGCGCCGTTCGGGCGGGTGTCGTCATCGACGTCGACCCAGTCGAGAACGGCGTCGGCCAGGGCTTCCGCCTGACCGTGTTCGACGCCGCGCGACGCGAACAGGCCGACCAGCATGGTGGTATCGCCGGACGAGGCCGCCGCGTTGAGGTCGATCTTGCCGGAGTCGTCGGTGATGCGCACCTCGATCTCGGCATCGCCATAACCGAAATCGTACGGGCGACCGTCCGCAACCCAGCGTTCCTGCGGATCGCTCTTGCGCAAGCCGAATATCGCCAGATTGAGCCCGGCTTCCGCGGCGTAGCGTGCCTGTGTGGTGTCGAACAGATGCCGCGCCTGCAGATTTTCGGTGCGCGCAACCAGCGCGAAACTGCCGAGCATGATCGACAGCATCGCGATGACCCAGAGCACGAGCACGAAAGCGACGCCGCGCGCGCGCTGGTGCAAATAGCCCGGCGCGCATCGACGATGGCGCGACGATCGCGGCGGGATGCGCGAATGTATCGTCATTTTCGGCCACCCTCCAGCGCACGCATATCCTGCACCGCTCCGCCGAGCTTCGGTTGCGCCTGGCGCCGCATCGCGCCGACGTCGAGCAGCAACGGAATCTCCATGGTCGGAAAATCGACCCGCGCCTCCGGCAGCATCGTGACTTCGACACGCACCATCACCGGCGTCACGCTGGAATCCTCCCACTTGTCCGACCAGTCCGTCAGTTGGCCCTGTTCGTCGAGGGTGCGGTATTCGAAGCGGCCATCCTGGATCTGGTCGAGCAGGATCGAGGGCTCGGTACTGGTGTCCTTGTTGTCGAGATCGAAGCCATTGAGCATCGCATCGGTGAACAGCAACTGCTTGCCGCCGCGGCGATTGCCGGCAAACGTCAACGTCTGCACATACGGCCCGCCCTTGGACAGATAGCCGGGCATCGCCGCGACGAAGCGCATCGTGTTGCCCGAACCCTCGAATACGAAATTGGTATTCGTGCCCGAGTCGCGCCCGAATGCGAGCGGCATGATCCGGCTGATCTGGCGGCGCATGAATTCCTCGGCGACGCGCAGGCGATTGGTACGGTCGATCGCTGATTCGCCTGAATGCATCGAATGCACGGCGGTGCGGATCGCGCCGTATGTGCCCGCCAGAAGTAGCGCAAGCAGCATCGTCGCGAGCATGACTTCGAGCAGGGTGAAGCCGCGGGCGGCACGGCGGGCGATTGCGCCCCCGCGAACGAGAGGAGGAACAACGCTGTTCCTTCCCCCGTTCACGGGGGAAGGTGCCGCAGGCGGAAGGGGGGAAGCGTGGCGCAGCCACGCCTGCCTTTCGCCTCGAATCGGGGCAAGATCAGGAGCGCCCCCTTCCGGCCTGCGGCCACCTTCCCCCGCTGCGCAGGGGAAGGAAAAGATCGGGTTTCCGAATCGCGTCCTCATCATCGCGCGCCTCCACCAACCCGCGGCGGTTTGCTGATGCCGCCCGGCATGCCATGGCCGTTGTTCGGATCCGGATTCGAGGCGCGCAGCGTGCCGAAATGCGCGGTATGCGGACGCGCGCCGAAACCGCCGCCCCAGATCACGGTGAGATCGACCTGGTACAGATCGAACGGCGAGACTTCGATGCCGCCGCCGAGCCCCGCGTTCGCGACCGATGTCTGCGCGTTCTTCGCGGTCGCAGTCTTGTTGCCGGCGGTCATCGCGGCCTGCTGCTGCGGCACGGCCGCGCTGGCCGGATCGACCTGCTCGATATCGAGTTCCCAACTGTAGTTGTCGTCGAAACGGCCGCTGCTGCGACCGGCCTCGATCGGCACGCCGACGCCGACCGTGTCGAGTTTGGACTCGGCCCACAACGCCGCCATCGTGTACTGCGAGGATTGCCGCGCGCTGTGCATCGAGGTCGCGAGGATCTGCATCAGCACGCCGATGCCGATCGCGAAGACGAGGAACGCCGCGACCATCTCGATCAGGCTGAAGCCGCGCTGGCGGCTCTGGTTGGCGGGTTGGCGGCGGCGATTCATCGGGAGGTTGACCACGGAACCCGGAGTGAGTTCGCGAAACTTCCGCAGCCGCTGGCTGCGCGCGGCTGGCGCGGCACTAATCGGGCTTTTCATCGAGCGCGATATCGCCAGTCAGCCAGGCCACGTTGACGCGCCATTCGCGGCGGCCCTGCAACACCGAAATATGGCCACCCGTGGAACTGCCATCCGCGAAGAAGCGGATGCCGCCGGCGTTGGTTCCGGTTTGTTCCTGTTCGGCGGTGGTCAGGCGCAAGGTCATGTCCTTGGGCAACTTGACCGCACCCTTGCCGGGCGCGGTGTAGGAATTGTCATCGAGATTCAGCACCAGCACTTCCTGTTCACCCTTCACGATCGCCTGGCCACGCGTGTAGCGCAGCGCCGCGACGAGATCGCGACTCGCACCGCGAATGCGCGCGCTCTGCAGGCTCTTGGAGAACGAGATCGTGACCACGGTCATGATGATCGCGAGCAGCACGATCACGGCGATCATCTCGATCAGGGTGAAGCCGCGGGAAAGCCGGGATTGGAGATTGGGGATTGGGGATTGGGAAAAGCGCGGATACGGGAGAGCAACCTGCTCTACCGAATCCCGAATCCCGAATCCCGAATCCCGGCTCTTCACTGCCAGTTGCCGTAATCGGCGTTCACGCCATCACCGCCGGCCTGGCCATCCTTGCCGAGGAAAATGATGTCGAAGTCGCCGTGTTCGCCTGGCGCCTTGTACTGGAACGCATGGCCGAACGGATCCTTGAGGTCGGAGTCCTTCGCGTATGGGCCCTGCCAGTTCGACGAGTTGCCGGGCTTGGTGATCAGGTCTTCGAGGCGGGACGGCGGCGAGCCGTTGTCGAGCGCGTAACCCTCGATCTTGCCAGCCAGCATCTGCACCTGCGCCTTGCCCGCGCCGTACTTGCCCTTGTCGACGTTCTTGCCGACCTGCTGCACGACGATGCCGGCGACGATGCCGATCAGCACGATCACGGCGAGCATTTCGATCAGGCTGAAGCCTGCCGCGCGCTGCGGGCGATGTTTGCGTTGCGATTGGACGTTCATTGCGTTTGTGTTTCCTCTTTTGCCGATATTCGAACCTGAGCGAAGCCCCTCTCCCATCGGGAGAGGGGTTGGGGTGAGGGTTCGGCGTGAACATGAAACGTCACGCGCGTACCGAACCCTCATCCGGCGCTACGCGCCACCTTCTCCCGGAGGGAGAAGGGAATGAGGTGCCGATGCGCGGCGTTCAATGCACCGCACCGGCGATGTTCATGATCGGCAGCACGATCGCCAGCATGATCATCGCGACGACAATCGTCATCACGATCGTGGTCGCCGGTACCAGCGCCGCCAGCAAGCGGTCCAGCGTGTTCTTCACCTCGATGTCGAACGTGTCGGCGACCTTCATCAACATCGTCGCCAGTTCGCCCGATTCCTCGCCGACGCTGATCATCTGGATCGCGAGCTTCGGAAAACTCTTCGACTGCGCCAGCGCGTAGCCGAGACCACCGCCCGATTTCACTTCCTCGGTCGCCTGCCCGACCGCTTCGGCGAGCACGGTATTGTTCATCACGTTGCGCGCGACGGTCAGGCCCGACAGCAGCGGAACGCCATTCTTCAGCAACGTGCCAAGCGTACGCGTCAGGCGCGCGGTCTCGACCTTGCGGATCACGTCGCCGACGACGCGGGTCTTGAGAAAGCGCCCATCGATCCTGAAGCGCGCGGGCGGGTTGGCCATCTGCCGGCGAAACCAGCCGATCCCGAACACGATCAGGCCGATGATCAGCCACCAGAAACTCTGCAGGGTCTCGCCGACCGCGAGCACGATCTTCGTGATCAGCGGCATCTCGACGCCCATGTCGGTGAACATCGGTGCGAACTGCGGCACTACGTAGACCAGCAGCACCATCAGCGAGACCATGACCATGCCGACCAGGAACGCCGGGTAGATCATCGCGTTGATGACGCTGCCCTTGAGCGCCGCGCTGCGTTCCAGATAGTCGGCGAGACGCGACAGCGTTTCGTCCATCGAGCCGCCCGCCTCGCCGGCGCGCACCATGTTCACGTACAGCTTCGAGAAGCTGCCATGCTCGGCTTCGAGCGCATCGGACAGCGGCGTGCCACCGCGCACCTGGTCGCGGATGCGTTCAAGCAGGCGCTTGGCTTTCTCGCTTTCCGGCAGGTCGAGCAGGATCTGCAGCGCGCGATCGAGCGGTTGCCCGGCGCCGAGCAAGGTCGCCAACTGCTGGGTGAACTGCACGACCTGCGCATCGGTCAGCGTCTTGCTCTTGAACAACGCCGCGAACAGGCTCGCCGAATCGCCACCGTCAGCTTCACGCACTTCGAGCGGAATATTGCCGGCATCCTGCAGCTTGCCGATCACGTCATCGTGACTGGCGACGTCGAGTTGGCCTTCGAGCGTTTCGCCGGCGGCGGTGACGGCTTTGTAGTAGTAGAGGGTCATTGTCAAAGCCGGGATTGGAGATTGGGGATTGGGGATTCGAAACGGCGAGAGCAGAGCACATGCCGCGCGAACGGCTGCCCGAATCCCGAATCCCGAATCCCGAATCCCGGCCTCATGATTCCTGCGTCACGCGCAGCACTTCCTCGATCGTGGTCTGGCCCTGCATTGCCTTGACCAGGCCGTCCTCGTACATCGTGCGCATGCCTTCGGTGCGCGCCTGTTGCTCGATGTCGCCCATGCCGGCGTGCTGCATGATCTGGCGGCGGATCGGGTCGGACATGACCAGGAATTCCATGATCGTGGTGCGGCCGAAATAGCCGGTCGGGTTGGCAACGCTGGAGCCGGGTTTGTAGAGCTGGATCGGGCGTTCCTCGTTGAGCGTGTCGAGGTGGAACTCCTTGATGACTTCCGGCAACGGCTCGTAGGCCTGGGCAACACTGCTGTCGAGGCGGCGCACCAGGCGCTGGGCCAGGATGCCATTGACGGTGGACGTGAGCAGGTAGTCCTCGACGCCCATGTCGAGCATGCGGGTGATGCCGCCGGCCGCGTTGTTGGTGTGCAAAGTGGATAAAACCAGGTGTCCGGTCAGCGCGGACTGGATCGCGATCTTCGCGGTTTCCAGATCGCGCATTTCGCCGATCATGATGATGTCCGGATCCTGGCGCACGATCGAGCGCAGCGCATGGCTGAAGTCGAGGCCGATCTGCGGCTTGGCCTGGATCTGGTTGATGCCTTCGATCTGGTATTCGACCGGGTCCTCGACGGTGATGATCTTGACGTCGGCGGTGTTGAGCTTGGACAGCGCGGTGTACAGCGTCGTCGTCTTGCCGGAACCGGTAGGCCCGGTAACGAGCATGATGCCGTGCGGCAGTTCCAGCACGTTGATGAATTTCTGCAGGAACTGGTCGGTGAAGCCGAGCTTGTGGAAATCGAACACGATCGCTTCGCGGTCGAGGATACGCATGACCACCGATTCGCCGTGCGCTGTCGGCACGGTGGATACGCGAAGGTCGAGCTCCTTGCCCTGCACGCGGATCATGATGCGGCCGTCCTGCGGCAGGCGGCGCTCGGCGATGTTCAGCTTCGACATGATCTTGACGCGCGAGATCACCGCCGCGGTCGACGCGGCCGGCGGCGATTCGACTTCGTGCAACACGCCGTCGATGCGGTAGCGCACCTTCAGGCGGCTCTCGAACGGCTCGATGTGGATATCCGATGCGCGCTGCTCGACCGCACGCTGGATGACCAGGTTGACGAGGCGGATGACCGGCGCTTCCGAGGCGAGGTCGCGCAGATGCTCGATGTCGTCCTCGCTGCGGTTGTTCTCGTCGGTCAGGTTCTCGACGATCGTGCCCATCGCGGAACGGCCGGTGCCGTAGTAGCGCTCGATCAGGTCGTCGATTTCGCTGCGCAGGCCGATGTTGAGCTTGACCTCGCGGCCAGTCGCCAGGTGCAGCGCCTGCAACGGAAACGTGTCGGCCGGATCGGCGACCAGCACGGTGACATCGGTGTCGGTTTCGCCGATCGGACAGACATGGTGATGCTTCAGGAAGCGCACCGAAGTCTGCACGTTCGGCGGCGGCGCTTCCGGGAATTCCTTGGCCGAGAGCAATGGCAACGCGAGCAATTCCGAAACCGCTTCGGCCATCTCGCGTTCGGACACCAGGCCGAGCCGGGTCAGCAGCGACACCAGGCTGCTCGATGCCGGATCCTCCTCGTGCAGGCGTCTTCCGCGCACGAGGTCGGCATCCTTCAGGCGACCGCGCGCGACCAGGAAATGGCAAATGCGATCATCGAGACTGGCCTCGACAACGGCTTGATTCTCGGCATGTTCGATCGATGCGACAGCGTGCATGGTTCCCCTACCCGCATAGTTGGTTCTGAAAGACGGCATTGTTCCATATCGGTCGTTAACAGCGCTTTGCCGATGACCCGGCCAGCGCCGCGTCGCGCTTGCATCCACTGATTCAAGAAGCCGGCTGATCTCCGGCGCCGCGCCGGTGGCGTCGCACGCGCGGGCATTTTCGCGCATTGGAACGCGCCGCATCCCGGTATTCACGGGGCGCGGCGCATATCGGGACGTATTCAATCGGCACTTCGACCCTGATCCTTGCCAACAGGTTCCCCAACCGCCCGTGTCAGCAGCTCGATGAAGCGGCGATTCAAGCCGATCCACAACGCGACCGGCACGACCGCCGGCAGGACCAGATAACCGAACTGGTAGGCCACTGCAATCATGTCCGGCGCCAGGCCCGCACGCGCGATGGCCGCGGCGCCGCTGTCACCGGCGTCGAACGCGAGCGCCTTCAGGCTCTCGGCGACGATGCCGAAGGCCTGGCTGATCCAGATCACCACGAACGCGATCGCGAACTGCACGAGGCGCCGCCGCGTCGATACTGGCGTCGCCATCGCGAGCCCCGCGAACAGCGGCAACGAATACGCATAGACCATCGGATTGAGCGTCGGCTCGAGCACGCCGACACCGCCCGGGCCATCGGCGCTGGCCGGCACCGTGACCATCACCTGCGTGGTCAACGTGACCAGATAGTTGGCGCGCTCGACGACGCGCCCGGCCGCGTCGAGTAGCTCGCCACCCTGCGCGACGCCGGTGAACAGATCGCCCCAGACACCGAGCAATACGTGCTTGGCGATCTGCACCGCCGGCAACACCCACAACGGCGCAAGCCAGAACCAGATCACGAAGCTGAGCGGCAGCCAGAGCAATGCCTTCAGCGCGAATTCGCGGATCGGCGACGAAGCCGGGATTCGGGATTCGGGATTCGGGATTCGGGGAACACCCGCCATGACCAGCCTCGTTGGAGATTTTGGAAAACCCGCCCGAAAAGTTGGCGAGACTTGTAGATCGAATCTCGAATCCCGAATCTCCAATCTCGGCGTTCAACCCACCCACACGCGCGCATTGCGGAACATGCGCATCCACGGCGAGTCCTCGCCCCATTCGCGCGGGCGCCAGCTCATCTGCACGCTGCGGAACACGCGCTCCGGGTGCGGCATCAGGATCGTCACGCGACCGTCCGCGGCGGTGAAACCGGCGTTGCCGTCCGCCGAGCCATTCGAGTTCAGCGGAAAGCGCTCGGTCGCATTGCCCGCGTTGTCGACGAAGCGCGCGCAGGCGATTGCGCGTCGCGCATCGGCGGTGGCGGCAAACACGGTGCGACCTTCGCCATGCGCGACCGCGACCGGAATCCGCGAGCCGGCCATGCCGGCGAAGAAGATCGAGGGACTGTCGAGCAATTCCAGGGTGACCAGGCGCGCCTCGTATTGCTCGCTCGCGTTGCGCACGAACTGCGGCCAGTGCTCGGCGCCCGGGACGATCGCGTGCAGGTTCGCGAGCATCTGGCAGCCGTTGCAGACGCCGAGCGCGAACTTCGACCCATCGCCGAAGAACGCGGCGAAGTCGTCGCGCAGGCGTTCGTTGTAGAGGATCGATGCGGCCCAGCCGCGACCGGCGCCAAGCACGTCGCCATAGCTGAAACCGCCACACGCGGCGAAGCCGGCAAAATCGGCGAGTTTGCGCCGGCCACTGGCGAGGTCGCTCATGTGCACGTCGAGTGCGTCGAAGCCCGCCCGCGTGAACGCGGCGGCCATCTCGACCTGTCCGTTGACGCCCTGCTCGCGCAGGATCGCGATGCGTGGCCGCGCGCCCTTCGCGATATACGGCGCCGCGATGTCCGCAGCCGGGTCGAAGCCGAGGTGCGGCGTGATACCCGGATCGGCATCGTCGCAGCGCCATTCGTGTTCGACATCGGCACTGGCCGGATTGTCACGCCGGCGCTGCATCGCATGGCTGGTTTCCGACCACTGGCGCATCAGATCGGTCCATGTCCAGCGCGCCACCGTTTCGTCATCCTGCACGAGCTTGACCCGCATGCGTTCGCTCGGACGGGCGACGACACGGGCCAGCGTGGCGAGGCCCCGCGCGGCGAGGATCGCCGCAAAAGCCTCGCGATCGGCGACACGCACCTGCACCAGCGCGCCGAGTTCTTCGCAGAACAGCGCGCACAGCGCATTTTCGGCCCACCCGGCCAGCGGGATGTCGAGTCCGCAGTGACCGGCGAACGCCATCTCGATCAGCGCGGTGATCGCGCCGCCATCGCTGCGGTCGTGGTACGCGAGCAGCAGTCCGGCCGCATTCGCGTCCTGGATCGCAGTGAAGAACCGCTTGAACCGATCGGCATCATCGAGATCCGGCGGTTCGCCGCCGCTGCGACCGAACGCCTGCAGCAGCGCGCTGCCGCCGAGCCGGTTCCTGCCGGCGCCGAGATCGAGCAACCAGATTTCGCTGTCGCCCTGATCCAGCACCAGCTGCGGCGTCAACGCCCGGCGCGCGTCGCCGGTGCGCGCGAACGCGGTCACGATCAGCGACATCGGCGACACCGTGTTCTGCTCGCCGGACGCATCCTGCCAACGTGTCTGCATCGACAGCGAATCCTTGCCGACCGGAATCGACACGCCGAGCGCGGGGCACAACTCCATGCCGACCGCATGCACCGCGTCGTACAGCGCGGCGTCCTCGCCCTCGTGACCGACCGCGGCCATCCAGTTCGCGGACAGGCGCACTTCGTCGAGCGTGATCGCCGCCGCGGCAAGGTTCGTCAACGCCTCGCCCACCGCCATGCGCGCGCTCGCAGCCGCATCGAGCACGGCCAGCGGCGTGCGCTCGCCCATCGCCATCGCTTCGCCGGCGTAGCCCTCGAAATCACTGAGCGTGACCGCGCAATCGGCGACCGGAACCTGCCACGGTCCGACCATCTGGTCGCGCGCGCACAAGCCGCCGACCGTGCGGTCGCCGATCGTGACCAGGAACGACTTGCTGCCGACCGCGGGAAAGCGCAGCACGCGCTCGATCGCGTCATCCAGCGAAATGCCGTCGATCTCCGGCACCAGATCCATGCGCGCGAGGCGACGCGCGTGCATCGCGTTGCATGCGCGGCGGTTTGCCGAACAGGACGTCGAGCGGCAGGTCGATGGGCGAATGCCGGGAATCGGGATTCGGGAATCGGGAATCGGAGAGCAACAAGCGGCGCTCCGCCGTCGCGGTGCCGACGACGGCGAACGGGCAGCGTTCGCGCGACGCAGATCGCCTCGAACTCGGCGACGTTTTCCGGGCGCACGCCGAGCACGTAGCGTTCCTGCGATTCGTTGCACCAGATCTGCATCGGCGACAGGTGCGGATCGTCGCTGGGAATCTTGCGCAGGTCGATGCGGCCGCCGACACCGGAATCGTTGAGGATTTCCGGGATCGCATTCGACAGGCCGCCGGCGCCGACGTCGTGGATCGAGACGATCGGGTTGGCCGCGCCGCGCGCCCAGCACGCATCGATGACTTCCTGGCAGCGGCGTTCCATCTCCGGGTTGTCGCGCTGCACCGAGGCGAAGTCGAGCTGTTCGGAACTCGCGCCGGCGGCCATCGACGAGGCTGCGCCACCACCGAGACCGATCAGCATCGCCGGGCCGCCGAGCACGATCACCGCATCGCCGTCCTGCAAAGTCCGCTTTTTGCACATCGGGAGCGCGCAGCGCGGCAAGGCCGCCGGCGATCATGATCGGTTTGTCGTAGCCGTGACGCAGGCCGGGCGTCGGGCCAGCCTGCTCGAACGTGCGGAAATAGCCGCCGAGACACGGTCGGCCGAATTCGTTGTTGAACGCGGCGCCGCCGAGCGGCCGTCGCGCATGATCTCGAACGCGCTGGCGAAACGCGGCGGCAGCGGCCGCGCGGTTTCCCACGGCCGCGCCAGGCCGGGAATGCGCAGGTCCGACACCGTGAAGCCGACCAGACCGGCCTTCGGCTTGCCGCCGCGGCCGGTCGCGCCTTCGTCGCGGATTTCGCCGCCGGAACCGGTCGCCGCGCCCGGATACGGCGAGATGGCGGTCGGATGGTTGTGCGTCTCGACCTTGATCGCATACGGCACCGCTTCGGCGTGCGCACGGAACGTGCCATCCGGGTCGGCGAAGAAGCGCGTGGCGCTGTTGCCCTCGATCACCGCTGCGTTGTCGTGATACGCGGACAGCGTGTGCGCCGGGCGATGTCGCGTGCGTGTGCTTGATCATCGCGAACAGCGAACGCGCCTGCGGCGACACCGTCGACCGTGAACGACGCGTTGAACACCTTGTGCCGGCAATGTTCGGAGTTCGCCTGCGCGAACATCATCAGCTCGGCGTCGCTCGGATCGCGCCCGAGTTCGCCGTAGCGCTCGGCGAGATAGGCGATCTCGTCCGCCGCGAGCGCGAGTCCGAGACGCGCATTCGCCGCGTCGAGCGCGGCGAGCGGATCGCCGCCGAGCGCGATGCGATCGAGCGGCGCCGGCGCGCCGACATCAAACAGCTTTGCGAGTCTCGGCCAGCGAAGCGACCACCGACTGCGTCATCGGGTCGTGCAGGACGCGGGTGACATTCGCCCACGCCGCGCTGCCCGCTTCGGGCATGTGCTCGACGTCGAACGCGATGCCGCGCTCGATGCGGCGCACCGGAAAGCCGCAACCGATCAGGATGTCGGTCGCCTTGCTCGACCACGGCGAGCGCGTGCCGAGACGTGGCACGACCCAGAACGTCGCCGTCTGCGCGGCACTGGCCTGCGCCTCGATAACGTCGCACAGGCGCGCAAGATCGAGCGCGGCGTCGGCATTCGCATCGACGAAATAGACATGGCGCGCCGCACGCAGCCGCGTGCCGGGCGCAACCTGCGCGATATCCGCGTTGATGCGGTCGATGCGGAACGGGGAAAGCGCGGACAGGCCGTCAAGAGCAATCATGGCGCGGGCGGCGTTGATGGGCAGCCGCCAATGATAGCGGATGCGTACCGAACCGGCGTCCCCTCTGCGTTCGATGACGACGGGGAAACCCGATAAACCGAAGGTTTCGGCGACGCATGACGCCACCGCCGGCATCGTTGGATCCCGGCGGCCGCGCGATGCACGTCCAGCCTATGCGTCCCGACGGGGCGGCTCCAGGCCGCCATCGGGTCGCATCGAAACGATCAGTTGCTGGCGAGGCTCGGCGCGCCACCCTGCAGCTTGCTCAGCATCTGCTCGGGCGAGAGATAGCCGCCGATCTTGCTGCCGTCCGGCGCGAAGATCGCCGGCGTACCGTCGACGCCGATCTGGGTGCCGAGGGTGAATTGCTCGGCGACCGGGTTGTCGCACTTGAGCGGCTTGGGATCAACACCGGCTTTGGCGGCGCTGAACGCGGCATTGCGATCCTTCGCACACCAGACCGAGACCGCCTTGTCATACGACGGCGAACCAATACCGCTGCGCGGGAAGAACAGGTAGTCCACTTCGATGCCGAGCTTGTTGTACTCGGCGATCTGCGAGTGCAGCTTGCGGCAATAGCCGCAGTCGATGTCGGTAAACACCGTGATCTTGTACTTCGGCTTGGCCGGCGCGAACACGATGCGCTTGGCGAGCGGCACCGCATCGACCATTTCCTTGCTCTTGACCGCGAGCCGCGCCGCGGTCAGGTCGCGTTTGGTGTGGGTGTCGAGCAGCGCGCCCTGCAGCAGGTACTTGCCGTCGTCGCTGACGTACACGAGCTGGCCGCCGACCAGCACCTGGCGGTAACCCGGCACCGGTGCGGCTTCGATGGCGTCGATCTTCGCCTGCGGAACGAGGTCGAGGAGTGCCTTGCGGGCAGCCGCATCGGCCGCGGGTTCGGCAGCCTGCGCGAGTGGAACGAGCGCGGCCAGCGCGAACGGAAGGAGCGAGCGGAGATTCATCATGTTGTCCTCAATTCCTGGCCGCATTGGCTTGGGCCAGGCGGTCGAGCTCGGCGGCGAACTGGTCCGGCGATGCGGCGATCTGGGCCGACACCATCGAACCGTCATCGGCGAGGATCGTCGGCGTGCCGCCGATACCGAGCGTCTGCGCGAACTGGGTCAGTTCCGGGATCGGATTGGCGCATACCGCGTGGCCGGGATCAGCCCCCGCCATCGCCGCGGTGAACGCACTTGCGCGATCCTTCGAGCACCAGACCGCCTCGGCTTTCTTGTCGGCGCCCGGATGGATCGACAGCGGGAAGAACAGGTAATCGACCGCGATACCCTTCGCGTTGTACGCAGCGATCTGCTCGTGGAAACGGCGGCAGAACGGGCAGTCGACATCGGTGAATACGGTGACCGTATGTTTGGTCGCGATCGGCGCCTTCGGCGCGAACACGATGCGCTTGTCCGGGCCGATCTTGCCGATCGCGATCTTGCGCGCCCTCGCCTGCGAACTCGCGGTCAGGTCGCGCTTGTTGGCGACGTCATACGCGCTGCCGTTGACCAGATAGCGGCCATCCTTGCTGACATAGAGGAACTGGCCGCCGGCAATCACCTCGTAGAAACCCGGGATCGTCGACTCCTGGACCGAGTCGATCTTGACGTTCGGCGCAATGGCCGTGATCGCCTGGCGCACCGTGTCCTCGGGCGTTGCTGCAAACACATTGAGCGCCAGCAACAGGCCGACGACGAACAGGGGTAGACGCATTGCAACCTCACAAGCGGAGAAATTCGGGGGTCAGGACCGGGCGTCCGCGGCAAATCGTGCACCGCCAGACGGTAGCGCCTATCCGGACGTTGACCGCATGCGGCCGGATTTCGTTCCCTGAATGGACCGCGGATTGTCGCATGCAGCGGGGGCAGGCGAAAGTGAAGCGGGTCGCGTACCGGCTTCGACCGGTCGCATTGGGCATCGCAGCGGCCGCCTTTCCAGCAAAACGGCGGACTGTTGCAGGAGCGGCGCAGCCGCGACCGGACTCTCCGCCGCAACTCGGGTCGCGCTTGCAGCGCCCCGCAGAGCGCGATGGATCCGGAGCCCACCCTCTGGGCGATCGTACCGACGTGATTGGCACGAGGTTCGCGCACAGGGTGCGCTCATACAAAAAGCTGGGCATCGCGCGTCATCCGCGCGGGTGGTGTTTCTCATGCAGGCGCTTCAGACCCTCCTTCGCGACCAGCGTGTAGATCTGCGTGGTCGACAGCGAGCTGTGGCCAAGCATCAGCTGCAATGCGCGCAGGTCCGCGCCATGGTTGAGCAGATGCGTCGCGAATGAATGGCGCAGGACATGCGGCGAGATCCGCTTGGCCGCGATGCCGGCGGTCTGGGCGTGCTTCTTGACCAGGATCCAGAACATCTGCCGGGTCATCGCGGCGCGCCGGTTGCTGACGAACAATGCGTCGCTGCGACCGCCCTTGAGCAACAGCGGGCGCGCGTTGGCGACATACCGGGTCAGCCAGTGCGCGGCTTCATCGCCGAGCGGCACCAGGCGTTCCTTGCCACCCTTGCCGATCACGCGCAGCACGCCCTGGCGCAGGTTGACCTGCGCCGCGGTGATGCCGACCAGTTCGCTGACCCGCAAGCCGGTCGCGTACATGAGTTCGAGCATCGCGCGGTCGCGTTGGCCGAACGGGGTATCCGGCGGCGCGCGCAACAGGCCTTCTATCTCGGTTTCCGACAGCGCCTTGGGCAGGCTGCGCGGCAGCTTCGGCGCATCCAGCAGAAGTGTCGGGTCGGCATCGAGCTGGCCTTCACGTACGAGCAGCCGATAGAAATGCCGCAGTGTCGACAGCAGACGCGCATTCGAGCGCGCCTTGTAACCGTTGCCCGTCACGCCGCCACTGGCGCTGCGTTCGCCGAGATAACGCTGTACCGATTCGCGGCTGCAATCACGCAGCGAACTGCCGCGCTCGGTCAACCAGCGCGAGAATCCCTCGAGATCGAGCCGGTAACTGGCGAGCGTGTTGTCGGCCAGGCCGAGCTCGGACCAGGCACGCTCGGTGAACGCCGCGATCGCCGCGGTATCCGGCGCGGAAATGTCGACGCGCTTCCCATCGGCAGCGGATGTCTCGCCCTTGCGGGCACGCGGGCCTTCCTGTGCCGCGGCGTCCTTCCGTTTGCGGGCGCGTCGATCGGCACCGTCCGGCGTGCGCGCAGCGTTTGTTTTGGCGATAACAGGCATCAGGCGGACGGACCTTCGATCATTGCGCGCTTGCGCGAGCCAGCCTAAACCGTGACCCTGACCGCTGTCATCGACTTGTGCGTCTCCATGCAATCCTCGAATCCCGCCTCACTCTGGCTGCGCGTCGCCGCGGCCGTCTACGACCTGTTCCCGCTGGCCGCGCTGTGGATGGTGACGGCGGGGCTGATGTTGCTGGCCGTGCATGGAAATATCGACGTCGCGCATCCACCGCTGGTCTACGCGATTGCATTGCGCGGCGCGCTGCTCGCGGTCAGCGCCGCCTATTTCATCGTTTCGTGGAGCCGTGGCGGCCAAACCATCGGCATGCGTGCGTGGCGTTTGCGCGTAGTCGGCGCCGATGGCCGGCGACTGCCGTGGCCGCACGCGCTGCTGCGCTTCGTGGTCGCGCTCGCATCGCTGGCGGTGCTCGGGCTCGGCTTCATCTGGTGCCTGTTCGATCGGCAACGGCGTGGCTGGCACGACATCGCGGCGCGCAGCTGTCTGGTTCGGCTGCATCCGTGAATGGGCAGCGCCTGAGTCAAGCTGCGTCCGGCCTTTTGCGCGTCCGCCCAAGCGAAGAACCGGATGCCGGTGCGGCGCGACTACGGTTGCCCGGAACAAACCAGCCGAAGAATACACACTCAAGGATGATGCGCAGCTTGTCGAGAATGCTCGGCTGGCGGGATATGGCCGGCTCCAACGGTTGCGTGAAAATAGCCAAGGCTTCTCGCGCCTCGGCCGCATATGCACAGGGAACCATGACACGGCGTGCGTTGTAGAACGCGATTTGCGGACCCGGATACAGCGCGCCGAAATGCCCTCCTTGCACGAATGCCGGAATTCCATGCACTTCCAGTGTGCAGAGCATCACGGCGAGTTCCGACTCGGACGACGGGGATGCAATGGCGGCGAGACTCATGAAGCACCCAACGCCAGGCAGCTTCGATGCGCCACAGCGCTGGGCGAGGCGCCGCGCCGATCAACGCACGCCGGTATCCGCCCGATCACCGCGCATCATGCCGCCAACGCGCGTTCGATCATGCCTTCGATCGCATCGAGGTCGGGGATGATCGCGCGATCGTCGCGGACCAGCACGCCGGCGCGGATGCCGGGCGCGTGCTGATGCTCGTCGGAGGTCGGAATCAACGAATCCTGGGTGATCGTGGTCAGGCGCGGGAAGCCCTGCGCGAGCAACGCGATGAATGGCATCGCGGAGTTGCCGCCGAGCGCCTTCAGTACCGCGACACGCGCGTTGCTGCGACTTTCGTCGTCGAGGCGACCGATCAGCATCGGGAACGAAAACAGCGGCAGCCGCCACCCTCGCCACGAGAGCCGGCCGAGCAACCAGTCCGGTGCGTTGGCAATCTGTTCCGGTCGCGTGTAGCTGATCACCTCGGCCACAGTCGCATTCGGCAGCAGGACGCGCCCGTCAGTCACGGGGACCATGACGCCTCGGATTTCGCGCGGTAGTTCGATCATCGCTGTGCTCTTGTTGTCGATTGCCTGCGATGCAACCGAAGTTACATCGATGTAGCCATTGCGATTCCGCGCACGCGCCGAATCGTGGAGATTCAGCCCGCGACCAACTTTTCCGCCAGCTCCTGCGGGGAACCCAGGAAGCTCACGATACCCGCCTCGCATACACCGTCGATCATCGTGCTGACCACGCAGGTGTCCTGGCGCTGCGCATAAATCAAGCCGCCTTTCGTCGCAAGATAACGGCTGCCGTCGACCGCGTCGTCGGTCATGCCCGAGAAAATGATCGCGCTGGCATTGCTACCGAAGCGATCGGCCATGTCATGCAGCACGCGATTGATCGACGGGCTGAATGCGGCCTGTTCGGTATCGCGCTCCAGCACGACGACGCCCATTGGATCGACCAGCATGCGCTTGCCGTTGGGCACGATCACGACTTCACCGTGACCGACGCGCGCACCATGGATCGGCGTGCGCACGGTCAGCGCCGTGGCCTGGGCAAGCTGCTTGGCCATCATGTCGACGAATTCGTCGCCGAGGTGTTGCGCCAGCACGAACAACGCGGGGAAGTCGCGCGGCAGCGCGGCGAGGAATTCGCGGACGGCTTCGGGGCCGCCGATCGAGGCGCCGAGCACCCAGACCCGCCGCACTTTCATCTGCACCGCGTCCGGGTCGAGCCAGTTTTCCCGGCTCGCCGCTTCCACCTGCACCGGCGCGACGGCCTCCTCAAGCGGGATCAGTTCGAGCGAAAGACCCTGCGGCACCTCGAATGGATGGGCCTCGTTGGCCTCCACATCCGGCGCGAGGAACTCTTCCGCGCGCAATTTCTCGATTCCGAACGCCGGCGCGCCGGCCGGACCCGATGGGGCCGCGGGGACATCGTCGAGCACGTCGTCGAGCGTCCACTCGTTGCTCGCGAAGGCAAGGTTCGGCGCAACGGTGTCTGCCGGGGTCGATGCGAGATCCGGCGCCGCGATGTGACTCGGCGCAGCTTCGGAGTAAGCGTCGACATGCGGTGCGGTGTCGCTGCCGAAGTCGAATGCGGACACGTCGCCACTGGCGGCAATCGAATCGAAATCGAGCGAATCGAGATCGATGTCATTCCCGGCAAGCGGCCGCGCCGGCGATGACGCCGGCGGTGGCGTGACATCGGCAGGCATATCGAAATCGAGCGCGTCGAGATCGAAGTCATGCCCGGCCAGATGCTCCGCGATCGAGGGCACCGGTGGTGGCTCGATGCTCGCGGGCGCGTCGAAATCGAACGTATCGAAGTCGATGTCTTGCTCTGCGGAATGCCCGGCCACTGACGGCAGCGGCGGCGGCGCAGCGCTGGCGCTCTCGTCGAAATCCAATGTGATGTCGCCAAACCCGGAAAGGTCCACCGCATCGATCGGGTCGGCGTGCACGCCTTGCTCGGTGGTGTCCGCGAGCATCGGCGGCGGCGCGTCCAGCGCACTCCATGCCGGCGCGGCCGGTGGCGAATCCGGACCGTCGACGATCGCATCGAAATCGATCATGTCGACAGATGCGGCAGCGTGATCCGCGGAGGGCGGCGGCGACGCCGGAACCTGGGCAGCGCTGCCAGCCGATGACGTATCGCCCAATTCGACCGCAACCACAGTTGCAACCGCAACCGGTGCGACCGTTTCCGCGACATCCGCCACAGGGTGAGCGGCCACGTCTTGTACCGACGCGGTGGCGGCGACGCTATGGATCGGCACGGCCTGCGCATCCGCCGGGCGCGGCGGGTCGATGTCGGCGTCGCCAAGAATCTTCGCGGAAAGGTGGCGCAGCCAGCGCGCCTGGTCCCAGCCGGTCAATCCGCCGGAGACTTCATCATCGTTGAATACGACGCGATAACGCGCGTCATCGAGCAGCCCGTAGACGTTGTCGAAATCCGTATCGCTGCCAGCGTCGAGATTGACCACCACGACGTTCGCCTGCGAACGTTCGAGCGCGTCGCGATCGAACGCTTGCGGGGCGGCCTCGTACACGACCGGCGTGCCGAGCGCGGCCATCGATTCGCGCACGCGATCGCCGAACTCGCCGTGGGCGCAGAGCAGCGCAACCGCAATGCCGGTATTGGAACTAGCCACGCTTTGGCCCCAGCACTTCCTGGACGTGGCGCAGCAGTTCTTCTTCCTGGTACGGCTTGCCGAGATAACGTTCAACGCCGATTTCGAGCGCGCGCTGGCGATGTTTCTCGCCGGTACGCGAGGTGATCATGATGATCGGCACATGGCGCATGCGCGAGTCGCTGCGCATGTAGGTGGCCAGCTCGTAGCCGTCCATGCGCGGCATCTCGATGTCGAGCAGCATCAGGTCGGGCACGTTGTCCTGGCAGTTTTTCCAGCGCATCGAGGCCGTCCTTCGCGGTGATCACGTCGAAGTCGGCGCGTTCGAGCACGCGCGTGGTGACCTTGCGCATCGTGATCGAGTCGTCGACGACCATGACCAGCGGCTTCAGGCGCACCTTGGCAACGGTTTCGACTTCAGCCGCCATGTAATCGGGCATCTGCTCGTCGGCGCCGGCGTCGATGCGCGCACGCATCGCGAGCAGGCGGCGCACCAGCGGTGCGAAGTCGAGAA
Source organism: uncultured Gammaproteobacteria bacterium (assembly GCA_963720445.1). Lineage (GTDB taxonomy): Bacteria > Pseudomonadota > Gammaproteobacteria > Xanthomonadales > Rhodanobacteraceae > Dokdonella_A. Next base: position 1,083,585 of record CAVRFO010000002.1, read on the forward strand.
TGATCACGACCGAACCGTCGCCCATGATCGTCGCGCCGAAGATGCCCGGCACCGAGCTGACCTGCGGGCCGACCGACTTGACCACGATTTCGCGCGAACCGACCACGCCGTCGATGCGCACCGCGGCGCGCTGGTCGCCGCTGCGCGTCATCAGCAACGGCACCTGCGTGTCGTCGCTGGTGCGCGCGCGCTGCACGCCGAGCAGCTGCGCGAGATCGTAGATGTCGAACTCTTCGCCGGCGTAGCTGTGCTTCGGATTGCCCGCGGCGAAGCGGCGCTCGAGGTCGTCGCTCGCGATACGCGCCACGCCCTGCACCGACGACATCGGAATCGCGTAGCTGCTTTCGCCGAGCTTGACCAGGATCGCCTGGGTGACCGCCAGCGTGAACGGCAGGCGGATCGTGAACACCGCGCCCTGGCCCGGCGTGGAATCGATGACCAGCGAACCGCCGAGCTGCTTGATCTCGTTGTGGACGACGTCCATGCCGACGCCACGACCGGCAAGCTGGGTCAACTGCGTCGGCGGTCGAGAAGCCGGTTTCGAGCACGAAACCGTAGAGGTCGCGATCGGACAACTTCGGCGTCGGCCTGGAGCAGGCCGCGCTCGATCGCCTGGCGGCGGATCGCGTCGCGGTCCATGCCGCGACCGTCGTCGGACACCTTCAGCACGACTTCCGTCGCCTCGCGGCTGACCGCGATGCTGACCGTGCCTTCGGCCGGCTTTCCGGCCGCGACGCGGTCTTCCGGTGTTTCGATGCCGTGCGCGAGCGCATTGCGCAGCATGTGCTCGAACGGCGCCTTCATGCGTTCGAGCAGGTTGCGGTCCATTTCGCCGTGCGCGCCGTCGACCTTGAGCTGGGCGCGCTTGCCGAGTTCCTGCGCGGCCTGGCGCAGGGTGCGGCGCAGGTTCGGCACCAGCGAATCGAACGGCACCATGCGCGTGCGCATGAGGCCTTCCTGCAGGTCCGAACTGACGCGCGACTGCTGCAGCAGCAGGGTTTCGGACTGGCGCGTCAGGTCGTCGAGCAGGCCCTGGATCGAGACCAGATCCGAGACCGACTCGCCGAGTGCGCGCGACAACTGCTGCAACTGCGAGAAGCGGTCGAGTTCGAGCGGATCGAATGCGCCGATGCCGGTGTCGTGCTGCTCGCGCTGGTAGCGCGCGATGATCTGCGCTTCGGTTTCGATTTCGAGGCTGCGCAGCTGGTCGCGCAAGCGGCTGACGGTCTGGTCGAACTCGACCAGGTTGAAGCGGAACGTCGAGATCTGCTGTTCGAGGCGCGAGCGGTAGATCGAGACTTCGCCGGCGTAGTTGACCAGCGAGTCGAGCAGGTCCGAACGCACGCGGATCATTTCCTGCGGCGCGTGCGGCGTTTCCTCCTTGTCCATCGTCGTCAGATGGCGCCGCGGCAGTCGTGCCGGTGCGGGCGCGCTCTCGGCCGCTGCCGCCACGTCGGTCGTCGCGCCGGCATCCACATGCACGGCCGCGGGTTCGACATGGGCGGCCTTGGCTGGCCCGGCATCCACGCCGGCAATCGCCTCGCCCGCGACCAATCCCTCGAACCGCGCGATCGCATGCACCGGCATCGCGATCGCGTGGCGGTGGGCGACGCGCTGGACGAGTACGTGCAGGCGGTCGAAACCGCGCTCCAGCGATTCGACCGCAACACGGTCCATCGCGAGGTGGCCATCGCTGATCGCATCGACCAGCGATTCCATCGCATGACTGAGATCGCCGATCGGGGCCAGGTTCGCCATGCGCGCACCGCCCTTGAGCGTGTGCAGGTCGCGCTGCAGATCGACGAGGAACGCGCGCTCGTGCGGTGTTTCGCGCAGGTTCGCCACGACTGTATCGGCGTGATCGAGGATGTCGGCGCCTTCCTGCGCGAAGATATCGAGCAGGTCATCGTCGACGTCGGCGGCTTCGAGTGGGCCATCCGGCTGCGGGTCGTCCTGGATCGGCGGCGCTTCCTTGCCGCTCAGCAGCACCACGCGCGGCGCTGGTGGTTGTTCAACGGATGGCTGTTCGACCGGCGCTGCGACCGGTTCCACCGCAGCGGGTTCGGCGTGCGCTTCGACTTCGCCTGGTGCCGCGGCTTCCGGCTCCGATGGCGTGGATTCGACCGGCTCATGCGCAACCGTTTCGTGCGCGGATACTTCGGCATCGGTAGTCGCGACCGGATGCATCCACGATTCGACATCCGCCGTCGTCTCAGAGCGATCGCTCGTATCGTTGGCGGCAGGCTCTGCCGCGACTTCGTCGTGGTCGCGCGGTTTCAGTTCGTGGTCTTCGAACGAGATCGGCTCATCCGACGCGTACAAGGACTCGAACGAGTGTTCCTGTGTTGCCTCCTCGGACACCGCGTCGGTTTCGTCAGGCGTCGTCGGCACGAGCTTGTCGAATGCCGCGAGCGAGGCGGCCAGATCGTCCGGAACAACGTGCTGGTCGGGTGCGTCGTGAGTGTGGGCTTCACCCGTTTCCTGCAGCCATGTGCCGGTGTGATCGGCACCGGTGTGCGCGTTGCGGTGACCGGCGAAATGCTCTTCCACTATTTCCGCGTGCAGCTGCGCGTTGCCGACCTCGACGCTCGCATCGGTCGAGGGCGTGGCGGCGGCGTGACTGGCCAACGCGGCATCGGCCGATTCCACACCTGCCTCGCCAACCGGTTCCGTGACGTGTTCGGGCACGGGCGCGCTGTACAACGGCAACGAGGACTCGGGCTCCGGCAGCGCATCGCGCAACGCGGTGACGCGCGCAACCAGCGTGGTGGAATCGGGCAGTTCGGGGTTGCGCGCTTCCAGGCGCAGCATCACTTCGCGAGTCAGGGTCGCCGTTTCGCCCAGCGCGTCGATGCCGGCGGCATCCGGCGCTGCGGTCACGCCGCGCAACCGCTTCACGTAGCTTTCGAGTGGCGCGAGAACATGCCCGATGGTCGGGATGTCGACCATCGCGATCGCACCGTTCAACGTATGCACGGCGCGCAGCAGCGCTTCACTGGCGACGACCGGTTCCGGCACGCAACGTGCACGGTAGTCGTCGATCACGTCGAGATGCGCCGCGACCTCGCTTTGCAGGATGTCGAACAGGACCGGGTCGATGTTCGGCAACGGCCCGGCGACGAGTTCGCGCGGCGACGTGCCGAAATCCGCCTCGCCGACCAGATTGGTCGCATTGCGGACGTCATCGGTGAATGCGGGAATCTGACGCGCGGCGGCAGGCACACGACGCCGCACCATGCGGCGCACGGTGCGCGTGCCCGCGTTGCGCTCCGGTACGAAGGCCTCTTCGCCCGCCAGGAGTCGATCGGCGGTATCGGTGATGCCGTCCAGGTTCGCATCCGCGACCTGCTCTCCGCGCAATGCGCCGAGCAAGGGCGGAATCGCGGCGACCGCGTGATCGACCAGCGCGACCACGGCATTGCTCGGCTGGATGCTGCGATCGAGCACGCGATTGAGCACACTCTCGACCTTCCAGGCGAATTCGCCGATGGCCAGCGCGCCGACCAGGCGCCCCGAGCCTTTCAGGGTATGGAACGAACGCCGGATCGTCTTCAATTCGTCGAGATTCTCGACATCGCGCTTCCAGATCGGCAATTGATTGCGCAGGCTCGCGATCTCGTCCTCGACTTCCTCGATGAACACCTCGCGGATATCGTCGTCGATCTCGTCGCCGCCCGATTGCTGGAAGCCGGCGAGCAGGTGCCTGCTCGATTCGATCGGCTCCTCGACCTCCTCCTCGACCTCGATCCACTCCGCGGCGTCGTCGTTCGTACTGCCGGTTTCCACCAGGTTCAACCCGGTGAGGTCGTGACCGTCCGCCTGCAGCGTGTGCGCCTCGCCGACGATCAAGTCGTTCAAATCATGCCCGGGCAGGACTTCGATGCTCGGCAGCGGATGGTTGCCGTGCACATCCGTGCGCCCGTCGCCAGCGTGCGCGATTCGTTCCCCGGCCGGCTCGGATGCCGCAAGATCCGCGGCCGGCTGGATGTCGACGTGCGCGCGGGCCATGTTGTCGAATGCGTGCGCCGCGACCGACGTATCCGCGAAGACCGATGCCGGCGCACCGGCCATCGCTTCCGGCGGCAACGGCCAGTAGCCGAGCTCGGCGAGGCTCTCGCGAGCGACATCGAGGATCTTCTCGCGGTTGCGGCGTTGCTCACGCGTGGCTTCGAGGTAGTACTCGATCGCCGCAAGCGCATCGGCCAGCTGGTCCATCTGTTCGGCGGTCGGCACGCGGTGGTGCGCGATCAGCTCGACCTCGATGAAACGCACGATCGCGGTCATCAACTCGGCCGCGTCGGCCAGCCCGAGCATGCGCAGCGCACCGATGATCTCTTCGAGCAGGCGCGGAATCTGGACCACGCGCGCGTGGTCCCACGGCGACTCGATGAACGCGATGATGTCCTGCTTGGCCTGCTGGATATTGACCGCGGCTTCGCGCATCAACGCGTCGAGGATCTTGCGCACCTCGGCCTGCGGGAGTTCGAGATTGCCGCCGAGTTTCGTGCCGCTGGTACCGCCGCCATCACCTGCGTCCTCGTCGCTCGCACCGAGGCGATCGATATGGTCGTCGAGCGACGCTTCGACATACAGCAGCGCGCCGGCGACATCGAGCAGGGCACCTTCGTCGAACGGCCGCTGCCGACGCGCGATTTCATCGATGACGATGCGCTGTTCGCCGACGACCCGGCGCGGGACGCCGAGGCCGAGCATGCCCAGCGTGTCGGCGACGCGATCGAGCACTTCCGCCTGGCCGGCGAGTTCCGCCGGATCGGAATGCGCGCTGCGCAGGAAAATATCGAGCGATTCCTTGACCCGCAGCAAGTCGTCCTTGATCGCGGCCGATACGGTGCCGAGCAGGTTCTTGTTGCGCCCGGTCATCGAGCCTTGCGCGTGCTGCAATTCGTTCGCGGTCGGCAACAGCGTATCGAGGTGGTACGCGTTGCGGATCGCACTGCTGCGCGCGCCGTGCTCGGTCGAATGGGCAACGTAATACAGCAGGCTCTTGGTCAGTTCGCGCGATGGCGCGGCGCTGAACGCGGCTTCGCCGCTGGTCGCAAAACGGTGGATTTCACGATCGACCCGGCCGAACAGGAGTTTCACCGTGACGCCGGCATCGAGGCCGCCGTTCTCGACCGCGTCGATGACGCCCGCGGCGATCCACCACAGTCGCCGCGTCGGTGCGTCGTGTGAAATCGCACGCAAACGATCGAGCACGTCGATCAGCCGGCGCAGATGTTCGGCGGCGCCTTCGTCACGAAACCATTTCAGCAACGCCGCCTGATAGGCGAGGCGCAATCGCAGCGCCTGCGCGCGCAGATCGCCCGCGGCCAGCTGTGCGATGGCACCGGCCGCTTCCGGTGGCAGCGGGAGTTCCAGATTCGGCGCGAACAGCGCCGATTCGGTCATCAGCTTCTCGCCGCGGCATGCGCGCAAATCGTTGAGCAGCGGCAACAGGACGATCGGAATGTCCTTGTGCCCGCTCTGCAATCGTTCCAGATAGTCGGGCAACTGGACCATGCCGCGCATCAGCACGGAATAGCTCTCGTCGCGCTGGCGGACCGTGTCGTCGACCAGGCCGTCGGCCAGGCGCTCCATGTTCTTCCACCACCATCGCGGCGCCATACAGCTCGACCATGCGCAAGGTGCCCTGCACCTGATGCAGATGGGCGACACAGTCGCGCATCGGGGCAAGACTCGCCCGGATTGTCGACATAGGCTTCCAGCGAATCGCGCGCCTGCGCGAGTGTCGCGTCGAGCGCCGGCTTGACCCAATTGAGGGCGGTGAAATCGCCGTCGTCGTGCAGTTTCATGCGACTAACCTCGACTCGGACGGCCGTTGCAATCCGCGCGGTCGGCACGGTGCGCGACCACAGCGGAAGCATTCATGGTTGACGGGCAACGCTTCATGCGCGTCGGCTCATCCAGGCAGCTTGAAGTCGGCGACCGAACGTCGCAGATCGGACGCGAGCTGGGCGAGGTTGCCGATCGATTCGGCGGTCTGGCTTGCACCGACGGAAGTCTGCGAGGTGATCTCCTGGATCACGTTCATCGTGGTGGAGATGTTCGTCGCCGCGGTCGACTGCTGGCGTGCCGAGGTCGAGATGCCGAGAATCAGGCCGGCGAGATTGTTCGAGACGGTCTCGATCTCGCCGAGCGCGAGGCCCGCGTCCTCGGCGAGTCGCGCACCGGACACCACTTCGGAGGTCGTCTGCTCCATCGAGCTGACCGCTTCGTTGGTATCGGACTGAATCGTCTGCACCAGCGTTTCGATACGCTTGGTCGCGCCGGACGCGCGTTCCGCGAGTCGCTGCACTTCGTCGGCGACGACCGCGAAGCCGCGGCCCGCTTCACCGGCGGATGCGGCCTGGATCGCCGCGTTCAGCGCGAGGATGTTGGTCTGCTCGGCGATGTCGTTGATCAGTTCGACGATCGTGCCGATTTCCTGCGAGGACTCGCCGAGGCGCTTGATGCGCTTGGAGGTTTCCTGGATCTGGTCGCGGATGTTGTCCATGCCCTGGATCGTCTGGCGCACGACCTGTGCACCGTTCGCGGCGATCTGCACCGAGCGCTGCGCCACCTCGGCGCTGTCGGTCGAGTTCTTCGACACGTTGTCGATCGAGGACGCCATGTCCTTGATCGCCGCCGATGCCGAGGTGATCTGGCTGCGCCTGATGCTCGCGCGGCTTCGGCCAGATGCATCGCGGTGCGCCTGGGTTTCCTGCGCGGCGGCGGAGACCTGCACCGCGGTTTCGTTGATCGTGGTGACCAGGCTGCGCAGCGCTTCGACCGCGAAGTTGACCGAGTCCGCGATCGCGCCGGTGATGTCCTCGGTGACGGTCGCCTTCACGGTGAGGTCGCCTTCGGCGAGCGATCCCATTTCGTCGAGCAGGCGCAGAATCGCGTCCTGGTTGCGCTGGTTGAGCGCGGTGGTCTGGTTGTAGCGGCGCTGCTGGTCGCGGAACAGGTTGACGCCGAGGAACAGCAGCAGGAGCAATGCGCCAATCGCCGCGGCCGCGCCCCAGATCGGGTTCGGGAACACGCGTTTGCCGGGCAGTTCATCCACCTTCTGGGCGACGTTGACCGCACGCAGCAACACGCCCTGGCTGTCGGTGAAGGTCGCGTCGGCGGCGTCCTTCACTTCCTGCAGGTTGGTCGACGAGTCGACGATGCCCTTGAGCGGCGCGGCGACCGTATTCCACTGCGCCGCGACGTCGGTGACGATCGGCCGCGCGTTCGGGTTCTTGATTTCGGTGGCGCCTTCGAGGAAGCCCGAGAGCACGGTCTGATACAGCGTCGAGTCGCGCTGCAGTCCGGCTGCCGATGCCTGGGTGTCGGCACCGCCGGCGAGGATCTTGGTGACGCGGCCGCCCATGCGGTCGGCGAGCTGCATCTGGCGTGATGCGACATAGACCTGCGAGGCGCTGGCGTTCTTGTCGGTCAGGATGTTGACGACCTCGCTCATGCGCGAGTTCAGGGCCGACAGTTTGTCGTTGAAGTCCTTCGCACTGGTGTTTGCGTTGAGGACGACATCCTTGTTATCGAGGATCTTCTGCGCATCGCCCTTCAGCGAATTCCAGGATTTGGTCAGCGACTCCAGCTCGGGTTTCACCGTAGCGTACTGCGTGTACGAGGGCATCCCGGTCTTGTCGCCGGTATTGAGGCTGTTGACGTAGGTGCTGATGTTCTTGCTGGTGCTGTCGAGCTCCTGGAACGCCAGCTCGTTGCCGCCCGCAGCTTCGGACGCGTACTTCGCAAGCTGCTGCGAAAGCACCTGGATTTTCGTCGTGTAGCCGACGGCTGCGCGATCCTGGCCGCCCTGGATGTAGATGTAGACGAAGTCGACGATCGCGAAGAGAAACAATAGCCCGAGCAGCGCAAACAGCACGGTATTGGCGCTGCCGCTGCGTTCGCGACCGAGTGCACCCGATGTAGTACTCACGTTTGACCCCCTGTTGCCTGTTTCCGCTGCGCGCCGACGCCGCTTCGCCGTGACGACTTCATGCTGCAGCCTGCTGGAAATCCGCACCGCGGACCAGTTCAGCCATGCTGAACAGTCCCCAGAGCACTTCGCCCAATTGAACATTCTCGCCGACGAAACGGCCGTATTTCTCGTCGACTTCGCCCACCGTGGCAGCCAGCTGTTCCTCTGAAAAACTGCGCTGGCCGAGCACTTCGTCGATCAGCAATCCGGCGTTTCCACCATGCTGGCGCACCAGCAGCACGCGCGTCGTTTCGCTGGTCGTACTGCGACCACCACCGACGAAGTCGCGCAGGTCGATGATCGGCACCAGGTTGCCGCGCACATTCGCGATGCCGAGCAGCCAACTGCGCGCGCCGGGCACGACGGTCAGTTGCGGCAGGGTCAGGATTTCGTTGACTTCGGCGATGGAGCTGACGAAATAGCGGTCGCCGATGCGGAAACCGATGCCGCGCCAGAGCCCGGCCGCGTCGAGCTGTTCGGGCGCGCCGGCCACATGCGCAAGGCTGCGTCGCTCGTATTCGGCGAGAACCTCGAAAGGGGTGGAATTGATGTCGATTGCGGTGGCCATGTCGATCAGCGCGCGGTTCGGGCAATCAGAACGAGCCGCCGCGTACGCACGGCGGAATGAAAAAGGACGGCGGCGCCGCAACGGGATGCCCGGCGTGACGATCCGGCAGTGCAGCGCATCGCCCTCTCTCTCCTCGCTCGTCGAACAGCCATGCTGGCGGTCATGCGCGATCCACGTGACGCCGGATCGCGCCAAGCAACTCCTCACGGGTAAACGGCTTGGTCAGGTATTGCTCGGAGCCGACGATTCGCCCGCGCGCCTTGTCGAACAGGCCGTCCTTGGAAGACAGCATGACAACCGGCGTGTTCTTGAACATCTGGTTGTTCTTGATCAGCGCGCAGGTCTGATAACCATCCAGCCGCGGCATCATGATGTCCACGAAAATGATCTGCGGCTGCTGGTCGGAAATCTTCGACAGCGCCTCGAAACCATCGGTCGCGGTAACGACGTCGCAGCCTTCCTTGCGCAGCAAGGTCTCAGCCGTGCGGCGAATGGTCTTCGAATCATCGATGACCATCACCTTGATGCCGTTCAGACCTGCTTCGTTCGTGTCGTCCACCTATCCCCCGTGCTACTCAAGACGCAGTGCTCGCGAACGAGCCTGTCGCCATTGCATGCAAACCGCGTGCCGGTCCGCCGATCATCGACAAATCAGGATTAGCCCAGTCGCACGACCGAAACGCCTTATCCGATATAGTTAGGTAAGCTGTCAAGTTGTCGCTGTAACCACTTCAATTACCGGCGCTCCGGCAGGTGGCAACCGGTTCACCGTCTGCGCGAGTGTAGTATGCGCGCCCGCTCCGCAATTGCGACGCGCGTCGCGCTGGCGCGATGGGTCGGGTTGTTCCAAAAACGGACGGAATATGACGGGACCGGGTTGTCGTGGCCGATTTCGCAGTCACCCGCCGCCGTTCACCGTTATCCTGCGCACACGCGATTGGCCAGACCACACGCATGACTCGAACACTCGCTGTACTGATGGATCCGATCGCCGCGATCCATCCCGAAAAAGACACCTCGCTGGCCATGCTGCTCGAAGCACAGCGGCGCGGTTATCGGCTGCTCTATATGGTCCAGGGCGACCTCGCCCTGCGCGATGGCGGCGCATGGGCGCGCCTCGCACCGCTCACGGTGCGTGACGCTGCGCACGACTGGTTCACGCTCGGCACGGCTGCCTGGCGCAGCTTCGCCGGCATCGACTTCGTGCTCGCCCGCAAGGATCCGCCGGTCGACGCGCAGTTCATCTACGACACGATGGTGCTCGAACTCGCCCAGCGCGATGGCGCCAGCGTGGTCAACGATCCGCGCGGTTTGCGCGATGCCAACGAGAAGCTCTTCTCGCTGCAGTTCCCACAGTGCTGCCCGCCGACCGCCATCGCCCGTGACGCGGCCGAACTGAAGCGCTTCGTCGCCGAACACGGCGAGGTCGTGCTGAAACCGCTCGACGGCATGGGCGGGCGCAGCATCTTCCGCTCGCACCACGGCGACCCGAACCTCAACGTGATCCTGGAAACGCTGACCGACAATGGGCGCCAGTTCGCAATCGCGCAGAAATTCATCCCCGAGATCAGCGCCGGCGACAAGCGCATCCTGGTGATCGACGGCGAGCCGGTGCCGTACGCGCTGGCGCGGATCCCGCAGGGCGATGACTTCCGCGGCAACCTCGCAGCCGGCGGCAAGGGCGTCGGCGTGCCGCTGTCGGAACGTGACCGCTGGATCGCCGCACAGGTCGGCCCGGAACTGGTCCGCCGCGGCATGCGCTTCGTCGGCCTCGACGTGATCGGCGACTGGCTGACCGAAATCAACGTGACCTCGCCGACCTGCGTGCGCGAACTCGATGCGCAGTTCGGCCTCAACATCGCCGGCCAGCTGTTCGACCGCCTCGAAGCGACCGCGCCCACGCGATGACCGATTCCGCTGTCGGCGGCATGGATCGCCTCGGTGTCACCTTGCTGTTCTCGATCATCGCGCACGCGGTGCTCGCGCTCGGCATCACGTTCCAGTTCGAGAAGGCGGCGCCGCGGCTGCCATCGCTGGATGTGATCCTGGTGCAATCGGCAAACAGCGAGAAGCCCGACAAGGCCGACTTCATCGCCCAGGCGAACAACAGCGGCGGCGGCGAATCGAACAAGGCGCACCGCCCGTCGCAGCCGCATTCCAGCCCGTTGCCGACCGCGACGAACGGCATCGCGCCGGTGCCGCTCGAAGACGGCGCACCGCGACCGACGCCGCCGAGTCCAACCGAATTGCTGACCCAGAAGCAATCGAGTTTCAGCGTGGCGACTGACCGTCTCGCCGCGCAATCGGACGAGGTTGCGGAGCACAAGCGCGACATCGCGCAACGCAAGCTGGAGATGGCCAGGCTCACCCAGGAAATCCGGCGCGATTCCGAGCAATACGCGAAGCGACCGAAACGCAAATACATCTCGGCCAACACCAGGGAATATGAATTCGCGGCCTACATGCGCGCGTGGGCCGCGCGCATCGAGCGGATCGGCAACCTCAACTATCCGGACGAGGCGCGCCGCGAGCAACTGCACGGCCAGCTCGTGCTCACGGTCGGCCTCGACCGCAGCGGCAAGGTCAAGAGCATCGACGTGATCGAATCGAGCGGCCACAAGATCCTCGACGACGCCGCGATGCGCATCGTGCGCCTCGCCGAGCCGTTTCCGGCCCTGCCCGAGAGCAAGGAAAAGGTCGATGAGTTGTATATATCGCGGACCTGGATGTTCCTGCCCGGGGATGTGTTGAGGAATCGGTGAACAGCCGGGATTCAGAATTCGGGATGGGGGGAGCAAGCGCACGTTCTGGCCGCTGCGCCCAGCAATCCCGGATCCCCGATCCCGAATCCCGGCTCTCCAGTACAATGCCCGCATGGCCGAGCCGACCCCGCTGACCAACCAGCTTCTGATCGCGATGCCCGCATTGCGCGATCCGAATTTCGCACGTGGCGTGGCGTTTCTGTGCCAGCACGGCGAGGACGGGGCGATGGGGCTGATGATCAATCGCCTGTCCGAATATCGTCTCGGCGACGTGCTCGCGCAGATGAACATGCGCTCGGATCTTGTCGAGGTCATCGATGCCCCGGTGCTGATCGGCGGCCCGGTCCAGCCCGAACGCGGTTTCGTGCTGCACGCGCCGAACGGGCGTTGGGAATCGTCGTATCGCATTTCCGACCAGATCAGCGTGACCACCTCGCGTGACATCCTCGCTGCGATGGCCGTCGGCGGCGGGCCGCGTCATGCGATCGTCGCACTCGGCTATTCGGGCTGGAGCCCCGGCCAGCTCGAACAGGAACTGTGCGACAACCACTGGCTGACCGGCCCGGCATCCGAACAGGTCTTGTTCGAGACGCCGCTCGAGGATCGCTGGGAAGCCGCCGCCGGGCTCGTCGGCATCAACATGAGCCAGTTGGCCAGCTATGCCGGCCACGCCTGAGGCGCCCAATCCCGCGTTCAACCCCGGCAGCGTCCTCGCATTCGACTACGGCACGCGCCTGATTGGCGTCGCGGTCGGCAGTTGCATCGCGGCGAGCGCGCGCGCGCTGACCACGATCGCGAACGGCAACTGGAACGGCCTGGATGCGCTCGTCGCCGACTGGCGTCCCGAACATCTGGTGGTCGGCCTGCCGCTCGCCCTGGATGGCGGTGAGCAGGCGATGTCGCGCGCGGCACGCGAGTTCGCAAGGGCGCTGGAACGCCGCTACGCACGTCCCGCCCACCTCATCGACGAACGCCATACCTCGAACGAGGCGGCACGGCGCTTCGCCGATCGCCGCGCACGCGGTACCGCCAAGCGCAAGGATGCCACCGCGATCGATGCATTGGCCGCGCAGATCATCCTCGAAGCGTGGCTGGCTGAAACCGGCAGCAGGCTGCCGTGACGGTGCGGCCGCCAAAGGAAACGAGTGTCTTGTGTCGCTGAAACCCTGCGGAAACCCGGACCCATGACCGACCTGCAAATCGACGCCAACGGCCACCTGCGCCACCTGCTGACCCTGGACGGCCTCGGCCGCGAGCGCATCGGCGCACTGCTCGACCGCGCCGTGCAGTTGCGCAACGCATTCCGTGACGGCGCGACCGCGCCGCGAATGCTCGAAGGTCGCACGATCGTCAACCTGTTCTTCGAGCCCTCGACGCGCACGCGCACCAGCTTCGAACTCGCGGCACGTCGGCTCGGCGCACTCGTCGTCAATTTCGACATCGCCAGCTCGTCGGCCAGCAAAGGCGAAAGCCTCGAGGACACCCTAGCGACTCTGGAGGCGATGGACAGCGATGCGTTCATCGTGCGCCACAAGGAAAACGGCACCCCGGCGCGGCTCGCCGCGCATGCGCGCAAGGCGGCGATCCTGAATGCCGGCGATGGCAACCATGCGCATCCGACCCAGGGATTGCTCGACCTGCTGACGATCCGCGACCACAAGCAACGCATCGACGGCCTCAACGTCGTGATCTGCGGTGACATCCGGCATTCGCGCGTCGCGCGTTCCGACATCCACGGGCTCAGCGCGCTCGGCGTCGGCGAGATCCGCTTGTGCGGCCCGGCCGCATTGTTGCCGGCGCCGAACGAATTTCCGCAATGCCGGATCGACGAGGATTTCGACGCCGCGCTGGCCAACGCCGACGTGGTCATCATGCTGCGCCTGCAGAAGGAGCGCATGGAAAGCCTGTCCGGGATTCGCGAAACCGACTATTTCGCGCGCTACGGCCTGTCGAGCACGCGTCTGGCACGCGCACGTCGCGACGCTATCGTGATGCATCCGGGACCGATGAATCGTGGCGTCGAGATCGCCTCCGAGGTCGCCGACGGACCGCAATCGGTGGTGCTGGAACAAGTCGCCAATGGCATCTTCGTGCGCATGGCGGCGCTGGCGGAGTTGCTGCGGTAATCCATGCGCTTGTAGGAGCGGCGGAAGCCGCGATGCACTTCAGCAAATCCAGCCAAGAGCATCGCGGCTTCCGCCGCTCCTACAGGAATTGCGTTTCCGGTTCGGCTACAGCTTGCCGACTATCGTCCTCTCATGTCTCGACCAGCTCGACGCCATCCAGTCCCTGGCTCAGCGTATGCGCATCGCCACCCTGGGCGAGCTTGATCTTCAGGCGCACTTCGTTCGCGGAGTCGGCGTGGCGCAACGCATCCTCGTAGCTGATCTCGCCGGCCTGGTACAGCTCGAACAGGCTCTGGTCGAAGGTACGCATGCCGAGGTTGGTCGATTCCTTCATCACGTCTTTCAGCTTGTGGATCTCGCCCTGGCGGATGTAGTCCTGGACCAGCGGCGTGCCGAGCATGACTTCCATCGCGACGCGACGTGATTTGCCATCAGGAGTCGGAATCAGCTGCTGCGCGACCACGCCCTTGAGGTTCAGCGACAGGTCCATGAACAACTGCTCGCGGCGATCCGATCCGAAGAAATGGATGATGCGGTCCATCGCCTGGTTCGCGTTGTTCGCATGCAGCGTGCACAGGCACAGGTGACCGGTTTCGGAGAAGTTGATCGCGTGTTCCATCGTTTCGCGCGTGCGCACCTCACCGATCATGATCACGTCCGGCGCCTGACGCAGCGTGTTCTTGAGCGCGTTCTCCCAAGTGTCGGTGTCGATGCCGAGCTCGCGCTGGGTGATGATGCAGCCCTCGTGCTTGTGCACGTACTCGATCGGGTCCTCGATCGTGATGATGTGGCCGGTCGAATTCTGGTTGCGATAACCGATCATCGCGGCCAGCGAAGTCGATTTGCCGGTGCCGGTCGCACCGACGAAGATGATGATGCCGCGCTTGGTCATCGCCAGCGACTTGACCACGGCCGGCAGGCTCAGCTCCTCGATCGTCGGGATCTTGGTCTCGATCCGGCGCAGCACCATGCCGACGCAGTTGCGCTGGTAGAAACACGACACGCGGAAACGGCCGACGCCGGTCACGCTGATCGCGAACTGGCACTCGTGGGTCTTCTCGAACTCCTCGCGCTGCGAGGGCGTCATCACGTTCAGTACCATGTCGCGCGACTGCTGCGGGGTCAGCGCGGTCTGGGTGATCGGCGCGATGCGGCCGTTGACCTTCATCGACGGCGCGACGCCGGCGGTGATGAACAGATCCGACGCCTTCTTGTGCGTCATCAGTTTCAGGTACGAGGTGAAATCGATGCTGCTCATGGGTGCTCCCCGAGCCGGTTCCGCCGGCGCTGCAACATCTTACACCGCCACCCGGATCGGCAATGCGACGCGGCGCACCCTCGATGCGTGGCCGGCACTCCCGCCAACCGGGCGCCGACCGCACCGCTCGGCATCGCTAGCCTTTGCCACCCTGCAAGACGATTTCGATGCGGCCACGTTTGGCCGCGGCCGCACTGGTCGTGATGCGCTTCGCCGCAATCCCGCCCGCGACCAACGCCTCGCGCAGCGCATTGGCGCGTTGCTGGGCGAGGGTCCGGTTGGCTGCCGAGACGTCGATGCGGACACGCGCTGCGGCATCCGCTTTCGCGAAGCCGACCGCCTTGTTGATCTGTTTCGACGCACCGACCGCGAATGATGCCTTGCCGTCGACGAACACGTTGTCGGCGAGCGCTAGGGTGCGCGGCGCACTCGCTGCATTGGCGGCGGGGCGCTCCTTGACGGGCGTTGCCGCCGTGCCGCCGGCCACGGCCGCTTCCAGCGCGGCTTCCTTCTTCGCCAGCGCGGTCGCCCTCGCCTGCGCGTCGGCCATGCGCTTGGCCTGATCGGCCTCTGCACGCGCCGCATCGGCGGCTTGCGAGGCCTGCTCGCCTTCGGCGCGCGCGGCCTCGGCATCCTGACGGGCGCGCTCGGCTTCCTCGGCGCGGATCTGCGATTGCAGGCGCTGGCGTTCCAGTTCGGCGCGCGCCTGCGCGGCGTCGCGGCGCGCGAGCGCAAGCTGCAGGCGATCATTCTCGCGCTGCAAGTCATTGCGCTGATCCTCCAGCGTTTCCGATTCCGCATCCGCGCGCGCGATCGCGATGCGCCGCTCGGTCAGATACGCCTGTTCCTCGCGATCGCCGCGGCCCGCTTTTTTCAGGTTCTCCAGCGCGGCGCGCGCGCGGTCCATCTGCGCCGGCGCGCGCAGGCCCAGCACCGGGTCCGCGGCAAGGCGATCGAACTGATCGGACAGGCGCTGGTAGTCGTCATTGCCGCTGCGTGCCGACGCGCTATCCGCGCCGAGCAAACACAACACCAACGTGATGGCAGCGCAGCCATGAAGGACGGCGAACCGGGGCGTCATGGCTGCACCTGCTGGGTGCCGGACGACAGGTCGCTGTCGAGGTTCGCGTTTTCCTGCCTGAGCCGGGCAACCGCTTCGCGGGCCTTGCCGAGACGTGTTTTCGCGGTGGCCAGTTCACTGTCGGCCACCGATTCGCGCGCCATTTGCGCCGCGACATCGTAATCGTGGCGCACCTGCGCGGCCTGCGCCTGATCCAGATGCTGTCCGGCCAGCCGGTATTCCTCAGCCGCCCAGGTCGGCGCCTCCGCCGCTCGCGCGGTGTCGAATGCACGCGATGCCATGTCCAGTTCATCGACTGGCGGACGAGTCGGGCTGCACGCTTGTACGGACAATGCCGCGACAAGCACGATCAGCACATGGATTTTTCGGCGGCTTGGTGGCATAAACTTGAAAGTCGCTCTGTGATGGGCTGGCTGTAGCGTATTGTGGTTACGCGCCGGTCGGTTTGGCAAATCACGAGCAAACCACGGCGGCCGACCGGGCGCGTACCAGACACTTCCAGCAGGAAACCATCAGATGGATATCGGCTACTTCCTGAAACTGATGACCGAGAAAGGCGCGTCGGACATGTTCCTGACGACGGGCGCCCCGGTCAACATCAAGGTCGAGGGCAAACTGTATCCGCTCGGCAATACCGGCATGCCGAGCGGCATGGTCAAGAAGATCGCATATTCGCTGATGGACGAGGGCCAGGTGCCGACGTTCGAGAAGAATCTCGAACTCAACATGGCGATCGCGGTGAAGGATGCGGGCCGCTTCCGCATCAACGTGTTCAAGCAGCGCGGCGAAGTCGGCATGGTGATCCGCGCGATCAAGAGCGAGATCCCGACCATCGAGCAGCTGCGCCTGCCGGTGCTGTTCAAGAACATCATCATGGAACCGCGCGGCCTCGTGCTGCTCGTCGGCGCGACCGGCTCCGGCAAATCGACGACGCTGGCGTCGATGATCGACCATCGCAACTCGAACAGTGTCCGGCCACATCCTGACCATCGAGGATCCGATCGAGTATCTGTACCGGCACAAGAAATCGGTGGTCAACCAGCGCGAGGTCGGTCTCGACACGCACAGCTATCGACGAGGCGCTGAAGAACGCGATGCGCGAAGCGCCGGACGTGATCCTGATCGGCGAGATCCGCGATTCGGACACGATGGAAGCGGCGATCACGTTCTCCGAAACCGGGCATCTGTGCCTGGCGACGCTGCACTCGAACAACGCCGACCAGACCATCGAGCGCATCCTGAATTTCTTCCCGGAAGCGGCGCACAAGAACATCCTGATGAACGTCGCGCTGAACCTGAAAGCGGTCATCAGCCAGCGTCTCGTGATGGGCAAGGACGGCCATCGCCTGCCGGCGGTCGAGGTGCTGATCAACACGCCGCTCATCCGCGATCTGCTGCGCCGCGGCCAGATCCACGAGGTCAAGGAAGCGATGGACCGCAGCCTGCAGGAAGGCATGCAGACCTTCGATCAGTCGCTGTACGCGCTCTACAAGGAAGGCAAGATCGAGCTCGAAGAGGCGCTCAACCACGCCGACTCGCGCGATGGACTCGCGCTCAAGATGCGTCTGGCCGAAGGCGGCGACTCGCCGATGCACGAATCGGAATTCGACACATCCGGTTATTGAGTCGTTCCGCGCGCGCGGCCTGCGCCAACGCCAGCGTTGGCAGGAGCGCTTGCGCGGCGACAGCCGCTCCTGCAGTGGTGGAGCGCACCGTGTGCGCGACGCGCCTCGCCGGCACGATCGCCCACAGGCTGGGCTCCTACGGATCTATCGCGCCTGCGGGAGCGCTGCAACGCGTTTCCGCGAGCGGCATTCGTGCTGGCCCGGCGCATCGCGTAAACTCACGTGTTCGCATAGCTCGCCTGTCCCGAACGCATGTCCAGCTCCCCCGTCGCCGCGGCATCGCGACTGCACGGCCTGAACCAGGCCCGCGATCCAGCACGTCGTCGCGACCGCGCAGGCGCTGGAGGCGGGACGTGTCGACGACGCGCGGAGCAGCATCTGGCGGTCGTCGTCGCGCGGCGTATCCGAACCATGCCGGAAGTCCTGCGCCTTGCTCGCCGGCATCGATAGCCAGCGCGGCCAGCACGCGGACGCGATCGTCGCGATGCGCGCGCGGTCGCGCAGCGTCCCGGCGACGCGCTCTACCAGCAACACGCTCGGCACCGTGCTCGCCGACGCCGGCGATACGACGACGCGATCGCCGCGCTTCGACGCTCCTGCGAGCTGCAGCCGGATCTACCGATCGCCTGGTTCAATCTCGGCGTGCTGCTGACGCGCTGCGTGCGCCACGACGAAGCGATCGTCGCGCTGCGACGCGCGGTCGCACTCGCGCCCGATCATGTCGCCGCGCGCGCGCTGCTCGCCGACATGTTGCGGGTCAGCGACCAGCGTCGCACGAAGCCGCGGCGGAATACCGCCGCATCATCGCGAACGCACCCGTACGCCGGCATGGCGTGGTGGGGACTGGCCGATCTCAAGACCGCGAAGTTCGCTGCCGGCGACATCGAGCGCATGCGCGCGGCCCTGCGCGATCCGGCGTGCGAGCGACGACGATCTGATCGCGACTCGGCTTCGCGCTGGCGAAGGCGCTCGACGACCAGCGGCCGCTACGCCGAGTCGCTGGCCGCACTGGCGCGACGCGAATGCGATCGCGCGGCGCCGCAAGACCTGGAACGCGAGCGCGTTTTCCGCCGAGCATCGCGGCGATCCGCGACGCGTTCACGCCGCCGCCGGCCGGCGCCGCGACCGCGCTCGGCGGCGAGGTCATCTTCATCGTCAGCCTGCCGCGCTCGGGGTCGACGCTGGTCGAGCAGATCCTCGCCTCGCATCCGGAGGTCGAAGGCGCCGGCGAACTCGCCGACCTTCCGCAGGTGCTCGCCGAGGAATCGCGCCGGCGCGGCCTGCGCATTTCCGCAGTGGGTCGGCGCGATGCAGCCGCAGGATTGGGAGCGGCTCGGGCGACGTTATCTCGAACGCACCGCGCACTGGACGCGCCAGCGGCCGCATGTTCACCGACAAGCTGCCGAACAACTGGTACTACATCGGCGCGATCCGCGCGATGCTGCCGGCCGCGCGCATCATCGTGTGCCGCCGCGATCCGCTGGAGACCTGCTTGTCGTGCTATCGCCAGCACCTCGACAACAACGAATACACGCGCACCTTCGACGATCTCGCCAGCTTCTGGCGCGACTTCGACCGCAGCGCCTGCCAAGCGCGCTCGCGCATGCATGCCGGCGCCGTGCGCGAGAACGTGCTACGAAGACGCTGGTCGCCGATCCGGAAGCGCAAATCCGCGCACTGCTCGGATTTCTGCGGCCTGCCGTTCGATGCCGGCTTGTCTCGAATTCCACCGCACCGCGCGCGACGTGCGCTCGCCGAGCGCGATGCAGGTGCGCGAACCGCTGCGCCGCGATACCGCGCGCGCGCCGCGCTATGGCGCCCTGCTCGATCCGCTGCGCGCGGCGTTGGGCCTGCCGCCGTTTGCGGCAACAGCGACGCCGGCGCCGAAGCATCCCGAACGGGAATGGCTGGAGCAGATCCAGCAGCTCGCTCTGCGCGGCGACATCGCAGCCATGCAAGCCGTTCTGGCGAAGGCACTGGCCGAACATCCAGACTCGCTCGAACTGCGCCGCGCGCTCGCTGGCGTGTACCTGCAGGGGCAACGCCGGACGCAGGCCGCGACGCTGCTGCACGCGATCCTGGCGGATCATCCCGCGGATGCCGCGAGCGCGTTCCTGCTCGCGCGCATGCTTCGGGACGACGCAAACCCGAGCGCCGCGGCGGCAGTGTTGCGCGCGTGCTTCGAACATGGCCAGCACCCTGTCACGCTCGCGATCCAGGCGATCGAACTGGCCGACGCCTGCGGCGCCAAACAGGATGCGGCGGCCATCGCCGAACGCGCGATTGCGAGTCATCCCGACGACCCGCGCCTGCACGCCTACGCGGGCATGCTGAACCTGCAGCTCGGCGAATTCGAGCGCGCGCGGCAACACTATTTGTTTGCGTTCGATCATGACCCGCAAGCCTGCGAATGGCACGTCCCGCACGGACTGGCCAGTGCGCAGCGCTATCGCGAGGCCGACCACCCGGATTTCGCACGCCTGCGCGCCTGCCTCGAACGCAACGACCTCAGCGACCGCGCGCGCAGCACGCTGCTGTTTGCGCTCGGCAAGATGCACGACGACGTCGGCGACTACGCCGCGGCGGCACGCTTTTTCCGCGCCGGCAACCCGCTCGCGCACGCACTCACGCAGTGGTCGCGCGTGGATTGGCAGCGCGCCACCGCGGCGCTGCTCGACGCGCCGCCGATCGCCGAACGACTCGATGCGCCCGGCGATTTCGTTCCCGTGTTCATCGTCGGCATGCCGCGCTCAGGCACAACACTCGCTGCCGAACTGCTCGGACGCCATGGCCAAGTCTGCAACCGTGGCGAACTGCCATGGCTGCCGCAGCTCGCGCAATTGCCGGAACTCGCGCACAACCCGGACCGCGCGGCGCTCGAACGTGCCGCCGCGATCTGCACCCGGCACCTGCGCGGCGACGATATCGACGCGCGCTGGTTCATCGACAAGCAGCCACTGAATTTCCGCTACATCGATTTGATCCTCGCGCTGTGGCCGAACGCGAAGATCATCCATTGCCGGCGCAGCCCGCGCGATACCGCGCTGTCGCTGTGGATGCAGTCGTTCCATGAAGACCTGCAAGGCTACGCCTACGATTTCGACGACATCGCCTTGGTGATGCGCGATTGCGAACGGCTGATGGCGCACTGGCAGGACTTGCATGGGCCGTCGATCCGCAGTGTCCGCTACGAACAACTCGCCGCCGACCCAACCGGCACGATCGCAGATCTCGCGCAATGGCTGGGGTTGCCGACCACGGATGCGTCGGCGAGCACGTCGAAGTCGTCGGTCAGCATCAGCAGCGCGAGCCTCTGGCAGGCGCGCCAGCCGGTTTACACGCGTGCGATCGGGCGCTGGCGCAACTATGTGGCCTATGTGCCCGAGCTGCTGGAATTTCCCGAGTAACGTCGAACCTTGGCCCGACGCAGGCAAGAGCATCGCGCCTTCCGGCGCTCCTACAGAAGCAGGCGATACGTGGCTTGGTGGGAGCGGCGGAAGCCGCGATGCCCTAGTGGAGCAAAAGCATCGCGCCTTCCGGCGCTCCCACAAATCGCCTCTTGCTATTCCGCGTCGGTCGTATAACCCCAATGCTTGAGCATCGGCTCAAGGATCGGCAGCACCGGCTCGAACTCGCTGCGATAGCGCTGCCAGCGGTTGACGCCCTTGCGGTTCACCGGCTCGATGACCTGGGTGTAGCTCGGGGTGGCGATATAACCCTTTTCGCGCGCGTGGCTGTCGAAGCGTTCCAGCGGCGTGGCGTCTTCCAATTCCAGGAACTCGGCGATGCGGCGCGAGTGCACGGGCATGTCCGCGACCAGGTCCTCGTAACGCGAAACCAGCACGCGCGGCTGGAATACCTCGACGTGGTGCAGCCAGTTCTGCATCGCGGCGACGTAGGCTTCGGCGAGGCGTTCCAGTGAGGCGCTTGCCGCCATCAGTACGCCGGAACGGAAATTCTGCATGTAGCAGCTGAGCAGCACATCGCAAGGATGCCGCAGCGCGAGGATGAATTTCGCTTGCGGAAACAGGCGCTGGATGAACGGCACCCACAGCATGTTCAACGGGTTCTTGTCGACCAGTTGCGCCGACCAGCGGCGCTCGATCTTCGAGCACACCAGCGCGGTGTACTGTCTGCGCAGTTCGTCGCAGTCGGGTTGGCTCAGGCGGCCGAGATCCTGCGGCAAGTGGGCGCCCTGCTGGATCAGCTGGTCGCCGAGAATGTTGAAGAACGGGCGCTCGTCCATCGATTGCAGCAGCGGGTGCGCATCCAGCATCTGTTCGAGCAAGGTGGTGCCGGAACGCGGGAAGCCGACGATGAAGATCGGCGATTGCGGGCCGGTTGGAGCGGTCAGCTTCGGCCAGTCGCGATACTCGGCCGCGCTGATGCGGCCGACCGCCGCCGGCAGCACGGCCGCATCCGCGGCGACGCGCTCGGGTCGGGCGAGTTCGATCTCCTCGATCTGGCGTCGGTGCGCGATGGCGAGCGCAGCCATTGTCGCCGCGGCATCGTTTTGCTTGTCGCAGATCTTGGCCAACAGGAAATAGTGCACGAAGTCGGTTCCGTCGCGCGGGCCGGTCTCTTCCAGGATCTTGCGCGCGTGCGCGAGGTCGCCATCGCGCATCGCAAGCGTGGCGCGCTGGTGCGCAAGTTCGAGCCGTATGTTCGGCTCGCCCGCCGGCATTCCCTCGACCCGATCCAGCAAGGCTTGGGCGTCGTCGTTGCGGTTGACCCGCTCGTAGACGCTGGCAAGCTGCAGGATCACCTCGGGATTGTCGGGGGCGCGGACATACAGATCCTCGAGCAGTTGCTGGGCCGCGCGGGCGTCGCCCAGGGTGAGCTTTTCATAGGCCAGCGCCAACTGCAGGCCCTCGTCCAGCGGCAACCACTGCTGCCAGCCTTGCAGCAATTCCTCGGCGGCGCTGTCGCGGCAGAAGTTGCACGCGCGCGCCGCGTGGATGCGGGCCAGCGGAAGATTCGGATCGAGCCTGACCGCGTCGAGCAGCGTGTCGCGGGCAGCGGCGGGCTGGCGCAGGTCGAGCAGCAGCAGTCCGAGGCCGATATGCGGCGCCGCGTTGGCCGGATCGAGTTCGATCGATTTCCTGAAGGCGGCCTGCGCCTCGGCGTGTGCGCCGTTTGCGTGCAGGGCCACACCGTAATTGTTCCAATACGTGCTGCTGGCTGGGACCAGTTCGGTCAGGCGCACATAAGCCGCGACCGTATCGTCGAAGCGCTTCTGCCACTGCAGGCTCACGGCCAGCAGCAGAAGCAGGTGTTCATTATCCGGATGCGCCAGCAGTTGGGCGCGGCAGAGCTGCTCGGCGTCGCTCAGCCGGCCAGCGTGCAGGGCTTCGGAAATCTTCTGGACATCGGGTTGTGCGGTCATGGTCTGGGTAATTCAGGGCATCGGCAATAAAAAAGCCGCGCGAGTTGCCTCGCGCGGCTGCAAGGGTAAAACCTGTTACCCGATCTTTAGAACTTGACGGTCATGCGAGCCCAGTAGTAGCGGCCGAGCAGATCGAAGTCGAACGGATCGGTGTTGGCATTGATCGTGTTGTTCGCGTACAGGAACGGCGGCTGCTTGTTGGTGACGTTGTTGACACCAAGGTCGAAGCGCGTGTTCGATCGGTTCGAGGTTGTAACCAACCTGGATGTCGTTATACACGGTTGCGCCAAACTTGTAGAGCGGTGTACGTGCAGTAGCCCGGAGTGCACGTCCCGGCGTGAAACTTCCTGCGAGATGCCGCCGAACCCATCGTGAAGCGACCGACGTAACGCATGCGCCACGACGCGTCGATCGGACCCAGCGCCAGTTGAGGGCAGTCTGTGCCCTCCAACGCGGGAACAGGCAGACCGATGCCGCGCACCCGGAGCCCTGCGGACCCGAGCCGAACGTCATGAGGTGACCGGCGTAGTGGTAGTCGGCGCCGGCCGTCTGCTGATCGTAGTTGCGCAGGTAGGTCGCATTCACCGAGGCATTGAAGCGACCGAACGAGAATTCCGGCAGACGTTAGTACGCCAGCGAGACGTCGACACCCGAGGTATCCAGACGACCGAGGTTGCCGGTCGGCTCGATGACGTGGTCGATCTGACCCGCGTTCGGGCCACCCTGGGTGCGAAAGATCAACGGGCAGTAGCTGACCACGCCCGCACTGCACAGATCGATCACCGTCTGCGCACTGACGTTGGTGATGTTGTTGTTCAGGTAGATGCGGCACAGGTCGGCACTGACCGACAGACCTCGAGCAAACGCGGGTCATAGACGATGCCGAAGTCGAACGACTTGCCGAATTCCGGACCGAGCGGGAAGTTCGCGAACTTCGAACCCGACGTCAGCGCCGTGATCTGCAGGTTCTGCTGCGACGTTCTGGTTGACGAACGGACCGTTGTCGGCACGCCGACGCACGCCGGATTGCTGGCATTCGGATTGGCTCCAGTGCTGAGTAATCGCACGGATCGTGCGACAACTGCGGCGCGTCGCTGGCCGCCGAACCGAACACGTCGCCGATGGTCGGCGCGCGGAACACCTTGGACACCGTGCCGCGCAGCAACAGGTCTTCGATCGGACGCCATTCCAGCGCGATCTTCGGGTTGTTGGTGCTGCCGAAGGTGCTGTACTTCGAGTAACGATCGCCCAGGGTCACGTTCAACGAATGCACGAACGGCATGTCCTTGAGGATCGGGACGAACAACTCGGCGTACACTTCCTTCACGTTGTAACCGCCCTGCAGCGGCGAAGCGCACTGGCTACCGAGGATGCAGGTGCCGGTCGTCGGATTCGATCGTCAGGACCGAGTCGATGACGCTGAGTGCGTGTATTCCTTGCGGTGCGACGAGACCGACCGCGAGCTGCATGGTGCCGGCCGGCAGATCGAACAGACCACCGTTCAGGTCGAGGTGCTCACATCTTCTCGCTGCGTAGGTGACCGCTTCGAGACCCGGCGAGCCGCTGCGCGCAGGGCGTCGCGAGCGTGTTCGGATCGTTGAGGTTGAAGATGTTGAACGGCGTGCACTTGTCGAGCGCGATCGGCGCTGCTGCGGTACCGCACTGGACCACGCCCTCGTGCATTCGAGGAACGACGGACCCGCGCCCTGGTTCAGCAAGGTGACGTTGGGCAGGCCGAGTCAGGGTACGCGTGGTCGAGACATGGCCGTAGACCAAGCCGACATCCCAGTTCCACTGCTGGTCGTTCCAGACGCCGAAGAGCCCTTGAAACCGGTCGAGACCTGATCGGTCGCATTGCCGTTCTTCGCACCGCGGCGAAACCGAGCCGCGACCAGGCGCGAACTGAAGATGTAGCCTTACCCTTGCTGGAAATCGACGCCGAACGGGTTGTAGTAGCTGTCCGCCGAGACGCTCAGGCCGCTGACGGTCGAACCGATCGGCGCGGGCCAGCTGGAAGGCCGACGAGGTCTTGTTGTGCAGGCACCGAGGTAGACATCGACGTTGTCGGTCAGTTGTAGTTGCCGTTCAGGAAGACGCTGGTGCGCTCCTGCGGGGTCATGATCAGGTTGACCGTGGCGTAGTTGTACTTGTCGCTCGGCCGCACCGTTGTTCTGGTAGCAATGGTAGTCGCGTCGACCGAGCTGAGCCGGTCGCGCCGGGATTACGCGCCAGGTAGCCGCTGGTGCAACCCGGGAAGCTGGCCTGGAAGTCCGGCGGAATCTGGAAATGGCCGAACGCGCGAGGAGCGTCGAACCACCGACGAAGCCGTACGGCGGGGTGCTGCGAGCTGCCGGTCAGCGAGACCGAGTACGTCGAGAAATGCACGATGGCCAGCAAGCACCGAGTCGGTCTTGTTGTAGCTCGATGCCGGCCATGATGCTGCCCTTGTCGGAGGTCTGGCCGAACGTGAAGCTGGTAGCCCTTGCTGCTCGCCGTCGTCCTTGTCCGAAATACCGTAGTTCGTGGAGAACTCGGCACCCTGGTAATCGCTGCGCAGGATGAAGTTGACGACGCCGCGCGATCGCGTCCGAACCGTACACCGCGGACGCACCGTCGGTCAGGACTTCGATGCGCTCGATCATGCCGCCGGGATCGAGTTCGGATCGCCGTTGAGATAGCGATGGCCGTTGACAGGACCAGGGTACGCGCCGCGAGCCGAGGCCGCGCAGACCGACCAGCGATGCTGCCGCTGCCGCCGCCGTTGTTGACCGCGGGTTGATGTTCGCGCCGGTGACGGCCGGCAGCTGCTGCACGAGATCGCCCAGGGTCAGCTTGCCGGTCTTCTCGATCGCAGCGCGATCAATCGTGACGACCGGGTTGGAGGTTTCGATATCAACGCGACGGATGTTCGAACCCGTCACGGTGATGGTTTCAAGTTTTTGTGCTCTGGTCTTGCGTCGTGTCCTGCGCAAACACCGTTCCGGCGGACAAGCCGACCGCGGCGGTGGCGCCCGCATACAACGCAAAGCGCACGGCTTTGAAAAGCTCGTTGCTCATTAATTTCATTTCACTCTCCAACGTCAGAGTTGTCACAGCTCGGGACAATGTTGTGTGTGTTCTCCCATTCCATGGGAACGACCAAGATGGTCCACCAAAAAACCCTCGGCAGTGGACGATACTAACAAGATTCTTACGCCATGGGAATAGCTGAGCGCCGCCTTAACATCTCGAGCAAGTTGCTGTAAATTCAAACAGTTAGCACTTTGCGTGCGTTGCCGCGACACGATTTGGAGACACTTGCGAAAAGCCGGGAGGCGTGCTTGAAAGGTCGCCGGTAAGGTGCCCGGAAGCCGCCGGAGGCAGGCTGGGCGCGGCTTGCGGGGTTTGCGGCCGCCGCGATGCGCGGCTACCGCGCGTTTGGCGCGCGTTCGGCGCGAATGCGTGCGAACTGGAACCGGTCAGAGATCTTGACGGTACTGGATGTACGGCGTACGCGCCTGCGCATCCGCATCGCGCGGGCGAATTGGTCGGCGCAGCCCAGAGATTCTGCGCGCCGACACTGAGTTCGCCGCTCCACGGGGTGCGCCACGACACGCCGAGATCCAGCGTGGTCCAGCGCTTGCCGGCGAAGGCCGGATCGTCGCTGCTGATCACGTGACCGACGATCGCGCCGCGCAGGGAGCCGGCATCGAGGCCGAGGCTCAGCGAAAGCTGGTCGAGATCGACGCCCGGCGCAAACGGGTTGGCGATCGCGCCCACGCCGGAAAGATGGCCGCGGCCGAAGCTCGCACCGATGTCCAGCGCTGGGCCGCGCTCGAACTGCCAGCGTCCGCGCGCATACAGGGAGGTTTCACTGTCGAGCAAATACGTCTGCGCACCAGGCAGGGTCAGCACCGGCACCAGCACCGAACCCGGGGCGAGACGGCCGAGGGTTGCGCCGCTGCCGGGGTGCGATTGCAACCAGGACAGGCCGTAGGAAAGATCGAGCCCGCCATCGGCCGCGGTCCAGCCCATTCCGAGGGAACCGGCCAGCGAGCCAGACGACCAGCGCGAAGCGGAGGTCGCGTCGCAGTCTGCGCCGGCGCACGGTGTCAGGCCCGAAAGATACTGACCGAGCGTCGCATCGCCATGCAGCCCGTTTCCGAGCTGCCAGCGCAAGCCGCTCGCGCCGGCAAGGGAGCTGCCGGCCAGATGCCACGCGGAAGGACCGGCGTAACCCGGCGTGGGATCGATCAGCGCGTTCGCCGCACGCGGCAACGCGACGACGGCCAGCAACTGGCCGTTGGAACCCGACCAGATCGGCAATACCGGCGCGCCCTGCGCGAGCATCGGCTGGCCGCTCGCATCGAGCGCGAGCAACTGGTCGACCAGCGGCGTCGTGCGGTTCCCATTCCCGGTCGCGGGCGCCAGCGACGGCAGCGTCTGTGCCATGCCCGCAAGCGGGATCAGCAACAACGACAGCAGCAGTTTGGCGAAACGCAGTTTCATGACGGGTTGACGGGATCTCGGGTGACGATCAAAGAGTGCATCAGCCGGGCAGAGTTCCGGCGCTTGTATCAGGGTTCCGATCATACGCCTTTTTACGAAAAGCTAACAGCTGTTTTTGAAGTAAAAACGTTACGCAGGCGGCGTTTTTGTTGCATTTCGGGCTTGATGTTGGGGCGTCATGGGATTGCCGCAACGGCTGGCATTCGGGTGGGTTGTCGCGCTGCTCGACGGCCCGCACATGGCCCCGGCGCCTCCAGGGGCCAATGGCTGCAATCTGGAACCCCTCCTTGCGGCGCATCCGCGTCCACTTCGCGACCCCGTGTCTATTGGCGGATTACACGCATCGTCGAGCCGCAACATACTCGGACCGCTCCAAATCCTGTGGCCTCGGTACGGGCCTGCGGCGGAGCCACCCAATCGTTCAATATCCTGCGTTCGTCACCGAACGCGCCGCGGGGATGCGCGGATTGCGGACAGCGGGAGGCTACGCGGTGTGGTTTGCATCGTGGCTTCGAACTTCGAATACCTACTGGGGAATCCTCACATGCCTGTCCTGCCCACCCGTACCGCACTCGCTGCGGCGCTGGCGATCGCTCTCGGCGCCGCGGCGTCGACACATGCTTCCGCCGTTTCGATGGTTACCGCTGCGCAACCGTCGATCGACGCCGTCGACGCGGCCCGCGCCAATCCGAACCTGATCATCTTGCGCGCCGGCGTTTTCGATCCCGCCGCGCAACAACTGGACATGCGCGATGTCGGCGCGGCGGCGGCGTCCGCGTCCGCGTCGGCGTATGCAATCGTGCAGTTCCAGCCGGGACAACTGATCCAGCGCAAGGCGCTGCTCGCGCGCGGCGTCGAGTTCCTCGGCTACGTGCCGAACAATGCGTACTACGTACGTCTGAACGGCGTGTCGTTGAACGAGGTCGCACGGACCACGGGCGTGCGCTCGGCGAACGTGTTCACGCCGGCGCTGAAGCTCGATCCGGGTTTGTGGTCGAGCCGCCGCATCGACTCGGCGGCACGTCAATACGATGGCCGCTACGAAATCCAGATCGATGCATTTCGCCGGCGTGTCCTCCGCCAATATGGCGGCCGCGCTGCGAAAAGACCGTGCCAGGCGTGCAGATCACCCAGCGCAGCGAACGCGCCGATGCGGCGCAGTATGTCCGCGCATCGGTCGGCCTCGGCCAGCTCGATGCGCTGGTGCAGGCGGCGACCGCGATCGAAGGCGTCGCGTTCGTGTCGCCGTGGCTGCAGCCGCACACGATGAACGCCGGCGCGATCGGCGCGATCCAGGGCGATTCGGCCGCGACCTGCGCGGGCAGCGGCGCGGTCTGCGGCCCGACGCCGATGTGGGATCACAACCTGTTCGGTAGCGGCCAGGTCGTCGCCATTTCCGACAGCGGAACCGATGCGAACGAAGCGTGGTTCACCACGCTCGACAAGGGCGCCGGTCCACACGAGGAGATCACCTTCGCCGACGACCCGGCGCCGGTGCTGCCGGCGATCGGAACCCTGCATCCGGACAACAAGATCCTCGCGTACTGGGTGCAGCCGGGCGCGACCGCGTACGACAACAACAAGACCTGCCCGGGCGGCACCAGTCCGACGAGCTGGCACGGCACGCACACCAGCGGCACCCTGGTCGGCGACGCGGCCGGCACGTTCGCCGGCATCACGTATCTCGCCTCGACACCGACCAGCGCCGGCCACGACCTCGCCGACGGCATGGCGCCGAATGCGCAGCTGATCCAGCAGGATATCGGCGACGACACCACCGGCTGCCTGCAGATCAACGACCTGCGCGGCACGCTCGAACAGGCCGTCGCCGGCGGCGCGCATATCCACAGCGACAGCTGGGGCGCCTCCAATCAAGGCGCGTACGGCGGCAACGACAACGATGTGGATTACGCGACCAACACGCTCGAGGATCTGCTGTTCGTGGTCGCGGCCGGCAACGATGGCACCGCCCAGACGATCGGTTCGCCCGGCAACGCGAAGAACGCGCTGACGGTCGGCGCGCTCGGCCACGCGGGCAGCAAGACGATCGCCAGCTTCTCCAGCCGCGGCCCGACCGCCGACGGCCGCCAGAAGCCGGACATCATGGCGCCGGGTTCGTCGACGATTTCCGCCGCCGGCGATTCCAGCACCACCTCGACGATCGAGGCACCGGTGTCCAAATCGCTGTCGGGCACCTCGATGGCGACGCCGACCATTGCCGGCAACGCGGTGCTGATGCGCCAGTTCTTCGCGGACGGCTTCTATCCGCGCGGCGCGAAGACCTCCGGCGACGCCTACAACGCGAGCGGCATGGCGATGAAGGCGGTGCTGCTCAACGGCACCGACACGCTCGCGCAGGCCACCTGGCCGAACAACAACTATGGCTGGGGCCGCGCCTGGCTCGACGGCAACCTCTGGTTCGCGAACACGATGACCGGCGGCGACGACAGCCGGCGCATGCGCCTGTTCGAGCGCACCAACGCGGCGGGCCTCGAAACCGGTGACGTGCACGAGTACACGATCGCGAACGTCGCGGCCGGCACCGAGTTGCGCGTGACCTTGACCTGGTTCGATCCGGAAGCCTCAGTCGGCGCAGCGGCGACGTTGGTCAACAATCTCGACCTCGAGGTCGTGGGTCCGGGCGGCACCTACAAGGGCAACGTGCTCAGCGCGGGCGTGTCCACAACCGGCGGCACCGCCGACAGCAAGAATACGGTGGAACAGGTGCGCCTGACCGCACCGGTGGCCGGCAGCTACATCCTGCGCGTCAAGGGCAGCTCGATCCCCGGCAACGGCCGACCGCAAACCGATCGCCAAGGTTACGCGCTGGTCGCATCCGGTGGCTTCGGCCTGCCGGACCAAGCGCCATTCGCGGCGCCGACCAGTCTCGCAATTGCCGGCAACGACACCACCGGCGTCAAGGTCGCGTTCTCCGCAGCCTCGGGTGCACAGGGCTTCCAGTTGTACCGCGCGAACGGCACCTGCGCGAGCGCGGCGCCGGGCGATTTCCGCTTGGTCGCGAATGGCACCGCGCGCGCCGCTGGTCGATCATCGCAGCCAGGGCGGCTTCAGCTACGCCTACAAGGTGCGCGGCATCAGCAACGATGTCGAAGGACACGCGTCAGATTGCATCGACGTCGTCTCGGCGGACATCTGCACCCTGTTGCCTGCGTTCGATACCGCCTCGCTGCTGGCCAATGGATCCAGTTCCAGCTGCAGCGTCGACCTCGCCTGGCACGCCGCGCCGGCGAGCTGCCCGACCGCGACCGGCGTCACCTACACGATCAAACGCGATACCGATCCGTATTTCGGGAACCGCGCAGACGATCGCCTCGGCAGTGGCCACCGCGGCCTACGCCGACGCCGACGGTCAGCAACGGCACGCCGTACTACTACCAGGTCTCGGCGACGGACAGCTTCGGCAACCAGTCGCAGGTTTCGCAGGTGCGCAACGTGACGCCGTCCGGCGTGGATGGCCCGGATCCGAAGAACTACATCGACAACGTCGACACGCACAGCTACATGACGATGCAGTCGCCGTGGCGGATCACGAATGTCTCGGCGCAGCGACGGCGTGTACAGCTACCACAAACGCCGGACGGACAGCCGACTATCCGGACCTCACCTGCGCCAGCATCACGACACCCGCATTGACGTTGCCGGCGAATGCCTCGCTGAGTTTCATGGCCCGCTACGACATGGAATACCAGTGGGATGGCGTCGTGCAGGAAATCTCGACCGACGGCGGCACGACCTGGAACGACCTGCCGTCCGACCGGCGGCTATCCGACCACGTTCGCGCAGACGATGAATCCGCCGATCAACGCGTGCGGCTTCGCGTCCACCCACGGCGCGTTCAGCGGCGTCAGCACCACGGCCTCGAACGCCAATCCGAACAACGGCAGCGCAACCGCGGTGTTCAAGCCATTCGCGGCCAACCTCGCCGCGTATGCGGGCCAGTCCGTGCAGATCCGCTGGCGCATGTCGTCCGATCCGGCCAGCGGCTATCTCGGCTTCCTCCTCGATCAGGTGACGATCGGCGACGGCAGCGGTGGCAGCCCGACCGACGTGGTCTTCGCCAACGGTTTCGAGGAAGGCGGCACGCCGGACTACATGTGTCACTGATGTCGTTGTAGGGGTCCGCGCAAGCGGGCTGGCAGGCGGCTCTCGGACAGCCTGCTAAGCTTGAACGGACCGGCGCGGACTTCCGCGCCGGTTCCGTTTCCGGAGATCGTCTTGCCGAACACCGCCACCCGCCGCCTGCCCGCACAGCGCGTCCTGCGCTGGCTGCTGTTCGCGATCGCGGCCTGGTTCGCGCTGAGCGTGCTCGCGGTGCTGATCCTGCGTTTCGTGCCGCCGCTGACCTCGGCGGTCATGCTGGAAACGTGGCTCGGCGCGAAACTCGAAGGCCGCGACTTCGCCCTGCACTATCGCTGGACGCCGTGGGAGCGCGTCGCGAAGACCCTGCCGATTGCGCTGGTCGCGGCCGAGGACCAGAAATTCCCGTTCCATCATGGCTTCGATTTCGACGCGATCCAGAGCGCGCTCGACGATGCCGACGACGGCGAGCGCCTGCGCGGCGCAAGCACGATCAGCCAGCAGGTCGCGAAGAATCTGTTCCTGTGGAGCGGGCGCAGCTTCGTGCGCAAGGGTCTCGAAGCGTATTTCACCGTGTTGCTGGAAACGCTGTGGCCGAAGCGGCGCATCCTCGAGGTGTATCTGAACATCGCCGAGTTCGGCGACGGCATCTATGGTGCCGGCGCGGCGAGCGAGCGCTTCTTCCGCACCGACGCCGGCGCAGCTCGACAGCCGCCAAGCCGCCTGCTCGCGGCGGTGTTGCCGAATCCGCTGCGCCTGCACGTCGAGAAGCCTTCGGCCTACGTGCAGCGCCGCGCGGCGTGGATCCAGCGCCAGGCGAACCAGCTCGGCGACGCGGCTTATCTGCCGCGCTGAGGATCCGTCTCGCCTGCCTTGTCGGCGGCGCCATCGAACAGCCACTTCGCGAAGGCGCCGGCGGCCAAGCATCCGACAAGCTGGCCGGCGAGGAACAGCGGTACATCCGCCGCACGAATGCCGGCGAACGTGTCCGACAGCGCGCGCGCCAGCGTGATCGCCGGGTTCGCGAACGAGGTCGAGGACGTGAACCAGTAGCCGGCCGCGATCGTCAGCGCGACCGTCGCCGCCGGCGCTTTCGACACTGCGCCGGCGCGTGCCGAGCACCGCGAGCAACAGCATGCAGGTTGCGACCGCCTCGCCCAGCGCCTGCGCGAGACCGGGCCGCGGCTTGGCCGACGGCAGCCACGCCGGCAGGCCGAACATCGCATGCGCAAGCAGCATGCCGCCGAGCATCGCGACGATCTGCACGGCGACATAGGCAAGCGCTTCGTGCGCGCGCAGTTCACGACGCAGCGCGAGCACCAGCGTCACCGCCGGGTTGAAGTGCGCGCCTGAAACCGGCGCGAACATTACGATCAGCGCGAACAGACCCGCCGCCGTCGCCAGCGTGTTAGCGAGCAGCGCGATGGCGACGTTGCCGCCCGCCAGACGCTCGGCCATCACGCCGGAGCCGATCACGATCGCGGCGAGCGCGGCCGAACCCACCGCCTCGGCGGCGAGGCGACGCCTCAGGTCACGCATGCGTCGCGCTCGTCGCGATCGCGCGCAGCGCGCGCTCACGCGCGAGCGCGTCGAGACTGTCCATCGGCAGCGCGATCAGCAATTCGACGCGCCGGCGCAGGACCGCGAACGCATCGCGGAACGCTGCGCGGCGGACGTCCTCGCTACCAATGACGGCAGCCGGATCGGCGACGCCCCAATGCGCGGCGATCGGCTGGCCGGGCCAGATCGGGCAGACCTCACCGGCCGCGTTGTCGCAGACCGTGATGATGAAATCCATCTTTGGCGCGCCGGGCATCGCGTATTCGTCCCAACTCTTGCTGCGCAGCTTTTCCGCCGGATAGCCGAGCTCGGTCGCAAGCTCCGCCGCGAACGGCTGCACCTTGCCGCTCGGATAACTGCCAGCGCTGTAGGCGATGAAACGCCCCTTGCCGAGCACGCCGAGCAGCGCCTCGGCCATTACACTGCGCGCGGAGTTGCCGGTGCACAGGAACAGTACGTTGTAGCTCACGACGAATGCTCCGTTCAGGCGCAGCAGGAGGTAGCGGACCTGGCCGCCGGACCACAGCAACCGCCCGTGGCGGACGCAGCGGCATGCGTATCGGCAGCCTGCTTCTGCGGGCCGCAGCAGGCGGCGTCGGCCATCGGCTCGAAGTACGTCGTCGCCGCGCCGTGCGTGTGGAAGGTTTCCCAGCGCAGGCCTTGCGGATCCTCGGCCCAGACCTTGTCGGAGTTCGCGTAGCAGCAAGTCGTGCCGGTCTGGGTCAACGCGATCGCATCGGCCGCGGCGAGACGTTGGCCAATCTCCGTGAGTTCCGCTTCGGTTTCGGCCTGCATGCCGAGATGGTCGACACCGGCCACGCCGTCGCGCCGCGAGATCGCGAAGTTCACGCGCGGGTCGTCGAGCATCCATTTCGCATAGTCGGGCTTCACCACCGTTGGCGCGGCGGCGAACAGCTGCGAATAGAAACCGATGCTGGCATCGAGATCGTTCACGTTGACGTGCACATGGAAACGTTTCATGGGCGCTTTCTCCTGGTGGCTCTGGCGGGTTTGCAAACAGCGTCCGGCGCGCACGCTGAAGCGTCGCCGCAGCAGTTCTCGGTGAGGAACGCGAGCAGCGCGTTCATTTGCGCGTAATCCGCATGGCAGACGATCGAGCGGCCATCGCGAGCGTCCGCGATCAGGCCGGCGCGCCGCAGCGCGTGCAAGTGGTGGGTCAGCGTCGCCGGGGGAATGTCGGTCCGCGCCTGCAGGTCGCCGACGGCCAGCCCTTGCGGACCGGCCTGCACCAGCAGCCGATACACGGCGAGGCGGCTGGCATGCGCGAGCGCGGAAAGTGCGGCGACGGCAATTGTCGATTCCATTATTCTAGAATATTCGAATTGATTGCACTGCGCAACGTCGCGCATGCGTCAGTTCGAATCCCGACGTCCGTCCGACCGGAGACATCGAAGGGCGAGCGACCATGCGCGCCGGATTGTCGCGTGGTCGCCGTGCGCCGCGATGTCACGACGGCACGGACTCGGCTAGCATTCCGCCACTTCCTTATCGGTAACCTCCATGTCGAAGCTCACCGTCGTCGTGCCCGCCTACAACGAAAGCGAGGGGTTGCGCGATTTCCATGCGCGGCTCGGCGCCGTGCTCGACGGCATGGATGTCGAATCGGAAGTGCTCTACGTCGACGACGGCAGCCGCGACGACACCTACGACATCATGTGTGCGCTGCGCGCGGCCGATCCGCGCGTGTCGACGCTGAAGCTGTCGCGCAATTTCGGCAAGGAACTCGCGCTGACCGCCGGCCTCGACCATGTCGACGCGGACGCGACGGTGGTCATCGACTCGGACCTGCAGGACCCGCCGGAACTGATTCCGATCTTCGTGCAGCATTGGCGCGAGGGTTACGACGTGGTCTATGGCACACGCGCATCGCGGGCCGGTGAAAGCGGTTTCAAGAAGATGACCGCATCGGGTTTCTACCGCGTGATGGAACGGCTTTCGGATACGCCGATCCCGCGCGACACCGGCGATTTCCGCCTGCTCTCGCGGCGCGCGCTGGATGCGCTCAAGCAGGTCCGCGAACGCCAGCGTTTCATGAAAGGCCTGTTCACCTGGGTCGGCTTCCGCCAGTTGTCGGTGGTCTATCACCGCGATCCACGCCATGCGGGCCAGACCAAATGGAACTACTGGCGGTTGTGGAACTTTGCGATCGAGGGCATCACTTCGTTCTCGAATGCGCCGCTGAAGGTCGCGACCTATTTCGGCCTCCTCGCCGCGGTGCTCTCTTTCGTGTTCGGCATCTGGGTGCTCGGCAAGGCGCTGTGGTTCGGCGACCCGGTACGCGGCTACCCGTCGCTGATGGTGGTCGTGCTGTTCCTCGGCGGCGTGCAGCTGATGGCGCTTGGCGTCATCGGCGAGTATCTGGGCCGGCTCTATGTCGAGGCCAAGCAGCGCCCGCTGTATCTGATCGACGAATATCGCGCGGCGCCGGAAACGCCTCCAGCCGCCTGAGAAGCCACGCGCGCCGCCGCGTTGCGCTGCGGCGCGCGCGAGCCGGCCGGCGGCGGTAGACTGGAAGCCACGCGGCAACCTGCCGTCTCACGTCGCAAGCGGAGGCGCACATGCTCCAGGTCAGGCATCTACTCGCGGAAAAGGGCAGCGTGGTCCACACGATCGGCCCCGACGAACCCGTGCTCAAGGCGATCAAGTTGATGGCCGACCGCTACATCGGCGCGCTGCTGGTGCTGGATGGCGGCAATCTCGTCGGCATCGTTTCCGAACGCGACTACGCGCGCAAGATCGTGCTCATGGGCCGCTCGTCGAGCGCCACGCCGGTGCGCGATATCATGAGCGCACCGGTCATCTCGGTCGGCCCCGCCGACACCGTCGAAACCTGCATGCGCCTGTGCACCGACAGCCGCGTCCGCCACCTGCCGGTCGTCGATGCGGGCAAGCTCGTCGGCGTCGTCTCGATCGGCGACCTGGTCAAGGCCGTAATCAGCGAACAGGGCACGCAGATCGAGCAGTTGCAGCGGTATATCGCTGGGTAGGGCCCAGTTCGCAAAACCCTCGGGGTTATCCCTACGCCACCGCGTCTGGCTGCCGCTCCGGTCGCGCAGCGTCGAACGCAGGCAGCGACAGGCATTGCTCGTTGATGCGCAGAATCGTTGGATATGGCGCCATGTCGACGCCGAAGCGATACGCGTTGTAGACCTGCGGAATCAGGCAGATGTCGGCCACGGTCGGCGCGTCGCCGTCGCAATACGCGCCGGTCGACGGATGGTCGGCGATCAGCGCCTCGAACGCGCGAAAGCCCTCCTCCATCCAGTGCCGGGTCCAGCGTTCACGCCCGTCCTGCGGCGTTTTCAACTCGCGTTCGAGATACTGCATCACGCGCAGGTTGTTGAGCGGGTGGACATCGCAAGCGACCAGCAGCGCGAGTCCACGCGACCGTGCGCGATCGCGCGCGATCGCTGGCAACAGTTTCATTTCGCCGTCGTAGGCCTCATCGAGGTATTCGATGATCGCCAGCGATTGCCGGATCGTGCGTTCGCCATCGACGAGTGACGGCACCGCTTCCTGCGGATTGACTTCGCGGTACGCGGCGCTGTGCTGCTCGCCGCCGTTCCTGACCAGATGGATCGGCCTGCTCTCGTAGGGCAGGCCCTTGAGGTTCAGCGCGATCCGCACGCGGTAACAGGCGCTGGAGCGCCAGTAGTCGTACAAGGTCAACGGTTCATTGGCGGACATGTTCGTCACCTCCGGTCGGCGCTTGCGGCGATCGGCTCCGATCATACGCGGGTCAGGGTCAATTCCGCGGCTGGTAGCGCGTCACCGTCTGCTCGATCGCGCCGAACAGGCTGGCGCCGGCCGCGTCGGTGATCTCGATGCGCACGCTGTCGCCGAATTTCAGGAACGGCGTGGCCGGCTTGCCGTCGCGCAGGGTTTCCACGGTGCGCTGCTCGGCGAGGCACGATGCGCCTTTGGAAACGTCTTCGTTCGCGATCGTGCCGGACCCGACAATGGTGCCGGCGGACAGCGGCCGCGTCTTCGCGACATGCGCGACGAGATCGGCGAAGCTGAACTGCATGTCGACGCCGCATTCGGCCGCGCCGAACCACTGGCCGTTGATCCAGGTGCGCATCGGCAGATGCAGCTTGCTGCCCTGCCACGCCGACCCAAGTTCGTCGGGCGTGACCAGGACTGGCGACAGCGCCGAGCGCGGTTTGGATTGCAGGAAGCCGAATCCTTTCGCGAGTTCGCCCGGGATCAGGCCGCGCAGCGAAACGTCGTTGACGAGGCCGACCAGTTGGATGTGCTGCGCGGCATCCACGGCGCTGACGCCCATCGCGACGTCGTCGGTGACGACGATGACCTCGGCTTCGAGATCGATGCCGTAGTCTTCACTGGCGACGAGAATCGGATCGCGCGGACCGAGGAAACCAGCGCTGGTCGCCTGGTACATCAGCGGATCGGTGTAGAAACTTGCCGGCACCTCGGCGCCGCGCGCGCGGCGCACGCGTTCGACATGCGGCAGATACGCGCTGCCGTCGACGAATTCGTAGGCGCGCGGCAACGGCGCGGCGAGCACGGCATCGTCGAGATCGAACGCGCCTTCGGCACGATCCTCCTGCAACGCCTGATACAGCGCATTCAGGCGCGGCGCGGCATTCGACCAGTCCTCCAGCGCACGCTGCAGGGTCGGCGCGATGACACTCGCGCGCACTGCGCGTTGCAGGTTGCGGTTGACCACGATCAGCGTGCCGTCGCGGCCGCCTTCTTTCAACGATGCAAGTTTCATGGGTTATCCATTGCCAGGGGCGTTCATGTGTCCACAGGCCTGCGCGGCCTTGCGGGTGCGCAATCGCGGGGCATTGTCGGTCATGCGGGAATCAGTTCAGCGACATCGTGATGCAGCGCCGCCAGTCCGCGGTCCAGCGTTGCCAGTCGGCCGCGATGCTTGCGCGCAAGTGCGGCAAGATAAGCGTCGGTGACCTGGCCATGGCCGAGAACCCCATCCCAACGGATCGCGTCGTAACCGAGATCGTCCGGCCAGAAGCGATGGCCGGGATGCGCCATGAATCCGCGCAGGACGCGCACGGCGTGCGCGATGTCGGTGACGATCCGGTGGCACAGCAACAGCCGCACCAAGGTTCCCTGGGTAATCGGGCAGGTCGCAAACGGTGTGTCGCCACGGAGCCGAAACCAGCGTACCGCTGCGTGATGATGCACGTGATCGCTGTTGCCCAACGCAATCAGCACATTGCCATCGAGCAGGTCGGTCACGATTCGTCTTCCAGCGCCCTGACGTCATCGATGGTGATGGGCCGGCCGGAGCGGAATACCGGCAGCCCGGTTTCCGGATTCAATGCATAGCCTGACTTTTCCTCTGCCACTCCGCTCGATGCGCTCATGCCGCGCCGCGCAAGTTCAAGCAGCAGCTTGCTCAGGCTCGTGCGCTGGGCGCGCGCCAGACTGATGAATAACGCGTGTTCGCGCTCGGGAATGTCGATGGTCGTGCGCATGGCGCATCTCGAAGATTGCGGAGCGTTCGCATCATGATGCGTTGTCATCATGATGTCAATTTACCGTCGCTGGGAGCGGATCGCTTGCGCAGGACCGCAACCAGATTCGGATCGAGCGGCAGGCGATCTGTTCCATACAGGCGCGAGATCGAGCGCTCGATCGACGCGCGCCGCAACGCCAGCCACCGGTGGCGCAGCGCGCGCAGCACGCCCGGCCGCGACGACACGCGCCGCACGTTAGCGACGCGTACGACATCGAGCTGGCTGAGCGTTGCCAGATAGTCGATCTTGTAGTGCGAGATCACGCTCTTGTGGGTGAAATCGCCATGCTGGTAAACGCGTCCGAACGGACTGTGGCCATTCGGAAAACGCGCCAGAAACGTGCCGCCGTCGGTGAGCAGCGCGGCAATGTGGCGGAAGTTCGCGATCAGCTCGTCGGTGTCCCAGTGCTCGATCACGTCGAACGCGACGATGAGGTCGTAACGGGCGCCCTCGGCGACGAGCTCGGCCAATGATGCGTTGCGCGCGGCGTAGCCGTGCAGCGCGGCCGCGGCGAGCATGTCCGGGTTGATTTCAAGGCCGGAGATCTCGGCGCCTTCGGATTTTGCCCAGGCAAGAAAACTGCCGTTGCCAAAACCGATTTCGAGCACGCGCTTGCCGCGCAACGGCAGTTCGCGAAACTCCGCCGCGAAATACCGCGCGTCGCGCACACTCACCTCGAACGCGCCTTCCCAGCGCTTCCATTGCGCATACCCTTCGTAGCGATCTCCCGGCGCGCTGCGCTCGTCACTCATCGGCGCAACCCGGCAGCAAACCCGCGCGACCGCGCACAGGGCTCACGGTGCTTTCCGCGCTGGATCGAAATGCCTTTTCAGACCCTTCCAGCAATCCTGGTAGTCACCCTGCAATTGCGCCGCCTCCAGCGCTTGCCGGGTCGGCTGGATCACCGCGCGCGTCTCGAACATGAAGGCCATCGTGTCGACGATATGGTCGGGCTTCGCGGTGTCGGCCATGCTCGCCTTGTCGAAACTCGCCGCATCCGGGCCGTGGCCGCTCATGCAGTTGTGCAGGCTGGACCCGCCGGGTACGAAGCCGCCCGCTTTCGCGTCGTACGCACCGTGGATCAGGCCCATGAATTCGCTGGCGATGTTGCGATGGAACCACGGCGGCCGGAACGTGTTCTCGGCGACCAGCCAGCGCGGCGGGAAGATCGCGAAATCCATGTTCGCGGTACCGGGCGTATCCGACGGCGAGGTCAGCACGGTGAAGATCGACGGATCCGGGTGGTCGTAGCTGATCGAACCGATCGTGTTGAAGAGGCGCAGGTCGTATTTGTACGGCGCGTAGTTGCCGTGCCAGCCGACCACATCGAGCGGCGAATGGCCGATCGGTGCCGACCACAGTGCACCCTGGAATTTAGCGATCAGCTCGAAATCGCCGTCGATGTCCTCGTAGGCGGCGACCGGGGTCAGGAAGTCGCGCGCATTGGCCAAGCCATTCGAGCCGATGGGCCCAAGTTCCGGCAGGCGCAGCGGCGCGCCGAAATTCTCGCAGACATAGCCGCGTGCTTCGGCCGCCACCAATTCGACCCGGAAACGCATGCCGCGCGGAATCAGTGCGATTTCCTGCGGTTCGACGTCGAGCACGCCCAGTTCCGTCGCGATGCGCAACCGCCCCTGCTGCGGCACGATCAGCAGTTCCGCATCGGCGTTGTAGAAGAAGCGCCCCTGCATCGAACGGTGTGCGGTATAGATATGGATGCCGACGCCCACCTGCCCCGCCGCGCCACCGTTGCCAGCGATCGTGAACAGGCCATCGATGAAATCGGTCGGCGTCGTAGGCAGCGGGAACGGATCCCAGCGCAACTGGTTCGGCGAAGGCGGCACCTCGTCGAAACGATTGTGGAAATGTGCATGCGCGAGCGGCGCAAACGCGCCGTGCATCGCGGCCGGCCGAATGCGGTACAGCCAGCTGCGCCGGTTCGCGTGGCGCGGCGCGGTGAACGCGGTACCGGAGAGTTGTTCGGCATACAGGCCGTACGCGACGCGCTGCGGCGAATTGCGGCCTGCGGGCAGCACGCCGGGCAACGCCTCGGTTGCGAATTCGTTACCGAAGCCGGATTGGTAGGTCATCGTTGTTGATCCTGATTCTGCTGACGCGTGTTGGCCGTTCGACAGAGATTCCACAACCACCGTTCGCGCTGAAACCACCGTTCACGCTGAGCGTAGCTTGCGCAGCAAGCGAAGTCGAAGCGCCTTACGACTGATGATGCTGGTGCGTATGTTTGCCTTTGGCCAGCACGTGCACGGTGTTCCAGTCGCCCGCCATATACGCCTGCTTCTTGGCCCGGCTCCAGCCTTTGAGTTTGCGTTCCATGCTCAGTGCTTCGTAGCGTGTTTCGAACCCTTCGGTGTGAATCAACTTCAATGGCCGACGGGTCGATGTATAGACGCAGCCCTTGCCTAGATCGTGTTGTACCAGCCGGTTATCGAGATCATCGGTGTGACCGATGTAGAAAGTTCCATCTGCGCATTCGAGGATGTACAGAATGAAGTCCATTCTCTGACTCTCCGTGGGGAGCCCTTCGACTTCGCCGCTTCACGGCTACGCTCAGGGCGAACGGCTTTTTTTCCTTCCCTCTACCACGTACCGTTCGCCCTGAGCGTCGCCTGCGCTTTCTGCAGGCGAAGTCGAAGGGGCGCGGAGAATTCCAACTTACAGGAATCCACGCTTGATCTGGTCGCGCTCGATGCTTTCGAACAGCGCCTGGAAATTGCCCTCGCCAAAGCCTTCATTGCCCTTGCGCTGGATGATCTCGAAGAAGATCGGGCCGATCGCGTTCGTGGTGAAGATCTGCAGCAGCTTGCGCTGCTTGGTTTCCTTGTCGGCGTCGATCAGGATCTTGTTCCTGGCCAGGCGCGGCACGTCTTCGCCATGGTTCGGCACGCGGATGTCAATCACCTCGAAATACGAATCTGGCGTGTCGAGGAATTCGACGCCGGCCGAGCGCATCTTTTCCACTGTCGTGTAGATGTCGTCGGTGAAGCAGGCGATGTGCTGGATGCCCTCGCCGTGATATGCATCGAGGTATTCGTTGATCTGCGACTTCGGGTCGCTGGACTCGTTGAGCGGGATGCGCACGACGCCGTCCGGCGCGGTCATCGCCTTTGACACCAGGCCGGTCTTGGCGCCCTTGATGTCGAAGTAGCGGATCTCGCGGAAGTTGAACAGGCGCTCGTAGTAATCCGACCACTTCTGCATGTTGCCGAAGTACAGATTGTGGGTGAGGTGATCGATGAAGGTCAGGCCGAATCCGGGCGGATTCTGCTCGGCGCCTTCGATCGCGACATAGTCGCCGTCGTAGATGCTGCCGGCGCTGCCATAGCGGTCGACCAGGTACAGCATGCAGTCGCCGATGCCCTTCACGATTGGCGCGTTGACCGCCTTGCTGTCGGCCTTGTGCGTGATGGCCTCGCCGCCGTTGCCGAGCACGGCCTTGAACACTTCGGCAGCGGGCTTTGTGAAACGAATCGCGAAGCCGCAGGCACAAGGGCCGTGCGCGTTGGCGAAATCGGCAGCGAACGAATCGGGATCCTCGTTGAGGAGCAAGTTGACGCCGTTCTGGCGATAGACCGTGATCGGCCGGCTCTTGTGCTTGAGCACTGCGCTGAAGCCCATGCGCGTGAACAGTGCGTGCAGCTCGTTCGCGCGTCCGGCGGGCGCGGCGAACTCGACGAACTCGAAACCGTCGATCCCCATCGGGTTCTCGAACGTGGTGACTTGCATGCCGAGGTTGGGCTGGGCGTTCATGGCGGCTCCGATGAATTACGTGATGTGTGCCAAGCGCGGCCAGGAATGGCCGCTTTTTGTTTTACGCGACCACGGATGATCGCAAAAACAACTGACCGCTGTTGTCGCGGTCATGGACGACCGCACGTATTCGTATTATTGTTTCAGTTGAAACCATTTGCAAGGCACACCGCCGTATGGCCGGGCACGCCCCTTTGGAACTCGAACGCTTCCTGCCGTACCGGCTGTCGATCCTGTCGAACCGGGTCAGCCAGGCGATTGCGCGCGAATATCAGGACCGCTTCGATCTTTCGATGACCGAATGGCGGGTTATCGCGGTACTCGCGCGTTTCGACGGCGAGGGCTTGTCCGCGCGCGAGGTCGCCGAGCGCACCGAAATGGACAAGGTCGCGGTCAGTCGCGCGCTGTCATGCCTGGTCGGGGCGAAGCGCGTCGTGCGGCGCATGCACGCCGGCGACAAGCGCCGTTCGGTGCTGCGTTTGTCGGTGCATGGCTGGAAGATCCACGACACCGTGGCACCGCTCGCGCGTGCCCACGAGAGTACATTGCTGTCGGCTCTTGATGCGGACGAAAGGCGCTCACTGGAACACATCCTCGACAAGCTCGCGCCGGTGTGAAATGCCGGGATTGGAGATTCGGGAATCAGGATTCGCGAGAACGGAGATACGGGATTCTTTTACGAATCCCGAATCCCCAATCCCGAATCCCGGCGCTTACCGCACGCCGTGCATCAACTTGTTGATCAACGGCGCGATCAAAAACAGCAGCACACCGCCGCCGAGCAGGATCCAGAAACCGAACGTGTAACCGTCCAGCGCGGAGGCCACGGTCATGCCGGTTTCGCCGCTGACGCCGGCGGCGAACAAGCCGGCCAGGTTGTTGCCGATCGCGGTGGACAGGAACCAGCCGCCCATGCCGAGGCCGACCAGGCGCACCGGCGCCAGCTTGGTCACCATCGACAGGCCGATCGGCGACAGGCACAGCTCGCCGGCGGTCTGCAGCACGTAGCACAGCACCAATGTCCACAGCGGGATCATGCCCTTGCTGTCGACCAAGCTGGACAGCGCGTACATCAAGACCACGAAACCCAGCGCGTTGCCGATCAGGCCCATGCCGAACTTGCGCGGAATCGACGGCTCGATCTTGCGCTTGTCCAGCCACGCCCAAACCAGGGTGACCAGCGGTGCCAGCAGCACGATCGCGACCGGATTGACCGACTGGAACCAGCCGATCGGGAATTGCCAGCCGCCGAACATCTGGCGGTCGACGATGTTCTGGGCGAGGAAGTTGAAGGAACTCCCGGCCTGCTCGAAGAACATCCAGAACAACACGTTGAACGCGAAGATGATCAGCATCGCGATGACGCGCTGGATCTGCACCTTGCCGGTGCGGATCGCCTCCATCACCAGCATCACCCCGACGCCGATGAACAGCGCGGTCAGCAGCCATTGCAGCACCACCGCACCGGCGCGATCCATCAGCACATAGACCACCGGGATGGCCACCAGCACGCCGATGGCGACATACACTACGCGCATCGGATTGGCGATTTCCGGCGCGGGTTTGCCAATGTCGCCCAGCTGGCGCCGACCGAACCAGAACCAGACCAGGCTAATCAGCATGCCGACGCCGGACGCGGCGAACACGACATGGTAATTCTGGTGGCCCGGCGTACCGAATATCTCGGTCGCCAGCAGGCTGGTCAGCACCGGCGCGATCAGCGCGCCGGCGTTGATGCCCATGTAGAACAGGGTGAAGCCACGGTCACGGCGCGAATCGCCCTGCGCGTACAACTGCCCGACCATC
The DNA here is from genome assembly GCA_963720445.1 of uncultured Gammaproteobacteria bacterium. Classification (GTDB taxonomy): domain Bacteria; phylum Pseudomonadota; class Gammaproteobacteria; order Xanthomonadales; family Rhodanobacteraceae; genus Dokdonella_A. The sequence goes on from CAVRFO010000002.1 coordinate 1,127,620, forward strand.
GAGGAGATATTCGGCTTGAACAAACCGTTGCCGACGATGATCGTGGCCAGCCCGAGCATGAAGATCTCGTGCTGCGGCACCATCACCATGAACAGGCCGGCCGCCATCACCACCGCGCCGACCAGGATCGAGCGCTGGTAGCCGATGATCTTGTCGGCGACATAGCCGCCGAACACCGCGGTCGCGTAGACCAGCGCGAGGTAGGCGCCGTAGGTGCGGCTGGCCGAAGCCTGGCCGGCTTCGTCGCCATTGAAGAACTGCGCGACGATGTACAGCGTGAGCGCCCAACGCATGCCGTAGAACGCGAAGCGTTCCCAGAACTCGGACATGAACAGCATCCACAGCGGACGCGGATGGCCAAGCAGTTGCGGAAATTGAGGTAAAGCTGCGCCCGACGCGGGCGGGTTGGCCGAACCGCTCATGCGGTGTCTCCCTTGGATGTTTGCTGGATGCGGATGGTCGAAACCGATCCGGCGCCGCATGACCTGCGGCGCCGTTCACGAACGGCAACGTGTAACCCGTGCGCCACGCCGAGTCAAACATCGGCGATGACGCGCCGCCGCATCAGTCTTTCTCGCCGATCACCGTGCGCACGTCGAGCAGCTCGGGGAAGAACGTCAGGTCCAGCGCCTTCTTGAGGAACGCGACGCCGGACGAGCCGCCGGTACCGCGGCGGAAGCCGATGATGCGTTCGACGGTTTTCATGTGGCGGAAGCGCCAGAGCTGGAAGCTCTCCTCGACGTCGACCAGTTGCTCGCACAGGTAATACTCGGGCCAGTACTCACGCGCATTTTCGTAGATGCGCTTGAACACCGGAACCAGCGCGGGGGTGCGCACATGCGGCTCGGCGACATCGCGTTCGAGAAATGCCGCCGGCACTGCGTGGCCGCGGCGCGCGAGGTAGCGCAGGCATTCGTCGTACAGGCTCGGCGCCTCGAGCACGGCGCGCAGTTGCGCCTGCGCGACCGGATCGTAGTCGAACACCTTCAGCATGCCCGCGTTCTTGTTGCCGAGCAGGAATTCGACCAGTCGATACTGCAACGATTGAAAGCCCGAAGACGGCCCGAGCACGGCGCGGAATGCCAGATAGTCGACCGGCGTCAGCGTTTCCAGCACCGACCACTGTTCGAACAACTGGCTCTGGATCTTCTTGACCCGGGCGAGGATCTTCAACGTCGCATCGATGTCGTCCACGCGCAACCGGGTGACCGCCTCACGCAGTTCATGCACGAGCAGCTTCAACCACAGCTCGGCGACCTGGTGCTGGATGATGAACAGCATCTCGTCGTGCAGCGGAGGGTCGCTGAGCGGCTTCTGTGCCGACAGCAGCGTGCCCAGCTGCAGATAGCCGCCGTAGGTCGTGCGATCGCGCAGATCGGTTTCGATGCCTTGTTCGAGTGGACGAAGATTCCCGGGTTCGTTCATCGCATTGCCGCAAGAGGAAAGTGTGCAGTTTAACCGTGCATGGCGCGGCGCGATGTTGCACGCGGTCTTGCGGAGGCGCGGTCGCGTTGCTTACTGTTTCGGCCGGATCGCCCTCCGACCGTTCGCGACGATGGCGATATACTGGCAACTTCATACTGACAACTTCCGGTCGGTATCCGATCGTCAGGCGCGCCCGGTGCGCGCCGCTACGGAGGCTTCCTTGTCCATCGCCGCCACTTTCGAAATCGAATACCTGCAATACCTCGACGCCGACGGCAAACTCGTCCGCGACGACCTGCCCGCGATCGCGCGCGATGTGCGCCAGCTTGTGGAACTGTACAAAACGATGTTGTACGTGCGCATCTTCGACAGCAAGGCGGTCGCGCTGCAGCGCACCGGCAAGCTCGGCACCTATGCATCGTGCCTCGGCCATGAGGCGGCGCACGTCGCGATCGGCAGTGCGATGCAGGAGGACGACGTATTCGCGCCGATGTACCGCGAATACGGCGCGCAATTCATCCGCGGCGTGAAGCCGCGCGAAGTGCTGCTGTACTGGGGCGGCGACGAGCGTGGCAGCGATTTCTCCGGCCCCGCGCACGATTTCGCGTGGTGCGTGCCGATCGCGACGCAGTGCATGCACGCAGCCGGCGCGGCGCTCGCGTTCAAGGTGCGCAAGGAACCGCGCGTCGCCGTTACCGTGGTCGGCGACGGCGGTTCGTCGAAAGGCGACTTCAACGGCGCGATCAACGTCGCCGGCGCGATGCAACTGCCGCTGGTCGCGGTGATCGTCAACAACCAGTGGGCGATCTCGGTGCCGCGCAGCGCGCAGACCGGCGCGAAGACACTGGCGCAGAAAGGCATCGCGGCCGGCGTCGAGTGTCTGCAGGTCGACGGCAATGACCTGATCGCGATGCGCGCGGCGATGGACTACGCGATCAAGCGCGCGCGCCACGGCCACGGCGGCATGGTCATCGAGGCGGTCACCTATCGCCTGTCCGACCACACGACTGCCGACGATGCGCGCCGCTACCGCGGCGACGAGGAGGTCAAGGCTGCATGGCTGCGTGAACCGCTCAAGCGCATGAAGACGTACCTGATGTCCTTGAATGCGTGGACCGAGAAAGAGGAAGATGACTGGAAGACCGAGTGCGCGGCGAAGGTCGATATCGAGGTCAACGCGTATCTCGAAACGAAGTCGCAACCGGTCTCGGCCATCTTCGACTACACGTTTGCGGAAGTGCCGGCCGATCTCGCATCGCAACGCGCCGCCGCGATCGCCGCCGACAAAACCACGCACTAAATAACGTTGTAGGAGCGCACCCTGTGCGCGACTGCTGTACGCGACCTGTGCGGATCGCGCACAGGGTGCGCTCCTACAGGAGAAACCGAATGGCACAAATCACCCTCATCGAAGCCGTTACCCAGGCCCTCGCCTACGAAATGAAGCATGACCCCAGCGTGGTCGTGCTCGGCGAGGACGTCGGCGTCAACGGCGGCGTGTTCCGCGCGACCCAGGGCTTGCAGCAAACCTTCGGCAGCGAGCGCGTGATCGACACCCCGCTCGACGAACTGACCATCGCCGGCCTCACCGTCGGCCTGGCCGCACAAGGCATGAAGCCCGTCGCCGAGGCGCAGTTCGAAGGTTTCATCTACCCGATGATGGAACACATCGCGTGCCACGCGGCGCGCCTGCGCACGCGCACGCGCGGCCGCATGAGCTGCCCGGCCGTGTTCCGCGCGCCGTGGGGCGGCGGCATCCGCGCGCCGGAACATCATTCCGAGGCGAACGAACACCTGTTCACCAACATCCCGGGCCTGCGCGTCGTATTGCCATCCTCGCCCGGCCGCGCCTACGGCCTGCTGCTCGCCGCGATCCGCGATCCGGACCCGGTGATGTTCTTCGAGCCGAAACGCATCTATCGCCAGTACAAGGAAGAAGTGCCTGACGATGGCGAGGCGTTGCCGCTGGACGTGTGCTTCGTCCTGCGTGATGGCAGCGACGTGACCCTGGTGACCTGGGGCGCACAGGTCAAGGAATCGCTGGAAGCGGCCGACGCGCTCGCCGAACAAGGCATCAGCGCCGAGGTCATCGACGTCGCCACACTGACTCCGCTCGACTTCGACACGATCCACGAATCGGTGAAGAAGACCGGCCGCTGCGTGATCGTGCACGAAGCCCCGAAGACCGCCGGCTTCGGCGCCGAGATCGCCGCGCGTCTCGCCGAGGAAGCAATGTACGACCTCGTCGCGCCAGTCGAGCGCGTGACCGGCTTCGACACGCATATCCCGCTGTACCGGCTGGAGATGAAATACCTGCCGAGCGTCGAGCGCATCGTCGCGGCGGTGCAACGTACGCTGGCGGCGAGCTAACGATTCGATCGCACGTCATGAAGCCCACCATCGAACAAGGCAATGACTTTTTCGCGCACACGCCATTACCCGGCGTTGCCTACGAGCACAACGACTCCGTCATTGTTGTAGATGGCGAACACAAGGGTAGTTCTGGGTCGCTTGTCAGCGTGGAAAAACTTGGCGACAACCCCGTCTACCTTGTCGAATTCGGGTCAGGCAAGGATGCTTGCATTCCCCAATCCCGTTTGCGGCGAATGAGCGACATATGACTACGATCACCAACATCCTCATCGGCCTGGTTGCGCTGCTGCACGTTTATTTCCTCGTGCTCGAAATGTTCCTGTGGGATACGCCCTACGGCCGCAAGACGTTCGGGCTGACGCCGGAATTCTCCGCCGCGTCGAAGACGCTCGCGGCGAACCAGGGGCTCTACAACGGCTTCCTCGCCGCCGGCCTGATCTGGGGACTGTGCCTCGGCCACGAAGGCTGGCATGTCGAAATCTTTTTTCTGTCCTGCGTGATCGTCGCCGGCCTGTACGGCGGCTGGACGGTCAGCCGCAAGATCTTTTTCGTGCAGGCACTGCCGGCGGCACTGGCGCTGATCGCACTGCATATCCACTGATCCGGGTCGCCCCCCGGCGCCCGCAACGACGAGTCCACTCATGGCCGACATCAAGACATTCCATCTCCCCGACCTCGGCGAAGGCCTGCCCGACGCGACGATCGTCGAATGGCTGGTCGCCGAAGGCGGCACCGTGAAGCTCGACGAGCCGATGGTCTCGATGGAGACCGCGAAAGCGGTCGTCGAGGTGCCCTCGCCGTATTCCGGAAAACTCGTCAAGGTCCACGGCGGCGCCGGCGACGTGATCGCGACCGGCGCGGCGCTGGCCGAATTCGAACTCGACGCGTCGATGCCGCAACGCGCGGAAGCGGAAACGACCGGCCACCATCACGCGCCGCCGAAAGCTGCCGCACCCGCGGCGGCGCCCGCGCATGGCGCCGGATCGCAGGCGCCGGATCGTGCCGGTGTCGTCGCATCCGACGAAGGCGGCGAGATCGTCGAGAACGATAATTCAGGCCGCGCCGATGAAGGCACCGTGGTCGGTGCGATGCAGTCGAGCAATCGCGTGCACGCCGAACAGGCGATGAGCGTCGGCGGCGTCAAGGCCGTGCCGGCGGTACGCGCGCTGGCGAAGAAACTCGGTGTCGATCTGACGCGTGTCGCGCCGAGCGGCGCGGGTGGCGTGGCGACATTGAAGGATGTGAAGGATGCGGCTGCGGCGGGATCGGCGCGTTTGGGTTCACCTCTCCCCTCGGGAGAGGTCGGCGCGCGCAGCGCGACGGGTGAGGGTTCGGGGTCGCCGCAACGCCTCGCTTCGGCCGGACCCTCATCCGCCCTACGGGCACCTTCTCCCGAAGGGAGAAGGGAAAGCGAACGCACCGCGGTGTCCGCAACCGGCAAACCGATGCGCACAACGCCGCCGACCGTCGCCGCCAACGGCCAGCCGGAACAGCTCAAGGGCGTGCGCCGCAACATGGCGCGGGTGATGGCCGCGGCGCATGCGCAGGTCGTGCCGACCACGCTGGTGGACGACGCCGACCTGCACGCATGGATCGGCAAGCAGGACATCACTGCACGCCTGATCCGCTCGATCGTGACGGCCTGCAAGACGGTGCCGGCACTGAACGCGTGGTTCGATGGCCAGAACCTGACCCGCACCCTGCATCCGCATGTCGACATCGGCATCGCGGTCGATACCGACGATGGTTTGTTCGTGCCGGCGCTGCGCAACGCCGACGTGCTCGATGCGGGCGGCGTCCGCGCGGCGATCAAGCGTCTGCGCACGCAGGTCGAGGACCGCAGCATTCCGCCGTCGGAACTGTCCGGCTACACGATTTCGCTCTCGAACTTCGGCATGTTCGCCGGCCGTTACGCGACACCCGTGGTGGTACCGCCGACGGTCGCGATCATCGGCGCCGGTAAGCTCAGCCACGACGTCGTCGCGGTGATGGGCGGCATCGAGGTGCATCGGCGCATGCCGATCTCGCTGACCTTCGACCACCGCGCCGCGACCGGCGGCGAGGCGGCGCGCTTTTTGAAGGTGCTGCTCGACGACCTCGCGCAACCACACTGAGGAAGCGCGCCTGGTGGGAGCGGCGGAAGCCGCGATGCCCTTCGTTCGGATTACACAGAAGCATCGCGCCTCTCGGCGCCCCCACAAAAGCCGCAATCCGGAAGACGCCGATGCACCACAGCCGCCTCTGCACCCTCGTCATCGACTGTCAGGTCGATGATCTCGCACCCGCCGCGGAATTCTGGAGCCGCGCGCTCGGCAAACCCATCGCAAGCGTGGACCAGGACGGCGATGGCAAATACGCCGAACTCGAAACCGGCGCCGACGAGCCGATCATCCTGCTGCAGAAGGTCGAACACGCATCGCGGGTTCACCTGGATATCGAAACCGACGATCTCGAAGCGGAAGCGCAGCGGCTGGAAGCGCTCGGCGCCCGGCGCATCGCATTCGTGCGCGAGCGCTGGTGGGTGATGGAAGCGCCGAGCGGGCACCGGTTCTGTATCGTGCGCCGGCAGCGCGCCGCGTTCGGGCCGCACCTGAACGCGTGGCCCACCGATCCGGCCGTTTAGCGTGTGTACTGAAATCCAGCGCCGCACCGTGTATGATGCGCGCCCTTGATACATCCCTCCATCCGTATAGAAGGATATACGCCTCGATGAGCAGCACCCTCTTCACCTCCGAATCGGTCTCCGAAGGCCATCCGGACAAAGTCGCCGACCAGATCTCCGACGCGGTCCTCGACGCGATCCTCGCGCAGGACAAACGTGCGCGCGTGGCCTGCGAAACGATGGTCAAGACCGGCGTCGCGATCGTCGCCGGCGAAGTGACCACCAGCGCGTGGATCGACCTCGAAGCGCTGACCCGCAAGGTCATCGTCGACATCGGCTACAACTCGTCCGAAGTCGGTTTCGACGGCGCGACCTGCGGCGTCTTGAACCTGATCGGCAAGCAGTCGCCGGACATCAACCAGGGCGTGGACCGCAAGAAGCCCGAGGAACAGGGCGCTGGCGACCAGGGCCTGATGTTCGGCTATGCAACCAACGAGACCGACAGCTACATGCCGGCCGCGATCCATCTGTCGCATCGTCTGGTCGAACAGCAGGCCAAGGTGCGCAAGAAGAAGAACTCGGCGTTGCCGTGGCTGCGCCCGGACGCGAAGTCGCAGGTCACCTTGCGTTACGAAAACGGCAAGGCGGTCGCGATCGACGCCGTGGTACTGTCGACCCAGCACGATCCTTCGGTCAAGCAAAAAGACCTGAAGGAAGGCGTGATGGAGCTGATCATCAAGCCCGTGCTGCCGACCAAGTGGCTGCACAAGGGCACCCAGTTCCACATCAACCCGACCGGCAAGTTCGTGATCGGCGGTCCGGTCGGCGACTGCGGCTTGACCGGGCGCAAGATCATCGTCGACACCTACGGCGGCTGGGCCCGTCATGGCGGCGGCGCGTTCTCGGGCAAGGATCCGTCCAAGGTCGACCGTTCGGCCGCATATGCGGCGCGCTATGTCGCGAAGAACATCGTTGCCGCGGGCCTGGCCGACCGTTGCGAGATCCAGGTGTCGTACGCGATCGGCGTCGCCCACCCGACCTCGATCTCGGTGACCACGTTCGGCACCGGCAAGGTCAGCGACGACAAGATCGAGAAGCTGATCCGCAAGCACTTCGACCTGCGCCCGTACGGCATCCTGCAGATGCTGGATCTGGTCCACCCGATGTACCAGGCGACCGCGAGCTACGGTCATTTCGGCCGTGCACCGCATGTCGTGAAGCTCGCGAACGGCGAGACGTTCACCGCGTTCTCGTGGGAGAAGACCGACAAGGCCGCCGAGTTGCGCAAGTCGGCGGGCCTGAAGTAATCGCCCGATTGAGACGCGCGGACAAGAATGTCCGCGGTTTGATTCCGAGGATCACAACAAACGGGCCGCCTCGCGCGGCCCGTTTTTTTTTTGCGCGCGCGGGAGCGATTTTGAAAAGCCAATCCGCACTTCCGCCGTTTGGCGAACTCACGTAGCCTTCGAGACCATTTCGTATCCGCCCGAAGAATCAGCGGATTCCCATCGCACCTCCACCTGGATCTGCCATGCCCCCCAATCACCTCGCCCGCACCGCCGCGCGCGCCTTCCTGAGCATCGCCATGGCCGCATTCGCGCTCGGCGCGGCCCAGTCCATTGCTGGCGAACGCATCGAGCCACCGCTGGAAATGCTCTACTTGCCCGGCAACCAGCTCGTCGCCGGTCCGCTGGTCGAGATCAATCCGGATGGCCGGCTGGTGTTCGAGCGCAAGGACGTGCTCGGCGGCAAGGGCCAGCCGGACAGGATCGAGCTGCGCGCACCGGTGTCCACGCTGGCAACACTCAAACTTGGCGAGCGCTATGTGTTCGGCTACTCGACGTCGCGCCGCGATCCGCGCAGTCCGACGCGCATCATCGCGAACCCGGACGGTCCGGTCCTGCTGATCAGCCTGGGCCTCGAACCGGCACTGTTCCGCGACACGCCCGAGGTACGAGCGATCCTCAAGGCCGGCCGCAGCGAACGTGGGCGCGAGTCGAAGCGGCTGTTCGACTTGCTCATGCAGGCCCTGGCCAGCGCGGACCCGCAACTGCAAAACCTCGCCGCCGGCGAGATCGCGCAGGAACCGGAGATCGGCGAACGCCTGCGCAAAAACGGGCATGCAGTGGTCGAAAAGACCGCCCGCGATCCGCGTACGCTGCCCGGCGTGCGCGCGTCTTTGCTGCTGAGCGCCTCCGAGCGGCCGCTCGACCTCGGCGACTGGTGGCAGGCCGCCGCACTCGACGTAGTGACATCTACACCTTTGGACGGATACCATGATGAGGCCTCAGACCCATCCGGACTTGTCCTGCTGGCTCTTGAGGTGCTCGACAAGCATGCGATCAAGGTACCGCCCGAAGCGCTCACGCGTTGGGTATGGAGCGCGAATTCGTCGCTGGTCGAGCATGCCTGTTTGATGTTGCGGCGGGACTTTCCGGCAATGGAGCGATCAGCGATCCGCGAGGCGCTGGCCGACCCCAAGCTGCCGGTGCAAACCCGTCAGTTCCTCAACGATCATTTACGTCGACTCGACCTGCTGGATGCGAGGTCGAAGGAACCGAAGGAGGGAATCGGTTGATCGTGATCTCGACGGAGGCGTGACGGCCACCCTCCGATCGAACAATCAAAACGCCGCACCATTCTCCTGGGGAGTTTGAATCATGGCTTTGCGTTACTTACCAACCGCGCTCGGCGCGGCTGTCCTGCTGTCGCTCGGCGCCAGCACCGCGCACGCGGCAGACAATCAACCCACCGTCATTCGCGCAGTCCGGCATGACATTTCCGCGCCGATGCGCGAGATCCTGAAGACGATGCCCGAGCAGATTGCGCGCGGCACCGAAGCGGAACCCGATTTCGGCGCGAACATCCTGCTCAAGCCGGTCAATCGGCACAGCACGCTGGTGCCGGACTATGCGGCCACACAGCGCCAGGCGACCGGCGTACCCGCGCCGCTGCCCAACCTCTCGTTCGACGGCATCAATGTAACGACCTCCGGTTGCGGCTGCATGCCGCCCGACACCAACGGCGATGTCAGCGACCAGCACTACATCCAGTGGGTCAACTCGGCCTGGCAGATCTTCGACAAAGCCACTGGTCTGCCGAATCCGGCCACCCTGTCGCCGAAGCCCGGCAATTCATTCTTCGCCAGCATGGGCGGAAAATGCGCCTCGACCAACTCCGGCGACCCGCTCGCACTGTGGGATCCAAAGGCGCAGCGCTGGGTCATGAGCCAGTTCGTCACGACCGCGCCGTATGCACAATGCGTCGCGGTGTCGACAACCTCCGACCCGCTCGGCAGCTACTACCGCTACGAGTTCAACTGGCCGAATTTCGGCGACTACCCGAAGATGGGCGTGTGGACCGACGAGAGCGGCAGCCAGAACGCCTATCTGCTGATCACGCATGAGTTCGGCGGCACGCCTCAAACGTTCATGGGCGCAGCCCTGATCGCGATGGAACGCGACAAGATGCTGGTCGGCGACCCGAGCGCGGCGATGGTCCGCTTCGGCGGCTACGACGCGTACGGCGTCCAGCCGGTCAACCTGACCGGCTTGAAGTCCGCGCCCGCCAACGCGTGTCCGTCGTACGTGCATTTCGATATGCAAACCAGCGAGTACCTGTTCTGGGACCTGTGCCTCTACTGGGCCACCCCGGCGAGCAGCACGATCACGGCCGACGCGAATGCGACCCGCATCGCGGGCCAGCCGTTCTCTCCGTATTTCGATTCCGTTCCACAGAAGGGCACCACCAACGGCCTCGATTCGTTCGGCTCGAACATGATGTACCGGGCCAATGCACGCGCATTCCCGGCCGACGCGCCGACGCGGGTTTCGCTGGTCGTCAACCACACCGTCCAGGGCGCCACGCAGCAGGCCAGTGTCAACTGGATCCATTTCGACCTCGATGATCACGGCGTGGCACACGCGTCACCGACTCCGCTCGACAAGAAGATCGCTGAGGAAGGCGTCTATGCACCCGACGGCAAAAATCGCTGGATGGGCGGCATCGCGATCGACGGCAGCGGCAACATCGGCATCGGCTACTCCAAGTCCGACGCCACGATCAATCCGCAGATCAACATCAGCGGTCGTACCCTGGACGACGCGACTGGAACGATGCGCGACGAACAGATCTGCACACCTACCACCACCGGCTCGCAGACCGGCACCAGCAACCGCTGGGGCGACTATTCATCGATGAGCGTCGATCCGGTCGACCAGTGCACGTTCTATTTCACCAGCGAGTACTACGCCACGAACGCGCCCTCCTCATGGCGCACGCGCGTGTGCTCGTTCAAGTTCCCGGACTGCGGCAGCCCGACCTACGCGGTCGTTGCCGAAACACCCAAGCGCGTCGAGATGTGTGGCGCGACGAACACGACCGACCCGTCCTATGGGCTGCGCGCCGGCGTTCTGAGCGGCTTCAACGGTTCGGTCGCGCTGGTCGCGAACAATGTACCCGGCGGCGCCACGGCGCAGTTCTCGTCGAATCCGATTGCCTCACCCGGCGCGAGCACGCTGACCCTGGTCGGCGGCGCCGCGCTGCCATCCGGCGAATACAGCTTCAGCGTCGACGGCAACAGCGGCGCGATGACCCGCAACGTCGCCCTGGAACTTGGCATCTCCGCCAATGCACCGAATGGGGTGCAGCTGGTCAAGCCGCTCGATACGACCGCAGGCGTCAAGGTGCATCCGCTGCTGACCTGGGGCCCGACGACCGTGGCCATCACCGACCGCGTCTTCGGCGACGGCTTCGATGGCACCCCGTTGCCGCCATCGGTGACCCCTGCGACCGATGCCCTGAGCTACACCGTCCAGGTCGCGACCGATGCCGCGTTCGCGAACATCGTCGCCAGCGCGACCGTGAAGACCACGCAATGGGCGGTCGACGCGACCCTGAACACCACGTCGCAGTACTACTGGCGCGTGATTCCGCATAACCACTGCGGCGACGGTCCGACCTCGGCGACGTTCTCGTTCTCCACCGGCGTCCCGGGCCAGTGCCCGGCCGGCACGACCAGCACGACGCTGTTCCAGGACGACATGGAAAGTGGCATCAACGGCTGGACTACCGACGGCACCGGCGGCACCGCATGGGCGCAGATGGCGGCACCGGCGAACACCGGACTCAGCACCAAGGTCTGGGGCGTCAAGAACAACACCGTGACCAGCGATCGCGGGCTGATCTCGCCGGTGTTCACGATTCCGGCCGCTTCGCAGGCCGCGTTCGTGTCGTTCGATACCTACCACCGCTTCGAGGACAACGGCCCGGGCTCGTGCTGGGACAATGGCACGATGCAGATCAAGGCTGGCACCGGTGCGTTCAGCTATCTCGATGGCAGCCGCCTGTTCACCGACCCGTACGATGGCATCGCCTCCGCCGGTGAGGCGAATGCGGGCTCGGCTTCCTGGTGCCAGGCGCCAGCCATCGTTCCGCCGACGTCGCCGAACCATTCGATCGTCGACCTCGACGGCTTCGAGGGCCAGGCGGTAATGCTGCGCTGGCGCGCGGTCAGCGACTCCAACACCGCGGCCCCGGCGCCGAACGGCATGTACGTCGACAACGTGAAGGTCGAGGTGTGCCAGTAAGCGCACTCCGCTAGACCTGCAAGACCAAAACGGGCCGCATTTGCGGCCCGTTTTTTTATGGCCATGGATGGCCGGTACGCTCGACTTGCAGGAGCCAAATTCCAGCGCTGATAGCAGATAGCCCAAACGTTGGTCCGCCAGCTGGCAAGGCCTTCTATCTCTTTATCCGGAACAAGCGATATAATCCCCGACTGCCTCTTCCGCCGAGGGGCGCTGCGACCCTGCCGCGACATTCAGCCGGCACGGCCACGCTCGGCGGAGCTGCCCATTCCATCGAGCAAGCGCGCCCTCCCGATACGAGGAATCACACCCATGAACGCTGTTGCCAAGTCCGCCCCGGGCCAGGACTACAAGATCGCCGATATTTCGCTGGCCGACTGGGGCCGCAAGGAACTGGACATCGCCGAGCACGAGATGCCGGGCCTGATGTCGATCCGCAAGAAGTACGCCGCCGCCAAGCCGCTCAAGGGCGTGCGCGTGACCGGCTCGCTGCACATGACGATCCAGACCGCGGTGCTGATCGAGACGCTGAAGGACATCGGCGCCGACGTGCGCTGGGCCTCGTGCAACATCTTCTCGACCCAGGACCACGCGGCCGCCGCGATCGCCGTAACCGGCACGCCGGTGTTCGCGTGGAAGGGCGAGACGCTCGAGGAATACTGGGATTGCACGCTCGACGCATTGAGCTTCCCCGACGGCAAGGGCGGCTTCCTTGGACCCGCAGCTGGTCGTCGATGACGGCGGCGACGTGACCTTGCTGATCCACAAGGGCTACGAACTCGAGAACGGTTCCGACTGGGTCAACACCGCGTCGGGCAATCACGAAGAACAGGTCATCAAGAACCTGCTCAAGCGCGTGCATGCCGAGCGCCCGGGCTACTGGCACATCGTTGTCAAGGACTGGAAGGGCGTCTCCGAGGAGACCACGACCGGCGTGCATCGCCTGTACCAGATGCTCGAAGCCGGCAAGCTGCTGGTGCCGGCGATCAACGTCAACGACTCGGTCACCAAGAGCAAGTTCGACAACCTGTACGGCTGCCGCGAATCGCTGGCCGATGGCCTCAAGCGCGCGATGGACGTGATGCTGGCCGGCAAGGTCGCGGTCGTGTGCGGTTACGGCGATGTCGGCAAGGGTTCGGCGCATTCGCTTGCGTGCGTACGGCGCGCGCGTCGTGGTCACCGAGATCGATCCGATCAACGCGCTGCAGGCCGCGATGGAAGGCTTCGAGGTCAACACCGTCGAATCCACGCTCGGCCGCGGCGACATCTACGTGACCACGACCGGCAACAAGGACGTGCTGACGCTCGCCCACATGCAGGCGATGAAGGACCAGGCGATCGTCTGCAACATCGGCCACTTCGACAACGAGATCCAGGTCGATGCGCTGTACGCCTCCGGCGCCACGCACACCAACATCAAGCCGCAGGTCGACAAGTACACGTTCTCGAACGGCAACTCGATCTTCCTGCTCGCCGAAGGCCGTCTCGTCAATCTCGGCTGCGCCACCGGCCATCCGAGCTTCGTGATGTCGAACTCGTTCTCGAACCAGACCCTCGCCCAGATCGACCTGTGGGCGAACAAGGACACGTACGAGGCCAAGGTCTACATCCTGCCGAAGAAGCTCGACGAGGAAGTCGCGCGCCTGCATCTGGAAAAGATCGGCGTGAAGCTGACCACGCTGACCGAAGAGCAGTCCGAGTATCTCGGCGTGCCGGTCGAAGGGCCGTACAAGCCGGAGCATTACCGCTACTGATGGGCGGGTTGATCAGGGCTTGAAGTGAAACGGGCGCCGCGAGGCGCCCGTTTTGTTTGGCCGGTCCGAAAGTGGACTCTGACCACAGCTTTATGGACTCCAGTTTTATGCGCGTGTTCAAGGATGCGCGCTAAATCGCATCCACGGATCGCTGAGCAGATCGATCTTTGCTAAAGACCTATTGGGGGAGCCTGAAAATACTTGCGCTCAATGTCCAGGTCTTCACGCCCCTGAAGGTCGTGGAATTGCTCTTCGGAAATCCCTCTCAGAAATTTTACGACTCCGTCGGGCTGTTCTAAGTAGGCAATTGCGAAATCCGGCGGAATTCGCTTTGCCTTGTCGGGCCAAAGCATCATTTGATCCGAGACGAGTAAGCCCATGGCGCGCTCCGGAACAGGTTCTGTGGCGGAGCGAAACGGATGAAGTTTCACATCCGCAGTCTTGTAGTCTTGCGGAAGCGTCTGATAGAAGCTGTCGTTCGCGTTGCACGGCGGATAGAAGACAATCACGCGGCGAAATGCGGCATATAGACAGAGGCGTCCCGGCAGTTGGGCCACACCCACCGAGAACCCAACGTCAATGCCGGCTATCGCCAAAAACTGCTTTCCCAGAAAATCCTTCGAAGTATCACGTAGCTGCGCTCGGACAACATCCAGCGATGTTTGCAGCATAGGCACATAGCCAAATGCCTTGATCAGCGTTAGGTAGCCAGCTTGCACTGCTCCTAGATGCGCCAATCTCATTTTTTCCAACAGCGGGTATGTCACTTCAATGGACTTCAGGCCGCCTTCCACCTTGCGGCCTAGTTCATCGAGCGCTCGTGGATCTGACCTGTTCTCGTAGATCAGCACTTTGAAGGAACCGTCCTCATGACGCTCCATCTGACCGCCAACACGGACTCCGTCGATGATGAGTTGAGAGCCTTGGTAACTAGTATTGAAGATTGATTTACCGTCTTCACTGACGCGAACCAGATCGCCGAACCATTTGTCGATGCCATGGCCGCTAGATGAGTTACACGGCTCGCAGATTAGGGTCGTCAGATCTTCGCCGGCTGCTTTAGGGACGATGTGGCCATAGGTTATTTTTCGAAGCTCGGAAAGTAAGTACCTTTTTTCGCAAATTGGGCAGACGAACTCGTTCGGATGACCGGGGAGCATGGCTTGGAGCGAAGCAATCATTCGCTCGACCTTTGCCAATTTCCGTTGTTCCCGCCGCCTAACCTGTCCCATGCACGCGCCTCCAAAATACGTGTCGAATGCAAAACCGCAGAACCGGGGTCCGCAAAACCGGGGGCAGAGTGCACTTTTCCATACTCATCGCACACCCCGGCAAGCCGGAAATGCAGAGCATCCCCAGAACGTCTGTTCCGTCTTGCGGTTGCTCCGCTCGACCATCGCCTGTCCGCAGCGCGGGCAGGCCGGTGACGCGGGCCCTGATGCAGCCGGTACGGGCGCAACGCTTTCAACTGAACGTGCCGGTTGCGCCGGCGCGATCTGCACCTCGCGGATCATCCGCATCAATTCCTCGCCGCCGATCAGTTCAATCGGCTTGCCTTGCGCGAAACGCGCAGCGTCGCGTGTGAACGCGCCTACGCAGGCGATCTTCACGGCATTGGCGCTGTGATGCGCGAGCAAGCCGTACATCTCGCGGACGACGTTCACCGGAATCTGGCGACGGCGCCATTGCTTGCATTGCACGAGCACGCGGCGGCCGTCTTTGCGCAACATGAGGTCGATGCCGCCATCGGGGCCACCGAGACCGGTTTCCTCAACTGTGTAGCCCTGACGACGGAATGCTTCGCCAACGAGCTGCTCGAAATGGCGCCAGCCAAGTGCGGCGATGCTGTCCAGGCCGCTCTGCGCGTCGAGCAGTCGGCGTCGCTGCCGTTGCCCAATCCACGACATCGCCGCGCCGACCAAACCGGCAGCAAGCGCGAACCACGCCATCAGGTTCGCCGCCGGCACGACAGCCTGAGCGAATGGATTGCCGTGCAACATCGCCGGCAGTCCGAATCGGAGCGCGACGAAACCGACGATGCCGAAGACCACACCCACTGGCCACGGCAGTACAGCCAGTGCGTCGATGAGATTCCCTTTTGCGCGTCCCATGCGATCTCCCCGTTCCACGATAGGGAAGATAGTGCAAATTGCGCGCCATTCCAAAAGCACATTTGCAACAAGAATATTCGGAAGTCGCATGCTGACCTGGACAAGCAACGTCCTATTCGCTCAACGTCCGCGCTCTCAAGGACACACTCCGGGCGTCGCCGGCTCGATGTGAACGGGCCGTACAAGCCGGATCACTACCGCTACTGAGCAGCCACGCCGTTCATCGGAAAGCATGCAACGGGCGCCTTCGGGCGCCCGTTGCGCATTTGAACTCCGCTTCGCCTTTCAGCGCGCGTCCAGCGGATCTGCGGACACCACGCGGAACCTCAGCATGTCGCCGATCCGCCGTGAGGCGCCGTCGTAGAAGCCGGTCGCCGGAGCGAAATCGCGCGGGTTGTGGAACGTCCCGAACAGGAGGTCGAACAAAGGCACGTCGGCGTAGTTGTCGCGATGGCGGTCGCGGGCGTGATGCCAGGAATGGCTCTCGGGGCGCTGCACGACGTAACCGAGCCAGCGCGGCGTGCGCACATTGGTGTGCTGGAAGATCGACAGCAGCGTGATGGCGAGGAGTGCCGCCGTGGTCGCCGGTGCGGACAGGCCGACCATGATCGTCAGCGCGAGGCTCGACACGGCCGTCCATCCGATCATGTCGAGCGGGTGAAACCAGAACGCGCTGTAGCTGTCGATGCGCTCGGCGCTGTGGTGCATCTGGTGCAGCACGCGCCACAACAGGTCCGAAGCGTGCATGGTTCGGTGGTAGACGTAGCCGATGAACTCGTAGACGAGCACGCCGACAAGGGCGCCGGTCGCGGTGCCGAGATGGCCGAGGTCGAACAGCTGCCATGGCAGCAGGTATTCGCCCCACAGCAGCGGCAGGTACGCGGACAACGCGAAAAACAGCACGAACGCAGCGAGTCCGCGCAGGCGCCAGCCGGGCATGTTCGGCAACGCGCGCGCAGGCGCGAAATGCTCCCACAGCATCAGCGCCGCATAGATCGCGAAAATCGCCAGGGAGACCGGGTCGAGCAGGACATCGATCGGTGAGGGCATGGTGGTTCGCTTCCGTTTGGCGGGGCTTTACGATAGCGCCCAAGAAGATCGGCACCCACAGTCATTTCGGCAGCGAATAGGACGGATCGGCCATGACCGCAACCCGGCAGCCCGTGATCGCAATTCTGGCCGTGCCGGAGACTTCGGCATCGGTGCTGTATGGCATGTACGACCTGTTCCGATCGGCCGGCAGGGACTGGGACATGGCGATCGGCGGCGACGCCGGCCCGGGTATCGTGCAGCCCGTCGTCGTCGCGACCCGCATGGGCCCCTTCCCGATCGTCAACGACGTCAGCGTGACACCGGAGACGACGATCGAACGGATCGCCTGTCCCGACGTAGTCGTGATTCCGGATTTGGCGGTCGACCCGCGCGGCCCGTTCGACGATGACCGCTTCGCGACCGAAATCGCCTGGCTCAAGGACTGCCACGCGTCCGGCGTGCTACTCGCATCGGCCTGCTCGGGCGCCCTGCTGTTCGCCGAGGCCGGCCTGCTCGACGGCTGTGATGCGACGACGCATTGGGCTTTCGCCGATGCGATCGCACAGCGGCACCCGCGCATCCGCATGCGCCCGGAAAGGGCGCTGGTCGTCACCGGCGAAGGCCACCGCCTGGTGATGGCGGGTGGCGGCACATCCTGGGCCGACCTCGCGCTGTATCTCATCGCGCGGCTCGCCGGTGTCGAGCAGGCGATGTGCACCGCACGCATGAACCTCGTCGAATGGCACGCGGTCGGTCAGCAGCCCTACGCCCGACTCGCGCGTTCGCGCCAGTCCGACGACGCGTTGATCGCGCACTGCCAGGTCTGGATCGCCGAGAACTATCCGGAACCGGCGCCCGTCGCCGCGATGGTGCGCCTGAGCGGATTGCCCGAGCGGACCTTCAAGCGCCGCTTCCAGCGCGCGACCGGCCTGTCGCCGCTCGAATATGTGCATACGCTGCGCCTGGAGGAAGCCAAACAGATGCTCGAAGCCGGCAGCGAACCGGTCGAGGCGATCGCGAATGCGGTCGGCTACGAGGACGCAGGATTCTTCGGGCGGCTGTTCCGGCGCAAGGTCGGGCTTGCACCGCTCCAGTACCGCCGCCGCTTCGGAGCGCTGCGGCGATCGCTGGCAGGGGCCTGAAGAACAAACATGATTTCTTTCAAAGCCTGACCGACTCTGAAAGCCGTCTTTTGAAACCTCCAAGCACAGCGGCTTTACCTACGGCCGCCAGTTCGCATTGCGCTCCCAGAACTCCACGCTGCGCCGATAGGCATCGCGGTCGAGCGCAATGCCCGAACCGCCCTCCTCGACGCCGAGCGCATTGCGCATCATCGTGATCGGCGCCATCGGGATTTCCTCGGGTGCTGCCGTGTAGATGCAGCCGACGATGCCCCAGTCGGCCTCGATCGGTGAGCCTTCCTTCGCGAGCTGCTCGCGGCTGTAGAGGATCACGACGAGCCAGTTCGCGACCGGCGGTTCGACGCCTTCGAACCAGCGCACGAGTACCGGCAATTCGTCCTTCGTGCGCGCCTCGTACGCGGAACGCAGCCGATGGCGGTTGTCGGCGGTGATCGGCACGGTCAGACAGCGCGTGGACGTCCAGTTGCGGTGCACGTGCAGCTTGCAGAACGGCGCGTAGCCATCGAGCTCCCGGAACGGCGCCTCGTCGTTGAGGCGGCGCTCGAACTGCTCCGGCGTGCAATCCTGGATTGTGTTGCGGCGTTGGTCGCGGGGAAACAGGCGGGGGCGGGCGAACGGCGTCAGGACAATGCGCATGCGGCAAATCGATGGGGGAAACAGGCAGGGTACCCGGCCATCGTCGACGCCGTCGAGATCGCATCGCAGTCTCCACAACATCCCTCTCCCATCGCGGGACTTCATCCATCACCACAACGCGACCGCGCGCCGGCGCGCGGCCGGCGGAACGACTGCGACTGGACGCCGGAGCGCCTGGGCACTCCGGCACAGTGTTTGTCAGTGCTTGGGCTGATCGCGGCGCTGATCCGCGGTCTTGCCGACTTCCTTCTGCAGCTTGCCGGCGTTCTTCTCGAGATTGCCTTCGATCTGCTGCGTCGGGTTGCCGGTCACCTTGCCAGCCATCTCCTTGATGGCACCCTTGACCTGGTGCTTGGTGCCTTCGATGCGGTTGTGGTCCATGGATGTACTCCGGTTGGCTGCACAATTGCAGGCAGGAGTAAACATGGGCCGCGCGCAATTAAACGCGCGTGAGCAGCGCGTTGCGGCACCGTTTCCCAGGCAGGATGTTCATCCGCCGTTCCCCTCGGATCGCGCGGAGCAACGCTCTTCCGTCCAAGCCGTCCAGCGGTAAATATCGCTTCATCGCGACAAAGAGATATATACTGCGCGCCCGCATACCTTCCTTGTCGACGTCGATGCCGCCGATCAGTTTCGAGTTCTTCCCGCCAAAGACCGACGAGCAGCGCGCGACGCTCGATGCCGCGCTACCGAAACTGAAAGCGCTCAATCCCGAATATGTCAGCGTGACGTTCGGCGCTGGCGGTTCGACGCTTTCCTACACACCGGAGACGATCCGCCATCTGTGCCAGACGCACGGGCTTTCCGCTGCACCGCATCTGTCGTGCATGGGCGGCACGCGCGACGAGATACGTACGCTGCTCGACCAGTACAAGGCGATGGGTTGCAAGCGCATCGTCGCACTGCGCGGCGACCTGCCGTCCGGCATGGCGACCCACGGCGATTTCCGTTACGCCAGCGAACTGGTCGCGTTCATCCGCAAGGAACGCGATGGCTGGTTCCACATCGAAGTTGCCTGCTATCCGGAAGTACATCCGCAATCCGATGACGCGCATGCGGACCTGCGCCACTTCAAGGCCAAGATCGACGCCGGCGCGAATGGTGCGATCACCCAGTATTTCTACAACGCCGACGCGTATTTCCGCTTCGTGGATGCGGCGCGCCGCGCGGGTATCGAGGTGCCGATCGTGCCGGGCGTCATGCCGATCGGAAACTTCACCCAGCTCAAGCGGTTTTCCGACATGTGCGGCGCCGAGATTCCGCGCTGGCTCGCCAAACGTCTCGCCGCGTATGGTGATGACGTCGAGAGCATCCGCGAGTTCGCCGCCGACGTGGTCGCCGATCTGTGCCGGCGTCTGATCGCCGGTGGTGCGCCGGGCCTGCATTTCTATACGCTCAACCGCGCCAGGGCGACGCAGGCGATCTGCGAACGGCTTTCGGTTTCCTGAAAACGCGGTGCGGGTCGATGGTGATAGCCTCGCGCGGATGCGAGGAGAGAAGATCACCAAACACGCACTGCTCGGCGCGTTGCTGATCGCGCTCGCGACGCCCGCGCGTGCCGCGCCCGATGGACAGACGGTCCATCGCTGTATCGGTACGCATGGCGAGATCGTCTTTTCCGGACTCGCATGCAGCGCAGGTACGACGGCGAATGCGTCCACGCCGGGCACCGACTCCGCGGCGTCGACGCTTTCCATCGACACCTGCCCGACTTCGCGCGAAGCGCTGCACGACCACATCAGCGCCGCGATCACCCGCCACGACTCGAACGCACTGGCCAGCCTGCTGCGCTGGCGCGGCGTCGGTGCGCGCGCGGCGAGCGACCGCCTGCGTTCATTGCGCGACCTCGTGCAGCGGCCGTTGCTCGCGATGGATGGCGGCGACGCGGGCGACATCACAGGCGACACGCCTGCCAGCGCGAACGAGGACACATTGCGCGTGCGCACCGGCAGCAACGAAAGCGATGGCGTGCGCGAACATCGTTTCGGCGTGGCGGTCGAAGGCGCGTGTTACTGGCTGGTCTGGTAGCGCGTCGGAGCCGCTCCCGGCATCGACTGCTATCATTCATCTTTCCCGCACGGAACGACTGCAATGGCTCAGACCTACCCCGACCACATCTGGCAGAACGGCCACATCAAACCGTGGCGCGATGCGACCGTCCACGTGATGGCGCACGCACTGCATTACGGTTCGTCGGTGTTTGAAGGCATCCGCAGTTACGAAACTCCGAAGGGCCCGGCGATCTTCCGGCTCGGCGATCACATCAAACGCCTGTTCATGTCAGCCAAGATCTACGACATGGTGATTCCGTATTCGCAGGACGAGCTCCGCGCCGCGTGCCGCGAAGTCATCAAGGCGAACAAGTTGAGCAAAGCGTACCTGCGCCCGGTCGCGTTTCGCGGTCTCGGCGGCTTCGGGCTTTCGGCGGAAACGCCGACCGACGTCGCGGTTGCCGCATGGGAGATGGGGCCGTATCTGGGCGCGGGCGTGCTCGAAGCGGGCATCGACGCCTGCGTGTCGAGCTGGCAGCGGTTTGCGCCGAACACGATTCCGGCGGGCGCGAAAGCCGGCGGCAATTACCTTTCGGGCCAGTTGATCGCGCGCGAGGCGCGCCGGCTCGGCTTCGGCGAAGGCATCGCGCTCGCCTCGACCGGCCTGCTCAGCGAAGGCGCCGGCGAAAACCTGTTCCTCGTCATCGACGGCGCGCTGCACACGACGCCAATCAGCGCCGCGCTGCTCAACGGGATTACCCGCAACACGATCATCACGCTCGCGCGCGAGGCCGGCATCGAGGTGATCGAGCGCGACATCCCGCGTGAATATCTGTATTTGTGCGATGAGTTGTTCATGTGCGGCACCGCGGCCGAGATCACGCCGATCCGTTCGGTCGATGGCAAGCCGGTGGGCGTGGGCAAACCGGGGCCGGTCACCCATCGCATCCAGGAACTCTTCTTCGGCTTGTTCAACGGCGCGACCGCCGACCGCTGGGGTTGGCTCGACCCGGTCGACGCCTGATTCCACCGGGCGTGCGCCTGCCCCGGTTGCGAGGGCGCGCGCTGACCGTGACGCTGTCGCCTACAACGCGCCTGAACGGCAAGATGAACTTGTAGGAGCCCACCCTGTGGGCGATCGGGCTGGAGTCATTGCTGCAAGGAATCGCGCACAGGGTGCGCTCCTACAAGGGGTGGGCGCGG
Organism: uncultured Gammaproteobacteria bacterium; assembly: GCA_963720445.1. Lineage (GTDB taxonomy): Bacteria > Pseudomonadota > Gammaproteobacteria > Xanthomonadales > Rhodanobacteraceae > Dokdonella_A. The sequence goes on from CAVRFO010000002.1 coordinate 1,149,477, forward strand.
TGACCGAACTGCAGCGTCGCGGTCGCGCCGCCTTGCGGGCGCGGTGCCAGCGAGACTTTCCAGCCGTAAAGTTCGCAGAGCCGGCGCACGATCGCGAGGCCAAGGCCACCGCCCTTGCCGACCTTGGTACCACGCACGCCGCGTTCGAACAGCTTCTCCGCGTCGTCGGCATCGATACCGGGGCCGGTGTCCTCGATGGTGACGCGGCCGTGGCCGACGGTCACGATGACTTCGCCAACTTGCGTGTATTTGAACGCGTTGCCGATCAGGTTGCTGAGCGCGACCGAGACAACCGATGACGGCGCGACCGTGGCGAGCGGTTCCTCGATGTCGACGCGCACCTGCACCGGCTTGTTGCCGAGATGGGTGCGCTGCGCGTCGACCACCTGCTGGGCGACGCGCGCGACGTCGGTGGTTTCGCCATCGTCGGGCGCCTGGCGTTCGCGTCGCGACAACAGCAGCAACGCATCGATCAACTCGCTGGACTGGCGCACCGCGCGTTCGATGCGCTTGAGGCGTTCGCTGAGCTTGTCGGTCAGGTCCGGCGATCCCTGCAGCAATTCGGTCGTGCTCGCGATGACGCTGAGCGGCGTGCGCAGTTCGTGGCTGACGTCGGCGTTGAACTCGCGATCGCGCTCGACCATTTCGGTCAGGCGCGTCGAATAATCATCGAGCGCGGATGCAAGCTGGCCGACTTCGTCGTCGGCGAAATGGGATTTCAGCAATTCCGGGCGACCCGTCTTGCTCATCGCGCGCACGCGCTTGACGAGGTCGATGACCGGGCTCATCACGCGCGCCGACAGCCAGAAGCCGATCAGCAGCGAGAGCAGCGCGAACGCGAACACTGACGCCGCCAGCACGGTCAGCAACTGGCGTTCACCGAGCTTCTGCGTGCTGACATCGAAACGCAGGAACGCCCAGTAGTCGGCATCCTTGTAGACCGCGAGCTTGTACGGACGGATCTTGCTCTCGCGGCCGATATCCTCGATGTCGTAGACGCCAGTGGTGTATTTCTGCCACGCGAACGGCACGATCGCGGTCTTGTTCGGGCGCACGATGAGCGCGTCGTAGACCGACATCGACCATTCCGCATTGGGATCGGGATTGTCGCGCTTGAAGTCGACGAAGTTCTTCACTTCGCGCTGCAGCGTGCTGTTGATCAGCTGGTCTTCTAGCCGCGTGCGCATATACACGGTTGCGACCGCGAACAGGGCGGTGAGACCGAGTCCGAACAGCGCAAACGAGATGATGATGCGGGAGCGGAGCCTACGTCGGTAGCGCATCCGGATCGACCATGCGGTAGCCGATACCGTGGCGCGTCTGGATCAACGGCTTCTCGAACGGCTTGTCGATCGCCGCGCGCAAGCCGTGGATATGCACGCGCAGCGAATCGCTGTCGGGCAGTTCCTCGCCCCAGACCCGGGTTTCCAGTTCCTGGCGAGTGACTACGGAGGGCGCTGACTCCATCAGCGATTGCAGCAGTTTCAAGCCGATCGGATTCAACTGGATCTGCTTGCCGGCACGACTGATGGTCAGCGTATCGAGGTTGTAGACCAGGTCGGCGAGCTGCAGCAGGCGCGTCTTGTTGCCCTTGCCGCGGCGGCCGAGCACTTCGAGGCGCGCCGAAAGCTCCTGCAACGCGAACGGCTTGACCATGTAGTCGTCGGCGCCGGAATCGAAGCCGGTCAGCTTGCTGTCGAGCGTATCGCGCGCGGTCAGCATCAATACCGGGGTCTGCCGTTTCGCTTCCTGGCGCAATTTGCGACAGACCTCGAGGCCGTCCATACCGGGCAGTCCGAGATCGAGCACGATCACGTCGAAATCGTTGACCACGGCCAGATGCAGGCCGGTCACGCCGTCGCCGGCGAAATCGACGACATGGCCCTTGTCGGCTAGGAAGTCGCCTATGTTGGCCGCGATGTCGCTGTTGTCTTCAATGACGAGTATGCGCATGGAACGCTTAGCTTAGCGCGGAATTCCGCAAGGCTGGGGATTGATTGCTTCGGGGTGGCTGGGCGGCGCGGTGCGCGCAAAAGAAAATGGCCCAAGGAGGTGTCATTGGGGGAACACACCTCGCTTGGGCCAAAAAAGCTACTGCCCCGATACTGTAATTTCGCCAGTCACCTGACCTGACTTAGGAGTGTCGAGCTAACTACAGTGGGGCGAATATAGTCAGCCCGGTCTTAAGTCATTGTTAAAGCGCTCTAAGTGTTCCGTTAACCACTGCTTGCCTGACCACTGCCGGCATCGGTCAGGCGGATGATCGTCAGTGGCAACGCGATTTTTTCCTCGCTCTCGCGGCGGCAAATCAGCGAACCGGTCCGCGGCGTGCAGCCAAGTTCATCGGCCACGGCAGTCCTCGACCGGCGTTTCGCCTCCTCTTTCGAGAACACAAAGGTCTGCTGAAAGCGTGCGCCGGTATCGGCCGGAACCGTGGCCGGATCGAAGCGCCAGTCAGCGAGTGCATGCTGCGCCGCAGCGGCGAACGCTGCATCGGCGGAGTCCGTCGCAACCTTCGTGTCACGCACCGTTCCGTCCGCGCCGATCGCGAAACTGACATCGATCCGGACCGGAGCGGTCAGTGCGGCGCCCTCGGGATAACGGGGAGCGACGCTGCGCAACGCGATCGGACTGGAGAATCGGCGCGCTGGGTCGACCGGTGCAATCGCCGAAATTTTCGGCACGGAAAGCGGAATGTTCGCGATCGAGGTCAATTGCCCATCGCGATCCTGCCGCAATCCCGAATCCACCCCGAGCATCGATGAGCGCGGGATCGCTTCGACATGGGCAACGGTCCGCGCCGCAGCGGCGGATTCCACCGCCGGTTCGCGCGCCTGCGGCAATGCAATCCGGATCGGCCTGGCGACTTCAACCGCCCATTTGGGTGGCGGCGACAACTGCAGGGTCAGACCGCCCAGCGCCAGTCCACTCGGACGCGGCACGCGATCCAGCACCGCATTCGCGCCCGCCGCCAACTCGTCGAACTTGTCCGGGCGCAACGCCAGCGTGACGATCAACGCGAGCGTGGTCGCCGCTAGGAAAGCCAGTCCAACGGTCGGCCGGGTCGCGGCGAGGCGCGGCGCCGGCACGCCGACGATGCGGCGAACCCGATCGAGCAACACCCCGCCGGTCGCGGCAATCGCAAGCCGCGGCGTAGTCAGGCGCATTTCCTCCAGAGAGGCGAGCGTGCGCGCGTATTCGCGCGGCTCGCCCCGGGTCTGCCGCAACACGAGCCGGTCACAGCAGATTTCGCGCTCGTTGCGCACTTCCCTGGAAATCCAGTGCACGACCGGGTGGTAGAACAGCAGGGTTTCGAGCACGGCCTGCGCCAAGTTGACCAGATGGTCATAACGGCGCAGATGCCCGAGTTCGTGGGCAAGGATCAATTCCAGTTGCTGGCGCGGGAAGCCGAGCGCGACCGCGGTCGGCAACAGCACCACCGGCTTCAGCCAGCCGATCAGGGTTGGCGTGTCGATGTGATCGGAAACCAGCACGCAGATGTTGCGCAGCAATCCGAACTGGCGCGCCAGCACGCCAAGCAATTGTTCAAGTTCGGGGCTGGCCTGGGCGTGGCGTTTCGCGATCCGCTCGATCGCGCACCACTGATGCCAGGCGCGCCACGTCATCGCGACGACGCCGAACGTCCACACCAGCACGAGCCACGGCAGCAGCCGATCGAGTTCGAAGCCTTGAACGACAAGCATCGGCGCAAGGACGATCGGCGCGACATCGCTTGCCGCATCCGGCAGCGCGCTTGCCGCCATTGCCAGCGCCTGCGAATACTCCATCGCGAACGTCGCCAGCGGACACAGCGCCATGATCGCCAACGCGATCAGGCCCGCCGCGTAACGGGCCTCGCTACGCTCGACGGGCAGGATCAGGCGGGCGACGGCATAGCCGAGTCCAACCACGCCGCCTTGCCAGACGAAGTGCAGCAAGGTCCAGCCGATGGCCTGGATCACGATGGGCCAGTGCGCGAAATGGGCGTTCATCGCCGCCCCCTTTGCCCCTCAAGCCGATCGAGCAGGATCCGGATTTCATCCAGTTCCGCATTGGTGGCCTTCGGATGGCCGCCCAAGGCGTGCAGTACCAGTTGCGACGGCGAGCCATCGAAGACGCGCTGGACCATGTCGCTGAGAAAGCGCTTCTGGTTGCGCTCCTTGCTGATCGCCGCATGGAATACATGCGCCCGCTCGGAATCGTCGCGTACCACGAGGCCCTTGCCATGCATGATTTGCAGGAGTTTCAACGCCGTCGTGTAACCGGCGCCCTCGCCGCGATACAGGATCTCGTGGACGTCGCGGACCGTCGAAGGTCCGCGTTCCCAGAGAATATTGAGGATGCCGAGCTCCGCTTCGGTCGGCTTCGGCAGATTGTCGACAGTTGCCATGCTTCGCACCCTCCGGATGGTGATTCCTGCGCGACGCAGATTACATCAGCATTGCGTTCACGACGGAACCGATGTCAGTTGCCGTGCTGCAGCTGGGGGGTCGCCTGACGGTTCTGCATATACTGGGTGTCATTGCGACGGCGTGCTTCGATCGCGCCGGCCGTCTCGCAGGTCTTGACGGGGATATGCGAACCGACCGGTATCTCGTTCTTGCAAACCAGGCGGTCGTTGTCGCGCTTGCCCAGGATTCCATTGATCTCGCCCTGGTCGTTGAACATCTGGGTCTTTTCCGCATCGGTCATCTGCGCGGTATCAGGCGTCTTCGCGAACAGTCCGGCCATCGCATCGAGCTTCGCGTTGACCGTAGTGCGTTCGGCGGCCGTCACGTACGAGTAGCGACCGCCCGACGTCATCTGCGTGCGCACCCACGACGAGACGGCATCGAAGGAATCCTTGGTGCTCGCGTTGACCGCGGGCTCTGCCTTTTCCTTCGCTGAGAGCGGCATTGCGAAAAGCATCGCGACGACCAACGCCATGATGGAACCGTATTTCATTGAAGCCTCCGAACGGTGATGGTTGAACAGGAAATGAGGAACTCGCGCCGCCGAGAAAGGCGATTGCGGACGACACTAGCCGTGCTTTTGCCCAAAGTCAACGACGATCGTCGTACATCTGATGTCGTAGTCCGTCCCGAGCCGATTTTCGGAAGGGCAGAGCTCAATCACCCGCCGAACGGCGCTTTGGGCAACCTTTGCCTGACCACCCAACGCACGCAACATCAACGTCCGCGGACTTATCAGCAGCCCAAAGAGTCGCCCGAACACTTCCTGGGCGAGTTGTTGTTTCGTTCTATATAACTGCGGTCACTGACCGAGCGCGCGCGAATCGCACCCGCAGTTTCACAGACCTTCATCGGAATATGTGACCCGGTCGGAATCTCGTTCTTGCAAACCAGCCGATCGTTGTCGCGCAGGGTGAGGATTCCATTCACCTTCCCCTGGTTGTTGAACATCTCGGTCTTTTGCTGATCGTTCATCTGCGCGACCGTCGGAACTTTCTCGAACAGCCGGCTCATCGTGTCGAGCGTCTCATTGACCCGGGTACGTTCTTGCGAGGTGACGTACGAATAGCGGCCGCCCTCCTCCATCTCCTCACGCACCCATGCCGCCACTCCGGCGAAAGATTCTTTGGTGTTCGCGTTGACCGCAGGCTTCGTTTCCTCCTTGGCTGCGAGCGGCATCGCGAAGAGCAAGACGAAGATCACGGCAATGATTGCACTGGTTTTCATGGAAGCCTCCAAACAGGCGTGAAAACGAAAGCGGTGTCGTCGACGCATATCGACGCCCACCGACAGTGAACCTTGTCCATCGCGATGTCAACGATGCCTTTCGTACATTTGGCTTCGTAATTCATCGCCGCCCCTGCGCGGCGCGGCGTGCCGCTCCGCTACGCGCGCTTGCGGCGTGCGCGCTTTGCGGCCGGCCGCCTGGCTCCTGCGCACTGCGCAAGGTGGTCGACGATCGCGCCGGCGACATCGACTCGGCTGGCAGCTTCGATACCCTCCAGGCCCGGCGAGGAATTGACCTCGAGCACGAGCGGGCCGCGTGCGGAGCGCAACAGGTCGACGCCGGCGACGCCGAGGCCCATCACCGCGCGCGGCACGGACCGCGGTCGCGGTCTCCTCGGCGGTCAGGCTGACCGCCTGCGCGATGCCGCCACGATGCAGGTTCGCGCGGAAGTCGCCCTCTGGCGCCTGCCGCTGCATCGCCGCGATGACCTTGCCGCCGACCACGAAGCAGCGCAGGTCGGCGCCCTTCGCCTCGCGCGATGAATTCCTGCACGAGGAAATTCGCGTAGAGGCCGCGGAATGCCTCGATCATGCCCTGCGCGCGCCGAGCGTTTTTCGGCGAGCAGCACGCCCTGCCCCTGCGCGCCTTCGTTGAGCTTGATCACGTGCGGCGGCTCGCCGAGCATCGCGAGCAGGTCCGCGGTGTCGTCCGGGTTGTCGCCGAACACCGTGATCGGCAGCTCGATGTTCTCGCGCGCCAGCAGTTGCAACGTGCGCAGCTTGTCGCGCGCGCGCAGGATCGCATCGGAGCCGTTCGGCGTGTACACGCCCATCATCTCGAACTGGCGCACCACCGCGGTGCCGTAGAACGTGATCGACGCGCCGATGCGCGGAATCACCGCATCGATGCCGCGCAGCACGCGACCCTTGTAGTGGATCTCGAACGCGCCCGGCGCGATGCGCATGTAGCAGCGCAGCGGATCGAGCACGCGCACGCTGTGACCGCGCGCGCGCGCGGCTTCGACCAGGCGCTTGGTCGAATACAGCCGCGCATTGCGCGACAGGATGGCGATTTTCATGGGTGTTCTTCGGAATGGGCGGGGACCGGCACGTCGCGGGCGGGACGTGGACAGGTATAGGAAAGGGCGGGATCGACGCGGAAACGGCCATCCAGCGCGCTGCGCCCGATCAGCAGCGGGAACAGCATCGAACGCCGGTCTGTCAGGTTCATGTCAGCGCTCGAAGGACTGCCCGGCGAGCACGATGTCGGTGCGGATGAACCAGCGCTCGCTGCGATGGCCGCCGGAATCGGTCACCTGGCGGCGGTCGCTGACCGGCGCGCGGCACGCGATCAACTGCTCGCCGCGCCGACGCGCGCGCACCACGAATCGCACGTGCAGCACCCCATCGTGCGTGGAATGTCTCGAGCGATTCCACATGCAGCGCCGACGAGCGCGCACCGGTATCGATCTTGGCCTTGATCGCATGGATGCCGAGCGCAGGCAGCGCTAGCCACTCGCGCCAGCCGAGCGAGGTGCGGTCGCGGGCGGCTGCATCGGTGCGGTTTCGGGGGGCACGGGCGGGCACTTGGAGCGGGTGAAGGGAATCGAACCCTCGTCAGTAGCTTGGGAAGCTACAGCTCTGCCATTGAGCTACACCCGCGGGGGCGACAGATTAGCCGGCACGGTGCGAGGCGACAAGCGGACTGCCGTCGGCCGCGCTGAATCGGCGCTAAGCGGACATCGTAAGCGAGTGCAAGGCCTGACATCTGGAAGGCAGTCATTCAGCGTGATTGCGCTGATATGGTACACAGCCTGTCAGACGCGGGCGGCCGCGCAAGGGGAGCGACTCCCACCGTGACCGCGCCTGGCGTAGGCCCGAGGAGACGATCGATGTACACAAGGCTTTCTACCAACCCGCGCGCATGGTGCAGCATCGTGCTGGCCGGGGTGCTCGGCGTGTTTGCGGTCGAGTGTCGGTGCGCAAAGCGCATCGGCAGATCCGCCCGATCGCGTCGCGCGCATCGGCTACATGAGCGGCAATGTAAGTTTCCAGTCTGCCGGCGACAGACGATTGGGTCGCAGGCATCGCTGAACCGTCCGCTCGGCACCGGCGACAAGGTCTACACCGACAACGGCTCGCGCGTCGAGCTGCGAGATCGGCGGCGGCGACATCCGCCTCGACCAGAACAGCACGTTCGACCTGCTCAATCTCGACGACAATACCGCGCAGATCGAGCTGACCGATGGCGTGATGAACCTGCACGTCCGCCGCATCGACGAGCGGCCAGAGCTACGAGGTCGACACGCCGACCCTCGCGTTCGTCATCAACCGCGCCCGGCAACTATCGCGTCGACGTCGCCCCGCAAGGCACCTCGACGATGGTCACCGTGTTCAACGGCGCCGGCGACGTCTACGGCCAGAACAACGCCAGCTACAGCGTGCGCTCGGGCAACTCGTATCGGTTCAACGACTCCGCGCTGCGCGACTACGAGGTGCTCGACCTGCCGCGCGCGGACGACTTCGATCGCTGGGCCGCGTCGCGCGACACGCGCTATGAACGATCGGTTTCGCGCCAGTACGTGTCCGAAGGCACGATCGGCTACGCGGATCTCGACGACAACGGCTGCGTGGAGCGACGTGCCGCGAATACGGCAACGTCTGGTATCCGACCACGGTCGCCGCCGACTGGGCGCCGTACCGCAGCGGCCATTGGGCGTGGATCGACCCGTGGGGCTGGACCTGGGTCGACAACGCGGCCTGGGGCTTCGCGCCATTCCACTACGGTCGCTGGGCCTACATCGGCAATCGCTGGGGCTGGTGCCCGGGACGTCGCGACAGCGGCATCGCGATCTACGCACCGGCAATGGTCGGGTTCGTCGGCGGCGGCGGCTGGGGCGTCAGCGTCTCGATCGGCGGCGGTGGCCCGGTCGGCTGGTTCCCGCTCGGCCCGCGCGACGTCTATGTGCCGTGGTATCGCACATCGCGCTCGCTACTTCACCAACATCAACGTGCGCAACACGACGGTGATCAACAACACGAACATCACCAACGTCTACAACAACTACTCGAACGGTCGCCCGATCGACAACGCCAACTACGCATACCGCAGGAATGCCGCTGCGGTGACCGCGGTGTCGCGTGACACGTTCGTCGGCGCCCGTCCGGTCGATGCGGCGCGCGTGCAGGTCAATGCGAACAACCTGCGCAACGCGCAAGTGGTCAGTCGCGTCGGCATCGCGCCGACCCGGGCCAGTTTCGTCGGCGACAACGCGCGGGCGCGCGCCGTGCCGGCCGCAGCCGTGCTCGACCGCCAGGTGATCGCACGCAGTGCGCCGCCACCGCGTCCGGTGCCGATCGCCTCCCGCCTGCAGGCGATCCAGAGCAACGGTTCGCAGCCGCTGCAGAACAGCCAGTTGCGTCAGATCGCAGCGCGACCCGCGGTGGCCGCGGAAGAGCGTGCGCAGCCGTCACGCATACAGGTGGTCGGTCGCGGCAACGCGGCCGCGCCACAACCGCTGCCGATGCGCGCAGGGTCGCCCGCTCAACGTGTCGGCGGAAACGAGTCCGCCAACCCGGTCAGCCCGCGTGCGACGCCGAACGCGCCGGTCAACGCCGAGCGCGGTGGTGTCCGTCCGCCCATGGGGACACAACGCACGCCGGATGCACGTACGCAACCGGCAACGCCAGCCCGCAACGAGCTGCCGTCGGCACGTTTCGCTCCGCGCGCGAACAATCCAGCGGCCAACGTGGAAGGCAATCGTGCCGCCGCACCCGTTCGCGGCAACTCTGCCGTCCAGCCGCAACGCGGCGCGCCGGTGAACCGTGACAACGGACGCGGCAGCGAGGTGCCGGCGCGCGACACGACCATGCCGACACGCGCCGCGCCGGTCCAGCGCGCACCCGTGGCCGAGCCGCAACGCAATGCCGAGCAGCGTCTGCAACCGGTGCAAAGGGAACAGCAGCAGCGCCAGGCGCCCGTGCAGCAGCGTGAAGCGCCCGTGCGCGACAATCAGCGCAGCAGCGCACCAGTGCGGATGGAACAGCGCCAGGCACCGGTGCAACAGCGCCAAGCACCTGTGCAGCAGCGTGAAGCGCCCGTGCGTGACTACCAGCGCAGTAGCCCTGTGCAGGAACAGCGCCAGGCGCCCGTGCAACAGCGCCAAGCGCCGGTACAGCAGCGCGAAGCGCCCGTGCGCGACTACCAGCGCAGCGCCCCGGTGCAGATGGAACAGCGCCAGGCGCCGGTGCAGCAACAGCGCGTGATGCCGCAACAGCAGCAACCACCGCAACGTGCTGTGCAACCGGTGGAACGTCGTGCACCACCGCCGGCCCGCGACGACAACAAGAAGGACAAGGACAAGGACAACCAACACTGAGTCCCTGTCAGGCAAGGCAAGACGCCGCGCAATGCGCGGCGTCTTTTTATGAGGGCCATGAATGCCTGTCCGCCGGCGCTCCAGACGCCGGACACTTCTCCCACATCCCTGTGGGTCGGAAACGCAGGAGCGGTTTCCGGCCCGCGATGTGCCTCACCATGCGGATACCAGGCCGACAGACGTTTAGAATGGCGGGATGAAGATTGTCCTCAACGGCCAGGAACGCGACATCACCGCGCCACTCACACTCGCGCAATTGCTCGAAACCGCCGGTTACGCGAACCGCCGCGTCGCGGTCGAGATCAACCACGAGATCGTGCCTCGCAGCCGGCATGCCGAACGCATGCTCGATGCCGGCGACTGCATCGAGATCGTGCATGCGATCGGCGGCGGGTGATTCGGGCAACCGCTGCGGGCGCAGCGAGGACCGCAGGATGACCCGGCTCGCGTCCTCGCCGCAACGACGCCGCTCAAGCGAAGAAGAGAGAAATGAACGCATTGACTGAATCCCGAATCGATACCGCCAGCGACCCGCTGATCATCGCCGGCAAGACCTACCGCTCGCGCCTGCTCACCGGCACCGGCAAGTTCAAGGATCTCGACGAAACCGCGGCGCGCGACCGAGGCGGCCGGCGCCGAGATCGTCACCGTCGCGATCCGGCGCACGCAACATCGGCCAGAACCCGGGCGAGCCGAACCTGCTCGACGTGCTGCCGCCCGTCGCGCTACACGATCCTGCCGAACACCGCCGGCTGCTACACCGCCGACGACGCGGTGCGCACCTGCCGCCTCGCGCGCGAACTGCTCGACGGCCACACGCTGGTCAAGCTCGAAGTGCTCGGCGACCAGAAGACGCTGTTCCCGGACGTCGTGCAGACGCTCGCGGCCGCCGAGATCCTGGTCACGGACGGCTTCGACGTGATGGTCTACACCTCCGACGATCCGATCCTCGCCAAGCGCCTGGAGGAAATCGGCTGCGTCGCGGTGATGCCGCTGGCCGCGCCGATCGGCTCCGGACTCGGCATCCAGAACCGCTGGAACCTGCTCGAGATCGTCGAGAACGCGAAGGTGCCGATCATCGTCGACGCCGGCGTCGGCACCGCGTCGGACGCCGCGATCGCGATGGAACTCGGCTGCGACGGCGTGCTGATGAACACCGCGATCGCCGGCGCGAGGGATCCGGTGCTGATGGCGCACGCGATGAAGCTCGCGATCGAAGCCGGGCGCGCGGCGTTCCGCGCCGGGCGCATTCCGCGCAAACGCTACGCGTCGGCGTCGAGTCCGCTCGACGGGACTATCTAGTGCGATCGTCCATGATCGCGAGAATCGAAGCGGCCATCCCTGGCCGCACTTCGCATGAACAGCAGGCATCACCGACCGCATGGGCGACCCCGCGATCCACGAGCGCCGCATCCGCAGCTTCGTGCTGCGCCAGGGCCGCATCACGCCGGCGCAGCAGCGCGCGTTCGATGCGCACTGGCCGCGCTACGGCCTCGACTACACGCGGCACGCCGCGCGACTTCGACGCGAGCTTCGGCCGCGCGGCGCCGCTCGTGCTCGAGATCGGCTTCGGCAATGGCGAGCAGCTGCTGCACTCGGCGCAGGCCGAAGCCGGACGCGCGACTTCATCGGCATCGAAGTGCACCGGCCCGGCGTCGGCCGCCTGATGAACGCGCTCGCCGAGGCCGGCGTCGACAACGTGCGCGTCTACAACCACGACGCGGTCGAGGTGCTGCGAGCAGCGAAATCGCGCCGGCACGCTCGCCGAAGTGCGCATCTACTTCCCCGATCCCTGGCACAAGAAGCGCCACCACAAGCGGCGCCTGATCCAGCCGGATTTCGTCGCACCTGCTGGCGACGCGCGTGCGTCGCCGGCGGCCGCTTGCATTTGGCGACCGACTGGGCCGACTATGCCGAGCATATGCAGAGCGTGCTCGACGCCGCGCCACGCTGGCGCACCGATCCACGGCCATGCGGCGCCCGCCGAGCGTCCGCGCCTGGCGCATCGAAACGCACTTCGAGCGCCGCGGCCTGCGCCTCGGCCACGGCGTCTGGGACTTCGTCCATGAACGCATCTGAACGAGCATGAGCACTCGCCAGGCCCTAACGAGAACCTGCCCCGATGGACGCCGGCCTGACCCTCACCACCAACATGGCGCTCGTGTTCGGGCTGCTCGCGTTCACCGTGCTGATGCTGGTGCTCGAATGGATCCGCGCCGATCTGGTCGCGCTGCTGGTGATCGTGGTGATCGGCCTCACGCGCCTGCTGCCGGTCGAGCAGTTGTTCGACGGCTTCGCCGGCAACGCGGTGATCTCGCTGATCGCGGTGATGATCATGGGCGCCGGCCTCGACCGCACCGGCGTGCTCGGCAAGGCCGCCTCGTTCATCCTGCGCCTGGCCGGCGGCGTCGAAGCGCGCGTCTCGCTGCTGATCAACGCGATGGCCGGCGTCGCTGTCGTCGGTGATCCAGAGCCAGGCGCTCAGCGCGCTGTTCCTGCCGGTGGTCAGCCGCGTCAGTTCGCGCACCGGCATGCCGCTCAAGCGCCTGCTGCTGCCGATGGCGTGCATGATCCTGTGCGGCACCAACATGACGATGATCTCGAACTCGCCGCTGATCCTGCTCAACGACCTGATCGCGAGCGCGAACCGCAACCTGCCGCCGGGCGCGCAGACGATCGAGACCGTTCTCGCTGTTCGCGATCGCGCCGATCGGCATTCCGCTGCTGCTGGCCGGCCTCGCGCTACTTCGCGCTGTTCACGCGCAAGCTGCTGCCGAGCGACGAGGAGACCGCCAGAAGGTCACGCCCGGGCCGCACCGAAACCTACTTCGCCGAAACCTACGGCATCGACGGCGAGGTGCTCGAACTGACCGTGACCGCGGACAGCCCGCTGGTCGGCATGAGCGTCGGCGAAGCCGAAGCAACTGCGCGGCGCGCCGCTGATCCTCGCGCTGAAGACCGGCAACGAGGCGCGCCTCGCGCCGCCGGCGACCAGATGATCTGGGTCGGCAGCGTGCTCGGCGTGCTCGGCAAGCGCGACGCGGTCAACGAATTCGCGAACACCCAGCTGTGCCAGGTGCAGACGCGCCTGCGCAATTTCGGCGACCTGTTCAATCCGACCCGCGCCGGCATTTCCGAGGCGGTGATTCCGCCGAACTCGCGCTGGATCAAGCAGTCGATCGGCGACCTGCGCCTGCGCAAGACGCTACGGCATCTCGGTGCTCGCGGTCAATCGCGGCGACCAGGTGTTCCGCGAGGACGTGCGCGAGGTCGCGCTGCGCGCCGGCGACACGCTGGTGCTGCACGGCTTCTGGCGCGACCTGGCGCAGACCGCCGAATCCCACGACTTCGTGGTCGTCACCGACTATCCCGAAGGAGGAACAGCCGCCCGAGCAAGATCTGGCACGCGGTCGATCTTCTTCGCGCTCGCGATGGGCCTCGGCCTGTTCACCGACATCCGGCTGTCGATCGCGATGCTGGTCGGCGCGGTCGGCATGCTGCTGACCGGCGTGCTCAACATGGACGAGGCCTACGGCGCGATCAACTGGAAGACGATCTTCACCCTCGCCTGCCTGATCCCGCTCGGCTGGGCGATGGATTCGACCGGCGCCGCCGCGTGGATCGCGCAGGAAGTGCTGACGCTATCTCGGCGCGTGGCCGCAATGGGGGCTGCAGGCGGTCATCGCGGTGATCACGCTGCTGTTCGCGCAGGTCGTGTCGAACGTCGGCGCGACGGTGATGATGGTGCCGATGGCGATCAACGTCGCGCTCGCCTCCGGCGGCAATCCGGCGGTGTATGCGCTGGTCGTCGCGGTATCGACCTCGAACGTGTTCCTGATCCCGAGCGCCAACCCGGTGATCATGATCATCGCCGGCCCCGGCGGTTACCGCTCGCGCGATTTCCTGCGCGTCGGCATTCCGCTGACCCTGCTGATGCTGGTGGTGATGCTGGTCGCGGTCAATTTCACGTTCGGGCACGGCTGAGCCTATTTCAGGCAAACCACGCCATCGAGCACCTCGACTGGCAAACCGACCAGACCGCTGCGCGCCGGGCCGCCTGCGCAGGCGCCGGTGGCCACGGTGAACGTCGCGCCGTGCACCGCGCAGGTCACGCAGCCGCCCTGCACGATGAATTTGCCCGGCGCGTAATCAAGGTTGCGGCCCGCATGCGGGCATTCGTTGTGGTATGCGAACGCCGCGTCGCCCTGGCGCAGCACGATCAGCTCGAAACCGCCGGTCGCACTCGCGACCGTCACCGCGATCGCGCCGTGGTCGGGAATTTCGTCAAGACGGCACAGCGGCCTGGATCGGTTCATGCCATCTTTCAGCACTTGTCGACGTGCGGCGAAGCCCCACAATAGGTACAGCGCGTTCACGGCGGACGCGCAGTTTGGCATACGGAGTATCGACGATGGTTCACGGCCTGTTTCGCGCGGCACGCTCGCGCCATCCGCTCGCGCGCCTCGCGATGGGCGTGCTCGGCGTTATCGTCGTGTTGCTGTTCGTCACCGTCGGCATGTTCGCGCTGGCCGCGCTGGTGATCGGCGGCGCCTTGCTGTTGCTGGTCAATGCGCTGCGTTCGACGCCGCGTCCGCGCGCGTCGGCAGGTCCCGGCGCAGCCGCGCCGCCCGCTGCCCCGGACGTGATCGAAGGCGAATTCAAGGTCGTGTCGGTCACGCCTGCACAACGCGATCCGTCGACCGCATCGCACTGAGCCCCGCGTCGCCAATGGCCCCGTGCCACTGGCGATTGGCGGCACTCGCCGCAGGGCCAAAGCCTGCGTATCCTTCGCGCCGTATCCCTAGGAGCCTGTCGGACTTTGGTCGGCCGGGCTGCAAATCCTGCTATGTGGTCCATATTTCCGCCGGCTCTTGGCCCATAGAACCACTATGGGCCGGCGAACCGTCGAAAATCTGTCCGCGCACAGCCGGCTTTTCGCCTCGACCACCAAAGTCCGACAGGCTCCTAGCGGCCACATCCGGTCCGCCCTCCCGAATGATTCCCGATGAATGACTCCCCTCGCGACGCCCCTGCGTCGGCGGCAACGCCATCGACCGCGCTGTTCGGCCCGCGCGTACTGGTGCCGGCCGCGCTGCTAGCGCTTTACTTCATCTGGGGCTCGACATATCTGGCGATCCGCATCGGACTGACCAGCTACCCGCCGTTCCTGATGGCGGCGACCCGCTTCCTGTGCGCCGGCACCGCGCTGTATGCGTTCCTGCGCTGGCGCGGCATGGCCGCGCCGACCCGCGCGCAATGGTTCAATGCGGCGCTGACCGGCACGATGCTGCTCGGGTTCGGCAACGGCCTGGTCTGCTACGCCGAACAACACGTCGCGTCGGGACTCGCCGCGGTCGCGGTCGCGAGCATGCCGCTGTTCGCCGCGGTGTTTGGCGGCTTGTACGGCCATTGGCCGGCGCGCATGGAGTGGCTCGGACTCGGCGTCGGCTTCGCCGGCGTGATCGCTGCTCAACCTCGGCGGCAGCATGAGCGGCGCACCGCTCGGCGCGCTCGCGCTGGTGGTCGCCGCGGCTGCCTGGGCGTTCGGCTCGATCTGGAGCCGCCGCCGCAACATGCCGCCCGCCGCGATGAACACCGCGGCGCAGATGCTGACCGGCGGCGCGGTATTGCTGGTGTTCTCGCTGCTGATCGGCGAGCGCTGGCCTGCCGCACCCACGCTGTCGGCGAGCCTCGCGATCGCGTACCTGGCGATCGCAGGGTCGCTGATCGCGTTCAGCGCGTATCTGTATTTGCTCAACACGGTGCGGCCGACGCTCGCGACGAGCTATGCCTATGTCAATCCGCCCGTCGCGGTGCTGGTCGGCGCGGTGTTCGCAGGCGAAATCGTGCGTCCGCTCGATATCGTCGCGATGGGCGTGATCCTTGCTGGTGTCGCGCTGATCACGCTCGGGCGCGGACGACGCGCGTAGACCGCGCCTGCGCGCAGGCCGGACGCGCTCGCGCGGCCGGCAACCCCCTCGCGAAAGCGCGCCGGCCGCGCGGTGCGCGTACGGCCTACAGCTCGCGCAACGCCGTGGTCACCGGCAACCGCGCCGCACGCAACGCCGGGAACAACCCGCCGATGAAGCCTATCGCGAGGGCCCACTTGATGCCGTTCCAGATCAGCGCCGGCGACACCTTGAACGCGAACACGACCTGGCTGAAATTGTTGCCGAGCGTCGATGCGGTGTAGTTGTCGAACACCAGCCACGCGATCGCCGCGCCGAGCAGGCCACCGACCAGCGCGAGCAGCATCGTTTCCAGCAGCACCGACACGACCACAGGCAAGCCGCGGAAACCGATCGCGCGCAGCGTCGCGATCTCGCGTGCGCGCGTCGCGACTGCGGCATACATCGTGTTCAGCGCGCCGAAGATCGCGCCGATGCCCATGATCACGCCGATCGACATGCCGAGGATGCGGATCAGCTTGGTCAGGTTGGCCGATTGCTCGGTGTAGTACGCGCGCGTGGTCTTCACATCGACTTTCAGGCGCGGGTCGCTGGCCAGCGCCGCCTTGAACGTGTCGAATGCACTCGCCGAGGTCAGCCGCGCGGTGACCAGCGAGGCGCTGGCGCCACGCCGATAGGTCGAACCGACGACGCCGCTGTCGCCCCACAGTTCCGAATTGTGCGCATCGTTCGAATCGAACGCGCCGACCACCGTCCAGGTCTGGTTGTTGAGGTTCAGGGTTGAGCCGACATCGATGTTCGCGAATTCCCCGCGCGCGCCCTTGCCGACGATCAATTCGCGCAAGCCCGGTTTGAATGTGCGTCCCGCGGTGATCTTGAGGTCCGGATGCAGGGCCCAGATCTGCGGACCGACGCCGCGGATCTCGACGTTGGAATCAAGCCCGCTGCTTTTCTTCGGCAGCGACGCGACGACCACGAGCTCCGGTGACGCGATCGGCCGACCGTCCTTGTCCTTGAGCAAGCCCGTGGCCTGCGTGATCAAGGTCACCGTGTCATGGTCGAGCACGGAATTGAGTTCCGCCTGCGCACCCGCGCGCATCACCACGACGGTGTCGTCGTTGCCGGTTTGCTGCAACGTCGCCTGGAAACCCTCGCCCATCGCGAGCAACGCGACCAGCACGCCGACCACGCCGGCAATGCCGATCACCACGACCGATGACGAACCCAGGCGTTGTGGCAGGGTCGAGATGCCGACCCAGCTCACCGAGGTGGCTTGGCGCCCGCTGCGGGTCAGGCCCATCCAAGCTGCAAGTATCAGCACCGCAAGCAGCAGGCCCGGCCACGGCAACAGCATCAGGATCGCAACGCCGGCGAACAGCACAACGAGCAGGCCAAGGCCGGACAGGAATCGTTTGAGTGCACGCATGGAATTCTCCTTACCGTCCAGCCAGCGCATCGACGATGCGCAGGCGCATGCCGCGCAACGCGGGAAGCGCACCCACCACGACACCGATGCCGATCATCAGCGCAATGCCGCGCGTCCAGGTCCATGCATCGACCGCCGCCATCGGAATGCCGCTGCCGAGCGAGGCCTTGATCGCGCTCACCACGCCGCCCGCTATCGCAAGGCCCAGTACGCCGCCGAGCACGATCAGCAGGATCGATTCGGCCAGCACCAAACCAAGCACGCTCTTGTTCGAGAAGCCGATCGTCTTCAGCACGGCCAGTTCCGGGATGCGTTCACGCACCGCCTGCGCCATCGTGTTGCCGGTCAGCAGGATCAGCGTGAAGAACACCGCAGCCATGATCGCGCCGACGATCAGGCCGATGTCCGCGAACTGGCCGATGAAGGCGGCATTGAACGCGTTCTCGGTCTGGGTCTTGGTTTCGTGATCGGAATTGGCGGACAGCGCATCGATCGATTTGGCCACCTGGTCGGCCGCATTGCGGTCGCTCAGGCGCTCGATGTACCAGCCGATGTTGCCGTTGCCGAACTGGCGCGCCTCGTCGAAATAATTCCAGTTGAAGAACATCGCGCCTTCCTGCGCGCGCTGCTTGGGATCGGCGACGTGATAGATGCCGACGAGATCGAAGGCCCAGACGTTCTCGCCGCCCTTTTGCGGGAAGATCGTCGCCTGCAGCGGAATCTTGTCGCCGATCTTCCAGCCGAACTTCTTCGCCAGCTCCGCGCCAACGACCGCGCCGGTGCGCGTCGTGCGAAACGCCTTGCGCTGTTCCGGCGGCAGTTCGAATTCGGAAAACACATCGAAGAAGTTGTCGCTGACCGCCTCGTTCGCAAAGAAGTTCTTCGGATCCTGATAGATCCCGCCGAACCAGTTCGCAAACGCGACTTCCTTCACGTTCGGAATCGCCTGGATGCGCGGCAGCAAGCTCTTCGGCAGCGACACGGTGACGAGCTGACCTTGGAGATCGTAACCAGCCGGTCAACCCCGACAACGGTATTTGCCGCACCCGAGAACGCGCTGTGCACCGAATCGAGCAGGCCGAACAGCAGGAACGCGGCGAGCACCGAGATCAGGGTGAAGATCGTGCGGGTCTTGCGCCGGAACAGCGCGGCCCAGACCAGATGCAGGTATTTCATGATGACCTCGATCAATCCGTTTTCGACCTCGCAGGAGCGCACCCTGTGCGCGAATACATTCCCACGAAATCATTGGTGCCGCGATCGCCCACAGGGTGGGCTTCTACAGAAATTACGCCGTTGCGTGCTCGACCAGCGTGCCCTTGTCCAGATGCAGCGTCTGCCGCGCGTACTCGGCCGCCTTCGGATCGTGGGTGACCATGATGATCGTCTTGCCGTGTTCGCGGTTCAGCGTCTGCAGCAGGCCGAGCACGTCCTCGGCGGATTGCCGGTCGAGATCGCCGGTCGGCTCGTCGCAGACCAGCAAGCTCGGGATCGGACACGATCGCGCGCGCGATCGCGACACGCTGCTGCTGACCGCCGGAAAGCTCGGTCGGCTTGTGCGAGCCGCGATCGGCGAGACCGACCAGTTGCAGCGCGATGCTCGCGTTCTGCTTGCGCTGCGCCGCCGACAGTTTGGTCAGCAGCAGCGGCAGTTCGACGTTCTTCTGCGCCGACAGCATCGGCAGCAGGTTGTAGAACTGGAAAATGAAACCGACGTGGTGCGAACGCCATTTCGCGAGCGCGCCCTCGCCGAGCTTGTCGATGCGCTCGCCGCCGACCGCGATGCTGCCTTCGGTGGGCGAATCAAGCCCGCCGATCAGGTTCAGCAGCGTCGTCTTGCCGGAACCGGACGGCCCCATCAACGCAAGGAACTCACCCTGCGCGATGTCGAGGTTGACGTGATGCAGCACCTCGACCTTCTGCTTGCCGCGCTCGTAGTCTTGCTGACGTTGCGGATTTCGACCAGTGTGCCCATCGCTCGCAGACCTCCGTAAATTCCAGTTCTTCCTTCTCCCGTCGGGAGAAGGTGGCCCGCAGGGCCGGATGAGGGTTCGGATCAGCCGTGACATCACACCTCGACCGAACCCTCACCCCGACCCCTCTCCCGACGGGAGAGGGGCTTTCACTTTGCCGCATTCTTGATTTCCACCCGCGCGCCATCGGCCATCTGCGCCGGCGGGTCGCGAACCACGCGCGTGCCGGCCGCGATGCCTTCGACCAGGCGCAGGTCGGCATACGTCTGGCCCGGCGTCACGCCGCGCAGATGCGCCTTGTCGCCCTCGACCACGAACACCGCATCCTTGCCATTGCGCTGCACGATGCTGCCCGCCGGAACCAGTACGCCTTTCGGCGGTGGCGGTAAGGCGGCGCCGGCCGGCTTCGATTCTTCCAGGAACGACACTCGCACGCCCATGTCCGGCACGATGCGCGCATCCTTGCGGTCGATCGCGACGCGCACTTTCACGGTCGCCTTGCTGCGGTCGGCGGTCGGGATGATCGCGATCACATGGCCCGGAATCTTCCAGTCCGGATACGCATCGAGCACCGCCTCGGTCGGCTGTTTCGCAGTCACCCGATTGATGTACGACTCGTTGACGTCGACTTCGACTTCCAGCGAATCCATGTCGACGATCGTGCCGATGCCGGTGCGCGTGAAACCACCGCCGGCGGAAAACGGCGAGACGATTTCGCCGACCTGCGCGGCCTTGGCGATGATCACGCCCTTGAACGGCGCACGCACCGTGCAGTAGTCGAGCTGCACCTGCGCGCCCTGCACGCCGGCCCGCGCGAGCTCGACCTGCTTGTGCTGCGATGCGAGCTGCGATTGCTGCGTGTCGACCTGGGTGCGCGCGACCTCGACCGATTGCCGCGACACCAGCTTGCGCCCGACCAGATCCTCGGCGCGCGAGAGATCGCGCTGGCTCTGCGCGAGTTGCGCCTGGAACTGCGCGAGCGTCGCCTGCGCGACCTGCAATTGCGCGTTCGCCTGCGCCAGCGCGGCGCGTTGCGCGGTGTCATCCAGATGCGCGAGCACCTGACCGGCCTCGACATGCTCGCCTTCCTCGACATTCTCATCGATGATCGTGCCGCTGATCTGCGCCGACACCGTCGCCTGGCGCCGTGCAGTCACGTAGCCGGTCGCCTGCAGCACCGCGTTCGGACCTGCGTTGCCAGCGGCCGGCGCCGCGGCGAGGGCGGTGTCGACCGCGAACGTCTCGCCCCCGCGCAGCAGCCACCAGCCACCGGCCGCGAGCGCCGCCACGACCAGCACGGCGACGACGACGCCGATCCACACGCCGACGCCGCGCGAGCGCGCCGCGGGCTCGCTGCGATCGATGCGCAATTGATGCAGCAAATCTGAATTTTCCACTTGAACCTTTCCCGGGGTGCGACAGGTCTTGCAGTCTGCCATAGAGTCGGCAGATCGCTGTAGCGTTGCAAGGCGGCGCCATCACGTCACGCGCATGACACATGTCACGCCGGTCGTGGAGCGTGCCGAAGCGTCGGGCGGAGGCCTGCCCGCGCCTGCCGAAGGGCCGCTCGCACGGATCACGACGTGGGCCAGCGGCCGCTCGGGAAACGCGCTGCTATCCTGCGCGCTTTCCCGCCACCGGATTCCAACATGTCGCACGTGATCGCCGCCGCCTCGCCAGCGACTGTCGCCATCGCCGGAACCGACGCACGTTTCCCCGTCCATCGCATCTACTGCATCGGCCGCAACTACGCCGATCACGCGAGGGAAATGGGCGCCGCGATCGAGCGCTCGCAGCCGATGTTCTTCATGAAACCGGCCGATGCGATCGTCACCGACGGTGCGGACGTCCCCTATCCATCGGTGACGCACGAGCTGCACCACGAAATCGAAATGATCGTCGCGCTGCACACCGGCGGCCACGACATTCCGGTCGAACGCGCGCTCGAGTGCGTGTTCGGTTACGGCGTCGGCCTCGACCTGACCCGCCGGGATTTGCAGGCCGCGGCCAAGGCGAAGGGGCATCCATGGGATGTCGCCAAGGGGTTCGACCATTCCGCGCCGGTGTCGGCGCTGCAGCCAGTCGCCGCGATCGGCCACCCGGCGCAGGCGCGACTCGTCCTTGCGGTGAACGACGAAACGCGCCAGCAATCGGACATCGACCAGATGATCTTCGGCGTCGCCGAGATCATCCACGAGCTGTCAAAACTGTGGACGCTTGGCGCCGGCGACCTGATCTTCACTGGCACACCGGCCGGCGTCGCGGCATTGCAGCGCGGCGACCGCTTCCGCGCGGAGCTGGAGGGCATCGCGACGTGCGCGGGGCACATCACGTGACGCGCGCGGCATGGCCGCGTTGGCCGCGCCGGATGTTGACGATCGCGCTCGTCATCGTCGCGCCCGCCACATCCGCGATAACGCAATCGATCCAGGACGCGGATCTTATCGCGGGTCGCGCGCGCAGCGAATTGCCACCCGGCGTCGGCGTCTCCAGTGCACCGCTCAATCTGATGCTTAACCAGCCGGGGCCTCAGGGCTGCTTGTGGGATGCGCAAGTCGCATTTTCGGGCTGTCCGGGCCGCGCGGGCTTGCCCGATCTGCCGAGCAGCTGGCCGGTCTGGCTGGGTACGCTGCAAAGTCGCGAAGCCTGCGGCGGTTCCACGATGCGCATCGGCGACTCGTGGATCGGCTGTATTGCGTACGACAGCAGCCCTTACTTCGCCGTCAACAATCCCGCCTCCTCGTATTGGGCCATCGTTGCCAATGACGACCCCGGCTTCGACCAATGCAACCAAGGGCCACCAGGCCTTTCCCATCCGATCGCCAGCGCGGCGGCGAATGCATCGACTCCGTTCAAGTTCGATATGTTGTCAACGCCCGGTGCGCACGGCAAACACATGCGAGTTGCGGTGGACGTGGACGACAAGAATTATTTCTGCGGCAAGACCGGGAAATACGAATACAGCATTCCGTTCCTTTCGGTCGGCGCACAGGACGGGCGCGGCAATCCTGGTCCGGTCGGGATTATTTCCAAGCATGGCTCCCCGCGTGGAACGATTGTTTTCGATGCCGGCCTCAGCAGCTATCGCGCATTCGACTGCAAGGCAGGAACGCAGAGCATCTGCCCCGCGTCGGGCGTTGGCGTGCACGCCGGGCTCTACGCGATGGCTCGCTGGGGCGGCATGCCGCACATGCTGTTCGTGGATCTCTACGGCGAAGGCGTACAGGACTATTCGATGGCTGCGCCGGGCGAGTCGAAATGGAACTGGCCAATCCAGGACAGCTTCCTGTATCCGGGCGCCGAAGTGTTGTCGTTCGTTGCCCGGAAGCAACTGTCGACGTATTGCGGAATCAGCCTGCCGTCCTATACGACTGACCTCGCAAAGCGCCACTACCGGATCGACTTCGGAACCATCTTCGGTTGCGCGGAGCGCTTGGGACTGCTCTCGCAACCGATGCCAGATGGCGACGTGGCGCTTGATGGCGTGCATTGGTATGTGGAGGGCGTCGGCACTACGGGCGAGCTCGGTTTCGAGGTTTCCCACCCGGAAACCGCCATTTTCATCGCCGGTTTCGAATAATTTCAGTCGTATCCGCTGCAGGATCGCGGCTGCCGGGATGGAGAATTGTCACGCGATACACGTTCCATTCATCGCGCCGTATAGTAGCCGCGCTGCAAACCCGTCCACAGCCATGGAGCGCATATGAGCATCGCTACCGATTTCAAGGCTTTCGTCCTGCGTGGCAACGTCGTGGATCTTGCGGTCGGCGTGGTCATCGGCGCCGCATTCGGCAAGATCGTTTCCTCGCTGGTCGACCAGATCATCATGCCGCCGATCGGCATGCTGATCGGCGGCATCGATTTCTCGTCGTACAAATGGATCATGAAAGCGGCCGGCCCGGACGGCAAAGGCGAGGTCGCGATCCAGTACGGCGCATTCTTCAACACGATGATCCAGTTCCTGATCATCGCCGCGGCGATCTTCCTGGTCGTGCAGCTCGTCAACCGCATGGTCAAGAAGGCCGCAGCCGCCCCGGCGCCGACGCCCGCCGATGTCGTGCTGCTGACCGAAATCCGCGACCTGCTCAAGCAGGGCAAGTAGTCTCGCCGCGTCGCTCCGGCACGCCTGGCGTGCCGGAGCGATTTTGTTTCAGCCGTCGAAGCCGTCGCTGAACAGCGTTTCGTTCTCGGCCGGCCCGCCGACGAACAGGATCGATTGCGCCGCGCCCGGCCGATAGCTGCCGAATTGGCCGGCGGCGAGGTGGAACCGCCAGGTGGTCGCCGTGTGGCTCGTGACCACGCTGCTCGCGTCGTGCCAACCCATCGTGGTGCTGTCGCCGGGCGTGGACGGCCCGTAGTAGCGCCAGCTCCAGCCGGTGCCGAAATTCGCGCCGTTGAAGGTCACGTCCACGGTCGCGGTCGTGCACTGCGGCAGCTCGAAGCGCACCAGTCCGCGTGGATAATCGAACGTACCGCGATGCGCGATGCGATCGAGGCCATACGGCCCCGCGTCGACCGGCGCGACGTCGACGCTGTGCGTGCAATCGCCGTCGATCAGCTTGATCGTGAAATAGCCGCCGACCGTGCCGGCGTCGAGCACGCTGCGCAGGCCGGCCATCTGTTGATCGACATCGACTGCGGCGCCGGCCTTCCATGCGCTGCTGCCGAGCAGGCCGAGTGCGGTCGTGCTGACCGTGGCCTGCTGCGAATCGGGGATGCCATCGTGGTCGGCATCGCCGCCATTCGGACCGGCGTTCTCGATCAGGTCGGGCACGCCATCGGCGTCGGCGTCGGGTAGCTGGGTAATCGTATAGACGCCGCCGCCGGTGCCCGCGTGGAGCACGCGCGAATCGAGCGGATCCAGTGCGAGCGCGGTCGCCGACGCAGCCGGCAGGCCGACGCTGATCGAATGCCAGGTCACGCCGCCATCGAGGCTTTTGTAGACGCCACCGGGGTTTGCCGCGCCGATGCCGCCGCTGGCTGCATAGACGATGGCCGGGTTGTTCGGGTCGACCAGCAACGCGCGCGTGTCCGGCGCGGTGATGCCGGCGTTGGAAAGCATCCAGTGCTCGGCGCCGTCGACGCTCTTGAAGATCTGGCCCGGGCTGCCGAATGTGTTGGTATCGATCGTGCTCGCCCACAGCGTCTGCGGATGCGCCGGATCGATCGCCAGCGACAGCACGTCGAGCGCACTGTCGGTCGAGCCGGGATAGCGCGGCAAGCCAACGCTTTTTTGCACCCAGTTCGCACCGCCGTCGACGCTCTTGAACACGCCGTTGGGGACTGTCGGCGATACCGGATTTCCCGACACATCCGCGGCAGTGGCGAACGAGCCGAGATAGAGCGTCTGCGGATTGGTCGGGTCGACGAGCAGCGGAGTGACGCCGGCGACGCGGTCGTAGGCGTAACTGCCGGGCGGCGCAGCGGTGTCAGGCGGCAGGCCGTTGTCGCTGCTCGACCAGGTCGCACCGCCGTCCGTTGTTTTCATGACTCGCCAGCGGTGCACGCCACCGATCACCGTACCGCTGCCGCTCACGTACGCGGTCAGCAACGGTCCGCTGACGCATGCACCCGACGCCGGCGGCGAGGCGCAGGAGCGCGGATCGAGCGCGATCGTCCGCGCGATGCCGGCGAATGGGCCGCCATCGGTGCCGATCGGGAAGCCGCCGGACAAGGTCGACCAGCTGAGGCCGCCGTCGAGGCTCTTGTAAATGCCGCTGTTGCGATGCAATGCCGCGCCGCCGCTCCAGTCCATGCCGTAACCGGACGCATAGATGACGGTGTCGCCAATGCTGGATGCGGTGGTCGGATCGATCGCGATCGTGCGTAATTCGTAGGCATTGAGCCCACTGTTGGACGCGACCCAGCTGCCAATGGTGTTGCTGCGGTAGAACGCGGGCGACGGGTCGAACGCGTCGCCGACGCCGGCGTACAGGCGCGTGCGATCGAACGGATGCACCGCGAGCGCACGGATCATCGTCGCCGCGAGGCCATCGTCCTGCTCGCTCCACGCTGCACCGTCGTTGCTGCTCAGGAACACGCCGGCATTGCTGGTCGCCGCCCACAGTCGCGGTGTCGCCGGGTAGCCGGGATGGATCGCGATCGACACGACATTCGGCGTGAAGAAGCCGTTCGTCGTCATCCCGGAATTCATCGGCACCGCGCTGGCGCCGCCATCGATCGATTTCTGCGGACTGAAATAGCCGTTGCCGCTCCCGGACAACCACAGCGTATTGGCCGAGGCCGGCGATACGGTAATCGCGTCGCCATGCAAACCGGTCGGGCTGAAGCTCGCCGCGTCGTCATTGCTGCGCAAAAGCTGGTACGCGCCGTCGATAACATAGACGCGATGGCTGCCCGCCGGACCGAACGCAACCGGCATGCTTGCGTTGCCGTACTCACAACCCGTGCTCGGCACCACCGCGACCCAGCTCGCGCCGCCATCACCGCTGCGGTAGATCGAAGAGGCTGGCGCGCCGGCCGAGCAGTCGGTGGCCGCTCCGGCCAACACGATGGATGGATTGGACGGATCGACCGCAACCTGCAGATAGTCGACACCGGCCAGCCCGCCGCCAAGGTTGCTGAAGGTCACGCCGCCGTCGACACTCTTGCGCACACCCATCCCGAGGCCACTTTGGTAAAGAACGCCAGGCGCCCCGCTCGCGGCACTGAGCCCGGTGACGCCATAGGCAAGCACCGGTGCCATGTCGCCGGTCGGCGTCCAGGTCGCCGCCGCGTTGGTACTGCGATACAGCCGGCCGAAATCGTCGGTCAGCCACAACGCGCCCGGCACATTCGGATCGAGCGCGATCACCGCCGCCAGCGGCGTGCCCTGCAGCAAACCAGTTTCGGCGCGCTGCCAGCTCAAGCCGCCATCGACGCTGCGGAAGAAGCCGTTGCCGGTGGTTGCGTAAAGCCGCGAAGGCGACGCCGGATCGACGATCACGCGCGTGACCCGGCCGCCGAACGGACCTTGTCCGGTCCAGTCGGCCGGCCCCGCCCACGCCAGCAGCGTGGCAAACAGCAACGGTAATGCGGCGATGATTCGGCAATGACGCATGATCAGGTTCCCGCTTCAGTGGTTGTCAAACTATAAAACACAAAAAAGCACGGGATCAGGACATTGGCCACAGCCGGAGCCCGCTCTGACGCACACCCGGATCGTGCGATGGGTCACACTCTGGACGATCGATCTGCGTCGGCGTGACGTCTGCCACGGGCCGAGCCACCACGATCCTGCCATCCTTTTCCGTTGCCCTCCGGAGATCGCCATGCGCACCATCCTGCTGCCCGTCCTCCTCGCCGCCGCGTGCCAGCCACTTGTCGCGCAGGCGCGCAACGCCCCGACGACAATCCCCGACGCCGCGCTAGCGACCGCCGCGCAACTGCGCGACAAGGCGCTGCATGACGACACCGCATGGAACTTCACCGAAGGTCTGACCACCGAAGTCGGCGAACGCCTCGCCGCCAGCGCGAATGATCTGAAAGCGCGCGAGTGGGTGATCGCGAAATTCAAGGCGCTCGGCTTCGACAAGGTCTGGAGCGAACCGGTCACGTATCCGAAATGGGTGCGGCGCAGCGAGCACGGCGAGATCGTCGCGCCGTTTCCGCAGGCGCTGGTGCTGAGCGCGCTGGGCACGTCGCCGGGCACGCCGGCCGGTGGCCTCAGCGCCGAGGTCGTCGGTTTCGATTCCTTCGATGCGCTCAAGGCGGCCGACCCGGCCCGCGTGCGCGGCAAGATCGTCTATGTCGGTGCGCGCATGCAGGCGACCCGCGATGGTCACGACTACGGCATCGGCTCGACCGTGCGCACGCACGGACCATCGCTGGCGTCGAGCAAGGGCGCGAGCGCATTCCTGCTGCGCTCGGCCGGCACCGACGGCAACCGCACCGCGCATACCGGTGTCACCCATTTCGACGACGGCGTCACGCCGATTCCCGCCGCGGCGCTGTCGAGTCCGGATGCGGACCAGATCGAACGCATCCTGAAAACCGGCAAGCCGCTCCGCGTGAAGCTCGCCCTCGACTGTGGCGTCGAAGGTACCTACACCGGTGCGAACGTGATCGGCGAACTGCGCGGCGCGAAGAAGCCCGACGAGTATTTCGTAATGGGCGGGCATCTTGATTCCTGGGATCCGGGCACCGGCGCGATCGACGACGCCAGCGGCATCGGCATCGCGGTCGGCGCCGCGCACTTGATCGCGCAACTGCCGCAGCGGCCCGCGCGCAGCATCCGCGTGGTCGCGTTCGCGAACGAGGAATCGGGCCTGTACGGCGGCAAGGCGTATGCCGACGCGCACAAGAAGGACATCGCGCGCGCGGTGCTCGGCGGCGAATCGGATCTCGGCGCGGACCGCATCTACAAGATGACCGCGAGCGTGAAGCCCGAAGCACGCGATGCCCTCGCGCAGATCGCCGCGGTGCTCAAGCCGCTCGGTGTCGAATACGCCGCGACCGAACCGGGCCACGGCGGCTCGGATCTGTCCGCCGTACACGCAGTCGGCATGGCCGGGCTGTCACTGCATCAGGACGCGACGCGCTATTTCGACTGGCACCACACCGCCAACGACACGCTCGACAAGATCGATCCCGAACAGTTGCGCCAGAACGTCGCGGTGTATGTGGTCGCCGCGTACCTGGCCGCACAGGCGAACGGCGATTTCGGCTCGGCGCCGGGTGCGTTTGCGAACGAGGGCGGAGAGTAGCGCCGCGCCGGCCATTGCCTTGGTAGGAGCGCCGGAAGGCGCGATGCTGTTGCATCAATTCGCACAAGGCATCGCGCCTTCCGGCGTTCCCACCTAAATGGGGCGATCATCGTGACTCGCGTTGCACTTGCAGCCGCGAGGAATCTGTAGGAGCGCACCCTGTGCGCGATCGAGACGTCATTGCTGCGAGGATCGCGCACAGGGTGCGCTCCTACATGGTCGGACTTTCGCCGTGCTGGCGCCAATATTCGCCGAGCACGACGGCGACGCTCGCGGAAACGTTGAGACTCTCGATCGCACCGCTGCCGGGAATCGTCAGGCGATGCTGCGCAGCGGCGATCAGCGCCGCGCTCATGCCCTCGCCTTCCGCGCCGAAGATCAGCGCCAGGCGCGCCGGCAACGGTTCGCCATACAACGACACACCCGCACGCGGCACCGTCGCCGCCAGCGTGTAGCCGTGCAATTGCAGCGCATACAGCGCATCCGCCGCGGTCGCGACCTGCACGAACGGCACGACTTCGGCCGCGCCTTCGGCTACGCGCGCAGCGGCTCCGGAAACCTCGAGCCCGGATTGAGCCGGCACGATCACGCCATCGACACCGAAGTGCGCCGCGCTGCGCAGCAACGCGCCGAGATTGTGCGGATTGCCGACGCCGTCGAGCCACAACAGCAACGACGGTGCGGGCGCTTCCGGCACCGTCGCCAGCAGGCGTCCCAGATCCATCGGCGGCGATCGCGCCAGGTCGCAGCACACGCCTTCGTGATGGCGTGACCCGGTCAGCTTGTCGAGATCGCCTTCCTCGACGACGCGATAGCCGAGGCGGTGCTTCACGCACCACGCCAGCAGCGGTTGCAGCGCTGGAATCCGCGCCTCGGTCAGGTAGACCTTGCGCAACGCTTCAGGACGTTTCGCGAACGCGGCGAGGCAGGCGTTGAGGCCATACAGCCGCAGCTCCGCGTTGCGCTGTTGCGTCGGTGCGGGTGCGGGTGCGCGCGGTTTGTCAGGCCACCGCGACGGTACCGGCGATGACTGCGATGACGGCGGTGTCGATGGCCAGGGTGAAGCGGGGCGTGGAGGCGGTTTGCGGTTCAAGACGAAGATTCCAGTGAGTCGCGCACGCGCGCGTAGACGATCAGATCGAGCAATTGCCCGCTTTGAAAACCGCGGATTTCTGCACACCCTCGCAGGCGAGGCCGGCTTTTTCAAGCACGCGCGCAGAGGCCGGATTGTTCGCATGGACCGCCGCGAACGCGGCGAGGCAGGCGTTGAGGCCGTACAGACGGATCTCCACGCCACGCTGCGAAGCCGGCGTGCGTTCGCCATGCACATCCGACCAGGGAGAAGCCACGCGCCGGGGCGCGCTGCGTGGATGACGCGGTGGAGTCGCTGGCATATCGGGAACCTGTTCGATGTATCAACGGTTGTTTAGAATGACTCGCAGATTGCCTCGATCACACGCAAGGAGCCGCGAAATGAGCAACCATTCCAGGAAGGTGAGCGTCTCCGCGCGCTCAAGGGCAGTCAAGAATCCTCTTTCGCTGCCAGCACGCATCGGCGTGCTGCTGCTGATCCTGATGCTGTCGAGTATGGCCCTGATCACGCCGGCCTCGGCGGCGACGATCACCGTGGGCAACACTGGCGATCCCGCCACCGGCAATGCCGCGAATTGCAATGTCGCCAGCACCTGCACCTTGCGCGATGCGATCGCCAAGGCGGCGAACGTCACCGGAACCGCCGCCGGCGACACCATCGTGTTCAGCCTGCCTGCCAACAGCACGATCACGTTGAGTGGCAGCGAGCTGCATATAGGCAAGAATCTGATTATCGACGGCAGCACCGTTTCGGGGGTTGCTATCAGCGGCAATCACATGTCGCGTGTATTCGAGATTCAGAACTTCGCTGCGGAGACAGGCGAGTTCATCGCCGTCACTGCCGCGCTGAAACGGCTGGTTATCAAGGAAGGGAATGATTTGAGTACTCGCGGCGGCGGCGCCGTTCTCAACAATGGCACCCTTATACTGGCTCAAAGCACAGTATCCGGCAGCACAGCGAACGCCGGCGGCGGTGTCTTGAACAACAGTTATCTGACGCTGGTCGACAGCTTCATATCAAGCAATACTGCCAATGATGGTGGGGGAATCTATAACGCCCCCTACGCAGACTCGACGCTAACCCACAGTACGGTATCGGATAATACGGTTAGCGGCGGCGGCGGCGGTATCGTGAACTCCGGCACCATGACGCTGACCGACAGCACGGTGTCCGAGAACACTGCCATCAACGGTATTGGAGGCGGTATAGCCAACGAGACCAGAGCCACGACGCGAATTATTGGCAGTACAATCTCGCGCAACGCGTCCCTCGCCGGCGGAGGCATATTCAATATGGATTATAGCCAGCTGACGCTGATCGACAGCACGATATCCAGCAATACTGTCACCAGCATCGATAGTGATACTAGCACCGGCTATGGCGGCGGAGTTTACAACAAAGGGACCCTGATGCTGACCGGCAGCACGGTGGCGGACAACGAAGCTATAGAAGGCGGTGGTGGAATCTTCAATCGTGGCTACATGACGCTCACACATGGCACGCTCGCGCGCAATACCACAACCGGAGCCAATGATGATATCTACAACAACATCGAATCGACTGCCGTCTCGGCGGTAAATACGATCATCCAGAGCTGTGACATAAATGGGATCGATACGAAGGCTCTAGCCGACAATGGCGGCAATCTCGATGGCAGCCGCGGTTGCGGGTTCACGAATGCGAGCAGCAAATCCAACGCCGCGCTTGATCTCGGGGTGCTAGCCGACAATGGCGGCCCGACGCTCACCATGCTGCCCGGCGCACACAGCGATGCGATCGGCCGTGGGGTGCTTTCCGGGTGCAATGGCGATCCTGTCGATGGCAAGGATCAACGTGGCTATATCCGTTCGCCCGCCATCTGCACCAGTGGCGCGGTGGATCCATATGCCGCCGCCACGATCAATCTGAACCAGCACGGCTTGAACGGTTCGTGGGCCGATCCGACGACGAACTCACAAGGTGTCGTCATGGAAATCGGTCCGGACTTCTACGGCGCCGGCACCGGCCTGCTGTTCGCCGGCTGGTACACCTACGACGTGACCGCCGCCGGTGGCCAGCGCTGGTACACGCTGCAGGCGCAGGTCAGTGGCACAAGGCCGGCGTCAGTCGGCATCTACAGCACCACCGGCGGCCGCCTCGATTCACCGCAGGCGACCTCCACGACCGAGGTTGGTCGCGCGACTCTCACGTTCAGCGACTGCATGCACGGCACGATCGACTACTCGTTCACCGACGGCAGCGGCCGCAACGGTCGCATTCCGCTGACGCGCCTGCTGTCGAATACGACCTGCTCGCCGACCGGCGATTCCGGCGCCGCCGCAGCGCCGACCCTGCTGTCGGGTTCTTGGGCCGATGCCGGGAGTTCCGGCCAAGGACTGGTGTTCGACATGAACGCCGCTGACAACGTGATCTTCGCTGGCTGGTACACCTATATGGCCAACGCGACCCCAAGCAGCGGCGCAGCAGGCCAGCACTGGTTCACGCTGCAGGCGACGTTCAAGCCGGGCACCAGCACGCCGAACAGCATCGGCATCTACGAGAGCAGCGGCGGCGTGTTCAATGCGCCGGCGACCGTGCAGACGACGCAGGTCGGAACGGCGAATCTGGCCTTCAACAGTTGCACCTCGGCGACATTGAAGTACACGTTCACCGCCGGCGCCAACAGCGGCAAAACCGGCACGCTCGACCTGACCCGCGTCGGCGCGGTGCCGAGCGGCTGCCACCTGTGAAAGCGGGCCGGGCGCGCCTCCCAGCAAAGCCGATTCCAACGACAGCCCGCAGACGCGATCGGCCGCGGCCTGCTAAATGCGCCAGTCAATAGCCGCGATCAGCGCGATTACGTACGTCGGGCCGTCGGCTGTACCAACGGC
The DNA here is from genome assembly GCA_963720445.1 of uncultured Gammaproteobacteria bacterium. Classification (GTDB taxonomy): domain Bacteria; phylum Pseudomonadota; class Gammaproteobacteria; order Xanthomonadales; family Rhodanobacteraceae; genus Dokdonella_A. Next base: position 1,181,510 of record CAVRFO010000002.1, read on the forward strand.
GCTGGTGATCCAATGGATTGGCGAACGATTCGATCTTCTTCAACGAATTCGGTTTCGGCGGTCAGTGATCGGCAACGAGCGCGGGCGAGGCGGCGAGGCAGGCATTGAGACCGTGGCAGCGCACTTCCACGTCGCGCTGATGGACGCTTGCCGTCGCGCACGGTTTCCCCTGCCACGGCGAGGACGAACGGCCCGCGATGGAGGACGTCCGTTGTTCAAGACATGGTTTCCAGCGACGCACGCACGCGCGCATAGACGATCAGATCGAGCAATTGCCCGCGTTTGACGACCGCGGATTTCTGCACACCCTCGCGCACGAAACCGGCTTTTTCAAGCACGCGCGCGGAGGCCGGGTTGTTCGCATACACCGCCGCGAACAATCGATGCAGGCGGAACGTGAACATCGCCTCGGGCGCGAAGCCTGCGATGATCGCGCTCATGATCCCGCGACCCCAGAAGCGGCGGCCGATCCAGTAACCGAGTTCGGCCGAATGCCGGTGCACGTCGCTGCCCGGATGCAGGCTGACGCCGCCGACCGCGAGGCCGTCGATCTCGACCGCCCACGAGCGATCCGATTCGTCGACCGCACGCGCGAGCCAGGCGCGGCCATCGTTGCCGGTGTACGGATACGGAAAGCGATCGCGCAGGCCGCGTGACACGCTCTCGTCGCTCGCGTTCGCGACCAGGCTGTCGAGATCATCCAGCCGCCACGCGCGCAGCACGGCGACGCCGCAGTCGAGTCGGGGCAATGGCAGCAATGAGGTTTCGCAAGACATGGGGGAATGCTACAGCGTCGGATGACGATGAGCACCGCAAGCGCGCCGAGTCGCGACCCGCCGGCCTTGTCGCGGCTGCGCCGCTCCTGAGAATGCGATGCGGCCGTAGGAGCGCACCCTGTGCGCGAACTTCCAGCAATCGCGTCGGCACGGTCGCCCACAGGGTGGGCTCCTACGAACTAGCCGCGCCCTTGTGGAGCATCGCGCCTACCGGCGCCCACAGAGGTCTATCGTGGAATCAGTGATCGGCAACGATCGCCGGCGCTGCCGCGTTGCGCACCGGCTTGAGCAACAGCAACAGCGGAATCGCGACTAGGGTCATCACCATCATCAACCAGAAATCGTTGAGGAACGCGATGCCGCCCGCCTGGCGCGTCACTTCGCCGTTCAGTGCAGACAGCCCGCCGGCCGCGCTGCGATAGATCGCTGGCAGCTGGGCCATGTTGTCGCCGAACGGGGTCAGCCGCGAGGCGATCTCGGCGTGGTTGACCTGGGTGTTGCGCGACAGCAGCGTCATCACGATCGAGATGCCGACGCTGGAGCCGATGTTGCGGGTCAGGCTGAAAATGCCGGCCGCTTCGGTGCGCGCGGTCATCGGCAACGTCGAATAGGCGACCGTCGAAATCGGCACGAACACGAGACCAAGGCCGAGGCCCTGGATGATGCCGCTGCTGATGATCAGGTGCTGTGGCACTTCGAGGTTGAAGTGCATCATCTGCCACAGCGAGAACGCGGTCAGCAGCATGCCGATGCAGGCCAGCACGCGTGCATCCGCGCCGCGCGCCATCAGTCGGCCGACCATCATCATCGCGATCAAGGTGCCCACGCCGCGCGGCGCGAGCAGGATGCCGGTGGTCACCACCGGATAGTTCATCAGATTCTGCAGAAACGGTGGCAGCAGCGCCATCGTCGCGAACAGCACCACGCCGAGCACGAAGATGAACACGTTGCTGGCGAAGAAATTGCGGTCCGCGAACAGGCCAAGATTCAGGAACGGCTTGGCGCTGAATTTCCAGTGCACCCAATACAGATAGAACCCGAGGAACGCGAGCGCGAGTTCGATCTGGATCTCGACCGAACCGAACCAGTCCTGCTGCTCGCCGCGGTCGAGGAACAGCTGCAGCGCGCCGATGCCGATCGCGAGGAACGCGAAGCCGCGCCAGTCGAAACGGGTCTGCTGCGTCTCGTCGGTCGGCAGGCTGGCGGCCACGCCGAACAGCGCGAGCGCACCGATCGGTACGTTGATCAGGAACACCCAGTGCCAGCTGTAGGCGTCGGTCAGCCAGCCGCCGAGCGGGGGCCCAAGGATCGGGCCGACCATCACGCCCATGCCCCACATCGCCATCGCAGCGCCGTGTTTCTCGCGCGGATAGACATCGAGCAGGGTCGATTGCGACAGCGGCACCAGCGACGCGCCGAACAAACCTTGCAACAAGCGGAACGCGACCATCGCGCCGATGCTGCTGGCCATCGCGCACAGCACCGAGGCGACCGTGAAGCCGGCGATCGCGATCAGCAGCAGGCGCCGGCGGCCCATGATAGAGGCGAGCCAGCCGGTCGCCGGCGTCGCGATCGCCGCGGCGACGATGTACGAGGTCAGCACCCAGGAGATCTGGTCCTGGGTCGCCGACAGCGTGCCCTGCATGTTCGGCAGCGCGACGTTCGCGATCGTCGTGTCGAGCGCCTGCATCAGCGTCGCGAGCATCACCGACACGACCAGCAGGCCGCGGTTGGCGACTTCGCGATGAGTGGCTTGGGTCTGGCTCATGACTCGATCGCGCAGGGATTCATGCAGCGCCGTGGCTGGTGTAGGCATTGCGCGACAGGCGCCGCGCGATCTCGCTGTAGACCGGCATCAACGCACACGCTTCGTCTTCCGGCTCGAACCCGGCGTGCAGCAAAGTGCCCTCGTCGACCAGATCGGTGCCGCGCGTCGATAGCACGACCGAATGGAAGAAGTCTGTCATTCGGAACATCGTCGGCTCCATACCCCCGCTGCGCGAGAGCTTTCGCGGAATCAGGGGTTGCTGGCGACACGCGCGGTCGGTTCCGCGCCGCCCTGCCAGCGGCCGAGGATCGAGTTCTGCTTGCCGGTGTCGATGTCGACGTTCGTGCTCATGCCGGCGCGCAGAATCATGCCGTCGTGGTTCGGTTCGACGATCGCGAGGCGCACCGGGATGCGCTGCACGATCTTGACCCAGTTGCCGGTCGCGTTCTGCGCCGGCAACACCGAGAACTCGGCGCCGGACGCGGGGCTGATCGACGCGACTTGCGCCTGCCATTTCCGGCCCGGGAACGTGTCGACCTCGATCGTCGCCGGCTGGCCGACGCGCACATGGGTCAGGTCGGTTTCCTTGAAGTTCGCCTCGACCCACAACGTGTTCGCGATCAACGGCATTGCCGCCTGACCGACTCCGAGGAAGTCGCCCGGGCTGCAAACTCATCTTGCCGACCACGCCGTCCATCGGCGCGCGCACGGTCGCGTGGTCGAGATCGAGCTTGGCCTGCGCGAACTGCGCGAGCGCGAGCTTGTAGCCGGCCAGTTGTTCGTCCGGCGTGCTCGGCAGGCCGCCGAGCATGCTCTGCGCCTTGGACACGGCGGCGCCATTCATGTCCTGCTTCGCGCGCGCGGCGGCGAGATCGTTCGCCGCGTTGTCGAGCGCAGCTTGTGCGATCAGATCCACGCCCGCGCAATTCCTGCATGCGCGCGAACTGCTGCTGCTTGTACTTGAGATCGGCTGCCGACGAGCGCTGATCGGCCTGCGCGGACGTGTACCCGCTGCGCGCCGCATTCAGCAGGCTCTTGACCGAATCGACCTGCGCCTGCATCCGCGCATACGCGATTTCGAGCGGCTCGGCGTCGATGCGGAACAGCACGTCGCCCTTCTTCACGACCTGGTTCTCGCGCACGTCCACCTCGACGACGCGACCGCCGATCTGCGGCGCGACCGTCACGTGATCGGCCTGGATATACGCGTTGTCGGTCGAGGCGTAACGCCCGGCAGTGACGTACAGCCACGCGCCGATGCCGACCACCAGCGCCGGCCCGGCCACCCACAGCAGCGTGCGCGTCCAGCGCCGTTTCGGCTTCGCGGGCGTCTCGTCCAGATCCTGCGGCTTCGGTTGTTGTTCGGTCATGCCACGCCTCGTTCTTCGTTCGACGCGCCATCCAGCGCGACCAGGTTGTCCTTGAGCTGCGCGAGCACGCGCAGCAATGTCTCGAAATCCGCGCGCTGGATGCCTTGCAGCGCATCGTCGCGCAGACCGCTCGCGATGATTTCCATCTCGTCGACGACCGCATGGGCCTTCGCGGTCAGGTACAGGCACCAGCAACGGCGATCGCCCGGATCGGCGCGGCGCTCGACGTAGCCGGCTTTTTCGAGGCGGTCGATCACCCGCCCGACCGGAATCGGCGCCATGTCGAGGTAGTCGGCGAGTGCCGTCTGCGACAGACCCTCGTTGCGCCGGATCGTCTTCAATGCGCGCCATTGCGCGCGAGTCAGCCCGAACTTCGTCGCGCGGCGATCGAAATGCTTGCGCAGGTGCTGGGTCACGTCCTGCATCAGGTACGCGAAGGTGCTGTCGGTTGCCTTGATCATCATGGACGCGAATATTATGTCCTAGGCAGCATAAATACAATACCCATCGGTGCACTTTATGAAAGATCGGTGGGATCGCGCGAAAATATGGGTCCGCGCCGCCCCTCAGGAGGTTCGTCGTGATCAAGGTCATCGAAGCGGACATCACGACGCTCGACGTCGACGCGCGTCAACGCGGCCAACGAAACCCTGCCTGCCATGAACCCATCCATTGAAGTCATCGAAGCCGACATCACCACGCTGCACGCCGATGCGATCGTCAACGCGGCGAACGAAGCGCTGCTCGGCGGCGGTGGCGTCGATGGCGCCATCCACCGCGCCGCGGGGCCGCAACTGCTGGCCGCGTGCCGCGCGTTGCCGGAAGTCCGCCCAGGCGTGCGCTGCCCGACCGGCGAAGCACGCATCACACCGGGGTTCCGGCTACCGGCGCGTTTCGTGATCCACACGGTCGGGCCGGTCTGGTACGGCGGTGACGAAGACGAGGCCGGATTGCTCGCGGCGTGCTACCGCGAATCACTGCGTCTCGCAGAAGAAAATGACGTCCTGCGAATCGCCTTCCCGGCAATCAGCTGCGGCATCTTCGGCTATCCCGTAGAGGCGGCGACGGCGATCGCGGTGCGCGAGGCGCGCGCCTGGCTCGCGGCCGAAACCGCACCGAAAACCATCGTGTTCTGCTGCTTCGGCGCGACCATCGAACGCGCCTATCGGCAAGCGCTCGACGCGGGTTGACGCTTGTCGATCACTGACGATTCGGGTCTAAGATGCTGCCGCGCAGCAGGCACCGGACTCATCCGTTGCGCGCCCTCCCAAACGGACTGGATTTCGCCCACACAGAAGCAGGAATCGACGCCATGATCCACGACAGCATCGCCGATACCATCGGCAAGACACCGATCGTCAAACTGCACCGGCTGGCACCCGCGAACATCGATCTGTACGTCAAGGTGGAAGCCTTCAATCCGGGCGGCTCGGTCAAGGATCGCCTGGCCATCGCGATCATCCTCGACGCCGAACGCAAAGGCTTGCTCAAACCCGGCGACACCGTGATCGAGGCGACCTCGGGCAATACCGGCGTCGCCCTCGCGATGGTCTGCGCCGCGCGCGGCTACAAATTCGTTGCGGTCATGACCGAGACGTTCTCGATCGAGCGCCGCAAGCTGATGCGCGTGTACGGCGCGAAAGTCATCCTGACGCGCGGCCGCCGAGCGCGGCACCGGCATGGTGCGCATCGCCGAGGAACTCGCGAAGAAACACGGCTGGTTCCTCGCCCGGCAGTTCCAGAATCCGGCCAATCCGGCGTATCACCGCGAGACCACCGCGGCCGAGATCCTGCAGGATTTCGCCGGGCGCAGGCTCGACTATTTCGTGTCCGGCTGGGGCACCGGCGGCACCTTGACCGGTGTCGGCGAAATGCTGCGTGTCGCGCGCCCCGAAGTGAAGATCATCGCGACCGAGCCGGCCGGCGCGGCGCTGCTCTCGGGCCAGGAATGGAAGCCGCACAAGATCCAGGGCTGGACCCCGGACTTCCTGCCCGAGGTGTTGAGCCGCACCGTCGCGCACCAGATCGTCCCGGTCGACGACGTGCTCGCGCGCGACACCGCGCGCCTGCTCGCGGTCGAGGAAGGCATCTTCGCCGGCATTTCCTCCGGCGCGACGCTCGCCGCCGCGCTGAAGGTCGCGGCCGACGCGCCGAAAGGCTCGGTCCTGCTCGCAATGCTGCCGGATACCGGCGAACGCTATCTGTCGACGTTCCTGATGGAAGGCGTCAACGAAGGTTCGGACGACGATTGGCTGGCGGCGCTGGGCTGAAAGTCCCGAAAACGATGCAGGCGCCACACTGGCCGCGCTTGGTGGCGGTGAATCCGTAGGAGCCCACCCTGTGGGCGACCGGGACGTCATTGCTGCGAGGTTCGCGCGGGTGCGCTCCAGCATCGTTTGGTCCCGATGTGGTTTTCAGGGATTGCAGAAACAAGAACGGGCGCCTCGGCGCCCGTTCTTTTTGACAGGAAAAGTGCAACGTTCGATCAGCTGCCCTTCTTCCACTGCCCCAGCGCAGCAAGACCATTCTGCCTTGCACGCTGATGGACCATCGCTTGCGCGGCCGCAAAATTGGCCTGCATGTCCTTGCCCCACAGCTGCAGTGCGGCGCTCTGCATCGCGCGGCCGTACGAGAACGACAGTGGCCACGGGTGCGGGCCCATCTGGTTCATCGCGTTGAGGTGCGCGGTGGCCTGCTCGTCGGACTGGCCGCCGGAGAGGAACACGACGCCCGGCAACGAGGCCGGTACCGCGGCCTTGAGACAACGGATCGTCGCCTCGGCGACTTCGTCGATGTCGGCCTGGTCTTCGCAGTCCTTGCCGGATACGACCATGCTCGCCTTCAGGATCGTGCCTTCGAGCATCACGTTCTGCTCATACAGCGCGCCGAACAGCGAACGCAGGGTCGCTTCGGTGACTTCGTAGCAGACATCCAGATCGTGGTCGCCGTCCATCAGCACTTCGGGTTCGACCATCGGCACGATGCCCGCTTCCTGGCACAGCGCCGCGTAACGCGCGAGTGCATGCGAGTTGGCTTCGATGCAGGTGCCGCTCGGGGTGTCGTCGCCGATCGAAATCACCGCGCGCCACTTCGCGAACTTCGCGCCGAGCTTCGCGTATTCGGCGAGGCGCTCGCGCAGGCCGTCGAGGCCTTCGGTGACCAGCTCACCCGGGAATCCGGCCAGCGGTTTCGCGCCGAGGTCGACCTTGATGCCGGGCAGGATGCCGGCATCGAGCATGATCTTGGTGAACGGCACGCCGGCCTTGGTCGACTGGCGGATCGTCTCGTCGTACAGGATCGCGCCGGAGATGTGGTCGCCGAGCTTCGGCGCGGTCAGCAGCATCTCGCGGTATGCGCGGCGGTTCTCTTCGGTATTCGGCACGCCGACCGAATCGAAGCGCTTCTTGATCGTGGCGGTGGATTCATCGATCGCGATGATGCCCTTGCCGGGTGCAACCATTGCCTGGGCAACGCTCTCAAGCTCTTCGATACTCATCACAGATGCTCCGTCAAAACGAAAACGCCCCGCGGCCGTTCACTGGGCATCGGCCGGGGTCGGGATTTTCAGGGGGCGGCAATTGTAGGACAGTTCGGCGTCGGTTGCCGCGTTCGCGCTGGCAGCGCGACCCTCTGCCGCGCTGGCCGCCAGGAAGCGCGTCATCCGGCGCCGTTCAGGGTTTCGCCGCCCTCAATGATCGTTCCAGCCAAGGTGCTCGACGAGGCATTTCTGCATGACCGCGGTCCGCGCGGCGGGGTCCTTGGGCAGGTTGAACGGGAAGATCAGCCAGCTGAACACGCGCTCGCGGCCCGCATTGAATACGGTCGGCTCGAAGTGCAGCGTGGACACCACGCTCAACGCGACCTTGGCCAGATCGCCCTCGGGCACCACGCGCTGGACCTTGGCCGAGCTGGTGTTGCCGTCCTTCTCGACCACGAACGACACCGTCGCGCAGCCGGGCTGCTGCAGGTTCTTGCCGTAGTTGGGTACATCGGCCTGCACCGACGAGTTGATCATCGTCCAGTAGCTGGCGAGCTTTTCCGAGGTGACGACGTGCGGCGGCGCCTGGTTCATCGACTGGGCGGCTGCGCTTGCACAGCACACGATGGCAAGGGCGGCAAATGATCGACGCAGCATGTGGAGACCTCCTCTGTGTTGTCGCCAAGCAAATCCAATTGCGCGCATTCTAGCCCCGAATCTCAGCGTCCAGTTTCGCTGCGGCCCATTTCGTCCATTGACGGTGCCGTTAGCCCGCGCTCGCGAAAACCTCGCAACAATCCCACAAGTCCGCGGGCGCCGAACATCAGCGAAAGTCCGATCAGAACACGCGCACCTGAAGTCAATTCGTCAGCTAACTGCAAACGAAACAAGTCGGCGAATCCCGTGTATCCATAGGTTTGTTGCACCCCGAGCGCCATCAAGATTTCGTGTATCAATCGCACGATGCCGTCAAACGCGAACCAAAGGCCAAGCAAGGAAAAAGCGAGATATTGCATATCAGCGATCGACACTGGGCTCTCGAAAACTTCATGGCTAGCCTTGTTGGCTGCCAACCGCACGAGCGAACTCGGCCAAAGCCATAGTGCTGCTGCGATCAGCAAACCGCACACTGCCAACCCGCAAGCCGCAAGCAACTCGCGCGAGTCCCCGGAAGCGCTCGCAGCAATGCGAGCAGCTGCGGCTACCACGAGCAACATTTCAAACCCAAACCAGATCGCTGCCAGTCTGAGGGCGACGCAAAGCAAGGAAAAGAAGGAAGTCTTCATTCAGCCCCCAAAGATTTGAGTCAAAGATCCCCTAACCCCTCCGCCACGCCGCCCTGCCCGACCTTGAGCAGCTTCAGCGTATTGGTGCCGCCGAGGCGGCCGGTGTGGTCGCCGTTGGTGACGATCACGCGGTCGTCCATCGCGAGGCAGCCGAGCGTGAACAGGTGCTGGATCGCATCGCGCGCGGCCTGGGTCGGGCCGATGTCGCCGGGGTCGAATTCGATCGGATGCACGTCGCGATACAGCAGCATGCGGCGGCGCGCGGCGGCGCTGCGCGACAGCGCGTAGATCGGCACGGTCGAGCGATAGCGCGACAGCCACAGCGCGGTTCCGCCGCTTTCGGTCAGCGCGACCAGCGCGCGCACACCGACCTGGTCGGCGAGGAACATTGCGGCGCGTGCAATCGCCTGGTCGGTGCGGTCGAGCCGGTGCGTGCCCGACTGCAGGTCCTCGGTCGGCTCGAACTGGCGCTCGGCGCCAAGACAGACACGGCGCATCGCTGCGACGGCCTTGTCCGGGTGTTTCCCGGCCGCGGTTTCCTGCGACAGCATGACCGCGTCGGTGCCGTCGATGACCGCGTTGGCAACGTCGAGCACTTCGGCGCGGGTCGGAATCGGCGACTCGACCATCGACTGCATCATCTGCGTCGCGGTGATCACGACGCGGCTGCGCAGCAGCGATTCGCGGATGATCTTCTTCTGCAAACCCGGCAATTCCGCGTCGCCGATCTCGACGCCGAGATCGCCGCGCGCGACCATGACCACATCCGATGCGATGACGATCGATGTCAGGTTCTCGATCGCCTCGGCGCGTTCGATCTTCGCGACCAGCGCGGCGTTGCCGCCGGCCTCGCGCAACAGACGACGCGCCTGTTCGATGTCGTCGGCGGTCTTCACGAACGACACCGCGAGGAAATCCGCATCGAGTTCGGCGGCGAGTTTGATGTCGGCGCGGTCCTTGTCGGACAGCGCGGCAACGGTGAGCCCGCCACCTTGCCGGTTGATGCCCTTGCGATCCGACAGGCGGCCGCCGAGCAACACTCGGCAATGCACGAGCTGGTCGGCCACCTCGATCACTTCGAGCGAAATCAGACCGTCGTCGAGCAGCAGCACATCGCGCGGTTTCACGTCTTGCCACAGTTCGTGATAGCTGACGCCGACCCGCGCCAGATCGCCGTCGGGCGCATCCGGATGGCAGTCGAGCGTGAACGCCTGGTCCGGCAGCAGTTCGATCGGGCCTTCGGCAAAGCGTTCGACGCGAATCTTCGGGCCTTGCAAATCGGCGAGCACCGCAACCTCGCGCCCGAGCTCCGCCGCGGCCGCACGCGCCGCCGCGGCGCGCCGGCGATGATCGTCGGGCGTGCCGTGCGAAAGATTGAGTCGCACCACGTCGACGCCTTCGCCGATCAGGCGCTTGAGCGCGCCCGGCGCATCGCTGGCCGGCCCGAGCGTGGCGATGATCTTGGTGCGGCGCAATTGCGCCGGTGCGTGCTCTTCCAACGGCATCCGCTCATCTCCCGTATTCAGTCGGTTGGATCATACGCGAGGCACGTGGCGCCGCCGCGATTCCACGCACGCACGCGCAGCCGCCTACAATGCGCAGGCAAACAACCGGGCGTTCGCCCGCAGGTCACAGGAGACCACCGATGAACCCGACCAAGATCCTCTACACCGCCACTGCCACTGCGAAAGGCGGCCGCGCAGGCCACGTCCACAGCAGCGACGGCGTCCTCGACTTCGATCTCAAGGTACCGAAGGAAATGGGCGGTCCCGGCGGCGCCGGCAGCAATCCGGAACAGTTGTTCGCGGCAGGTTATGCGGCCTGCTTCGAAGGCGCGATGCGCTTCGTCGCCGGCCAGCGCAAGATCGAGGTTCCGGCCGACACACACGTGACCGGCCATGTCGGCATCGGTCCGCGCGAGCCCACTGGCTTCGGCATCGCGGTGCAGCTCGACGTCAGCCTGCCCGGCCTCGACCGTGCGGTCGCGCAGGATCTGGTCGACACCGCACACCGCGACATCTGTCCATATTCACACGCGACGCGCGGCAACGTCGACGTGCAGATCAAGCTGGTCTGATCGCGAATCCAACGGCCAACCCAAAGTCAGCCGTCATCCCGGCGCAGGCCGGGATGACGGCGCAAGAGCGACAGCCATCGCTCGCTACGACAGTAACGCGACCAGTTCCGCAACATCCTTGGCAATCGCGTCGGCACCGGCTTGTTCCAGTTCCACGCGGCTGCCAAAACCCCAGTCGGCGCCGATAGCGCGCACGCCGTTGACGCTTGGCGCCTTCGATGTCGAAATAGCGATCGCCGATCATCACCGCGTCGCTCGCGTCCGCCGAAAAATCCGCCAGCGCCTGCGCGATCATTTCCGCCTTCGCGCAATGGCGCCCGCTGATCGAAGCGCCGTAGACGCGCGTGAACGCGGTGCCGAACGGCAGGTGATCGATGATCGTGCGTGCCTGCGGCTGCGGCTTGGTGGTGACGATCGCAAGCGCATGCTGCGCGCGCACCAGTGTATCGACGAGTTCGGCGATGCCCGGATACACGCGATGCTGCGACCAGCCGACCTGCTCGAAGCGGATCCGGTAATGCTCGATCGCGGCCTCGATGCGCGCGTGATCGTCACCGAGCACGCTCGGAAAACTCTGCCAGAACGGCGGCCCGATCCAGCTGCGCAGCACCTCCGGCGGCGGCAATTGCGCGCCGATTTGCGCGAACGCGTAATCGAGCGTCGAGAAGATTCCCGGCTCGGAATCGATCAGGGTGCCGTCGAGGTCGAACAGGATCAGGGACAACGAAACTCTCCGGAAGTCGGGTTGCGGCGCGATGCGAAGGTGCTCGTGTAGGAGCGCACCCTGTGCGCGACCGTCCCGACATCATTGTCACGCGGGTCGCGCACAGGGTGCGCTCCTACGGAAGCAGGGTGAAGTGCGGTAACAGCTATCGCGAACGCGCTTCGAGCGACGCCACCGCCGGCAACTCCTTGCCTTCGAGGAATTCGAGGAACGCGCCGCCACCGGTCGAGATGTAGGACACCTTGTCGGCGACGCCGTACTTCTCGATCGCGGCCAGCGTGTCCCCACCACCGGCGATCGAGAACGCGGCGGAATCCGCGATCGCACGCGCGAGGGTCTCGGTGCCCTTGCCGAACGCATCGAACTCGAACACACCGACCGGGCCATTCCAGACCACGGTACCGGCGCTGGCGATCAGTGCGGCGTAGCGCTTGGCGGTCTGCGGGCCGATGTCTAGGATCATGTCGGTGTCGGCGACGGCGTCGACCGCCTTCACCGTGGCCGGCGCATCCGCGGCGAACGCGGACGCGACGACGACATCCGACGGTATCGGCACGTCCGCCCCGCGCGCCTTCGCGTCGGCGATGATCCTGCGCGCGATGTCGAGCAGATCCCTCTCGACCAGCGACTTGCCGACCGTGTAACCGGCCGCCGCGATGAACGTGTTCGCGATGCCGCCGCCGACGATCAGCTGATCGACCTTGCCCACCAGCGTTTCGAGCAGCGCGAGTTTCGTCGACACCTTGGAACCGGCGACGATCGCGAGCAGGGGCCGCGCCGGATGCTGCAGCGCTTTCGCCAGCGCATCGAGTTCGGCCATCAGCAACGGCCCGCCGGCAGCAGTCTTCGCGAAGCGGATCGCGCCATGCGTCGAGGCTTGCGCGCGGTGCGCGGTACCGAATGCATCCATCACGTAGACATCGCACAGCGCCGCATATTTTTTCGCGAGCGCGTCATCATCCTTGGCCTCGCCGACATTCATCCGACAGTTTTCGAGCAGCACGATCTGACCCGGCCGGATTTGATCGGTGAAGTCGACGCCATCGATCCAGTCGCGAATCAGCGGCACCTCGCAGCCGAGCAATTCACCGAGGCGTTTGGCGACCGGCGCGAGTGAGTCCTCGGCCGTCCACTGGCCTTCCTTCGGTCGGCCCAGATGTGAAGTCACCATCACCGCGGCGCCTTGCGCCAGCGCCATCTTCAAGGTCGGCAGCGCGGCGAGGATGCGCGTCTCCGAGGTGATCCGCGCCGGCCGCCCTTCGACGTGCTCGATCGGCACATTGAGGTCTTCGCGGATCAGCACGCGCTGGCCGGCAAGATCGAGATCGCTCATGCGAACGATGGACATCGGATACTCCTTGGATTGCACACGGACGGCGCACGGCCCGCCATTACAGCGGCAGCGCCCGCGCGACGCAATCGGCCCGGCTCGATACACGCGCGAGAGGCGCATTGCGCGGCCAGCAATTCGAACGAGTGCCCGCGGTCGTCCGTACGTTCCATCAGACGTAACGCAGTGGTTCGCAGGCCGGACGCGCGCCGCGCAACCGGCAGCCCGAACCGTGCCAACCTACCTGCGCTCGTCCGGCCCCGCCGGCAACGACGCCGGCGCATTCCCTGCGGAATCGTTCGCGTTGGCGCTGCGGATCAGCACGCCGGCGTTATAAACGACGTAGTAGCCGATCAACAACGCGAACATGGCCAAGGTCAGCGGGCTGCGCTGGAAGCTCGCAAACGGATCCGCACCCGCGCCGTGCGCGGCCTGCAGCTCCGGCCAGATCACTACGAAGCGATACGCAAGACGACCGATCAGCAAGGCCGACAGCGCCAGCCCGATCCCGCCATGCGGCGTGTAAAAGCGGCCCTGCGGCGTGGTCTCGAAACGGGTCAGTTTGAGACCGGGCAGCGCCAGCGCAACGCCACCGGCCAGACCCGCGGCCATCGCAGCGGCGACGTGGTCCGCGTGCCCGATCCCGCGCAGCGCAAGCAGCGCGCCGACGAAAAGAGGAACACGATGCGGAATTTCATCCGCGCCGGCTGCACGCGCTGGCGACCGAACAGGCGCCGCATGCGCCGGTAATAGATCGCCACGACAGCGAGGACCGCGAACGCCGCGGGAGCGAGGGCTTGCAGCGTCATCGGTTCAGGTTCCGGGGCCGAAAGCGACTGTAACCCATCGATTGCGCGTCAGCGCTGGGCCGAAAGTGCCAAAGTTCGGCATTTCCACGCGCAAACCCAAGCCGCGGCATCGCTGGCACACCACGTATTCCGTGGCACGTCTCTTGCTTTGCGCAGTGGTGAACATGACTTTGCTCGCCCTGAGAGGAACACCACGATGGATGGCGCGTGCCAGCACCAAGCCCGCAACACCGCCGCCCGATCGTTCCATCCCATGGTCGATGCAATAAGCGGTGTCCGCCGCTGTGATGTCGCCACCGGGCTGACCCACGACACGATCGAGATGATGAACGACGTTCACCAGCAAGACCGCGAAAGGGCGGCATCGGACGCCGACGATGGCAGCGTCCAATGGCGTTCGCGCTACGACGGCCTGGTCACGATCGCCGAACTCGGCGGCAAGGCGGTCGCAGGCATTTCCGGTCCGTGGTCGGGGCAATACGCGCTGACCTGGTGGGATCGCCCGTTGCCGACGCGCAGCCTCGACCTGTTCGGCTCGCTGGACGAGGCCAAGCGTGAAGTCGAAGGCTGGGCGCGACGCATGCGCACCGGCAATTATTCGCGGCCGGCGCAAGGCATCGTGTCGGGCACGAACCCGGCTGCCCATCCTGCACCGATCGTTACACCGATCATGGCTGCGAATACCGATCGACTGCCAGTTCCCCCACAATCCACCCTGTTCGGTTGGGTGCGCGCTTTCCTGCCGAATCTGCACTCACAAAAGTCGAATGCCGTTGCGGCGGACAGCATCGAACGCCTGCGGCATCAGCACGCGGACTCGGAACTCGGCGACGACCTGCATTTCAGCGCTGACGAATAGTTCCGCGGTCAGTTCTTGCGCGCCCCGCGCGCACCGCGCCGGTTGCGCAGATAGGTCGCACTGGCGGTGCCATCGCCGGTCTTGCGCTTTTCGATCTCGAACAGGCCGCTTGCGGCGACCAGCTCGCTGAGCTTGCGAAAACCGTAGTTGCGTGGATCGAACTCTGGCGCCTGCTTGGCGATGTTGCTGCCGACCGCACCGAGATGCGACCAGCCCGCATCATCCGACGACGCCTCGACTGCATTGCGCAGCAGCGCGACCAGGCGCGTGTCCTGCTTGAGCTGCGCGCCGGACCGCACCGCGGTGGTCTCGTCCTCGTCCTCCTCCTTGTGGATCAGGATTTCGGTATAGATGAACTTGTCGCAGGCGGACACGAACGGCATCGGCGTCTTCTTCTCGCCGAAACCCGTAGACAACCAGACCGGCCTCGCGCACGCGCGCGGCGAGCCGGGTGAAATCGCTGTCGCTGGACACGATGCAGAAGCCGCCGAGCTTGGTCCCGTAGAGCAGGTCCATCGCATCGATGATCAGCGCCGAATCGGTCGCGTTCTTGCCGGTCGTGTAGCGGAACTGCTGGATCGGCTGGATCGCGTATTTCAGCAGCGCCTCCTTCCAGCCCTTGAGCTGCGGACCGGTCCAGTCGCCATAGATGCGTTTGACCGTCGCGGTGCCGTACTTCGCGATCTCGGCGAGCAGGCCCTCGACGACCGCGGGTTGCGCGTTGTCCGCGTCGATCAGGACCGCGAGCTGGGTGGATACGGAGGCCATGACGCAATCCCGTGCCGGAAATATCCCGCGAGGCTACTCCGCGCCAGCGCGACTGCAACACCGGGCGCTGCGACGGTCACTCCAATTGCGCGAACAGCAACGCGATGTAACCAAGAAAACCGAACACCGCGGCCGGCGCGAGCAATCGGTGATACCCCTCGCGCCGGGTCAGCGCGGCGATGCCGCATATCACGACGAACGAGAGCTGGAAGATCAGATTGCCCGTCTGCGGCCAGTGACCATAGAGCGCGAGGTCCTTGCCGATACCGAGCAACGCGGTCAGCACGACGAACGCGAAGAACCAGCGATAGTGGCCCCAATAGTGTTCGCGCAAATCGATCGGTGCGTCGCCGACCGCGTCGGGGAGCACCAGCGCGGCGACCATGTACAGGCAGATCGTGTGCGTCACGACCACGCCGAATGCGAGGAAACCCCAGTGCTCGACCGTGCGCAGGCCGTACATCGCCCACTACGACTGCACATCGACGACCAGCAGCAACAGCGCCCAGGTGACTGCCGGCGCGTACACGCGCAAACGCGAGCGCGCCTGCATCAATCCACGCAAACCCTGCAGGATCTGGGTGATCGCGAGGCCGAGGATGATCGAGAGCAGCACCGACAAATAGCTGAAAGCGTCCACGTCGTCCCCTTGCGGTCCCGTTGCCGCGACCTCGAACATCGCATTGTGCCGCGTTACAGCACCCGTTCGAGCATCGCCGCGAGCTGGGTCTTCGAGACCATGCCGAGCTGCGTCGCCTGCACCTTGCCGCCCTTGAACAACAGCAGGGTCGGCGCCGAGCGCACGCCGCAGGCAATCGCGGTCTTCTGGTTCTTGTCGAGTTCGACCTTGGCGATCCTCAGGCGACCGGCATAGTCGCCGGCGAGCTGATCGAGCATCGGCGCGATTGCCTTGCACGGCCCGCACCATTCGCCCCAGAAATCGACCAGCACCGGGATGGGTGACTGCAACACATCGGCATCGAAACTCGCATCGGTGACGTGGGTGACGAACGGGCTCATCGGATCATTCCTCATCGGCATTCGCGATCGCATTATTGCATCGCGCCCGTGACGAAAGCCCGCGTGTCGGCCATCGCACGGTCGAGGCCGATTCCATGCGCATCCCATCTTTCTGGCGGCCGTTCATGCTTCGATACCTCAGCACGAATGACTGGGGAGGTTTCGTGGTTCGATGTGCTGGAAGATGAATACCGCTGCCGCGCGAAACCGTTCGCCCTGAGGTATCGAAGGGCCGATTCCGCGAGCTTCGCACCTCCTCGCGGCCGCTCATGCTTCGATACCTCAGCACGAACGGCTGGGGAGGGCTTCGCGGCTTGGAATGTTTCCACAACGGCCACTACCCACCCGACTTGCCCCGCGTACGCAGCACCTCGCGCAACACCGCGGCCTGGTTCTCGGTCTCGCTGCGCGCTCCATAGACCAGCGTGATGCGCTGCTCGCCGGCTGCGGCGCGCAGCGCCTGCAGGCGTTCGCGCTGCGCCGGTTCCGCGAGTTCCTTGCGGTAGCGTTCGTGGAATTCCTGCCAGCGTTCCGGTTGATGACCGAACCAGTGGATCAGCTCCGCGCTCGGCGCGATGTCGCGCGCCCACTCATCGAGTTTCAGCGCATCCTTGCTGCGCCCGCGCGGCCAGAAATGATCGACCAGCACGCGATAGCCGTCGTGCGGCGTGGGATCGTCGTAGGCGCGCTGGATGACAATATCGGGCCGCGCGTTTTTCGTCCTGGTCATCAGGGTTCTCCGTCCGGCGCGTGCAACACCGCGCGCACGCGTTCGCGCAACACCGGCAACAGCTCGCTTGCGAACCACCGATGACGCTGGAACCACGCGGTATTGCGCGGCGATGGATGCGGCACCGGGATGAACCGCGGCGCGTACTCGGCGAATGCGGTGACGGTCTCGGTGAGATTCGCCTTGCCGGTTTTGCCGAGGAATTCCTTCTGCGCATAGCTGCCGATCAGCACGGTCAATTGCACATGCGGCAACTGCGCGAGCACGCGACCCAGCCACAACGGCGCGCATTCCTTGCGCGGCGGCAAGTCGCCGCCGCCACCGCGACCCGGATAGCAAAAACCGATCGGCACGATCGCGACCTGTTCGGCGTCATAGAACGTCGCCTTGTCGATGCCGAGCCAATCGCGCAGGCGCTCGCCGCTGGCGTCGTCCCACGGCACGCCGCTCGCGTGCACCTTGGTGCCGGGCGCCTGCCCGACGATCAGCAACCGCGCGCCGGCGCCGATCTGCACGACCGGACGCGGACCCAGCGGCAAATGCGCCTCGCAGACACGGCATGCGCGGATCGCGACGAGCAGCGTGGCCAGATCACGATCCGCAACAGTCGGCGCAGACACGGCACGCATTCGCACGGCGCCGATTGCCCGGGACGGGATGACACCCTTCGGTTTCACCCCGTCATTCTAGGCGCTTGCGCCGCGCGATTCGCGCGATCGCCGCGCCAGCGCGCCGCAATCGCCGACAACGCAACGCCGCCGGGATCAATCGTCGTGATCGTGCGGCACCGATACCGTGCCGCGGACATCGCGATGATGCACGTCGCCCGATCCCTTCGCGCGCACGCTGAAATTGCCGCCGACCGTATCGACGCTGACATCACCCGAACCAATCGAGTCGACCGTCACGTCACGACCGACATGGCTGGCCGAGACATCCCCCGAGCCGACACTGCCGATGCCGACGCTGCCGCCGACCTTGTCGAACGCGAGATCGCCGGAACCTGCGCGCGCGACCTTCACGTCGCCATGCACGTCATGCAGCGTGAAGTCGCCCGACGAGGTACGGCGCACGTCGAGGCTGCCAACGTCACCGCCGTTGACGTCGCCGGAACTGACTTCGACCGCCAGCAGCCCGGCAATCCTGTCGACGCGCAGGTCGCCCGAGCTCGCGTTGAACGTCAACGCCGCGACATTGCGGACATCGGCGTCGCCGGAACTGTCCTGGATGTCGATCGCAAGCTTCGCTGGCACGCGCACATGCAGCTCGATGTAGGCATAGCTGGAATGGAACCAGCCCATGTCCGAATGGCGCGAATGCGGTGTGAGCGTGACCCGATCGCCGCTGCGCTGCTGGTCGACGGTCAGGTCGGCCAGCCATGCCTGATCGGAGGCACAGGCCTTGCCGCGCACCTCGACCTTGGCCAGACCCGGTACGCCCTCGACCGTGACATCGGTGGAACCGAGCACGAATGCGACCGTGTCGAGGCCGGCCGCATCGACGTCGAAATCGTGCTGGGCGGTGAACTTGCATTCATTGGCGGCGGCAAGCGCCGGGACGAGGCCGAGCAGGAACATGAACAAGAGACTGCGCATGGGATTACTCCAAAGGATGGGCGCGTGATCGGATGCGGAAATGGGCGCTGGGGTTTAGCGGATGCTCGCTGACACTGTCCGAAGGCTTGCACGCAGGCGCTATACGCTCACGCGCTGGCGCGCGCCACACACCATCATCACGCCATGCCCGACGCGATCCCCTCGCGGGACGCCTCATCGAGCGCAAGGCGCAGCGGTTCCAACCATCGCGCATACGGCTTCCAGCGCCCGATGCTGCCGGTGCTGATCGCCTGACGCGCCTGCACCGCACTCAACGTATTGATGGAGCGTGCCGACCAAGCCGCTGGATCGACGACTTGGGGAGTCCAGTCGAGTCCGCAAAACGCGAACACCCGCCGCGAGACGGTGACCGGATCGCGCACCAGCGCCTCGTAGTCGATGTCCAGCACGAAGCCCGGGTAGGTCTCGTGCCAGTGGCGCATGAGGCGGAGGTAGAGCGCATGGAAGTGCGCGATATCCTCGAGCGCATAACTGCAAGACACGCCATCGGCGAACAGCTCGCGCAGGTTCGCGAAGCACAGGTCCATCGGATCGCGTCGCAGGTGGATGATCTTCGCCCCAGGAAACGCATGGCGGATGAACCCTATCGCCTGGAAATAGCCCGGCATCTTCTCGGTGACGTGGGTGGCCGCGCCGATGCGCCAGCGGCCTTCGCCGAGGAAGGCATCGCGCACCTGTACCGGATCGATCGACGACGCTGCGGCCACAAGCGCCTCGTCGAGCACGCCCGCCCCCGCATGGTCGGCAGCGTAGCGCAGCGCGCCACTAAGGCGCAGCGATTCGCCGTAGGCACACACGCCCTGATTCGCGGCGAGCATGCTTTCGAGCAGGGTCGTGCCGGAGCGGTGCATGCCGACGATGAAGACCGGCGTCGGTGCGCCCGCGAGTGCAGGCGCCTGCGGCGCATCGAGCGGGAAACGTCGTGAGATCGCGGCGAACAGGCGCTGCTGCGCGGCACGATCGTACGGCGCGCGCGTGCGCACCAGGCGGCAGCCCGCATCGAGCGCCTGCCACGCGGCCGCATGGTCTCCGAGATCGTCGAGCTCCTTGAACAGGGCGAACTGCAGGTATTCGCCGTCGAGCACAACGCCGCGCGTCGCAGCGAGGCGCGCGCGCAGCCGCTCGACGTGGTTCGTTTGGGTCCGTTGGCGGTCGAGGCGCGACAGCATCCAGTGCGCGATCGCGGGATCTTGCGGCGTGTTGATGGCGTGCTCGAGGTCCGCGCGCGCGCCATCGAATTCGCCGGCATAACTGCGCGCGAGCGCGCGATTGACGCGCACGGTGGCATCGTCGGGCGCCGCTTGCACGGCGGCGTCGAGCCAGTCGCGCGCGAGCACGTGTGCGCCAATCGATTCCAGCGCCGCCGCGACGTTCGCGCGGTCGACGGCGGTCAGCGCGGCGCGATGCGGATAACCGTGCGCCCATTCAACCAACGCATCGTGGGCGACCAGCACGCGCAGGCACTGGACCACATCGAGGGCCAGTTCGGGCGGACAGTCGCGTGTACGCACAGCCGACAGCGCACGCTCGCGCGCCGCGCGCAGACGGCCGCGCGCGAGATCGATGCGCGCATGCAGCAGCTCCGGCTCGAGCAGTTCCGGCGCGCGCTCCCGCCACGCGCAGAGCGTGGCGAGGGCGGCTTCGTAGCGACCGAGCGCCAGGTGGGACTCAAGCCTGCGCCGATACCGGTCCGGCTGCATGCGACCTCGGCTTCCTGGCTAGCGCTTGGACGACGGCGCGAACTGGGTCGGCTGCACGGATCGCATCGGACGCTCGTGAACTACGCTCGGGGCCGGTCCCCGCGATGGGCTGAACAATGCCCTGGCCGGCGTCACGCCATCGAACCCGTCCGCGAAGATCGGCATCTCGCCCTGCAGCAGCGACAATTCGTAGGTCTTGGCGAAACTGGTGCCGAACGCCTCGTTGTGCATCCAGGTCCCGCCCGGAATGGTCGGCCAATTCACCCAGGTGGTTCCGGTGACGAACCGATCGGCATGCAGCGGCAGCCTCAACGTGGGACCCCCGACAGCCTCGACGGCCGTCAACACATAGGTGCCCGCGGCGAGCTGGTGCTGACCGTGTACGAACGCAACGTCGTAGCTGCCGCCGCTGTTGTATTCGCACGGAACCGGCGTCGTGGTGTCGATGATCTCACCAGGTACGTTGTTGACCGTGTCGAACGCGCGCAGGTTGAGTACGTAGTCGAAACCCGGGCACGCATTCGGCACCGGAGGCGTGCCGCCGTCATCAGGCGGAACCGGCGCCATGGCGAAACGCGCACCGGCGTAGAAACCGCCGACCGGGAGCGTGAGGGAAACGCCCAGTTCGCCGCCATTGCCGGCACCAATGCCGAGCGTTCCTGAGGCAACACCTTCCCAGCGCGCGAGTTCATTGCCGCCGATCGTCGTGCCGGGCACTTCGATCGTATTGTTGGCGAGGTCGGATTCCGTCTGGTCGGCGCTTGCCGTGTATCGCGTGGTCCAGACGCCCGGTCCCGAGTAGGCGGCGGCCGCCCCGAACGTCAACGGTGCGCTGGCGCCACTGGCGAGCGTGGGCACGGGCGTCGCGACGACGCCTATGCCGGCGATGGCGCCATCGAGCACAGGCGTGGCGATAGCGCTGACATTCGTCAGCCCTCCAGCCCCCTGATTCGATGCGGTCAGCGCCAATGTCGGTGTGATGTCCATACCGAGCGGCGCGCGCGAGTACTGGCTGGTGAATGGCGGTACCGGGGCGACAGCCGCCAGATCGGGCGAGCCGTCCTTCACGCGCACATCGTCGACCAACAGCAGGAACTTGTCGGTGCTGTTGTTGCGGAAGCCGACGTAGATGGTCTGTCCGCCGTAGGTGGAGATGTCGAGGCTGCGCTGCGTCCAGGACGCCTCTTCGCCGGGATTGCTGTACACGACGGTACTGGTCGACTGGTTGGCCTGCGTCGGCGCAGCGCCGGTCTTGACGCGCACCTCGTAGCCATCGCGATAGGCCGCGTCGTACGCAAGGGCCCGCCACGACAGCAGTGCACTCGCGGGAAGCGTGATCGGCGGCGTCCACATCCAGTCATCGGCCTGGCCAGCCGGTGTGTACCACGACGTGCTGAAAGCGACGCATTGGGTCACGTCATTCGCGAAATCCTCGCGATCCTCCCAGGCATCATTGACATAGGCGACGCCGGTGGCGGGTGTTCTTCCGTCGACATTGAACAAGGTCCAGCCCGAGGGGAAAGGGTAGGTGCCGGGTCCACCGGGATAGTCAGTGGCGCTCACCGGGCAGCCTTGCGGCGGGATCGTGAACGGCTCGTAGAAGATGTCCGCCGCGAGGGCCATCGGCGA
Organism: uncultured Gammaproteobacteria bacterium; assembly: GCA_963720445.1. GTDB lineage: Bacteria > Pseudomonadota > Gammaproteobacteria > Xanthomonadales > Rhodanobacteraceae > Dokdonella_A. The sequence continues at coordinate 1,203,450 of CAVRFO010000002.1, forward strand.
AGCGATGGCAAGCAGGATCGCGCAAGTCAGCAGGTTTCTGCGGTTGGATACATTCATTGGTTCATCTCCCCAGGATTGATGTCACGCCGGTGGCGCGACCGAAGCGGTGACTGAATCGATTCCGAAACAGCCATTCGATACGGCGCGCGGTAGCGCCGGTCGGAAAAGCAAGCAACAAACGAATCCCCAGTACCGACTCGTGGCGGGCGTGCGCATGTGGCCACCGCGAAGGAAGTATGCCGCCTTGAGCGCGCAGTGCAACCTCAGCCGCGTGCAGGAGCCATCATGCCGAGTCCCCCCATCGCCGGCCGAGGCGGCCCGATCATCGTCGCTTCAATCCACGTTCGCCGTGAAACGCTCACGCATGTCGCCCGACGATCATGCTTCGCGACGGTCAGTCCGCTGGCGCCGGGACTGCTTTCAAGGCCAAAAGTGAACCTGACCCTGTTCTCCCCAAAGCCAAAAGCGAACCTGACCCGTTCTTGCCGCCGGAGACATGCGGGCGGTCGATGCCGCGCCTTCAGTCGACCTCGAACGACTGCAGCTCGACTGGCGTCGAGATCACGGTAAACGTCAACGCAGTCGCGCTGAGCTGGAACTGACCGATGAGCGCGCTCAGGCTGCCGCTGTACGCGTAGCTGAAATCGGCCGGGCTGAAACCGCTCTGGTTGGCGAACGTGATCAGCGTGTAGGTCGTTCCCGGCGTCGGCGGCGTGGCGCCATCGCTGAAGTCGAACCGGTAGGTACCGGCGCCCTGTCGGGCCAGACTTCCGGCGAACACGAGGTGATCGGATGTGGCGTTGTTCGCGCCGAGCTGGAACGCGAGCGATCCGCCCGCCTGCCAGGTGAATGCGTTGCCGTCGAGCTCACCGACGGTGCCGACCGCACCCGGGGCAACCGTGCCACTCGGCGCAAGCACCACGTCGCCGGCGATCGTGCCGTTGCCGCCCAAGATGCCATTGCCGGAGACCGTCACCACGGTGTTCGCCAGGGTGCCATTGACGATCAGCGAACCGCCGGGAACCGCCGTCGCACCCGCGGCCGCATGGGCGGCGCCGCAGGCCAGCAGCAGCCCGCCGGCCAGCACGAGGCATGTACCGCCGTGACCGGCGGTCATCGCGCCACGTACGGCGTGCGAGGGAACGCCTGCAATGACATTCGCGATTCGCGATCCGCTCACGATCTATCCCCTGCCTGTCTGGACAGGCGCCATCGTCGGTGATCCGACCCATCCTGCGCAACAGCGGCCCATCTGCACACGCATGTCGCCGCACCGAAACCGCGGAAGCAATGCGGGGTACGTCACCTTGCACGCACCCCGGTCGGCACTCGCGATCGAACCGATGAACGCATCCGTCGTCATGCCGCCGTCCGCGAGCCTGCTGCCGTTCGCGAGGGTCAGTTGCAATAGACTTCGGCGATCAGGGTCGTCCCGCCGGCGCTGCCGACCCCGCATGTCCATGTGGTCGCTGAGCTGCGATACGAGGCTGCGATTGCGTCCTGGGTGAGATCCGACCTGCATCCCCCGCTGATCGCCGTTTTTCCGGCCGCGCAAGTGGCGATGACAGTGTTGGGGCCGCCGACCGACGTCACCGTCGTCGAATAGGTGGTCAGCGAGACGGTACCGGCCGCGCCGGTGGGGCCCGTCGGACCGGCGGGACCGGCAGCACCCGTAACCCCCTGTATGCCCTGCGCGCCCGTGGCGCCCGTGGCGCCGGTCGCACCAGCGGGACCGGCGATCCCGGTCGCGCCCGTTGCTCCCTGGACGCCTTGCGCGCCGGTAACTCCCGTAGCTCCGGTGATCCCGATCGGTCCGGTTGCCCCGGTCGCTCCCGCGACGCCGGTCGCGCCAGTGACGCCCTGCGCACCCGTCGGGCCGGTGGGACCGACAGGCCCTGCTGCGCCGGTCGCGCCCGTTGCCCCCGTCGCTCCGGTGGGACCGACCAGCCCGCCCGTCGCGCAAGGACCGACGGCGCCGCTCACGGAATCGAAGCAGACCGGGCTGGTCCGCGCGGTCGCGATGCCGAGTCCGGCGATCGCCAGGTTTCCATTCGCATCGATCGTGAACATCGCCGTGTTGGCCGCGTTGTTCACCACGAAGCCGCCGCCATTGGGCGGCGTCACGGTGACGTTCTGCGCGAACGCAGCCGCGCATGCAAACGTGTTCGCGACGGCAACGGCAATGACGGTATGGCGAATCCTGGATGGCGACATGAGCAACTCCGAAGGGTTGGCGCGCCCCAGGCGCTGGTGTGGACGGACGTCGTGCGATGGAGAACGGCGGAATTCTATACCTGTGAACAGACGCATAAATAGACGGTATTGCCTGCCGCAGCAATTCCCGCGTTGGAATCGAGTTCGCGACAGGTGATCGGAATCGACCGTCGGGTACGGCGCGACGTGGCACGCTGACCATGCGACCTGCGTGGATTGCCGCCTCGCCGAATGGCGCACTCGGGTTGCCGCGATGGGCAAGCCATTCGTCTTCGGCGATCAGCCACCCGGCGCCGGCCGCGCCTTGCCCAGCAACGGTTCGATCAGGTCCAGCGGCAGCGGGAACACGATCGTCGTGGTGCGATCACCAGCGACCTCCACCAGCGTCTGCAGATAGCGCAACTGGATCGACTGCGGCTGCTGCATCAGGGTCTGCGCGGCCTGCATCAGTTTCTCCGACGCCTGCAGCTCGCCTTCGGCGTTGATCACCTTGGCGCGGCGCTGGCGCTCGGCCTCGGCCTGCTTGGCGATCGCGCGGATCATGCCCTCGTCGAGATCGACCTGCTTGATCTCGACGTTGGCGACCTTGATGCCCCACGCGTCGGTGTGCTGGTCGAGGATCTGCTGGATGTCGTGGTTGAGCTTGTCGCGCGCGGCGAGCATGTCGTCGAGCTCGTGCTGGCCGAGCACCGAGCGCAACGTGGTCTGCGCGAGCTGGCTGGTCGCCTCGTGCACGTCGGCGACCTGGATCACTGCTTTTTCCGGATCGATGATCCGGTAATAGATCACCGCGTTGACCTTGACCGATACGTTGTCGCGCGAGATCACATCCTGCGGCGGCACCGACATCACGATCGTGCGCAGGTCCATGCGCACCATCTGCTGCATCACCGGCAGCAGGATGAAGATTCCCGGCCCCTTGACCGCCTGGAAGCGGCCGAACAGGAACACCACCGCGCGCTGGTACTCGCGCAGGATCTTGACCGAGCTGAGGATGACCAGCAGCGCGATCGCGATGACGACACCGGCGACGGACAACATCACGGCTCTCCTTTTTGGGTTGCGACCGCTGCCGGCCTGACGCGAAGGATCAAACCGTCGATGCCGGTCACCTGTACCGCCTGACCGCTGCCCAGCGGTGCCTCGGTCACGGCCTGCCAGCGCTCACCATGCACATGCACGGTGCCACGCCGATCGAAATCGCCCACGGCGACGCCGGTGCTGCCGATCATCTGCTCGCGGCCGCTGACCACTGGCCGGCCGCGTGCGCGCAATGCCATCCAGACGATCCCGACCAGGACCAGCGCTGCGGCGATGCTGATCCCGACCAATAGCGGCAGGGAAATTCCATAGCCGGGCACACTGGTATCCATCAAGATCACCGAGCCGATCACGAACGCGACCACGCCGCCGATACCGAGCGAACCATAGGCCGGCACCACGGTTTCAGCAATCAGCAGCGCGACGCCGAGCGCGATCAACGCGAGCCCGGCGTAATTCACCGGCAGCATCTGGAACGCATACAGCGCCAGCAACAGGCAGATCGCGCCGACCACGCCGGGCAGGATGACGCCGGGGCTGTAGCCTTCGAACAGCAGCCCGCCGAGACCGATCAGCAACAGGAAATACGCGATCGACGGATCGGCGATTACGCCCAGGAAACGGCTGCGCCAATCCGGATTCATGGTTTCCACCGCGATGCCGCGCGTATGCAGCACCTGCTCGCCAGCCGCCGTGCTGACGCGGCGCCCATCGATATCGGCGAGCAATTGCGGCAGGTCGGGCGCGACCAGGTCGATCACGTGCAATTTCAGCGCCTGCTCGGCGGACACGCTGACCGCCTCGCGCACCGCCTGCTCTGCCCAATCCGCGTTGCGCCCGCGCCGCTCGGCCAGCGCGCGGATATAGGCGACCGCGTCGTTGATTGTCTTGCGCGTCTCCGCGTCTGGCATCGCCGCCGGTGGCGTTTCCTTGCTGTCGTCCGGCACCGACGGCACCGGCGCGGCCGGCGCGGCCGGCGGCTGCGGTGGCGCGCCGATCAGCTGGATCGGCGTCGCCGCGCCGAGATTGGTCGCTGGCGCCATCGCCGCGATGTGGCAGGCGTAGAGGATGTAGGTGCCCGCGCTGGCCGCGCGCGAACCACCCGGCGCGACGTAGCCGACCACCGGCACCGGTGACGCGAGGATCGCCTTGATGATGCCGCGCATCGACGTGTCGAGGCCGCCCGGCGTATCCAGCTCAAGCACGATGACCGAAGCGTGTTCCGACGCGGCGCGCGCGATGCCGCGCTCGACGTAATCGGCGCTGGCCGGGCTGATGGCGCCGTCGACGCGCAGCAGCACGGCAGACGACGTTGGCGCGGCGGCAGGCACATCTGCGGCGACCGCAGGCGTTGCGAACAGCAGCGATGCGGACCAGAGCAAACCGAGCAGCGACCTGGCCATGTGCGCATCAGAGCAGACCGCAATGAGGTTGGCAAATCGCGTAGCCAGATAGGGACTGCCCCGTTGCCACCTCAGCGGTTGACCGATCGCGATGGATCAGGCGAAGGCCACGTCCGCGGCAGGACGGAGTGGAACGGATATTTCCTCCGCCCCCTTTTTCACAACCTGCCGGACTGCTTCCAAAGTGAACCTGCCCCGTTCTTCAGTGTCGGTTCTTCTTGGGGGATTCGCCGCTCCTTTGCGTACAGGAAGGAAAGTCTTCCACGGAGTGTCCGCATGTCGTTCGTCCGCCACCTTGCGATGATCCTTCTCGCCACCTGCGTGACCCTGCCAGCCCAGGCCGACGTCCTGATCGGAATGTATGGCGACGGCAGCACACCGCAAAACCTTATTCGCTTCAGCGACGAAGCCCAGGGCGACGTGGCGCCACTATCCCTGATCGGCGGGGCGTCGACGGGACTGCTCACGCCCACGTCAGGCACGTTCGATGGCGGCGAAGGCGTGATCTACATCGGCGACTTCTACGGCCAGGCCGTGCGTGTGTTCCCTGCTTACGCCAGTGGTGACATCGCGCCGATACGCACCCTGTCAACGCCATTCCTCGGCCAACCGCGCCAACCCGCCTTCGCCGCGGCGCATGACGAGCTGGTCCTCGTCGGCTCCGGCTGCTGCATCCAGGCTTACGCGCGCACCGCGAGCGGCAGCGACGGGCCGTTGCGCATGCTCAACTGGGGCGGCGGCTCGGGCAGCGTGACCCAACTCAACAACGCTTCAGCGACGACCTATCTCGCCGCGACGGACGAAGTGGCCGTGATCGACTACGACATGCAGCCGCCGTATGCCTCGAAGATCCTCGTCTTCAACCGCACGGACGCGGGCAATATCGCGCCAAAGCGCGTCATCCAGGGGGCATCCACGGGTTTCGGCTCGGATTTGTCCGGCCTCGCGTGGGATGCGTCTTCGCGACGCCTGTTCGCGTTGGTGCAAAGGCCCTTGAGCGACGGCAACCACAGCGGCCACATCTTCGCGTTCGACGATCAGGCCAATGGCGATGTGGCACCTTTGCGCGAGATCGCCGGCGCCGATACCGCGCTCGACTCGGTCGCGACCGACGAATACCTCGCCGGCATCGCGATCGACTGGATCCACCACCGGCTGCTCGTCACCACCTCGATCAACAACAGCGGGCCACGCTTTCCGCGGCTGATCGTGCACGACCTCAACGCGAGTGGCGACGCGGTCCCTGTGCACGTCGTGACCGGCGCGCAGACCGGCCTGAGCGGCTCCCTCGGTACGCCGATCTTCGTGCCGACGGACCAGATTTTTAAGGATGGGTTCGACTGAGGACATCAGCACGTGATCGAACGTCGCCTTGACGTTGGGCATCGCTGCGCTCAGCCCGACCTACCGGACTGATTCCAAGGCCAAAGGTGAACCTGTCTCCGTTCTTGTGGGCTGATGCTCGGTCGAAGACCATGTCCGCAACGGGACGGAGTCAAACGGATAAATTTTCTCCGTCCGATCGTCGCCCGAACGTGCCTTCATCCTGCTCGCTGCGCGGTAAGCTGGCGCCCTTGTGAGGAGCGCGTGTGATCGACCTGCTGGGCATCGAGCTTCCGGTTATCCAGGCGCCGATGGCCGGCGTGCAGGGCAGCGCGCTCGCGCTGGCGGTGTGCGCGGCCGGTGGCCTCGGCTCGCTGCCCTGCGCGATGTTGGCACCGGACGCGCTGCGCCGCGAACTCGATGCGCTGCGCGCCGGCACCGAACGGCCGTTCAACCTCAACTTCTTCTGCCATACGCCACCCACGCCGGATGCCGCACGTGAACGCGCCTGGCGCGCTGCGCTGGCGCCGTACTACCGCGAATTCGGGCTCGACACGAACCAACCGACGGCGAATGCGGGACGCGCGCCATTCGATGCGGACATCGCCGCCGTCGTCGAACCGTTCAAGCCGGCGGTCGTGAGTTTTCATTTCGGCCTGCCCGCGCCGGATCTGCTCGCGCGGGTCAAACGCTGGGGCACAAAGGTCCTCGCCTCGGCGACCACAATCGAAGAGGCGCGCTGGCTTGAGGCGCGCGGCGTCGATGCGGTCATCGCGCAGGGGCTTGAAGCCGGCGGCCACCGCGGCACGTTCCTGTCCGACGATCTCACGCTCCAGGCCGGCACGTTCGCGTTGCTGCCGCAGATCGTGCGCGCGCTGCGCGTGCCGGTCGTCGCGGCCGGCGGCATCGCCGACGCACGCGGCGTCGCCGCAGCGCTGGCGCTCGGCGCAACCGCGGTCCAGGTCGGCACCGCCTACCTGCTCTGCCCGGAAACGACGACGCATGCGGTGCATCGCGCCGCGTTGAAGAGCGCTGCCGCACGGCACACCGCGTTGACCAACCTGTTCAGCGGCGGCGTCGCGCGCGGCATCGTGAACCGGTTGATGCGCGAACTCGGACCGATCAGCCCGCTCGCGCCCGTGTTCCCGTTCGCCAGCGCGGCCGTCGCGCCGCTGCGCGCGCACGCCGAACGAAGCGGCAGTGGCGGCTTCTCGCCGCTGTGGGCAGGCCAGAATGCGAGCGGCTGCCGCGAAATACCCGCGGCGCAATTGACGCGTGAGCTGGCGGGCATCGCCTGAGAAAGCGGGCGCGCGCGCTCGGGCGCGATGTCGATCAACTGCGTGAGCCGCGCCTTCGAGACGAGGCCCAGGTGGGTCGCCTGCACGTTTTTCCGACCGCGTTCCCATCGGTATAGAGACGTGGTTATTGAAGCTCGATAAATACATTGCCGATTATCAATAAATATGATATCGTTTACCAATATTCGTGGAGCGCCCAATCGATGTCCCGTCCTCCATCTACCGCGCTGCAAATCGCCCACGTCGGCCTGCGCATCCTGATCGTCCTGAACTGGATCTACGGCGCAATTGTCCTTGCAATCCTCGTGGGGATGTTTGCAGCCGAACAATGGACGTTTACTGCCCTCGGCGTTCCGCCTTCAGCGCAATCCGGTCCGCTAATCATCGGCATGCGTACGATTGCAGCGCTCGGACTCGTTGCCGTCCCGCTGAATCTCGCCGTACTCAAGCGGCTGGTGGCGATGGTCCAGACGGTTCGCGCCGGCGATCCCTTCGTCGCCGCAAATGCATACCGCCTGCAGGCGATCGCCTGGTTTCTGTTCGCGCAGCAGATGCTCAGCCTCGTTATCGGCCTTGTCGGCAAATTCGTTTCGACGCCCGGACATCCGCTTCATCTCGATGCTGGCTTTTCGCCCAGCGGCTGGCTGGCGGTCATCCTGACCTTCGTTCTCGCGCGCGTGTTCGCCGAAGGCACGCTGATGCGTGAAGACCTCGAAGGGACGGTGTGACATGGCCATCGCTGTCAAGCTCGACGAGTTGCTCCACGAACGGCGCATGACCCTGACCGAACTGGCCGAACGCATCGACATCACGCTTGCCAACCTCTCAATCCTCAAGACCGGCAAGGCCCGCGCCATCCGCTTCTCGACGCTTGAAGCGATCTGCGGCGCGCTCGGCTGCCAACCCGGCGACATTCTGGAATTCGTCCCGGAGTCCATCTCTGGCTCCGAACAACTTCGCAAGGCTTCCTGACAAAGGAATTCACCATGATCGCGACTACTCACGACGCCGCTACGAAACGAAACCCAACAGGCGAACGTCGCCCAAGAGGTTTCGCTTGCCCGCATCTATGTTCTGCGCGCGACCTATCTGCTGCTCGTGATTGGGCTCGGCGGGATGATCGTGCCCGACGTGGTCAGCCACCCGGTGATCAGCCGGGGTGTCATCCCGAGCCTGCTCGGCGCCGTGTGGGTGCTGGCGATCGTCGGCCTCAAATACCCCTTGGAGATGCTCCCGCTGCTAATGTTCGAGTTCGCGTGGAAGTCCATCTGGATGGTGGCTTACGGCTTGCCGCAATGGTCCGCCGGCCAATTGCCACCGACCTTCGCCGAGGATTCCTTCAACATCGGCCTTGGCGTCATCCTCATGCCGCTCGTGATCCCATGGGGCTACGTTTACTGTCACTACGTAAAGCAGTCAGGCGCTCGCTGGCGCTGACTGAGGGCGTCGTCGCTTGAGAAGATCCGACATGACTTCTACCGCTGCTTCCGCGCCACCGGACATGAGCGAAAGGAGCGACAGGCCACGCAGTCGAGCTGCGAAAAAGGGGACGGCGAGCTGCGAAAAAGGGGACGGAGGAATTTTGCGTTTGAAGCAAGGCGCTCCGGCCATGCATCGATTTGCGTCTTCGACCCGACCCGGGGAATTCAAACGGATAATTCCTCCGTCCCTTTGGTCCTGCCTATCGAATGGAGGGTATCGCTCTGCGTTCGGTGCCGCGCCGAATCGCGCGGACCTGGTACAGATGCGCATCCGCGCGCCGAAACGTGGTGTCGAAAGATTCATCAGCCTGTCGCACGGCCCAGCCGATGGAGAAATCCGAGGGTGCTTCCGCGGGTCCGAGCGTCTGCAGCCGGTCCGCGAGCGCGGCCGTCGTTGCCTCGTCGGCGCCGTCGAGCACTACGAGGAATTCGTCGCCGCCCATGCGTACGACGGCATCCTCCTCGCGGGCGTGGCGCGCGAGAAATCGACCAATGCCGACCAGGACCTCATCGCCGCGTGCATGACCATAGGTGTCGTTGATCGCCTTGAAATGATCGAGGTCGATGAGAACGCAGCCCCAGCTCGCCACGCCGTTGTTGTCGGCGAGGTATTCGTCCAGGTAGCGGCGGTTGTAGCACCCGGTCAGGGAGTCGCGGAGACTGATGTCCCGCAGCCGGCGTTCGTAGTCGCGTCGCGCGGTGATGTCCTGCGCGTGAGCCAGCACGTACGCGTTGTGCTCGGCATCCGCGCAGAGCACGTTTCGGTACTCCCATGACTGGCGCTCCCCTTGCTGCGTGACCAGCGAGAAATGACCGGAGTCGACTCCTTGGTCTGCGATACGGCGAAGGTACTCCGCGAACCGCGCGCGCTTGTGCGCGGGGATGAACTCGATGAAGTCGCGCCCCAGCACCTGTCCGACGGGATAACCCAACGCCTGCGCAAAGGCGGGGTTGGCCGACAACACGACCCCATCGAGATCGTGCGTCCAGAGCAACCCGAGACTGCTTTCGAACAGTTCGCGGAACCGCTGCTCGCTCGCCTGCACCGCGGCGATCGCGCGTTGAAGCAAACTGGTGTCGCGAACCACGACGATCCAGGCGGGACGCCCGCGAAAGACCAGCGGCTCGGCATTGATCTCGACGGGAATGACCGTGCCGTCCTTCTTCCGGTGGTGCCACGAACCGCTGGAGTGGTCCTGCGGACCCAGCGCCGCGAGGGTCTGGCGAAGTCGCGGCACCTCATCGCTGGGGCGGATATCGAGCAGCGAAAGCGCAAGGAATTCCGACCGCGTGTAGCCGGACATCGCCACCACCGCGTCGTTGGCTGCCAGGAACCGGAGCGTTTCCCGGTCGACCACGTAGATCGGATTCGGGTTGTTGTCGAACAGCGCGCGCAGTTCGCTGGCTTGCTCGCGCAACTCGCCATCCAGGCGTTGGCGCGCGATCGCGTAGTGCACCGAACGCGCCAGCGCGGTAGGCGTCACGTGGCTCTTGGTGAGTCTGTCCTGGGCACCGGCGGCCAGCGTAGCCAGTCCTGTCTCGGGGTTCTCCTCACCCGTCAGCACGACGATGGGGACGTGCGGGTATCGCGCGTGAAGGCACTCGACGACTTCGATGCCGCGGGCATCGGGCAGAACCAGGCCAGTCACGATGACATCAAAGGTTTGCCGACTCAGGAAGCCGAGCGCTTCCACCAGGGACGTCGCATGCTCGATACGGTACGCCCCCAACGCCGGACTCGCCCATGTTCGCCGGAACAGCAGCGCATCCTCGGGCTTTTCTTCGATCAGCAGCAACTGAAGCGGTCGAGAGGCATTCGTCATGGACGGCCTTGCTCAATGTGCCGCGTTGGCCGGCCGTCGAAGCGTACAGCAATTGGGGAACGCCGATGGAAATCTGACCGGCATCGGGAACGGCGACTTCCCCGGGGGATCCTGCGCACCTCGGACTCTCCGCCACGTCAGCCAGAGATTCGCGGCACTATCAGGAAGTGCACTCTGACCCCGGTTTCGGCGCGAAATTGCGGGCGTGGATACCGCGCTCGACTCGATCGCGACCGACGAATACCTCTCCGGCAGCGGGATCGACTGGATCCAGCGCCGGCTGCTCGTCACCACCTCGATCAACAGCAATGGGCCACGCTTTCCGCGGCTGATCGTGCACGACCTCAATGCGAGTGGGGACGCGGTGCCCGTGCACGTCGTGACCGGCGCGCAGACCGGCCTGAGCGGCTCCCTCGGCACGCCGATCTTCGAGCCGACGGACCGGATTTTCAAGGATGGGTTCGACTGAGGACGATAAGCACGCGAGCGGGAGAAAGTGCACTTTGACCCCGGTTTCCCCCGGTTTCCGGTGTATATGAACCTGACCCGTTTTCGGCAGAAGATTAAAACCAGGCTTTGAGCTTGTCCATCGCATTCTTTGACAAAGGACCTTGAATCCGCATTTGTAAAACTCGGGCATTCTCGGCAGCCTCTTTATTTCCGTTAGCGGCCGCATAGTTATAGTTTGCGAGTGATCTCTTCCAGTCTATCGGCTGGAGAACAGCCCCTAGAAAATTACGCGCGCCCGGATCTAATGATTTCTCAGCTTTCTCAAATAAAGCCAGCGCAGTGCTCCTATCGACCCCCTGTTTCGAAAGACCATGCCATGCAATATTCGCTAAGCACGCCATCGCAACGGGGTTCCGGTTTAGTTCGACAAGAAGGAGTAGGCCCTCGATAGCGTCGTCGTATTGACGCTTGTCATAAAGAGAAAAAGCTTGATCCATTGCATTTTGTTTGCGGTAACGAATTTCCTGCTGCAATGACTTAACCGCCATCTTCATATATATAGAACTGGCTTTCTGCTCATTGAAATCACACTCAGCTAGTGCTTTCGCCCACAGGCCATCGCGCCTATAGCCAGCCTTGATTTCTGCGGCGACTTTTTCATACAAGCCAACATCATTGATGCTCGGTTCGAATAGAGCATCCTTCAATTTATTCCAGATTCCCATGACTTACCTAGCCTAGTAATATTTAATGGAATTGGAATATCAAGGCACCCTATATATTTCACACAAAACAATTATAATTAAATACTAGTCATTTTCTGACAACACGATGACTATCGCCTCGGATGATAAAAAGAATACAACACAGTCCGTTACTCGGATATAGGAAGACCACAGAGATCGTGAACGTCGGGTAGTGGAATTCTCCGAAATTGATATGTGCGCTCCGCCCGGGATTGCTGTTAAAAGTCTTAATGATAAAGCAGAAACATTTAGCGCACTGGCAGCAATCTCTTTTGCACGATTCATCTGTTTTTCTTTACTTGGGAACCGATGTTTATCATGGCGCGTGCCATCTTTGTTCCATGAATACTCGCCGCGCAAGCCATTACGCGTTATGTGAACATGCTCCTGCTGGTGCGATTCAGAGCCGTGGCGACGATCAACCCTAACTGTCCACGACCCATCTTTGTATGTGGAGTAACAGAGAACAATCCGCGACATTCGGAATCCATTTTTCGGAACCCAAAAGCTACAAGGAACTCTGGATCGGGATGCTATGTCTTATCGTGCGCGTTCCCCTAGCACCGGTCAAGGCGAATGGAGTCGAGTCGATCTAGGTAAATTCTGGAATCTTCGATAATCCACGAATTCCCTCGCGTAGCAGGATGCTGAAAAGGTTCGCCCTGGACTTTTTCGGATAGCACGGTCGCGGCAGACCCGCGCCACCTGCTCTATCAGAGCGCTCAAAAGAGTTTTTCAGCACCCAGTTTTTTAAGTACCTCATCCGCACTTCGAATACCCACAACTCAAACACGTAGCACACCCATCCATGATGATGACCGCGTTCGTGTTGCACTTGTGGCACATCGTGGCGCCGGGCGGGAATTCGCCTGCGGTGTCGGCGGAGTCGGCATCGCGGCTTCCGCCGCTCCTGACAGGCGCAGTGTCGGCATTTGGTGCGGCGAGTCGGCGGCGTTGCGCTCACGATATTTTTTTTTGCGCGCGCGTCGTAGATCGCGCGCTTCTCGGCGATCAGGTTGCGCTGCTCGGGCGACATTTCCGGGTCGTGCAGCAGGCCGATCATCTTCAGGTGCTGTCTCGATCACGTCGCCGAGTCTCGGCGACGATGCTCGGCATGTAGACGCCGCCGGCCTTGAAGTAGCCGCCGCGCGGGTCGAACACGGCTTTGAGTTCCTCGACCAGGAAGGTCACGTCGCCGCCCTTGCGGAACACCGCGGACATGATGCGGGTCAGCGCGACGATCCACTGGAAGTGGTCCATGTTCTTCGAGTTGATGAAGATCTCGAACGGGCGGCGCAGTTCGTATTCGGTGCCGGCGTTGAGCACGATGTCGTTGATGGTCACGTACAGCGCGTGCTCGACCAGCGGCGACTTGATCTTGTAGGTCGCGCCGATCAGCGCGTCGGGGCGCTCGACCTTCTCGTGCATCTGGATGACTTCGGCCATCGGCATCGACGGCGCGCCTCGCGGCGCTTCGGCGGCGGGCACGACCTTGGTGGTTTCTTCGGGCTTGACGACGCTGTAGCCCTTGATCTTCTTGTTGATCTTCATGGGGAGTGACTGGTTGTTGTTGCGGGATGAATCCGGCCATGGCCGGTGCTGCTCGGTACGGCAGTGACGCGATCCGCGTGACGCTCGCCCTAAAATCCTTCACCGCCGTGTTGGCGGGCGCTTCCATCGCGGGCCTGGCGCCGACGACGTTGCTGCCGCCATCGACCGGCCGCCATGGCCGGTCGATGGCGCGCAAGGCAACGCGGACTACCTGCGCCTGGCCGGCTTCTTCGCTGCTTTCTTCGCGACTTTCTTGGCGGCCTTCTTCGACGGCCTTCTTGACCGCGACTTTCTTCGCGGCCGCTTTCTTGACGACCTTCTTGACCGCGACCTTCTTCGCGGCCGCCTTCTTCACGACCTTCTTGGCCGTAGCCTTTTTCGCCGCAACCTTCTTCACGGCCTTTTTGGCGACCTTCTTCGACCGCGACCTTCTTCGCCGCGACTTTCTTCACGATCTTCTTGACGGCTTTCTTCACGGCACTGCGACTTGGCATTCGGCGCCAGCCTTACTTCCGGCGACCTTCTTGACGGCCTTCTTCACGCGCGCTTGTCCGCGGCCACCTTGGCCTCGCTTTCTTCACCACCTTGCTCGCCGCGCGCTTGTCCGCCGCGACCTTCTTGCCGACCACCTTCCTGGCCTTCGCGACTACGGCCTTGACCTTGCGCGCGGCTTCCTTGCGCGCCTTGCCGACCTTCTTCACCACCGTCGCGCGTCGTGCTCTGCACGGCCTGCTTCGCATCGGATGCCGCCGTGCTGACCGAGGTCGCCACCGCGCTCGCCGCATCGGCGACCGCACCGCCGATCTGCGCCGCGCCTTCCTTGAAACCGTCGAACGAACTACCGGAACCACCGCCTTCGCTATGCATGAATGTTCCCCTCTCCAGTTGAGACCTGCCTGATCTGGATGAACGGATATCACGAGACGATGCTGGCCGTGACTCGACGCCCGGTGCGGTCGCTAGCTCTCAGAACTTGCCGTAGTAGCCTTCTTTCAGGGCATCGAACAGGTTCGCCGCGGTGTGCGTTTCGCCATCGTACTCGATCTCTTCATTGCCTTTGACTTCCACCACGGAACCGTCGTCGAGCTCGAAACGGTAGGTGGTGTTGGCCAGATCATGCTCCTTGACCAGCACACCCTGGAAGGCCGCCGGATTGAAGCGGAATGTCGTGCAGCCCTTCAGGCCCTGGGCGTGCGCGTAGCGGTAGATGTCCTTGAAATCCTCGTACGGATAATCGGTCGGCACGTTCGCGGTTTTCGAGATCGACGAATCGACCCACTTCTGCGCGGCGGCCTGGATGTCGACGTGCTCGACCGGACTGATGTCGTCGGCGGCGACGAAATAGTCGGGCAGCTTTTCCTCGGTTTCCTGCGAGCCAGGAATCGCCTTGGCGTTGATGAGTTCGCGATACGCGAGCAGCTCGAAGCTGAACACCTCGACCTTTTCCTTGGACTTCTTGCCCTCGCGGATCACGTTGCGCGAATAGTGGTGCGCGAAACTCGGCTCGATGCCGTTCGACGCATTGTTCGCCAGCGACAGCGAGATCGTGCCGGTCGGCGCGATCGAGCTGTGATGGGTGAAGCGCGCGCCGACTTCGGCCAGCTCGCTGACCAGTTCCGGCGCCACCGTCGCGATGCGCTGCATGTAGCGCGAGTACTTCGCGTGCAGGACGCGGCCCGCGATCGCGTCGCCGATCTTCCAGCCATCGGCGACCATCTCCGGGCGCTTGCGCAGCATCTCGCCGGTGACTTCGAAGTTCGTCGGTGAGGATCGGCGCCGGACCTTTCTCCTTCGCCAGCGACAGCGCGACTTCCCAGCCGGCCAGCGCCATCTCGCGCGACACGTCCTCGGTGAACGCGCACGCATCGCTGGTGCCGTAGCGCATCTTCAGCATGGTCAGCGTGGAGCCGAGGCCGAGGAAACCCATGCCGTGGCGACGCTTGCGGGTGATCTCGTCGCGCTGCTGCGCAAGCGGCAGGCCGTTGATCTCGACCACGTTGTCGAGCATGCGCGTGAACACGCGCACGACCTCGCGGTATTCCTCCCAGTCGAAACGCGCCTTCGGGCCGAACGGATCGCGCACGAACGTGGTCAGGTTCACCGAGCCCAGCAGGCAGGAGCCGTACGGCGGTAACGGCTGCTCGCCACACGGGTTGGTCGCGCGGATGTGCTCGCACCACCAGTTGTTGTTCATCTCGTTGACGCGGTCGATCAGGATGAAACCCGGCTCGGCGTAGTCGTACGTCGAGACCATGATCATGTCCCACAGATGCCGCGCCGGAGGTGGCCGTAGATCTTGCAGGCGACCAGGCCATCGTCGCGGGTCACGTAGTTCTTGTGCGTCGGCCATTCGCGCCAGACGACTTTCGTCGGCGTCGGCGAGATCGATCTCGTGCTGCTCCTTGACGTGGACCGGGAACACCAGCGGCCAGTCCGCATCGTGTTCGACCGCTTCCATGAAGCCGTCGGTGATCAGCAGGCTGACAGATTGAACTGGCGCAGGCGCCCGTCCTCGCGCTTGGCGCTGATGAATTCGCTTCACGTCGGGATGCGAAACATCGAACGTGCCCATCTGCGCGCCGCGGCGGCCGCCGGCCGAGGACACGGTGAAGCACATCTTGTCGTAGATATCCATGAACGACAGCGGGCCGGACGTGTACGCGCCGGCGCCGGAGACGTACGCGCCACGCGGGCGCAGCGTCGAAAATTCATAGCCGATGCCGCAACCGGCTTTCAACGTGAGCCCGGCCTCGTGCACCTTGTCGAGGATGTTGTCCATCGAATCGTCGATCGTGCCCGATACCGTGCAGTTGATCGTCGAGGTCTTCGGCTTGTGCTCGTGCGCGCCGGCGTTGGACGTGATGCGACCGGCCGGGATCGCGCCGCGGCGCAGTGCCCACAGGAAGCGGTCGTGCCAGTAGGTCTGTTTTTCCGGCGTCGCCTCGACCTCGGCCAGCGCCTTCGCGACGCGCTGGTAGGTGTGGTCGATGGTCGCGTCGACCGGCTCGCCCTGCTTGGACTTCAGGCGGTATTTCTTGTCCCAGATGTCGAGGGACGCGGGCTGCAGCGGAATTTCCACCGCGCCACGTGCGAGCTTTTCCAGGCGCACCGTGCTCATTCTTCTTATCTCTCCCATTGTCGGCCGGGATGCGCCCCGGCTTCGTTGCCATCGACCTGTCGCTCCGCGTGGCACTCTCCCCTCGCCACCGGCAACCACTGCACCTCGCACTCCAGCTTCGCCCCCGGGTCACGCAATGACGCCGACCCGCACGTTCGAGATCTGTCGCCTGCTGCGCGCCAATACCCAAGTTATGGGATTGCTGCGCTCGCACACACACAAGATATTGTGACGCCTCGAGCTAAACGTACGCCGGGCGATGCGCCGATGTAAAGCGCTTTTCTTGGAACCTGCGCCACGCCTCGCGGCGACGTTGAATCGCGTGCGCAACGCCCCGCCGCCGCCGCCGGAAACCTCGACCGCGTTTGCGCGGTCTGAGCGATGCGCCGATGCTTCGAACTTTCCCGCGACCAGGATGTCCGCCATGCCCGACACGTGCCCGAATTCCCGCCACCCTTCCCATGCCGCCACGCGCTGGCTCGGCCTGCGCTCGCTGCTCGCGCTGTTGCCACTCGCCGCACAGGCCGCGCTGCCGCCGGTCGATCGACGGCCAGGCGTTGCCTTCGCTGGCGCCGATGCTCGAGCGGGTGACGCCGGCGGTGGTCAACATCGCCTCGAAGACGCACGTCGCGGTGCGCAATCCGTTCTTCGACGATCCGATGTTCCGGCGCTTCTTCGGCATTCCGAACACGCCGCGCGAACGCGTGCAGCAATCGCTCGGCTCCGGCGTGATCGTCGATGCAGCCAAGGGTTACGTGCTGACCAACAACCACGTCGTCGAAGGCGCCGACGATATTTCGGTGACGATCGCGGACGGCCGCACGGTGAAGGCCAAGGTGCTCGGCACCGATCCGGACACCGACCTCGCGGTGCTGCAGATTCCGGCCGACAACAAGCTGACCGCGCTGCCGCTCGCCGATTCGGCCAAGCTTGCGCGTCGGCGATTTCGTGGTCGCGATCGGCGAGCCGTTCGGCCTCGGCCAGACCGTGACCTCCGGCATCGTCTCCGCGCTCGGTCGCACGGGCCTGCGCGGCTCGGGCTACCAGAACTTCATCCAGACCGACGCCTCGATCAATCCGGGCAACTCCGGCGGCCCGCTGGTCAACCTGCGCGGCGAGCTGGTCGGCATCAACTCGATGATCTACTCGCCGTCCGGCGGCAACGTCGGCATCGGTTTCGCGATTCCGTCGAACCTCGCCGCCGACGTGATGCGCCAGCTGATCGCGACCGGCAACGGTCAAGCGCGGCGCGCTCGGCGTCGATGCGCAGGACATCACGCCGCAGATCGCGGCCATGCTCGGCGCTCGACCGACACGCAGGGGCGCGGTGGTCACGCGCGTGCGCGCGGACTCGCCGGCCGACGGCGGCCGGCCTCAAACCGGGCGACGTGATCGTCGTCGCTCGACGGCAAGCCGGTCGCCGGCGAGCAGGACCTGCACAACATCGAAGGCCTGACCGCGCCCGGCGCCGCGGTCAGCGTCGGCGTCGTTGCGCGACGGCAAGCCGCTGACGATCAACACCGCGCTGAAGGCGACCGAGGTGCGCACGCTGAAAGGCGAAGCGCTCGACAAGCGCCTCGCCGGCATCCAGTTCGGCGACATCGATGCGGGCGTGCGCCGGCTCGGCGTCGGCGGCGTCAGCGTGACCCGCGTCGCCGAGAACAGCCGCGCGTTCGCGAACGGCTTGCGCGACGGCGACGTCATCGTCGCGGTCAACCGGCGCGACTTGGTCGGCGCGGACGATTTCAGCCAGCTGGTCGGCGCGCACCCGCGCCAGTTGATGCTGACCCTGCTGCGCGGCGACGAGGCGTACTACCTGCTGCTGCAGTGACCTTGCCCGGGGTGCCCACGCAGGCCGCGTGGGCACCCCGGGATGCGCGCGTAGCGTTTTGTTTACACGGCTTCGTGACCTGCGTTCGCAGCAGCACGCCGGGCGCGTGATAAAGTTGCGCCCTGCTTTTCCCCCTTTTTCTCGCGAAATCATCATCATGTCATTACGCGTTGCGGTCACGTCATTCGTGTTTGCGTTCCTGTTCGCCTGCATCGTTTCGCCGCGCCAAGCCGCCGCGGAAGATGCGCTGATCTGGCGCGGCGACCAGGCCACCGGCCGCGCGATCATGGATGACATCGCCAAGCAGTACGCGAAGGACAAGAAGGGCAAGATCGTCGCTGCAGCCGTTCAGCACGGTGTCCGGACTCGATGCGGTCGCCAACGGCAGCGCCGACATCGCCGGCAGCGCACGCGGCAAGTACGCACGCCGCGCCGAAGAGGCGAACATCAACTTCGTGCCGATCGCACTCGATGCGGTCGTGCCGATCACGCATCCGCGCAACCCGGTCTCCAGCCTCACCCTGAAACAGATCCACGACGTCTACTACGGCCGCATCACGAACTGGAAGGATCTCGGCGGCGAAGACAAGCCGATCAACCTGTACGCGATCGCAGCGCCGCTCGACGGCGTCGAGTTTTCGATGCGCGAACTGATCTTCAACAATGGCGACCAGCGCGTCGCCGCGCCGCGGCTCTACCTCAACACCACCAAGCTCGAGGAAGCGATCGCGCTCGACCCGGCCGGCCTCGGCCTGTCCACGCTCGCCAACGTGCACGCGAACAAGGGCGTCAAGATGCTCAGCGTCGAAGGGATCTCCGCGTCGACGACGACGGTCGCCGACGCGAGCTATCCGCTCTACATCACGCTGTATCTTGCCAGTCGCGTCGATTCGCCGAAGCAGCCCGAGATCGACCGCTACCTCGCGTTCCTCGAAACGCCGGCCGCGAAGGACATCCTGCGTCGCCACCAACTGATTCCGTACGCGGATGCGGGCGACACCATCGCGCACAACACGGCGCGCGTCGCGTTCATCAACGAGCACCTTGGCAGCGACGCGGCCTCTGGCGCAGCCATCGCGGTGGCCGCGGCAACGCCGACACCAACACCGGTATCCGCGCCGCGCGCGTCGCTGGAAGCGAAGACCCGCATCGCGCCGACCGCCGAATCGACCGAGGCGGCGCGTGCGAATCTTGCCCGCGCCGAGGAGAAGAAAGCCGCCGAGGCGAGCGCGAAGAAGGCCGCGCTCGCCACACACGCCGCGAAGGAATCGGCGCCGAAGAAAGCCGTCGCGAGCAGCATCGCGCCTGAAAAGGCCAAGGTCGCGAGCGCAGCGCCGGCCAAACCCGCGACGAAGAAACCCGCCAAGGCCGTCGCCAAGGCCGAGCCTGCGAAGAAGGCGACGACGCCGGTGAAACCCGCAGCCGTATCGTTCGGCAACGTCAGCGCCGGCGCGAGCGGCGGCTGATCTCGCCGCGCGTCCGCCGATATCGATGCGCATCCTCGCGGTTTCGCTGGATCTCGACGACACCTTGTGGCCGGTCGAGCCGGCGATCCTCGCGGCCGAGACGCAGCTCGATGACTGGCTGAAGAAACACCACGGCGCGGTCGCCAGCGCATGGCCGATCGCCGCAATGCGCACGTTGCGCGATCGGGTCGCCGCGGAGCGCCCCGACCTCGCCCACGATTTCACCGCGCAACGCCTGCTCACGCTGGAACGCGCGTTCGCCGCATGCGGCCTCGGCACCGAGCACGTCGACGCTGCCTACGAGGTGTATTTCTCGGCGCGCAACCGCATCGAATGTTATGCCGATGCGCTGCCCGCGCTCGAAGCGATCGCCGCGCGTCTGCCGGTGGTCAGCATCTCCAACGGCAATGCCGATCTCGAACGGATCGGGCTGCGCCATCACTTCACGCATTGCCTCTCGTCGCGCGATTTCGGCGTCGCCAAACCCGCCGCGGCGATTTTCCATGACGCCTGCGCGCGGCTCGGCCTTGAACCGGCGAACGTGCTGCACGTCGGCGACGATCCGTTGCTCGATGTGATCGGCGCGCACGATGCCGGGCTGCGCACCGCGTGGCTCAATCGCCGCGGCGCGCGCTGGTCAGACGATGCCGCCCTCGCGCATCCGCACAGCCATCCGGTCGTACCCGACCTGCAACTGCGCGATCTGGGCGAGCTCGCGCGCTGGATCGAGCAACACGAACAGTCCGGCTAGTTGGTCAGTCCGCGAACGGGTCGCAAGCAAGTGATTCGCGCTCCACAAAGAAACATCACTCCACAATGAGGATTTGCAATGGATGCCTGGGTGATTGCCGCAAACGCCGCCGGCGCGACGCCGCTGCTTTGCGTCGACCGTGAAAGCTTCAGCACGACCATCGACTCGTTCGGCGCGCACGCGCGGCGTTGGTGCGAGGCGAACGCATTCGCCGGCGAAGGCGGGCGCTTTCTCGCGTTGCCGGACGCCGATGGCGGCACGCTGGCGATTCTCGCCGGCTGCGAACGCCGCGACCCGGTGTTCACCCTGGCCTCATTGCCGGTGCGCCTGCCCGAGGGCCGCTATGCGCTCGACCCGCGCGGAGTTGTCCTCGATGCGGGCGACGTGGCGCTCGGCTGGGCGCTCGGCGCCTATCAGTTCAACCGCTATCGCAAACCGGCGCGCGCGCCCGCGCAACTGGTCATCGACGCGGCGACCGCAGCGCGCAGCGCGGCGATGGCCGCGGCGGTTTACCAGGTGCGTGATTTGATCAACACGCCGACCGAGGATCTCGGGCCGGCCGAACTCGCAGGCGCGGTCCGCGCGCTAGCCGAGCGGCACGGCGCGACCTATCGCGAATGGGTCGGCGACGAACTTCTCGCCGCGAATTTCCCGACCATCCACGCGGTCGGTCGCGCCAGCCACCGCGCGCCGCGCCTGGCCGACGCTGAGCCACGGCCCGGCCGACGCGCCGCATCTGGTCCTGGTCGGCAAGGGCGTGTGCTTCGACAGCGGCGGCCTCGACATCAAGATCCAGCGACGGCATGCGCTGGATGAAGAAGGACATGGGCGGCGCGGCGCATGCGATCGCGCTGGCCGGTCTCGTGCTCGATGCGGCATTGCCGGTGCGCCTGACGTTGCTGGTTCCCGCTGTCGAGAATTCGATCGCCGGCAATGCGATCCGTCCGGGCGAAGTGATTACCACCCGCGCGGGCCTCAGCGTCGAAATCGACAACACCGACGCCGAGGGCCGCCTGGTGCTGTGCGATGCACTTAGCTTTGCCTCCGAACAGAAACCCGACCTGATCCTCGACTTCGCGACCCTGACTGGCGCCGCGCGCGTCGCCCTCGGCCCGGACTTGCCGGCGCTGTTCGCCAATCGCGACGAGATCGCAAATGCGCTGCTCGACGCGGCACAAGCCACACGTGACCCGCTGTGGCGGATGCCGCTGTGGCGACCGTACCTGACCATGCTCGAATCGCACGTCGCCGATCTCGCCAATGCCGGCCCGTCACGCCATGCCGGCGCGATCACCGCGGCGCTGTATCTGGAGCGCTTCGTGCCCGAGCGCCAGGCATGGGCGCATCTGGACGTCTATTCGTGGAACGATTCCGACAAGCCCGGCCATCCGCGCGGTGGCGAGGCGCAGGGACTGCGCGCCTATCTGGAATTTCTCAGGCAGCGCTACGCGCTGACGCATCTGCATTGACCGCACAAATCCTGCAAGCGCGATCTGCACCGCAACGGAAATTCCCCGGGGCATGAATCCGCAGGAGCCCACCCTGTGGGCGATCGGGACGTCATTGCCGCTCACGCACAGAGTGCGCGACGTGTCTTTTGCACGAGCGCCTCGGATGCCCGATAGATCAGCGAGAGCGCTGCAAGCACGACCGGGGTCCACGCATGCGAGATCACGGCTTGGGCCGTGCCGCTGCGCATGGCCACGCGTCTCCATCGACATCGATCGGCGCAACGACCTCGCACCGCCTCGTCTTGTTCTCCGCTTCCTCCCACGCATCCGATCGTTGCGGACACTGCGCGCTTCCGATGGACCGGTTTTCCCGCTGGGGTCGATGTACGCGGTTGCCCACGCTACTATCGGTCGGGCGGACCTGGCACGCCGCCAAAACCTGTAACGGCGCGCGACGACGGTTCCCGATCCCCGTCGCCGCGATCAACCAGCGCCTGTGATCGCTCGCTGAAAACCTGGGGTTTCACGATGAATGAACCGCACACCCGTGCAAAGAAAGTCTTTGCGATCAAACCACTCGCGGCCTGCCTCGCAGCCGTACTCGCAACCGGCGGAATGATCGCCACGAGCCATACCTTCGCAGCCGCCGCGACACCCTCGGCCGCGATCCAGGCCGGACACCATTTCGGAATCCAGTACAAACACAATTCCGCTCGGCACAATCGGCATCAACCGCACCCGTCCGATCGCAGCACCCGCGCACAACCCAACCGCCCCGCCGGCATCGTTCCGGTCACCAGCTGCGCTGACGACGGCAGTGCCGGCACCTTGCGCGATGCCGCAACGAATGCGGTCAGCGGCGATACGCTCGATCTGAGCGCACTTGGCTGCAGCACGATCACGCTTACCCAGGGAGCCATCGCGACCAGTGTGGACGACCTGACTGTACAAGGTCCGTCCACCGGAACGGTGACTGTCGATGGCAGCAACAACGAAGGTGTCTTCTACCATACCGGTGCCGGCACGCTCTCGATCGATCACCTCACGATCACCAACGGCTACGGCTACTACATTGGTGGAGGGGTCTTTTCCGCCGGGAACCTGACGCTGAGCAATTCGACCGTGACCGCCAACACGGCCTATTACCAGGGCGCCGGACTTTGCACGAACGGGGATCTCACGATCGTGTCGAGTGAAGTTTCGGGCAATACCGCGATCAGCGACACCAGCTATGGCCTCGGCGGCGGTGTCCTCGGCGGCACGAGCCTGACCATCAAGAACAGCACGATCTCGGACAACAACGCGAACGTCGGTGCCGGCGCCTACTCGTTCGGCCCCACGATCGTCAGCAACAGCACGATCTCCGGCAACTCCGCTGTCGCTCTCGGCGGCGGCTTGATGTCGCAATACCCGATTACGCTGCACGGCAGTACGGTTGCGTTCAACACGGCGACCAATGGCGGCAGCGGTCTGTTCGTGACCGGCTCTTCCGGGCCTGATCTGCAAAGCTCCGTAGTCGCCAACAACAGCGCGTCGAGCCCAGGCTACGCCATCGATCTTGCATCCTCGCAGCATGTCACCGTCACCGGCAGCCACAATCTGATCGTCTCCTCGGACGCGGTGGTTCCGGGCGACACCAGAACGGAGGATCCCGTGCTGCAGCCGCTTGCGAATAACGGCGGCCCAACGAAAACCCATGCACTCGGCGCTGGCAGCCCGGCGATCGATACCGGCAGCAATCCCGACAACCTCGGATTCGACCAGCGCGGCAGCGGGTTCGCGCGCGTGTCGGGTGCCGCAGCGGATATCGGCGCTTTTGAGGTTCAAGCCGACATCATTTTCCAGAACGGCTTCGATTCCTAGCCGCCACCCTCGCTGTCTTCCTCTCCCGGATGGAGGGGAAGGCCGTTTCACTCACGCGGGGCCTGGCTGGCATTGCGACAGCCAAGTCCGCACGTTGCCGGCACCGGGAATACCGCAGGCAGGTCAGTCCGCCTCGACCGGCACGATAGCGCCATGCGGCAATACCTGCGCGGCAAGCTTGGTGTCGGTGCGGATCAGATCGATCTCGTCGGCGACGATATGCGCGGCTTCGTCGAGGATGACGTCACGCTTTGCCTTCGCTTCCTTCTCACGCTTCAGATCGTTCTGGATGCTGCGCTCGTCCGGCTGCAGGCCGTCGTCCTGACCGGCGTCCTTGGCGGCGACAGCGGCCGGTGCCGCGGCAGTCGCGGTGTTCTTCGCCGCATCGACGGCCGCGCCGACCTTCGCGACGCTGGTGTGATCGACCTTGCCGCTCGCACGATCCTTCGCGTCGTCGCTGATCTTCTGCACGGTCCTGGCCGCCGGGTCCGATTCCGGCATCGCGTGCCCGCTGGCCAGTTCGCGTGCCTTGTGCTTGGCGTCCTGCTCGTCGCGTTGCTTGCGGCGAACCTGCTCGTCCAGCGACACGGTCTTTTCCGCGCGCAATGCGCGCAGGTCGGCGAGGTCGGCCTCGAAGTTCTTCCATTCGATGTTCTTCGCCGAGCGCGCCTGGTGGCGTTCGATCAGCATCGGCACGATCGGCTTGAGGTCGGCGACCGGCGTGTATTTGGCCGGCGCGATCGAGGTCCATGGCAGCGCGTTGTCGTAGCTCGACTCGCCGTAATCCTTCGCGTCGACAGTCAGCGGGAAACTGATGTCCGGGGTCACGCCGCGCAGCTGCGTCGAACCGCCGTCGATGCGGAAGAACTGCGCGATGGTCATCTTGACCTCGCCATAGGTCGGCTTCTCGTTGTGCGCGACATCGTCGAGATCGACGAGGTTCTGCACGGTGCCCTTGCCGAACGTCGGCTCGCCGATGATCAGGCCGCGGCCATAGTCCTGGATCGCGGCCGCAAAGATCTCCGACGCCGACGCCGAGCCGCGATTGACGATCACCGCGAGCGGGCCGTCCCAGGCCAGCCGGGCTTGGTGGCTTGCTCTTCCTCGATCTGGCCGTTCGCATTGCGCACCTGCACGACCGGACCCTTGTCGATGAACAGGCCGGTCAGGTCGGTCGCTTCGGACAGCGAACCACCGCCGTTGTTGCGCAGGTCGACGATCACGCCGTCGACCTTGTCGGTCTTGAGGTCGCCGAGCAGTTTCTCGACGTCGCGCGTCGCGCTCTTGTAATTCTTGTCGCCGCGGCGGCGCGCGTCGAAATCCTGATAGAAGGTCGGCAGCGAGATCACGCCGATGCGGCGCGTGTGCGTGGCGTTCTTGACCTCGATGACGGATTTCTTCGCGGCCTGCTCCTCGATGCTGACCTTCTTGCGCACCAGCGCGAGGGTGATGTGCTTGCCGTCGGGACCTGCGTCCGCCGGCAGAATTTCCAGGCGCACGATGGTGTCCTTGGCGCCGCGGATCTTCTCGACGACATCGTCGAGGCGCCAGCCGACCACGTCGACGATCGGGCCGTTTTCGCCCTGGCCGACGCCGACGATGCGGTCGCCGACCTTGACTTGGCCGGACAGCGCAGCCGGGCCGCCGGGCACGATCTCGCGAATCGCGGTGTAGTCGTCATCGCGCTGCAGGACCGCGCCGATGCCTTCCAGCGACAGCTTCATCGCGATGTCGAAGTTCTCCGACGCGCGCGGGCCGAGGTAATTGGTGTGCGGCTCGATCGAGGATCGCATACGCGTTCATGAACGTCTGGAACACGTCCTCGCTGTTGAGCTGATGGACGCGATCGAGATAGCTCGCGTAGCGCTTGTCGAGCGTGTCGCGGATTTCCTTGTCCGCCTTGTTGGCGAGCTTCAGGCGCAGCCAGTCGTTCTTGATGCGCTTGCGCCAGACGTCGTTGACCTCGGCCGCATCCTTCGCCCACGGCGCCTTGTCGCGGTCGTACTGGTAGGTTTCGTCCTTGCTGAAATCGAAGCCCTTCGGCGAGCAGCGAGCGCGCGTACGCGACGCGTTCGCCGACACGCTGTTCGTAGAGGTTGAAGATCGCGAACGGCGCGGCCAGGTCCTGGTCGTAGATCGCGTCGTCGAGCTTGTCCTTGTAGACCGCCGAAATGATCGACGTCGGCCTGGGTGAAGAACAGCTTGTCGCCGTCGAGCGCATCGAGATAGCGCTTGAAGATCTGCTCGGACATCGTGTCGTCGAGCGGCGTCGGCTTGTAGTGGAAGCGGGTCAGGAAACGCGTCGCCCAGATTCGCCGCCTCGCCCTCGGCCGTGCGTCGCCTTCAGCAGCGGCGCTGCGGAACCTTCGGTCGGCGTTGGCAAACACCGGACTGCGCCAGCACAGGTCAGGGCCAGGATGAACAACAACTTCCGCATGGTATCTCCGACGATTGCCCGAGGCGCGGCGGCGCCGCGTCGAATATCGGATCAACCGCAGGACCTGTACATAACCTGCCGCGTGCGCCATTTCGTCGGCGTGATACGACGAGCGCACCAACGGCCCCGACGCGACGTGTTCGAAAGCCGATCCGGTAGCCGAGCTCCTCGAACGCCTTGAACTCGTCGGGCGTCCAGTAGCGAAGCACCGGATGATGATGTGCGGTCGGCTGCAGATACTGGCCGATCGTGACCATATCGACAGCGTGCGCACGCAGATCGTTCAACGTTTCCTCGACCTGTCCGAAGGTTTCACCGAGGCCGAGCATGATTCCGGACTTGGTCGGGATGTCCGGATGTTGCGCCTTGAAGCGCTTGAGCAGATCCAGCGACCAGTCGTAATCGGCGCCCGGGCGCACCTCGCGGTACAGCGCGCGCGGTGTTTCCAGATTGTGGTTGAACACGTCGGGCGGATTGGCGGCAAGCGCTTCGAGCGCACGCTCCATGCGGCCCTTGCCGCGGAAATCCGGGCGTCAGGATCTCGATCTTGATCGCGGGATTCTCGAAACGCACCGCGCGGATGCAGTCGGCGAAATGCGACGCGCCGCCGTCGCGCAGGTCGTCGCGATCGACCGAGGTGATCACGACGTAGCGCAGCGCCATGTCGCGGATCGTGCCGGCCAGATGCGCCGGCTCGAGCGGATCGGGCGGTTTCGGCCGGCCGTGCGCGACGTCGCAGAACGAGCAACGCCGCGTGCACACCTCGCCGAGGATCATGAACGTTGCGGTGCCCTTGCCGAAACATTCATGGATGTTCGGGCACGAGGCTTCCTCGCAAACCGTGACCAGGCGGTTCTCGCGCAGCTTCGCCTTGAGCCGCGCGACCGCGTTGCCGGGCGGTATGCGCACGCGGATCCACGACGGCTTGCGCAACATCGGCGCCTCGGCGAACGCGGCGCGGTTGCGCGCGATCTTGTCTTCGCCGAGCTGTTTTTCGGCGGCGGCGGTGTCGACGACGGCGAGCGGGATGGTCTTCAAGTCGATCATGCGGATTCGACGACGCGTGTGGCGTCGCCCATGGCGGAAAGGGGGAGTGGCGAATCGGATACCTCAGGCGACAGCCCGAACTGGCGTGCCAGTTCGTTGATCAGGACGGTTTCGACCGCGAAAACCGACCCGGGACCGCCCAAGTCTAACACCTGGGTGACCGCCAAACCCTGATAGCCGCACGGATTGATGCGCTGGAACGGCTCCAGATCCATCGCGACATTGAAGGCCAGGCCATGGAACGAACAGCCGCGGCGGATGCGCAGGCCGAGCGCGGCGACCTTGGCCGCGCCGACGTAGACGCCGGGCGCGCCATCGCGACGCTGCGCGACGATGTTCCAGGTGTCCAGCGTGTCGATGATCGCCTGCTCGATCCGGTTGACCAGCTCGCGCACGCCGAGGCCGAGCCGGCGCAGGTCGAGCAACGGATACGCGACGATCTGGCCGGGCCCGTGGTACGTCACCTGGCCACCGCGATCGACCGGCACGACCGGGATGTCGCCCGGCACCAGCACGTGCTCCCACTTGCCGGCCTGGCCGAGCGTGAACACGCGTTCGTGTTCCAGCACCCACAACTCATCCGGCGTATCCGGCCCGCGCGCGTCGGTGAATGCCTGCATCGCATGCCAGACCGGCGCGTAGGGTTGCAGGCCGGCCGGGCGGCGGACGGTGAGGAGCCGGGATTGGGGATTGGGGATTGGGGATTGGGAACTCAAAACCTGATTCTCCGGCGCCATGCGCGCATCACGGCGCAACTCGTGTGGTTCGCCATGCCACCGCCTTTCCAAATCTCGAATCCCGATTCCCGAATCACGGCTCTAAAGCGTCCAGCGAATATCCGGATCGGCGCGCAGCGCCGCGTGCGCCTCGTCGTATTTCTCGCGGCTCGGGCAGGTGAAGCTGACCGCCACCGACACGTAGTTGCCTTCGCGCGACGGGCGCACGCTGACCAGACCGGCGAGCACACTGAGGCCGACGCTTTCAATCAGCTGCGGCACTTTCTTTTCCAGTTCGGCCGCGGCACTACCCATCGCGGTGATCTCGAAGACCCCGGGAAACTGGAATCCCTGCTCCGGATGCTGCGCCTGGATGTTTTCGAGGTCTTTCATTCGTCAATTGCCCTTCGGTGCCGCCGACACGTTGCCGCCCACGTCACCCTTGAACCACATCCATGCGCTGTCGGACAGGCGTTTGAAAAAACCGCCCTCGGCGCCGTCGGCGAGCGCGATCAGGGGTCGTTCCAGCAAGGTCTTGTCATCGAGCTGCACTTTCAAGGTGCCAACCTGCTTGCCCTTCGCGATCGGCGCGATCAGCCGCGACGGCATGTCGAGGCTGGCCTTGAGGTCGGCGTAGCGCCCGCGCGGGAACGTGACCAGCACGTCCTCGGCGACGCCAAGCGGCACGTTCGTGGCCTCGCCCTTCCACAATTCCGGCGTCGCCAGCGGCTTGTTCGCCTCGTACAGCTTGTGCGTCTCGAAGAAACGGAAGCCGTAATTGAGCAGCGCCTGGTTGTCGTCGGCGCGCATCTTTTCACTCGGCGCGCCCATTACGACCGCGATCAGGCGCTGGTCACCACGCTTGGCCGAGGTCGCCAGGCAGAACCCGGCTTCCGAGGTGTGTCCGGTCTTGATCCCGTCGACGCTCGCATCGCGCCACAGCAGCGTGTTGCGGTTGTGCTGCTTGATCCCGTTCCACTCGAATTCCTTGACCGCGTAGATCTTGTATTCGTCCGGATAGTCGTGGATCACCGCGCGCGACATCAGCGCGACGTCATGCGCGGTCGTGTAGTGATCCGGGTTGGGCAGACCACTGGCATCGACGAAATGCGAGCCGGTCATGCCGAGCCGCGCCGCGTACTGGTTCATCAGCAGCGCGAACGTGTCCTCGGAACCGGCGGTGTGCTCGGCCAGCGCGATCGCCGCGTCGTTGCCGGACTGGATGATCATGCCGGACAACAAATCCTTCAGCGGCACCTTGCTGTTGAGCTGCAGGAAACTGGTCGAGCCGTCGGTGCCGGCGCCGCCGGAACGCCACGCGCGCTCGCTGATGAAGACCGGGTCATCGAGATGGATCTTGCCGTGCGCGAGCTCCGCGGAAACGACATACGAGGTCATCACCTTGGTGATCGAGGCCGGCGCGACACGCAGATCCGGATTGTCGCTGGCGAGGACCTGGCCGCTCGCGTAATCCATCAACACCCAGCTTTTCGCTTCGATCGCGGGCGGCGGCGGAGTCGGACCGGTACCCGCGCCGGGGACCGGCAATGCGTCGTTCCTGCGCACCGGTTCGGGCGTCGGCAGGTTCGGATTGGTCGCGACGGGCGACGTCGCAGCCACCGGCGCCGGCGCAGCGGGCGTTGGCGTTGTAGCGGGCGCGGCCGGTTGCGATGCGGCCGGCTGTGCGGCGGGTTGCGGGTGGTGCGCCTTGGTGCGCGCCTCGATGCTGGCGCTGGCGACCACAAGGGCGATGAGAGCGACGAAAACGGACAGCTTCATTTCGGGAATGGGATCCTGCATTCGATCAAGGGCGGAATTGTCGCAGAGCGCGTCGGTCAAAACATCACGTTTCGGGTATTCGCGCCGCTTCGGTATGCCTTGCATTCATCGCGCCGGCGCAGCGCGGCGAACGATTCAGCGTTCAATCGCGACGCGCGGCGCGCCGAGCCCGAGGCGTTCGATGCGCGCGGTCAACGCGTCGGCCGCATCGACATCGGCGAGCGGACCGACCCGCACGCGATGCACGGTGCGGCCAGCGACCGCGACCGATTCGATATCCACGTGGTCGAGCCCGGCGCGTTTCGCATTCGCCAGTGCACGCTCGGCGTTGTCGCGCTCGCCGAACGCGCCGAGTTGCAGGTAGATGCGCGGTTGAGTGCCGGACGCGGGTTGAGAGCTGACAGCCGAGGGCTGCGGGCTCGGGCGTGCGGCGACCTGGCGCGTCGGCGCGGCCGGCGGCGCAGCGACGGGCGGCGGCACGTCGGCGGTACGCGAGGTCGGCAGGTCCGGACGCGCCGGATCGATCGCGCGCACTTCGACCAGGCCGGTGCCTTTCGGCCACACCCCGATCTTGACCGCGGCCGCATACGACAGGTCGATGATGCGGTTTTCGTGGAACGGCCCGCGATCGTTGATGCGCACGATCACGCTCTTGCCGTTGTCGAGGTTGGTCACCCGCGCATAACTCGGCAATGGCAGGGTCTTGTGTGCGGCGGTGAACGAATACATGTCGTACGGCTCGAACGACGAGGTCATGTAGCCGTGGAACTTGTTGCCGTACCACGACGCGATGCCTTTCTCGTCGTAGCCGCGCACGTCGTTGAGCACGTGGTAGGTCTGGCCGAGCACGCTGTAGGTGTCCTTGTTGCCGTAGCGCGAACGCGGCTCGACCTTCGGCACCGGCTCGGGAATCTTGCTGACATCGATCGGCGGCGCGGCGGGACCGTTGTCACCGCTCTGCCGATAGCGTTCCGATTGCGAACGCGAGGTGTCGTCCGGCGGGCGCGAGGTATCGCGGCGACTCGCTGGCGTCGACGGCACGGGCTCGCCGCGTCGCGGCTTGTTGCTCGCGCACGCCGCGAGCAACACGCAAAGCCCGAGGCACGCGAGTGCGCGCAGTTTTTTCACGGTGCGGTCGACGACGCGCCCGCGGCGATCGCCTGGGCGAGCTGCCAGACCGCCATCGAATACAGCGGGCTCTTGTTGTAACGCGTGATCACCTGGAAATTCTTGAACGTAAGCCAGTATTCGGGACCGCGCTCACCCACCAGCGTGAGCACGGTGGCTGCCAGCTCGGCATCGACGTGCTCGGTCGGCGCGTAGCCCCACGCTTCCATCTGCTGAATGGAATACAGCGGCTCCGACCCTTGCGGCGACAGCGCGTGCAACGGCTGCGCCGGTTGCGCGCGCACCGCGACCGGCTGGTCTTTCTGCCAGCCATGCTCGCGGAAATAGTTGGCGATGCTCGCGGTGATGTCGGGCAACGAATTCCACAGATCGATGCGACCGTCGCCATCCCCGTCTTTCGCCCACTGCGCGACGCTGGTCGGCATGAACTGGCCCCAGCCCATCGCGCCGGCATACGAACCGCGCAACTGCTCGATCGGATAGGCGAGATGATGATCGCCGAGCAGGAACAGTTGCTTCAATTCGCCACGAAAAAATTTCGCACGCGGCGGGTAATAGAACGCGAGCGTCGCCAGCGCATCGAGCACGCGGTATTTGCCGGTGTTGTGGCCATAACCGGTTTCGACGCCGATGATCGCGACGATGACTTGCGGCGGCACGCCGTATTCCGCACCGATGCGATCGAGCAGTCCGCGGTTCGCGCGATAGAACGCAACGCCATCGCCGATCCGCTTGTCAGTCAGGAAGATCGGCCGATATTCGGCCCACGTCTTGGTCGCCTCGGCCGGCCGCGCGATCGCATCGAGGATGCTCTGCTGCCTGCGGGCGCCGTCCAGTACCAAGGTCAATTCCTGCGGGTTCGCACCGCTCTCGGCGGCCAGCTCACGCACGAAGGCGGCTTCGCCGGGATGGACTTCCGCACGCGCAGGCTGGGCCGCGAGGAATGACAGGGACAGCAGCAGGGGCAGGAAGCGAATCGAACGAACCATCGGGTGCGTCTTGGCGGCAAAGGGCGCGGAACGCGCGGACGGCGGACAGCCTAGCATGCAGCACCGCGCAGGAAATCTGCCTGCGCGCACGAACGCATCAGAACTGCGGCTTGAATGGCCGCGCATGCAAGCCGAGCAAGCGTTGTGCATCGGCATTGTCGGCGACCAGATCGGTGTCCAGCCGCGCGACCATCGCCGCGCGCCGCGGCAGCAGCGTCGCGAGCACGCCGAACAGCGCGCGCGGGATCGGCAGCGGCAGCGTCCCCACCGGCAACCCGGCGCGGACCCGCGCGAACATCTCGCTCGCTCGCATCCGTTCACCGCCGCCAACCGCGATCACGCAGCCGGCACTGCGCGGGTGTTCCAACGCGCCGAGCACGGCCAGCGCGAGATCGTCGGCATGCACCGGTTGGCGCAGCCCGCGGCCTTGCGGCAACGGAAACACGCGCCAACGCATCGCCGCGCGCGCGATCGGAGCCAGACTCTTGTCCGTGCCAGCGCCGTAAATCAGCGTCGAACGCAGCAGCGTCCAGCGCAGGCCGCGGCGCTCGCAACACGCGATCAAACGCTGCTCGGCCGCGACCAGCGTCGCGATCATCGCGCGCTCGGACGGATCGGGCGAATCGGCCTTGCTCAGCGCACTCATTGACGACATCGCGACCACGCGCGGCTGGCTGCGCAGCGATGCCCGCTCCAGCCATTCGGCGAACTCGGGCAACGGGCCGAGGCTGATCAGCGCGGTGGGTTCTTGCGGCAATCCCGGCGCATCCGGCAATGCGCCACGCAACCAGTCAACGCCAGGTTGACCCGAGTGTGCCGATCGACTGAGCGCGCACACCGACGGCTCGCCAAGCGCCACCAGACGCGGCAGCAGGAACTGCCCGATCTGGCCGGAACCGCCGAAAACGATATGAGTCACGCCGGCACTCTTGCGCTCACGCCACAGCCCGTCGAAGGATCATGGGCAGACCATGCCATATCGACAGTGCACTCGCACGTTGATGCCCGCCCAACCCGCTCGCGCCCAAGACAATCGACAACGGGCCATGTTTTGACCACAGCACTTGCAGGCCAACTATGGGTCGAAATCGGAGGTCTTCATGCCGAGGGTCTTCCCGTTCTCCTTCGCCGCCCGCACCGTGCCTTCACTGAAACCGCGCGAATCGTCGGCCTCGATGTCGACACGGATCTGCACCTTGGTGCCGACGTTGGCCGAGAACAGTTCGACGAGTTCCGACATGATCTTCGAGAACTGCAAGGTCGCCTTGACCGGGTCCAGTTCGATCGTCGCGTAGTAATGCGTCGGCATCGCCGCGGCGGGGCGCGGCGCAGCCGCTGGCGTCGTCGGGCCAGCCGAT
Source organism: uncultured Gammaproteobacteria bacterium (assembly GCA_963720445.1). Classification (GTDB taxonomy): domain Bacteria; phylum Pseudomonadota; class Gammaproteobacteria; order Xanthomonadales; family Rhodanobacteraceae; genus Dokdonella_A. The sequence goes on from CAVRFO010000002.1 coordinate 1,236,714, forward strand.
GGCGTGGGGGCGTTGGCAGACGGCTGACCGGGATCGGCCACCGGCGCGGGCCGTGTCCTTTCCTCGTATGCAACCGCGTGCGACGGCTCGATCAGTACCAGCGCATCCATCAAGATCGACGTGGCTTTGCCCAACAGGAAGCCGCGATAGTCATCGCCCTCCTTGCCGTACGCCAAGCCGAAGAAATCACGGCTCGCCGCGCCGGCACCAATCGCCGCCTGCATCACCTGCGAACTGGCCAGCCGCGGAAAGTAGAGATACTGGCAGGTCTTCTGCCACACCTCCAACGCAGCCACATCGGCGACACCATCTTTCCAGAACCAACGCTTGAGCAGGTTCGCCAGATGGATCGGGGCCCATTCGTGAATGACCAGCTCATTCTCGCCGAGGACCCGATCGATCTCCTTGCTCAACCCTTGCGTCGCGGGGTTGAGCGAGAGCATCTGCCACTCGATCGCATCCAGCGTGCCGTCGCGTTTGACCGCTTGGCTGGGCACAATCAGGCACTTGAACGCCTCGCGCACCAGGCGCGACAGCGTCTCCACCACTTGCTCACGATTCTGGCTCGCCTGCCGCGATTGCAGCTGATCCAGATTCAGACGCATCTCCTTGATATCCGCCTCGATGCTGCGCCACGCCAGCAATGCGCGCGCGGTGTCCTTCAAATGCAGGACCTGATCGTCCTGCGCCGCCAGGAACAGCACGCGGTTCTGCTTCTGGCGCGGCTGCGCGCCACGCATGCGCAGGATCGCGTCGGCAGCATCGCGCGCCGGATTCGGCCCGGAACGCGACCACGCCTGACCAGGTGACAACACCACCAGACGCAGCGCCCAGTCGTCGGGAATATCGGCGGCGGGGGTGAACACATGGACATGATCGATCAATCCCCTGCCCATCACCCGATCGAGCGCGCTGCGAATCGCCTCGACCACGTCGGCTTCCTCGAACCGGCGCTTGCGATCCTCCATCTCGCGACGCAGATTCGGGCGCACATCCAGCCACCAGCGGCCGTTGCCCTTGTTGAGGAACGTCAGCCGGTTTTCCAGGCGACCCAGCGCATCGCGATACAGATGCGCCTGCTGATCGGGCTGCAGGCAACCCAGCACCACGCGCTCGGTTTCCAGTCCGCGCGCGACCGTGTTGCTGGCCGCCGGTGCGCTGCCGAGAAAGATGCTGCGCGCCACGCGCCGACAGGCCTGGACGGTACCGAAGCGCGCCTCGCGCCGATCGATCTCCTCCGGCTCGGAGCCATCACCGTCCACGTCCCGCCGCAATACCGGATCCCAACCCGGCGGCAGATAGTTGGTCAACTCGGTACTGACGGATGCGTCGTACAACGGCAGATTGCCCGGCATCAGCAACAAGTCCTGATTGTTGTCCTGCCACAGCCGATGGATCACGCGCGCCAGCAACTTGAGCACGCCGCGCGTGCGCTGGAAGTTCGGCAGCGCCGACCAATCCTCGTACAAGCGCGCGAACACCTCCGGATGGATCGGATAGGCCGAGCGCATGCGCGTCAGGTACGACGCTTCCTGGGTTTCGCCCGGCAGTTCGGCGGCATGGGTCACGTAGTGATCGGCAAACGCACGGCATACCGCATCGGCGCCCGCGCGATCCGTGATCTGCGTGAACAGGCGTCGGCGCACGATCTCGAACGCTTCCTCGGCCGCCACCGGTTTCCAGATCGCCTGCACGCGGCCGAAGTAATGCTCCAGCGCCTCCAGCGCCTTGGTCCCCTGCTGGTCCACGGTTTCGCGATGAGACTCCGGCAACGATGCCAGTAGCACCGCATTCGGCACCGCCTTCATCGCCTCGGTCAGCGCCTGGATAAACGACAGGTTCGAGCCGAACGTGCCACCCGACAAGCCCTTGCCGTCCTCGAACTGGCGGATATACGCGACCATCTCGTCGAGCAGAACCACGCACGGCGCCGCATCGCGCAGCAGCGCGATCAGCAACTCCTTGCCCGGCGACGTGCCGGACGCATCCGACTCGGCGATCCGCGCGTAAGCCGATGCACCGCCAAGCTGCCACGCCAGTTCGCCCCACAGCGTGCGGATCGTATGCCCCTCCACCGCGCGCGGCTGGTTCGGCGCCAGCCGCGTACCGTCGAGTACTGCTATGCGCGCCTTCGGCAACTCGGCGACGCCCGCCGTTTCAAGTATCGGCGCAATTCCCGCCAGCTCGCCGGCGGCCGCCTTGCCGCCGGCAAGATGCATCACCGCCAGCATCGTATGCGTCTTGCCGCCGCCGAACGCGGTCTGCAACTGGATTACCGGATCGCCGCCCTTGCCGGCCAAGCGACGCACCACCGAATCGAGCAGCAGGCGCATGCCCTCGGTGATGTAGGTGCGCTGGAAGAACAGAATCGGATCCTGGTACTCCGCCGTCGCCGAACCGTCGTGCACGCGCGTGATGTCGGCCGCAAACTCGGCTTGTTGGTAGGTGCCCTTGAGAACGTCCTCGTGAGGGATTGCGATTTCTCGCCAAGGCTTGAGACTCATGTCGTCGTCTGCTGCAGATAGGGTCGAAAGCGATCAAGTATGAGTGCTTTGCGCGCGTCGATGAATTCCGGAAAACGCTCGACCTTCCAGAGATTCGGATCTGTCGGAATCAGATGCCGACTCAGAAATTCGGGATCTTTGGCCACCTGACCTGGCAGCCACTGAGCCAACGAAATACCAGACTTGCCCTGGAAGCCATTTTCGCGCGCTGTAAGCAACGCCAGATTGGCCAACTGGTCGCGCTCAAGGATGCCGTAGCGCTGCCGAGAGCGTTGCGTCTCGGGATTGATTTCCTTCTCCGCTTTCAGAAGTGACTGCGCAAACAGATGGTCCTGCTGCGGGAGGTTGTCTTCCAACGCGGGTTCGTAGTCGAAGTCCCTATACCAGAGATTGAAAATCAGATGCGACATCGGCTGTCCGTAACGCGCATCGAGAATCGTGTCCGGCGTCACCTCAAGGTTGCGTCCATCGGCCCGGATGATCTGGAAGATTTCATCCGTCAGGAAGTCGCCTTTCTCATCAATGGCCCTGACGCAACGATCGATGAGATTGTCCGGGGTTCCACTAAATGCGCCTGTCAACATGGTCCGCAGAACATATTCTTCTCGCGTCTCCGCCGCATCCCACTGTTTTGGATACTTGTATCGGAAGTAGATCAGCGGAATCAGGCTCAGGTAGGAAGGAACCGCTTTGTCGCTCTTGAGAAATGTCCTTCCATGCAGGAAATCACGGATCGCCTTGATGGCATCGGACAGATCGTCCCAGCGTGAAACGAACGCCTCGCGCACGCTCGGGTCGCGGAATTTCTTTACCTCGTATTTCGCGCCCTGCCCGAGCATCACCAAGCAGGACTTGAGCACGAAGTCGCGGTCGAAGCCGTAACCGGTACGATTGAGTTCCTCGAGCAACTCTTCCATTTGCTCGTCGGCCACGCTCCAATCCGATGCCAGCAGCGAGAATAGCAAGTCTGACTTGCCGAGCTTGGTGCCACCCGCATTCGCCCGAATGAAGATTTCGACAACGTCTTCCGTACTGTAAGCCTCCGGATCGTCGACGCCGTCGAGCAATTGGTAACTGACATTCTCGTCGTTGAGGAACTCTTGTTGCGCGCGAGCGATGTTCTTCTGAACCCGCCTGACAACCTCTTCTGAAAGCACTGAAGGCGCAGTCGTGCAAATCTCCTGCGCCACTTCCATGGCAAGTTTGCGAGAGCGCGACATGTCCTTGAGGACATCCTTGAATCGCACCCACGGCCACGCGCTGCCAGACGGCGCCATGAACCGGAAGCGATAACGCACATCCTCCGGCGAAACCGCCTCACCGCTTGTCACATCGAAATACAGCTCACGACCGTTATAGCTACCGGCAAGACCGATGATCAGGCTCTGCAGGCGCTGCTGCCCATCGAGCACCAGCCCCTTGGGATGCTCGCTCGCCGTGACATAGGCATCCGACACCTTGAGCGTGTTCTTCCAGTGCTCGATGAAGCGTCGGTGCTTGATGGGCGCCTTGGTACGCCAGACCAGAAGCGTGCTGATCGGGTACTCGCGCATGATCGAATCAAACAACTTCTCGATTTGCGCTTCGCTCCAGACGAACGGCCGCTGGATGTTCGGCAGCCAGAAACCGCCGTTGCTCTCTTCGTCATTGAGGGCGCGGACCATCTTCCAGATCGTGTTGCGTTCGTTGCGCATGTCTTCCCCTGTTTCGCAGACTTTGCAGTTGATTGGCAGACACTAATTCTTGCCGTACGCCAGCTCATCCATCATCGCCGCGAACTTCGACCAGTTGATCCGTTTGCTTTTCTGGCGATTGGCACCGAACCAGTAGATCGCACCGCGTCCAACTTCAAGCTCGCCAAGCTTCTCCTTGCTCGCATAGATTTCGAGCCGGAGAGACGACTTCGCCTTTACCAGCTCCACGTTCGAGAGCGCTGCGCGCACCTCGTGCTTGCGTGCCACCTTCTTCGTTGCCATTGCCCCCCCTGTCGATCGGATTTTCACTGCGAACAGCCGCATATGGCGTTCATCTTTCTGCGGAACTTTTTCCGCAAGTCATGGTTGCCGGACTCGGCGAGTTCTTCAAGGTAGCTGTCGAACTCTCGCTTGATCGCCTCGTGAAAAACCGTGCGGTTCACGATGACGCTGCCTGTCTCGAACTCGATCAACGGACCACTGCGACGCACACGGAAATCGCCGTCGGTCTGGCCGCTGTGGTGGATACCGCAGCGGCATCTGTCATAGAAAATTCCCGCCTTGCCCGCTTTCTCTGCGCCGTCATCGAAGTGCTCACCTAGGCGTTGACTGAGAAACGCCCTGACCAGACGCCCACTCTGACCATTGTGGTCAACAATCCCCTCGCGAAATCCTTGAAATGTCTCCACCAGCAGGCAGTCGATTGCGAGAATCGCAAACCCGAACGTTCCGCGATCGAGCCCAACCTCGTGCGCAATCAGCCCATCTACCGGATCGATGAAACGCTTGCGGATGCGTGCATCAAGGATCGCAATCTCGTCTCGCCAACGCCGGGCATCGTCCGGCTTTCCTTGCAACGCCTTCCACGTCGCCACTGCGTATCCCGGCGCAACCTCCATGCCGTCAATCGATATCGGCTCAGCGGGTGAGTGCATCGAACTCGTCCATGAGGCCGGCCTGCGTCAGCGCGTCGAGCGCATCGCGGCGTGTTCCGCGCTGCAGTTTCGTATCCACCACAAATGAAGTCACGCGCAGGTTTGCGATGTACTCATCCGCCAGCCCCTGCTGCACCGCTCCGGCGATCACCAGCGCCAGATACCAGTCGTACGGCTTCAGTCCGGATTGGCGTTTGGTTGCGTCGTAGGTCATGGCATCCACGATACGTCCCTCGCCCATCACGATATCGACTGCGTGCCTTTCGTAGTCCGCGCCTTCCGCACGATCCAGTTCGGTCAGATCCTCCTCGGGCACATTCCACAATACGCCGAACACATCATCTGCTTGGGCGGCCTCGATCGCACACTTGCCCGATCCATCCTCGCTGACCTTATCGAAAGCCAGTCGGTAGCCAGGCAACGTGGCTCGCCCTGCATAGGAAAGATTCGGGCAGCGCGTCAGCAACCGCTCGCGCAGCAAATTTGACCCATAGGCGAAGTACAGTATGTTGGCCATTAGACGTCGAAACTCCCTTGTTCGTTGACCTCACCCGCCTCATGCGATGCGCTTTCGATCGCATGCCACGCGGTGACCAGTTCGTTGTAGCCGCGGGCGTCGTCGGCCCAGCCTTTGCGTTCGCACAGGGTGTAGAGCCAGAACGCGAGGCGGCGTATGTCGGCGCCGCGTTCGGGCATGCGCGCGAGCAAGGCGCCGGCGGCGGATTCGCCGCCTTGGTTCAGGGCGCGGACCAGTTGGTGCAGGGCTTCCCAGACCGGGGTGCGGTTGTCTTCGCGCGGGTCCCAGTCTGCCGGGTATTCGGGAGGTTTGAACAAACGCACCTTGCCGGCGCGCGCTTCGAGCACGCCGGCCTGCTGCACGCCTTCCACGCTGGTTGCCTTGCCTTGCGCCAGTGTGTTGGCCTCGCCGAACGCGCCGGCCGACCAGCCGGATTTCTGGAACCAGCCGAGGCAGAAGTTGGTGTCGGCGTCGAAGTTCTCGCCGCCGAGTGCCTCGTCCACCTGCTTGTTGATCAGGGTCAGCGCGCTGTGCACGCTCATCGGCTCGCCGTTCGCTTCCAGCACGGATGTGTACTGCGAGAACACCGCCATGCCCGGCCCGATCGCGGCCTGGGCCAGATCGACCGGCGCGATCGGCGAGGAATTGCCTTCGCCGCCGAGCATCGCTTCCAGCGCGTCCTGCAACGCGTCTTTGAGTTCACGCAGGAAATCCTTGCGCGAGATCGACGGCGCATCGTCAGCGCGGCGGCGGCAGACCAGAATGATGCTGGACGCGAGCGCGTTCGAGCCTTTTGCGATGATACGGCCCGAACCCTCAGTTCTCATCGGCCAAGTGCCGGTCAACGCGAAGCCAGCACGGATCACCGCAGCGAGGAACGTTTCCCAGCCGGTCGATGACGTACCCGCATCCTTGGTTTCGGATTGCTTGAACGCGTAGTAGATCGTGACCGGGAACGCGCCATGCGCCAACTCGGCGATGCTGTGCATCGCTTGCGTCATTCCGTTGAGGAAGAATTTCTCCGCGCCATCTTTTCCGCCATGGCGATAAGGTGTTGCGATCAACTCCTCAGCTTTTGGCACTGCGACGGTAGCGAACAAACTTGGAAACAGCGGTCGAAGGCTCCGGCGCAACCAGACATAAAAGTAGTCGGACAGGTCGGCATAGCCGATGTTGTCGTAGTAAGGCGGATCCGTCGAAACAAGTTTCGCGTCCGACAAACGCTGGGTAGCGGCATCAGCTTGCTGCGCCAGCGCAGTCCTACCTGTGGGGAGCCATTCGATCGCCATAACTCCTTTGTCGATCGCCGTTGCCAAACTACCACCGGTATCCGCAAAAGGATTCGACTCTGCGAAGTCCCAGACCATGGGAATGGCTTGACGCGCAAATGTCTCGCGGAAAGCGCCACGATCGCTCATCCACGAAGCAATGGTTGAACCGATGTTCGCGACCTTATCGTTTGCAAACGCAAGAAAGATTGATACCGCCTCCGCATACGCCGTCGCGCCGGTGCCGCTTGCGTCGAGGCCACGGCCGTCATCGGGCATACCGGCTTGCAGGGCGTCGGCGCGGATGCGTTCGCGGGCTTCGCCGACGAGGTCGGAGAAGGTAGTCAGGGCGACCAGCTGGCGCGGCGTGAAATAGTCCGCAAAAGTGTTGAAGCCGTAGCGGCGACCCAACGCGTTGCTGGCGAAAGTGCCGCGACATGGCGTATCCGGCTGCCATGTCGGCAGTGCGGACTTCGCGATCGCTTCCATCGCTTCGGTCGGATCGAGATAGATGCGGCCACGCACGCCTTCGGCAACGATTGCCATCAAGCGTGCGTTCATGCGTCCGGCGTTGGCTTCGTCGTCAGCGTAGGCGTACTTGATCGGCGTATCCGACATCAGACACCGAAACGCACCCTGCGAAACTTTCGTGCCCTTCTTCGCCGACGCAGGCGGCTTGCCCTGTCCGGCCGCCGCGGTACGCACCTCGAAGTGGTACTCGCTGCCGCTGACCACCGGCTCGACCCACGCCTCCTTGCCGGCCTTGGTCGACAGCAGGAAGGTCGAGGCCAGCGGAACTTCAACGTTGGAATACGCCGGGTTCGGGCTGCGCACGGTGCGCGCCCACAGCCACGCGATCACGGTGAGCTGCTGGCCGAGCAGCGGCTTCAAGTCCGGTCGATGCTTCGCCATCTCGGCGGTGATTTCGATCTGCGGATACAGGTGGCCGATGCGCTTCTGCGCCTCGTCGCGCATCCACTGGCCGTAGCGGCGCACGTCCTCGGCCAAGCCCCTGCGCGCCGGACCAGTCCTCGTGCATCTCGCGCGTGTTGCGCGCGGTGGCTTCCTTGGCCTGCGGAATCGGCCGACCGGCGCGCGGCCGGCGAACTTCGGCGGAATCTCGATCATCGCCTTGTTGATCAGCACCGCGACCGGGTTCAGGTCCGAGGCATGGCTTCCAGCCCAAGCCGCTGCGCCTCCAGCGGGATCGCGCCACCACCGGCAAACGGATCGTGGAACGCAGGCAGCTTCTCGGGATCGAACAACTCGGCGGCTTGCGGATGCTTCCTGTTGAGTTCGCAAGTCTCGCGCCAGCTCTTGCGGATCTCCTCGCGCGCCGCTTCCAGCACGTCCTCGTTGTTGGTGTTCTCCCACAACACCAGCTTGCGGATGATGTCGAACAAGCGCTCGCGCTCCAGCGCCGCCGCCTTCTTGTTGACGCCCCGCGTAAAGCCTTCACCGGTCTGGTACCCCGGATCGTTGACCAGCTGCGCAAACAACACCGCCCGCGCCGCCGCCAGCGGCCGCCGCGCCCACCACAGATGCAAGCGTGCACGGATGGCCGTGCCGGATCGACTTCTCGCGCGCCGCAGCGACGTTGATGTCGTCGAGCGGGAGCGCGACTTCGATGAGTTTTTTGGGGGATTTGATGGGGATCATGAATTCTCAAGACCAAGAAGCTGGGCGTTGCAACACGAATCCGTCCGGCTTGGTGACCTGATCGGGAAACTGGCTGTCGTGCAATTTTTTGCGACCGATGGTGAAGCAGGCGTTGGCGACGCCAGCGAGCTTCGCCGAGTGGCGCTTGGGTGGACTGGCAATGATGATGCGTTTGGCTGGGAAGCGCGTGCGAATCGCCTGCACCGGCGGAACCAGGTCACTGTCGGCCGATACGATCATGGCTGCGTCATAAATATCGTCCATGGCGTCGGTCAGCACGCGCACGGCGATGTTGACGTCCGTCATCTTCTCTTCGTTTTGCTGCCAACTCGCGCCACATTTTTTGCAGGTTTTTGGTTTGCTTAAATAGTGACCATGCACTGTCTCGACAGCAGGCAACGTCTGGATCGCCTCAAGATAGGTTTGCTGGCGCAGGTGCTTGCCAGGATCGGCAGGATTGGGGCTGATGCGAGCACTGAAGTAGCGCACTCCAACCAACTGCTGGCCTGGCTTGAGCAGGCTCTGGATCAAGCGCTCCGGGTCGAGCCAGTAGTAACGGCGCAGTCCACTATCGCGCATGCCAAAAAACAAATTGAACCCATCGATGTAGGCAACTACGCGTGGCATCCTGTCCCCTTCGTCACATTGACAATCAAGTCAAGTGCCCTTACATTGCAAACACCCCGCTGCGGATAGTATCCTCGGCCCGACGCCCCGAAAGGGGCGTTTCTTTTTTCGGCCTCCCGGCCGTCCAGACTAACCCCGCCGGAGATAGCATCTCCGGCCCGACGCCCGCTTTGTGCGGGCGTCTCTTTTTGTGCGCTATGCGCAGTCATCGGGCCTTCCTCTGAACGAGCTGCTGGAAGTAGCGGACCAGCTCCGGCATGTCCGTCGTGGGATTGTCCGTGCCGGCAGCCTCCGCTGCCTGATTGGCGCGGTCGGCGTTGTCCAGCGCGGTTTGCAGTTGGGTATGAGTACGGGCGAAAAGCCCGCGTTCGCCTTTGGTGTAGGCAGCAAAGCCAGGCACAGCTCGCAAGCGTGGATCGACATCTGCGAAGCGACGCATCTGCGCGGTGGTGTACTGGAAGTGCAGCAGGATCCAGTACTCGAAACACGGGATGGACGTGATGGCCTGGAAACAGGCGTGGCCAAGCTTGCGCCGACCGTCGCGACGGAGCAGCTTCTTGTCACGGACACGTTGTACCGCCGCATCGAAACTGCCGTGAGTGTCGCGATCGAAGACGCAAAAAACGGCGTTGTAATCGGGATCCTTGTCGAACAGCTCGATGGCGTGATCGACGACCGAGATCGGTGCTGAACCGCCCTCGCCGGTGATCTTCACATTGGCGCTGCTGAGCTGATAGTGGACGATCAGTTCGCGCAGGTAATTGGGTTCGGTCTTTGAACCCTCGCAAACGATCAGCACGCGGTCGTAGGGTTCGCGTGCAGGCCGGTGCCGATGCAGTGAACGGGTATCTCTCGGCTTCGCCACGCCGTCAGACCTTCAACTCACCGACGAATGGCAGCGCGCCGTAGCGGCCCTGCAAGTAGCCTCGCGCGAAGTTCTCTTCCTTGCGCGGGCTGAAATCCGTCAGCGGGTAGAGGTGGCTTTGGAGGTCGCGGTCCTTCTCGACGAACCAGACCTGATCGCGACGGAAAATGTCGCGATCGAGAATCGAGGTGTCGTGGGTAGAGAACACCAGTTGCGCGCCTTTGGTGTTCGTGGCGGGATCATTGAACATACTGACCAACTGGCGCATCAGCAGCGGATGCAAGCTGGTATCCAACTCGTCGATGACCAGCACCCATCCATTCGCGAGCACATCCAACCATGGCCCAGCAAGCGCGAACAGTTTTTGGGTTCCACCTGATTCCTCGTCCATGTCCAGCAATACTTCGCGCCCATCCGCCGTGCTGTGTGAAAAATGCACGTCGGTGAACTCCTGATCCATCATGTCCTTGAGAAACTGCTGACGAACCGCTTCCGGCATGTCCTCGGAAAGCATCGACGGATCGAATCTTCGTCGATCGACTTTCACATCGGCGATTCCAAGGTCGGCGCTAGCAAGGAAGTCGACGATTTGCTTCTGCACCCCAGGATTGCTTTCGCACTGGAGGATGCTGAAGTCCGGCGTTACGCGCGCGTAGGGGTTAATGAGGCGGAGGCGTCGCCGAAACCACTCGAACACGGGTCCGAGCTGCTCCGCGTTGAGTTGGACAGCAGTCGAGAGGAACAACGCGTTGTCGCGAGTGGCCTCCTGCCAAACCTTGCGCTGACCTCGGAAGTTGGGGCCAAACTCCCACTCGTCGCCGCTGGCGTTACGCTCGAACCAACGCTGCGGGCTACCTTTCGGATAAGCGACCAGCCATTCCGACTCGACGCGCTGGGCAGTCAACGAGAACCCATAGCGGTAGCGGACGCCGCCTTCAACGAAGGTCAACTCGAACTCGGACGGTGCGTTCGTTGAATCAGCGTCCATCAGGAACGGGACGACCGGAATCGCATCGCCCTGCTGGCCCTTACTGGCGGAGTTCAACACGAAATCGCGGACGAAGCGCAACGCGAGGATCAGATTGCTCTTGCCAGCCGCGTTGGGGCCGTAGATGACCGCCGAACGGACAAGATCGGTGGTCGCAGGCGCTTCGGACGCGAACACATTGTGCTCACGCAGCTCCTTGCCGCTGGCCGCGACGAGGCTGAGGGTCTGCTTTTCGCGAATCGATCGGAAGTTGGTGACGCTGAATTCGACGAGCATGACACGACCTTCTTGCGCCAATATATGGCTTATTTATGCGAAAAGTTCGCAATTATTGGCATAAAACAGCGCCGGACACCACAGAAATCGGATATCCGGGTGAGAATCGAACGCGAGCGGAACGCCCGCATTCCCTCTCTCCGTACAAGCCAAGGCGCTCGGGCGCATGGCCGCTTCGTCATCCCGCCCACGCCTTGGCCAGCAGCCCCGCCAGTTCATATGTCACCGCCGAAACGCCCGGCTCGGGTTCCTGCGTGAACGGGTTGCGCACATAGTGCGGGCCGTCGACCGTGTCGCCGTCGACCAGCACGATGGCGAGCAGGAACTTGTCGGTCTGATTGAGCGCCGTGCAGATCTCGTTGCGGGTGACGATGATGCTGTCCTGGCCCTTGGCGCGGCCTTTGACTTCGATATGGCGGGCTTGCGGCAGTTGGCCGTCGGCGGCGGGCGGGAACGCGGTGATGTCCCAGCCGCATTTCTCCGCGGAGACATCCTTGACGGTATGGCCCATCGCTTGTTCGGCGGCGGTGACGGCGGCCATGGCGCGGCGTTCGACTTCTGCGCGCGCTGCGGCGTCGATGGTGAACGGTGCGGGTGTTTCGCCGCGCAGCTTGGCCAGCAGTCCAGCGGGAACGATCAACGCGCCGCCGACGATCACCGGCGTGACCGAGACGACGTGGCGCATCGATTCGAGCTCCTTCTCGCGGCTTTGCAGGCGCGCAGCGAGTTCCTCGGCGCGGCGGCGCAGCTGTCCCGGTTGCACGCGCGGCTGGCGGCCGGCGGCGACTTCCAGATCGAGCTCGATGGCGCGGCGTGACAGGTAATTGATCTCCTTGGTCAGGCGTTCGCGCACGGCGCTGTGGATCTTGGCGAGTTGGCGTTCGCGGCGTTGGTGGATTTCCTCGAAGTGGCCGGGGGCGAGTTCGGCGGCGGCGTGCGTCAGCGCGCGGGCTTCCAGTCCAGAGGCGAGCCAAGGTTGTTCCAGCAAGGGTTCAATCAGGGCTAGATCCGCCGCGGACAGCGGCTGCATATCCAGATGTGGTGCCCAGCCGGCAAAACTCATGTTGCCGGTGGCATCGGCGCGCACGAATTGCAGGCGCTGCGAAATGGTATGGGTGTTGGCGCCGGTGCCTTCGCGAATGCTGTGATCGACCAGCAACAACAAGGAAGGCTGATCGCCGGGATCGGCAGGATCGAGCAGCACGGCGCCCTGTTTCAGTTTGGCGCGGTGGTCGCCGAGCGTGACGTCGAGCAACGCCGCCATTAGCGGATGGGCCGGGTGCACCAGATCGGCCATCGGGCGGCCATCGACATGGATTTCGGATTTGTCGAAACAGATGCGTTCGTACCTGGGCAGCACCGGCGTGCGGGTGTCGCTGATCAGGCGATCGCGCTCACGCAGCAGCGCGGGAACGTGGCGTATCTCGTAGCGGGTGCCCTCGCGACGACGCACCTCCCCACCGACGCGCTGGAACGCTTCGAGGAAGAAGCTGCGCAGGAAATACGGTTGCAGCTTGCGCGCTTCGGCCTTGTCCATTTCCTCCTTGATCGCGAACAACTGATCGAGCGACATCGCGTTGTCGACCAGCGCGTTGCGCTCGATGATATCCTTGAGCCGCGCGGTATCGAGTGCACCATCGATGACCTGATGCAGCCGTGCGCGCGTTTCCGGCAGATCGCCGTAGCGAATCGCTTCGATCAGCAGGTCCTTCAGCGAGGTGTTGTCGAACACCTCGCCGAGGATGTCGAAGACCGGCCGCCGAGGGCCTCGCGCTCGACTTCGAGCTTCTCGAGCAGGCGCTGGAAGACGTCGCCCTCGCGGGTTTCCTTGGCGACCAGGTTCCAGAGGTGGCAGACCTCGCGTCTGGCCGATGCGGTGGATGCGGCCGAAGCGCTGCTCGAGGCGGTTCGGGTTCCACGGCAGGTCGTAGTTGACCATCAGGTTGGCGCTCTGGAGGTTGACGCCTTCGCCGGCGGCGTCGGTGGCGACCAGCACCCGGACGTCCGGGTCCTGGCGGAACAGCTCCTGCAGCTTGCGCCGCTCGTCGCGGTTGACGCCGCCGTGGATGCGTGACGACGGCCTCTGGCATTGCCGAGCACGCCGGCGATGCTCGCCTGCAGGTAGTTCAGCGTGTCGCGGTGCTCGGTGAAGATGATCAGCTTGCGCCGGCGGCCGGCGGCGTCGCGCATCTGCGGGTCGTCCTGCAGGATGCTGCGAAAGCTCGTCCCACTTGCGGTCGCTGCCGCGAGTCGACTACGGCGCGGGCCTGCGCTTCCAGCGCGCGCAGGATGACGATTTCCGCTTCCAGCTCGGCGACGGTTTCGGCGGCGGTGGCCTGATCGACGACCTGCTCGTCGTAGGCTTCGTGCTCCTCGGCGACTGAGCTCGTCTTCGGCCTCGTCGAGATTAACGGGAAGGTCGATGACCTTGGCCACGTACAGCTCGGCCTCCTCGCGCACACTGCGACCGCGGGCGCGCAGCTTCATCTTCCTCGCAGCCGCGCTTCCAGCCGGCCTCGGCGGCGCTTGAGCGACTGGTAGATGGCCTCCGGGCTGGAGGCGAGCCGCCGCTGCAGCATGGTCAGCGCGAAGCCGACCGTGCCCTTGCGCTTGCCACCGAGCACGCTCGGCGCGGTTCATCTCCTCCGCACGTAGTCGGTGACGCTTTCGTAGAGCGCGGCTTCCAGCGCCGAGAGCGTGTAGTTGACGGTGTAGGCCCGGCGCTCGCGGGAACAGCGGCGTGCCGTCGAACTTGAGCAGCTCCTCCTTGACCATGCGGCGCATCAGGTCGGAGACATCGACCTTGTGCACGCCGTCGCGGAACTTGCCGTCGAAGCGGTCGGCAGTCGAGCAGCGACAGGAAGAGCTGGAAGTCCTCTTCCTTGCCGTTGTGCGGCGTCGCCGTCATCAGCAGGAAGTGGCGGCTCAGGCCGCCGAGCTGCTCGCCGAGCTCGAAGCGCTTGGTCTTCTTGACCTCGCCGCCGAAGAAGGTGGCCGACAGCTTGTGCGCCTCGTCGAAGACGACGAGGTCCCAGTCGGTCGCAGCGAGCTTCTCCTGCAGTTCCTCGTTGCGGGCGAGCTGGTCGAGGCGGCACGATCAGGCGGTCGCTGCTCGGCAAAGGAGTTGCCGCTGCGGCGACCGCTTCCTGTCGCTCGCGGCTGAAGATCTCGAACTCGAGGCCGAACTTCTCGCACAGTTCGTCCTGCCACTGCTCGACCAGGCTGCCGGGCGCGACGATCAGGATGCGCCGCGCATCGGCGCGCATGACCAGCTCCCGGATGTAGCAGCCCGGCCATGATGGTCTTGCCGGCGCCGGGATCGTCGGCGAGCACGAAGCGCAGCGGCTGGCGCGGCAGCATCGACTTCGTAGACGGCGGTGATCTGGTGCGGCAGCGGCTCGACGTTCGAGGTGTGGACCGCCATCATCGGGTCGAACAGGTGCGCGAGCTCGATGCGCTATGCTTCGGCAGCGAGCTTGAAATCGGCACCGTCGGCATCGAAGCCCCAGGCGCGGCTGATGGTCGCCAATGCGAGGCGTGGCTCATCGGCGCGAAACAGCATGCGATCCGCGAGCGCGCCGTCGGCGGTTTTGTAGACCAGCGAGACGGCTTCTTCACCCGCGGCGTCAGCCGCGACGATCGTGACCGGGCCGGCCGGATCGACGCCGACGACTTGCGCGCCTTTCACGAGATTTTCGAGTTTCAACATCCCTGCCCCCCAGAAAAGCCAACTTAACTCGCGTCAATCTCAGGCAACGAGACGACTCACGCGTAGCGCGGCTTCAGGAAGTGCGCCAATAACCCCCGTCCAATCCGGCCCATCGATGGGATTGTGGAGCATTTCCACTCCGTTTGGCCCGGCGCGCGCCGCATCAAGCGCCGGCCGCCGCCCAACTCCCCTATCCCGCCACCGCCTTGCGATGCGCATGGATCGACATCAGCACGCCGAACCCCGCGAGCAATGACACCGCCGAGGTGCCGCCATAGCTCACCAGCGGCAGCGGCACGCCGACCACCGGCAGCATGCCGGTGATCATGCCGCCGTTGACCATCACGTAGACGAACAGCGCCATGCTGATCGCGCCGGCGAGCAGGCGCGCGTAGGTGTCCTTCGCGTTCGCAGCGATCCACAGGCAGCGCGCGATGATGAACACGTACAGCGCGAGCAGCAGCAGCACGCCGACCAGCCCCCATTCCTCGGCGAATACCGAGAAGATGAAATCGGTGGTGTGCTCGGGCAGGAATTCCAGGCGCGACTGGGTGCCGTGGTGCCAGCCCTTGCCCCACATGCCGCCCGAGCCGACCGCGATCTTCGACTGGATGATGTGCCAGCCGTTGCCGAGCGGATCGGCTTCCGGGTCCATCAGGGTCAGCACGCGGTTCTTCTGGTAGTCGTGCAGGAAATGCCAGCCGACCGGCACGGCGGCCGCGACGGCGGTGAACAACACGCCGATGCGCCACCACGCGAGCCCGGACAGAAAAATGCCGAAGCCGCCACTGGCGACGATCAGCAGCGCGGTGCCGAGGTCCGGTTGTTTGGCGATCAGCGCGGCCGGGATCGCGATCAGCACGCCGGCCACGCCGAGCGTGGCCCAGCCCGGCGGCAGCGGACGGCCGTTGAGGTACCACGCGATCATCATCGGCATGGTCAGCTTGAGCAGTTCGGACGGTTGGAAGCGCACGATGCGCAGATCCAGCCAGCGGTTCGCGCCGCGGCCTTCGCCGAGCACGACGACCACGACCAGCAGGATCACGCTCGCGGTGTACAGCCACGGCGTCCAGTTGCGCAGGGTCAGTGGCGGAATCCGCGCGATCGCGAACATCAGCAGCAGGCCGAGCACGAAGCGCAGCGCCTGCGAAATCACCTGGCCACGGTCGAGGTCGCTGGCGCTGTACAAGGTCATCAGGCCGACACCCATCAGCAGCAGCAACGCGCCGAACAGCGGCAGGTCGACACGCGGCTTGCGCCACATCGAGCGCAGGCGCTGCGCGAAGACCGCGATCACGTCATCGATCATGGCGAGGTGCCTTTGGTGTTGGCGGCGGTGGTCGGCGCGACGGCTCCCTGGCTTGCCAGGTCGCCAGGCAACCACGCGTCGAGGATCTTGCGCACGATCGGCGCCGCGTCGTGCGAGCCGCTGCGGCCGGCTTCGAGCGCGACGATGACCGCGATGCGCGCGTCATCGGCTGGGGTGAACGCCTCGAACAACACCTGATGGCGTTCGATCGCGCTGGTACTGATGCTGGTCCAGGTTTCGTCGGTGCGCGAGTAACGCTCGGCGGTGCCGGTCTTGCCTGCGATCACGTACGGAAAACCTTCATTGAGTCCGCGCGCGGTGCCATTCGCGACGACCGCGATCATGCCCTGCTCGACCGGCAACCAGTTGCCTGGTTTGCGAATCACGCTTGGTTGCGCGGGGGGCGCCGGTGCCGCGACCACGTTGCCGTTGAGGCCGCTCTGCACGCCGCGCAGCAGATGCGGCGTGTGCGGCACGCCGTGCGCGGCCAGCGTCGCAACCGCGTTGGCAAGCTGGATCGGAGTGACCACCCAGTAGCCCTGGCCGATTCCCGCGATCACGGTTTCGCCCGGATACCAGGTCTGATTGAGGCGTCCGCGCTTCCATTCGCGCGACGGCAGCACGCCGGCACTCTCGCCGACCAGATCGATGCCGGTTTGCTTGCCGAATCCGAAGCGACCCATGAAATCGCTGAAGCGGTCGATGCCCATGTCGAGCGCGACCGAATAGAAATACGTGTTGACCGATTTCGCGATCGCCTGGACCAGATCGACGCGGCCCTGGCCGCCGCGGATGTCGTCGCGGTAGCCGCGCGACTGGCCGGGAATGTGGAATTCGCCGGTCGAAAGCACCGTATCCTCGGGCCGGCGCAGGCCCAGCTCCAAGCCACCGAGGCCGACGAACGGCTTCACCGTGGAACCCGGCGCATAGCCGCCCCGGATGACCCGGTTGAGCAGTGGCTTGTCGGGGTCGGCGAGCAGCGCGGCGTAATCCGCGCCGGCGATGCCGTTCACGAACGGATTCGGATCGAAGCTCGGCACGCTGACCATCGCGAGGATCTCGCCATTGCGCGGATCGATCGCGACCGCCGCACCGGCACGGCCCTCGAACGCGGCCTCGGCGACTTCCTGCAAATGCGAATCGATGGTCAGGGTCAGGTTTTCGCCCGGCTTCGGCGCGAGACGATCGGGCAGCACGCGCAGCGGCCGGTGGTCCGCATTGACCTCGACCTTCTCGTAACCGACGTCGCCATGCAGGCGATCCTCGTAGTAACGCTCGATGCCAGTCTTGCCGATATGCGTGGTGCCGGCGTAGTCACCCTTGTCGAGCTTGGCGAGGTCGTCGGCGTCGATGCGTCCGACATAGCCGATGGTGTGCGCGAACTCCTCGCCGAGCGGATAGGCGCGGGTCTGGTACGGCACCACGTCGACGCCGGGGAAGCGCCAGCGATTGACCGAGAAACGCGCGATTTCCTCCTCGGACAATTTCAACCGCAGTGGCACGCCCTGGTACGAACGCTTGCCCTTGCGCAACGCATCGAAGCGCGCGAGGTCGTCGTCGCTGATCGGCACCACCTGCGCGAGTTCGGCCAGCGTGGCCTTCAGGTCGTGGACCTGTTCGGGGGTGACCTCGAGGCGGAACGCGGCGAGGTTCTCGGCGAGCAGCAGACCATTGCGGTCGTAGATCAGGCCGCGCGCCGGCGCGAGCGGCCGGGTCAGCACGCGGTTCGCCTCGGAGCGCGCGCTGAATTCGTCGTGCTGGCGCACCTGCAACACACTGAAACGCATCGACAGCGCGATCAGGCAGGCGACGATGATCAGGAATCCGGCCAGCGCGCGGCGGCGGAACAGCGTCGCCTCGTAGCGCGCTTCCTTCAGCGGTTTGAACGACGTTGCCATGCGCGGGTCAGGTCCCGCTGCGATCGCGATCGTGCCGGCGCATCGCTATTCGCCCGCGCGCAAACGCGTGCGCAGATCGTCGAACACCAGGAACACCAGCGGCCACGCGAGCATGCCGGTCAGCGGCGCGACCCAGAACATCGCGCTCGGCATCGGCTCGCCGGAAAAGCCGCGCACCATCAACATCACGATACGGTCGTTGAGCAGCAGCGCGAACACCGCCAGCGCCTGCTGCCAGACCGGGAAAAAACGCAGCCGCGCGCGAAAACGCAGCACGATGAACGCGATCACCAGCAAGCGCAGCGCCTGCTCGCCGAGCAGCTCGCCGCTGAGCACGTCGGCGCCGAGGCCGAGCAGGAACGCGGAGCCGAGGCCGACCTTGTCGGGCAACTCGATCGTCCAGTAGATCAGCACCAGGCCGATCCAGTACGGCTTCAGCGGCAGCAGGAACTGCGGCAATGGCGTCATCTGGAGCAGGAAAGCAATCGCGAGACTGCCGACGAACAGCCAGCCCTGGGCGCGTGTCCGGCTCATGGCCGCTCCAATGAAACGAACCTGTCGCGCGCAACGCGACGATCGGTCCCGCTCTCCCACCTGTGGGAGAGGGCAACGGGTGAGGGATGTCGGAGCGAGTGCCGCTTCATGGCTGCACCGCCTTCGGCGCTGCATCCGGCGCGGGACCGGCGAGATCGGCCGGCGGCCCGACTTCCTCCTGCAATGCGGGCGGCCCATACGGCTGCGGTTGATCGCGCAGCAACAGCACTTCGCCACTGCGATCGAGCGCCGCCGCGGGGCGCGCCGTGGCCACCGCGAACATACCGCTCGGGTCGGTATCGACCGTCTGGATTTCACCGACCGGGAAACCGGCCGGGAAGCGTCCGCCAAGACCCGATGTGAGCAGTTTGTCGCCCACCTTGACGTCCGCGCTGATCGAAATGTTCGGCAACTGCAGGCGATCGATCGCGCCGCTGCCGAACGCGATCGTGCGCAGGCCGGTGCGTTCGACGACGACCGGAATCGCGTGGGTCGGATCGGTGATCAGCATCGCGACCGCGGTGTTCGGCAATACCTCGACAATCTGCCCCATCACGCCATGCGCATCGATCACCGGCTGGCCGACGACGACGCCCTGACGGGCGCCGACATCGAGCACGATGCGATGCCGGAACGGGTCGAGATCGACGTCGATCAGGCGCGCGAACTGCACCTTCAAGCCCAGGTTCTTCTGCGCATCGAGCAGATCCTTGAGCCGCTCGTTCTGCGCGATCAGGGTATCGAGGCGATTCAGGCGTGCCTGCGCGAGCAGCAAGCGCTCACGCAAGTCGCGATTCTCGCTG
Organism: uncultured Gammaproteobacteria bacterium; assembly: GCA_963720445.1. Classification (GTDB taxonomy): domain Bacteria; phylum Pseudomonadota; class Gammaproteobacteria; order Xanthomonadales; family Rhodanobacteraceae; genus Dokdonella_A. The sequence goes on from CAVRFO010000002.1 coordinate 1,256,300, forward strand.
GCCAGGCGATCCTGGGTCGCAACCGCGGTACGCGTCGCGCGCGCGACCTCGGACGGAAACGCGGCAATCCGGTAGGCCGGCTCGACCAGTGCGCTGCCGTTTTGGCGAAGCATTTGCAGATAATTGCCGCGGTGGTCAAGCACCATCAGGGCGACGCTGAGCGCGAGATAGACGATCAGGCGCAGGGTGCTGACCGAGCCCTCGGCGAACAGCGTGGTGGTGTCGGTGCGCGCAATAGGCATTGAATCAATTTACGCGATTGCGCGACGCGCTGTAGGAGCGCCGGCAGGCGCGATGCTTTTTTCTGTCGGGAAAAGCGCAGGAGCATCGCGCCTGCCGGCGCTCCTACAACACATTATTCCGGAGCGAAGAAATCACCGCCATGCTGGTCGATGAGTTCGAGCGCCCGGCCACCGCCGCGGGCGACGCAGGTCAGCGGGTCGTCGGCGACGTGCACATGCAGGCCGGTTTCCTCGGAAATCAGGCGGTCGATGTCGCGCAGCAACGCGCCGCCACCGGTCAGCACGATGCCGCGTTCGGCGACGTCCGAGCACAATTCCGGCGGGGTCTGCTCGAGTGCGCTGCGCACCGAACTGACGATGCCGGACAGTGGCTCGTGCAGCGCTTCGAGGATCTCGTTCGAGTTGACCGTGAACATGCGCGGCACGCCCTCGGCGAGGTTGCGCCCGGACACCTCGATCTCCATGACCTCGGACTGCGGGAACGCGCAACCGATCTTCATCTTGATCTTCTCGGCGGTCGATTCGCCGATCAGGGTGCCGTGGTTGCGGCGTACGTAGTTGATGATCGCCTCGTCGAAGCGGTCGCCGCCGATGCGCACCGACTGCGAATAGACGATGCCGTTCAGCGAGATCACCGCGACTTCCGAGGTACCGCCGCCGATGTCGAGCACCATCGAGCCGCGCGCCTCGTGCACCGGAATGCCGGCGCCGATCGCCGCGGCCATCGGTTCCTCGATCAGATAGACGTCACGCGCGCCTGCGCTTTCGGCCGATTCCTTGATCGCACGGCGCTCGACCTGGGTCGAGCCGCACGGCACGCAGACCAGCACGCGCGGGCTGGGCCGGAACATGCGCGCGCGATGCACCTTCTTGATGAACTGCTTGAGCATTTCCTCGGTCATCGTGAAGTCGGCGATGACGCCGTCCTTCATCGGCCGGATCGTGACGATCGAGGCCGGGGTGCGCCCGAGCATGCGCTTGGCATCCGCGCCAACCGCCGCGACCGAACGCGGGCCGCCCGGGCCGCGTTCCTGACGGATCGCGACCACCGAGGGTTCATTCAGCACGATGCCCTGGCCACGCACATAGATCAGCGTGTTGGCCGTGCCGAGGTCGATCGAGAGATCGTTGGAGAACAGTCCGCGTAAACCTTTGAACATGAGCGCGGCGCAAGCCTTGTTGAATGCGGGAAAAGCGCGCGAGTTTAGTCATCATTCGCCGGGCGGGCAAGGACAACGAAGTTAAAAAAGGCTTGTTTGACGCGGATTTGGGTGGCGGCATGCACGTCAATCCGGGAGCGTCGGAGTGCGCGATGCCCTGCATGTGCCGGACCGGGACAGCATCGCGCCTCCCGGCGCGCTCGCCCGGAGCCATCCACCCAATGCCTGTCCAACGAGGCAACGACGGCCCGCGTCGGGTAGACTTTCGAGGTTTGGCGTCCCGCTACGCGCGCGATGCTGCCGTCGTCCTACCGGAACAACTCATGTCTGCACTGATTTGTGGTTCGCTCGCCTACGACACGATCATGGTCTTCCAGGACCAGTTCAAGAATCACATCCTGCCGGACCAGGTGCACATCCTGAACGTGTCGTTCCTGGTGCCGCGCATGCGCCGCGAATTCGGCGGCTGCGCGGGCAACATCGCGTACAACCTGAAGTTGCTCGGTGATGATCCGATTCCGATGGCGACGGTCGGCCAGGATTTCGCGCCGTACCACGCGCATCTGGAGAAGTGCGGGATCCGCCTCGACCAGGTGCGCGTGTTCGAAGACCAGTTCACGCCGCAGTGCTTCATCACCACCGACCTCGACAACAACCAGATCACCGCCTTTCATCCCGGCGCGATGTCGAGTTCGCACGAGAACCATGTGCGCGACGTGCCCGACGTGACGTTCGGCATCGTCGCGCCGGACGGCCGCGAGGCGATGCTGCAACACGTTGACGAATTCGCCGCGCGCGGCATCCCGTTCATCTTCGATCCGGGCCAGGCGATGCCGCTGTTCAGTGGCGATGAGTTCCGCGCGATGATCGAAAAATCGCCGTATGTCATCGTCAACGACTACGAATCGCAGCTGCTGCAGCAGCGCACGGGCTGGAGCGCGGCCGAGATCGCCTCGCGCGTGACCGCGTACATCGTCACCCAGGGTCCGCGCGGTTCCTCGATCCACTTGCGCGATGGCAGCACGGTCGAGATCCCGCCCGCGCGCGAACGCCAGATCGTCGACCCGACCGGTTGCGGCGACGCCTATCGCGCCGGCCTGATCTTCGCGCTGATGCGCGGCATGGACTGGCCAACGGTCGGTCGCGCCGCCTCGCTGATGGGCGCGCTCAAGGTGGAACACCCGGGCACGCAAAACCAGCATTTCGACCGCGTCGGGTTCGCCGCGGAATTCAAGGAACAATTCGGTTATGCGTTGCCGGGCGGCGGGCGGTAAAGCGCGCGCTGTCCGGATCGACTATCAAGCCATTCTCAAGGAGTTGCGATGAAACATTCGTTCAGCAAATTCTGCCTGATGCTGGTCACGCTGGGATTGGTCCTGTCGATCCAGGCCTGTGCGGCCAAGGGGCCTGCGGTCGAACTCAAAGGCAAGACGTTCTCGGTCGAGCTCGCCGACAACGATGCGTCGCGCGAGCACGGCCTGATGGACCGCACCGAAATGGCGGCCGACCACGGCATGCTGTTCGTGTTCCAGGACGACATCCCGCGCGCGTTCTGGATGAAGAACACCAAGATTCCGCTCGACATGCTGTTCTTCGATGCGGATCGCCGCCTGGTCAGCGTGCAGCACAACGTGCCGCCGTGCACCGCCGATCCGTGCCCCGCGTATTCGAGCGGCGCGCCGGCGCGCTATGTGCTGGAACTCAATGGCGGCGAGGCGCAGAAAATCGGCGTGACGGCCGGCGACGAGATGACAGTCCAGCGCTGAAGCACGATGGATGGATCTGCGGGAGCGCCGGTCTCCGCCGCTTCCACAGGTGTTTTTCAGATTTCGACCATCTCGAAATCGGACTTGGTCACGCCGCAATCGGGGCAGGTCCAGGTTTCCGGCACGTCCTCCCAGCGCGTACCTGGCGCGATGCCGTCGTCCGGCCAGCCCTCGGCTTCGTGGTAGAGAAAGCCGCAAACGACGCACATGAACGTGCGGAACGGGACGGCGGCTGGATCGGACATGCGCGGAACTTCTACAAACGATGGGTTGCATATTCTCGCAGCTTGAGCACAGTCGCGAAAGCACATCGATTCCATGAAACCCTGCAAAACACTCCCGCTGCACGGCCTGTACGCGATCAGCGATGGCCCACGCGATGACCTGCTCGATGCCTGCGCAGCCGCGCTGGAAGGCGGCGCGACGATCCTGCAATACCGCGACAAGGGCACCGATCACGTGCGTCGACTGCGCGAGGCCACGGCACTGCAGGCGTTGTGCGCGCGCCATCGCGTATCGTTGATCGTCAACGACGACATCGAGCTCGCTGCGGCGGTGGGTGCCGCCGGCGTGCATCTGGGCGAGGACGACGGCGCGATCGCCAGCGCGCGTACGCGCCTCGGTGCGACCGCAATCATCGGCGCGTCCTGCTACGACTCGCTCGAGCGTGCGCGGCAAATGGCCGCAGCCGGCGCGGACTACCTCGCGTTCGGTGCGTTCTTTGCATCACCGACCAAGCCGCTGGCGCGATCCGCATCGCTTCAGTTGCTGCGCGACGCACAGGCGCTCGGCCTGCCGTTGGTCGCGATCGGCGGCATCACGCTCGCCAACGCGCGCGGCCTGATCGATGCCGGCGCGGATGCGATCGCGGTGATCTCGGCGCTGTTCGGCGCGCGCGACGTGCGTGCCGCGGCTTGCGCGTTCGCTGCGCTGTTCGAGGCGCCGCGTTCGTAACACAATATTGTTCACTCCTCTTCTCTCGCCGTCCCACGTTTGCCGGGACGACGATCAAGGAAACCCGCATGACCACCAACCACGAACTCTTCCAGCGCGCCATGCTGCGCATCCCCGGCGGCGTGAATTCGCCGGTACGCGCGTTCAAATCGGTCGGCGGCGAGCCGTTCTTCACCGCGCGCGCGGACGGTGCGTATCTGTGGGACGTCGAAGGCACGCGCTACATCGACTATGTCGGGTCGTGGGGGCCAATGGTCGTGGGCCACAACCATCCGCACGTGCGCGAAGCGGTCGCGCGCGCTATCCAGGATGGCCTCTCGTTCGGCACACCGTGTCCGGCCGAAGTCACGATGGCCGAGACGATCGCAAATCTCATCCCCTCGGTCGACGTCGTGCGCATGGTCAACTCCGGCACCGAGGCGACGATGTCGGCGATCCGCCTCGCGCGCGGTTTCACCGGCCGTTCGCGCATCGTGAAGTTCGAGGGTTGCTACCACGGCCACGCGGATTCGTTCCTGGTCAAGGCCGGTTCCGGCGCGCTGACCTTCGGCACGCCGACCTCGCCGGGCGTACCGAAGGCACTGGCAGATCTCACGCTCACGCTCCCGTACAACGATCTCGACGCCGCGAAGGAACTCTTCGCTGAAGTCGGCGACGAGATCGCCGCGCTGATCATCGAACCGGTCGCCGGCAACATGAACTGCATCCTGCCGCGCGAGGGCTATCTCGCGAGCTTGCGCGACCTGTGCTCGCAGCACGGCGCGCTGCTGATCTTCGACGAGGTGATGACCGGTTTCCGCGTCGCACTCGGCGGTGCGCAGTCCTTGTACGGCATCACGCCGGACCTGACCACGTTCGGCAAGATCATCGGCGGCGGCATGCCGGTCGGCGCATATGGCGGCCGTCGCGACATCATGGAAAAAGTCGCTCCGGCCGGCCCCGTGTATCAAGCGGGCACGCTGAGCGGCAATCCGGTCGCGATGGCCGCCGGCCTGGCGATGCTCGACCTGATCCAGACCCCGGAGTTCTATCCGGAACTCGACCGACGCACGCACCTGGTCACCGACACGCTGAGCGCCGCTGCGGCCGAAGCCGGGGTGCCGTTCAGCGTGAACCGCGTCTGCGGCATGTTCGGTCTTTTCTTCACTTCACAAAAAGTGGAAACCTACGCACAGGCGACCAGTTGCGACGTCGCGATGTTCAACCGCTTCTTCCATGCGATGCTGAAGCGTGGCGTCTACCTCGCGCCATCCGCGTTCGAAGCCGGTTTCGTCTCGATTGCGCACAGCGAGCAGATCATCGCCGACACCCTGGCCGCCGCGCGCGGTGCGTTCGCCGAGGCCAGACAAGGCACTGTGTAAAGCACAAAACTGCTTCGCATAGCCTTTGCACATAGATAGGTTTAATATCTCCCGAGGTCCGTCATGATGGCACCGCCGTCGTGCGACGGTCCTCCAGGAGATTCACCATGAAACTGACTCCCATTGCTTGTGCGATTGCGCTTGGCCTGACCTTCGGTACCGCGACTCCGCTGCTCGCCGCCGATTCACCCGCCGCTGCGCCGGCACCTGCAACAGCGACCGCGGCACCTGCCGCACCGAAACTGCATGCCGCGATGCGCAGCCTGTGGCAAGGCCATATCCATCACACCCGCGACTATGCGGTCGCGGTCAAGGCCGGCAACACCGCAGCGGCCACCAAGGCGGCCGATGAGGTCGTAAGCAACGCCAAGGAGATCGCCAACGCGGTCGGTGGTTTCTATGGCGCACCTGCGGGCGAACAGATGTTGACCCTGCTCGCTGGCCACTGGGGCGGCGTCAAAGCGATGACCGATGCCGAACACGCCGGCGACACGGCCGGCGTCAACAAGGCGATGAACGATCTGAGCACCAACGCCGACGCAGTCGCGAAATTCCTCTCCGGCGCGAATCCGAATCTGCCCGATGACGCGGTACGCGGCTTGATGATGGCGCACGTCGCGCATCATTCCGCGCAGATCCGCGAGATCATGAGCGGCGACACCAAGGGCGAAGCGACGACCTGGAAAGCGATGCAGGCGCACATGAATACGTTCGCCGACGCGCTCTCCGGCGGCATCGCCAAACAGTTCCCCGCCAAGGCAACCTGATACCGCACCAATGAAAGCTTCGGCCGCGCTGCGCCAACTCGGCACCACCCAGCAGAAATTGCTGAGAAAACTCTTGTTGGCGCCGCAAGGCGCGAGCGTCGAAATGCTGTGCGACACGCTGCATGTCACCCACAACGCGGTCCGGCAACACCTGACCGCGTTGATTGGGGCCGGGCTGGTCGAGCGCGGCAACGCGCAACCGACCGGCGGCCGGCCACAATCACGTTATCTGCTCACCGCTGCCGGGCGCGAACTGTTTCCGCGCAATTACGGACTGATCGCGACCGGCATCCTCGATCACTTGTACACAAATGCGAACAAGGCGGCGGTGCAATCGATGCTCGCCGACATGGGGCAACGCCTCGGCAACGCCGCGGCCGAGCGCATCAACGCGACCGGCCCCGACGAGATCGCGACCACGCTCGCCGAACAACTCGACACACTGGGTTACGAGGCTCTTGCCGTGCGCCATGGCGAGGAAATGCAGGTCGAAGCGTACAACTGCGTGTTCCATGCGCTGGCCAAGACCCATCCCGACGTGTGCCGATTCGATTTGGCGTTCATGGAAGCGGCGACCGGACATTCGATCCAGCACATGGAGTGCCTGGTTCGCGGCGGCCAGTCGTGCCGGTTCCGGATTGGCAAACCGATCACACCGAAGACGTAACACACCGATTCGGCAGGAGCGCACCCTGTGCGCGAACCTCGCGGCAGCACGCCAATACGGTCGCGCACAGGGTGCGCTCCTACGGATTCGCCATGCCGCAGGGGCGCTACCAGATGCCGGAATTCGGCATCGATGCCCACGGCTCGCACGCCGGCAATCGCTCACCCTTCTGCAGCAGTTCGACCGAGATCAGATCCGGCGAACGCACGAATGCCATGTGACCGTCGCGCGGCGGGCGGTTGATCGTGATCCCCATCGCGGCCAGGTGCGTGCAGGTCGCGTAGATGTCATCGACGCGAAACGCGAGATGGCCGAAATTGCGCGCGCTGCCGTAATCCTCGCTCGAACCCCAGTTGCAGGTGAGTTCGATTTCCGCGTCCGGGCTTTCCGGCGCGCACAGGAACACCAGGGTGAACTTGCCGGCGGCGTTTTCCTGGCGACGCACCTCGCGCAGGCCGAGGCCATCGCAGAAAAATCGCAGCGTCGCGTCGAGATCGCGCACGCGGATCATCGTGTGCAGGTATTTCATCGGGCGTCTCCTTTGCTATCCACGATCGCGGAAATCAAAAGCGGCCCATGGCCGCACTTTGGGTATCTTCTTGCGATCATCCCTGATCGCGAAAGTCAAAAAGCGGCCATCCATGGCCGCACTTTTCATGAAGGCGCTCAATCGCGCTGGAAGCGCGGCAGATAGTGCGCGAGCTGGGCAAGCCGCTGCACCGGATCGGTCATCTGCAGCAAGTGCTGTTTCTCGGAGGGCTCGAGCGGCAGCACCTCGGCGAGACGGAAGCCGACCCAGGCCGCATCGTCGAGGCGCGCGCGATCGGCTTTCGCGAACGGGCCACCCATCTGTTCGAGCAGACGATCCAGAATCGTCACCAGCAGTCCATGCTCGGGCGGTACCGACACGATCGGCTCATCAGGCCAGAAGCGCACGTCGGCGTGGATCAGGCCGTTGTCGCGCACGCGCGTGCGCGACACCTGGAAGCGCTCGCCGCCTTCGGCGCTGATTCCGAGCAGACCGTCCGGCAGCGTGTAGAAATCGGTGATCCGCGCCAGCGTGCCGATCGCGGCCGGCACGACCGCTTCGCCAACCTCGCGGCCTTCCAGGATCAGGCATACGCCGAAGCCCGAGTTGTCGCGCGAACAATCGCGGATCAGGTCGAGGTAGCGCCGCTCGAAAATGCGCAGGCTGAGCGGGCCGCCGGGAAACAGCACAGCGGACAGCGGGAACAGCGGGATATCCATATACACCCCTGCAGTCAAATATCGGCATGAGCGTAGTGCAAGAAGTCGCAGGGCGACCATTCGACTTCAGTGTTCAGCAGATCCGTGTTCAAAACACATAATCCTTGCAGACGACGACCCTCGCCCCTTCGGTGCAGGCCGCCTTTGGCGCAAATTGCACTATTTGACTGATCGACTTCGCCACAATTTCTCTTTGCTTGTCAGCTCAATGTAAGTATTGGTGTGTTATACATTGCCTGCAGCCGGTGTACGGATGCGGAAGGCGCTATACAATTAATTTGGAGATTTTCATGCGCAACAGGATTTGTTTCAACGCAATGCTTCTCCTTTTCTCAATCTTCTTATCAAATATCGTAGACGCAAAATCCGTCGCTCCAGACGCCATGACTCACCCTTCGTCCTTAGCCTACGCATGCAATGGCTGCAGCAACTCGCAAATTATGGCTATGGCGGAATTGAAGGGAGCAGGCGAATACTATATCTACGATCATGTCGGAAACGTTATCCACCTGATCGATGTCCAGTGCGAGCCCAAACTCGGCGGCAGGACGTGCTACGGAAACGAGGGCGTCGTTCCTTCCGACGTCGACAGTGTATTCAGTCAATACCACAGCGCGTTTGTTGCGAATGGCGCGTCCGAGTCATTCGCTTATACGATGTCCGGGGTAAGCTTGTTGAGTGGAAACCCCGTCGATGGGAACCATCAACCGGTGGACAATGGGTTCATCAATGCATATGACACGATAATGTCAGGCGCACTTGGCGACAAAGTCATAGCTTACATAAATAACTCGCACAATTACTCCGGCTTTTATGGGATTGTCGTGACCATTCTTAATCCGATCAATACCCCGATCGTTAAATTCGAACAAATGAGCGCCGTGGTTGTTGTGGAATTTGTCGATGGAAGCAAACGCACCTACTTGTTCGACAAGGCTCTGAAGACCTACAACCCAGTCGAAGGCACAGCGCGGGACAGCCACGGCAACACGATTCCAGAGAAAAATCCAGCGAGAGGGACGATGTATTTTTTCAATGGAGATCCAAACCATAACCCCTATGATCTCAGAAATATTATTTCAATTTTACCCGCGGCACCACCGGATATTACTGGCGGCGGAGGCGGTGGATGCACCGAAGAAAGATGGGATGGTGAAGCCCTCACGTGCGTGAAGCCGCTTTGACGGTCACCTTGCGGATCCGATTCATTCCGACCCGTCTCATCACAAGCTGAAACCCAGAAGTTTTACGAACCGTGGAGGGTGGCCATAGCTGGAATTCTCAGCTACGGCCGCCCTATCCTTGACTCAGTAATTTACATAACCGCCGCGGCGCGCCCTCGAATCCGCCGTTCGACATGAACACGACATGGTCGCCGGCGTGGACGCCGTCGAGCAACGCGGCAAGCAGTTCATCGACGCTCGCCGCGGTGCGGCCGCGGCCATCGAGCGCGGCGACGACGCGGCTCGCGTCCCAGGCCAGTTCCGGGCGTTTCAGGAACACGACCGCATCGGCATCGTGCAGGGACGGCGCGAGTTCGTCCGCATGCGCGCCCATGCGCATCGAGTTCGAACGCGGTTCCATGCCGACCAGAATGCGCGCGTCGCCGATTTTCGCGCGCAAGCCCGCGAGCGTCGTCGCGATCGCGGTCGGGTGGTGCGCGAAGTCGTCGTAGACGCGCACGCCGGCGTGTTCGCCGATGAGTTCCATGCGCCGTGCGACATTCCGAAAGTCGGCGAGTGCCGGCAATGCGCGCGCGACGTCGACGCCGGCCGCATGCGCGGCGGCGAGCGCGGCGAGCGCATTCATCACGTTGTGGCGGCCGGTCAGAGCCCAGCGCGCTTCACCGAGTTCGCGACCTTGGTGCGCGATGACGAACGCCGAACCGTCGGCTTCGAGCAAACGCGCGCGCCAATCGCCGGCATCGATGCCGAAGGTTTCGACTGGCGTCCAGCACCCCATCGCCAGCACTTCGGCGAGACGCGCGTCTTCGGCATTGACGATCAACCGACCGTTGCCGGGCACGGTGCGCACGAGGTGATGGAACTGGCGCTGGATCGCGGCGACATCCGGGAAGATGTCGGCGTGGTCGTATTCGAGGTTGTTGAGGATCGCGATGCTCGGCCGGTAGTGCACGAACTTCGAGCGCTTGTCGAAGAACGCGGTGTCGTATTCGTCCGCTTCGATGACGAAAAGTGGGGTCAGAGTCGACTTTCGATCGGAGTTATCGATGGCTGGCAGGCCTTGGGCGAAAGTCGACTCTGACCCCACTTTTCCTCGCGCCGACACGCCGAAATTCGCCGGCACGCCGCCGACCAGGAAACCCGGCGCGAGTCCCTGCGATTCAAGAATCCACGCCAGCAACGACGTCGTCGTGGTCTTGCCGTGGGTGCCGGCGACCGCGAGCACGCGGCGCTCGGCGAGCAGGGTTTCGCCCAGCCATTGCGGCCCCGATACATAGCGCAGGCGCGCGTCGAGCATGTATTCGATCGCCGGATTGCCGCGCGACAGCGCGTTGCCGACGATGATCAGATCGGGCGCCAGCTTTGGATCGGCGCTACCCAGATGTTCGGCCTTGAAACCCTGCTTCAGCAAGATGCCGAGCTGTTCGAGTTGAGTGTTCATCGGCGGATACACGTTCGCGTCGGAGCCTTCGACTTCGTGGCCGAGTTCGCGCGCCAGCGCCGCAATGCCGCCCATGAACGTGCCGCAGATGCCGAGGATATGGATTTTCATTTCTTTGTTTTTCTCTTACACGGCGCCGAACAGCACTCGATCCAGCGCCCAGTACGCGATGACCCAGGACAGCACCAGCGCGAACGCAAGCCCGAACGGCGCGTCCATCGCGTGGCGCATGATGTGCGCGTCAATGCTGACCTGCCACACGAACAACGCGATCGTGATCCAGCCGATCAAGACCTGCAGCGTGGTCAATTGATCCGCGCTTGGCGGTGGCGGTCCGGCCAGCCATGCCAGCGGCAGTTGCAGCAGCGAGAACAGCAGGCTGCACGCGACCAGCGCGGTCGCGGACTGCGCAAAACGGTTGTTTAAACCCCGAATCGCCAGCGCGACCCAGCACAGGCCGAGGACCACGCCGGTCGACAGCAGCGAGCGCGCGAACGTGTTGCCGGTATCGTGCAGCGCATCGCCAACCAGCATGTCGAGGATCACGCTCGCGGCGACCAGCAGCAGCGGCAGATGACTCGAATACGGCAGATCCTGCGGACTGCCGCGCAGCCTGAACAGCGGCCACAGCACGCGCAGGAAATTTTCCGGCGAGCGCTCGGCAGGCGGTGGACGCGGCGGAGTGCGTTGCGGGTCTTGCGGCGTCGTCACGCCGTGCGGCACGCGGGCAGCGCGGCGAGGATGCGGGCTGACACCACGGCCAGCTCGCCGACGCCATCGACGACCTTGAGCTTGCCGATTTGCGCGAAATATCCAGCCACCGGCTCGGTCTGCTCGGCGTAGACGCGCAGGCGATCGCGCACGACTTCCGGGGTGTCGTCCTTGCGGCCTTGGGCCGCGGCGCGGCCGGCGATGCGCGAGACGATGAGTTCGCTGGGCACATCGAGCTTGATCGCGACTTCGAGCGGCTGGCCGATGCGCGCGAGCAGCGCCTGCAGCGCTTCGCACTGGGCGACGTTGCGCGGATAGCCGTCGAGGATGAAGCCGCTCGCCGCGTCCGCCTGCGCGAGGCGCTCTTCGAGCATCGCCAGCACGATATCGTCGGAAACCAGCTGGCCCGCCTCCATCACTGCCTTCGCCTTGAGCCCTAGCGGCGAGCCGGCCTTGACCGCCGCGCGCAGCAGATCGCCGGTCGAGACGTGCGGCACGCCAAGTTCGGCCTTCAGAATCTCCGCCTGGGTGCCCTTGCCCGAACCGGGCGCGCCGAGTAGAACGAGTCGCATGGTGCTCCGTTGCCGCCCAAGGGGCGCAATAATCGATGGATGGAACCGCGGGCGAGTGTTTCGTCGCGGGCAACCGGTGCCCGGCGCGTCACGCGGGCACCCTGCCCCGCGCTGCAACGCGACAACGCTAGCGGCTGCCCGGAAACCTGTCAAACGCAATCGCACGAGGGCAACGCATGAACCGAGGCAAGCTGCTTTACGCCCAATCCGGCGGCGTCACCGCCGTGATCAACGCAACCGCCTGCGCGGTGATCGAAACCGCGCGCGCCGCGAAGGTGCCGGTGCTCGCCGCGCGCAACGGTATTCTCGGCGCGCTGCGCGAGGACCTGATCGACACCACGAAGGAAAGCCGCGCCGCGATCGCGGCCTTGCGCCACACGCCGGGCGGCGCGTTCGGCTCGTGCCGCTACAAGCTCAAGTCGCCCGAACAGGACCGCGCGCCCTACCAGCGCCTGATCGACGTGTTCCGCGCGCACGACATCCGCTGGTTTCTCTATAACGGCGGCAACGACTCGGCGGATACCGCGCACAAGCTGTCGATGATCGCGGCCGAGTTCGACTATCCGCTGGCCTGCATCGGCGTGCCGAAAACCGTCGACAACGACCTGGCGATCACCGACTGCTGTCCCGGTTTCGGCTCGGCCGCGAAATACACCGCCGTCTCGCTGCGCGAAGCCGCGCTGGACATGGCCGCGATGGCCGAAACCTCGACCAAGGTCTTCGTCTACGAGGTTATGGGCCGCAACGCCGGCTGGCTCGCCGCGGCGGCCGGCATGGCCGGCGTGGATGCCGACGCGGCGCCGCAACTGATCCTGTTTCCGGAGCGCGCGTTCGACGAAGCCGCATTCCTCGCCAGGGTCAAGGCGACCGTCGCGCAGGTCGGCTGGTGCGTGGTGGTGGCCTCGGAAGGCATTCGCAATGCCGATGGGCGTTTCGTCGCCGAAGCCGGCGGCACGGATTCGTTCGGCCATTCGCAACTCGGCGGCGTCGCGCCGCACCTCGCCGCACGCGTGAAGGACGCGCTCGGCTTCAAGGTGCACTGGACCGTGCCCGATTATCTGCAACGCTCGGCGCGACACCTCGCATCGGCGACCGATCTGGCGCACGCGCAGGCGGTCGGGAAAGCTGCCGTCGATTACGCATTGGCCGGCCACAACGCGGTGATGCCGGTGATCGTGCGCACATCGGACACGCCGTACCGCTGGAAGATCGCACCCGCGCCGCTGGCGAAAGTCGCCAACGCGGAAAAGACCCTGCCGAAGAATTTCCTGCGCCGCGACGGTTACGGCATCACCGACGCCGCGCGCCGTTATCTGGCGCCGCTGATGCGCGGCGAAGCGCCGCCGCCATACGGCGCGGATGGCCTGCCCAAGTATGTCGTTCTGAAGAATGAAGCAGTCGGCAAGAAGCTGCCCGCGTATTCGACTCCAGGCAAGTAATGTGCAGCAAAGCTGGGGCTTTACAGGGGATCTCATCAAAGCGGTCGATAACACCAATGCCGCCTCTAGTTAGCGTCGAAGCTCACCAGCCGTTCCCTCCTCCCTCCGGGATCGAAGCCCGCTCTCCGGCACAGCGCCGGATGAGGGTCCGGGGTGAGCATGGCGCTTCAAGATCGCGCCGAACCCTCACCCCAACCCCTCTCCCGGTGGGAGAGGGGCTTAATAACTGAGGTTCGACGAGCTTTGGTTTACCCAGCCCTTTCCTAGCGGGCATTGCCGCGACCGGCCGGACTGACTCGGTGCGGCGGCGCAGGCAACAGCGGGCTGGCTGCAGCGGCCGACGTAGTCAGCACCGAAAAACTCGCCGGCATCAGCGCCGACCGCTCGATCGGCGCGTAATGCAAATCGTCGTCGAACAAACCGGTCGCCTCGTTCATGCCGTCGACCTGGCCGGTCTCCTGGAAGTGATCGAACACGAACGGGAGCCCCTCGGACACCAGCGGATCGTCCGCATTCGATACATGGAAATGCAGGTGCGCTTCGGTCGAATTGCCGGTATTGCCGAGCAGCGCCAGCACCTGCCCACGCTTGACGCGCTCGCCCTTCGCGACATGCAGGCTGCCGGGCTGCAGATGCGCGTAGAACGCGAAGTGGCCGCCACCGATGTCTTGCATGATGTAGTTGCCGGCCGCCATTTCCACGGTCGGGTTTGGCGGACCGTGCGGTGGCGTCTGCTCCGGATAGCCGTCGCGGGTGCGCGCGATCACGCCATCGGCGACCGCGATGATTTCCTTGCCGAACGCGAGATAACCCGCGTTGTGGTCGATCGGCCCTGTCGCGCGGCGCGCGTCCTCGTCGACGACGATCCAGTCGATTGCATAGCGCTCGGGCACGTGGAACTGGCCGGCCTGCGGCTTGCCGGTCGCATCGCGAACGGGAATCAGGGTGCGGCGATGGGTGCCCTTCGCGTTGGCCGAATCACCCGCGACCCAGCCCGCGCCGCGGAACGGCAGGCCGATGACCACCGGCGCTTCATTGAGCACCGGCACGTCGTACGCCACGGTCTGGATTCCGGCCGCGCCCGTGCAGGACGCGAACTCGAGCGTGTGCTTGAGCACGGACGGCGCCGGCTTGCCGTCGCCCAGGGTCATGAAGAAAAAGATCGCGGCGCCGCCGCCCGCGGGCAAATCGACTGGCGGCGGTGTTCCCGGCGGTACCGAACCGGCAGGCGGATCCGGCACCCTGGCCATGTCCCGCGTATACGCGGTGGTGTTGGCCGGGATCGTCCAGCCCTGGTAATGCTGCTCGATCGCCGATTCGCCGCTGCCGCCATGCGCGTGCACGTCGATGAGGCGCGCACACGCGCTGGTGTCGAGGTTGCGCACGTTGAGTTCGTAGACCAGCACGCGCGCTTTGGTGGTCGGCAGCACACTCGGCGCGTGCAGCACGCTGACGACGAGATTGGCCGCCTGCGCTCCGCCCAACCATAACGCGAGCGGCGCCAGCAGCAACGATCCCCAGAGAATCTGTCCGCCGTGGCGGGCGGCATGTGATGGCTTGGTCATCTGCATGGTTTTCCCCTGATATAGAAACGAACCTGATTCGCGTCGGAGCTCAGCGCATTTCCCTTCTCCCTCCGGGATCGAAGCCCGCCCTCAGGCGGGCTGAGGGTGGCGCGCAGCGCCGGATGAGGGTTCGGCACGAACGTGGAGCTTCAGAATCATGCCGAACCCTCACCCCAACCTCTCTCCCGATGGGAGAGGGGTTCGACAGCTGACCTTCGACGCCAATCAGGAAAACGAACGGCGCGTCGATGGCGATCGTACGCCACGCCCCATTCGCGCTGTCCAGTCCCTAATACGCGGCAAACCACGGCGACGCGGATCATCGCAACGCGCCGCGCACGCAGACCACCATGCTGCGTCGCGCCAATGTGCGTTCCGCCAAGCCGTCGCTATACTCGGGCGGTTGCGCACGGTTTCCCACTGATCGTCTTCACATCCTGGAAAAATCAAGGGAGGGTTCGATGCTGTTTCATGACCACGGTTTACATATCGCGCTGATCTGCGCGGTACTCGCGATTCTTTATGGTGTCTGGTCGATTCGCTGGATCCTCGCCAAACCGGCCGGCAACGAGCGCATGCAGGAGATCGCGGCGGCGATCCAGGAAGGCGCGCGCGCTTATCTCAATCGCCAGTACCGACGATCGCGATCGTCGGCGTGGTGCTGTTCGTGGTGATCGGCTTCGTCCCGGGCTCGGCTGGCCGACGGCGATCGGCTTCGCGATCGGCGCGATCCTGTCCGGCCTGACCGGCTACATCGGCATGAACATCTCGGTGCGCGCGAACGTGCGCACCGCCGAAGCGGCGCGCAGCGGCATTCCGGCCGCGCTCGCGGTCGCGTTCCGCGGCGGCGCGATCACCGGCATGCTGGTGGTCGGCCTCGCCCTGCTCGGCGTCGCCGGCTACTTCGTCGTGCTGCACGCACCTCGGCTATAGCGCAGGACGCCGCGCTGCACGCGCTGATCGGCCTCGCGTTCGGCTCGTCGCTGATCTCGATCTTCGCGCGCCTCGGCGGCGGCATCTTCACCAAGGGCGCCGACGTCGGCGCGGACCTGGTCGGCAAGGTCGAAGCCGGCATTCCCGAAGACGACCCGCGCAATCCGGCGGTGATCGCGGACAACGTCGGCGACAACGTCGGCGACTGCGCCGGCATGGCCGCGGACCTGTTCGAGACCTACGCGGTCACGCTGATCGCGACGATGCTGCTCGGCGGCGTGATGGCCGCGCAGGCCGGCGCGAACGCGGTGCTGTATCCGCTGGTGCTCGGCGGCGTGTCGATCATCGCCTCGATCATCGGCACGTTCTTCGTCAAGGTCAAGCCCCGGCGGCAAGATCATGAACGCGCTGTACAAGGGCGTGATCGTCTCGGCCGTGCTCGCGCTGATCGCGTTCTATCCGGTCACCAAGGAACTGATGGCCGACTCGACCTACGGCGCGATGAACATCTTCGGCTGCGCCGTGATCGGCCTCGTGCTGACCGGCGCGATGGTCGTCATCACCGAGTACTACACCGCGACCGAATACGCGCCCGGTGCGGCACGTCGCGAAGGCTTCGACGACCGGCCACGCGACCAACATCATCGCCGGCCTCGGCATCTCGATGAAGTCGACCGCATGGCCGGTGCTCGCGGTGTGCGCCGCGATCTGGGGCGCGTACCACCTCGCCGGCCTGTACGGCATCGCGATCGCCGCGACCGCGATGCTGTCGATGACCGGCATGATCGTCGCGCTCGACGCCTACGGCCCGATCACCGACAACGCCGGCGGCATCGCCGAGATGGCCGACCTGCCGAAGGAAGTGCGCGACGTGACCGATCCGCTCGATGCGGTCGGCAACACGACCAAGGCGGTGACCAAGGGTTACGCGATCGGCTCGGCCGGCCTCGCCGCGCTGGTGCTGTTCGCCGACTACACGCACAACCTCAGCGTCGAGCATCCGGACCAGATCTTCACGTTCGATCTGTCGAACCACCTGGTCATCATCGGCCTGTTGATCGGCGGCCTGATTCCGTTCCTGTTCGCCTCGATGGCGATGGAAGCGGTCGGTCGCGCGGCCGGTTCCGTGGTCGAGGAAGTGCGCCGCCAGTTCCGCGAGATCAAGGGCATCATGGAAGGCACGACCAAGCCCGACTACTCGCGCGCGGTCGACATGCTGACCAAGTCCGCGATCAAGGAAATGATGATTCCGTCGCTTGCTGCCGGTGCTGGTGCCGATCGTGGTCGCGTTCGGCATCAAGTTCCTCACCGGCAGTTCGCTCGCCGGCGCGCAGGCGCTCGGCGGCGTGCTGATCGGCACGATCGTGACCGGCCTGTTCGTCGCGATCTCGATGACCACCGGCGGCGGCGCCTGGGACAACGCGAAGAAGTACATCGAGGACGGCAACTTCGGCGGCAAGGGTTCCGAGGCACACAAGGCCGCGGTGACCGGCGACACCGTCGGCGATCCGTACAAGGACACCGCAGGTCCGGCCGTGAACCCGCTGATCAAGATCATCAACATCGTCGCGCTGTTGCTGGTGCCATTGCTCTGAGGCATCGCGAAAAATTCAACGGCTTGGCACGGAGGCGAGTTTTCCCTTCCCCTGCGCAGCGGGGGAAGGTGCCAAAGGCGGATGGGGGCGCTCTTGATTTTGATTTTGCGTCGGGAAAGCGCCCCCTTCAGCCCTTCGGGCAGCTTCCCCCGCTACGCAGGGGAAGCGAAAGCAATTTCCACATCGCCTGACGTGAGGAACCCACGAAACCCCGCTCGATGCGGGGTTTTTTCTTGCTTCCTCCACAACTATCGCAGCGCGTCACGTCACCGCCGCGCGCATGCTGTAGGATCGGGCACTTGGGGATTGTCGCGAGGGTCAAAGCATGCCGGTCGCCGTTGCCGTAATTCGTGAAACCGTGCCCGGAGAGCGCCGCATCGCGCTGACCCCGGAAGTTGCGAAGAAACTCAAGGCGCGTGGCGCGACGATCGTGTTCGAGCGTGGCTCCGGCGAAAGCGCGTACCTCGACGACGCGGCATTCGCCGATGTCGAGGTCGTTGCCGACGCTGCTGCAGCGCTCGCGCGGGCCGATGTCCTGCTCCGCGTGCAGCCGCCCTCGCTGGCCGAAATCGCGGCGCTGCGCGAAGGCGCGGTCGTCATTTCGCACCTGCAACCGCACCTTTCGCCGGAACGCACGCGCGCGTTGCGTGATCGCAAGATCACCGCATTCGCGATGGAACTGCTGCCGCGCATCACCCGCGCGCAGGCGATGGACGTGTTGTCCTCGCAGGCTGCGGTGTCGGGCTACAAGGCGGTGTTGCTCGCGGCGGCCGCGTCACCGAAATTCTTCCCGATGCTGACCACGGCGGCCGGCACGATCCGGCCGTGCAAGGTGCTGATCGTCGGCGCCGGCGTCGCCGGCCTGCAGGCGATCGCGACCGCGCGCCGCCTCGGCGCGCAGGTCGAAGGCTTCGACGTGCGCCCGGAAACACGCGAACAGATCGCCTCGCTCGGCGCGAAATTCCTCGACCTCGGCGTGTCCGCGGCAGGTGCCGGCGGTTATGCGCGCGAGCTGACCGCGGAAGAACGCGAACAGCAGCAGAAGGCGCTCGGCGATCACCTCAAGGGCATCGACGTGATCGTGACCACGGCCGCGGTGCCGGGCCGCAAGGCGCCGCGCATCATCAGCGCCGCGATGGTCGCCGGCATGAAGGCCGGCTCGGTGATCGTCGACATCGCCGCGGAAAGCGGCGGCAACTGCGAGCTGACCCAGGCCGGCCAGACCATCGTCACCGCGAACGGCGTCAGCGTGATCGGCCCGGTCAACCTGCCCGCCAGCATTCCGATCCACGCCAGCGACATGTACGCGCGCAACCTCTACAACTTCCTCGAACTGTCGCTCAACGACGGCGTGCTGAATCTCGACTGGAGCGATGAGGTCATCGCGAAGACCTGCCTGACCCATGCGGGCGAGATCAAGCACGAACCGACGAAGCAATTGGTGGAAGCGGCCTAGTGCAGTCAGGTGCTGTGACGAAAAGCAGCCCCCTTCCGCCTTCGGCACCTTCCCCCGCTACGCAGGGGAAGGAACACCATGCATCGCTTTCCCTTCCCCTGCGTAGCGGGGGAAGGTGCCCGGAGGGCGGATGGGGGCGCTCTTGCTCGGTGTTGATGTGAAGCACCACCTTAGCTCGTCATCCCGGCGCGAAAAATTTCCGGATTCAGGAGTGCAGCCATGATCGACCCGTTCCTCGCGTTATTCATCTTCATGCTTGCCGCGTTCACCGGGCACGAGATCATTTCCCGCGTGCCGGTGATCCTGCACACGCCGTTGATGTCCGGCTCGAACTTCGTGCACGGCATCGTGCTGGTCGGCGCGATGATCGCGCTCGCCGCGGCCGAGACGACCACCGGCAAGGTGATCGGCTTCATCGGCGTGGTCCTCGGCGCCGGCAATGCGGCCGGCGGTTACGTGGTGACCGAACGCATGCTGGAAATGTTCAAGTCCAGCAAGAAGAAGGATTGACGCCGATGGATCTCCACAC
This sequence comes from uncultured Gammaproteobacteria bacterium, assembly GCA_963720445.1. Taxonomy (GTDB): domain Bacteria; phylum Pseudomonadota; class Gammaproteobacteria; order Xanthomonadales; family Rhodanobacteraceae; genus Dokdonella_A. Next base: position 1,275,890 of record CAVRFO010000002.1, read on the forward strand.
CCTGCTGCCCATGCTCGCGAAGGCGAGCTACTTCATCGCGACGGTGCTGTTCATCCTCGGCATCAAGCGCATGTCCTCGCCGGTCACCGCGCGCAAGGGCATCGTCCAGGCCGGCATCGGCATGGTCATCGCGGTGCTCGCGACGTTCGCGATCACCGGCACGGACAATCTCCTGCTGATCGTAGTCGGCATCGCGATCGGCGTGCTGCCGACCTGGCTGTGGGGCAAGAAGGTCGCGATGACCGACATGCCGCAGATGGTCGCGCTGTTCAACGGCATGGGCGGCGGCTCGGCCGCGGCGATCGGCGCCAGCGAACTGATCAAGTTCGCGAGCGGTGGCGAAGCGCCACCGACCTCGATCGTCGTGTTCGCGATCCTCGGCGCCCTGATCGGCTCGATCTCGATGACCGGCTCGATCATCGCCTGGGGCAAGCTCGACGGCCGCATCGACAAGCGCTACACATTCCCCGGCCAGCGCTATTTCAATCTCGCCGTGTTCGCCGCGGCCGCACTGGTCGGCGCGGCGCTCGTGCTGTGGCAGCTCAACCTGCCGCTGGTCATCGTGTTCTTCGCGCTCGCGCTCGCATTCGGCGTGCTGATGACGCTGCCGATCGGCGGCGCCGACATGCCGGTCGTGATCTCGCTGTTCAACGCGTTCACCGGCCTCGCCGTCGCGTTCGAAGGCTATGTGATGCAGATCGAGGCGCTGATCGTCGCCGGCATGGTGGTCGGCGCGGCGGGTACGCTGCTGACTCAGCTGATGGCGAAGGCGATGAACCGGCCGATCACCGGCGTGCTGTTCTCGAACTTCGGCGGCGGCGGCGCCAGCGCCGAAGAGATCGCCGGCTCGCAAAAGCCGATCGAAGCCTCGGATGCCGCATCGCTGCTCTACATGGCCGAGAAAGTCATCATCGTGCCCGGCTACGGCATGGCCGTGGCCCAGGCCCAGCACAAGATCTGGGAACTCGCGCAGGCGCTGATCAAGGCCGACAAGGATGTGAAATTCGCGATCCACCCGGTCGCCGGCCGCATGCCTGGCCACATGAACGTGCTGCTCGCCGAAGCCGGCGTGCCGTACGACCTGATCGCCGACATGGACGACATCAACCCCGAGTTCAAGACCTGCGACGTCGCGATCGTGATCGGCGCGAACGACGTGGTGAACCCGGCCGCGAAGACCGACAAATCCTCGCCGATCTACGGCATGCCGATCCTCAACGTGATCGACTCGCGCCAGACCATCGTGATCAAACGCGGCAAGGGCACCGGCTTCGCCGGCATCGAGAACGCGTTGTTCTATGCCGACAACACGCGGCTGCTGTATGGCGATGGGAAGGAAGCGGCGAATCAGTTGGTGACCGAGCTCAAGGCGATTGAGGGATCGGGGCATTGAGGGAACGGCTGCGCTGAGGGCGTGGGTCAAGTCATCGCGCGGGGCGATTGCCGAGTCTTCGAACAACGCCCCGCATTTCGCGTTCGCGTGAGTGGTTCAAAGCTGCATGCTATCTCCGCGGATTCGGAGCGATAAGTCATACGACTGTACTTTTGCACTATAACGACCAGCCCAATCGAGCGCCGCCGCCGACACTGTCCAACAAGTTCGTGTTCTGCCGCAGGATTTCGCCTTGACCGAAGGGCAGCCAGCCGCGCACGATGAGAGATATCGCCCCGATCTCGGGGTTTATTTGTAGCTATGCACAAGGGGGACATTGATGAAGATCCAGACACAAGATTTTTACCACGGCGCTGCATTGACCCAAATCGCCGAGCATGAATCGTTCAAGGCCCTGAACAAGGGCAGTTCCAATTACGGGCACTACCTCGTCAACGCCGATTGCCACTTGTTCGTGCGTTACTCCACTGGTGATGGCCCGACTTGGAGCTACACGTTTACATCAGAGCAACTCAAGGCTGTTAACAATGTTGCGGCTGCAAATGCATCAGCCTTTGTAGCCTTGGTCTGCGGTGAGGAGACGGTATGCCTCCTGGATCAAGTGCAGCTTGAAACTGTCATTGATCTCGGTTCCACCAACGCGCAGTGGGTCAAGGTTGAGGCTCCCCCTTCGAAGAGTTGTCGCGTGTCCGGCAGTGCTGGGCAGCTTAAGAAAGTCATTCCGCACAATGCGTTTCCCAAAGCTCTCTTCGAGTAGCCGGGGCGTGTTAGTTCGTGGTTGTGCATAACAGTTCGCCGCAGCCGACCGCCATCCCGCTACGCGGCTGTCGGCGGCTGAGCTCAAGCGTTAGGTGGCCAAGGGGAGACCATCGTGATTCCGAGCTTCAACCAATCAGGTGTACTGCCACCGTTCTTGCCGCAAGCGGGACCAACCGTTTCGAGCTCGATGGCGCCATACCCAACCAGCCTCTTAGAAATTGCACAGAATCTTTGCAACTCGACAGAGCGCCGAGAAATCTTGCTCGGCCTTATCGACTATCGGGATAACCTCCGAGCGGCCGGCATTACGCAAGGGTTTCAGTGGATAGCCGGCAGCTTTCTCGAAGATTGTGAGAACCAGCGTCAACGCGCTCCAAATGACATTGATATTGTCACCTTCGCGAGGCGACCAACAACTGCTCAGTCGCAACAAGAATGGATAGCGTTCTATGGAGCCAATCCCCACCTGTTCGATCAAAGCATCACCCAAATAGATCACAGATGTGACGCCTACTATGTCGATCTCCACCTACCACCAGAGGCTATAGTTAGCAGGTCACGCTTCTGGTTCGGACTGTTCTCCCATCAGAGAGACACCTACATCTGGAAGGGGCTGCTTGAGTTGCCCCTTGCGTCAAACGATGATGATGCAAGGCAATTTTTTGGAGGCGTCCATGCTCCGTAGACTTCGCCTTGATGCACTTCGAGCCGAACTGGGCAGCGTCCAGTCGCAAATTGCGCAGTCTGACGAGTACGGCGACATTGTCGGCAGCAGTCAATTTCGTCGGCGTCTTGAGCAAATCCAAGAGGAAATCTCAACGCTCGAACTGCAAGACCCAACCAGGGCGTCAGTCGCCCTTTATTTCAGTGGTCGCCCGGTCCTTGGAACTCGGGGCATTGCCGCTGACTTCGCAGGTCGCTGCCTAGAAAACTATCAGGACCTCATATCAAAGACATTTGCTCGCCGAGAACTCGGGGCGTTGGGTGAGAGGGGGCCTATTCCCCTTCGACAAAGCACCGAAATGATGGTCACTGGCGTCACGCATGGCTCGTTTGGCTTTATTCTTGACGAGATGTCTGATCAAAACTCAATCCTAGACACGCAGCTCAAAGAAGTAGTTAAGGAGGTCTCGCTCACGCTGGAGAAATTCTGCGCTGATAGTGACTCGGAGTTTCTTGAGTTCGCATCCGAGATTGACCAAAGAACCGTAATATCGCTCAGAAATTTTTTCCAGGAGATGGACAGCTCTGCCGCCATGGTGCGAATTGTTGAGGACATCCACGAGATCAACCTTGATGCATCAGCTGTTCTAAGAGCGCGGCGGCGCGCTGAGTCCTCGACCATTGAAGATGAGACTGTAGACATTCAGGGAACAGCCATACATTTGCTGCCGGATCACCGAACTTTCGAGTTCAGAACCTTCACGGGCGACGTTTTGTTCGGAAAAGCGCACGCGGATGCGGTTGAGTCCTACCTCAATGCAATCGCTATGCAGATCAATGTTGCGAATTCGCGCATGACAGCTCATATGCAGGTACGTACGGTTCACGCACTCAATCGCGAGCCAAGAAGCACCTACAGATTGCGAAATCTTTCCATTGAAGGTGGGCTGGCCACCTAACAATTCCGTAAGAGACTTCCCGTCAACCTCGCGTGCATGACGCTCTTTGCCTTGAGCTTTCAAGCGTTGGAAAAAGTGGACGGAGGAATTATCCGTTTGAATTGGCGTCCGGGATCATGGACGGAAAAGGGGACGGAGGAATTATCCGTTTGAATCGGCGTCCGGGACCATCGATTCGTTGGGCCTGCCGGCGATCTTGCGAACTGATGATTTCTCCGCCCCCTTTTTCCTGAATCAATGGCAAGGTGACCATTGATGGCGAGAAAGTTAGCTACTCGATTTGATCGTCTAAGAAGTCCGTAAGAGACTTCCCGGCGATCAGCGCGCGGCGAGTTGCGGCGCAAGGTATGCCGCGTACATGAATGTTGGTAAAAACATTGCTGCGCCGTAGGCAGGCATTACAAAGAACAAAATTGCACTCTCGTTTTCCTCGGCATCAATCCGCAATATGGTGGTGCCGGCGCCAACAAGCGCGAAGACTGCAAGTTGCATAGCGCCGGCGACGGCTAGGAAACCGATGACCACTAGGTAGCCCGGCCAAATCTGGAGGTCACTTGGTTGTAGGTCTCTAGAGGACGCAGCTATCGCCATAGCAGTCATCGCGGTAGCCGCCGCTCCCCTTATAAATTGCAACGCGCTGGGGAAACGACCTAGCCCGAGTGCACCAAATATGGCGAGCAACGCGACAAGCACAACAATGAATTTGACCGTGAACCAAGCGTGCTCTTGGATGAGGAGCCATGGCATGCCCCATGCCGCAGAAGGGCCCAACGAGAAAATTATCGGTGCAACGGTCATTACCACCACGAGAGTTGCAAGCATCTGAAGTAACGGGGCAAATAACAACATCCAAATCATGCCTATCGCAGGTCGCTCCACTGCAACTAGCAGCCCCCCGATCATCGAAACACCAAACATCGCAAGCATGTAGACGATAAGTGTGACCCATACTTCCCAATGGGTTAAAGCGAAAAAGCCTTGTCCTACGCTGCTCCAGAACATCGCAAATGCCCCCAAGTAATGGCTTAACGCTCCCGCTAGGCGGTGTCGTGGTCGTCCGCCCGCGCTCTAGTGGTCCCCCTGCCGCTGCACGCCTTCCATAGGTGAGGTTCCCATTGGGACTCACCGTCACGTCAGAAGTAAGGCGTTCATGGTACGTGCAAAAATATCGAAAAAGGGGACGGAAAAAATGGAAAAAATGGGACGGAGGAATTATCCGTTTGAATCGGCGTCCGGGATCATCGATTCGTTGGGCCTGCCGGCGATCTTGCGCGGACGCCCGCGTGGTCGCTCGGCGACGGACCGATTGAGGGTTTTGGCGACCATGGCCTGGAAGCGTGGACTGCCCAGGGCTCGCTCCTGCTGAATGTGCGAGCGAATGGCAGCAAGGTCTTCGTCCGCAAGACCGGAACGGAGCCATTCGCCGTAGACTCTCGCGCGCTCTGCGGTATCGGCGCCGAGCGCGAGGTAAAGGGGGTGAGGTGTTATGCAGAAATCGGTGGTGATGCCCAGATTCGCGCTCGCGCTCGACCAGCGATAGCACTCGGGCGCATCGACCATCGCCGCGCGAACCGGGTTCAGATCGATGTACCGGTATAGCGTCAACAGATAGCTTTCGGTATCTACCAGGCACGAGCGAAAGCGACTTTCCCAGAGCGTGCCGGTGCGACGATGGCGACGGTTGAACGCCGTCACGTAGCGCTGGTTGAGCAGCCTCATTGCATGGGCAACGCCGCCGACCTCAGTGGGGGTGATCAGCAGGTGGACGTGATTGCTCATCAGCGCGTAGGCATGGACATCCGACAGCCCTCACCCAACGGCTGATTTCAACTCATTCCAGTTACTCAATAAACCAACCTGACCCCGATTTCGGCTCGGTTCGACGCAGAACCCTGATCAAGCCCTTCGCATCCGCGAGTGTCCCCACTACCATCGCGCACCCGCTTTGGGGCCACCTGGGGAACTCCATGCTCCGTTTTGCTTTTTTGTTTGCTTTTGTTCTATCCGTAATCATTTCAACATCGTCAATGGCTGGACAGCCAGATATTGACTTTCAGGACAACATAATAGACACCTCAAACCAGGCAAATGGATTGCCTGACAATACGCCCCCAAACTACGGCCAAGGCAGCGCAGCCCTATTTGGCAATGTCAGCAATCTGACGGGCAGTTGGTACAACACGGCTCGCAGCGGCGAGGGAATCGTCCTCGACCATTTTGCTGTGGACCACATCCTTGTTTATTGGTACACATTCGACGACGAAGGCCGCCCACTTTGGCTCGTTGGCGATGGCGCAATTCATGACAATCTTGCAATCGTCTCGCTCGTTCGTGTCGACGGCGCGCGTTTTGGGGCTGCGTTCGATCCTTCCGACGTTCGCCGGGCAAATTGGGGCTCGATCACCCTCAAGGCGGATTCCTGCGACGTGATTCGGGCAACCTACAGACGGCTCGACGGCACGGCGGGAGAGTTGCCGATGACGCGTCTTACCGCCGGTCACGAATGCACCGTCGTTCCCGCACAACCGAAGCTGACTCTCGAACGTTGCACCTCGGATTGGTTCACCGGAAGCCAATGTACGCCGGCTGTTCTGCCGTACGTCTCGCAATCATCCCAGTCGATGACGGTACTCGGCGGTCCGCCACGTTTGGAGCTCGCCTCATTCCGGCTGAGCAGTGCCGAGACACTCACCGTCCGCAATGTGAACGTCTCCGACAGTCGCATGGTTGCTTCGCCTGCATTTCGCGGTGTGCAGAATGGAACGATAGTGCAGCCCGGAGCACCTCTCGCATTCTCTCTCGAATCGGGTTTTACCGCGGGGGTCATAACGACACTGAGGTTTCGATTCGACATCGAAGGCCAAGGAACTCAATTCGATGCAACCGTCACGCTTGTAACCAACTAATTACCTGCGCGTATCAGGTTCAGGTGTTGGTGTTGGTCCTTTCCCGCGTGTGGGTAGAGTGTTCGGCGCGAGCGATACGTTCGCGCCGAACACTGTTCAGTGTGGAAAATCGTGCACTGCAACATTCGTTGCATCCATCTTCCGTCAGTCCCTGCTTTTTCTGACGGCCGCCGTTTCGGGAAAAAGGGGACGGAGGGGGACGGAGGAATTATCCGTTTGAATCGGCGTCCGGGATCATCGATTCGTTGGGCCTGCCGGCGATCTTGCGCGGCCGCCCGCGTGGTTGCACGGCGACGGACCGATTGAGGGTCTTGGCGACCATGCCCTGGAAGCGTGGACTGCCCAAGGCTCGCTCTTGCTGAATGTGCGAGCGAATGGCAGCAAGGTCCTCGTCCGCAAGGGCGGAACGCAGCCATTCGCCGTAGGCTCTCGCGCGCTATGCGGTATCGGCGCCGAGCGCGAGGTAGAGGGGGTGAGGTGTTATGCGGAAATCGGTGGTGATGCCAGATTCGCGCTTGCGCTCGACCAGCGATAGCACTCGGGCGCATCGACCATCGCCGCGCGAACCGCCGCGCGAACCGGGTTCACTTCGATGTACCGGTATAGCGTCAATAGATAGCTCTCGGTATCGACCAGGCACGAGCGAAAGCGGCTTTCCCAGAGCGTGCCGGTGCGACGATGGCGACGGTTGAACGCCGTCACGTAGCGCTGGTTGAGCAACCTCATTGCATGGGCAACGCCGCCGACCTCCGCAGGGGTGATCAGCAGGTGGACGTGATTGCTCATCAGCGCGTAGGCATGGACGCCGATAGCGTGGGCCGTGGCGATTTCGGTGAGCAGTTCGCGATAGAGCAGGTGGTCCTCGGTATCGATGAAGGTGGCGCATCGATTCACCCCACGCTGTGTGACATGCAGCGGAATACCGGCAACAAGCAGGCGTGGGCGACGGGGCATGCGACAGCGTTGGCAGCGAGGGGAAGCCCAGCATGGCCCGGCGCATACCTACAGTCAGCGGTAGAGCGTCGCGGTCGCACGTAGGAAAGTGGCGCGATTCGAACGGATGATTCCTCCGTCCCCTTTCTCCCCATTTTTTTGGGCGATCTATCGCGACGCCCTCTTCAATATCGCGATTACAGGCGCCAACTCGCTGTTCAACAGGAGCGGGCGTTCAAAACTGTATTCGAAGATCACATCTTCCGACTTGTTGCAATCTGGATGGCGCACACAGCGACGGCACTTCGCGGGATCGCCGAGATTTTCCAATGTGCAATCCGGAGAAATCGCGTCATTGATGAAGACGTCGACGCAGCTGGTCCCGGGCGCACAGATCTGGCAGCAGCCAAAACAATCGCAACCGGGCTTGGTGAGTGGAACGCAACTGTCGCGACAGGTGGTGCTGACTTGGCATTGGGTTGGATTGAAATACTGCGGCTCCAGATCTGCTGGACATGGCCCCGCGATGTCACAGCAGGCGTGGATATTGCAGCCATCGTTGCCGCTACCAGCGTCTCCATCGAACCAGCAATCGAGCGACCTCGGCAGATTTGGCACCACGCCAGGAAGACTGATCTTGAAGCTGCCCTCGTCATTGTCATACCACGGACTGGTGCAGTACGGATCGGCCATGTCGACCTGTCCGTTCCCGTTGTTGTCGATTCCGTCGTTGCATTGGTAGGCGCTCCCCCCGTGCACATCGGCAATGGCATGAGACAAGGAGGCAAACAGAATTCCGAGTACTAACAGTGATCCGAACAAGGTGCGCATTGCGATGCCCATCCCTTCTTGAGTCGATGCTATGTTACCCGCAGGCGCTCGGCCAATACGTATGGCAGAGTAATACCGCCGCTTCGATTGAAGCGGCTTCGATTGAAGCAGCTCGCAACTGACTCATTATGGACGCGGCTGAACAGCAGACTCGCCACTCTGGCCGCTGCTACCCGCTGATTGCACCGTCCCACTCCGACGCGTATCGGAGTCATTCACCGCATCGCTCACATACCACGGCGTGCCATCCGGCTTCAGGAACAGCCGCTCCATCTCTTCGAGGTTGAACGGGCGCGAGCCGAGGCGGCCGAAGACCGCGATCTGGTCCGCCGGTCTCGTCGACGGCGCGGTCGCGGTCGAGGCCCTTGCGACAGCGCCAGCGCCGGCGATGCGTCGTCGGTCCCAGGCGATCAGCTCGGGCTTCGGCTCGGGGCTGAAGCCGTAGAAATTCGGCTGGCTGTCGGGGCTGGTGAGCTGGATCACCTTCAGGCCGTTCTTGCCGTCGGCGACGTAGGCGAACAGCGAGGCGTTGGTCGAGCCGACGACGACGTCGCGCGCGTCGTTGATCTTGCCGCCGGCGTTGAACATCTGGTAGACGCGCGGCGTCTCCGGGTTGCTCGACGTCGACGATCACCAGCCCGTCGCGCCGGCGGCGACATAGGCGTAGGTGCGCGCGACGTAGCAGCTGCGCGCGTCGCGCAGCGGCACGATGCGCGCCGGCGACCGCGCTGGCCTTGTCGGGATGCGTCACGTCGACGACGTCGCAGGCCCTCCGCCGTCGGTGACGAAGAGGTAGCGGAACTGCACGCGCTGGCGCGCGCGTCCGGCGATCGGCACGCGTCGCCACGTAGCGCGGCTGCAGCGGATCGTCCAGGTCGACGCACGACCAGGCCGGCGTCGGCCGCGACGTAGACGCAGGTGCCGCCGATCGTCGACGTGCCGCGCGCCGGTCGAGCACGCCGTCCGGCGTTCCAGGTCAGCGCGCGCTTGAGGAAGTTGTTGCGCGGCTCGCCGTCGGCGAGCGTGTCGACGTCGGTCGAGGATCAGGCCTTCCTCCGCGTCGGTGACGACCGCGTAGTTGTAGATCGGGTGGAACGGCTGCTCCTGGTTCTCGCCGCTGCATCAGCTCGCCCTGGTTGCGCGCGCGGATCGATCGGCTGGTTGGTCGGCAGCGCCACGCAGGTCGCGTTCTTGCGACGCGACGTGCGTGTCCTGGCCGAGCGGCGAGAACGGCGCCGTGACGATCCGCTCGCGAGACGCCCTTGTTGGCGATGCTGGCGACGTCGTAGACGCGCATGCCGCTTCGCGCCTTCGGCGACGTACAGGTATTCGCCGCGCAGCTGCAGGCAGCTCGCGCTCGCCCGCGCCGTGCTCGATCGCGCCTCGCGAGCTGCTGGCCGCGCATCCTGGTGCTGCTTGTACCAATCGGGATAGGCGTAGCGCTGCAGGTAGCTGCCGATCACCGCCTGCGGCTCGTCCCACTCGGTGACCCGCACCGCCTCGACGCCGCCGCTCCTCGCCGACCCAGGCGTTGCAGCCGACGAAGTTGACGAAGTTGGTGCCCAGCAGCAGCAGCTGCGCCATGATCGCGTTGTTGTCGTTGGCCTTCGGACAGGTGGCAGTCGCCGCAGGTCTTGGTCTCGGTCTTGCGCTCGGTGTGCGGGATAGTGCGGCGCGAACGCCTGGCGTCGAGAAGCCCGCTCGCCGAGATCGGCGGCTGCTGGACGTAGATGCGCTCGCGGTTGATGTTGGTCGACGACAGGACCAGCGCCGAGGACGAGCGCACCGGCGCGATGCTTGTCGCCCTTGATCGTCGCCGTGCCCGCCGAGCTGGAACATGTCGTCGCGCGCGACCTGCGGGTTGTAGGTCGCGAAGTTGCGCGTCTCGCCGCCCTCGTAGTGGTGGCGCTCGGTCTTCCAGTTCGCCTCGATCGGCAGGTGGCAGCCGCCGCAGCTCGTCGTCCACGAGATGTGGCAGGTGAAGCAGGCCATCTTGTCGTCGCCGTGCGCGCGCTATCGCCTTGCGGCACGCCGGCGCCCCAGCGCCTGCGTGTCGGTGTTCGTCGCGCACGCTTGTGCGCGCGCGCCGCCTTCTCGTTGTAGTGCGGGCGACCGCGGCGTCGACCGTGTCCTTGACCAGGCGTCATCTTCCACTCGAGGCCCGGCGTCGACCGCCGAGCGCTGGATACAGCTTGCCGCCGACGCCATTCGAAGCGCGCTGGCCGTCCGGGATTGCGCAGCAGCGTCAGGTCGCGTGCCGGTCGGCGGCGCGGCCGGGCCGCGACGTCGCAGCGTCGGATAGCTGTCGGCGGTGCCGTGGCAGTCCTGCGCAGCCGATCTCGATCGCGCGCCGCGACCTCGCCGTAGATGTAGCCGTTGCCGTGGCCGTCCTGCGCGAAGTGGCAGTCGACGCACTGCATGCCCTTCTCGACGTGGATCGCCTTCAGGTGCACGGCCTTCTTGAACTTCTTCGGGATCGTCGTCGGCGACGATCTTGCCGTCCTCGTCGAGCAGGTTGCCCTCGCGGTCGCGCTTGAAGACGCGCGCGGAAGTTCCAGCCGTGGCCGTGATAGTCGGCGAACTGCGTGTCCTTCAGCTGTCGGGTTGAGCGTCGACGACGTCCTGCGCAGGAAGTCCGAGGTCGCCCCACTTGCCGCGCGTCGCCGCGCTCTTCGGGATTGCGGTCGAGGATCTGCGCGCATCTCCTCGGCGCGTCGGATACTTCTGCTTCTCCGGCCACATCGACGGCGCGTCGGACTCGTAGTCCCACATCGTGTAGCCGAGGTAGCGTGTTCAGGAAGATGTTCGGCTGGTGCATGTGGCAGATCATGCACTGGCTGGTCGGGATCGCGCGCGTGAAGTCGTGCGCGATCGGATGGCCCGGCTCGTTCTTGCGGAATCGTCGGATCGACGCTGCTGCGCTGTGCCCGTCGCTGCCGAACTGCGCGTAGGTCGCCGAGTGCGCGCGGCTCGCGGTCGTTGGCGTAGACGACGTGGCAGCCGGTGCAGCCCGACGAGCGATAGTCGCCCGGCTGGTCGTTGGTGCCCAGGAACCACAGGTGCGGATCGTTGAGGCGCGTCTTGTGGATGTTGAGCACCGGGATCGCGATGCGCGCGGCCGGTGCCCGGGCCGCGGTTCGACTGGCGGATGTCGGGCCGGCCCGGCTCCTCGAGCCGCTGGAGCTGGCCCGGCTGCGTTGGGCAGGCCGATCTCGGGGAACTGGCGTGCCGATGTTGCGGCCGCCGCGCTCGAACACGCGGAAGATGTCGCCGGGCGGCATCGTCTCCCAGGTCGGCAGCGGGTAGAGCGTCGGCAGCGATGCCGCTGCGCGCGCCATGCTCGGCGTCGGGCGTCGACCGGCGTCGAGCGATCGCGGCCGGCTCGCCCGTCGCGCGTATAGGCCTCGCCGAGGATGTAGTTCTTGTACGGCAGGATGCCGTTGTTGTACGCGGCGCCGCCCCAGAACATCGCGCCCGTCGCCATCAGGCTGCGCTCGGCCGCCTGCGATCGATCGGCAGGTGGCAGGCGCCGCAGGCTTCGCGCGCGACGCGGTAGTCGCCGGGATTGACGAAGCGGACGAACTCGGGCGCTTCGCGGTTGAGCAGCGTGTAGCTGCGCTGCGGGTTGGCGCTCGACGGATAGTGCCACGCTCTGCGGATAGCGCGGCAGCACGTGCGCCTGTCGTCGCGCAGCGCGCGGCGTACGGCGCGGCGTTGCCGGCTCGGCGCATCGCCGCCGGCGGCGCGACACGTCGGCGTCGCCGCCGTGGCAGTCGGTGCAGCCGAGCATCGACCGCCGCGGTCGGCGTGCATCGTCGTGCGCGTCGGTCGCGGTGTGGCAGCGAGACGCAGCCGGCGGCTCTTGGCGTCGGCCTCGTGCCAGCGTCTGCGTCGCGCGGCGCGGGCGGGCGCGGCGACGTAGTCGCGCTCGACCGGCTTCTCGTCGTCGCTGGCGACGCGAGTCGACGCGCGGCGACAGCAGCGCGAGCAGCGCCAGCGCCGCGATGCGGCGAGCCATGCGTCCGACGAGGTCGCGCATGTCGCCGCCTCAGTAGGTCAGGATCGACGTTGAGCGAGCACCGAATAGTAGCGGCTGTCGCCGCTGCTGTCGTCGAACAGGTCGCTTGAAGCCGCTCGCCGGGCAGCAGCACCGCGCCGGACAGGCGGAACACGATGTTCTGCGTGACATGAACGGCCGCCAGATCGCCGCCGCCGACAGCGTCCCAGCCGATGCTGCGCGCGATCGGCGCCTGCGTTGCGCAGCGCCTTCGAGCACCGCGGTGTTGTCGAACCAGAGCTGGTTGAGCGTTGGCCGAGACGCGCAGCTGCGGCGTCAGGTCGAAATCGGCGCCGACGCCGAGCAGGCGCAGGCCCGGGATTGTTGAAGTTCGACTGGCCCTGTTCCTTCGACGAGCGCAGGTCGTTGAGCACGCCGTTGCGCGCCGTTGAGCGCGACGCCGCCGCCGCCGACCAGCGGGATCGCTCTGGCGGATCCAGTAGCTGGTGTCGGCGCCGGCGAAGATGCGGGTTCTCGAAGATCGCGTCGAAGCCGGTCGCGCTTGTTGTCGTACGGATTGCTTGTCGCCGCTCGCGTAGAGCGCCCGACAGCGCGCACGCGCATCCAGTCGAAATCGCAGCGACGCTTCGGCCGCGGCGAAGCCGGCGCGGATGTCGGCTGCGCTCGTCGGCGAAGATGCGGTTGCGGTCCTGCGGCCGAACGCGCCGTAGGCCGAGGCGGTCAGGTTGAGCCGGCCGAAATGGCCGTCGCCGTTGTAGCCGAGATAGGCCGACGTCGTAGTCGCGCGGCGCGCTCGATCGCCGAGCAGCGCCGGGCGCACCAGGAAGCCGTTGTCGTCGATAGAACGTCGTCGGCCCTCGCGGTTGCGGTTGTAGACCACGCGTCACCTGCGAGGTGAAGCCCGGGACCGGGAAATCCTGGCGGTAGAGGTTGGCGACGAAGACGTCGTCGCTGGCGCGGCGCTGCGGTCGACGTCGTTCAGGCCGGAGTTGGTGTCCTTCTCCAGCCGCCGGAACCAGGCGAGGTTGTACTGCCAGCGGTTGTTGTCGCGGTTGCCGAACAGGCGCACGCCGAGCTGGCTGTCCTGGAACAGGAAGCCGCGGAAATCGGACTGGAACGGCTGGATGCCGACGCGCACGCGAGTCGAAGTCGTAGCGGTCGGAGACGTTGCGCAGGTGCTAGTCGACGAACAGCTTCCTGCACGCCGACGAAGCCGTCGTCGCGGTGCGTCGCCGTTGCGCGGATCGACCTGCAGCGCGCGCGCTTCGCTGCACGTGCGACGCGGTTGAAGTTGAACGCGAGCGTCACGCGGAATTCGATCTCGGGCGGCTTGAACGTGGTGTCGCCCTTGAGCAGCGGCGCTCGCGATGAGCGTCTGCGCGAACACGATCTGGTTGACGCGGCCGAACACGTCGGTTCTGCCCGGGCCGCGCGGTGCGTCTGCACGCCGACCGGCGTCGGCAACGTGCGCGGCTCGCAGCACGCGTGTCGGAAATGCAGGCTGAGCGCTGAGGAAATCGATCCTTGCCGTCGATCGGCTGGTCGCCCTTCAGCACGTTCTGGTTGTACGGGTCGTACCACGGATACTTGAAGCCGAGCGCCTCCATGATGCGCCAGCGATCGGGCACCGGCAGGAACGCTGCCGGCGCTGGTCGACCGGCGCGGGCATCGACGCCGTCCGGATTCTGGATCGGCGACCTGCGGCAGCGGCTCGTACGGATGGCCGGGGCGGCGACGCGGGATCTGCGAGGCGTCCGGATCGTAGGTCGGCGCCGGCAGCATGCCGAGCGAGCTCGAGCCAGTGCGGCACGACGCTGCGCGGCTTGCTGCGCCTGCGCACCGCCCGCGGCGAGCGACAGCGGCGACCGCAGCCAGGCGCGGAACGAGCTTCAGGACCGGGACGTGACTGCGCATGTCACTTGCCCTCGCAGACGTTTTGCGTCGGTCGATGTCGAGGAACGGCGCTTGCGGGCATTGCACGTAGCGCAGGCGCGCGCCGCCGCGGCGCGAGCTGATCGGCGCGCATCGCCGGCGGCGCGTTGCGCGATGCCGTGCCGAGCGCGACGCCGGCGTTGTGACAGGCCGAGGAACGCGACCATGTCGTCCTGGTCGACGCCGTCGCCGGAGACGCCGATGCCGCCGACCAGCGTGTTGCCGCGATAGATCGGCACGCTGCCCGGGAAAGATCTGGATGCCGTTCGGCAGGCGTGCGATGCCGGTGCAGTTCTGCGGCACGTCGCCGAGCGCGGGCAACGGCGTGCCGTCGAGCGATACCGCGAGGCCGACCTGCTGCAGGTAGAACGCCAGGTGCAGCGCGACCTGGTTGTAGACGAGATCGAGCTGCAGGCCGGTCCTGGAACGGACTCCACTGATCGAACGGACGGCTGAAGCGGGCCGGGCGGCGCGCCGCTGACGCCGTCGGGATAAAACGGCCGCGACAGGTTGCCGCCGGCGCGATCGGTGAACGCGATGGCGCCATCGCCGAGCGCCGTGGGCAAGCCGAGGAACGCGCGCAGGCGGCTCAGGTAGTCGGCGAACGGACTGACCGCGATCGTCGTGAATGCGACGCTGGTCGCGCCCACGGTTGGCAGATAGCCGCGCTCGCGGCCTGCATAAGCGCATCGCGGCCGGCGCATGAGTGAGATCGCCGGCCGCGTACGCGCCGGAATGAACATCGCGGTGCGCGCCTTCTGCAGCGCGACGTCGATGCCGAAGACCGGCGCATCGCGGCGTGCGCACGACGCCGAGCACGACGCCGTTGCGTGTCGACGACGGCGATCGACACGCTGCGCCGGCGTGCCGAGCGGCCGGCGGATCTGCGCGCGCGCGCGGTTCGCGATCTTCGAACGCCTCGCTCGACCACGCTGCGCACCTCGTCGGCGCTCAGCGCATTCGCGCCATCGGTGCCGGCGCGCGGCGGATAGCGGTTGGTGCCGGCGCCATCGACGAGCACGAATGCATCGAGGCCGGCGATAGTCGGTGGTGGCTGGCCGGATGCCCGACGCGGGCTGGCCAAACGCGGTACCGGCGAGGATCGCAGTGCCGGCGTAATAGCCCGGCACGGCGATCAGGCCACCGGCGGCGGCGCCGAGCGATGCATACGCGGGCGCGCTCGCCGGATCGCGGGCGAGGTCGGAAAATTCGACATCGCGTAAACCGGAACGTCTTGCCGTCGACCGTGATCTGGTCGCCGCGCCGGTCGACCGGCGCGCCGAAGCCGAAGGTGCCGGCCAGCGCGATGTCCTCGTCGGGATCGCGGTCGCGATCGCTGATGTTCGCATCGAGGCTGTAAGTCGCGTCGGCGACCACGCCGATGCCGCCGACCGGCACGCCGTTCTTGTACAGCGGGAAGCCGCCGGGATCGGCCGACAGGCCGAGCGGCGAGCGGTGCGGCCCGGGACTGGTGCCGCGCGCCGAAGCGCGTCGAGAGGTCGGAGCACGGCAGCTGGGAGAACTGCACGCCGAACAGCGGGCCGCCCGGCTGCGTTGATTTCGCCCGGGTTGAAATGTTCCTGCACGATCTGGCTCGCGGTGCGCGTCGAGAACGCGTTGCCCTCGCTGGACAGGTAGGCGCCGGTGATCGCCTTGGCGATCGCGGCGAGCTCGCTCGGTACCGCCAGGTTTTCGAGGCCGCCGGTGACGCCGCGGTTCGAGGTGATCGTGACGGTGGGGCGTGCACCGGCCATGCGGTATACCGCGAGCACGTTGCCGACCCGGTCGACGACCGCGATCGTTGCCGGCGTGCCTTGTGCCTGGGCTTCATTGACGGCGCGCGCGATGACCAGGTCGATGTCGGTCGGTGCGAGCAGCGAGGTCGCATCCGCGCAGGAACCGGTGCACCCGGAATCGCTGCTGACCGGTGGCGGATTGGCTGGCGGCGCGGTGCCGACGGAGCTGGTCGTATTGCTCCCGCCGCTGCAGCCGGCCAGAAAGACGATTCCGGCCAGCAGCGCACCTAATCGTGGCTTGCGCATCATCCCCTCCCCTGGCACTCCGCTCGCGACGAACGCGGTCGCGATGTTCCTGGCCGAGTATAACCCGGGCCTCGGCCGACGCACGTTGAAAAACCCCAATCTGGAATTGTTCATTTTCCGCGCGGTGGAGCGGCCCGCTTTTTGCCGGAATGGTGCAACCGCGACGAATCTTCCGTCGCGATTCCAGCCGCGCTTGCCGCGCTTCTGCGGGGCTTGATGAATTTGTAGGAGCCCACCCTGTGGGCGACCGGGACGTCATCGCCGTGTGGTCGCGCACAGGGTGCGCTCCTGCGTGGGAACGCCGGAAGGCGCGATGCACACCGGCCATCGCGACTTCGGTCGCGCGAGGAATGTGTAGGAGCCCACCCTGTGGGCGACCGGGAAGTCATCGCCGTGTGGTCGCGCACAGGGTGCGCTCCTACGTGGGAACGCCGGAAGGCGCGATGCACGCCGACCAGAAGCATCGCGCCTTCCGGCGCTCCCACAAAAATGCACACCGACCATCGCGACCTGGGTCGCGCGAGGAATGTGTAGGAGCCCACCCTGTGGGCGACCGGGACGTCATCGCCGTGTGGTTCGCGCACAGGGTGCGCTCCTACAAAAATCTGCGCGTCATTGCGCCGGAGGAGCGCCTGGCTTCTCCGACGGCTTCAGTCCGGTCTTCATCAACTCAGGCGCGCGGTGGTAGTCGTGGCAATCGATGCAGGTGCTCTGCACTTTCTTGTCGGCGTGCGCGCCGCCGTGGCATTCGCGGCAGGTGGCGATGCCTGGAATCAGCAGGTCGCTCGATGCATGCGATTGCGCCGCGTTCTTGTGACAGTCCTCGCATTTCATCGTCGCGTGCCGGGCGTGGGTGAAGTTCGCCTCGACGTACCACGCGCCGGAAACACGCACCGGCGCGATCTTCCAGTCCTGCCCCGCCTCGGTGGGTTCGGTGACGGTGTGGCAGGTCACGCAGGCTTTGCCGGTGAACACCGTGTGCGCGGCTTCGCGGGCGCGATCGCGCGCCCAGGCGAGCGCTTCCTGTTTTTGCTGCGGCGATATTTCCGCGGCCTGTCCAGGGCGACGCCGTTGCTGCACGCCCGCCGGCGCGCGCGCGTCGGCGTAACCGCCTTCGAGCGCGCGCTTCGCGTAGTACTCGCCGAGCGTGTAGATCACGCCGGCCGGATTGGCATGCGGCACTTCGCGCTCGGGATCGAGGGTGTCGAAGGTCAGCTTGTGGCATTGATGGCACAGGCCTTCGAACGCGATCGGTCGCATTTTCGCGCCACCGGGTTCGGCGCGATGACAGTCCGCACAGGTCAGTACACGCTGTCCATCCGGCGTGTTGAGTCCCTTCGCGACCAGATGCTTCTGATGGTTGAACTTGAGGCCCGACATTTCCTTCAGGTCCGCATTCCAGCGCGTGGTCTGCGGCGCGAACGTGCCGTTCGCATCCCACGCCGGAAGGTTCAGGCGAAACTCCGGATGCCGGGTGCCGAAATCGGCGACGTCATCGAGTTCGCTCGTCTGCGGTACCTTGGCTTTCAGATCCGCATGGCAGTCCGAGCACAGGCGCTGGTCGGTACGGATCAACCCGTTCGCACCGGCGTGGTCCTTATGGCAGGCGCGGCAATGGGTATCGCCGAGCGCAGCGAAATCGAACTTCGCGGGGTCCGCATGCGCCTTCGTGTTCGCATGGCAGGTCAGGCAGGCGTCGTTGCGCACGCGCACGAACGGCTGCTGGTGGCACTGCGTGCAGTCGGTGCCGAACCGGCGGTGCGCGGAATCGAGCGGGCCGGGGTTCCAGAAACCGGTGCCCGGCAGATGCGCATGGGCGAGGAACGCGCGCAGCGGCGGCGAGAAATGCGAGGCCGCCGGCAACCCGAAACCGAGGCCGAGGATCAGCACGAACAGCAGCCATGACGGCCCGCGTTTGCCGAGCCAGGTCTGCGCCAGCGTGGTCGGGCGCGCGCGATCGGCCTTGGCGGCGGCCTGCTGGCTCTTGTCCAGCGTGCTGACTTCGATCGCCGCATCGTATCCGCGCGGCGCCGCGAGCAGGGTCAGCCGTGTCGAGCCGACCTCGATCTTCGCGCCCGCGCCGACATTCGCCGCCTGGGCGATTTCGCCATCGACGCGAATGCCGGCGACGATCAGCGATTCGACCCGGTACTGACCGCGCCCGATCGCCGAGACGCGCGCGTGGTTGAGTGCCACGCGCAAGTCGGGCAGGTAGATCGCCTGATCGGTGGCACGCCCGATCGTCAGCACGTCGCCGTCGTGGACGCCCTCTTCGGTGGCGACCGAGCCTTTGCCTTTCCTGATGATGCGGCGGATCAGCCAACGCATCGTGGTCCGCCCTTGCCTGCTGTCATCCGGGTGATTCCTGCGTAACGGGGCGCGGGTGCGCTACCAGTAGAAGAACGAGGACACGATGTGGCCGATCAATGCCGCGAGCATCGCGAACGACAGCGGCACGTGCACGTACAACCAGATTTCCATCATCGCCTGATACTGGATGTCGCGCGCGACGCGGCTCGCCAGTGCTTTCTTGCGCGACAGCAGGTCGATCAGCTTGCGCAGCGATTCGGTCTGGCTGTTGCCGGCATCGCTGGCGAGGAAATCGACCATCGCGAAGATCGTCTGGCCGGCCGCCGGCGCCTGCCTTTGTGCCTTGCTGTCGCGCGCCGCGATCGCTTCGCGAACCCGCGCGAGCGCGGCATCGGAACCGTCCCGCGCGCGCAACTGCGTCCACACGCTGCCACCGAGGCGCGTGTTGTCGATCGAGCGCAGCACGACCGCGTGGATCGTCGGATCGATGCCGTCGGCGAGCGTGAGTGCGTTCTGGTCGATGTCGAGTATTTCCTCGAGCAACGCATCGCGCGTCGCGCTGTCGCGGTTGCGCGTCATCAGCGCCGGATAGCGCAGGTACGTGTAGACGCCGAAGAATCCCGAGAAAATCACCGCGAGCATCAGCACGAAGGTCAGCGTGTGCAGGTTCCAGTGCAGCTGGAAACCCGCATGCAGCAGCACGATCAGGATCAGCGCGGTGCCGAGATAGATGTGCGCCGACAACCAGCCGAGCAAGGTGCCGACGCGGTTCGCGTAAGTGCGCTTGCGCACGCCGAGCAGCATCAGCCAGACCATCAGCAGCGCGGCCATGGTGCCGAGCGTGTAGCCAAGCCAGGTGCCGCCGTTGGCAGGGCCGCCCGGATCGTGCCAGACGTACACCGCGGTCGATGCCGCGCTGAGTGCGATGGCGATCCAGAGCCAACGCGAGCGGGCGTGAGTGAGGATGGAGGCGTGCATGGTTTCAGTGGCCGTCGTTCATTGCACGTCTGCAGGCGATTGGCATTGCTTGCGCCCGCGCCGGATCAGCGCCGCACTTGCGCATACGCGGGAAACTCCTCGGGACTGATCCGGATCGCCGCGCCGGTCGGACAGGCGCGCACGCAGGCCGGCGCCGCCGGCGAGGTCCTTGCACATGTCGCACTTGATCGCCTTCTTCGCTTCGCCGGGGACTTTCTTCTTCACGTCATGTGGCGCTTCGCCCGGGCCGGGCCCACGGCCGAGCAGCAGCCAGTGCAGCAGGCCGGGCTTCTCCGGCGGCTTGCTCGCCATCTGGATCACGCCGTACGGGCAGTTGCGCTCGCAATTGCCGCAGCCGATGCAGTTGTCGTCGATGAACACCTCGCCGTTCGGCGCGCGATGGATCGCATCGGGCGGGCAATCCTTCATGCAGTGCGGATGTTCGCAGTGCCGGCACGAGGTCGGCACGTGCACTTGGGCGAAGGTCGGCCCCGCCTCGCGATCCAGGCGCGAGGTGCCGTCATGGGTTTCGGCGCAGGCCTTCTCGCAGTTGTCGCAGCGCACGCACAGCGATTCGTCGATGAGCAGGACGTCGGTCGCCTCGCCGACGCCCTGCGCGAGCAGGAACGAAATCATGTCGCCGCCGCTCGGCAGCGCCTGCATCGCGAGGTTCGCCGCGGTGCGCTGCTGGTATTCGCGCTGCAGGCGCAGCTTGAGCACCGGGATCTTGTTGACCAGTTTCTTGAATGCGGCGCCGTCGAGACGGATCGTCTCGGTCGCGATCGCCGCGCGCGCGGTCGCCGAGCGCTTGGTTTCGCCGAACAGCGCCATCTCGCCGACGTAGTTGCCGGCCGCCACGTACGACAGCACGACATCGCGGCCGCCGATCGCGCGCGAAACGGTCAGCGAGCCGACGCGGACCAGATACAGACTATCGCCGACTTCACCTTCGCTGGAACAGCGACATCGCCGGCCTGGTAGCGTTCGAGCGTGCGCGCTGGCGACGACATCGCGCAGTTGCGACGCGTCGGCCTCGGGCGCGAAGCGCGACTGGATCGCGCGCAGGATGAATACCTCGTCGATCTCGCGGCGCACCGCTTCGACCGAGTTGATCAGCCGGTTCATCGAACGCCGCGGCGTCTCGATCAGCACGCAGCCCGGCCCCGCCGACACCGTGGCCGAACGACGCCGGCCGGAGATCAGGCTCATCTCGCCGAAGAACTCGCCGCGCTGCAGCGACGACCGGCTGGGTCTGCCCGCGGAATCGCGATACGTGCACTTCGCCGTCGACGATCGAGAAGAACGAATCGGTGTAGTCGTTGCGCTTGAAGATGACTTCGCCGCGCTTCGGCGCGCGGATGTCCGAATCGAGCATGAACTCGCGCATCTGCAACGGCGTGATGTGCGAGAGCAGGCGGCACGTTCTTCTGGATCCGCGCCAGCGCCTGCGTCGACGCTGCGACGCCCGTGCAGCGCTGAGAACTTCTGCTGAAGCAGCGGCTCGTCGGCCGGCTCCACCTTGTCGCCGCAGGATGTATTCGACGACTTCGTAACCCTGGTTCATCGCCTGCTTGATCAGCGGATAGCCGCCGAGCGCACCGATGATGTAAAGGCCCGGCACGTTGGATTCGTATTGCGGAACTGATCACCGGCACCGACGACGGGATCCGTCGTTCGGGAAGGTCACGCCGCAGCCTTCGACGAAGCCGCCGCGGCGCGGTCGCGCCGAGCCGCGCGATGACGCGATCGCAGCAGGATCTGCGCGGTGCCGCTCGCGGTCTGCAGGATCATCCGCCCTGGCTTGCCGGCAACCGGGCAGCGCCTCCACGCTTTCGGGCGCCGCGTTGTAGTAGCACTCGATCAGGCGCGTCGTCGATCGCCTTCAGGATCGCCTGCTCGTTGCCCTTCTTGGCGCGCGCGAATTCGTCGCTTGCGGTTGATGATGATCACGTGGTTCTGCTTGCGCGAGCGCGACCGCGTTCTCGATCGCCGCATCGCCCGCGCCGACGACCACGATGGTCTCGCCTTCGTATTCGTCGGGATCGTCGAGCTGGTACTGCACGAACGGCAGGTCCTCGCCGGGCACGCCGAGCTTGCGGATGTTGCCCTGCAGGCCGATGCCGAGCACGACGCATTCGGCCTCGACGATCGCGCCGTTGGCGCACTTGAGCTCGAACACGCCGTCATCGCGACGGCGGATGCCGGCGACTTCGTGGCCGTGGCGCACGTTGATCTTCAGGCGCGCGCTGGATGCGTCCCAGCCGCTCGAGGATCGCCTCGCGCGAACCGGCCTTGAACGGAACCGGCGAGCGCAACGGCAGGATGCCGGGCTCGTCCATCACGAACTTGCCCTTCTGGTAGCGGTGGATCGTGTTCGACAGGTGCGGCTTCGGCCTCCAGCAGCACGTGCGACACGCCGCGCTCGGCCGCGCGCGCCGCCGCGGACAACCCGGCGGGCCCCGACCCGACGATCGCAATCTTGAAACGCTCGTGCATGACCCCTTCCTCTCCCGTCGATCCGATGATAACGGACTTTCTGCCGGGGCGCGGACTGGCCATCGCGACCCGCAGCGACCCGGTCGCGTAGAGATACAAAATTCATAAAGCAACAATGTGGCGTATTGCGAATCCCGTGCGCGCGTGCCGGGCGATGCTCACGCAACCTCACCAACACGACCGCCAGCGGCGACCGCGTCGCCGCAAACATGTATTCTTGGACGCACTGCGGCGCGCTTGGGCCACGCCGCGGCATATTACGTATGGGGATACGCAATCATGAAAATCTCGAGGACCGCGATCGCGGCCCTGCTGCTCACGGTTGCCGCAGCGGCTGCGCACGCGCAGGACGGACAGGCGGCGGACTGGACCCCGTTCGTGTCGAAGGGCGGCGCAGTCGAGGGTATCCAGCCGATCGACGCGATGATGATGGTCGATTGCCTGTTACCCGGTCAGGCGCGCCGCTCCGGCATGGTGTCATACATCGGTCCACGCCTGCCGGTGAAAACCACCGCCAAGCTCTGCGAGATGCGCGGCGGTGAATACGTCGCCTACGACCGCGCCACGCTGAAATCGAGCGTCGCGGTATGGATGGACAAGGCCAAGGAGGGTGACGCACAGGCGCAGTACTTCGTCGGTTCGCTGTACGAGAAGGGCGTCGACCAGGCACCCGATTACGCGCAGGCCGCGGAGTGGTACCGCAAGGCGGCAGCGAGTGGATCGATCGAGGCGAAACTCTCGCTGGCCGCGCTGATGGAAGTCGGGCACGGCATGCCGGCCAATCCGACCGGCGCGGTGAACCTCTATCGCGAGGCGATGGGGATCAAGAGCGGCGACCTGGTCAGCAGCGAGGAAGCCGACAAGCGCGTCAGCGAAGCCGACCAGCGCGCCGCCGATCTGGGCAAGCAGCTCGAAGCGCAAAAGGCCGCGAACGACGGCGAAATCGCGCACCTGCAGCAGGAAATCGCCGCGCTCAAGAAGAGCAATGCGCAGCATGCCAGCGATCGCGGAAAACTGGCAAGCTTGGAGAAGGCACTGCGCGCATCGCAGGAGCAGCGCCAGGGCACGGTCGATAAACTCGCCCAGGTGCCGCAAACGACGCAGACGCGCAGTGTTTCCAAAATGCAGACAGCCGGCGAGACCGCCGCTCCGGTCGCCGCCGCGGGCGCGAACTTCGGCCGCTATCACGCACTGATCATCGGTGTTCAGCACTACGCCGACTACGAACCGCTGCGCACGCCGATCAACGACTCCAAGGCGGTTGCCGATGTGCTGAGCAGCCGTTATGGATTCCAGACCACGACGTTGCTCGATCCCGATTTCTCCGCGATCGTCGGCGCGATCGTCAAGCTGTCCACCGAACTGACGCCGGACGACAATCTGCTGATCTATTTCGCCGGCCATGGCGTGCTGGACGCGGGCCAGCACGGCTTCTGGTTGCCACTCGACGCGCAGCCGGAAAACCGCAGTCCCGCATTGCCAACCGCGACGCTCGCCGAGTTCCTGCGCATGTTCAAGGCGCGCAGCGTGCTGGTCGTTGCAGACTCGTGTTTCGGCAGCGCGCTGTCGACCAGCATCGGCCGCTACATGGGCGGCCCGACCACGTATGAAAGCGGCATTCCGAGCGGTTACCTCGATCGCAAGGCGCGCTACGTGCTGGCTTCGGGCGGCCTCAAGCCTGTGCTCGACCAAGCCGGCGACGGCCATTCCGTATTCGCATCGGCATTGCTCAAGGTACTCAAGCAGAACAACGCGATCCTGACCCAGAGCGGCCTGGAAAAAGCCCTGGCCGGACCGGTGCAGGCCGCATCAAGTGGACTGGGCCTGATGCAGACGCCCGAACTCAAGAAAATGCGCGAAGCCGGCGATACCGGCGGCGCGTTCTTTCTCGTTCCGCGCGATGCCGGCGCAGTGGCTGGCGGAGCCGATTGACGTGATCGGGGACGGTGTCAGCCGGATGCCTGCATCCGCAATGCATTGCGCCACGTAGGGATCGAAGCGCCGCGCCGGTCGAACCGGTGCGCAGGGTTGTTGCAACCGGCCACCGCGCACGCGCGGATGACCGGAACTGGGGAATTTGCTTTCGACAATCCGGTTCGGGGACGCGGGTTCGGGCTCGCGGTAGCCGCTAGGAATGTCCACAAGGGGGGAACACCACATGAATTCGTATCGAGCCCGATCCGTGCGCGTCGTCGCATGGCGAGCGAAGCTGCTCCTCCTGCCGTTGGCAGCCACCATCGTTTCCGGCGCCGCATTGTTGAATGCAGATATAGCGACCGCTCGCAGCGCGGATAGCGCACGCAAGCCGGCGGCCATTGCGCTGGATGTCCACGCCGCGCATGGCGCGCTCGACCGCGGCATGCGCGCGACCTACACGGTTTCACTGCGCAATCGCGGCGACGAAGGCGCGACCGGTACGCGCCTGGTCGCGCCATTGCCCGTCGGCGTCGACACTGCGCGCTGGACGTGCGCGAGCGCGGCCGGAGCGCAGTGTCCGCGTGGGGCCGGCAGTGGCGCCATCGACGCAACGATCGCGTCCCTGCCCGCAGACGGCATGCTGCTTTACACGGTCGATGCCAGCGTCGCCGCCGCGCCACCACCCATCGTGAAAAATGCGGTTCGCACGGAGCTTCCCGCCGACGCGACCTGCGCTGATGGGCACACCCCGCCATGTCGCGCCCAGCTGGATCTGCCGACCGGTGCGCGGGTCGATATCCGCATGCGTGCAAGCGACGCGGCACCTGCAGCCGGACGACCGGTTGACTACACATTGACGGTGCGCAATCTCGGCAATGTCGATGCGGCCGGAACCGTGGTCCGCGATCCGGTTCCGTTTGGATTTTCCCGATTCGACTGGACGTGCGCCGGCAGCGCGCCGTGTCCGCGAAGCAGCGGCCAGGGTTCGCTGCACGAGGAGCTCACGAACTTTCCAGCCGGCTCGTCGCTGACCTACACGATCAACGCGCAAGTCGCCGCACAACCGCCGCCCCGGATCACCCACACGGCGACGGCCAATCCGCCGTACGCCGGCAGCTGTGGTGAGGGCGGCGCCATCCACGCGCCGCCTTGCGTGGCCAGCGTGGTCAACCTCATGGCCACGCACTGTGGAAGCGCCGGTCCCGCCTGCCCCGCCGCGCATGCGGAAAAGTCGCTGGCGGCCGGCTCGCCGTCCCTCGCCATCACCCAATCCGCGGTGGGCTACGACATCGCCAGTTCGGCCTTCACCTATGTCGTGGATATCGCCAATCCGGCCGCCTCGGGCGCCAGCGCAGACGGCACCCACTTCGAAATTCCGGTACCGGCCGGCATCGACAGTATCGATCTGTGGCAATGCGAGAAGAACGCGGCCCCCTGCACGATGGACAGCGGCAGCGGCGCGCTGGACCTGATTCTCGATTCCTTCCAGCCCGGCGACCACTACAAGTTCACGATCTTCGTGACCAAGGCGGCATCACCACCGCCGACCATCACCAGCACCGTGACCGTGACGCCGCCGGCGCCGTTCGTGTGCATGCCGGACGATAGTGCGCCGCCGTGCATTTCGCAGCTCAGCCTCGACACGGCGGCCGTGGCGACGCTTTCGCTGACCACCAGCAAGAACGTCAACAGCGCCAATGCAGGCGACCTGGTCGAGTACACCGTGACGCTGGACAACCAGCCGTCCGGCGCGTCCGCGAATGGCACGCTCCTCACCTTCCCATTGCCGGCGGGAATCGCCTCATGGACCTGGACGTGCCAGGGCAATGGCGCCGAATGCCCGGCACCCGGCGGCTCGGGTGCCTTGAACGAGACATTGGCCAGCTTCCCGTCGGGCGGCAGCGTCGCCTACATGATCGACGCGATCGTCGGCCCGAGCCCGCCGGCCTTCATCGAAACCGTCGCGACGGCAACGACCGCAGCCGGGGTGACCGCCATATGCGTGGAGTCCTCCGCGACTTCTCCCTGCAAGGCAAGTGACAACCTTCCGACCGTATCGCTCATCGACGTCCAGAACGAATTCAGCGTGCCCTCGGTGGCAGCCGGAGACCCGATCAACTACACGTTGCGGGTGACCAATTACGGCGCGCCGATCGGCAGCGCGATGCATATCAGCGACCCGTTCCCCGCGGGCCTCGTAGGCATCACCTGGACCTGCGAGGGAAGTCCGTCTTCCGTGTGCACGAACGGAAGCAGCGGCTCCGGCGCGATCGAGCAGGACGTCACCGCGTTCGGCACCAACGATTTCATCTTCTATTCGGTCAACGCGACCGTGGCCACGCCAGCGCCCGTCGCAATCACCGAGGTGACGACGGTCAGTCCGCCAGCGCCGAGCGTGTGCGGTTCACCCACCGCCGTCGATTGGCCGCAAGTAGCGCCGCCAGTCACGGCTCCTCCGTGCGTTGCAGAAGCCTCGGTCTATTCCTCGCCGTATCTCGCGGTCACCAAGACCGCCGACACGGTGCAATTGGTGCCCGGCGGCGTCGTCACCTACACGGTCAGCGTGAGCAACTCCGGTCTTCCCTCGTTCGGAGCACGGCTACTCGATCCGATGCCAGCCGGCATCGACAACGTCGACTGGGTCTGCACATCGGCCGGAGACGCGCTGTGTCCTGCGCTGTCGGGCTCCGGCGATCTCGACCAGACTTTCGGCGGCATTTTCCCGGGCAACGGGCTCACCTACACGCTGACCGCACATGTCAGCCAGACCGCAACCGGAAGCGTGATCAATACGGCAACGATCATTCCCGATGCCGGTGCCGTCTGTGACGGCAGTTGCGCGGCGGCGCTGACGTTGCCTGTAGCTCCAGTGCCCACGGCCAACCTGAAGATCACCAAGACCGCGAACCTGACCGTTGCAACGCCGGGCGCGCCGATCGTCTATACGGTGACTGTGCTCAACAACGGCGCTGCGGCGGCGATCGACACGCTGTTGTCCGATGCATTGCCCAGTGGCATCAGCAGCTTCGGCTGGACCTGTTCGAGCACGACCTTCGAATGCCCGAACGCTTCCGGCAGCGGTGCCCTTGCGGAAAGCATTCCGACGCTTACCGGCCAAGTGCAATACGCGGTGACCGCGCTGGTGAGCCCGTCGGCAACCGGCACGATCGCCAACACCGCCGCGATCACGCCCGCGAACGGCGCGACCTGCGACCAATCGACGTGCTCGGCCAGCGCGTCGGTGCCGGTCCAGGTACCGGGCGCGGCACTGATCAACGTGGTCAAGACGTCCGATGAAAGCAACGCGGCACCCGGCGGCCAGATCCATTACACGGTCTCGATTGGCAACGACGGCGCCAGCACATCGGGCGCGATAACCGTGGCCGATGCGATACCGGCAGGCGTCAGCGCATTCACCTGGACCTGCAGCGCAAGCGGTACCTCGTGCCCCGCAGCCAGCGGGCAGGGTGCGCTGAATGCGACGCTTGGGGCGTTGCCGGCGCACGCGTCGGTGGTCTATCGCGTTCTCGCGCAGGTCAGCGCGAATGCATCGGCCAGCATCGCCAATACCGCAACGGCATCGTCCTCGGGCGCGAACGACTGCGTCGGCAGCAGCTGCATTTCGACCGTAGTGCTGCCCATCGGCGCGGCGAACGTCGTGGTGACGAGCACATCGAGCAGCGCCGATGGCGCGCAGGTGCCAGCGGGCCAACCGGTCCGCTGGACCTTGACCGTGCGCAACGACGGCGCACCGACCTCGGGCACGCTGACCATCACCGATCTGCTGCCCTCGGCGATCGAGCGCATCAGCCTGAGCGCTGACCCGGGCGTGCGCTGCACGCCTGCGCAACCCATCGCTGGCCAAAGTCTGGTGTGCACGATTGCGGCCGGCTTCACCGGCTCGGCGCAGATCGTCATCAGCGCCTTCGTCCTGATCGATGGCAGCGGCGTGTTGAGCAACAGCGTCAGCGCGAGCGGGGCCGATCAGCCTGCGTGCAATGCGTGCTCGACCAGCCATCCCATCACCGCCGCGACCGGCGTCGCGCTCGGCAACGTGCGACCGTTCTCGGCCGCCGGCATCAACGGCAGCCTGTTCGACGTGGTCAACCTGCGCGGCGCCGTGCCGGTGACGCTCACCGCATCGCCGGCGACCGCGGTGCAGTTGTTCGGCAACTACGCGAGCGGCTGCACGACGCGAGGGGATGGCGACAACGTCGTCGTATCGTGCCCTGCGCCACCGCCCGCGCAGCAACTCAGTTGCAACGGCGCGACCTGCTCGATCGGCACGTTGGCTGCCGGTGCGACGGTGACGATCTTCGTCGCGGCGAAGGGTTCTGCCGCGCTCACCATCCAGGCCGATGTGCTCGGTGACGTGACGCCAGGCAACAATTCGCTGCAGATTCCGCCACCGTCGGGGGCGCCATGAACACGGGGGTAAGCGTGGGTATCGGAAGCCACTGGCTGTGCGCAGGACTGCTGGCCGGATGCGCGATGGCGGCGGCGCCTGCATTCGCGTCGAACGCCTCGCAACTGGTGGTCGTGCACGCCGATGGGCGCGCCAGTTCATTCGCATTGCGCTCGAATGCGGCGCAGGCCAGCGCTGCTGCGTGTGACAGCAGCGACGTGATATTTGCATTCGTGGCGACGCCCACCGGCGGCATCACGCAGCTCAAGTTGCGCCGCGGCACCGACAGCCAGATCGGCATCGACGTCAGCACCACCTGCTCCAGGATCGAGGGCCGCGCGGTCATTTCGTTCGATGCCGGTGGCGGCACGGCGGTAAGCGGCAGCGATTACACCTCCACGCCCGGCGTGGCAATGCTGCCGCTCCACCTCGACGGTTCGGCGAGCAGCGCCAGCGCGACCGTGTCGATACAGCTACCCGACGGCGCGAACGCGGCCAGCAACGAGCGCACCTTCAACATCCTGCGCCAGATCGGCTCGTTCCAGGGTGATACGGGCAACGGGCAGCCGGTCATCGGCAGCGTGCCCGGCAGTTCAACGCCGCTGGTCGAGGTCACCTTGCTGGCCGGCAAGACCATCGACCAGGCGGCTGGAATCATCAACGGCCTCGACCCGGCCGCACGCGAAGTCAGCGCCGCGGTGGAGAATTTCTGTGACTCGAAAAGCGGCGGTGGCAGCAGCAGCCTGGGTTGCCAGTCCACACGCCGCGCGGCCGACCTGATCGGCGATCCGAATACGCCGCCTGCGGCCAGGAACGCCGCGCAGACGGTGCTCGACAACAACCTGCGCGCGATCAGTCCTGACGAAACCACCGCAGTCGCGTTCAATGCACGCCAACTGGCGACCAACCAGCAAGACAACCTGGCCGCGCGCGTGAGCACATTGCACAGCCGGACCACGTCGGGTGCGAGCGTGGCCAGCCTGTCGCTGGTCAACAACGGCGTGCCGTTGTCGCTCGGCGGCCTCGACAGCCTGCTCAATGCCGGCGATGACGACACCAGCGCCAACCAGGCCAACGAGGACAACCGCACCCTGCTCGGCGGCGCGCGCTGGGGCTTCTGGGTCAATGGCACGCTCGGCGGTTCCGATCGCGATCGCGTGGCCGGCAATTCCGGCTTCGACAGCCATACCTGGTCGTTGACCAGCGGTGTCGACTACCGCTTCAATAGCCACTTCTTCCTCGGCGGCGCGCTCGGCTATTCCCGATTCGACTCGACGTATTCCGACAACCAGGGAACGCTGGATGCGGACGCCCGCTCACTGCATGTCTATGGCGGTTACACCGCCGATTCCGGGCTCGCGCTCGATACCTCACTGAGCTACACGCGCAGCGATTACGACCTCAAGCGCGTGGTCGAGCTGTTCCAGCTCAGCGCGGATGGCACCAGCTACAGCTCGCTCGGACGCGACATTGCGCACAGCTCGCCCGCGGCTGGCCAGCTCTCGACCAGTCTCGGCGTGACTTATACGATCATGCGCGGAACCTGGACCTTCTCGCCGCAGGCGCAGGTGCTCTATCTGCGCTCGGACTTCGATGCGTTCGCGGAGAGCGGGCCTTCGAGCTTCAACCTCGCCTACCCCGATCGCAGCAGCAACGGCACTTCGCTGTCGGCCGGCGTGTACGTCGACAAGGCGTTCGCGACCACGATCGGCGCATTCCGTCCGTACTCGCGACTGCTCTATTACTCCGATCGCGGCAGCACACCGGATCTGTTCGCCAATTTCGTCACGCCCAATCCCGATGGCGGCCACACCAGCTTGCGGCTGACCACGGAACAACCCGATCGTCTGTACGGCACGATAGAAATCGGCCTCGGCTTCAGCCGGCCGATCGGCACCCGCACCTGGGATTTCAATTTCGCCGCCATGCAGTTGTTCGATTCCGGCGATTTGAGCCGCTGGGCCTTGCGCCTCGACATGCGGGTGCCGTTCTGAGCGTCATGCCGTTCGCCACCACGATGTGGCGGCGCACGCAGGCGAATACCCATCCCGATGCGATTGCGATGCCATGACCAACGATCCGGCCGAACCCCATCCACCCGGCGGCGCCAAGGCCGCCGCTGACGCGGCCTCGCGTCCGCGAGTGGCACCGACGGTCCTGACCGGTGCCAGCGCCGCAATGATGGAGACCGTGCTGTCGGTGCCGGGCGCCCACGCCAAGGTGCAGCCGCACACGGACCGGACTCGCTACGTACCCGGCGCGCCTTTGGCGACCAGTGTGTCCAACATGCGCACGGCCGGCAGCGCCAGCGGGCGCAGCGAATTGCCCGAGTGTGGACAAGTCATCAAGGCGCGCTTCGAGTTGGTCGAGGAACTCGGTCGCGGTGGCATGGGCGCGGTGTTTCGCGCGCGCGACATGCGCAAGGTCGAGGCTCTCGATCCCGATCCATGGGTCGCGGTCAAGTTCCTGTCCGCGGCGCTCGATGGTTTTGAATTCGCCTCGGTTTCGCTGCAGCGCGAAGCCAAGCACGCACAGACGCTCAATCATCCGAACATCGTCAAGGTGTTCGATTTCGACCGCGACGGCGCGCTGGTCTACCTCACCATGGAGGTGCTCGAGGGCGAGTCGCTGCAGCAACGCCTGCACGACAGCCCCACGCGCCCGCTGGACGAAGAGGAACGCGATCGCATCGCCGCCGGGATCCTCGCCGGCGTCGCCTATGCGCATTCCAACGGCATCACCCATGCCGATCTGAAACCGTCCAACGTGATGGTCTCGGTCGGCGGCGAACCGAAGGTGCTCGATTTCGGCATCGCGCGCCGCCTCGAATACGACAACGTGTTCGACGCCGACGACATCGGCGCGCTGACAGTCGATTACGCGAGTCCGGAAATGCTCGCCGGCGAACGCCCCAAACCGGCGGACGACGTGTATGCGCTCGGCTGCATCGTGTATGGACTGCATACCGGCAAGCATCCGTTCGATCACATGCGTGCCGACCAAGCGCGCGACCTGCGCCGTCGACCGGCGCGGCCGCGTTCGATGTCGCGCGTGCAGTGGCGCGCGTTGCGCAAATCGCTCGCGTTCACGCGCAAGGGCCGCTACGAGAACGCCGCGGCGTTCCGGCGCGCGTGGCTCGGTCTCGACTGGCGACGCATTGGCGTCACTACCGCCCTGGTCGTTGCCATCCTCGGCAGCAGCGCCTGGTTCCTCGCCGATCCGCTGCGCAGCCACCTTGCCCAGACGCGTCTGGAGCCGGAGCAGAAAGCGGCACTCGAACATGGCCTGCGCGATGGCGCCGAATATCTCGCCGCCGGCTATGGCCCTGATTCGATTTCCGCATTCGCCGAAGTATTGGCGCTGGATCCGTACAACCGGCAGGCCCGGTCCGGCGTGAGCACCGCGTTCGATCAGGCGAGCAAGTCGATGCCCGCTGCCGATTACCACGATTTCCTGGCCAGCCAGGCGAGCGAGCCGAAGAACCCGGAATGGATCCGCGACCTCGCCACGCGGCGCTTGGGGGAGCCTGCGGTGCATTAATGGACAATCGGACAACATGATCGCGAAAGCGGCCATGCGTCTGTTTACGCTGGCATACTTATGCGCGGGGCTCGACTGCAGCGAGGGGAAACGCATGAATCGACGTCACACGATCGGATTGGCCGTGCTGCTTGCAGCGCAATGCATCGGCGCCTTCGCCCACGCGAGCGCGGTCGACATGATCGACGCACACAAGCACCTCGGCGTCGCCAGTTGCGCCAACAGCGTCTGCCACGGCGCCTCGCAACCGTTCCGCGATTCGGACGTGATGCAAAACGAGTTCTCGATCTGGCAGGAATCGGATCCGCACGCGAAGGCGTACCAGACCCTGCAAACCCCGAAATCCAGAGCGATCGCGAACAAGCTCGGACTCGGCGATCCGACCCAGGCGAAGGTCTGCCTCGATTGCCACGCCGACAATGTCGGCGCGCACCTGCGCGGCGAGCGCTTCCAGCTCACCGATGGGGTCGGTTGCGAAGCCTGCCACGGCGGTTCCGAGCCATGGCTCAATGCGCACGCGGACCGTTCGGTCACGCATGCGACGAATCTCGCCAACGGCCTGTATCCGACCGACCAGCCGATCGCGCGCGCGCAGCTGTGCCTGTCCTGCCACATGGGCGAGAAGCAGCGCATGATCACCCACCGCATCATGGGCGCCGGCCATCCGCGCCTGTCGTTCGAACTCGACACGTTCACCTGGCTGCATCCGCACTACGCGATCAACGACGCCTGGACGAAGCGCAAGGGCGACTGGAACGGCGTGCGCGACTGGGCAGTCGGCCAAGGCGTCGCTGCGGGCAACCTGCTCGGCCGGCTGACCGATCCGAAGACCGGATGGAACGGTATTTTCCCGGAACTGACCCTGTTCAACTGCCACGCCTGCCACCGCCTGATGAATGGCAATCAGTGGGGCCCGCGGCCGGGCACCGGACTCGGCCCCGGCGCCGTGCCGCTGAACGATGCGAACCTGGTGATGTTCCGGCACGTGCTCGCGCCGGTCGACAAGGGCGCGGCCGCACGTGTCGGCCGCGAAACCCGCGCGCTGCATGGCGCCACCACGCAAGGCCGCGACGCGACCCTGGCCGCGGCGCGCCGCCTGCAGGCGACGCTGACCGAACTGCTGCCGAAAGTCTCCACATTCAATTACGGACCGGGCGACTTCAACGCGATCCTGGCGAGCATCGAAGCCGATGCCAAACGCGGCGAATACCGCGACTACGCGGCGGCCGAGCAGGTCGCGATGGCGGCGCAGTCGCTGACTGTCGCATTCGAGAACGACGGCAAGCTCGATGCGGATCGTGCCGCGCTGCTGCACGCCCGGCTCGATGCGGTATACGCGGTGCTCAAGGACGAAAACCGGTACGACATGCGCAAGTTCGATGCCGCGCTCAAGGCCCTGCAAGACCGCATGCCCTAGGCCGGACGAGCAAAGCTCGGCCGGCGCTCTTTCGCGAGACGGCCGCGCGGCGCATCCGGCCTACGCCGGGAATAGGCGAGCGACCGCGCTTTGGCGTATCCTGCGCGCCCTTTGCGGCACTGCCGCATTTCCGGCCCGCGCGCGCGTGACCCGTGCACTTCGAGGGCCACGAATCAGGAGCACATCATGGGTTTGGGACGCGTTACCGCCGGCGCCAAGGTGCCGGACGAAATCAATGTCGTCATCGAGATTCCGAAGGACGCCGAGCCGGTCAAGTACGAGGTCGACAAGGCCAGCGGCGCGATCTTCGTCGACCGCGTGCTGTCGACGCCGATGCGTTATCCGTGCAACTACGGCTACGTGCCGCAGACGCTCGGCGGCGACGGCGATCCGCTCGACGCGTTGGTCATCCTGCCGCTGCCGTTGATTCCAGGCTCGGTGATCCGCTGCCATCCGGTCGGCATGCTGCGCATGAGCGACGAAGCCGGCGCTGACGAAAAGCTCGTTGTCGTGCCGCATCCGAAGACGTTTGCCGGCTACGCGCACATCAACGACATCGCCCAAGTGTCGCCGCACTGGCTCGAGCGCATCGGCCACTTCTTCGAGCACTACAAGGATCTGGAGAAGGGCAAGTGGGTCAAGCTCGAAGGCTGGGCCGACATGGCCGCGGCGAAGAACGAAATCCTGGCCGGCGTGGAGCGCTACCGGGCCGCGGCCAAATGAAACCGGCGCGGGCAGCTTGGATGCTGTAGGCATTCTGGCGACCGCTCAATCGTCCGCATTCTGTTCGCTGTCGTCGCTATCGCGCAGATTAGCCGGGTCGACGCCCGACGCGACCGCAGCGCGCGCGTTCCAGATCGACAATTGCGCTCCCCGGAACGCCTGCGTGTACAGCGGCGGCGCGCGATATCGGAACCGCTTGTAGAAACTGACCACGAGACCATCCGGGTGCGCCTGCGCCCACGCCGCGAGCTCGCTGTCGGTGCCGAGCGTCGGCAGCGGCTGGGTCAGGCGTCCGGCGAATTCGTAGACGCCGTGATGCCAACCCATGCTCACGATGGGTTGGCCACGCTGCTGCGCCGCCTGCACCTGCATCGCGGCGCCGTGCACGTCATAGCGGACGCCCGGTCCCTGGATGATCGCGAGCTTGAACACGAGCAGGCATGCCAGCACGGCCAGGGCGGGCCACGCCGGATGCGGGAACCGCGGTGCGAATGCGAGCAGCGCCGCGCCGATCAATGCGGCGATCACGCCCCAGCCGGCCCAGACATTGCCGAAGAACGCGTTGCCACCATGCGTCGCCGCATAATGCGGAAAATACGCAAGTGCGATACCGACCGCGATCAACAGCACCGCAAACAGGCGCGGGCGCACGTGCCAGCCGCCACGATCGAGCGCGACCGCCACGGCGAGCGCGACGCCGGGAATCATCGGCAGTAGATAATGCGGCTGCTTGCCCGCGATCAGCGACCACGCGACGAAAGTCGGCAACACCCACACCATGGCCAGGCGCAACGCGCGCTCGTCGCGCAGCGCACGCAATCGCGCCCAGCTGCCGCGCAACACCAGCGGCCACGGCAACAGCATCAACGGGAACGCCACGAGGTACCACCATACCGGCCGCCCATGCGTACTCGCGCCCTTCACGCCCTCGATGCGATCGACGGTCTGGCTGAGGAAGATCGCATGCGCATAATCGGTGCCGCCGTGCAGCGCCGCCGGGATCGCCCACGCGAGCGCGATCGCCGCGCCGAGCACGAACGCCAGTCCGAGGGCTCCGAAATAGCGCAGGCGTGACCCGCTCAGATGCGACGCATTCCACCACGGCGCAGCACAACGCGGCGAACGCGACGCTGAGCAACATCGCCGGTCCCTTGGCAAGAATGCCAAGGCCGATTGCGACGCCAACGATCAGTACACCGCGGCGGAGCCGACCTTCGGCAAGATCGCAGATGCCGTGCATCGCGAGCAGCACGCAGGTCACCAGCAGCACGTCGAACATGATCTGGTTGGCGAAGCCCGCGAAGTACACCGCGCCGAGCAGGATCCACACCGACAGCCGCGCCGTCGCGACCGATGCGGTCAGGCGCAGCGTGAGTCGATGCATCAGGACCAGGCTGAGCGCCGAACACACGAGGACCATCGCGCGCGCGGTCCACGCCTGCACGCCGGTCAGCAGCCAGCCCGCGTTGATCAGCCAGAACAGCAGCGGCGGTTTGTGCGCATACGTCGCGCCATTCAAATGCGGCACCAGGAACTCGCCGGTCTGGCGCATTTCCCAGGCGACCGCGAGATAGCGCGTCTCGTCGATCGGCATCGGCTGGCAACAGGAACACGATCGGCAGCAACAACAGCAGGCCGACAATGAGCGGATGGTCGAGTATCGCGCGCACGAGCGGATGCTCGGTGCGCGCGGAGAGCGCCGTAATGTTCTTCACGGAATCAACGCGGGTGGAAAGACGGAATCTTGGCATGCCGGCATGCAGCCTGTCGCGCCGGGCAACGGCATCGCGCCTTCCGGCGCTACCACCCAAAGCTGGCTTCCTCCCGGTAGGAGCGCACCCTGTGCGCGACCGGCGTTCGCATCACGCCCGACACTACCCGCGCTTGAGCAACTCGCGCAGGTCGATCACCGCGGCGTTCGCACGCGAGATGTAGTTCGCCATCACCAGCGAATGGTTCGCGAAGAATCCGAACGGACTGCCGTTGAGGATGATCGGGCTGTGCACCGGCTTCTGCGATTCTTCCAGCTCGCGGATGATCTGCTCCAGGCTGACCGTCGCGTTCTTGCGCGCGAGGATCGGCGCGAAATCGACCTGCGATCGCCTGCAGCTGTTCGAGCAGCGCCCAGGTGTAGCCGCGCGACTCGTAGAAGATGTCGTCGATCTTCGTCCACGGCGTGCTGCACCATCTGCTGGCCTCGGCGTGGCGGCCGGCGCGTCCGCATCGACCGGCGCATCGCCTTCCAGGCGCAACTGGCCGACGCTCGCCGAAAGCCGCTGCGACAGGCTGCCGAGGCGCGTCGACACCAGATCGAGATAGTCGGCGAGGTTGTCGGCGCGCGCATAGAACTGCGCGCCGTTCGGATCGTTCTTGCCGAGCCGGGTGAAATAGCCGTCGACGTGATCGATCGCCTTGCGGTACTGGCTCTTCGGAACTCGGCAGCAGCCAGCGGTCGTTCGGGCTGGAGAACAGCGGATCGGCTTCCTTGAGATCGACGTCTTCCTCGGACTGCGACTGCGAGCGCGCGAACTTGTTGCGCATCTCGCGCGCGAGGTCGCGCGTCGCGGTGAGCACGCCGAATTCCCAGTTCGGCACGTTGTCCATCAGCACGCCGGGCGGGAACTTGTCGTTGCTGATATAGCCGCCACGCTTGTCGAGCAGGGTTTGCGCCGCAGGTCATCAGCGCCGAGGTCGTCACGCTGCCGGTGACGACCGGCTCGTTCTTCGCCGCGGCGCGCACATGCGCGGTCGCGACCACGTCGAAATGCGCGGGTTCGTAGCTCCACCACCACATCAGCGCGAGCACGCCGACGACATAGATCGCCACGAGCAGCGCGATACCGCGCCACAGCCACGACCACGCAAGCGTCGACTTCATTGATGCTTCCATTGGCTACATTTTCCCTGGATGTGCGCGACTACCGTCCTGTGGGAGCGGCGGAAGCCGCGATGCGTTTCGTTGCAAGGCGATACAGCATCGCGGCTTCCGCCGCTCCCGCCAAGAGTCCTATTTGTGCTTCTTCGCCTTGGCTGCAACGCCAGCAGGCTTGGCCGGTTCGCCCTTCTTGCCGAAGTCCTCCATCAGCGTCTTCATGTCCTCGGCGTGCTCCTCCTCCACCGCGAGGATCTCTTCGAGCATGCGCTTGGTCGTGGTGTCGGCGATCGCCGATGTAGTTGATGATCTCGCGATAGCTGTCGATCGCGATGCGCTCGGCGATGAGATTCTCCTCGATCATCGCGGCCAGGTCATCCGGCACGACGAACTCGGAATGGCTGCGGCCAGACAAGCCATCCGGCGAGAAATTCGGCGTGCCGTCGAGCTGCGTGATGCGCTCGGCGATCTGGTCGGCGTGCCCCTGTTCTTCGTTCGCGTGCTCCAGGAACTCCGCGGCGACGCTCTTGGCATTGATGCCGGACGCCATGTAGTAGTGCGCCTTGTAGCGCAGCACGCAGACGATCTCGGTCGCCAGCGCCTCGTTGAGCAGCTTCAGCACGGTCTGGCGATCGAGCGTGTAGCTGTCGGTGACCGCACCGCGCTCCATGTGCTCGCGCGCGCGGCGGCGGATCGTCTTGATGTCGGAAAGGAACGGTTGTCTTTCGCGGCCATACCTGCCTCCGGATGGTGCGGATGTGCGCCGCGGATTGCCCACGGCGCACCGCGACGGCGACGCCGTCGAAGCTCGTCGAATCTTAAGTCCGAACAATGCACATGGAGACGAACTTTGCATGCGATCGCCATGCGCGGTCTCCGCGCTTGCCGGGATAGCGCCGCCGCGCATTGCGCGGCGAGCGAGCGGCAGCCGCGGCCAGAGCCGAACGCATCGCGTCGCCGGTCGCGCTTGCCGCTCTCCTGCAAGCGGCGCACGCAGGGCAATTACGCTCAACCGCGGCGAATAGACCTCGCCGCCCTGCGCGCGGAACTCCGCCGCCTTTTCCGCCATGCCCTCGCTCGAGCGCCTCGCTCTCGCCGACACCGTGCTTCTTCGCGTAGTCGCGCACGTCCTGGGTGATCTTCATCGAGCAGAACTTCGGGCCGCACATCGAGCAGAAATGCGCGGTCTTGTGCGCGTCCTTCGGCAGCGTCTCGTCGTGGAATTCCTTCGCCTTCTCCGGATCGAGGCCGAGGTTGAACTGATCCTCCCAGCGGAACTCGAAACGCGCCTTCGACAAGCGCGTTGTCGCGCGCCTGCGCGGCCGGATGGCCCTTGGCGAGATCGGCCGCGTGCGCGGCGATCTTGTAGGTGATGATGCCGTCGCGCACGTCCTGCTTGTTCGGCAGGCCGAGATGTTCCTTCGGCGTCACGTAGCACAGCATCGCGGTGCCGAACCAGCCGATCATCGCCGCGCCGATCGCGCTCGTGATGTGGTCGTAGCCCGGCGCGATATCGGTGGTCAGCGGCCCGAGCGTGTAGAACGGCGCTTCGCCACATTTCTCGCAGCTGGCGCTCCATGTTTTCCTTGATCAGGTGCATCGGCACGTGGCCGGGGCCTTCGATCATGGTCTGCACGTCGTGCTTCCACGCGATTTGCGTGAGTTCGCCGAGCGTGTCGAGTTCGGCGAACTGCGCCTCGTCGTTCGCGTCCGCGATCGAACCCGGACGCAGGCCGTCGCCGAGCGAGAACGCGACGTCGTACGCCTTCATGATGTCGCAGATGTCCTCGAAGCGTTCGTAGAGGAACGATTCCTTGTGATGCGCGAGGCACCACTTCGCCATGATCGAGCCGCCGCGCGAGACGATGCCGGTGACGCGCTTCGCGGTCAGCGGAACGAACGGCAGGCGCACGCCGGCGTGGATCGTGAAGTAGTCGACGCCCTGCTCGGCCTGCTCGATCAGCGTGTCGCGGAACAGTTCCCAGGTCAGATCCTCGGCGACGCCGCCGACCTTTTCCAGCGCCTGGTAGATCGGCACCGTGCCGATCGGCACCGGCGAGTTGCGCATGATCCACTCGCGCGTCTCGTGGATGTGCTTGCCGGTGCGACAGGTCCATCACCGTGTCGCGCGCCCCAGCGGATCGCCCAGACCATTTTCTCGACTTCCTCGGCAATCGAGCTCGTCACCGCCGAGTTGCCGATGTTCGCGTTGATCTTCACCAGGAAGTTGCGGCCGATGATCATCGGCTCGGATTCCGGGATGGTTGATGTTGTTCGGGATGATCGCGCGGCCGCGCGCGACTTCGTCGCGCACGAATTCCGGCGTGATCAGTTTCGGCAGCGACGCGCCGAACGACTTGGCCCGGATGCTGCTTGAGCAGATGCAGCTCGCGGATCGCATCGAGCTTCTGGTTCTCGCGGATCGCGATGTATTCCATCTCCGGCGTGATCATGCCGCGCCGCGCGTAGTGCATCTGGCTGACGTTCGCGCCGGCTTTGGCGACGCGCGGCTTCGGAATGTTCGGGAAGCGCACGTCGTCCAGCGACGGCGCGCTCGCGTGGCGGCGCGTGAACGGCGAGGTGAAATCGGCCAGCGCTTCGCTGTCGCCGCGCTCCGCGATCCAGCGCGCGCGCAACGCCGGCAAGCCGGCGCCGAGATCGACGCGCGTAGGCCGGATCGGTGTACGGGCCGGAGGTGTCGTACACCGCGAACGGCGCGTTCTTCTCGGCGCCGAACATGCTCGGCGTATCGGCCAGCGCGATCTCGCGCATCGGCACGCGGATGTCGTCGCGGCTGCCGCGCACATAGGTCTTGTGCGAACCCGGAATCGGGCGCGATCACGGTTTCGGAAAGTTCGGCGGTTTCGCGCAGCAGCTCGGTCGGTACGGCGTTCATCGTGCATGATCCTGCTTGTCATTGAAAGTCCGCACGAGGATGTACGGGCTCTTGCGAGGGACTCGCGCAAATACGCTTGCGAGGGATTCGCATGAAAGCGGGCGCCGCGCCGGCTTGACGCCGATGCCGCGAAGCTCCCTACGCCGGGGTCAACCGGATCAGGTTCCAAGGGACTCTCTCAGCCCGATCACCTGGGCACCCCCGCTTCAAGGTGACATTCAAGCATGTTCGCGCCAGCGTCGCCACATTCGCTGGGGTGCTGGCTGCGGCTGCGGGGATTACTCACCGGGCTTTCCGATCCGATTGCGCCTCCAGCACACATGCAGGACGGGACAACACTGCAACCGACGGGCGCAGATATCGTCTCGTCATGACGCTCACGCATCGCCCTTGATGCAGGTCAAGAACGCTCGCCGATGCGCGGTTCATACTTGCAGACCCGATCCGCATGGAGCGCGTCGTGACCCATGTCGTCACCGACAACTGCGTCAACTGCAAGTACACCGATTGCGTCGAGGTGTGCCCGGTCGATTGTTTCCACGAGGGCGCGAACTTCCTGGTCATCGATCCCGAGGAATGCATCGACTGCACGCTGTGCGTCGCCGAGTGCCCGGCCTACGCGATCTTCGCCGAAGACGACGTTCCCGGCGGGCAGGAGCACTATCTGCAGGTCAATGCCGAACTGGCGCCGTTGTGGCCGGTGATCGCCGCGAGGATTCCCGCGCTTGAGGACGCCAAGCGCTGGGACGGCGTGCCGGACAAGCTGGCGTTGCTCAAGCGCTGACCCGCCAAGGAAATCCGATGTCCTGCAACGAACCCTCTGCCGCGACCAAGAGCGGCAGCAAATACATCACCGCCGACGGCGTGCGCGCGGTCAAGGACGGCATCCGCCCGAACGCCGACAGCCTGGTGCGCGGCGTCGAGCGCAAGCCGCCGTGGCTGCGCGTGCGGCTGCCGAGTGGCGGCAAGTTCGAGGAAGTGCGTGACATCGTGCGCAGCCACAAGCTGCACACGGTCTGCGCCGAATCGAAATGCCCGAACATCGGCGAATGCTGGGGCCGCGGCACCGCGACCCTGATGCTGATGGGCGAGGTGTGCACGCGCGCGTGCAGGTTCTGCTCGGTCAGCACCGGCAATCCGCAGGGCTGGCTCGATCATGCCGAACCGCGCAACGTCGCCGATGCGGTCGCGCTGATGGATCTCAAATACGTGGTGCTGACCTCGGTCGACCGCGACGACCTCGCCGACGGCGGCGCCGCGCATTACGCGGCCTGCGTGCGCGCGATCCATGCGCGCATGCCGCAGACCGCGGTCGAGGCGCTGACCCCGGATTTTGCCGGCCGCTTCGAGCATGTCGCGATCGGTGCTCGATGC
Source organism: uncultured Gammaproteobacteria bacterium (assembly GCA_963720445.1). Classification (GTDB taxonomy): domain Bacteria; phylum Pseudomonadota; class Gammaproteobacteria; order Xanthomonadales; family Rhodanobacteraceae; genus Dokdonella_A. The sequence continues at coordinate 1,317,254 of CAVRFO010000002.1, forward strand.
CGGCCTGGTCACCTATGCGCAGAATCTCGAGACCGTCGAACGCCTGACCCATCGCGTGCGCGATCCACGCGCCGGTTATCGGCAGACGCTCGACGTGCTCGCGTTCGCGAAGCGCCACGCACCGGCCACGCGGACCAAGACCAGCCTGATGCTCGGCCTCGGCGAAACCGATGCCGAAATCGGCCAGGCGCTCGACGACATCCGCGCCGCCGACGTCGACATCGTGACGATGGGCCAGTACCTGCGCCCGACCGCAAACCATCTGCCAGTCGAGCGCTATGTGACGCCGGACGAGTTCCGCGCGTACCGCGAGCTGGCGTTGTCGAAAGGTTTTCTCGAAGCCGTCGCCGGGCCAATGGTGCGTTCGAGCTATCGCGCCGAGCGCGTGCTTGAGCACAACAATTTGGGATTGTGAGCGATACGCCCTTCACCCTTCACCCCCGAATTTTTCTCGTCATAGGCGGTCGTTCGACAAGTTCAAGACACGCTTCAGCCACCCGCTTCTTGCCACAAGAGCATCGCGGCTGAAGCCGCTCCCACACCAAGCCGGCGCAACCGCAGCGCATTGAAAAAACCAAGGAGACTGGCGTGTCGTCCACGATGTATCCACCCTCCACTCCCGAACTCGCGCGCAAGCGCCACGACCTGGCGCCTGGTCCGGCCGACGCATTCAAGGCGTTCAGCGCGGCGGTGTTCGCCGATGGCGCGCTGCCGAATGTCACCAAGCAACTGATTGCGGTCGCGGTGGCGCATGTCACCCAATGCCCGTACTGCATCAAGGGCCACACCCAGGCCGCGCTGAGGCACGGCGCCAGCGAGGCGCAGATCATGGAGGCGATCTGGGTCGCTGCCGAAATGCGCGCGGGCGGCGCCTACGCACATTCGACGCTTGCGCTCGACACGATGGAGCATGACCACGCCGCGCATGCCGGTTCTGCCTGAGGAATCGACGATGGCCATCCGCTACAGCGGCATCTCGCGCAACATTCTCGATGCGATCGGCGACACGCCGCTGGTGCGCATCGACGGCATCTACGCAAAACTCGAATTCCTCAATCCGTCCGGATCGATCAAGGCGCGCATCGCCGCGTACATGATCGAGCGTGCCGAACAGGAGGGGTTGCTCAAACCCGGCGACACCATCGTCGAGGCGACCAGCGGCAATACCGGCAACGCGCTGGCGATGGTCGCCGCGGTCAAGGGCTACAAGATGATCGTGGTGATGCCCGAAGGCCTGTCCAGCGAGCGCGTCGCAATCTCGCGCGCGTATGGCGCGCAGGTGCTGTTTCGTGGACACTTCCACGTCACCGACGCGCTGGCGAAAGCGCGCGAACTTGGCCGCCAACCCGGCTATTTCGCGCCGAGCCAGTTCGAGTCGGAATGGAACGTCGAGGAAAACCGGCTGATCCTGGGCCCGGAAATCCTCTCACAGCTGCCGGCCGGCATCGTGCCCGACGCGCTGGTCGCCGGCGTCGGCACCGGCGGCACCCTGATCGGCGTCGGCCAGGCATTCCGTGCGGTCAATCCGCGGGTGCGTCTGTTCGCGATGGAGCCGTCGGAATCATGCACCCTGCTTTGCGGTGAAATCGCGATGCACCAGATCGAGGGTATCTCCGACGGTTTCGTGCCCGGCATCTTCCAGCGCCACGCCGACCTCGTCGACGAGATGCTCAGCGTTTCCAGCGGCGACGCGGTCGACGCAATGACCTGGCTCGCGCGCCAACACGGCCTGTTCTGCGGCCCGAGCTCCGGCGCGCACCTGCTTGCCGCGCGCCGCGTGCGCGAACGCCATCCGGAACTCAAGACCGTGATCACGCTGTTCTGCGACGAAGGCGAGAAATATCTGCACGAGCATTTCATGCGTGCCGACAGCGTGGCGGTCGACGCATCGCATTTTGCGTAGCGCCCCACCGATCTCGTGGCTGCGCCATGCTCGCAGCGCGGCCCCGCTCGTGCAGGAACCCACCCTGTGGGCGAACCGGACCGACATTTCATCATCGGCGGTCGCGCACAGGGTGCGCTCCTACGACGAAGCTGCGATGGTCTTGTTGCATTTTGGTGGGAGCCATTCCCCCACCTTAGGCGGCGCGCTGTCGCGGAACAAACGGGAGTTGCCGGGACTATCTTTCCCTTCCCCTGCGCAGCGGGGGAAGGTGCCGAAGGCGGAAGGGGGCGCGCCGAAGCGCTGCATCCCAAAGGGATGCCTGCTTTTGCAATGAGTAAAATCAAACGGTTTCGTTGTGTTTGGTGGGAGCGCCCCTTCGACAGGCTCAGGACAGGCTTCAGGCGCGATGCTTTCCGGCCACGAGCATCGCGCCGCCCGGCGCTCCCACGAAAGACAGCCGCCTCGATCAGCCCTCGAAGCCACCCCGGAAAATCCGGTCCTGGCGCATGTGCAGGGTCATCGCGGTCGAAACGTCACCCTCGTAGGTGCGGTCGGTGCCCGCCGCCATGAAGGTGTTGTCGCTGACCCTTGCGACCACCGCGCTGAACGCGGAATCCCCGGGGTACTGACCGGCATTGCGGGTGAAGTCCTGCAACTGCGGCGTCGCATGCAGGTCGTCGATGTCGAGCAATGAGAGAAACGCATCGGTGCCGGTATAAGGCTCCGCATGGATGTGGGTGCCGACCACGCCCAGATACCTGCCGTTTTGAAAGGCGTCTCTCGGGAAAGCCATGTCGTTGGCCAGCAACGAGTCGACGTTGCCGCATACATTCGGATCGGCGTTGCCGCCACCGCCCATCGTAAAGCTGCGATTGATGTAGGCGCCGGTATTCCCATTGAAGTGCGGCACGATGAACCCATTGCCGCAGGCGCGTGGAAACGCTTCCAGCAAGTAGAGATCGCTACCGGAGCTGGTGCGGCGCGTGGCCAGGCCGCGCAGGGTCTCCTGCACATCGGTGCTGCCGTAGGTCACGATACCTCCCGTGCCGAAGGCGCTGACCAGGGCGCCCGTCGACATGTTGATCTTCATCACGAACAGGTCGCGATTGGGCGTGACGCCGCCGACGGTCCTGTTCTCGTAGTCGCCCGCGATGAACAGCGTGGTGTCGTAGCTGGGCATGTCGACGCGCTCGACGCGCAGGTCGCAATTGACCGGCAGGATGATCGGCGGAATACCGCTGACAAGGTTCGAGCACAGCGGGAGCGCGAGTTCGACCTTGCCGCCATTTCCCCAACTGGTGTCGAACGCCGGCACACCGTTGCTGAGATTGATCGTGTAGCGCCTGACCACGACCTTCGCGCCGCTGGCCCAATGGCCGATATCCGGCTGGCTGCTGACGACGAAGCCACCACTGCCGTTTGCCACGATCTTCGCACCGACATCGTCCACACTCGCCTGCGCCATGTGGGTGACCACGCCCTTGTACTCGCCGCTCGGGCCAAATGTCGCCACCACCGAATCGACGCTCGCACTCGGGCCCAAAGCGCGCGTATCGACCAGTACGCTGACGTCCCCGTAGGAACCCACCGACACGTCGCGCACGGCCACCGCACGCACATTGCCGGGCGCGACGTTGTAGGGTACGTAGACATATTTCTTCGACGCATCCACCGCGCCCACCGAGCCATTCGCCCAGAGCTTGTGCTTGCCGTCCGGCCCGTAGCGGGCGACGACCACGATGTAGCGAGCCTCGCCGGTATCGGTGACCGGCATCAGACCCGCGATGACGGTATCGCCGCTGGCCTCATCCAGGACCAGCTTCTGCCCGGTGATCCGAGTGAAGGTCGAGGCAATGAACGGATCGAGTATCACGGCGCCGTTGTTGAAGCGCGCGTCCGGCGCGTACGGCTCGTTCACGCTGGCGGCGCTGGCCGCCGTGGCTGTCGCAAGTGTCAGCAGCGTCGCCAACAGACTGATTTCCCTGATCTTCATCGCGTCATTCCCCGTCATTGAATGGTGTACTCGGGGAAGAAGCGCATTTGTGCGTGGAAACCGGACATGGAAAGACCCACTTCCCCAACATTCGGACCCGTTCGCCCTGAGGTATCGAAGGGCCGATTCCAAAAAATCCCACGTTCCTCGCCGCCGCTCATGCTTCGATACCTCAGCACGAACGGCTGGGAAGGCTCATGGCTCGACGGAAAAAAACGGCCAACGAAGTCTTTGGCGGTGCTCGTGAAGCATCTGAATGTGGCATTCACCGAACCAAGCCGGCGCTATATGGCAACGATTTGCGTCAGTGGTTCGTCCTCTGACTACACGAACACCGCAGCGATGCCTGCGGCCACACCGCAACCCGAAGCGAGGTGCAGCATGAAATCCACGAGAATTTTCCGATGTCGGATCGTCCCGATATCCGCCATCGTTGCGCTCGCCTGCATGGTGGGCGCCGCGCATGCCGATGCGCCGAAGGTGCGTGTGGACTGGACCGATCCAGCCCAACTCGCCGACGTCCGCGAGAGCATGTGCACCACCCGCACGAAGCCGGAGGAATGGCTCGGCGAGCTTGCCGGTTACGTGCAGCGCCGCGCCGACAAGGTGATCGCGCCCGGTCAGCGTCTGGACGTGACCATCGCCGACATCCGGCGCGCGGGCATTTGCGAGATGTGGCGCGGGCCGCGCTGGGACGATGTCCGCATCGTCAAGGACATCTACCCGCCGCGCATCGACCTGCGCTACACGCTCATGAACGACGACGGCGCGCTCGTGCGCAAGGGCGAGGCGAAACTGCGCGATCCGGGGTTCCTCAGCCACGGCACGCCGAACAGCAACGACCCGCTGCGCTACGAGAAGCGCATGCTCGACGACTGGCTGCGCCGCGAATTCGCGCCGTAGGTCGCGACTGAGCCGGTCCTGCAAATGTGCTGCTCCCGTAGGAGCGCAGCCTGTGCGCGACTCCGCAGCAATGACGTCCAATCGCCCACAGGGTGGGCTCCTGCGGTTCCTCGCGCGCTGCAGGAGGGCTGCAGCGCGACCGAGTCGCGACGGTGGGTGTTTGTCGCGGCTGCGGCGTTCCCGCGACCGCTCGCCGGGATGCGATGCTTGTTGGCCAACGCGACGGGCGGCTCTTCGCCGCGCGCGCGTTACGCGGCACAATGGCGCATACCCACGAGGAGCCGTCATGGATACCCTGCGTCCGGACCTGCACCAACTCTATCCCGCGCATCTGGCGATTCTTGAGACGCGTGCCGACGCCGCCCTCGCGCGTGGTGGTTTCGATCATTTTGTCGTCGCCGCGGGCCAGCCGCCCTATCAGTTCCTCGACGATCGCCCGCACCCGTTTGCGGTCAATCCGCATTTCAAGCACTGGCTGCCGGTGACCAAGGCACCGGGTTCGTGGATCGTGTACACGCCGGGCCGCAAACCGAAACTGATCTATCTGCAGCCGCATGATTACTGGCATGTGGTGCCCGAGGCTCCAGCCGGCTACTGGGTCGAGCAGTTCGAGATCACGATCATCCGCGACGCGAAGGACGCGCGCGCGCACCTGCCCAAGGACGCTGCACGCTGTGCGATCGTCGGCGAGGCGAATGCGGGGTTCGACGGCTTCGCGCCGAACAATCCGCAAGCCGTGCTTGCCGACCTGCACTACCAGCGCGGCTGCAAGACGCCGTACGAGCTGGCGCTGATGCGCGTGGCCAGCAAGATCGCCACGCGCGGACATCACGCCGCCGAGGCCGCGTTCCGCGCGGGTGAATCGGAGTTCGACATCAACATCGCGTACATGGCGACCGCGCGCCAGACTGACAACGAGCTGCCGTACGGCAACATCGTCGCGCTGAACGAACATGGCGCGGTGCTGCACTACACCGAGCTCGGCCATGCGCCGCCGACACACATGCATTCGTTCCTGATCGACGCCGGCGCGAGTTTCCACGGTTACGCGAGCGACATCACGCGCACCTACGCGGCGGACGACGCGGGCGAGTTCCAGGCCCTCATCGATGCCCTCGACATGGCACAACGCGGCTTCTGCGCGAAGGTGCGCGCCGGGCAGAGTTATCCGGACTTGCACATCCACGCGCATCACGTGCTGGCCGGCATCCTGAAGGATCAAGGCTTCATCCGCATGAGCGCGGAGAGCGCGGTCGAATCCGGCGTGTCCGGCACGTTCTTCCCGCACGGCCTCGGCCACCTGATCGGCTTGCAGGTACACGACGTCGCCGGTTTCCAGGCCAGCGCCGCCGGCGGCACGATCGCCAAACCGCCCGGCCATCCGTACCTGCGCCTGACCCGCGCGCTGGAGCCGGGCATGGTGGTGACGATCGAGCCGGGGCTGTATTTCATCGACCTGCTGCTCGCCGAACTGAAGAACAAACCGGCCGCGAAGGACATCGACTGGGCCAAGGTCGACGCGTTCCGCAAGTACGGCGGCATCCGCATCGAGGACGACGTCGTGTGCACCGAGGGCGAGCCGGAGAATCTGACGCGGGATGCGTTCGCACTGGCCGGCTAGTGCCGCGACCTGTGGAGCAGGAGAGCGGCTTGGGGAATAGCCGTGCCACCCGGCCGGGTCACGGGCTTCCCGCCTGCTTACTTGTCGGTCGCAGCGATATCGAACGTCCGAACGAGCATCGTGCGAACACTCCGGGTTTCCTTGGTGCCGGGAAAGGCAGTCCAGTGGGTTTCCTCGATCGACGCCGATCCACCGGCTATTCGAAGCACCTTGTATACGCTACCCACATGCGCGCGGTCGGAAATCGCGAACGAATCCCCGACCTTGACTTCGAGGCGGGTCACGCCGACCGCGGAACCGGCATCGCCAGGAATGAGGTCCAGTCCGGAAGGCAATGATTCGACCCTGGAAACCTCAATTGAATCGGTCCCGACGACGAATTTCGCAACGCCGAATATGACCGCTACTGCCGGTTCGGCGGCAAACGACGCAACGTCCCCTATCGTGGAAACACACGCGCAGAGCACAAGCAAGATGGATGCGATGCGTTTCATGTGTCCCCCTTCCACCATGTGCCGATCGACCTCATCGGAGGCAAGCCGTTCGCGTACATCATGCGTTCCGAACCGACGCCGTGCCGTCTCCTGACGCGCACGGTCCGCGCCACACGGCGACGGAACTCATTCGAAACCGTCCTTGAATATCCGGTCCTGGATCTCGTAGGCGCCCACGTCGACGCCGCCGAACACCACGCGCGCATAGCCTTCGACATCGGCGGAGCCAACGCCACCGATCGGTGACGCGACGCCGGCATCGCGCAATGGCGAGGCGCTGTGCAGGTGCCTGTCGCCAGCCGACACGAAGTGCGGATCGACGTTGTAGGAGCCTGTCTCGTTGACGATCACGCCACCGCCGACCGAACGCGAACCAATGTCATTGTGATCGAGATAGATCGTGCCGGAAGTCGTCAGGCTTATGTCGGCGCCGCCGTTGTTCCACACGATGCTGTTGGCGATGCGTACGTCGCCGGGACCGCTGCCGTTGAACAGGACGCCGGCGCGAGCCGAGCTGGCTGGCACGCTGTTGCCGGCGACCGTGTTGTTGTTGAACATGATGCTGGCTCCACTGAGCGGCCGGTTGCTGAGCAACGCAAGCACGACGCCACTGCCTTCAGTCGAGGTGTTGCCGACGAACTCGCTGCCGCGCACGATGATGTGGCCATTGGTCCCGATCTGCGCAATCACGAGACTGGTGTGATTGCCGCGCACCGACACGTTCTCGATGGTCACGTCGCCGGCCCACTCGCTGGTTCCAAGAATCAGGATCGGTGGATTGGTGTCTATGGAGGTGCCATTGGCGAGAGTCAGGTCGTGCACGAAAACCGGCGCGGCACTCGCGCCCGCGTTGTAGATCTGGAGCACGCGCTTGCTGCCGGCGCCATCCAGCACACTCCATTGCGCGCCGCCGAGGAAGGTGCTGCACGGTGGCGCACCCGGGGCGGTCGCGTAACCGCCGCTGATGGCCAGACCGTGCAGGTCGTTCGACGCGAAAATGAAACGCTCGTAGCTCGGCGTGTAGGTTCCAGGCGCGAGCTTGATGTTGTCATCAAGATTGTTGGTCGATGCGGTCGCGAGCGCGGCCTCCAGTTCAGCGCCGTTGTGGACACAGAACGTCGCCGCGGATACAGAGGTGAGCGGCCACGCGATCATGGCGGCGACGAAGCAAAAAACTTCATGGCTTGTGTTCCGCCGTAGTGAATAGGGCGCGATGGAGGACGTCTGAGCGCCGGAAAATCAGTACCCGCGTCATTCGAAGCCGTCGTTGAAGATTCGATCCTGGATTTCATAGGCGCCCACGTCGACGCCGCCGAACACGACGCGCGCGTTTCCCTCCACATCGGTGGCGCCGACGCCGCCGACCGGAGAGGCCACGCCTGCATCGCGCAATGGCGAAGTGCTGGTCAGGTGCATGTCATCGATAGACACGAAGTGCGGATCGACGTTGTAGGGATTGATCTCGGTGACGGCCATTTCTCCGACGACGACGCGCGAACCGACGTCATTGTGGTCGAGAAACACGGGGCCTGCCGTGTGCAGGTTGATATCGGTTCCGCCGTTGTTCCAGACGATATTGTTGGCGATGAATACGGCGCCGGGACCGTTGCCTCCGAACGAGACGCCGGCGCGGATCGAGGTGGGCGGCACGATGTTGCCGGCGACGGTGTTGTTGTTGAACACGATGCTGGTGTCGTTGAGCGGCCAGTTGCTGAGCAGGGAGAGCACGATGCCGCTTCCCTCGGTCGAGGTATTGCTGACGAACTCGCTGTTGCGCACGATGGCGCGCCCATTCCCGCCGATCTGCGCAATCGCGAAGCTGGTGTGGTTGCCACGCACCGATACGTTGTCGATGGTGGTATCGCCGGTCCATTCGTTGGAACCGGTCATGACGACCGGTGCAGTCGTGCCGGTGGACGTGCCGTTGGCGAACGTGAGATCGCGCACGAATACCGGAGCGGCGCTCACGCCTGAAAGCACGATATACAGCAGGCGTTTGCTGCCGGCGCCATCCAGCACGCTCCATTGCGCGCCGCCGAGAGACGTACTGCACGGTGGCGCGCCGGGCGCGCTCGTATAACCACCGCTGATGGCCAAGCCGTGCAGGTCGCTGGAATTGAACACGAAGCCGTCGCCGATCGGCGTGTAGGTTCCGGGCGCGAGTCTGATGTCGTCATCCTCGTTGTCGGTCGCCGCAGTCGCGAGCGCCGCCGCCAATTCGGTGCTGTCATGGACACAGAACAACGTCGTGGCGGATACCGAGCCGAGCGAACAGGCGATCATCGCAACGATGAAGCAGAGGGTTTTCATGGATGTGTGTTCCTGGAATGCAGTGAAAGGTGGCGGCGCGCAGCGGCCGCCTTGTCAGGGAAAACACGAAGACGCGGACGAACCGGACATTCGCGCCCGCGCGCGTCGCAGACGGCGCTTTAGTCGTAACCGTCGCGGAAGATCGCATCCACCGGCAGGCACGGCCCGATCTCGGAGGTGTTACCCACCGAATCGGTCGCGGTGAAAGCGAGCATGCCGTCAGCGGCCACATTCGGCAGCGTCGTGCCCATTGTGAAACCGATGCGCGTGGTGCCGGCGGCGATCGTCACCTTCTGGGTTCCGGCATAGGCCTGCGCATGGCCACGACCATTGGCATTGCAGCCGTTGGCGAAATACGCATCGACGCGATAGCTGTCGGGTTGCGCGTTGAGCGTGCCTTTCACGCTCGATGCCACGTGGGTCGCGTTGGGTGCCGGCGGTGTCACGAATGCCACGCCGCTGGCGAGCGGAAAGTTTTGCAAAAAATTGGGCCCGGTGTCGGTGTCGTCCGGATCGTTCGGGGTCGGTCCAGGCGTGCCCAAGTCGATGTCCATGCCACTACCGGTCACACCGTTTTCGTAGATCAGGTTGCTGCGGATGGAATTGCCGGCGCCGGCACTCGCCAGCACACCGCCATCGACCATGAAGCGGATGGTGTTGCTGAACAACGTTCCCGAAATATTGCTGACCGCGCTGGTGCCGATCGTGTTGCCACTGCCGGCGGTGATATGCACGCCGGCACCGCCGTTGAGGGCGCCGTTGCCGTGCACGTCGACGCCGATCACGTTGCGCGTGATCACGTTGCCGCTGCCGCCGTTGATGAGGATCGCATCCTGGCTGTTGCCGACGATGCGGTTGGACGTCACGGCACAGCCACTGCCGGCAAGACCGATGCCGGTGAAGTTCGGCACTGGCGTAAAGCCATTGGCAGCCACGCCGATCAGGTTGTTGGTGATCTGGCACAGATCCGGCGTGCTGGAAACGGTGCTCTGCACATTGATGCCGTAGAAACCGCCGCCGCCGATGACATTGCGATCGGCCACGCCTTGTCCGCCGACGATCAGGCTGCCGCCGGCGTTGACGCCAATCGAGATCGCTTGCAAGCCTGCGCCGGGCAACGTGACGCCGCCGACGCTGCCGCCGAACTGGTTGCCGGCGATCACATGGTTGAAGCCGCCGAGCAGCATCACCGGCTGGCCGAAGCCGCCGAAGCCGAGGCCGCGCACGACCAGCGAGGTGTTCGCCGCGCCCGTCGCCGGAACCTGCAGCGCGTTGGCCAGCGTTCCCGATGCGGGCTTGAGCAGGACACATAGCGTCGCGTTGGATGCATCCGCATCGGTGTTCACCGCGGCGCCGGGCTGCGTGTAGCCGTCGATGATGATCGGCGAGATGACCTTCGGCAGCGCCGAGGCAAGGCCGATCACCGCCGGGCACGCCGTTGCGATATTGAACTTGATCGTCGCCGGATTGGGCACGGAGTTCGCGTCGAGAATCGCCTGGCGCAGCGTGTTCGGTCCGGAATCCGCCGTGCTGGTGACGACGAACGTGGACAAGTCATTGACCGGCGACTCGTACGCGCCGCGATCCGGAAGCGTGCCGATCCAGCGCGCTCCGCCGACGATGTCCGTGCTTGGCAGACCCAATGGATCGATGACGCTGCCGCTATTGACGGCGGGCGAGACGACCTGCAGATGGTAGTTCGCATTCGTCGGATCGACCCACTTCGGATTGACGTTGAGATTGTTGCTGCTGTTGACGCTGCCGGGGCCGAGATAAGCGCGCAGGATGCTGGAGCCGATGTTCACCGCGAGCCCGGTGCCATAGCTGAGGGAATCGCCTCGGATCGACGAAAGCGTGCCGTCGGAGGCCCACACGATGGAGTTGTAGATGTCGAACTGATGCGAGCCGCCGCTGGGGCCGGGGTTGAAGCAAAGGTCGTGGCCGTTCGACAGATTGGCCGTCACGTAGTTGAGCGACGCGCGCCCGTCGTTTTGCATGCCCAGTTCCACCGAGCAATTCAGGATGTCGGCTTCGACGATGGCATCGATCAACACGTTTTCCAGCAGCACGTTGCCCGAATACGCGAAGAACTCGGCCGGCGTCATGTTGTCTCCGGGAATACCGAGGTTGCGGATGTGCGATCGCGTGATCGTCACGTCGCCGGAGTCGTTCGATCCGATGTAGTGATACTGGCCCGCCCTCAGGCTCAGATACCTGCCATGCGTGATCGTCAGGCCGTCCAAGGCGATTCCCGCCTGCGGCGAGGCGGACGGCTGGCTGAAGCTCAGGCCGGTGCCGGCGCCCCCGCCGAGATCGATGACGGTGTTGTCGGGATTCACCACGCGCGAGGCGCAGTTCGCCGTGTAGCCGCCAAGCAGCGTGATCGGCGCCGGGAATACCACCGAAGTCTCGGCTGGCAACGCGTAGGTGCCCTGGCTCAGCTTGATCGTGAACGGCTGTGACTGGTTGGCGCCGAGTATGAAAGCCACTTGTAGCTGCGCGGCGTTGCTCACGCACATCTCGCCCGCGCGCGCGCCGCAGGCGCCGAGCAGCAGGATCAGTACGAACGCGCGGGCGATGGAAAATGAAAGGCGTTGCTGACGCATAAAATGCTCCGTGAGGGTCGCGCACCGGATCGCTGCGCGCGACCGTTGGGCTGGTTTCGGTCGGGTCTGACTGAAGCAATCCCGGTTTCGCGGCAACGGATGACATGGCGTCGTGACGACATCCCGCACGCGCTGGCGACAGGGCCGGATTGACCGCGGGACGCACGCAGTCAGGCCGCGGGAACCGCTGTCCGCACAATCGGAACCCTGGTTGCAGTACTAGCTGTCGGCAATGCAGCGGGAATGGCGCCCTACTTCAACACCGTGGTCAGATGCTCGTCGGCAATGCGCCAGCCGTCGCCTTCATCGAGCAGGCGCACTTTGCCCTTGACCTCATTGCCGGCCCCGTCCTTGCCGTGGACGTCGAGCGTCGCTTCCTTGCCGACCAGCGAGCCGCCAAGCACTTCGACTTCCTTCGGTCCCATTGCCTGGAACAGGCCGAGCATCTGTTTGAAGTCCGCGTCCTTGCGATGGGCGAGAAACGCCTGCGCATGATCTTTTTCCATGCCATGCGCAATCGCATCGACGTTGCCCTTGCGCAGCGCGGCCACGTAGGCGACATAGGCCTTGCCGGCCTCGCCGCCGCCGGCGCGCAGTGCAGTTCCCGGATCCGGCGCCGCGATGGCGACCGCGAAATCCACGTCGACCGAATAGTTCTTGCGTGTCTTTGGATCGCTGCTGAAATGGCCAGCGACATGCTGGGCGTCCGTCGTTTTCGACGTGACCTTGAAGCCGCCGGACATCGCAGTATTGCCGGGTACGCCATCGACGTGGATGGACAGTCCCGGCGAATCGTCGCCGTCGTTCAAGCTCAGCGTGATGTAACTGCCGTGGGCATTGACCATCTGTGTTCCGATTGCGGCTTCGCGATCCAGCGCCGTCGTTATCGCGGCAGCATCGAGCGGCTTGTCCGCGAGCACGACAATCGTGACCTGCGCCGCCGCGTCAGTCGGACTCTTGTCGCGGTAGGCATAGGCATCGACGACGTTGATCGCGTACGGCGCGCCGCTGAAGGTCGGGGTTCCCTTGAAATAGCCGGAACCGTTCGCCGCGCCGGCATCGGCGGTGAAGCCGCAGGCTGCTGCAAGCAGCAGCGCGGGCAGCCAGCGGGTCCGACGGCCCGCGTTCGATCGTGTGTTCATGGCGCTCTCCATCCGTTGCGCGCAGGTGCGCTACGGGAGGTAACACCGAAGCGCGCGGCTGCCGGACATGCCGCTCGTGCCCCGCGCCCCTGGCGGCCTTACGAGCCGGCTGAACTGCCCACCGTGGTGGCCAGCGCACGCGTGCGCGGGTGATCGGGACCGAGCACGCGCCGATAAACCGCAAGCGCTTCACGGCGCAGACCCAGCGCCTCTTCTGCTTGGTCGGGTCGGTCGAGCAGGTCCGCGAGCAGCAGGTCGATCTCGCCTAGACGCAAGCTGCCCGATGCATTGCCGGCGCGCAGGTCGTCACGCGCCGTGCGCACCAGCTTTTCGCCACCGGAAGCATCGCCCGCACGCGCCAGCGCAACGCCGTACGCGGCCTGCGCGCAGGCGAGGAATCCGTCGTTGCCACCTGCGACGGTCAGTTCGCCGCGGCTCGCATCCAGCGTCGCCAACGCTTCGGGCTGACGCGCGGCCAACTGGGCCATGCCGAGGCGCATGGTGACGCGTCCACGCAGGGTCTGTCCGCTGGCATCCAGAATGCGGCGCGCCTCGCTCAGAGCGACGATGGCGCCATTCCAGTCCCGTTCGAGATAGCGCGCACTGCCGAGCGAGCCCAGCACGGAGCCGAGCATCGGCGCATCCGGCTTCAACGTGGCGCGCGCACGGCGCTCGGTTGCCGTCAGCGTGGCAAGCCCCGCGGCGACATGGCCTGCATGCGCCTGCGCCAGGCCGAGCATGTTGTCGACATAGATGAGCCGGGCGTGGTCCGCACCGAGCAGCTTGACCAACATCGCATGCGCGCGCAGCGCGGTCGCCTCGGACTCGGCGTAATGTTCGGCATAGAACGCATCGGCGGCGAGATTCATCAGGTCCATCGCCAAATCGGGACTTTCCGATCCATCAAGGCGCTGGCGTTCCTGCAGCACGGCCTCGTGCAGGCGCAACGCGTCGGCATGGTTGCCGGCCGCGTTGGCGAGTTTGGCCAGACCGGTCATCGCCGAAATGCGTTCGCGTGCGTACGCGGGGCCGGCATCGCTCAGCAGGCGCTCGGCTTCGGCGAGCGTCGCCTGCGCGGATGCCCCGTCGCCGCTCTGCTCCTCGGCCACACCGAGACTGCTGAGGGCGGTACCGAGTTCGGGTGTGGCGGAACCGTAGAATGCACGTGCCGCATCGACATTGCGCTGGGCCAGCACACGAGCGTGGCGCGGATCGCCGGTACGGAGCAGGGTCTGCTGGATCAACTGGCGCATTTCGATCTGCACCTCGGGCGCATCGGCGAAGTCGTGATCGATGCGTGCGATTGCATTGTCGAGCAGACGGTCGGGCGGCGCCTTGCGGCCCGGCCGGTCGTCGAATGGATTGGCGTCTTCGAGCAGGCCGATCAGGAACAGCTTGCCGCGCTCGGCGCGATCGGCCATGCGCTCCGCGCGCTGCGCCTGCCACACGCTGACGCAGGTACCGGCGATCATCGCCAGCACGGCGGCGGCGACGGCCACGCTGGCCAGCCGGTTGCGGCGCGCAAACTTGCCGATGCGATACCACGCGCTGCCCGGTCGCGCCATCACCGGCCGGCCGGCAAGGAAACGCTCCACGTCGTCGGCCAGCGTCGCCGCGCCCGCGTAACGGCGTTGCGGTTCGAGCGCCAGCGCGCGCGTGGCGATCGCATCGAGATCGCCGCGCAGTTGCGGTGCCGGCAGCACGGCCGCACCCGCATCGCGTCGCACCGCCATGCTCGGCCGCGTCACCACGCCGTCGTCGCGACGCAAGCTCGAGTAACGCAGGCCGGTCAGCAATTCGAACAGCAGTGCGCCGAGCGCGAACACGTCAGTCGCGGTGGTCACCGCGCCGCCATGCACCTGTTCCGGCGCGGCATAGGCGCGAGTCAGGAAATGCTGCGCGGCGGTTTCGTCCGCGGCATCGGTCTCGACCAGCCGCGCGATACCGAAATCGAGCAGGCAAGGCGTGCCATCCGCGCGCACCAGCACGTTGGACGGCTTCAGGTCGCGATGCACGATCAGTCGCTGGTGCGCGTAGGCAACCGCGCGGCACAGGCGCACGAACAGGGTGAGGCGGATGCGCAGGTCGGCATCGCCGCGCTCGATCCATTCGTGCAGGCCGATGCCTTCGACGTATTCCATCGCGAACCATGGCCGGCCACGCGCATCGAGGCCGCCGTCGAGCAGGCGTGCGATGTCGGGATGGCTGAGCTGGGCAAGCAATTCGCGTTCGCGGCGGAACTGGGCGAGTACGGCGACGCTGTCCATGCCGACACGTATCAGCTTCAGGGCCACCTGTTGCGCGAAGCCACCCTCGACGCGCTCGGCCAGCCACACCGCACCCATGCCGCCTTCACCGAGCTTGCGCAGCAGGCTGTACGATCCGATTCGCTCACCCGGGCCGGTGGTATCCCCGGATGCGGTGAGCACATCGGCAACCAGCGCCTGCAGTGGCAGGTCCAGCGCGAGACCGCTACTTTCATCCAGCTCGACCAGCCGGGTCAGCGTGCGCCGCAACCCGGGTTCTCCCGCGCAGGCGTGCGCAATCCATGCCGCACGTTGCGGCGGCGCCTGATCGAGTACATCGCGCAGCAGTGCGGCGATGCGTACGTCGATCGCCTCAGTCATCGATCGGCGCCGGCGCCACGCCGAGCTGCAGTTGCAGCAATGCGCGCGCAGCACGCCAGTCGCGCGCAATCGTGCGTTCGGAGACGCCGAGCAACTCGCCAATCTCCGCAAACCCCAGTCCGGCGAAAAAATGCAGATCGACGATCTGCGCCATCCTCGCATCGGTGGCGGAGAGCCGTTGCAGGCCTTGATCGAGCGCGATCACATCGACACCGCTGTCGGCACCGGGGAGCGCGCTGTCCAGCGTTGTCGCCACCAGGCCGCCGCCGCGCTTCTGCGCGGCGCGATCGCGCGCACCGTTGAGAAGAATCTGGCGCATCGCGCGCGCGGCCAACGCGAAGAAGTGCGCCTTGTCGTTCAGCGCGAGGCCGCGGCCGGAGAGCTTCAAGTACGCCTCGTGGACCAGTACCGTCGCCGACAAGGTCGCACCGGCACCACGCGCGAGCAGGCGCGCACGCCCATGCAGATCGTCGTAGACGGCCGCGAACAACGCGTCGTAGGCGCTGGCGTCGCCCGCCGAGCAGCGTCGCAACAGGCTGGCGGTGTCGGCTTCGCCGACGCTCGCTTCGGTTTCCAAGGTGCTCCCCTTTCCACGTATGGATTCTGCACCGTGCGCCGGATGCGCGACAAGCGAAACCGCGGTGTGATGGCACGCCGCGGCCCGCCGACACGCCGGCAGCGCGGGGATGCGCCGATGGATACCCGGGATCAGTCAAGGCCGTTGAAGAAGATCTTGTCCGGATCGGCGCTGGTCGCATCCATGTGGATCAGCACGTTCGGTCGCACGCCGGTGGCATTGGTGAACGAGATCACGGTGTCGGCCGCATGCGCGCCGAGCGCCGACACGTTCGCGCTGAACGAATAGGTGATCGTGCAATTGGCGCTGACCGCCAAACTCGCCGGGCAGGCGTTGCTGGCCGAGAATGGCGACGGCACCGCGCCACCGAGAAACCCGGTCAGTGGCGCCTCGCTGGTATTGGTGATCGTGACCGGCACGCTGATCGAGGTCCCTGTGCGAACCTGGCCGAAGTCGAACGTCGTTGGAGTGACCCGCGCCAAAGTGCCGACACCGGTGCCGGTGAAGCTCAAAGGGACGTTCTGGTACGGCACGCCCGCGCCGCTCAAGCCGACGCTGGTGCTCGCACTGACGGTTTCGGCCAGCCGCGGCTGAAACGTATAGACGAATGTGCACGAGCTGCCTGCAGCAACCATGCCGCCGCACGTGCTGGCACCGCCGAACGCGCCACCGGCATTGTTGTTGAAACCGCCGCCCGCCGTCGTCAGTGCGGCGCTGGTGTTGTTCTTGATCGTCACAGCCGCGCTCGCCGTGCGACCGATCTTGACGCTGCCGAAGTGGACGCTGCGCGGATACACGTTCGCGCTCGGCGCGCTGGACACGCCATTGCCCTTGAACGCCAGCAATGGAGACATGGAAAGATTGGTCGGCGCGCTCAAGGCGATGCTGGTCGACCCGCTGGCCGCGCCCGTCGCCGCGGGAGTGAACGAGTAGTTGAATGCGCACGAGGCGCCGGCCGCAAGACCGCTCGCGTTGCAGCTGCCCAACGATCCGGAAAAAGCGCTGGGGCCACTGACGCCGCCGCCAGCGAGGCTGACCGAGGCGTCGTGCGTATTGCGCAGGGTGACCGGCACGGTCAGGGTCTGGCCGAGCAGCGCATCGCCGAAATCGATCGTCACCGGCGTAACCTGGGCCAGCGACTCGGTGCCGCTGCCGCGGAACTTCAGTGACTGCGCGGTCGCGCCGAAGTAGATCAAGGTCGATGCGGTAAACGCCTGCCCGGCCTGGGTCGGCCGGAACGTGTAGTTCATCACGCAGCTGCCGTCGCCGGCAGGCCGCCGCCACAGCTACCCGCGGATCCGTAGAACGCGCCGGGATCATTGAAGCCGCCGCCCGCCAGATTCAGTGCCTGATTGGTCAGGTTGGAGATCTTTACCGGGACCGTCACCGAAGCGCCGACCTTGATCGCGCCGTAGTCGACATCGACCGGGCTGACGTCGATCACGCGCGGCTGGTACGCCTCCACCTGCGCCGGGTTGAAGCAATCATCGCCCGGCGCCGCCAGCGCATCGACCGCCGGTGTATGGCAGGCGCCGTCCTCCATTGCGCAGGCCATGCCGACCATGCCGACACTGAGCGCCGACGCGGCAACAATGTATTTGATTTTCATGAAAGCCCCAGGGCTGGATGTGGATGGTGTCCAATAGCGTGGATCAGCGGGGAAACCGGACATGTGCGCGGCATCGCGCCGCGGGTCATGCGCGGGCGAGCGGCGTAGACTCGACCGCGCGCCATGGACGATCGATCACTCCCCGGCTATTCCTGGTTCCGCAGCCGCGGCGGTCGCCGCTTCGGCCTCGAATTCGCGCTGATCATCGTCGGCAAGCTCGCCCTGCTCGGCGTGCTGTGGTGGCTGTGCTTCGCCCCGCAGCCGCGCCCCGACACTTCGCCGGGTGCGCTCGAAAGCCATCTGCTCACGCCTGCCGCAGAGGTCCCGCATGATCGATGAAACCGTCGTCATCCTGTCGCGCATGCAGTTCGCGCTGACCGCGCTGTATCACTTCCTGTTCGTGCCGCTGACGCTGGGCCTGGCGTGGATGCTGGTCATCATGGAAGCGGTCTACGTGATGACCGGACGCGAGATCTGGAAGCGCATGACGCAGTTCTGGGGCGTGCTGTTCGGGATCAACTTCGCGATGGGCGTCGCGACCGGAATCACGATGGAATTCCAGTTCGGCACGAACTGGGCGTACTACTCGCATTACGTCGGCGACGTGTTCGGCGCGCCGCTCGCGATCGAGGGCATGATGGCGTTCTTCCTCGAAGCGACCTTCGTCGGCCTGTTCTTCTTCGGCTGGGACAAGCTGTCGCGGATCAAGCATCTGATCGTGACCTTCCTGCTCGCGCTCGGCACCAGCCTGTCGGCGCTGTGGATATTGATCGCGAATGCGTGGATGCAAAACCCGGTCGGCGCCGAGTTCAACCTCGACACGATGCGCATGGAAGTCACCGATTTCAGCGCGGTGATCTTCAATCCGGTCGCGCAGTCGAAGTTCGTGCACACGGTCAGCGCAGGCTACGTGCTCGGCGCGATGTTCGTGCTCTCGATCAGCGCGTGGTATCCTGCTGAAAGGCCGCAACGTCGAATTTGCGAAACGCTCGATGACGGTCGCCGCGAGCTTCGGCCTCGCCGCCGCGCTCAGCGTGGTCGTGCTCGGCGACGAATCGGGCTACACGCTGACCGAACACCAGAAGATGAAACTCGCCGCGATCGAGGCGATGTGGAAGACCGAACCGGCGCCGGCCTCGTTCACGGTGTTCGGCCTGCCCGATGTCGCCGCGCGCACGACGCGTTTCGCGGTCCGCATCCCGTGGCTGATGGGCTTGATCGGCACGCGCTCGCTCGACACCGTGATGCCGGGCATCGACGATCTGGTCAAGCACGCGGCGACAGCGGATCGACAGCGGGTTGAAGGCGTACGCGGCGATGCAACGCCTGCGCACGCATCGCGAGGACGACGCGGCGCGCGCCGAGTTCGAGGCGCACAAGGCCGATCTCGGCTATGCGCTGCTGCTCAAGCGCACCCTCGCAGATCCGACCAGGGCGACACCGGCGGACATCGCGAAAGCCGCCGACAGCACGATCCCGAACGTACCGGTGCTGTTCTGGTCGTTCCGCATCATGGTCGGCTGCGGACTGTGGTTCATCGCGCTGTTCGGCTATTCGTTCTGGCTGTCGGCGAAGCGCCAGCTCGACCGCCACCGCTGGTACCTGCGCGCCGCATTGTGGAGTTTGCCGCTGCCGTGGCTGGCGATCGAACTGGGCTGGATCGTCGCCGAATACGGGCGCCAGCCGTGGGCGATCGAAGGCGTGCTGCCGACCGCGCTCGGGGTGTCGTCGGTGTCCGCGACCCAGGTCGCGACCAGCCTCGCAGGCTTTGCGTTGTTCTATACCGCGCTCGCGATCGTCGATGCGGTGCTGATGCTGAAGTACGTGCGCAGCGGGCCGGATGGGTTGGGCATGTGGCCGGCACGCGAGACCATGGAAGAATGATCATGACAGCGTTCGTACGCGATCTTCCTGCGCTGGAGCATCGCGCCTTCCGGCGCTCCCACCACGCTTCGGCGATTTTTCCGACTCACCGGAAGGTTCGGTGCGTCGACGATGCATCGGGAATCTTGTGGGAGCGCCGGAAGGCGCGATGCTTCTGCCTGTCCCGTACCACGCCGGTGACGCCATGATCGACTACGACACCCTGCGCATCGTCTGGTGGCTGCTGCTCGGGCTGCTGCTGATCGGCTTTGCGGTCACCGACGGCTACGACCTCGGCATCGCCGCGCTGCTGCGTGTGCTCGCGCGGACCGACGACGAACGCCGCGCCCTGCTGGAAACGATCGAACCGGTCTGGGAAGGCAACCAGGTCTGGCTGATCACCGGCGCCGGTGCGATCTTCGCGGCGTGGCCGTTGCTGTACGCGGCTGCGTTCTCGGGATTCTATTTCGCGATGCTGCTGACCCTGCTCGCGTTGATCGTGCGTCCGGTCGGTTTCAATTTCCGCAACAAGATCGCGCACTGGCACTGGCGCAACACGTGGGACTGGATCCTGACCTTCAATGGATTCGTGCCCGCGCTGGTGTTCGGGGTTGCGTTCGGCAACCTGTTCCTCGGCGTGCCACTGCGTTACGACGACACCTTGCGGATCACCTACACGGGCGGCTTCTTCGACCTGTTGACGCCGTTCCCGCTGCTGGCCGGACTGGTCTCGGTCACGATGCTGCTGATGCATGGCGCGGCATGGGCCACGGTCAAATCCGATGGCGTGATCCTCGCCCGCGCGGAACGCCTGCTGCGCATCCTTGCGCCGGCCTTCGTCGTGCTCTACCTCGTGGCTGGCGCATGGCTCGCGTTCGGCATCACCGGCTACGCGATCGGCGGCACCGGCCACGCTACCGATACTGCGTCCAATCCGCTGCTGAAGGACGTCGTGCGCGGCGGCACCTGGCTCGGCGACGGGCGGCTCGGGCGCTGGGCCTGCGTCTGCGCCGGCGTCGCGATCCTCGCCGCACTGGCCGCGCCGCTTCTCGCCGCGCGACGTCGTCACGCGAGCGCATTCGTGGCCAGCGCGCTCGCGGTCGCCGGCACGATCGGCTCGGCCGGCCTCGCACTGTTTCCATTCCTGCTGCCATCGAGCCTTGATCCACGCAGCAGCCTGACCATCTGGGACGCATCGAGCAGCAAGGGCACGCTCGGCCTGATGCTGCTCATCAGCGTGGTACTGATGCCGATCGTGATCGGCTACACGGCCTGGGTCTATCGCGTGCTGCGCGGACGGGTCAGTCTTGAGCATGTGAAGCGGTCACACGGAATGTATTGATGAGGCCGGGATTGGGGATTGGGGATTCGGGATTGGGAAAAGCGGCCCGCTGATCGGCTGCTGTTTCCAATCCCGAATCCCCAATCCCCAATCCCGGCAAAACCGGAGGTTTGCCCCATGTGGTACTTCAGCTGGATCCTCGGCCTCGGCCTTGCGTTGACCTTCGCGATCCTCAACGCGATGTGGTTCGAATTGCATGCCGACGAGACCGCCAGGCGGCTGGCCGATGCCGAATCGCCGCGGCGTTGACGTGGCACAAATGAAACGATTGTGTTCGCGCGCGGGCCGATCGCGTGACAGCGCCGCCGCCATCCGCTAGCGTGCGCTCCCCCATCCGCTCCGGGACCGCCCGCTTGATCCGCCGTCATTGCGTTATCGCCCTCGCCCTCGCGCTCGGCACCGTTGCGCCGGCCCACGCCGCCACCGCCACTGCGGCGAAAACCGCACCGGCGCCAACCGCAAAACCCGCAAAGCCGCACAAGGCCGCCGTGCGCGATCCGCAGGTGGACCAGTGGATCAACGTCGCGGGATTCGGCGAAGTCGCCGTGTACAAGCCCAGGGGCGCCAGTCGCGGCCTCGTGCTGTTCGCGTCCGGAGACGGCGGCTGGAACCTCGGCGTGACCGACATGGCGCACGAAGCGGTCGCGCAAGGTTACTGGGTAGCGGGTTTCAACACGCCGCAGTTCCTCAAGGGCCTCGACGCCGGCGCCGCACAATGCAGCGATGTCGACGGCCTGCTGGCCAAGCTCGGTGACGATCTGGTGCGCACGCTGAGGCTGCCGCTCGACACGCGCCCGCTCATCATCGGCTATTCCTCCGGCGCGACGATCGCCTACGCGGCGCTCGCAGCCGATGCCGGCAAGCGTCTGGGCGGCGGCATCAGCCTCGGCTTCTGTCCCGACCTGCTGATCAGGAAGCCGTTCTGCCCCGGCAGCGGCGGCCTGACCCAGCACTGGCAGAAGCAGCCGCCGACCTGGATGTTCGACAAGCGCGACACGGTCAACGTGCCCTGGCGCATCCTGCAGGGCGAAATCGATCAGGTCTGCGATCCGAAATTCGCAACGGAATTCGCGGCCGGCCAGAAGGATTCGAAAGCGGTCATGTTGCCGCATGTCGGTCACGGCTTCGGAGCGCCGAAAAACTGGATGCCGCAATATGTGCAGAGCCTGAAGGATCTGCCCGGCACGAAGCGCTGAACGCGACTCGGCCGGCAGCATCCCGCGATCGTGCGGGACGCCTGCCCGCAACGCCGGCAAACGTGCGAAGGCCGACAAACAACTGCATTGGAATCCACGTTTCAAGGATGATGCGAACCAGATGAGCATCGCACCCGAATCCAGCACCCCGAACCCACCCGCCACACGCGGTTGGGCGGCGCGCCTGCGTTGGCTGGTGCCGATCACATTCCTCGGCGTGATCGGCTGGCTGCTGGTCCACGGCATCGATGAATTCGATCTGCCGGAAATGCAGCGCACCCTGCTCGCAGTGCCGACGATGCCCGCGATCGGGATCGCGTTGCTTGCGTTGTTCGCGGTCGCGTTCACCGGCGCGATCGACGTGCTGGTCGCACGTTGGCTCGGGTTGGCGATGCCGGCGCGCGACGTACTGCGCCTCGCGTTCGTCGCCAACGCGCTGGCCAATGTGCTCAACCTCTCCGGCGCGGTCGGCTCGGGCGTGCGCCTGCTCGGATTCTCCGCGCGCCGCATCGAATTGCCGATCGGCGCCGCGCTGGTCGGCCTGCAGGTGCTGTCGCTGCCGCTCGGCCTGTCGGTGCTGATCATTGCGACGCTCTCGCTCGGCTCGACCCCGATCACGCCAAGCGCCACCACGCACTGGCTCGCGCTCGGCGTACTCATCGCCGCCGCCTGTTACCTGCCCGCATTCTTCGTGCTGACCAAGCGTCGCCGGCTGATGCGCTGGCTGCCGCGCGGCGTCGACCTGCCGCCGCTGCGCCTGAAACTCGGGCTCGCCGCGCTGTCGTTCGTCGACTGGGTGCTGAGCGCGAGCGTGCTGTACGCGTGCCTGTACGTGTCCGGTGCACACGTGAAACCCGGTCCATTGCTCGGCAGTTTCGCGGCGGCGCAGACCCTCGGCCTGCTCAGCCTGATTCCCGGCGGTTTCGGTGTATTCGACGGCCTGATGCTGCTCGCGCTGACCACCGGCGGCTACGACAACGCGGAAGTCCTGTCCGGCCTGTTCCTGTTCCGCATCGCGTATTACCTGGTGCCGCTATTGACTGGCCTGTACGTCGGTTCCGGCATGCTCGCCGGAGGTTTGCGCCTGCCGATGCTCGCGCGCGCCAGCGGTCGCCTGCGCACGCATCCGTTGTTCGGCGTGCTCGGTCTTCCGGCCAGTCTGCTCGCCGGGTTCGGCATCCGTTCGCTCGCGGTGCTGACCTTCGGTGCCGGCCTGGTGCTGCTCGCCTCGGCCGCGATCCCGGCCGTGCACGAACACAGCGTGGTCGTGCGCGAGCATTTGCCGCTCGCCGCGGTCGAGGGCTCGTACTGGCTGTCGGTCCTGACCGGCGTACTGCTGCTCGGCCTCGGGCGTGGCATCGACGGGCGCTTGCGCGTCGCCTATGGGCTGGCCCAGCCGCTGCTGGTGATCGGCGCAATCCTCGCGGTCACCAAGGGCCTGCATTTCGGCGAGGCGTTGTTCCTGCTCGCGATCGCGTTGCTGCTGCGCATGCGCAAGCGCGAGTTCACCCAGCGCGCGATGCACCTGACCTCGCTGACCACGTTCACCTGGCTGAGCGGACTGGTCGCGGTCGTGCTCGCGTTCTTCGCAGTCGGCGTGTGGTCGGTGCTCGGCGACGACAGTTTCGACCTGTGGTATTTCGGTTTCGGCGAACATTCCTCGCGCCTCGCGCGCGGCCTGTTCGCGGCCGCGCTGGGCGTGCTTATCTACCTGATCTGGCAGTCATTCGCGGTGCGCCGACCGGCACTGAAACTGCCCGACCACGCAGAACTCGAACGTGCGCGCGCGATCTACCTGCAGCACGGCGGCGGCGAATTCGCGCATCTGACCTTCATGGGCGACAAGCATTTGTTCTGGTCGGCCGACAACCACGCGGTGGTCGCGTACGGCGCGGTGCGCGATCGCCTGGTCGCGCTCGGCTCCCCATCCGGGCCGGAAAGCGCGATCAAGCGCGCGATCCTCGATTTCCGCCACTTCGCCGACGCGCAGGATCGCGTGCCGATCTTCTACGAAGTGCTGGAACCGGACCTGTCGCTGTACCACGATCTCGGGTTCGACCTGTTCAAACTCGGCGAACTGGCCACCGTACGCCTCAGCGAATTCACAATGGCCGGCAAGCGCTGGGAAGACCTGCGCCAGGCGAGCAACCGTTCGCTCAAGGAACAGCTCACGTTCGAACTGTTGCAACCGCCATTCGACACCGCGCTGATGGCCGATCTCGAACGCGTTTCCGATGAGTGGCTCGCGGACAAGGACGCGCATGAGAAGAGCTTTTCGCTCGGCCATTTCGACGCGGACTATTTCGCGTGGAGCCCGCTCGCGCTGGTGCGCCGTTCCGGCCAGCTGATCGCGTTCGCGAACGTGCTGCCGCCGTACGGCCCGAACGGCACCGCCAGCGTCGACCTGATGCGCCACGTCGACGACGCGCCGCGCGGCACCATGGATTTCCTGTTCGCGCGGGTGATGCAGTGGGCCAAGGACAGCGGCTACGAAACCTTCAGCCTCGGCATGGCCCCGCTTTCGGCGGTCGGCGACAACCCGTACGCGCGGGTCAACGAACGCCTCGCCGCGCTCGCATTCCAGTACGGCGGACGCTTCTACAACTACCAGGGTCTGCGCCGCTACAAGGAAAAATTCGTCCCGGAATGGACCGGCTCGTATCTCGCCTATCCGCGCGGCCTGTGGATGCCGAGCCTGCTGATCGACATCGCGGCGCTGGTCGCAGGTGGCTATCGGCGCTTCCTGTTCGGCGGCCGCTAGAGCGCACTCGCTACGCGCGAACTGCCCGGCGCCGGAGCCTCAGCGCCGCAACGCGGCAATCCCGGTGACCAGCTCGACCACATCGTAGTCGGCGGTGCGGTCGAACAGTTTCCAGCGATCGGTATACGCAGGGTTACCCGCGAACCCGGTACGCGTCGAAGCGAGCCGCACCGCGCGCAGGCCGGGGTGCGCTCCTGCATGGATATGCCATCTGATCGGTTTGCGGCACCGCTCAGTCGGGATCGATGCGCTCGATCTGGTCGCGCGCCAGCACATAGGCCGCGCTGCCGCCGTGCTGCTTCACCGACAAGGTCAGGTGGCGTGCGTCGGCGCGTTTGACGATACCGCGGTGGACGCGCTGGTTGCGCGTCACGACGCGGACACGCAGGCCGACATCGCTCGGCAAGTCCTCGAAACGGATCCCGGGACCCGGATCGGGCGGCGCCATGACGCCGTTCTCGCTCGGTGCGACGGGCTGCAAGGTGACCGTTGCGATCGACGGCGTGGCGCCGTCCGAATTCGCCGACGTTGGCGGATCGGCACGCGCCGCGCTCACGCCCGCGAATGCGCACGCCGCCAGCAGCAGGCAAACGATCGCGCAACGATTTGTATGTGAAGTCATGGCCTGTGCAACCTTATGAACCATAGCGGTGGACGCAAGCGCCACGTCGATCAAGGGTGTGTCGACAGCGCCGCAGCCGTGCCTGCCGGCAGGCTGCGCGCGATCAGCGCACCCAGCGCCGCGTAGTCGCCATCGTAGTGGTGCCCGCCCGGCAACGAGGCGACGCGCACGTTGGCCGGCTGCGGTTTCACGCAGAGGCTGTCGTCCTCGTCGGCGCCATGCACGCAGACCAGCGGCACTTTGGCTGCCGCGATTTCCGGGCCGACCGGCAAGGTGCCCTCGTGATGGGTCGAGCCGAACCAGTCGCCGACGTGGATCTCGAACACGGCTTCGTCGTCGGGCGAGATCATCACGCCGCCCTGCACGCGCTCGCGCACCCCGTCGGGCAGGCGGTTGATCGCGACCGGGACCAGGCTCGCGCCGAATGAATAGCCGATCAGCACGAAACGCGCGGCCGGGTCGGCCTTGCCGTAGTGCGCGATCACGCGCGCGATCGCCGCGGCGAACGCATCGGCGCTCTGCTTGTGCCAGAAATATTTCAGGGTCGAGAAGCCGATCACGCGAATGCCTTGCGCGGTCAGCGCATCGGCGACGCCGCGATCGAGGCCGGCCCAGCCGCCATCGCCAGTGATCACGATCGCGACCTGATGCGTCGCAGTGGCGGTTGGCGCGATGTCGGTCAATGGCAGGTCGGCGACATCGTCAGGCAGCGCGGTCACGGCGGCGTCCTCGCGCTGGCGCCAGTGCTGGTAGGCCAGACCGACGTCGCTGCCCGCCTCGGCCGACGCGAATGGCGGCAGCGCCAGCGCCAGCATATTCCATGCATTCCCGAGAATCGAACCAAGGCCGGTTATCCGCGCATCCGGCGCGAACGGTCGCGGCAGCCAGCGCAGTGGCAGTTTGGCCACCGGCACGACACGGAAGCCGCCGTTGGCGGCCGCCGCGGTCGGCGCACCCGCGTCGCCCGCGCAGAAGTTTTTCGGGAAGCGCAGCGCTGCATCCCAGCCGAGGGTAATCAGGCCGTCGAACGTACCGGCCGGCGCCTGCGCCGCGAGCGCATACGCGAACGTCGCACCAGCGCCGTCGCCGACGACCAGCGGCACCGTGTAGTCGGCCAGTCCTTCATGGCGTTCGATCCAATGCGCGACATCCTCGACGTGGCCGGCTGGATACGCGCATTTGTCCTTGAGCGCCTGCATGCGTGTCAGATACGTCGGCAGATCGATGCCGACGACGAACGCGCCCTGCGCGGCGAGCGCAGCGGACAGGCGATCCTGGCGCGCGGTCCAGCCGCCGCTGTCGGAAAACAGCAACGCGGTATGCGCGATCGCAGTGCTCGGGCGGCTCAAGTGCAAGGTGCCGAACAGGCCGTAGTCCAGCAGCCGGGAATCGGGGTTCGGGATTCGGGATTCTGAAGAAACAGTCGCGGCGAACAGCGAACCCGAGACCGGGAATCCAGGCAACGGGCTAAACGCCAAAAGCGCGGCAATGATCCAGGCACCACGCTTCATCGTGCCTCCGCCATCAACGCTTCGATCTCATCGGGATCTTTCGGCGCGGCGGCGGAAATCACCTCGGGATCGCCATCGGTCACGACCACGTCGTCCTCGATGCGGATGCCGATGCCGCGATAGCGCGCGGGCACGCCCTTGAGATCCGGCGCGATGTAGATGCCGGGCTCGACGGTGACCACCATGCCCGGTTCCAGCACGCGGAATTCGCCATCGACGCGGTAGTCGCCGACGTCGTGCACGTCGAGGCCGAGCCAGTGCCCGGTCTTGTGCATGTAGAACTTGCGGTAGCTGTGCTCGCGCAGGTTCTTGTCGACGCTGCCGCCGAGCAGGCCGAGTTTGCACAGGCCCTTGGTGATCGTACGCACCGCCGCGTCGTGATACGCGTCGAACGCGCGGCCGGCGCGCACTTCGTCGATGCCGGCGAGTTGCGCGGCGAGCACGATGTCGTACAGCGCGCGTTGTTCCGGCGAGTAGCGGCCATTGACCGGAAATGTGCGCGTGATGTCCGATGCGTAGCACTGGTATTCGGCGCCGGCGTCGATCAGCAGCAGGTCGCCGTCGTTGCAGCGGCGCGTTGTTCGCGCGGTAGTGCAGCACGCAGCCGTTGGCGCCACCGCCGACGATCGGCTCGTAGCTGGGCACCGCATCGTTGCTGCGGAACGTGTGCAGCAGTTCCGCCTCGACCTCGTGTTCGTTCATGCCCGGCCGGGTCGCGCGCATCGCGCGCAGATGCGCGTCGGCGGCGATTTTCGCGGCCTTGCGCATCAGGCGCAGTTCGCCGCGCGACTTGTACAGGCGCAGGTCGTGCAACAGGTGCGACAGCGCGACGAATTCGTGCGGCGGCTTCGCGCCCTGGCGCACCTGCGCGCGCACCCGGTTGACCCAGCCGATCAGCTTGAGGTCGAACTCGGTGTCGCGGCCGAAATGATAATAGACGCGCGAACGGCCTTCGATCAGGCCAGGCAGGATGTCGTCGATGTCGTCGATCGGGAACGCGTCGTCCATGCCGAGCGCTGCCACCGCGCGCTCGGTGCCGACGCGCGGACCGTCCCAGCGCTCGCGTTCGAGGTCACGCTCGCGGCAGAACAGGATCGTCTCGCTGGCCGCACGGCCGGGGACCAGCGCGAGCACCGCGTCCGGCTCGGCGAACCCGGTCAGATAGTGGAAATCGCTGTCCTGCCGGTATGGATAGTGCGCGTCGTTGTTGCGCACGCGTTCCGGCGCGGCGGCGACGATCACGATCGCGTCGTTGCCGGCCATGCGCATCAGCTGGCGGCGGCGGCGCGCGAATTCCTTCGGTTCGATCATCTCGGGTCCGGCTGTCGGCATTGCGTTTCAGGGGCGCAGTTGCCGCTCATTCTACGAGCGATTCGCGCGCAACAGGAACGCCGGCGATTCAATGCAGGCGCGGCGCGCGCCCGCCGGCGCCGACTTCGCGATGCAGCATCGCGCACGCGGTGCCCACGAAATCGACCACATCGGCGAGCGCCTGCACGTCTTCGGCGTCCTCGCTGACATCGAAATGACTGGTCGCCACAACGCCGAGATCACGCAGGATTTCACTTGCGTCATCTGACAGCGGGCCGTGCCGGGTCGCGCCGCCGAGGCCGAAGCCACCGAGAAATCCGCGGCACCATTCCACCAGTGCGGTCGCACGCGCGGCCAGCGGCGCCGTGCGTGCCGGCAACAGCGGCGCGATGTGTGCAGAGGAATCGTCCACTTGTGAACGGCAGCTTCGATACAACCGCTGCAGGATTTCATTGCGCACGACGGTGCCGTCGCCCGGGTCCAGTTGCAGCGCGTCGAGCCAAGTGTCGCCGTTCACCCGCGCGCCCGCGCACAGGCAGCCGATCAGGGAGCCATGCAGATCGCTCGCGTTGACGCCCAGTGGCAGGGTTTCCAGTGCGTTGGCCAGGCTGGCGTAGTCAAGATCGGCATTCATCCCGATTCATCTCGCGGTCAAGGTACGCCCAGTTTAGCGGCAAGCCGCCGGCGCGATCGCATCGCGGCGTTGCCGGCGGAAACATCCCGGACGCGCCTTCCCCGCATGCGCCGCGCGTGGCGCGCGAAGGCGCATTTGCCTACACTCCGGGAACCCTGAGATTCGAAAGTTCGCACCCATGAGGGTTTTCGCGTCGCCATCGGCCCGGTCGCGCTTGCGCTGGCGGCCCGACTGGCTGTTTGCCGTCATCGCTTGCCTGGTGTGCGCGACGTGGGCGCACGCCGAGGCGATCCGCCGCGACTATTTCTTCCAGACCATCGGCACCGACCGCGGCCTCGCCCAGAACACGGTCACCGCGATCCTGCAGGATCGCGCCGGCTTCATGTGGATCGGCACCTCGAGCGGGCTGCAGCGCTACGACGGTTACCACTTCACGTCCTTCGAGCGCAGCGGCGACAGTGACGACAATGCACCTGAAGGGCCGGTTGCGGCGCTCGCGCAGGATTCCGATGGAGCGATCTGGATCGGCACGAGCGACGCGGGACTGATCCGGCTCGACCCATCGACCGGCGTGTTCACGAGCAGGAATATCGCCGGCGCATCCGCCGCGTCGATGGCGGTGCGCGCACTGCTGGTCGATCCTCAGCAAGGCCTATGGGTCGGCAGCGATGCGGGCATTACCCTGCGCGATATCCACACTGGACAGCTGAAACGCGAACTCGCGATCGCGGCGGTGGCCAATCATCCGGTGCGCATCCGCCAGTTCGCGCTGGACGACGACGGCACGCTGTGGGTTGCGAGCTCTGCCGGCCTGCTGCGCCTGCGCCCGCACGCGAGCGCGCTGGAACGCGTCGCCGAAGGTCAGATCGACGCGGCGAACGGATTGCTGATCGACGAGAACCACGAACTCAGCGTGGCCACGGCCTTGGGCCTCTACCGCGTCGCGGCCGACGACTCGGTCGCGCAAGTGTGGCCGCTCGAAGGCAACCATCCGATCAGCGCGTTGGACAGGGATCGGCGCGGCCGCCTGTGGCTGGCCGTCCCGCATGAAGGCCTCGCGGTGGTCGACCTCGCCCGCGGCGAGACCCAGTGGTTGAAGCCCAGCCGCGTGCTCGATGGCAGCCTGCCCGACGCGATCATCTTCAGTCTCGGCTTCGACCGTTCCGGCCTGCTCTGGATCGGCACGATGGAGCGCGGCATCGCCAAGGTCGATCCGAACGGCACGCCGTTTCACTACATCATCGACCACGATCCCACGCGGGCGCAGACCGCCACCAACTATGTGCGCTCGATCTTCCAGGACAGCGCCGGTTACCTGTGGCTGGGCACCGAAGGCGATGGCCTGAAACGCTACGATCCGGTGCGCAACCAGTTCGACGAACACACCAACCTGGCGGCGAAAGGCGAAAAGGCCGATCCACGTGGCCCGCGCGTGACCGTCAACGCAATCGCCGACGCCGGCAACGGACGCCTCTGGGTCGCGACCAATCGCGGCGTCGCGCTGTTCGATCCCGCCTACCACACGGTTTCGTTCCTGCCGACCGATCCCAGCGGTGCGCGCGGCTTGCCCGACGCGGACGTGCGCTGTTTGCTGCCGGCACGCGACGGAACGCTGTGGATGGGCACCGCGAACGGCGGACTTGCCCACTACGACCCGTCCAGACAGACCTGGAACTCGTACCGCCGCAGCGCATCGGAAACCGCGACCGGCGGGTTGCCGGACGACATGGTGCTGGCCCTGGTCGAGAACCGCGACGGCGCGATCTGGGCGGGTAGCCTGAGCGGATTGGGCCTGATCGATCCGGCCCGCCACAGCGTGCGTACATTCCGGCACGACCCCGATGATGCGCATTCGCTCGGCGCCAATCTGGTGCGCGCGCTCAAGCTGACCAGCGACGGCACGCTGTGGATCGGCACCCAGTCAGGCCTCAACCGCCTCGACAGCCTCGATGCCGGGCGCGCGCACTTCACGCGCTGGCTGCCGGGCGACGGCCTGCCGAGCGGCACCGTGTATGCGATCGCCGACGACAAGATGGGGCGCCTGTGGCTGAGCACGAATCGCGGTATCGCCTCATTCGACCGCAAGACCGAGGCCTTCCACGCCTATACCCTCGCCGACGGCCTGCAGGGCATGGAATTCAACGGCGGTTCCTACACCGAACTGCGCGACGGCGAGCTCGCGTTCGGCGGCGTCAACGGCATCAACCTGTTTTCGCCGCAGATGATCGTCGGCAGCCGCTATGCGGCGCCGGTGGTGTTCACCAGCGCGCAGGCCGGCAATCGCGAGATCCAGGTGAAGCCAGGCGGCGATGCGATCGAGATGCCGGCCGCCGAGCGGCTGATCCGGTTCCAGTTCGCCGCGCTCGATTTCGCCGACCCCGAGCGCAACCGCTTCGCCTATCAACTGGAAGGGTTCGACGAGCACTGGATCGACGCCGGCACCCGCCACGAAACGAGCTATACCAACCTCGATCCCGGCCACTACGTATTCAAGGTGCGCGCCGCCAACCACGACGGCTACTGGGGCGACAACATCGCACAGATCGCCTTGCGGGTGACGCCGCCGTGGTGGAACAGCATCGCCGCGAATATCGCCTATGCGCTGATCGCCGCCGGCGTGCTGCTGGGGTGGTTGCGCGCCTTCCGGAGCCGCCGCCGCGAAGAGCACAGCTACCATCTGGACCTGCGCGAACGCGAAGATCGCCTGCGCCTGGCGTTGTGGGGTTCGGGCGATGATTTCTGGGACTGGAACATCGCGCGGGGCGAAGTCGTGGTGACCGGTTCGGGCGATCTGTTCAAGGGCGTTTCGCGACGCGCGCTGGTGCTTCCGTTCACGTGGCTGCGCAGCCACGTGCATCCGGACGACCTCGCCGCGGTCGAACGGCGGCTGGAACAACACATCAATCATGCGACCGAGACGTTCGAGTCGGAGCATCGCTTCCGCACCCATCGTGGCCAGTGGATCTGGTCGCTGGTGCGCGCCAAGATCGTCGAGCGCGACGAGGACGACCAACCGGTACGCATGTGCGGCACCGCGCGCAACGTGACCGCCGAGCGCGCCGCCGAGCAGGAACGCCGGGTCGCCCAGGAGGTCGTGCGCAGCATGGCCGAGGCGGTCTCGGTCAGCGACCTCGAATTCCGCTTCCTGACCGTCAATCCCGCGTTCACGCGAATCACCGGCTGGGACCAGGACGAAGTGGTCGGGCAACCGGCCGCACTGCTCAACTCGTCGCAGCATCCGATGGAACACTACCTCGCGATGCGCGAAGAGCTCCAGCGCAACGGGCACTGGCGCGGCGAGTTGTGGCAGCGACGCAAGGATGGCGAGGAATTCCTGAGCTGGGTCGAGCTTTCCGAGGTGTGCGACGCGAACGGCGTGCGCACCCATTTCGTCGGCGTGATTTCCGACATCACCGACCGCAAACGCGCCGAGCAGGAGCTGCGCTATCTCGCCAACTACGATGCATTGACCGGCTTGCCCAATCGCATCCTGCTCAGCGAACGCATCGGCCACGCGATCGTTCGCGCGCAGCGCACCTCGCGCAAGATCGCGGTGCTGTTCCTCGACCTCGACCGCTTCAAGCACGTCAACGATTCGATGGGCCATGCGGCCGGCGACCGCATGCTCAAGGCCGCCGGCAGCCGTCTGCGCCAGGTGGTGCGCGAAGGCGACTCGGTGGCGCGCATCGGCGGCGACGAATTCACGATCGTGCTCGAGGACATCTCCAGCAACGCCGAGGCCGAACGCATCGCCGAGAAGGTCATCGCCGCGTTCGAGGAGCCGCTCGAACTGGACAGCGGCCAGGAAGTCGTGATCTCGCCGTCGATCGGCATCAGCCTGTATCCCGATCACGGCCACGCGCCGAGCGATCTGCTGAAGTTCGCCGACACCGCGATGTACCAGGCCAAGGATCACGGCCGCAAGACGTGGATGGTCTACACCGACGCGATGGACGCGGCCGCGCGCCTGCGCGCGACCACGGTCGCGTTGCTGCGCAAGGCGCTGGAACGCAACGAACTGAGACTGGTCTACCAGCCCAAGCTGTCGCTGCTCGACGAACGCATCACCGGCGTCGAGGCGCTGCTGCGCTGGCGCAGCGCGGAACTGGGCAACGTGTCGCCCGGCGTGTTCATCCCGATCGCCGAGGAAACCGGACTGATCATCGCGATCGGCGACTGGGTTGTCGCGCAGGCCTGCGCGCAGCTGGCGCGGTGGCGCGACGCCGGCATCACGGACATCACGATGTCGGTCAACGTGTCGGTCGCGCAACTGCTGCGCGGCGACCTGATCCGGCGCCTGTGCGACGTGCTCGCCGAGTTCGACATCGCGCCGAACCTGCTCGAACTGGAACTGACCGAAAGCATGGTCATGGCGAATGCGGAGCAATCGATCACGACCCTGCGCCGCCTGAAGGCGATCGGCGTTAGCCTCGCGATCGACGACTTCGGCACCGGCTATTCCTCGCTCAGCTACCTGAAGCGGCTGCCGATCGACACGCTGAAGATCGACAAGGAATTCGTCGGCGACATCACCACCGATCCCGACGACGAGGCGATCACGGCGACCGTGATCACGATGGCGCATTCGCTCGGACTGAACGTCATCGCCGAAGGCGTCGAGCGCGTCGAGCAGGTCGAATACCTGCGCGAGCAGGGTTGCGACGAAATCCAGGGCCACTGGCTCGCATTTCCGTTGCCGCCGGACGAATGCCTCGCGTTCCTGCGCGAACGCGCGCAACAACGCCGCGCCGCCCTCGGCGAGACGTGACGCCGATCGCAGCACGACGGCCGGCGCACCTCGAAACGCGACGCGACCGCCAAACATGCGGCGGCGATGCTATATTTCCGCCCATGTCCACCCACGAGCAAAGCCTGCTCGCGATCGGCGACCGACTCGATCGGCTGGTCGAGCTGTGCCGCACCCTGCAGGAGGAAAACCGCAGCCTGCGCCACAGCCAGGAGCAGCTCGCCAGCGAGCGCTCGCAATTGCTTGCCCGCAACGAGCAGGCGCGCTCGCGCGTCGAGGCGATGATCATGCGTCTGAAATCGCTGGAACAGAACCCCGGATGAGCGCCAGCGAACCGGTAGCGGTCAACATCCTCGATCGCGAATTCCTGATCGCGTGCACGCCGGAGGAACGCCCGGGCCTGCTCGACGCCGCGCGCCACCTCGATGCGAAGATGCGCGAGCTGCGCGGCAACGCGCGTGCCGGCGGGATGGATCGCATCGCGGTCCTGGCCGCGTTGCAGATCAGCCACGAGATGCTGAACGCGCGCCAACGCGAAACGGCTGAATCGGCGCAGTTGGCAGAAAATCTGCAAGCACTCAACGCGAAGCTTGAACGTGCTTTCGTGACCTGACTACAATGGCGCAGGCGTCCTCTGCGGTGCTCGACAGCGCACTCTTACATATTGCCTTGTTCCTATTGACGACCCGGGATTGCGAAACGAAGACCGGTGTGCATGTCCGCCCCGTGCGGAAAGCCTGATGGTTCCGCCAGCCCTCCCACCTGATCCCTTCTGGATCAAGGTCGTTCGATGCGCACCGACACCGCGGAGGATGCCGCTCTCTTTTGTGGCGCAGCGGCGGCGTCACCGTTTCGCGATCGTGAACGCCGCCGACAGCTCCCGATGAAATCCGAACACGACCCACGCAAACAGTTGCGCACGGAGCTTCGCGCACGCCGTGCGGCGTTGACCGCGGCGAGCGCATCGCGGCATCGCAGACCCTGCTCGAACAACTCGAACAGGTTCCCGAATTCCTGACCGACCAGCGCATCGCCGGCTACTGGGCGATCGCAGGGGAACTGCCACTGGCCGCGGTGATCGCCGGGCTGCGCGCGCGCGGCCAGGTCTATTGCCTGCCGATGATCGGCGCCGAGCGGCAGCTCGCGTTCGCCGCATGGACACCCGGCATGGCGATCACGATGAATCGCTTCGGCATTCCGGAGCCCGAATGCGCGAGCACCGAACGGCTCGATCCCGAGCAACTCGACGTCGTGCTGCTGCCGCTGCTCGGCTTCGATCGCGCCGGGCATCGCCTCGGCTTCGGCGGCGGCTACTACGATCGCAGTTTCGCGTTCCTGCAGGGGCGCACCGGCGTCGCGCGTCCGGTGCTGATCGGCATCGGCTACGCGATCCAGGAAGTGCCCGCGATCGAGGCCATGCCGTGGGACGTGCATCTGGATTACATCGCGACCGAACGCGAGCTGATCGACCTCAGCCAGCCGGCCACATGATCGCCATCGCTACGCCTGCTAAAGTCCGCGCCAATCCGGAAGCGGTGCCTCGCATGCACTACTGGTTGATGAAAACCGAGCCCGATGCGTTCTCGATCGACGATCTCGCGCGGGTCGGCACCGAGCCGTGGAGTGGCGTGCGCAATTACCAGGCGCGCAACTTCATGCGCGATGGCATGCAGCGCGGCGATGGGGTGCTGTTCTACCATTCCAGTTGCGCCGAGCCCGGTGTCGTCGGCATCGCAACGGTCGCCAGCGATGCGTACCCGGACCCGACCCAGTTCGATCGAACGAGTCATTATTTCGATCCGAAGAGTTCGCCCGAGGAGCCGCGCTGGATGCTGGTCGACGTCGCGTTCACGCGCAAACTCACGCGCACGATCACACTGAGCGAACTCAAGGAGCAACCACGACCTTGAGGAATTCGCATTGCTCCGCCGCGGCAATCGCCTGTCGATCCTGCCGGTGACCAAGGCACAATGGGATCGCGTCCTTTCCCTCGAATGAACCATCGCACGCGTATCGCTCCCCACAATACACAGAGATGCCAATGACCAAGGACGAAGAAAAACGCCTCGCCGGCCGCGCCGCGATGCGCTACGTCGAGGACGGCATGATCGTCGGCGTCGGCACCGGTTCGACCGTCGCCCATTTCATCGACGCGCTGGCCGAATGCAAGCACCTGATCGAAGGCGCGGTATCGAGTTCCGAACAATCTACTGCGCGCCTGAAACAACACGGCATCCCGGTGCTCGATCTCAATTCTGTCGGCGACATTCCGCTGTATGTCGACGGCGCCGACGAATGCGATCCGCAACGCTGCCTGATCAAGGGCGGCGGCGCCGCGCTGACCCGCGAGAAAATCGTCGCCGCGGCCGCGCGCATTTTCGTGTGCATCATCGACCCGGGCAAACGCGTCGCGACGCTCGGCAAATTTCCGCTGCCGGTCGAAGTGATTCCGATGGCGCGCAGCTATGTCGCACGCGAACTCGTCAAACGCGGTGGCCAGCCGGTCTGGCGCGACGGCGTGGTCACCGACAACGGCAACTGGATTCTCGACGTGCACGGTTTGCGCATCACCGATCCGGTCGCGCTGGAGCGTGACCTGAACCAGATCGCCGGCGTCGTCACGGTCGGCTTGTTCGCGCAACGTCGCGCCGACATCGTGTTGATCGGCGACGTGCAGATGACCTGACCCGGCACTGGTCGGCCGGTGCTGGCGGTTGCGGGTTCGATTTGCGGTACCGGGAATGAAGTTCATCACCGCTGGGGAACGCCTGAATCCATGAATCTGCCGCGCGATTCGCACCACCTGCCACGCCACCTCGCCAGCGCCATCGCCTGGGCGATCGCAGCGGGTTTCGCCGCCCCGGCCCATTGCGCCACGGCTGCCGACGACTGGATCCGCTTTCGCGCCGACCGCTCGGAGCGCGTGTTCGCCGACATGGCCGACGCGCGCAGTCGCCCGCTTCCATCGACCCGGGTAGCCGCCACATGGCCGGTGACAAACTGCGCCGATGCCGGCGCGGGTTCGTTGCGCGACGCGATCGGCAGCGCGGCAAGCGGCGACGCGATCGACCTGACGGCGCTCACCTGCGGCACGATTACCCTGCAAACCGGCGCGATCCCGATCAACCTCGACGATCTCACCGTGACCGGGCCGGGCCGCAATGCGCTGACCATCGACGGCAACGATGCCGACCGCGTTTTCTTCCATCCCGGCCACGGCCAGCTGACGCTCGCGGCGATGACGGTCCAGCGCGGCCGCGATCGCGCGACCGGCTTCCATATCGCCGGGGGCGGTTGCATCGCATCGGCCGGCTATCTGACGCTCGACAACGCGACCGTGCGCAACTGCTATGCCGGCGGCGAAGGCGCGTACGGCGGCGCGATCTACGCGTACTCGCTGGCGATGACTAACAGCACGTTGTCCGGCAACCGCGGCTACGGCGTGCACGAGGACGCCGGCACCGCCGCGTTCGGCGGCGCCGCGTTCGTCTACACGATGCAACTCGTCGACAGCACGTTGACCGGCAACCGCGCCGAGCACCTGTTCAACCCGGGGCGCACCAGCTACGACATCGGCGGCGGCATCATCACCATTCGCGGTGGCAGCATCGAGAACTCGACGATCGACTCGAACTTCAGCTACGGCCGCGGCGGCGGCATCGCCGCGTTCAATCCGATTGCGGTCTCAAACAGCACGTTCTCCGGGAATATCGCGCAGACCGAAATCGGCGGCGCGCTGTTCCTGCGCTGGCCGGCCACCCTGGAAGCCAACAACAGCACGATCACCGCAAACCACGCGCAGGCCGGTGGCGGTGGCGTCTGGTTGCCGGCCTCGGATCCGACCTGCAAAGCAATATCGTGTTCGGCAACAGCGCCGGCCCCGGCTCCTTCGCCGACGTGGAAGGTCGTTCGGCCTTTTCCGTCGATGGCGCGCGCAACTTGGTCGGCGTCACCGACCCCGCGGTCACGTTGCCTGCCGACACACTCCATGCCAATCCATTGCTCGGCCCACTCGCGGACAACGGCGGCCCCACGCGCACCCACGCGCTGCTTGCCGGCAGCCCGGCGGTCGACACCGGCGCCAACCCCGCAAACCTTCCGTTCGACCAGCGCAGAGCACCATTCCCGCGCGTCTCCGGCACCGCCGCCGACATCGGCGCGTACGAGCAGCAGGCATTGCCGCCGCCGATCGTAGCGACTCCGGTGCCGATGCTGTCACGCTGGATGATGGGTGTGCTCGCGGCGTGGTTGGCCCTGATTGCGCTTGGCAGATGGGACCGCGCGTGGAATTCCGGCAGCCGCCGCTGGCGACTTTGATCGCCCGCGCCGGAAGCCCATCTCGCGGCCATCGCCGGCATTTGCTCCTGCAATTCCAATAAAAAACCCCGCACTTGGCGGGGTTTTTCATTTTGGCTGGGGGACTAGGGCTCGAACCTAGATTAACGGTGTCAGAGACCGTTGTCCTACCATTAGACGATCCCCCATCGAGGGTTGGGGTCGTGTCCCGATCCATGCCACCGGCAGGCGGCCTGGACGCTTCACTTCCCACGAGCCGGATCGAGCCCGGCTCGCCGCCCCTCCACTGACGAGGGGCTGAAAGATCGCAGCGGCTTAGCGCTTCGAGTACTGCGTCGCGCGGCGGGCCTTGTGCAGACCGACCTTCTTGCGCTCGACTTCACGCGCGTCGCGGGTCATGAACCCGGCCTTGCGCAGTGGCGACTTCAGCGCCTCGTCGTACTCGACCAGCGCGCGGGCGATGCCGAGGCGGATCGCGCCGGCCTGGCCGGTCATGCCGCCGCCCTCGACCGTGACCAGGACGTCGAACTTGTCGTGGTTCTGGGTCAGTTCGAGCGGCTGGCGCACGATCATGCGTGAGGTCTCGCGACCGAAGAACGCGTCGAGCGGCTTGCCGTTGACGACGATGCTGCCGCTGCCCTTGCGCAGGAACACGCGCGCTGCGGAGGACTTGCGACGGCCGGTGCCGTAGTTTTGCTGAATCGCCATCGTGAATGCCTTTCTCAGGATTTGCTGGTTGCTGTATTGATATCCAGCACCTGCGGCTGCTGGGCCTCGTGCGGATGGTTCGCGCCGGCGTAGACCTTGAGCTTGCGATACATCGCGCGGCCCAGCGGATTCTTCGGCAACATGCCCTTGACGCCGATCTCGATCACGCGCTCCGGATGCTTGGCCAGCATGTCCTTGAGTACGAAGGTCTTGAGGTTGCCGACGTGGCCGGTAAAGCGATGATACTGCTTGTCATCGAGCTTCTTGCCGGTGACCGCGATCTTCTCCGCGTTGACCACGACGAGGTAATCGCCGGTATCCACGTGCGGGGTGTAGATGGGCTTGTGCTTGCCGCGCAGACGGTGCGCGAGCTCGGTGCACAGGCGGCCGAGTGTCTTGTTGGTCGCATCGACCACGTACCAATCGCGTTTGACGCTCTCGGTTTTGGCGCTGATCGTTTTCATAGTACGGAAGACTCTGGTTCGGCCCCGGACAGCGGGCTCGCAAGTAAATGAGGGCGCGGGAGAATAGCGGAAACGCCCGGAACTGGCAACCGGGGACCACCGACCAGCGTGAACCGCGAATGGTAGCATGAAACCCATGCCTGTTCGTTCCTCGACATTTCCGACACCGCCCGCGCCCGACGCGCGCCTGCTGGCCTTGACCGATCAGTGCGTGATGTGCGGACTGTGCCTGCCGCACTGCCCCACCTACCGCGTCGACGCGATCGAGGCCGAATCGCCGCGCGGACGCATCGCGCTGGCACGCGCGCTGACGACCGGCGCACTGGCGCCGACACCATCGACATTGCTGCATCTGGATCAGTGCCTCGGCTGCCTGTCCTGCCAGAAGGTGTGTCCGTCGCAGGTCCAATATGAGGAAATCCTGGTGCGCACGCGGGCGGCGCTGGCCGAAACGCGCCCGGCGGCGCACGGCGCATCCAGCTTCATCAGGCGCGTGCTGCGCAATCCGATGCGACTGACCACGCTCGCACGGATCGGTGCGGCGCTGCATGCAGGACGCTGGCTGCCGCTGCTCGCCCGCCTGCTGCCGCAGAAGTCGATCTGGCGCCGACTCGCGTTGACCCAACCCGCATCGCCCCGCGCCGTCGAATGGACCGCCGCGCAACCCAACGCGCATCCGCGCGGGCGTGTCGCGCTGTTTCGCGGCTGCGTCGCCAGTGTCCATGACCGCGACACGTTCGCCGCGGGCCGCCGCCTGCTCGAAGCGCTGGGTTACGAGGTCGTCGAGACGACGGGCACGCATTGTTGCGGCGCACTGCCACGCCATGCCGGCGATGTCGCTGCCGCGCAAATCGAGGCGACGCGCACCCGCGACGCGTTGCAGGCGACCGGCGTCGAGGTCGTGCTGGTCAGCGCGAGCGGCTGCTTCGGCGACCTGCGCGATCAGGTGCTGGCCGGAGGCGCCACGCGCGTCGCCGACATTCACGCCTTCCTTGCCGGCGATTCCGGACTCGCGGCATTGCGTTTCAAACCGCTGGCAAAACGCGCCGCACTGCACCTGCCGTGCACCCAGGTCAACGTGGTCGGCGAGGTCGCGGCGATCCGCGCCCTGCTCGCGCGGATTCCCGAGCTCGGCGTGCTGACCCTGCCGGAACAGCCGCGCTGTTGCGGCGCGGCCGGCAGTTATTTCATCGAGCACCCGCAGATCGCCGATCGCCTGCGCGACGAGAAACTCGACCAAGCCCGCGCGCTGGCGCCCGACCTGCTGCTGACCACCAACATCGGCTGCCGCCTCCATCTCGGCAACGGCCTGCGCGAACGCGATGCCGCGATACCGGTGCTGCACCCGCTGGCATTGCTCGCGCAACAACTGGACAATTCCGCCCCATGACCACCCGCAGCCTGTCGCCACTGGATCGCGCCCTCGTCGAGATCGAGCGCGCCCTCGAAACCGTATTCGTAGCCACGCCGGTCGCGACGCAGCCCTCGCCTGCCGGCGATACGCTTGATGGCGACCTGGACGACGCCGCGCGCAAGCACGCGGCCGGCCTGATGCGCGTCAACCATGTCGGCGAAGTCTGCGCGCAGGCGCTGTATTTCGGCCAGGCCGCGGTCGCGCGCGATGAATCGCAGCGCCGGCAAATGCTCGCCGCCGCCGCCGAGGAAACCGATCATCTGGCCTGGTGCGGCGAACGCCTCGACGAACTCGGCAGCCGGCCGAGCCTGCTCAATCCACTCTGGTATGCCGGCGCGTACGCGATCGGTGCCGGGGCCGGCCTGATCGGCGACCGCCTCAGCCTCGGTTTCGTCGTCGAGACCGAACGTCAGGTCGAAGCGCACCTCGGCGAGCATCTGGAAACGCTGCCGCCCGGCGACGAACGCAGCCGCGCGATCGTGCGCCGGATGAAGGATGACGAGGCGCGGCACGCCGAGCGCGCGCTGGCGGCCGGCGCACGCACGCTGCCAGCACCGCTGCCGGTGCTGATGCGCTTTGCGTCGAAGGTGATGAAGACGGTGGCTTACCGCCTGTAGAAGCCGTGATTGGTGATTCGGGATGGCGCAAAGCGGAAGACGCGCGATCGTCGCAGGCTCTTCCGAATCCCGAATCCCGAATCCCGGCTTACATCAAGTTGCGCCCGTGGAACAGCTCCTCGATCTCGCGCTTCAGCAGCGCCTCGATGCGCTGGCGTTCCTTGAACGAAAGATCGTCGGCCTGGGCCTCGAACAGGTAGGTGTCGAGATCGAAGTCCTTGATGTGCATCTTCGTGTGGAACATGTTTTCCTGGTACACGTTGACGTCGAACATCTCGTACTTCTGGCGGATGTGCTTGGCCAGGTAGTCCTGCACCGAGTTGATCTTGTGGTCCATGTAGTGCTTGCGGCCCTTCACGTCGCGGGTGAATCCGCGCACGCGGTAGTCGGCGATCACGATGTCCGACTCGAAGCTGTCGATCAGGAAGTTCAAGGCCTTGAGCGGCGAGATCACGCCACAGGTGGCGACATCAATGTCCGCGCGGAACGTGGCGATGCCGTTGTGCGGATGCGTTTCCGGATAGGTGTGGACCGTGATGTGGCTCTTGTCCAGATGCGCCACGACCGCGTCGGAGATCATGTCCTTGCCGAGCTTCTCGACGATCGGGTGCTCGGAAATCAGGATCGTCACCGAGGCGCCCTGCGGATCGTAGTCCTGGCGCGCGACGTTGAGGATGTTCGCGCCGATGATGTCGGCGACGTCGGTCAGGATCTGGGTCAGGCGATCGGAATCGTACTGCTCGTCGATATATTCGATGTAGCGCTGGCGCTGGTCTTCCGACACCGCATAGCAGATATCGTAGATATTGAAGCTGAGCGCCTTGGTCAGGTTGTTGAAACCCTGCAACTGCAGACGCGGAATCGGTTTGACCACGGCGGACTACCTCAGTACATGCGACAACGAAGGGCGCGGATTATGGGCCATGCGCGGATGCGAGGAAACCGCAGGCCCCGCGGGCTCGCAAACGCGCCCCGGCAGACGCAATATGCAATAAACTCCAAACAGGTTCACTCAGGAGGGGGGCGTGGTGGTTGTGCGCACCTTTCTGGGCGGGACATCGCCGCGCTCGCACGCCGAAGAGGTCCTCATGGAAGCACAAGGGAAGATAGCTGATTTTCGTTACACGCTGGAACGCCAGGTCAACCGCGTCCAGGCGCCGCCGATGCTGGTTCCGGATCGCGAGGCGATGGAGCATTTTCTCGGCTTCTGCCATCGCCGGCGCTACGCCAGCAAGACCGCAATCATCCGGCCGGGCGATTCGGCCAACATTCTTTACTATGTGATCGATGGCTCGCTGACCGTTTCATCCGAGGACGACGAAGGCCGCGAGTTGATCCTCGCGTACCTCAACCGCGGTGAATTCATCGGCGAGATGGGCCTGTTCGTCGAGACCCCGCGCCGCGAGGTCATGGTGCGCACGCGCACGCCCTGCGAACTGGCCGAGATCGGCTACGAGCGCATGTTCAACCTGTTCGAGGGCCCGCTGCGCGAGGAATGCCCGAAGATCCTGTTCGCGATCGGCTCGCAGCTCACCAACCGCCTGCTGCATACCTCGCGCAAAGTCAGCCGCCTCGCGTTCATGGACGTGACCGGCCGCGTCGCCAAGACCCTGCTCGATCTGATCGAGGAGCCGGACGCGATGACCCATCCCGAGGGCAAGCAGATCCGCATTTCGCGCCAGGAGATCAGCCGCATCGTCGGCTGCTCGCGCGAAATGGTCGGGCGCGTACTCAAGCAGCTTGAGGAACAGGGCATGATCTCGGTCGCCGGCAAGACGATCGTCGTGCTCGGCAAACACTAAGCGGATCGCGTGGGCTGGCGCCAGCCAGCTCGCGCAACGCGCCCGCGCCGCTGATTCAGCGCGTACCGAACAGACGCGCGAGTTCCGCGCCCGGATCGGGCGCGCGCATGAACACCTCGCCGACCAGGAACGCGTCGATGCCGGCTGCGCGCATCCGCGCCACGTCGTCCGGCGTGTGGATGCCGCTCTCGGTGACCAGCAGGCGATCGTCGCCAACGCGGTCACGCAGGCGCAACGTGGTATCGAGCGAGGTTTCGAACGTACGCAGGTTGCGGTTGTTGATGCCGATCAGCGGCGCCGGCACGTCCAATGCGCGCTCAAGCTCGGCGGCGTCATGCACTTCGACAAGCACGTCGAGATCGAGCTCGGCCGCGAGCAGCGCGAGTTCGAGCAGCGCGCC
Source organism: uncultured Gammaproteobacteria bacterium (assembly GCA_963720445.1). GTDB lineage: Bacteria > Pseudomonadota > Gammaproteobacteria > Xanthomonadales > Rhodanobacteraceae > Dokdonella_A. The sequence continues at coordinate 1,360,709 of CAVRFO010000002.1, forward strand.
ATCGTCCAGCGCGGCAACGATCAGCAGGATGCAATCTGCACCGATCGCTCGCGCCTCGTAGACCTGATACGTATCGATCGTGAAATCCTTGCGCAGCACCGGCAACGTGCACGCATCGCGTGCGAGCTGCAGGTACGCTTCGTCGCCCTGGAAGAAATCCCGGTCGGTCAGTACCGACAGGCACGCCGCACCCGCTGCCGCATAGCTGCGCGCAATCGCAGCTGGATCGAAATCGGCACGGATCACGCCCTGCGACGGACTCGCCTTCTTGATTTCGGCGATCACCGCCGGCTGGCCTGCGTCGATCTTCGCCTCCAGCGTCGCGGCGAACCCGCGCGTCGCTGGAAGATCGGCGATGCCGGCGGCGAGTTCGGCCAGCGGAACGCGCGCGCTGCGCTCGGCAATTTCCAGCGGTCTTGCGCGCGAGAATGCGTTGGAGGATGTCGCTCATTCGGGAATCTGGAATTGGGAAAGGGGAATTGGGAATCGGAGTCTTCCGCTTCGGAACCTGGTGGGAGGGTCTTCAGTCCCGATGCTTGTCGTCGTACGGCGAACACGGCCCCACCGGGTCACAGGACATCGGGACTGAAGACCCTCCCACCAGGCGTTCAGTGGCCGGCGAGCCGCCGCGTGACGTCGACGAATTCCTTCATCTTCGCCAACGCCGCACCGCTCGCGACCACCGCGCGCGCGCGCGCGATGCCATCGCCGATCGAATCGGCAACGTCGGCCGCATACAGCGCGGCGCCCGCGTTCAGCAGCACGATGTCGCGCGCGATACCGGGCGTGTCGCCGAGCGCCTCGACCAGCAAGGTTTTCGATTCGGCGACGTCGGCGACGCGCAGGTTGCGGCTCGATGCCATGACCAGGCCGAAGTCCTCCGGCTCGACTTCGTATTCGCGCACCTCGCCATCGCGCAATTCGCCGACCATCGTCGCAGCGCCGAGCGAAATCTCGTCCATGCCGTCGCGGCCCCAGACCACCAGCGCATGCCGCGCGCCGAGCTGCTGCAGCGCGCGCACCTGGATGCCGACCAGGTCCGGATGGAACACGCCCATCAGGATGTTCGGCGCACCGGCCGGATTGGTCAGCGGCCCGAGGATGTTGAAGATCGTGCGCATGCCGAGTTCGCGACGTACCGGCGCGACAACCTTCATCGCCGGATGATGGTTCGGCGCGAACATGAAACCGATGCCGGTCTGCGCGAAACAGCGCGCGACCTGCGCGGCATCGAGATCGATCGCCGCGCCGAGCGCTTCGAGCACGTCGGCGCTGCCGGACTTCGACGACACGCTGCGCTCACCGTGCTTGGCGACCTTCGCGCCAGCCGCTGCCGCGACGAACATCGACGCGGTCGAGATGTTGAACGTATGCGCGCCATCGCCGCCGGTGCCGACGATGTCGACGAAATTGTGCTGCTCGCCGACATCGACCTTCGCCGCCAACTCGCGCATCACGCGCGCGGCGCCAGTGATCTCGCCGATCGTTTCCTTCTTCACGCGCAGGCCGCTGACGATCGCCGCGACCAGGGTCGGCGAGACCTCGCCGCGCATGATCTGGCGCATCAGATCGACCATCTCGTCGTGGAAGATCTCGCGGTGTTCGACGGTGCGCTGGAGCGCTTCCTGCGGAGTGATCGGCATGTCTTCGGCCTTCAAGCCCTCCCCGCTACGGGGAGAACCTGCTGTGAAGCCCTCCCCTTCAAGCCTGTCCTGAGCCAGGTCGAAGGAGGGAGGGTTGGGTGGGGATGGTGTTGCACGACCTGCGCACCATTCACGCAGCCAACGGCAATTCCCGCGTCAGGAAATTGCGCAGCAGCGCATGTCCGTGCTCGGTCAGGATCGACTCGGGATGGAACTGCACGCCCTCGACCGCCAGCGTGCGATGGCGCAAGCCCATGATCTCGTCGATCGAGCCATCGTCGTGCTCGGTCCATGCCGAGACTTCGAGGGAACCAGGCAACGAAGTCTTCTCGACGACAAGCGAGTGGTAGCGCGTCGCTGTGAACGGATTGGGCAGGCCGCGAAACACGCCGCGGCCGTCATGATGGATCGGCGAGGTCTTGCCGTGCATGATTTCGTTCGCCCGCACGACCTTGCCGCCGAACGCCTGGCCGATCGCCTGATGGCCGAGGCACACGCCGAAGATCGGTACCGCACCTGCAAGGTGTTCGAGGATTTCCAGCGACACGCCCGCATCGTCCGGCGTGCCCGGCCCCGGCGAAATCACGATCGCCGCAGGCTTGAGTTCGCGCACGGCGGCCAGGGTCATCTCGTCGTTGCGGATCACGCGCACGTCCTCGCCCAGCTCGCCAAAGTACTGGACGAGGTTCCAGGTGAAGCTGTCGTAGTTGTCGATCATCAGGAGCATGACGGCGCGCAGATCCTGCGAAGAGGATTGCGGATCATAGCAAGCACCGCCCGCCGGCTGCCCCGGACCGACGCGGGCGCCTTGCACGGCGCTTCAATCGGCGGTAGCGCTCCTGCAATTTCGCCCCACAGGATGTGGGAAGTGTCCGGCACACCGGCCATCCATGGCCATCGCCGGAAACCGCTCCTGCGTTTCCGGCATACCGGCCATCCATGGCCATCGCCGGAAACCGCTCCTGCGTTTCCGGCATACCGGCCATCCATGGCCATAAAAAAGACCCCGCCTGAGCGGGGTCTTCAACATGACTGCAACGCTGTCGGGAATCGCCCGAACGACGCCCCTGCCTATAGGCGACAGATTTCGAATGCGTCGCTGAAAACGAAGTCACTGTTGAGCACAACGCCGAACGACGCGCTCGTGCCGGCGAGAGATCCGCTGGATACCGTCAACGTCGAGCCACTTGCCAATGTGTAGAAGGCTTGCGTGGTGCCCGCCGCGAACATCGCGACGCCGCTGCTGACATTCGCCTGTCCCAGCGTTACCGGGCTGCCGCACGCGCTCGTGGACAACGTGACCTGCGAGGTGGAGTCGCTGGTGATGACGTTGCCGTTCACATCCACGATCGCCGCTTGCACCTGGCCGAGGCGGTTGCCCTGCGGCACATCGGCCGGCTGCTGCACGAACGCCAGATGGTCCGGCGGATTGATCGCGAAGCTCGCAATCACCGTGCAATCGGCGTTGACCGCGTTCGTCGTGTAGATGTTGCCGGCCAGCGTGCCGCCACAGCTGCCGCCGACCGGCGTAACGACGTGGTAGTTCGACGTTGTCGACAACGTGAAGCTCGTCGCCGCGCCGTGATTCACAGTCTGCACCGCCGCCGGAGCGATCGTGCCGTTGCCGCCAGCGACGCTCGGCGTGACCATATGCGTGTTGATCGCGAAGCTCGCGATCACCGTGCAGTCGGCGTTGACCGCGCTCGTCGTGTAGCTGTTGCCGGCCAGCGTACCGCCGCAGCTGCCGCCGACCGGCGTCACGATGTGGTAGTTCGCCGATGGCGACAACGTGAAGACCGTCGTCGCACCGTGGTTCACCGTCTGCGCCGTCGCCGGAGCGATCGTGCCATTGCCGCCCGTGACGCTGGGCGTGACCACATGCGTGTCGATCGCGAAGCTCGCGATCACCGTGCAATCCGTCGTTACCGCGTTTGTCGTATACACATTGCCGGCAAGGCTGCCGCCACAGCTGCCACCGACCGGGCTGACCACGTGGTAGTTCGCCGACGGCGTCAACGTGAAACTGGTCGTCGCGCCATCATTCACCGTCTGCGGCGTGGCTGGAGCGATCGTGCCGTTGCCGCCGGTGACGCTCGGCGTCACCGTGTGCGTTGTCGGCGGCACCCCGCCGATCACGTTGATGCACGCGCTGGCAGTCACGCTCTGGCCGTCCGGGTTGGTGATCGTGACGCCCTGCGAACCGGCGGTGTTCGCCGTGATATTCAGCGTGACCTGGGTCGGCGAGTTGTAGGTGACGCTGTTGACGGTCGCATTGCTGACCGTGGCGGACAGATGGCTGAATGCAAGCGCCGGCGCCGGCAGGTTGGCACCCGGGTCATAGAAGCCCGACCCATTGTTCGACGTTGAGCCGATCACGACGTCGCCGGTGCCGGCGTTGAAGTCGATCGGCGTGGTTGCGCACGACGGCGTCGCCGGGGGCGGCGCCTGCAGCTTGCCGACGCGCACGGAGTAGCTGTTCGCGGCCTGGTTGTATTCCTGGATCGTCCACACGGTCATGTCATCGAGTGGGTCGACGACGGTGAACGAATAGTCGCCCCAGCGCCGGCCACTGGCGCCGCCGGTATCGGAAGGCGGGTTGTAGCTGGCCGCGGTCGTGCCGTAGAGCAGCGCGCCCGCAGACGGCGGGCCAGCCATCGTTCCCAGCGGATCGCCCGCAAGGCGCGCGACATATGCTGGTGTAGCGCCACTCGGCGTACCGGCCATGCTGAATCCAACCACGGCATGACCCTGGCCGGTCACCGTCACCGATGGAATCCAGTACTGCAGCGCCGCCGCGAGGGTAGCCGCGCCGTCATAGACCGTGCCGGACTGGTTCAGTGTCGGCGTCGTGCCGAGGTTCTGGAATTCGTACCAGCGCGCGGCCTTGCGTGATGTGGCGGTCGTACTGGCGACACCCGCCGGACTCACCCGCAAATTGTGCGCGGTCCACAGGCGGCCGTTGCGCATCATCGCCGCGAACAAACGGTCGTCGAGGGAGTCGAGGCGTCCGTTGTTGCCGCCAGTATTGCCAGCATGCTCGACCGGATTGGTCGCGCCCGTCGTCGGCACCGTCACGTTGATGCTGGCCGAGATCGTCGGTGACGCGCTGCCGGGGTTGCTGACCCGGCGCAATACGATCCTGCTGTACACGCCGGTATCGGTACCGACGAAATACCCCGCCGTCGCGGCCGGATCGAAGTTGTCGACGCCGCGTGGCGCGTACGGCCCCGTCGACGCGGTTGCGATACCCGCGAAGCGGGTCACGACCAGCGGTCCGGCGCCGAGCACCGAGGTCTTCTGCACGACATAGGCGTTGGTGCCGGTGAAACTACCGGCGGCGGAGAACATGTTGCAGCCGACATAGAGTGCGTTGACGTCGATGCCAAGCGACGGGTAGTCGCAGAAAGCGGTGCCCGGGTCGGCCTGGAACTGGAAAAACGTCCAGGTCGTCGATGCACTGATCGTGCCGTTGCTCGCCGCGTCGCTGACCGCGAGCAACCAGCGGTTGGCGGCCGTCGCCGAGCAGGTGCTGTTCGTGCACGGCACGTCGATGATGCTCATGAACCAGCGCGAGGTGAACCGGTCGTAGCGGATCTGCGGATCGCTGGTGAAATTCTGAACGACCGAGCCGCCGACCGGCGTCATCACCGATGCGAAGAACACGTCGGGATTGGCATTGATGACGCCGTCCGCGGTTCCTGTCTTGGTGAACGTGCGCATGCGCCCATTCACGAACACGACGAACTGGGTCGGGCCGACCGTGCCCATCGAGTCCGGTGGGAACGCGCCGGTATCGGCGAGGGTCGCGCCGTCGAACGAGAGCGCCGGGGTGTGAACGCTGCGCGGTCCGTGCACCGGCGCAGCCGGGACGTTCAGCGGGAAATGCGACACCGCTGGCGCATCCGGATTCGGCTGAAGGTTGCTGCGGTCGGGTCCTTCCAGTTCGTGCTGGGGACGCGGCCCTCTGTGCGGCGCAGCGGCCTGCCGCCGCATGATCGCGTCGGTGCGCTCGGATCCACTTGATGTGGCCGACACCCGTTCGCCGGATATCTCCGCGGCGGGTGATGCGGATTCATGGGATGACGGCGATTCAATCTGCGCCGAAACGGGCATCGTCGGCGTGAACGCGCCGAATGTGGTGCACAGGAACGCGAACGTTCCGAGAAACGCGCGGTTGCGTGACATGGTGAGGCTCCCCAAGGTGATTCCGCTTGGGAGCCAGATGGCAGTTCGCCGGGATGGGTCTCAAGACGGAGGTCTTCAGGCGGAAATGCTACCAGCCTTCATGAGCGCCCGGTAGTGAACGCCAGCAGGGGATCAGGGCGCCTTCGACCGGAGTGCCGACGCGCCACACCGACCGTGCCGGGACCGGCTCAGGCTGCGGCTGCGGCAGCGCCGGCATCGAGATCCGGGCGCCGCTCGAAATAGCGCGTCAGCCCATCGATCGATTCGCACATGCTGCGCGCGATCTCGCGTTCGCCCATCACCGCGGCGTCCGCGCCGCAGCCGATCAGATAGGCGACCTCGTCGTCGGAATGCGCGCGTGCGAGCACCGCGATGCCGGGGTTGATGGCGCGCGCATGCCGGATGATCTGGCCCGCTTCGAGCGTCTGCGGAATCGCGACCAGCAGGGTGCGCGCGGTCGCGACATGCGCGGCGACCAGCACATCCTCAGCCACCGCGTTGCCGGCGATGCCGGCGATGCCGAGCGCGCGCGCCTGCGCAAGGAAATCGCGATCGGTTTCGATCAGCGCGAGCAGGTGGCCGCCATCGAGCAGGCGGCGACCGGCCAGCGAGCCGACCCGACCGAAGCCGACCAGCACGATATGGTCGCGTTCCGGCACCGGCGGTCCGGGCGGCGCGTCGTCCTGCAGCGGCAGTGGCAGCGCCGCGGCAGCCGCGGCGGCATCACGGCGCGCCTGCCAGCGATCCAGCGCGACGAACAACAGGGGATTGGCGCAGATCGACAGGATCGCGCCGGCGAGAATCAGGTCGCTGCCGTCCTTGGGCAGCAGGCCGAGCTGGCCGCCGAGTCCGGCCAGAATGAACGAGAACTCGCCGATCTGGGCGAGGCTGGTCGCGACGGTCAGGCCGACTTCGAGCGGCCGCCCGAACGCACGCACGATCGCAAGCGCGGCCAGCGACTTGCCGAACACGATGATCAGGAACACGCCGAGTACCGCCAGCGGCTGGTGCACCAGCACCAGCGGATCGAACAGCATGCCGATCGAGACAAAGAACAGCACCGCAAACGCATCGCGGAACGGCAACGAATCGGTGGCCGCCTGGTGGCTCAGTTTCGACTCGTTGAGCACCATGCCGGCGAAGAACGCGCCGAGCGCGAAGGACACCCCGAACAGCGTCGCCGACGCGTAGGCGACGCCGAGTGCGATTGCGAGCACCGCCAGCGTGAACAGTTCGCGCGAACCCATTCCCGCGGTGCGTTCGAGCAGCCACGGAATCACCCGGCGGCCGACGATCAGCATCAGCGCGACGAACGCGGCAACCTTGCCGAGGGTGATGCCGAGCGTGACGAATACGTTGGTGTTCGCCAGCGCGCCTTCCACATGACCGCCGAGCAATCCGGCCAGCGCGGGCAGCAGGACCAGCGCGAGCACCATCGCCAGATCCTCGACGATCAACCAGCCGATCGCAATGCGGCCGCGGTTCGTTTCCAGCAGCCGCCGTTCTTCCAGCGCGCGCAGCAGCACCACCGTGCTCGCCGTCGACAGCGCGATGCCGAACACCAATCCCGCGCCGAACGACCAGCCGAGCAGCCACGCGAGCAGCATGCCGAGCCCGGTCGCTATCGTGATCTGCACGACCGCGCCCGGAATCGCGATCGCCTTGACTGAAAGCAGGTCGCCCAGCGAGAAATGCAGGCCGACCCCGAACATCAGCAGGATCACCCCGATCTCGGACAGCTCCGGCGCCAGGGTCTGGTCAGCGACCAATCCCGGCGTGAACGGACCGAGCACGACGCCGGCGAGCAGATAACCGACGATCGGCGACAGGCGCAGGCGCTGCGCAAGCGTGCCGCCGATGTACGCGAGCACAAATGCTGAAACCAGGGTGGCGATCAACGGCGTGTGATGGGGCATGCATCCTCGCTAACGGAACCGGCACTGCGGCCGCGATGAACGCCTGTTTTTAGCACATCGCGGTTACCGGAACACGAACGGCTCGCCGCGGCGTCAGCGCGCGCGGCGCCGGAACCAGACCGCGCGCAGCGGCACCGCGCAGCACAACACCGCGAGGAACACGCCATACGCGAGCAGGGTCGCGACGATCTGTTTCCACAACTGGCCCGCGACGCCGATCGCGGCATGGAATCCCCAGCGCATCGCGAAGATGCTGAGCACCGCGGCGACGACCAACACGGCGAGATCGGCGAGCAGCCGCACCGCGCTGCGCGGCGACCTTGGGAACACGCAATACAACGCACCAAGGATGCTGAACACCGGAAAGAACAGGATAAAGGCGAGACCGGTTTCGAAGGTTTGGCTCATGACATATCTGGAAGTCGGCGCGGCGGATGCCGCAATCATCGGATCGGTCGCGCAGTCAATCGAGCACGATGCCGTGCATGCCCGCGATATCCGACGCGGTCAGTTCCGAGGACAGCCCGGCCCAGTCATGGCGCATGAAGTTGATCACCGCGGCGATCTCGGTCGCACTCAGTTTCTGCACGAACGGCGGCATCGAATACGGCCGCGGATTGCCGGACGTCGTCGGCGGCATGCCGCCATACAGCACGACGCGCACCGCATTGATCGGATCGGGCGCGGTAATCGACGCCGCGTCGCGCAGCGGCGGATACGCCGACTCCTTGCCGCGCCCCTCGTCACCGTGACACTCCGCGCAGGCGCGTTTGTAGACCTCGGCGCCATTGGCGGCGACGGCCTGTTGCGGCGCTTGTTCCGGCGGCAGCAGCGGCGGCCTCGACTGCACATGCGGCGGCACGCTCTTCAGATACGTCGCGATCGCGGTCGCGTCTTCGGTGCTCAACGCGCTCAGGCTGTTGTAGACGACCTCGGCCATCGGCCCGTACGCGCTGCCTTGATCCGACGTACCGCTGCGCAGATAGGCGGCCAGTTGATCGATCGAAAAACGCTGCAACTGGCGGCTGTCGAGCGCGGGTGCATGCCAGCCGATGCCGGGAATGCGACCACCGGCCAGATAGCCCTGCGGCGGCAACGATCCGCGCTCGCCGCGCGCGCTGTGGCACATCGCGCAATGCCCGAGTCCGTCGACGAGATAGCGCCCGCGCGCTGCCTGCGGCGATGACGGCGATGATCCGGGCACTGCCTCGGACGGCCGGTAGTACAGCATGCGCCAGCCGATCAGCGCGGGACGCCAGCTGGCCGGAAAGTCGAGCCGGTTCGGCGGTGGCGCGAGCGCACTCGCGGGGAGGTTTTTCAGATATGCGTACAGCGCATCGATGTCGCTGTCGTCGACTTGCGCGAAATGTGCGTACGGAAACACCGGATAGAGCACGCCGCTGCGGCTGACGCCGTTGCGCATCGCGTGCGCGAACTCGTCGGCCGACCAATCGCCCAGACCATTGTGCGCATCCGGGGTCAGGTTCGAGCTGTAGATCGTGCCGTAGCCGGTCGTGAAGCCGCGGCCGCCGGCAAACGGCACGCCGCCGCGCGTGGTGTGGCACGCCGCGCAGTCACCGATGCGGGCGAGATAGGCGCCGCGCTCGAGCGTCGCCGCATCGCTCGCGACGACCCGGCCAGCACCGTGCGGAACGCGATATGGCGCGAAGCCACCCTGGCGCAGGAACAGCACGCCGCCGATCGCGAGCGTGGCGAGCACGAACGGCAGAAGCACGAGACCGAACAGACCGAGGCGACGCAGGCTCATTGCACCTGCTCCGCGTGCGGCAGCGAACCGCACGCCTTCGGTGGCACGAAGCTGCCAGCCGGTGCCGGGCGCTGCTCGTCCGCATGCGACTGCTGCGACAGCCAGACCGCGACCGCGCGGATGTCCGCAGGCGCGATCTTGTTCGCGATATCACTCATGCAATCGGGCGGCGCGCCGTGGCGGATACCGCTGCGCCAGCTGCCGAACTGCGCGGCGATGTATTCGGCGGGCAGCCCGACCAGCGCCGGCACGCCTGGTTCCAGCCCGGTCAGCGCAGTGCCATGGCAGGCCATGCACGCGGGCACGCCACGCGCCGGATCGCCGTGCTCGACCAAGGTTTGCGCAATCGCGCGACGCTCCGGCGTCAGCTCCGCGGCGCCGGTATCGGCCGCGCGCGTGCGCGGCGGCGCGGCCGCGTAGAACTGCGCGATCTCCTCAAGATAGGCGTCATCGAGGAATTGCACGAGCCAGGTCATCTGCGCATTGATGCGGCGGCCGTCGCGAAAGCCCTTGAGCTGCTCGAACAGATAGCCGGCCGGCTTGCCGGCGAGATGCGGATAGTATTCGGCGCCGGTCACGCCTTCGCCATGCTTGCCGTGGCAGGCCGCGCACGCGGCGAGGCGATCGCCGGGAACGTCGCTGGCGAACGCAGCCGTCGCCACCAGCATCAACGCGCAAGCGCCAACCCAAGCCCATCGCGCCGGCGTCCGCAACGCCCGCGATCGGCCCGGCACCAGACCCGCGTCGAACCGTGACGCACGTGCCATCGGGTTATTGGCCGATGCCATGCGGCTGGATCCAGCCCATCCAGATGCCGAACATCACGACCAGGATCAGGCCGACCGACAAACCGATGCGCCAGGTCAGCGCGTTGACGGTGCGCGGCCCGGTACCTTTGTCGACCATCATGTAGTACAGCCCGGCGCCGAGGTTGTAGAGAATCGCCAGCAGCGCGGCGACGATCAGGATCTTGCCAGCCATACAGAGAATCCACGTTGCATTGTCAGGGCGCCATTTTGCGCTTGTGGCGCCCATGCGTCACTGCGGCGCGATGTCCCGACGGCACGGGTCACAAACCGCTCGCCGCCTGTGCGACCGCGCGGAACAGCGCGCGGCCCTTGTTCATCGTCTCCTCCCACTCCTTCGCGGGATCGGAATCGAACACGACGCCGCCGCCGGCCTGGACGTGCAGACGGCCGTCCTGGATCACCGCGGTGCGGATCGCGATCGCGGTGTCGGCATCGCCGTTCCAGCCGATGTAGCCGATCGCGCCGGCGTAGATGTTGCGCTTCATCGGCTCGAGCTGCTGGATGATCTCGATCGCGCGGATCTTCGGCGCGCCGCTGACCGTGCCGGCCGGGAACGTCGCCTTCAGCACATCCATGTAGGAAAGGCCGTCGCGCAGCTCGCCCTCGACCTGGCTGACGATGTGCATCACGTGCGAATAGCGCTCGATCACGAAACTCTCGGTGAGCTTGACGCTGCCGGTCTTGCTGACCCGGCCGACATCGTTGCGGCCGAGATCGATCAGCATCAGATGCTCGGCGCGCTCCTTCGCATCGGCGAGCAACTCCTGCTCCAGCGCGAGATCCTGCTCCGGCGTCTTGCCGCGCGGACGCGTGCCGGCGATCGGCCGCACCACGACTCTGCCCTGCTTGAGGCGCACCAGGATTTCCGGCGACGAGCCGACGATCTGGGTGTTGCCCAGATCGATGAAGTACATGTACGGCGACGGATTGAGCGCACGCAGCGCGCGATACACATCGACCGGCCGCGCGCGGAACGGCACCGACAGGCGCTGCGACGGCACCACCTGGAAGATATCGCCGGCGCGGATGAATTCCTTGGCCTGCTCGACCATCGCCTCGTATTCGTCGCGGCTGAAACTCGACACGAAATCGGTTTCCTCCAGCGCCTTCGGATCAAGCACACTCGGATAACCGGAACCGGAATGGCGCAGCCGGAACGCAAGTTCATCGAGCCGGCGACACGCACGCGCATACGCCTGCGGCTGCGCCGGATCGGCGTGCACGATCAGGTACAGACGACCTTTGAGGTTGTCGAACACCGCGACTTCCTCGCTGAGCATCAGCAGCGCATCCGGCGTGCCGAGCAGGTCGGGTTTGTCGGCGCGCGCGAGGCGCGGCTCGATCCAGCCGATCGTCTCGAAGCCGAAATGGCCGACCAGTCCACCGCTGAACGCGGGCAGCCCGGCGATCTGCGGCACCTTGTAGGAAGCGCGGATCGTTCTCGATCTCGGCCAGCGGATCGGCCAGCGCGTGCGTCTCGACGACCTCGCCGAGCTCCTCGACAGTCAGCGTATTCCCGCGCAGCACATACACGCGCCGGCACGGCAGGCCGATGATCGAATGCCGCCCCCAGTTCTCGCCGCCCTCGACCGATTCGAACAGGTACGCGTACGGCGCATCGGCGAGCTTGAGGTAGACCGACAGCGGCGTGTCGAGATCGGACAGCACTTCGCGCACGACCGGAATGCGGTTGTAGCCCTGCGCTGCGAGCGCGTTGAATTCGTCCTGCGTGATCACGGAACGGGCCTGCGACTTGGGTGGCCGATAACGATAGCAGGGCGTGCTCTACCGCGACAGCGCACTCTCAAGGGACCGTCCGCGACATTCTGAAGACGGCGAGCAATACCGTAGGAGCGTGTCCGATGCGAGTGAGCTGCGTTCCCGCGCGCGTCGCGTCGCGCACAGGGTGCGCTCCTACGGAAGAGGAATGTCAGCGTTCGCCGGAGGATCCGGCGAAAGCCGCCGCCGCGGCATGCCGGCGAGCGTCAACGTGAACTCGACGCCACTGCCATCCGCCAGATTGTGCGCTGTGGCGCGACCGCGATGCAGCTCGGCGACGAGGCGCACGACGTACAGGCCGAGGCCGAGGTGCGGGCTCTCGCCGCTGGCCGTGCCCTTGCCGCGCACGCTGACCAATGAATCGAACAGTCGTTCCTGCATCGGCGCCGGCAGCAGCGGGCCCGAATTGGAGAACCGGATCGTGGCGCCGTCGACGCTGCGTTCCAGCGCCAAAGCTATCCAGCCGCCCGCCGGCGCGAACGAGCGCGCGTTGTCGAACAGCTTGTCGAGCGCCTGCGCGATCAGATCCGGCGCGCCATGAAACGCGACGGCGGCCTCCGGAATGCGAACGTCGAGGCGGCGGGCGCAAGCCAACGTGCGATAGCTCTCGGCACAGCCAGCGACCAGTGCGCGCAAGTCGAAATCCTCGACTTCGGCCGACGCGATCGCGCGTTCGATGCGATTCGCCTCGCTCATCGCGCGCACGATCGCGCCGAGGCGTCCGGCGCCGTCACGCGCGCGGGCGACATAGGCGCGCGCGTCGTCGGGCAGCGCCTGGTGGTCGAGATTGTCGAGCGACGACTTGACGATCGCCAGCGGCGTGTTGAGCTCGTGCGAGAGCTTCGATGCGAGCGTGCGCAGGTAGTCGGTATACGATTCCACTTCGTCGACCAGCTTGGCGAAGCTGCGCGCGAGGTCGCCGAGTTCGTCCGGCGAATCGATCAGCGGCAGCGGACCCTGCAGCCGTCCGGACGTGCGCACCGCACGCTCCGGCCGCATCGCGCAGACGGCGGATGCGCAGCGACAGCGAAGCACCGAACACGAGCAGGATCGCGCCGGCAATCGCGAGCGCGGCCAGCGTCGCGCCGGCGAGGCCGACCAGCGCGCGATTGGCCAGCAGCGGCAACGCGCGGTTGGTCTGCTCCAGCAGCAGCACGCCGCGCGCGCCATCGCGTGCCATGCAGCGGAACCGCGGCCGCGAGCACGACGCCGCCGCTGCGATCCGCCGCGCGCCAACTGGTCGCGGCGACACCGGACAGCGCCTGCCAGACTTCACTCGCGTCGATGCGTGGCGGATCGCCAGCGAGGGTCGCCGACCCGGTGAACGCCGGCGCAAGTCGCGTGGCGGTAGATCAGATCGGCGAACCAGCCGACCTTGGCCGCGCCGGTCGTATCGCGCGGCGTCGAGATGGCCGGCGTCGGCGATCAACCAGCCGTCGGCGCTGACGACACGCGCACGCGCATGGTCCGGCACCAGCGGCGCAAGCGCATCGGCGACGCCGACGTCGTAGGCGATCAGACGACGCAGCTCGGGCGTATCCGCAGCGGGCTGCGCGGCATCGTAGACACCGAGCACCGATGCGGTCGGGCGCCAATGCGCGTGGAAAGCGCAGTTCGATTCGATAGCCGGAGCCATCCTCCTGCAGCATGCCGGCGAGGTGATCGGGCAGGCCCTCGCCACTGCCTCGGGCCGGCGCGTCGAAGGTGCCCGGCGCCGCGCTGGAGAGAAGGTAACGCCGGGTTTCACCGCCCCGCTCCAGCACCAGGGTCACATGGTCGCTGACCCGGGCGCGCGAATCGGCCGGGTCGACGCGCGTGCGGGTCGCATCGCGCACCTCGGCGAGCAGATACAGATCGTCGTTACGCCGGACCAGCGTCACCCGCAGCTTCTGCACCTCGCGCGCGGGACCGAGCGCCTGTGCGAACGGTCGCCACAGGATCCAGTCGTCGGCAAACCCGTCGACGACGATCGCATCGCGGGCGCGGTGGATGTACAGCGCCGCCGAGTCAGTTGCCGATTCGATGCGTCGCGCATCGAGCACCTTGGCGAGCACGCCGGCCGAGGCCAGCAATGCCTGCTCCTGCCCTTCACGTAGCAGGGTTTCGGTCTGTCGCACGAACTGCCAGCCAGCCCATGGAAGGGCCAGCGTCGAGAGTGCGACCAGCAGGAGCTTCAGGCGCAGGGACATGGAGGGGTCCGGGATTGGAGATTCGGGATTCGGGATTCGTCAAAGCAATGCACCGAACCGGTCGGTCGGGACATTCGGAGTCGGCGGGCTCTACATTGTTTCCAATCCCGAATCCCTAATCCCGAATCCCGGCCTTCCACCGATACCCCGCCCCATGCACCGTGTCGATCGCATCGAACGCCGGATCGATCGCGAGGAATTTCTTGCGGATGCGCTTGATGTGCGAGGTGATCGTCGCGTCGTCGACGACGACCTGCGCGTCGCGCATCAGCTGGTCGCGATTCTTGACGTGGCCGGGGAAGCGCACCAGCGTGTGGATCATCCAGAATTCGGTCACGGTCAGCGGCACATCGATGCCGTTCCAGGTCACCCGCATGCGTTCGGTTTCGAGCTTGAGCGGGCCGAGCGCGATCACGCTGTCGGCGGCGACCGGCTTGCGCAATGCCTCCATGCGCCGGAACAGCGCGTTGATGCGCGCGGCGAGCTGGTGCAGCGAGATGTCCTTGGCGAGATAGTCGTCGGCGCCCAGGCGCAGGCCCGAGATCACGTCGAAATCCGAATCGCGCGCGGTCAGGAACAGGATCGGCAAGGTCGGCGCGCGTGCGCGCAGACCGCGGCAGAGTTCGAAGCCGCCTTCGGGTTCGTCGCCGAGGCCGACATCGATGATGACCAGTTCCGGCAGGCGCTGCGCGAACGCGACTTCAGCCTCGGCACGCGAGGCGTAGCCGCGCACTTCGTAACCGAGCCGGGTCAGCGCCTCGCAATAGTTGGCGCGGATCAGCGGTTCGTCTTCGACGATGGCGATGCTGCGTGGCATGGGCGACTCCGGGAATGAGCGGCGAGCTTACTCACGCGCGCGCGGCCGGCGCAACGCCGGATCGACGATTGCCCGGGATTGGCCACAAACCATCGCCGAACGGCCCGCATTCGCGCGCAGCACGACCTCGCGCGTGCCTCGCAATGGTCCTTGGCAAAACACTTCGGGAGGAAGGCCATGATCGAGTTGCACGGAAATCCACAGGGTCGGCAGCGCGACGCTTCGCGCGGGAACGGAACGCGCGTCCGCTCGGGCCTGCGCGCCTGGGCGCTGGCGCTCACGCTATTGCTCGTCGCAGGCGCCGCGCACGCCGCCGGCGGCGGCTTCGGCAGCATCACCGCGAGCGACGCGCAGGGAAACACGTTCGAACTCGTCGCGCTGAGCAGTGATGTGCACTACGAGGTCAGCGGCATCGTCGCCGAGGCGCGCATCCACCAGCGCTTCAGCAACCACAGCGCCGGCCCGATCAATGCGCAATACCTGCTGCCGTTGCCGGAAGGCGCGGCCGTGCCCGACCTCGCGCTGCATGTCGGCAATCGCACGATCGTCGGCGAGATCCACGAGAAGGAAGCCGCGCGCGCGATCTATGTCGATGCGGCGGCGAGCGGCCATCGCGCCAGTCTGGTCGAATCCGATCGCGCGCAACTGTTCCGCACCGCGGTCGCGAACATCGGCCCGGGCGAGATCATCGATGTCGAAGTGCGCTGGTGGCAGCAGGTCGCGTTCCACGACGGACGCTTCGAACTGAACCTGCCGCTGACCTACACGCCGCGTTTCGTGCCGACATCGGCATCGACCGATGCGGTGGCCGACGCCTTGGGTCACGCCAACAGCGACGATCGGCACAGCGTCGACGCGCCGCGCATCAGCGTGCATGTCGCGATCGACGCCGGCGTTGCACTCGCGCGCGTCGAGAGCCCGAGCCATGAGCTCAAAATCACGGGATCAGGCACCCGCCGCAGCGTCGACTTCGCCGACGGTGCGGTGCCGGCCGATCGAGATTTCGTCCTGCAATGGACGCCAGCCATCGACCGCACGCCGGTGTCGAGTGTGCTCATCGAGCAGTGGCAAGGGCAAACCTACGCACTCGCGATGCTGCTGCCGCCGGCGCAGCTGATCGATCCGCTGCCGCGCGAGCTGATCCTCGTCATCGACACCTCCGGCTCGATGGAAGGCGGCTCGATCAACCAGGCGAAGGCCGCGCTGGATCTCGCCTTGCAATCGCTGCGCCCGACCGATCGCTTCAACGTGATCCAGTTCAACTCGTTCGTCGAACCGCTGTACGAAAACGCGGTCGCGGCGACGCCGGATGCGCTGCGCGGCGCACGCGAATGGGTCGCCAGCCTGCGCGCGACCGGCGGCACCGAAATGGGTGCCGCGTTGCAACGCGCGCTGGCCGGCCAGGCATCGCCCGGCTACGTGCGTCAGGTTGTGTTCGCGACCGACGGTGCGGTCGATGATGCGCCGGGTCTGTATGCGGGCATCGAAGCCGAGCTCGGCGAATCGCGCCTGTTCACGGTCGGCATCGGCAGCGCGCCGAATGCGCATTTCATCGAGCACGCGGCGCAACTCGGGCGCGGCACGGCGATCGTGATCCGCAAACTCGATGAAGTCGGCGAGCGCATGCACGAGCTGTTCGGCAAGCTCGATAGTCCGGCGTTGCGTGACGTCGCGCTGAACTGGCCCGGTTCCAGCGAAAGCTACCCGGCGCGCCTGCCCGACCTGTACGCGGGCGAGCCGCTGGTCGCGGTGGCGCGGCTGTCGCAGGGGAGCGGCAGCATCGAGGCGACCGCGACCAGTCGCGATGCGCCGTGGTCGGCGACGTTGCGCTTCGATCGCGCGACGAACGCAACCGGCATTGCGCGCCTGTGGGCACAACGCAAAGTCGAGGACTTGCAACACGCCCTCGACAACGGCAACGCGCCGGACGACACCCGCGCGCAGATCGTGCAGATCGCGCTCGACCATCACTTGGTTACGCTGTACACGAGCCTGGTCGCCGTCGATCACACGCCCGTAGTGCCGACCGATGTCGATGCAACGTCGGTGCGCATCGCCAATGGCGTCCCAGACGGCGATCTCGCCTTTGCGCAGACCGCGACGCCGGCCACGCTGGAGGTATTGCTGGGCCTGCTGCTGTTCGCGTTGGCTGCGGCGTCCGGATTCGCTCCGCGCGTTTTCCGTGGAGTGCGCGCGTGAGAGCCGGACGAGCGGTGACCATGTTGCCTGCCGCACGGCCGCGCAACGACGGCGACGCGCTGCGCACCTCCAGAGGCCGGCTGTCGGCACGGATTGCGCTCGTGCTCGCCGCTATCGGCCTGCTGCCACTCGGCCACGCCGGCTACATGACCGCGAAGGCCGACCTCGCACAGGTGTTACTGGAGCGCGCCTGGCAACACGCGCGCAGCGATGGCGGCGCGCCGAAGCCGTGGCCGTGGGCGGATACGACGCCGGTCGCGCGCCTGCGCGTCAGGCGGCTCGGCATCGACCAGATCGTGCTCAGCGGCGATTCGGGCCGCACGCTCGCATTCGGGCCAGGCTGGACGCCATCGAGCGCGCAGCCCGGGGCTCCCGGCCTGGTCGTGATCAGCGCACACCGGGACACCCATTTTTCATTTTTACGCAATGTCGTGCGCGGCGACGAGTTTGCGGTCGAGACCACGCGCGGCACCACGCGCTATCACGTGACCGGCACACAGGTGATCGATTCCCGTCACGGCGTCACGCCCGTCGCGAACACGGCAGAGGGCCTGCTGCTGGTCACCTGCTACCCGTTCGACGCAATCGTGCCGGGCGGCCCGCTGCGCTACGTGGTCAGTGCGGTCGCCGACGGCGGTGCCATGAATCGGCCACAACCGATCAGCGCATCGCCAGCGAACGCGCGCAGCAATGCCATTGCGGCGCGTTGAAATGAGATCCCCTGTGTCGCGAGGTGAACCCATGAAAACGGACCGGCCCGATCCGAATGAAGAACTCTACTCGCGCGAACCGCTGCGTATCGTGTTCGCGCTGGCCGCGCTGGTGCTCGGCTTTGTTGTCTGCCTGCATGGCTGAACGGAGAAACGCCATGAACCATCGTCACGACGAGACAACCCGCACACCGCTCGCGCGCACGGACGCCCGCGTCGAGCCGCTGGCGGAGCCGGTCGACGATTTGATCTGGCGGGGTGGCGAAGCGATGGTCGCGTCGGGTTGCTTTTTCGACCTGCATGGCGGTCGCGAGCATGCCGATCCGCAGTGGCTGGTGATCTGAGCGCAACGCGCGACAACATTCCTGTTGCTGCACCCGCGTCGGGCCGTTGCCCCCTTCTCATCGGTCTGACGCGGCTTTTTCACCCCTGTGGCGGTCGCGCCGCCCCGCCGCGTCGGCATTAACCGCCAGCGATCGCCGCGTGCATCTTCGCAATCACCGCGCGGTAGTCCTTCTCGCCGAAAATCGCGGAGCCGGCGACGAACGTGTCCGCCCCGGCGCGCGCGATTTCGGCGATGTTGTCGGGCTTCACGCCGCCATCGATCTCAAGGCGGATCGCGCGACCACTGGCGTCGATGCGTTCGCGCGCGAGGCGCAGCTTGTCGAGCGCGGTCGGGATGAAACCCTGCCCGCCGAACCCCGGGTTGACCGACATGATCAGCACGATGTCGAGCTTGTCGAGCACGTAGTCGAGATAGCTGAGCGAGGTCGCCGGATTGAACACGAGGCCGGCTTGGCAGCCGCAATCGCGGATCAACTGGAGCGTGCGGTCGACGTGCAGGGTCGCTTCGGGGTGGAAGCTGATCGAGGTCGCGCCGGCCGCGGCGAAATCCGGCACGATGCGATCGACCGGATCGACCATCAGGTGCACGTCGATCGGCGCGGTGACGCCGTAATTGCGCAGCGCCTTGCAGATCGACGGGCCGATGGTGAGGTTAGGCACGTAGTGGTTGTCCATCACGTCGAAGTGGATCCATTCGGCGCCGGCTTCGAGCACCGCATCGACTTCCGCACCGAGGCGCGCGAAATCGGCGGAGAGGATCGAAGGCGCGATGATCGGGGAAAGTCTTGCCATGTTCGTTTCTCCATCCTGTAGAGCGGCCGTGCTTCGAAATCACGGCTCAGTTTCAAGCTGCACGCTGCGGATTCTTACTCCCGCTCGTACTGGCCGCATTGATTTCGCGCGCGCGCTCCTCGGCGCGGCTGCTTCAGTTCGTCGGGCACGTCACCGAGCTTGTCGGGATGGTGCTGGCTCATCTGCTTGCGGTATGCACGCTTGATGTCGCCTTCGGCAGCGCCGCGCTCGATACCGAGCACCGCGTATGGATCGACCTCCGAGGGTCGCGACGACGCAGGCGGCGGACGCTGCCCATAGCCTGGCCCGCGCGGCCCAGGCGCCGCCGAAGCGTAACCCTTCATCGTCGCCAGCCAGACCAGTTCCTGATCGCTGACGCCGAGCGCCCAGCACAGCTTGCGCAGCAGCGCGAGTTTGGCCTGCGCGGGCACGCCTTCGGCGTAGACAAGATCGAGCAGCAGGTCGAGCACGATGAATGCGAAGTCGCGCCGGCCGCCGCACCAGGCCTTGAGATCGGCAATCGCACCCGTGGCGTCGAACCCGTCCTGCTTGCCGAGACTGAAGCGCTCGATCGCGGTGCGCCGTTGCACGCCGTCCAGGCGCAAGCGCGCCATCAGCGCTTCGGCTGCGGCGATCTCCGGTTCGGACACGCGGCCATCGGATTTCGACAAGGCGCCAGCAAACGCGAACAGCGGCTCGATGAAACCTTGCCCCATCGACGGCGGCTTCAGCCGGCTCGCCGCGCTGTCGTAGAAATGCCCGAGCATCGCGCCGATCAGGATGCCGACCGGGTTGTGGAACAGGATCAGGCCGAGGATCGCACCGACGATTTTCCCGACCATGCTCACCGCGCCATCTCCGCCGGGGCGAAGCGCGCGCGCGGACCCGCCTTTCGCCCGCGCAACGTGGCGGCTGGCGGCACAACGGTGGGCGCTGTCGGCGTGGCGGACATGGCGGCATCGCAAGGAGTGGGGCGCGGATTCTAGCAAGCGCCGTCTGAAGCGTGCTTCAGCATCGCCGGTTGCCGGCCTGCCACGTCGTCACGTGTTCTTCGCAACCGCTTCACGAATCGCCGGCTACAATCAGCGTCCCTTGCGTTTTCGGAAACCCGCCGTGCCGACCGTTCTCTCGCAATCCAATCTTCCCGGACTCGACCTGATCCATCGCGGCAAGGTACGCGATGTATACGCGCTCAATGCCGACGAGCTGCTGATCGTCGCCAGCGACCGGCTGTCCGCGTTCGACGTGGTCCTGCCCGATCCGATTCCGGGCAAGGGCGAGATGCTCACCGAGATATCGAACTTCTGGTTCGGCAAGACCGCACACATCATGCCCAACCACCTGACCGGCAAGCGCGTCGCCGACGTGCTGCCGGCGGGCACCGATGCCGCGCTGTACGCAAAGCGCAGCGTGATCGCCAAGACGCCTGACAGCCCGTACCGGTCGAGGCGATCGCGCGCGGTTATCTGATCGGTTCGGGCTGGAAGGATTACCAGAAGACCGGTTCGCTGTGCGGCATCGCGTTGCCGGCGAACCTGCGCCAGGCCGGGAAACTGCCCGAGCCGATCTTCACGCCGTCGACCAAGGCCGCGGCCGGCAGCCATGACGAGAACATCAGCTTCAGGCAGGTGGTCGCAACGATCGGCGCCGACCTCGCCGAACAGGTGCGCGCCGCGACGCTGGCGATCTATGCGTTCGCCGCCGATTACGCCGCCGAGCGCGGCCTCATCATCGCCGACACGAAATTCGAGTTCGGCACCGATGCCAATGGCAAGCTGTACGTGATGGACGAAATGCTGACCCCCGATTCCTCGCGGTTCTGGCCGGCCACCGAATACCGCGTCGGCATCAGCCCGCCCAGTTACGACAAGCAGTTCGTGCGCGACTATCTCGAAACGCTGTCCTGGAACAAACAGGCGCCAGCGCCGGTGCTGCCGCGCAGCGTGATCGACGACACCGCGGCGAAATACGCGGAAGCCCTGAAGCGGATTGCCGGTATCGTCATCGCCTGAGGCCACGCCTGGGGCGAAAAGGTGCGGGAACGGACTCCACGGTTCGCCGACCCGGAGTGGTTCCATGAGCCAAGAGCCGGCGCAATCCGTATTCGATCAAAGCCGGGACCGCTTGGACGGATTTGCAGGGCCGACCAAAGCTCCTAGTGCGGTGCGTCTTTTCTTGCGGCCGGGCGCGCCGTAGATTGGGCAATCGAAGGAGGATTTCCGATGCGCAGCGTCAACGACTGGTTCGGCGGCTACAGCGCCGATCACCAAAACCCGACCAATCGACTGATTCACTGGATCTGCGTGCCGGCGATCCTGTGGGCTGCGATCGCGGCGACTCTGGCTGATTCCGGTGCTCCGCGATGATCGGCCGGCCGGGTTTCTGGTGCGGCCTCGTGATGGTCGCCGCAATCGCGTTCTATTGGCGGCTGTCGCATGCGCTCGGCGTCGCGATGTTGATCATCTTCGTCGCGTTCGGGGCGCTCACCGAATGGCTGTATCGCCTGCTCGGGCCGAGCCAGTCTGCTCTGGCTCGCGATCGGCGTGTTCGTGGTCGCATGGATCGGCCAGTTCGTCGGCCATCTGATCGAAGGCCGGCGCCCGTCGTTTCTGACCGATCTGTCGTATCTGCTGATCGGCCCGGCCTGGTTGACCGGGAAGATCATGCGCCGGTTCGGTATCGCGTATTGACCCAATGGCGCGTTCGAGGCGCGTCGCTCAGTCGCGCACTTCTTCGATGGCCGCGATCTTGCCATCCTTGATCGTGAACGTGACCGACTTGCCGTAGCGTCGGTACTGCCAGCGCTCGCCGACGAAACCGCCCCTCGACGTCTCGATCGGTTCCTTGTAGGCGGCGGGCCGATCAGTTCGACCAACGCACTGACCGTGTCGCCGACGCGTATCACGCGCGAACCGACCCGATACGTGTCGAACGCGAACGCCAGCGTTGAAAACAGCAGGCCGAGCAGCAGGATCCAGCGGATTTTCATGACAGGGCCCGCATCAGC
This sequence comes from uncultured Gammaproteobacteria bacterium, assembly GCA_963720445.1. Taxonomy (GTDB): domain Bacteria; phylum Pseudomonadota; class Gammaproteobacteria; order Xanthomonadales; family Rhodanobacteraceae; genus Dokdonella_A. Next base: position 1,382,868 of record CAVRFO010000002.1, read on the forward strand.
CGGTGCCAGAACCAAAGATTGGACGCGCCGCGGCGCTCTTGCAAAGCCACGCGGCGCACTGTCGCTGAAGACAGTGCGCCGCGCGCGACCGGTTACGGTGTTGAGCCCTGGATGATGGTCGGGTTGCCGACCTGCACGGCGGCACCGCCGGTCACCAGCATGCTCGCCATTTCGCCCTGCATTTCCATCGTCGCGGCCGGGAAGTCGGTCGGATCGAGGATCGAGCCGTGTTCGCCCTGCAGGAAGCGCACGGCGCCGCGAATGCCGGTCGCCGATTGCGTCGTGCCGGTGATCGCGTTGAGGCCGAGCGCCGCGATCAGCGGTTCGGTGCCGGACAGCGGCGCACCGGCGACACGGTTCGGAATCACCTGATCCGGCAGCACCGTGCCACCGCCGATGACTTCCTGCAGCAGCAGGCTCTTGGTGCCGAGCAATGCGCTGTTGACCGGATAGTTGATCGGATCGCCGGAATCGATCACGGTCTGCGTCGCCGACGAAATACGCGTCGTAGTTCGGGGTGCCCGGGGTCAGCCCCGCTGCCGCGAGGCCGGCGTGGATGCGCGGACCGAATGTCGGCGAGGCGTCGAGCAGGCGCGCGATGCCGCCGCCCGGGACGTTGAGCACGCCGACCTTCACGTTCGGATCGACCGCGAGGAACACGGTGCCGACGATGCTGCCGAGCGACTGGCCGACGAAGCTGATCCGGTTCGCGTCGACGCCGCCCGCGCCGAGCAGGGTCGGAGTCGCGCGCGAGAGTTCGAGCAGGTCCGCCACGCCCTGGCGCAGGTTGTCGCGCGAGGTCAGCAGGCTGGTCAGGTTGATGAAATAGCTGCCCGACGGATCGATCACGCCATCCGGACCGGGCGCACCGGTCGTGTTGTTCTGCAGATCGATATCGAACGTGCGCTCATGCGCGCCGATCGCCGCGAACGGCGTATTGCCGGCGTAGAACGGGTTGGTCTTGTCGGTCAGGCCGTGCAGCGGCAGGTCGATCGCGACGACCGCGAACCCCTGCGCGGCCAGCGTGCCGGCAATCGCGAACATGTCGGTGCGGTTGCGCGTGATGCCGTGCTGGAAGATCACGACCGGCCAGCCGGTCGCCGGGCGGGTCTTGCCGGACTTCGCATTCGGCACCGTCATCAGCAGCGGCACGGTCTCGCGTCGAGGTCGCGACCGGCAGCGGATTGAGATAGGTCACGTTGGTCGAGGTCGGATCGAGGCCCGGCACCTTGAGCGGTGCGGCGAGCCAGTTCGCGGTCAACGCCGGGCATGGCGTCGCGCCGGTCTGGGTCACACCGCACTGTGCCGGCGCGGTATCCGTCGCGGCTTTCGGCGCGGTCAGGTAGTACGGCAGGTCGATCGTGCCGATGTAGATGTCGGCGATCGGCGGCAGGCCGACACCGAGATCCGCAAGCGTCTTGCCGGTCGGCGCGACATGCGTGGTCGGCGCCGGCGACTGCCGCGATCACGCTTTCGATCGCCTGCAGGCTCGGAGTGATGCTCTGCGTCGTCGCGACCCACGACATCGCGATCGAACCGCGGTGCGACGCCGGCCGACGCTGCGGCGGCTTCCTGCGAATTGATCAGCTGGCGCAGCGGTTCGAGCGCGCAGGCTTGCGCCGCCGACAACGCCGGAAGCGTCGACTGGCCGCCGGTGCACAGCGGGCTGGTGCGCTCGCCGAGCTGATAGGTGAACGATCCACGCACCGGGCCGCTGGCCGTGCTGACGCCGTTGGTGACCACCGCCATGTACGAGGTCATCTGCTTGAGCGGTTTGGTCGGCACGATCGCGAGGGTGCGGCCGGTCGTGTCCGACGGCGCGCTGGCGACGACGAATTCCTGCGGCGAGGCGAGTTCGCGCTTGACTGCCGGTGACACCGCCGCCGGTCCGCTCAAGGTGACTTCGAACATGCGCACGGTCTGGCCGCCGACCAGCGTGCTCGGCGTGATCGGCTGCGAGAACGTCATCGACCACGGCGCGCTGGTGCTGAAGCCGTCGAGCGCATTCATCGCGAGCTTCGGACCGGCATCCGCCGCGGTCGGATCGACCGGAATGTTCAAGGTCAGATCGGTCGTGCCATTGAACAGCAGGTTGTTCGGGAACGGCACGACGCCGTTGGCCGGATCGAAATTCGCGACGGTATGGAACACTACCGGCGCGGTGTAGTCATAGGCCTGCGCGTCGCGCAGCGCGAACGTGGCAACCAAGGACGCGACAACGGCCGCGGTCGTGATCAATCGAACCTGCATGGCATATCCCTCTGGATGGCGGCAACGACCGGGTTATACGACGGATGAAGTCGCCGCATCTTAGGGTGTTCAAACGATCGTTGGCAACGCTGCAGTGCGGCGAAAATGTCCGGTGCGCGATCTATTGCGACGCAGCACCGGCGACGCAGCGAATCGGGCGCCGCCCGTTCAGCGCCTGTCGATATCGAACAGCTCGAGCGGTTGGCCATTCCCGCCACGAACATCGCGTTGCAGTTCGTGCAGGCGCTTGATCGCCGGACACAGGGCCTGGATCTGCGGGCGCAATGCCTGCATGCGCCGTTCCAGACGCGGCTGCAGATCGCCGGTCAAATCCGCGGCGCGGCTTTGCAGCGAGGCGGCCGCATCGAGATCGCCATTGACCGCGGCGGCGACCGCCTGCTGGGCCAGGTCAGCGGCGAGCAGCGGCGCGATGTCGGCCGCGATGTCGTCGGCATAGCGATCGAACGCGTCGCCCTGCCAGTCGTGCGTGCTGGTGCTCGCGGCGATCCGGCGCTTGAGTTCGGCGGCACGCGCGGCGAGCTTGCTGTCGAGTTGCGCCTGCGTGTCCGCACTCACGCCCAGGCTCGCGGTTTCCGCGCGCACCGCCTTGACCGCGAGGTCGACGCCATTGTCGGCGACGCCGCGCGCCTTCGGAACCAGCGCGCGCACCTGTTCCTCGAACAGTGCGAGGCGATCGTGGTTCTCGGCGTTCAAACGCACGACCGCACCGTCGACATCCAGCTGGCCGGCATGCAGCCGGACGCGGCGCGGCGCGGGTCCGGCGCGGTCGAACAACAGCGAATCGGGCGCGAGCGTGAGGTCGTAGCTGCTGCTCGCGTGGCAGGTGTTGGCGAGATCCTGCGCGTGCGCGCAGCCTGCGGCGGCGAACGCCAGCGCGACGAAAACAATGGCGTTCGAGCGCATCGACGGTTTTCCTTGGGACGGCGTGGACGCACAACGATGACTGCTCGCGCACCAATCCGCGCTGAACCCGTCGGCGTACGCGCGAAAACCGATTCGATCAGTGCGTCTCGACCGGCACGTTCGCATCGACAAGGTCACCTGCACGCGCGACGACCGTACCATCGTGCGCCGGTGCCGCGAGTAGCGCGCTCGCGTAGGCGGACAATGTCTGCAACTCATCAAGACCGGCGGCCAACGCGGCGGCCTGCTTGTGCAGCGGGTTCTTCTCCACCGCGCTGCGGGTCTCGAACAGCTTGCGGCGCGCGCCTTCGACGTGGCTCACGAGCTGGGCCAGGCTCGCCTTGTCGGCGCCGAGGATCAGTTCCACTGGCTGCAGGCAATACTGCACGGCCGCATCGAATTGCCTGACCCGCTCGCGATAATCGGCCAGATCGGCCTGCGTGCTCTCGACGTTTTCGCGTATCGACTCCAGCGGATCGCGCAGATGCCGCGCGATTTCGCCGACGCTCTCGCCGGCCGCGGCCGTCGCGGCGGCGACCCCCTGCGACGAATCCGCGCGCAACACATCCATCTCATTTTCGAGATCGAGCTTGGCGTACAGCAACTCGCCCGCATGGGCACGCTCATGCACAAGCTGGCGCCACAGCCAGACCGCGACACCCGCCGCGAGAATCGCGACGACCCATCCAGCAATCAATCCCATTGCGAATCCTCCGGCTGCAGACGATGCGTGCGCAGCGTCCGGCTGAGGGGAGAATAGAACGGGCGCCGCGCCAGCGCCAATGCCGGCTTCAAGGGCTTGCGAGCGCCCCGATGCGCGGGCGCGGACGCAGCACCGGGCCGTCCGGCCATGCCACGCCGCGTTTGTGCTCAGCCACGCTTGCCGCGCACACGGAACTCGGCGAGCCGGCTGTCGACGTTGTCGAGCATCGGCTCGATCGCCTCGCGCGCCTTCTCGGCCGCATTGAGGCTGGTGAAATTCACCTGCTGCGCCGCACCGGTCCAGAGCACGCTGCCGTCGGAAACGCGGTACGCCTTGATTCCGAGTTGCACGGTGTACAGCGTCGAACTCTGGCCGTAGTACTGCATTTCCTGCGAACCGACCGGGCGCGCATGCACGAACACGACCGCATCGGCCTTGCCCGCGTAGGCGCCGAGGTTCGGGCGCTCGCCGTGCACGCGGCTGCCTTCGATGACGCGGAAACCACGGCTCTGCAACTGGGAGACCAGCGCGTCTTCGGCCGGCGAAGAAATCACGTCGTCGCCCGCCGCGACTACCACGATGGTCGGCACGTGCGGTTTTGCCAATGCGGCCGGCTTCTCCACCGGCGTCGCCTTGGCGACGCGCGGTGCGGGCGCGGTCTCGACCGCAGCCGCCGCCTGCGCCGCAGGCAAGTCATGCAATGCCTGCATGCCGGCTTGCGACGCGCGCGGTGCGGGTGCACCAGACGGGTCGGTCGCGCCGTTCGGAGCAGCGACGATTTCATTGGCTGCGGCCGCAGCGGGCGCAGGCGTGTTCGACTCGGGGGTGGCCGCTCCACCGGCGGTATCCGGCTTTGCCACTGCAGGCGGCTGCGCCATCGATGCCGCGATCGATGCCGATGCACTCGGCACGGTTCCGGCAGCGGTCGGCGGGTTGCTTGTGGCGACATGATCGACGCCAGGCGCAGGCGCCGCGGCCGGCGTGGTATTCGCGTCATTGTGGGCGACCAGCGCGGGCGCGCCGAACAACCCGTTCAACGCCGGAATGCGATCGCGAAATGCGTAGGCGCTGCCGCCAATCCCGAGCAGCACGATCGCCGCAATCGCCCACGGCAGTGCAGCCCCCGATTTCGCCGACGCCGTGTTCGTGCGATCGAGCACGGATTGATGGGGCGACGCCGACGATGGCGAGGTTGCAAACGGCGGCGGCAATGGCTGGCTGCCCGGCGTGATCCTCGTGTTCGCGCCCGCACCCACGTTGCGCAGCGGCGTCATAGGGGTGACCGGCAGCGATAGCTGCGCGGGCAGCGGCGTCCTGGCACCAATCATCGTCGCCGCCGCGGGCGACAGCTTCGCCTGCGCCGTGATCGGGCCGCCCTTGGCGACCGGCGGGTACGTGCTCAGCGCGGCCGCGAGGTCGTGGCAGTTCTGGTAGCGCTCGGCTGGATCCTTCGCGATCATCGTCGCGAGGATCTGCGCGATCTCGGCGTCGACGTCGGTGTTCAACTGGCGCACGTCCGGGATCTTCGCCTGCACGACTTCGAGCATCAGGCCGAGCGGCGATTCATCGGTGAACGGGACCTTGCCGGTGAGCATCTCGAACAGCACGATGCCGAGCGAGAAAATATCGGAACGCTGATCGACCGGCTTGCCGAGGCAAACCTCGGGCGACAGATAGCCGGGCGTGCCGACGAATTCGCCGGTCGAGGTCAGCTTCTTCGAGAAGTCCTCGTTCGACAACGCGATGCCGAAGTCGGCGATCTTGACCGAGCCGCGACTGGTGATCATCAGGTTGCCGGGCTTGATGTCGCGATGCACGACGCCGCGGTCGTGCGCGGTGGCGAGACCGAGCGCGGTCTGCTGGATCACTTTCGCCGAGGCTTCGACGCTCAGCTTGCCTTCGCGCTTGAGCATCGAGCCGAGCGATTCGCCCTCGACGAATTCCATGACGAAGAACGTCTGCCCTTCGTCCTCGCCGATGAAGTAGATCTGGATGATGTGCGGATCGTTGAGGGAGGCCATGCTGCGCGCCTCGCGCAGGAAGCGTTCCTTGACGCCCTCGTCATGCGCGAGCGAGTCCGCCAGCACCTTGATCGCGACGTAGCGGTTCAACGCCGATTCGTAGCCTTTGTAGACGACGCCCATGCCGCCGCGACCGAGTTCGGCGACGATGTCGTAATGGCCCAGACGCGTTCTCATGACCTTTCCCCGCGCGGGCGGATGCCCGGATTGAGGCAAATCGTACACCGCGTCCCGGCGCCGCGCGCGGAACGCCTTGGCGCCCCACAGTGTGCCGCGATCACACCCGAACCGTGACCCAATCGGCACATGCGCGTGATTGAGGCGCCCCCGCGATCACCCTACACTGCGCCGCTCACCAAACCTCGCGACATCGGAATGTCCAGCCGCCCCGCCCGCCTGCCGACCTGGTCCAAGATCCTGATCGCCGCGCGGGCCCTGTTGGCCGGCGCACGCGGTCTTGCGCCGATCGAACACAACCTGCTGCTCGCGCTCGCGAACAACTACGACAAGATCCGATCTACCGCGCTCGCGCTGTTCAGAGTGGACCCAGCCAATCCACTGTTCTCCACCGCACGCCGCATCCTGCCGAGCGGAGTGCGGCCATGAATCCGACAAGCCATCCCCTCTCGCGCGTGGTGCTGGTCGTGCTCGCCACCCTGTGGCTGCTCGGTTCCCTGCGCGCATTCGCGTTGTGGTCGCACGATCCGCTCTACGCGTATGCGAACAGCTACGACCAGACGCGCTACACGAACTGCTTCCATTTCTACCCGGATCGCGCGGCCGACGTCCCGCCACAGCGCAACAGCCCGCAAGCACCATTCGCGGGCTACCGATTCATCGCGGCCGACGATCCGATGTGCTACTGGTCGAGCGAGCTGGCGTTCACCGGCGCAACCGCGCTGGCCTGGAAACTTGGCGAAGCGGTCGGCGGCGGCGCCGTGCACGACGTGCGCTGGGTCGGTGCATTGCGCTGGCTCGCGCTGCTGGCGCTGTCGATCGCGCTCTCGCTGGCGTGGCTGCGCCGCGGCGATGTGCGCACCGCGATCGCGAACGCGGTGCTGCTGCCGCTATTGTTCGCCGACCCCGGCAATACGCTGTACCTCAACACCTTCTACGCGGAATGGACCGGGTTGATCGCCGCCTATGCGCTGATCGCGTCGGCCCTGCTCTGGCGCGACCAGCCCTGCAGCCGACGCCGCTGCGCACTCCTCGCATTGGCGGCATTCGCACTCGCCACGGCGAAGATCCAGCACCTGCTGCTGCCGCTCGGACTCGCCGCCGTGGTGATCGTGCTCGATCGGGTGCGCACCGGCCACCTCGGTTGGCGCGCGCTCGCGATCGGGTTCGGCGCACTAGCCGGTTTCAGCCTGCAGTTCGTGCAGCTGCACCGTACCGGCGCGATGATGGATGCGATCGATCAATACAACCGCGCGGATGTCGTGTTCACCGCGCTGGTACCGTTCGCGGACGACCGCGGCGCGCTGCTGCAGGAACTTGGAATCGATCCCGCATGCGCGATCTACAGCGATCATCACGCGTGGGAATTCCCGGATTTGCCCGAGCATGTGTGCAGCGGTCTGGAGCATTTCAACCGCGGCGCGGAACTGCGCACGCTGCTGCTGCACCCGCGCATCGCATGGCGCCTCGCCGGACACGGCATCCTCGCGCTGGATCCATGGATCGCGAAGAACCTCGGCGAAGTCGAAGGTGGCGATTTTGCGCCGATGCCGCCGTCGCAACCCACGTTCGGCCGCATGCTGCACGCGCATCCGTGGCTGCAGTGGACGATCCTCGCGCTGCCCTTCCTCGCGCTGTTCGCACTGCTCGCAAGGCCGGGTATGCGCAAGGGAAGTCGTGCGCTCGACTACACCGCGATGACCGTGATGGTCATGCTCGGCACGTTCGCGATCACGGTTCTCGGCGACGGCCTGGCCGACACCGCCAAGCAGGGACACCTGATCGTCAATGTTGCGTTGGCCTGGCTGGTTGTCGCGGGGGCGGCGGCTTCAAGGCGTGAGCGGTCAAGCGGTGGGTGATGAGCGGAAAGAGCCTGTGACGTGCATGAATGTCGAGACCGGAATCCCGGTTTTCATGCTTCCTTGGCTCACCGCTCATCCACTCACTGCGCGCCGCTTGCCGCGAAACGGCGCGTAGTACGCGCGCAGCGCGGCGAGATCAGCGTGCATATCCGCGCCCACGTGGAACAACGGCCCGAGCGTGATCGTCTTCGACGGATAGTCGAACGAAGCCGGCAGGATCGGCACGCCGGCATCGCGCGCGATGTGCCAGAAACCGGTTCGCCACGCGCGTACCTGCTTGCGCGTGCCTTCCGGCGCGATGCCGATCCACAACCGCTGACTGGCGACAAGGCGCTCGACCATCTGCTCGACGACGCCGTGCGTCGAGCTGCGTTCGACCGGCATTCCGCCCAACTTGCGCAGCGCCCAGCCGAGCGGACCGCGGAACAGTTCGCGCTTGCCCATGAATGCGATATCGGCACCGGTCGCGACCTTGAACAACAGGCCCCAGTAACCGTCCCACCACGAACTGTGCGGCGCGGCGATCAGGACCAGCCTGGCCTCATCCGGGAACTCGCCGGCCAGGCGCCAGCCGCACAGATGCAACCACCACGCACACCACGACCGAAACGGATTCGGCGGAAACTGCGGCATCGCCGGCGGCAACGATGGACCGGCAAACCGCCCGCTCATTCAGCGCTCCAACCGCCGCCACGCGTGCGCTTGATCGCCGAACGCGTCTTCTTCGCGTCGATGCGCCGCTCTTTCGACGCCCGCGTCGGCCGCGTCGCGATGCGCCGCTTGGGCACGACCAGCGCCGCGCGTACCAGCGCGGCGAGGCGCTCACGCGCATCCTCGCGATTCTTGCCCTGATCACGGAAGCGGTTGGCCTGGATGACCAGCACGCCGGCATCGGTCAGACGCCGATCACGGCGCAGCAGCATGCGCGCGCGCACCGCATCCGGCAGCACGCGCGAGGCGGCTACGTCGAACCGCAGTTCGACCGCACTCGCGACCTTGTTGACGTTCTGGCCACCGGGACCCGCCGAACGCACGAAGCGTTCGACGAGCTCGTCGTCGGGAATCTGCAGATCATCGGTGATGGCGAGCATGCGGGCATTCTAGCAAGCGCGCGCGCCCACTCCGACGCAGTGGCGCGTCAACCGAACCACCCGGCAACTCTTGGCGTTACTCGCTACCCGTGGCGAGCAAGTCCCGCGCGATATTGGCAAGATTGGTTGCACTGGTCGCCATCGAATCGAGCGAGCCGGCATTGTGCCCATTGCGGGCCGACTGTTGCATGGTCATACGCAGTTGGCGCAGATTGCCCACGCAGAATCCGGCAAATTGCTTCAGGCGCGGATTGGCCTTCGGATCCGCCGCAGCCTTCTGGGTCTGCGCGCATAGCGTTTCGGCTTCGGACAACTTGGCACCGGCAACACCGAGGTCGACGCTCGGATCGGATGGCGCAAACGCGGTCTGCGGCGGCGGATTGGTCAGCGCCGCCGGAGGCACGTGCGTGGCCGGATTGGCCAGCGTCGCCATTCGGCGCGCTTCCTGCAGATCGATCGCGCGGGTCACGACCTTGGGCGCAGTCAATTCGGCGAACTTGAATTTTTCCGGATTGCGCGAGCCTTCGGCGAGCAAGCCATCGAGTTTGCCCTGGCAGTCCTTCTTGCCTTCCACGCTGACCGCGCCCGCGGGCAGGTTCTGCAGCAGCTTTTCATTGCCCGACCACGCGCGCATGCAATCGATTGCCTTGCTGTCGAGCAATGCATTCGCATCCGCCGCACTGGCAGTCTCGCTGCGCAACAAGGTGGCCAGCTGCGCATCGGTGGGTTCGCGCAACTGGCTGCATGCGGTCACGCCGAACGCGCACGCAATCGTCACCAGAGCGAGTTTGTTCATCATCGGATTCTCCAGAAAACCAAATAGAAATTCAGCGCCGCCACGCAGCAGCGGCGAACGCGATGAGTGCAGCGAGGCCGGTGAACCATGCCACGACGGGCACGCCCAACCAACGCGGACTGGCCGCAGCCAGCGTCGCCATCGACACCGTCGCAACCACCAGCGAAACCGCCAACGCGAGCCAGACTGCGACACGCTGACCGCGCGCCGCACGCAACTCCATCCGTTTCAGATCATCCGAGGCGATACGAAGTTCCATGCCGCCGCTGGTCGCCTGGGTCAGGTAGCTGTGCACGAGCTGCGGCATGTCCGGCGCCGCGGCGATCCATTCGGGCAGGCGGCGCCGGAGCGCCTTCAGCGCTGCGCGCGGTCCGCGACGTTGGCGCCAGATGCGTTCGAGTACGGGTTTTGCGGTCGCCCAGATGTCGATCTGCGGATGCAGCAGGCGCCCGACGCCTTCGATATTGAGCAGGGTCTTCTGCAGCAGGATAAGTTGCGGCTGCACGGTCAGTTCATGCCGGCGTGCCATCTGGAACAGCTTGACCACGACCTCGGCCAGCGAGATCTCGGCCAACGGCCGCGTGAAATATGGCTCGCACACCGTGCGCACCGCCGCTTCGAGTTCATCGAGGCGCGCGTCCGGCGGCATCCAGCCGGCACGCACGTGGAGTTCGGCGATGCGCGCGTAGTCCTGGTTGAACAGGGCGAGGAAGTTCTCCGCCAGCCAATACTGGTCGCGTTCCGGCAACGAACCCATGATGCCGAAATCGAGCGCGATGAAACGCGGATCGTGCGGGCGCGACGCGTCGACCCAGACGTTGCCCGCGTGCGCATCGGCGTGGAAAAAATTGTCGCGGAACACCTGGGTGTAAAACAGGCGCACGCCTTTTTCCGCCAACGCTACGCGATCGATGCCGGCCGCATCGAGTGCGGCGAGATCATCCACCGGAATGCCGCGCACACGCTCCAGGGTCAGCACGCCATCGGTCGTGTGCGACCAGATCACCTCGGGCACGTACAGATCGTCGGAGCCGGCAAAATTGCGCCGCAGCAGCGACGCGTTCGCGCCTTCGCGCTGCATGTCGAGTTCATTGGTCAGCGTCGACGCGATCTCGCTGACCACGTCATGCGGCCGGATCTTGTCCGCATTCGGATGAAAGCGCTGCACCGAATCGGCCAGCGTGCGCAGCAGCGCAATGTCCTCGTTGATGCGTGCGCCGATATCGGGACGCAGGATCTTGACCACGACCTCGCGGCCATCATGCAAGCTGGCCGCGTGCACCTGCGCGATCGACGCCGATGCAAGCGGCGCGTTGTCGAATGCTGCAAAGCGCACGGCGATCGGTGCGCCGAGCGCGGCCTCGACCGCGGCGCGCGCGATCTCGCCCGGAAACGGCGCGACCTGATCCTGCAACTGCGCCAGCGCGTCGGCGACATCGGCCGGAATCAGGTCGCGGCGCGTCGACAGGATCTGCCCGAACTTGACGAAGATCGGCCCGAGTTCGGTCAGCGCGAGCGCGAGCCGTTCGCCGCGCGGCAATGCCGCGATGTCGGCGCGTGGTCGCGGCATCAGCATGCGTGCGAATGCGAGCGCGCGCGAACGATGCGTGTGGTCGACGAGATCGTCGATCCGGTAGCGCACCAGGACGCGTGCGATGCGCAGCACGCGCGCGAGTTGGCGCGGCGTCGTCATGCGCGCTGCGCTGCGCTGACCCGGCGCACGCGGGCGTCGAGTCGATCGACGCGCTCGCGCAGGCCATCGACCTCATCGAAGAATGTTTCGGCCTCGGCCTTGGCGACCAGATCACGACCTTCCTCGGTGAGGAATTCGGCGGTGTCCTGGGCCAGCGTGCGCGCGGAGGTGCGCGCCCATGCGAGGCCGCGGCGCAGCCCTTGCGCGATCTTCATGCCGATCACGTCGCCGAACACGCGCGTGAACGCCTCGTCGAAATCCGGCGCGAAACGGGTCGCGATCTGTTCGAGGCGTCGCGCGAGTTCTGCATCGCCCGCGATCTCGATCCGGCCCGGCGCCAGCCCGTCGCCGCCTCGCGCGAACGCGAGCGCCAGCAAGTTGCCCGGTGTCGCGGCGACACGCAATGCACTGGCGCCGTCGAACGCGGGTCCGACGCGCAGCCGGTCGCCTTCGACGACGATCCGCAGCGACGGTACGGCGCTCTTGAAATCGACGCTGAGCGCGCGCCCGTCGAGCGCACCGAGCCGCGCCCGGGTATCCGGATCGAGGTCGACGAGTCGATTCAACGCGGCTTCGAGGCCGCGACCGAGCGTATTGAACAACGGGTTGCGCGCGCGCGCGGCGCTGCTGGGCTGGGTTTCTGGCATAGACGCGGATTCTACCTGCGTATGTCGCATCGGCGCGTATCGGCTCTTTATGCGGCGCTCAGGCCGGCTGGCTTAGCGTCCCCCCTCCGGTTCAATGATGGATGACGGCGCGATGTGGATTCGAACGGCCCGTGCCGGCTTCGTGGAGGGTGTGATGCTGCGATATCTGCTGCTGGCCATGATCGTATGCGGCACCTGTTCGATCGCCGCGGCGCAGACGCCCGTCCAGGACTTCACCGGCACCACGCCGTCGGGCGCCTGGTATCACATCCAGTTGCCGCCCGGCTGGAAGGCCGGCGGCGCGCTGGTCATGTATCAGCACGGCCTCGATTTCAAGAACGCGAGCAGCCCGCCGGGAGTCGGCCCGTTGAGTACGGTAATGCTCGGCGAGGGTTACGCGATCGCGGCCAGCAGCTATCGCCAGCGCGGTTGGGCGTTGTTCAGCGCGATCGACGACAACCGCGAGTTGCTCGCGGTGTTCGAGAACATCGCCGGCACGCCCGGCGAAATCGTCCCGTTCGGCGGCTCGCTCGGCGGCCTGATCACGCTGAAACTGGCCGAGGCGCGCGATTTCCCGCCGGTGCGCGGCGCGTTTGTGCTATGTCCGGTCGCCGCTGGCAGCCGCGCGTGGGACGCGGCGATCGACCTGCGCCTGGCCTATGACGTGGTCTGCAAGAACGCGGGCGACCTGCCGACCGGCGCGCAGCCGTTGCCGTGGGCGCTCAATCTCAACCAGATTCCGGACAACCTCAGCGACCTGTCCGACCAGATCCAGGTCGCCAAGGCCTTGTTGCCGCTGAACCAGTGCACCGGCCTCAATCTGCCGACCTGGCTGCGCAACGACGCGATGCAGCGCCGGCTCAATGAACTGATGACGTTCAGCCACATCACCGACGAGCAGTTCTTCCTGACCAACATCGCCTACGCGGTATTCGTGCTGAGCGATTTGGTACGCGCGCCGGACAAACTCGCCAATCGCAATCCGTTCACCACGGCCGGCGTCGACTACTCCAGCGATCCGGCGATCGATTCGGGCATCGCGCGCATCAGCGCCGATCCCGCGGCGGCGGCGGCGTTTCGCGACGTCTCCGATTTTCGCGGGGATGTTGGCACTGCGAAAATCCTCTCGATGCACACCAGCCGCGACCAGCTGGTGATTCCGTCCAACGAGCAATTCATCCGCACGACCGTGCCCGCCAATCAGTTGACGAGTGCGATCGTCGACGAGGACACGCCGACGCATTGCGGGTTTACCAACGCCGAAGGTCTCGCCGGCTGGGAAGCGCTGCGCGCGTGGAAGGATGGCGCGCCGCAACCGGACGTGGCCGCGTTGCAGCAGGCGTGCTCGACGATCGCCGCGAGCGGAGCCGCGACTGGTCCGTGCCGATTCGATCCGGCTGCGCAGATCGCGCCGTTCGACAGCCTCGTGCGACCGCGCCCGGCCGCGCCGCTGATCGTGCGTGGACATTCGCAACACGCGATTCCGGGCATTGTCCCGAAATTGCCGGAACGCGCCGCCACTCGGGGCGTTGGCTTGGCAACTTACTGAACGAACTACTGACAACCACCACCAGACGCTCACTTTCTGAATTTCACTCACAGCATCCCTGATAAATTGAATTACCCATAACTTGAGCTTGTTGGATTTCCTGCGGCGTCATCCCTTGCCCCCATAGCGCGAGGAGCTTGTCCGCAGAAGGAACCAGTCCGGAGAGCGATACTGCATATGCGTAGGCATATGCTCGTGCCTTGTCGGGCGGAACACCAAGCCCGTCGTCATACACGAAGGCAAGCTGGCTAAGTGCATCGATGCTCCCGGAGCCGGCAGCCGACTGAAGAAAATTCATGCTGTTGGTGTTGTACTTTTCGATCCATACAACATCCAGCGCATGGCCTTCGGTGCTCAAAAGCTGACCGAATATGGCCGGATAAGCCAGCTGCGCATTTAGATTTCCTTGCTGAGCAGCAAGCTCGATCCATTGGCCATACGAACGCAGTTGGTCAGACGAGAGCCCCTTGCATGCCTCCCTCTTGGCGTCCAAAGCTTTGAGCATGGCCAGACCAGCGTCTCCCCCCACTTCCTTTTCCTCAACAGCACGCTGCAAGTCCTCGTAATGAGCATCCAAATCGAAGCACGCTTTCAACGCCAGTCCCAACGAGTAGGATATGGCGGCATCACCCGCCTTTGCTTGCTGTTCAAGGTCAACCAACCTCTCCCCCAGTGGAATCGAGGATGCCGGTAGTGGCGAAGCAGGAGGAGTGCGAAATGGTCGCTTGTGCTTCGGGTGCTGCACATTCGTGCTCGCTGTTTCTGCGTCGGTGGGCTTCAGAACCGACGCTTCCTGCGAAACTGCTCGATGAGCCGAGCCTTTGGCCTCGCCCACGACAGTTTTCGCGCCAGCAAAGTATGTCTTGTAAATCCACTGGGACGTAAAAAACAACGCAACTGCAACGGCTACACCACCAACCAGTCGTTGCGTGGAAGTTGATATGCGCAAGACGCTCTCCCTTGCCAACAATCTCTGCCGCAAACTGCAGGTACGTCTTTACGATTCGGACTGCAATCGACGTGCGATCAGTGATCCTTGACCGGATAAGTCTCGACTTCGCCGTTGCTGTTCTTCTGCTCGATGCGCATCGGCGCGCGGGTTTCATTGCCGCGCGGGCCGCAATGGTAGGCGGACCAGTCCTGCGCGCCATCGCGCGGATCGCCGAGCGGCTTGATCGTATCGGCGCCCATGTCGGCCGCTTCGTTGCGCGCCATCACTTCCAGCTCGTCGCGCACCTTAAGGTCGCGACGATCGACCGGCCCGATGTGATCGAGTACCGACACGGTGATCTTGCCCATCTGCTTGCAGCTGCCGACATCGCCGCTCCACGCGGTGCGCACCTTGGTGCCGCCGGCATCGAGCTTGATGCCCCAACTGCAAGCGGCGAGCGGCAAGGTGGCGGCGATCAGCAGTGGCAGCAGGATTTTCATGGTCGTCTCCGGAAGGGTGTGCGAATGCTAACGCGATGTGACTGAACGTGCTTCGCGTTTGGCGGACGACGGATGATCGACGACTGTAGGAGCCCACCCTGTGGGCGAGCGTGCCGGTGCTATTGCCACACGGTTCGCGCACAGGGTGCGCTCCTGCGAACAGCAGGGAACTGCACGAATCTCGTCAGCGCACGACCTTGCCGTCGGCGTCGATGACCTTGACCACACCGATCTTCAGGTCGCGAATCGGCTGCTCGATCTTTTTCAGATCGCCGACCACGACCCAGGTCAGCGCATCCGGATGGATGACTTCCTGCGTCGCCGCCTGCACGCCCGCATCGGTCTGCGCCTCGATGCGCGACTTGAGTGTCTGCACGTAATCGTCGGGACGGTCGTAGAGCGTGATCGAAGTCATCGCGCCGAGCACCGCGCCGGTGGTCTGGTATTCACCCGGCATGCTGCGCACGTCGCCGACCTTGATCTTGTCGATTTCCGCCCGCGTCAGCGGTTTCGCCCCGATCACCTCGTTCGCCTCGCGCACGATCTCGGCGATCGACGGCGCGGTCTTGTCGGTCTGCACCGGCGCATACAGCATGAACGGGCGCTGCCCGATCGCGTTCGACAGGAAGCTGCCGGCGCCGTAGGCCCAATGCTTGTCCTCGCGCAGGTTCATGTTGAGGCGCGAGGTGAAGCTGCCGCCGAAGGCGCCATTCATGGTCTGGATTTCCAGATTGTTTTTCACTTTGGTCGACGGCGCGACTTCCCCGGCGAGGATCAGCGATTGCTGGGCGCCGGGTTTGTCGATCAGGAACACCCGCGGCTTGGCTTGCAACGCGACGCTCGCGATATTCTTCTTCGGACGCGCGGAATCAGGCGCGTTCCAGTCGCCGAACACCGCATTGAGCTGGGCGACGATCGCATCCAGCGAGGTATCGCCGGCGACCAGGATCGTCGCGTTGTCCGGGCGGATGAAATCCTTGACGTATGCATGCAGGTCGGCCGCGACCAACGAGTTGATCGATGCCACGGTGCCGGAGCCGGTGAACGGAATCGCATACGCGTGACCCGCCCCATACAACAGCGGCGGCAAGGTGCGCAGCGCCAATCCGGTCGGTTGGGTTTGTTCCTGCGCGATCCGCGCCAGCCATTGGCCGCGAATGCGCGCGATGTCGGCTTCGCGGAACGCGCTGTTGCGGACGATATCTGCGTACAGCCGCAAAGACGGCTCAAGCTGCGAACTCAGCGCGTTTAGGCGCACCGAGGAACTGTCGAGCCCGGACCCTGCGCCGATCTCGGCGCCGAGGCGCTCGGCGCGGCGCGCGATTTCGAGCGAGTCGAGATCCTTGGTGCCCTCGTCAAGCATGCCCATCGTGAACGCCGAGGTGCCGAGCTTGCGGCCCTGGTCCGACGCATAACCGGCATCGAACAGCAGCTGCACCTGCACCACCGGAATCGTGTGACGCTCGGCGACGACGACCTTGATGCCATTTTTCAGCTTGGCGTGTTCGAGTTTCGGAAAGCTCAGGTCCGGGAAACTCGTCACCGTCGGCACGCCTTTGCTGCGATCGATCGTGGACGCGACAGCCTTGAAATCGTGCTTTGTTGGCAGCACGGCTTCAGGTCGCCCCGCGATCGCCGCGAGTCCGGGTTTTTCCATCTCGTCCTTCGCCGACGTGTCCGCACCCTTCGCGGCGGGCGTCACCGTCAGTGTGTAATCACCCCTGGCAATCCATTTATTTGCGGCGGTCAACACGCTGGCCGTGGTTGCCGCGTCGATCTGGGCGAGATCTTTCCTGTATGCGCCTGGATCGTCGCGATAGACCTGACCCTCGGCCAGGATGGTCGCCTTGCCATTGACCTTTTCGAGACCGCGGATGAATCCCGCGCGCGTATCGGTCTTGACCCGCGCGAGTTCGTCGGCGCTTGGGCCATCCTTCAGGAATTTCTGCCACTCATCGGCAATCGCGGCCTCGACCCTGGCCGGATCGACGCCTTTCTTGACGTCGGCCTGGAGCTGGAACATCGAGGCGAGCGCGAACGATTGCACGCTGACCGAAACCGAATCGGCGAGCTTGTCCTTGTAGACAAGACGCTCGTAAAGGCGCGAGGTCTTGCCACCGCCGAGCACCGCCGCGGCGAGTTCGAGCTGGATTTCGTCGGCATCGCCGTCGCGCGGAACATTCCACTCGCGCACGATACGCGTCTGCGCGACGTGGTCCTGCATGGTGTCGCGCGTCGACGTGGTCCGCGGTGCGGTCCATGGTTGCTGGCGCGGAACCGGCGGGCCTGCCGGAATGTCGCCGAAGTACTCGAGCATTTTCGCTTTTGCAATCTCGGGCGTGATGTCGCCAACCAGCGTGACCGTCACGTTCGCCGTGCCGTAGCTCGCCGAGAACCACTGCTTCACGTCCGCCAGCGACGCCGCATCGAGGTCCTTCATCGAGCCTATGGTGTCGTGGTGGTACGGATGATTGGCCGGAAATGCATTGGCCATCAGGCGTTCGTCCACGCGTCCGTACGGCTGGTTCTCGCCCTGGCGTTTCTCGTTCTGCACGACGCCGCGTTGTTCGTCGAGTTCGTGCTGGCCGATCGCGCCGAGCAGATGGCCCATGCGATCGGATTCCATCCACAGCGCCATCTCGAGCGCGGTGGTCGGAACGGTCTCGAAATAGTTGGTGCGATCGAACCAGGTCGTGCCGTTCTGGTCGGTCGCGCCGGCCAGTTCGAACGGACGGAAATACTCATCCTTGTGATGTTCCGAGCCCTGGAACATCAGGTGTTCGAACAAATGCGCGAACCCGGTCTTGCCCGCCGGCTCGTCGGCCGAACCGATGTGGTACCAGACACTGACCGCAACCACCGGCGCCTTGTGGTCCTCGCTGACCACGACGGTGAGACCGTTCGGCAGCGTGAATCGCGTGAACGGGATATCGATGCTGTCCGTCGCGGCGGCGAACGCGCCCTGGGCGAGACCGAAGGCCAGGAAAGCGCCGGCGAGGCCGGCGATGAAGGGCTTGCGCATGATTGTCCTTGCGGCGCGTGATGAGGAGACAGACCGGCAGGCTAGCCGCCGCTGCATTGCGCCGCAACGGACGTTCGTCACGGGCCGGCGGTAGACTCGCCGGGATGCCGTAAAGTTTCGTTGCGGAGACTGCCATGCCCCATGCCCTCGTCACCGGCGCGAATCGCGGCCTCGGCCTCGAATTCGTGCGCCAGCTGCTCGCCCGCGGCCAGCGTGTCGTCGCGACCTGCCGCCAGCCGGGCCGCGCGCTCGAGCTGACCCGGCTCGCGGGCGTTCATCCGGGACATCTGACCGTACTGCCGCTGACGCTGCCCGAGCCGCGTTCGATCGCGGATCTTGCGCGCGAAGTCGAAGCGCTCGACCTGCGCATCGATTTGCTGATCAACAACGCGGGCCTGCTGCATTCCGGCGAGCGTTTCGGCGCGCTCGAACTCGATAGCCTGCGCAGCGCATTTTTCGCCAACGCGGCCGGACCGTTGCTGCTGACCCAGGCGCTGGCGCCGAGCTTCGCGGACGGCGCCAGAGTCGCCAACCTGTCGAGCCGGCTCGGCTCGATCGCCGGCACCGACACCTTGCGCACGCCGAGCTACGCGATCAGCAAGGCCGCACTCAACATGGTGAACAAACTTCTGTCGATCGCGTTGGCCGAACATGGCGTGATCGTGATTGCGATCAGCCCCGGCTGGGTGCGCACCGACATGGGCGGCACGGACGCAACGCTGATGCCTGCGGATTCGGTCGCCGGCATGCTGCGCGTGATCGACGGATTGACGCCCGCCGACAATGGCCGCTTTCTCGATCACCTCGGCGCGACGGTGGCATGGTGAACCCACATCTTTCAACCCTGCGCCGGAGATCATGAAACCATGCGTTTGCTGTCATCGCGCTGGACATTTTTCTACAAACGGATCTTTCCACTGATCTGGTTCGGCTTTCTCGCATTTTCCGCACTCTTCGCGCTGTCGCTCGACCGCGCGCATTTCGATCCGCTGATCCTGCTCGGGCCGGTCGTGATGACGGGCGTCGGTTACCTGATCATGCGTGCATTCATCTTCGACCTCGCGGACGAGGTGGTCGACGCGGGCAACGCGCTGGTGATCCGCCAATCGGGCAACGAGGCGCGCATCGCGCTCGCCGACATCATCAACGTGGACTGCGCGACGTTCACGAACCCGCCGCGAATCACCCTGACCTTGCGTACGCCGTGCCGCTTCGGTCGCAAGATCGTGTTCAGTCCGCCGTCGGGGCGACTGCTGCGCTTCAATCCGTTCGCGCCAAATCCGATCGGCGAGGAGCTGATCGACCGCATCGACCGCGCACGGCGCGGCGTCTGATTTTCGTGCCGTTCACCGCGCGCGCAATGCGCGTACGCGGACACCTGCGAACGTCCGCAGGGGTGTCCGAAATGCCGCCCATGACTTTCGGACTAGCAACCTAATGCATTGATTGCGCATCCCAAATCCTGCAGACGACACACGCTTCGACGCTGGCACGACGCTTGCTCAACGAAGCATGCAACAACGCTCGCAGGAGAATGTCATGAACACCCGTACACCCCTGATCCGCGCCGCCCTCGCCGCCACACTCGTCGGCGCCGCGTTCACGTTCACCCAGACCGCGACGGTGATTCCGGCAAACGCCGCAGTCTCGATGTCGGTCGACGCACGCGCGCCACTGCACGCGACCTTGCTGCCGGTCGTCAGCGTGTTTGCCGACGCAACCGATCCGGATGGAATCGTCGCGATGCGCATCGCCGCCACCGAGGCGTTGCCGGTGACGCTATTGCCGACCGTGTACGTCAGCGCGCGCCTGGAGGACTTCACACGCGTGGCTTTTGCGGCGCGGTACGCGCAGGCACACCGCACGACTCAAGCAAATGTCGCGCCCAGCCACGCAAGTGCTTTCACGCATGACGACGCGGCGCGCGTGGAGCTCGCCGATGTGGCGCCGGCTTTGCGGATGCGCAAGCTGCCCCGATAATGCACGGATGCTGCATGTCGTCCTGTTCCAACCCGAGATTCCGCCGAACACCGGCAACGTGATTCGCCTGTGCGCGAACAGCGGCGCCGCACTGCATCTGGTGCGGCCGCTCGGGTTCGACCTCGATGACAAGAAATTGCGCCGCGCCGGCCTCGACTATCACGAGTACGCGACGATCGCGGTGCACGACGACCTCGCCGGCTTCATCGCACACGCGCAGCCACGGCGCCTGCTCGCGTTGTCCACGCGCGGCAGCGTGCGCTACGACACGATCGACTATGCCGATGGCGACGCGCTGGTATTCGGCTCGGAAACGCGCGGGCTGCCGGCGGATGTGCTCGACGGCATCGATCCCGCGCGACGCGTGCGCCTGCCGATGCGCCCGGACAACCGCAGCCTGAATCTGTCCAATGCGGTCGCGATCGTGGTCTACGAGGCGTGGCGGCAACTCGGCTTCGCCGGCGCCGCGTGATCGCAGAATTTTGGTAGGAGCGCACCCTGTGCGCGATCGGCGTTCGACGATTCTCGCGGTGCTTGTCGCCCACAGGGTGGGCTCCTACAGAATCGCAGCGCGCTTGTAGCGATCGCAAGGTACGACCCAAGTCGCGATAGACAGTCCTGTCGCCGCTGCGCTTCGTGCAACGGCCGGTCTAGAGTGCGTTGGGGTATTCGGGCTTCTGTTCGCGCGACAGCAGCGCGAACATGCCTTCGGCCGGGGTCAGCTTTTCGTGCAGCACGAGCTGGACCAGCGCCGTGATCGGCAGCTCGACCTGATGCGCGGCGGCAAGCTGCATGACCGTGTCGACGGTCTGCATGCTCTCGACGACCTGGCCGATTTCCGCCAGCGCCTGCTGCACGCCGATGCCGCGCCCGAGCGCGAGGCCGAGGCGGCGGTTGCGCGACAGGTCGCCGGTGCAGGTCAGCACCAGGTCGCCGAGTCCGGCCAGGCCCATCAGCGTTTCCGGGCGCGAGCCGAGCGCGGCGCCGAGGCGCAGCATTTCGGCGAGGCCGCGCGTGATCAGGCCGGCGCGTGCGTTGAGGCCCATCTGCATGCCGTCGGCGACGCCGGTCGCGACCGCGAGCACGTTCTTCATCGCGCCGCCGAGTTCCGCGCCGATCACGTCGCTGCCGGTGTAGGCGCGGAATTTCGGCGAATGCAGCTTGTGCGCGACGACTTGCGCAAACTCCGGATCGGCCGAGTGCACGGTCACTGCGGTCGGCAGTCCCTGCGCGACTTCGCGCGCGAACGACGGGCCGGTGACGACCGCCGCCGCATGTCCGGGCAGATGCTCGGCGACGAGTTCATGCAGGAACCGGCCCGACGCGGGATCGAATCCCTTGGTCGCCCACGCGATGCCGACGCCGGGCGCGACCCAGGGCGCGATCATCGCCAGGAATTCATCGAACGCATGGCTCGGCACCGCGATCAACAACGTGCCGGCATCGCGCACGGTCGGCTCGATCATCGCTGACAGCTGCAGCGCGTCGGGAAGTTCGAGATCGGGCAGATAGCGCGCGTTGCGGCGCGCTCGTGGCCATGTCGACGACGGCCTGCGGAGTGCGACCCCATAACGTGGTCGGCACTCCGTTGCGCGCCAGTTGCACGGCCAGCGCCGTGCCCCAGGAGCCGGCGCCGAGTACAGCGACCGGCTGCGCTGTCACTCATTGCAGGACGTTGCTGGCGCCTTCGCCCTGCGCCGCACTTCGGCGCGACGGCGCAGCTGGTCGGCGTACAGCGCGTCGAAATTGATCGGCTGCAGGAAGAACGGCGGGAAGCCGCCATTCTGGACCAGGTCGGACACGACCTGACGCACGTACGGGAACAGCACGTTCGGGCAATACGTGCCGAGCATCGTATCGCGCGCCTGCGCATCGAATCCGGCCAGGCCGAAGATGCCGGCCTGATGGACTTCGGCCAGATACGCGGTCTTGTCTTCGACCTTGCAGGTCGCGGTCACGCTGAGCACGACTTCAAACGTGTCGGCCGCAGCTGGGCGACGCGCTGGCTCAGGTTCAGCTCGACATTCGGCTGACCCTGCAACTGGAAGATCTGCGGCGCACCCGGCGCTTCGAAGGACGCGTCCTTCACGTACAGGCGCTGCAGGCTCAGCTGGGCCTGGCCTTGCTCGGGAGGAGTCGCGCCGTTGGTGTTCTCTGCCATGGTCCTGCTCGTGTGGAGAAAAAAGGGTATCGATTATCCCACGGACGCGCGGGTCGCGCACGCCGGGCCAGCGCGGGATCTTTGCAACGGTTCGGTATCAGCCGCGACCCTTGGCCAGCGGCATGTGCGCCTCGTTCCACGCACCGAGGCCGCCTTCGAGCCAGAACACCTTCGCGAAACCGGCTTTCTTCAGACGCTGCGCGGCCTGCGCCGAGGTCTGGCCGTTCTTGCACACGACCGCGATCGGCTGCTCCTTGATCTTGATCAGTTCCTTGCTGTCAGGATCGAACTGGCTCATCGAGACCTGCTTGGCGCCCGGGATGTGGCCTTTCTCGAAATCCTGCTGGCTGGACAGATCGATCAGCAGCGCGTCTTCGCGATTGATCAGCTGGGTCAGTCCCGCCGGAGTCACCGCGGTGTAGCCGCGACGCAAGCGTTGCGCCTCGACGACCGCCAGCGCGACCAGGATGCCGGCGAAACCGAGGACGAGCAGGGAATGATGGCCGATGAACTCGGTCAGGCGGGGCAGGAAGTCGGCCATAAGTCTCGCAGAAGGTGGTGCAATGAACGGGCGCGGATTATCCCGGAGCGTTGCCGACGTGGCAAAGCCGGAATCGGCGGGTCGCGCCGCCGCGCCTATTCCGGGCGGCTGATGTCGGGCAGGCCGGTGGTCAGCCACCAGCGTTTGGTTTTCTCGTCGTACTTCCAGATCTGGTGATCGACGATGCCGCGTTCGTGCTGTGAGTGCACGTTGATCAGGCTGATCTGGACGGTCTGGGTGACTTCGTCGGCGCTGACCGGCATCGCCGGCTGTTCCTCGTAGCCGCTGATCCGGATCTGCTTGTAGCGGGCGAGTTCGAGCGCGGTCTGCGGATGCGCCTCGCGATACGTCGGTGCGAGGAACGCCTGCGCCTGGGCGATGTCGCCCCAGCGGATCGTTGCCGCGTACGAACGCAGGGTTTCATCGAGGATCGTCTGCTTGGAGCGGATCTCGCTGCTCGCGCATGCGCCCAGCCAAACCGTCGACAACGCCAGCAAACCACCGATCAGGTAACGACGCATGGAAATTTCTCCTTCGGCTCAATTGTGCAGCAAGGCGCGTGTCAGTGCTTGGCGATCGCGACGAACTGCGCGTCGAGAACGGCCGCCTCGCCGCCTTCGGGCAACGGCACCGAGCAGTAGACGTGCAGGCGACCCTTGCCGCGCTTGTCGTATGCCTTGAAGAAAGCCTCGAAGGTGTCGCCGTCGGCGACATACGCGGTCGCGCTGAAATCGTGCCAGACCGGGGCGAGATAGCGGATCGTGCTGTCCTTCACGTAGATCTCGCCCGCGCCACCGCGCGCATCGAGCGCGAGCCGGACCAGGCTCCAGCCGGCCAGCGTCATCACGCTGGCCAGACTGCCACCGAACGCACAGCCCTTGTCGTTGATGTTCGGCGCCAGCGGCGCGGCCATCGTCAACGACTCGCCGTCGTAACCGGTGATCGACAGCTCCATCGCGCGGGCGAGCGGTATCGCGGCGAGAATTTCCTGACCAAGCGCGACGGCATGCGCGCGACGCTCCGAGTCGGGCAACGCGAAAGCAGCGGGTGGTGGACGATCGTTCATGCATGAATCCGGGCAAGCGAGGTGGCGAGTGTGCGCAAAGCCTGCGGCGCACTCAAGCCGCACGCGTATGATCGGGCCGATGCCAACGCCCCATTTCGATACCGCGTCCGCACCGCTTGCGGGCGCGACGCTGGTGATCACGCGCCCGGTCGGGATGTCGGCCGCGTTCGCCGCGCGTGCGCGCGCACTCGGCGGCGACACCGTCATCGTGCCGGGTTTGTCCCTGCGCGCGGCGCCGGATGCGATCAGCGCGCGCGCAGCGCTGCTCGCCGCGCGCGACGCGCACACGTGGATTTTCACCAGTCCCGCCGCGGTGCGTTTTGCGTTCCGACTGGCACCCGACCTGACCATCGCGGCCCCCGCCCACGTGGTCTGCGTCGGACCCGGCACCGCGCGCGCGCTGGCGCGATGCGGCGTCCATGCCCTCGTCCCGCGCACCAGCAGCGACAGCGAGGGCCTGCTCGCGCTGCCCGAACTGGCCGCCATGCGCGGGCACCGCGTCGCGCTGATCTGCGCGCCGAACGGCCGCGACATGCTTGCCGGGCAATTGCGCCAGCGCGGCGCGCGGGTCGATGCGATCCACGTCTACCGCCGCGCCGCGCCGCGCCTGACGCGGCGCCATTTCGAGGCGCTCGCAAACGCGTCCGCACCGTTGATCACGTTGCTTTCCAGCGGCGCCGCACTCGCACATCTGGCCGACTCGCTGCCGGCGCCACTGTGGCTGCGGCTGCGCCAGCAGACCTTGGTCGCCAGCAGTGCCCGCCTCGCCGCACTCGCTCACGAACGCGGTTTCGAGGACGTCGTCGAAGCCGCCTCGGCGATGCCCAACGATCTGCTCGAAGCGGCCGCCAGGGTATTGTCGCGACACCGTCTGTAACTGCGGCGAGCGCGCCCCGATGCTGCCACGCGCAGCGAGTTCCGCTAGCATGCGGGCATGAACGAAGACATCGAAACCACGTCGCCGACGCTGCCGGACGCGGCCGTCGCGCGTGATGCGGACGATCGTCCACTTGCCCCACGCCGCAGCAGCGGCGGCGCGTGGCTGGTCGCGTTGATCGCGCTCGGCGTCGCAGGCGTCTCGCTGTGGCGCGTGTACGTGATCGAAAACGGCCAGAGCGACGCGCAGAACGCGATCCGCGGCGACCTGACCGCTCGCCTCGACGACATCGCGCGCAATCTCGACCAGCGCAAGCACGAACTCGACAGCCTGCGTGCGCGCGTCGCCGATGCCGATGGCGTCAACAAGAGCGTGCGCGAGGAACTGCTGGCCTTCGGCGAACGCTCGCGCCATCTGGAAGACGCGGTCGCCAATCTCGCCGAGCAGCGCCTGAGCGGCCGCGATGCGCTCGCATTGAACGAGGCTGAATTCCTGTTGCAGCAGGCGCAGCAGCGCCTCGCGCTGTTCCATGACGCGCAGGCGACGCTGAGTGCGTACCGCCTCGCCGATTCGGCGCTCGGCGCCGCCGAAGATCCGGTGTTCTCGGCGGTACGCCAGGCGATCAGCGCCGAAATGCGCACGCTCGAAGCGAGCAAACCAGCCGACACGGAGGCCGCACTCGCGACCCTCGAACGCATCCGCGGCAGCCTCGCAACGCTGCCGCCGCCGGGCGTGGCGCCCGGCGGCGTGGCACCGGCCTCACGCTGGCAGAGCTTCATCGCGCAATTCGTCCACGTCAGCCACGACACCGACACCTCGGCATTTGCCGATCGCGACATCGGCATGGTCCGCACGTTGAGCGCGATCGACCTGCGCGCCGCCGAGGCCGCATTGCTCGCGCGCGATGCGGACGGCTATACGGCCGCGTTGAAGCGCGCGCGTGTCGGCCTCGTCGCCGGTTTCGATACCCAGGCGACGGCGGCGAAGGTCGCGCTGGCTGATCTCGATCGCCTGATCGGCATGCCGCTGGCGACCACGCAACCCGAACTCGGCGGTGCATTGCGCGAGTTGCGCAACCTGCGCGCAACACGTGCACTTGCGCAACCTGCCGCGCCCAACCCGGCCACCGCGCCATCCATTGCGCAACCCGCGCCGACGAACCCCAACGGAGCGGTTCCATGAAACTCTGGCGCACGATCCTTCTCCTGCTGATCGTCGCAGTGATCGCCGCGTTCGCGTGGCACTGGCTCGCCGCCGACCCGGGTTACCTGCAACTGCGCATGCGCGGCACCACGGTCGAAACCAGTGTGGTGGTCGCGATTGCCTGCCTGCTCCTGCTCTGGGCCGCACTCACCGCCGCCTGGCACCTGCTGCGCTGGCCGTTTCGCTACTGGAACCATTCGGTGCAGCGTCGCGGCCACGAACGTCTCGCCAGCGGCCTCACCGCGTTCGCCGAAGGCGAATATGCGCAAGCCGAAAAACGTCTCGCCAAGGCTGCAAACCACCCGGCATTCCGCACACCGGCGTTGCTCGTGCTCGCACGCGCGGCGCATGAGCGCGGCGCCGCGGATCGCGCGAAGCAGGCACTCGACGACGTTGGCGCCAGCGGTGCGCGCGCCGCCGACACCCTGCGTGCGCGCTTCCTGATCGAGAACGGCCACAACGCCGAGGCGCTGGCCCTGCTGAAAGCCTCCGCGGCAGCGAACACGCTGTCGCTGCGCGGCTGGCGCCTGCTGGTCGACAGCGCGCTCGCCGCCGGCGACACCCGGGCCGCGCTGGACGCATTGCCGGCACTCGCACGGAGTGGATCGCTGACGCCGGACGTGCAGGCCGCGCTGGAGACCCGCGTGCTAGCTGCCGCGCTCGCGACCGCGCCGGATGCGGCGCGACTCAATGCATCCTGGAGCACCGCGCCCCGTGCGCAACGGCGCCGCCCGGAACTCATCGCCGCATTCGCGCGCCGCGCGGCCACGCTGCACCAGACCCTCGCGGCGATGGACGAGATCGAATCGGCCGAGCGTCGCGAATGGAGCGACGAACTCGCGACCTGCTACGCCGACCTCGGCCCGGACGAACTGCCGGCACGCTCGCGCAAGGCCGAAGGCTGGCTCGCGATCGCGCCGAACAGCGCCGCCCTGCTGACCACGATTGGCCGTCTGTACGTCCAGCAATCGCTATGGTCGAAAGCCGAGGAACCGCTCGAACGCGCACTCGGCATCGCCGAATCGGCGCGTGCGTGGGAGGCGCTCGGCGACTGCCGCAAGGGCGAAGGCGACGCCGCCAGCGCGAACGCCTGCTACGCGAACGCACTGCGCCTTGCCCGCGGCGAGCCGACCACGCCGGTCGGCCCACACCTGCCGCGCGGCCCGGTCGACACGCGTCCGGTCGCATTCGAGGAACGCAGCGAGCACGGCGTGCCGCGCTTGCCGCAAGCAAGGTAGATCGTCGTAGGAGCGGCGGCAGCCGCGATGCTCTTCGCACGGCAGCGATCGCAGGCCGGGGGAGCCTTGCAAGCCTCAAGGTTACAACCTGCCGGCGTTGGGCATCGCTGCGCTCAGCCCAACCTGCAAGTCAGCGCTGTATGCGATCGACACCCCCGACGCGCCCATCCACCAGCCGCACGATGCGCACGAAGCGGCTGTCCGCGTCGTCGTAGACCCATTCCTCGCGACGCTGATCGCGCCATTGTTCAACGCCGCGCGCGGGACGACGCACGATCGTGTCGGCCTGGTTGCGACGGGAGGCGGGCTCGCCGCAGCGTGCGACGAGCTCGCCGATGCTGAGCCCATCGAGCGTGCGATTCGGGTTGCAGTCGCCACCGATTTCGGCGACGCCGTAGCCGAGCGTGTCCTCGCGCAGCAGCACGCCGTCGCGGAACACCAGCTGGCGCATCAACTGCGCCGGGCCGAAGTTGTAGTACCAGACCGCGAACTGCACGCTGCGCTGCTGTTCCAGCGGACCGTACGCGCCGATGACATCGACGTTCGTGTAGTGATCCGTCCAGAACGGCTCGCCGCAGCGCTCGCGCACCTGGAAATCCTGCGTGCCGTCGCTGACGAGGCGGTTGCCGCAGCGCATCGCGAACGCGGACGGGCTGGCGAGGAGCAGCATGAGGATCGGCAGCAGATGTCGACGCATGGGACCTCGCAAGCTGGATGATCGAAGCGGTCTTGCATCGACCGCGCGGGCCGATGCGAGTTCACGTCACAGGCCGTGGATGCCGGCGCGGCTGCCGAGGATTTCGGCGATCACGTCGGGCGCGTAGTCGAACGAATCGTAATACAGATGCTCTTCGGGCAAGCCGGCTTCGACGAATGCGCGCCGGCCCGCGTCGATCATCGTCGGTGGCCCGCTCATGTAGAGGTCGAACTCCGACAGATCCGGGTGATCTTCCAGCAACGCTTCATGGACCAGGCCGCGGCGCAGGTCCGCGGCCGGCTCGCCGTCGGAGATCACCGGAACGAAACGGAACGTCGGCACCTCGCGCGCCCAGCGCTCGGGCAGTCCGCGCAGATACAGATCCGCCGGGTCGCGTGCGCCCCAGTACAGCGTCATCGGCCGTCGCGTGCCCAGATGCAGGAAGTGCTCGATCAGCGCCTTGATCGGCGCGAAGCCGGTGCCGCCGGCCATCAGCAGCATCGGCCGTTCGCTGTCCTCGCGCGGCACGAACGTGCCGAGCGGACCTTCGACGGTCAGCAGCGCGCCACGTTGCATGTCGTCGAACACGCTCGTCGTGAAGCCGCCGCCACTGACCCGGCGCACGTGCAGCTCGATCGCATCGTCGTCATGCGGCGCATTCGCGATCGAAAACGCGCGGCGTTTGCCTTCCGCGAGCAGCACGTCGAGGTACTGGCCGGGCAAGCGGCGCAGGCGTTCGCCGCGCGCACTGAGCAACCTGAGCCGGGCGACGTCATCGCTGAGCAGGCTCTTGTCGACGACTTTCAGGGTCAGCACGCGGCGCGGGATATCGGCGACCGATGCGACTTCGCGCGCGGCAATCAGCAGATCGCTGGCCGGCACTGCCTGGCACAGCAGGACCTGGTGACGCTGCTGCTCGGCCGCGTTCAACGCGCTCGGTGGATTGCGCGGATACACGCAATCGCCTTCGACGAGGGTCGCCTTGCAACTGCCGCAGACCCCGGCGAGGCAGGAATACGGCAGCGCGAGGCCCGCGCGTTGCGCCGCTTCGAGCACGGTTTCGCCGGCATCGACGCGAAAACGCTTGCCGCTGGCTTGCAGGGTGACGAAGTGGGGCATCGTGCAATTGTCGCCGAAGTCGTGCCAATGCGGCGACCGGGCGCGCGCATGCAATTGCGAGTGGCGTGCAGGAGCTGTTCGCGGCGCAATCAACACCATCCCCACCCGACCCTCCCCTTGAAGGGGAGGGCTTGAAAGCATCGCGAAGGGGAGAGCTTGAAAGTATCGCGGCAGAAACTGCTCCTGCGACAGCGACGTGGGCGGACAATGCGCACTGCTATAGTCGGATGCCCCTCCACCGGAGCCGTCCATGAGCTTCTGGAAACACCCCACCGATCTCGCCCGCGTCAACGCGTGGAACGCGGGCTCGCTGGTCGAACACCTCGGCATGCGCATCACCGAGGTCGGCGACGACTACGTGCGCGGCACGATGCCGGTCGATGCGCGCACCAAGCAGCCGTTCGGACTGCTGCACGGCGGCGCGTCGGTCGCGCTGGCCGAAACGCTCGGCAGCTCGCCGGCAACCTGTGCATCGACGCCAGCGAAATGGCGGTCGGCCTCGACATCAATGCGAACCATGTGCGCGCGGCGACTGCGCGGCCTCGTCACCGGCACCGCGCGGCCGCTGCATGTCGGGCGCAGCACCCAGGTCTGGGAGATCCGCATCGAGGACGAACGCGCGCGGCTGGTCTGCATTTCGCGCCTGACGCTCGCGGTGGTGCCGCGCCCGTCGCCGCATGCGATCTGATGCGATGCGGCGACGACACGCCGTACGCAAACCTTTCGCCGGATCTCGTGCT
Source organism: uncultured Gammaproteobacteria bacterium (assembly GCA_963720445.1). GTDB lineage: Bacteria > Pseudomonadota > Gammaproteobacteria > Xanthomonadales > Rhodanobacteraceae > Dokdonella_A. The sequence continues at coordinate 1,412,656 of CAVRFO010000002.1, forward strand.
CGACGCGATCGACGCGGCCGGCTTCGTCAGCGACGGCCGCCTGCTTGCGCTGGCCAGCTACGAGAACCGCGTCTACCAGGTCGGCATCGAGGATGGCACGCCGCTGGTCGCGAAGTTCTACCGGCCCGGCCGCTGGAGCGATGCCGCGATCGCCGAGGAACATGCGTTCGCGCTGGAGCTCGGCGACGCGGAGTTGCCGATGGTCGCGCCGCTGCTGATCGGTGGCGCCACCTGCTCGACCACGCCGGCTTCCGCTACGCGCTGTATCCGCGTCGAGGCGGGCGCGCGCCGGAACTCGAATCGGCCGACCACCTCGCGTGGATGGGCCGCCTGCTCGCGCGCATGCACGGTATCGGCGCGCGCGCGCGCTTCCGATGAGCGCGGCACGATCGACACCAACACCTTCATCCGCGACGCCGCGCGCGCGGTGCTCGCCTCCGGACTTCTGCCCGAACGCCTCCACGACCTTTACCGCGCGCGCACCGCCGCGATCGCGACGACGATCGACGCACGCTTCGCCGGACTCGAACCGATCACACGCATCCGCCTGCACGGCGATTGCCACGCCGGCAACGTGCTGTGGACCGACACCGGCCCGCACTTCGTCGATCTCGACGACGCACGCATGGGCCCGGCGGTGCAGGATCTGTGGATGCTGGCGCCGAGCCGGCACGCGCTCGATGCGCTGCTCGAAGGCTATGCGGAATTTCGCGATTTCGACTTCCGCGAACTCGCCCTGATCGAACCGCTGCGCCTGATGCGCCAGATCCACTGGGCCGGCTGGGTCGCCGCGCGCTGGCACGATCCGGCGTTCCCGCGCGCGTTCGCGTATGTCGGCGACGCACGCTGGTGGGAGGAGCACCTGAACGATCTCGCCGAGGCGCAGGCGCGGCTCGACGACTGAAGCGCTGGCGCCGATTGCCGCACTGCGACATATTTCCGCTACCATCCGTGGTTCGATGATTCCCGCCGCCAATCCACTCGCCCCAACCGCGCCCAGCGACCGCCTGCGCCCGCTGCGCTACGCGATCCGCACGCCATTGCTGCTGGTGCTCGCGCTGATCGCGGCACCGCTGGCCTTCCTTGCGCTCAATCCAGTCGTCGCGCGCATCCGCATCGGCCACACCACGCTCGACAAATGCGCGATCCGCTGGTGGTCCGGCGCACTGGTGCGCACGTTCGGCTTTCGCATCCGCCGCTTCGGCGACCCGTTGCCGGGCGCGGTGCTGTATGTCGCCAATCATGTTTCCTGGCTCGACATCGTGCTGATCCACAGCGCGCGTCCGGTCAGTTTCGTCGCCAAGAGCGAGATCGCGCGCTGGCCGTATGTCGGCTGGATCGCGGCGCGCGCGGGCACGATCTTCCATCGTCGCGGCAGCACCGATTCGCTGAACGTGGTGATGGGCCGCGTCGTCGAACGCCTGCGTGCCGGCGAGCCGGTCGGCGTGTTTCCGGAAGGCGGCAGCGGACACGGCGACCAGGGTCGGCACGTTCCACGCGCGCATCTTCCAGACCGCGCTGGACGCCGACGTGCCGGTGCAGCCGGTCGCGCTGCGCTACGGCAACGACGGACGCCAGGACCCGCGCGTGCCGTTCGGCCGTGAAGGAGAGTTTCTTCGGCAATTTCCTGCGCATCCTCGGCAACCCGTCGATGGATGCGCAAGTGCATTTCCTCGAACCCGTGCCGGCGACGCCGGATGCGCGCCGGCGCATGGCCGAGGAAAGTCGCGCGCGCATCGTGCGGTCGCTCGGTTATGGCGACGAGTGAGTACCCACGCGCTGATCCGGATCGCGACGCGGGTGCCGTGGACCTGCCACCACTGATCACGGCCGCCGATTTCCGGCCGCCACGCTTGCTGCGCAACCCGCATGTGCAGTCGGTGCTCGCATCGAGCGGGCTGCGTCGCTGGCTGTCGATGCGCGATCGAACGGCTATCGAACGCAACGCGACGATGCATATCCTCGATTGTGGCGAGGGCGTGCGCCTGCAGGGGTTTCACACGGCACAACGTACCCACGCCGCCACGCGCGGCCTGGTCGTGCTGCTGCACGGCTGGGAAGGCAGCGCGCGGTCGAGCTATCTGCTCAATACCGGCGCACGCCTGCTCGACGCCGGCTTCGACGTGTTCCGCCTGAATTTCCGCGACCACGGCGATACGCACCATCTGAACCGCGACCTGTTCCATTCCTGCCGCATCGACGAAGTCGTCGGCGCGGTGCGCGCGGTCCAGCAGCAATTCGGGACCGCGATGCCACTCGCGATCGCCGGTTTTTCGCTCGGCGGAAATTTTGCGTTGCGCGTCGCGCTGCGCGCGCCTGCAGCCGGCATCGTGCTCGGCTATGCGGCAGCGGTATGTCCGGTGATCAGTCCGGCCGCCGGCCTGTTCGGCCTCGAATCGGGCCCGTGGTTCTATCAACGTTACTTCCTGCACAAATGGCGCAACTCATTGCGGCGCAAGCAGGCTCTGTTTCCGGAGATCGACTGGTTCGCGCCAGCCGAACTCGCCGGCAACCTGCGCGAGCTGACTCGCGCGCTGGTCATGCGCCACACCAGCTATGGCTCGCTCGAGCACTATCTCGATGGCTATTCGATTGCCGGCGACCGGCTCAAGGATTTGCGCGTGCCGGCGACGATCCTGACCTCGGCTGATGATCCGGTGATTCCGGTCGACGCGTTCCGCGCGCTCGAACTGGCGCCGCAGGTCGAGCTCGACGTCGCGGCGCATGGCGGTCACTGCGGCTTCATCCGCGACCTGTCGCTGCATGGCTTCGCTGAGGAGTACATCGTGCAGCGCGTGGTGCGGCACCTGGACGCGGATGCCGGAACCGCGCACCACAATGGATCGGGCATCGCGGCGGGCTGCTGATCCGGGCGCAATCCGGATCGCCTGCGGCTGCAAACATCCGGTGCGCCGCAATGCGGCATAATTTCGCCATTCCGACTGCGGCCATGCACCCGGCGGCACCGCTGCCACCCGGTTGGCCCCCGCCCTCCATTCATTTCTCCGAGAACCACACAGCGCATGCTCAAGGATTCGATTGACCTGCACCGCCAAGGCCGTTTCGACGAGGCCGAACAAGGCTATCGCACGCAGCTTGCGGAACATCCCGACGACGCCGATACCCTGCACCTGCTCGGCATGCTGCGTTATCAGCGCGGCGATGCCGTGGAAGGTGCACGCCTGCTGGAGCGTGCACACGCGCTGGCGCCGAACGATGCGAATATCGAACTCAGCCTCGCATCCATCGCGTTCCGCAATGGCGACCACACGGCAGCGGAGCGCGGTTTCCAGCGCGCGCTCACCCTCGATCCGAATCTCGGCGGCGCGCATGCCGGGATCGGCCAGATCGCGCTGCTGCGCGGCGAGCAGGAAGCCGCGGAACGGCATTTCCGGATCGCATTGCGCGCCGGTGAGGAGCCGCATGCGCTGGCTGGCCTCGGCGCATTGCTGCTCGAACGCGGCGACGTCGACGGCGCGTTGCGCCATCTCGGCCGCGCCGCCGATCTGGCGCCGCACGATGCAATGATCCAGATGACGCTCGGACAGGCCTTCGCGAAACGCGAAACACCGACGTTCGCCGAACAGGCGTTCGAGAATGCACTGCGGCTGCACCCGGACCTGCACCAGGCACGGCTGTGGCTGGGCGCGTTGCTGCTGAAGTCACGGCGTTTTCGCGAAGCCGAGGCGCAGTTCCGCGTGCTGCTCGCACTGCCCGGCTTCGCGCCGAGCGCGCAGATCGGCCTCGCCGACGTCGCGCGCGCAGAGGAGCGTGTCGACGAGGCGATCGCCGGCTATCGCGCGGCGCTCGCGCTGGAACCGAACCACCCGATGGCGATGCGTGCATTGGCATGGCTGCTCGGGCAGACCGGCCGCGTCGACGAGGCGATCGCGATCTACGACGCGCTGCCTCGCGCAGGCACCCGACGATGATGCGGTGCGCAACGCGCGTACCGACCTGCTGATGCACAGCGGCCGCCTTGCGCAAGCCGCCGCCGACTGGAAGGCCGCGCTCGATCGCAATCCGGCCGATCTGCACGCACGCAGCCGCTTCGCGATGCTCTGCGAGTACCTCGGCCAACCCGATGTCGCGCAAGCACATGCCGAACTCGCCCTGCTGGCACAACCGGACGCGCCGGAAATGTTGCTGATCCGCGCCCGCACGCGGTTGCGCCTGGGCGACGATGCCGGCGCGCGCGCGACGCTCGAATCCATGCAGCGCCTTGAATTGTCCGAAGGCCAGCATCGCCTGTGCTGGAATTACCTGGGCCGCCTGCATGATCGCGCCGGCGAAGCGGTTGAGGCGGCGCAGTGTTTTGCGCAGGCCCAATTCGGGGTTCCCGGCTCGATGCCGGCGCTCGACGATCCGCATCCCGAGCTGCTGACCGCGCTCGCGAAACCGACCGGCGAGCCGTGGGCGCACGCGCCGATTCTGCTGCTCGGCACGCCGGGCAGTGGCGTCGACGCGGTCGCCGCCTTGCTCGCCGACCAGCCGCAATTGCTGGTGTTGCGCGATCGTATCGGCGAGGTGCATGCGCGACGATGATTTCAACCGGCCACGCTTCGCGCATTACTGCGGCGAGTTGAGCGATGCCGATTGCGCGGCACTGCGCGAACGCTATCTGGCGCCGTTGCGGGCGGCTGGCGTTGCGCTGGATCGCCCGATCGTCGACTGGCTGCCGCGCTGGGATGCGCATCTGCTCGCGCTGGTTCGCCGCGCGATGCCGGGCACGCGCCTGGTCGTCGTCGAACGCGACCCACGCGACGCGTTGCTGAACTGGCTCGCGTTCGGCTGGGCGCCCGGTTTTCCGTGCCCGCAACCGGAGGCCGCGGCGGACTGGCTTGCGCGCGCGCATGCACATTTGCACTTCGCAAGCGAACTCGATGACCCGCGCCGGCTGGTCGTCGCCGCCGATCCGCTGCTCGCCGATCCGGAACACGCCGGCGCCGAACTGGCGCGCTTCCTCGATCTCGCTACGCTGCAACCGGGTCGGCAGTTCGCCACGGCGGGGTACGGCCTCGGCGGTTTGCCGGTGCGGTTTCCGGCGGGGCATTGGCAGGTTTATCGCGAAGCATTGGCGGACGCGTTCCGTCGTTTCCAATAAGGAGACGCGGTGATGCGTGGATGCGTGCTGTTGGCGATGTTGTTCGGCCTGTCCTGCATGTCGGCAGCACAGCCCATCGACCTCGGCACGCTGAGCCTGCCGGCTGGATTCCGGATCGCGCTGTACGCCGGCCCAGTGCCGAACGCGCGCGAGCTGGCGCTCGGCACGAACGGCACGGTGTTCGTCGGTTCGCGTGAGCCAGGCAAGGTGTATGCGCTGACCGATACGAAGCATGCCGGCCGCGCCGACACGGTGCGCGTGATCGCGAGCGGCCTGCAATTGCCCTCGGGCATCGCATTCCACGACGGCGATCTGTATATCGGCGCGGTCAGCCGGATCTTCGTGCTGCGCGACATCGAGCATCATCTGGACGATCCGCCCAAACCCGAACTGGTCAACGACAAGCTGCCGGACAAGGTCCATCATGGCTCGAAATTCCTCGCCTTCGGCCCCGATGGGCGGCTGTACGTGCCGATCGGCGCGCCGTGCGACATCTGCGATCCCGGCAAGGATTTCGCGAAGCTGTTCAGCATGAAGGCGGATGGTTCGGACTGGCGCGAGGTCGCATTCGGGATCCGCAACACGGTCGGTTTCGACTGGCAGCCCGGCACCCGGCAATTGTGGTTCACCGACAATGGCCGCGACATGCTCGGCGACGATCTGCCGTCCGACGAACTCAACCGCGTCGCGCACGCGGGCGAGCACTTCGGCTTCCCGTATTGCCATCAAGGCGACACCCTCGATCCCGAGTTCGGCAGGGGCAAGTCGTGCAAGGACTACGTGCCACCGGTGCTCAAGCTCGGCGCGCACGTCGCCTCGCTCGGCATGCGCTTTTACACCGGCGCCATGTTCCCCGCGGCGTATCGTGGCGCCGCGATCATCGCCGAACACGGCTCGTGGAACCGCTCGAAGAAATCCGGCTACCGGGTGATGACGGTGCGCCTCGATGGCGATCGCGTGCTTGGCTACGCACCGTTGATCGACGGTTTCCAGCACGACGAGAAGGCGCAGGGGCGACCGGCCGATGTGCTGGTCATGCCCGACGGCGCACTGCTGGTCTCGGACGATCTGGCCGGCGCGGTCTACCGCGTGAGTTACGCGCCCGCGGCGGCGACGGAGAAAAAGTAAACCCGCGCGCGCCGCATCCGTTCCGCCGGGGCAGCGCGCGCCGGTTCGCTGCTAGCATGCGCGATTGCTTTCCGCGTGGTTGATCCGAATGAACCAGATCTCTCCCACCCCGCAGGCGGAACGCCGCGCCGCGGCACTCGCGCTGGTCGACGCAGGGCGCGTGCCTGAAGCCGAACGCGCATTCGCCGACCTGCTGCGCGAGGCGCCCGAGGATATCGAGGCGCTCAACTTCCTCGCGATCTGCGCGCATGGCCGCGGCCAGAATGAGGCGGCACTCGAACTGCTGAACCGGGCGCTGCGCGCGCAGCCCGACGACGCGCGCACGCTCGTCAACCTTGGCACCCTGCAACGCGAACGCGGCAACCTCGACGAGGCCTGCGCCGCGATGAAGCGCGGCACGGAGCTCGCGCCGGACCTGTTCGCGGCGCGCCTGCGTCTCGGCGAGATCCTGCAGGCCTTGGGGCAGCATGCGCAGGCGGTGCCGGTTTATTTCGGCGCAATCATGGCGGCGCAGGCACGCGGGCAATGGCTCAGCGATGCGACGACGGCGCCGGAACTGCAACCTCTGGTCAAGCATGCGATGCGTATCGTCGCCAGCGGTCGGCGCAACCTGTTCCTGCAGCTGCTGCAACCGCTGCGCGAACGCTACGGCGCGGCGGCGCTCGTCCGCGTCGAGAAAAGCCTGGCCATCTATCTCGGCGACCTGCAGCCGGACTATCCCGATCCGATGCAGCGCCCGACGTTCTTCTATTTCCCGGATCTGCCGGCCACGCGGGTTTTCGATCGCGAACTGTTCCCGTGGTATGCAGACCTCGAAGCACAAAGCGCCGCGATTCGCGACGAGATGCTGGCCGTCCTCGCCGAGGATCAGGGTTTCGAACCGTTCCTCGGTCACGTCGACGATCCGCAGCATCTGCAAAACCTGTTGCGCGGGACCGGCGGCGCACCGGCCTGGAATGCATTTTTCTTCTATCGCCACGGTGTACGCAACGCGGCCAACATGGCGCGTTGCCCGCGCACTGCGGCCGCGCTCGCGGCGGCGCCGCTGTGCCACGTTCGCGAACACGCGCCGGAGGTATGTTTTTCGGTGCTGACGCCGGGTTCGCACATCCTGCCGCACCGCGGCGTGACCAACACCCGCGTGGTCACGCACCTGGCGCTGGTGGTGCCGGAGGATTGCGCGCTGGTCGTGTCAGGCCAAACCCAGACCTGGCAGGAAGGCCGCTGCTTCAGCTTCGACGACACCTTCGAACACGAGGCCTGGAACCGCAGCGCCGATACGCGCGTGGTCATGCTGCTGGACGCGTGGAATCCGTACCTGACCGAAGTCGAGCGCAGCGCGGTCGGCGAATTAATCGGCGCGATCGGTGATTTCAACCGCGAAGCGGGCGTATAGCGCCGATCTTGCAGGAGCGAACATGGGTTGGGATGAGCACAGCGAACCCCGGCACGACGAGACCTCGGCACATGCAGTGTGTTGGGTCGCTTTGCTCAGCCGGATCATCGGGGTCGAGAACCGCAGGCTGGAGTTGAGCCTGCAAACCCCGGGGCGTCAACTCTGGTCAAACCGAGGAAGCGAGACGCAACCCGGCAAGAACCAATGACACAGGAGGATTGGTGTGGGAATTCAACTTTACGGACATCCATTTGCTGCCTTCGCCTGGAAAGCTCTGATCGCAGCCTATGAACGGGATGTGCCGTTCACCTTCTGCATGATCGATTCCGATCATCCCGAAAACAGTGTGCGCATTGCCGAACTATCTCCAACAGGCCAGTTTCCGGCACTCGTGGATGGCAACCGCACGGTCACACAATCGAACGCGGTGATTGAATATCTCGACCGGTTCGGCAAAGCGCCTCCAATGATTCCCATCGATCCCGATTGCGCGCTGGAGGCCCGCATGCTGGCCTATATTTTCGACTCCTACATCGCCGAGCCGATGCAGAAAATCGTGGCTGAAGCGCTGCGCCAAAACGATCAACAAGACGCGCGCCGCGTTGAAGAGGCGAAGGCAAGCCTCGATGCGGCTTATGCGTGGCTCTGTGCGCGTATCGGTAACGGCTGGGCGAACGGTGGCGATTTCAGTATCGCCGACTGCGCGGCGGCTCCGGCCTTGTTCTATGCCGATTGGGTCCACACGATCCCCGATGGCGCGCTCAAAGCCTATCGCACGCGAGTGCTTGCGCATCCCTCGGTTGCGCGCGTAGTGGATGAGGCGCGACCCTACCGCTCGTTCTTCCCGCTCGGCGCACCTGACCGCGATTGAGAAAACGGCTGACATTGTCGACGGCCAACTCATTCAAGCCGACGCCGCTTTGCTGCGGCACTCAACTCAAGCGTTATCGACGAGTGGCGCTTCAGCCGCCCGCCGGCAGCGCGACCAGCAGCACGATGCCGAGCACGATCCGGTAGATCGCGAACGGCGTGAAGCGGTGCGTGCGGATGTAGCCGAGCAGCCACTTCACCGCGACGAACGCGGTGATCAGCGAGACGACGAACGCGATCGCGAGCGCGCTCCAGTCCTCGTGCGCGCCGCCGGCCTTCAGCGCCTTCAGCAGCTCGTAGCCGCTCGCGGCGAACATCGTCGGGATGCCGACCAGGAACGCGAACTCGGTCGCCGCCGCGCGGTTGCTGGTGCCGGCGAGCATCGCGACGAAGATCGTCGCCGCCGAGCGCGAGGTGCCGGGAAAGATCGCCGCGACGACCTGCGCGAGGCCGACCAGGATCGCGACGCGCCAGGTGATCGTCGCTGCGCTCGGGCTGCCTGCGCGGCGAGCGCTTCGGCGCCGAGCATCCAGAAGCCGCCGATGATCAGCGCCCATGCGACCGGCGTGATCGTCTCCGGCAGCTTGAAGCCGAGCTGCGTCGCGGCGAAGCCGAGCACCGCGGTGATCAGGAATGCGACGCGCGAGCTTCAGCGCGTAGTCGCGGTTCTCGGGTCTGGCGAAGGCCGGTCGCGAGCTGCCACAGCCGCTCGCGATAGATCAGCACGACGGCGAGGATCGCGCCGGCCTGGATCACGACGTTGAACACGTCGGAGCGCGCGCCGAGCCAGTGTTCGGCGATCAGCAGGTGGCCGGTGCTCGAGATCGGCAGGAATTCGGTGATGCCTTCGATGAGGCCGAGCAGGATCGGATTGACGAGGTCGGTCACGGGTCCGCCGTGGCCGACAAGCCGGGAGAGGCCGGCGCTGCGCGAATGCGGCGAGAGCGAGTCGTCGGAGCGCGCGTGATTGCACGAGTGACCGGTCGCACCGACAATTGGTCATTGCTGATGCAATCTGCTGCACTGCATTCGCAGTGCTGGATCGACTCGGCGCCATCGCGATCGAAAGCTATTGCTTCAATCGATTCGCACTCACAACCGCGATCTGTCACGTGGCACGCGCCTTGCTCGGCGAGTCGCTAGCCGCATTGCATGCTGCATGTGTCCAGCCACCCATCTCCAGAGATCGCCCATGTCCGCCCAGAACGTACTCAAGCATGATCAAGGACAACGAGGTCGAATTCGTCGATCTGCGCTTCGCCGACATGCTCGGCAAGCAGCACCACGTCACGCTTCCCGGCGCATTCGGTCGACGAGTCGCTGTTCGAGGACGGCAAGATGTTCGACGGCTCGTCGATCGCCGGCTGGAAGGGCATCAACGAGTCGGACATGGTGCTGATGCCGGATCCGGACAGCGCGGTCATCGATCCGTTCACGGCCGACAAGACCCTGCTGCTGCAGTGCGACGTGCTCGAACCGAGCACGATGCAGGCGTACTCGCGCGATCCGCGCTCGATCGCCAAGCGCGCCGAGGCGTACCTGAAGTCGACCGGCATCGCCGACACCGCGTTCTTCGGTCCGGAACCGGAATTCTTCATCTTCGATTCGGTGCGCTTCCGCAACGACATGAACCACGTCGTCGTACGAGATCGAATCGGAAGAAGCGCGCGTGGTCGTCGGACAAGTCGTTCGAGGGCGGCAATTCCGGCCATCGCCCCGGCGTCAAGGGCGGCTATTTCCCGGTGCCGCCGGTCGATTCGTTCCAGGACATGCGCAGCGAGATGTGCAAGGTGCTCGAACAGCGTCGGCCATGACGGTCGAGGTGCATCACCACGAAGTCGCGCACCGCGGGCCAGTGCGAGATCGGCACGCGCTTCAACACGCTGGTCAAGAAGGCCGACGAGCTGATCACGATGAAGTACGTGATCAAGAACGTCGCGCACCAGAACGGCAAGACCGTGACCTTCATGCCCAAGCCGATCGTCGGCGACAACGGCTCGGGCATGCACGTGCACCAGTCGCTCGCGAAGAACGGCCAGAACCTGTTCGCCGGCGATCTCTACGGCGGCCTGTCGCAGACCGCGCTGTATTACATCGGCGGCATCTTCAAGCACGCGCGCGCGATCAACGCGTTCGCGAACTCGACGACCAACAGCTACAAGCGCCTGGTGCCGCGGTTTCGAGGCGCCGGTGATGCTCGCGTATTCCGCGCGCAACCGCTCGGCGAGCTGCCGCATTCCGTTCGTGCACAGCCCGAAGGGCCGTCGCATCGAGGTGCGCTTCCCGGATCCGATGCAACTCGGGCTACCTGACCTTCACCGCGCTGATGATGGCCGGCCTCGACGGCATCCTGAACAAGATCGACCCGGGCGCGCCGGCCGACAAGGATCTCTACGACCTGCCGCCGGAAGAGGAGAAGAACATCCCGACGGTCTGCCACTCGCTCGACCAGGCGCTCGAAGCGCTCGACAAGGATCGCGGCTTCCTGAAGGCCGGCGGCGTGTTCAGCGACGACTTCATCGACGGCTACATCGAGCTGAAGATGCAGGAAGTCACGCGCTTCCGCGCGGCGACGCATCCGCTCGAGTACCAGATGTACTACGCGATCTGAGCTCGCCGCGCGATCTGGGTTCGCGGATCTGATCGCGCTCGCGCCCGGCCACGAACTGGCCGGGCGCGCTCGTTACTTCGAGCGTCGGGCCTCGCGCGAGTCGCGCGCGCGACGGCCGCGCGCGGCGCGGGCGTCGCGGATGCGGCGCGACCATCCAGCCGATGGCGAATCCAACCACGCCGACCAGCAGCGCGGTTTCGAGCGGACGTTCGGTCGCGAAGTCGCGCGTCGATCGGCGCATGCGGCGCGCGCCACCCAGCATCTCGCCGCCGAAATCGCGCGCTGCATCGAGTCCAGAGGCACCGCGCTGCCGCAGCAACTGATTCGCATCGTGCCAGCGTGCCGATAGCGCATCCGATGCGTCGGCGAAACGCGCGCCGAGATCCTCTTCGGCCTGCGCCGTGCGCGCTCATCCATCCGGGTGTCATCATGAAAGCGTCTCCGCTCAGAAAAGATGCATGAAAAGATAAATAAGGATCAGCAGGCCGGCCGGAACTCCAAGCAGCCATGCGAGGAAATACTTGCCCATCGTCGGATCCTCCATTCAAAGGCGCGGAGCGGCCGCGTGGGCCGCTCCGCGCAAGGGGTTCTTACAGCGTGCGGTGGAAGTCCTTGACCTGTTTGTGCGCTTCGTCGCGCGCCACGCCATAGCGTTCCTGAATCTTGCCGGCGAGGTATTCGCTATTGCCCTCGGCCACCTTCAGATCGTCATCGGTCAGCTTGCCCCACTTCGCCTTGAGCTTGCCGGCCAGTTGTTTCCATTGACCTTTGATCTTGTCGTCGTTCATGGCAGTTCTCCATCATTGGTTGTGCGGGAAGAAAGGATTCGTTCAATCCTTCGATTTCAGACCGCTTGCGTCGACGTGCTTGACGCCCTTCACGCTTTCCGCGACGGCCGTCGCCTTCTTAACCGCGACCTCAGTGGCGAGCACGCCGGTCAGGGTCACGAGGCCATCGACGGTCTTCACGCTGATATCCATGCTCTTCACGCCATCGGTGGTCGCCAGTTCGGACTTCACCTTGGTCGTGATCCAGGTATCAGTCACCGGCTGCTCGGAATTCATGGCGGTTTCGCCGTTCGGCGCGATCGGCGCCTGTGCCGCGGCGAGCGATGCGCAACCCAGCGAAAGGACCGAGGCCAGCGCGAGTGCAGGAAGGGTGCGATTGAAAGTTTTCATGAGCTCTCCTTTCGTGAAAAGCGCCGGGGAACCGACGCGACGACCGTGGGGCCGTGTGCGAAAGACCTTGCCTGCGGTCATCCGACCGCGGCATGAACAACGGAAATTTCATGCGAGCCAGCGTTCAGGAACGGCTGGGCGCAACCGCGATGATTGCGCGGTCGCCACGAATCCAGCGACGCGTCCATCGCGTCGGCATCACACGGCGCTGCCGCGACACCGCGTATGGGACCCGCCGCCTACCTTCGCGCAAACGGCGGTAACGCGCCCCACGCAGCGGCGACAACCTCTGGCCGGATGTCGGCGACGCGCGCGCTGCCAGTCGGACTCACCAAGGTCGTCACCGCGCTGCCACTGCCGCTTCGCGGAGCCCAGTTGGCTGGTGACGCCGCACCGTACAGCACGACCAATGCGCAACCCATCGCTGCTGCCGCGTGGGCCGGCCCGGTGTCGATCGACACCATGCTGTGCGCGCGTTCGAACAGCGCGAGCAGGCGCCGCACTGGCAAATCATCGGCGGCGATATGGACCCGCGGCATCGCGGCGCTGCGCCGGATGTCCTCCAGAATTCCGGCTTCGCGCGGCGTTCCGCAAAGCACGATCCGTGCTTGCGGCAGGCGTGCGACGATCAGATGGCACAGCGCGGCCCAGTGTTCTGGCGGCCAGTGCTTGTCATCGCCGACCGTACCCAGCCGGCCACGCTTGAGCGTGCGCTTGTTGCCGGGCTGCAGCAGCACCAGCGGCGCGTCGGCGAGCCCGCGCGCGCGCAACCAGTCGTCGCAATCGTCGCGATCGGTCGTGCTCACATGCAGCATCGGAGCCGCGACAAGATCCTCGTCGCGCCAGCCGAACTCGGCGGCACTGAATGCAGATGGTGTTTGGCGGCCGAAACGCAGCCAGCGATCCACCCAATGCTCATCGCGTCCCATCGCATGATCGCTGACGTACAGGCAGCGCTCCGCCGTCGCGCCACCACGCGCGAGCAGCGCGCGCACCTTGTCCAACGCGATCTCGTCGCACACGTAGACCGGCGCGTCGGACAACCTGCGCAGCGCGCGCGTCAACCGCCATTGCTGCGGATCGAGCGCATACGGCCGGCGCCGGCTGCGCACCTGCAGCAGGCGTTCCACATCCGGATGTTCGCCGAGCAGCGGCTGTGCCCAATCGCCGGATGTGACCACGGTGCACGGCCGCCCAAAGCGGCGATGCAGTAGATGCAGCAACGGCGTCAACAGAACCAGATCGCCGAACGCACCGAAGCGCACCACCACCGGACTCGACGTGATGTCATGCATGGCCGCGTCGGACGTTCACGGGCAGGTAGGTCATGTCTTGCAAGTAGCGGTATGCGGGAAGGGTGGATGCGCAAAGCGTGGAGCCGGAACCCGCCAGCCATCGCGATCGCGCTCAGTCGAACCCGTTGGCGAAAATACCGTCGTTGTTGCTGAGATAGAACTGCCGCGTGCGTTCGATCAGGCCACTCGACCCGCTGTGATTGCCTGAGTTGACCTGTCCGCTCGTGCGCAGGAAGAAGTGGTTGTTCAGCGGCGGAACGAAACCGTCGTAACGCCAACCGTCGCTGACGCGTTGCATCGTGCCTATGGCCGTGTAAGTGCTGCCGTCCGTCGAGAACAACAGCGGTGGCGGCAGCGCCAACTCCGGTCCGGCTCCCGATCTAGCCCAAGTGATAACGCTGCCGCCTGTTGGGTAGCTGGCAATGGTCAGGGACTGCAGTGCCGCTTGCGGCGTGCTGAGCCGCGCGATGTAATTGCGGGCTTGGCCACCGATCGTGGTGAACGAGCCTCCAACTACAAGCTTGCCATCGGGCTGGAGTGCCAGCGCGTAGACGGGGTTGCTCGCATTCGGATTGAAGGCCGCGTCCACACTGCCGTCGTTATTCAGCCGCGCGATGTAGTTGTAAGGCTGTCCATTGATCGTGGTAAAGCCACCGCCCACCATCACCGCACCATCGGACTGCATCGCGAGTGCGCTGACGCTGCCGTTCGCATTCGGAGCGAACACGGCGTCCACACTGCCGTCGGTATTCAGCCGCGCGATGCAATTGCGGGTCTGCCCACCGATCGCGGTGAAATCACCACCCACGACCAGCGTGCCATCAGGCTGCAGCGTCAGCGCATTGACGGAGTTGTTCGCATTCGGATTGAACGTGGTGTCCACACTGCCGTCGGCATTCAGCCGAGCGATGTAGTTGTAAGGCTGTCCATCCATGGTGCTGAAAACGCCGCCCATCACCAGCTTGCCATCGGGCTGCACCGCCAATGCATTGACAGCACCGTTCGCATCCGGGGCAAACGCCATATCCAGGCTGCCGTCAGCATTCAGACGCGCGATGTGATTGCGGGCCTGTCCGCCGATCATCGTGAAAGCGCCACCCACCAACAACTTGCCATCGGGCTGCCCCGCCACCGCATTGACGATGCCGTTCGCGTTCGGAGCGAACGCGGAGTCGACGGTGTGATCTGCGTTCAGCCGCGCGATGTAGTTGCGGGCCTGTCCACCGATCGTGGTGAATGCGCCGCCCACGACCAGCTTGCCATCGGGCAGCACCGCCAAAGCGTTGACCGTGCTGTCCGCATTCGCGGCCACCGTCGTGTCCACACTGCCATCGACCTTCAGCCGCGCGATGTAATTGCGAGCCTGTCCACCGATCATCGTGAAATTACCGCCCACGACCAACATGCCATCGGGCTGCAGCGCCATCGCATAGACGTCGCCATTTGCGTTCGGAGCGGCCGCCGTCTCCACGCTACCGTCGCTGTTCAACCGAGCGATGTAAGTGCGCGGTTGTCCACCGATCGTGGTGAAAATGCCGCCCGCCACCAGCTTGCCATCAGCCTGCACGACCACCGCGTAGACGATATCGTTTGGATTCGGGTCGAACAATGCGTCCCCACTGCCGTCTGCATTCAGACGCGCGATGTGATTGCGGGTCTGTCCGGTGATTGTGGTGAACAAGCCGCCCACGACCAGCTTGCCATCGGGTTGCACCGCCAGCGCATAGACCCTGCCGTTCGCATTCGGATCGAATGTCGTGTCCAAGCTGCCGTCGGCGTTCAGGCGCGCGATGTGATTGCGGGTCTGTCCGCCGACCATTGTGAAGACGCCGCCAACGACCAGCTTGCCATCCAACTGCAACGCCAGTGCGTCGATGGCACCGCCTGCACTCGGAGCAAACGCCGTGTCCACACTGCCGTTAGCGTTCAGCCGTGCGATGTTGTTGCGCGGTTGCCCACCGACCATGGTGAACAAGCCGCCCACCACCAACTTCCCATCGGGCTGCAGCGCCAGCGCGTAAACGGAGTCGCTCGTATTTGGAGCGAAGGTCGTATCCACGCTGCCATCCGCATTCAGCCGCGCAATGTTATTGCGCGGTTGTCCGCCGATCGTAGTGAAATAACCGCCTGCCGCCAGCTTGCCATCGGATTGCACCGCCAGGGCGTAGACGACGCCGTTCGCATTCGGAGCGAACGCGGTGTCCACACTTCCGTCTGCATTCAGCCGCGCAATGTTATTGCGCGCGGTCGCGCCCACGTGGGCGAATTGGCCGCCTATGACGATGCGTCCGTCCGCCTGCACGGCGATGGCGTACACGGGGTTATCCACATCGGTGACGGTGAAGCTCGAATCCAGACTGCCATCCACATTCAGTCGCGCAAGGTGGTTGCGAGTCTGTCCAGCGATCGCGGTGAAATCACCGACGACGAGAAGCTTCCCGTCAGGCTGAACGGCCAGCGCCTCAACGTAGCTGTTTGCGTTCGGAGCAAAGCCGTCGTTGGCACTCTGCGCACAGCTGACACCCGGCATCAACGCCAATGCCAGCAGGAACGGAAGGTATTGTCGGGTAGCGAAAAGGAGCCAGAAGCCTCGTGAGTGCCGGGACATCCCGATGGTCTTTGGCGAGGAAAGTCTTACCACGTTCCCGACTCCCGATTGATGTATATGGCTTCCGGTCTGCGCAACCCCAGACCGTAACGCAACCATAACGCCACCGTACGCTCCATAACATGAACAAACCGCCCCGACTGATCATGCGCCGGCACGAGCCGTTGAGGCCAGACGACCGCTGGATGCACCTGGCTCATTGATACGAGCCTGGCGGTTGCACGCCACGCGGTCGTCGCACGCCCGCGCATGCACTAAACTGGTGCAATGAACTCGCCAAGTACGCCATCAACGCCGCAGCTGGCGGCGACCGCCTGGGTTCACAGCCGCAGCGGCCTTGCGGTGCTGGACGCCGCTCTGCGGCTGTGCAGCGCGAATCCGGCGCTGGTCGAGCGGTTCGGCAGTGCACGGCGATTGCAGGGTGAGTCACTGGCCGTGCTCGACGCCGCGCCGCCGACGCTGACCGACACCGCCGCTCGCGCACAGGCCGAGCAACGCACGTTGGTGCTGCGCGCCGCAGCGATCCGTGGAAGTGCGGTTGAACACGCGTGCGACCTGGCGTTCATTCCGTTCGGCGCCGCCAGCCTGCTGCTGGAGCTGTATCCGCCCGCGCTGGCCGCGCCGGCCGCCGCACCGCATCTGTCCGAATCCCTGCGCGGGTTCGCGCACGAGGTGAAGAACCCGCTCGCCGGCGTGCGCGGCGCTGCGCAACTGCTTCGACGCCGACTGGAAGCACCGGATCTCACCGAACTGACCGACCTGATCCTGGCCGAAGTCGATCGCCTGGCTGCGCTCGCCGACCGCCTGCTGCAGAGCGGCGGCAAGCCGCGTCTGGCGCGGATCGACATCCACGAACTGACCGAACGCGTGGCGCGCGCTGATCGCGGCGCAATCGCCCGACGTCACGCAGACCCGCGACTACGATCCGAGCCTGCCGCGCGCTCAACGGCGATGCCGACCGCCTGCACGCAGGCGCTGTGGAACCTCGCGCGCAACGCGCTCGAGGCCGGCGCGCGCGAACTCGGTCTGCGCACGCGCGCCGAGCACGGCGTGCTGATCGGCGACGCACGGCGTCGCCTGGCGCTGCGCGTCGACATCGCCGACGACGGCCGCGGCGTGCCGGCGGACACTGCGCCGAGACGCCTGTTCCTGCCGCTGGTGTCCGGACGCGCCGACGGCAGCGGTCTCGGCCTCGCGCTGGCGCCGCGAGATCGCGCGCGAGCACGGCGGCGATCTTGGCTACCGCAGCCGCCCGGGCGCACCGTGTTCACGCCTGCTGCTGCCGGCCGGAGACGACGCATGGCTGAGCGCGGCGACGCATCTGGATCGTCGACGACGATCGCAGCGTGCGCTTCGTGCTCGCCGAGGCGCTGCGCGAAGCGGGCTTCGCGTCGCGCGAATTCGGCGACGCCGAAAGCGCGCTGGTCGCGCTCGCCGAAGACAGCGCCGGACATCGTGTTCACCGACGTGCGCATGCCCGGCGCGACGGCCTGCAGTCTGCTCGAACGCATCGGCATGCGCGCGCGCCCGGCTGCGCGGTGATCGTGATGAGCGCGTTCACCGACGTCGCCACGACCGCCGCCGCCTATCGCGACGGCGCGCTCGATTACCTGTCCAAGCCGTTCGATCTCGACGAGGCGGTCGCGGTCGCGCGCGCGCGCGCTGGCGCAATCGCCGGCGGCGAGCGCCGGCGACGCTCGCCGCCGCGTGCCCGCCGAAGCGGAACTGCTCGGCCACAGCGCCGGCGATGCGCGAACTGTTCCGCGCGATCGGCCGCGTCGCCGCAAGCGGCCTCGGCGTGCTGATCACCGGCGAGACCGGCACCGGCAAGGAACTCGTCGCGCGCGCGCTGCACCGCGAAAGCGCGCGCGCGGCGCGAGCCATTCGTCGCGCTCAACACCGCGGCGATTCCGGCCGAACTGCTCGAATCGGAATTGTTCGGCCACGAGGCCGGCGCGTTCACCGGCGCCGCGCGCCGCCACGCCGGCCGCTTCGAGCAGGCCGATGGCGGCACGCTGTTCCTCGACGAGATCGGCGACATGCCGCTGCCGCTGCAGACGCGCCTGCTGCGCGTGCTCGCCGACGGCGAGTTCTACCGCGTCGGCGGCCGCGAGCTGATCCGCGTCGACGTGCGCGTGATCGCCGCGACCCACCAGGACCTCGACGCGAAAGCCGAACGCGGCGAATTCCGCGCCGACCTGCTGCACCGCCTCGATGTCGTGCGCCTGCACCTGCCGCCGCTGCGCGAACGCCGCGACGACATCCCGCTGCTCGCCGAGCATTTCCTCGCGCGCGCGCGGCCGCCGGCATGCGCTCGCCGCCAAACGCTTCTCGCCGGCCGCGCTCGGCGCGCTGCGCAACTACGCCTGGCCCGGCAACGTGCGCCAACTCGAAAACCTGTGCCGGCGCCTCGCCGTGCTCGCGCCGGGCCGCGAAATCGGCGTCGACGAACTGCCGCGCGCGATCGCCGAGCAGGCACCCGCTGCGCGAGGTCGCGCCTGGAGCGACGCGCTGCGCGACTGGGCCGAACACGCGCTCGCCGCCGGCGCCGAAAACCTCCATACGCAGGCGCGCGCCGAACTCGACCGCGTGCTGCTCGACGCTGCACTCGCCGCGCACGGCGGCCATCGCCAGCAAGCCGCGAAGTCGCTCGGCCTCAGTCGCAACACGATGACGCGCAAGCTCGGCAGTTCGCGCAAGCGGCGCTGACCGAAAACACGTTGGACGGACAATGCGAAACATCATGATCGACACACTCGACATCCGCGACGCGACATGCGGCGACATTCGCTTTCCTCGTCGCCAGCAACGCCGCGATGGCGCTCGAGACCGAACACAAGGTCCTCGACCGCGCATGTGCTCGAACGCGGCGTCGCCGCGGTGTTCGCGCGAACCGCAGCGCGGGTTCTATCTGATCGCGCGAACGCGACGCGCAGGCGGTCGGGTGCCTGCATGGTCACCTGCGAATGGAGCGACTGGCGCAACGGCGACTGGTGGTGGCTGCAGAGCGTGTACGTCGCGCCGGATGCGCGTCGCAGCGGCGTGTTCCGCGCGCTGCACGCCGAGGTCGCGCGCCGTGCGCGGGCCGCCTCCGGCGTCGTCGGCCTGCGCCTGTACGTCGAGCAGGACAACGCGCGCGCGCAAGCGACCTACGTCGCGCTGGGGATGACGCCCGCGTGCTACCGTCTGTTCGAGCATGGCTTCGCAAACGACTGACACGATGACGCAGCACGCCGACCCCATTGCGCTGACATGATGCGATCGTTGCGGGTGCGACTGCGGCGGATATCGGCGCGCTTCGCGCATTTCGTGCGCAGGCTCGTCCAGGAGGCCGCCGATTTCTGGACACTATTCATCGTACCCGGCGTGCCGGCGCTGCTGCCGTGGCGCGGCGCATGGTCCTGCTATGGAGCCATGAGCCATTTCCCGCTGCTGCTGGAGCGGCAAATGCGGGAACGCGCGGATATTGCGATGCAGGCGTTGCCGGGAATCGATCGCACCCGGCTGCTGCGCCGGCTCAGGTTTCTGCAAATGCTCGACTTCGCGGACTTCCATCTGGCCCGCAGGGCGCGCCTGGATACGGCACCCAACGGCCATTTCATCGTCGAAGGGGAATGGCCACCGGGGCCGTTTCTCGCGGTCAGCTTCCACTATGGCAACGGCATGTGGATGCTGCGTGATCTCCTGCGCAAAGGCCGCCGCACCACCGTCGTGGCCGCGCCGTTCGAGCCCGGCGACTACAAGGGGCGGCGCGTCTATCTCGGCTATGCCCGCGGGCGCCATCGCACGATGGAGCGTTCCGCCGGTGCGGTTGCGGCGTATCGGCCGCGCGTGCGTGACAAACTGGTCGCCGCCCTCGCGCGCGGTGACGTGGTAATGAGCCTGCTTGATCTGCCGCCGCGCCTGATACCGGCCAACCAGCAGGTCGTGGAACTTCTCGGCCAGACCGCTTCGCTGCCGATGGGCGTGTTCCAGCTCGCCGCATCGGTCGATGTGCCGGTAGTGCCGTTCTGGATCGAGATCGATGCACGCGGCGTGCGCAAGCTGGTCATCGACACCGCGCGCGATCCGCGCGACCCGGCCTCAAACCTGACCTATTTCGCGGCACTGCTTGACCGCTTGATCCGGCAGGATCCGGCCGCCTGGCACTTCTGGTCGGAGTGGCCTGCCTGGGTGCGCGATGCGGCGCAATTGTCCGCGGCAGCAAAAGGATCAACGTGACAACGCGCACGCGAGCCGCGCACGTGATTGTCAAGCGCGGCCGCAAGCGGAACAATAGCCGCAGGTCGCGCGATGGTGACCGATGAACCCGATCCAATTCCTCTTGCGGCGGTGACATGACAAAGCGTGCAGGCATCATCGGCGGCGTACGCATCCCGTTCTGCCGCAACAACACGGCCTATGCCGATGTCGGCAATTTCGGCATGGCGGTGAAGACGCTGGGCGCGCTGGTCGAACGCTTCGGCCTGCACGGGCTCGAACTCGGCGAAGTCGCGTACGGCGCGGTCATCAAGCATGCCTCGGACTGGAACCTCGCGCGCGAGGCGACGCTGTCGTCCGGCCTCGCGCCGACGACGCCCGGGCATCACCACCGCACGCGCGTGCGGCACCTCGCTCGACAACGCGATCATCATCGCGCAACAAGATCGCGGCGGGCCAGATCGAGGCCGGCATCGCCGGCGGCGCGGATACGACCAGCGACGTGCCGATCGTCTATTCGCGCGCGCTGCAGCAGCGCCTGCTCGCGATGAATCGCGCCAAGGCGCCACTGGAGAAAGTGGAAAGCGCGGTCAAGGGATTCTCCGTTCGCCGAATTGAAGCCGTCGTTTCCCGGCGTCGCCGAGCCGCGCACCGGCAAGTCGATGGGCGATCACTGCGAGCTGATGGCGACGGAATGGCATATCGCGCGCGAGGATCAGGACGCGCTCGCGCTGGCCAGTCACCAGAAGCTCGCGGCGGCGTACGCGCGCGGTTTCTTCAAGGATCTGGTCGTGCCGTTCCGCGGCGTCGATCGCGACAACGTGCTGCGCGCCGACACCACGCTGGAAAAGCTCGCCTCGCTGAAGCCCGCGTTCGACAAGACCTCCGGCCACGGCACGCTGACCGCCGGCAATTCGAGCGCGCTGTCCGACGGCAGCGCCGCGGTGCTGCTCGCGAGCGACGAGTGGGCCGCCGCGCGCGGCCTGAAGGTGCAGGCGTATCTGACCCACGCGCGCGTCGCCGCGGTCGATTTCGTCCACGGCGAAGGCCTGCTGATGGCGCCGACGATCGCGGTGCCGCGCATGCTCGCCGAGGCGGGACTGACCCTGCAGGATTTCGATTTCTACGAGATCCACGAGGCGTTCGCGGCGCAGGTGCTGTGCACGTTGCGCGCGTGGGAATCGGCCGACTACTGCAAGAACCGGCTCGGCCTGCGACACGCCGCTCGGTTCGATCGATCCGGCGAAGCTCAACGTCAACGGATCGAGCCTCGCGACCGGCCATCCGTTCGCGGCGACCGGCGCGCGCCTGGTCGCGACGCTCGCGAAGATGCTCGAGGACAAAGGCTCGGGCCGCGGCCTGATCTCGATCTGCACCGCCGGCGGCATGGGCGTGACCGCGATTCTCGAGCGTCCGTGACGATTTGCTGACCCTTGCGGACGGCGGAAGCCGCGATGCTCTTGACCTGCGGGCGAGAAAGCATCGCGGCTTCCGCCGCTCCTACGGTAGTTGTACGAAGCATCGCGGCTGCCGCCGCTCCACGACGCACGGCGGGGGAAATCCGATGGAAAACAGCACCTACGCGCTGGTCCTGACCGGCTCGATGTCCTGCCCGGCTACACGCCGGAAACGGTATGGCCGGCCTTGGCGACCTATTTCCGCATGGAGCCGGCCAAGCTGAGCGATCAACTGCTCGCGCGCGCGCCGCTGACGATCAAGCAGAGCGACGATCTCGGCAAGCTGCAGACCCTGCAGGCCGGCGCCGCCGCGATCGGCGCCGGAGCCGAGATCTGCGCGCCGGACGGCCGCGCCAGCCTGTTCGTGGTGCTCGACAACGCGCCGCGCGGGCCGGTGCCGCGCGTGTTCGTCGATGAGCGCGTCGAGCACGGCCTGTGGCCCGACCAGCTTGATGGTCGCCGAGGTCGGTCCGAGCACGTGGAAGCCGCTATCGCGATTTCGACGCCGCAGCGATCGCCGCGACCGCGCCGCCGCGCCCGAGCCGGTCGCCGAGGACACGTTCGACGCGCTCGCCACGCCGACGCGGGCAGCAGACCGCGCCACTCGCGCTGATGCCGCTCGGCGGCAACGAACCGACGAAGGCGTTTTCGCGGCCTGCCGCCCGGCGCGCGCGATCCATGCCGGCTTCTGGCGGCGCTGCGCCGCCCTGATCATCGACTCGACTCCTGATCGGCATCGCGATCGCGATCGTGCAGGTTGCGCTCGGCATCGGCGCGCTTGGCAGCGTGGTCGGCGGGCGCAGGACGCGGGCGCGCTGGTCGGCTCGATGTTCCTGATCTTCGCTGCTCGCTCTTCCTCGGCCAATGGCTGTATTTCGCGCTGTTCGAGAGCGCATCGCGTCGCAGGCCACGCCCGGCAAGCGGGCGATGCGGCATCAAGGTCGTCGACGACTGAGCGGACAGCGCATCGGCTTCGGCCGCGCCAGCGGCCGCTTCTTCGGCAAGATCCTCTCCGGCCATGATCCTCGATATCGGCTACATGCTGGCCGGCTGGACCACACGCAAGCAGGCGCTGCACGACATGTTGGCCGGCACGCTGGTGGTGTTCCGCGACGTCCAGCCCGGCCAGCCGCTGCCGACCGTGCGTCCGCCGATGCCGTGGTACGGCTGGCTGCTCAACCTCGTGCTGGTCGGCGGCTGCGTGCTCGGCGTGCTCGCGCTTTTTCATGTTCGCCGCATCGATGGGACAGCTCGCGTCCACTGCCCTGCAGGGCGCCAACGGCTTCTGAGATGCCCGACAGCGGAAACGAAGAAGGCCGCCCAGCGGCGGCCTTCTTTGCGCGGCGAAGCGCGGTCAGCCGCCGAACGAAAACAGCCGCGGGCCGCTCGGCTCTGGTAGCTCTGGCCGCGGCGCTTGCGCATGCGTTCGATCAGTTCGACGCGGCGTGCCTCGGCCCATTCGAGGCGTTCGGTCTTCAGCGGCGACGCATCGACGCCACGCGCGGCGGCTTCGTCCTTGCGGTAGTCGACGAAATCCTCGTAGGCCTCGATCTCGTGCTGCAGCTCGCGCACGCACAGCTCGATCATGATCGCGTCGTCGAGGTAGCCGAGCACCGGCACGTTGTCCGGGATGATGTCGTCGGGATTGGCGAAGTAGGTCAGGCAGGCGAGCACGCGTCTTGTCGTCTTCCTCGGCAGCGCGAAGCCTTCGTCGTTGACCATCGAGATCATGCTGTCGAGCTTGCCGAGGCGCTCGGCGATGAAGTCGGCAAGCTTCACGTTGTGGCCGTCCGCCAGCAGCTTGGCGGCGGCGTCGGTCACCTCGCGCGGCGACAGGTGCTTGGCCTCCTCCTGCGCGCGCTGCATGGCGTCGATGAAATGCTGGAGGTCGGCATCGCCGAGCTCGATGGTGATGGCGAGCGACATGGGCAGAAACTCCGCGGATAATGGCCGGAAAGACTAGCTAGCGGGGTGCGGCGGCGTCAATGCGGGCGCGGAATCCGGGATTCGGGATTCGGCAAGCGGTGCACGGCTGAACCGACCTGACGTCGCCGTTCCAATCCGATTCCGAATCTCAGCAGAGATGCCGACCAGCCCGGCGCCGAACGCGGTCACGATGCGCGTGTAGATCGTCTTCAGCGGCAGGTCGACCTCGGGGAAGTCGCCGACATCGGTGTAGCAGGCGTAGAAGCCCGGATCGCTCCGGCGGCAGCGGCCGCGCAGCCGGGCTTGAGCTCGAAGCTGCTCGCGTAGCGGAACGGCCAGACGTCGAACAGCGGCAGCGCGGTCGAGAGATCGGCGATCACGTTGTTGATGCGCTCCAGCCAGCGCGGGCGCTGGCGCCGGGCGATGATCCACGCGTTGCGCGGCGCGGCATCGCGCAGCACCGCCGCGCGCACGCGCGCGGCGACGCGCGCGTCGTAGATGATGAAGCCCGACTCGGTGTTGTAGTCGTCCGAGCGCGGATCGAAATTGTGCGAGCCGATCACGCTGATGCGCGCCGTCGATCACCAGCGACTTGGCGTGCAGGCCGAGGCGCACGCCGCCGCGCTTCAGCGGCGTCTGCGCCGTAGCGCTGGTAGCGCCCGCGTTGCCGCCGCCGGCGAGTCGCTCGTAGTTCTGCGACGAACTGCGCCGCATCGGCCGGAAACGGCTTGAATTCGTGGATCTGGAAACCATAGCGCTTGAGATAGCGCTTCTTGTACTTGTACGAAAGCGCGTAGACGTAGAACGCATCGGTCGCGGCCAGCGAATTGGTCGACACGATCACCGGCACGCGCGGCTTGCGCTTGTGCAGCTCGCGGAAGATTCGCGCGCGCGTTCGGGCTCAGCACCAGATACGGCGTCTCGAACACGACCTCGCTGCGCGCATCGTGCAGCAGCTGGCCGATCCGCGCGGTCAGCTCGCTGCGCGGCCGGGTCGTCCGGCTGCTGCGGCCTTGTCCGGGCGCGTCGGAGAAATAGTCGACGCGCGCGACGCGCAGCGCCTCGTCGACGAAGTGCGCGCGGATGCAGGCCGGATCGGCTGCGCGCGCGCGCAGCGACTCGATGCGCGGCCAGTCGATGTCCTGCCGGCGGCGGCAGCGGCTCTCGATGCCGGCGATCGGCGTCGGCGACGATGCGCTGGTTGACGTCGTTGAGCCGGGTCAGCGGCACGCGCGCGCGGGTGCGCCCAGAACTGATCGAACGACGCCTGCATCTCGCGCCCGGTCTGCGGGCCGAGCACGAGCACGTCGCGATCGCGGTAGTCGAACTCGTCGTCCCAGTCGAAATAGCGGTCCTCGTAGTTGCGCCCGCCGGCGATGCCGATCTCGCCGTCGACCAGCAACAGCTTGTTGTGCATGCGCTGGTTGAACTTCGAGAAGCAGCACAGGACGCCGGCCGCGAATTCGAGCGGCTGGGTGACCGCCTTGTCGAAGGTCGGGTTGTACAGCCTGAAGTCGAGATTCGCGTGCGCGCGCGCGATGCGCGCCAGCCATTCGACGTCGTCGAGCGAGAACAGCTGGTCGGCGAGCACGCGCACGTGCACGCCGCGGCGCGCGGCCGCGATCAGCTCGTCGAGCATCAGCCAGCCGGCGTCGTCCTCGGCCCAGATGAAGGTCTGGATGTCGATGCTCGTGCTCGCGGCGCGGATCAGGTGGATGCGCAGCAGCAGCGAATCCTCGCCGCGCTCGAGCACGTTGACGTAATGCACCGGCGCTGCCGGCGTATCCGCCGCGCGCGCCGCTGCGACCAGCTGCCGGTACGGCGAGTCGATCGCGCAATGATCGGCGCGCGTGCAGGTCAGCGTATCCGGGCGCGCCGCGGCGACGATCGCGTCCGCCTGCCGCGCCAGCTGGCGGTTGAGGCCGCAGCCGGCCAGCGCGAGCAGGACCGGCAGGCAAGAACGCGCAGCCAGCGGGGCGCGGATCGGCATGGCCCGGCGCCATGCATCGCGCAGCGACGCTTCCAACCGGTCACCCGCGCAGGCGTTCACGATCAATGCGACAACCGCGTCGCCGGCGGCTCGCAGGTACACGTAGAAGCTGCAGCTCGACCTTGTCGCTCAGCGTGCCGAGGCGCGAACGCATGCCGAACGCGGAACGCCGGATCGTGGCCGTTGGCGACGATCGCGCAGCTCGTAGCCGGGCTGCGCGCAGCCCGCCGCATCGAGATCGAACAAGACCGGCGCGCTGACGCCGCGCAATCGTCAACGTGCCGGGCAGCGAACCGCCGTCGTGCAGACGCTGCAGCGGAAACGGATTCGGACACGAAATGGATTTCCGGATGCGTGCGCGACATCGAAGAACTCGGCCGACTTCACCCAGTCCTCGTAGCCGCGCAGATTCATCCGCACCGCGTCCGCAGTCGATGCGCGCATCGACCACCGCCAGCTCGCTGGAAGCGATCGACGTCGACCCGGCCGCCCACCTCGCTGAAGTAGCCGTGGACGCCGACCAGCCACATCGACCTTGACCCGGAACTGCGCGCTGCGAGCGCGCGCTGTCGAGCAGGGCCACATCGTCGTGCCGCCCCGCTGCGTGCGCCATGCCGGCGACCAGCGACAACGCCGCCAGCAGCCACCACGCACGGTGAGCCGGCGCACGAGCAACGGCGCTGCTCACGGCCACCAGAAATGACGCACCTCGGCCGTGCCGGGCTCGATGCTGCGCCTCGGGCAAGGCCAGCCAGACCACGCCGGCCGGCGGAATGCCGCGACCGGAATCGGAGGCGCCCTCGGTCATCAGCGCGACCAGGGTCTCGAGGCCGGGATTGTGGCCGACCAGCATGATCGGACCCGCGTCGGCATGATCGTCGAGCACCCGCAGCAGCGTCGCCGGCGTCGCCTCGTAGATGCGCGCCTCGCTGCGCAGGTCCGTGTAGCCGAGCACGGCGAGCACGCGCTCGCAGGTCTCGCGCGCGCGCGCGGCGGGCGAGCACAGCACGCGGGTCGGCGCGGCGCCGTGTTTCTTCAGCCACGCGCCGGCGGCGTCCGCCTCGGCTTCGCCGCGCAGGCTGAGGATGCGCGCGATGTCGTCCTGGCCGGTCGTTGTCGCGGTTTCGGCGTGGGCGTGGCGCACCAGGATGATTTCGCGGCTGGCCATGGGCGACTTCCTCCTGCGGTCTTCGATACGCGATCATGCCCGAATCGCCGCCGGCAGGTCAACAAATTCCGCCCTCCGCGCGGTCCGGCCGCGCGCACAAAAAGCCGGAGCGCGGTTGCTGCCGCGCACCGGCCGAAGCGTCACGCGGGCGCCGGAACCGGTGCGTCGCCGCGAGCCAGCGCCGCTCGCCGGTCAGCCGCCGTTCGGGGCCGTGCCCGGGTCCTGCGGTCCGTGCTTGTGCATGGATCCATGCCGATGCGCGGCCAGCTGGGCTTCGGTCAGCGCATCGGCGCCGCCGCTGAGCTGGTCGAAGCGACTCATTTCCTTCGCTTCGAACTCGGCCTTGCTGACATTGCCGGTACCGCTCGTGTCGTAGCGCTTGACGAAGCCTTCGGCACGTTTGTGCACACGCGCGGCAGTCGCGGGCGAGGATTCGATTTCCTGCGCCGTGACCACACCATCGCCGCTGGTGTCGAGTTTCGCGAAGCGGCTGTCGACCCACGCCTGATATTCGGCGCGACTGATCACGCCGTCGTGGTTGGTATCGATCTGGTCGAAGAAGTGCTGGCGCCATTGGGCGCGTGAAGTGGCTGCTGGCGTGGTGGCATCGCTGGCCGGATCGGCGGCAAACGTCGCGCCAGCCGCGGCCAGTGCCGACACGGCGAACAAAACGGGAATGATCTTGCGCATGACGGGATACTCATCGAAACGACCAAGACGGCCGCATCGGTATTGAACGCGGCTAACCCCCGCTTGTTTACGTCCAGCGTGCAAAGATCGCGCAAAGTCGGGTAAAGGGTGAGCGAGCGGCAACCGATCCGCGATCGTGGACGGTTGCGCTTGCGGCGCCTCTGCGAGAGCGGGCTGTTGCAGGAGCTGCGTAGCTGCGACCGCTTTACCGAGGCGGGTTGTCGCGCTTTCAGCGCTCCTATGGCGAGTGTTTTTTCAGCCAGCGCAGCAGCTTCGCCCAGTCGTCCTGATGTGAACGCACCAGTTCGGAGTGGTAATCGAAGATGCTCTTGCCGAGCGCGTTGGCGAGCACGTAGCCTTGGGTGTCGCGCAGTTCCGCGACGAGCGGGAACGGAAACGCCTTCATTTCATCGACCGCGAGCTGCGAGGCGTTCGTCCACGGCTTCAGCCGGTTGGCGACGACACCGACCGCGACCTTGCCGCGCTTGATCCGCGGCAGTTCGGCCAGTTCGGCCAGGAACGGTTCCGAGGCTTCGAGATCGATTGCCGAGGGCAGCATCGGCACGACCACCACGTCGACCTTGTCGAGAAAGTCGCCGACCTCGTTCGCACGGATGCCGGCCGGACTGTCGATGATCATGCATTGCGCATCGGCGGGAATATTCTTCTCCCAGTCCCGACGCAGGCCCGGCAGGCCCAGCACCGCATTCGCATGCAGCGCGCGCTTCTCGCACCAGTGCAACGCGGAACCCTGATGGTCGGCATCGACCAGCAAGGTGTTGCGTCCTTCGACCGCGTAGTACGCCGCCAGATTGGTCGCGACCGTCGTCTTGCCCGCGCCGCCTTTGGAACTCGCCACCAGGACCTTCAGCATGCATGCCCCCCTCGGTACGCAAAGTGCCCGCAGGGTACACCGTGCGATCACGCGCAGGCAAAGCCGCTACCGCGAGGACGTCTTCCAGTCGGCGGGCGGATCGAGCGGGATGCCGCGTGCGGTCATCAAGGCCGCGACCGTGCTGCGTTCGTTGTTCGAACGATACAGATCGCGGCGATAGTGCTGTGCGGATACCGAATCGCCGACGATGTAAGGCGCCAGTGCCGGCATCTGGGAGAGCATCCAGCTGTGGCTGCGCCAGCGACGCTCGACGCCCGCGGCATTGGTCGTCCCCGCCTGCAAGCGCCGTTCCATGCCAAGACCGACGCCGACTGCGATCAACGAGTCGCCACCTTGCATCGTGCGCGCGAGCTTGAGGCATTGCGCCGCCTTGGCCGCGTCGCGCACGGCTTTGCGATTCGGTGTGCACACGTTTGACGGCGAAGCCATGTGTGGCATCACGAGCGCCGCGGCGATGGCCCAAGCTGTCACGTTGGCGAATGCTTGCGGACTGGCCGCGACTCCATTCGTGGCGCGAAGCACCGCTTCTTGAGGTGGGTGTGCCGCAAATTGCGCGGCCAGCATCTTTGCACTGGCGATCACGTAATCGTCGTATCGCGCCCCGGCTGCCGCTTTTGCAAACGCTTTTTCTGCCACCGCGTGATCGCCGGCACGCTTGCCGGCTTCGGCGTCCAGCAACCAGACCGCTGTATTCCCGCCATCGAGCTGGCTCAGCTTGTCGCGGGCCATGCGTTGCGCGTCGTCGCAAATGGCGCCTGTCGGATGGCATTGCGTCGCCGCGATCCACCAGATCAATGCATCGTCGGGTGCGGCTTTCTGCGCACGCGCGATCAACTCGGTGAACCGCCCGGGTTTCGGGCGCTCGTACGCAAGTCCATCGATCAATGCCGCGGTCAACAACGCATGAGCGTCGCTGCTGTGGTCCAGCGTGCTGGCGAGATCGCGCCAATACGCGGCGATCGCAGAATCGGTCGTGACTGCCGCGGATGGCGTCGCCGCAGGTTTGTCCTGCGCGACAGCGAGTGCGCTGCCGAACGTCAACGCCGCGCAGATAACGAACCTCATTCCCTTGTTCGACATCGCCAGCACTCCGAAGTTCGTGGCCGCCGTGGGCCGGATCGCGTTGTGGGAGCGGCGGCAGCCGCGATGCTCTGCGCGATCGGAACGAAAGGCATCGCGGCTGCCGCCGCTCCTACGTTGCCCTGCGCCGCGATTGCGCCAGCCGCTACATTCAATACCCCGCCGCCTGCCCATCCTTGCGGCCTTCCGACGCGCCGATCTAGACATGGTTCTTCGCGTCCCACTCGATCGCCTGGTAGCCGCCGTACGGCCCGTTCGCGAAGCGGACCGAATGGCCCTTCTGCATCAGACCGCGCACGGTCTCGTACGGAAACCCCGATTCGAGATCGATGAAGCCGCCATCCTTCATCGGCGCCGCCTGCCCTTCCGGTGAGGTCGAACCTTCGTGCTGGATGCGCGGCGCATCGCCGGCTTCCTGCAGGTTCATGCCGAAGTCGATCAGGTTCATCAGGATCTGCGGCGTGGCCCTGCGGCTGCATGTCGCCGCCCATCACGCCGAAGCTGATCCACGGCTTGCCGTCCTTCGTGACGAAGCCGGGAATGATCGTGTGGAACGGCCGCTTGCCGGGCGCGTAGGTGTTCGCATGGCCGTCCTTGAGCACGAACAGCTCGCCGCGATCCTGCAGGATGAAACCGAGGCCGGGCGGACGTCATGCCCGAGCCCATGCCGCGGTAGTTGGACTGGATCAGCGACACCATGTTGCCCTGCGCGTCGGCCGCGGTCAGGTAGATGGTGTCGCCGTCGAGCTTGGCGTCGCCCGGCTCGACCGTCTCGCAGCGCGTGATCCGGCGAGATCAGCTTGCGCCGTTCGGCCGCGTAGTCCTTCGAGATCAGCCAGTCGACCGGCACCTTGCGCGAACGCCGGGTCGGCGTAGAAGTTCGCGCGATCCTCGAAGGCGAGCTTCTTCGCCTCGACGAACAGGTGCACGTGCTCGGTGCTGCCGAACGCCGATCTTCGAGAAGTCGAAGCCTTCGAGGATGTTGAGCATCTGCAGCGTCGGCGATGCCCTGCCCGTTCGGCGGCAGCTCCCAGACGTCGTACGCCGCGGTAGTTGGTCGAGACCGGCTCGACCCATTCGCCGTTGTGCGCGGCGAGATCCTCGTAGGACAGGAAGCCGCCCTGCGCCTTCATGTAGTCGGCGATCGTGTGCGCGATCTCGCCCTTGTAGAACGCGTCGCGACCGCCCTTCGGCGATCGTCTGCGAGCGTGTTCGCGAGATTCGGGTTCTTCCAGATCTCGCCCTTGCGCCGGCGCGTGGCCGTTCGATCGTGAACTGCTCGGTGAAGCCCGGGAATTTCGCCAGGCGCGGCACCGACAGCTGCCAGTAGTACGCGATCAGCTCGGTCACCGGAAAGCCTTCGCGCGCGTAGCGGATCGTCGGCGCGAGGTCGTCCTTGATCGGCAGCTTGCCGAAGCGATCGTGCAGCGCGAACCAGCCGTCGACCGCGCCGGGCACGTTCACCGGCAGCGGACCGAGCGGCGGAATCGCCTTGTAGTCCGTGATCCTGGAACCATTTCAGCGTGAGCGATTTCGGCGAGCGGCCGCGAGCCGTTGTAGCCGTACAGCTTCTTCGTCTTCGCATCCCAGACGATCGCGAACAGGTCGCCGCCGACGCCGTTCGACGATCGGCTCCATCAGGCCGAGCGCGGCGTTCGCGGCGATCGCCGCGTCGACCGCGCTGCCGCCTTTCTTCAGCACGTCGAGACCGATCTGGGTCGCCAGCGGATGCGAAGTCGCGACCATGCCGTGCGTCGCGATGACTTCCGAGCGCGTCGCGAATGGCTTGCCGGTGATGCGGTCGCCAGCGTTGCGCTGCGAAAGTGACGAGGGCGGTGAGCACGCACATTGCGATGCGATTCATGCCGATTTCCCCAAACAGAGTCCGGCAAGCATACGCTGCGGGAGTCGACTCGGATGTGCCGGAAGGCACGCGCGTACGGGCGGTCGGCAAACGGCACCGCTCTCGCCAAGCGTCGTCGGGCCCATAGGAGCGGCGAAGCTCGCGATCAGCCCACCCATCGCGACACTGAGTCGCGCTTGCAGCGCTCCTCCAACAAGCCGACCTGCATGCACGATCTAGTCGCCGAGCGCCTCGCGCATGAACTCCGGCGACGCGAGCGCGGCCTTGTGGATGTCGACGTTGTAGTAGCGCGTCGCGAACTGCTTGGTCGCGGCGCCGCGTTCGCGGAAGCCGCGAAGATCGGCGCCCTTGCGCGCCATCGTGCAGCTCCACCAGCCGGTCGGATAGCACGGCTGCGGAAACGTCAGCGTCCTCACCGCGTGGAAATCGGCGAAGCGCATCGCCGCGCGCATCGACTTGATCAGATCCAGATGCACCAGCGGCGATTCGCTCTGCTGCACGAGGATGCCGCTCGGGCGCAGCGCCTTGTAGCAGGTCGCGTAGAAATCCGCGTTGAACAGGCCTTCGGCCGGACCGACCGGGTCGGTCGAATCGACGATGACGAGGTCGATCGATTCGGGCTCGCATTCGGCCATGTACTTGATGCCGTCGATGAACAGCAGTTCGGCGCGCGGATCGTTGTTCGATTCGCACAGCTCGGGGAAATACTGCTCGGCGAGGCGCGTCACGCGCTCGTCGATCTCGACCTGCACCGCGTGCTCGACTTCCTCGTGCTTGAGCACCTCGCGCAGCGTGCCGCAGTCGCCGCCGCCGATGATCACGACGCGCTTGGCGCGCGCGTGCGTGAACAGCGCCGGGTGCGACATCATCTCGTGGTAGAGGAAATTGTCGCGCGTGGACACCATCATGCAGCCGTCGATGACCATCAGCTTGCCCCAGTCGGTCGTGTCGTAGATCTCGATCGACTGGAACGGGGTCTGCTCCGCGTGCAGGCGCTCCTTGATGCGCAAGCCGATCGACGAGCCGGAACGTGCGTGCTGCTCGGTGAACCAGTTGTGGGCGGCGTCTGTTCGGCTCGGACATCGCGGCTTCCTGCGAAGTGGGGCGGATTCGGGGGCGCGATTGTAGCCGTTCCCCTCGCCGCGACAACGCAGAACGCAACGTCTCGTTACACTACGCAGTTCCGTTGGCAACCGTGGAGCAACGAGGTGACCGAGCAACGCTGGAACGCCGACGAGGCGCGGCATACCTGGGCGGTCCCGCACTGGAGCGAGGGCTATTTCGACGTCGGCGACAACGGCGACCTGCTGGTGCGTCCGCGCCGCGGCGACGGTCCGGCGCTGTCGCTGCCGGCGATCGTCGAGGCCGCGCGCGCGCAGGGCTCGCGCCTGCCGCTGCTGGTGCGCTTCGCCGACATCCTGCACGACCGCCGCGCGCGCCTGCAGCCCGCGTTCGCCAAGGCGATGGCGAATGGGACTACGCCGGCGGCTACACGCTGATCTATCCGATCAAGGTCAACCAGCAGAAGAACGTCGCCGGCGAACTCGCCGCGAATGGCGGCGCCGGGCTTCGGCCTCGAAGCCGGCTCGAAGCCCGAGCTGATGGCCGTGCTCGCGCTGGCGCAGCCCGGGCAGCATGGTGATCTGCAACGGCTACAAGGATCGCGAATACATCCGCCTCGCGCTGATCGGGCGCAAGCTCGGCCTCGACATCTTCATCGTGATCGAGAAGCCGTCCGAACTGCGCTACGTGATCGAGGAAGCGCACGCGCTCGGCGTCGAGCCGCTGCTCGGCGTGCGCATGCGCCTGACGAGCCTCGGCGCCGGCAAGTGGCAGAACACCGGCGGCGACAAGGCCAAGTTCGGCCTCACGCCGCGCCAGCTGCTGACCCTGCTCGACGAGCTCAAAGCGGCCAACCTGTCGCACACGCTGAAGCTGCTGCATTTCCACATGGGCTCGCAGATGTCCAACGTGCGCGACATCGCCAACGGCATGCGCGAGGCGGTGCGCTACTTCGTCGAGCTGTCGCGAATGCGGCTGGCGATCGCGCTACGTCGACGTCGGCGGCGGTCTCGGCGTCGACTACGAAGGCACGCGCTCGCGCTCGGACTGCTCGATCAACTACGGCCTCGACCAGTACGCGTCGACCATCGTGCAGCGCGCTCGCCGAAGCCTGCGCCGAGCACGGCTTCAAGCCGCCGCACGTGTTGACCGAATCGGGCCGCGCGCTGACCGCGCACCACGCCGTGCTGGTCGTCAACGTCAGCGAGGTCGAGAAGCGCCGCGCGGCGCAGTGCCGCCGCGCGCGACGACGAGCCGGCCGTGCTGCGCCACCTGCGCGAGATCCACGCCGAGATCGACCGGCGTCCGCCGACCGAGCTGTACCACGAGGCGCAGTACCATCTCGCCGAAGGCCACTCGCTGTACGCGCTCGGCCAGCTCGACCTGCGCCGATCGCGCCGACTCGACGACCTCTACTACGCGATCCTCAATGCGGTGCGCGCGCGCCTGAAGCCCGACGAGCGCTGCACCGCCAGGTGCTCGACGAGCTCGATCGACGCTCGTCGACAAGTACTTCGTGAATTTCTCGGTGTTCGAATCGGTGCCCGACGTCTGGGCGATCGACCAGGTGTTTCCGATCGTGCCGATCGCGCGCCTGGACCGCGCGCCGGAGCGGCGCGGCGTGATCGCCGACCTGACCTGCGATTCGGACGGCCGCATCGACCAGTACGTCGACGCCGACGGCGTCGACGTCAGCCTGCCGCTGCACGCCTTGCGCGACGGCGAGCCGTACCGGCTCGGCATTTTCATGGTCGGCGCGTATCAGGAAACGCTCGGCGACATCCACAACCTGTTCGGCGACACCGATGCGGTCAACGTGCGCCTGACCGACGACGGCTACGAGTTCGCGCACGTCGCGCCGCGGCGACACCACCGACGTGATGCTCGACTACGTCGGCTACGACCTCGCCGCGCTGCGCGCGGCGTATCGCGACAAGATTGCCGCGGCCGGCGTGGAGGCGAGGCGAGGCGCGCAGGCTCGAAGCGGCGCTGGAGACAGGGGCTGACCGGGTACACCTATCTTGCGGAAACGGTGTGACCGACCGTGCTGCTCCTGCGCTTCGACGTGCCGCGATCCACCTGCGGCACCTTTCCCCGCTGTGCAGGGAAGGAAAGCGAGTGCAGCTGATGCTTGCTATTCCCTCCCCTGCACAGCGGGGAAAGGTGCCCGCAGGGCGGGGCGATTTGCAGCTTTTGCCCGACCGACCCTACGCCGGAGACATGAATTGAATACCCTGAAAGTCGGATTCGTCGGCCTCGGCGCGATGGGCCTGCCGATGGCCGGCCACCTCGCGCGCGCCGGCCTGCTGCGCGCGGTTGGAACCGTACGCACGGCGAAGCCGACGGCCGCGGCCGACACTCGCGTCGCGGCGCCGGCGACGATCGCCGAGCTCGCGCCGCGTCCGACGTGATCGCGCTGTGCGTGCCGCGCCGATGCCGACGTGCTCGCCTCGGCCGCGAGATCGCCGCGCATGCGCGGCCCGGCACGATCGTCGTCGACCACTCGACGGTCTCGTCGGTGACCGGCGCAATCGCGCGCACGCGATCCTCGCGGCGAGGTTGCGACTTTCTCGACGCGCCGGTGTCCGGCGGCGTCGAAGGCGCGAAGAACGGCAAGCTGTCGGTCATGGTCGGCGGCGATGCCGACGCGCTCGTGCGCGTGCGCCCGGTGCTCGACTGCTACGCGCGCGAAGATCAGCCACATGGGCGCGGTCGGCGCCGGCCAGAACACGAAGGCGGTCAACCAGGTGCTGGTCGCCGGCATCGCGCAGGCGGTCTGCGAAGGACTCGCGCTCGGAGAAGCTCGGCCTCGATCCGGAGCGCCTGCTGCCGACGCTGGCCGCGGCGCCGGCCGGCAACTGGTTCCTCGACAAGCGCGGCGCGACGATGCTGAGCGACGAGTTCAGCGTCGGCTTCAAGCTCGCGCTGCTGCACAAGGATCTCAAGATCGTGCGCGAGCTCGCGGCCGCCGGCACCGACCGCTCCGTGATCGAGAAATCGCTCGCCGACTACGCCGTGCTGCTGGCGCAGGGCCACGGCGATGAGGACATCTCGGCGCTGATTCGTCTCAAGCGCGAGCGGTTTGAAATCCGGATCGCGCGTCGCGCGCGCGATCCGGAACGGCATGCCGCAGGCGGTTCCGATCAGCCGTCGAAGCCGTTGCCGAAGATCTCATCCGGCAGCTGATCGAGTCCAAAAGCCCAAGTTTTCCAGCGTCGTCCATCGTGTAGATGACGCCATCGACGAGGATCGGGCTCTCCCAGTGGGGGCCCGCGACGTGCTCGCTGGTCCAGATCACGTTGCCGGTTGCGGGATTGCGGCCGACGATGCAGGTGCCGCCGGAGCAATCGCTGAAGCTGTAGAGGACGCCGTTCGCGACGATCGCGGAAGTCGATCGAAGCTTCTGCCAGACCGAAGTAGCGCAGGCAGCCCGCCCGGCCGAGGCCGAGCGTCAGGCCCGAGAAGCCGCTGCCATTGCCGACGAAGAGCCAGGTCGAGCGGTCTGCCGTTGACCCACATCGCCGGCTGCTCGCGCATGCCGCCACCGCCCTGCGGCACATTGAGGAGCTGCATCTCGCCGCCGACGTGCGCCGGCGCGCCCGCGCCGCTCATGTTGTCGAGGTTGATCAGGCGCAGGTTCGCGTCCTTGCCGGTCTGCATGCCGAGATGCGCGACGGTGCTGCCGGCCGGCGCCGGCAGGATCGCGGGCGACACGAGGCCGAGATCGGTGTCGGTCGTCCAGCTGCTGGAAGTTCGTCGGCGTGTAGCTGTCGCGCGGCAGTCCGCCGCCGGTGCCGCTCCGTCCGGGGCCAGCGCAAGCACGCTGTCGCCCCAGTTGTGGCCGCCGGTGTTCGCGTTGAAGTGGCCGTTTCCGGTCGCGATGTAGACGCGTCCGGTAGCAGCATCGTACATGGCGCCCCCGCGGCCCCAGATCCCGCTCTGCGTCGGATGGGCAGGCTCCGCTGGCGAGCTGGGTGGCGACGTCGCTGCACAGCGCGTTGAACACGTCTGTGCGCCGGTCGAGAGGTTGATCGACGTGACGTGGCCCTGGTAGTCGCCGCCGTCGCCGATGTAGCCGTCCGTCACGACGACCAGATAGGTCGTGCCGTCCGCGCTCGCGATCGTCAGACCGGACGCGCCTTTCTCGAAGTCGGTCTTCAGCGTGATCAGCTCCGGCCAGCCGCCGCTCGTGATCTCGGTGCCGTCGCCGACCGGTACTTGTGCACGTTGCCGTCGATACCGTAGCTGTAGACGAACTGACGATTCGGATCGATCGCCGGCGAGGCGGTCGTGGGCTGTCTGCCGGTGGTCTGGTGCGACCAGATCTCGCTGCCGTGCCGCGTCGATCGCCATGATGCCGTTCTTGCTGAGCAGGAACAGCAGGTTCTTCGTGCCGCTCGGCGTGACTACATTGGTGAGATACACCGGCGCGCTGTTGACGCTCGAGGACAGGGTGACGGGATAGACGTAGCGCGGCACCAGTGACGCGACATTCGCCGTGCCGATGTCATTTCCGCCGTGTTGCTGCCGCTGTGCGCGGGTCGTAGCCGAACTGCAGCCAGTCGGGCGCGCGCGGCGAGGGCCACGCGACGCGCCGATCAGGAACCACGCGCATGGCAGGAGTCGGGTGCGAGCGCATCGGGTGCCTCCGGTCGAACGCCGAATACAGACGCGAACGGCATCGAGCAGGAAAAGCGCGAATTCTATGGCCGCGAACGATGAATCGACGGTGGGCGGACGCGTCGGCGACCACGACCGCGACCGGCAATGGCTCGATCAGTCGGCGCCGGATCGAATCCGTCGCTGAAGATCAGATCGCTGCATCGGCGGGAACACGGCGGTGACGCTGCAATCATGCGTGATTGCGGCGGTGGTGTAGAGCGTTCCGGTGAGATTGCCGCCGCAGCCGGACCGAGTCGATCACGTGTCCGGTGTCCGGCGTCAGCGTGAAGCTGGTGGTCGCGCCGTCGGCGACGGTTTGCGGCGTGTCCGGCGCGATCGCGCCGCCGCCGCCCGCGCTCGGCGTCACGCGTGGGTGATCGGCGCGAACGTGGCGTTGACCGTGCAGTCGGCGGTGATCGGGCCGGTCGTGTAGGTGCGTACCGGCGAGGCTGCCGCCACAACCGCTGACCGTGTCGATGCGGTAGTGCGCATCCGGGGTGAGCGTGAAGGCGGTCGTGGCGCCGTCGTTCACGGTCTGCGGCGTGCGCCGGGGCGATGCTGCCGTGCGCGCCGGCGCTGGGCGTGACGACGTGCGGGGCCGTGGGGCGCGAACGTCGCGCTGACCGTGCAGTCGGCGGTGACCGGAGCGGTCGTGTAGACCGAGTCCGGCGAGCTGCCGCCGCAGCCGCTGACGCTGTCGATCGCGGTAACCCGCATCCGGAGCGATCGCAGCGAAGACTGACGTGCGCGCCGTCGTTCGACGGTTGCGGCGTGCTCCGGCGCGATGCGGCCGTTGCGCGCCGGCGATCGGCGTGACACGGTGTGCGTGACCGGCGTCCGGCTAATTGCCGAGGTCGAAGCGTGCAGCGGGCCGTCGGCGACATAGACGCGCCGTTGACGAGGATCGGGCTCTGCCATTGACGCTGCCGATCGTCGGCGAGGTCCACCCACCTCGCCAGTGAGCCGGATTGCGTGCGACCAGGCAGGTGCCGGACCGGAGCAGGAGCTGAGGTGTAAAGATCACATCGTTGGCGATGATCGGCGAGGTCGCCGCGCTGCTGTTCTGCCACGGTCGACACGCAGCATCGGCTGGGCGCTGGCCGCAGTTCAGGAGCCGTTGAAGCAGACCTTGAGGCCCGACAGGCCGCTGCCGTTCGCGACGAAGACCCAGGTGGCGCCGTCTGGCGCGACCCACGACGCCGGCTGCGTCTTCATCCACGACTGCGCTGCGGCACGTTGATGAGCTCGATTTCGCCGCCGACGCCGCCGGCCGCGCCGGCGCCGCTCATGTTGTCGAGATCGAGCAGGCGCAGCTTCGAGTCCTTGCCGGTCTGCATGCCGAGATGCGCACGTGCTGCCGGCTGGCGGCGGCAGGATCACCAGCGAGACCGAGCCGAGGTCGACGTCGCCGCTTGAGCGCGGCGTAGTTGGTCGGGGTGTAGCTGTCGACCGGCAGGCCGCCGCCGGCGCCGGTGCCGTCGGGTTTGAGCGCGAGCACGCTGTCGCCCCAGTTGTTGCCGCCCGTGTTCGCGTTGAAGAGGCCGTTGCCGGTGGTGATGTAGACGCGGTCGGTGCCGGCGTCGTACGTCGCGTCCGGCACGGCCCCAGATGCCGCTGCGCCGCGTCGAGCAGCCGTTGACGCCGAGCGTGCCGTTCGGATCAAGTGCACCGTGAGATTGCTGCACAGCGTGTTGAAGACGGTCTGCGCGCCGGTCGTGAGGTCGATCGGTCGTGACGTGGCCCTGATAGTCGCCGCCGTCGCCGATGTAGCCGTCGGTGACGACGTAGAGGTAGGTCGTGCCCCGCGTGGTCGCGATCGCGAGCGCCCGACGCGCCTTTCTCGACCATCGGTTTCAGCGTGGCGAGCTGCGGCCAGCCGCCGCCGTGACTTCGGTGCCGTCGCCGATGCGGTACTTGTGCACCTTGCCGTCGATGCCGTAGCTGTAGACGAATTCGCGGTCGGATCGATCGCCGGCGAGCGGTCGGTCGGCTGCGTGCCGGAGGTGGTCGCGTACCAGACCTCGGCGCCGTCGCGGCGTCGATCGCCATCAGGCGACCGTTCTGCGCGGCACGAACAGGAGGTTCTTCGTGCCGCTCGGCGTCACGATCGCGCGGTAGACCGGCGCACTTTCGCGGTCGCGGCATCGTCACGTGGTAGCGCCGCGTCAGCAGCGCGACGTTGCCGGCGTGATCGTCGCCTCGTCCGGATTGAAGCCGCTGTGCGCGGCGTCGTAACCGAATTGCATCCAGTCCGCGGCCTGCGCCTGCGGCGTGAGCAGCAGACACAACGACACTGCGATCGCCCCAAACAGAATCCTGGTACTCATAGTCAGCTGCCCAATGCGGGACGCGCGCGTGGGCGCGTCTGAAGTTCGCAACGGCATCCATCCCAGATGCTGCCGCCGCATGAACCAAGAGCATAGCGCGCGCGGGGCGCGCCGAACCGGTGGCAGCGCACGAAACGCACTGCCGACCTGCAGTGCGCAAGCAGATTCGCGCTACTGGCCCCGGCGGCTTCCTTCAGCGCGATCGCGTTGACGCCGTTGTCGGCCAGCGATCGCTTGGCCGCCTCGATTTCGCTCGCGCTCGCGTAGGGACCGACGCTCACGCGGTGCCAGGTCTTGCCGTTGATCGTGATCGACTGCACTTTTGCGACGAATGCCGAGCAGCGCGAGCTTGGCCTTGGCCTCGTCGGCGGCTTTCGCTCCGGCATAGGAGCCGGCCAGCAGGACGTAGCGCGGCGTCGGCCGCGGCGGTCGCGCGGCGTGGAGTGCGTTGCGCGGATTGGCTGTCGAGCCGGCCGCGTTTGCGCCGCCGCTGCTGCTGGCGCTGCTGTTCGGCGCGTCGCCTTGGCCGACAGTTCGGCGTCCGGGAATGACGACTTCCATTTCCGGCAGCACCGAGTAGAAATCGTAGGTCTTCTTCGGCGGCTCCTTCGCTGCTCGGCGACCGGCTGTTCGGATTCCTTCGGCGCGGTCGCCTCCGGATTCGGCTGCGGCAGGTTCTTCTTGCGCAGCATCGGCGCCCAGTCCTTGATCAGCATCAGCGCCGACAAGCCGAGCCCGAGCAGCACGCCCAGGCCCAGCCAGATCCACGCCGGCCAGGACTGCTGCTCGTTGCCGCGGTACGCCTGCTTGCGCGCTTCTTGCCGCCATTACATGCTCTCCGGCGCCGATACGCCGAGCAGGTCGAGTCCGTTCTGCGAGCACCTGGCGCGTGGCCATGGCCAGCGCGAGGCGCGCGTCGCGCAGGTCGGCGTCGTCGACGATGAACTGGTGCGCGTTGTACTAGGTGTGGAACGCGTCGGCGAGGTCGCGCAGGTATTGCGCGATCAGGTGCGGCTCGAGGTTGCGCGCCGGCGGACTCGACGATTTCCGGATAGCGCGCCAGTTCGACCATCAGCGCCTGTTCGTGCTCGTTGTCCAGCAGCGCGAGCTTCGCCAGCCCGTTGTCGCGGTTCCACGCCAGGCCGCGTTCGGCGAGCTGGCGCATGCACGCTGCACACGCGCGCATGCGCGTACTGGATGTAGTACACCGGATTGTCGTTGATCTGCGACAGCGCCAGGTCGATGTCGAACACGAGCTGCGAATCGGACTTGCGCGCGATCAGGAAGTAGCGCGTCGCGTCGCGGCCGACCTCGTCGATCAGATCGCGCAAGGTGACGTAGCTGCCGGCGCGCTTGGAGAGTCTTCACTTCCTCGCCGCCGCGCATCACCGTGACCATCTGGTGCAGCACGTATTCCGGCCAGTCCTTCGGAATGCCCGTGTCGAGCGCCTGCAGGCCGGCCTGCACGCGCGTCAGCGAGCCGTGGTGATCGGCGCCGAGCTCGGTGATCGCGCGCCGGTAGCCGCGCTGCCACTTGGTCAGGTGGTAGGCGACGTCCGGCAGGAAGTAGGTGTAGCGTGCCGTCGGACTTGCGCATGACGCGGTCCTTGTCGTCGCCGAAGTCCGTCGTGTTCAGCCACAGCGCGCCGTCCTTCTCGTAGGTGTGGCCGTGCGCGACGAGTTCGCGCACGGTCTTCTCGACCTTGCCGTCGCG
This sequence comes from uncultured Gammaproteobacteria bacterium, assembly GCA_963720445.1. GTDB lineage: Bacteria > Pseudomonadota > Gammaproteobacteria > Xanthomonadales > Rhodanobacteraceae > Dokdonella_A. Next base: position 1,453,881 of record CAVRFO010000002.1, read on the forward strand.
TACAGCGACGATTCGAGGTAAAACACGTCGAAGCGCGACACCGAACGCGCGCAGGTCCTCGTCCTGTTCGTGGCGCAGCCAGGCGACCGCGAAGCTGGCGGATCGCATCGAGATCGTCCGCGTCGCCTGCGCGCGCGACCTCGACTGCCGTCGGCGTGCACGCTCTCGCCGGCGAGGTACGCGTGCGCGACATCGTTGATGTAGTCGCCGCGATAGCCGTCGGCGGGCCAGCCGGCGTCGTCCGGCTCGATGCCGCGTGCAGCGCGCCTGCACCGACAGCGCGAGGTTGTCGATCTGCGCGCCGGCGTCGTTGTAGTAGAACTCGCGCGACGACGTTCCAGCCGTTCGCGTCGAGCAGGCGCGCGAGGCAGTCGCCGATCGCCGCGGCGCGGCCGTGGCCGACGTGCAGCGGTCCGGTCGGATTGGCCGAGACGAATTCGACGCCGGCTCGTGCGCTGCGGCGCCGCCGATCGCTCCGGCCGTAACGCGCCGCCGTCGGCGAGCACGCTGCCGCACCTCGGCGTGGTAGGCGGCCGGACTCAGGAAGAAATTGATGAAGCCCGGTCCGGCGATCTCGACCTTCGCGATCTGCGTCGCGTCGCCGGCAGCGCGGCGACCAGCGCCTCGGCCAGTTCGCGCGGTTTGCGCGCGGCCGCCTTGGCCAGCAGCAACGCGACGTTGCGTCGCGAAATCGCCGTGTTCGCGGTTCTTCGCGCGCTCGACGACGAACGCGGGCGCGATCGCGGCCGGCAGGCGCGCCGGCCGCGCCAGCGCGGCGATGGCCTCGAGGACGAGGTCGTGCAGTTGGTCTTTCACGGGGCGGATCGCTGGCATAGCCGCGTAGTGTAGCGGGCGCGGAGGGGTTCCAGAAATCCGTTGCCCGGCTGTCATCGGGCTGTCGCGGCGAGCGTCTACTGTCGCGGTGTGCGGCAACGGGTGCGGATGACGCCCGGCGTGCAGCGGTCTGGAACGGGTGGCGTGCGGGATGCGTACGTTGCCTCAAGGGTGCAGGGACGCACCGATTCCGGCGACTCCCCGGGCAAATGGGGCCGCAGATTCCGCGCGGGTCGATGCGTCAGCGCAGCAGGTCCGAGAGCGTTTCGCGGTACGCCGCGATCACCTGATTGCCGTTCGACGGCGCGCCCTGCACCGCGATGCGCGCGCGCACGCCCATGCACAGCGCTTTCAGTTTCGGGGCATTGGCGTGCTTGCCGGCCTCGAACACGGTCCGGCCCGGTCCGACTGGAAGCGGTGCAGGTCGAAGAAGAAGCGGTCCTGCCCGTCGGTCAGGAACCCCAGCACCGGCAACGCGCTTTCGCCGGCGTCGAGCGAGCGCCCGCTCAGCATCTCCCGTTCGCGGCAGAGGTTCTCCGCGCTGGTCGCGAACTGATGGAAGGGTTCGGACGACGTTCGCGGTGTCCAGATCCGCGGCCACCAGGGCCAGCCGCTGCGCGTGGACGAGTCGGGCATCGTCGCGCCAGTCCGGCCGGCGCGCGTCCAGCACCTGATCGAGCCGGGCCGCGAGTGCGCCGCCACTCTGCACGAGATCGGCCGCGTTGTAGAGATGCCCGCCGGGCAGCGGACGCGCGTCGAACGTGCTGCCGGCAATCATCAGCTCGAGGGCGCGATACAGGTCGGCGTCGCGCTCGGTGCTGGAATCCGCACGTGTCGAGCAGTCGGCGGGTTTCCTCGATGCTCGCCCGCTCGTTCGCGCCGACGCCGCCGACGAGCTGCTGGGCTTCGCGCTGGCGCAGATCGTGGCCCGCGCCGAACAGGCTGAGTGCGCAGCAGTCGCGCAAGCTCAACGAGCGCAGTCCGTTCGCCTCGATCAGGCGGTCGAGCCGCTCCGCGCAGATCTCGAGGACGTGGCCTTCGTTGTGATAGGCGTGGTAGTCGGTGCCGAGATGACCATGCCGCAGCGCGAGGCGCGCATAGCGCGAGCCGGATCGCGTCCTGCGTCCGTTGCAGCAGCGCGCGCTCTTCGTCGCCGACCGCGAGCGCCGACCATTCGCGCATCCGTCGCGCCAGCAGTTCGTCCAGCGCCGGTGCGCGATCGCCGAGCAACGCGCGTGCGGACGCGACGTCCGGCAGCCGCCGCTCGGCGTCGTCGGGCGCAGATTCGTGCGGAAATCCGAGTATCACGCGTCGATCATCTCCCCATGACCCGCGGCGAGTATAGGGGGAGGCGCCATCGGAGAAAGCGACCTTTTCACGGATTCCACTTTCCGCATCGGTCCGACCGGAGCACGCGGCGGAGGCACGAGCAGTCGGACGTGCGCGGACGCGCCGGCTGCATGGTCGCCCGTGGACCGATCAGATCCAGCCGCGTTGTGCGAGCGAGGTCGGATGCCCGTCGCCGATCACGAAATGGTCGAGCAACCGCACGTCGATCAGTTCCATCGCATCGCGCAGGCGCAGCGTGATCGCCCGGTCGGCCGCGCTCGGCTCGGCGACGCCCGACGGATGGTTGTGGGCGAGGATTACCGCGGCCGCGTTGTGCGAAAGGCAGCGGCGCACGACTTCTCGCGGATGCACGCTCGCTCCGTCGATCGTGCCGCGGAACAGTTCCTCGAACGCGATCACGCGATGGCGGTTGTCGAGGAACAGGCAGCCGAAGACTTCGTACGGATACCCGCCCAGTCGCGATTTCAGGTAACGCGCGCTCGCCGCCGGATCCGACAGGGTCTCGCCACTGCGCAGTTCCGCATCGAGGTAGCGACGGCCGAGCTCCAGCGCCCCGAGCAGTCTGCACCCGGCTGCTGCGCCGATGCCGGGCCTTTCCTTCGCCGTCTCCAGCAACGGCTTCAGACCACCAGCGCCGGCCAGAAGCGCGCGCCCGAGGTCGACGGCGCTCTGCCCGCGACGGCCTGAGCCGAGGAATACGGCCAGGAGTTCCGCGTCCGAAAGCGCGTGAGCGCCGCGGGCGAGCAGCTTTTCGCGGGGTCGCTCGCCGTCGGGCCAGTCACGGATGTTCATCGGTGGATGCAGGAATGGGCAGAGGGGAAGCCGGAGGATAAGTTGCGCAATCGGGATCGAGGCGGCGTATGTAGCACATTGCGCCGGTTGCGGGTGCATGGTCTGCTCTGCCGCACCGTCGCCTCGTTCGGCGGCGGGCGATGGGATGTTCGGTAAGCTAGGCGCTTCGCCTCCGTGGGGTTTCCGACGTGAGCCAGGGGCTGGCCGGCGACCGCATGCTGCTCGGCGTCAGCGGCGGCATCGCCGCCTACAAGGCTGCCGAACTCGTGCGTCGCCTGCGCGACGCAGGCGCCGAGGTCCGCGTCGTGCTGACGGAAGCCGCCGCGCACTTCGTTGGCGCCGCGACGTTCCAGGCGTTGTCGGGCAATCCGGTGCGCACGTCGCTTTGGGATCCGGCCGCCGAAGCCGCGATGGGACACATCGAACTCGCGCGCTGGGCGACGCGGGTCGTGATCGCGCCAGCCAGCGCCGACGTGATCGCGCGCCTCGCGCATGGCCATGCGAACGACCTGCTGCGACGCTGTGCCTCGCGACCGACCGCGCCGCTCGCGATCGCGCCGGCGATGAACAACCGCATGTGGCTGCATCCGGCGACGCAGGCGAACCTCGCGCTGCTGCGCGAGCGCGGCGCGCTGGTGATCGGCCCCGGCGACGGCGCGCAGGCCTGCGGCGAATTCGGCCCGGGCCGCCTGTCGAAGCCCGACGCGATCGTCGCCGCGCTCGCGGCTCGCTGCAGCGCGCCCGGAGATGGCCCGCTGTCGGGTCAGCGCGTGCTGGTCAGCGCCGGCCCGACGTACGAGGACCTCGATCCGGTGCGCTTCATCGGCAATCGCAGTTCGGGGAAGATGGGTTTCGCGGTGGCCGCGCGGCGGCCGAGCTCGGCGCCGAGGTGACCCTGGTCGCCGGCCCGGTCGCATCTGGCGACGCCGCCCGGCGTGCGGCGCATCGACGTGCGCGCGCGCGACCGACATGCGCGATGCGGTGATCGGCGCGACTGCCGCAGGACATCTACGTCGGCGCCGCCGCGGTCGGCGGACTACATGCCCGGCGCACCGAGGCCGCGAAGATCCAAGCCGTCGACGATGCGGGCTCGGGCTGGACCTGACCTCGTGCGCACGCCCGACATCCTCGCCGAGATCGGCGGCGCATCCAGCGGCCCCGCATGGTCGTGGGCTTCGCGGCCGAGACCGATGGCCTCGCCGAATCCGCGCGCGGCAAGCTCGCGCGCAAGCACGGTCGATGCGATCGCCGCCAACCGCGTCGGCGTCGGGGCAGCGGCTTCGACTGCGACGACAACGCGCTGCAGGTGTTCTGGACGCCCGCGACGGCAGCCCGCAGGCCGACCTCGGCCCGGCGCCGAAGGCGCAACTCGCGCGCGACCTGCTGCGGCTGCTGGTCGAGCGCGTTCCCGCCGGGCGCGTCGCATGAAGGCCGCGGCGTGATCCACGACGATCGCGATGCAGGTGCTCGACGCGCGGCTCGGAACCGAGTTCCCGTTGCCCGGATTACGCGACCGCGCACGCCGCCGGCATGGACCTGCGCGCGATGATCGACGCCGAGCTGACGCTCGCTGCCGGGCGACACCGTGCTCGATCCCGACCGGCATCGCGATCCACATCGCGGACCCGGGATTGTGCGCGGTGATCCTTCCGCGCTCGGGCCTCGGCCACAAGCACGGCGTTCGTGCTCGGCAACCTCGTCGGACTGATCGACGCGGACTACCAGGGGCCGCTGATGGTCAGCGGATGGAATCGCGCGGCAGCGCGCCTTTACCATCGCCCCGGGGGATCGCATCGCGCAGCTGGTGTTCCTGCCGGTTGCGCGCGTCGCCTTGCGGGTCGTCGACGAGTTCGCGCCAAGCGCGCGCGGCACGGCGGCTTCGGCCAGACCGGGACGTCGCTGAAGCGCGGCGCACGAGAGAGCATCGATGGCGGCGAAGTGTACGAAGGAACGAGCGCAGCTCCGAGAAGCATCGCCTCGCGGTCCTGCGCGCGCAGCTGGTCGTGCGCGTGCCGCTGCCGATCGCGGTCGGCACGGCGCTGGTTGTCCTCGGCTGTCTTCTTCTGTGGCAGGCGTGGCTCGTCTGGAGCGAGGTCGCCGGCGCGGCGAAGCCGAGCACGGTCGCCGAGGGCCGCGATCACGGCGATCGAGCGCGACGCTGCACCAGACGACGCAGCGGTGCGACGAGGCGGCTCGCGACGTCCGATCGTGGCTCGCGCGCTCGCCAAGGGCGTCCAGGACGCGCGGCGGCAGCCGATCGCTCGCGGCCCAATGCCGGATGCGCGCGGACGTGCGAGTTCTATCCGCCCCGACGCTCGCGAGGTCTTCGCGAGCGATCTGTCGCGAAGTTCGGCTACGCCAAAGCGCCGATGCTGATGCAGGCGCAGCCGACCGCAAGACGCGCGCCGCTGCGTCGCGCATCGACAAGGCCAAGGGGACGCGCCTCGTGATCGCGCTGCCGGTCAGCATCGGCGACAGGCGACGCGGTCGCTTTCGCGTGTCGTGCGCTGCCGTCGAACCGGTGCTGGCGTCGTTCGCAGCTCGGCATGTCCCGGCGCGCGACTTGACCTCGCCCGGCGACGGCCACGGCGACGTCATGCTGCGACGCATCGGCGACGCGGCAGCGCACCTGCTCGGCGATCCCGGATGAGCCAATCCTCGACACGATGGTTCCTCGTCGGCAAGCGCGAGCCCGATTCCTGTCTCGTCGGGTCGTCTAGGCTCGGTACATGCTCGCGTCGGCTGCTTGCCTGCTCGGCGGCAGTCGGGCTGTGCTGCGCCACGGCGGCTGGCGCGCGATGGCGAGTTGCGTTCGGTCGGGACCGGCAGCACGGAAGCACCTTGGCCGAGGATTGACAGCCCCTTCGCCGACTGCCGACGGCGGCCGCCCCGAAGTCGCGGCGCGCAAGGCGGTCGCGACCCGCAACGAAGGAGCACGCGGTCGCGATCGATCGCAGCATCTTCCGCGCGTACGACATCCGCGGCGTCGTCGGCAAGACGCTGACGCCGGCGTGGCGCGCGATGATCGGCCACGCGATCGGCAGCGAGGCGCCGACGCGGGGCCTGCACGGACATCGTGGTCGGTCGCGACGGCCGCTTGTCCGGCCCGGAGCTGGTCGGCGCGCTGATCGACGGCCTGCGCCGACCGGCTGCGACGTCATCGACATCGGCGTGGTGCCGACGCCGGTCGCTGTACTTCGCCGCCTACCACCTGCGCACCGGTTCGGGCGTGACGGTCACCGGCAGCCACAACCCGCCGGACTACAACGGCTTCAAGATCGTGCTCGGCGGCGAGACGCTGTCCGACGACGCGATCCAGGACCTGTACGCGCGCATCGCCGAAGACACGCTTCGTCGACCGGCAGCGGGCGGCCTGCAGACGCATCGACATCTCGCAGGACTACATCGCAGCGCATCGCCGACGACATCCAGCTCGAGCGCAAGCTCAAGGTCGTGGTCGACTGCGGCAACGGCGTCGCCGGCGCGATCGCGCCGGCGCGTGCTCGAAGGCATCGGCTGCGAGGTCGATGCCGCTGTTCTGCGAGGTCGACGGCACGTTCCCGAACCACCATCCCGGATCCGCGCGACCCGCACAACCTGCGGACCTGATCCTGTCGGTGAAGCAGCTCAACGCCGACATCGGCCTCGCGTTCGACGGCGACGGCGACCGCCTCGGCGTGGTGACCACGACCGGCGAGATCATCTATCCCGGACCGCCTGCTGATGCTGTTCGCGCGCGACGTGCTCGACGCGCAATCCCGGCGCGACGATCATCTACGACGTCAAGTGCACCGGCCACCTGCGCCGCTGATCCTGCAGCACGGCGGCAGCCCGCTGATGTGGAAGACCGGCCATTCGCTGATCAAGGCGAAGATGAAGGAGACCGACGCCGAGCTGGCCGGCGAGATGAGCGGCCACTTCTTCTTCAAGGAACGCTGGTACGGCTTCGACGACGGCATCTACGCGGCCGCGCGCCTGCTGGAGATCCTCGCCAGCGACGTCGAAGGACGCACGCCGCAGCAGATGTTCGACGACGCTGCCGAAGGGCGTGTTCGACGCCGGAACTCAAGATCCGATGCGCGAAGGCGAGCACTACCGCTTCATCGAGCAGCTTCCGCGAGAAGGCGAAGTTCGACGGCGCGCGCCTGACGACGATCGACGGCGTGCGCGCGGACTGGCCGGACGGCTGGGGCCTGGTGCGCGCATCGAACACCACGCCGGTGCTGGTGCTGCGCTTCGACGCCGACACGCGCGCAAGCGCTGAAGCGCATCCAGGACGCTGTTCCGCGCGCAGACTGCTCGCGCTCGAATCCGACGCTGCCGCTGCCGTTCTGACCCGGCGCAGCCGCGACGGTCGGTCCTGTCGCGGCTACGCCGCTCCTGCAAACGCCGGCTCCTGCGGGGAGTGCTGCAAGCGCGACCCACGTCGCGACGGCCGGTCTTGTCCCGACTGCGCCACTCCTGCAAACCCGCGGGCACAGCTCCCATCACGAATGCGGGGACTGAGTCGGGACGGTGGTGGACGCATCCGCGGCGCGTACGTGCGCGAGCGACCGGCGTTTGCCGTGCCGCGAGCAGTGCAATCGCGATCGCACCGGCAGCCAGACAGGTGTACAGCGTCAGCGCGCGCCACAGCAGCAATGCGGTCGCGAGACTGGCCGGCGGCACCCACATCGCGAGGGTTGCGCTCAACCCGATTTCCGCGCCGCCGCCGCCCGCCGGTACGCCTGTCGCACAATGCCGCATGCAGCACGAGTACCTGCAGCAGGAATGCAAGCGCGAACGCGACGTCATGCCCGAGCAAGCGCAGCGCAAGCCAGAGGACCCCATACGCGCCAGCCACTGCAGCGCGGTCAGGGCGATGACCGAGAACAGGAACATCGGGCCGCCTGCCCGCAGCAACGCGGCATGCGCGCCGACCTTCACCCAGAACCCGGTGCAACGCACGCTGCTTTCGCGCAAGCGCGGCCAGCGTGCAACCAGCGCGTTCTCCCCGAATACCCAACCCGCCACCCGGCGCCGCGCGAACCACGCAGCGACCGCGAGCAGCACGCTCAGCGCCGTCGCGCCGAACGCGAACGAGGTCAACAGATGGGACTGTCCGGACCAGACCAGCGCAAGCCCCGCGACCGGCACGCGGAGCCGAAAAACACCAGATCGAGACCCTGGTCGACCGCGGTGATGGTCGTGGCACCACTGCCCGACGCGCCGCCGGCGCTGCGCAGATGTGACGCTCGCGACGTAGCCACCGACGCCGGCCGGCGTGGTGACGAATGCAAAATCGGTTGCCAGCGAAATGTTCAGCGTGCGCGCAAAGCCGGGGCGCGCGCCAGTTGGTGCAGCAGCAGGTGCAGCTTGATCGCACGCGCCAGCCAGCTCGCGAGAATCAACGCGAAGAGACCCACGTATCCCTGCGAGGAAACGTGCAACGTCGCAAGCAATGCCTGCCTGCCGCCGAGCGCGATCGGCACGACCAGCGACGCGGCGATCGCCGAGTACAATCAGCAGCAACCCTGCACGACGCAGGTGCGGCGCACCGACCCGCGCGAGCTTGGCGGCGTCACGCATGGAAAAGGGCGCCCGCGCCTGCCACCCTCACGTGCGATCGACTGCCCGCCCGCGGAGCGCGCCGACACGTAGCGGGTGCGCAGCACGATGTCCCACAACGGCGAGGTCACACCGAAATTCTTGTCCGCATGGAAATGGTGGATGTGGTGGTCGGCGGCCCAGCGCCGCAGGGCAGCGGATGGCGGAAGCGGAAGCTGTGGATCACCCAATGACCCGATCCGTAAGCGGCGTACCCGGTCGCGAACGAGCCCGCGAACAGGAATGCGATTGTCGGCGCGGCCCGGTTCAGCAACGAGGCCAGGATCAGGATCGTCAGCGGGGCCAGGAAAAACGGTAGCGAGTCGTAACCCCTCGGTCGCTGATGGTGAACGAGGTGGCCCTGCTGAAAGACCTGCGCCGGCCCGTGGAACAACCAGCGATGCAGCGCATATTCGAAAAAGCTGAAAAACAGCAGGCCGCAACACACCGTGGCCAGCACCGCGAGCGGGTGCAATCCGCCTTGGCGCAAACCCGCGTAGAGCAGGACCACGCCCACCGTCGTATCTGCAGTCAACCCAAGCTGGGCGTTGATGCGGGTCGTGCACATCCGCTCGATAGCGCGCAGCGTCGCATGCGGCCAACGCGTGCTCGCTGGCGCCGGCCCGGCAGCCATCGATTCGGTGTGATCGGAGCCCCTGGGGCGCTCCGTATGGGTGTTCATGATTGCACCCTCTTGACGCTTGAATGGCGCACCGATGCTGACTGGCGCGGACAATGGAAACTGCGTGGTGACGCGGCGGTGGATTGTCCGCACGCGACAGCCGTTGCCCATCGGCGACGGCGGGATTGATCTCGTTGCCGCCCAGTATACGAGCCACGGCTGGCCCGTTGGCTTGTCGATGACGCCGTCATGCGCGCGCTGCCCCGCGATTGCGCAGCGCATCGGCATTCGATCGCGAAAAAACAAAGGGCGCCGATTGGCGCCCTTTGTGGTTTTACCGGATCACGCCAGACCAGCAATCCAGATTCCCGCCCAAGCCGTCGAAGAGGTTTTGCGCGGCGCATCACCGACGACTCAAGTCTTCCGGATCGATCACGTCACTGCGTTTTCCCACCCAACTCACCTCTCCCCGGTGAGTTTCTTCTTCCCCAGTCAGCCCTTTCCTTACAGTTTCCTGACGGAAGTGACCGACTTGCATCCTATGGCAGGTTCTGGGGGGCAACAAGCCCCCTCGCACAACCTTTACATCTGGCTTTACAGCCGGGCCAAACAGACCGGCCTGCGCAACGACGAGGCAGGGTCCGCGCTTGCTTGATCGCGCCGCACCCATTGATATCAAGGACTTCGTCGCACTAAGGCGGCGCCACACGACTGGGTCCTGTGTGCCTGCCTTCGCCCTCGTACCCGCAGCCAGCCCGGCAAACCCGAATCCACTTTTGAGGCCGCCGTACAAAGTGCATCTGCGACATCTATACTGCCTGTCCGCGTGTCGACTCTTCAGGGGGCGTTGATGGACGTGAGTCGTTTTGGTGTGCGCTGGCGCACCCGATTGGCCGGGTCCGCGTTGGCCACGCTGGCATTCGCGGCAGTCGCCGCCGTGCCATGGTCCGATAGCCGCGCTGGCACCGCGCCGACCTACAGCATCGACTTCCACCGCATCGGTTCCGGGGGCAGCGCATTGCACGGCAACTGCTTCCACCTCGCGGGCACGGTCGCGCAGGCTGCACCGGGCTATTCGAGCGGCAGCACCATTTCGATCCTCGCCGGATTCTGGTTGGCCGCGCCGATCGCCGGGCAGGATCAGATCTTCTTCAACGGGTTCGAGGGGTGTTGAACATGAAACGCAACAAGCTTTTCGCGTTGCTCACCGCAGCGTTGCTGTCGACCGCCGCCCTGGATATCGGCGCCGCGCCGCTGGCCGCGCAATCCACTGCATTCACATATCAGGGCCAACTCAATGCGGGCGGTACGCTGCCGAGCGCCCAATACCAGTTCACCTTCACTCTGTACGACGCAGCCACTGGCGGGGCACCCGTGATCGGCACATCGCCGATCCAGCAGCCGATCCAGGTCATCGATGGCTTGTTCACCACCGATCTCGACTTCGGCCAGGTCTTCAACGGCACCCAGTACTGGCTTGAAATCAAGGTCGGCACGACGCTCGCCAATGAAGAACTGCTGTCGGGCCGCCAACCGATCAACACCGTCCCGGTGGCGCAATACGCATTGAACTCGCCTGCGGGCACGATGGGACCGACTGGCCCCGCAGGACCTGCTGGCGCTACCGGTGCAACGGGTGATCCAGGTGTCGCGGGCCCCATCGGGGCAACCGGGGCTACCGGAGCGCAAGGCATCCAGGGCATCACTGGACCGACAGGTTCCCCCGGGGCGGCCGGCGCAACGGGCGCAACCGGGCCGATCGGCGTTACCGGCGCAACCGGAGCGCAAGGCATCCAGGGCATTACCGGATCGACGGGAGCCACGGGACCGATCGGCGTTACCGGCGCAACCGGAGCGCAAGGCGTCCAAGGCATCGTCGGACCGACAGGCCCCACGGGTTCGGCAGGATCGGCCGGCCCGCAAGGAGCGACTGGCAGCACCGGCGCGACGGGTGCAACCGGAGCCACCGGAGTCGGCACTACGGGTCCTGCTGGAGTGGCTGGCCCTGCCGGCCCCGCGGGAGTCGCCAATGTCTACGGCGATGGTTCCGACGGTGCAGGCAATTTCGCAACCGCGGATTGGACCAGTTCGCCACCGACCAACACGCTCCAATTCAGCAGCCTCACCGTCACCGGCACCCTGACCGTCCCCAGTGGACTGGTGATCCGCGTAACCGGCCCGGTCTCGATCAGCGGGCAAATCAAGATTGCCCCCAACACCAATGCCGGCGCCGGCATTGGCTCCACGGCGGCAACGCTGGGCAACAACAGCATCGGAGCGGGTGGCGCTGCCGTGAGTGCACTGTTAGCCCGGCTCATGGTCAATCCCGGGTCGGCCGGTGGTGGTATCGGGCCTTACAACTTCATTACCCCCAACAATGCGGGCGGCGGCGGCACGGTGGTGATCGTGGCAGCCGGTGCCATCGCCATCAACAGCGGCGGATCGATTCAAGCGAATGGATCGACCGGCACCCCGGGCGTGCTCTTCAATGGCAGCAACGGCAGCGTTGGCGGCGGCGGCGGAGGTGGCGGCGTCATCGTGCTCGCCTCCAAGACCAGCATCACCAATAGCGGCACGCTTTCCGCCACGGGCGGCAACGGCGCGGATGCCCTTACCGACCCTGTGAACGGGACAGGCGCCTCCGGCGGTGGCGGCGGCGGCGTCATCAACCTGCTTGCGCCAGCGGTCACTGCAGGCACCCTGTCGGTCAACGGCGGCTCACCCGGCGCCGGCACCAATTCCGGCTCGTTAACCGGATATGGCGGTGGCGGCGGCGGCTCCGGCGGCGCGGGCGGCAAATCAGGAACCTCGGTCCCGGCGACGGGGGGTGGCATTGGTTTGACCTTTACCAAGATCATGGCCGATCCATCCACCCTGTTCGTGGCGCCCGTGCATCCCTGAGCGGACGCGGCAATGAAATGCGCGGCTGCGGGCTTGTTGTCACCCGCAGCCGCAGTTCCATCATCTTGATGGCGCTTGGCACATGCGCCCGGGCACCTCACACTTCCAGCCGATCGTCCGGGCGCGCGACCAGCGCATACAGCGCCGGCATCAGGAAAATGCTGATCAGCAGCCGCGTGAACAGGCCGCTGACGATGACCAGCGCGAACGGCCGTTGGGTATCCGTGCCGACACCGGTGGCCAGCGCCGCCGGCAGCAAGCCCAGCGCCGCGACCAGCGCGGTCATCATGATCGGACGCAGCCGCAGGATCGCGCCTGCGCGAATCGCCTCGGCGAGCGCGGTGCCGTCGCGGCGAAGTTCGTTGACGTAGGAGATGTAGACGACGGCGGTCTGCACCGAGACGCCGAACAAGGCCAGGAAGCCGATGCCGGAAGAAACCGAAAACGGCGTGCCGGTGATCCACAGCGCCACGATGCCGCCCACCGGCGCCGACAGCAGCACGCCGAGCACGGTGATGAACGGGAATTTGAAGTTGCTGTAGAGCGCGAACAGCAGCAGGAAAATCAGGAACAAGGTCAGCGGCAGGATGACGCTCAGCTGCGCGCGCGAAGCGGTGTATTCCGTGTATTCGCCGCCCCAATCCAGACGGTAGCCCTGCGGCAGGTCAACCTTCTTGCCGACCTGCGCGATGGCATCTTCGACCGCGCCGGCCAGATCGCGCCCTTCCACCGAGAACTGCACGCCGATGTAGCGCGAATTGTTCTGGCGATAGATGAACGAGGCGCCGTTGGTGACCTGGATGTCCGCGAATTCCTTGAGCGGAATCTGCTGCCCGCCGGGCGTGGCGACCAGGATATTGCCGATTTCCTCGGGATTGTCGCGGTACTGGCGTTCGAGGCGCACGACGAGATCGAACTGCTTTTCCTCCTGCACCACCTGGGTGGCCACGTCGCCGCCGATCGCCGTCTGGATCAGGCCGTTGATGTCGGCGACATTCACGCCGTAGCGCGCGATCTTGGCGCGGTCGATCTTGATGGTCAGGCTGGGCTGTCCGAGCTCCTGCACCAGGGTCACGTCGCGGATGCCGCGCACCTGCTCCAGGATCTGCTTGATCGCCTTGCCCTTCTCTTGCAGCGTCGTTCAAGTCGGAACCGAAGACCTTGACGGCCAGCGCGCTCTTCAGGCCGGTCTCGGCCTCGTCCACCGCATCTTCGGCCGGCTGGGTGTAGTTGAAAGTGATGCCGGGGAATGCCTGCGAGCTTCTCGTTGATGGCCTCGATCAGCCCGGCCTTGTTGCGATAGGAGCCGGTCCATTGCGAGTAGGGTTTGAGACCGACATAGAACTCGACGTTGAAGAAGCCGGTCGGATCGGTGCCGTCGTCGGGGCGGCCGAGTTCCGAGGCGACCGTGGTGACTTCGGGAAAGGAGCGCAGGATCTCGCGCACCTTCGGCGCGATCTTCGCCGATTCGTCGAACGAGATCGTGTAGGGCATCGTCGCGCGCACCCACAGCGCGCCTTCGTCCAGGTGCGGCATGAACTCGGCGCCGATGCGCGGAATGAGCAGCAGCGAAGCCGACCAGCACGATCAGCCGAGGCGAACGTCGTCCCCCACGGATGGGCGAGGCAGAAATCGAGGCCCTCGGCGTAAACCGACTTGATGGCTTCGAAGGCGGCGTTGCGCCGCTCGCGCACGCCCTTGCGCATGAACCAGGCGCACAGCACCGGCAGCAGGGTCAGCGTGACGATCAGCGAGCCGACCAGCGCGAAGATCATCGTGTCGGCCATCGGCTTGAACAAGCGTGCCGGACGGCCCGGACAGCACGTAGATCGGCAGGAAACTCGACCACGATCACCGCGACCGCGTAGAACAGCGGGCGATCCACTTCCGCCGCGGCTCCTTGATGATTTCCCTGACGTTGAGCGGAGTCCCCCTGCGCAGCGGCGATCTGGCGGAAGATGTTTTCCACCATGACCACCGCGCCATCCACCAGGATGCCGAAATCGACCGCGCCGATCGACAGCAGGTTGGCCGATGCGTTCTGCAGATCGAGACAGATGAACGCGAACAGCAGCGCCAGCGGAATGGTGGTCGCGACGATCAATCCGGCGCGAAAATCGTAGAGGAAGAAGATCAGGACCACGACGACCAGCAACATGCCGCGCAGCAGGTTCCGCTCGACGATCTGCGGTCGTCAGCGCGATCAGATCGCTGCGGTCGTAGAACGGAAGGATCTTGACGTCCTTCGGCAGGATCTGCTCGTTGAGTTCCCTGGTCTTCGCCTCGACCCGCTTCAGGACATCCTGGGTTTTCTCGCCGGTGCGCAGCAGGATGACGCCTTCCACGGCGTCGTCCTGCTTCTCGTAGCCGAACTCGCCGAGGCGCGGCGCGATGCCGATGCACCACGCGGCCGACGTCCTTGACCAGCACCGGCGTGCCGTTGTGCACCGCCAGCACGACGTTGCCGATGTCCTCCAGCGTGTTCAGGCGGCCCATGCCGCGCACGTAGTAGAACTGGCCGCCTTGCGAATAGAATCCGCCGCCGGCGTTGCCGTTGTTGGCCGCCAGCGCGCTTTCCACCTGCGCTACCGACAAGCCGACCGCGGCGATCTTGGCCGGATCGAGCAGCACCTGGTACTGCATGGTGCCGCCGCCGAATCCGGAGTCGTCGGCGACGCCGGGAACGGATCGGTATTGGGGCTCGACGATCCAGTCCTCGAAGGTCTTGAGCTCCATCGGCGAGCGGTCGGGACTTTGCAGCACGTAGCGATAGATCAGACCCGACGGCGAGGACAGCGGCGACAGCGACGGAGTCGACGCCGCTCGGCAGGCTGAGATCGCCGCAGCCGGTTGAACACTTGCTGGCGCGCGAAGTAATTGTCCGTGCCGTTGTCGAACGTGAGGATGACGTCGGACAATCCGTAGAGCGAGATCGAGCGCGTCGTGGTCGTCTGCGGAATGCCGTTCATCCCGAGCTCGACGGGCACCGTGATCAGCCGCTCCACTTCCTCGGCGGCGTGCCCGGGCCATTGGGTGATGATCTCGACCATCGGCGGCGAGAGATCGGGATACGCGTCCACCGGCAGGCGCTGCAGCGACCGCGCATGCCGGCGCCGATCAGCACGAGCGTCATCAGGATCGACGAGAAACGCTGCCGCAGCGACGAGGCCACGATCCGGTTCATGATCGAGGCCGTGCGCGGCGCCGGATCGGTCGGCGGCACAGGCTCGCTCATTGGCTTCTGCATGAACTGAACGAAGATGCCGCCGTCGACCACGATCTGGTCGCCGGCCTTGAGGCCGTCGGGAATGTCGTACTGATCGCCGGCTGCGATAGCCCAGGGTCACGTGCTGCCGCGCGAAGCTGCCATCGGGCTGGGCGACATAGACGAACGGCAGATTCTCGTCATCGCGCAGGATCGCCGAGACCGGGATCAGCAGGCCGCTGCTTTCCTGGCGCGCCTGGATCAGCACGCGCACGTACATCTGCTTCTTCAGGAATCTGCCCGGATTGTCGACGACCACGCGCACCAGCACCGAACGCGTGTTCGGGATCGACCAGCGCCGGAATGTTGTCGACCGTTCCGGGAAACATTGTTCGCAATCGACACCGGTCACCACTTCGGCCGGATCGCCGACGCTGACCGACGCCAGGTCGGAGCCGAAAACCTGCGCCATGACCCAGACGCGCGAAAGATCGGCAACCGTGAAGCACGGCGTGCGTGCCGGCCTGCAGCAGCTGTCCGGGCGTGATCAGTCTTCTCCACCACGGTTCCCGGCGATCGGCGAGCGAATCATGCCCTCGAGGCGCGGCAGCCGGCCGGCCCTGCTGGATGTCCTTGATGGATCTGCGGCTCGACGTTCAGCGAGACGAGCGCCTGCAGTGCCGCGTCGCGGTCCGCCTCGGCGTTGGCGGCGTCGGTTTCGGCCTGCGTCCGCCTCGCGCTGGGAGACGCCGTTGTGCTGGAGCAGATCCTTGTCCAGGTCGGCCAGCCGGCGGTCGGTCTGCGCGGTGGCGAGCGCCTTGCGATAGGCGCTGATGGCGGTCGCGAAGTCGGGCGAATCGACCACCGCCAGCGGATCGTCCCTTCTTGACCTGGTCGCCGAGCGAAACGAGCAGCCGCGACACCGGACCGGAGAACGGCGCCAGCACGCTGGTGGCCTGGTCGTTGTCGAAGTCGACCACCCCGGTGGTCTCGATCGTCTTGTGGAACGTGGACGGCGCGACCGTGTAGAGGTGGATGTTCTGGCGCTGGGCCGCCGTCAGTGTCACATTGCCGGCGCGTCACGGAGGCGGTCTGCGGCTCGCTGTCGCATTTTCGGCGAGCAGCCGGCGACGATGCGATCGCACCGCAGTGATGGCACGCGAGCACGACGCCGATCGTCCGCGCCAGCGGCATTCCGCAGACAGATTTATTTTTCATGCTTCGATCCTGCTGGTCAAATCCGCGCGATGCCACCAGCCGCCGCCGAGCGCCTGAAACAACGCCGCCGTGTCGGCGTAGCGATTGGCCTGCGCCTGCACCAGGGTGATGCGGGCTTGCTGATAGGCTTGCTCGGCGCTCGAGCAGCGCGAGATAGCCGGCGTAGCCGTCCTGCCATTGCCGTTGCGCCAGATCCAGCGTGACCTTGGCCGCATCGGCCGCGGCGCGCCGCCGCCTTCAGGCCTTCGGCGTCCTGTTCAAGCGCCGTCAAGCGTGTCGGCGACATTCTGAAAGGCGGTGAGGACCGTGCTGCGATATTGTTCGGCCGCCTGGGCGTAGGCGGCCTTCGCGGCGCGCTCCTGGTGCAGCAGCGTCCCGCCCTGGAAGATGGGCGCGGTCAGCGTCCGCACCGAGGCCCCAGAAGCCGGTGCCCGCGGTGAACAACTGATCCGATCGCCAGCGCCGTGCTGCCGGCGTTCGCGGTCAAGGTGATATTCGGCAGCCGGTTCGCGATGGCGATGCCGATCTTGGCGCTGGCGTCGTGCAGGTTCGCTTCGGCCTGCAGCACGTCCGGACGCTGCGCCACGAGCTGCCGACGGCAGGCTCACCGGCAGATCCTCCGGCAGCTGCAGGCTCGACAGCTCGAAGTTGTCAGCCGGCGCCTGGCTCGGAAACCGGCCGGCCAGAACGGCCAGAAGGTCGCGCAGCTGCGCCAACTGCTTGAGCAGCGGCGGCAGCGTGGCGCTGACCTGCGCGAGCTGCGACTCCTGCGCGGCGACATCGAGCCGGCTGGCATAACCCTTGGCAAACTGGTATCGCAGGATCTCGAGCATGTTGCGTGTTGATGTCGATGAGCTGGCGGGTCGCGTCGATCTGCATCTGCAACGAGCCCTCCTGGATCGCCGTGACCACCACGTTGGCGGTCAGCGTGTTGTACGTCGCGATCATCTGAAAGCGCACCGCCTGCTCCTGCGCCTGCAGCGACTCCACGGTGCGGCGGTTCAGGCCGAAGACATCGGGCACGTACGAAACGCTGACCTGCGGCGTGAACAGATTGTACAGAAACGCGTTCGAGTTCGGCACCGGCGCGAGCGTGCCCGGCGGATTGCCGCTGACGGCTGGCCGAAAAGCCGGCCGAGACACTCGGATAGTAACGCGCCGCGTTGCGCCAGGACAGTTCTCCCGCGCCACCGACAACGCCGCCTGCGCCGCCTTGAGATCGGGATTGTTCGCGAGCGACTGCTCGATCAGCTCGTTGAGCGGCGTCGAATGAAACAGCGTCCACCAGTCCGCCGGGAATATCCGCACCGCTGGCGAAGCGTTGCGCTTCACCGCCGGCGACGTCCTTGCTGGCGGCAGTGGTCGGGAGCGGCGTCGCGGTGTAGTCGCCGACATCCGGAGCCGCCGGCCGCTTGAAGTTCGGACCCACGACGCAACCGGCCAGCAGCAACGAGGACAGCGCCGCGAGGACAAACGGGAGCCGTGGCGGCGCGCCGGCAAAGCGGCGCGCCGCCCTCTCGCGAGTCTCGTCCACCTCGGCAACCATATCGGCCAACGTCCTGCTCTTGCGAGCGCGTCTTCCAGGGGGCAATCAGAGTGCAACGATATATTGTATCAAATAGCCGCGAAATCCTGCCGGAAGTCATGGTCGCGTGGCTATCAGCGGACACCGGCGCTGGCGAATGCATACGGCAAGTATCCCCGGCGAAGTCAGGGGCGTGGTTGCAGGGCCGCTCAAAGCGGCCGGGAAGCGCAACGACCGCACCGCCCGAAGCGGCTCACACCTTGGGTTTACCCTCTTTCCAAATCAGGGCCGGTTTCAGTGGAAGCCTCTGCTGCCTGCCCGGCAAAGCCGGGAGACTCTCCTCAGGTGCGGCGCCGGAGACACCTGACCAGCAGCCAGCGCGTGATCGGGCAGCTTTGAGGGCGCGGCACGCCCTATTTCAGAGGGAGTCGACAGACGGCCATTCGCTCGCCAGCAACGCGAATATCAGATCGTCGACCCATTCGCCGCGCCAGAACAGGCTCTGGCGATGATGCGCTTCCTGGCGCAAACCGAGCGCACGCAGCAGGGCCACGCAACGCAGATTGCGCGGATCGACCGAGGCCACCACGCGGCGATAACCCAGCTGACCGAAAACCAGGTTGAGCGCCTGTATCAGCGCCTCGCGCGCATAGCCGCTGCCCTGGTGCGCCGGTGCCAGTGAGATACCTAGTTCGAATGCGTCGTCGGATGCGTCGGGAAAGTGCAGACCGAGGTCGCCGATCAATGCCCCGCCCTCGCGCAGGCGGATCGCGCGTTGGCACCACTGACCTGCACTGGCGAATTCAACGGATGCCTGCGCGGCGATGAAGTCCGCAGCCTCGTCCTGGTTGACGGGTTGCCAGCCTTGATAACGCGCGACGGCCGGATCGCTCCGATATGCGAACAATGCGGCGGCATCTGCTGGCCGCAGCTCGTCCAGGATCAGCCGCGACGTGTCGATCGGGCCATTGGGCCGGCTCGGTGCTGCGTTGTGCATGGCCCCGCCTCGATGTGCTGCTTTTGTGGTGGGCCCACCAGGACTCGAACCTGGAACCAAGGGATTATGAGTCCCCTGCTCTGACCATTGAGCTATAGGCCCGTTTGCAACGACGAGTTTAGCCGGTGCGTTCACAAACGACGACGCCCGCGATTTCTCGCGGGCGTCGGATTTGCAGCGCTGCAGCTTGTTATTCCAGATCGAGGAACGAGCGCAGCTGTTCCGAACGGCTCGGATGGCGCAGCTTGCGCAGCGCCTTGGCTTCGATCTGGCGGATGCGCTCGCGGGTGACGTCGAACTGCTTGCCGACTTCTTCCAGCGTGTGGTCGGTGTTCATGTCGATGCCGAAGCGCATGCGCAGCACCTTCGCTTCGCGCGGGGTGAGGCCGGCGAGCACGTCGCGCACGGTTTCCATCAGGCCGATGTTCGTCGCGGCTTCGACCGGCGACACGATCGTCGGCGTCCTCGATGAAATCGCCGAGGTGCGAATCCTCGTCGTCGCCGATCGGCGTTTCCATCGAGATCGGTTCCTTGGCGATCTTGAGCACCTTGCGGATCTTGTCCTCGGGCATCTCCATCTTCAGCGCGAGTTCTTCCGGCGTCGGCTCGCGGCCCATCTCCTGCAGCATCTGGCGGCTGATGCGGTTCAGCTTGTTGATCGTCTCGATCATGTGCACCGGGATGCGGATCGTGCGCGCCTGGTCGGCGATCGAGCGCGTGATCGCCTGGCGAATCCACCACGTCGCATACGTCGAGAACTTGTAGCCGCGGCGGTATTCGAACTTGTCGACCGCCTTCATCAGGCCGATGTTGCCTTCCTGGATCAGGTCGAGGAACTGCAGGCCGCGGTTGGTGTACTTCTTCGCGATCGAGATGACCAGGCGCAGGTTCGCCTCGACCATTTCCTTCTTCGCGCGGCGTGCTTTCGCTTCGCCGATCGACATCGCGCGGTTGATTTCCTTGATGTCGGACACCGACAGGAACAGCGTGCCTTCGATCGCGATCAGCTTTTCCTGCTCGTTGACGATCGCGTCGCGGTGGGTCTTGATCGCCGACGACCACTTCTGACGCTTGCGCGATGAGTTCGTCGGCCCACTCGACGTTCGTCTCGTTGGACGGGAACAGCTTGAGGAAATCCTTGCGCGGCATGCGCGCGTGCTTGATGCAGAGGTCGACGATCATGCGCTCGTGATGGCGGATGTTGTTGACGACTTCGCGCAGCTTGCGCACGAAGCTGTCGATCATGATCGCCGGCAGCTTGAGCTTCAGGAACAGCTCGGCCATCTCGTCGCGCAGCTTCTGCGACTTCTTGTCGGCGCTGCCGTGCTTGTCCGCGGTCTTCTGGAACTTCGCGTAGACATCGCGCAGCTCATCCATGCGCCGCGCGACTTCGACCGGATCGGGACCGGTGTCGACCGGGCTGGCTTCCTCGTCGCCACCGGCTTCTCGGCAGCTTCGTCCTCTTCGCCTTCGGCTTCCACCACCGGCTCGACCACGACCGGCGGCGGCGGCTCGACGTCGGCAAAACCGGTGAGCACTTCGGACAGGCGCTTCTTGCCTTCGACGTGCTGGTCGTATTCCTCGACCAGCAGCTGGATCGACCACGGGAAACTCGCCAGCGCGGACTGGACCTGGTTGAGGCCTTCCTCGATGCGCTTGGCGATCGCGATCTCGCCCTCGCGGGTGAGCAGTTCGACCGTGCCCATCTCGCGCATGTACATGCGCACCGGGTCGGTGGTGCGGCCGACTTCGGCGTCGACCGCGGACAGCACGGCGACGGCTTCCTCGGTCGCGGTCTCGTCATCGGTCGCGACCGGCGTTTCCGGCAGCAGCGTTTCGGTATCGGGCGCAACTTCGTGCACCTCGATACCCATGTCGTTGATCATGCCGATGATGTCTTCGATCTGCTCCGGATCGACGATGTCGTCGGGCAGGTGATCGTTGACTTCGGCGTAGGTCAGGTAACCCTGTTCCTTGCCCTTGATGATCAGGGTCTTGATCTCGGACTGTTGCTGCTCCTTGTTGTGCGCTGCTGCCATGTTGGTTTTCCGGAAGGTCTGTGATGCGAAGAGATTTAGTATAGGAGCCGCGTCAAGGGGCACGGCGGGGTTTCGAGCGGCGCCCTCCGGCGCCGTGAGCCGCCGCGCGACCGGCCATGGATGGCCGGGCCGGATGAACCCGCCATGGATGGCTGCCGCGGCAGTCTCCGACGGCGTTTCGAGTTGAGTTACCGCCTTTTGAGTCGCGCCTCAACGCGCCTCCAGCCAGAACGTCACCGGCCCGTCGTTGACCAGATGGACCTGCATATGGGCGCCGAACCGGCCGATTTCCACCCCCGGATGGCGTTCGCGCGCAAGTTCGACCAGACGATCGAACCAGTGTTCAGCCTCGGCCGGCGCGGCCGCGGTGGAAAAGCCGGGACGCATCCCCGAGCGCGTGTCCGCGGCCAGCGTGAACTGCGAAACCAGCAGCAGGCCGCCGCCGGTATCGGTCAGCGAACGGTTCATGCGGCCTTCCTCGTCGGCAAAAATGCGGTAGCCGAGGATGCGTTCGAGCAGCCGCCGCGCCTGCGCTTCGCCATCGCCGGGCTGCACCGCGACCAGCGCGAGCAGGCCGGGGCCGATCGCGCCGACGGTTTCGCCGGCGACCTCGACGCGCGCCGCGCCGACACGCTGGATCAACGCGATCATCGCGTGCTCCCGCACGCGCAATCGCGATCGCCGCCGCCGTTACAATCGTGCCTCATGAATCCCCCTCGCCTTTCCTGGTCGGTCACACTGCTGTACGCGTTGTTGCGGGTGGTCGGCCGCCTGCCGTTGCCAATCCTGCATGCGCTCGGCGCCACGATCGGCCGCTGGACGTGGCGCTGGCATGGCAGCGCGCGCCGCATCACCGATATCAATCTTGCCTTGGTATTAACGCAGGAGAGTGCGCGAACCAGACAGGCCATCGGACGCGAGGTCCTCGCCGAGTCCGGCAAGGCACTCGCCGAGATTGCGAAAATCTGGGGCAACCCGCCCGCGACCGCGATTGCGCTGATCCGCGACGTGCGCGGTCGCGACCTGTTCGATGCGGCGCTCGCGCGCGGCAAGGGCCTGATCATCGCGGCGCCCCATCTGGGTTGCTGGGAATTGCTCAATTACTGGCTCGCCGCGCAGACACCGCTCGCGATCCTGTACCGGCCACCGCGCCACGCAGTCATCGAACCGCTGCTGCGCAAGGCGCGCGGCGCGTTGCCGGTCGAGCAGGTGCGCGCCGAGGGCAGCGGCGTGCGCACGCTGTACAAGCGCCTCACGGCGGGCGGCGTGGTCGGCATCCTGCCGGACCAGAAGCCGCGCGAAGGCACCGGCAGCATCGCGCCATTCTTCGGGGTACCGGCCTCGACGATGGTGCTGTTGCCGCGTCTGGCCGAACGCACCGGCGCCTGCGTGCTTTTCAGTTTCGCCGAACGCCTGCCCGGCGGCGCCGGCTATCGCCTGCACTTCCTGAGCGCACCGGACGCGATCGCCAATCCCGATTCCGAGGTCGCCTGCGCCGCACTCAATCGCGGCGTCGAGGACTGCGTGCGCCTCGCGTTCGCGCAATACCAGTGGCAGTACAAACGCTATTCGCCGCCACCCGGCAGCGCTGCTGCAAATCCGTACGCGCGCTGACCGGTATCGACCGCGAGCAGCCGGTCGTCGATCGCCCGGCTACCGGTACCGCGAGGGTGGATGATCGATCCGAAGCCTGCGCTCAGTCGCGCCCCGGACTGCGCTCGAGCGCATCGACCAGCACCAATTCGCAGGCGCCGGCCCCACTGTCCTCGCGGGTCAGCGAGCTGGTCCAGCGCCAGCCGTCGGCACGGCGTGCATCGACGAGCTGGCCGTGCAACGTGACGATCTCGCCGACGCGGACCCGATCCAGCGCACGCGCCACGCGCGCATCGGCCGGTATCAGATGCATGTTCGCCGCGGAGCGCACGATCTCCGCCGCCGGTATCGGCGGGGTGTCCTTCCAGCGATAGCTGAAGAAACGTGCCGACTGCGACACGTCGAGACGCTCGATCACCGCGGTGTCGGACATGCGACCCCAGCCGAGCGCGAGATCGAGTGGCGCGAGCTCAGCGCCGGCGTCGAACGTGTAGTCATGCCGCGACAGCACGCGCGCCTGGATGCTGAAATCGGCGAGTGGGGTCAGCGTGTAATTGCCATGTCCGATTGGAGCGCGGCTGGCCGGATCGGTCTGCAGCGGCTCGGCGCTGACCAGCACGCCGGACGCATGCGCGATCGGCCGCAGCCGATACCAGTGCGCCGCCCCGAGCAGCGCCAGCGCCATGCACACGAGCGCGAGCTGGCGCAGCGACATGCGCTTACGCCGCAGGTTTGCGCAGGCGGCGCAGGAACACGTTCATTTCCTTGCCGGCCTGCTCATCGCCGCGCGCGCGCGCGACTTCGATGCCGTGCTCGAATGCGGCGATCGCGGCGGCGCTGTCGCCGCTCTGTGCAAGTGCGCGCCCGAGCATTTTCCACGCGGCCGAGTAATTCGCATCGAAACCGACCGCCTCGCGGAACGCGACCGCGGCGCCAGCCGCATCGCCATTGCCGAGCAGCGCGTTGCCGAGCGAGAAGCGCAGCAACGCGCCATCGCGTGGGCCACCCAGTTGCGCGCGCAGGCGCGTGATGAAGTCCGTCGTCATGCTGCCATCATCGCGCGCCTGCGGCCGGAGTGCAGCAGGCTTTACGCGCTATTTGCACCGTGGCTAGCCTGTTGCTGCGAGCGATCAAAAGCATCGCGCCTTCCGGCACTCCCACCAAGCCACCCGCGCGCGACAGGAGCGCGGAGATGGCGTTCGCGGCTCTGCTACTGCATGCACCAGCCGTGGCTGGCGATCAGGCTCTGGCCGGTCAACGCATTGCTGCCGAAGCCGGCGAAGAACAATGCGCATTGGGCGATATCGTCGACGGTCGTGAATTCGCCGTCGACGGTGTCCTTGAGCATCACGTTCTTGATGATGTCGCTCTCGGACAGGCCGAGTGCCGCGGCCTGCTCCGGAATCTGCTTCTCGACCAGCGGCGTACGCACGAAGCCTGGGCAGATCACGTTCGCGCGCACGCCATGCGCGGCGCCTTCCTTCGCGACGACCTTGGCGAGGCCGATCAGGCCGTGTTTCGCTGCGACGTACGGCGCTTTGAGCTTCGACGCTTCCTTCGAATGCACCGAACCCATGTAGATGATCGAGCCGCCGCGGCCCTGCGCGTACATGTGCCGCAGGCACGCGCGCGTGGTCAGGAACGCGCCATCGAGGTGAATCGCGATCAGCTTCTTCCAGTCCGCGTACGAGAACGCATCGATCGGATTGACGATCTGGATGCCCGCGTTCGAGACCAGGATATCGACATGGCCGAATTGCCTGACGACCGCATCGACGCCTGCATCGACGGCGTGTTCGTCGGTCACGTCCATCGCGATGCCGATCGCCTTCGCGCCATTGTCCGTGAGCGCCTTCGCGGTTGCAGCCGCTCCGGCGAGATTGAGATCCGCGATCGCGACCGCCGCGCCGTGCTGTGCGTAAACCTCCGCGATGCGCTTGCCGATGCCGCTGGCCGCGCCGGTAACGAGCGCTACTTTGCCGTCGAGTCGCATGTCGCCTCCTTCAGATGTCGCCCGTGATAGTGGGCATTACCGGTAATGCTCCTGCTTTTCCAAGCGTACCGAGCAACGCTGGAATTTGCTCCTGCAATTCCGGCGTACCGCCCATCCATGGCCATAAAAAAGCGCCGCTCGTTGCCGAGCGGCGCCAATGGAGTGTGAATGAAGCTGATCGTATGACCCGCTGTCAATGGATAAGTTCCGCAGCGCAGCATGGCGCTGGCGGAAACGGCCATGGCGCGCGCATCTTTCAATGCGATGCCTCCAGTTCGGTCAGGCGGATGCGGTACACGCCACTCAGGCACGCTACGCGCGACGCCTCGGGTTGATCGCGACATGCGCTGTCGCGATTGCCGAGCCAGCGACGCTGCCGGGCGGTGATCGCCTGCCTGGCGGCTGGCTCGCTCGCGACCGCGAGCTGGCTGGCGTACGCGGCGGCGATCTCGCGATCGAGCCGCGCCAGTGCCGCATCGGCGCAGATCGCGTGCTCGACCGGCGTCGACGCCTTCACGCAATCGAACGACGCAGCCGGTGCACGCCAGTCGCGGCGCAATGCGTCATGCAGTGTGTCCAGCGGGATGGAAGCCTGCTGCGCGCCATCCGCGTAGGACGCGACCTGGTACGGCGGAAAAATGAATTCCAGCGCATCCGGTTGCAGCACGAAGGTCTGGAAGTTCGACCACTCGGGGCCGGCGCCGCGCTTGATCCCGTCCGCATCGATACCGACCTCCGGCCCGCTCAGGCGCTTGACGAGATCGGCGGTGGCGAGCGCGCTCAGGCGCTGCAAACCACGCGTGCCGTCGAGGATCTCCGGCAGCTCGACGCGCCGCCCTTCCGGCATCAGGAAATTGAAACTGGTGAAGCCGTGATTCGGATGCGCGCCGCCGGTGTAGTCATGTTCCGATACCAGCACCGCAAACATCGCCGCATCGTTGCGCTTGACCTCGTAGTCGAGGTCGAGCGTCCAGGCACCCGTGGCGGAATCGAGATCGGGCGCCGCCTCGTTCTTGAACTGCGCCACCGTGTCCCGCACCCACGTGCCTATCGCATCGTCGATCGACTTCACCTCGGTCTGCGGATACGCCGCGGTGATTTCATAGTTGGCGGTTTTCGCCTCGATCGTCTTCTTCTGCACATTCAGCCCAGTGCTCGCCGCACTCGCAACCGTAGCCAACGCGACCAGTGCAATCGCGAGAAGAATTTTTGTAAAACCGTACATCGCCTCTCTCCCTTGCCGCCCCAACAACCCGCCTTCGCTATTCCCTATCCCCTATTCCCGGCTACCGGTTCCCGCCCCGCGGATCGATCGCCAGATCCTTGAGCTTGCGATACAGATGCGTGCGTTCCATGCCGACCGCTTTGGCCAGCTTGCCGACACTGCCGCCCGCCGCATCGAGCTGATGCAGCAGATAGGCGCGCTCGAATTGTTCGCGCGCCTCGCGCAGCGGCAGTTTGAAATCGATGCCCGACATGCTCGCTGCGGACGCCGGCGCGACGGTCACGGCGTTGCCGTCGAGCGCGGCCTCGACCTCATCGACGCCGACATCGCGCGCATTGCCGAGCACCAGCAGGCGCTGCACCAGGTTGCGCAGTTCGCGCAGGTTTCCCGGCCATGCGTAATGGCGCAGCCGGTTCTGCACCGCGACCGGAAAATTCCGGTACGGCAGGGTGTCGCGATTGGCGAAATAGTCCGCGTAATAGCGCAGCAGTTCGGGAATGTCCTCGCCGCGCTCGCGCAGCGGCGGCATCGCCAGCGGCACGATCTTGAGCTGGTAGTAGAGCTCTTCGCGGAATTGCCCGGCAGCGACCAGCGCCTCCAGATCCTGCGCGGTCGCCGCGATGATGCGCGCGTCGATCGCGATCGGCTCGTGCGCGCCGCAGCGGATCAGCGCGCGCCGCTCGATCACGCTGGACAGGCGCAGTTGCGAGTCCGCGTCGAGATCGGCGACCTCATCGAGGAACAGCGTGCCGCCGTTGGCCTGCTCGACCAGTCCCGGCTGCACGCCGTTGGCATCTTCGGCGCCGAACAACGCGAGCGCCGCGTGATCGCGCGCGATCGCGCCCGCGGCGACGGTCACGAACGGACCGCCGCGTCGCGCGCTGCGCTCGTGCAGCGCGCGGCCGAGGGTTTCCTTGCCGGTGCCGGGCTCGCCGTGCACGAGCACGCCGGTATCGTGCGCGGCGATCTTCTCGATCTGCGCGCGCAGCGCCTGCATCAACTTGCCCGAGCCGACCAGTTCCGCCGGCGCGGGCAGCTGCCGGCGCAGGCCCTCGTTCTCGCGTTTCAGGCGGCCGGCTTCGAGCGCGTGCTCGACGACCAGCAGCAGCTTCGCGAGCGAGATCGGTTTTTCGATGAAATCCCACGCGCCGAGCCGGGTCGCCTCGACCGCGGTCTCGACCGTGCCGTGTCCGCTGATCATGATGACCGGACACGGCAGGCCGCCGCGTTCGTTCCATTCGCGCAGCAGGCTGATGCCGTCGAGATCGGGCATCCAGATGTCGAGCAGCACCACGTCCGGACGCTGGCGCCGGCGCGCCTCGCGCGCTTCCGCGGCCGAGGCGGCGACATCGACGACATAGCCCTCGTCGTCGAGGATGTCCTTGATCGTCTGCCGGATATCCGGCTCGTCGTCGACCACGAGCACGCGTGCGCCAGTCGCCATTGCCCACACCCGCTCGTTGCGAAAAGGAGACAGCGAGGATAGCGCAGCGCGCGCGGCATGACATGCGTGATGTGTCAGCGGCGATCCGCTCGGCTACGCTACACGTCCGCGACCCGATCGAGTTCCATGCCCACGCCAGCTGACCGTCCGGCCCTGTCGGCCTGCATCATCACGCTCAACGAAGCCGACCGCATCGACGCGTGCCTTGATTCGCTCGCCTTCTGCGACGAGATCGTCGTGGTCGATTCGGGCTCGACCGACGGCACCTGCGAACGCGCGATCGCGAAGGGAGCGCGCGTGCTCGAACGTGCGTTCGACGGCTATCGTGCGCAGAAGGATTTCGCGGTCAACGCGGCGCGCCATGACTGGGTGCTCTGCCTCGATGCCGACGAAAGGGTCACGCCCGAACTGCGTGCATCCATCGAACGCGCACGCGATGGCGGTTTCGCCGACGCGGCCGGCTATCGTTTTGCGCGACTGACCGACTACTTCGGCGCACCGCTGCGGCATGGCAACGCGTATCCGGATCGCGTGCTGCGCCTGTTCGACCGCCGCTGCGGCGGTTGGCGCAGCGCGCGCGAGATCCACGAACACGCGAGCGTCGACGGGCCGGTCGCGATGCTGGCTGGCAATCTCGGCCACGCCGCGTACCGCTCGCTCGCCGACCAGCTTGCGCGCCTCGAACGCTACGCGCGGCTGATGGCCGAGCACATGCATGCGCAAGGGCGTCGCGCGCACATCACCAATATCCTCATCAATCCGGGTTGGCGTTTCGCCCGCGGCTATCTGCTGCGCGGCGGGTTTCTGGATGGCTGGCGCGGCCTCGTCTACGCGTATGTCGAGGCGAACTATGTGCGCCAGAAGTTCATCAAGCTGTGGCTGCTCGATCGCGGCTGCGCAATCGAATGATCCGCGTCCACGTCATCGCGCGCGACAATGGCGCCGGGCTCTCGCGTGACCTGGCGATCCTGACCGGGGCGCTCGGCGACGCCGGCTTCGAGGTCACCGTCAGCGCGATCGGCGCCGGCGGCCTGCGGCGCTGGTCGCGCCTGCTGCAACGCCGCGCGCAACTCGCGTGGCGGCGCTGGCACGACGGCGCGCCTTATGGCCGCTTCGACGTGAACCTGATGGACGAGCGCGTGCGCGCGGATTATCTGCCGCTGGCCCGACGCAACGTGTTGATGCCGCATCCGGAGTGGTTCGCGGCGGAGGATCGCGCGTTGCTCGGCACGCTCGACCGCGTGTTCGCGAAAACCCGCCACGCGGTGCCGATCTTCGAGGCGCAAGGCTGCCGCACCGACTTCGTCGGCTTCACCAGCTTCGACCGCCGGTTGGCCGAGGCGCCGCGCACGGCCACGTTCTTCCACCTCGGCGGACGCAGCCTCAACAAGGGCAGCCAGCCGCTGCTCGACCTGTGGCTGCGCAAGCCGGACTGGCCGATGCTGACCCTCGTGCAGCGCGCGAAGCTGCAGGTGCCGAGCCAATTGCCCGCGAACCTGCGCCTGATCACCGACTACCTCGACGATACCGAGCTGCGCGTACTGCAGAACCGCAACCTGTTCCACCTGTGCCCGTCGGAGACCGAAGGCTTCGGCCATCATCTTGTCGAAGGCATGAGCGTCGGCGCGATCACCCTGGCGACCGATGCGCCGCCGATGAACGAGATGGTCAGCGATGCACGCGGCGTGCTGGCGGCTTACGCGAGCACCGGCACGCAGCAACTGGCGACGACCTATTTCGTCGATCCGCTCGCTCTGGAACGCGGCGTCGAACGCATGCTCGCACTCGACGATGCCGCACGCCGCGAACTCGGCGCCGCCGCGCGCGCCTGGTGGGAAGACAACGACCGCGGTTTTCGGATGCGCCTTGCGAACGCGGTCGAAACGCTTGCGCGCAGTTGAGATCCGAACCCACGCTTGCGCCGATCACGCGGCTTCGAGCGGGAGGCGCAAGGTGAACATCGCGCCACCCTGCGCGGCATTGCCGGCGCGCACGTTGCCGCCGTGTTCCTCGACGATCTTCTTGACCACGGCAAGACCGAGACCGGTGCCGCTGGCCTTGCTCGACGTGTACGGCTCGAACCAGCGCTCGCCGAAATCCGCGGGCAGGCCGGGGCCGTTGTCGGCGACGCTGAGTTCGACCCAGTCCTGATCGTCGTCGCGCACGATCCGGGTCACGACCTGGATCTGCGGCTTGCGCGTGTCGCCAATCGCTTCGAGCGCGTTCTTCATCAGGTTGTGCAGCGCCTGGCGCAGGCGCACCGCGTCGACGCGCACGCGCGGCTCGCCGTCGACGAGCTGGCGGGTCAGGCTGATGCGCTGGTCGTTCTCGTACAGGTCGAGCACCTCGCCGAGCAACGCATGCAGCGCGATCGCGCGGCGTCGCCAGTTGCTGCGGCCGCGCGTATTCGCGCGAACGCGTTGACCATCGTCTTCAGCGCCTCGACCTGGGTCACGATCGTGTGCGTCGCGCGGTCGATCAGCTCGCCTTCCTCGGGCGGCAGGCGGCCGAGGAAACGTCGGCGCAGCCGTTCGGCGGCGAGCTGGATCGGGGTCAGCGGATTCTTCACCTCGTGCGCGAGGCGTCGCGCGACCTCGCCCCACGCCGCGTCGCGCTGGGCGCGGTTGAGCACGGTCAGGTCGTCGAACACCGCGACGAAGCCCGCGTGATCCGGCAACGCCGCGCCGCGCAGCATCAGCGTGCGGCGGCCGTCGGCGCTGTCCATGACGACTTCCTCGCGCCATTCGCGCAGGTTCTCGCGCAGGTGCCGCGCGAGCGGATCGACGAACGGCGCGAGCTCGGCGCGTTCGTTCTTGAGATCGCCGGGACTCTTGCCGAGATAGCGCGCGAGGGTTACGCCGAGGATCGCTTCGGCGGCACGGTTGGCGACGCGCAGGCGGCCGTCGCGATCGAAGCCGAGCACGCCGGCGGACAGGCGTTCCAGCACCGCTTCGAGCCACGCGCGTTGCTGCTCGGTCTCGCGCGCGCTCTTGCGCGCGCTGCGCGCTGCTGAATTCGAGTTCGCGGGTCATCTGCGCGAACGAGCTGCACCAGGAAACCGAGCTCGTCGTCGCTCGGTGTCGGCAGCGGCGTGTCGTAGCGACCCGCACCGACCGCACGCGTCGCCGCGGCGAGTCGCCCGATCGGCGCGACCAGACGCCGCGCGACGCCGAACGCGGCGAGCACGACCGCGAGCACCGACAGCAGCAGCACGAAGGTGAGGATCAGCGCGAAGGTCAGTTTCAGCGAGCCGCGCAGGAATTTCAGGCGCTGGAAATCGAAGCTCGCGCTCTCGATGCCGCGCGTCAGCGGCTGCAGGCGCGCCGGCAGCGGGAAAATACCCTGCAGCAAGCGCGCCTGCGCGTCGCCACTGGCCGCGAGCGGCAACACGACGCGCAGCACCAGCGCATCGCCGAGCGGCTCGGCGGCCGCGTAGCGTCCGTCGCCTTCGACGCGCATCAGCACCGTCGCTGTCGGGCAGCGGCGGATCGAGATAGCGCGGATCGGAACTCGCCGTGGCGAGCACGCGGCCATTCGCGTCGAACACCGCCAACTGGATCGCGCCGAGCGGCTCGATCGCGGCGTCGAGCGCACTCTGCTCCGATGCCGCCGGTTCCGTGGCGAGCTGCGTGGCGAGTCCGGCGCTGGCGAGCTCGGCGCTGTGCAGGTGTTCGTCGATGACGATGCGACCGAGTTCGAGTGCGTCGTCGAGCGCTTGTTCGAGATGCACGTTGAACCAGTTGTCGATGGTCGCGTTGAGGAAGCGCAGTGAAAAGCCGTACACGACGACCACTGGTGGCACCGCCAGCAGGATCAGCACCAGCAGCAGGCGCCGGGTCAGCCGCGCGCCGGGCGCGCTGCGCGCGATGTCGCCACGCAAGCGCCACAGGCGCTGGCCGATCGCGAACGCGAGCACGGCCAGCGCAAGCGCGGCCGCGCCGAGCACCCAGCGGTAATGCAGCGCGACGCGACTGCCGTCGCCGGCCGCATCCTCGGCGAGCTTCAGCGAAGCGAGCAGCAACGCCGCAATCGCAAGCGCCGGCAGGACGCGGCGGAACAGGAAATTCATCGCGCCGCTTCGCTCCATGCATAGTCCACTGCGGCCAGTTGCCACGCCGGCTCGAACAAGGCCGGCAGGCGCAGCGCGCCCGGCAATGCGGCCGGATCGAGTCGGGTCGACACCTGCAGCGGCGTCGCCGCCGGCAGCGTTGCGAAGGCCGCCGGCAAATCGATACGCAACGCGCCAAGTGCGGCGACGAGATAGGCGGGTGCCGCGAAACTGCGCACATCGCCGCTGTCCAGTTCACTCAATTGATAGCGCCGCGACAGCGGGAAATAACGCAGTTCGATGTGCCGCTGTGCACTCACTTTTTCGGTCGGCCAGCGACCCGCTCGCACATCGATCTGCAAGGTGAGCGGAATGCCGTGGTCGAGCGCGTCGTGCATCGGGCCGCTGAGGCGGCAATCGAGGTCGAGTTCGAGCGTTGCACTGCCGGCGATGGTACTGATCCGTGCATCGCGCACGGCGAGTGCGCCGGGGACTTGTTCGTCGAGTACGGAGCAGCCGGCGGCGAGCAGCGCGATGGTCGCGATCAGCGCGATCAGGGGCAGGTGGCGCGTGCGGGGTTCGGGGCGCGGCTGCGCTGCTCCTGCAAAAGGCACGGCCGCCGCTCTTTGCAAGGGCAGCGCAGCCGCGACCGCTGCCCGTCCGGCCATCGTGTCCTCAACGATTCTTTTCGAGCAACGCATAGTAGAAACCGTCCATGCCGCCCTCGCCTGGAAGATTCTGGCGACCGGCGCCGGCAGCATGGCCGAACGATTCGGGCAGCGCCAGCGCGCGCGCATCGGCATGCCGCTTGAGGAATGTCGCGATCACGGCTTCATTTTCCGCACGCAGCACCGAACACGTCGCGTAGACCAGTCGCCCACCGGCGGCGAGCAGCGGCCACAGCGCTTCCAACAGCCGCCACTGGATGGTGTTGAGAGCCGCGATGTCCGCGCCGCGTCGATGCAGCTTGATGTCGGGCTGGCGCCGGATGATGCCGGTCGCCGAGCACGGCGCGTCGATCAGGATGCGCTCGAACGGTCGGCCATCCCACCACGCGGCGGGCTTCGCCGCATCGCCGGCGAGCACGATCGCACCGAGACCGAGCCGCGCCAGGTTGTCGTGCACGCGCGGCAGGCGCGCCGGATCGCTGTCGAGCGCAAGCAGGTCGACGCGCGCGCGTTCGAGCATGTGCGCAGCCTTGCCGCCCGGCGCCGCGCAGGCGTCGAGCACGTGCTGGCCGTCGTGCAGATCGAGCAGGTCGGCGACGCGCTGGGCCGCGCCATCCTGCACCGAGAACGCTCCTTCCAGATAGCCGGGCAAACGGGTCACGTCGGTGCTCGCGGCGAGCACGATCGCGTCGGGCAGATCCGCGTGCAGGGCCGCGTCGATACCGGCTGCGCGCAATTTTTCGAGGAATGCAGCGCGCTCGCACCGGCGTCGATTGACGCGCAAGGTCAGCGGCGCCTCGCAATTGTTCGCGGCGAGGATCGCATCGACCTGCTGCGGCCAGTCGCGCGCGATCGCGTCGATCAGCCAGCGCGGATGCGCGTGACGAGTGACCGGATCGGCATCGAGCGATGCCTCGATCGTCGCGCGCTCGCGCAGGAAGCGGCGCAACACCGCGTTGACCAGGCCCGCATGGCGCGGCTGGCCAAGGACACGGATCGCCTCGACGCACGAGCCGACCACCGCGTATTCGGGCAGTCCGAGTATCGCCAGTTGCGCAAGACCGACGACCAGCAACGCGCGGGTTGCACGCGCCTTGGCCGACAACGGCGTTGCGGTCAATGCATCGAGCATCGCATCCAATCGCTGCCACCAGCGCGACGCCGCGAACAGCGACGCGGCCAGCAAGGCGCGATCGCGCGGATCGGCGACGCGCGGATTGGCGTCGACCAGCGCGCTGCGCAGCGATAGTCCTTCGAAGACGACACGCGCCAGCGCGCGAGCGGCCTCGGCGCGCAACGCGGCGCCGGGCGCTTGTGGCGCGCGGGAATGGTTGCGCGCGACCGGCATGGGCGCCGACCCGGTCGGCTTATCCACCATGGGTCACCTTGTCGCGACGCGCGTTGAGCCAGTCGCGCACCGGCATGCGCCGGCCGCCATCGCGTTGCAGTTCATGGATGCGCAACACGCCATCACTGGTCGCGATATCGAGCGCGTCGCGCTGCGTGGCGACGACGCCACCAGGCGCCGCGTGCGTCGTGCCGGCGATCGCCTCGGCCGACCAGATGCGCACGCGCTCGCCATGGATCTGCGCTTCCGCAACCGGCCACGGATCGAACGCGCGCACCTTGCGCGCGAGCGCAATGGCGGATTCATTCCAGTCGAGTCGCGCCTCGGCTTTGTCGAGCTTGTGCGCGTAGACCACGCCTTCGCCCGCCTGTGCGGTCGCGGCCAGCGTCTCGCCGCGCAATACGCGCGCGAGGCCTTCGGCGAGCGCATCGGCGCCGAGTGCGGCAAGGCGATCGTGCAAGGTGCCGCCGGTGTCGTCGGGTGCGATCGGGGTGCGTCGTTCGAGCAGCACCGGGCCGGTATCGAGACCGGCTTCCATCTGCATCAGGTCGACGCCGGTTTCGGTGTCGCCGGCAAGGATCGCGCGCTGGATCGGCGCCGCACCGCGCCAGCGCGGCAGCAACGAGGCGTGCACGTTCCAGCAACCGAGGCGCGCCATCGCGAGCACGCTTTTCGGCAGGATCAGGCCATAGGCGACGACGACGATCAGATCGGGCGCATACGCGCGCAGGCGTTCGCGCGAATCGGCGCCACGCAAGCGCTCGGGTTGTTCGATCGGCACATTCGCCGCCAACGCCGCCACCTTGATCGGGACTCGCCGCGAGCTTGCGCCCGCGCCCGGCCGGGCGATCCGGCTGCGTGTAGACAGCAACGACATCGGCGCCGCTGCGCAGGCACGCCAGCAACGACGGTACTGCAAAGTCCGGCGTGCCGGCGAACACCACGCGTAACGGTTGGGTCATGGGTGTCGGTCGGCGTGAAAGTCTGTAGGAGCGGCGGCAGCCGCGATGCTCATCGGGTCGGAACCAGGCACAAGCATCGCGGCTGCCGCCGCTCCTAGAAGATCACCAAATCGCCACCTCAGGCGCTCTGGCGCCGCCGTTTTTCCATGCGCTTGAGTAGCAGCGTGCGTTTCAGCGCGGACAGGTAATCGACGAACAGCTTGCCGACCAGATGATCCATTTCGTGCTGGATGCAGACCGCGAGCGGGCCTTCGACATCGAGCACGAATTCCTTGCCGTCGACGTCCTGCGCGGCGACCTTCACGTGCAGCGCGCGCTCGACATCCGCATAGATGCCGGGAAACGACAGACAGCCTTCCTGGAAAACCTGCACGCCGTCCTTTTCGAGGATGCGCGGATTGATCAGCACCAGCGGCTGGTCGGAGTCCTCGGACATGTCCGCGACCAGCAGTTGCTTGTGCGCATCGACCTGGGTCGCGGCGAGGCCGACGCCGGGCGCCGCGTACATCGTCTCCAGCATGTCGGCGACGAGGCGCTTCAATTCCGCATTGAACACTGTAACCGGTTGCGCGGTGATGCGCAGGCGCGGATCGGGGTATTCGAGGATGGTCAGGATAGCCATATCAAGCGTCAGATGCGGGCGCGCAGCGCCGGTTCCAAGGTCACGGCAGGCAATTTTACGCGATCGTCCACGTCCGTGGGCGAGCGCGGAATCCACAACGGGATTGTCCAGGTCCGAACAAACGCATCGCGCATGAAGCCACGACCACAGCGATCTTGACTGATGTGGGAGCGCCGGCAGGCGCGATGCCGTTGCGCGAACGGGACACAGAGCATCGCGCCTGCCGGCGCTCCCACCGAGCGAGGCAGAAACAAAACGCCCGCCATTGCGGCGGGCGTTTTTTATTCTTTCCGGCGGCTCAGTTGCTCTGGCGAGCCTCCAGCACGAACGGGCCCGCCTGATCCAGGCGGACCTCCAGATCGGCGGCGGTGCCGACCAGCATCAGCTCGGGGCTGCCATCGGCATTGTGGCCGAGGGCGAGCATCGCGCTGGTGCTGTCGAGGCGGCTCCAGGCGCTGAATGTCTCGCCGGTTCCAGCGCGTGCAACCAGACGCAGCCAGACCGCGTCACTGAGACGCATCGCCTCGACCCGGAATGCGCCGTCGCGTGATTGCGCGATCGGCGTGATCCGGTATGCGACGAGCTGCGTCGGCGCGATCGCCAGCGGGGCGACACCGGTTCCTGACAGGCTGCCGAGTGTGCTGATATCGAGCAGACCGGCCGGCCATTGCGCACCGTCACCGCCGGCTTCGAAGCCGTCGCGGAACAGCACTGCCTGGGTCGAGGAGGTCGCGCTGTCGTTGGCCGGGTTGGCGTCGCCCGGCGCGCTGATGCTGACCGTGTTCACGATGATGTCGGTCACGGCAGCGGGGTCGTTCAGCACCATCGCGTTGATCATATAGGCAACGCCGCCGCCGACCGGCACGTTCAGCGTGCCATGCAGCTGGGCGCTGCCAGTGGCCGAACAGGTGGCGGTGCCGACCGCGATACAGGTCCAGTTGCCACTGGCGGCGAGCTCCGGTGGCAGCGTGTCGCTGACGCTGGCGCCATTGATCGCGGTGTTGCCGACATTGCTGACGACGATGGTGTAGGTCAGCGATTTGCCGAACTGCGCGAAGTCGCGCTGGTCGGTGATCGAGACGGCCAGATCCGGCGCATCGGCGGCGGTGATCTGCAGCGTGGCGCTGGCCGTGCCGGTGTGGTTCGGATCGGTGATCGTGCCGAGTACCGCGTAGGTGCCGACCGCGCTCGGGATCGCGGAGCCGCCGTCGTACAGGACATCGACGCCGAGGCCGGCCGGTGTGGTCGTCGCCGTCACCGGCTTCGGCGAACCATCGAAGATTTGCGTCGTGTTCGTGATGGCCACGCCCGCCGCCGCTTTCGCAATCACCAGCGTGCCGCTGGCCGAACCGGAGTAGTTCGGATCGGTCACCGTCGCGAGCACGGCGTACGAACCAGCGTTGGTTGGCGCCGGTGCGTTGCCGTCATACGTGACCGCATACGTCACCACCGGATTCATCGTGACCGTGGCCGATTTCGCCGTTCCGTCGTAGGTCTGGGCCAGGTTCGACACCGTCACCGTCGCCGCCGCCTTGCTCACCACCAGCGTGCCCGATGCGCTGCCGCTGTAGCCGGCTTGCGTGACCGTCGCGACCACCGTGTAGGTGCCGGCATTGGTCGGTGCAGTCGGGCTGCCGTTGTAGGTGAGGCTGGTCGTCAGGCCGGCGTTCGGGGCCGTCGTCGTCGTGACCGCGCGCGGTGTGCCGTCGTAGGTCTGGCTGAGGCCCGCGAGGGTCACCGTCGTGTTCGCTGAGCCGATCACGATCGTGCCGCTGACCGCGTTCGCCGCATAGTTCTGCGACGAGGCCACATCCAGATTGGCGAGGACCGCGTAGCTGCCGACAGCCGTCGGCGCGCTGCTGCCGCCCGGGTTGTACGCCACCGTCGCGGTGGCCGGGAAGCCGGCGACCGCACCCGTGACGCTCGCCGTCGCCGCATGCGCGTTGCCGTCATACGGGAACGAACCGGTGCCCGACAGCGCGAGCGTGACCGGGGCCTTGGCGATCACCAGGGTGCCCGATGCACTGCCGCTGTAGCCGCCCTGGGTGATCGTCGCGACCACCGTGTAGCTGCCGGCATTGGTCGGCGCGGTCGAACTGCCGTTGTAGGTCACGCTGGTCGTCAGGCCAGCCGGATTCGTCGTCGCGGTGACCGCATGCGGCGTGCCGTCGTAGGTCGCGGTCAGGGTGCCGAGGGTCACCGTCGCGTTCGCGTTGCCGACGATCAGCGTGCCGTTGGCCGGCGTCGCCGTGTAGTTCTGCGACGAGGCTACATCCAGGCTGGCGAGGACCGCGTAGCTGCCGACTGCGCTCGGCGCGGTGCCGACACCGTTGTAGGTGACCGTCGTCGTCGCCGCGAAGCCGGATACCGCACCGCTCACCGTCGCCGTCGCCACATAGGCACTGCCGGTGTACGGGAAGCTGCCGGTGCCGGTCAGGCTGATCGTGACCGGCTTCGGCGACACGACCAGGGTCGTGCTGCCGCTCGCGGTGTAGTTGCTGCCGGTGCAGGCGACGGTGAGCGGCGTGCTGCCCGCGTTGGTGCGCGGGTATTCGCCGGCGCCCGGTGTCAGCGTGCAGGCCGTGCTGTTGCCCGGCTCCTGCGAGATCACCGCCGTGGTGCCGTGCGGCTGGCCGTCGAACGTGAAGTTCGTCGCGCCGACATTCATCGCACCGACTGCCTTGGCGATCACCAGCGTGCCGCTGACCGTGCCGGTGTGGCCCGGTGCGGTGATCGTTGCAACGACCGCGTAGCTGCCCGCGTTGACCGGCGGGTTCGCGTTGCCGGCGTAGGTCACGCTGTAGGCAAGGCCTGCAGGGTTCGTCGTCGCGGTGGCCGCATGCAACTGGCCGTCGTAAGTCGCGCTCAGCGTCGCCAGGTCGAGCGTGATGCTCGCCGAAGCGGCGTTGATGACCAGAGTGCCGGTGGCCGACGTGGCGACGTGGTTCGGATCGGTGATCGTCGCCACCACCACGTAGCTGCGCGCCGCGCTCGGCGCATCCAGCAGACCGTTGTAGGTCACCGTGTAGGCCAGGCCGGTCGGGTTCGTCGTTGCGGTGACCGCATGCGCGTTACCGTCGTAGGTCGCTGCCAGCGTCGCTGCGTCGAGGGTGATCGAGGCATTCCCCGCGTCGATGACCAGGGTGCCCGAAGCGGAGACCGGCGCGTAGTTCGCATCGGTCGTGGTCGCCACGACGTGGTACTGGCCGGCGGCGGTCGGTGGCGTTGCAGTCAGCGGATACGCGGTGCTGCCGTCGCCGATGTAGGTGACTGCATAGCTCACGCCCGCGGGCGCTGTCGTCGCCGTGACCGGCGCGACTGCATTGCCGGTAAAGGCACGATGGATCGTGCCGTCCATGGCGCCGTCGTCGTCGCTCAGCACGATCGTCGCGCCACCTTGCGTGCTGACGATCAGGGTACCGGTCGTGCTGCCGTAGTAGTTCGGATCGCTGATCGTCGCCAGCAGGCTGTAGCTGCCCGCGGCATTCGGCGCGCTCGCGTTGCCGTTGTAGGTCACGTTGATCGTGGCCACGGTCGGCGTCGCGGTCGCGGTGACCACTTGTGGGGCACCGTTGAAGCCACGGTTGACGACGCCGGCGGCGGCACTGTCGATGCTGACCGCGGCGTGCGCCTTCGCGATCACCAGCGTGCCCTGTGCAGTGCCGGCATACGGCGCGGTCGCGGTCACGTAGACGCAGTAGCTGCCTGCGTTGGTCGGCTCGGTGGTGTCATTGCCGCCCGGCGTGGCCGGGCAGGTCGCGCCGCTCAGCGCTTCGTAGATCACCGCATGGGGCACATTCGACGGCGCCACGCTGACCGGATGCGGCTCAGCGTTGTAAACCTGATGCAGGTCGGTCAGCGCGAAATTGACCAGGTTCGGCCCGATCGTGACCGGCGTCTGCGCGCCTGCGAACAACACCTGCTGGGTGGTCGCGTCGAGCACGTCGTAGCGCAGAGTGTAACTGCCCTCACGATGGAAGATGCCCTTGGCCGAGGTGGTCGCGATGTAGCCGCCCGCGAGCGGGAAGCCGCTGGCCGGACCGTAATAGGTGACCAAGTCGTTGCCGGCCTGCGTCCACGGCAGCGCGGTGAAGGCCGCGCCCTGCTGGTAGTAGACCGTCGCGTCGCTCGGTGCGAGCGCGGCGTTCGCTGTGTCGGCGAGCGTGACCTTGACGATCACGTTGCCGTCGACGCGGCCGCCGAAGTTGCGCAAAAGGGTCTGCGACCGCAGCGCATCCTCGGCCTGGCCGGAAGTCGCGCCGTTGTAGCCGATCAGCACCTCCGGCACGGTGGTGCCGGCCATCGCGCTCGCATAGACCGTGCCGTCACGGCCGACGATGCGGGCGTGCACCTGGTATTCGCCGCGCTTGAACGCGAACTTCGCAGACAGTGGCATGGCCGGATCGAGCCTCGGCAGCGGCAGGTCGTTGTCGGCAAGGTTCGGATAGCGGAACGTCGCCGACGCGCGGCCGTTGAGCGAGCCGGCGCCTTGGCCGAGGAACAGCGAGTCGTAGTCCAGCGGGCAGCCGTGATGGTTGCCAGGTTCCTGGTTGGCCCAGCCGCTCGGGTCGTAGACGCAGGCGAGCACGTCA
The DNA here is from genome assembly GCA_963720445.1 of uncultured Gammaproteobacteria bacterium. GTDB lineage: Bacteria > Pseudomonadota > Gammaproteobacteria > Xanthomonadales > Rhodanobacteraceae > Dokdonella_A. The sequence continues at coordinate 1,493,445 of CAVRFO010000002.1, forward strand.
TCCGCCGCGATCGCGATCGGCGGGCTGCCCGTGGCATTGCCGTCGTCGATGCGCACCACGGTGATTTCGTAGTGCACCGGCTGCGCGGTCGGCGTGCCGCTGTTGCCGACGCTGCCAAAGTAGTCGACGAGGTCGGTGTAGCCATTCGCGCCGAGCGGCGCCATCGCCGGTGTGCCGGCAATGCTGAGGCTGACCGCCGCACCGTCGCCGACCACGAGAGCCGCCGAGGCACTGCCGGTGTAGTTCGGATCGAGCAGGGTCGCGACGATCGAGTAGGTGCCCGCCGCGCTCGGCGGCGTGACGCTGCCATCGTAGGTCATGCGGATCGAGCTGCCGGCCGTCATTGGGACGGCAACCGCGCCGACCGCGCGGGTCGCGCCGACATTCTGCCGCAGGTCGGCCGCGTTGATCGTGACCGTGCTCGGTGCCTTGTCGATCACCAGGATCGCCGAAGCCGAGCCGACGTAGACCGGATCGACCACGTTGGCGATCACGACATAGGTGCCGGCAGCGGTCGGCGCCGTGGCGCTGTTGTTGTAGGTGACAGTGACGCTTTGCACCGCGGGCGTCGTGGTGACTGTCGCGGCATGCGGCTGACCGTCGTAGACGACGTGCAGCGTGGCCGGATCGATCAGCACGCTGGCGGTGACCGCGCTGCGTGCAACCACTTCGGTGTACATGCCGGAGTGGGCGTAGACATCGCCCGAGTTCGCGCCGACCAGGGTCGCCGTGGCGCTGAACAGACCCGGCTTGTGGTAGGCGATGCGGAATTGGTGCGTGAAGTCCATGCCGGCATCGATCGGGAAACCCGCGTTGTCCGGGAAGTCCACTTCCAGACCACCGCTGACGGCATTCAGCGTGCCCTCGATCCAGCTGCCGGCCAACAGCACTTCTGCCGTCACGTCGCCCGCGGCAAGCGTGCCGCCGTCGACTTCGACGCGGACCTTGACGTAGGCGTTCTCGGTCAGCGTCGGGCCGTGATTGGTCAGGCGGCCGATGTACGCAGCCGGCACGTCGACTTGGACGTCCGCGACCGGACCGTTGAGCAGCAGCGCCACATTCGGGCTCTGCGGCGCGACCTCGGTCGAGATCGTCACTGGCGCGGAGGCCTGGCTCAGGTCGGCGGCGTCGAGCACGCGTGCCGTGGCCGTATAGATGGCCGCATCGGCGTAGGTGAAGCGGAACTGCCAGCTCCACACCGCTTCGTCGATCCGGAAACCGTTGTCCAGGACCGGCTTCGGAAACAGATACACGAGGTCATTGCCGTCCTGGGTGAAGGCCGGCAGCAACTGCGCGGTGGCGTCCTGCCAGCCGCCGCCTTGGTAGAGCTCCATCTTCGACAGATCCGAGACCTGCATCGCGCCGCTGCTCTTCGACAGGCGCACCTCGACGAAGAACAACTGCGAGGGGTCAGGCAGCGGATCGGCGCGCAGGGTGCCGACGTACTGCGCCGGCTGGCCGACCTGGATGCCGGCGACCGGGCCGTTGAGCTGCAGCGCGATGTTCGGCGACTGCGCCGCGACCACGGTGGCGACCGTCGCGGTGTTGGATACGGCGACGTGCGAGGCGTCGGCTGTGACCACTGTGGCGTCGGCGCGATAGGTTGCCGCGTCCGCGTAGGTGAAGCGGAAGTCCCAACTCCACGACGCGCTGGTGATCGGGAAGCCACTCGCCAAGTCCGGCTGCGGGAAATCGTATTCCAGGAAGTTGCCGTTCTGCACCAGCGGCAGGTCATCGCGCGCGATCCAGCTGGCACCGCCGTCGAGGCTGACTTCCATCTTCGCAAGATCAGCCGCCGTCATCGGCGACAGGCCGCCGTTCTTCGACAACTTGATGTGCACGAAGAACAGATCGCCTGTATCCGGCAGCGGATCGGCGGTCAGGGTGCCGGTGTAGCGCAGCGCCTCACCGACCGTGCCGACCACTGGGCCCTGCAAGGTCAGCGCGATATGCGCGGCCTGTGGAACGACATTCGTCTGCACCGACGCATTGGCCAGCGACGGCGCGGTCAGCGGATTGGCGCTGGCCGCGTCGACCACGTCGGCCACGGCGCCATACAAGCCGGCGCTGGCGTAGCTGAAGCGGAAATGCCAAGTCCAGATCGCATCGGCGATCGGGAATGCACCGTTCGGCTGCGGGAACAGGTAGACCAGATCGTTGCCGTCGGTCGTGAAATGCGCACTCAAGTCAGCGGTCGCATCCTGCCAGCCGCCGAGGTACAGCTCCATCTTCGCCAGATCGGCAGCGGTCATGCGATCGGCGCCGCCGTTCTTCGACAGGCGCACGCGCACATAGAACTCGCGGCCGGTGAAGGCGTCCGGATTGGCCAGCATCGTGCCGGTGTACGCGGCCGGCGAACCAACCTGCACGTCATCGACCGGGCCGATCAGCAGCAGCTTCATGTCTGGCGTGACGACCGGCGCATCGACCACCGTGGTTGCGATCGCCGCGCTGGCGAGCACGTCCGGATTGGCCAGGATCGCCTGGTTCGCGGGAATGACCTGCGCGGTCGCCGTGTACACGCCGGTGTGGGCGTAGACGAAGCGGAAGTTCCACGACCACTGTGCATCCTCGATCGGGAAACCGCCCGGCAGCTGCGATTGCGGGAACAGGTAGACCAGGTTGCCGTGGCCGTCATCGGTGAAGCTGACGCCGAGATCCGCACCGTCGACCCACTGGCCGCCGAGGAAGATCTGCATCGAGGTGAAGTCGGCCGCGGTCATCGCGCCGCCGTTCTTGCCGATCGTGACCTTGACGAAGAATTTCTCGCCCGAATGCAGCGCCGGATTGGCCAGCAGGGTGCCGGTGTATTCCGCCGGCGAACCGAGGGTCACATCACCGGCCGGACCACCGAGCACCAGGTGCATGTCGGTCGGCGGCAGCGCGGCCTCGACCACGGTCGCGAGCGATGCGGTCACCGTCGGGCTGATCGGCGCATGGCTGATGCCATCGACGAGTTGCGCCGTGGTCGTGTAGGTGCCGACGTCGGCGAAGCCAAAACGGAAGTTCCAGGTCCAGCTCGCGTCCTCGATCGGGAAGCCGTTGTCGTAACCCGGCACGCCCTGCGGGAAGATGTAGACCAGCGAGCCGTCCGGCTGCGACGCAAACGGGATCGCGCCGAACGCATCCAGCGCATTGACCCACATGCCCTGATAGAACACCTCCATCGTGGCGAGGTCGCCGATCTCCAGCGCGTGGCTGCCGCCGGACTTGTTCAGCGTGACCTTGTAGCCGAACGTCGCGCCGCTGTGCAGCGCCGGAGTGGCCAGCATGGTCGCCGCGTACTGCGCAGTCTCGCCAACATGGACCGGATCGACCGGGCCGTTCAGGACCAGCGCGATGTCCGAGGCGCCCTGCACGATCTGCAAGGTGCCGCTGGCACTACCGATGTAATTGGCGTCGGTGACGGTCGCGACCACGGCGTACGTGCCCACCGCGCTCGGCGGCGTCGCGCTGCCGGCGTAGGTGATGCTGACCGGCAGGTTGGCTGGCGTCGTGGTGACGACCACCGACTTCGGCGAACCGTCCTGCGCCTGCGTGAGGTGCGACAAGGTAACGATCGCGGAGGCCCTGGCAATCGTCGCGCTGGCGCTGCCGCTGGCGTCGTAGTTGACGCCGCTGCAGCTCGCGCTTACCGGATAACTGCCCGCGGCGGGACCGACGCTGGACGGCGTGACCACGCACGCGCTCGCCGTTTCCTCGGCGATGTGCACGGTGACCGTCTGCGTCGCGCCCGTATAGGTCAGGCCGAGGTTGTCGAAGCTGGCCGTGCCGGTCGCCTTGGCGATGTTCAGCGTGCCGCTGGCTGAACCGCTGTAGTTCGGATCGGTGATCGTCGCGATCACGGCATAGCTGCCCGCAGCGGTCGGAACGGTTGTGCTGCCGGCGTAGGTGATCGAGGTCGCGAGGTTCGCCGGAGCCGTGGTCACCATGACCGCGCGTGGCGCACCGGTGTAGGCCTGGCCCAGGTTGCCGAGCGTGACCGTCGCGCTTCCCAACGTATTGGTCAGTGCGAAGTCTGCGTGGAACGCATCGCTGTCGGCGCGGACGATGTAACTGCCGGCGGTTCCGTTCGCAGTCGCGCCGCTGATGACTTCACCGTTGTAGTTGGCGGTGCCCCTGCTGGTATCCAGCACGGCGCTGGCGCCGCTGGCCGGTGCGGTGAATGCCACGGCCTGACCGGCAACCGCACCGCCGAGCGCGTCTTCGACACGTGCATGCAGATCGGAACCGAACGCCGTCGTCACCGGCGTGTCCTGCGGCGAGCTGTTGGCATAGGTCACGAGTTGGGTCGGCGTGTTGTCGCCGCAGGCCGGATCGCCGACCGGATTTGCGGAAAGCGCATCCGCGATCAGTGCCGGGTTGCCGCTCGTTGTCGGCGCGGCGCCGGCATAGTAGTTCGAGCCGACCACGAACGCGTTCGCGCTCCAATCGTTGCGAATGTCGGTGCCGTTGCCGGAAAGATTGTTGTCGAAGATGTGCGCCGGAACTTCGGCACCGGTCATCGCCAGCAGCGCGGAGATGCCGGTGGTGCTCGCGGTCACCGTATTGCACGCAAGGGTCACACCACCCGGCGTGTTGCCGCGCGACACGAACATGCCGAGCTGGGTGTTGGTGAAGGAATTGCCCTTGACCAGCACGTTGACGCTGCTGTCGACCTGGATTCCGGTATTTGTATAGAACGGCGCCACGCCGTCGACACGATTGTTCAGCACATGGATCGCGCCGATGTTCTGCTCGACCTGCAGCGCATTGCTCTGCACGTGGACAAACTCGTTGTCCTCGATCTGACCGCCAATGCCCTTGAGGTACTTGACCGCCTGACCGTACTGGATCGGTGCCGTCACATCGTTGGCGAAGTTCTTGAACAGGTTGTGCGCGATCGTCCATTGAGCGGTGTTCGGCGCAATCAGGATGCCGGCTGCTCCGAACACATTCGTCACCCGATTGTTGACGAATTGCAGGTTACTGCCCGCGGACGTATTCGTGACCACGGTTTGCGCGCGCACGGCGCCATCGAAGGTGAAGCCATCGACACTCGCGTTCGCGGCAGTCACATACAGCGGCTTGCCGGCCGCGGGATTGATGACGGTTTCGCCGCTGCCACTGCGTGAGGCGTCGTAACCGGCAATCGCCGCCTTCGCACCCTTCAGCGCGACCTGCTTGTTGGCGATCACGTTCTCACCAAACGTGCCGTCCTCGACATTTACCGTTCCGCCGGTGGAAACCGCGGCGATACCGGCATTGATCGACGCGTTGGCGACCGCGCAATACGGTGCCGCCGCGTTGGCCGCGCAGGCCGGATTGCCGGCGCTGCTGACCGTGCCTCCGAACACGAAGTCGCGCGCGGAGCGCACGAACACCTCATCGGCGCTGCCCGCCGCCGTCGGCGCGGTACCCGACAATACGAGCTTGTGCGCGACATTCGTGTAGGTGTTTCCGCTGCCGATCGTGAGCCTGGCCGACCCCGGCGTCTGCACGGTGTCTTCGACATACAACGCGCCCTGCGACAGGTTGAGGAAATCGACGTTGCGCACGATGAAGTCGTTGACCGGACCGGTATAGCGCGTCGCGTCGGTCGCGAGCACGCCGATCTCGACGTTGCTGACGCCGCCGCCGTCGATCGCGGTGTTCGCGGCCTCGCTGCTGACGATGTTGTTGAGCAGGTAGCCGACGCGCGTGCGCCCGGCTGCCGCGCTGCCTTCGATCGTGTTCGTCTGGATCACGATCGTCTGCGCGGACTGCATCGACTCCACCCACACGCCGTTCCACTGACCCGTGCCGCCGCTCGCGGCGGTGATCGTGTTGCCCACGACGTGGTAGGTGGACGCATCCTGGTAAAACAGATTCGCCCAGATGCCGATGCGCTTCGCCTGGATCTGGTTGCCCGCAATTTCCGGCATATAGCCCGGGCTCGGCGCGGCCAGATTGTTGTTGTCGAGCTGGATGCCGGTGCGTACCGCATCCATGCGATTGCCGGTGACTTTCGCGTAGAAGTTCTGCTCGAGCGCAATGCCGATGCCGAAGCTCGGGCCATCGCAATTGACCAGCCGATTGTCGCGGATGACATTGCCGTCCTGAGCCGGCTGGTTGTCGTAGCCACCGTCGATGCCGGCGTAGATCGCGTTGCGCACGATCAGGTTCGCGAGGGTGATGCCGTTGCCGTTGGCGAACACGCCGCCGGACACATCGGGGTCGGTGCCGTTCAAGCTGACGCCGCTATTGATCGCAGTGTTGTCGGTGTCGATGACGAAACCGTCGAGAGTGACGTTGTCGCTACTGATCTCGACAACCGACTTGCCGGACGAACTCAGGCTGATCCCGCTTTCGGCATTCGCGGGCACGATGATCGATTCGCCACTGGCCGGATCGCGTGTGCTGCCGACGCCGGCGTTGACGCCGGCCTTGGCGCCCTTCAGCGTGACCGCCTTGTCGATGACCACGTCCTCGGCGTAGGTGCCGGCTGCGACCGTGATCACGTCGCCCGCGGTCGCCGCCGCGATCGCCGCATTGATCGAGCAATAGCGCGCGTGGGTGGTTTCGTTGGTCACGCCATGGCCGATCATCGCGACGCCGAGCGGAACTTGGCGCTGGTCGACCAGCGCGCTGCCGGAAATGCTGTTCGCCTCGGCGCCTTCGCCGACGCTGACGCAGGTGGCCGGCGCATTGCCGCGGCCGAACCATTCGCTGATCGCGTTCTGGTCCGCGTCACCCGGCGGCAGGCCATCGGGATTGCCCTGCTGGATCTGCAAGCCGATACCGTTGTTCGCCAGCGTGTTGCCGGACACCGACGAGTTCAGACCCTCGACGACGATGCCATAGCCTTCGTAACCGGCATTGGCGTTCGTGAAACCGGAGACGTTGTTGTTGCGCACGATCACGCCACGAGTCGCGTCGACCTCGAACGGATAGGCGGGACTGAACGAACGACGAATCACCGCGATGCCGGCGCGGTCGCGCGGATTGGTCGCGCTGGCGCTGGCGACGATGACGTTGCCCTCGACCACGATCGCGCCGTCGCCACTGGCCGCACCACTGCCGTTGGGAATCACCAGACCGATGCCGAAACGACCGGTGCTGCTGATCTGGTTGCGCGCGATCGTGTTCGGGCGATCATGCTGCGAACCAGAGGTGAGCTGCACGAAGCCCATGCCGCTGTCGACAGTGTTCGTGATGACGTTGTCGGTCACCGTCATGCCCGTCGCCGTGCCGTCCTGCAACTCGATGCCGCAGCAGCCGGAGAGGTCGTGCACGTTGTTGTTGGTGATCGTGATGTCGCGCTTGACGCCGTCCCAGACCACGATGCCGCGGCCGTTGCCGGCGGTCAGGCCCGTCGCATAGACCTCGTTGTGATCGATGGTGACGTCGTCGATGCCGCCGGAATCGGCGACCGCGATGCCGTGCACGCCGCAGCCATGCACGACGTTCTCGCTGATCGTGCTGCCGTGGTTGCCGCCGGAGGCGTAGACGCAGTTGTTGGTGAAATTGCGGATCTCGAACCCGCTGATCGAGGCACCGGTGACGCCATTCGCGATCGTGATGCCGTCGGCGACCGCATTGCCGCCGTCGATGATCGTGGTCGGCGGCGAGGTCGGGCCGGCCAGCATCGTGGCGGGGCGGCCCGCAGACGGCGTGAAGCCGGCGCTGCCGACCAGGTGCACGCCCTTGGTCAGGGTGATCGCGCCATAGATGCCCGGCGCGAGTTCGAGCGTGTCGCCGGCGAGCGTGCCGGCATCGGCCAGCGCGGCCGCGACGCTGGCGAAATAGGCATTGTCCTTCGTGCGATGCACGGCGCTGCCGCCGCCGACGGTCGCGCTCAGCGACGCGGCGACGCTGCGGTAATTGCTGCCATCGCAGGCCGCGACGGCAATGGCATGCGAACCGATCGCGCGCACGCTCGCCGGCGTGGCCGCGCAGCTCGTCGCCGGTTCTTCGGCGATACGCGCATGCACGGTCTGATCGGCATTCGTGTAGTCGAAGTTCGCCGGATTGAGCTCGGCGTGACCGACCGCCTTGTCGACGGTGACCGCGATCGAGGCGTGCGCGTCGTAATTCGTGCCGCTGCAATCGACCGCGACCGTGGCGCTACCCGCGTTGGTCAGCGTGGCCGGATTCGCGATGCAGCTGGCGCCCGGTTCCTGGGTCATCGACGGCGCCAGCGTGAATGCGCTACCCGTGTAGACAAAGGCCGTTTGCGCGAGCTGCGCGGTGCCGAGGCCCTTGTCGACGTGGATCGTTGCCGCGCCGCTGACGTTGTAGCCGGGGCTGGTGCAGGTCGCGGAAACCGACGCGTCGCCAATCGCCGTGACCGTCGTCGGAGTGACTACACAGATCGCGCTTGCGTCTTCCTGCAGGCTCGCGCTGATCGTGTGCGCGGTGTTGTCGAACGTGAACGAGGTGGGCGAGAACGTGATCGTGCCAGTGGTCAGTACCGGCAAGGTCCAGCCGTAAACGACATTGCCGACCGTCGCGGCGGTCTGCACCTTGGTGTGGTTGTCGAACGTCTTGGCCCAGACCGCGTCGTACTGCGCCTGCGTCATCGACGCCATCGCCACGCCACCGAAGCTGTTGCCGGCGACGTTGACGTCCCATTTGAACGGGCGTTTTTGGCTGCTCGCATTGCTGCCGCTGCTGTAGGCGATGGCCTCGCCGATCGCATAGCTCGCCGTGCCGTTGCAGCCGTTGGCGGAGCCATTGTGGTTGTTGCCGGAACAGGTGCGGTCGTCCAGCGCGACGTACCAGCCGATGGCCGCATCGAAGTGGTTCGCGTTAGCTACGGTTCCATCACCAATCTGCAGGCTGCCACCAGGCGCCACGCCAGTCGGATCATTGTCGTCGACGAACAGGATCGCCTTGGCCTTGTTGCCCGCCGGGGCGCCATTGACGTTGAAGGTGTTGCGCAGGATGGTCACACCCAAAGCCGTCGGCGCTGGCGAGCCGTTCCAGACCTCACGGTTGCCAACCAGCACGGCGGTGAAGTCGCTCTGTCCCGGTTCCGGCGTGAAGACGTTGTCCTGGATCGTGACGTCCGCGCGGTTCATCACCCACAAGGCACGGTAAGTAGTACGGAAGCCCTTGAACTCATTGCCTTCAATGACCGTCGCGACACCCTGCGGGCTCATCATGCGCAACGAATGCGCTTCGCTGCCGTTGCCGAGTGCACTGCCGACGCCGCCCGGCAAACTGGATGGACTGAAGCTGCTGGGGAAGATGAAATGGTTGTTGCGGATCACCAGCGGTTGGGAAAGCCCCGACGCGCTCGAGAGATAAAGCTGAAGTCGACCGAAGAACCAGTTGTCCTCGAAGACCAGCGTGCGCTCGATCGGGTTGGCGCTGCTTGCGGTCGGACTTTGGATCCACATGTCCTGGGTCGTCGCGGCAACCTGGTTGCCCTTGATCAAGCCCACCGTGTTTTGGAGCGCGATGGCACGCTTCGGCACGCTGGATGAGCCAGGCTCGATCACGTTGTTTTCGATGGTGACGAACTGTCCGGCGCCACGCGCTTCGGAGGTAGGAACCGAGCTGTCCGTCGTACCCGCAACATTCACGCCGATGGCGACCCCACTCGTGCTGGCCGTGACCTTGACGTAGTTGCCGACCAGCTGGAGTCCGTTGATCGTGCCCATGGCGACGATGGCTTCCTTGCTGCTGGCATTGATCTCGACATACAGATTCTCGATACGCACGTTCTTCACGTTGCGTACCCAGATCATGCCATTGACCGTGATGCCGCCCAGCGCCGCCGCGGGCTTGGTGGGCGCAGTCAGTACCGAAGCAGTACTGGCCTTGTTGTCGGGAGTTCCCGGTACGATCTCACCCGCTGCGCTGCCATAAGGCTTGGCGAACGGCGTGTTGTCGCCAATCAGCTGCAAGCCTTCCTTCTCGATGCGGATGCGGTCGCTGGCGAACGCGTAGTTGCCCGCGCCGACATGCACGGTGTCATCCGCCGCTGCCTTGTCGATCGCCGCCTGGATGCCGACGCAGGCATTCGCCGCGCTCATGCAGTCCTTGGTGCCCGCGCCACTCGGCGAGGCATACCAATCCGCCGCGAACGCCGGACCGGCCAGCAGGATCGTGCAGGCGATCAGCAGCCACGCCGCAAAGGTTTGCGGACGCGTGATCGACGACTGCCATCGGGCGGCGTGCAGCACGCGGGAAGCGCGGGGGGTGTCGGCGGGGGATGCAGCGGTATGGCGCGAGGCAAATGACAACATGGTGTTTTCCTTGTGCGAGCGATCCATGAACGGGGTCGAGCGATGTTGAGAAGCGAGTGCAGCAGGCATGGCGAAGCCGGCATAGGCGGCCGGTTCTGCGGAAAGATGGGCGCGCGCGCCGGGGCGTTCGCGGCGTGGCAGCGCACGGGAAATGCCGAGGCGCCGGACGGCGCACGACGGCTCGGGCAATGCGTCAGGCGCATCGCGATCTATGTGGCACGGATAACCGGCACGCGCCGGCGTTCCCCAAACAGCCCCCTTCCGCAAACCGCGGAATCCCCATGCGTCGCGTCGCATTTATTGCTCCCTGCGAAGTGTTGCTGACCTGCTGAGACCATCAATCCGCGGTCTCGCCCCCAGTGGGCCAAACGCGTAACGCAAGAACTGCGCCAATCTCAAACATTTGGCGTCCTGTCGCACCGCTTCCCCGGTGTTTCAGCGGCTATCTGACGCCAACCGCGTCTCAAATCGTGAGAGCGCGCGGTGGCGGCTAATCATTCATTGCGTTTGCTTACTGCCAACTGTGTCACAAAATCACGCGGACCGTCAGGTTGGAGCTTGGTGCCAGGCGTGAGGCGGGAACATCTCGCATTTGAGGCAGATGGCTCGCCGGGACGCCGCGGAAAGCCGCGGTTGATGCGAACCGGGCGACGGCATTGCGTTTGCCAGCGCTCCTGCGGGACGCGACGAATCTGCGGGAACAACCATCTTTCAGCGATCGTTCCGACGTGATTGCCATGGCGCGCGCACAAGGTGCGCTCTTGCGGCCGCGGCGCGGGGTGGCCGTCACGTCCAAGTGTTGCGGTCGCGCTTGCTCCTGCGAGCGAGGCGGTAGCGGGCCGCTGGCGCAAACGAAAACGCCCGCCATTGCGGCGGGCGTTTCCTCGAAACATTGAACGACTACAAGCTCGTGCGGTTCTCCAGCGCGAACGGGCCGGCACTGTCGAGACTGACCTGGAGGTCGCTCGCGGTGCCGACCAGCATCAGCATCGTGCTGCCATCAGCCGCGTGGCCGAGGGCGAGCATTGCACTGGCGCCATCGAGGTGGCTCCAGGCGGTGAAGCGCTCGCCCGCGCCATCGCGTGCGACCAGGCGCAGCCAGACCGCATTACCGAGACGGATCGCATCGACCCGAAATGCACCATTGCCCGATTGCGCGATCGGCGTGATCCGGTACGCGGCGAGCTGTGCCGGGGCGATCGCGAGCGGAGTCACGCCGCTGCCCGAAAGGTTGCCGAGTGTGCTGATGCCAACCACGCCAGCCGGCCACTGCGCGCCGTCACCGCCGTTCTCGAAGCCATCGCGGAAGATCACCACCTGGGTGGAGTCGGTGGCACTCGCGTTGCTGCTCGATGCGCTCGCGGCGATCGCGTTGCTGACGATGTCGCTCGGACCGGGATTGACGGTCGCGGTCAGCAGATAGACCACGCTGCTGCCGGCCGGCAGATCGGCCGTATCGGTCAGGTTGCCGCTGCCGCTTGCGGTACACGTCGCACCATTGACCGGGATGCACTGCCAACGCGCGCCTGCCGTATCCAGTTCAGCCGGCAGCGTGTCGGTGACGGCGACGCTGGTGAGGTTGGAGCTGCCACTGTTGCCGACGGTGATCGTATAGGTCAGCACTCGGCCGGCCTGCACGTAGTCGCGCTGATCGGTGATGCTGACGCCGAGTGCGCCGCTGGCCGCCGTGCCGGTCGCGGTGAATGCGGTCGACCCGGTTACGCCTGCCGCCGTTGCGTTCACGACGTCGGAACCCGGCGTCGCGGAAAGGATCCAGCCGCCCAGCGTGGCGATGCCATTGCCATCGGTGGTCTGCGTCGCGCCGCTCAACGTGCCACTGTTGGCGGCCGCCGCAAACGTGACGGCAACGCCGGTGACCGGATTGCCACCTGCATCCGTCACCTTGACCGAAGGCAGCGCGCCCGCCAGCGGCTGGCCGGCGGTGCCGGTGAACGATGCGCCGCCATTGGCGGTGAGCGATTGCGCGGCTCCGGATGCCACCGTGACCGTCAAGGCCGCGCTCGCATAGGATGCGTGCGAGGTCACGCCATCGACATTCGCGTTCACCGTGAACGCCCCGGACCTCGCATAGCTGATCCGCAGCGGAGTGGTGATGTCGTAACCGGCGCCGACCGGGAAGCCGCCTGGCTGCGGTCCGAACGAGCCGCAGAGGTTGGCGCCGCAGGCACTCAGCGGGATCGGCTGATAGCTGCCGCCACCGGCATCGTATTGCACGGTGACATCGGAAACTCCGATGCCACCGCTGCGGCTGATCGCGAAGTCGACCAGCACGTTCTCGCTGGTCGCGCCGCCGGTATCGCTCAGCCGCGCGCCGTATCCCTGCGTCGGCGCGCCAACGCCGGCCGTCTGCGGGCCTGCCAGAGCGAGGCCGATGTTCGCGGGCGACTGCACAACCTGCGTGCTCAGCGTATTGGCGGCATAGACGACACCGCTGCTTACGCCCTGCACGGTCGCATGAACCGTATAGGTATCGGCGACCGCAAGCGTATCGCGCAGGTTGCTCAGTACGTCATAGCCCGCTGCCACCGGGAAGCCGGCCGGCGGCCCGAATTTGCCGCAGAGGTTCGCACCGCAGGCGCTCAGCGGAATCGACTGATAGCTGCCACTGCCGGCGTCGTACTGCAGCGTGATGTCACCTGGCTGGATGCCGTTCGTGCGCGAAATGGAGAATTGCACGAGCACATCCTCGGTCAGCGCCGCGCCAGTGTTGGCCAGCTCCGCCGTGTACGGTGTGGCGACACCGACTTGCACGTTCGCGACCGGACCTTGCAGACGCAGATCGACCGCGCCGGTGAAGCCGTAGTCGACATATCCCAGCGCGGTATCGTCGTTGATGTCGTTGGTCTGCGCGTTCAGTTGTGCCTGCTGCAGCGGCGACATCGCGCGCGGCGCGACCCCGCCGAACAGGTTGTTGACCGCGTACACGTTGCCGCGGAACGGTCGCACTTGGGTGTTCTGCACATTGCCGACGTCGTTGTAGTCGAGGAACGTGCATTGCGGTGGCGTGCCGGGCGGCACGAGCGTATCGCAGTGCTGGTCGACAAGATTGAAGTAGTACTGGTGGTTCGGGTCGAACGTGTTGGCATTGGCGGCCGTGTTGTCGCCGAAGGCCAACGTGCCGAAACTCGCGGTGCCGTTGGCGTCGTTGTCATTGATGAACTCGACCGCGCGGCCGGTGCCGCTGACGCCGCTGCCGTTGAAGGTATTCTGCAGTGCGGTGATCGACATCGGATACGGCGCTTCCGGCGGATTATCGGTGTTGATTTCCTTGTTGCTCACGACGAGGCTCGCGAAGTCGGCCGCGCCGGCGAGCGGCGTGAACGTGTTGCCGGAGAACGTGGCATTCGGGAAGTTCTCGACCAGCGCGCCGCGGTAACCGTTGGCGTAACCCGAGAACTGGTTGCCACTGACGGTGACCGGCAGCTTCTGCTGGTTGTCGATCAAGCGCAGGATCGAGATGTCGGCCTCGAACTGAGCCTGGGTCGCCGTGAGCGCGGGCGAACCGGACGGCGCGGTGATTGTGTTGCCGGTGATCGTGATCGGCGTGATGCCGGCGTTCGGTGCATCGAACTCGATGCCGCCGCCGTTGAAGTGGTTGTTCGCGATGCTGACGCCGTTCGCGGTCGACGCCGACGTTACCGTCGCGAAACGCACGATTGTGTCGTGGCTCACCGAGCTGGCCGTGTTGCCGCTGATCGTGCCTACGCCGGCGTCCATCGCGATACCGGCACGGAACAGGGTCGCGTTCGGCGTCGTGCTGCCGGCGATCGTGTTGCCGGTGATCGTCACGTTGGAGCCGTCGACGCGCGGCAGGCCGAGCGAATTGTTCGCGACATTGATCGAGATCGCATTGGTCCGGCCATAGGAGGCCTTCGCCGACGTGTTCGACCAGCTCTGCGTGAACTGGTTGTTCTGGATCGTCAGGCCATCGACGAAACCGCTGGCCAGGATGCCCTCGGTCGCGTGCGACTTGTCGACCGCGAAGGACAGGTTGGCGATCTGCACGCCCTGCGCGGCGTTGACCACCAGCACCGGCTGGTTCGGTCCGCCGGTGGCGCGCGTCAGCGCGGCCGGGAGCGCCGGATCAGCGCTCTGCAGGTGGATGCCGTTCTTCGCAACCGTGACCGCCTCATCGAAGGTCCCGGTCTCGACGGCGACAACGCCGCCGACGTTGGCATAGCCGATGCCGGCATTGATCGAGGCGTTGGACACCGTGCACGGCGTTGCGGAGCACTCATTGTTATTAATCGTGCTGTTGAGATAGGTGCGCGCCGAACGCACCAGTGCGCTCTCCGCGCCGGTCTGGGAGTCGGCGAAGCCGAACTGGGGACTGGTTCCGGAAAGCGCGAGTTCGTGCGCGACGGTGGTGGTGAACGTGTTGCCATCGCCGATGGTCAGCTTGACTGGCAAGTTCGCCGTGTGACCCTGGTCGGTGTCCTCGACGTAGAACGCGCCGATCGACACATCGTCGAATGCCACATTCCTGACCAGGAAATCGTTGACCGCGCCGCCGTACGCGGTCTCATTGGTAGACAACACGCCGGCATCGACATGGGCGACGCTTCCGCCATCGAACGCCGTGCTGCCGGCCGCACTGCTCACGATGTTGTCGAGCAGATAGCCAGCGCGCGGGCGTCCGCTGCCTGCCAGCGCACCGCCGTCGATCACGTTGCCGGTGATCGTGACGGTTTGCGCGCTCTGCATCGACGACACCCACACGCCGCTCCAGGTCGTTCCTTTCAAGGTCGTTCCGGCTTCCGCGGCGTTTGCGGCGGCGAAGATGTGGTTCCCGGAAATCGTCCAAGTCGAGGCCGACTGGGAGAACAGGTTGTTCCAGATACCGGTGCGCGTCGCGTGGATCTCGTTGTTCGTGATCGCGGGCAGGAAGCCGTTGGGGGCCGCCAGGTAGTTGTTGTTGAGCTGCACGCCGACGCGCACCTGGTCCATCAGGTTGTCACTGACTTGTGCGTAGAAGTTGTCTTCCAGGATCACGCCACGCCCCCACTTCGAAGGTGCCGTGATGTTGTTGAAGTGGTTGAACTGGATCAGGCTGCCAGCGGTGGCCGACGAACTCGGTCCCGCTCCATCGATACCGACGTAGATCAGGTTGCGCAGCACCGTGTTGCGGACCGTGATGTTATTGCCGGCGGCGAAGATGCCGCCGGACACATCGGGATCGGCGCCGTTGAGCACCAGGCCGGTGTGAATGGCCGGATTGTCGCCATCGACGATCAGGCCATCGAGGCTGACGCCGTCGCTGTTGATGGTCACCACGGCGTCGTTTGTGGAATCGTAGCCCAAGCCCGCTTCCTGCACGCCGGGCACGATGACCGTGGCGCCGGTGTCCGCGCGCGACCGCGCATCGATGCCGGCTTGCGCACCCTCGATCGCGATGGGCTTGTTGATGGTCAGGTTCGTGGTGGAACTGCTGCGCTCGGGATACAGCCCGGACGCGACATGGAGGGTGTCGTAAGCGTTGGATTGATTGATCGCATATGCGATGGTCAGGCAGGGATTGGCCTGAACGCTGCAGTCGCTGGTATCGCTACCGGTGGTCGCGACATAGCGGTCGAAGTCGAAACTGGTGGTGATGCCGGCACCGACGTCGGGCGTCACGCTGAAGTCGTCGATATAGACGCCATGCGGCCGGTTGGTCACCGAATTGGTATCGGACGGCTGCTGGGTGCCATTGTCGGGATCGCCCGAGACGCGGAAGCCGATGTAGTCGCTGGCTACGATGGTGCCCACCGGATTGCCGTAACGGCCATCAAAAAAAACCGCCTCCCAAGATCCGATATTGCCGCTGTCGAACACGACATTCCCGCTCGCGTCGAAGATCTCGTAGTGAATCTGGTCGTTGCCGGTATGGCACGTCGCGCTGGCCGGACACAGGGCGGCGTCGGTGGTGACCGGGCCCGGGCCGTCGACAAACGTCGCGTCGATATGCGCGCGATACCAGACGCCACGGGTCAACGCCGGCGAGTAGTGATCGACGAAGGTGCCATCGCCGTCACCGGCGGCGTCATTGCCGGAAGTGACCTCGACCGCATCGACGTGAAAACAGCCGTTGGCGGTCGGGCAGCCATTGCCGCTCGGGCCGCCGGGTCCAGCGGGTTCATCGAACAGGCCGAGATACGTCATGCGATTGCCGCGGGCGTCGCTGATCGTGGTCGATACAGCGCTGCCGGGTTCCGGATGCGCGTCGTCCGGCGCCGCGCTGCGGAACCAGAACTCATGGACGACATGATGGGATTGCGCAGTGCCGCCGAGCGGAGCCGCGTCGAGGTTTGTCGCGCCGGTTTCGCCGATCGAGGCGAACTGCGGACTCAGGATCGGATTGACCAATCCGGTATGGAACCAGTTCGACAGGCGCCACGAATGGCCGCCGCTGTGGGCGATGCCAGTGGCGATCTCCTGATCGTAGCGGCTTGGGAATGTGAGGGTCTGCCAGCCTCCTTGGCCGTTGATCGAGGCATTGAGGGTGCGGTCGTCCGCCGCCGCCCAGCCGCCTGCCGGCGCGGGATTGGTCTGTCCCGAGGTGTACGGACCAACGATCCGGGAGGGCGTGCTGGCGAAGGTATCCGCGCTGGCGTCCTGCAAAGCAAAAGCGCTGACGACGAGCGCCAGCACCCCGACAAACATCCCTTTCCGCGTGTTGCGGCAAGCCCGTACGAAGTCGCGCATAACCTGACCCCCTCCAAAGAAAAGTTCCAAGCACCACCGACCGCGACTTGAGTTTCGCGACGACAGATCCGAGGGGGTTTACGCACGGTATATGCCAGCTTTCCGGTCTGGCAGCGTCATGATGGGGCCCGAGGTGTCACCGGGGGCCGGTTTGCAAGGGGTTGCGAAGAAATATTCTCTTCCCTGTCGGCGCGCAAATGTCCGCTGCGCAGGCAATCGAGCCGCCAGTCAAAAGTGTGACGCACGTCACATTTAAACACCCAACGCGATTTGTGACGCCCAGCGCGATTTGTGACAACGCGCTCGGCACAAAACGAGCCTCGCGACCATTTCCATGGCCGCGAAGCCACCCACGGTCATCGCACGGGCGATTTCCACAGCTGCGACGCAGTTCGTTTTCCCGCCTTTAACTTTTGCATTACACTCCGGAAAGTGCTTGGGGATGAGGGGATTGGCCGCCATGCTTAAAAAACTGCTTTCGGTTTCAGCGGGACTGCTGTTCACCCTCACGGTGTTCGCCGCATCCGTGCAATGGGCCGACCATCATCCGGATCGCTACACCGTCAAGAAGGGCGATACGCTGTGGAGTATCTCCGCGCGCTTCCTGAAGCAGCCGTGGCTGTGGCCCGAGATCTGGCAGGACAACCCGCAAGTCCGGAACCCACACCTTATCTATCCGGGCGATGAGCTCGTGCTGAGCGACGGCCATGTCGGCCACGGCGCCGGCTCGATCGGCCCGCATACGCGCGAAACATCGCTGGATGACGCGATCCCGCCGATTCCGCTGTCCGCCCTGAAGCAGTGGCTGAAGAGCACGCGCATCATCGACGAGGACACCTACAAGCACGCGCCGCACGTCGTGGCGATCGAGGAAAACCAGCTGCGCGGCACCACCGGCCAGCTCGTCTATATCCGCGGCCTGTCCGCCCAGCCCGGCCAGAAGCTCGCTTTGGTGCGCCCGCAGGGCCGCTACTACGACATGCCGCCGACCGATGACCGCGCGCCGCGCGAGGTCTATCGCCAGACCCCGGATGCGCGCGACGGGCGCCCGGCGATGCTGTGGCGGCATGGCCCGAACGAATTCACGCTGCACGGCAACGTGCGTTTCCTCGGCTACGAGATGCTCAATTTCGGCACCGTCGAGGTGACCCGCAGCGCCGATGTATCGTCGGCACTGGTCACCTACTCCGACTTCGAGGTACGCCCGGGCGATTACGTGCTGCCGATCGACGAGAAGCCCTACGATGCCGAATACGTCCCGCATTCCCCGAAGCAGATGCCGGACAACATGCGCGTGATCGCTTTCTCGGATGCATTGAATGCGGTCGGTCCGCTGCAGGTGGTCGCGTTGTCGCGCGGCGCTGAAGACGGCGTCGACAATGGCACGACATTCAGCATCTACCATCCGGGAGAGGAAGCGCTCGACCGCACCGACTACACCGAAGGCAGCGTGAAGAAGTTCATCCATCCGGGCGACGCGAGCGTCACCCTGCCGCCGGAATTCATCGGCCACGTGATGATCTTCCGCACCTTCAAGCGGGTCAGCTACGGCCTGGTCATGGACGCCGTGAAGCCGGTCCATGCGGGTGATTTCCTGCACGATCCGAACAAGACGCCCTGAAAACCGGGATTCGGGATTCGGGATTGTTGAGCCGCCATTGCCCGCTCTTCCGAATCTCCAATCCCGACTCCCCAATCCCGGCTTTTCCGGCTTTTTCCTACACGGCGCGACGGCAACCTCGCGCCGCGTTCTTTTGTGCGCCCGGCTAGACTTCGCGCATGGATATCGAATCGAACCGCACGTCGCTGCTGGCGTGGCTGACCCTGCTGCGTGCGCCCGGACTGGGACCGGCGACGCTGCGCGAGCTGGTCTGCGCGCATGCTGGGATCGAGCCTGCACTGGCCGCCGCGCGATGTGGCGCGCATGCGCGCATCGACGCCGCCTGCCGCGACTGGTTGCGCGCGCCGGATGCGGATGTGCTGTCCGCCGATCTGGCTTGGCTCGGCGCTGCGGATCACGCGCTGCTGACGTTCGACGACGCCGACTTCCCGACGCTGCTCAACGAGGCGCCTGCTCCGCCCGCCGCATTGTTCGTGGTCGGCGACTCGACCGCCTTGTGGCTGCCGCAGATCGCGGTGGTCGGCAGCCGCAATGCGGGCCAGAGCGGACTCGCCACCGCCGCGAGTTTCGCGCGCGCGCTGGCCACGGCAGGGTTTGCGATCACCAGCGGCCTCGCCGAAGGCATCGACGGCGCTGCGCACGCGGCCGCGCTCGAGGCGGGCGGCAGCACCATCGCGGTGCTCGGCACCGGGCCGGATCGGGTGTATCCCCAGAAACACCAGGACTTGGCCGCGCGGATCGTGCTGCAGGGCGCGTTGGTCAGCGAGTTTTCACCGGGAACACCGGGGCATCCGAGCCATTTCCCGCGCCGCAACCGGATCATCGCGGCCTTGAGTCTCGGCACCCTGGTCGTCGAGGCGGGCGTGCGTTCCGGCTCGCTGATCACCGCACGCAACGCGACCGAGAGCGGCCGCGAGGTATTCGCGATCCCGGGTTCGATCCACAATCCGCTGGCGCGCGGCTGCCACCAGCTGATCCGCAGCGGCGCCAAACTGGTCGAAACCGCCGAGGAAATCATCACCGAACTCGCGCCGCTCGCGCAGGGCCTGGGTGCGCGACTGCGCGAACGGCTGCAAGCGCCCGCGGCGGACGACGCGTCGGCACGCAGCACGGGCCCGCAGCGCGCGCGCGATCCGGATTACGCGAACCTGTTCGCCGCGCTCGGCCACGAATCGCTCGGCATCGACCAGCTCGCCGAACGCAGCGGATTGCCGGTCGCGGCATTGTCGTCGATGCTGCTGATGCTCGAACTGGAAGGCGAGGTCGTCGCCACGCGCGGCGGTGGCTACGCCCGCCGCGTGCCCGCATAGAGCGCGACGGAACGCGACGGATATCGAGCGAATACAATGGATTGCGCACCGTCTTCCGCCGCCGCGATACAGCCCGCGTGCGCTTACCGTGTAGAGTGCCGCGCTTGACAGCCCGGCTCGCGCTGTGTTTCCACTAAAAAGGCGGGACGCTTGCGTCACGTTGTCGTTCATCGCGTTCGCGGATAATCCGCGCCCCGCCAGCGCCGCCCTGCATGCCGGGCGACCAAGGATCACATATGGCAAAGAATCTCCTGATCGTCGAGTCGCCCGCCAAGGCGAAGACGATCAACAAATACCTCGGCAGCGATTTCAACGTGCTCGCCTCGTACGGGCACGTGCGCGATCTGGTGCCGAAGGAAGGCGCGGTCGCGACCGATCGCGGCTTCGCGATGAATTACGAAGTCATCGAGCGCAACGAGAAGCACGTCGAGGCGATCGCGAAGGCGGCGGCGAAAGCGACTTCCCTTTATCTCGCGACCGACTTGGATCGCGAAGGTGAGGCGATTTCCTGGCACATCGCCGAGATATTGAAAGAACGCGGCCTGCTCGAAGGCCGCGCGGTGCATCGCGTGGTGTTCTCGGAGATCACTCCGAAGGCGATCAAGGACGCGGTTGCCCATCCGCGCGGGCTGTCGATGGATCTGGTCAACGCGCAGCAGGCGCGCCGCGCACTCGATTACCTGGTCGGCTTCAACCTGTCGCCGGTGCTGTGGCGCAAGGTGCAGCGCGGCCTGTCCGCCGGCCGCGTGCAGTCACCGGCACTGCGCATGATCGCCGAACGCGAGGAAGAGATCGAAGCGTTCAAGGCGCGCGAATACTGGACGATCGAGGCCGATTGCGCGCATCCGGACCAGGCGTTCAAGGCGCGCCTGTTGCGCCTGGACGGCAAGAAATTCGAACAGTTCGACCTGACCAACGCGGACGCCGCGCATGCCGCGCGCGATGCCCTGAAGAAGATCGCGCAGGGGCGCCTGGTCGTCAGCGAGGTGCAGTCGAAGGAACGCAAGCGCCGGCCATCGCCGCCGTTCACGACCTCGACCCTGCAGCAGGAAGCCGCACGCAAGCTCGGTTTCACGACCAGCCGCACGATGAAGCTCGCACAGGGCCTGTACGAGGGCGTTGCGCTCGGCGATGAAGGCGTCGTCGGCCTGATCACCTATATGCGTACCGACGCGGTCTCGTTGTCCGCCGATGCGGTCACCGAACTGCGCGAAGTGATCCAGCGCGATTTCGGTCCGCGTGCGCTGCCGCCGGAACCCAACACTTACAAGAACAAGTCCAAGAACGCGCAGGAGGCGCATGAGGCGATTCGCCCGACCTCGGCGCAGCACAGGCCGAAGGACATCGCGGCGTTCCTCAATGACGACCAGCGCAAGTTGTATGAGCTGATCTGGAAGCGCGCGGTCGCGAGCCAGATGCAATACGCGACGCTCAATACCGTTTCGGTCGATCTGGTCGGTGCGGGCGAATGGCATGGCGACCCCGGTACGCAATCAGGCAGCGCCGCGGTGTCGGCAAGGAACGCGTTCCGTGCGAGCGGCACGACCGTCGTCGACCCCGGCTTCCTCGCGGTCTACGAGGAAGGCCGCGATGCGAAGAACGCCGAGGACGAGGACGAGGGCCGCAAGCTGCCCGCGATGAAGGTCGGCGAAGCGGTGCCGCTGCGCGAGATCGTCGCCGACCAGCACTTCACCGAACCGCCGCCGCGTTATTCCGAAGCGAGTCTGGTCAAGGCGCTGGAAGAATACGGGATCGGCCGGCCATCGACCTACGCGAGCATCATCCAGGTGTTGCTCAATCGCGAATACGTGATCCTCGATGCGCGCCGCTTCAAGCCGACCGACGTCGGCCGCGCGGTCGCGAAATTCCTGTCCAGCCATTTCGCAAAATACGTCGACTACGACTTCACCGCGAAGCTCGAGGACGAACTCGATGCGGTCAGCCGAGGCGAAGAGGAATGGGTGCCGCTGCTGGAGAAATTCTGGAAGCCGTTCAAGGCCCAGGTCGACGACAAGAACGAAACCGTCGACCGCTCCGAGGCGACCGGCGCGCGCGAACTTGGGCCCGACCCGGTCAGCGGCAAGCCGGTGCAGGTGCGCCTCGGCCGCTACGGGCCGTACGCGCAGATCGGCACCAAGGAGGACGAGGACAAACCGAAGTTCGCCTCCCTGCGCACCGGTCAGAGCATGCACACGATCAGCCTGCCCGAGGCGCTGGAGCTGTTCAAGCTGCCACGCACGCTTGGGTTGGGCGACGATGGCGAGACGATCAGCGCCGGCATGGGCCGCTTCGGACCGTTCGTGAAACACGGTGCAACGTATGCGTCGCTGACCGCCGAAGACGATCCGTACACGGTCGACCTGGCGCGTGCGCTGGAGCTGATCCGCGCCAAGGCCGAGGCCGCCGCGAACCGGATCATCAAGGACTTCGGCAACGGCACCCAGGTACTGAATGGCCGCTACGGCCCGTACATCACCGATGGCGACAAGAACGCGAAGATCCCGAAGGACCGCGAACCGGCCTCGCTGACCGAGGCCGAATGCGCCGAGCTGATCGCGGCGGCACCGTTCCGGCCGAAGCGCGGTGGACGCTTCGCGAAGGGCAAGCCGGCCAAGGCCGCGAAATCGACAAAGGCCAAGAGCACCGACGCCGCAGCTCCGAAGAAGGCCGCCGCAAAGAAGGCGCCGGCGAAGAAGAAGAAGGCGCTCGCGAAAAAGGCCGCGGCAAGAAAGAAACCCGCCAAGAAGGCGGCCGCGAAGAAAAAACCCGCCAAGACAGCGGGCTGAGCGAGCAAAAAACTCAAACCCTCTCCCTCCGGGAGAGGGTTGGGTGAGGGTTCGGCGAAGCCGCTGAGTGCGAATCGCGTGGCACCCACAAGAGTCCGCACCATTCTCGCTTCACCGAACCCTCATCCGGCGCGAAGCCTGTCCTGAGGCATGTCGAAGGGCGCCACCTTCTCCCGGAGGGAGAAGGAAACAGCACAATTATCGGGAGAATTTGCGCTTGAATGCCGAACTGCCGCACATTGTCGCCGCGCTTCGCGCTGGCGGCGTGATCGCCTATCCAACCGAGGCGGTGTTCGGGCTCGGTTGCGATCCGCACAACGAGTCGGCCTGCGCGCGGATTTTTGCGCTCAAGCAGCGCTCGCCCAGCCAGGGTATGTTGCTGATCGCCGCGGAGTTCGCGCAGGTCACGGCGTATATCGATCTCGATGCAACGCCCGCCGCCGCGATCACGCGTGCGCAAGCGTCGTGGCCGGGTGCGCAAACGTGGATATTCCCGCGCGCCAGCGACGTTCCCGCATGGATCGCCGGGGCACATGCCGGCATCGCATTGCGGGTCACCGCGCACCCTGCGGCGGCCGCACTGTGCCGCGCGTTCGGCGGCGCATTGGTGTCGACCAGCGCGAACCGGCACGGTGAGGAACCCGCGCGCGACGCAGAGGCGGTACGCGCGGCATTCGGGGATAGTCTCGACGCAATCCTCGACGAGGCTGTCGGGGGGCTTGAGCGGCCGACGCCGATCCGCGACGCTATCACCGGGGCGAACGTGCGATTCTGACCGGGAGGTGTGGATGGCGGCTGTAGTGGAATCCGTTGCGGGCGATTCGCAAGCGTTGGCCTTGCTCGGCCTCGCGGACAGCGATCGGGTTCTCGCCTGGCACGGCGCGCACCGGGTCAGCGTCGCCGAATTCCTCGCCGACGTCGCCCACGCCGCCGCCGGGCTGCCGAACGCACGCGCCGCGATCAACCTGTGCGAAGACCGCTATGCGTTCCTGGTCGCATTCTGCGCGGTCGTGTGCCGCGGCCAGACCAACCTGCTGCCGCCATCGCGCGCCGCACACGCGGTCGACGAAGCGCTTGCCGCGTATGCCGGCAGCTATCCGCTCAGTGACGTGATGCTGGTGCCGACGCCGGATCGTTTCGTGCAACTGCCCGCGCTGGATCCCGCCCGCATCGAACGCGGCCGAACGAACCCGCACATCGATGCGCGGCAGGTCACCGCGATCGGTTTCACCTCGGGCAGCACCGGCCAGCCGAAACCCAATCCGAAAACCTGGACCGCGTTCCAGGCCAGCAGCGCACGCAACAGCGCGGTGCTGGTCGAAGCACTCGGGCTTGCGCCGGACGGCATCGCGCACATCGTCGCAACGGTGCCGCCGCAGCACATGTACGGGATCGAGATGTCGATCCTGCTGCCGTTGCTCGGCCCGTTCTCCGTGCACAGTGGGCGGCCCCTGTTCCCGGCCGACGTAGCGGCCGCGCTCGCCGAAGTACCGGAACCGCGCGTGCTGGTCACCACGCCGATCCATCTGCGCGCGTTGCTGCGCGATCCGAACCCGCTGCCGCGTCTCGGCGCGATCACCTCGGCGACCGCGCCGTTGTCGCGGGAACTCGCCGCGGAGGCCGAGGCGCGCTACGGCGCGCCGGTCGTGGAATTCTTCGGCTCGACGGAAACCTGCGTGATCGCGCGGCGTCAGACGGCGCGCGAATCCGACTGGCACCTGTACCCGGACGTGACCTTGCAGCCGCAGCCCGACGGCACCTTGGTCGACGCGCCTTATTTCAGCCATCCGGTGACCCTGCCGGATGTCGTGGAACTGCTGCCGGATCGTGGTTTCCGCCTGTGCGGCCGCCACGCCGACCTGGTCGACATCGCCGGCAAGCGTGCGTCGCTGGCGGACCTGACCCGGCGCGTGCTCGCGCTGCCGGGCGTCCACGACGCGATCGTGTTCCAGCTCGATGCGACCGACGGCGTGGGCGTGGCCCGGATCGCCGCGCTGGTGGTCGCGCCGGAGCGCGCGGAGGCGGACCTGCTGAACGACCTGCGCTCGGCGATGGACCCGGCGTTCCTGCCGCGCCCGCTGCGCAAGGTCGCCGCGCTACCGCGCAACGAAACCGGCAAGCTGCCGCGCGCCGCGCTGCTGGCGGCGCTTCGCGATCCGGCTTGATCCGATCGACGGCGGCATTTTGCGGACAAAAAAATGCCCCGAGGGCTAGGGGGAGCCCTCGGGGCGGGTCGAAGACCGATCAGGGGAGGGATCGGCCTTCGGGGTTGCACTCAGGGAGGTGAGCCAACCAGGGCGCCGTTGCGTGCGCCCGGTGTAATAGATGGGGATAGGGGCAAAAAGTTTCCAGTCACCATACGGTACCGTTTAGGAGCTGTTCATGCTGGGAGGAAGGCTGGGAGCTGAGGGCTGCTCAGTGCGCCTCATCCCAGTTCGCCCCGACGCCGATATCGACCACCAGCGGGACGTTCAAGTTCGCCGCTGCCGCCATGCGTTCGCGCACACCGGCAACGATCGCATCGACTTCGCTTTCGCGCACCTCGAACACGAGTTCGTCGTGGACCTGCATCAGCATGCGCGCGCTGTCGGCTTGATCGTGCAGCCACGCATCGACGCCGAGCATTGCGCGCTTGATGATGTCGGCCGCGGTGCCCTGCATCGGCGCGTTGATCGCAGCGCGTTCGGCGCCGGCGCGCTGCGCGCCGTTGCGCGAATGGATGTAGTCGAGGTACACGCGACGGCCGAACAGGGTTTCGACATAGCCGTCGCGGCGCGCCTTCTCGCGCACTTCCTCCATGAACGTCTGCACGCCGGGATAGCGCGCGAAATAGCGCGCCATGTAGTCCTGCGCATCGCCACGCGTGATGCCGAGCGCGCGCGAGAGACCGAACGCGCTCATGCCGTAGATCAGGCCGAAGTTGATCGTCTTCGCGGCGCGGCGCTGGTTCGCGTCGATCTGGTCCTGCGGCAGGCCGAAGATCTCGGCCGCGGTCGCGCGGTGCACGTCCTGGCCGCCGTGGAACGCGGCGAGCAGGCCACTGTCGCCGGACATGTGCGCGAGGATGCGCAACTCGATCTGCGAGTAGTCCGCAGCGACCACCTTCCAGCCCTGCGGCGCGACGAACGCCTGGCGGATGCGGCGGCCTTCCACGGTGCGGATCGGGATGTTCTGCAGGTTCGGATCCGACGAGGACAAGCGCCCGGTCGCCGCGATCGCCTGGCCATAACTCGTATGCACGCGCCCCGTCTTCGGATTGACGATGGCGCCAAGTTTTTCAGTGTAGGTCGAACGCAGTTTGGCGAGGCTGCGGTAATCGAGGATCACGCGCGGCAGTTCGTGCTGGTCGGCGATCGCCTCCAGCGCTTCCTCGTTGGTCGATGGTTGGCCGCCCGGGGTCTTCACCACGACCGGCAAATTGAGTTCCTGGAACAGGATCGCCGCGAGCTGCTTGGTCGAATCGAGGCTGAAATTGCGCCCGGCAATCGCGAATGCCTGCTCGGTCAGCTCGTGCATGCGTTTTGCGAGTTCGTGGCTTTGCGCACGCAACACCGCCGCATCGATCAGCACGCCGCGCTGCTCCATGCGCGCAAGCACCGCGACCAGCGGAATCTCGATGTCCTCATAAATCGCGCGCGGGCCGGACTGCACCTGGAGCTTCGGCCACAGCGCGTGATGCAGGCGCAGGGTGATGTCGGCGTCCTCGGCCGCATAGCGGCACGCGGTATCGAGATCGACCTGCGAAAACGAAATCTGCTTGGCGCCCTTGCCGACCACATCCTCGTAATGGATCGTGTCGTAGCCCAAATGGCGCTTGGCCAGCGTGTCCATGTCGTGACGCTGGGTCGAGGCCAGCACATACGATTCGAGCATCGTGTCGTGGACGAGGCCGCGCAACGCGACGCCGTGGTTGGCAAGCACGTTGATGTCGTACTTCGCATGCTGGCCGACTTTCGGCCGCGACGCGTCTTCCAATACCGGCTTCAGCGCGGCGAGCACGGCTTCGCGCGGCAGTTGCGCTGGTGCACCGGGATAATCGTGCCCGAGCGGAACATAGGCGGCGTGCTTCGGTTCGACCGCGAACGAGATGCCGACGATTTCCGCGCGCATCGAATCGAGCGAAGTCGTCTCGGTGTCGAACGCGATCAGCGGCGCGACACGCAGTTTCGCGACCCAGGCGTCGAGTTGTTCGATCGTGGTCACCAGCTCATGGCTGCCGGGGCCGGACAATTCTTCCGGCACCGCAAGCGCCGGGGCGGAAGGCATCACGCCTTCCGGCGCTCCCACGACAGTATCGGAGGAAATGGGGCCAGAGAACATTCCTGATTGTGTGGGAGCGCCGGAAGGCGCGATGTTTTGCACGCCGCCCGCAACAGCGTCCAATTCCTTCAACGCCGCATTGAATTCGTAGCGCCGGTACAACTCGCGCAATTTCTCTGCATCGCGATCCTGCAAGGCCAGTTCGTTCGGCCCTCGATCGAGCGCGACATCGGTCTTGATCGTCGCGAGTTGATATGACAACGGCAACTGCACCAACGCCTTGCGCAGGTTTTCGCCGATCTTGCCGCTGACCTTGTCCGCGTTCGCGATCACGGCATCGAGGTTGCCGTATTCGGCCAGCCATTTCGCCGCGGTCTTGGGGCCGCATTTCTCGACGCCGGGAATGTTGTCGACGCTGTCGCCCATCAGCGCGAGGTAGTCGATGATCTGGTCCGCACGTACGCCGAACTTCTCGATCACGCCGGCCTCGTCGAGGCTTGAATTGGTCATCGTGTTGACCAGCGTGATGCCGGGGCGCACCAGCTGCGCGAAATCCTTGTCGCCGGTGGAGATGGTCACGTCGATGCCATCGGCTGCCGCCCGGGTTGCCAGCGTGCCGATCACGTCATCGGCCTCGACGCCGTCCACGCGCAGGATCGGAAACCCAAGCGCGGCGACGATCGCGAGCATCGGATCGACCTGCGCGACGAGATCGTCCGGCATCGCCTGCCGGTTGGCCTTGTACGCGGCGTACAGATCGTCGCGGAAGGTGGGTCCGGGCGCATCCTGCACGAACGCGGCGTAGTCCGGCTTCGCCTTCAACGTCGCACGCAGCATGTTGACCACGCCGAACAGCGCGCCGGTCGGCTCTCCGATCGCATTGGTCAGCGGCGGCAGCGCGTGGAATGCACGATACAGATACGAGGAGCCATCGATCAGGACGAGGCGCGGGCGGGATGACGGCATGACGGGACGCTGCGGCGACGGGCCCGCAGCTTGGCGCGGCACCGCGGCGTTTGCAACGCCGCGGCACTCACGGCGCAGCTACCTCGAAACCGTCGACGAGCAGACGATCGTCGCCGCACACGACGACGCTGGCGTCGCCATTGAAGTCGCCGATGTCGCCGGCCGCGATACCAGGTGCCTCATTATCGGGGTGCCGGCGAGCACGAAACCACCGCGCGGCAACAGCGCGGACAAATCCACCGACGCGCGCGATGGCATCGGCAGCGACAACGAAGCCTCAGCAGCCCGTTGGACGCGGCGTGATGCCGCATATGTCGAGCGTCAACTGGTTGTCCTCCATCGCGGTGCGGAAGATCACGTCGCCGTTCACCCTCGACGGCACCGACGGACGGCCGACCACGCCGATGTCCGGATTGACGCGCCAGGCGATCGCATTCGTACCCGATTGCGGCTGGCTCGCGCGCAGCGGGATCAGCAATTCGAGCCAGAATCCGCGCGCCATGCCCCAGGCGCCGCTGCCGCCGATGCCGCCACGCGGCGGAATCACCGCGCGGCCTTCCAGGCCCTGCCCGTAGGTCTGCGGACAACCGTAGCCGGCATCATTGCCGAGATCGAACAACTGATTGCTGGTGCCCGACACCGCGAAACAGAACGCCGGATTGTCCACCGAGTTCGCTGGCGCGATCCCGGCCGGCAGCAGCAATTCGATACCGACCGCGCTGCCGGCGCAGGGATTGCCCGGATGGCTCAACACCAGATGCGCGTAGAACACCTCGCCGACTGCGGGCGTGCCGTTCGGCGGCACCAGCGAGAAGCCGGCATAGCCTTGGACGCGGATCTCCTGGATCGGCGGATCGCTGAGGCAGGCGATGTCACTGCCGATGTTGTTGATCGCGCCGTTGTACCAGGGCAGCACCAGCAGCGGCGACTCGACGACTTCAACGCCGGCGATGGAGGCGGACTGGGCACGGCACGGCGCGCCGGGCACGACCACCATGGCAAGCAGGACGGACAGGACGCGCAGGAACATGGGACGGTTTCCTCGACAGTTCCCCGTAGATACGCAACAGCGTGCCGAAAACCCCAACGCACGCGCGCATTGGGATTTGCAGCACCGTACTGCGTATCAGGTCGGCACAGGGGCCTCTTGCCCCGGGAGCCACGCATGAACCACCGTTCGTTTCGATCCAGCATCACCCTGACCTGCATGGCCGCGTTGGTGTCGGCGCTGGCCGCTGGCGGCGCAAGCGCGGTCGAACGCATCAGCGTCGCCAGCGGTGGCGGCCAAGCCAATTCGCAGAGCCGCTACGCCGCGATCTCCGGCAATGGCCGCTACGTCGTCTTCACCAGCGATGCGAGCAACCTCGTAGCGGGCGACACCAACAGCGCGGCGGACATCTTCCTGCGCGACCGCCTCCTCGGCACGACCACGCGCATCAGCAACAAATCCAGCGGCGCGCAGAGCGATGCGCTGAGCTATCAGGCCAATATTTCCGGCGACGGCTCGCGCATCGTGTTCGCCTCGCACGGCCAACTGCTGCCGAATGCCGGCTTCCAGAACTGCTATCTGCTCAACCGCACGACCAACACGCTGCAGATCCTCGACCTGCGGCCCAACGGCCAGCCGGCGATCACCTGCGACAGCGCCTCGATCGATTACACCGGAACGCACGTCGCGCTGGTTTCCTACGACGCGCTCGACGCCAGTGACACGAACGGCCAGGACGTCTACGTCCGCGATCTCGTCGCCGGCACCACGCGCTGGGTCAGTCGAGCGCCGGGCGGCGCGCAGCCGAATGGTGCCAACATCGAAGCACGCATCTCGGGCGACGGCAGCCGCGTGATCTTCGCCTCCTATGCGACCAATCTTGTCGCCGGCGACAGCAACGGCGAAACCGACATCTTTCTCGCAGCCAGCGACAACAGCGTGCCGATCACGCGCGTCAACGTCGGCCCGTCGAACGTGCAGGCCAGTGCGCCGGGCGGCACCGGCTCCATTGCGGCGCTGAACGCGGACGGCAGCCTGCTCGCGTTCTCGAGCAAGGCACAGTCGTTGCCGGACTGGGGCCAATTCGCGGAAGCGACGCAGTACCTGCGCATCCCGAGCCTCGACCAGACGATCGCGCTGAGCATCCCCGACGGCAACCTGCCGCGCGAGGGGTTCAACTACGAGCCGGACTTCGACTATAGCGGACGCTGGTTGGTGTTCGCCTCGACCGACGTGCAATTCGCCGGCGCCGAACCCGGCATCTACGTCATCGACCTCGTGCGCGGTCAGATCGCGCTGGTCAGCGTCGGCGGCAACTCCGGCAACGTGCACCAGCCGCGCATCAGCGCGGACGGCACCGGCATCGTCTGGCATTCGCTGTCCTCGACCCAGGTACCGGGCGACACCAATGGTACTTGGGACGTGTTCTACGCGGACAACGTGCTGTGGGTCGAATCGCCGATCTTCGCCGACGGCTTCGAGGGCTGATGCCGGCCGCGGCGGCCCCCGCGCTGCCGCGGCACCGCCGCGCCGAACCGGCGCGGCAACCGCGCTATGATCGCCGGGCACACCCCGGTGACCGCATGAACGAAGCGCGTAAATCGCACGACGATTCCTCGATGGCCGGCGCCGCCCGCGCGCCGTCCGATCCGGATGGCGTGCCCGGTGATCACGAGCTCACGCGCCTGATCACCGCGTGGCGGCACGGCGATGCGGACGCCCGCGAGATGCTGGTCGAGCGCGTCTACGCCAACGTCCGCGCGATTGCCGCGCAGTCGTTGCGGCAGATGCCGGGCGCCACCTTCAGCGCCACCGACCTCGCCCACGAAGCGCTGATCCGCCTGCTTGGCAGCGACGCCGACTGGAACGATCGCCGCCACTTCTTCCACGTCGCCGCGCAAGCGACCCGCCAGGTGCTGGTCGACGCGGCCCGACGCCGCCTCGCCGACAAGCGCGGCGGCGGTGCCGAGCACGTCGAATTCGAGGCCGCGCTGGAACTGGCCCATCCGGACGGCGACGCCGACCTGATGCGCATCGACAGTGCCCTGGACGCTCTTTACCAGAGCGACGCGCGACGCGCGCAGACCATCGAGCTGGTCTACTTCGGCGGCCTCAACCGCGCCGAAGTCGCGACCACGCTCGATGTTTCCGAAGGCACCGTCGACCGCGACCTGCGCCTCGCGCGCGCGTGGCTGCGCTGCGCCCTCGAAGCATGACATCGCCCTCGCTCGACCAACTCGCGCCGCACTTCGAGCAGCTGCGCACGCTCGCGCCGGAAGCCCGCGCGGCGGCGCTCGCCGCCGTGCCGCTGGACGCCGCGGCGCGCGAACGACTGGCGCGCATGCTCGCCGCCGACGCCACCGATGACGACCCGATCGCGGATGCGATCGCCCGCAGCGCGGGCCATCTGCAAACGCCGCACGACGAACGCATCGGCGCGTGGCGCCTGCTGCGCGAACTCGGCGCCGGCGGCATGGGCACGGTGTTCCTCGCCGAGCGTGCCGACGGTCAATTCACGCGCCAGGTCGCAATCAAACTGCTGCGCGGCTTCCCGACTCGCGACAACGCGCGCCGCCTGCGCCAGGAGCGGCAGATCCTGGCCGGCCTCGACCATCCGCACATCGCGCGCCTGCTCGACGGCGGCGAGACGCCGCAGGGCCAGCCCTGGCTGGCGCTCGAATACGTCGATGGCGTGCCTTTGCTCGATCACGTCGCGCGGCAGGCGCCGAGCTTGCACGAGCGCCTCGCGCTGTTCGAGGCGATGCTCGACGCGGTCGCGCATGCGCACCGGCATCTGGTCGTGCATCGCGACCTGAAGCCCGCCAACGTGATGGTCACCACCAACGGCACAGTCAAGCTGCTCGACTTCGGCATCGCCCATCTCGTCGAGGCCGGCGCGGCGGCGCAGCGCGAGACGTCCACGCGCGTGTTCAGCCGCGGCTATGCCAGCCCCGAGCAGCAGGACGGCCGCCCGGTCACCACCGCCAGCGACATCTACAGCCTCGGCGTGCTGCTGCGCGAGCTGCTGACCGGCCGCCGCGACGAGCGCGACCTGCGCCCGCCACCGTTCGCGGCGCTGCCGCTGGACGCCGATCTGGCCGGCATCCTCATCCGCGCAACCGAAACCGATCCGCGACGCCGCTACGCTGGCGCGGCGGAATTCGCCGACGACCTGTGCCGCTACCGCGAAGGCCGGCCGGTGCGTGCGGCGCGCTGGACGCGCAGCTACCGCCTGCGCAAGTTCATCGCGCGCCATCGCCCCGGCTTTGCAGCCACCCTGTGCGCGCTCGCGGTGCTCGCCGGTTTCGTCTGGCGCCTGGACCGCGAACGCGAGCGGGCCGTGTTCGCCGAGGCTGCGGCGCAGCACGCACTGCACGCATCCGAGCGCGATGTGCAACGTGCGCGTGCCTCGCTCGATTTCCTCAGCGACGCGTTCTCCGCCGCCGCGCCGGAGCATGCGTTGAGCCGCGAAGTGAGCGTGCGCCGCCTGCTCGATGCGGCTCGCACGAAGCTCGCCGCGCGCGAAGATCCCGCGCTGGTGCAGACGATGCAGCGCCTGCTCGCGCATCTGTACGCCGAACTGGGCGAGGTCGGCATCGCGCACGACCTGATGCGCGATGGTCTTGCCGGCGTGACGCCATCCGACCGCACCGAGGCGCTGCGCCTCGCCGACGACTACGACGAATACGGCAGCCTGCTCGGCCTCAAGGGCGACGGTGCTGCCGCGCTCGCGGCAGCGCGCGAGGCGGGCGCATGGCGAGCGCGCTACGCCGCCGGCGATCCGGTCGAGCAGGTGCGCAGCCAGCGTGCGCTCGCGCTCGGGCATCATCGAAACGGCGAGGACGAAAAGGCGATCGCGCTGCTGCGCGAGGCGATGGCGACCGCGCGCATGACCCCGCAACTGCCGCTGGACCTGTTCGTCGACGTGGCGCAGACCCTCGCCGCGATCCTCGCCACCAGTGGCGATGGCGCCGCCGCGCGCGCGATTGCCGATGAGGGCCTGGCGCGAGTCGATGCGCAACGTCCTGCGGGATCGCCCGAACACGTGATGCTGCTCCGCGCGAAAGCGAACGCGCTCGGCGCGGACGGCGATCCGGGCGGCGCCGAGAAACTGCTGCGCGACGCGATCGCGCTGCACGATCGCGTGATCGCCTCCGGCGGCGCGCGCATGATGGAGCTCAGCAACGATCTCGCCCTGATGCTGAACGATCTCGGCCGCTATCGCGAGGCGGCCGAGCTGCTGCGCCAGTCCGACGTCTATATGAGTGGTGCCAGCCTCGACGGCGCCGTCGATCGCGCCATTTCGCACGGCAATCTCGCCGGCGTGCTGGAGAATGCCGGCGATTATTCCGCCGCGCTGGCGCACTCGGCGATCGCGATGCGCATCCTCGACGACGGCCACGTCGACGCCGACCATCAGACCCGGCGCCGCATCGCGCGCGCCGAGGCGCGCACGCTCGGCCTCGCTGGCGAGCATGCACGCGCGCTCGCCCAGCTGACCGACCTGCGCGCGCGCGCGGCGCGCATCGATGGCGAGGACTCCGGCGAATACGCGATGCTGACCTGGCAACTGACCGTGCTCGCGCGCAACATGCATCAGCCCACTATAGGCCTGCCGCTGCTTGCCGAGGCTGAGCAGCGCTGGCATGCGCTGGCACCCCCCGAGCATCCGATCTTCCTGCACGTGCGCCGCGCGCGCGCCGCGTTCGCGCTCGATCGCGGCGATCTCGCGCTGGCCGAACGCGAGTTGCGCGGTGCGATCGCTGGCTTCGAGGCGAATGCCGCGCAACCGGTCGATCTCGCGATCGCGCGCAGCGAACTGGCCGCGACCCTGCTGCGGCAACATCGCCGCGCCGAGGCCCGCGATCTGCTCGCGCGGGCACTGCCGGTCCTGCGCGAAACCCTGCTGCCCGGCGAGGTGAGTCGCGCCGCGGCGGAGCGCTGCGCCGACCGCCTCAAGGGCTGAAACACGCGCTGAATCAGGCGGCGGCAGACACGCGCAAAACCTTTGCATGCACGCCACGCGCCCACATGTTCACTGTCGGTATATTGCGCCTGCGACGCACGCCATCCCGCCAGCATCTGCGGCTATCTCGTCACGCGGATCGGCGTGCCGGTCTGCTAGGCTCTCACCACCCAAGGAGCTGCCATCATGAAACCGATCACGCACCTGTTTGTTGCCTCCGCCGCACTTGCCCTCGCCACTGCGCTCGCTGCCGCACCGGCACTGGCGGCCGATAAAAAGCCCACCGCAGCCAACGTGCCGCCGCCGCCCGGATTGAACGACCCCGGCGTCAGCACGCCGCAAGCCGCGCCGCCTGCGGGTGCAGCCGCGGCACCCGCCGCCAGCGCAGACGACGACCCACTCGCGCCGCCACCGAAACCCGACGCGCGCCTGGTCCGCGACAAGGCTTCGCGGGATGCGTCCGCAAACGCGCAGCGTATCGCCGGCAGTCAGGTCACCACGCGCAAGCAGGGCACCGACACAGTCGAGGAATACCGCGATCGCGGCCATGTCTGGATGATCAAGATCGTGCCGCAGAACGGCCCGACCCAGACCTTCATGGACAACGACGGCAGCGGCCGTCTCGCCCGCGACCCGAATGCGGGGCCGATCTCGCCGGTCTATTACACGTTGTACGAATGGAAGTAGTGGCGTGCGGGAATAGCGCTCGCCGACGGAAATACGCGCAAGCGCGGCGGTCGCTGCAGCCATTGCGCATTGAATGCCGAACACGTCGAAAGCGGGCAGGCGCAGGTCTATGCGATCCAGCAGCCGTCGGCTGTACCCTGGACTACGACATCAGGCAGCGCGCGGTCATCGATCATCCGGCGATCCGTCATCGCATGGATTTCGAGGCCTCGCCACGCTCCCTCGACGAGGAGCTCGAATGGCGCCCGCCAAACGGCGACGCTGAATCAGCGACCAGAACGCTTCCGGAACACAAGGCCGGCTGCACCGGCAACCTGATCGCGAGCCGCCAGCGCACGCGCGGCGCCCGTCACGGCGCTCAGCCCTCGGCGCTACGCCCTGCCTCGCCCAACCAATCGCGCGGCCTCAGATAACCGGCCAGTCGCGCCTCGACGCTGCCGGCTTCCGGCGCATAGCCGTACTCGAAGCGCACGCGCGGCGGCAGGCTCATCAGGATCGATTCGGTGCGGCCGCCGGACTGCAGGCCGAACAGCGTGCCGCGGTCGTAGACGAGGTTGAATTCGACGTAGCGGCCGCGCCGGTACAGCTGGAACTCGCGTTCGCGTACGCCATACGGCATCGCCTTGCGACGTTCGACGATCGGCAGGTAGGCATCGAGGAATCCGTTGCCGACCGCCTGCGGTCAGGCCGAAGCAGCGCTCGAAGCCACCCGCGTTGAGGTCGTCGAAAAACAGGCCGCCGACGCCGCGTGTCTCGGCGCGATGCCTGATCGAGAAATACTCGTCGCACCAGCGCTTCCAGTGCGGATACACATCGTCGCCGAACGGTGCGCACGCATCGCGCGCCACCGTATGCCAGTGCACGACATCCTCGTCGAACGGATAGAACGGGGTCAGGTCGAAGCCGCCGCCGAACCACCAGGCGCGGTCATGCGCCGGTTTCTCCGGCCGCGCCTCGAAATAGCGCACGTTCATGTGCGTGGTCGGCACGTAGGGATTGCGCGGATGCACGACCAGCGACACGCCGAGCGCGGTCCACGGACAACCGGCCAGATCCGGTCGGTGTGCGCTCGCCGCAGGCGGCAGGCGCGCGCCGGATACAAGCGAGAAATTCACCCCGGCCTGCTCGAACACCGCGCCGTCCTTCAGCACGCGAGTGCGACCGCCACCGCCTTCGGGACGCTGCCATGCATCCTCGACAAACCGCGCGTCGCCATCGGCCGTTTCCAGCGCGGCGCAGATGCGATCCTGCAGGTCGTGCAGGAAGGCCTGCACGGTAGCGAGTGAGCCCGATTCGTTCATAAGCGTGTCTGTGCAGCGCATCGTTGCGCGGTTTCGGGGTGTGTGACGGCGTGGATGGTAGCAGTGGCGCCGACTGACCTGGTCGCGGAATTGCGCAAAGGCCCTGTGTCATAATTCCACGGCCCCGCCCGACTCATAGCCGCGTGCCCAGCCGCATCGTTCCTCTCGCCATCACCGCATTTACCGCGACGTCCGCGCTTGGGTGCGGTCGGGTCGCGCACGGTGAAGCGCTAAGAGGGCGACGCGGCGGCCTGCATCCGAACGATTTCACCGCGACGCCGCTCGCATGCGCGATCGGCCGCGTCGATGGCCTGGAAGCCGTGGTGTTGCCGAGCGCGCTCGCCAATTTCGATTGCCGCAATAACCGCCTGGCGTGGCTCGGCATCACGGCCGATGAATTTCTCGATACGGCGCGCGCGGCCGTGGAACGCCACGGTGCCGGCCGTGTCGCACTCGTACTCGGCACCTCGACCGCGAGCATCGGCGCGACCGAAGAGGCGTATCGCGAACTCGACGGCGGCCAGTTTCCAGCGCGTTTGCGCAACCCGCTGCTGCATACGCCGCATTCGCTCGGCGTGTTCCTCGAAGCCGCGCTCGGCACGCGAGGCCCGTGCATCACGATCGCGACCGCGTGTTCGTCGAGCGCGAAGATCTTCGCCCAGGCCGAACGCCTGCTGCGCGCGGGGGTCGCCGATGCGGTGATCCTGGGCGGCGTCGACACGCTGTGCGGCAGCGTGCTGTTCGGCTTCAACGCGCTCGAACTGGTTTCGCCCGATGTGTGCATGCCGTTCGATGCTGCACGTCGCGGCATCTCGGTCGGCGAAGCGGCCGGCTTTGCCCTGCTCGAACGCGACGGCGCGGCGACCGCGCCGCGCCTGCTCGGCTATGGCGAATCGTCCGACGCGCACCACATGTCGACGCCACATCCGCACGGACTCGGCGCACGTCTCGCGCTCGGCGATGCGCTCGCGCGCGCCGGCCTCGACGCCGCCGACATCGACTACATCAACCTGCACGGCACCGCGACGACCAAGAACGATGCGGTCGAAGCCGCGCTGGTCGCCGACCTGTTTCCCGCGACCACGCGCGCAAGTTCGACCAAGGGCTACACCGGCCACACGCTCGGCGCGGCCGGCATCCTCGAATCGGTGCTCACCTTGCTCGCGATGGAACAAGACCTCGTGCCCGGCACCTTGAACAGCACGACGCCCGATCCACTGTGCGGGCCGCAACTCGCGCTCGACAACGAAAACCGGACGATCTGCGTCGCACTCAGCAACTCGTTCGGATTCGGCGGCAACAATTGCACGCTCGCGTTCGGCAGCGCACGGAAAGCCTGGACATGACCGCTCCCGAACGTGGTGAATTGATCGTGCATATCGAAGGAATCGGCTGGTGGTCGCCCGGCATCGCGGACTGGATTCACGCGGCGGCACTGCTGCGCGAGGGCGCACCGCTGCCGACCACCGGCGACACCAAACCCGCCGCCGCGATCCTGCCGCCGCACGAGCGCAGGCGCGCACCGGCGCCGGTGCTGCTCGCCTGCGAGGTCGCCGCCCAGGCCTGCGCGATGGCCGAGCGCGCGCCGGATACCTTGCAATGCGTGTTCGCATCGATGCATGGCGACATCGCGATCACCGACGACCTGTGCACGACACTCGCGAGCGCGCCGCTCGATGTCTCGCCGACGCGTTTCCACAATTCGGTACACAACGCGCCGGTCGGCCACTGGACGGTTGCCACCCAATGCCATGCCGCATCCAGCGCGGCGTCCGCGTGGCGCGGCAGTTTCGCCGCCGGCCTGCTCGAAAGCGCGGTGCTCGCCTGCGTGGACGAGGCACCGGTACTGTTTGCAGCCTATGACATCGCGGCGCAAGGCGTGCTCGCCGATGTGCTGCCGGCCGCGATGCCATTCGGCGCGGCGCTGGTGATCAGCGCGCAGCGCGGGCCGCGTACGCTGGCGACGCTGCGCTTGCGGCACCAGCCGCACGCTGCGCAGCCGGCGCCATTGCCCGCGGGTCAGGCCGCGTTCGTCGACGCCGCACCGATCGCCAACGGATTGCCGCTGTTCACCGCACTCGCGCGTTCCGCGGCCAGCCACATCCAGTTGCCCTGCGGCGCCGCGACGTCGCTGTCGATCGAGGTGCTCGCATGAGCGCGACCGATCCGACCCGCATCGCGGTCGTGATTCCCGCATTGAACGAGGAGCTCGCGATTCGCGGCATCGTCGAAGCGGTACTCGCGATCTGCCCAAACGTGATCGTGATCGACGACGGTTCGACCGACGCGACTGTCGAGCGCATCGCCGATCTGCCGATCACGCTGATCCGCCACGCGACGCCGCTCGGCAAGGGCCAAGGCTTGCGCGACGGGTTCCGCAAGGCGCGCGAACTCGGTTTCGACGCGGTCGTCGCGATGGACGGCGACGGCCAGCATCTGGTCGCCGACGTGCCGCGCCTGCTCGCCGCCGCGCGCAAATATCCCGAACACATCGTGATCGGCGCACGCATCCGCAACCGCGAGAACCAGCCGGTGGGGCGTCGTCGCGCGAACGCAGTCGCCGACTGGGGCATCTCCTGGGGTTGCGCGACGCCGGTCGCCGACACCCAGAGCGGCCAGCGCTATTACCCGCTCGGCGCACTCGAACTGGTCGACATTGACGCCGACGATTTCGTGTTCGAGGCCGCGTTGCTGATCGCGGCCGCGCGAGAGAAACACATCGGCATCGTCTCGGTGCCGATCGACTCGCGCTATCACGGCGAATTCCGCGGCAGCCATTTCCGGCCAGTGCGCGATGTCACCCGGATAACGATGTACACGATTCGGCGCATCCTGCATTACGGCCACGTCGTGCGCGCCTATCGCCGCGCGAGCGCCACGCCAGCGCTGATTTTCGATCCACCTGCAGGGTCCTGATCGCGCATGGGGCACGTTCCGCACCTGCTCCTGCAACTGGTGGTGATCCTGACCGCGGCGCATCTGCTCGCCTGGCTGCTGCGCGCATTCGGCCAGACCCAGGTGATCGGCGAAATGCTGGCCGGCATCGTGCTTGGTCCGATCGTGTTCGGCGCGCTCGCGCCCGAGCTGCACGTCGCGCTGTTTCCGGCCGGCCAGCTCGGTGCACTCGAAGGTCTCAGCCAACTCGGCCTCGTGCTGTTCATGTTCATCGTCGGCGCGGAGTTGCGCGCGCCGGCCGGGGTGCGCGAACGCGTCACCGCGGCGACCTGGATCGGCGTGCCCGGCGTGCTGGTACCGATGGCGCTCGGCTTCGCGATCGCGCCGCAACTGCATCGGCAACTTGCGCCCACTGGCGTCGGCTTCTGGCCATTCGCGTTGTTCATCGCGGTGTCGATGGCGATCACCGCATTCCCGACCCTCGCGCGGATCCTGAAGGATCGCGACATGACGCGCAG
The DNA here is from genome assembly GCA_963720445.1 of uncultured Gammaproteobacteria bacterium. GTDB lineage: Bacteria > Pseudomonadota > Gammaproteobacteria > Xanthomonadales > Rhodanobacteraceae > Dokdonella_A. The sequence goes on from CAVRFO010000002.1 coordinate 1,532,662, forward strand.
CCAGCTCGGCCAACTCGCGCTGTGCGCCGCGGCAATGGCCGACGTGTTCGCGTGGGTCCTGCTCGCGCTGGTGGTCGCCTTGATCAGCACGCACGGCGGCGGCGCCGCCGCCTTGCTGCGCACGCTGATCGGCCTGGTCGCGATCGCCGCGATCGGCTTTTGCGTGCTGCGGCCGCTGCTCGCGTGGTTCCTCGCCCGCCACGCCGCCGACGGCCGCCCCGGCGGTGGCGTGCTCAGCGTGCTGCTGATCGGCACGTTCGCGATGGCCGCGGCGACCGAATGGCTCGGCCTGCATCCGGTGTTCGGCGCGTTCCTGTTCGGCGCCTGCCTGCCGCGCGACAACCGCGTGCTCGATACCCTCGTCGAGCGCATCGAACACATCGCGGTGCTGGTCCTGATGCCGGTGTTCTTCGCGCTGGCCGGGCTCAACACGACCAGCGATGCATTGACCGGCACCGGCCTCGCCGCGCTCGTGCTGATCCTCGTCACCGCGGTGATCGGCAAGGTGCTTGGCGCCGGTGCGGGCGCGCGCGCTGCGGGACTTGGCTGGCGCGACTCGTTCGCGATCGGCTCGCTGATGAATGCGCGCGGGCTGATGGAATTGATCGTGTTGAAGATCGGCCTCGACGCCGGCGTGATCGGCAACAAGCTGTTCACCATGCTGATGATCATGGCGATCCTGACCACGCTGATGACGACGCCAATGTTGAACCTGTGCCTGCGTGGCACGCGCCGCACGCCCAGCGTCCTCACATGACATCTCGCGCCGCAGACAGCAGCGCCCCGCAGTGGCAACGACGCCTGGAGTGGACGTGGGCAATCTGAAATCGGACGTGGTGATTCTCGGCGGCGGCCTCGCCGGACTGACCCTCGCCTTGCAGCTCAAGCGCGAATTTCCTGCGCTCGGCGTGCTCGTCATCGAACGCCGCCAGCATCCGTTGCCGGCCGCCGCGCACAAGGTCGGCGAATCCACGGTCGAGATCGGTGCGGACTATTTCGACACCGTGCTCGGCCTGCGCGAACACCTCGACGAAGCGCATATCCGCAAGTTCGGCCTGCGCTATTTCTTTTCCGACCGCCGCGCCGACATCGAGAACGTGACCGAGCTCGGTGTCAGCGATTTCCTGCCCGCGCCGAGTTATCAGCTCGATCGCGGCATCTTCGAGACATTTCTTGGCGAGGAAGCCCGCCGCCGCGGCATCGACTTTCGCGATGGCGCCACGGCAAAGGGCTTCGATGTCGGCGAAAACGGCGCGTTGCACACGGTGCGCTTTCGCGACGATGCAGGCGAGCAGGTCGTCAGCGCGCGCTGGCTGCTCGATGCTTCGGGCCGCGCCGCGTTGCTGCGGCGGCGCTTCGAGCTGAGCGTCGACAACGGCCATCACGCGAATGCGGTGTGGTTCCGGCTCGACACACGCATCGACATGGACCGCTGGAGCGACGACGCCGAGTGGCGCGGCCGCTGTGTCGCAGAACGCTGGCGCTCGACCAACCACTTCATGGGCCCGGGCTACTGGGCGTGGTTGATTCCGCTCGGTTCCGGCGCGCATTCGGTCGGCATCGTCGTCGACGCCGGCATGCATCCACTGGAAGGCATGAGGGATTTCGAGCGCGCGCTGGCATGGCTCGACACGCACCAGCCAGCGGTCGCACGCGCCGTCGCGGCGGAACGCGACAGCCTGCTCGATTTTTCATTCCTTCGTCACTACTCGCACGGCAGCAGTCGCGTGTTCTCGGCCGACCGCTGGGCGCTGACCGGCGAGGCCGGCGTGTTCCTCGACCCGTTCTATTCGCCCGGCAGCGACTTCATCGCGATCTCCAACACCTACATCGTCGCGCTGGTCGGCCACGACCTCGCCGGCGCCAACATCGCGCCGTACGCGCAGCTCTATCAGCAACTGTATCTGTCGTTCTACGAAAGCACGCTGAGCCTGTTCCGAAACCAGTACCCGCTATTCGGCAACGCCAGCGTGATGTCGGCCAAGGTGGTCTGGGACTACGCGTACTACTGGGGCGTGCTGTGCCAGCTCGTGTTCCAGCGCCGGCTGACCGACCTCGCCCTGCTCGGCGAAATGCGCCCGCAGCTGGAACGCGCACGTGCACTCAACGAACGCGTCCAGCAACTGTTCCGCACATGGCACGCGAGCGGGCCCGGCCGCAACGAGAAGATCATGCTCGACCAATACCTGCTGCCGTGGTTCGCCGAACTCAACCGCGGCCTGCACGATCCGCTCGACGACGCGCAACTGCGTGCGCGCCTGCGCGGCAACGTGACCTTGCTCGAAACACTTGCCGCGACGATCGCCGCACGCGCGATTGCGGACGACGGTGATGCGCTGCATGGCGAGTTCGGCGATCTGGCCCAAAACCACGCGCGCATCGATTTGTTCGCCGCGGCCCGGTAAACGCTGGCCTGGATTCCGCGGGAGCGACTTTTTCAGAAGCGCTGCAAGCGCGACCCGAGTCGCATCGCAAAGTCATGTCACGGCCGCGCCGCTCCTGCACAGGAACTGACTGCGCCATTTCGGTCACGGCCCTTGCCGCCACGCCTGCCGCTGGTTAGCCTCGTTCGCATGAGTTCCGTTCTTCCCTCGCTCCACGCCGCCCCCGACGCACGCCGACTGAACCTGCTCAGCTGCAACATCCTCGCTGGCGGCAGCATGCGCGGTTATCGCGAGTACGTGACGCATAGCTGGCGCCACATGCTGCCCAACGGCAAGCGCGCGAACCTCGATGGCCTCGCGCGCGTGATCGGCGCGTTCGACTTCGTGGGCTTGCAGGAAGCCGATGCCGGCAGCCTGCGTTCGGGTTTTCTCAACCAGACCCAGTATCTGGCCGAGGCGGCGGATTTCCCGTACTGGAGCCACCAGCCAAACCGTCGGGTATCGCGACTGGCGACGTCGAGCAATGGATTGCTCGCGCGCTGGCAGCCCGATGAAGTGCTCGACTATCCGTTGCCCGGGCGCATTCCGGGCCGCGGCGCGCTGTGGGCGCGCTTCGGCAGCGATGCCGACGCCCTCGTCGTGGTCATCGCGCACCTGTCGCTCGGCCAGGTCGCGCGCGCGCGCCAGCTCGCCTTCATCGCCGAGCTGATCGGCGAGCATCCGCATGCGGTGCTGATGGGGGATCTGAACACGTCGGCGCGGAGCAAGGAGCTCGACCTGCTCTATGCGCGCACCGCACTGGCACGCCCGGCCGAGTCGCCAGCGACGTTTCCGAGCTGGAAGCCGACCCGTGCGCTCGACCATATCCTGGTGTCGAAGTCGCTGGTGGTCGAACGCCTGTGGGCGCTGCCGCATCCGGTGTCCGACCATCTGCCGATTGCCGCCCGCGTGCGTCTGCCCGATTCGATGCGCGCGCCGCAAGGCGGGTAGTCGCGCAGCGCCAGTTCATTCCCGCCGCGGCCCACCGCCGGCTGAATGCGACCGCGCAGATCCGGACTTGCGTCAACGCCCGCCGCGTCGCCGCGTTCATGCAGGTTGTCCCCCTCACCCAGGAAACCGATCCATGAATCTGCATCACGCTGTGGATGCCCGCCCCTTGCGCGGTCTCGCCAGGTGGCTGCTGGCCCTCGCCATTTTTGCAGCGCCGATTGCCGCATTCGCCGGCGTGTTCGTGTCGGTCAACATCGCACCGCCGCCGTTGCCGGTCTATGCACAGCCGGTCATGCCCGGCCCGGGCTATCTGTGGACGCCCGGCTATTGGCGCTGGAGCGATGACGGCTATTTCTGGGTGCCCGGCACCTGGGTGCTGGCACCCTACGCCGGCGCGCTGTGGACGCCGGGCTATTGGGGCTGGGGCGGCGGCTATTACGTGTTCCATGCCGGCTACTGGGGGCCGCACATCGGCTTCTACGGCGGCATCAACTACGGCTTCGGCTATACCGGCATCGGTTTCGCCGGCGGCTACTGGCGCGGCGGGGTGTTCAACTACAACCGCAGCGTGACCAACATCAGCAACACCACGAATATCACCAACGTGTACAACAAGAACGTCGTCAACAACACGACGGTCAACAACCGGACCAGCTTCAATGGCGGCACGGGTGGCGTGGCAGCGCGGCCCTCACCAGCCGAACGGTTGGCGGCGCGCGACCAGCACACCGCGCCGACCGCGGCGCAGCAGCAGCACATCCTGGCCGCGAGCCGTGACGCCTCGCTGCGCGCCGCGGTGAATCATGGTGCACCCGCGATCGCCGCGACACCGACGCCGGCTGCGTTCAATGCGCGAGGCCTCGTGCGCGCGAATCCAGCCACCCCGCAAGCACAAGCGGCGACGGCGCGGGCTGCGCAAGCGAAAGCGATCACGGCAGCGCCGCGAACCGCGGCGCCTGCACGAAACAACGGGGCAAGCGTGGCCATGCGCAGCAGCCAGTTCGCGCCAGCGCGCACCCAGGCCAATCACAACCAGCGGCAAGCCGCACAACTGCGCGGCCCCAACGCAACCGGTCATTCCGCATCACGTGCGATGGCGCCGAATCAGCCACGGACGACACGCATGTCCGCACCACGCCAGCAGCCACATCCGCAGGCTGCGCCGCATCGCTCCGACGCTCCGCACCGGGATGGGGAGCAGCACCGGAGCTGATGCGCCATTCCATCCGGTCACGCACACAAAAAAAGGGCCGCTTGCGCGGCCCTTTTTCTTTCACAATGCAGCGGATCAGAACTTGATGTTGAGCGACACGTAGCCGAAGCGGCCCGGCAGATCGTAGGTGCCGGCGTCATAGCCGTTCAACGAGCAGGACACGCAGACCGGCGGACTGCGATCGAAGATGTTGTTGATACCGGCAGACAAGGTGAAATCGAAGTTGGTCGGAACCTTCCAGTTCACGCGAGCATCGTTGAAGGTGGTCGCGCCAAGATGGTTGGTGCCACCCGACAGATCCGGCAACGGCTTGCTGCACACGGCGCCGGCGCTGGTCAGGTCCGGGTTGCAGTCCTCGGTCAGACCGGAGATGTAACGAACCGTCCAGCTTGCGCTCCACGACGAATACGCCCACGTCGCGTTGAGCGTCGTGCGCCACTTCGGAATCGCCTGGTTGTTCGTTTCGATGCCCACCGTGAGCGGTTCGGCAAGACCCGAGTCGTTCGCGACCGCCGAGTAGTGCGACGTATAGGTGGTGCTCAAGCCGGCGCCGAAGGTGCCGATGCGGGTTTCGTTGCCCAGCCAGCTCGCCCCGAAGTCATAGCCCGAGGTTTTCACGGTGCCGAGGTTCTGCAGGAAGTTGCTGAAGTTGATGATGTCGCCGGACAAGCCGCGCACGATGCCGGTGCAGAAGACCGGCGAGTTGGTTTCGACGCAGCGGTTGAGCTGGGTCTGTGCATCCGGTGCCTGGATCGAGTTGTTGACCTTGATCTTGAAGTAGGTCAGTTCGAAATCGACCTTCTGCGACCACGCGGTATTGGTCGCCCAGCTCGGGCTGTAGACCGCGCCGGCGGTCAGGCTGTGCGAGGTTTCCGGCTGCAGGTGGATGTTGCCGCCGGTACGCGTCGAGATCTGCGTGTTGGACGCCTCGAACGTGGCCGGATTGGCGACACCCTGGGCGATGCAGTTCGCCGCCAGTGTGCCGGTGGCGCCGTTGCACGGATCCTGGATGGATGCATCGAAACGCGCGGGCGAGCCGAACAGTTCACCGATCGACGGAGCGCGGAAGCCTTGCGCCCACGTGCTGCGCAGGGTCAGGTCGTCATTCAACTGCCAACGCAAACCGATCTTGCTGTTGGTCGTGGTGCCGAACGTCGAGTAGTCGGAATAGCGCGTGGCGAGCGACAGATCGAGGCTCTTTGCGAACGCGACATCCTTGAGCAGCGGCGCGTTCAATTCCAGATAGAGCTCGTCGATCGAGTATTCGCCGGAGGTCGGCAGCGAGGGCACGCCGTTGGATTCGCCGGCGATCACGATCGAATCAGGCGTATACGAACCCTGCAGATGACGATGCTCGTAGCCGGTCGCGAACGAGAGCATGCCGGCCGGCAGGTTGAACGCGTCGCCGGACAGGTTCGCGGTGAACATTTCCAGCTTGTTCGTGCTGCGGTCGTTCTCGATGAACTGGATGTACTGCAGCATTTCCGGAGTGATCGAACCGGGACCGCCGAAGATGTTCAGCGGCACGCATGAGCCGGTGCAATCGGCGACTGGGCCAAGCGCGCGCGCGATATGCGCGATGTTGTAGGTGCCATGCACGGTCTGGGTCGCGTTGTTCGTGCTGTTGACGTAGTTGGCGTCCCAGTTGAATTCACGATCCATGGCGCTGAAGAAGCCTTGCAGGCCGGTCGCGATGTAGCGGGTATCGACGTCCTGCTGGAACACGCGCGGCCCGCCTTCGACCGGGCGTCGGCCGAGGCCGAGGAAGTTGCTGTTCGGATCGAGGGTGACGCCGAACGGGTTGTACGGATTGGTCACGTCAACGCCGGTGGTCAGGCCGAGATCGCTGGTGTTCAGCGCCGAGCCGAGGCCGATCGGTTCCGGCGCGGCCTGGTTCACCGACTTGCGCGTGTTGTACAGGCCCTTCACGTAGAACTTGACGTTGTCGGTGACCGCGTAGCTGCCTTGCCCGAAGATGCCGGTGCGCTCGTTCGGCGTCAGCAGGAGGTTGTACGGAGCGAAATTGAAGCGGTCGGCGTTCGTGAACTTGTGGAAGCCGCCCGGGAAAGCCTGCGGGCCGCCGACGACTGTGCCGTTCGCGGCGATGTTGCAACGCGCGACGCCGGACGCATTAAGCGGGCACAAGCCGCCATACGTATTGGTCGGGTCGGTCGGGAAAAATATCGTGCGCGTGTAGGGGATATACGAACTGCCGCCGGAAAGGCCCGCGCCGGGCGTCGGGAACGAGGACTGGCTCCAGTCACCCGCGCTGATCGAGTCCTGCTTGAAATGGCTGACGTCGAAGAAGAAATCCGCCCGATCGGTATGCGCGCCCATCGAGACGTGACCCGAATAGGTCTTGCCGTCGCCGATCTGGTAGTTGCCGTAGTACAGGCCGATGCCGACGCCGTCCTGCTTCTTCTTGGTGATGATGTTGATCACGCCGGCGATCGCGTCGGAGCCGTACAGCGACGAGGCACCGTCCTTCAGGATCTCGATGCGGTCGACGATGCTTGACGGGATCGTGTTCAGGTCGACCGCGGCGGAGACGCCGGACGCCGAGGATTCGTTGACCCAGCGCAGCCCGTCGACCAGGATCAGGGTGCGCTTCGCGTTGAGGTTGCGCAGCGAGATCGTGGTCGAGCCGGAACCGACGCCGGAGCCGTCAGCCGCGAAACCGAAGTTGCCGGCCGAGTTGAATTTGGTGTTGAGCGACGAGCCGCTGACCGACAAACGCTGGATCACATCGCCGATCGAGCCGAGGCCGGTGGCTTCGATGTCCTTCGAGGTGATCGTCAGGATTGGCGTCTGGCCCTCGACATCGGCCTTCTTGATGCGCGAACCGGTGACTTCGATGGTTTCAAGTTTCTGCGCATCGTCACCGGTTCTGTCCTGGGCGAATGCGGGAACGACATACAAGGCCGACAACACTGCGCCGGCCAACGTATTGACAGCCAGCCGAACGAGACGACGTGAACGCATGGTGTTTCTCTCCAAGGGTCGATTGGACGGAACAGCGGTATGCGGGGCGGCATGTACAACGCATGTCGTCACACTGAAATGTCAATAAAATGTAAACGAATTGTTGCTTTTTGCTACAATTCGCGTGAAAACGCAACTACCGCGTGTGAAATCGAGGCTGCGCCTTCCATTCCGGCGCAGAGGAAACTGCCCGGTATCGCCGCCCCAGCTACACTGTCCGCCCTGCTCGGCCCGGTTGCGCTCGCATGCGTCCTCGTTCGACCCGCCATTGGCGGCTGCTCCTGTCTGGCTTCCTGCTTGCCGCATTCGGCGCCCCGGCGCTGCACGCCGCCGATCGCGCCGCTGAACGCTCGCAATTTCGCGCCGCACTGGCCGCCGCTGCGCGCCCGCCGGACGACGCATGGAAGAAAGTCGCGGCCGGGCTCGACGAGCGCTACCCGCTTTACCCCTACATCGAACTGGCCGCGTTGCGCGCCCGCATCGCGAAGGTCGAGCGCGCCGAGGTCGAGCGTTTCCTGGCCCGCTGGCCCGATTCGCTGGCGGCCCGCGATCTGCGCGACGCGTACCTGCGCGAACTCGCGCGGCGCAGCGACTGGGCGACGTTCCGTGCGCTTTGGACGAAAAGCAACGAACGCGACCTGCAATGCGATGAACTGCAGGCGCGCCTCGCCGCCGGTTCGAAGCTCGACTACACGGCCGATCTCGACGCGCTCTGGTCAGGTTCGAAGGCGCTGCCGGGCGCGTGCGATCCGGTATTTGCCGCCGCGCGCAGCGGCGGCGTACTGACCGGCGCGCAGGTCTGGGAACGACTGGATCGTACCGCCGCCGCAGGCCATGCCGAACCAGCCGCGAACGCGGCAGCGCTGCTGACCGGCGCCGACCGCGCCGCCGCCGACCGTATCGTGACCGCGCTGCGCGACCCGGCCGCGACCTTCGCGAAATCGAAAACCTGGGCCGACGATGCGCGCGCGCGTGACGCGCTCGCGTACGGCCTGGCCCGCTACGCGCGGCGCAACAGCGCGGCCGCGGAAACCGCGTGGGCCGATCTCGAAACCCGCTTCAAATGGGATGCTGCGCAGAAAAATCGCGTGTTGAACGCGCTCGCGCTGTATCGGGCGACCAGCTATTCGCCCGACGCGTTGGCGCGGCTGGACGCATTGCCGGTCGGATGCCGCGGACGATGCGACGCGTGAATGGCGGGTACGCATCGCACTGGCGAACGGCGACTACAAGAGCACCCTCGCCGCACTCGACGCGATGCCCGATCCGCAGAAAACCGATCCGCGCTGGCGCTACCTGCGCGCGCGCGTGCTGACCAAGCTGGACCGCGCAGCCGAGGCCACGCCGATCCTGACCGCACTCGCGCGCGAGGCGAACTTCTACGGCTTCCTCGCCGCGGACTGGAGCGACCAGCCGTACACGATCTGCGCGCGCACGCTGGCCGGCGATCCGAAAGCCGAAGCGCAGCTCGCCAAACAAGCCGATCTCGCCCGCGCGTTCGAGTTCCATGAACTGGGCATGGCGCCCGAGGCGCGTCGCGAGTGGGATTTCGCGATGACCAAACTCGACGCTGACCAGCGCCGCCTCGCCGCCGATTTCGCGTACCGGCGCGGCTGGTACGACCGCGCGGTGTTCGCGTTCTCGGCCGATCCGGAAAGCCAGCGCCTGTACGAACAACGCTTCCCGCTCGGCATAGAAACCCAGGTCAAGCGCGAATCGCGCCAGGCCGGCATCGACCCGGCCTGGACCTACGCGATCATCCGCGCCGAAAGCGCATGGATGGTCGATGCCCGCTCCGGCGCCGACGCGTACGGCCTGATGCAGCTGCTGCCCGGTGTTGCCAAGCAACTGGCGAAAGCCGAAAAGCTGCCCTATTCCGATGCGCAGGACCTGTTCATTCCGGCGCTCAACGTGCAGCTCGGCACGCGCTTCCTCGGTCGCATGGCGGACAAGTACGACGGCAGCCCGTGGCTCGCGAGCGCGGCCTACAATGCCGGCGAGGCGCCGGTCGGGCGCTGGCTCGATGCGCGCGGCACGCTCGATCCGGATTTCTTCATCGAGACGATTCCGTACAAGGAAACCCGCGAATACGTCTCGCGCGTGCTCGCGTTCAGCGTGATCTACGACTGGCGCATGAACGGCAAAGCGCTCGCGCTGTCGACGCGCATGCCGAAAATCGGTCAGGCGTACCAGACACCGACCGCGCAGACGCCGCGCAAGACCGTGGTCTGCGCGGCGCCGGAGCTACCGGCAGTCGCGGGCACACCGAATTGAAGCAGCGGCGGACGCGTCGATGAGCGTCGCAAAGGGCGCGGATGCGTTCGCAAATCGAACCGTCGCCAATGGCATCGACCGGCATCGCTCCAGTCTGCGCTGCTCGTCCGCATGACCTTCTCGCCCGCCCTTCAATTCTCGGCACTTGCCGCGCTCGGCTTCGGCGCGCAATGGCTGGCCTGGCGCGTTCGCTTGCCGGCGATCCTGTTCCTGCTGCTGATCGGTCTGGTGCTCGGTCCAGCATTTGGCTGGCTGAATCCGGAAACCGCGCTCGGCCCGCTGCTGTTCCCGTTCATTTCGCTCGGGGTCGCGATCATCTTGTTCGAAGGGTCGCTGACCTTGCGTTTCGACGAACTCGCCGGCGTCGGCGGCACCGTGTTGCGGCTGGTCAGCGTCGGTGCGCTGGTCACACTGGCGATCCTCGCCGCCGCCGGGCACTGGATCGCGGGCCTGCCGTGGCCGATCGCCGCACTGTTCGGTGCGCTGACCTGCGTGACGGGCCCGACCGTGGTCGTGCCGATGTTGCGCAGCGTGCGTCCGAACTCGCGCATCGCGAATGTGCTGCGCTGGGAAGGCATCATCATCGACCCGCTCGGCGCTCTGTTCGCCGTGCTGGTCTACGAAGCGATCGTGTCGCACCAGGAGGCACACTCGTTCGCGGTGTTCGGCTTCACGATCGCGGTCGGTGTCGCGGCCGGCACGCTCGGCGCGCGTACGCTCGCGTTTCTGCTGCGTCGCCAATGGCTGCCCGAATACCTGCAGACGTATGCGGCCCTCGCCTTCGTATTGCTCACGTTCGCGGTCGCCAATGAAGCCGCGCACGAATCGGGGCTGCTCGCGGTCACCGTGATGGGCATGACCCTGGCAAACCTGCGCGATCTGTCCATCGAGGACATCCTGTCGTTCAAGGAGCACCTGAGCACGCTGTTGATCAGCGCGTTGTTCATCCTGCTCGCCGCGCGCCTGCGCTGGCCGTTGCCGCCCGGGGCGCTGTTCGCCGGCATCGCGATCTTCGGCGTCGCGCAATTCATCGCGCGCCCGCTGGCGGTCCTCGCCAGCAGCGTCGGCGGCGTGCTGAACTGGCGCGAGCGCGCAGTCGTCGCGTGGATCTCGCCGCGCGGCATCGTCGCTGCCGCAGTATCGGCGCTGTTCGCCCTGCGCCTGGAGCAACAGGGCATGGCCGGCGCCGAGTTGCTGGTGCCGCTGACCTTCGCGCTGATCATCGGCACCGTGGTGCTGCAAAGCGCCAGCGCGAAATGGCTGGCGCGCCGGCTCGGGGTCGCCGAAACCGATCCGCATGGCGTGCTGGTGATCGGTGCCAACCGGGTCGCCCGTGCGATTGCGAGCGCGTTGTCCGATCTCGGCCTGTCGGTCCTCGTCGCCGACGACAACTGGTCCGACATCCAGGCCGCGCGCATGCAGAACCTCAAGACATGGTACGGCGATCCGCTGACGCGCCATGCCGAACGCACGCTCGATCTGGACGGCATCGGCCGCCTGTTCGCGATGTCCGCGCGCCGCGAATTGAACGGACTGGCTTGCGTGCGCTATCGCCCCGATTTCGGTCGCCATCGCGTGTACCGCCTGCGCGTGCGCGAACGCGCGCCCGACGACTCCGATCGCCGCGAACAGGCGCGCTCGATCCGCGCCTCACACCTGTTCGGCGACGACATCACTCTCGCCATGCTCGATACGCGCCTGGAACAGGGCTGGCGGATCAAGAGCACGCGTCTGTCCGACACCTTCGACATCGACGCGTTCCGCGCGGCCCACGGCGCCGACGCGCTGCCGTTGTTCAGTGTCGACGAGAACAACCGCGTGCATGTCGTGAGTGACCTGCGCACACTGGAAATCAAACCGGGCTGGTCGTTGACCGCGCTGGTACCGCCGCCACGCGACACAAACAATCCGGCGGACCCCAGACAATAGTCCGGCGCGCCTTTCCATCGAGCGCCGAAACGCGTCAAATGACGATTCCATTGGAGCGTCCGGATGAAACCACTCAACCTCGTCGTGCTCGGCGGAACCGGCTTCGTCGGCAGCCATCTGGTGCCGCGGCTGCAACGCGACGGCCACACCATCAAGGTGTTGTCGCGCAATCGCGAACGGCATCGCGAACTAGGCGTGCTGCCGCAGGTCAGCGTCGTCAACGCGAACGTGTACGACCGCGCCGACCTCAGCCGCCATCTCGCCGGCGCGGATGCGGCGATCAACCTGATCGGCATCCTCAATGAATCCGGCAGCGATGGCAGCGGGTTTCGCAAGGCGCACGTCACGCTGACCGAAAACCTGATTGCCGCCTGCATGGAGGCCGGCGTGTCGCGCCTGCTGCAGATGAGTGCGCTGCGCGCGGGCGAAGGCGAAAGCTTCTACCTCAAGACGCGCGGCGAAGCAGAAGCACGCGTGAAGGCGTCAACGCTCGCATGGACGATCTTCCGCCCGTCGGTGATCTTCGGCGAAGGCGACGGCCTGTTCTGCCGCTTCGCGGCGTTGCTGCGCATGCTGCCGGTGCTGCCGCTCGCGCGCGCCGATGCGAAGTTCGCGCCGGTCTTCGTCGGCGACATCGCCGAAGCGTTTGCGCGCGCACTGCTGCACACGCACACGATTGGGCGCATCTACGCGCTGCCGGGTCCGGACGTAATCGCGCTCGGCGACCTCGTGCGCTGGACCGCGCGAATGATCGGCAAGCGCCGCCTCGTCGTCGCGCTGCCCGACGCGCTCGGCTTCATGCAGGCAACCGTCGGCGAATGGCTGCCGGGAAAACCCATCTCGCGCGACAACTTCCGCTCGCTGAAACTCGATTCAACCTGTGCCGACGACGGTCTTGCCACACTCGGCATCGTCGCCACGCCGATGCAGGTGATCGTGCCCGCAATGCTGCGCGAGGATAGTCGACAGACGCGCTACGACGCGTTCCGCACGCACTACTGAAGCCAGCGGACTGGAGCCGGCGGCAGCATTCGCCCGCTCTGGCACAATCGGCGCATGCAGACCTATCTCGTCGGCGGCGCAGTCCGCGACAAATTGCTCGGGCTCGGTGTCGTCGACCGCGACTTCGTCGTGGTCGGCGCGACGCCGGAAGCCATGCGTGCGCAAGGCTACAAGCCGGTCGGCAAGGATTTCCCGGTGTTCCTGCACCCGCAGACCAACGAGGAATATGCGCTGGCGCGCACCGAACGCAAGACCGGCCGCGGCTATCACGCGTTCGCGTTCCATGCCGATCCGTCGGTGACGCTGGAGCAGGACCTGGAACGCCGCGACCTCACCATCAATGCGATGGCCGAGGATGAGCACGGCGCGGTCGTCGATCCATTCGGCGGCCAGCGCGATCTTGCCGAGCGCGTGCTGCGCCATGTCTCGCCCGCTTTCGCCGAAGACCCGGTGCGCGTGCTGCGTATCGCGCGGTTCGCGGCGCGCTACGCGTCGCTCGGATTCCGAATCGCCGACGAAACGATCGCATTGATGCGGCAAATGGCACAAAGCGGCGAAGTGGATCATCTTGTCCCCGAACGCGTGTGGGCGGAGACGCGCAAGGCGTTGACCGAGCCGACCCCGTCCGCGTTCCTGCGCGCGCTGCGCGACGGTGCCGCACTGCGCGTCGTATTTCCGGAAATCGACGCGCTGTACGGTGTGCCGCAACGTGCCGAATTCCACCCCGAGATCGATACCGGCATCCATATCGAGCTCGCGCTCGACATGGCCGCCCGGCTCGCACCCGGCGACGATGTGGTCGGCTGGTGCGCGCTGACCCACGACCTCGGCAAGGCGCTGACCCCGAAGGACGAGCTGCCGCGGCATATCCGCCACGAACACAACGGAATCGCTCCGCTGCGGGCGTTGTGCGCGCGCCTGAAAGTACCGGCCGAGCACGCGGCCCTCGCGGAACGAGTCTGCCGCTTCCACCTCGACGCGCATCGCGCGCTCGAATTGCGCCCGTCCACCATGCTCGAACTGCTGGAACATCTGGACAGCCTGCGCCGACCCGAACGCCTGCAACGCTTCCTGCTTGCATGCGAGGCGGACAAGCGCGGCCGCCTCGGCTTTTCCGACGCCGCGTATCCGCAAGCCGATTACCTGCGCGCAGCCCATGCGGCCGCGTGCGGGGTCAAGGCAACCGATTTCATCGCCCAGGGATTGAGCGGCCCCGCGATCGGCGCCGCGATGCGCGCCGCACGCACGCGCGCGATCGCAGCCATCGAACGACCCGCGGCCTGAAAAAGAAGACCCCGCCGAAGCGGGGTCGAAGAAGCTGCGAACGGCGCGCGGAACACGTCCGCGCGCGTCTGTGCCTCGTCAGAGGCGGCAGCTGTCGAAATCGTCGGCGAACAGGAGTTCGCCGCCGGTGACGACATTGACCGTCGCAGCGCCGCTGTAGCTTCCGCTGGCAGCACTGAGTTGCTTGCTGCTGGCAAGCGTGTAGAACCGCTTGCTCGCATTGGCGCCGAAGCTCGCGATGCCGTTGCTCACCGTTGCCTGCCCCAGCGTCACCGACCCACCGCAGGCGCTGGTCGAGAGCATGACCTGGGAACTGGAGTCAGTCGCGATCACGTTGCCGTTGACGTCGACGATCGCGACCTGGAGCGCGCCGAGGCGATCGCCCTGGAACACGTCGGCCGGTTGGGTCACGAACATCAGGTGGTCGGGCGGGTTGATCGCGAACGTCGCCGTCACCGTGCAGGCCTGCGTGATCGAGCCGCTGGTCCACGTGGTGCTCGTGCCCTGCTGCGTCACGGTGCAGGTATCGCCTACCACGCTGACCACGTGGTAGGCCGACGAGACGGGCGTCGCCGTGAAGCTCGCCGTGCCGTTGTAGTTCACCGACTGCGACGGCGGCGTGATCGTGCCGTTGCCTCCGCTGACCGCAGCCGTGACGGTGTACGCATTGATCGCGAACGTGGCTGTGACCGCGCAGCTCTGCGTGATCGCGTTGCCCGACCAGCTGTTGCCCGAGCCTTGCGTGACCGTGCAGGTGTCGCCGCTGACGCTCGCGACGTGATAGCCGGTCGCCGGCGTGACCGTGAAGCTGGCCGTGCCGTTGTAGTTCACCGACTGCGACGGCGGCGTGATCGTGCCGTTGCTGCCGCTGACCGAGGCCGTCACGGTGTAGGCGTTGATCGCGAAGCTTGCCGTCACGCTCAGGTTCGCCGTCACGTTCGTGTCGGTGCGCGCGGCCGTCAACACACCGTCGCTCCACTGGACGAAGTGGTAGCCAGTGCTCGGCGTCGCCGTCACCGACGTCCCGCTGGCACCGTAATTGACCGTCTGCGGCGTCGTGCCCACGATCGAACCATTCGTGCCAGCCGTGTAGGTCAACGTGTAGGTGTTGATCGCGAACGTCGCCGTGACCGCGCAGGCCTGCGTGATCGCGCTGCTCGCCCAGCTGTTGCCCGAGCCTTGGGTGACCGTGCAGGTATCGCCGCTGACACTCGCCACGTGATAACCGGTCGCCGGCGTGACCGTGAAGCTGGCCGTGCCGTTGTAGTTCACCGACTGCGACGCTGGCGTGATCGTGCCGTTGCTGCCGCTGACCGCCGCAGTCACCGTGTACGCGTTGATCGCGAACGTCGCCGTGACCGCGCAGGCCTGCGTGATCGCGTTGCTCGTCCAGCTGTTGCCCGAGCCTTGCGTGGCCGTGCAGGTATCACCGGTCACGGACGCGACGTGATAACCGGTGCTCGGCGTGACCGTGAAGCTCGCCGTGCCGTTGTAGTTCACCGACTGTGAGGCCGGCGTGATCGTGCCGTTGCCGCCGCTGACCGACGCGGTCACCGTGTAGCTGTTGATCGCGAAACTCGCCGTCACGCTCACGTTCGCGGTCACATTCGTGTCGGTGCGCGCGGCGGTCAGCACGCCGTCGCTCCACTGGACGAAGTGGTAGCCGGCGCTCGGCGTCGCCGTCACCGGCGTGCCGCTGGCACCATGGTTCACCGTCTGCGGCGTTGTGCCCACGATCGAACCATTCGTGCCCGCCGTGTAGGTCAACGTGTAGGTGTTGATCGCGAAACTCGCCGTCACGCTCACGTTCGCGGTCACATTCGTGTCGGTGCGCGCGGCGGTCAGCACGCCGTCGCTCCACTGGACGAAGTGATAGCCGGTGTTCGGCGTGGCCGTCACCGGCGTGCCGCTGGCACCATAGTTCACCGTCTGTGGCGTCGTGCCCACGATCGAACCATTCGTGCCGGCGGTGTAGGTCAACGTGTAGGTGTTGATCGCGAACGTGGCCGTGACCGCACAGGCCTGCGTGATCGCATTGCTCGTCCAGCTGTTGCCCGAGCCTTGCGTGACCGTGCAGGTGTCGCCCGTCACGGCTGCCACGTGATAGCCGGTGCTCGGCGTGACCGTGAAGCTCGCCGTGCCGTTGTAGTTCACCGACTGCGATGGCGGCGTGATCGTGCCGTTGCCGCCGCTGACCGACGCCGTCACGGTGTACGCGTTGATCGCGAACGTGGCCGTGACCGCGCAGGCCTGCGTGATCGCGTTGCTCGTCCAGCTGTTGCCCGAGCCTTGCGTGATCGTGCAGGTGTCGCCCGTTACGGCTGCCACGTGATAGCCGGTGCTCGGCGTGACCGTGAAGCTCGCCGTGCCGTTGTAGTTCACCGACTGCGACGGCGGCGTGATCGTGCCGTTGCCGCCGCTGACCGACGCCGTCACCGTGTAGGTATTCGTCGTGCAGGCCACCTGCACAGCCGTCACGTTCGCCGACAGGTTCGTTCCGCTGCCGCTCATCACCGCACAGGTCTGGCCGGTCGGCTGCGTCGCGACGCTCACCGTCCAGCCCGAACCGTAGGCCAGCGACGAAGCGAACGTAAAGCTGCCGTTCGCCGCGAACGTTTGTGTCTGCGTGGTGGTCGGGATCGTGCTGTCGAGTTTCAGCAACACCGAGCCGGCAAGCCCGCTGATGTTGCCGCCAATGAGGTACAGGTTCGTCGTGCAGCTGATGTTCGCATTGGCCACGTTCGCGTTGGCGATCGTGCCACTCGCGTTCGCCACCGAGCAGGTGAGGCCGATCGGCTGCGTCTGCACACTGACCGTGTACGCCGTGCCGGTCGGCTCAGCCGTCGGGAACACGTAGCTGGTCGCGCCCGAAGGCACGGTGACGGTCTGGCTGCCTGCGGTGACGGCCAGCACGAGGCCGGACGCGGTCAGGCCGCTGACGCTGCCGCCGATCGTGTACGTATTCGTCGTGCAGGTCACCTGCACAGTCGTCACGTTCGCCGACAGATTCGAACCGTTACCGCTCGTCACCGCACAGGTCTGGCCCGCTGGCTGCGTCGCGACGCTGACTGTCCAGCCGGAGCCGGACTGCAGCGCTGTCGTGAACGTGAAGCTGCCGTTCGCATTGAACGTCTGCGTCTGCGTGCTCGTCGGCGTCGTGCCATCGAGCTTCAGCGACACCGAGCCGACAAGGCCGCCGATGTTGCCGCCGACCGTGTACGTGTTCGGCACGATGTCGAACGCGTTGCTTGCCGCGCCGGTCAGGCTGTCGTCAGTGGCGTTGAGCTTGTAGGCCGTGCCAGCGGTGTTTACCGACAGGTTCGGGAACGTGGCCACGCCGTTGACGGCGTTCACCGTTGCGGTGCCGCCGAGCGTCGCGCCGCCGGTGCCGCCGGAGAGCGCCACCGTCACCGGCGACGTGTCGCCCGTGACGACATTGCCGCTCGCGTCTTCCACGCTCACCTGCGTGCTGAACGCGGCGCCGACCAGGGAACTCGCCGGTGGTTGCGCGGTGAACGCGAGCTTCGTTGCGACCTGAGCCGGAGGCGTGTTCGTCGAGCAGAGCGTGACGTCGCTCAGGACCGGGCTGCTCGCCGTGTTCGACGTGGCGAGGTAGGCGTGGTACTTGACGTAGCGGCTGCCGTTGAACTGGCTCAGCGAATTGCCACTGGTGAAGTACGTGCCCGCGGTGCCATCCGGGCCGACGAAGTTGAACGGCCCGGTCGCCGCATTGCTGCCCGCCGCCTGGAAGCGCAGCGTCGTGCTGGCCGGCGTGGAGCCGGTCCAGCTGAGCGTCGACCAGGTCGGCGTGTAGCCGGGCGCCGGGTTGGCGTCCTTGGCATTGGAGACCAGGTCGCCGGAGCTCGAATACGTCTTCGGGACGGTGACGTAGGTGTGGAACACCAGGCTGCGGGTCTGCCCTGACCAAGTCGAGCCGCTGTTCGCCGAGGTGGCGTTGCGGCCACCCGCGTACGGGTTGGCACCGCTGGTATTGCTGATGGTATATGCGTAGATGCCGGTGGTACGTGCGGCGACCGAGCGCACCACCAGTGCGTACTGGGTGCCCGCGGTTACGTTGACGGGCGCGCCGAACGTCACGCTCTGGAAGCTACCCGAACCGCTGCTGAAACCGGTGACAGTGCCCGTGGCCAGATCCGCGCCAGTAGGCAACCCGGTCTGTCCACTGCCCGATGACGCGCGTACCGAAACCGTGATGTTCGGATTGGCGCCACTGCAACCCGAGCAGAACAGGTAGACATCGGCGCTGGTCAACTGGCCCGTGGTCGCGGCCGTGAAGGTCTGCGCTATCCAGCTCGTATTGGTGAAGCCGAAACCGGTTCCGGTGTTGGTTTCCTGCTTCGCGTCGGTCACCAGCGACGTCGAGGTGAGAACTGCGTCACCGGGGCTGCTGGCGAGGTCGATGTTGGTCAGCGCCGCGGTCTGGAAATCGGACTGCGTGGTATCGGTATTGCAGACCCCCGCCGGCGCGGCCGAGAGCGCGAAGTTCTGCGTGGTGGTGCCGCCGTCGGTCACCGCCAGCGAACTCGCCGAGCCCGGGTTGTAGCCGGCGGCGTTCGCCGTCTCGACCGTATAGGTGCCGGCCGGAATCGCGAACGAGTAGAAACCCGACGCGTCGGTCGTGGCGACACGGCTGCCGAGCTGGACGGTCGCGCCGCTGATCGGGCTGCCGCCCGGACTCACCGTGACCGTGCCCGAGAGCGTGCCGCCGTTGCCGACCGGTGTGCAGGAGGGATACTTGAACGCGCCAATGCGCGTGAGGTCGTTCAGGTCATTCGTCGTGTAGTACTCGTTGATATACCAGAACCTGCAGCCGTCCGGATCCAGCGTCATCGCGGTGTAGTCACCCCAGCGCGTGCAGGCCCCGGGCCCGCAATTGCCGGTCTGCGAACCCGTACCCGCATACATCGTCTGCTCGGTCTGGCTGAAGGTGTTGACCGCGTCGCCCGCGAGGCGGCCGGCGTACATGATCTTGGGGTTCGTCGTGGCGCTCGACAGCGAATAGCCGAGCGCCATGTTGCCGACGCGGTCGACGGCCAGGCTCGGCATCCAGCGGTAGTTGGTATCGGCGGCGTCCGGATCCCAATTCGTCGACTGCACGTCGTTCGCCGCGACCGAGCCGCCGCTGACGTTGATCTGGTACCAGCGTGGGGTATTCGCGCCGGTAGCGGTGCGACGAATCGTATGCGAGTCCCACAACGATTCGACGCCACCGATGTTGCTGTACTGGTTTTGCACCATCGCGCGTGGTGCCAAGCTGTCGAGCGTGTTCTTCGGTGTCGGGCTACCCGGGAACGACGCGGCATTGGCCCAGCTGCTGCTCGCGAGCGGTACGGCGAGGAGCGCGAAGGTCGACTGCGACGGACGAGCCCAGTCGACATGGAACGCGTAGACGTTTTGCGCATTCAGGTACTGGGAGAGCGAGACGAAATAATTCGGCCGGCCAGCCGGCGGCGTGCCGGCCTGCAGGCGCGCGTTGGACGGCAGCAGGCTGAAATCGCCGGCGTCCGGCGTATTGAACTGGACGATCTGGATGGCCGCCGCGCCGGCGTACATCTGCGCCTTGTTGTAGGCCCACACGCGCGTGCCGACGAAACCGCTGCCGTTGGTGCCGGGACCGAAATTGTTGGTGGAGCGGTACAGGCCGTCGGGCCAGATGCCGAACTTCGGATAGTCCGGAAAGACGTCGCTGGTGACGTCGGAGTAGTAGTACCAGCCGCCGGTGACCGGATCGCCGCTGCGCGACACGGCGTAGCACTGATAGACGTTCGAGTTGATGTTGCCCGACCCGTCCTGCGTGAACGCGAAGTCGGTGATGATCCAGCGATCCTCGAAGGAGTCGTACACGACGACGGGATCGCCGAAGTTGTCGGTGTCGCACAGGTTGCCGAAATGGCCCAGGCTCATGAAGGAGTCGAACGTGAACGCGGCAACGCGCGCACCGGTCGACTTGTTGTAGATGCCGATCGAGGTGTTGACCGTCGTGATGTAGTACGTCGGGCCGACATCGCCGTTGTTGTCCGGCGGATGGCCGCCACCCCAGTTGAGGAAGTCGAGGCCATCGAAGGTGATGATCGGCGCCGGCGCAGCAGCCGCCGGCTGCGGGGCCAACCGTGAGAGGCCGCCACCTGGCGCCTGCTCCACGGCGGAAGGCGTGCCTTCCGTGCCCGGCAGGATGACCGGGTGCGGCGTCGGACCTTCGTTCTCGCGGCGCTCTCGATCGCGCTTCAGGTTCGCGCCCGGCAAAAGGTGACGCAGATCCACCGTGCCGACCGCGTCGGTCCTGTGGATCGTGCCGACGACAGGAACCGCTTTGGCGGACTTGTGCGTCGCGATGAAGGTGTCAGCGATGCTGCCGGGCTCGTCCGCGTCCTGCGCGACCTCGTCGGTGCTTTTGGGTTCCCAGCCATTGATGTACTGGGGAACATCCTGCGGCGCCGCGGCTGCCGCGGCTGCGTCGGCTTGTGCCTGCGCCGATGCCGGACCCATCGCACTCAACACGGTGAACAGGAGCGCCAGCGCCCCGTAAGACAGCTGCCTGCGAAACATGTGGTTTTTTCCTGATGAGAATTCGCGCGCACGAAGGGACGCTGCTCTGCCATGAGCGGCGTCGCGCGTAACCCAAATCGGATCCCCCTGACCCTGACGGCGCGCATACTAGCGTGATTTTGTGACTCAGTGCGCAACAAACAGGCGTTATTTTGTGACTCAATGCACAACAAACAGGCGTGATATGTGAATCGATCCCACCACCCCGGTCTCGCGATTCCAGGCGTGATGGATGTCCAGAGTCGCCGAACGCCGCGGAAGTGGGCCCCGCTGCCGATCGCAGCATGATGCGGATGCCAGTCGGCACCGCGAGCGAACTCCAGATCAGCCTCGATGGCGCCGGGCCTGTTCGCGCTGGAGAACCGCACGAACTTTTAGCGGTTCACATGCTTCGACGAAACGCCGCCGCAATGGCGGCGTTTTCGTGCCGATGGCCCGCCCCAGCCGCGGCCGCCTTGGCGTTACAACCGCCGCGACAAATCGAACGCGCGCAAACCCGGCAGCGCGCCCGCGACGCCGCGCGAGAACGCGATCGCCTGAAAACGCTCGCCCATGTCGTCGGGCAAGGTCAGGCGCTTGGTTTCGGCGATCAGGCGCAGACGCTCGACTTCGGGCAATTCCGGCGCGTCGGCGATGAGTTCGGGCAGGCCGCTGGCGAGCAGGAACTGGCCCTGCGGCGCATAGCCGACGAAATCGAAGCCGGCGCCGACCCCGGCTTCGGCGAGCGCGGTGAAATCGACGAATGCGGTAATGTCCTCAAGTCCCGGCCAATGCAGCGGATCGGC
This sequence comes from uncultured Gammaproteobacteria bacterium, assembly GCA_963720445.1. Taxonomy (GTDB): domain Bacteria; phylum Pseudomonadota; class Gammaproteobacteria; order Xanthomonadales; family Rhodanobacteraceae; genus Dokdonella_A. The sequence goes on from CAVRFO010000002.1 coordinate 1,554,072, forward strand.
GTGCGCACGATGCCGGTAGTGACAGACCAGGGTGCCGTCGTCGCGTTGCGGCAGGTAGAACTCGCGGCGCGGATAGCCATAGTCGACGAACAACGCGACACCCGCATCGAGCGCACCGAGCACGGCCTGGATCCAGTACGGCAGTTGCGGCAGGATTTCCGAGCGGTAACCGTTCGCGAACGGCGCATCGAGCGCGCGCTCGACGTGGCGCACTGCACTGGCGACCAGCGAATCGGCCGGGCGGTCGACGCGCACGAAACGCTGGCCATCGAGCGCGACATGTTCTTCGAAAAATTCGCCGTCTTGCGCGCTGAAGCGCGTCGCCGGCAACGCATCGACGACTTCGTTCGCGAACAGCACGCCGCGCCAGGCAGCCTCGGGCGGTCGCGCGATCCATTCGACGCGCGCGGCGAGATCGGCCGGCAACTCGGCAGCAACGCGTGCGCGCTGGCGCTCGCGCAGATCGGCGCTTGGTTCGAGAATCAGGTAGCGCCGCGGCAACGCGTCGAGCGCCGCCAGCTCGCGCAGCGCGGCGAGCGCGAACGCGCCGCTGCCGCCGCCGAGTTCGAGAAAATCCGCATCCGCGCCGAGCTCGCGCAGGGTCGGCGCCAGCGCGCGCGCGATGCAGCGCGCGAACAGGCTGCCCAGTTCCGGCGCGGTCACGAAATCGCCGGCCGCGCCGAACTTGGTGCGGCCGGCGCTGTAGTAGCCAAGACCGGGCGCGTACAGGCACAGCTCCATGAACCGCGAAAACGGCAGCGCGCCGTGCGCGGCGATCTCGTTGCGGATCAATGCGGACAGTTCGTCGGAATGCGCGCGCTCGTCGGCGCCGGGTTCGGGCAGGGCAGGTTTCAAGGCTGGTTCGCCGCGCGCTTCTGCGGCACTCTCGGCAGTGGACAGGCGATCCAGCATAACGGGCATCCAGGAGAACACCAATGACGGCAGCGGCAAGCGAACATCCGGTCGTGCTGATCACCGGCGCGGCACGCCGGGTCGGCGCATGCATCGCGCGCACCCTGCACGCGGCCGGCTACGACGTGGCCCTGCATTGCCGGCACTCGCGCAGCGAGCTCGACGTGCTGATCGCCGAACTCGAAGCGATACGTCCGCACAGTACGCTCGCACTGCAGGCCGATCTTGCCGATGCCGTGCACCTGCCAGAACTGGTCGCGGCGACGCTGGAGCGGTTTGGCCATCTGGACGGCCTGGTCAACAACGCGTCCGCGTTCCACGCGACACCGCTTGGCACGATCATCCCGGCCGATTGGGATGAGTTGTTCGCGGCGAACGCGCGCGCGCCGCTGTTCCTGGCCCAGGCCGCGGCGCCGCATCTCGCCGCGCGCCACGGCGCGATCGTCAACCTGATCGATATCTATGCGGAGCGGCCGCTCGCCGCACACAGCGTGTATTGCATGGCCAAGGCCGCGCTCGCGATGGCGACCCTCGCGCTCGCGCAGGAACTCGGCCCCGACGTGCGCGTCAACGGCGTCGCCCCCGGCGCGGTGCTATGGCCCGAGGCGGGCAAGACGTATGCGGACCGCGCCGAGCTGGTCGCACGAACGCCATTGCAACGCGCCGGCAGTCCCGCCGATGTCGCCGGCGCGGTGCTCTGGTTGCTGCGCGACGCGCCGTTCGTGACCGGGCAGATCATCCGCGTCGACGGCGGCCGCTCAGTCACGATGTGAGCCTGCTCCGATCAGACCTCCCGATTTGCGCTGCATCTCAACCTCGACGAGCGCCCTTGCTTACAGCCGTTCGCCCTGAGCGTAGCGCAGCGAAGTCGAAGGGCTGCCCCTTCGACTTCGGCCCTGCAGGCCGTAGCCTGTCCTGAGCAACGTCGAAGGGCTCAGGGCGAACGGTTGGGGTTGGGCGACCCCATTCGCGCTCCCTTCTCCGGCTGAGATACGGCGCAAATCGTGTCAGACCTTGATCTTGAACGCGTCGGCGATCAGCGCGCCCTCGAATCCGGCTCCGGCATCGCCGGCCGTCGCGTAGCGATGCAGCGCGGCCGCGTAGACGCCCTGGAGCGCAGCCTGCACGAGGCCGAGCAGGAGCACGCCGACGACCGCCAGCGCAATCGCGACAACGATCGCGATCATCGATTGGGTCTGCGCGGCCAGCGTGACCAGGCCGACCGCGAGCACGATCCAGGCCAGCATGATCAGTCCGAACACGAAGCCGATGCCGACGTTGCCGACCAGATTCTCGCCCCAGGTGCGCTTGAGCAGTTCAGTGCTGCGCTTGACCGCATCGACCGGACCGATGTTCTCGTTGACCAGCACCGGCACGACCAGGAACGTCGCGACCGTCCAGGCCAGACCGAGCAGGCCGGCGACCCAGCGGCCGATGAAGCCGGCGCGCTCCTGAATCATGCGCAGGATCAGGCCAACCGTCGCCGCGATCGCCGCATAGCCGAGGATCGCCGGCCAGCGCGCCGCGGCGATACGCAATCCGGCGGCGACCGTCGGCGTGTCGCCGTCGAGGCGGATCCGCGCTGCGCCGACCAGCGCCGCGTTGAAGAAGAAGATCACGAAATACTGGCTCAGATAAAACAGAAATCCGATCGGCCACAACCAGACCGGCGCCTGCTTGTCGTCGATGCCGGCGAATGCGCCCGCGAACGCGAGCGGCACGACGAACGTCGCCATGACCAGCAAGGTGCCGATCGCCGACAGCAATGGAAACACCAGCAGTTCCCGATCCGAGCGCAACACCGCTGCACTTGCCTTGACCAATGCCCAACTCCGCGCGAAACGCCCCATGACCACTCCTCCCCTGTGAGAAACCGGCGGATCTTTAGCATCGCCGCGAGCGGCGCGCCAGCGCGGGCACGCCCCCATCCGCGAACGCAGACTCAGGCGTCGAGCTCGACGCGCTCGATCGCCGCGCTGGCGTCTGCGGACGCGGCCCACAACGCGGCGACGGTGCATCCCGACAGCGGCTCGCGCACATCGGGCGCGATGTCGGCCAGTGGCTTCAGCACGAACGCGTGGGCGAGCTCCTTGCGCGGAATTTTCAGATTCCCGGGGCCGTGCAGCACCAGCTCGTCGAACAGCACGATGTCGACATCGAGCGTGCGGCTGGAGTAGCGCGGCACATCGCGGCGCCGACCGTGGCGATCCTCGAGCGCGTGCAGCCAACCGTTCAGGGGCACCGGATCGAGATCGCTGTCGAGGCCGACCGCGAGATTCAGGAAATCCGGGCCCTCGAATCCGACTGCTGGAAAGCGATAGACCGGCGACACGATGAGCGCGCCAAAGCGCGCGCGCAGCTCGACCAGCGCCGCGCGCAGATGGCGTTCGGGTTCGAGGTTGGAGCCGAGGCTGAGCCAGGCGCGATGCCGCGCTGGCCCGGACGACGCGGCGGTCACGTCCGTTCGCCGCGCTCGATGACCACGCCGACCGCGCGCGCGCCGGTCACCGCGCCGGGCTTGGACAGTTTCAGGCGCAGCCAGTGCACCCCGAACTCGCGGCGGACGATCTCGGCGCAGCGTTCGGCCAGCGTTTCGACGAGTTCGAACCGCGACGCCTCGACGAACCCGATCAGGCGCTTGGATACCGCCTTGTAGTTCAGCGTGTCCTCGATGCGATCGGTCGCCGCCGGCCTGGTGTTGTCGAACGCCATCTCCAGATCCAGCGCGACGACCTGGCGCGTGGTGCGCTCCCAGTCGTAGATGCCGATGATCGTTTCGATGCGCAGGTCTTCGATGAAAACGTGGTCCATGATGAGCGGCAGAAGGCTGACAGGTGCGGCCATGATCCGCTATTGCGCGGCGATCGGAAACGCCGCGCCGCTCGCAGTCAGGCTTTCCAGATCCCAGCGCGGCTGCACCTTGATCGCGGCGGTCTCGCGCTCGCCGGCCTGCAGGCGCAACGCGCCGGCCAGCGCGATCATCGCGCCGTTGTCGGTGCAGAATTCCAGGCGCGGGAACGACACGCGGAAACCGTCGCGCGCGCCGACCTCGGCCAGTTGCGAGCGCAGATGGCGGTTCGCGCCGACCCCGCCGGCGACGACCAGCGTGCGCGCGCCGGTCTGTTCGAGCGCACGGCGGCACTTGATCGTCAGCGTGTCGACGATCGCGTCTTCGAACGCGCGCGCGATGTCGGCCCTGGTCTGCGCACTCTGGTCACTGGCCCGCCACGCCAGCAGGACCTGGGTCTTCAGGCCCGAAAAGCTGAAATCAAGCCCGGGCCGGTCGGTCATCGGGCGCGAGAAGCGGAACGCGCCCGGCCGGCCCTGTTCGGCGAGTTTCGCCAGCGCGGGGCCGCCCGGATACGGGATGTCCATGAGTTTCGCGGTCTTGTCGAACGCCTCGCCGGCGGCGTCGTCGAGGGTGTCGCCGAGCAGCCGGTAATCGCCGATCGCGGCGACCTCGATCAGCATCGAGTGGCCGCCGGAGACCAGCAACGCGACGAACGGCGGCGCGGGCGGATCGGGCTCCAGCAGCGGCGCGAGCAGGTGGCCTTCCATGTGGTGCACGCCGATCGCCGGCAGCTCCAGCGCCCAGGCCAGCGAGCGCGCCGCGGCCGCGCCGACCAGCAGCGCGCCGACCAGGCCGGGACCGGCGGTATAGGCTACGCCGCCCAGGTCGCGGACGCCGAGACCGGCCCGGGCGAGGGTCTCGCGGACCAGCGGGATGCAGCTTGCGCACGTGGTCGCGCGAGGCCAGTTCCGGCACCACGCCGCCGTAATCGGCATGCATGCGGATCTGGCTGTACAGCGTGTGCGCAAGCAGGCCGCGCGCGGGATCGAAGATCGCCACGCCGGTCTCGTCGCAGGAGGATTCGATGCCGAGAACGGGTCCCGGCGTCGCCGCTTTTGCAAATGGCAGATTCATCACGATAGAATACGCGGCTGGCCCTACAGCCCTGGGCCTGAGTGTATCGGAGAGTAAGTGTATGCCCAACGTCAAAGTTCGCGAGAACGAACCATTCGAATTTGCCCTGCGCCGCTTCAAGCGCACCTGCGAGAAGGCCGGCGTGCTGGCTGAAGTGCGCAAGCGCGAGTTCTACGAAAAGCCGACCCAGGAACGCAAGCGCAAGCGCGCGGCCGCGGTCAAGCGTCACCTGCGCCGTGTCTCGCGCGACGTGACCAAGAAGCAGCGTCTGTATTGATCACGGATCCATCTGCAGTCGCCTGCGCGTTTCTCGTGCGCAGGCTGCGGATCTGATCGCCGGCGGGCCTTTCGGCCTGCCAGCTCGGTGAAAGGGCTGTTCATCGGCCGGCATTGCGCAAGCGATGCCGGCTTTTTGCGTTGGTGGAAAAATACGCGGACGAGGGCGGATGGCCGGAGAGCCAAAGCTCGCGCTCCAGCCCTCGACCCTCAAGCACAGGAATCTCCCATGTCCCTGAAAGAACGTCTCGTCGCCGACATGAAGACCGCGATGAAGAGTGGCGACAAGGATCGTCTCGGCGTGATCCGCCTGATCAATGCGGCGATCAAGCAGCGCGAAGTCGACGAACGCATCCTGCTCGACGACGCGCAGGTACTCGCCGCGATCGAGAAGATGCTCAAGCAGCGGCGCGACTCGATCACCCAGTTCCGCGCCGCGGACCGCGAGGATCTGGCGGTCGTCGAGGAATTCGAGATCGGCGTGATCCAGACCTATCTGCCGGCGCAATTGTCGGAAGCGGAGATCGCGGCGATCGTCGACAAGGCGGTCACCGATGCCGGCGCCACCGGTCCAAAGGACATGGGCAAGGTCATCGGCCTGGTCAAACCGCAGGTCGCCGGCCGCGCCGACATGGGCGCGCTGTCACAACTCGTGAAGGCCCGCCTCGGCGGCTGAGACCGGCAGGCTCCTAGCGCATTGAATCGCGGCCGCTTTTCGCGGCGCGCTTCGCGCCCATCCGGCGCAAGGTCGCCTTGTCGTCCTCGTCGATCTCCGGTCTCAGATCGATGTCCGGCGGCGGATTCGGATAATGCCGGCGCTCGCCGATGCGCTTGATCCAGCGCGCGCAGAACCGGTTGTAGACCGGCCACGGCAATCCGTCCGACTGCACCAGCGCGCGCTCGACGCGCAGCGCGATCTGGTGCGCGTCGCGATACTGGAACTTGAGCGTGTGCTCGAACAGCATCTCGACGACTTCGTGCATGATGATGTAGCGGTCGATGTCGTAGTGCTTGCCGGCGTGGACCAGCGTCTTCGGCAGTTCATGGTCGATGTAGACCTTGTCACCCTTCTTGTTGCACGAGCCGACGTAAGGCACGTCGTAGCTGCGCACGACCTTGACCGCCTTGATCGCGGCCTTGGCCGCTTCGTCGAGCATGCCGTTCTGGATCAGCCATTCGCCGGGCTGCGGCCGGTGTCCCCACATGAGTGTGTCCTCGCGCGTGGATGGGTGCGGCGCCGCGGCACCGCGGCACCGCGGGCATAGCCTACGCCGCGCCGGCGCGTTCGTCCCGGTCGGCGCGAAGGAAAGAGCCGCGGTATGCGTCACCGCGAATGGCTCCGCCGGGCACACCGCCCTGAGCTAAGCTAGACGGCAGGCGGATATCGTTGTCGACGCCTTTTTTGAATCGCTGAGCAATGGCCGGCCGCATCCCCGAAAAATTCATCGATGACCTCCTCGCCCGCGTCGATATCGTCGACGTGATCCAGGAGCGCGTGCCGCTGAAAAAATCAGGGCGCGACTGGTCGGCGCGCTGCCCGTTCCACGACGAGCGCTCGGCCTCGTTCACGGTCAGCCCGGCCAAGCAGTTCTACCACTGCTTCGGCTGCGGCGCGCACGGCAGCGCGATCGGTTTCCTGATCAATTACGACCGCCTCGAATTTCCCGACGCGGTCGAGGAACTCGCAAACCGGGCCGGCCTCAAGGTGCCCTACGAAGGCGGCCGCGCGGCGCCGCGCGAAGATGCGTCCGAGCTCTACGACGTGCTCGACGCGGCCGCGAAGTTCTATCGGCGTCAGCTCGGCGAAAGCGCGACCGCACGCGCGTATTTCGCGAAGCGCGGCCTCGACGAGGCGAATCTCGCGCGTTTCAATCTCGGCTACGCGCCGGATCAGTGGGATGCGCTGAAGAACGCGCTCGGCACGAATGCGCAACGCATCGCGCTGCTCGAAAAAACCGGCATGCTGACCAGCGGCGATCGCGGCGCGAAGTACGACCGTTTCCGCGATCGGGTGATGTTTCCGATCCTCGACCGGCGCGGTCGCACGATCGCATTCGGTGGACGTATTCTCGGCGCGCCTCCTGCGCGCGAAGACCAACACGGCGCTGCCTCTGCCGCAGGCACGCAGAACGCGCACAAGGGCAAATCCGACGGCCCGAAGTATCTGAATTCCCCCGAGACCCCGCTGTTCCACAAAGGCCGCGAGCTGTTCGGCCTGTGGCAGGTGCGCGAGGCGAACCAGAAGATCGCGCGCCTGATCGTCGTCGAAGGCTACATGGACGTGATCAGCCTGCACCAGTTCGGGGTGACCCAGGCGGTCGCGACGCTCGGCACCGCGACCACGCGCGACCACGCGGAAATCCTGTTCCGGCAGTGCGCCGACGTGGTGTTCTGCTTCGACGGCGATCGCGCCGGGCGCCAGGCCGCGTGGCGTGCGGTCGAATCGGTGCTGCCACGCATGCGCGACGGGCGCCAGGCGCTGTTCCTGTTCGTGCCCGACGGCGAAGATCCGGACTCGCTGATCCGCAAGGAAGGCCAGGGCGGCTTCGAGCAGCGCCTCAAGGGCGCGATGCCGCTCAGCGAGTTCTTCTTCGCCGAACTCGGCAAGGACGTCAACCTCGGCAGCCTCGACGGCAAGGCGCGGCTCGCCGAACGCGCGCGACCGCTGCTCGCGCAGATTCCGGATGGCGCATTTCGCGACCTGATGCTCGCCGAACTCGACAAGATCGCCGGCGTGCACGTGCAGGTTGCCGCGGCGCCGGTCGACGCCGCCATCGTCAAGCACACCGGCACCAAGCCGCAGCAACGCTCGCTGGTGCGCGCGGCGATCATGTTGCTCGTGCAGCGCCCGGCAGTCGCCGCAGCGGTCGAACCACCGTGGGCGTTCGCGGACCTGCGCCAGCCCGGCATCGCGCTGTTGATCGAGCTGATCGGCATTTGCCGTGGCCGCCCGGACATCACGACCGGCGCGCTGCTTGAACACTTTGCCGAACGCGAGGAAGCGGCATCCCTGCAGAAGCTTGCCATGGTGGATTTCCCCGGCGGCGACGAGGAGAGCCGCGCGGAATTCCTCGGCGCGATCAGCCAGCTCGACCGCCAGACCGCTGCGCAGCGCCGCTCGGACCTGCAGTTGCGCCTGAAGGAACTTGAATCCGGGGGCGCGGCGGGCCTGACCGAAGCCGACCGGAACGAATTGCGCCAGTTGCTCGCTACCAAGGCAGTGCGCCGATAGCCCGCATCCGTTCAGTTTTCGATTGGCATTGGCGGGCGAAATCGTGTAATGTGAGCGCACTGTGTTTGCAAGGGTCACTGTGAATCGTGGCCCGATGCGGTTGATCTCACGATTCGCTCCATCGCCTCACCTCGCTTTCTCCTTGGCAACCAGTCTCGATCCAGGAATGTTCCTGGTCGCGAATTTTCTTTCAAGAGTTTCAGGAGTTAGTCATGGCTGATCGTCAGATGGGTACCGTCAAGTGGTTCAACGACGCGAAGGGTTTTGGTTTCATCACGCCGGAAAGCGGCCCCGACCTTTTCGTGCATTTCCGCTCGATCCAGGGCGCGGGATTCAAGAGCCTGGCCGAAGGCCAGCGCGTGAGCTTCATCGCCGTGCAGGGCCAGAAAGGCATGCAGGCTGACGAAGTGCAGATGGCGTAAGCCACTACGCGTCGTAGAGTCAAACGAACCCCGGGCCGCAATGCCCGGGGTTTTTTGTGGGTGTTCGATGCGTGACCGCCGCGCCAACTCAGGCGACAATGGCGACAACGACGGATAAGGAAAAGCCGATGGCAAAACCCAACTACAACTTCGAAAAGCGCCAACGCGAAATCGCGAAGAAAAAGCAGCAGGACGAGAAACTGGCGAAGAAGCGCGCGAAGAACGAAACAAAGACCGGCGACGACAGTGCGCCCAATGCGGGCGACGCTCACCCTGGCGCAGCGACGACGGGAAGCACGGGCAACGCCTGACGCGTCAACGCAAATCGGCAATCACCGCGCGTGCCGCATTGTGCCCCGGCGCGCCGGTCACGCCGCCGCCCGGATGCGTGCCGGCGCCACACAGGTACAGGCCGGGTAGCGCACCGCGGTAATTTGCTTGGCCGAGCATCGGGCGGGCGCTGAACAGCTGGTTCAAGCTCAATGCGCCGTGGAAGATGTCGCCGCCGAGCAGGCCGAAATCGCGCTCCAGATCGAGCGGGCTCTTGATCTGGCGGCCGAGTACGGATGCTTTGAAACCCGGCGCCCAGTGATCGACGGTCGCGATCATCAGGTCCGCGACCTCGTCGCGATGGTCGTCCCAGCTTCTTCCGTCGGACAGGACCGGCGCGACGTGCTGGCAGAACAGGCTCGCGACATGCTGGCCTTTCGGCGCCAGTGAATCGTCGAGCGTCGATGGAATCAGCATCTCGACGATCGGTTGTTTCGACCAGCCATCGCTGCGCGCATCCAGATACGCCCGATCCATGTAATCGAGGTTCGGGGCGAGGATGATGCCGGCGGTCAGGTGGTCGCCCGGCTCGGGCAGCGCGCTGAAACGCGGCAATTCGCTCAACGCGACGTTCATGCGGAACGTGCCGGACCCGCAGCGCCAGTTCGCCATGCGCTCAGCGGTAGGCGCCGGCACCACGGCCGGATCGAGCAGGCGTTCGTAGAGCAGTTTCGGATTCACGTTCGCGACGACGCAGCGCGCACGCAGCGCTTCGCCCTTTTCAGTGACGACACCGACGGCGCGTCCCTTTTCGGTGATGACCTCGCGCACGCCACAACCGGTGCGGATCTCGACGCCGGCCGCTATCGCCGACTTCGCCATCGCCTGGGTGATCGCGCCCATGCCGCCTATTGCGTGGCCCCAGGCGCCCTTCACGCCATTCACCTCGCCGAACACATGGTGCAACAGCACATACGCGCTGCCCGGCGTGTATGGGCTCGCGTAGTTGCCGACGATGCCGTCGAAGCCAAGCACGGCCTTGATCGGTTCGCTCTCGAAGAAGCGATCGAGGTATTCGGCCGCGGAGATCGCGAACAGGTCGAGCAGATCGGTGCGCAACGTCGCATCCAGCGCCTTCACGCGCTTGCCGAGGCGGCCCGCGCGCAGCAGTTCCGGGAGCGCCTTCAGCCAGCCGCCGTCGGTGACGTTCGGCGGTGGTTCCAGCGCAAGCGCGCGCAGCACGTCGGCAATCGCATCAAGGCGACGTTCGTATTCGGGCAATCGCTCGGCGTCGCGCCGCGAGAACTTCGCGATCTCGGCTTGCGTGCGTCCGGCGCCGGTCGCCAGGTAGCGTCCATCCGGCAGCGGCAGGAAATTGTTGAGTTTGCGCGAGACGATCTTCAAGCCATGTCCGGCCAGATCGAGATCGGCGATCACCTTCGGCTGCAGCAGCGATACGGTGTACGCGGCGACCGAATTGCGGAATCCCGGATGGAATTCCTCGGTGACCGCCGCGCCGCCGACCACGTCGCGGCGTTCGAGCACGGTCACCTTCAACCCCGCCTTCGCGAGATAGGCCGCACAGACGAGGCCGTTGTGGCCGCCGCCGATCAGGATCGCATCGCATGTTGGTGTGCTCATCGCTTGATTATGGCGAACGACCGGCGCGTGCGCCATGCGGTGTGCACACCACGCGGATCAGGCAGCGCTGGAGGCAGCAGATGCGGTCGCGCCGTGACGCACGCCGACGAACATCGCCACGCCAACGCCGACCACGCACAGCGCGGCGACGTAGTGTGCCGGCGCGAGCGCATCCGACTTCATTGCCAAAGTCACCAGTAGCGGAGTCAACCCGCCGAAGATCGCATACGCGATGTTGTACGCGAACGAGATCCCGGAGAAGCGCACCGGCGGCGGGAATGCGCGTACCAGCAGGGTCGGCACGATGCCGACCACGCCGACCGCGAAGCCGGCGATCGCATAGAGCGCGAACAGGTGCTGTGGGGCGTTCGCGAGTCCGGCATACAACGCATACGTCGCCGCAAGCAACGCGATGCAGCCGAGCGCGAAGGTGCGCGCGGCGCCGAAGCGATCGGCCAGTGCGCCGTACGCGATGCAGCCGATCGACAGGCAGAACGTCGCGATGCTGTTTGCTGCGAGTGCATGCGCCGCGGAGATGCCGAACGGCTTCTGGATCAGGGTCGGCGTCATCAGGATCACCACGACGATGGCGGCGGTGAGCATCCAGGTCAGCAGCATCGAGACCACCACGGCCCGGCGATGGCTGCGCAGGACGACCGTGAGCGGCAACTCGCGCACCAGTTCGTGGCGACGGCGCATGGACTCGAACACCGGCGTTTCGCTGAGCAAGCGACGCAGGAACACCGCGAGGAATCCGAACACGCCGCCGATCAGGAACGGGATGCGCCACGCGAATGCCAACACGTCGGACGGTTCGTAAATCCGGTTCACCGCGGTCGCGAGCAGCGAACCGATCAGGATGCCGGTAGTCAGGCCCGCGGTAAGCGTGCCGCACGCGAAGCCGACGCGGCGATCCGGCACATGTTCGGCGACGAACGTCCACGCGCCGGGCACTTCGCCGCCGACCGCCGCGCCCTGCAGGATGCGCAAGCCCAACAACGCGAGCGGCGCCGCGTAGCCGATGCTCGCGTAGGTCGGCAGCAGGCCGATCAGCAGGGTCGGAATCGCCATCAGGAACACGCTGAGCGTGAACATCCGCTTGCGTCCGCTGCGATCGCCGAAATGCGCCATCACGATGCCGCCGAGCGGACGTGCGAGGTAGCCGGCCGCGAACAGGCCGAACGCCTGCAACTGGCGCAACCAGTCCGGCGTGTCGGGCGGGAAGAACAACTGCGCGATCACGCTCGTGAAGAACACGAAGATGATGAAGTCGTAGAACTCGAGTGCACCGCCGAGCGCGGCGAGCACCAGCGTGCGCGCATCGCTGCGGGTCAGCGGGTGATCGGGGACGGCGCCGGATTCGTTCATGGCAACGCGGTCATGGCAACGCGGATCGGCGGACAGGCCGGAATTTCAAAGTTGCGCCGCGAGATCCTTGCCGATGCTTTCCGGCGTATCGGTCGGCGCATAGCGCTTGACGACCTTGCCATCCTTGTCGACCAGGAACTTGGTGAAATTCCACTTGATCGCTTCGCTGCCGAGCAGGCCCTTCGCCTCGTGCTTGAGGTACTTGTAGAGCGGATGCGTGTTCGCGCCGTTGACGTCTATTTTTGCGAACAGGGGAAATTTCACATCGTAGGTGAGCGAACAGAAACTCTTGATCTCGGCTTCGTTGCCCGGCTCCTGATGGCCGAACTGGTCGCACGGGAATCCGAGCACGACCAGTCCCTGGCCCTGGAACTTCTCGGTACAGCGCTTCGAGACCGGTGTACTGCGGCGTGAAACCGCATTTGGAGGCGACGTTGACGATCAGCAGCGTCTTGCCGCGGTACGCGCCGAACGATTGCTCGTCGCCGTCGATGGTCTTCGCGTTGAAGTCGTAGATCGAGGTCATGGCCGCACTCCGCAAGATGTGCAGAGTGTAGACGCGTGCCGGCGGCGGCGAAAGCGCGAGACGCCTAGCCGATCCTCTGGAAATTCAACCCGCCCGACACGGCCGACGCCGGAATCAGGTAGTGATCGACCAGCAGGAACGCGAACAGCGCCATCAGGTACACGATGGAGTACTTGAACACGCGCATCGCGAAGAATTCGTCGGGCGGATCGAGCAGGCGGATCGCGTAATACAAAAACCCCGCGCCGAGCACGAGCGCGCCACCGAGATAGAACACGCCGCTCATCCCGGTCAGGTATGGCAGCACGGTGATCACGACCAGCAATACCGTGTAGAACAGCACATGCCAGCGCGTGTAGACCACGCCATGCGTGACGGGCAGCATCGGCACCATCGCGCGAGCGTAGTCCTCGCGGCGGAAGATCGCGAGCGCCCAGAAATGCGGCGGCGTCCAGATGAAGATGATCAGGAACAGCAACAACGCATACGGATGCACGTGGCCGGTGACCGCGGCCCAGCCGAGCACCGGCGGCGCCGCGCCGGCGGCGCCGCCGATCACGATGTTCTGCGGTGTCGCGCGTTTCAGGAACGCGGTATACACGATCGCATAGCCGATCAGGGATGCGAACGTGAGCGCGGCGGTCAGCGGATTGACCAGCGCGATCAGGATCGTCATCGACAAGGTGCCGAGGATCACCGCGAACACCAGCACCTGGACCGGCTGCAGCATGCCGGTCGCGAGCGGGCGCCGCATCGTGCGCGCCATCACCTTGTCGATGCGCTGGTCGATCAGGTGGTTGAGCGCGGCGGCCGAGCCCGCCGCGAGCCAGATGCCGATGAAGCCGGCAACGGATTGGCGCAGCGGCGGCCAGCCGGGCACCGCGAGGAACATGCCGATGACCGCGGTGAACACGATCAGCGACACCACGCGCGGTTTGGTGAGTTCGAAATACTGGCTGACGATCGAGGGCTGGGTCACGGCATCACACTGTACGAGCAGCCATCCAGGCACAGGCCATGATGCAGCTCTTTTTCCGGTGAGCTCACGAGGAGCTGGAATCCGGCGTGCGCCGGAATGACGAGAGGTTGGATCGATCGGGCAATGGCCGCTGCGTGCGTACCAGCAACGCGATCAGGGTCAGCAGCAGCAACGCGGCGACGCCATTGTGCGCCGTCGCGACCGGCAGCGGCAGCATCAGCTTGACGTTGGCGATGCCGAGCGCCGCCTGGGCGCACACCAACACCGCCGCAAGCACGCCAAGCGTGCGCAGTCCGCGTCGCCATGCGAGCCACGAGACGCTGAGCACGTAACCGAATACGACCAGCGCGCCGATGCGGTGGACGATCTGGATCGCCGCGCGCGCCGCGCCATCGAGCACACCGCCTTCGTAGTTCACGCCGATGCCGCGCCAGAGCACGAAGCCTTCGCGGAAATCGGTCGACGGCCACCACGCGCCGGCACATTTCGGGAAATCCACGCCGCAGGCGAGCGCCGCGTAGTTCGCGCTAGTCCAGCCGCCGAGCGCGATCTGCACGGTGAGCAGGACCAGCCCACCGATCACGACAGGCTTCAGGGCAAGCTGTTCGCGCGTCGGGACAGGCGTGTTGGCGAGATGCAACGCGACGTAGCCGAGCAACGAGAATGTCAGCATGCCGCCGAGCAGATGCGCCATGACGATGATCGGCTTGAGCAGCAAGGTGACCGTCCACATGCCGAGCATCGCCTGGAAAATCACGACTGCGAACGCGACGACCGCGATCCGCCACGGCGGCACATGATCAACCCGCGACGCGACGTACAGCGGCACCGCGATCGCGACCAGCGACAGCGCAGCGGACGCGGCATGCGCATGCTGAATATACAGGTACACACCGATCGCCGCGGCGGCGGCGGCCGCAAGCACTGCGACCAGCAACGCGCGGCGGCGCCAGACTGCGATCAGCGCGAGCGTGAACACGAGCACGCCGAGCGTGCCAGCGATCATCCGGTGCACCTGTTCGCGCCACGCCAGATGCGTTTCGTACGGCCGATCCGGGAACGCGGCGTTCGCCTTCGCGATGGCTTGTTCGTGGCCGGGCCAGGTCGCGCTGCCATAGCAGGTCGGCCAGTCCGGGCAGGACAGCCCGGCATTGGACAGGCGCACGAACGCTCCGAACACGATCACGAAGAACGCGAAGACGGTCGCGAATGCCGCGATGCGCGCGGGCGTGATCAAACGGCGCATGCTCAGAAGCCTTCCTTGATCAGGCGCGCCAGATCCTTGCGCAGCGGCGTGCCGTCATAGCCGACCGGATAGCGCAGCACGAGCTGGCCATTCGGGTCGGCGAACGCGGCGGCGACCTGGTCCGGTTCGGTCGGAAGCAGGCTTGCGAGCTTGCCGTCGGCATCGGTCGCGGCGCGTACCGGATCGAGCGCGGCCAGCGCGGATGGGGCGATGACCGCGCCGACGACCACGACGCGTACGCGGTCCGCATTCTGGTTCAGGGTCAGGCGCACGCGGCGCAATTCGTCGATGCGCGCCATGCAACTGGCGGCGCAATCGGGACCGGCCAGCGCGAAGATCGTCCATGTCCAGCCGGGTTCTTTCCATTTCAGCACGCTGCCGTCGGTGAGCACGAAACGCGCATCGCCGAGGTGTTCAGGCGGGGTGATCAGTTCGCCGTAGTTGCGCGTGCCGGTCGGCCGCCAACCGCTCGCGTTGAGCAGCCACGCGGCCACGAACGGCGCGGCGAACAGCAGCAGGATCAGGATCAGGCCAATCGGTTTTCGTTGCAGGGGGGCCATCTCAATTCTCTTCCTTGCGCCAGTGCAGGATCACGAACATCACGATCGCGACGCCGGCAAAGGTGAACCATGTGAATGCATACGCAAAGTGGCGTTCGGGCGGAAAGACGTCCGGCCGCCATTCGCGCACGAAAGCGCTGCCGGTGGTCGGCGTCAGCAGGAGGACGCGCGTATCGAGGTGCCGACCGAGGTCGGCCGCGATGTCGTCCACGTCGATGTAGATGCTGGTTTTCGGCCATGCCGCCTGGCTTGGCAGGGCATTGCCGCCCATGCGCAAACCGGAGCTCGGTGCCGGGGCATACAGCGCGAGCAAGGTCTGCGCGCCTTCGGGCGGCGCCGGTATCGCCGGGCGTTCGCCACGCGCATCGCGGGCGAGGAAACCCTGGTTCGCGAGCAACGGTCCGCTGCCATCGCTCGGCTCGAACACATCGAAGACCATGACGCCTGCGTGGCCGTCGCGCTGCTGATTGTCGAGCACGTAGGCGTGCGCGTCGTCGTAGTGGCCGCTGACCTGCACCAGCGGATAGCGCGATGGATCGGCTTCGAGGCGCGCCTGATCGAGGCTGACCGGAACCTGCTCGGCTGCGCCGGAAAACGCGGCGAACAAGCGCTCTTTTTCGTGCGCACGATCGACCTGCCAGACGCCGAGGCGCACGAAGAACGCGATGCCCGCGAGGGTCAGGAAAATCGCGAACCAGCGCGGCCGGTGCCAGCGCCTAGCCACGATGTGCTGACGATATAATCGGCACCGCTGCCAGTGGGCTGCGTCGCCCGAAAGGATTGCCAATGCTCAGCACGGTCCTGATCCTGATTTTTTTCGTGGCCATCCTCTACAACCTCGGCGCCGGCCTGTATTTCATGATGACCGACAAGGGCGAAAGCGATCGCACGCTGAAGGCACTGACACGCCGTATCGCGCTCTCCGTGCTACTGATCGCGCTGGTCATCTTCGGCATCTGGATCGGGATCATCCGGCCGCACGGGATTGGCGGCTGAGAGCCGGGATTGGAGATTCGGGATTCGGAATGGCGACATGCCTGACATCGCGCGAAGTCCCCACCCGGCTTTATCGAATCTCCAATCCCGAATCCCGAATCCCGGCCTTACAACACGTAGACGAACAGGAACAACCCGAGCCAGACCACGTCGACGAAGTGCCAGTACCACGCGACGGCTTCGAATCCGAAGTGGTGATCCTTGCTGAAGTGACCCTTGGCGCAGCGGAACCAGATCACGGTCAGCATGATCGCGCCGAGCGTGACGTGCAGGCCGTGGAAGCCGGTCAGCATGAAGAACGTGCTAGCCGTAGATGCCGCTGCCGAGGGTCAGGTTCAGATGCTCGTAGGCTTCGGCGTACTCGTGCGCCTGGAAGAACAGGAATGTCGCGCCGAGCACGACAGTCGCGGCGAGGAAAGCGAGCAACGCCTTGCGGTGACCGGCGCGCAGCGCATGGTGCGCGATCGTGATGGTCACGCCGGACGACAGCAGCAGCAAGGTGTTGAGCAGCGGCAAGCCCCACGCCGACATCGTCGAGAACGTGCCGCCGACATCGGCGGGGCCGTTGGTCGGCCACGCGGCCGCGAACTGCGGCCACAGGAAGAAGTTCGTCATCGCGCCGTGGCCTTCGCCGCCGAGCCACGGCACCGCATAGTTGCGCGCGTAGAACAGCGCGCCGAAGAACGCGCGCGAAGAACATGACCTCGGAGAAGATGAACCACATCATGCCCATGCGGAACGAGATGTCGACCTGCTTGTTGTACATGCCGCCGATCGATTCGTGGATCACGGTGCGGAACCAGCCGAACATCATCACCAGCAGCAGCACGATGCCGACCGCCATGATCGGCTTGCCGATATCGACTTCGTCCAGCCACAGCGCGGCGCCGCCGAGCGTGCTGATCAGGCCGAATGAGCCGACGATCGGCCAGTGGCTGCCGTGCGGGACGTAGTAAGCAACTTGTGTTTGCGCCATGGCGGCAAGTCTCGAATGGTTATCATCACTGCAAGCCCCGGCATCCTGCCGCAGCTTGCAAACAAACGGTTGCGGCCGGGCCGCACCACTGTTGTCGCGTCAGGCGCTTGCGCGCATGCCGCGTCGGCACATTCCTGGTGCCGCAGTCGCTGGATGTTGCGTGTTCAGCCCGCCGCAGGCAATGGCGAGCCGGTTTGCGAAAGTCGTTGGGTGGCGACGTCGTTCTCGTAGAAAGTGTACGACAAGCGTCAGCTCGCGCACGTTTTTCGGCAAGCGCGTATCGACGAAGAAGCGCACCGGCATGCGCCGCGACTCGCCCGCCTTGAGCACTTGCTCGGTGAAGCAGAAGCATTCGGTCTTGTTGAAAAACGCCGACGACGTGCTCGGCGCGACACTCGGCACCGCGTT
This sequence comes from uncultured Gammaproteobacteria bacterium, assembly GCA_963720445.1. GTDB lineage: Bacteria > Pseudomonadota > Gammaproteobacteria > Xanthomonadales > Rhodanobacteraceae > Dokdonella_A. The sequence continues at coordinate 1,571,809 of CAVRFO010000002.1, forward strand.
GCCGACGATCGCCTCGCTGCCGTGGTTTTTCGCGTCGAACCACACTTCGGTCAGCTTGCCCGGATGCACGTCCACGCTCGGTCAGCTCCGGCACGAACGTCCACGGCAGTTTGCTGTTGACGCTGGACACGAACTGCACGGTGACCGTGCGGCTGGTGTCCTCCACCAGTCCCGCGGCCGCTGTCTGATCCGCCGCGCCTTCGGCCAGCTTGATGCCGAGCACGTGCTCGCAGACGATCCGGTACATCGGCACCATCGCGAACCCGAACAGGAACGCACCGGCACAGATGATCGCGCTGGTTTTCAGCGATGCCGAGGTTGCGACCGCGCGTCGTCGCTCATCGGTGCAGCACGATCTTGGAGGATCGAGCCCGAGATAGATCGCCGCCGCAACGATGCCGACGATCCACGCGGTCAGGCGTATACCACGGCGTGCTCTGGAATCGGAATTGGCGTCAACTCTGGTCATTGCTCGATTCTGAAAATACAGCCGAAGCTTTCTGCTTCATTCCAAAAGTGCGGCCACGGATGGCCGCTTCTTTGCCGCGATCGTCGCGGCCAAGGACTGGCGTCTTCGATCTCGCGTTCACGGATGAACGCACAAATTAATGTGTAACGTCACCGTGCGCGAGCATGCCCGACGTGATCACCGGCGGCGTGGTGAAGCTGTGGTGCGGCGCCGGCGACGGCAGCGTCCACTCCAGGCCGTGCGCGCCTTCCCAGACCTGCGCTCGTCGCGCGCTGCTTGGAGAAATACACGCAATGGATGACCACGCCGACGAAGATCAGCTGGGTCGCGCCGAACCAGAAACCGCCGATCGAGCTGATCATGTTGAAGTTCGCGAACGCGACGTTGTAGTCGGGAATGCGGCGCGGCATGCCGGCGAGACCAAGGAAGTGCTGCGGGAAGAACAGCACGTTGACCGCGATCGCGCTGGACCAGAAATGGATCTTGCCCCACTTCTCCGAATACATGTTGCCGGACCATTTCGGCAGCCAGTAGTACGCAGCTGCCATGATCGAGAACGCCGCGCCGGTAACCAGCACGTAGTGGAAATGCGCGACGACGAAATAGGTGTCTTGGTACTGGAAGTCCGCCGGCACCAACGCGAGCATCACGCCGGAGAAACCGCCGATCGTGAACAGGATCACGAACGCGATCGCGAACAGCATCGGCGTCTCGAACGTGAGCGAGCCGCCCCACATCGTGGTGATCCAGTTGAATACCTTCACGCCGGTCGGGATCGCGATCAGCATCGTCGCGTACATGAAGAACAGCTCGCCGCCGAGCGGCATGCCGACCGCGAACATGTGGTGCGCCCACACGATGAACGACAGGAACGCGATCGATGCGAGCGCATACACCATCGCCTGGTAGCCGAACAGCGGCTTGCGCGAGAAGGTCGGGATGATCTCGCTGACGATGCCGAACGCCGGCAGGATCATGATGTAGACCTCCGGATGCCCGAAGAACCAGAAGATGTGCTGGTACATCACCGGATCGCCGCCGCCGGCCGCGTTGAAGAAACTGGTGCCGAAGAACTTGTCGGTGAGCAGCATCGTGACCGCGCCGGCGAGCACCGGCATCACCGCGATCAGCAGGAACGCGGTGATCAGCCACGACCACACGAACACCGGCATCTTGAGCAGGTCCATGCCCGGCGCGCGCATGTTGAGGATCGTCGCGATGATGTTGATCGCGCCCATGATCGAGCTGATGCCCATCATGTGGATCGCGAAGATCATGAACGCGACGTTGCTGCCGCCTTCGAGCGACAGCGGCGGGTACATGGTCCAGCCGCCCTGCGGGCCGCCGCCCGGCATGAACAGCTCGCCGATCAGCAGCACGAACGCGAACGGCAGGATCCAGAACGACCAGTTGTTCATGCGCGGCAGCGCCATGTCCGGCGCGCCGATCATCATCGGCAGCATCCAGTTCGCAAGCCCCACGAACGCCGGCATGATCGCGCCGAAGATCATGATCAGGCCGTGCATCGTGGTCATCTGGTTGAAGAACTCCGGCTGCACGAGCTGCATGCCCGGCTTGAAGAGTTCAGCGCGGATGACCATCGCCATCGCGCCGCCGATGAAGAACATCGTCAGCGAGAAGACCAGGTACAGCGTACCGATGTCCTTGTGATTGGTCGTGAACAACCAGCGATGCAGAAAGCCTTCCGGCTTGTGATCGTGGTCATCGTGCACATCGGCGGTGATGGCGGGACTGGCGGCGTGGGCCATGGCCTGAACCTCTTGAGTTTCTGCAGCGACCGGCAACAAGCGCCGGTCATTAGGATTTTCAGATCTGTGGAGCGGTAGCGGCTGCGACCGGAGCGTCGGTTGCCGCCGCGGCCGCGACCGGAGCGGCGGCAGCCGGCGGCGCCTGCGCGGCCAACCACTGCTCGAACTCCGCCTTCGGCACCGCCTTCACGACGATCGGCATGTACGCGTGACCGCGACCGCACAACTCGACGCACTGACCGCGGTAGATACCGGGCGTGTCGATCTGGGTCCAGTTGTCATTGATGATGCCGGGGATCGCGTCGGTCTTCCAACCGAGATTGGGCACGCCCCAGGAATGGATCACGTCGTCGGCGGTGATCACGAAGCGGATCTTCACGCCGACCGGCAGCACCAGCGGATGGTCGACATCGAGCAGGTAGCTCGAATAGTCGCCGGCCTTCACCGAATGGGGATCCTCGCCGGAGCGCAACTGGCTGACCCGGTAGGAGTCGGCATCCAGGCTGGAGATGAAATGCACCCCGGTCGCCTGCTTGTTGTAGTCGACATAGTCGTAGGCCCAGCGCCACTGGTAGCCGGTGATCTTGACCGTCATCTCGGAGTTCTCGACATTGGCCATGTCGACCAGCAACTTCGTCGCCGGCCACGCCATCGCGATCAGGATGAGGATCGGGATGACCGTCCACACCGCTTCGAGCTTGGTACTGTGGCTCCAGGTCTGGGCCACGGCGCCCTTCGATTTGCGAAAGCGGAACATCGCCACGATCATCGCGCTGAACACGACCACGCCGATCCCGACGCAGACCCACAACCCGAGCATGTGCAGGTCATAGATGCGCTGCGAGATCGAGGTCACGCCCGGTGCCATGTTGAGCTGCCACGGCACCGGATTGGCGCAGGCCGCGGCACTCGCCAGCAAGCTGCCGACCGACAGCACCGATGCCGCGAGCGCGTGGCTGCCGCGCTGGACTCCAGATGAAATCATTCCCATCACCTTGTATCGAGTATTCGGATTCGCTGTCGCGCTGCTGTGTCAGCACGCAGCCCGGATCGACCGGAACTCCGACAAATGTCGGGCGCTTAACGGCGTGATGATAGTGGACACCACGGCGCCACGCCAACAGCGCGCACGCGCCGATGCGTGTCGCGGCCTCTTTCGCGCGCTGGACAGACGCACACCGCGAAGAAAATGTGCGACCTGCGCACCCGAAGCCCTGCGACAAACTGCCGCAAGCGACGCCATCACCTCGTGCGCGCAGCCCGCAGCCGATGCTGCTCCTTGGCCGTCGCCGCGCGTCTCACTACACTACAGCGCCTTGCGGCGCGGTCCGCGACCAGCACCGTCCCCCATACGCCGAGACCCGCCTTGAGCGAACGTTTGATTCCGGAACTCCCCGCCGCTGCCACGCCGACGTGGGCGTGCATCACGGCCGCCTGGTCGCGCGACGAGACAGAAGCCGTCGACGAACTGCTTGCGCAAGCAAGCCTGCCGGCAGCCGAAACAGAACGCGTCATTGCGCACGCCGTCGACCTGGTCGCCAAGGTGCGCAGCAAGGCCGGCAAGCAGAGCGCGGTCGAATCGTTCATGCGCCAGTACGACCTGTCCAGCGAGGAAGGCGTGCTGCTGATGTGCGTCGCCGAGGCGCTGCTGCGCATTCCGGACAGCGCGACCGCGGACAAGCTGATCCGCGACAAGCTCGGCGAGGCGAACTGGAAAAAACACCTGGGCGGCAGCGACTCCGTATTCGTCAATGCCTCGACCTGGGGCCTGATGCTGACCGGGCATCTGGTCAACCTCGCCGATGACACGCGGCGCGATTTCACCGGTGCACTGAGGCGCCTGGTCGGTCGCGCCGGCGAACCGGTGATCCGTCTCGCAGTGCGTCAGGCGATGCGCATCATGGGCCACCAGTTCGTGATGGGCCGCACGATCGACGAAGCACTCGATCGCTCCGCGGAGAAGGACAACGCGGCGTATCGCTATTCCTACGACATGCTCGGCGAAGCCGCGCTGACCGCCGCGGACGCCGCGCGCTACCTGCAGGCGTACAAGGATGCGATCGGCGCGCTCGGCAAGCGCGGTCCGTTCGCCAGCGTACTCGACGCGCCATCGATCTCGGTGAAGCTTTCGGCCCTGCATCCGCGTTACGAGGTCGCCAAACGCGCCCGCGTACATGCGGAGCTGACCCCGGCCCTGCTCGAACTCGCCCAGCTCGCGATGAACAATGGCATCGGCATGACCGTCGATGCCGAGGAATCCGACCGCCTCGAACTCTCGCTCGAAGTGATCGGCGCGGTGTTCGCCGATCCGTCGATCGAAGGCTGGAACGGCTTCGGCCTCGCCGTGCAGGCCTACCAGAAGCGCTGCCCGTTCGTGATCGACTGGCTCGCCGAGACCGCACGCAACGCGAACCGGCGCTGGTGCGTGCGCCTGGTCAAAGGCGCGTACTGGGATTCGGAAATCAAGCGCGCGCAGGAAGGCGGCTTCGTCGGCTATCCGGTCTACACGCGCAAACCGAACACCGATGTGTCGTATCTGGCCTGCGCGAAGCGTTTGTTCGCGGCAGGCAGCAATGCGATCTATCCGCAGTTCGCGACCCACAACGCGCATACGATCGCGGCGATCCACCATCACGCGCAGGGCCGCCCGTACGAATACCAGCGCCTGCACGGCATGGGCGCGGACCTGTACGGCGAAGTCATCGGCGCGAACAACCTCGACGTGCCCTGCCGCGTCTACGCGCCGGTCGGCACCCACGAAGACCTGCTGCCGTATCTGGTCCGGCGCCTGCTCGAAAACGGCGCGAACACCTCGTTCGTGAACCGCATCGTCGACGAAAGCGTGTCGATCCGCGAACTGGTCGCCGACCCTTGCGAAACGGTCCGCGCATTTCCCTCCAGGCCGCACCCGCGCATCCCGCTGCCGGTCGGTCTCTACGGTGACGATTCTGTGCGTGCGCAGAATTCAAATTCTGTATCCAGGAAGAATTCCATGGGCGTCAATCTCGCCAACGACAACGAACTCAAGGCCCTCGCCGAGGCCGTCAACGCGCCGCATGCGCCGTGGGCCGCCGCGCCGCTGGTGCCGGGCGCGACCAGCAGCGATGCCGCGCGCGACGTGACCAATCCCGCCGACCGCCGCCAGGTGATCGGGCAAAGCCGCAACGCCGATGCCGCGACGATCGAGAAGGCACTCGCGAATGGCGTCGCCGCGCAAATCGACTGGGATCTGCTCCCCGCCGCGAGCCGCGCCGCGATCCTCGAACACGCCGCCGATTTGCTCGAAGCGCGGCGCGCCGAGTTCATCGCACTGTGCGTGCGCGAAGCGGGCAAGACGATCCCGGCCGCGATTTCCGAAGTGCGCGAAGCGGCCGACATGTGCCGCTACTACGCCGCGATGGCGCGCAAGCTGTTCGGCGCCCCGGAAAACCTGCCCGGCCCGACCGGCGAATCCAATCAACTGTTCCTGCGCGGCCGCGGCGTATTCGTCTGCATCAGCCCGTGGAATTTCCCGCTCGCGATCTTCATGGGCCAGGTCGCCGCCGGCCTCGCCTCCGGCAACGCGGTGATCGCCAAGCCGGCGGACCAGACCACGCTGGTCGGCTACGCCGCGGTCAAGCTGCTGCACGAAGCCGGCGTGCCGGAAGCGGTGCTGCAATTCGTGCCGTGCAAGGGTTCGGTGCTCGGCAACACACTGCTGACCAAGCCCGAGGTCGCCGGCGTCTGCTTCACCGGCTCCACCGAAACCGCGTGGACGATCAACCGCACGCTCGCTGCACGCAATTCGCCGATCGCCGCGCTGATCGCGGAAACCGGCGGCCAGAATGCGCTGATCGCCGATTCCTCGGCGCTGCCGGAACAACTGGTCAAGGACGTCGTCACCTCCGCGTTCGACTCCGCCGGCCAGCGCTGCTCGGCCGCGCGCGTACTGTTCGTGCAGGACGACATCGCCGACAAGGTGATCAAGATGCTCGCCGGCGCGATGGACGAACTCGTCGTCGGCGATCCGGCGCTGCTGTCGACCGATGTCGGTCCGGTCATCGACGCGCCGTCGTGCAAGTTCCTCGTCGAGCATGCCGCGCGCATGGAGCGCGAAGCCAAACCCATCAACACGGTGAAACTGCCACCCGGAACCGAACACGGTACGTTCTTCGCGCCGCGCGCCTACGAGATTCCGTCGCTGAGCCTGCTCACCCAGGAAGTGTTCGGCCCCGCGCTGCATGTGGTGCGCTGGAAGGCCAGCGAACTGGATGGCGTGATCGACGCGATCAACGCGACCGGGTTCGGCCTGACCCTCGGCATCCACAGCCGCATCGACGCGACCGTCGAACACATCGCCAGGCGCGCCAAGGTCGGCAACTGCTACGTCAATCGCAACCAGATCGGCGCGGTGGTCGGCGTGCAGCCGTTCGGCGGCGAGAACCTGTCCGGCACCGGCCCAAAAGCGGGCGGCCCGCATTACCTGCTGCGCTTCGCGACCGAACGCACGCTGACGATCAATACGACTGCAGCCGGCGGCAACGCCTCATTGCTGACGCTGGACGAGTGACCGCTTGAACCGGCGCTCCCGCTGAGCGCCGGTTCAAGCGGGGCATCGATCGGCCCGCGATCCGCCGCCGGTACGGCTGCGTCGATCGGCATGCCGAGCCCGTTGCGAAGCAGAATGGTGCCGGGACGGTTCCGAGAGCGCGCCGCGGCCAGACGCACATCGAACGCACCCACCTGTCTGCCGAATCCACGGTCAACGGCCGCGACCCCCGACCCGGCGCATCCGCTTGGGGGAATCGCGACCAAACCGCGTATTGACCTGTGCACTCCACTCAAGGACACAGGCATGAGATACGCATCCGGCATCCGCAACGCGTTCGCGCTGGCCATGCTGACCAGCCCGCTGGTATCGCAGGCGGCCGTTTACTGCGTGCGCAACGAGACCGAACTGCAGCAGGCGCTGACCGCCGCGGCCGCTTCGGGGCAGGACGACGAGATCAAGATTCGCGAAGGCGTCTACACGACCTTCAGCCAGAGCTTCACCTACACGGCGACGACGTCCGGCTGGCTCGGCATCAGCGGCGGCTGGGTCACGATCGGCGGCATCGACTGCGCGCAGCGGGTCATGGACGCGACGCGCACCGTGCTCAGCGGCGCCGGTCAGCGCCAGGTGCTGAAGATCTATCACATGCCGACGGCCGGGCAGACCAGCGCGCCGCGCCTGCTGGTGCAGAACCTGAGCATCCGCGACGGCCACGGCGACGAGAGCCAGTTCCAGCGCGGCGGCGGTCTCGATATCGGGGGCTATTCGGATCTGTATACGGAAATCTGGCTCGACAACCTGATCGTCGCCAACAACAGCGGCTATTTCGGCGGCGGCGCGAACCTGTACGCCAAGTACGGCATCGTGCGCGTCGTCAACAGCCTGTTCGCGAACAACCGCTCGGACACCGTCGCGTACGGCCATTTCGCGGCGAACGTCGTGGCGACGCATCCGAACGTCACCTCGGCCATGACGATCGCCAACAGCACCTTCGCCGGCGGGCGCTGTCCGGGCCAGGGCATGCGCGGCTGCGGCATCGGCGTCGGACTGCCCGCCGGCGTGCGCATGGACATCGTCAACAGCCTGTTCTTCGACAACCAGATTTCCGACCTCAACATCGAAGGCATGAGCGTGCTCGGCCTCGGCGACGGCGAGGCGCATGCGGACTACAGCCTGGTCGGCACGGTCGGCGGCAACCTGCCGCTGGCGGCGACGCACGCACTGAGCGGCGACCCGCGCTTCGTCGACGCGCCGAACGGCGATTTCCGCCTGCGCAACGACTCGCCCTTCATCAACCAGGGCCTCGCGCCGGTACCGATGTATCCGGCATTCGGACAGGACCTGGCAGGCGCGTTGCGCACGCGCTTCGAGGCGATGGACCCCGGCGCCTACGAAAACCAGACTTGGGATTTCATCTTCGCCGACGGTCTGGACTGAGCGAAGCTCTGAACGACCGCCCCGCGTCGTGCCCGCGCAAGCAGACTTGCATAAGGTTACGTGGCGTAAAAACAACGGGCACCCGAAGGTGCCCGTCGTGCCCTCCCCAAACCTTTAAACGTCAGAACGTCATCTGGCCGGATACGGAGAGCAGGTTTCCGTAGCTCTCGAAATGGCCGGTCAGGTTGTCGAACGTCGCGTTGGTGTCGTTGATCTTGCCGTCGGCGACGAACAGGTGCGCATAGCTGGCGTCGAAGCGCATCGTGTCGCTGACGGTGTAGCCGACGCCGAAGGCCAGCCATTTGCGCGAACCATCCGGAATGCGCGGGTCGCGATGTGCGTCCACGGTCGGCGTCTGGTCGTAGGCGAGGCCGCCACGCAACGTCCACTGGTCATTCAGGCGGTAGTCGGCGCCGATCGAGCCGAACCAGGTGTCCCTGAAGTCGAAGATCGACGGCGAGTTGAACGCGGCCTGGGCCGGGTTGCTGTAGTTGACCACCAGCTTGTCGAAGCTCGACCAGTGCGTGTAGCTGACATTGGCGCCGAAGCTCCAGCGCGCATCCAGCGTGTGCCACCAGCTTCCGGTCGCGGACCACGGCGTGTTGATTTTCGCAATGCCGCTGGTATTCGTGAACGCGCCGTTGAACAACGGCAACACGTTCGACGGAACCTCGAACGTGGCCCTGCCATTGATGGTGTGGTCGATCTGCGAGTGGTAATTGAGGCCGATGCGGTCCGCGTCGGTCGGCTTCCACAACAGACCCAGGTCGAAGCCGAAGCCCCAGTCGCTGCCCTTCAGGGTGCCGCGGGCATCGGCTTCCTGCGGCAACAGCGCGCCGTTGGTCGGCACCATCAGGATCGTGCCGAGGTTGATCGCCTGTTGCAGCGTGGCGCTGGTGCGTTGCGCGATCACGCTGCCGCCGAGCGACAGCTCATCGGAGACCTTCCACGCGCCGGAAAAGGTGAGCGCCGGCGTCTGCAATTTGGTTTTCTGCGCCTGATAGCGACCGATCCAGCGGTCGTTGTATTCGGTCTGGAAACCAAACGGCGCGTTGAGGCCGAAGCCGACCGTGAACTGGTCGTTGATCGGCCGGATGTAATGGACCGCCGGTACCGGCAGCGTCGTGCCCCCGTTGCCGCCAGTGTCGCCGCTGATCGGATGCCCGAGCGCGTCCGTGGCCGTGCCATGGAACTGGGTGCTGAAGTTGATCGCGGTCAGGTCGGCCTGCAGGCACGAGACTTTGAACTCGGTCATCGCGGCCGGATTGTTCTCGACGACCGCGCAATCGCCGGGCGCCGCTGTCGAACCGGCGTACGCGCGACCCATGCCCATGGCATCGTTTTCCTGGAGCTGAAAGCCACTGGCCTGCGCATTCTGGCCAAGCAACGCCGCCGCAAGCGCCAGCGGGAGCGCGGCGACGGCGGGCACGAACCAGGTTCGACGGTTGTTACGCTGCATGTTTTCGCTCCTTCTTGCGAACATTTTCTTCGCGGGTTTGTAACGGATTGGTAGCGATCTTAGCCCCAAGTTCGACGATCTATCCATCGTGCGCTGCCGCAATTTTTGCCGGCCGGCATCCGTACCCTACTTTGGCGTATGGAACGCGCTGTCGGAACCGGCGGGGCCGCCGCGGCCACCGCACCGCGCGGGTGGCGCCGGCACCCCGCCCGGCGCAGCGCGACCGATCCCGCGATCACGGCGTCGCTGCGCGTTCCGTGTCGGCAAGCTGGCAGATTGCAGCGCGCGCAAGATCGCTGAATCCGTCGCCGCCCGCGGCGAGATGTGCAATGGCCTGCCGACGCATGCGCGGGTCCCAGTAGCTCCGGATATGCGTTGCGATCGAGTTCACCGCGGTCGCGCGATCCGGTTCCGAGGCGAAGAAGTTGCCGATGTCGTTGGCCATCTTGACGAGGGAGGCGACGCTCACGGTGGACTCTCCGATTGCGCGTGGGCGACGCGCTGGGGTTGGGTATAGACGACATGGCTTTCGCTGCGCGCGAAGCCGATCAGGGTGACGCCGGTTTCCTCGGCCAGATGGATCGCGAGCGCGGTCGGCGCGGAAATCGCCGCTATCAGGGTGATGCCGACCGTCGCGGCCTTCTGCACCATCTCGTAGCTGGCACGGCTGGTGATGACCAGGAAACCGCGCTGCGGGTCCTCGCCGGCGCGCGCCATCGCGCCGATCAATTTGTCGAGCGCGTTGTGGCGGCCGACGTCCTCGCGCAGCAGCACGATGCGGCCGTCCACCTGCGCCCACGCGGCGGCGTGCGTCGCGCCGGTCACCGCATTCAGCGGCTGATGCGCGTGCAGTTGCGCGAGCGCGCGTTGCAGGATGTCGGCGTCGATGCACGGACCGCCGCTGACCGGTGACGGCTGGCGCACCGCGTCCTCCAACGCCTGGGTGCCGCACAGACCGCAACTGGTGCGGCCGGTCAGGTTGCGCCGGCGTTGCTCCAGCACCTCGGCGCGCGCGGCGGGAATGCGCAGGCGCACCTCGATGCCTTCGAGCAGGGTCTGCGTGGCGACCTCGGCGAGTTCGTCCGCGCGTGCGATCACCGCTTCGCTGAGGCTGAAGCCGAGCGCGAAATCGTCGAGGTCGCGCGGCGTCGCCATCATCACCACGTGCGGGCGCTCGTTGTAGACGAACGCGATCGGCACTTCTTCCGCGATGCAGTCCTGGTCGGCCTCGTCGCGGCCGTTGTGCCAGCGCCGCACCGGGCGCTGCGCGTAGCCCTTGGGAGCATCCGCTCGCTCGTCAACGGCATCGCGGCTTCCGCCGCTCCCACCGACACCGGCCTCGTGTGGGAACGGCGGCAGCCGCGATGCGTTTGCGGCCATCGCCCGCTCAGCCGCTGACGGAGACATGTTCCGGCTCCTGCGGCAGCAGGCTTTCCTGCTTGTCGTGGAAGGCGTGGAAGCGCTTCTGCCATTCCGACGGCTGGCTGACGCGGGTGACCTCGACCGCGGTCACCTTGTATTCCGGACAGTTGGTGGCCCAGTCCGAATTGTCGGTGGTGAGCACGTTCGCGCCCGCTTCCGGGAAGTGGAACGTGGTGTAGACGACGCCCGGCTGCATGCGGTCGCTGACCTGCGCGTGCATCACGGTTTCGCCGGCGCGGCTCTGGATGCCGACCCAGTCGCCATCCTTGATGCCGCGGTCCTCGGCGTCCTGCGGATGGATTTCCAGCAGGTCCTCGGCGTGCCACTGGCTGTTTTCCGTGCGCCGCGTCTGCGCGCCGACGTTGTACTGCGAGAGGATGCGTCCGGTGGTGAGGATCAGCGGGAACTTCGGCGTGATCTTCTCGCTGGTCGGCACGTATTCGGTGACCAGGAAACGGCCCTTGCCGCGCACGAATTCGCCGACGTGCATGGTCGGCGTGCCTTCCGGCGCAGTGTCGTTGCACGGCCACTGGATGCTTTCCAGTTCGTCGATCTTCGCGAAGCTGATGCCGGTGAAGGTTGGCGTCAGGCGCGCGATCTCGTCCATGATCTCCGACGCATGCGTGTAGTGCATCGGATAGCCCATCGCGTTCGACAGCAGCTGGGTGACCTGCCAATCCTCGTAGCCCTGACCCCCATCGGAATTTCTCGGCTCCATCACCTTGCGCACGCGCGATACGCGGCGCTCGGAGTTGGTGAAGGTGCCGTCCTTTTCGAGGAAGGAGGAACCCGGCAGGAACACGTGCGCGTATTTCGCGGTCTCGTTGAGGAACAGGTCCTGCACGACGATGCATTCCATCGCGCGCAGCGCGGCGGTGACGTGCTGGGTGTTCGGATCGGATTGCGCGATGTCCTCGCCCTCGACATAGAGGCCGAGGAATTCGCCGTCGAGCGCGGCCTCGAACATGTTCGGGATGCGCAAGCCCGGTTCCGATTGCAGGGGCACGTCCCAGGCCTGCTCGAAGCTGGCACGCACCGCGTCGTTGGAGACGTGACGGTAGGCGGTGAACTCGTGCGGGAACGAACCCATGTCGCACGAACCCTGCACGTTGTTCTGGCCGCGCAGCGGATTCACGCCGACGCCTTCGCGGCCGATGTTGCCGGTCGCCATCGCCAGATTCGCGATCGCCATGACCGCGGTCGAACCTTGCGAATGCTCGGTCACGCCGAGCCCGTAATAGATCGCCGCGTTGCCGCCGGTCGCGTACAGCCGCGCCGCCGCGCGCACCTTGCCGGCCGGCACGCCGGTGACCTCCGCCATCGCTTCGGGCGAGTTGCGCGGTTCGGCCACGAAGGCGCGCCAGCGCGCGAACGCGTCGCCCTCGCAGCGCGCGCGCACGAAGTCTTCGTCGACCAGGCCTTCGCTGACGATCACGTGGCCGAGCGCGTTGAGCAGCGCGACGTTGGTGCCCGGCCGCAGCGGCAGGTGGTATTGCGCCTCGACGTGCGGCGTGCGCACCAGGTCGATGCGGCGCGGATCGGCGACGATCAGCTTTGCGCCGGCGCGCAGGCGCCGTTTCATCTGCGAGGCAAACACCGGATGTGCGTCGGTCGGGTTGGCGCCGATGATCAGGATCACGTCGGCCTTCATCACCGAGTCGAACGCCTGCGTGCCGGCCGATTCGCCGAGCGTGTTCTTGAGACCGTAGCCGGTCGGCGAGTGGCACACGCGCGCGCAGGTGTCGACGTTGTTGTTGCCGAATGCGGCGCGCACGAACTTCTGCACCAGGTAGGTTTCCTCGTTGGTGCAGCGCGAGGAGGTGATGCCGCCGATCGAATCGCGGCCGTATTTGGCCTGGATGCGCTTGAACTCCGCGGCGGCATGCGCGATCGCCTCGTCCCACGAAACCACGTGCCACGGATCGGAAATCTTCGCGCGGATCATCGGCGTGGTGATGCGGTCCGGATGGGTCGCATAGCCGACCGCGAAACGCCCCTTGACGCAGGAATGGCCGTGGTTCGCGTGGCCTTCCTTGTTCGGCAGCATGCGTATCAGTTCCTCGCCCTTCATCTCGGCGCGGAACGAGCAGCCGACGCCGCAATACGCACACGTCGTGACCACGCTGCGCGTCGGCGGACCCTGCGCGATCAGCGATTTCTCCATCAGCGCCCCGGTCGGACAGGCCTGCACGCAGGCACCGCAGGACACGCACTCGGATTCGAAGAACGCATCGTCCTGGCTCGCCACCATCTTCGAGGCGAAACCGCGGCCCTGGATGGTCAACGCAAAGGTGCCCTGCTGCTCGTCGCAGGCGCGCACGCAGCGCGAGCAGACGATGCATTGCGCCGGATCGAAGTTGAAGTACGGATTGGATTCGTCGACACCGGAATAGAACGGGTTGGCCGAGCCATCCATCTTCTTCGCCTGCACGTGGTTCGCGGTATCGAAGCCGTAGCGCACGTCCGTGACGCCGATCTCGCGTGCCATGTCCTCGATGTCGGTGTGGCCGCCGGGCGGCGAGGCCAGCGCGGTGAGCGGGTGATCGGACAGATACAACTCCATCACGCCGCGGCGCAGTTCGCCGAGCTTCTCGCCCTGCGTGCTCACCTGCATGCCGGCCGCAACCGGCGTCGTGCACGAGGCCGGATAACCCTTCATGCCCTCGATCTGCACCAGGCACAGCCGGCACGAGCCGAATGCATCGAGCAGTTCCGTCGCACACAGTTTCGGAATATGGATGCCGATTTCCGCCGCCGCGCGCAGCACCGAGGTGCCGGCCGGCACGGTGACGGCGTGACCGTCGATGGTCAGGGCGACCTGTTCCGTCGCAGTCGACCTCGGTGTGCCGAGATCGGTTTCAGCTATCGAACGCATTTCAGCCTCCAGCGCGCTGACAAGCCCCTCTCCCACCGGGAGAGGGGGTTGGGGTGAGGGTTCGGCGCGAGCGTGAAACAGCAGGCGCGTCCCGGACCCTCATCCGCCCTACGGGCACCCTCAGCCGCTTGAGGCGGCTTCGATCCCAAAGGGAGAAGGGAACAGCAGCGCGGCGCAATCATTTTCACGCCCGCACCGCAAAATCTTCCGGAAAATATTCCAGCGCACTGCGCACCGGATCCGGGGTCAGGCCGCCCAGCGCGCACAGCGAACCGAAGCGCAGGGTCTGGCACAAATCCTCCAGCAACGCGAAATTCTTCTCGCGCTCGATGCCGTGCCGAATGCGGTCAAGCACCTCGACGCCGCGCGTCGAGCCGATCCGGCACGGCGTGCACTTGCCGCAGGATTCGATCGCGCAGAATTCCATCGCGTAGCGCGCCTGCTCCAGCATGTCGACCGTGTCGTCGAACGCGATGATGCCGCCGTGGCCGACCATCGCGCCGATCGCGGCGAACGCCTCGTAGTCGAGCGGCGTGTCGAACTGCGCTTCGGGCAGGTAGGCGCCGAGCGGACCGCCGACCTGCACCGCGCGGATCGGCCGACCCGACAGCGAACCGCCACCGTAGTCGTACAGGAGTTCGCGCAAGGTCACGCCGAACGCGCGTTCGACCAGACCGGTGTGTTTGAGGTTGCCGGCGAGCTGGATCGGCAGGCTGCCGCGCGAGCGGCCGACGCCGTGGTCGCGATAGAACGCGGCGCCCTGGTCCAGGATGATCGGCACCGAGGCGAACGAGATCACGTTGTTGATCACGGTCGGCTGGCCGAACAGACCCTTGATCGCCGGCAGCGGCGGCTTGAAACGTACCTGGCCGCGCTTGCCTTCGAGGCTGTCGAGCAGGGAGGTTTCCTCGCCGCAGATGTAGGCGCCGGCACCGAGGCGCACTTCGAGATCGAAGCGCTGGCCGCTGCCGTGCACGTCGGCGCCGAGCCAACCCGCCGCGTACGCATTCGCGATCGCCGCGTCGAGCGCGCGCTGCGCGTGCGGGTATTCGCAGCGCAAGTAGATGTAACCCTGCGTCGCGCCGACTGCGATGCCGGCGACGGTCATGCCCTCGATCAGGCACAGCGGATCGCCCTCCATCAGCATGCGGTCGGAAAAGGTGCCGGAGTCGCCTTCGTCGGCGTTGCAGACGATGTATTTGGAAGGCGGGATGGGGGATTGGGGATGGGGGATTCGGAAGAGCCGGTGGCCGCGCCGTTCGATGCGTCCAGAACGGTCTTCCACTTGATGCCGGTCGGGAAGGCGGCGCCGCCGCGGCCGCGCAGGCCGGACTCGGTGACCTCCTTGACGATCTCAGCCGGCGTCATCGCGAGCGCTTTTTCGAGACCGCGGAAACCGCCGTGCGCGACGTAGTCGGCGACGCTGAGCGGGTCGGTGATACCGACGCGCGCGAACGTCAGCCGCTGCTGGTTCTTGAAGAACGGCAATTCTTCGACGACGCCGATGCGCAGCGCATGCGCACCGCCGTGCAGGAAATTCGCATCGAACAGGTCCGCCACGTCGTCGACCTTGACCGGCCCGTAAGCGGTCCGAATCCCCAATCCCGAATCCCCAATCCCGGCCACTTCGACCAGCGGCTCCAGCCAGAACATGCCGCGCGAGCCGGTGCGCACCAGCTCGATCGTGACGCCGCGCTGCTGCGCCTGCGCGGCAATCGCGCGCGCCGTGGCCTCGGCGCCCAGCGCCAGCGAGGTCGCATCGCGCGAGATGTAGATTCTCAAGGTCTCGCTCATGCCGTCGCCTCCCGCGCCCGGCGCACCAGCGCATCGAAGCGCTCCGCCGTCACGTTGGCGTGCAGGTCGTCCGCATCGACCAGCACCGACGGACCGCACGCGCAGTTGCCGAGGCAGTACACCGCCGCCAGCGTGACCGCGCCGTCGGCCGTGGTCCCACCGAAATCGATGCCGAGGGATTGCTTCGCATGCGCTTCCAGCGCACGCGCGCCGCGCGCCTGACAGGCCTCGGCGCGACAAACCTGGACGACGTGGCGACCCGGCGGCGTGCTGCGGAAATAGTGATAGAAACTGACCACGCCGTGCACGTCGGCGCGGGTGAGGTTCAACTCGTAGGCGATCGTCGGCAGCGCATCCGGCGGTATGTGGCCGAGCGCGTCCTGCACCGCATGCAGGATCGGCAGCAGCGCGCCGGGGCGCATCTTGTTGTCCTCGATCGCGCGCTGCACGGCGGCCAGCTGCAACGCCGGCAATCGGCTGACCGGGCGCGAGGCCGGATTGGGGCGCGGCTGCTTCATCACGATTCCCTCGGTTCGGACCCATGCCGTGACTTTGCTGGCGTGGGCCACGCGCACGACTGCGCGCAGCGTGGTGTCGACATCGCTGCGGCACACGCCGCACGCGCGACTCGATCTTAGTCCGAAGCTCGCAGGGCCATCCACCCTGCGCTGCCGCAAACGAAGACACGTGAAGGCGCACCGCAAAACGGTCGCGACACATTCTTGCCGATTCAGTAACGGGCGACTAACGCGATGCCACGGATCATGGCTCGATGCGTTTTTCTACAATTTTCGCGATCGGCATCGTCCTGCTGGCCGCGACCGCGATGGCCGATGCCGCGAGCACGGTTCGCCTGCCGCCGTCGATGTGCGCATCCGCCGATGCGATCTTCAGCGACGGATTCGAGAGCGGCCCAGCGGTCCCGCACGATCCCTCGAACGGCAGCGGCGGCGGTTTTCCCGGCAACGTCACGCGCACGGTCAGCGTGACCGGCGTGGGGATCCGCAGCTACTACCTGCATCTGCCGCCGACCTATACGCCGGCGCGCGCGTGGCCGATCCTGCTGGTGCTGCACGGTTCGACGGGTTCCGCTGCGACGGCGCCAGCCGCCGCGCAACAGGTGCGCAGCGACTGGTCGGGTTGGGCGGACAGCCAAGGCTTCATCGTCATGGCCGTGGTCGGCAACCAGACGCAGGGCGGCTGGGGGGCGCCGGCAGACGGCGCCGAACTCGATGCGACGCTCGCAGATGCGTTCGCCGCCTACAACGTCGAGCAGAGCCGGATCTATCTGTGGGGGTTTTCGGCCGGAGCGCATTTCGCGCACGGACTCGCACTCGGCAACACCGATTACTTCGCGGCCTACGGGGTCAGCGCCGGATCACTCGAACAATATGGGTGCACTGACAACGGTTCGTATCCTCCGACCTGCGCCGCGCTGCTCGGCGGCGCGCAGCCGAAGATCCCGGTCGACATCCAACTCGGCAACAGCGATCCGCTGTACCTCACGTATGGCGCCGGCAACGACCCGGCCCGCTTCCAGAACGGCGGTTGGATCAGCGGCCAGACCCTGTTCTACACGCTGTTCGCCGGCGGCCACACCTACACGCTCGCCCAGCTCGGCGAGATCTGGAATCACCTCTGCCCGTTCGCGCTCGGGCCCTGACAGCGCCGCACGCGCCGCTCAGAACCCGGCGACCGCCGCTTGATGCAATTGTTCGACGATCGCACGCATCTCCTCGTCGCCCGACACCTCGACCCAGCGTTGCGCGTGTGCGGCGCTCAGACCATCCGCACGCCACGCGGCGGCGGCGCGCGCCGCGACCTCGGCCCACGTACGCGCGGTGCCGGGCGCCGGCAGGCCGAGCGCGCGCGACCACACCTCGAACGGCCGCTGTCGCGCCTGCGCGAAACTGTCCGCCAACGCAGCCGTCCGCGCGTCATCCAGTCCCGGCACCGCGGCCAGATCGGCGCGCGTCAGCGCCAGCCAGTCGGCGACGCCATCGACGAGTCCGGCATCGATCAGGCGCCGCCAGGTGCCCGCACCGATCCCGTCAAGACCGAGGCCATGCTTGCCGCCGAGCCATTCGAGCCGGGCCAGGAATTGGCGTTCGCAGCCGGTTCTGGATGCCAGCAACTTGACACGTCGTACGTATCGGATTCCGGCACCTCGATCGGCACCCGCTGCGGCGCGCGCCAGACCACCGAATCGAAGCGCGGAATCGTGAGCCCGGCGAGGGTGAGCGCGACATGGTCGCCGGGCCGGATGTCGAGCATGCGCCAGCGCGCGAGCGAGCCGATGCTGACCCGGCGCACCGTGCGATCGTCGAGACGAACCGGTTCGAGTTCGAGCACCGGCGTGATGCGTCCGCTGCGCCCGACCCGGAACTCGACCGCGACGACTTCGGCGAGCGCCTGCGCCGGCGGATACTTCCACGCGATCGCCCACGCCGGCGCGTGCGCGCGCCACGTCGACGCCGCAGGCCGATGGCCCTGGCGCACCACGATCCCGTCCGCGGCGAACGCCATCGGCGCGTGGTACCACTGCTCGCGCCGGTTGCGTATCTCGTCGATGGTGGTGACCGGGACCGTCAACGCCGCGGCGTCCGCAAACCCGAAGGCGCGCAAACCGGCGAGCCGCGCCGGCATGTCGGCCGGCCCGGACGGCCAATCCCAGACGAACAAGCCGATCTGCGCGGCGGTCGCCGCATCGAGCTCCACGCGCGCCAGCGCGCCGGCGACCTTCGAGCGCGCGCCGACGCTGCCGTGTGTCGCCTGCACGTGACCGGCGATGCGCCAGACCAACTCGCCCTGCAGCACGACGCGCGGCGGCGCATTCGGCAACTGCTTCGGCACCGCGGCGACTTGAGCGAGCTTCACGGTCCAGTCCTCGCCGCGCTCGCCATCGCCGCGACTGATCGCCTGGCGCAGCGCGCCGTTCTCATACAGCAGCGTGACCGCGACCCCGTCGGCCTTGGGCTGCACCCACAAATCCGCATCGCCCCGCGCGTGCATCCACGCCGCGAGCGCGTCCGCGTCCGCGACCTTGGCGAGACCGGTCTGCACTACCGGCGACACGATCGTGCCACGCGTGCCTTGCAACGGGTCGGCCGCAGCCGGCGCCTGCGCGGGAAAGCACGCGCGCCACTGCGCATAGCGCGCCCGCGACTGGTCGTACAAGGTGTCGTCGATCGGCGAATAGCCGTCACGGTGATACGCCGCATCCCACGCGCGCAGCTGCTGGTCGAGCGCGCGCAGTTCCTGACCTGCGCGCTCCGGCGCCCACACGGGGCACTCGCCCGCAAACGCACGCACCGAGGCGATACACAGCAACAACAGCATGAGACGACGCATCCGCCTGGCCCGATCCGGTAACGATGCGATCAGGTTAGTGCGCGGGGGCGTTCGTCTCGATCGGGAAATGGCGCGCGGTGGCGTAGGAATCTGGCGCGTCGTGTCTCAGGGGCGGCTTCAGCCGAAGAACCAGTAGCACACCGCAATCGACGCAAGCATGCCGGCCAGATCGGCGAGCAACGCGCAGCCGACCGTGTGCCGCGCGCGCTGGATGCCGACCGCGCCGAAGTACACCGCGAGCACGTAGAACGTGGTCTCGGTGCTGCCCTGCATGGTCGCCGCGAGCAGCGCCGGAAAGCTGTCGACGCCCTGCGATTTCATGGTCTCGATCAGCATCGCGCGCGCCGCACTGCCGGAGAACGGTTTGACCAGTGCGGTCGGCAGCGCGTCGACGAAACGCGTGTCCAACCCCACCTCCTGGACCAACCAGCGGATGCCGCCAAGCGCGAGATCGAGCGCGCCCGACGCGCGCAGCACGCCGATCGCGCAGAGCATCGCAACTAGATACGGCAACAGCTCCTTGGCTACGTCGAAACCTTGCTTCGCACCTTCGACGAAGCTTTCGTAGAGCCGCACCTTCCTGATTGCGCCGGCGATCAGGAACAACAGGATGATCGCGAACAACGCGAGATTTCCGAGCAGGGAAGAGAACGCCGCCAACACGGTGGGCGTCATCGATGCGAGCAGCGTGATGAACATGGCGAGCAGAACCGCGAACCCGCCGAGCCAGGCCAGGACAACGCGATTGAGCAAGTGCAGTTTCTGCATGAACGCGACGCTGAGCAGGCCGGTTGCGGCCGACGCGCACGTCGCAAGCAGGATAGGCAGGAAAACCAGCGTCGGATCGTGCGCGCCCTGCTGCGCGCGATACATGAAAATTGTCACCGGCAGCAGCACCAGCGACGAGGAATGCAGCACGACGAACAGGATCTGCGCATCGCTTGCCATGGTCGGGTCGGTGTTCAGCGTCTGCAACTCGCGCATCGCGCGCAGCCCGATCGGCGTTGCCGCGTTGTCCATCCCGAGCATGTTGGCGGCGAAGTTCAACGTGATCAGACCGATCGCCGGATGCCCGCGCGGCACGCCCGGCATCAGCCGCGCGAACAGCGGTCCGAGTACGCGCGCGAGCAGGTCGATCAAACCGGCCTGTTCGGCAATGCGCAGGAAACCGAGCCACAACGTCAGCGTGCCGAACAGCAGGATCATCACGTCGACCGACAGCTTGGCCATGTCGAACAGGCTCGCGACCATCGCCGCGAACACGCCTGCATTGCCGCCGACCAGCCATTGCGCGAGCGCCGCGATCGCGGCGGTCAGGAAGAAGCCGAGCCAGAGGCGGTTGAGCATGCGCGTCCATCACGGAGGGTCGCGTTAGGATCGCACAACAGCCTCCTGCGCAGAGACCTGATGTCCCCCAGTTCCTGCGCAGGCCGGACGCGCTCCGCATGGCCGGCACTCGCACGGTGCCGGCCGACACGCGGTCGTCCGGCCTGCGTAGTCGCACCGGTCGCGTGCGTGCGGCACACTGCACCGATGATCGAAAAACCCTTTTCAGCCGCCTGCGAACGCAATCGCGATCCCATCCTCGCGGTGTTGCGCAGCTTCTTCGCCGACCGCACGCGGGTACTCGAAGTCGGCAGCGGCACCGGCCAGCACGCCGCGCACTTCGCCGCGGCGCTGCCGCACCTGATCTGGCAGGCCTCGGATCGCGCCGAGCACCTGCCAGGCATCCGCGCGTGGCTCGATCACGCGGCGTTGCCGAACACGCCCGCACCGCTGACGCTCGACGTCGCATCCGGCCCGTGGCCGCCCGGTCCGTTCGATGCGGTGTTCAGCGCGAACACGCTGCACATCATGGGCTGGCCCGAGGTCGAGGCCTTCTTCGCCGCGCTGCCCGCGGTGACGACGGGCGATGCGAAACTCGCGATCTACGGCCCGTTCAATCACGCCGGCCACTTCACCAGCGCCAGCAATGCCGCGTTCGATGAGTCGCTGAAGATGCGCGCATCGCACATGGGCATCCGCGATGACGCCGCGGTCGACGCGCTAGCCCGAGCAGCCGGATTCGCATTGCACGAAGACATCGCGATGCCGGCCAACAACCGCCTGCGCCTGTGGCAGCGGAGCGCAGCGTGACCACGCCGCTGCTGATGGCGTGGAGCGGCGGCAAGGATTCCGCGCTTGCGCTGCAGCGCCTGCTCGGCGATCCGCGCTGGCGCGTCGAAGGCCTGCTGACCACGGTGACTACCGAGTACGACCGCATCAGCATCCACGGCGTGCGTCGCGATATCCTGCATGCGCAGGCCGAACGTCTGGGGTTGCCGCTGATCGAAGCGCGGATTCCGCCGCAGGCTTCGAACGAAATCTACGAAGCCGCATTCGCGACCGCGCTGGCCGAAGCGCGCGCGCGAACGCCCGATCTCGACACGATCGCGTTCGGCGACCTTTATCTCGCCGACATCCGCGCGTACCGTGAGCAACAACTCGCACGCCTCGGCTGGCATGGCTATTTTCCGCTATGGGGCGAAGACACAAGCCGCCTCGCTTGCCGCTTCATCGCCGACGGCCACCGCGCAATCGTCTGCTGTGTCGACACGCAGCAACTCGACGCCGCGTTCTGCGGACGCGAGTTCGATGCACAGCTACTCTCCGGCCTGCCAGCGTCCTGCGATCCCTGCGGCGAGAACGGCGAGTTTCATACCTGTGTCTACGCCGGGCCGCTGTGGCACGAACCGCTGGCCTTGAAGCGCGGCGAATCCGTACTGCGTGATGCACGGTTCCAGTACATCGATCTGGCCGTCACCTGAAACGGGACGACCCACCGTCCCCGTCGAGCAGGCGTCCGTGGAGTTGATGCCGCACCCTCGGCCCGTAACGCAGACTCACCGAGGACCTTCGTTGATTTCGAAGTCCGTCCCGAAAATCCGGTCGGTGACCTGGGTCAGCACGACATGATCGAACGCGTAGTCGGCGTAGTACAGGTTGCCCGCCACCTGGATCGCCACCAGCATGCTTTGGTAGCCGCTGGGCAGTTGATTGAAGTTGTTCGAAAGCGCGGTCCATGTTGTCGTGGGCACGGGCAGAACGATCGTGTTACCCCGATAGAACACGGCATCGCTGCAGGTGGCGCCGATATACGCCTTGGTTTGCAGCGCGTATCCGTTGCCGGTGGTGTTGGTGCTGTCGGCGAACACGTAGGCATTGGCGGAAAAGCTGTACGACGCAGCCAGCGTGCTGGGCAACGGCACGCATTGGGCGAATTGTTCGATGAGACCCGCGCCCGCGGTCATGCGCAGCGAACCCGGGTTCGGCGAACCGAGCGAACCGTCCCATACGGCGGTGCCGCCGTTCTCACCCGGCACCACCATCCAGTGGCTCTGATCGGCGTCGAAGTCGCCGTTCTGGACCAGGTTGTCAGCCGCGGCCATGCTCGGCAGCAGCAACAGGGAAAGCGCGACCCGTAACCTCTTGGCGGTCATGTGACCTCCATCGCCCAGCGATGGTTTGTTGCATTGACTGCTGCGGAAGACGCGCACGCAGGAGACATGCTCCAAGTCGTCCTCGCGAAAACACCGCTCGGATATTCCTCCTCGGAACAAGCGGTCGCAAGCGTCACTTCACGAATCGTGCCATCGAAGCCATCTCAGGATCGTGAGCCATCGATTCCTTGATGTGTCCAACTGCACGGCATCCGCGACTCACAACGGCGCAAACAGCTCCGTCAGATCCGCCTCTTCGAACTTCGCGCTTTGCGCGGCACCGCCGTCGAGCACCGCGCGCGCGAGGTCGGCCTTGCGTTGCTGCAGAGCCTGGATCTTTTCCTCGACCGTTCCTGCACATATCAACTTGTAGACGAATACCGGCTTGTCCTGGCCGATGCGGTGCGCGCGATCGGTGGCCTGCGCCTCGACCGCGGGATTCCACCACGGGTCGTAGTGGATCACGGTATCGGCGGCGGTCAGGTTGAGGCCGACGCCACCGGCTTTCAGGCTGATCAGGAACAGCGGCACGTCGCCGTCCTGGAAGCGCTTGACCAGTGCCGTGCGCGCGGTGCCGGGCGTGTCGCCGGTCAGCATCTGATAGTCGAGCTTGCGCGCGTGGAGTGCCGTCGCGATCAGCGCGAGCATCTCGGCGAACTGGCTGAACACGAGCACGCGGCGGCCTTCGTCGACGAGGCTGGCCAAAAGGTCGAGCAGATAGTCGAGCTTGGCCGATTCCTGCACGCGCCTGGCGCCTTCGAGCTTGACCAGGCGCGGGTCGCAGCAGGCCTGGCGCAGCTTCAACAGCGCATCGAGCACGATGATGCCGCTCTGCGCGAGGCCGCGCTTGCGCACCTCTTCGAGCACGCGTTCGTGCTGGGTCAGGCGCAGCGTTTCATAGAGCTCGCGCTGCGCGCCTTCGAGCTCGATGCGGCGCACGATCTCGGTTTTCGGCGGCAGTTCGGCCAGCACGTCTTCCTTGCGCCGGCGCAGCAGCAGCGGCGAGATGCGCCGGATCAGGCGTTCGCGTTTCTCTACGTCGCCGTGTTTCTCGATCGGCGTGCGGAAGAACTTGGCGAAGCGCTTTTCGTCGCCGAGTAGACCCGGTTCGACCGCATCGAACTCGGCCCACAGCTCGCCGAGATGGTTTTCCAGCGGCGTTCCGGTCATCGCGATGCGCTGGCGCGCGACGAGTTCGCGCACGACGTTCGCGGCCTGGCTCTTCGCGTTCTTGATCGCCTGCGCCTCGTCGAGGACGAGCACGGAATACTCGTGTGCGATCAGCGCATCGCGATCGCGCAGCAGCAGCGGATAAGTCGTGATGACGATGTCGTGGCGCGGGATGTCCGCGTGCACGCCGGCACGCTGCGGACCGTGCACGACCAGCACCGACAGATCCGGTGCGAAGCGTGCGGCTTCATCGCGCCAGTTGCCGACCAGGCTGGTCGGTGCGATCACCAGCGCCGGTTTGTCGAGCCGACCGCGCTGTTTTTCCGCCAGCAGATGCGCGAGCACCTGCACGGTCTTGCCGAGCCCCATGTCGTCGGCAAGGATGCCGCCGAGACCGGCGTCGGCGAGAAAGCCGAGCCAGCCCAGACCCTCGCGCTGGTAGCCACGCAACGTCGCGCGGAAACCTTCGGGTTCCACTGCGGGTTCGCGCGGCGCACGCTGGCGTTCGAGTTCGGCGCGCAGGCGTTCGCCGCCGAGCCATGGTCGCTGCATGCCCTTGGCGAGCTGGTCGAGCACGTCCGCTTGCGCACGGCGCAGGCGCAGTGCGCCATCGTGTTCCTTGAACGGACCTTGCAGCCATTCGAGCAGCGGCGCGATCAGCTCGCGCAGTTTCGCCAGCGGCAGCGGCACGCGGCGGCGCGCGTCGATCGGCACCAGCCAGACGGCATCGTCGGCCTCGCCCTTGCGCGGCGACAACGGAAACGCGGGATCGGACAACAGCCGATGCAGCACCGGCAGCAGGTCGATGCGGGTGCCGCCGATGTCGATGCCGAGACGAAGGTCGAACCACGGATTGCCCGACTCCTCTTCGATCTCGGCAATCCACGCATCGGCGTCAGGTTCGTCGAGCAGATCGAATGGAAAGCCATCGGCCGATTCGAGACGGAAACCCAGATCGCGCAAGCGTGGCGTCAGCGCAAACAACTGGTCGACACCGGCCAGCGCGCCGCGTCCGTGTTCGAGTACGAAATCGTTGTCGTCGAACGCATCGCGCGCGGTGCCTGGCAGGCGTCCGAACAATTCCGCGGGCACCAGACCGACCTCTTCAAGGCGTTCGAGCGCGGCGATTTCGTTGGCGCGATCGCGTACGACCTCGATCACGCGACCGCCTTGGCGGCGACGTTCCTTCGGCGGCGCTGGCATCGCCGGCAGACGCACGCCGGCGTAGTCGAATGCGAGGCGCACGCAACCGGTTTGCTGGCGCGTCGCGCCCGCGCCGTGCGTCGCGACCGTGCGCAAGGTCAGCACGGGTTGCGGCTTGACCTCGCGGCGTTCGATCACGCCGGTCGCCTCCGGTTTCGGCAGCGTCGCCAGCAGCGGCGCGTCCTGCCACCGCTCCATCAGCAACGGCACTTGTTCCGGCAGCAGCGACGGCGCGCGCAGGACCGCTTCGGCGAGACGCACCTCGCCATCGACGCGCCCGATCTCGCGCGTGGCCGGATCGCAGTACCAGAGTCCGCCGATGCGCAACAACCGGGTCTTCGACGAGGCCGCGTCGACACTCAGCACAAGTTTCTGGGTGCCGTCGTCGCGCGCATCCCAGCCGATGCGCAGCGCGCGTCGCGGACCGAGCTTCAGTTGTCCGGCGGAAGGTTTTTCGAAGAAACACGGCAGCGCGCCGAGCAGGGTTTCAAGCAGCGTCTCGTCGGCCGCGTTCTGCAATTCGAACCATTCGCCGGGATAGGTATCGGCCGGAGCGCGCATGCGCAGCGCGGCGACCAGGCGGAACTCGTCGGTGCTGAGATGGGTCCACGGCGCCGGATCGAACTCCGACGGCTGCAGCGAGCGCGGCGCGATGAAACCGCCGCGCTTGCCCGGCTTCAGGCGTACCGCTTGTGCCTCCACCAGCGGTACCAACGCTTTCTCGCTGGCGCACAGGAGGATTCCGCACACCGTGCCATCGGCTGGCGCCGTCTGCGCGAGCGCGGCGCCACGCGCAGGCGGCGATCGCAATGCATCGAGCCAGTATTTCCATGCACCGAGTTGTGGTGCGGCGGGTGTTGCCGCACTCGCCGCGCGCTGGAGATCCGTGCGCAGCACGCGCAACACGGTCGCGGCGACATGCTTGCACGCGGACTCCATCGGACACGTGCAATAGCTGTCGAGCTTGACTCGCGCGCCGTCCTGGCGAATGCGCACGCCCGCCGCGTACGGATCGTTCGCGCTGCCCTTGACCATGCCGATCAACGCGCCTTCGCCATCACCCGCTTCGTAATGCAGGCGCAGCACGCGACCGTGATTGAGATAGTCCGCACCCTTCTGCAAGGTGCGCGGATCGAGCAACGCACCGACGTGGCGGCTCAGCAACTGGCGGAAAGTGGTTTCGTCCACGAAATGATCGATAGCGCCGGTAGGCAACCTGCCATGTTGCATGCCGGATGGGCTGTGCGTCCAGCATCATGCAGCCGGCGTGCCGAGATGGATACCGCATGGCTCTTTGGTGGGAGCGCCGGCAGGTGCGATGCTTTCGGTCGAAGGGCATCGCGCCTGCCGGCGCTCCTACCGAGCAAAGGACGATGCGCGGCTCAACGGGACAGATGCATCAGCGCGCGTTGCAGCGCCGCGCCGGCGTCGTCGGCGATGCTGCGGAACGGTGCGGATATGCGCGCCTCGCCGGCAACGCGGCGCCAGAAATCCTGGGCCATCAGCGCGGCGGCGTGCCAGTCATCGTGCTGTTCGGGCGCCGGCAGCGTGATCTCGTAGCGACGCTCGACGATCTCGCCGCTGGTCGCGGGGCGAAAGCGCATCGGCAGCATGTCGTAAATCGGCGCGAGCGGCAGCGGCCGGTCGTCGGCAAGTTGCAACGCGACGTTGCCCAGATGCATGTCGCTGTTCGCGATCAGCGCGCCGTACCAGCCGAGCAAACGCAAGCGACGCGCTTCGCCCGTATCCAGCCAGCCATCGCGCTGCAACTGCGGCGCGAAGCGCCACCATTCGAGACGACCGTGACCGTAGAACCCGGCATCCAGCGCGGCAAGCGAAACCAGACCACGGCGACCGAGCGTTGGCGTGCGGTCGAAGCGCGTCGATTGCAGGAACACGCGCGCATCCGCTTCGATCACCTCGCTGCGTGCAGCCGCGAGGCCGTGATCGAGCAGCACCTCACAAGCGTGATGTTCACAGATCAGCAGATCGGCCCAGCGCCGTCCATTCGGCGAGCTGATGCGATCGCTGAACTTGACGATGACCGGCGCGTAGCCGTCCTCGCCGCGCAGCGTGATCGCGAATTTCGGCTGCTCGCCGGCGGCGGATGAGCCGATGTCTTCGCCGCGCAATACGGCGTCGGCCAGTTGCGGGTAGCGTGCGCCGCGTTCATCGGCGGCGACCGTATCAGGCGGCGCTAGGATCTCGCGCAGCGCGCGCTGCAACGCGGCCTCGCCGAACACGAGATCGCCGGGCCGGTCATCGCCGTAACGCAGCAGGCCCAGCACGATGTCGTCGCTCCGCCAGCGCAGCGGATCCTCGGGCGCGTCGATGTCGGGCGCGACGCGACGCGCGAATGCACGGCCAAGGAAACCCTGCGGTCGCTGGTCGCCCTGAAACCACGGCAGACCGGCGAACTCGCCGGACGCAAAATCGCCGTGCAGGAACGCCGGCAATGCGCGCACGGACTCGAAATGGAAGCGGTCGCCATGCAACGCGCGCAGTTCGCCGAGCGTTTCGGGCCTGCCGGCGGCGTCGATGCGATACAGCGGCCAGCGGCTGCCGGCGCGGGCGACCTCATGCGCGAGCGCGTAACGCGTCGCACGAGCACGGCCGATGCGCACGATACGCGGTTCCATTGCCGCCAGCAGCCGCGACAGCGTGGGCTGGCTGATGCCGAGTTCCGCGGCGATCGCGGACGCCTGTTGCGCACCACGCGTGCGCAACAGGGCTTCCAGTCGTTCGGTGCGAGGCTCGCTCATAAGAGCGATTGAATAGATTTATGAATAGATAATCAAGCGCATCTATTGAGATAATCTCAGCAAATACCTAATGTTATGCAAGTTGTCCAAAGGACTTGCGCATGGATATTGAATAGATCCATCCTATACCCCACATTTCAACTTCGCGTCAGGCCGCGGCCTGAACCGCTGACGGATTGCGCCAGGCGACAAGCAGGCCGTCCTGATGCTTCATCGCCTCGGCAAGGTGGCGTTCCTTGACGTGGCCGTAGCCGCGGATCTGTTCCGGCACGCGACGCGATCTCGACCGCGAGCGCGTGGTTGCCGCCGTTCAAGCCCGCCAGCAGTTCGTCGATCGTCGCTGCGGTAGTCGGCGATCAGCTGACGCTCCATCTTGCGCTCGGCGGTGTAGCCGAACACATCGAGCGCGCTGCCGCGCAGGCCGCGCAGCTTCGCGAGCAGCCTGGAACGCCGTGAACACCCACGGGCCGTACTCGGCCTTGCTCAGGTGGCCGTCGGCATCCTTCTTCGCGAACAGCGGCGGCGCGAGGTTGAAGTGCAGCTTGAAGTCGCCGTCGAAGGTTTCGCGGATGCGCTGTTCGAAATCGCCGCTCGTGTACAGGCGCGCGACTTCGTATTCGTCCTTGTAGGCCATCAGCTTGAATGCGTAGCGGGCGACGGCTTCGGTCAGCGTCGTGAAGCCCGGCGTCTTCGCTTGCTCGGCGGCGCGCACCTTGTCGACCAGCGCCTGGTACTGCTGCGCGTACGCGGCGTTCTGGTAGTCGGTCAGGAACGCGACGCGACGCGCGATCTGTTCGTCGAGCGTCGCGCTGAGACTGAGGTCGTCGAGTGCCGCGGCATCGCGGTCGCCGCCTGATTCGCAACCGCACGCCGCGTCGGCAGCGCGAGCGGGATCGCGCCGGAAGCAGGTGCGGATTCGGCAGGCCGGCCGCCTCGCGCACCGTGACGAGGTCGTGCGCGGCCATGCGGCCCCAGTTGAACGCGGTCTTGTTCATCTCGACCGCGGCGCGCGTTGAGTTCGACCGCGCGCATCAGCGCATCCAGCGAGACCGGCACCCAGCCCTTCTGCCACGCGTAGCCGAGCATGAACAGGTTGCTCGCGATCGAGTCGCCGAGCAGCGCAGTCGCCAGTTCCGTCGCATCGACCAGCTTCGGGCTTCTCGCCGTCGAGCGCGGTCTGCACCGCGGCGACGATGCCGCTCGCCGGGAACTGCAGGTCCGGCTTGCATCGTGAACGTGCCCGGCATCGCCTCGTAGCGTGTTCAGCACGACGTGCGAGCGGTCGGCGCGGATCTTCGACAGCGCCCAGTAGTCGTTGACCACGACCATGTCGCAGCCGAGCACGAGGTCGGCTTCGCCGGCGGCGATGCGCACGGCGTGGATGTCGTCCGGCGACTTCGCGATGCGCAGGTGGCAGGTCACCGCGCCGCCCTTCTGCGCGAGGCCGGTCTGGTCGAGCACGGTGCGCGCCCTTGCCTTCCAGGTGCGCGGCCATGCCGATCAGCGCGCCGATCGTGACCACGCCGGTGCCGCCGATGCCGGTGACCAGGATGTTCCACGGCTGCGCGAGATCGGTCGCGAATCACCGGCGCAGGCAGCGCGGTGAAATCGACCGCCGGCCTCGGCCGTTGTTCTTCTTCAGCCCGCCGCCGTGACCGTGACGAAGCTCGGGCAGAAGCCCTTCACGCAGGAATAGTCCTTGTTGCAGTTGCGTCTGGTCGATCTCGCGCTTGCGGCCGTATTCGGTTTCCTTCGGCAGCACCGAGACGCAGAACGATTTCTCGCCGCAGTCGCCGCAGCCTTCGCAGACCAGCGAGTTGATGAACACGCGCTTGTTCGGATCGACCATCTTGCCGCGCTTGCGGCGGCGGCGCTTCTCGGTCGCGCAGGTCTGGTCGTAGATCAGCACGCTGAGTGCCGGCGATCTCGCGCATGCGCTTCTGCACCGCGTCGAGTTCGTCGCGATGGATGAACTCGACGCCGGCCGGGAAGATCTCCGGCTTGTTCCACTTCTCGATGTCGTCGCGACATCACGATGATCGTCTGCACGCCCTCGCTGCGCATCTGGTGCGCGATGTCGGGCACGGTCAGCGTGCCGTCGACCGGCTGGCCGCCGGTCATCGCGACCGCGTCGTTGTAGAGGATCTTGTAGGTGATGTTGACCTTGGCCGCGATCGCCTGGCGGATCGCCAGCGAGCCGGAATGGAAATAGGTGCCGTCGCCGAGGTTCTGGAACACGTGCTTGCGTTTCGGTGAACGGCGCCTGGCCGCACCAGGTCGCGCCTTCGCCGCCCATCTGCGTGAACGTGTCGGTGCGCCGGTCCATCCAGGTGACCATGTAGTGGCAGCCGATGCCGCCGAGCGCGCGCGAGCCTTCCGGCACCGCGGTCGAGGTGTTGTGCGGGCAGCCCGAGCAGTAGTGCGGCACGCGCGGGAAGTTCGCGCGCGGCAGGGTCAGCTCGTGTTCCTTGGCTTCGATCCACGCGACGCGCGCGCGTGATCGCGTCGCTGCGTGAAGAAGCGCGACAGGCGCTTGGCGATGACGCGCGCGATCGTCGCCGGCGTCAGTTCGTTCGTCGACGGCAGGATCCAGTCGCCGGCCTCGTCGTACTTGCCGACCACGTGCGGGCGGCGCGTCTCCGGCCAGTTGTACATGTATTCCTTCATCTGCGATTCGATGAAGGAGCGCTTTTCCTCGACGACGACGATGTCTTCGAGGCCGCGCGCGAACTCGCGGATGCCGACCGGTTCCAGCGGCCAGGTCATGCCGACCTTGTAGACGCGGATGCCGATGTCGCGCGCGTCGCGCTGCGCTCGATGCCGAGGTATTCGAGCGCCTGCAGCACGTCGAGATAGCTCTTGCCGGTGGTGACGATGCCGAGCCGCGCGTTCGGCGAATCGATGACGACGCTTGTCGATGCTTGTTCGCGCGCGCGAACGCGGTCGCGGCCTGCACCGCGTACTGGTGCAGGCGCATTTCCTGGTTCAGCGGCGGATCCGGCCAGCGGATGTTGAGGCCGCCCGTCCGGCAGCGCGAAATCTTCCGGCAGCACGATGTCGAGCTGGTGCGGATTGACGTTGACCGAGGCCGACGATTCGACCGTTTCCGCGATCGTCTTGAAGCCGACCCAGCGTCCGGTGAAGCGCGACATCGCCCAGCCGAGCAGGCCCATGTCGAGAATGTCCTGCACGCCGGCCGGATTCAGCATCGGCATCATCGCCGAGACGAATTCGAGTTCCGAGCCGTGCGGCAACGTCGACGAGCGGCACGCATGGTCGTCGGCCGCGAGCGCGAGCACGCCGCCGAACTTCGACGGTGCCGGCCGCGTTGCCGTGCTTGAACACGTCGCCGCAGCGATCGACGCCGGGGCCCTTGCCGTACCACATCGCGAACACGCCGTCGTACTTCGCGCCGGGGAACAGGTTCGCCTGCTGCGTGCCCCACACCATCGTCGCGCCGAGGTCCTCGTTGAGGCCCGGCTGGAACTCGATGCTGGACGCCTTGAGGTGCTTCTTCGCCTTCCACAGTTCCAGGTCGAAGCCGCCGAGCGGCGAACCGCGGTAGCCGGAGATGAAACCGGCGGTGTTGATGCCCGGCCGCGCGGTCGCGCATCTGCTGCATCAGCGGCAGGCGCACCAGCGCCTGCACGCCGGACAGATAGATGCGGCCTTCGGCGCGCGTGTATTTGTGCTCGAGCGTGTACGTGTCGTCGAAGAGCGGGGTATCGATCGACGGCGCGAGCGCGGAGGCGGGAACGGACATGGTGGCTACCGGTCAGGAGGCTGCGGACAAGAGCGGAATTGTAGCAGCCGGGCCATCAACCACCCCGGCGGTCAAGGCAGCGGCTTGGCGCGGAACGGGAACACCTGCTGTGCGCGCCAGCCATCCGGCATGTAGTCGCCGACCACGCCGTACTTCGCCGGCAACGGCTTGTGCGCCGGCACCTTGACCGCGGTGCCGAACAGATAATCGAGGAATGCGTAGTGCGCCGCGTAGTTGCGGTCGATCGCCTCGTCGTCCGGACGCGTGGTGCCAGTGATGGAAGTCCGGCGTCACGATCAGGTACTTGAGCGGCCCCCACGGCAGGTGCACGTTGGCGTGGTTGAACACCGCCTGGAAGCCGACGATGATGATGTACGCGTTGATCACGCCTTCGCTGAAACCGAGCACGAACAGCGGCGCCAGCACCAGCACGCGCGTCGCGATGATCTCGAACACGTGCTGGCGCGAACCGGCCAGCCAGTCCATCGTCTTCGCGCTGTGGTGCACCGCGTGGAATTTCCACAGGAACGGAATCTCGTGGTACGCGCGATGCGTCCAGTACTGCGAAAGATCCGCGACGAGGATACACAGCAGCAGTTGCGGCACGAACCAGATGCGCTGCACGGCAAGCTGGAAATCGTGATTGACCAGCCAGCCGAACGCGTGATGGATCGCGAAGTTCACGGTCAGCAGGATCAGCCCGACCAGGAAATGATTGACCGCGAAATGCTTGAGATCGGTCTGCCATTCGCGGCGGAACACCGACTGGTTCCGGTACAGCGGAAACAGTTTCTCGATGACCACGAAGATCAGCGGTCGAGCCGAGCAGATCGAGGATGAACCAGTCGAGGCCGATGTACGGCGTGTGATCCGGGAAGTCGCCGACCGGCACGCGCGAGCCGCCGAGCGCGACCGCCGCGATCACCGACCGCGAATGCGACAAGGTTCGGCTTGCGCCACGCGCCGCGCACGAGATTCGCCAACGCACAGACCGCCCGCGACCAGCAGCGCGACGAACAGCGCCTGGCGCAGCACGTCCACCGAATACTGGTGGCGCAGCTCCGGCGTGGTCAGGTACTGCGGGAAGTGAAACGCGATCACCGCGAGCAGGCTGAGTACCGCGAGGGTCAGCGCGATGACTGTCGAGATCAGCCCCTGGCCCGCGCTCAACGCGCCATCGCGCGCGAGCAGCCCGGCGGTGTCGCCGATCGTTGCATGCACGAACGCGGCCGGCGCCTTGGCCGCGTGGCCGATTGCATACGGAATCCGGCTGATCGAGCGCTTGTTCGTCATCATGTCGTCCGGGTAATCACGCGGAGCGCCGCGCTGGCGCCGAGGCGTCGGCGGGGCGCGCAATTCTAGCCGGGAAATCCAGCCGCCCGCGTTCACGCGATGCCTGCACCGCGTCCGCTGCACCTCGCCTTGCGCCCGCATTCGCTGCTGCTCTACGCTCAGCCCGATTCGGGGCTGGCTAAAGGAGCCTGTCGGACTTTGGTCGGCCGGGCTGCAAGCCCGGCTTTTCGCCTCGACCACCAAAGTCCAACCGGCTCAGGGGAAACCGCGTGACGCAGGCATCGGTGCCGATCGCATCGACGCCGCCGCGTTCCATCACGTTTTCCGTCGCCACCCCACTCTCCCATCGCTGCGAGCCGAAAAACCCATGAGCCTCAAGCTCCGCCTTGTCCTGATGAACCTCCTGCAATTCTTCGTGTGGGGATCGTGGCTGCTCACGATCGGCGCGTACTGGTTCCAGACCCAACACTGGTCGGGCGCGCAGTTCGGCGCGATCTTCTCGACGATGGGCATCGCGTCGCTGTTCATGCCCTCGATCGCCGGCTATCATCGCGGACCGCTGGATCAACGCGGAAAAGCTGTACGGCCTGTTCCATATCCTCGGCGCCTGCGTGCTGTTCACGGTGCCGATGGTCGACAACCCGACCACGATGTTCTGGGTCATGCTGCTCAACATGTGTTTCTACATGCCGACCATTTCACTGTCGATCGCGGTCGCGTATTCGGCACTGAAGAACGACGGCAAGGATGTCGTGAAGGATTACCCGCCGATCCGCGTGTGGGGCACGATCGGTTTCATCGTTGCGCTGTGGACGGTCAGCCTGCTGCATCTGGAAACTTCTGGCGGCCAGTTCCATGTCGCGTCCGGCGCCGCACTGCTGCTCGGCCTGTATGCGTTCACCTTGCCCAAATGTCCGCCGCTGCTCGATCGCGCGCGGCAGGGCGGTTTCCTCGTCGGCTTCGGCCTGAGCGCGTTCTCGATGTTCCGCAACGCGAAGATGGCAGTGTTCCTGGTGTTCGCGATGTTCCTCGGCGCGGCACTGCAGTTGACCAACGCGTACGGCGACACCTTCCTGCACGACTTCGCGAATGTCGACGCGTATCGCGGCCTCGCCGCGGTGCGTTATCCGGCGATCATCATGTCGATCTCGCAGATCTCCGAAACCCTGTTCATCCTCGCGATTCCGTTTTTCCTGCGCAATTTCGGCATCAAGAAGGTGATGGTCATCAGCATGTTCGCCTGGGTGCTGCGCTTCGGCCTGTTCGCCTACGGCGATCCGGGCGCGGGCCTGTGGATGATCGTGCTGTCGTGCATCGTCTACGGCATGGCGTTCGATTTCTTCAACATCTCCGGCTCCCTGTTCGTCGAGACCCAGAGCGACCCGAAGATCCGCGCCAGCGCGCAGGGCCTGTTCATGCTGATGACCAACGGCGTCGGCGCGATCCTCGGCAGCTCGATCAGCGGCATCGTGATCGACCGCTATTTCACCGCCGCCGACGGCACCAAGGACTGGCACGGCATCTGGCTTGCCTTCGCCGGCTACGCGCTGGTCGTCGCGGTGCTGTTCATCGTGCTGTTCAAGCACAAGCACGACCCGCGCGCGCTGCGCACGCTCGATCCGGGCGAAGCGCTCGACCACGAAATCGGCATCTGAGCCGCGCTCGATGGATACGCGCGCGGATGTCATCGTCGTCGGCAGCTATGTGCAGGACCATGCCTGGCTGACCGATCGTTTCCCGCAGGTCGGCGAGACGCGGCGCGCACTCGGCTTCAACACCGGCCCCGGCGGCAAGGGTTTCAACCAGGCGGTCGCCTGCGCGCGCCAGGGTGTCGCCACGCTGTTCATCGGCGCGATCGGCACCGACCACCTCGGCGCGATCGCGCAACAATTTGCACAGGCGGAAAAGTTGCCATGCCGCTGGCTGGTCCGCGATGACGTGCCGACCGCCGCGTCGAGCATCGTCGTCGACCGCAGCGGGTCGAACCTGATCGTGGTCAACCTCGCCGCGAACGAGCATCTCGACCCGGCCTTCGTGCGTGCGCAGGCGGACGTGTTCGCCGGCGCGAAGAGCGTGCTGCTGCAACTGGAGAACAACCTCGACGCGATCTCCGCCGCGCTCGACCTCGCCACCCGCCACGGCCTGCTGCGCGTGCTGAACCCGGCACCCGTGCATCCGGATCTCGACGCCGCGCTGCTTGCGCAATGCGATCTGATCACGCCGAACGAAACCGAGTTCGCGCTGCTGCTCGAACGCATTACCGGCCAGCACGTCGACGCGGCGATGCTGGCAGCCCGCGATGACTGCCGACTTGCACGCACTCGCCCGCACACTCGGCGTCGCCACCGTCGTGATCACGCTCGGCGCGCACGGCTGCTTCGTGTCGCACGCGCCAGGACGCGCATCGCGGCGATGCAGACGCGTTCTACCGGATCGCCGCCGAACGCGTGAACGCGATCGACTCGACCGGCGCCGGCGACGCGTTTTCCGGCGTGCTGGTCGCGGCCATGCTGCGCCTGCGCGAACGCCCGTTCCGCGACGCCGTCGTGCACGCGAACCGCGCCGCCGCGATGTCGACCGAAATCGTCGGCACCGCGCCGGCGATGCCGCGGTTCGAGGAAGTGCTGCGTCGCTTCGGCTGACGAGCCGCGCGTTCGCCCGCGGCGCTGACGGCCGCGCGTGCCCGCGGCGCCGATTCAGTTCGATTCGCCGCGGCGACCGCGATCCGCGCGGCGCGTGCGATGCTGGCGCAACCGTGAGCCGGCGCTGACTCGCGTGGCGCCAGACCACCCAGCCGATGATCGCGACGAGCACTAACGCCGCGATCGCGATCGCGCCCTGCCCGCGCCGGATCCAGGCCAGCAGCCATTCGCGGTTTTCGGCGCC
The DNA here is from genome assembly GCA_963720445.1 of uncultured Gammaproteobacteria bacterium. GTDB lineage: Bacteria > Pseudomonadota > Gammaproteobacteria > Xanthomonadales > Rhodanobacteraceae > Dokdonella_A. The sequence goes on from CAVRFO010000002.1 coordinate 1,607,472, forward strand.
GTAATAGCCGAGCCCGATCCAGACCGGCACGCTGATCAATGCGGCCAGTCCGTCGAGCGCGATGAACCGCGCGAACGGGATGCGCTGGCTCATGCCCGCGGTCAGGAATACCGCCGTGCGCAGGCCTGGCAGGAAGCGCGCGATGAACATCAGGCGGTTGCCGTAGCGCTCGAATTTTGCCTGCACCTGCGCGTAGCGGCGCGGCGTGAGCAGATGCGCGATCCAGCGCAGTCGCAACGCGCGCGCGCCGAAATGGCGGCCGACCAGGAACACGACCATGTCGCCGATCAGCACGCCGGCCAGCCCGACCGCGCACATCACGCGCACATCCGCGTAGCCGAGGCCCGCGATGATGCCGCCGGCGACCAGCGAAACGTCTTCGGGAATCGGCACGCCGAAGCCGCTGACCAGCAGCACGACGAACACCGCGAGGTAGCCGTGCACGGTGAACAGGGTGATCAGGTGATCGAGAAAATCCATCGCGGAATCCGGTGCGGCCAAGCGTTGGGACGGGATGTCGGTGCGTGGATGGGTCACATCGACGACGCACGCTTGGCGAGCGGCACAGTCTAACGGGACAGTGCGGCAGATGATGCCCGCGACCGGCAAGACCGGCCTTGCTGCACGCGCTCGCGCGCGACAACTCGCGATCGCCGCTAGAATTGCGTGATGCGCATCGGCTCCCACCTGATCGACCCGCCCGTCGTGCTCGCGCCGATGGCCGGCGTCACCGACAAACCGTTCCGCCAGCTGTGCAAACGGCTCGGCGCGGGCTTGGCCGTGTCCGAGATGACGATCGCCGATCCGCGGCTGTGGACGACGCGCAAATCACTGCATCGCATGGACCATGTCGGCGAGCCGGATCCCGGTCAGCGTGCAGATCGCCGGCTACGATCCGGCGATGCTCGCCGAGGCGGCGCGTTACAACGTCGATCACGGCGCGCAGATCGTCGACATCAACATGGGCTGCCCGGCAAAGAAGGTCTGCAACGTCTGGTCCGGCAGCGCGTTGCTGCAGGACGAGGCGTTGGTGGCACGCATCCTCGACGCGGTGGTCAAGGCGGTCGCGGTGCCGGTCACGCTGAAGATCCGCACCGGCTGGAATCGCGACAACCGCAATGGCGTCGCCATCGCGAAGATCGCCGAGGACTCAGGTATCGCCGCGCTCGCCGTGCACGGGCGCACGCGCGCGGACCTGTACCAGGGCGAGGCCGAGTACGAAACGATCGCGGCGATCAAGGCGGCGATCGGCATCCCGGTGCTCGCCAATGGCGACGTCGACACGCCCGAGCGGGCGCGCTTCGTGCTCGACCATACGCACTGCGATGCGGTGATGATCGGCCGCGCCGCGCAGGGCCGACCGTGGATCTTCCGCGAGATCGCGCATTACCTCGCGACTGGCGAGAAGCTGGCCAGCCCGGATCCGCGCGAGGTGCAGCGCATCCTGCTCGGCCACCTCGACGATCTCTATGCGTTCTACGGCGAGGTGCAGGGCGTGCGCATCGCGCGCAAGCACCTGGGCTGGTACGCGAAGGATCGACCCGAGAATGCGGCGTTCCGCGCGATCGTCAATCGCGCCGAGAGTGCGCAGGAGCAGGTGCGATTGACGCGTGAGTATTTCGATGCGTTGGCGGCCGGCGCGCGCCACGGAGTTCGCGGCGGCGGCGTGACCTGATCCTGTGGGACCTGACTTTGTGGGAGCGCCGGAAGGCGCGATGCTCGCCCGCGGCAGAATCCGACCAAAGCATCGCGCCTTCCGGCGCTTCCACCAAGCTGCGGGTTACGCGATCATCGGCAGCAGCAGCCAGCCAAGCACGAGCAGCGATCAGCGCGATCCGCGTGAGTTTGTAGCCGAGCGGCGATGCGCGCTTGAACCGCTTGCGCTGCTCGCCGATGCGGTGCGCGAGTCGCATTCAGGCGATTCACCACGCCGACCTGCTCGGTCGCGATGTTCTGCGCCGCGGTCGCGCGCCCGAGCACGCCGCCGATCCAGTGATTGAGGCCACGCATGAGCGGCGTGTGCAGCGGGCGCTCCACGTCGCAGAACAGGATCACGCGGGTCTGGTCGGTCTTGTTCTCGGCCCAGTGCACGAAGGTCTCGTCGAACACGATGTCCTCGCCGTCGCGCCACGCGTATTGCTCGCCGTCGATGAAGATCCGGCAATCGTCGGAGTTCGGCGTGATCAGGCCGAGGTGATAGCGCAGGGAACCGGCGAACGGATCGCGATGCGGGTTGAGTTTGCTGCCCGGCGGCAGCAGCGCGAACATCGCGGCCTTGACGCCCGGGATCGTCCGCACCAAGGCAACGGTGTTGGGGCACAAAGCTTGCGCCGACGGCAACGGCTCGCCATACCAGGTCAGGTAGAAACGCTTCCAGCCTTCCTTGAAGAACGAGCCGAAGCTCGCGTCGTTGTGTTTCTCCGCGGCGCGGATGTAACCCTCGTCGAACAGATGCAGGGCTTCCTCGCGGATCGCGCGCCAGCTTTCGCGCAACGGATCGAGATTCGTGAACGCCGAACGATCGAGAATCGGTTGGCTGCGCACCGCCGAGAACGCGTACATCAGCACGTTGTACGGCGCGAACAGGCCGGAGTGATCGAGCAACTGGCGGCCGAACGCCAGAGCGCACGCGGCCGCGCAGGTGCACGTAGAGCACGCTGAGCACGTAGATGGCGACGAATACGAGAAGGATCAGGCGCAGCGAGAGATGGGGCACGGAACGGTTTGCAGTGGGATTGCGGAAGCACAGGATACGCCGCGTGGGCGGTGCGGCACGTCGAAGGCGCGGATGCGGGTGTATCGCGCTGCATCCTGTGGCACCGCTTCGATATCTCAGGGCGAACGGGTGCGAGCCTTGGTGACAGCGCGAGCAGCTGAGCGCTTCGCGCGCTCCTTGGCGAGCTTGTCGGCTTTCAGCGCGACAGCGATGGCGCTCGACATCAGCTGCAGCGCCGAATCGTCGCGCTTTCGGCGATCAGCGCACGCGCAGCTTCGGCGTCGTCGCCAGCATCGACCAGCGCGGCGACGAGCCGACCGGCTTCCTTGCGGCGAATCGAACGCGCGACTTTGCAACAGCAACGTACCGTCGCCAGCTCGATCAGCTTGAAGTAGAACTTACCGTCGGCCTCGTCGGTAACTCTTGATTGCTGCGGCAACGGCGCATTTCGGCGGCGAGGTATTTCCCGCATCACTGCTGTTCCGTCTGTGGGCCGGTTGCGTATCCGTCAACGGCTGCGCACGCCGACCGCGAAGCGCAGATTTCTCCAGTAGCGGCGCGCTACGCGCGCGCGCCTTGGCGGCACCGGCCAGCAACTGCTCCTCGATGATTTCGGGCTTCGCGATCAGCGCCTCGTAGCGCGCGCGCAGTCGGTGCGAGTTCGGCGTCGATGCGCTCGAACAGTTTCTGCTTCGCGTCGCCCCAGCCGATGCCGTCGGCGAACGCCTGGCGCATCGCGGCGGTTTCGTCGGCGCTCGCGAACGCCTGGTAGATCGCGAAGAGGTTGGAGCTGTCCGGATCCTTCGCCTCGCCCGGCGCGCGCGAGTCGGTGACGATGCCGAGGATCGCCTTCTTCAGATCCTTCGCCGGCAGCCACAGCGGAATCGTGTTGTTGTAGCTCTTCGACATCTTGCGGCCGTCGGTGCCGGGCAAGCGTCGCGACGTTTTCGTCGATGCGCGCCTCCGGCAGCGTGAAGTAGTCGCCTCCGTAGAGGTGATTGAACCGCTGCGCGATGTCGCGCGCCATCTCGATGTGCTGGATCTGGTCGCGCCCGACCGGCACCTCGTGCGCGTTGAAGATCAGGATGTCGGCCGCCATCAGCACCGGGTACATGTACAGGCCCGCGTTGATGCCCGCGTCGGGGTCTTCGCCGGCGGTGGTGTTCGCGTCGACCGCCGCCTTGTACGCATGCGCGCGGTTGAGCAGGCCCTTCGCGGTCACGCAGGTCAGCAACCAGGTCAGTTCCGGAATCTCCGGGATGTCCGACTGGCGATAGAAGAACACCTTGTCCGGGATCGAGGCCGCAGGCGAGCCAGCTCGCCGCGATTTCCAGCGTCGATTGCTGCACGCGCGCGGGGTCGCCGCATTTGACCAGCGCGTGGTAGTCGGCGAGGAAGTAGAACGATTCGGCGTCGGCACGACGGCTGGCCGCGATCGCCGGGCGGATCGCACCGACGTAGTTGCCGAGGTGCGGCGTGCCGGACGTGGTGATGCCGGTCAGGATCCGGCGTTTCTCGCTCATCGTGGCGTGCTTCGTGGAAAACGGCCTGCGAGTGTAAGGGATGCGACGCGCCGGCTTAACCCCGCCTGCGCCGCGCCCGCGTTGGATGCCTTCGCCCACCCACGGAGACGAACCATGCGTACCCTGCTTTGTGCTGCCCTGCTCGCCGCCTCGATCGCGGCTCCCGCCCATGCCGGCAACCTGCTCGATCTCGCGGTCGTCGACCGCGATACCGGCGCCACCCTGCAAACCTGGAACGATCACGGCAAGCTGTATGTCGCCGGCACGCCCGGCCATCGCTATTCGGTGCGCCTGTCCAACCGCAGCGGCGGCCGCGTGCTCGCGGTGCTCAGCGTCGATGGCGTCAACGCGGTCAGCGGCGAGACCGCGAATCCGAACCAGACCGGCTACGTGCTCGATGCGTGGGAATCGACCGAGATCAGCGGCTGGCGCAAGAACCTCGACGAGGTCGCGCAATTCAACTTCACCGCGCTGCCGAACAGCTATGCCGCGCGCACCGGTCGGCCGGCGAATGTCGGCGTGATCGGCGTCGCGGTGTTCACCGAACGCATGCCGATCTGGCGCGAGCGCGCGCCGGTCGCACGCGAGGCGGCGCCCGCATCCGCACCGATGCCGGCGCAGGCGCAGGCGCAGGCGCGCAGCGCAGACGCGGCGACGGCGGCCGGCATGCCGCAACCCTCGGCGAAAGCGGAAGCACAGAACACGGAGAGCTTCGCGCGCCGTGACGAACGCCTCGGCACCGGGCATGGCGAGCGCGAATACGCGCACGTCGACCAGACCACGTTCGAGCGCGCCTCACGCCACCCGGCCGAGACCGTCGCGATCTGGTACGACAGCTACGCGAACCTGGTCGCGCAGGGCATCATCGAACGGCCGATCGCACACCACGCGCCGCAGCCTTTCCCGGGCGCGTTCGTGCCCGATCCGCCGGCGTCGCGCTGAACGCCCTGGCGCAACAGATATGGCGCGCACGCGGTTGCTGCTGCGCGCCAAGCCCCCTTCGGGCACGTGCTGGGCCGGCCCGAAGGCGGCAGCAAAGCGAATCCGCGGCCATCGACCGAGTCTCAAGGCCGACCTTGCATCGGTCTTGAGAACTAGGTCCACACGCACTGTTTTGCCGAGCCCAAGCCTGCGATAAAGCGCCCTCGCACGGGTTCGAGGGGATCCCGCGCACGCCCCGAGGGAAACAATAATGAGAACGACAGCCATCGTGCCGGGCTTGCTTGCGCTTGCGATCGCCAATTGCCTGGCGACGTCCGCGCACGCGCAGAGCACACCCACACCGACCGACGATACGCCGCCCAACGCACTGCCCAAGGTCAATGTCCGTGCGCGCTCGCAGGACGATACGCGGCCGAAACTGCAGCACATCATGCGCGAAGTCGATGGACCTTTGATTACGGTCACCAAGAAGACCTCGATCACCAAGATCGAGAACATTCCGACCGTGGTCGACAACAACCTGCGCGAGCTGTTCGCGCAGACGCCGGGCCTGTTCTATTCCGAGCAGCAGACGCCGGGCCAGATGAACCTCTCCTACCGCGGCATCGGCAATCCGCAGGAGTCCGAATTCGTCACCGTGATGCTCGACGGCATCCCGCTTGAATCGGACTGGATCGGCTATCCGACGATCTACACGTTCCCGCTGCCGCAGACGCTCGGCGAAGTGCAGTTGATCCGTGGCGGCAGCTCGCTGCTGTACGGACCGGAGCCGCCGCCGGTCGTGAACCTGATCAGCCGCAAGCCGGTCGCCGATCGCCGAGCTGGCCGGTTACAGCGAGAACGTGGTCGGCAGCAACGGCCTGTTCGCGACGTTCAACCAGCTGTCCGGCACCTCGGGCGTGTGGGACTACCTCGTCGATGCGAACTACCGCAAGACTGATGGTCAGCGCGACAACGGCGATTCCACGCTGAAGGGCATGGACCTGCACATCGGCTACCGTCCGGACGACACCGCGTACACCGCGCTCGACTTCCACGTCTACGACCTCAACACCGGCGATCCGGGCAAGCTCAATTACGCGCAGTTCGTCGCCAACGAGAATCAGTCGCCGACGCCGTACAACCGCGTGTGGACCCAGCGCTACGTCCTCAGCCTCACCCATGACCAGCATTTCGACGAAAACACCGAACTCGTCGCGAAGGTCTGGACCGGCTATCAGGACAACGCCTCGCGTTCGCAGGATCGCGGCGCGGCCGGCAAGCCGCCGACGACCGCGACCTTGCAGGACGACCAGTTCCGCTTCGCCGGACTCGACGCGCGCCTGGTCCATCACTGGGGCCGCGGCAACGCGTTCACGATCGGCACCACGCTGTATCACTCCGACGCACCGTTCCGCCAGTGGACCGACAACACGCTGTCGCCGGACCGCTACGACCGTCATGGCAATCCCTGCGCGAATCCGGCCGACGTCAATTGCGCACGCCTGCGCCAGGCACGCTCGACCGACTACGGCGCGGTGTTCGCCGAGAACGTGTTCCGCTTCGCCGGCGACTGGCATCTGGTGCCATCGGTGCGTATCGAGCGCGAGACCGTCGACATCAACGAGACGGTCAAGCCGACGACGTTGACCCGCGCCCTGGTCGACCGCAGCGTGAGCCACAACGTGCCGCTGTTCGGCCTCGGCGTCGGCAATGACTTCGGCCACGCCAACGAAACCTACTTCAACGTGTCGCAAGGCTGGCGCCCGGTGCGCTACTTCGACGTCGGCTCGCCGTTCGGCAATACCGCGGCCGGCGCGATCAACGATCCCGATCCGACCCACGTGCTGTCATGGGAAGCAGGCGTGCACGGCACCCCGGTTGCGGGCCTGTTCTATGACGCGAGCCTGTTCTGGGTCGACGTGAAAGATCGCATCGAGAGCCAGCCGGCCGGCCCCGCCGCGCCTCCCGGCAACACGATCAACGTGAACACCGGCAACACGCGGCATCGCGGCTTCGAAGGCCAGATCGACTATGACTTCCTCGCCGCGCGCGATCCGGGCACGACCCGGCATCTGTCGGTGTTCGCGAACCTGAGCCTGCTCAACGCGGAGTTCACGTCGACGCACAATCCCGCAGTCAGCGTGGGCAACAGCCCGGCGTTCTCGCCGGACTACCTGGCCCGGGTCGGCGTCGCGTATCGCGAGGACAAGAAGCTGAAAGTCGCGCTGTCGGTGGTTTCGGTCGCCAGCCAGTACTTCCAGGACTCCAACAAGCCCGCGCCCTCGGCGACGGCGACTCCGGCCACGGCGGGTTACATCCCGGCCAAGGTTCCCTCGTACACGGTCGCGGATGTCTCGGCGGACTACTGGGTCCTGCCGCAGGTGCGCCTGCTCGGCGGTATCTCCAACCTCGCCGACCGCAAGTACTACTCGCGCGTGTTCTCCAACGGCCTCGAACCGGGCCTCGGCCGCACGTTCTACGTTGGCGCGGCATACGAGTTCTAGGCAATACCCGCCGGGTCCGACTGGACCCGCGTTCAGCCAGCGGAGCCGGAGCAATCCGGCTCCGCTGTCTTTCGCACTTTCTTAACGCTGCGTCGATAGAATTCTGACGACGGTTCCAGAATCGTGTTCCGCCCCTGCATCAGGTACGGGTATGCGCGCACTTCTCTCCTTCGTCCTTCTCCTCGCCCTCGGCGATGCGATGGCGGCTCAGTCCTTGGCTCTGCAGTCGACGCAACTCACGCAATTGGACGAATTGCCGGTCGGCGCCAGTATTGTCATCGATGGATTCCCGGACGGATTCGGCAACAGCGCCAGCATTCGTTTCGAACGCATCGACGTCTATGCGCTCGGCGCACGCATCATCGCGAGCGGCCCCGATGGTGAACGTGAATTGCCGCGCAGCCAGCGCATCGAACTGATCGGTGCAGACGCAAGCGGTAGCGTGCGCGCCCAGCTCGCGTTCGAACCTGGCTTCATCCAGGTTCGCGGCGCCGGCTCGTCGCCCGTCGGCGCGTTCGCGATTTCGGCAAGCAAAGGCGCTCAGCTGGACGTCGTGCCTGCCAGCGAAGCGCTCCCACCCGGCGTCACGCCGGAAGTGATCCCGTCCGACGACGGATTGCCGAATGGCAGGCCGACAACGGAGCTTCCCCGATTCGCACAAGCAATCGCGGCCGCGAGTGCCGCGCCGCGTGGCGCGGTCGTGGCGGTCGATGTCGACCACGAGTTGCTGGTCAACCGTTTCGGTGGAACCGGCAGCGCCAACCTGAGTGCTGCGGCAAGCTGGATCGCGGATCTTTTCGCGACGATGAACGTCATGTACCAGCGCGACCTCAACGTCACCCTCGAACAAGGCACCACGATCTTCCGCACCGGCGCCACACCCTACGTCATCGCGGCGAACGTGGCGGCGAACGGCACCGACCTCAACAATTTCGGCAACTACTGGCAGGCCAACCAGGCCAGCGTGCCGCGGGATTTCACCGCGCTGCTGTCTGGGCAGCCGTCGCGGTCAGGAAGCAATGGATTGTCCTCATCGGGCATCGCCTGGATCAATTCGTATTGCCACACGGCGGGCAACGGAGGCAGCTACAGCGTCACCAAGGCGTTCACCAATTCGGGCGTTCCGGTCGATCTTTCCGCGCGCGTCGTCGGACACGAACTCGGCCACAACTTCGGTGCCGCGCATACCCATTGCACGGACGTGAACACCGGCGCCTACAGCGTCGCGACGAACACCATCGACCAGTGCTACAACGGCGAGGCCGGCAGCGGTTGTTATGGCGGATCGGTCAGCTGTCCAAGTGCGGGCCCCGGCCATCCACTCGGCACCTTGATGAGTTACTGCAACACAAGCGCTCCAAGCGGCGCGAACTGCGGCCAGAACGTGCTGCAATTCCATCCTACCCAGATCGCGACGCTGTCAATTTTGATCGCACAGAACACGCCATCGTGCCTGAGCGCAACCGCGGACCTGATCTTCAAGGACGGCTTCGACGGCTGAAAACGCTCAATCGCGCATCAAGGTCGACTTGCCGAACAGGCTTTCGACCAGATCGACGGTCATCTGCGCGGTCTGGTTGCGCACGTCGAGCGCGGGGTTGAGCTCCACGATGTCGAGCGAGCCCATGCGGCCGCTGTCGGCGATCATTTCCATGCACAACTGCGCTTCGCGGTAGTTCGGGCCGCCGAGAACCGTGGTGCCGACGCCCGGTGCGATCGACGGGTCGAGGAAGTCGACGTCGGACCCTTGGCCATCCGATCGTTTTCTTCACGCCGCGTCGACGAAATCGCGCGGCATGATCTGGCAATCTGCTCCCTTTACCAGAGAGGCGCCGATGCGCAGGATGCTTTCGATCGCGCTTTGTCTCGCCGCCGGTCATGCGGTTGCCGACGTCGGAGACAGCATGCTCGGTCCCGCGCCACGGCTCGGGGCATCCACCCAAGTCATGATCGCACCCGGCCCCAGTGCGCCGGCAACCGTCGTGATCGATCCACTAAATCGCAGCCAGGTCGCGGCTGCGTACCAATCGATCTATGTGCCACAGGCTGCCGTCCCGCCCGACTGGAATGGCGCCACCGGCAGCTGCACACCCGGCACGACCAGCACGGCCTACCGCCAGGCGGCGATCGATCGGGTGAACGTCTACCGGGCCCTCGCCGGCCTGCCCGGCAACATCACCCTGCTCGGCAGCACCCCAGCCACCGCCACCCAGGCCGCGGCATTGATCTTCAGCGCCAACCAGAGCCTCAGTCATTTGCCGCCCAACACCTGGACATGCTGGACCCAGGCCGGCTCCAATGGCGCCGGAAATTCCAACATCGCGGCCGGCTACGGCAACAACGCCGCCGCAGGCACAGGCGCAATCGACCTGTACATGGACGATTCGGGTTCCGGCAATACGGCGGCTGGCCACCGCCGCTGGGTGCTCTATCCGCCGCAGCAAATGATGGACTCGGGGTCGATTCCCTACGGTCCGCAATGGGCGGCGAACGCGCTTTGGGTGTTCTCCGGATGGGGCACACGTCCACCGACCCCGAACGGTGTCGCCTGGCCCCCGCGCGGCTATCTGCCGTGGCAGCTGCTGCCGTCGAGCTCGAACCGCTGGTCGTTCTCGTGGAATGGAGCAAACTTCAGTGCCGCGACGGTCAGCATGACCCGCAACGGCGTGCCGCTGGGCCTACCGACATACGAGACGGTCGCCAACGGATACGGCGACAACACGCTGGTCTGGCGACCGCAGGGCGTCACTTATGCGCAGCCATCTGGAGACGTGGCCTATCACGTCACGATCAGCGGCATCAGTGGCGGCGGTGCGCCAGCGACCATCAGTTACGACGTGATCGTGATCGATCCGTACGTGTTGGGTGACCTGATCTTCAAGAACGGCTTTGACGGCTGAAGACGTTCAATCGCGCATCAAGGTGGATTTCCCGAACAGGCTTTCGACCAGATCGACGGTCACCTGCGCGGTCTGGTTGCGCACGTCGAGCGCGGGGTTGAGTTCCATGATGTCGAGCGAGCCCATGCGGCCGCTGTCGGCGATCATTTCCATGCACAACTGCGCTTCGCGGTAGTTCGGGCCGCCGGGAACCGTGGTGCCGACGCCCGGTGCGATCGACGGGTCGAGGAAGTCGACGTCGAAGCTGACGTGCAGGTGGTCGTCCGTGCCGAGGTTCTGCAGCGCCTGCTCCATCACGCGCTTCATGCCGACTTCGTCGATGTAGCGCATGTCGTAGATGTCGAGGCCGACATCGTGCACGAGTTTCCTCTCGCCAACGTCGACCGAACGGATGCCGATCTGGCGGATGCTGGCCGGCGTGAGCGACGGCGAGTTGCCACCGATCTCGGTCAATTCATGCGGCCCGAAGCCGCACAGGCACGCAACCGGCATGCCGTGGATGTTGCCTGACGGAGTGAGCGCACTGGTATTGAAATCGGCATGCGCATCGAGCCAGAACACGGTCAGGCGCTTGCCGTTTTCGCGGCAATGACGCGCGACGGCGGTGATCGAACCGATCGCGAGGCAGTGGTCGCCGCCGAGCAGGATCGGCAGGCGTCCGCCCTCGAGTTCGGTACCCACCGCGCGCATGATCGTGCTGTTCCATTCGATCACTTCGGGCAGATGGCGATAGCCGTCGTGCGGCGGTTGCCACGGATTGGTCGGGCCGATCAGGTTGCCGCGATCGACGACATCAAGGCCACGCGCGGTCAGCGCTTCGGCCAGACCGGCGACGCGCAGCGCCTCCGGACCCATCGATGCACCGCGATGGCCTGCGCCGATATCGGTTGGCGCACCGATCAGTGAAACCGGTCGAAAAATCTGCATGGCGGTTGCGCCAGCAGGGCGCGCGATTGATCGCGCAGCACCCGCAGGCGATTTCCTTATCTGAGAGGGACAAGCCCGCATGATCGGCGAAATCCGGCATGGCGTCACGGCCCGGCGCCGACGAGCCGGGTTCGCGGCGCGCGGAGTCGTCCCCGCGTGCGCGGTTCAGGGGATCGCAGGCAGCTCCTTCGTGGCGAGCGCTGCGGCCGCGACAAGCGCGGCCAGCAGCGCCGGGACCAGGACCGCGAGGCGCCGCACGCAATCCGTCGGTGCCTGCTGCAGCGCCGGGTCGCGCATGTCCGGCTGGCTCATGAGTGCATCGGTCGCGCGAGCGAGTGCTCCAAGGTCTGCATAACCGTACGACGGCGCCGACCCGCTCAGGCGATGGATCTGCGCATGCAGGTCGCGACGCGCGATCGCATCGCCCGGCTTTTCGGCGAACGCGCGCCACGCCTGCGCGAGGTCGTCATGCTTGCGCGGCAGCGAGCCGGCATAGCGCATTCGCAACTGGTCGTAACGTGGATCGGTATCGTTCATGGGCACGGACCGCGGGTGGCATGCCGGCCTATGGTGCGCGCCGCGCGCGGTGTTCGGTTGCGGCGGAGGCTGCGTTCACGATGTTTTACCTCGCCGGTGACGCGGGCGTGCTTCCATGCAACCCCGCGCTGCGTTCGCGTCCCTCTTTCCACGCGCCTTTCCGGAGTCTTCCAATGAGCGATTTGACCGACCAGGTACTGAGCCATCTGGATTCTTCCAGCATCAATGCCATCGCCGCGAAACTCGGCGTCGATCCGGCCCAGGCCGAGGCGGCGATCCAGCAGGCGGTACCGCTGGTCGTCGGCGGGCTCGCGAAAAACGCATCGACCGATGCCGGCGCGGACGCGCTGCACAATGCGGTGTCCGATCACGCCGGCACCGACATCGGCTCGATCCTCGGCAGCGTGCTCGGCGGCGGCGGCGCCGGTGGTTCGATCCTCGGTCATGTGTTCGGCAACCGGCAGGATCAAGCTACGCAGAATCTCGGCCAGGCCAGCGGCATCGGTTCGCAGAACGCGGGCCAGCTGCTCGCGATGCTCGCGCCAGTGATCATGGGCGTGCTCGGCAACACGGCGCAGAAGCAGGGCATGAACGCGGGCGGCCTCGGCGGAATGCTCGGCCAGGAAGCCCGGAAAATCGGTCAGGGCGGCGCGGGCGGACTGCTCAGCTCGGTGCTCGACCAGGACGGCGACGGCAAACTCGGGCTCGGCGATCTGCTCAAGGTCGGCTCGGAGTTTCTTGGCGGCCGACGTTCGGTTTGACGGATCGAGCCCGCTGACTCTGATTCTGTAGGAGCCCACCCTGTGGGCGACCGAAACGTCATTGCGGCGAGGGTCGCGCACAGGGTGCGCTCGTACAGGAGCGTTGCAGGGCGCAGAGATGCCTTTTCATGCCACCACAGCTCGCTTTTCACAACGCCCACTGCCACTGCACGCCAAACATCAACGTGCGGTTCGGCGCCGGCTCGAAGTAGCGGCCATTCGCATCGTTGACGATCACTGAACCGGCATATTTGCGATTGAACAGGTTGTCGATGCGCGCGAACGTGCGCAACGCGCCGGATGACACCGCGAAGCCGTAGCCGACATCCGTGCTGGCGACAAAATACGATGGCGCCGCATCGGTGCCGAGGTCGTTGACCGGCACCGCGCTCACGTAATCGCCTTGCAGCGACGCGCGCCAACCGGTATCGCGGCCCCAGCGCAAGGCGGCATGCAAATCGGTTCGCGGAATCCCGGGAATCTTCGTGCCGGCGGCAACCGGCGTGTTCGGCACCGTGCACGTCGCACTCGCGCAGGTCAGGAACGCCGAGCGGAACGTGGCATCGAGCACGGTATAGGCGATCTGCAATTTCCAGTCATCGCGCAGGCGCATCGACAGTGACGCCTCCGCGCCCTCGCGACGCGCCTTGCCGATGTTCTGGTAGGTCGTGCGACCACCGCTGCTGGTCGCGATCGCCAACTCGTTGCGGGTGTCGGCGTGGAACACCGCGAGCTGCGCCTCGATACCGTTCGCAGGGCGCAGCTTGAGGCCGAGTTCGGCGTTGCGGCTGGAAGCCGGATTCAGATCGAACGCGAGCCCTGCACCGCCATCGCTGCGATAGCCGAGCTCATTGAAGGTCGGCGTCTCGAAGCCCTTGCCCCACGAGGCGTACAGGTTCGCCCAGCTCGCCGCGCGATAGAGGATGCCGGCGACCGGCGTGGTCGATGCGTAGTCGACGCGACCGCTGTCGTCCGGGTTGTGCGCCGTGACGTAGTGGTCGGTGGAATCGAACGAAACCCGGCTGTGGCGCAGGCCGGCAGTCAGCGACCACGCGTCGGCGACGTGCCAGGTTGCCTGCGCGTACTGATCGAAATCGGAGACCGTGTCTTCTTCATTGCGGCGCAGCGCGCCGACCGCGCCGAGCACGTTGCCGATATGGTTCTCATAGCCGAGACGGTGTTGCTGCTGGCTGTCCCACGCCAGTCCCGCCGCGATCTCGAACGCACGCCCGGCGAGTTCGCCTTGCCACGTCCAGCGCGCGTCGCTGCCGCCGTAGTCACTGTCGAGATCGACAACGCCGCCAGAGCTCAGCGGATTGGCCTGCGCCGCGACCGGCACCGCCAGGAATTGCTGCACGCCGCGATGGCCGAAATACCCGAGCACACGCAGGCTGTTGCCGGCGCCGAGATCCTGTTCGTAGATCGCTCCGCCTTGTGATTGGTGCACGCTCTTGCGCGTGTTGAACTGGGTTGCCGCCGCGGCAACCTGGCTCGGATCGGCATCGAACTGGGCGTGGGTCAGGCCGAGCGGATCCTGCGCGCCGGGCAGCGACAGTGTGTTCGCGAGTACGGTCAGCTTGCCGCCGTCACCGATCTTCCAGGTCAGCTTCGCGTTGCCCGATTCGCGCTGTGCGGCGCTGTGGTCGCGATAGCCATCGGTCTGGAAGTGGGTCACGTCGAGGTTGTAGCCGACATCGCCGGACACGCCACGCGCATTCGCGCTCGCGCGCAGCGTGCCGTAACTCGCGCCAACCAGGTTGAGGCCAACCTGCGCCGGATCGGACCCATCGGCGGTGAAGATCTGGATCACGCCGCCGGACGAGTTGCCGTACAACGCCGAGAACGGTCCGCGCAGCACTTCGATGCGATCGGCGGAATCGAGATTGAAATGCGAAACCTGGCCCTGGCCATCCGGCATCGTCGCCGGAATGCCATCGGTGTACAGGCGCACGCCGCGCACGCCGAACGTGGAGCGCGCGCCGAAACCGCGGATCGAAATCTGCTCGTCCTGCGCATAGTTCTGGCGATCGCGTGCGAGCAAACCGGGAATGGTGGAAAGGTATTCGGACGGATTCACGCCGAGCTTGTCGGGATGGTCATCGAGGTTGACCGCATCGATCGACGCGGGCACATCGAATGCGGGTGTCGCAACGCGCGTCGCGGTGACAACGATGGTCGGCAGGTTGGTGTCGCGGGCGGCGTCCCCAGGCTCCGCCGCGCCACACGGCGAGGCTGCGAGCAAGCCGACCGCGAGCGCGCACGAAGCCCCGCGCGCATTCATCGCGCAGCCGGTTCGTAGGTGCCCGGCGGCGTGCGCGCCGCGATCGCGAGGCGGTTCCATGCGTTGATCGTTGCGATCAGCACGGTCAGGTTGGCCAGTTCGGTTTCATCGAACTGGGCGCACACCCTGGCGTGCACCGCATCGTCGGCGTGGCCGTCGGCGATCAGGGTGACCGCTTCGGTCCATTCCAGTGCCGCGCGTTCGCGCTCGCTGTAGTACGGGCATTCACGCCACGCGTCCAGTGAATACAGGCGCTGCTCGTTTTCACCCAGCGCGCGCAGGTCCTTCCAGTGCATGTCGAGGCAGTACGCGCAGCCGTTGATCTGCGAGGCGCGCAGTTTCACCAGATGCTGCAGCGCAGGTTCCAGGCCGCAGCCATGCAGATAGCGTTCGAGACCGAACATCGCCTGGTAAGCGCCGGCCGCGGTCGTCTTGAAGTCGAACCGCGCATTCATCGACGTGCCTCGTTCGCGGCGACGAATTCCAGCGCGGCCGAGTTCATGCAATAGCGGTTGCCGGTTGGCGCCGGGCCATCGGGAAATACATGGCCGAGGTGGCTGTTGCAGCGCGCGCAGCGGATTTCGGTACGCGCCATGCCGTGGCTGACGTCATGGATCTCGCGGACGTGGGCCGGATCGAACGGCGCGTAGAAACTCGGCCAGCCGGTGCCGGATTCGAACTTGGCGACGGAGCGGAACAGCGGCAATCCGCACAGGCGACAGGCGAACACGCCGTCGCCGTGTTCATCGAGCAGGCCGCCGCAGAACGGATGCTCGGTGCCGCTGTTGAGCAGCACGCGACGTTCCTCGGGGCTGAGCTTCGCGGCGAGGCGATCGCGTTCGGCGGTCGTCAACGGCGTGATGTCGTACCCCGTG
This sequence comes from uncultured Gammaproteobacteria bacterium, assembly GCA_963720445.1. Classification (GTDB taxonomy): domain Bacteria; phylum Pseudomonadota; class Gammaproteobacteria; order Xanthomonadales; family Rhodanobacteraceae; genus Dokdonella_A. The sequence continues at coordinate 1,623,420 of CAVRFO010000002.1, forward strand.
GCGGATGTCATCGATGGCTGTTGCGGGGACTGCGAAACATTCATGGATAGTTCCTCCGTATTGGTGGCCGTCGATCGGATGGACGTAGGAGCGGCTTCAGCCGCGATGCTTTTCGTCACGCTTGACCACCATCCAGGCTTGAGGGGGAGGGTTTGAGAGCATCGCGGCTGAAGCCGCTCCTACTCGCTCCTTCGAGGTAAACGGACCGCTCAGCTCTCGCGTTTGAGGATAGCGCCGAATTGCTTGCGCAGCTTGGCGACCTTCGGCGCCGCGACCGCGGCGATGTAGCCTTGCTGCGGATGCAGCGCGGCGTAGTTCTGGTGGTAGCCCTCGGCATCGTGGAAGGTATCGAGCGCCACCACTTCGGTCGCGAGCGGCGCGTTGAACACCTTTGCCGCATCGAGCTGGCGGATATACGCAGTTGCGATTTCGCGTTGCCGCGCATCGGCGAAGAAGATCGCGGAGCGGTACTGGCGACCGCGATCGTTGCCTTGGCCGTCGACCTGGGTCGGATCGTGCGCGACCGCGAAGAACACCTTGAGCAAGCGGCCATAGCTGATCCGGCCCGGATCGAAGCGGATCGCGATCGCCTCGGCATGCGCGGTCGCGCCGCTGCACACGTGCTCGTAGTTCGCGCTTGCCGCGTCGCCGCCGCTGTAGCCGGAGGTCACGCCGAGCACGCCATCGAGTTCGCGGAACACCGCTTCGGTGCACCAGAAACAGCCACCGGCAAGCACCGCGGTCTGTTCGTGCAGCGCCGCGTCGGCGGGTGGATCGAATACCGGATCGGGAAACGCCGAGCGCTCGCCGGTCAGGCTGGCGCCGGGAATGTCGCATACCTCATTCATCGCACACTCCTTCGGGATACTTCCGGCACGCGACAGCGTGCGGCGATAGCGACACGCTGCGCGCTTCACGTGCACAGACAGGTCGCTGGCGGATGTTCTTGCAGATGGCGGCGTTCGCGGCTGACACAAGGCGCGGACGGGAACTTGACCGCCGTCTCCGCGTCGAATGCCGCGCAGCCATCGCGCGCAGTGGTGTAAAGACGGATTTACGCGCCGGAAACGCCATGTCGTCGTTGTGACTGTTAGCCTAGTGCGGGCATGGTCCGGTTACGGACCCGCCGTCATTTCGATTGAAGGATAGACATCCATGTCGCGTTGGAAAATCGCGCTTGCCGTTGCGATCGTGCTGGTGGTCGGCCTGCTCGGTTGGCGGTTGCTCAATCGCACACCGAAAAATGGCGCTGCGGGTCCCGCCGGCGCGGCCAACGCACTGGTTCCGGTCACCGTCGTGCCGGCGGTCACCCAGGACGTGCCGGTATACCTGACCGCGCTCGGCACCGTGCAGGCTCTGAACACCGTGACCGTGAACGCGCAGGTCAGCGGCCAGCTCAAGGCGCTGCATTTCGCCGAGGGCCAGGAGATCAAGCAGGGCGAGCTGATCGCCGAGATCGATCCGCGCACGTTGCAGGCCACGCTCGACCAGGCCGAGGCCAAGAAGAAGCAGGACGCGGCCCAGCTCGTCGCCTCGAAGAGCACGCTGGCGCGCTTCGAGGAGTTGATGAAGAAGAACTTCGTCTCCGGGCAGGATCTGGAAAACCAGCGCCAGACCGTGCGCCAGCAGGAAGCGTTGGTCGCCGCCGACGAGGCGGCCGCGTCGAGCGCGCGCACCCAGTTGAGTTACACCCGGATCGTCGCGCCGATCACCGGCGTCGCCGGCCTGCGCCAGATCGACGTCGGCAATCTCGTACAGGCGAACGGCAGCACCGGCATCGTCGTGCTGACCCAGATCCATCCGATCAACGTGATCTTCACGCTGCCGCAGCAGAACCTCGACGAGGTGCGCGCGGCGGCGGACGCGTTGCCTGTGACCGCGCTGAACCGCGCCGACAGCCATGCGATCGCGCAGGGTGTGCTCAAGGTGATCGACAACACGATCGATACCCAGACCGGCACATTCAAGCTGAAGTCCGAATTCGCGAACGAGAAGGGCGAACTCTGGCCCGGCCAGTTCGTCAACGTGAAGCTGCAGACCAGGACCGTGCATGGCGGCCTGGTGATTCCGGTGCAGGCGGTGCAGCGCGGCCCGGATTCGAGCTACGTGTACCTGCTGCAGGGCGACAACACGGTGACGATGCAGAACATCACGACCGTGGGCGAGGCCGGCGACACCGGCACGCTGGTGGCGTCCGGACTGAAGGTCGGCGACAAGGTCGTCACCGAGGGCCAGTTCCGTCTCAAGCCCGGCGCCAAGGTGCTGCCGCTCGCGCCGGGCGAGAGCGCGCCCGCGTTGACGGCCGACGAGTTGAAGAAGGCGGCGACGCCCGGCAAGGCTGGCGGTCGCCGCGGCGGGTGAGGACTCGATGCGGATACGTCGCCGCCATCAAGAGGCAACGGCCCCTCGCATCGCCCTTGATCGACCGACTTTCCGCCCCTCACTCCAACCCTCTCCCCCAACGATGAGGCCGTTGGGAGAGGGAACAAATTGCTCTTCCCTAACCCCTAACCCCTAACCTCTCGCCCATGGGCTTCTCCTCGATCTTCATCCGCCGCCCGATCGCGACTTCGCTGTTGATGGTCGCGGTGCTGCTGCTCGGCATCCTCGGCTACCGCATGCTGCCGGTGTCCGCGTTGCCGGACATCGAGGCGCCGAGCCTGCAGGTGACCACGCAGTATCCGGGCGCCAGCGCCTCGACGATGGCCGTGCTGGTGACGACGCCGCTGGAACGCCAGTTCGGCCAGATCTCCGGCATGACGATGATGACCTCGGATTCGTCGGCCGGCCTGTCGACGATCAACCTGACTTTCGCGATCGGCCGCGACATCGACGCCGCCGCGCAGGACGTGCAGTCAGCGATCAACGCCGCGCGCGGCACGCTGCCGGGCAGCCTGCCGTACCCGCCGGTCTACAACAAGGTCAATCCGGCCGACGCGCCGATCCTGACCCTGATGCTGACCTCGGACACGCTGCCGCTGCGCGAGGTGACCAACTACGCCGACTCGATCCTCGCGCAGAAGTTGTCGCAGATCGCCGGCGTCGGCCAGGTCTCGATCGCCGGCAACGTGCGCCCGGCCGTGCGCGTGCAGGTGAATCCGGCCGCGCTGGCGAACCTCGGGCTCACGCTCGAGGACGTGCGCAGTTCGCTGACCGGCGCCAACGTGAACGCACCGAAGGGCCAGATCAACGGCACGCAACAATCTTTCAGCATCGGCGCGAACGACCAGCTCGGCAACGCTAACGACTACCGCTCGACGATCATCAGCTACACGAACAATGCGCCGGTGCGCCTGACCGACATCGCGACCGTGATCGACGGCGTCGAGAACGACCAGCTCGCGGCGTGGGCAAACGGCAAGCCGGCGGTGCTGCTCGACGTGCGCCGCCAACCCGCCGCGAACATCGTCGCGACCGTCGACAAGCTCAAGGCGATCCTGCCGGAACTGCGCGCGGTGCTGCCGGCAGGCGTCAAGCTGGAGGTATTTTCCGATCGTACGGTCACGATCCGCGCCTCGGTCGCGGATGTCGAGTTCACCCTGATCCTGTCGATCCTGCTGGTGGTCGCGGTGATCTTCGTGTTCCTGCGCCGGCTGTGGGCGACCTTGATCCCGAGCATCGCGGTGCCGCTGTCGCTGCTCGGCACGTTCGGCGTGATGGCGTTTGCCGGCTTCTCGCTCGACAACTTGTCGCTGATGGCGCTTGCGGTCGCGACCGGCTTCGTCGTCGACGACGCGATCGTGATGATCGAGAACATCGTGCGGTATCTCGAAGGTGGCCGCGACGGCCGCGAGGCGGCCGAGATCGGCGCGCGCGAGATCGGCTTCACGGTGGTGTCGTTGACCGTCTCGCTGATCGCGGTGTTCCTGCCGCTGCTGTTGATGCCAGGCGTGGTCGGCCGCCTGTTCCACGAATTCGCCTGGGTATTGTCGATCGCGGTCGCGATCTCGCTGCTGGTGTCGCTGACCTTGACGCCGATGATGTGCGCGTACCTGCTCAAGCCCGGCGACGTCGCGGTCGAGGGCGAGAACGACCACACCGCGCACCGTGGCCAGAGCGGATTCTTCGCGCGCATGCTCGGCGGCTACGAGAAGAGCCTCGACTGGGTGTTCGCGCACCAGCCGTTGATCATGCTGATCGCGACCGCGGCGATCGCGCTGACCGTCGTGCTGTACGTGCTGATCCCGAAGGGCCTGCTGCCGGAGCAGGACACGGGACTCATCACCGCGGTCGTCGAGGCCGACCAGAACATCGCGTTCGAGGCGATGCGCCAACGCACCGAAACCGCCGCTGCCGCGTTGCGCGCGGATCCCGCGGTCGCCGGCGTCGCCGCATTCGTCGGCGCCGGCTCGATCAATCCGACCTTGAGCCAGGGCCAGCTCAGTCTCGTGCTCAAACCACGCGGCCAGCGCGACGGACTCGACGTGATCCTGCCGCGGTTGAGCCGCGCGGCGCAGAACATTCCCGGCATCGCGCTGTACCTGAAGCCGGTGCAGGACGTCACGCTCGACACGCGCATCGCCTCCACCGAGTACCAGTACTCGCTGGAGAGCGTCGATACCAAGGCGCTCGGCGACGTTGCGGCGAAGATGACGCAGAAACTGCGCACGCTGCCTGAGCTCGCCGATGTCGACAACAACCTCGCGGCGACCGGACTGCAGTACAAGCTGACCATCGATCGCGACCAGGCGAGCCGCCTCGGCGTGCCGGTGCAGGCGATCGACGACACGCTGTACGACGCGTTCGGCCAGCGCCAGATTTCGACGATCTTCACCGAACTGAACCAGTTCCGCGTCGTGCTCGAGGTGGCTCCGGAATTTCGCACCGGCATCGACCTGCTCAACAAGCTGACCGTACGCGGCGCCGGCAACGGCGCGCTGACAGGCAGCACCGCGACCAGCTTCGGCACGCCGACCTCGAGCAACGCGGCGACTCCGAGCGGTATCGGCGCGCAGGGCAACACCGGCATCCTGATCGGCGCCGGCGGCTCGATCCCGCTGGCTTCCGTCGCGACCGCCGAAGTCACCAATGCGCCGCTGGTGGTCAGCCACCAGAACCAGCTGCCCGCGGTCACGCTGTCGTTCAACACCGCACCCGGCTATTCGCTGTCGCAGGCGGTGACCGCGATCCGCGCGGTCGAGGCGGCGGTGCAGATGCCGCCGCAGGTGCGCGGCCAGTTCATCGGCAAGGCCGCCGAGTTCTCCGCATCGCAGACCAGCGAAGTGCTGCTGATCCTCGCCGCGCTGGTGGTCATCTACATCGTGCTCGGCGTGCTGTACGAGAGCTACATCCATCCGCTGACGATCCTGTCGACGCTGCCGCCGGCCGGTGTCGGCGCGCTGCTCGCGCTGATGGTCTGCGGGATGAGCCTGTCGATCGACGGCATCATCGGCATCATTTTGCTGATCGGCATCGTCAAGAAGAACGCGATCATGATGATCGACTTCGCGATCGAGGCGCAGCGCAAGGGCATGGACGCGCATGCGGCGATCCATCGCGCCTGCCTGCTGCGTTTCCGCCCGATCATGATGACCACCGCGGCCGCACTGCTCAGCGCGCTGCCGCTTGCGCTCGGCACCGGCATTGGTTCGGAGCTGCGCCGCCCGCTCGGCGTGTCGATCGTCGGCGGCCTGCTGCTGTCGCAGCTGGTCACGCTGTACACGACGCCTGTCATCTATCTCTACATGGAGCGGTTCTCGGAGTGGGTGAAGGCGCGGGGTGAACGACGTGCATCGCTTCGTGCGCAGGGACAACCATCGTGATGTACTCGCGCACTTTTGCCTTTGAGCCCTCCCCTTCAAGGGGAGGGTCGGGTGGGGATGGTGTTTGTCACGACGTCTCCATTCCCGCAAAAACCGACTCGCATCCATGCGTGTTCGTCCCGCATCCCTGCGGGCCGGTGACTTCTCTTTGCTTGCCCAAAGAGAAGTCACCAAGAGAAAGGGCACCCCGACAGCACCGCCCACGAGGCATCCTGCCTCGCGGGTGCGTGAACGTCAGCCGAGGTTCGCCGACAGCGCATCCCTGCGCTGTCGGCGAACGCGCGCGCATCGTGCGCGCGCCCCTGACGGGCTTTTTCGTCCGTCGTTCACCGGCACTGATGGGGACCAGGAAAAACAGCGCGCTCCTGCGCGCGGAAGCGTCGGAGCACGTCGCACGTCTCACACCGCGATGCTTTTCGCGTCTCCCGTCTCCCGTCTCCCGTCTCCCACCGCAATGAACCTCTCCGGCCCGTTCATCCGCCGTCCGATCGGCACCTCGCTGCTTGCGCTCGGCTTGTTCGTCGGCGGCATGATTTCGTACTTCCTGCTCGGCGTGGCGCCGCTGCCGAACCTCGAGTTTCCGGCGATCTTCGTGTCCGCGAGCGAACCCGGCGCCGACGCGCGCACTATGGCTTCGACGGTCGCCTCGCCGCTGGAGCGCCACCTCGGCCAGATCGCCGGCGTCGACCAGATGACCTCGCGCAGCGCGGAGGGATCGAGTTCGGTGGTCCTGATGTTCAACGTCGGCATCGACGTCGACAGCGCCGCGCGCGACGTGCAGGCCGCGATCAACGCGGCCGCGCCGGACCTGCCTTCCGGCTTGAAGACCGCGCCGGTCTACCGCAAGGCGAATCCGAACAACGCGCCGGTGCTGTTGATCGCGCTGACCTCGAAGATCCGCCCGCTGTCGGACCTGTACAACATGGCCGACTCGCTGCTCTCGCCGCGCATCGCGCAGCAGGCCGGCGTGGCCTCGGTCGACATCGCCGGTGGCGCGACGCCGGCGGTGCGTGTCGACGTGAACCTGCGCGCGCTGTCGGCGATGGGCCTGTCCGCCGACCAGTTGCGCAACGCGCTGGTCGCCGCCAACGTGACCTCGCCGCAGGGTTTCCTTTCCGACGGCAAGACCACGATGGCGGTATCCGCGAACGACGCGCTGCACAGCGCCGAGGATTTCGCCAACCTCGTGATCTCCGTGCGCAACGGCACGCCGGTGCGGCTCAAGGACGTCGCGCACGTCTATGCCGGCCAGGAAGACGCCTATCAGGGCGCCTGGTTCAACGGCCAGCGCGCGATCCTGATGGTGATCACCAAACGCGCCGATTCGAACGTGATCGGCACCGTCGATTCGATCAAGGCGCAGATCCCGGAGATGCAGAGCTGGGTGCCGGCCGACGTGCAGATCACCGCGTTCTCGGACCGCACGCCGACGATCCGCGCTTCGGTCGACGAGGTGCAGATCAGCCTGCTGATCAGCATCGCGATGGTGATCGTGACCATGTTGCTGTTCCTGCGTCGCGGCGCGCCGACGCTGATCGCCGGCATCGCGGTGCCGCTGTCGCTGGCCGGTGCGTTCGCGACCATGTACGTGCTCGGCTTCACCCTGAACAACCTGTCGCTGATGGCGCTGGTGGTCGCGATCGGCTTCGTCGTCGACGATGCGATCGTGGTCATCGAGAACGTCGTACGCCATCTCGACCAGGGACAATCGCGGCTCGAGGCGACGCTGGCCGGCGCGAAGGAAATCGGCTTCACGGTCGTGTCGATCACGCTGTCGCTGCTCGCGGTGTTCACGCCGCTGATCTTCATGGGCGGCTTCATGGGCATGATCTTCCGCGAGTTCGCGATCACGCTCGCGGCGGCCGTGGCGATTTCGGCGGTGGTTTCGCTGACGGTCACGCCGGCGTTGTGCGGCCGCTTCCTCAATGCACATGCCGACGAGGTGCATCCGTCCGGTTTCGGCGCGCGCCTCGACGCGTTCCACGCCGGCATGCGCGACGTCTACCGGCGCGCGCTCGACTTCGCGCTGCGCCATCCGCGGCTGATGGCGCTGCAGCCGCTGATCCTGGTTGGCGTGACCATCGTGCTGTCGCTGTATGTGCAGACCGGATTCTTCCCGCAGCAGGACACCGGCCAGCTGCAGGGCTCGACGCGCGGCAGCCCGGACGTTTCCTACGAGGCGATGTCGGCGCGCCATGAGCAGATCACCGAGCTGATCCGCAAGGACCCGGCGGTCGAGAGCGTCGGCTCGACGATTGGCGGTGGCCGGTTCAGCGGCCATGGCAATTCGGGCACGCTGTACATCAACCTGAAACCGCTCGGCCAGGGCCGCGCGGAATCGACCTTCGCGGTCATGAACCGGCTCGGCGTCGCGGCCGATCGCGTGCCTGGCATCCGTCTGCGCCTGCGGCCCGTGCAGGACCTCGGCGGCGGCGGTGGTGGCGGCGCGCAGTACGACTACACGCTCAAGGGCGACAACATCGATGAGCTTTCGGAATGGGCGCCGAAACTGGTCGCCGAACTCAGAAAGCAGCCGCAGCTGAAGGACGTCGATGTCGACATCGACAGCGCCGGCCTGCGCGAGAACCTGGTGATCAACCGCGATGAGGCCGCGCGTCTCAAGGTCAGTGCGGGTGCGATCGACAGCGCGCTGTACGACGCGTTCGGGCAACGCCAGGTATCGACGATCTATTCCGACATCAACCAGTACAAGGTCGTGGTCAACGCGCTTCCGGGGCAGGCGGTTTCGGCGGAATCGCTGAAACGCCTGTATGTGCGCTCGAGTGGCGGCGCGATGGTGCCGATTACCGCCGTCGCGCACCTTGAACGTGGCCTCGCGCCGACCGAGGTCGAACACGACGGCCAGTTCCCGGTGACCAGCATCAGCTTCAACCTCGCGCCGAACGTGTCGATGGGCGAAGCGACCGCGGTGATCGCACGCACGATGTCGGGCATGCGCATGCCTGGCGACATCAGCGGCGCATTCAGCGGCGACTTCCGCCGCTTCCAGCAATCGCAGGGCAGCCAGGGCGCGCTGATCCTCGCCGCGATCCTCGCGATCTACATCGTGCTCGGCATCCTCTACGAAAGCCTCATCCATCCGATCACGATTCTTTCCACGCTGCCCTCGGCCGGGGTGGGCGCATTGCTCGCGATGCTGATCACCGGCACCGAGCTGTCGATCGTCTCGATGATCGCGATCGTGCTGCTGATCGGCATCGTCAAGAAAAACGCGATCATGATGATCGACTTCGCGCTGGCCGCCGAACGCGAGCGCGGCCTGTCGCCGTTCGACGCAATCCGCGAGGCCTGCCTAGTGCGCTTCCGTCCGATCATGATGACCTCGATGGTCGCGATCTTCGGTGCGCTGCCGCTGGCGATCGGCTTCGGCGCCGGCGCCGAGATGCGCCGCCCACTCGGCATCGCGATGATCGGCGGCCTGCTCGTGTCACAGAGCCTGACCCTGCTGTCCACGCCGGCGATCTATCTCGTGTTCTCACGCATCAGCGCGCGCCGTCGCCAGCGCAAGGCCGACCGGCACGCGCGCCTGCTGCTGGCCAGGCCCTGATCACCGCTGGCGGGAGCGCCGGCAGGCGCGATGCCCTGGCGGGATGCACGAAGAAGCAACGCGGCTGCCACCGCTCCGACCGGCCGAGGACTCCGCGCAATCGCGCTCAATCGCCGCGATGCAAATCGAGCGCAGCACCATCGAGCGCGCCGCCACCGCGCGGCCGCGAATCGAAGCGCCGCGACGGCGGCAAATCCGCACCGTCGGCGAGATGCGCCCACAGGCGGTCGAGCGCGGCGTAGCCATACGGCAGCAGTGGCACATAGCGGTCCCCGAACGCGGGCAGCGCGAGGAACGCGTCGAAGTGCTGCGCATGCGGCACGCGCCAGAACACCGGCGTGCGACCCGCCGCTTCGAGCGCGGCGATATACGGCGCACTCGCAAAGGCCATCGGCAGCAGGCCGTCGTCCTCACCATGCGCGACGATGATCGGCAGGTCTGCGCGCGGCAGTTTCGCCGCGGTGGCCGCGACCGATGCGTGCAGGGTGCGCGCGTCCGTCGTTTCGCCGCTCCACAGCGCGCGCAGGCACTCGATGCCGGACCCTGTCGGATCCGCTGAAGCGTCAGTGCCCCCGAGCAGCGCGACGCCGGCGCCGGGCGGGATGCCGGCCGCATCGGACCACCACGCCGCACGCGTCGCTGCATCGGCGGCGATCAGCGCGCCGTGTGCATCGACCGCACCGAAGCGGAAGCCGCACGGCATCGCGGCGGGTGCCGCGCGCAGGTAGGAGGAGGCGTACGTTGCCGTGACCGCGCGCCACAGGTCGAAAATGGCCGAGCTCGCCGCGGTCGCGAGTGCGGTGTCCTCCCAGCCGCCTGCCCGCAGGCGATCCAGTGCCGAGTGCGCCTGCGCGGGCGCGTCTGCGCCTTCAAGCAACCCGGTTTCGTGCAGGCGCGCGCAGCGCGCGAGCCAGGCGGCCGGCACCGCGCCATTCACGCGCGCGAACGGCACCCGGTCGAAGCGCGGGTCGACCAGCGCGCACGGCAGCAGCAGCGCGGCCTCGCTCGCGTAGTCGTACAACGCGCGACCACGACCTTCGGCACGCACGTTCGGCGCCAGCGCGACGATGCCGGAAAACAGGTGCGCCTCGTCGACGCCAGCGGCCTGCAATACCGCGCCGCCCCCGTTCGACACACCGACCGCAATCACGCGCGTGTTCGCCGCCGTGAACGGCGCCTGTTGCGGATACGAGCGATCGAGCATCGCGAGGCCGAACTTTGCGGCCTGCAACACATGGCGCCCCCAGTCCGCCTCCGGGTTGTCGCCCGAATGCGCGTGCTTGACCGCGACGCCGTGCGTCGGCGTGCTCGCATCCACCTCGAATTCCAGCGGCGCCGCACCGCGCCGCGCGCGCGTGCCATCCAGCGCCACGCCGGTTTGCGAATCGAGATCGTAGTAGCCCGAGCCGGTGCCCTTGTCGGTGTACGCGACCGCGCAGCCGCGCGGCAGGCCCCACGCGCCGGCCAGCGCAATCGCGCCATACACACCACGCGAACCGGACGACGGTGCGATCAGCAGACAGCGCGCCCGCGCATCGAACCCATCCGGCACCTGGACCAGCATGCGATGTGGCGACTTCGCGCCGGGCGCGCGTGCGAACGCCGTGTATTCACGGCCTGGCACATCCGGCACGGCGCCATAGACGCTTCCGTAGCCGCCGAGCGGGCCGAGATCCGCAATGCCATTCCAGCTCGTGTGGATCGCGCGCCGGCGCAATTCGGCCGCCGTCGGTGCCTTCGTATCCGAGAACATCGGCGCTTTCGCGCGCAGGCCGGCAAGGCCGAGACCCGAGCTGAGCAGGTCGTCATTGCCACGATGGATGGTTTCGCGGATATCGCTGACGAGCGCGTTGGCGATCATCGAAGCCTCCGGCGGCGACGGACGCGGCGCGCAGGCCGCAAGCGGAATGAGCAATGAAAAAATCATGAGACGGCGCATTCGCACAGCCTAACGCGCGCGCCACGCACGCGTCATCGTACGAAAGTCCAACCCGGTCGCCGGCGCCCGCGACGCGACTGCTACAGTGCGCGACGATGCGAATCCTGCTCGCCGACGATCATCCGCTGTTCCGCCTCGCGCTGGCGCAGGCGGTGCGCGCGGTCGCGCCTGACGCGGTCATCGCGGAAGCCGGCACGTTCGACGAAGCCCGGCGAGACGTGGCCACGCAACCAGACACCGACCTCGTCCTGCTCGATCTGCACATGCCCGGAAGCCACGGGCTGATGGGGCTTGCAACGCTGCGCGGCGAACACCCGGCGATCGCCGTCGCGATGATCTCCGCGCACGACGACCCAGCCACGATCCGGCGTGCGCTCGCCTATGGCGCGGCCGGCTTCATTTCCAAACGCACCGGCCTCGACGAACTGAAGGACGCGTTGCGCGCAGTGCTTGCCTGCCAGACCTGGTTGCCGCCGGCGTTGCGCGGCGCGGTCGCGGCCGCCCAGACCAACCCGACCGACCGCGAACTCGCCGCACGCCTCGCCACCTTGAGTCCGCGGCAGATGCGGGTGCTCGGCTTCGTTGCCGAGGGCCTGCTCAACAAGCAGATCGCCGACCACCTCGACGTGCAGGAACGCACCGTGAAGGCGCACCTGACCGCGATCTTCGAGCGCCTCGGCGTGCGCAACCGCACCCAGGCCGGCGTGTTGCTGCGCTCGCTGGCCCTGACCGACCCGGCAAGCGTCGTCGGCGCATGAACAACGCGCAAGCGCCCGCGCTGGGGATTGCGTTTTGACAGATCCATGAAAAACGTCAGATCAGAACGACCAAGCGCCGCCCAATCCATCATCAGGCACCATTGGAGAAGACCATGTTCGATTTCCTGACATCGACCAAACGACCAGCAGCTGGCACACCGGTTCTGCCGGCCAGTCAGGTTCTTGCGCGGTTGAGGGCGTCGAGTCGGGCGTCGGCGCCGTGGCACATCATCGATGGCGCTGCGGAGGGTGTTGACCTGATCGCGGAATGGAAGATCGTGGATGCCCGCTGGTATCAGATTTTCGCCAAGGCGGGCCTGTCCAAGGTTTTTCGCATCTTCCTGAAGCTCGATGACGCCTCGAAGCAGGTCCGCGCCCAGGATCGGGAGTACGAAGTGTCCTGGCAGGCGGGCATCCCTTCCCTCTCGTTCAGCGCCCGCGGCTTCAAAGGACAGAGCACGAGCATCCAGTTCGGGGCCTCGTATGGCTTCAAGGAAGACCTTTCGGTCGGGGAGCAGTACAAGTATTTTTTCAGGACCTCGGAGATCAAGACGCCGGTCCAGGATGCCGTCCTTGCCTGTGGCTGGACGTACAAGGGCGTGGTGTTTGGAAAACCCTGACCACGGTTCCCTGCGCAAGAACCGCGGCAGCGGGTCACGCGGATGCAACGTCCGGAACATCCGTGAGCAACCGCCCCATCATTGACTTCAGTGCCAGCGGCTTCAGCGGCTTGTGCAACAGATGGCAGCCCGCGGCGGCCACCGCACGGCGCACGTCTTCGCCGTGATCGGCGGTGACGACGATGCACGGCAGACCGAGGATCGCGTCGCCAAGTTGGGCACGCAGGTCGAGTCCGTTGGCGCCGCCGTCGAGGTGGTAGTCGAGCACGAGCAGGTGCGGCGTGGCGTTGCGGCATTGCGCACGCGCAGCAGCGAGGTCGGCCGCGGCGAACACTTCGCAATTCCAGCCGGCCAGCAAGGTCTGCATCGCAGTCAGCACGGCGGCGTCGTTGTCGACGACGAGTACACGCCGCGATGACGTCGTTGCCGTTTCGGCCGGTTCGATCGCGGCGGCGGCAAACGGCTCGGCACACGGCACCTCGATCGCGAACACGCTGCCGCGGCCCGGCCATGAGCGCAGCGTCAGCGGATGATCGAGCAGACGCGCGATGCGCTCTGCGATCGCGAGGCCAAGGCCGAGGCCCGCACCGCCGCGATCAAGGCGGCGGAACTCCTCGAAGATCAGCGCGCGATCGGCTTCGGCGATGCCGGGGCCGTTGTCCCAGACCTCGATGCGCAAGGTGTCGCCACGGCGCCGGCAGCCGAGCAGGATGCGGCCGTGACGCGAGTACTTCACCGCGTTCGACAGGAAGTTCTGCAACACGCGGCGCAACAGGTGCGGATCGCTGCGCAACCACGCGCGCGTCGCGACGCAGCGCAGGTGCAGATGCTTGTCCGCGGCGAGTACGCGGAATTCGGCGGCGAGGTTGGCGAGGAGATCGGATGCCGCGAAGTTGCGCTTTTCCATCGGCATGCCGCCGGCATCGAGTCGCGAGATGTCGAGCAGGCCGCCGAGCAGCACTTCGGCGGAACTCAGCGCGCCGTCAATGTGCGCGACGGTTTCGCGATGCGCGCTGTCGCCGATGCCCTGCGCCAACGCGTGCGTGAACAGGTGCGCCGCATGCAGCGGCTGGGCGAGGTCGTGACTGACCGCGGCGAGGAAGCGCGTCTTGGCCTGGTTCGCGTACTCGGCGGCGGCGCTCGCGCGTGCGAGTTCTGCGGTGCGCGAAGCGACACGTTGTTCGAGCGTCTCGTTGGCACGCTTGAGCTGTGCTTCGGCCTGGCGGAAAGCGGTCACGTCGGTGAACGTCGCAACGAAGCCGCCGCCCGGCATCGGATTACCGCGAATCTCGACCACGGTGCCATCGGCCAGGCGGCGTTCGGACAGATGCGCCGAGCCGCTGCGCATGTGCGCGAGCCGCTGCTGCACGCGGCTTTCGACATCGCCGGCGCCGATCAGGCCGCGCGCGATGTTGCAGCGGGTCAGCTCGGCGATCGGGCGCCCGATCGCGAGCAGGCCGGGCGGATAGGCAAACAGTTCGGCATAGCGCAGGTTCCATGCGACCACGTTGAGTTGCGCATCGACCACGCAAATGCCCTGGCTCATGTTTTCCAGTGCAGCTTCGAGCACCCGCTGGTTGAAGCGCAGGTCCTGGCTCGTCTCGCCGACGATCGCGGCGACGGTGTCGAGTTGGCCGACGCGTTCGCGGCGGGCGACTTCGATCAGCAGGCGCGCGGACGAGGCACCGATCACTGCGGCGAGTTCGTGTTCGACGCTGGCAATCGTCGCCGCCTCCGCGCGCATCGCCGGGGGCATGTCGGCGAGCAGTTCGGCGACCCGTTCGGGCGCGAGGAAACGCGCGGCCAGCGCACCGAGTTCGCCGCGCGACAGGTTGCCGGTCGGAGCTGAAGCCACGCCGCGTGCCCAGCGGGTGCGCGCTGCGAGCAGCACGGCCATGACATTCACCACGAGGCTCGCACAAACCGCGCGCGCGACGTCACTCCAGCCACCGAGACCGAACAGCGTCGATGGCGCCAGCGCTGCGATGCCAAACGGCCCTTCGCGCAGCCATGCCGGCGCATGCGGCCACCATGACGGCGCCAGCGCATAGACCCACACCGCAGTTCCGAGCACGATACCGAGCGCGACCGCGCGCGCGCCGAGCGCCGGTCGATACAGCGCGATCAACACCGACGGCATCAAGCCAGCCAATGCGGAAAACGACAGCGCACCGATATCGGCAAGCGCATCGCTGCCGGCCAGGGCGCGCGAATACAGCCATGCGAGCAGCACCACGGCGAGGATCGCGGCGCGGCGCTGGCGCAGGATCGACGGCCGCAGGTCGCCGCTGTGCACATTGCCCCAGCCGGCACGCACGCGCAGTGGCGCGATCCAGTGGTTGCCGATCATCAGGCTGAGCGCGAGCGTGGCCACGATGACCATGCTGGTTGCGGCGCTCAAGCCGCCGAGGAAGCCGAGCACCGCGAGCGATTTCTGCCCCTGCGCCAGCGGCAGCGCGAGCACGTAGAGATCCGACGGCACGCCGAGCGCGCCGAGTCGGGACGCGCCGGCCTCGGCCAGCGGCAGGATCGGCAACGCGATCAGCACCAGGTACAGCGGGAACAGCCAGCGCGCGGTGCGTACATGGCGCGCGTCGCGACATTCGACGACGCCGGCGTGGAACTGATGCGGCAACGTGAACGCGGCCAATGCGCCGAGCAGGATCAATGGCGGAAATCCGCTGCTGTCGCGCGGCTTCGATTGCAGCGCCGCGCCGACATCGGGCAGGCGCAGCACCAGCGCGCCGATCGCCAGCATCGCGACCAGCTTGAACACCGATTCGAACGCGAGCGCGAGCACCAGACCGCGGTTGTGCGCAGCGGTCGGTGCGCGGCGCGTGCCGAACAGCATCGCGAACAGCGCCATCGCGAGCGCAACGTAGAATGCGCTGTCCTGCCACGCGGGCGGTGCCGACAATTCGCGGCCAGGGCCGAACAGCGCGTAGCTCATCGCGACGGCTTTGAGCTGCAATGCGATGTACGGCACGATGCCGATCACGGTCAGCGCCGTGACCAATGCGGCAAGGCCCGAGTGGCGACCAAGCCGCGCCGCAACCAGATCCGCAAGCGAGCCGGCGTTGCATTCGTGCGCGAGCCGCACCAGGCGCATCAGCAGATGCCCAGCGAACACGTACAGAACGATCATGCCGACGAACGTCGGTGGCAGCCACCAGCCCGAACGCTCGGCCTGGGTGACCGTACCGTAGAACGTCCACGACGTGCAGTGCACGCCGAGCGACAGCGCGTAGACGATGTTCCAGCGCCGCATCAGCACGCGCGGATGGCGTTCGCCGTACAGCGCAACGCCGAACAGCACGGCGAGCCAGGCAATGCCGGCCAGCGCGACGAGCAGTTCAGACAGGGTCATGCATCACGCCGTTCTCGCGACCGCCGTGCGGCGGCCGTGCAGATGGCTGCCCGTGCCGACGATGCTGCATGGCGCGACCGCGTAAACCGGCGCGCGGCCGCGGACTCAGCGCAGCGGTACGCCGAGCGCAGCGCTCATGCCGGCGACTGCGCGCATCTGCACACCATCGCGCGTGTCGTAGTTTTCGCCGCTGTAGCCCCACCAGTCCCAGCAACCTTTTGGATTGAGCGGCGCCATGCTCGCCCGTGCCTGAGGATACAGGACGACCACGCCGTAGGCGTCGGCCCAGCGGTTGTAGCCGGCGTCACGCACGAACGCCTCGCCCACGGTGTCGGCATTCTGCTGGCAGCCGTGGAATGCGATGTGCAGCGCACAGCGCTGACCGTCGGCACACGCTTTCGGCACGTAGGCATAGCCTTTCGCCGCCATGAACGCATCGGCGCCGTCGCTGCGGTACGCGTCCTGGTCGAACGTGCGCAACTCGCCAGTGGCCGTGCCGACCGTGTGCGGCGGCTTGCCATACAGCTGCGCGAAGATTTCGGCGGCTGCATCGAAGCCGCATTTGCCGACATACGGCGTCGTTGCGGTGTCGCAGGACGCGCCCGCGTCGAGCGTCGGGAACGTGTGCGTGAAGCTGCGCGCGAGATCCTCGTGCAGCTCGAACGCCTTCGCCGGCACCAGCGCGCGATAGAGGCTCGCGGTATCGGCACTCAGCGACTCGGCGACGGTCTTGTCCGCGCGGCCGTGCAGGATCAGCACGCGATCGTGCGCAAGGCCGGACAGCGGTGCGATGCGACCGGCCTTCGCCTGTGCTCGCGCGAATTGTGCGAGCGCGGCGACGTCGGGGCCCTTGCCATCGGCAGGCGTCATGCAGTGCGCGAGCGCGGTTTGCAGCGAACCTTCGGCGCAGTGGTAGGGACCACCCGCGATCAATGCGGCACCGGCGATGTGATCGGAAAACGCGACGTGGATCTGATGCGCCATGTAGGCGCCGGAGGACAACCCGGACACCGTCGTGCGCGTCGCGTCGAGGGCGAGTTTCGGCAACGGCGCTTCGGCCGCGTGGGCACCGAGTGCGGACAGCAGCAGGCACGCCGCGAGCGTGGGGCGAAACGTTCGTTGCCGAGTCATCGTCATCCTCTCCCGGATCTTCATCGCGGCGGACGTGGAGCCCTGCCGTCAAAGCGCAGGATCAACCCGGCCGCCGCACACTGGTATCAGAACGAATAGCGCGCCGACACATAGTAGTTGCGTGGCCAGCCGAAGTACGCGGTCTGGATGTTGCCGACGCTGGAGAACTCCTGGCCATCGGTCTTGTAGACCTTGTCGGTCAGGTTGCGCACGCCGGCGCGGACCTGCCAGTGGCCATCGGCGGTATCGAAGATGCCCATCAGTCCGACCAGGGTGTACGCCGGCTGCATCAGGCCCGCACGATTGTCGACGCTGAGCCAGGTATCGTCGCGATACGAGACATCGCCGCCGAGCGTGATCGCGCTGCCGCTGGCGAGGTTGAAGGTCTGGGTCAGCGCGACACGCGCGGTCCATTGCGGGGAGAACGGCACGTGCGCGTGCAGGCTGGCAAGTTTCGGATCGATCACCACGCGCGGATCGATGAACTTGTCGTAGCTCGCATCGAGATACGCCAATTGCGCGGACAGCCGGGTACCGGTGCCGAACAGCGCGGCGCCCTCGAATTCGAGGCCGTTCATCGACAGCTTCGCCGCATTCAGCACCGGAAACGCGAACGTCGGTGTCGGCGACCCGGGATTGAGGACTTCCGAGACGCGCGCCTGGAAATCCCGATAATCGCTATGGAATGCGGCGACGTTGCCTTGCAGGCGACCGTCCGCGGAGCGCATCTTCAGGCCCATCTCGTAGGTCCACACGTATTCCGGATCGAATACCGCGCTCTTCACTTCGGCGGCGCTGTTGGCGCGCCCGTTGAAGCCGCCGGACTTGAAGCCGCGATTGGCCGAGACATAGGCCATGACCTGGTCGTTGACCTGCTTCTGCAACGACAGCGACGGTGTCAACGCGCTCCAGCTCTTCTCGCCGTTGAACGCGAGCGTGCTGTTGACCAGGCCGGGCGGAATCTGCGGCGTCCAGAAGATGCTCGTGCTGCGATCGTAGTCCTTGGTCTCATGCGTCCAGCGCAGGCCGGCGGCAACGCTCCAGCTCGGCACGAATTCCCAATTGACGTGGCCGAAGCCGGCGTAGCTCTTGCTGGTCAGGTCGTCGTCGATCGTGCGCAGGAAGCCGATCGGCGTGCCGGCCAGCGCGAACAGGCTGTTGGCATAGGCTTCCTGATGCGAGGGTACGTTCTCGCGCATCCAGTACAGGCCATACACCGCCTGCAGGTTGCTGCCGTTGTCGTACTGCAACTGCAATTCCTGGCTCGCCTGTTTCTGGTGGAAGCCGACGAACACGTCGCCGAGCTGGAACTGCGATGCGTCGATGTCGATGTACGAATCGCTGTCGAGCTTGCGGAACGCGGTGATGCTCTTGAGATTCCAGCTGTCCGAGAGTTTCCAGTCCGCATGCAGCGAAACGCCCTTGTGGGTCAGGCTTTGGCCCTTGTCCGGGCTGAACGAAGTCCGCGTGCGGAAGTCGTATTCACCGGTCGGCGCCGGCAGCAGCACGACCGGACCGAGCGCGAAGTCGGTCTGGATCAGCGGCGCGGTCGGCTCGCCGAGGGTCAGCCCGGTGTTCTGGCGCGTGTAGTCGAGCGCGAGCGTCGCCTTGAAGTTCTCGCCGGGCTTGAACTGCAATTTCGCGCGCAGCGCCTTGGTATCGTCGTCGTTGTAGTCCGTGTGCGTGACCGGGTCCTTGACGTAGCCGTCGTTGCCGACCACCGCGCCGGCAATGCTCGCCGACCACACGTCATTGAACGCGCCAGCCAGATAAAAACGGCCTTCCGCGCGACCGTGGTCGCCGAGCGTGCCTTCGACCGAACCGGTGGTCGACTCGCTCGGGTCCTTGGTCACGATCTTGATCGCGCCGCCGGTCGAATTCTTGCCGTACAGCGTGCCCTGCGGTCCGCGCAACACTTCCACGCGCTCGACGTCGAACAAGCTGATCAGCGCGCCCTGGATGCGCGAGTAGTAGACATCGTCGACATACATGCCGACGCCCGGGTCGAAGGTCTGCAACGCATCCGGCTGGCCGATGCCGCGGATGAACACGTTCGCGCTCGACGACGAGCCGCGCCCCTGCACGATGTTGAGGCCGGGCACGGCGCCTTGCAGGCCGTCGATATTGGTTGCCTGCAGATCCTTGAGGTCTTCCTCGCTGAACGCGCTGACCGCGACCGGCACCTTCTCGATGTTCTCCGAACGGCGCCGCGCGGTGACCGTGATCTCTTCGAGCGTGGTCGCTTCGCCGGTACGCGCCGGGGCCGGCGTCGTGTTCGGTGCGGCATCCTGCGGCGCGGCTGCGGCGGCAGGTGATGCATTGTCTGGTGCCAGCGCATCGTTTTCGGCGGCGACCGCGGCGACGGCACATGCGCCGAACGCGCACGCGATCGCGAGACTCAGGATTTTGCGTTGCATGGTTTCCCCTCCACGGCATGATCGCCAGTTTGACGCGAGGCTAGGGCACGCCGGCGATCCCGACACTTGTACCTTCGTACAGTGGCCGGCGGCGGCACGTTGCGCATACTCGTTGCCCACTGCGGCAATCGGCCGGGAAAATCTCACGCATGTCTTTTCTGATCGTGCTCGCCGCGCTGCTGTTCCTGATCGTCGTCGCGTACCGCGGCTACAGCGTGATCCTGTTCGCGCCGGTCGCGGCGCTCGGCGCGGTGCTGCTGACCGACCCGGCGCTGGTCGCGCCGATGTTCAGCGGCCTGTTCATGGACAAGATGGTCGGCTTTCTCAAGCTGTACTTTCCGGTGTTCCTGCTCGGCGCGGTGTTCGGCAAGCTGATCGAACTGTCGGGTTTTTCCAAGGCGATCGTCGCCGCGACCATCGATCTGGTCGGGCGCAGCCGCGCGATGCTGGCGATCGTGCTGGTCTGCGCGCTGCTCACCTACGGCGGCGTATCGCTGTTCGTCGTGGTGTTCGCGGTGTATCCGTTCGCGGCGGAGTTGTTCCGCCAGGCGGACATCCCGAAACGCCTGATCCCCGGCACGATCGCGCTCGGCGCGTTCACGTTCACGATGGATTCGCTGCCGGGCACGCCGCAGATCCAGAACATCATCCCGACCTCGTTCTTCGGCACCAACGCGTGGGCGGCGCCGTGGCTCGGCACGCTCGGCGCGGTGTTCATCCTGATCGTCGGCATGGCGTATCTGGAATCGCGCCGCCGCAAGGCCGCCGCCGCGGGCGAGGGCTACGGCAACAATCTGGTCAACGAGCCGGCGCCGTTTGCCGACGCCAGACTCGCCCATCCGCTGATCGCGCTGCTGCCGCTGGTTCTGGTCGGCGTCACCAACAAACTGTTCACCGACCTGATCCCGCGCTTCTATGGCGAGAGCCAGTCATTCGTGCCGACGGTCGTCGGCAACGCGGCGCCGGTGGTGCAGGAGATCAGCAAGATCGCGGCCATCTGGGCGGTCGAGGGCGCGTTGCTGCTCGGCATCGCATGCGTGCTCGTGTTCGCCTGGCGGCCGGTGCGCCAGCACTTTGCCGAAGGCAGCAAGGTCGCCGTCGGCGGCGCGCTGCTGGCGTCGATGAACACCGCGTCCGAATACGGCTTCGGTGCAGTGATCGCCGCGCTGCCCGGCTTCAAGCTGGTCGCCGACGCGCTGCACGCGATCCCGAATCCGCTGGTCAACGAAGCGGTCACCGTGACCGCGCTGGCCGGCATCACCGGCTCGGCCTCCGGCGGCATGAGCATCGCGCTCGGCGCGATGGCCGACACGTTCATCGCCAACGCGCAAGCGGCCGGCATCCCGCTGGAGGTGCTGCACCGGGTCGCCGCGATGGCCTCCGGCGGCATGGACACGTTGCCGCACAACGGCGCGGTGATCACCCTGCTCGCGGTGACCGGACTGACGCATCGACAATCGTACCGCGACATCTTCGCGATCACGCTGATCAAGACGCTGGCCGTCTTTGCGGTGATCGCCACGTTCTATCTGACCGGTCTTGTCTAGGAGCCTGTCGGACTTCGTGCTGCTTTGCGGTCAACGCGCGTGGTGCGAATGTGGGTGCCCGGCCGCATCGAACATCGGCTGGAAGTGCGTCGATGGGCTCACGCATTCTGCGAGGAAGGTCTGGATCTGGGCCGCGGTGAGCGGTTCGCTGATGTAAAACCCCTGGCCTTCGTCGCAATCCTGCTCGGCAAGCCAAGTCCATTGGGTCTGGGTTTCGATGCCTTCGGCCGCGGTGGTCATGCCCAGGTCGCGCGCCAGCCCGATGATCGCGCGAATGATCGCGGTCGAATCGGTGTTCTTGCCGATATCGCGCACGAACGACATGTCGATCTTGATCTTGTCGAACGGAAATGCGCGCAGCGCGCGCAACGACGAGTAGCCGGTTCCGAAATCGTCGAGCGCGACGCGGATGCCCATCGCACGCAAGCGCAACAAGGTCGCGCGCGTGGGGGAGTCGTCAACCAGCAGCACGCTTTCCGTGACTTCGAGGTCGAGCCGGTCCGCAGGCAGACCCGAATTGCGCAACGCCGCGACGATGTCGGCGACGATGTCGCGTTCCTTGATCTGCAGCGGTGAGAGATTGACCGCGACACGGACCGATGGCGGCCATGCCGTCGCGACCCGGCAGGCTTCGTCGAGGACCCATGCGCCAAGCTCGCCGATCATTCCGGTTTCCTCTGCCACCGGAATGAACTGCTCCGGCGAAATGTCGCCCTGGCGGGAATGCAGCCAGCGTGCCAGCGCTTCCACCGAACGCACCTCGCCGCTGTCCAGCGCGACCAACGGCTGGAAAGCGAGTTCGATCTCGTGCGCCGCCAGCGCCGCGCGCAAATCCTGACGCAGGCGGCGACGCGACTGGATCTGGATTTCCATCTCCGGCTCGAAGAAGCGGAACGTCCGGTGTCCTTCGCGTTTGGCCGTATACAGCGCCATGTCGGCACGCTTGGAGATTTCCGGAAGATCGAGATCGCCAGCCACTGTCCCGGCAATGCCGATGCTCGCGCCGATGGTCACTTTCCGCTCGTCGATCCTGAACGGCTCGCTGAGCGCTACGAGGATTTTCCGGGCCAGCGCGGAGGCGTCCGGACGCCCGTGCGTGCCAACCAGGACCACCGCGAATTCGTCGCCCCCCAAATGCGCGACGAACGCGTCGTCGGGCAGGCAACCGACGATGCGGCGCGCGACGCTTTCCAGCAGGCGATCGCCGGCGCGATGACCGAGGGTGTCGTTGACGCCCTTGAAGTCCTCCAGATCGATATACAACGCATGGAAACTCTGCGGCGCCCTGATCGCGGCCAGGATCTCGGCGCCGCGCTCACGAAACCGGGCGCGGTTGGGCAGACCGGTCAGGCTGTCGTGGAACGCGAGCTGGCGGATGCGCTCGCGGGTGCGTTCGTGTTCAATCGCGATGACGCAGATATGCACGCACTTTTCGACGATCTCGCGCTCGAGTTCGGTCGGCCCGCGTCCGGACGTATAGTAGAACGCAAACGTGCCCAGTACGCGGCCATCGCGCGCCTTGATCGGACTGGACCAGCACGCCTTGAGACCGTGCAGGAGCGCCAGCGTGCGATAGTCGACCCACAACGGATCGGTCGCGATATCGAGTGTCTGCACCGGTTCGCCACGCCACGCGGCGGTACCGCACGAACCGGCTTGAACGCCGATTCGTGCGCCTTCCAGCGAACGCGAATAGGCTTCCGGAAGGCGCTTGCCCCCACCCAAAGGGTGGATGCAACCGTTCACATCGAGAGTCAGGATCGAGCAGATCACGTCCGGAGCGAGTTCCTCGACGCGCATGCACAAGCGGTTCGCCACCGCGTGCAGCGGCTCTCCGCAGGCAATCGCCTCCAGGATCTCCGTCTGGATGTCCTGCAACCGGCTGTTGGATCCGGATCGGGGCATGTCGGGTACCACTGAACGTGCGGTCGATCATTTCCGCTGACGTCGTGGAAGTGTGCGCCCATTCAGGGGCATTTTGCGAAAACCCGCACACCGTATCCGGCATCGCTGCAGGAGCAGTCCATCGCGCGCGGGCCCGAAGCAAGATGCTTGCCAGCGGCCACCGCGTCGACCCCCATCACGATCCGGCGACCATCGCCTCACGGTTGCTCGCGCCGTCCGCTGGAGCCGCTACCCCGATCGTCGGTGCATGCGCGAACGCATGCAGATCCATGTCACTGGTCGCGACCGGCGTGTAGTCCGCGCTGAACGCGACATCGCCGGGCGTCCAGCCAGACACTTTCCACAGCGCGCCCCAGAAGCGCCGGAACGCGCCCCATTGCATTGCGACCAGGCCGCGTTCGTTGTCGATGTCGACCATCGGATCGCCGACCCCGGTGACGCGCGGCGCCTCGCCGTACAGCGCGGTGCCGAACACGACGTCCCAGATCGAGAAGACCTGGCCGTAGTTGCAGTCGTGCAGGCGCGGCCGTTCCGGGTCGACGAGCATGTGATGCAGGCGGTGGAACTTCGGATCGACGAAGATCTTCTCGAACACACGGCCGAAACCGAAACGCACGTTCGTGTGAGAGAAATTCTGCGCGAGTTCGCCGATGAACATCAGCAATGCGAATTGATCCGGCTCGACGCCGATGAACAGGCCGACCGTGGCCAGCACCATCGACTGCAGGACACCGTCGACATAGCTGCCGCGGTCGTTGGTCCAACAGCTCATCTGGCGCTGGCTGTGATGCATGCTGTGCAGCGCCCACCACCACGGAATCAGGTGCTGGGTGCGGTGCATCCAGTAATAGGCGAAGTCGTAGATCAGGTAATAGACGACGAACAGCGTGAACGGATGGCGCTCGAACCACGGCACCCAGAGCGCGAGGCCGCTGACCGCGCTGCCGGCGCCGCCGCCACCGCCGAACGCGTTCGCGAGCGGAGTCAGCACCAGGTACGCGAACAGCGGATTGAGGCCGAGCAGCATCAGCCACGTGTAGGTGCGGTCGATCCGCGTGTGGCGGCGGTCGGTCCACTTTTCCGCGGGCGCGAGCGTTTCCAGCGGGCGGAAGATCAGCCCGATCACCGCGATTTGCGCGATCGCGATCAGCAGCGCCGCGGCGATCTCGCTCGGATCGCCGGCCAGCCCGTCTAGATGCAGCAACGCCAGCAGCGGCGTGACCGCATGGCCGTTCATCCAGACGACAAGGAAGGTCCACATTTCATGCATGCGCGCATTCTATCGCTGCGTGTTCGCGGCTGGATGAACCCACGGTCACCCGTAGGAGCGGCGGCAGCCGCGATGCTTTCCCGAAGCCAGGAGCATCGCGCCTTCCGGCGCTCCCACCGAAATCCCGACTCAGACCGGCGGTGCGCCGATGAAATCCGTCTTGCCGATCTCGACGCCCGAATGGCGCAGGATCGCGTACGCGGTCACGGTGTGGAAGTAGAAATTCGGCATCGCGAAACCGAGCAGGTACGCCTGGCCCATGAACTTCACGTCGTTGCCGCGAATCGGCACCGTGATCACGCGCTCCTCGCTGCCGTCAATCTGCGCCGGCTTGAAGGTTCCCAGATACGTAACCGTGTTCGCGATGCGCGCCTGCAATTCGTCGAACGTGGTTTCGGTATCCGGATAGGCCGGACGTTCCAGACCGGCCAGCCGTGCGCACGCGCCGCGCGCGTGGTCGGTCGCGATCTGCACCTGGCGCGGCAGCGGAAACATGTCCGGATACAGGCGCGCGTTGACCAGCACCGCAGGGTCGATCTTCTTCGCCTGTGCGTGCGCGGCGGCCTTGTGCAGGATGTCCGCGAGCTGGGTCAAACCGCGAGTGAATACCGGAACCGACGCCTGATACATGGAAAGCGACATGAAAGTCTCCAAGGAGTGTGTCCAATCGGCCACCCGCGCGCGCGCAATGCGCGCCGCGATGCCGTGGGCACGACGTGGCGGCGATCAGCCGGCAAACAAGCCCCGAGAGGGTGAGAACATGCAGATGCCGCTGCGAACAAACCGGCGCAGCCGGCCTGGTCAAAAGCCGGCTCGGTAGTGCAATTGCTGCCTCGCAGACCGCGCGTGCTGCACCGGACGCACAGCACGCGCGGCGGAAGTGTCCGCTGGACCGGCATCCCCTCTGTTCGAGCGCCGGAGGAATAGCCGCACCCGCCACGGCGGCGCTAAAGCGCGCGCAGGAACGCGACCAGGTCGCGCTTTTCAGTCGCGCTGAAGCCGATGTTGAAGCGCGTGTCGTAGAAGTCGACGGCGTCCTCCAGCGAGGCAGCGAATCCGTTGTGGAAATACGGCGCGCGCGCGGCCAGGCCGCGCAGGATCGGTCCCTTGAACTTGCCGACGTCGCGCCACTTGCCGGATATCAACGCCACGCCGGGATCAGTGGTCTGCATGGTTTCGCCGCTGGCGTTGTTGCGCAGCGTGTACAGGGGCATGTCCGGGGTGCGCCGCGTGGCGTCGGTCAGCCCGATGTTCAATGGCAACCCCACCGAATGGTTGCCGATGTTCGGCGTGCTGTGGCAGGTCGTGCAGGTGCCCGGGATCGTCGGCTGGCCAAGTGCGTCGTTGAGCCCGCCGACGCCGGTGATCGCAATCGACCTGGTGTTGAACAGCTGTTCGCCACGCGCGATGGATTCACGTCCCGGCCGATTCCCGCCGTGATCATCCTGCGGATCGCTCCCGAGGTCGCTCCACGCACTGAACAAGGTCATCGCGCCGGTATTGAACGCCGCGCCGGCCGGATCGGCGCCGAGCGTGTCGTTGATGCCGATGTAGAAGCGCTGGTTGGCGAGGATGCGCGGGCCGCCGATCGCGTCGTCGTCGTCGAGGAAGCCGGCGCGGTTATCACGGATCTGGGCGGTCGCGAGACCCATCTCGAACGCGACGATCTGCGTAAGTTGCGCGTCGCTCGGCGACGCCGCGCCCTGCGCATGGCCGAGCGTCGCATCCATCGCCTGATGCTTGAGGCTGGCGACCAGGTCGGCATTGCCCATGCCGGCGTCCATCGGCGGCCGGAACGGCGCGGCGGTCTCGCGCCCGTCCAGCATGACGCCGGTCAGGAATCCAAGGTTGGTGGACGGCAACGGGCGCCGGAACAGCGAGAGCTCGGCGGCGCTCGCGTAACCATACGGGTCATCCACTGCGAGCAGGCTGAATTCTGCGGTCGCGGGAATGCCGATGCCGATGCGGATCACGCCGCGGCTGAGCAGCATGCTGTAGGCTCGGCGGCGCTTGGCGAGTGTGGAGACGTCCGCGAACGGCGAGTTCGAACCGTCGACCACGCGGAAGATCGGATCGGTACCACCGCTGGCGTCGAAGCGCGCCTGCACGTGCGCCGGCGTCACGGTCCAGGCATCCTCCTGGCGGTGGCAGCTGTTGCAGGTGCGACCGTTGCTGCCCAGGATCTGGAAGAACGGATTGCCGGTGTCGATCGCCCCTGTCGCGGTGAAGGTGCGCAGCAGGCCCGAGGCGTCGGCGCTGGTCAGCGCATCGGCGCCGTGACCATTCGCGGCCGGCGCCACGCCGGCGCCATGTGCGATCGCCACGCCGACGGCCAGCACCAGCGCAGCGATGCCACGCGCCGATGCATGCCGGCGCCGCGGAACAACCTCGGCAAAGCGGACCCGCATGCCGACAGCGGACGCGTGGTCGACGCAACGCGGGCATGCCGAACGACCAATATTGGCGAACATGATGGTGTCTCCCCGTTGAAAGTGAGCTCTCCGCTTTCAAATCGGCAAATGGCGCCGCCGATTACAGGCAGCGGGCGCGGTGCCCGCCACCCCCTTCTGGCACATCGCCGCGCGGGCCGGCGGCGCTACGCTGCGCGTCTCTCCGGGCGTATGGACTGATCGACATGTTGAAGCGTTCTCTACCTGCGCTGTTCGCAGCGTGCATGGTGCTCGGCGCATGGTCGCCATCGCGCGCGTTCGCTGCCGACGACGGCGCCAAGGACGCGGCGAAGGACAGCGCCGAAGCGGCCAAGGCGGACTACAAACTGGCTCCGTTCCCGGCCGACAAGACCGTGCGCCAGAGTACCGTGGTCGGCGGCCGCAAGATCGCCTACGACGCGACGGTCGGGTCGCTGCCGGTACAGGACGAGAAAGGCAAGACGATCGCCGACGTGATGTTCATCGCGTACACCGTGCCCGGCAAGAACCGGCCGATCACGTTCGCACTCAACGGCGGCCCGGGCGCCTCGTCGGTGTATCTCAATCTCGGCGCGCTGGGCCCGAAGCGTGTGCAGTTCGGCGCCGCGGGCGACAGCCCGTCGGACCCCGCGACCGCGCTCGACAATCCGGGCACCTGGCTCGATTTCACCGATCTGGTGTTCATCGACCCGGTCGGCACCGGTTTCAGCCGCGCGCGCGTGCCCGAGGAAGAAGCGAAGAAGAAGTTCTACACGACCGCGACCGACATCGAATACCTGTCGCGGATCATCTACGACTGGCTGGTCAAGAACGACCGCCTGACCTCGCGCAAATACCTGGTCGGCGAAAGCTACGGCGGCTTCCGCGGCCCGCGCATCACCCACTACCTGCAGACCCGGCTCGGCGTCGCGATGAGCGGGCTGGTGCTGGTGTCGCCGTATCTCGACCCGGCCGCTTCCGACAATGGCGACCTGTCGCCGCTGCCGTGGATGCTGACCCTGCCGAGCATCGCCGCGGCGAACCTCGAACGCCAGGGCAAACTGACCGATGCGGCGATGGCCGACATCATCGCGTACACGCGCGGCGATTACGTGACCGATCTGCTCAAGGGCCGCTCCGACCCGCAGGCGCTGGAGCGCATCGTCAAACGCGTGACGAGCCTGAGCGGACTCGATGCGGGGTTCGTGCGCCGCTCGGGCGGCCGCCTGGAAACGCAGGCGTACCTGCGCGAGGTCTATCGCGACGAAGGCAAGCTCGGCAGCCGCTACGATTCCAACGTGTCCGCGTGGGACCCGTTCCCGTTCGCGCCGCACCAGGTCAGCAACGATCCGATCCTCGACGCGATCATCGCGCCGACCACGACCGCGATGGTCGACTTCATCACCCGCCAGGTCGGCTGGAAGTACGTCGGGCGTTACAACGCGCTCAGCTACGAAGTGAACCGGCTATGGGACGGCGGCAAGGACGAGAACAAGGGGTCGGTGAAGGAACTGCGCGAATCGGTCGCGATCGATCCGAAACTGCGCGTGCTGATCGCACATGGCTGGGACGACCTGTCGTGCCCGTTCATGGCATCGAAACTGATCGTCGACCAGATGCCGGTGATGGGCGACCCGGGCCGGGTCGAGGTCAAGGAATATCCCGGCGGCCACATGTTCTACAGCCGCGGCGACAGCCAGTCGGCGCTGCGCGCGGATGTGATGAAGGTGTACGAGGCGCACTGAGAATCCGCGCGCATTCCTGCAACGGCATCGCGCCTCCCGGCGCTCCCACCCAGCGCGGAGTCGCCCTGTGGGAGCGCCGGAAGGCGCGATGCTTTGAACCTGCCGCGAATTACTTCGGATTGCGCGTGCTGTCCGAACCGGCCGGTGCGCCGGGTTCGGGCGCCACCTGCGCCTCGCCATCCGCATGCGGCGCGATCACCACGGCCGCTTCGATCCGGCCGGTGAACGCATTCGCGCTCGGATAGCTCGGGCCCTGGTTCACGCGTTCCTGTTTCGCGCGCAACAGCTCCCGGAAATGCTGGATAGCGACTTCGGGACTCACCGGCCCCGTGGAGCGGGGCGCCGCTGGCGGAGCCTTCACCGCTTGCGCGCGCTGGATCGGCGTCGCCACAGCCGGTTTGCGCGCGGCATCAGGCCGATTCTTCGGAGCGGGTTTCACGGTCGCCGCGACCGGGGCAGTGGCCTTCTTCACCGCCACCTTGTTCGCCGCCGTGTTCTTTCCAGCAACTTTCTTCGCGGGCACCTGCTTTGCCGCGGCCTTCTTCACGGCGCCTTTTTTCACAACAGCCTTCTTCGCCATCGTCTTTTTCGCGACCGTCTTCTTGCGCACCACGCTCTTCGCGACGGCGCGCTTTGCCACCGGTTTGCGACTGGCTTTCGCGGGCGTGCGCTTGGTGGCTGCTTTCTTCGCCACCTTCTTCGCCGCCGGTTTGCGCGCCACAGCTTTCGTCGTCGCTTTCTTCGCGATCTTCTTCACAGCCTTTTTCGGAGCGCTGCGCGCGTGCGCGGCGGAAACGGTCTTCCCTGTGGCGGACTTGGTCGCCGGCTTCCGGCCTGCGACCTGTTTCTTTGCGGCGTTCTTCATCTGCGATACCTCGTCTGCTGACAAGCCCATCCACGCGGGGTCGCGCGGCACCAGTTCCCTGAGTACCAAAATAACCCTTTATGGCGCTTAAGCAAGATCACGGGCGCCCGGCCCGTTCGCGAGGCCGCGGTGCCATTCCGGACGGGTACGTGACGCGCCGGCTGGCTGTTACAGGAAGAACATCGTCTTGGCGAGGAATACGATGCCGACCATCAAACCGAGCACGACGCGATGCGTATGCCGGAATCGGCATACGTCCATGCGGCCATGCCGCATCGCCCACATGGCATTGCCGAATATGCCAAGCACGCCGAACGCGAGCAGAACCTTGAGCAGCAGCAGGTTGCCGAAACGCGAGCCGAGGCAGCTGAAGCCGTCGCAGCGGATATCGAACAGCACGCCGCCGCTCAGGAACAGCAGCATCACGATGACCGGCATGAAGCGGCGCACGCGGGCCATTACCGCCTGCTCCAGGCGTTGCATGGTCGCCACGTCGAAATGCTTGTGCAGCGATTCCACGACCAGCACCTCGAACGCAACCGCGCCGACAAACACGATGGCACACGCCAGGTGCAGCAGCACGATCCACGGATACCAAGCGGCCACGAATCTATCTCCTATCGGCATCGGCCACTCTGCGCGCGGTCGCCGGCGCCTGCCTTGACCTGGATCAACCGCGATTTACCGGATTTCGCAATCCCTGAGACACCGCCGCGCATACTTGTGCCGATGAAACCCGACCCGCAACGCCTGAACCCGCCGACCCGGATCAAGGGCCGCGGCGCCGCGTCGAATCCCGAAGGCCGCTTCGAGTCGATCGCGCGCACGCTCGAGGACGACGGCTGGCATCGCGATGACGACGGCACACCGCGGCCGCCGACCGTGGTGACCGAGGAACGTGCGCGCTCGATCATCAGCCGCAACGATTCGCCGGACATCCATTTCGAGCAGTCGATCAATCCGTACCGCGGCTGCGAACATGGCTGCGTGTATTGCTACGCGCGGCCCTCGCACGGTTATCTCAATCTTTCCGCCGGCATCGATTTCGAGACCAAGCTATTCGCGAAGACGAATGCAGCGCAACTGTTGCGCGGCGAACTCGGCAAGCGCGGCTATGCCTGCTCGCCGATCAACCTCGGCGCGAACACCGATCCGTACCAACCGATCGAACGCCGCTACACGATCACCCGCTCGATCCTCGAAGTGCTCGCCGAGTGCGGCCACCCGTGCACGATCATCACCAAGAACGCGTTGATCGAGCGCGATCTCGACCTCCTCGTGCCGATGGCGCGCGCGAACCTCGTGCATGCGTTCGTGTCGGTGACCTCGCTCGACAACCGCCTCGCGAGCACGCTGGAGCCGCGCGCGAGTGCGCCGCACCGGCGCCTCGAAGCGGTTGCGAACCTCAATGCGGCCGGTGTGCCGTGCGGGGTGATGGTCGCGCCGATCATCCCGATGCTCACCGATCGCTACGTCGAGCAGATCCTCGAAAAAGCCGCCACGGCCGGCGCGACGCACGCGGGCTATACCGTGCTGCGCTTGCCCTACGAGCTGAAGGACCTGTTCCGCGAATGGCTCGACCTGCACGCACCGGAACGCGCCGAGCACGTGATGAGCCTGATCCGGCAGATGCGCTCTGGCCGTGACAACGACGCGCGCTTCGGTTCGCGGATGCGCGGCGAGGGCGAGTTCGCCGAGCTGATCCGGCAGCGCTTCCGGCTCGCCTGCCGCAAGCACGGCATCAACGAGACGCGCGACCTCGCGCTCGACTGCTCGCGGTTCACGCCCCCGCGCGCGCCGACGCCGCAGGGCGAATTGTTTTGAGCCGAGCGTAGGCCGGACGCGTCGCGCGGCCGGCAGCTCCCGGCCGGCCGACCTGCGGTCGTCCGCCTACGCCGACAGATCAGACCGAAATTGCCAACCGCTCGCTGCGATAGACCCGCGCGGTGATCAGGTAGACCAGCACCGCAGCGACCGCGCTGCAGACCAGGCACAAGCCGAACTGCGCCGCGCTGACCGGATCGCCGCGCATCAGCCGCGTGATCGCGACCTGCTGGCTCATCAGTGGCACCGCGTACATCCAGGTCTGCGCCTTGAGCGGAAACACCGACAGCAGCAGGGTCGGGATCACCGGCACGAACATCAGCAGCGACAGATAGGTCTGCGCCTCGCGGAAGCTCTTCGCGAACGCGGCGGCGAGCGTCTGCAGGGTCGCCAGCAGGGCCACCAGCGGCAGCATCACGAGCAGGGTCAGCAGCGCGAAGCGCGGGCCGATGTCGAGACTCATGCCGAGCTTCTCGACCGGCAGGAACTGGCCGGCGATCGAGAACGCGGTGATGCTGAGCAACAGCGTGGTGACCGCGAACGCGGACGTCGCGCCGAGCTTGCCGATCAGGATCCGCCCGCGGCTGACCGGATTGACCAGCAGTGGTTCCAGCGATTGCCGCTCGCGTTCGCCGGCCGTGGTGTCGATCGCCAGCGCCATGCCGCCGATGAACGCGCCGAGGATGAAGAAGTACGGCAGCATGCCGAACATCGTGCCGCTGCGTGCCTGCGCGGTCGACTGGTCGCGCGCGGCGACCACCAGCGGGCGCGTCACCGCCGGCGAGATGCCGCGCGCGATCAGGCGTAATGCGCCGGTGCGCGCGCCGTAGTTCTGCAGCAGGTTTTCAAGGCGCGACACCGACGCCTGCGCATCGCGCTGCGACTGGTCGTAGATCAGCTCGACCTGCGCCGATTCGCCCTTGCTCCATGCGTCGGCATAGTCCGCGGGGATGCGCAGAACCAGATCGGCATCGCCCTCGCGCACCGCGCGTTCCGGATCGTCCGGCGCGTTCCTGATTTCAACGCCGCGCTGCTTGAGCTCGGCGATCAGGTTCGGCGCATGCGCGGCGCCGACGACCGGCACCGGCAGCGGCTTGTCGGCCTTGTCGATCTCGCGCGTGACCGCGGTGTTGATGATCAGCACGAACACCAGGGGCGCGAACAGCGGACCGGTCAGCAGCGTGTTGATCACGGTGCGCCGGTCGCGCAGGTTTTCGCGGATTTCCTTCCAGAACACGATTAGCGAGGACTTCATGCCGCGAGTCCTTCTTCCGAACCGATGATCTTCACGAACGCATCTTCGAGGTTCGCAGCGCCAGTCTGCTCGCGCAGCGCGTCCGGCGATTCGTCGGCGACGACACGGCCCTTCGCGATCACCACGATGCGATCGCACAGCGCGCCGACCTCCTGCATGATGTGGCTTGAGAACAGTACGCAGCGGCCCTCGTCCTTCAGCTTGCGCATGAAGCTGCGCATCGCGCGCGTGGCCATCACGTCGAGGCCGTTGGTCGGTTCGTCGAGGATCACGTTGCGCGGATCGTGGACCAGCGCGCGCGCGATCGCGGTCTTCACGCGTTGCCCTTGCGAGAAGCCTTCGGTGCGCCGATCGGCGATATCCGCCATGTCCAGCGCGCCGATCAGCGCGTCGATGCGGCTGCGCCGGGTCGCCGCGTCCAGCCCCTGCAGGCGCGC
This sequence comes from uncultured Gammaproteobacteria bacterium, assembly GCA_963720445.1. Taxonomy (GTDB): domain Bacteria; phylum Pseudomonadota; class Gammaproteobacteria; order Xanthomonadales; family Rhodanobacteraceae; genus Dokdonella_A. The sequence continues at coordinate 1,656,238 of CAVRFO010000002.1, forward strand.
GAAATACTCGATGTTCTCGCGCGCGGTCAGGCGCTTGTACAGGCCGCGCGCATCCGGCAACACACCCAGACGCCTACGCACGGCGAGCGGATCGAGCGCCGCGTCGATGCCGTCGACCAGCACCAGTCCGGCGTCCGGTTTCATCAGCGTGTACAGCATGCGCAGCGTCGTCGTCTTGCCGGCGCCGTTCGGGCCGAGCAGGCCGGTGATCTCGCCGTCACGCGCGGCGAACGAGACGCCGTCGACCGCCTTCACCGCACCGAACGCCTTATGCAAATCCTTCACCTCGATCATGGCGCGGCTCCGTTGAAGCTGGTGAACGCGGGGGTCGGCCCGAAGTCGGCGATGCACCCGGCGTCGAGGTTCTTCGCATCGAGTGTCTCGACGAAGCGCTTGACGAGTTTCGGAAAGCAGCCCCGACCCATCACGCTGTGGCCCTGGCCCTTGGCAACCAGCACGCGGCCGTTAGGCAGGCCCTTGACGATCTGCTCGGCATAACGCGGCGGGGTGACCGGGTCGAATTCGCCGGACAGGATCAGCACCGGCGTGTCGCTCGCGATCGGCGTGTGGAAATCCGCCGGCCGCGATCCCTGCGGCCAGATCGCGCACTGCGCGCGCCAGACCTTCGCGAACGTATCACCGAGGATCAGTTGCGCGTCCGCGGGACGCTCGGTGAGCAGATCGGCGTCTTCCGCGCAGATCACCGACAACTGCATGCCGTTGCCGCTGAGATCGGAGAGTTCGTCATTCAGCAGGCTCGCCTGGCCGAGCAGCGACGCGTAATCGCCCTTCAGCGCGCGGTCGATCGCGAGCGGCAGCAGCGCGCTGGTTTCCGACGAATACGCAAACATGCGCACCACGCTCGCAAACGTCTGCGCATCCAGCGCCTTGCTCTCCTCCGCGTTGCTGCGCGGATTGCGGAACGCGACCGTCGGCGCATTCGCGGCCAGCGCATCGCGCAGCCGATATAGATTCGCATACGGATCGCCGAATGCCTTCGCGCAGGCCGGCGTGCGCATGCACTCGGCGAACTGCGCCTTCAACGCGGCATCCAGATCAATCGCGAATTCCGAACCGAGCACGAGTTCGTTCGGTACCGCGCTGTCGAGCACCATGCTGCGCACCGCCGCCGGATAGCGGCGCAGATACTGCTGCGCGACGCGCGTGCCGTAGGAAACGCCGACCACATCGAACTGCGGCGCGCCAAGCGCCTGGCGCACCGCTTCGAGATCGCGCAACGCGACGCTGGTCGTGTACTGCGCGGGATCGGCATCGCGCGAGATATCGTCGAGGCACGCCCTGGTTTGCTGGCGCACTTTTGCCAGATCGATTTCGTTGCCGGCCGACGCCTCGGTGGTGTCCGCACCACCCTTGCACTTGAGCGGATGCGAACTGCCGGTCCCGCGCTGGTCGAGCAGCAGCACATTGCGATGTTCGAGCAGCGGCGCGAATCCGGCAGCGGCGTTCGGATAAACCTCGGTCGCGGCCTGGCCGGGTCCGCCGGCAAGCAGCACGACCGGATCGCGCGCGGCCAGCGCCGCCGTGCTGCGCACCAGCGCGAGCTTGAGATCGAGCGTGCGCCCAGCGGGCTTGTCCCAATCCTCCGGAACCCGGAACGGCGCGCAGAACGCGGCCGTGGTCGCCGCGGAATCGCGCTGGTCGAGCTCGCATGGCGCGAACGCGAGCGTGCCGAGCGTGAAACCGCGCTCGCCGGCCTTCTGCACGATCGCCGCGCCCTGCATCGACGCGGCATCAATGCGTTCCTGCGGCAGCAACCAGCGCTTGCCCGCGATCGCGGCCAGCGCCACGGCGACGATCGCGATCTTCGCCCAATTGCGTTTATCCATCCTCGATTACTCCTGCGGATCGAAGATCGCTTCGATCGGTTTGTGAAACAATCTTGCGATGCGGAATGCGAGCGGCAGGCCCGGATCGTACCTGCCGGTCTCGATCGCATTCACGGTCTGGCGCGACACGTCCAGGCGTTCAGCGAGATCCGCCTGCGACCAGCCGTGTTCGGTGCGTAGCTCGCGGACGCGGTTGTTCATCGGTTATGGACCTCGCCTGGCTACGCCATGGCCGCCGGCCAGCGTCGGCGACTTGCATTTCTGATGGTCATGCATCGGTCCGGGTCATGTAAAGGTCGTTTGACACGGTTCAGGATAGATATTTCCTCATGTCAAGCATGCTTTACAAAACGGCCGCTCTTCGACCTTTATCCAATTCGAACCACCAAGCCGAACCTGATGTAAAGACGACTGCGTCACATAACGACACAGAAATACCGCTTTATTGGCACGATTCCCTCCGAACGGCCAAATCGATGTTGGCACGCCGTTTGCTTATGCCCCTGCGCCTGCGCTCGTCGACGAACCCCAGAGGTTCGATTTCGCTTGATGCGGGTCTTCCGTCCACGTGGACATCAATCAGGGGTCATGCACCAATGAAAACCATTGCAACCGGCGTGCTCGCGCTCGCCATGTTCGGCGTTGCCGCATCGGCGAACGCCGCTACGGACACCAAGAGCTTCAACGTCACCCTCACCATCACCAGCACCTGCGACATTCACACCGCGGCCGCCACCGACGTCGCCTTCGGCAGCCAGGTCTCCACCGCAACAAACATTGACGCCGCCGGAAATCTCGTCGTCAACTGCACGCCAAGCACCGCCTATACCATCGCACTCGATAACGGCCAGAACGGGGTCGATGTGAATACACGCAAGATGAAAGACGGCGCCGGTGCTCTCGTTCCATATCAGCTGTACAAGGCAACCGCCCGCGGCGCCTCGGATGTGTGGGGCAGTACCACTGGAGCCGGCGGCAACGTGCTGGCGGGCAGCGGAACCGGCGCCAACGTCAACGTGCCGGTATACGGCCGGGTAGCCAGCGCCAATTTCCCGGCCGCCAGCTATACCGATCAGGTCACAGCCACCGTCACCTACTGATCGATCATGCGCATGCATCGCTCTCGCATCCACACGCTCGCGTTGGCGTGCATGCTGGCTGTCGCCTGCCTGCAGGCCGGCGCGACCGGCCTGCAGGTCGCGCCGACCACATTGACGCTGGCGGCCGCGCGCAGCGCCGATGGCCTGTGGTTGAGCAACACGGGTGCCGAGGCGCTGCACGCGCAGGTACGCGTGTATGCATGGACGCAGGAAGGCGGCGAGGATCACCTCGCCCCTTCACGCGCGCTGGCGATCAGTCCGCCGATGCTGCAACTGGAGCCCGGCGCCAGGCAATTGGTCCGGGTGATCCGTGTCGGTGCGCCGCCGATCGGCAACGAGCAGGCGTTTCGCCTGATCGTCGATGAACTGCCACTCGATGTGCCGGCGCCTGCGACCGAAGCGAAGCCAGGCAGCGCAACAGCATTGAAGTTCACCCTGCGTTATTCGGTGCCGATCTTTGTCGCACCAGCGACGCCGACCGCAGCGGATTTGGAGGCGCACGTGATTTCCGGTGATGTGCCGGCCCTAGAGGTGCGCAATGCGGGCAGCCAACATTCGCAATTGGCCGGCCTGTCGCTCGTCGTGCAAGGCCAGCGCGAAGATCTCGTGCCGGGTCTGCTCGGCTATGTGCTGCCTGGCCAGACGATGCGCTGGCCATTGAAGATCTCGGCCGCCGCGTTCGCGCGTGGCGGCAACCTGCACGCGAAGGTGAACGGGGAAATGACCGAACATGTGCTGGCGCCGATCAAACCGGCGCCGTAATGCGGTGCTGCGTCACACGGTTCTCACTTGCCTGCTGCTGTCGCCGGGTTGTTTTGCCGCAGATGCCGACGCGGGCCTGATCGTCGACGAAAGCGGCTGGAGCCACGGCACCGAACTGTTCCTCGAAGTCACCCTCAATGGCGTGGCGACGGGGCGGCTGGCGCATTTCGACCAACGCGACGGCGCGTTGTACGTGCGTGCCTCGACCTTGCGCGAGCTTGGCTTCATCCTCGCACCGGGCGCTAGCGATCCGCTGCGCCTTTCCGATCTGCGTGGCGCGCGCATCGACTACGATGCGCAGCGCCAGCGCATCGCAATCGTGGCGCCGATCGAAATGTTGTCGTTGCCGACAAGCCGGTTGAACGCGCCGCAGGAAAGCGCGCCCAAACCAACCAGCTCGACTGGCCTGGTGCTCGACTACGACGTGTACGGCACCGCCGGCAGCGGTGGCATCGCCAGCCTTTCGGCCGCGACCGGCGTGCGCGCGTTCACCCACGGCGCTGGCGTATTCGATACCAGCGCCATCTCGCGCGCCTACCGCGTTCCGGGTGCCGGTTGGGAGACCGATTCGGTGCGCCTCGATTCGAGCTGGCAACTCGCGTTTCCCGACTCGATGCTGCGCCTCACCATCGGCGACCACGTGACGGACGCGCTCGACTGGAGCCGTGCGACACGTCTCGGCGGCGTCAGCCTCGGCACCGATTTCGGCCTGCAGCCATATCGCATCACCACGCCGCTGCCGGCCTTCTTCGGCTCGGCGACGCTGCCCTCGGCGGTCGATCTCTACATCGATGGCATCAAGCAATACAGCGGTGAAGTCGCGCCTGGGCCGTTCCAGCTGACGACCATTCCGACCATCAACGGCGCCGGCAGCGCGCAGATCGTGATGACCGATGCGCTTGGCCGCGCGAGCACGGTCGACATATCGCTGTATGCGACGCGCCAGTTGCTGCAGCGCGGACTCGCCGACTGGTCGGTAGACCTCGGCGTGGTGCGCCAGAACTACGGACTCGATTCGTTCGACTACGGTCACGATCCGATCGCCAGCGGCAGCCTTCGCTACGGCCTCAACGACCGCTTCACGGTCGAGGCGCACAGCGAAGCCACGCGGGGATTGGCATTGGCCGGCGTCGGCGGCGTGTGGTTGCTCGGCAGCCGCGGCGGCGTGATGTCTTCATCGATCGCGCATAGCCAGTGGCATGGCGAAGGCGCTTCGCAATACAGCCTCGGCTACAACTGGTCCGACAGCCGCTTCGCGTTCTCGCTCGACAGCACGCGCGCACAACGCGGCTACCGCGACGCGGCCAGCCTGTACGGCCTGCCTCCGCCACGCGCGAGCGACCGCGCGACGGTGAGCGTCAACAGCGGACGCGCCGGCAGTTTCGGTATCAATTACCTCAACCAGGTCTATCCAGACCAACCCGCGTCGCGCTACGGCGGGTTGTTCTGGTCGAACACGTATGGCGGCTTCCTGTCGCTGAATGTGGGAGTGAACCAGAACCTCGACAACGCGCACGACCGCAGCATTTTTGCCAGCATCACGTTGACGCCGAATCGGCGCACGATGTATTCCGCCTCGCTGCAACGCACCGGCGACTCGACATCGGCGACCGTGCAGGCAAGCCAGCCGGTGCCGGGCGATGGCGGCTTCGGCTGGCGCGCGGCGGCCCAGGCCAGCGATCACGGCGGCGCCAATGGCGGTCTCGCCGAAGCGGGCTGGCTGGGCAATCAGGGTGGTCTCAATGTCGGTGTCAACGCACTCGGCGACAGCCGTTACGGCTACGCCGACGCGAGCGGCGCGCTGGTGCTGATGGGCGGTCACCTGTTTGCGGCGCGACGCATCGACGATGCGTTCGCCGTGGTTTCCACGGATGGCGTTGCCGGCGTTCCGATCAAGCTGGAAAACCGCCCGATCGGCGTCACCGACGCGGACGGCATGTTGCTGGTGGCGCGTCTGAATGCCTACCAGCGCAACCAGCTCGGCATCGACCCGATGGATCTGCCGGCGAACATGCGCATCGACCGGATTGCCGCCGATGTGACACCGAGCGACCGCGCCGGCACGCTGGTGCGCTTCGCTATCACGCCGATGCGTGCGGCCGAGGTCACATTGGTCGATGCGAACGGCGCGCCCATTGCGCTCGGCAGCTCGGTGCGCATGGACGCGTCGGAAAGCGGTGCCGTGGTCGGCTTCGATGGCGCGGTGTATCTCGACGGACTCAAGCCGGCACAGACGCTGCACGTGACGACGCCGACCGGCCGCTGCAGCGTGCAGCTCGACTATCCTGCCTCGATTACCGCGACAATCGCACAGATCGGCCCGCTGGTGTGTCGCCAGGAATCCGCAACATGAAAGGCCGCCAGCTCCTTTTTGCGTTTCCGCTGCTGTCCTGCGCGTTGTTTGCTGGCCGGGCGATGGCGGCGGCGCCGACGTGCGCCATCGATTCGATAACCGACTTCGACCTCGGTGCGGTCGATTCGATTGGCGGCAGCGTGGATGCGCCAGCAACGCTCACGTATCATCGCGCGTCCACCGGATTTCTTGGCGTTGCCGGTCTGCGGTCGCGCACCGGTGCGGACTCCAGCCCCCGCCGGAAGCTGCTCCGACATGAGCACGGTAACCGTCACCTATCGAGAGATGCGCCATGACCCGCATGGAACCGCCTGGTCGTGGCCTTCGCCGCGAGGAGCGATGCCGGATGCCGAAGTTCCAGGTCGCATGCCTGGTCTGCGGGTTCGTACTCGCCCCTGCGGCGTTTGCGCAAAACAGTCCGATTTCCTGCGTGGCGTCGCCGACGACCGACCTCGATTTCGGCACCGTCGACCCGCTGTCGAGCCAACGCGATGCGATGGCGCAATTGAACTACACCTGCACCAACGCGAATAACCAGCCAACCGGGGTCACGGCGTGCTTCAGCATCCTCGGTGGCAGTCAGGGCGGCGGCCAAGTTGCTCCTCGCCGCATGCTCAACGGCGCAGCGCCGATGTTTTTCGATATTTACGCCACCGCGGCGCGTACGTTGCCGTGGGGCGCCGTCAGCATGCCCAGCGCTGGAGCCCCTGTCCTCATCAACATTCCCAACCTCGCGGCGAACAGCTCCACCACCGGCACGCTGAGCCTTTATGGGCGCGTCAATGCGAATCAGACCACGCTCGTGCCGGGCAGCTACCAGAATGTCTTTTCCGGTGGCTATACCGAGATCCGCACCAATCGCGCCAGCCCGAACGATCCCAATCCTCCCGGTACGTGCGGCAACGGAAACCTCGCGAATTCGAATTTCCCATTTACCGCGCGTGCGATGGTCACGTCGGGATGCCGCATCACCACCGCAGGCGACATGGATTTCGGTACGACCGCAAGCAACTACGCATCAAACATCGACCAGGTTTCGACGATCACCCTGACATGCACCAGTGGCCTTGCATGGAACGTCGGGCTGGACAACGGAATGAATGCGTCGGGCACGACCAGACGCATGGTGGGCGCCGGGTTCGAAGCGTACGAGCTGTATCGTGACCCGGCGCGCACGGCACGGTGGGGCACGACCATCGGCTCCGATACACAGAGCGGCGCAGGTACTGGCGTGAGTCAGAACCTTCCTGTCTACGGTCGCGTACCGGTGCAAACCCCGATTCCGGCTGGCAGCTACAGCGACAAGATCACGGTGACGGTCACTTATTAGTCATGCGCGGGCATCCTGTGCCCAGTCCAACCTGCAGAAAGGAAAAGCTCCGCCCGCTCATCGCGATGAACGTGCTTCTCGCGCCGGATATGAGCAAGCCGCCTCTTTAAGTATCGCGAAGGTCTCATCGACCATGTCGGGTTGTCACACAGGCAAGCGATGTCGTGTTCCGCATTCGGGCCAAGCGCGCCGAGCGCGATCTGTGCGTTGCCATTCGGCAGGCCCTTGACGATCTGCTCGGCGTAGCGCGGCGGAGTGACCGGATTGAATTCACCGGACAGGATCAGCACCGGCTTATGGCTCGCGATCGGCGTGTGGAAATCCGCCGGTCGCGATCCGTGGGGCCAGATCGCGCACTGCGCGCGCAAGACCTTCGCGAACGCGTCGCCGAGGATCAGTTGCGCGTCCGCGGGACGCTCGGTGAGCGGTCGGCATCTTCCGCGCAGATCACTGACAACTGCGCACGGCGTCCGGATAGCGCCGCATTGCTGCCTTCGGTCTCGAGCCAATTCCTTTCACAAAATCGAACGTGATGTAAAGCCAACTGCGTCACATAAAGACGCAGGCAGGCCGCTTTTTTTGCACGATTCCCTGCCAATGACCAAATCCATGTTGGCACGGGGTTTGCTTAAGCACCCTCACCTGCACTCGTCGACGAATCCCCAGATTCGATTTCGCTTGATGCGGGCTATCCGTCCATGTGACTTCAACGAAGGGGTTCTGAAAATGAATATGAAACTTACCGGCGCGCTGGCGCTGGCGATTTGCGGCGTCCTTGGCGCGGCTGCGCCACGTGCGTCCTCCGCCGCCGATGTGAAGATGGATGTCAACATCACCAACGGCATCACGATCCTTTATTACGACTCGGCGCTCACCGTCACGATCGACGCTGCCACGCTCGCCGCCGCTATCACTGTTCCCCTCTGCACCAACGTCACCGGAACAGTGACTTGCGATCGAGGTGCCGGCGCTGCAACTGCCACCGTCAGTGGCACCAACCTGGTGGTGCCATTTACTCCGGTAACCACCCCGACCACCGGCCTCCCGACTGTGAATGCAATGCCCCTGGTCTTGCAGAATGTCTGGGCGGTCCGCGCGCTCGGTGGTACGAGCGCCAACACGACCGTAACCGCCACCGTCGGCACCAATACGGTGCTCAAGAACGGCGCCACCACCTCCACGATCGTGTTGAACGGCAATATTGGTATCGCCACCGGTACGGCACCCACGCTCAGCGGGGCAGCGACTGCGCCGGTGACGTTCGCCGATCCCGGGCTCGTCAACGCCGTCACGGGCAGCGTGATCCTTTCCCTCGACATGACCAATGCGCTCCTTTCCGGCACGTATACCGGCGCGGCCGGCCAGCAGTACACGATCGCGGTGACCACGACCTGATCCCGGGCGGGCCCAAGCTCATGTACGTTCGTTTTGTCGGCCTGAGCCTGGCGTTGGTCCTCGTGGGCGCCATCACGCCCCCTGCGCAGGCGGCCACCGGGTCAGTGGCGCAAGGGGCGGCTGCGTTCGAAGGCGGCTCGCCGCGGTTGACCATCGCAGCGACGAGTCTGGTCCTCGATCCGATCCGGCTCGAAGACATCACCGACAAGGCGGTGCAGCCGCTCGCCGCCGAACAGCGGCGGGTGCTTGCCGTCGGAGGGCATTTGGTGGCGTCGGGTTCGATCGCCGTGCCGCCGGTGCGGCTCACCGTCACGCGCCAATTGCACCAAGTGTGGCGCATGCAACAACCCGCCGGCCGCTTGTCCGCCAACATCAACGTGACAGCGCGCGTCGAATCGATGGCCGGTCCCGGTGCGTTTGCCAGCATCGACGCACCGGGGACGAGTCTGCCGGTGCGCGTCATCGCGCAAACGCCGCGCACCGTGGCCACCGATGCACAAGGCCAGACGCTCGAAGGCGACGTGTTACTGGAGCTTGATCTGCGCAACCTGCGCGCTGGCGGCCACTACTCCGGGCGCCTGGTGATTTCCGCTGAGGGTACCTGACCATGAAGCGCTTTTTCCGCCCCTTGTACTGGGCCATCCTTTTTCTCGGCGTTCTCGGTGCAGGCGCTGCGCATGCGCAGATCGCGATCAGCCCGCAAATCCTCGATATCCAGCTCGACGACCCGGCGCATACCTTCGCATTCCACCTGTACAACTACAGCAAGGACGACAAGCGCGTGCGCGTGTCGCTCAACAACTGGACGCTGGACACCGACAACAAGGTACAGGTGCTGGCACCGACCGAAACATCGCTCGACCACTGGACGATCATCAACCCGATCGAGTTCGATCTGCCGGCCGGCAAATCGCAGGCAGTGCGGCTGGCGATCCGTCCAGCCGTGGCGCTGGCACCCGGCGAGCATCGCGTGATGGTGTACTTCGACGAAATCCCGCCCACCGATCCGTCCAGGGAAGCACCGGCCACCTTGCGCGTGCGCTTCCGCATCGGCGCAGCGGTCTACGCGCACGTCGGCCCGGTTTCGCACGCTGGCACGATCAACTCGGTTTCTGCCGATCGGCACGGCTTCCAGATCAACGTCACTGCGACCGGCAACGCGACGACACGTTTCGATGGCCAGTACGTTGTTTATCCCGCCGGCGCATTTCCAGGCAAGGGCAAGGTGCCGGCGATCGAAAATCCGGACTTGCCGAGCATGAAGCTGCCGGCCAGTGCGGTGGGTGGCGGTCACATTCCATCCACCGCAGTACTGCCGGGCAGCACGCGTACGGTGGACGCTGCGTTCACTGGCAAACCGCTCGCGCCCGGAAAGTACATTGTCGACTTGCACGGTCATTTCGGCGACACGCCGCTGGACGCGCAGGCTCCAATCAGCGTCGCCGCAGGCGGCGGTTGACGTATCGGCGGCCCCGTGAATTTGCAGTCCCACGCGCTTGCCCGCCTGCTCGGCACAGCGATCGCGGCAAGTGTCCTGGTATTGCCGACAAGGGCGTTCGCCGACGCGCCGGACCCATTCGGGCCGGTGGCGAGCTTCCACAACGACAGCGGCACCGACCGCGGCGTCAGCACGCAGTCGGCGCCGCAACTGGCCGTGGCCCAGTTGAATGGCCATGAGCTAAGTGGCGGCATCCCGATCATCGCGCAAGCGGACGGCATTACCCTGGTCGGGCTCGAATATTTCCTGTCCGCACTTTCGCTGCATGCCGAACACGATGGCGCGGGATATCGGGTGCAGACGCCGATCGGTACGGCCGTGCTTGCCGCCGACGCGCTGCGCACGGTGCAAGGCTATGTGTATGTCGATACGCGCATGCTGGCCAAGGCGTTCGCCTGCGATGTGCGTTTCGATCCGGCCGAATACGCATTGCGCGTGGATACCTCGTGGGATGCGGCATCGGCTTCGCAATCGACTTCGCAGCGCGCAACGGCGGTTGCGCCTGCGGATGTAGCCGCGCCGTTCGCCAGCCTGTCGCAAGTGCGCAGCGAAGTGGACTACGTGCGCGACGGTCGTGACGACCATGCGATCGCCACCACTGACCTCGGCGGCGCACTCGGTCCCGGTTATTGGCGCATGCGCTACTACGACGATCTGGCGGGACAACGCCGCGTCGACACCTGGTCGTGGGTAACGGGCCAGGGCGACAGACGCTGGTTGCTGGGACGCCAGCTCGTCGGCGTCAACGCGCTGATGCCCACGTTCTACCTGACCGGTGCGCAGATGGCCGCGAGCAATCGACCTTCGGTCGCGTTCGGCCCAACGCTTGGCTACGGCGAACTCGCGGCAAGTCGCTTCGATGCTCCGCGCACCGTGCGCGGCAAGGGTCCACCCGGCGGCATCGCCGAACTGCGCCGCAATGGTCAGGCGATCGCGCGCACGACGATCCGACTTGATGGCACTTACGAATTTCCGGAACAGGCCGTTGCCGGCGCGCGTCTGGAGATTGCTGTGTACGAGCGCGGCCAGCCGGATGTGCCGGTGCGCGTCGAGGAAATCAATGAAGAGGCATCCGATCAATTGCTGCCGGCCGGCGTATGGGTGCAACAGGCCGGCGTGGGTACGACGGCGAATCCGTTCGATTCGGCCGGCACCGGCAATGGCCAAGGCGCCGGCTTCTATCAATGGCGACAAGGCTTGACCGGTGGCCTGACCGCGATGGCCGCATTGCAGACGGTCGGAGATCAGCATAACGCTTCCGTAGGAGCCGCCGGATTGTTGCCCGGCATCGGCGCCTGGGCCGCGCTCGCGGCGCGCGGTCAAGGCGGCAATGCCTGGCAGGTACTCGGTAACGGCTCGCGCGGTGCCGCGTTCTGGCGTAGCAGTTTCCAACACTGGGATGCCGGTTTTGCCGACCCGGCTTCCCCGCAGCATGACGACGACAGCGCCGAGGCTGGCTGGAGCTTCTCGCCAACCCTGCGCACCTCCCTCGTCGCACGTCACTATCGCGATGCCGGCAGCGCACCGATCGACTTCATCAAACCGGCTCTTTCATGGCAGCCGCGCGGCGACCTGGCGCTGAGTGCGCGACCCGACTTCGATGGTCGCTACACGTTCTACGGCAACTGGATTCCACAGCCGGGATGGCGCGTTTCAATGACCCGTTACAACCCGCGCACCGATCTGGAAGTGGAGCATCGCTATGCCAGTGGCTACGGCGTGCGTGCGACGCTGACCGAGGATCGGGATCTCGGGCATCGCGCCGCACTGCTGGTCGATGGCTGGCACGTCGGCCGTCTGCCGGTGAGCTGGACGGCGGGATTGCTGGCCGGGCAAGGCCGCACCGGTTTTCTGCTCGATGCGGCCGGCGAACTGTATCCAGGGTTGTCGCTGCACGCCCAATATCTCGACGACCCATTGTTGCGCAACGCCAATCCCGACCCAGGCCCGGTCCTCAGCCTGGCGTTGGTGGCCGACTTCGCCGTCACGCCATCGGGTCTGGCGCGCGGATCGTTTCGTCCGGAATTGCTCAATGCCGGCGGCATTTCCGGCAGCCTTTCGGCTGGTGACAGCGCATTCAACGCGTCGCGCGCACGCGGCACCGGTATCCTCGTCGATGGCCGAACGCGTGGCGAAGTCGATGCGAACGGCCGCTTCTATATTGCCGATCTGACGCCCGGCGTCTACACACTCGAACTCGACAGCGAAAAGCTGCCGCTCGAATACCAGCCGACGAATCGTTCGCGCCGCGTCGAGGTCAAGGCCGGCGCGGTCACACGGCTGGATTTTCCCGTCGTGTTGCGACTGGGCATCGCCGGGCGTGTCACCGACAAGGCCGGCCACCCCTCGGTCGGCGTGGCGGTCACTGTGGTCGACGGCAGCGGCAAGATCCTTGCAGCAGCCACGACGGATACCTGGGGTTATTACCGGGTCGACGGACTGGCGCCCGCACCGTATCGCGTCTCGGCAACGAGCGCGGGAGTCCATACGGAACGTACCTTCACCCTGCGCGACCGCTTCTTGTTCGGGCAGGACCTGATCCTTTGAGCCATCACGCGGCGAACCGGTCATGACCACTTATCTCCCCCCCATCCGTGCGTCCTTCGCGCTTTGTGCGGCCTTCGCGAGCAGCCTCGCGTGTGCGCAAGTCGTCGCCAATGGTGATTTCGAGACCGGCAACCTCGCGAACTGGACGGTCGGCGGCACCAATGCCGCGGCGGTGATCCGGGCCAGCGATATCACACCCAACCCGGGAACGGCCATCGTGCCGCGGCCGCCAGGTGCAAGCTCCGCGAACTTTTTCGCAATTCTTTCGACGGGTCCGGGCGACCGCGGTGGCGGCGCTCAGCGCTACGACGCGAATACCGTCAACGATTACGATCTGGTCACGCTCAGTCAGACGTTCACCCTGCCGCTCGCTCCCGCGGTAATCAGCTTCGACTGGAACTTTCCGACCAGCGAGCAGAATCAACCCAGCGCCTATGACGATCTGTTCGATCTGCGCGCCAACGGCATCCAGATCTGGTCCGGCAGCTCATGCAAGACAACTGGCAGCGGATCAAATTTCCCTGACGCACCCTGCAGTGGCCTGTCGCAGACGACGTGGACCGTGAACGGGCCTGCCGCCGTCAACGGAACGCAACTCCAATTCGGCATCGGCGCCTGGCAGCACGTGTGTGTGCCTTTGCCATCGTCGCTCAATGCCGGCGATGCCGTCACGCTGCGCTACGCCGCGCTGGATCAAAATGACAGCCAGTACGATTCCGCGCTTCTGCTGGACAACATCCGCATTGCCAGCGCGTGCGATGCCACCGTTACCGACGCTCTGCGTCAACTGACCAGTACGACAGGCCAGGACGTCCGGCTGAAGAACGGCACCCTCACCCTGCGGCCCGTGACCAATACCAAACCGGCGGTCGATGACACCGGCACCAACATTGCCTTCATTTCCAATGCCGACCTGACCCTGGACAACCCGAACCTGCTCGCCCAGGTCTTCATCTGGAATGGAGCGAGTTTCACGCGCGCCACCTCGCTGGTCGTCGATTCGACCGGCAGCATCGACAGCCTCGCGATGTCCGGCACGGTCGGCGGTGTCATCGGACGCTACGTCGCGATCGCGGCACAACTCAGCAGCAGCGGCAGCGCCCAGATCTATCGCTACGACCGCTCCACCAATGCGTTGTCGACGGTCACCGCGACCAGCAATTGCGACAGCGGCGGCCAGTACGCGCTCGACAACGTAAATCCGTCGATCAGCACCGATGGCACACGCATTGCTTGGGAGTCGGAATGCGCGAGCCTGACCAGCGCCGCGAACGGCGTGAAGCGTGTCGTCTACGCGACGCTAAGCGGCACCACCTGGACGGTGAAGGCGCCGGTGGCGGGCGCGACCAGTTGCACCGCCAACAATCCTCGACTCAATCGAAGTGGTGCGGGCCAATACCTTGCGTTCGATTCCACATGCAACCCCAAAGGCGGGAATAACAACAGCGCGGGCAATCATGTCGTTTTTCGCCACGACACGAACGCAACAGGTACGGGATCATTCATACAGGTGCCGGGCGCATCCAACATTCTGGCCGCCAGTCCGAGCCTCGATTCCAGCGGTCGTTACGTCTTCTATTTGCGACTTGATACCAACACCAACGATTCCGAGATCTGGCGTTACGACACCAACGGCTCCGGTACCAATGTGGCATTGACCGCGACCAATCCCAACAGCGTGTTTCTTGACGTTTATGCGGCGGGCACGACAACCGCCGCGCGGCTTTCCTACGAGAGACTTGATATCAACACGATGCTCGACGAGGTCGGCTACGCCACGATCAGTGGCACGACAGCGACATTGACGCCCATCGGCCAAGGTTTCCTGGGCGGAATCCTCACCGGCGCGCGCATCGGCATGGACGGAACAACGCCAGTCGTCTCCTACTACTCCAACTTCGATTTCCTCGGCAGCAATGCCGACAGCAATTCCGAAATCTTCCAGGCCCGCGGGCAGTGAGGTCGTCCATGCGCACGTCATTCGCTTTACGCACAAGCATCGGCGCGGCGCTGCTGATTGCGCCGCTGCACGCTGGGATTGCCCACGCGCAACGCACAGTGTCGCCAACCACGGATGCGTACGGCTACCAATTTTCCGATTCGGTGTCCGGCCAATGTCCTGCACAACCCATCGCCATGGGCGGCGCCGCCGCGCTCGGTCTGATTGCGGCCGGCAGCGACTATCCCGCGCGCGACGAAGGCGCGGGCGTGGTCGTGCTGGCTGCACCGTTCCAGTTGTTCGGCGTGCCCCTGTCGGCCTTGGTGGCATCGAGCAACGGCTATCTCGCAGCCGCGGACAGCGTCGCGGCGGAGAACGGTGCGGACTATGCCAGCGCCTGTCCGCTGCCCGCGATAGGCGCCAACGGACCCGCCGCGCAAATGCGCATCCTGGTCTATCACGACGATCTCAGCGGCGAGAGCGGCAACGGTTCGATCCACAGCGGCTACTTCGCCAATTGCCCGCGACCGAGTGACTCTGGTATCACCGAAGCATGCACGGTGGTCGACTGGAACAACTGGGGCAAACCGGGTACCAGCGGCTTGTCGATGCAGGCTGTCCTTTATCACCAGACTTGGGAAATCGTCCTCCAATACCAGTCGCTCGACCCTTCGGCCGGTGCCACGGCGACCGTGGGCGTGCAAGATCCCGCGCATGCCTGGGGCGCCGCGGCCCGCTGTGGCGGCGCATTGCCGATCCCGGCACCCGGCGCGATTTGCATATTCGATCCGCGCTACCCGGCAGGCTCGCACGGTGTCGGCGATCTGTTGTTTAAGGATGGTTTCGAGACGATTGCGTTCTGAACGTCACCCGCGTTGGGCATCGCCAAGTCCCCATCTGCGCACCGTTCGATGGCGCCCATCGCGCTCAGCGCGACGACACGTATTTCTCGCGCCGGATATGCGGCACCGGCAAGCCGGCTTCCTTGAGCATCGCGAAGGTCTCATCGACCATGTTCGGGTTGCCGCACAGGTATGCGATGTCGTGTTCCGCGTTCGGGCCGAGCGCGCCGAGCGCGACCTGCGCGCGGCCGTTGCGGTCGTGCGGACGCGGCACTGCGCGTGGCGTGCGGCTGAAGCACGGGTGGAACGAGAAGCCGGGCACCTCGCGCGCGAATGCCTCGAATTCGTCGCCGTAAAGCAGTTCCGCTTCGTTGCGCGCGCCATAGACGAGCGCGAAGCTGCAACCGCGCGTCGCGGTCAGCTTGCGGATCTGCGGCAGCATCGCGCGGAACGGGGTGACGCCGGTGCCGGTCGCGACGAGGAGGTAGCGTTTGTTCGCGTCCGCATCCATCAGGCAGAAGCGGCCATACGGCCCGCTGGCCTGAATCGTGTCGCCTTCGTCGAGTTGCGACAGGATCTCGGTCGCCGCGCCGCCGTCGACATACGACACCGCGATCTCGAGGCGTTCGACCGGCCCGCTGCCATCGCCGACCGTGCCGACCGAATAGCTGCGCTTGGTCGGCTTGCCGTCGGCATAGTGGAAATGGATCTGGATGAACTGGCCGGGCATGAACGCGAACGCCTGGCCGTCGGCGCGCTCGAATGAAAGGTGGCGGACGGCGGGCGCCAGCATGTGGCTCGCGGCAAGGCGGAGTTGGAATTGTTCGGCCACGTCGGCGAATATCGAATGAGGAACAGCCCGTTATACTAGCAGGCTGTCGTCAGCCGACGGCTCTGAAGGCCCATCCATGACCACTGTTCCAGCGCTCGATGTCATCGAGTTGCGCAAGACCTATGCAACCGGCGTCGAGGCGCTGAAGGGCATTTCGCTCAGCGTGCAGCCGGGCGATTTCTTCGCCCTGCTCGGGCCCAACGGCGCGGGCAAGTCCACCTTGATCGGTATCGTCAGTTCACTGGTCAATGCGACCTCCGGCCACGTGCGCGTGTTCGGTGTCGACCTGCACAGCCAGCGCGAGGCGGCGATGCGCCTGATCGGCCTGGTGCCGCAGGAAATGAACTTCAACCTGTTCGAGAAACCGTTCGACATCCTGGTCAATTACGCCGGTTTCTACGGCATCGCGCGCGCCGAGGCGATGCGTCGCGCCGAAGAGGAACTCGAGCGCGCGCACCTGTCGGACAAGGCGCACACGATGTCGCGCAACTTGTCCGGCGGCATGAAGCGGCGCCTGATGATCGCGCGCGCGATGATGACGCGGCCGCGCCTGCTGATCCTCGACGAGCCGACCGCCGGCGTCGACATCGAGATCCGGCGCGGCATGTGGAAGACCCTGAGCGAGGTCAATGCGGCCGGCACCACGGTCATCCTGACCACGCATTACCTCGAGGAAGCGGAGAGCCTGTGCCGCAACCTCGCGATCATCAACCACGGTCGGATCATCGAGAACGGTCCGATGAAGACGCTGCTGGCCAAGCTCGACGTCGAGGCGTTCGTGCTCGACATCGACGGCGACCTGCCGACCACGCTGCCCGCGATCGAAGGCGCCGCGCTGTTCGCCACCGACGACACACACGCTGGACCTGGAAATGCCGCGCGCAATGGATCTCAATCGCGTGTTCGAGGTGCTCGGTGCGGCCGGCATCCGGGTGCGTTCGATGCGCACCAAGTCGAACCGGCTGGAGGAATTGTTCGTGCGCCTGACCGGCTCGGACAACAAGCCCGGCAATGTGGAGAAAGCGGCATGAGCGGCGCCGACCGCGAATCCGAACCTGGTCGCGCTGTACACGGTCGCGCGCCGCGAAGTCGTGCGCATCCTGCGCATCTGGGCGCAGACCCTGGTGCCGCCGGCGATCACGATGACCTGTACTTCCTGATCTTCGGCAGCCTGATCGGCAGCCGGATCGGGACCATGGGCGGCATCAGCTACATGGATTTCATCGTGCCGGGCCTGGTCATGATGTCGATCATCCAGAACAGCTACGGCAACATCTCGTCGAGTTTCTTCGGCGCGAAGTTCGGCCGCCACGTCGAGGAACTGCTGGTCAGCCCGATGCCGAACTGGGTGATCCTCGGCGGCTACGTCGCCGGCGCGTGCTGCGCGGCCTGATGGTCGGCGTGATCGTGCTCGGTGATCGCGATGTTGTTCACGCACGTACGCATGCCGCATCCGTTGGTGATGCTGTCGACCGTGCTGCTCGGCGCGACGATCTTCTCGCTGGCCGGCTTCGTCAACGCGGTGTACGCGAAGAAGTTCGACGACGTCGCGATCGTGCCGACCTTCATCCTGACCCCGCTCACCTACCTCGGCGGCGTGTTCTATTCGGTGCAGCTGCTGCCGCCGTGGGCGCGAGGCCGCTGACCCACGCGAACCCGATCTTCTACATGGTCAACGCGTTCCGCTACGGCCTGCTCGGCACCAGCGACGTGCCGCTCGGCGTCGCCTATGCGCTGATGCTCGGTTTCGTCGTCGCGCTGGCCGCGTTCGCGCTGATCCTGCTCAAGCGCGGGGTTGGATTGCGCTCCTGATCCGCGCGCCGGGCGGACGCCCGGCGTCCATCTGTAATCCTCGCCGCGATACACCGGAATGCAACGTTGGGCGCACGATGCCGATCGCATCGATCGGGCCTGATCCCATTCGCGATCGAGGAATTGCCATGACCGCCATCCGTTTCGTATTTGTGGCCGGCCTTCTCGGCGCCGGCGCCATACAGGCGCAATCCGTGCCCGAGATTCCGTTCACCGTCAGTTGTCCGCTGCGCCACCTGCCGAGCCAGCGCGAAATTGGCGACGCGCTGGGCCTGGATAATTTCACCCAGATCTACGCCGAACGTGCGCGCGTGCTGGAGACGGTGCAGCAAGACTGCCTGCGTGGCGTGAAGCGGGTGACCGTGGCCGGCCACAAGGTGGCTGATCCGGGGCGCGAGGTTGCGGTGGCCGCCGCGGGGCGCTGACTTTGCTCAATTGGAAGATCTTGTAACGATACAGAACCGAACAGGTCCGACCGAGCCAGTTCCCGACTGCGTCTATGCCAATCGAAAAAACGCGCGCGCATTCGCCGTGGTCAACGCTGCGGTTACCGCCGTCGATTCGCCGCGCGCGGCAGCGACTGCCGCGCACACATGCGCGAGATACATCGGTTCATTGCGCCGGTGCGATGGCTTGGGCTTGAGATCGCGCGGCAACAGGTACGGCGCGTCGGTTTCGATCATCAGGCGATCGGTCGGAATCAAGGCGACCAGTTCGCGCAGGTGCGCACCGCGGCGTTCGTCGCAGATCCAACCGGTGATGCCGATGAAAAATCCGCGGTCGAGATAGGCAAGCAGTTCCTCGCGTTCGCCGGTGAAGCAGTGCACGACCGCCTCGCCGATCCGGCCGCGCACATTGTCCATGCACGCAAGGAAATCCGCATGCGCGTCGCGCTGGTGCAGGAACAGCGGCTTGCCACAATCGATCGCGATGTCGAGCTGGCGCTCGAACACGGCGATCTGTGCCGCGCGCGGTGACAGGTCGCGGAAATAGTCGAGCCCGGTCTCGCCGACCGCCTTCACTTCCGGTGCCTGGCAAAGTTCACGCAACAATGTGTCAGTCGCGTCGTCGTAGTCGTGCGCATGGTGCGGATGCACGCCCGCGGTTGCGTGCAGGAAACCCGGATGCGAACGCGCCAGTTCCAGTGCAGCGCGACTGCCGCCCGCGCTGGCGCCGGTCACGACGATTTCGGCGACGCCGTGATCGCGCGCGCGCTGCAGAACCGCGTCGAAATCCTCGCGAAACGATTCGTGGCCGAGGTTGGCGCCGATGTCGATCAGGCTCATGGGCTTTATCGCGCGATCCAAACACGCGAGTATGCGGGCACCGCGCGCCACCCGCATCTGTGCGGTTCACTGCGAATTCATCGCACCGCAACCATGCTCGCCCGCTCCAACCCTTGGGGATACACCAATGAAGCCAACCATCTGGATGTCGTTCGCGATCGCCGCGGGCATTGCCGTTTCCGCCTCTGCAACCGCTCAGGCGACAGCAACGCCGGATGCAGCGATGCACAACGCCGCGGTCAGCGCGGCGCGCGCACGCCTCGCAACCGCCCGCATCGCCGCCGTCACGCCGGGAGCGCATGCCAAGGCGATGGGCCAGTATGTGTATCCGGGCACGCCGATGGCCAATCCGTTTCGCGCCTATCCGCCGAGTTGCGCCGCTTATCCGTTGCCGGACAAGGCCAGCGGCCCGGCCAGCGGCATCTTTTCGACGCGCCTGCCGCTGTATACGCGAACCGCCGATGGCACTGCGCAGCCTCCCGAAACGGTGACGATCACGCTCTGGCGCATTGCCTGCAGCAGCACCGGCCTGCACACGCC
Organism: uncultured Gammaproteobacteria bacterium; assembly: GCA_963720445.1. Classification (GTDB taxonomy): domain Bacteria; phylum Pseudomonadota; class Gammaproteobacteria; order Xanthomonadales; family Rhodanobacteraceae; genus Dokdonella_A. The sequence goes on from CAVRFO010000002.1 coordinate 1,676,321, forward strand.
ATACAACACCGACGGCGGCCACAACGCGATGACGCTGATGCGCATCGACCGCGATTCGGCGAATGACAACCACACGGACGTGTTCCCGACTTTCCCGTTGTTGCAGGTCAAGCAGGGCAGCATCGGCTACGGGGACAACGCGAGCGCCGCCCGCGCCGCGAACGAGCCGAACACGGTCCTTTCGGACGGAGTCTTCGACGCGCCGATCTACAGCAGCACGACCTATGCGCTGGAGAACTTCAACTACGGCTCCGCCTACAACCACCTGTACAGCTATGCGTTCAACCTGCTGATCACGCCGTTCGCGAACGGGGTCAACCCGGTGGAATTGCAGATCCCCGCTTACAGCCCGACCCAAACCACGTATCCCGACGCGTTCAACCCACTGCCGCTGGACGGCTATATCTCGGGCACGTGGTACAACCCGGTCCATAGCGGCGAGGGCATCCAGCTCGAAGTTGCCGAACAGGTCGACGGCTCGGGCAACGTGGTGCGCCCATTCGTGTTTACGTGGTACACCTTCGATTCGAGTGGCACGCCGTTCTGGATAGCGGGCAGCGCCATCATCGACCCGAACAGCCCGTTGACCGTAACGGCGAGCGCCAACTATGCAACCGGCGGAGGGTTCGCGGGCAACTTCACAACCGCGACCCTATCCACTTGGGGCACGGTCACGTTCAGGTTTCTCGATTGCAACACGATCCAGCTCGACTACCGATCCAATGGCGGCTTGCCGGCCGGGGTTCCATCGGGCAGCGGCACCTTGACCTGGACGCGCCTCACCAACGTCAACGGGATGTCCTGCGAATAACGCCTCCCCGCACGCTTGCTTTCGACGGCGCGGTCATCCAGACCGCGCCGTTTTCTTTGCACGACTCTTCGCGGACGCGGCTGCGCCACTCCTACAATGCCCCACTCCGCAGGATGTCTCCAACCGCGTCGCCCATGCCCCGAACCGCCCTGCCCATCGACGCGATCCTGCCGGATCTTCTGGCGACACTGGTCTCGTCCACGCGTGTAGTGCTGGAAGCGCCGCCCGGTGCCGGCAAGACCACCCAGGTGCCGCCTGCGTTGCTCGCGGCAGGTTGGCTGGATGGACGCAAGATCCTGCTGCTCGAACCGCGCCGCATCGCCGCGCGCGCGGCGGCCGAATTCATGGCGGCGCAGCGCAATGAGGCGGTCGGCACGACGGTCGGCTACCGGATTCGTTTCGAGTCGAAGATCTCCGCGGCGACGCGCATCGAAGTCGTCACCGAAGGCATCCTGACCCGGATGATCCAGGACGACCCGGAGCTGCCCGGCGTCGGCGCGATCGTGTTCGACGAGTTCCACGAGCGCCATCTGCATGGCGATCTCGGCGCCGCTCTCGCGCTCGACGTGCAGGCGAACCTGCGCCCGGACCTGCGTCTGGTGATCATGTCGGCGACGCTCGATGGCGAGCGCATCGCGCGCTGGTTCGATGCACCGCAACTGGTCAGCGCGGGGCGCAGCTTTCCGGTGCGCATCGCGCATCCACCGGCGCGCGCAGGCGAAGCGTGGCCGGATCGGGCCTGGCCGTTCCACTTGCGCCGCGCGGTCGAACAGGCGCTCGCGGAGAACGCAGGCGATGTGCTGGTATTCCTGCCTGGCAAGCGCGAGATCGAACGTGCGCGCGACGCGCTGGAGTCCTTGGTTGGGCCCGGTAGGAGCGGCGGCAGCCGCGATGCTCTTGCCACGTCGGTCGAAGAGGAAAAAGCATCGCGGCTACCGCCGCTCCTACAGGAACCGCAACATTCGCTGCCCACAACAGGCGCGATCGAAATCGTGCCGCTGCACGGCGAACTGTCGCTCGCCGACCAGCACGCCGCACTCGCACCGGCCGCGCCGGGCACGCGCCGCGTCGTGCTCGCGACCAACGTCGCCGAATCCAGCCTGACCCTGCCCGGCGTGCGCGCGGTCGTCGATCTCGGCCTCGCCCGCGAACCGCGCTTCGATCCGAATTCCGGTTTCACCCGGCTGGACACCGTGAACATCTCGCAAGCCTCCGCCGACCAACGCGCCGGTCGCGCCGGCCGCCTCGGCCCCGGCGTGTGTTATCGGCTGTGGCCGCAGAGCCGGCGTCTGGAAGCCGAACGCACGCCGGAAATAGCACAAGTGGAATTGTCGCAATTGGCACTTGAACTCGGCGCTTGGGGTTCGGACGCATTGCGCTGGCTCGATGCGCCGCCATCCGGCGCGCTCGCGCAGGCGCGCGACCTGCTGCGCCGACTCGACGCATTCGATGTCGACAACCGCATCAGCGAACCCGGCCGGCGCATGCTCGGGCTCGGCGCACATCCCCGTCTGGCGGCGGCGCTATTGCATGCGGCACCGAAGCAACGCGCGCTGGCCTGCGATCTCGCCGCGCTGGTCGAAGCGCGCAACCCGCTGCGCGGCGATGCCGGGCGCAACGACGATTTTCGCGCGCGCGTCGCCGCGCTGCAGGCGTGGCGCGCGCGCGATCGCGCCGCCACGCGCGACCTCGACGCGAACATCGGCGCACTCGCTGCGATTGCTCAGGCGGGCGATGCGTGGCGGCGGCGCGTCGATGCTGCCGAAGGCACGCGCCGCGGCGGCGGCGGGGGCCGCGATGCCCTTGCTGCGGGCGAGGCCCCCCGAAAGGGCATCGCGGCTTGCGCCGCTCCGACCGTGAACACGTTGGCTGCTGGCGATATCCTGATCCACGCATTCCCCGACCGCATCGCGAAGCAGGACCCGAACAACCCACGCCGCTACCAGCTCGCGAACGGTCGCGGCGCGCGCCTGCTCGACGAGAGCGTGCTGTTCGGCGAACCGTGGCTGGTCGTCGTCGACCTGCGTCACGATCCGCGCGACAGCCTGATCCTCGCCGCCGCGCCGTTCGACGCAGACGCGCTCGAACGCGAGTACCCGCAACACTTCGCGAGCGTTCGCAGCGTGCGCTGGAACCGCGACAACCGCGCGGTCGAGGCGTTCGAGGAACGCCGCTTCGATGCGATCGTGCTGGAGCGGCACCACGTTCCGGCGCGGCCCGAGGATGCAGTGCCGGCGCTGCTCGCCGCAGTGCGCGATCTCGGCCTCGATGCGTTGCCGTGGAGCGAGCACGCGCGCGAGCTGCGCCTGCGCGTCGAGGCGCTGCGCGCGTGGTGTCCCGAACTCGGCCTGCCGGATTTTTCCGAGCCGGCGTTGCTGGCGTCGCTGGAGGACTGGCTCGCGCCGTACCTCGCGAACAAACGTCGCCTCGATGCGCTGCAGGCAGCGGAACTCTCCGAGGCACTCGCGGCGCAGCTCGACTTCGCGATGCGCCGCGCGCTCGACGAGCAGGCGCCGACCGCGATCAAGGTACCGAGCGGACTCGAACGGCGCATCGCGTATTGCGCCGACGCGCCGCCGGTGCTCGCTGTCAAGCTGCAGGAATTGTTCGGCCTCGCCGACACGCCGCGTATCGCGAACGGCAAGGTCGCGCTGACCCTGCACCTGCTCTCGCCAGGCGGAAAACCGGTGCAGGTCACCCAGGACCTGAAGAGCTTCTGGGAACGCACCTATCCCGAGGTGAGGAAGGAACTGAAGGGCCGCTACCCGAAGCATCCGTGGCCGGATGATCCGTGGACCGCGACCCCGACGCATCGCGCCAAGCCGCGGCGTTGACCGGGCGACCGCTTCAGCGCCCGTTGTCGAGCGCGGCTCAGACTCGGCGCAGATTTAGTTGACCGGTGCGATCACGAACCGCGCGCGGGAGGCGCGTCCGAACCGGAACCGCGCCGGCCGCCCTCGGATCGTCGCATGTTCGATTGGCTGGCCAATGGGTGGACGAGTGCCGCGACATTGCTTGGCGGCCACGCTGTCGCGCCGACGCTCGCGTTCCTGCATCTCGATCGCGCGCGACGATGCGAACGAGATCGCGCAGTACCTGCTGATCAGTGGCGTGCAGATCGCGATCATCGCGCTGGTGTTCCGGCCGCTGGAAAACCTGGTCCCGGTCGAACGCTGGGCCGAGCGGCGGCTGACCGCGATCGACCGCGCCTACACGTTCCTGAAACTGTTCGGTCTGATCCCGCTGTTCGCCTACGTGTTCCTGCCGCTGCTCGGAACGCTGATCGACAGGCTGAGCGGCGCGCCCGGCGCGGTCGGCGGCGCGGCCCCGCTGCAAATCGACGCGTTGCTGCCGTGGTTGCGCCCGCATCCCGTCGTGCTGTTCATCGCGTATTTCGCGATCGCCGATTTCGCCTATTACCTGATCCATCGCCTGCAGCACGCGCTGCCGTGGTGGTGGGCGCTGCACAGCCTGCACCACAGCCAGCGCCAGCTCAGCTGCTGGTCGAACGACCGCGACTCCATCCTCGACGACTTCTTCGAAGCGATGCTGATTGCCGGTGTCGCGCGCCTGATCGGCGTCGCGCCGGTGCAGTACGCGCTGCTGGTCCTGCTCGGCGAACTGCTGCAGAACCTGGCGCACGCGAACATCCGGCTGCGCTTCGGCCGCGTGCTCAACAAGCTGATCGTCGAGCCGCCCTACCATCGGCTTCACCACATGATTGGCGATCCAGCGCGACCGGGCTTGCAGAACTGCAACTTCTCGTTCGTGTTTCCGCTGTGGGACATCCTGTTCGGGACCGCCCTGTTCGGCGAACCGCCGCGCGCCTGCGGGGTCAACGACTCCGGCATCGACGCCGACAACGAGCTCGGCATCGCCGCACAACAATGGGCGGCGATCCGCCGCTTGCTGACCGCGGCCGGCCTGCGCAGGTTGCGTGCGCTGCCGCGTCGCGACCTGTCGACGTGACACTTGATGGTTTGGACCGCGGCCCCCCTTGCGGGCAGACGACGGAACCATGCACGCTCGCGCACGGTCGCAACCCGACTGCGACCCTGGTTTGGAGAATCCACCGTGCGAAGCCTGACATGAGCAATCCCCAACGCGTACTGCCCTGGATGATCGCGTTCCTCGTCGCGGTCGGCGTGCTCGGCGCGGCGCTGGCGCCGCAGCTCAGCGCGATCTTCGCCGCCAATCCGTTCTTCAACGGCGTGATCCTCGCGGTGCTCGCGGCCGGTATCGTCGTAAACCTGCGCCAGGTGCTCGTGCTGTCGCGCGAGGTCGCGTGGATCGACGCGTTCCGACGCACCAATCCCGAACACAAACCGCCCGGCAAACCACGCCTGCTCGCGCCGATGGCACGCATGCTCGACGGCCGCGAACGCGGTCGCGCCGCGCTGTCGGCGCCGTCGATGCGCACGATTCTCGACAGCGTGCAGTTGCGTCTCGAAGAATCGCGCGACCTGTCGCGCTACCTGATTGGCCTGGCGATCTTCCTCGGCCTGCTCGGCACGTTCTGGGGCTTGCTGGTCACTATCCGCTCGGTGTCCGACATCATCGGCACGCTGAATGTCGGCAACGATGCGGTGACGATGTTCGGCGCGCTCAAGGAAAACCTGAAGCAACCGCTCGGTGGCATGTCGACGAGCTTCTCGACCTCGCTGTTCGGCCTCGCGAGTTCATTGGTGATCGGCTTTCTCGACCTGCAGGCCGGACACGCGCAGAACCGCTTCCACAACGAACTCGAGGAATGGTTGTCCGGGATGACCCGGCTGGCGTCCGGCTCCGCGCTCGAAGGCGACGCGGCGGTGCCGGCCTACGTGCAGGCGTTGCTGGAGCAGACCGCGGACGGTCTCGATCGCATGCAGCGCGCGATCGTCGAGAGCGAACGCGAACGGCACGGCTCCAACCAGCAGCTCGGCGAGCTCGGGGTGCAACTCGGCCGCTTGAACGATCTGCTTGGCCGTGACGCGCGCGAACGCCAGGCGACTTCCGAAGTGCAGGATGAATTGAAAACCGTCCTGCGCCAGCTCGCCAGCCAGGGCCAGCCGACGACGCAGTTCTCCGACGAATTGCGCGGCGAGCTGCGCCTGCTCTCGCGCACGATCGCCGCCGCGATGGACGGCCAGCGTCCGCGCGCGGCGGCACCGATGACCGCCGAGCGCGAGCCGCATCGATGAGCATGCTGCGCCGCCGGCGCGCGTTCGACATCTGGCCCGGTTTCGTCGATGCGCTGACCTCGCTGATCATGGTCATGATCTTCGTGCTGCTGATCTTCGCGATCGGCCAGTTCGTGCTGTCCGATACGCTGGCCGGCAAGAACCGCGCGCTGGATGCGCTGAACACGAAGGTCGCCGAGCTCGCCAAGACGCTGTCGCTGGCCGAGGACAGCAAGCGCACGCTCGATGCGAAGGTCGCGGAACTGTCCGCTTCGCTCGGCCAGGCCAGCGTCGAGCGCGACCAGCTGAAGACCGCGCTCGACACCGCGACCGGCGAAGCGGCGAAGCTCACCGCCGACATCGCCGCGCTGAGCACGCTCAAGCAGCAGCTGGAGGCGCAGGTCGCGAGCCTCGCCGCCGAACTCGATACCTCAAAGCAGAACCTGGTCAAGCAGACCGACCTGACGTCTGCCGCGTCGGCGCAGGTGGAGCTTCTCAACCGCCAGCTCGCCGCGCTGAACGAGCAGCTCGGCAAGATCCAGAGCGCGCTCGACATCGCGAACAAGAACGTCGATGCGAAGGACGCGAAGATTGCCGACCTCGGCAAGCAGCTCAACATCGCGCTTGCGAACAAGGTCGGCGAGCTCGAACGCTACCGCTCGGAGTTCTTCGGCAAGCTGCGTGCCGCGCTCGGCGACCGCAGCGACGTGAAGGTCGTCGGCGATCGTTTCGTGGTGCCGACCGACATTTTGTTCGATTCCGGTTCCGCCGAACTCGGACCCGAGGCGCAGGCGCGCCTGGCGACGCTGGCGATGACCGTGCGCGAAGTCGCGGCCGAGATCCCGTCCAGCATCGACTGGGTGCTGCGCATCGATGGCCATACCGACAAGCGCCCGATCCATACCGCGCAATTCCCGTCGAACTGGGAACTGTCCGGCGCGCGCGCGTTGGCGATCGTCAAATACCTGGTCGTGCAGGGCATCCCGGCGCATCGGCTGTCCGCGAATGGCTTCGGCGAATTCCAGCCGCTGGATCGCGCGGACACGGCGCAGGCGTGGGCGAAGAACCGGCGCATCGAGATCCAGCTGACGAACCGCTGATGCCAGCGTCTGTCGCGGCAGCGCCATGAATCCGTAGGAGCCCACCCTGTGGGCGACCGGGACGTCATGGCTGCGCGGTCGCGCACAGGGTGCGCCCCTACAAAAAATCACGCCGCTGCGCAGCGGCTGGCGCCAATACCTACGTTGCTTCCGCAACACGTCGCGCCGGATGTTGACTGACGATCACGCTGCCGAGAATCAACGTACCGGCGACCAGCATCGTCAGCGTCGGCGTCTCGCCGAGCAGCAGCCAGCCCCAGGCGACGCCGAACATCGGTATCAGATACGTGCAGGTCGTCGCGCGCGCCGGGCCGACGCGCTGGATCAGACGGAAGAAGAACGCATACGCGATGCCGGTACAGAGCACGCCGAGAGCGATCGCGCTGAACCACGATGCGTGCGGCACCGGCGTCGTCGGCCAGTTCGCGATCGCGAGCGGAGTCATCATGAGCGCGGCGCAGCCCAGGGTGCCGGCGACTGCGGCAATCGGCGGCACCTCGGCGAACCAGCGCTTGGTGAAATTCGCGGCGAAGCCGTAGCAGAACGAGGCCGCGGTGCCGGCCAGCGCCGCCGCCGCGACGTTGTCGCCCGCGGTCTTGCCGCTCATCAGCACGACCACGCCGATGAAACCGACGGCCATCGCGAGCGCGCGCACGCGGCCGATGCGCTCGCGATACACCAGCAGCGCGACCAGCGCGGTGAACAGCACGGTCAGGCTGTTCGCGATCGCGCCGATGCCAGCCGGCGCGCGCTCGGCGCCCCACGCGAACAGCGTGAACGGAATCGCCGAGTTCAGCGCGCCGACGATCGCGAAGCGGGCCCACAGCGCGCGCGTCAGCACAGTCCGCGCGCGCCACAGGAACGGCAGCAGGATCAGCGCACCGAGCACGATGCGCACCTCGACCAGCGCGAACGGCCCGAAGTCGGCCGCGGCGACGCGCATGAACAGGAACGAGCCGCCCCAGATCGCGCCGAGCGCGAGCAGTTCGAACGGCGTCCACCAGTCGCGTGCAACAGGCGTGGGTGCGCGCGTCGGCAGCGCTTGTGGTTGCATTGTTGGCACGAGAGATCCGTTCGATGGTTGCGGCGAGGCGCGGATTATCGTCGCTTCACGGCTCGTGATGTTTCGCCGCGCGACGAAACGAATCGTCGCGTGGCGCGGTAGGCTGCACGGATGAGCGAACCGATCAACCGCTTCCAGCTTGCCGAACTCGGCGCCCTGCTCGCCGAGCCCGCGCGCGCCGCAATCCTGCTGGCACTGATGGATGGGGCCGCGCGGCCGGCCGGCGAACTCGGCAGGATCGCGCAGGTCGCGCCGGCGACGACAAGCGAGCATTTACGCAGGCTTGTCGAGGCGCGCTTGCTGAGTGTGCTGGCCCAAGGCCGGCATCGGTATTACCGCCTCGCCGACGAGGAAGCTGCGCATCTGGTCGAAACCCTCGCCCTGGCCAGCCGGCAACAGCCGCGCAAGGCCACGGCGAACGCGGCAGATCGCGCACTGGCCCGTGCGCGCACCTGTTACCAGCATCTCGCCGGCCAGCTCGGCGTCGCCCTGTTCGAGCGGCTGCGCAACGCTGGTGGGCTGGCGCTCGGCAACGATTCGGTCCGCCTGAGCACGCGCGGCCAGCGCGTGTTATGTGACGCCGGCTTGCTGCACGCCGACGACGACCTTGCCGGCCTCGCCGGGCGCACCTGTCTGGACTGGACCGAACGGCGCTTCCATCTGGCCGGGCCACTCGGCACGCGACTGACCTGGCACCTGCTCGACGCGGGCTGGTTGCGCCGGCGCCGCGACACGCGCGCACTCGGCATCGGCGTGGCAGGTCGCGCCGGCATGCACGCGCTCGGTCTCGATTGGGATCGCCTGGGCTGTTGAATCGCTGTTTTTGTGGGAGCACCGGGAAAGGCTTTGCGGCTGCCGCCGATTTTGTCTCGTCGCCGCCTCGGAGTTGCGTTCGCGGCGACCGCGCTTCAACAACGGCCGCAGCGCAGGTGGAAGTCCCAACGCACCACGCGACGCGACGCCGGATCGCCCCACGCGCCCAGCAGGTCGGCCTCGACCAGCGCGACCGGGTCGTCGCCGGTGTCCTTGAGATAGCGCTGCGTCGCCGACCACGAACGCAGATAGGCGAGGAACTGCGCGAGCGTCCAGTTCGCGCACATCTCGAACCGGGGCGTCGCAATCGCGGTGAACGGAAACGGCAGCGTGCGGTAACCCGAATCCACATGCAGGCGTTCGGGCGGCCAGTACGGCCCGGTCAGGTCGACGTAGAGACGATCCTTGACCGCATCGATGGCCTGCTCGATGCGGCAGTCGGAATATGTCCACGCCGCGAACACGCCGCCCGGCTTCAGCACGCGATGCACTTCGGCGTAGAAGCGCGCGTGGTCGAACCAATGCAGCGCCTGCGCGACGCTGACCAGATCGGCACTCGCATCGGCGAGGCCGCAGCACTCGGCCGGCTCGACGCGGTATTCGATGTTCGGCCGCGCCTCGGCATTGGCGACCTGCGGCGCGCTCGGATCGGTTGCGTACACTTGTGCAAAACGCGACGACAAAGCGACGCTGGCCTGGCCATTGCCGCAGCCCGCGTCCCAGGCAAGCGTGCGCGCCGGCGCCTGCGCCGCGAGCCAATCGAACAGCGCATCGGGATAGGTCGGACGGGCCTCATGATAGGCGCCGGCGTGACCGGAGAAATGGTCCTTGAAGGTCATTGGTTCGGGATTCGGGATTCGGGATAAAGGCTACACCGCGTCGTCCGCACGGCGCGCGCCGACCACGCGCAGTTCGCCCGGCCTCAGCGCCCCGAGTGCGAGCGGGCCGACGCGTTCGCGGATCAGGCGCAGGGTCGGCAGGCCGACCGCGGCGGTCATGCGTCGCACTTGGCGGTTGCGGCCCTCGCGGATGCTCAGGCGCAGCCATGCATCCGGCACATTCTTGCGGAAACGCACTGGCGGATCGCGCGACCACAGCCAGTCCGGCGCGGCAGCCAGAACGTCGACCTCGGCCGGCAGGGTCGGCCCGTCGTTGAGGACGACACCGCGGCGCAACGCGGTGAGCGCCTCCGCATCGGGCACGCCCTCGACTTGGGCGAGGTAGGTCTTCGCCTGCTTGTGGCGCGGATCGGTCAGCCGGTGCGCGAGGGCGCCGTCGTCGGTCAGCAGCAGCAGGCCTTCCGAATCGAAGTCCAGCCGTCCAGCCGGATAGACGTCTTTCTGGCGAATGAATTCGGCCAGCGTGCGGCGCGCCGGCATGCTGCGGTCGGTGAATTGGCAGAGCACGCCGAAGGGCTTGTTGAACAGGATCAGCATCCGACGATGCGCGTAGCGGGGAAACGTGGGAGCGGCGGAAGCCGCGATGCTTTTCCGGAAACGTGATGCAAGGCAAGAGCATCGCGGCTTCCGCCGCTCCTACCGGATGAGCGTGTGGCAAAACGGGCGTCCGCGATCAAACGCCCGTCGCCATCGACCATCGTCAATGCTTGTCGGCGTCGCCCGCGGCCGCGTGATCCGGATTCTGCTGGAAGATCTGGTCGCCCTGCGGCTTCTCGAACTTCAGCGTCATCCGGTCCGATTCGCCGATCGCGAGGTACTTGTCCTTGTCCTGGTCGCCAAGCGTCAACGTCGGCGGCAAGGTCCAGACGCCCTTCGCATAGTCCTTGGTGTCCTTCGCATTCGCGTTGATCTCGCTCTGCGCGACCAGCTTGAACCCGGCATCGGTGGCGAGCTTGATCACGTAGTCCTGCGGCAGGTAGCCGGTCTTCTTGATCTTGTCGAGATCGGCGCCGGCCGTGGCGCGGTGATCGACGACGCCGAGTGTGCCGCCGGGCTTCACCACGTCGAAGAATGCCTTGAACATCAGCGGCGCGGTATCGGCCATGACCCAGTTGTGCACGTTGCGGAACGTGAGCACGACATCGGCGGAACCCGGCGCACCGAACGAGGGCGCCTTCGAGTCGAATTCGATCGTCTTCGCATCGCCGTATTCGGTGGCATCACCCTCGAACATCTTCTGCAATGCGCTCTTGTCCTGCGCGGCCTCGCCTTCCGGCTTGTTCGGCTTGGCGACGGCGGCGATGTAGGTGCCGCTGCCTTTCATCAACGGCGCGAGGACCTGTGCATACCAGCCACCACCGGGGGTGATCTCGATCAGCGTGTCGGCGGACTTCACGCCGAAGAATTCGAGCGTCTGTTTTGGATGGCGATACTGGTCGCGCGCCTTGTTCGCATCCGAGCGCCAGCTGCCGGCGAGCACCTGGTCGAGCTTCGCGGCGAACAGGTCGTCCGCGCTCTGCGGCGGTGGCGGCGTGGCGGGCTGATCGACGGGCGCCGGTGTGCTTGGCGCAGCGGCGGATGGCGCCGGGGATTCGGGCGAGCCGCAGGCGGCGAGCGCCAGCGCGAAGGGCAGCAAACAGGCGAGCTTTTTCATCGCTTTCATCCTCGATCGGTACGCGCAATGCGGGTCGGGAGCCTAGCACAGTGCACCGCGACCCGGAATTTCCGAACCGCGCGTGAATGCAGGTTGGCCGGGCTTACAAGGGGTTCATGCATCGGCTCGCAAGATGGAAAACGCAGATGATTGCGCAAGCGCCGTTGCTCCAGAGGCGGGTGAGATCTGCGTGTATTCCCCAACCAACGCGAGAGGAAATCACTATGCTGCACTACGCCATCGTCTTCCTGGTCATCGCATTGATCGCCGCTGTCCTCGGTTTCGGCGGTATCGCCGGTTCGGCCGTGGGCATCGCCAAGATCCTGTTTGTCGTATTCCTGATCCTGTTCGTCGTCTCGCTGGTGATGGGCCGCCGCGGGCCGCGGGTCTGAGGCAGCGTTTCACGCTTGTTCCGACAGGCACGCCGCGGCCGGATACGGCGGGACGTCGCCGTAGTCTCCGGCCGCGAAACGGTCGCGCAAGGCCTGCCACCAGATCGCGTCGAAGATTTCCGGATGCGCGGCGAGCAATGCGGCGCGCAGCGCATCCGGCAGGCCGAGGAAGCGCTGGAACTGTTCCGGAAACACGTCGTTCTCGCGCACGCTGAGCCAGTCCTCGAGCGGTCGCGTCTCGTCGCCCTCGGCCGCTTCCGGCAGTTTGCGAAACCGGCAGTCCTCGACCCGGCCGAGTTCATCGTAATCGTAGAAGACCACGCGACCGATGCGCGACACGCCGAAATTCTTCAGCAGCAGGTCGCCGGGAAAGATATTGCTGTGCGCCAGGTCCTTGACCGCCTGGCCGTAGTCCAGCACCGCGCGCAGCGCAGCGTCCGCCGGCGCCTCGCGCACGAACAGGTTCAGCGGACGCAGGCGGCGCTCGACGTAGCAATGCCTGACGACCAGCGCGTCGCCGTCGACCGCGACGCTGTCCGCGCACTCCCCGCTCAACTCGGCGAGCAAGCCGGCGTCGAGCTGTTGCAGCGGGAAACGCAGATTGGAAAATTCCTGCGCATCGACGAGACGGCCGACGCGGTCGTAACGCGACACGCGGCGGTATTTCTCCTCGACCTCATGCCGCGCGATGTCCTTCGGGTACGCGAAGCGGTCGCGGATCACCTTGACCACGACCGCATAGCCGCGCGGCGTGAACACCGCCATGACCATGCCGCGCGCGCCATCGGCGTGCACCAGGCGTTCCTGCGGATGCGCAGCGAGGTGGCGAAACAGGTGCCGATAGCGTTCGGTCTTGCCCTGCTTGAGGCGGCCGAGCACGCTGTAGATCTCGCCAACCGGCTTGTGCGGCATCAATGCTGCGAGGAATGCGACGGTGTCGCCGACCGTCGGCAGGTCCGCGTTGAATGCGTTGCGCGTGTAGCCGAACAGCAGCGAGATCTGGTTGAGGTTGGTCAGCACCGCGTCCGCGCGCACACCGTCCGGCGTGCTTAGCAGCGCGATGACCAGCGGTGTCGCGGCCGCGCCATCCGCGATGCGCCCGACCAGATACGCGCGGCGCTCGCGATAGAACACCGTCCGCAGCAACTCGATCGCGCGCCCTGGCACACCGTCCTCGAGCATGCGCTCGGCGATTTCGTGCGCGATAGCGCGTGCGCTGCGCGCGACGTCGATATAGCCGATCGCAAACGGATGCTCGGCGAGGATGCGCGCGCAGGTGCCGGCAAGGTCGTTGCCGATGTCATGACGATCCAGCGCGACCGCAGCGACGATGTCCGCGGTCGGCTCCCGGTCGAGCGCGACGAATTCGATCGCGGCGTCGACGCCGCGGGTGTGGAAGAAGCGCCGCGACAACGTGTTGAAGAAGGTCTTGGTCAACTCCTTGTCGAGCAGCGGCTCGATCAGCGCCGCGTAGTCGTCGCGCATCGAGGCCCACAACGGGCGTGAGCGCACGCGGTCGTCCAGCAGCAGTTCGAGGCGACCCAAGGTTTCGTTGACGCAGACGTCGTACAGATCGATGCGCAACGCCGCATCGCGCTGCGCCTGGCGCCAGTCGCGCCGCTCGAAATGCCGCTGCGCGCGTCGCGTGATGTCGGCGAAGCGCCCGTTGTAGTCGAGGAACGCGTCGAGGATCAGCGCGGCGGCGCGGGCTGGCATCGACAGTGATGCGGGCAGATCGGAAGAAGCAGGCGGCGCCATTGGCGCAGTCTAGCGCGGCATACCGGGCAGGCGTCCTCCGATGGCGGAGACGCCCCTGGGCTCCGCGGACGGGTCATCCCGCTGTCCTGCTTCCGCGCGAGCGGTCTTGCAGGGCCGTGGAATCATTCACATGAGGCGCTGGTTCAAACGGATAATTCCGCGGTCCCCATTTTGCGGGCTTCTTCGTTAGATCCAAGAATCGCTCTGTCGCAGGTGTTCAGTCGGCGTGCTTCTCAAGCCATGCTCGCACTCTGGAAAACCCGTCCACCCATGTGGCTTGTCCAACCTCAATTAAAACGCAGCGGTCACCGGTCAGCAGTCCCAATCCCATCTGGGAAGGCGGCGTCTCAGTGCTGAACAGATATGCCACGATAAATGGGATGGCTAGGCCGCTGGACTTCGTGCCGCGCGGTGCGGATGTTTCCTTCAAAACTTCTATGAAGTCGCCACTGGAGTGATGCTCAACCGCTCGGACAACGTCAGAGTGCGCTTCTTGCAATTCTGGACTGCTCACCAGCAGCAGGAAAGTTCTGCGTTTCATACTGGCCTCCAAACCGCTGGTAACGGCGGTGGGTGGGTTTCTCAAATATATAATAGTCAAAAGAAAGGGGCGCAATGCGCCCCTTTCCTGAAATCCGCGGATACCCGCGGTTTACATCGCCGCGATCAACGCGTCGCCAAACTCCGAACACTTCACTTCGGTCGCGCCTTCCATCAAGCGCGCGAAGTCGTACGTCACGCGCTTGCCGGCGATCGCCTTGTCCATCGCCGCGATGATCGTGTCGGCCGCTTCGGTCCAGCCCATGAAGCGCAGCATCATCTCGCCGGACAGGATTTCCGAACCCGGGTTGACCTTGTCGAGGTTGGCATACTTAGGCGCGGTGCCGTGGGTCGCCTCGAACACCGCGTGGCCGGTCACGTAGTTGATGTTGCCGCCGGGCGCGATGCCGATGCCGCCGACTTCCGCGGCGAGCGCGTCACTGAGGTAGTCGCCGTTGAGGTTCAGCGTCGCGACCACGTCGTACTCGGCCGGACGCAGCAGGATCTGCTGCAGGAACGCATCGGCGATCACGTCCTTGACGACGATCGACTTGCCGCTCTTCGGGTTCTTGAAGCTCATCCACGGGCCGCCGTCGAGCTCGACCGCACCGAATTCCTTCTGCGCCAGCGCATAGCCCCAGTCGCGGAATGCGCCCTCGGTGAACTTCATGATGTTGCCCTTGTGCACCAGGGTCACCGAGGAGCGGTCGTTGTCGACCGCGTACTTCAGCGCCGCGCGCACCAGGCGCTCGGTGCCGTCCTTCGAGACCGGCTTGATGCCGAAACCCGAGGTGTCCGGGAAGCGCACTTTCTTGTAGCGGTCCGGGAAGTGTTCCTTGAGCAACGCGGCGAACTTCTTCGCGTCATCGGTGCCTTCCTGGAATTCGATGCCGGCGTAGATGTCCTCGGTGTTCTCACGGATAGATCGTCATGTCGACCTTCGACGGATCCTTGACTGGCGAGGGCACGCCCTTGAACCAGCGCACCGGGCGCACGCAGGCATACAGGTCGAGCATCTGGCGCAGCGCGACGTTCAGCGAGCGGATGCCGCCACCGACCGGCGTGGTCAGCGGGCCCTTGATCGAGACCAGGTAGTCGCGGCAGGCGGCGACAGTTTCGTCGGGCAACCAGCTGCCGACCTGATTGAACGCCTTCTCACCGGCGAGCACTTCCATCCAGTGGATCTTGCGCTGGCCGCCGTAGGCCTTGGCAACCGCGGCGTCGAGCACGCGCACGGTGGCGCGCCAGATGTCCGGGCCGGTGCCATCACCTTCGATGAACGGGATGATCGGGTTGACCGGCACATTGAGGATGCCGTTTGCGATGGTGATCTTGGCGCCGCCGACAGGCGGCGTGAGGGACGATTCCGTCATTGATTTCTCCGCGATGATACGAGGCCACAGCCGAACCGGTCGGCGTGCGACGATGGGCAACTGCGCATTGTCGCGCGTTCCGGCCAGCCTGTGAAACCGGTTCGCGCGAGGCCGCCCGCCGACCGCTTCCCGGAGGAGCCAGATGGCGCTCGCTGCAGCGCGGGACACGGCGCGCACAGGGCGTGGTAACTTTGCCGGAGGCAAGCATCCGCGCAGTCCGACATGGCCCGGATGGCGTCCGAACCGGCGAGGGGGCAGTCATGCGTATCGGTATCGTGGTCGATTCGGCCTGTGATCTTCCGGGCGATTACCTGCGCGAGCACGGCATAACGATATTGCCGGTCACCCTGCACATCGACAACGAAACCCTGGTCGACGACCGCAACGAGGAGAGCACCCAGCGCTTCCTCGCCGAAAACATCGGCGCGCGCGCGCATTCGGCGGAAACCGAAGCATTCACGGTCGAGCAGATCCGCGACCTGTTCCTCGAACGCCTGGTCATCGACTATGACTGCGTGTTCTGCCTGACCATCATGAGCACGCGCAGCCCGATCCACGCGAACGCGAGCCAGGCGAGTTTCGCGATCCTCAAGGATTACCGGCCGATCCGCCGCAATGCGAACGTACCCGGCCCGTTCCTGATGCGCGTGATCGATACCGGCAATGTGTTTTCCGCGCAGGGTGTGAGCGCGGTCGAGGCGGTGCGCCTGCGCGCGGCCGGGGAAAGCCCCGGCCGCATCCGCGAACGCCTCGAAGCGATCGCACACGGCACCTACGGCTTTCTTCTGCCGCGCGATCTCCATTACATGCGGGCGCGCACGCAGAAGCGTGGCGATCGCAGTGTGAGCTGGCTCGCCGCCACCCTCGGCACCGCGCTCGACGTCAAACCATTGTTGCGCGCACACCGCGGCGAAACCGGGCCGGTGGCCAAGGTGCGCGGTTTCGAACACGGCGCCGAAACCCTGTTCGGCTACGTGCGAAAACGCGTCCGCGCCGGCCTGCTGACGCCCACGCTGTGCGTGAGCTACGGCGGCGATCTGGCGGATCTCGCGGCGCTGCCCGGTTACGCCGAATTGAAGGCCACCTGCGCCGACCATTCGGTCGAGCTGTTCGAGAGTCCGATGAGCATGACCGGCATGGTCAACATCGGCACCGGCGCGGTCACGCTCGGGTTTGCCGCCGAGGATCACGAGTTCGGCGTATGAGTCGCGATGAGTCGCGAAAAACATGAACAATCGCGATCCGGCAGACGCGATCTCCATTTTTTCGGGCCGGTGAGCCCTGCTTTTCCCCTTCTCCGAACGCCCTCATCGTTCGGGCAGCGCACAGGGTGGGCCTTTGGCTCTTTCTTCAACAGCCAGATCCGAGCGCAAAAGTACTCGCGCTTTCGGCGTTCGTCCCGTCACCCCAATCCTTCTTCCATTGCGGTGGGCGTTGGAAAAACGGACCTTGCCTGGATCAGAGCGGTCCGGTGCTGTTGACGCACAGCGCAGGCCGCGTCGCCGGGAAGAAATAGCCGATCCCGATGCACGCCTCGTCGGTAGCCTCGTTCTCACCGGCGAAAATCGAAGAGAAGCCCGGGTTGTCGTAGGTACAGGCATAGCTGAGGCCGCTGGGCGCGAACTGATGGAAGCTCGGCGGCGCAAACGCGGCCTCGGTCGGATGGGCCCAGTCCGTCGATACGACCAATGGCGCTGCGGCATCGACGATCCGCGAATCGACGGCATATTTGTGCGTGCGCGTCGACAACCACCAAAATTTCGCGCCCGCCGGCAACGCGCACGTCTGCGTCGCGGTATAGCCATTCGCGCCGGCGGGAATCGACAGGTTCTTGTTGACCGCCATGTACGTGGCGCTCGCGGTGTATGGGCCGACGAGCGCTTCGGCGTGCAGCACAGCTGACGTCGTGACGGACGCGCCGCCTGGATTGCTGACATACATCTGGACGAAGGCGGGCTGATCGGCCAGCACCTTGATACCCAGCGGAACGCCGCTGCCGTCATCGGCAGGAACCACCAGTTGCTGGTTCGCATTATGCGCGGCGTAGACCCAAGCAGTGAAACCCGAACCCACCAAGCCGCACGGCGATTGGGTAACCGTTCCCGCCGGTTCGAGTTCCGCCGGGTTCCAGCTGGTGTCGTAGGTGGTGTAAAGAATCAGATGCGCCATGCTCCCGCCCATCGACGAGGTCCATTTGCGGATGCCCATCGCGCCGGTGTTCGGCGTGCGAAAGTAATAGCAGTATGTTGCTGACTCGCCTGGCGCCACCACGATGTCCGGCGTCTGGATGCGGAACCCCGGATCGAATCCATCCTGGAAAATCGCATCGATGGCGTGCGCGTACATCGACACGGACCCAACGGCGAAAGCGAAACACGCAAGAGCGACACGGCCGCAAAATACGTTCATCGCACCCCTCGGCGCAGCCCGATCGGGCCAGACGGCCGCACTATAACCCGCTCATTTTGATGCGTATAGCACGTCATCTGTTCGACGAATGAGGCACCGGCGCCGGTCGACTCTCGCACACACGCGGAAGGCTTTCGCTGACAAAAAAAGGCGCGGAATTATCCGCGCCTTTTTTCAATCGAACCGGTTTTCGGTCCAACTCACTTGACCGAGAAATCCTTGTTCGCGACAGAAGTGCCGTTGAGCGAGATTTCCACTTTGTAGTTGCCGGCCGGCCAGCCATCGGGCTTGCTGATGTGGAACGCGGTGACCGCGTCGCCGTTCGGGGCGATGGTCTGGCTCGATTCGTTGACGGTCTGGCCATCCTGATAGGTGAACTTCGCGTTGAGCACGGCGCTCGGTGCCATGCCGGTGGTCGACACCGCGGCGTAGATCGTGTCCGTCGGCGCAAACGTCGTCGTCGCCGCGGTCACTTTCTGGTCGGGGCCGACCGCCGTGCCGAGATCGACCGAGCTGACCGCGACCGGAGCCGCAGCGGGCGGCGGCGTGACCGGGGCTGGCGCCGGTGCTGCAGGCGTGGCGACCGCCGGCGGCGGTGCGGCCTCTTCCTTCTTGCCGCAGGCGGTGAGCGCAAGCGCACCGGCCATGGCGACGGCCAAGGTAAGGGTCTGGCTGACGGATGGTTTCTTCATTGTCATGTTCTCCTTGTTGTTTCAGGCGTTGGAAGTGTCGGCGGGAAGCTTCAGGATCTGACCCGGCTGGATCTTGTCCGGATTGTCGAGCAGATCGCGATTCGCGTTGAAAATGTCGTGCCAGCGATTCGCATCGCCGTAGACGTGTTTGGCGATCCTGGAGAGGCTGTCGCCCGACACCACGGTGTAGGTTTTCGCTGCCGGTGGATCGACCACGGGCGCGCTGGACGCAACTCCGGACTTGACGTTGCTGAAATCAGCCTTCGCGGGCGGGTTCGGCACGGAGCTTGCCGCGCCACTTTGCACATTGGAGAAATCCGGCTTGTTCGGCTCGTTGCCCATCATTCCGCTCTCCTTCATGTATGAGAAGTGCACATTACACTCACCTGCGCTTAACGGCGAATGAGCGTAGCGTCGTGCGCGGACGTTACAAATCGCATCGCGATGCATTCGATGTAGCGAAGCTGCGACGCAAAAAGGATGCCACGGCTATTGCCGCGATCCGCGCGGATTCGGTGGTGTTTCAGGCGATGTCCCGCGCCACGGATTGATGTCGAGTCCGCCGCGCCGGGTGTAGCGCGCGTACACGCTCAGCCGCGCCGGCGCGCAGCGTTGCATCACGTCGACGAAAATCCGCTCGACACAGTGTTCGTGGAATTCCGCGTGTTCGCGGAACGAAACCAGATAGCGCAGCAGACCCGCGCGGTCGATCGCGGCGCCCGCATAGCGAATCTGCACGCTGGCCCAGTCCGGTTGGCCGGTGACCGGGCAGTTCGACTTCAACACGTTCGAGGTCAGGCTTTCCTCGACCTCGCGCGCATCCGCGGCGAGCCGCAGATGCGCGGCGTTGGGCGGGCCGTAGTCGTCGATCTCGATCGCCTGGTCGTCGATCGTCGTGCCGGCGAGCTCGCTGCAAGCGACATCGCCGAAGCGCGCCGGCAAGGTCAGCGCGACTGCAATCTGCGCACCGCTCGCGGCCGACAAATCCTCGATCAGGCGCGCGCGCAATGCCTCGGCATCGCGCATGCGTTCGCTGTTGAAGCTGTTGAGATACAGCTTGAACGATTTCGATTCGATGATGGCCGGTGATGTCGCCGGAATCCGGAATTCGGCCAGCGCGACTTCGGGTTTGCCGCGCGCATCGAGCCAGGACAATTCGTATGCGTTCCAGATGTCGACGCCGTGGAACGGCAAGCTCGCACCGATGCCGAGTTGCGCGCGATTGGCCGCGCGCGGAATCGGGAACAGCAAGCCCGGATCGTAGTGGCTCGCATAAGCCACCGAGTGGCCGAGCGGACCGTGGTGCGTGGTCATGGCAAGTCACCGTCGCCGCGTGGCGGATTGCGCCACGCGCAATCGTGACTGTACAGCGCGAGCGCCGCATAGCCACGCACGTCGTCGAGACGCCGCCAGGTCACGCCGTGCTCGGCGAGTTCGCGTTCGAGGTCGGCGCGCCGGGGCGGGCGCACCAGCAGCAGGCGGCAGCCTTCACGCTCGTTCAATTCGCTGGCGAGGTCCTGGCTGCGCGGAGGTGACCTCGTCACCGCGCAAGGCCAATTGCTCGACCTCGCTGCCGAGATAGAAGCGCAGGCCGTAGCGAGGCCCCGAGGCGACGAACGCGACCTCGGCGGGCAGCCGGATCGATTTGCGTGCCGATCGCACGGCGAGCTGGCGATCGTCGTCCTTCACGTCCAGCCACGTCGGCACCGCGCGCAGCACGACCAGCCCGATGCACCATGCCGCGATCAAGCCGAAGCGCCAGCGTGGCGATGTCGCGAACGGCGCGAGCTGGCGCGCGGCGATCAGTGCCAGCGGTGCGAACAGCGGAATGACATACAACGGCAGCCGCGAGCGCGACAGCATGAACACGACCAGCGGCAGCGCGAACCAGCAGGCGAGCAGGCGCGCGTCGGCATCGTTGCGCAGATGCGCGAACGCATCGCGTCGATGCCGCCACGCAGCCAAGCCGAGCACCGGCAACCACGGCAACGTGCCGAGCAGCAGGGTCGGCCCGTAGACCAGGAAGGCGCCATACCACTGCGGGTTGCGGCCCATCTTGTCGCTGGCGACGCGATTGACGACTTCCTCGACCAGGAAATAGCGCAGCACGGCCGGATCCTGCGCGACCACGATCGCATACCAGCCGAGGCCGATGACGACGAACGCGAGCAGCGTCTGCCAACCGAACGCGCGGCGCAGGACATGCCAACCTTCGCTCCATGCGGCGAACAGCAGGCACGCGGCCAGCGCGAGCAGGCCGGGCGGGCCCTTGGTCATGAACGCAAGACCCATGGCGACGCCGAGCAGCCAGTACGCGCGACGCCGCGCCGTCGGCGTGACCGCCCACCACAGCTCGACGAACGCAACCACCTGCAGCGTTTCCCACAACGTCAGCAGCGTGTCGGTCGTGACCAGGTTCGAGGCCAGCGACGGAAACATGAAGCTCGCGTAGACCAGCGCTGGCAACCACGGCTGCGCGGGCACGAACCGGCGCCCGAGCCGGAACATCAGGAGGATCGTGAATGCGAACGCGAGCGCGCCGGGCAGGCGCGCCGCGAACTCGTGCTGGCCGAACGCCGCGACACTGGCCGCGATCGCCCAGTAGGTCAGCGGCGGCTTCGTCCAGTGCGCGACTTCGTGATGCAGCATCGGGTGCAACCAGTCGCCACTGTGCAGCATGACCAGCGCGACATCGGTATAGCGTCCCTCGTCCGGCGAATACAGCGGACGCACGCCCTGCAGCAGGCACGCGTAGAGCAGCACGCCGGCAACCACCAGCCAGATGCGCCAGCGCGGTGTCGCATTCGGTATGGAAACGCTCATGGGCAATGCTCGCGTGCCAGGTAGTCTTCGCTCTGCATCTCGATCAGCCGCGATTCGGTACGCGAGAATTCGGCGCGCAGGCGCTCGCCATCGTACAGCTCGACGATCGGCAAGGCAGCCGACGCGATCAGCTTCACGCCGCGGTCGTACAACTCGTCGACGAGCTCGATGAAACGCCGCGCGGCGTCCTCGGTCTGCGGCGTGAACTCGGGAATGTTCGAGATCGCGATCGTGTGATACGCCCTGCGCCAGCTCGATGTAGTCGGCGACGCTGCGCGGGCCTTCGCAGAGCGCGCCGAAATCGAACCAGATCGCGCCGTCTGCCGCGCAGCGCACCGCGATCGCGCGATCGTTGACGACCAACTGGAAATCCTTGCGCATGGGGCCGGGCGCGATACGGCCGAACGTCGCCTGCATCTTGCGCTCGGCCTCGTTGCCCGCCGGCGTGTAGTAGACCGGCGCCTGCTTCAGCGCACGCAGTCGCCAATCGTGCGGCGAAGCGAGATCGACGACCTCGCAGTGGCGCTCGATCAGTGCGATCGCCGGCAGGAAGCGCTCGCGCTGCAGGCCGTCGCGGTACAACTGCGGCGGCGCCGTGTTCGAGGTGGTCACCAGCACGACACCCTGCGCGAACAGCGCGCGCAGCAGGTTGCCGAGGATCATCGCATCGCCGATGTCGCCGACGAAGAACTCATCGAGCACGAGCACGCGGACGTCCGCCGCAATGCGCGCGGCGACTTCGACCAGCGGATCGCTGCGCCCTTCGAGCGTGCGCAGTCCGGCGTGGACATCCTGCATGAAACGATGGAAATGGACGCGCCGCTTGCCCGGCGTGGGCACTTGGCCGCGCCGCCGCAACGCAACCGAAGTGGACGCGGCGCCCTCGTATTCGGGCAGCGGCAATGCCGCATAAAAGAGGTCGCACAGGAACGTCTTGCCGCGCCCGACCCGGCCCCACAGATAGATGCCACGCGGCGCATCGGGTTTACGCAGACGCTGCCACAAGGTCGGCGATCGCGTCTGCGCGAGTTCGCCCCACAGCCGCTCGAACACGCCGAGCACGGCGCGCTGCGCGGGATCGTCCTGCCAGTCGCCGGCGTCCACACCGGCGCGATAGCGCTGTTGCGGCGACAACGCGCGCGCGGCTCCGTCAGCCACGGCACTCACACGCGGCTGCGAACCGGCGGCAGATTCGCGCCCAGCGCATTCTTCAACGCACCGCGCAGATCCATCAGGCGGCGGTGGAAGAAGTGCCCGGTTTCCGGCATGCGCACCAGATGTTGCGCCGGCTGCAGCGCCTCGGCCCACGCGAACACGGCCTTCGGGTCGACCACTTCGTCGTCCTCGCCCTGCACGATCAACCACGGACACGCGGGCGCCGCGATGCCGCTGAAATCCCAGCGCCCGACCGGCGGCGCGACCAGGATCAATTGGGCCAGCTGCAGCCGCCCGGCCGCGCGCAACGCGACGTAACTGCCGAACGAGAATCCACCGAGCCAGAGCACGTCGCCTGGGCGCACCGCGCGCAGCCACGCGGCGATCGCGAGCACATCCTCGGTTTCGCCGATGCCGTTGTCATGCACGCCTTCGGACTTCCCGACCCCGCGAAAATTGAAACGCACCACGGCGAGGCCGAGTTCGAGCAGAGCACGCTCGACGATGGTGACGACCTTGTTGTGCATCGTGCCGCCCTGCAACGGATGCGGATGACAGACGATCGCGACCCCAGTGCGCGCGATGTCCGCCGCAGGCAGCGCACAGGCGAGCTCGATCGCACCGGCCGGCCCCGGCAGCAACACGCTGCCATCGCTGTCTGGGAATGCAGGAACGGGCATGGCCAATCCACGGCTACCGATATGGACGTAGATGATACCGTGAGCGCATGCGCCGCTTGGAGCCTGTCGGACTATGGTGGTCGAGGCGAAAATCCGGCTGTGCGAGGACAGATTTTCGACGGTTCGCCGGCCCATAGTGGTTCTATGGGCCAAGAAGCGGCGGAAATATGGACCGCACAGACGGATTTGCAGCCCGGCCGACCAAAGCCCGACAGGCTCCTAGGTGTCATCGCGATGAATCACCTCGCCCATGCGTTGCTCGGTGCCGCGGATGCGGATGTCATGCTCGGCAGCCTGACCGCGGATTTCCTGCGCGGCGCGGTGGACCCGGCGCTGCCGCGCAGCGTGCGCATCGGCATTGCGCTGCATCGCTCGGTCGACCGCTACACCGATGCACATCCGCAGGTCGTCGCGGCACGCGCGCTGTTCGAGCCACCGATGCGCCGCTATGCCGGCATCGTGCTGGATGTCTGGTTCGACCATCTGCTCGCGCGCGACTGGGCGCAGTATGCTGGTGGTTCCCTGCACGCGTTTTCGCAGCGCGTGCAGGGCCTGATCGACCGCCGCGCCGAGGAATTGCCGCCGCGCATGCAGGGTTTCGCGCGTTACCTGCGGGCCCACGACCTGCCCGAGGCGTATCGCGACGTGACGATGATCGCCACCGCCCTGGAAGGCCTGTCGCAGCGCCTTAGTCGGGCCAATCCGCTCGCCACCGCGCTGCCGATCGTGCAGGCGCGTGCAGCGGCGCTCGATCGCTCCTTCGCCGTGTTCTTTCCCGACCTGGTTGCTGAGGCCGAGCGCGAGTACGCGCGGCTCACGCTGGATATCCCTACCTGAGCCCATCGTCTGGAGCGCCGGTGGACCGGCTAGCGGCCATCCATGGCCATAACGAAAACGCCGCCTCGAAGGCGGCGTTTGCGCGGGTCCACGACGGGCGCGGACTTACTTGACCTGGCTCACCATCCACTCGACGGTGGCCTTGACCTGCTCGTCGTTCAAGGCCGGATTGCCGCCCTTTGGTGGCATCACACCGGTCTTGCCGGTGTAGCCATCGATCGCGTGCTTGACCAGGGTCGCTACGCCCTGGGCGACGCGCGGCACCCATTCGGCCTTGTCGCCGACCTTCGGCGCGCCGGCCACGCCGGTTTCGTGGCAACTGTGGCAGAGGTTGCCGAAGATCGCCTTGCCGTCGGTCGTGCCGCCGTACGCGACTTGCGAAGCAGCCGCTTTCGATGCGGCTTCCTGCGCGGCCTGCATCGCGGCGCGCCCGGTATTGCCGGCGTACACGCCGCCGACCGGGGCGATGCGGTCATTGAGAACCTGCGCCTTGTTCGGGTTTTCCTCGGGCGGATTGGCGTTGTAGATATGCGTCGCCAGCGCGATCAGCAGCACGGCGAGGACGGCGAGAAAGCCGATCAGCATGGCAAAACGCTTGAGAAACACCGAATCGGTGCTGGTGATGGGATTGGTCACGAAACCACCTCTGCGGAAGCGAATCGGGCGGGCATGCCCGCTGATCCGCACAAAAAGTCCGGCGAGTATAACGGTCGCGTCCGGAGCACGAAAGGCGATCGCGCGACAACGCAGCTCCGCAACGGACGCGCTGACGCTCGGCGGAGCCGTTTCCGTTTCCACCGGAAGGGGTCGGCCGGTGCAGGCACAATCCCCGAAGTTCGCCCGAAAGCGGGCAAAATACGCACTTGGCGACGCCTGCCCCGATTGTCGTGCGCAACGGCGCGCGCAATCCCTTTGCCCCACTCGATGACGGAAGACGCTTTGTGACGATGACGACGGCCACCCCGCAACTGCCGGATGCGGCCGACCTTGCCCTGCTTGAACGACTGCGCACGGCCGCTGAGCTGCTCGAAGCGGTCGCTGCCGACCGCGAACTGCTGGAGCGGCTGCCCGATGACGACCGCAAGCGCCTGCATCAGGCGGTCGCGCGGGTCTATCACCCCGATCCCGTCGCGCGCCGCTTGAAACTCAAGGCCGCCGAACGGGCGCGCAACAGCGCGCAAATCCGCGCCGACGACGCGGTGCTGAATGGGACCGGCATCCGCACCCTGCGCCGCAAGCCGGTGTTCACCACGCCGAACGTGTTTCCGCCCGAGGGCTTCGTGGCACACGACAGCGACGGCGACGAGCCGCAGCCGCGCGAATCGATCGAACCGCAGCATTGCTACGTCTGCAAACAGAAATACACGGTCATCCATGCGTTCTACGACCAGCTCTGTCCGACCTGCGCCGCGTTCAATTTCACCAAGCGCACGGAGTCGGCCGACCTGCACGGCCGCGTCGCGCTGCTGACCGGCGGACGCGTGAAGATCGGCTATCAGGCCGGCCTGAAACTGCTGCGTGCCGGCGCCGAACTGATCGTGACCACGCGTTTCCCGCGCGACTCCGCAGCGCGCTACGCCGAGGAAGCGGACTTCGGCGAGTGGGGCCATCGCCTGCAGATCTTCGGCCTCGATTTGCGCCACACGCCGAGCGTCGAGGCGTTCTGCCAGGAACTGATCGCGACCCGGCCGCGGCTCGATTTCATCATCAACAACGCCTGCCAGACCGTGCGCCGTCCGCCGGAGTTCTACGCGCACATGATGGAAGGCGAAACCGCCGCGCTGCACGACATGCCCGAACGCGTGCGCAGTCTGGTTGGTCACTACGAGGGCTTGCGCAGTTCGCAGATCCTGCCCGAATACGGCACGCCGCTGGCCTCGCGCACCGGCCGCGCGTCGAAGGTTGCCCGGCCTGACCCGCGCCGCCGAACTCTCGCAGATGCCGCTGCTGCCGGAAGAACTGCTCGCCCAGGACCATCTGTTCCCCGAAGGCCGCCTCGACCAGGATCTGCAGCAGATCGATCTGCGCGGACGCAACTCGTGGCGCCTGCTGATGGCCGAAGTGTCGTCCGTGGAACTGCTCGAAGTGCAACTGGTCAATGCGATCGCGCCGTTCATCATCAACGCGCGCCTGAAACCGCTGATGCTGCGCACGCCCGAACGCGACAAGCACATCGTCAACGTGTCCGCGATGGAAGGCCAGTTCTACCGCAACTTCAAGACCACCCGCCACCCGCACACGAACATGGCCAAGGCCGCGCTGAACATGATGACCCGCACCTCGGCGACCGACTACCACAACGACGGCATCCACATGAACAGCGTCGACACCGGCTGGGTGACCGACGAAGACCCGGCCGAGATCGCGGCGCGCAAGGTCATCGAGGAACGCTTCCATCCGCCGCTCGACATCGTCGACGGCGCCGCGCGGATCGTCGATCCGATCATCAGCGGCATCAACACCGGCGAGCACGTGTGGGGGCAGTTCCTGAAGGACTACAAGCCTACGGATTGGTAAGCCGGACGGCTCTGGCGGGGCCATTTCGCGGGACGGCCCGCGGCGCTGCGTTATACTCCCGCCGCGGGCGCCAGGGCTTCGGCCTGCCCGCCAGACAGACTCCCCGAAAACGCGCCCGTAGCTCAGCTGGATAGAGTACGTCCCTCCGAAGGACGGGGTCACAGGTTCGACTCCTGTCGGGCGCGCCAACTTTCCGCCGTGTCTCTTTCGGCGAAATGAAAAAGCCGGGCAATGCCCGGCTTTTTCATTGGTGATATCTGACCGATGGGCGGGTTATTTCTTCTTGCCCGCGTCGACCTTTTCCTGCGCCATCTGCAGCGCCTTCATCGCGGCGTCGCGCAACGACGCGATATCCGCGTCGCCGACCTGGCCGCCGCCGGCTTTCTCGTTCCAGAGCACGTCGCCCTTGTCTCCCCAGCCGACGGTCGCGCCGCCGGTCTGCTTGACGACCATCGGCTTGCCGTCCTTGAATGCATACTTGACCGCGCTGCGGCCGCCGCCCTTGTCGTCATCCCCCACCGTGTTGACGCGCACGAAGCGCACCACGCCACTTTCCGCGAACGCGTCCCAGCCAATCGACGCGGTGTCGGTCGTGTAGGTGCCGGCGACCTTCTTCATGCCGCCGATATGCGCCTGCAGCTTGTTGAAGTCTTCCTTGAGTTTCTCCTCCGGAGTCGCCTCGGCGTTCAGCACGACTTGCGTCGCGGTGCTGTTGCCGTGGGTCAGGACCGGCGAGTTGAGTGCCGGAACGAAGTGGCGCGGGCCGTCGTCCAGTTGCGCGTTGACGACATAAGTGCGCGACGCGGAGATCTTCGACGGGTCGAAATCCAGCGAGAAACTGAACGGCGCCGCGCCGCTCACATCGAACGTGCGCTCCGCGATCGCAATCTCGGGCTGGGCGATGTCGACGAGGCGGACATTGAGCTTGGAACCGGCGCCGATCGCAATCGGATCATGCAAGGTCACCGTGCCGGTGATCGCCGTGCCCGGCGCGATCGCGGGCGCGGCGGTTTTGCCGGAAGGCGCGCCTCCGTTGTTGTCTGCGGAACTGCAGCCGCCCAGAAACACCAACGCGGCAATCGCCACGATCCAAAGGTTCCGCATCACTGCACTCTCCAACAAAGAACGAAAGTTATCGTACATCAGGCGCCCGCACGCGTCGCGGTCGAATCCAACGAGCCACGGGAAGCGTTTGGGGTTATGTCGCGAACCGCTGCTGGAACCTGCCGTACCGCGCGCATCTAGGTACGGTCACGATAATCTTCACAGGTCCGGCGCGCAATTGTGAAACCCAACCGCAGCTGACCGATGCAGGGTATTTGCTGGCATCGGCGCGGCAGCCGCGCATTATCCCCGGATTCATGTCTTTTCCTCAAACCGGCCCGGAATGCCGAGCCGCTCCCGCGGGGCCATGTCCTGCGTGTCGCGGCGTTCACCCTCAGCCGGCGGGCAGCAACGAGATATCCGCCACGCGCAGGAACAGGCTGCGCAGTTGCGCGAGCAGGCCGAGTCGGTTGCCGCGGATCGCCGGGTCCTCGGCCATGACCATGACCGTGTCGAAATAGCGGTCGACCGGTTCGCGCAAGCGGGCGAGGCGCTTCAGCAGGCCGACGTAGTCGCGCGGCCTCGATCAGCGGCGCGGCGTCGGCCTGCGCGGCGTGCAGCGCGCCCGCGAGATCGCGTTCAGCGCCGGCTTCGAGCAGTCCGTCATCGATCGCGGTCGACGTCACCGAACCCGCCTGACGCAGGATGTTGCCGATGCGTTTGTTCGCGGCGGCCAGCGCCTGCGCTTCGGGCAGCGCCGCGAATGCGGCGACCGCGTGCAGGCGGCGATCGAAATCGCTGAGGTCCGCCGGCGCCAGCACACGCACCGCTTCGAACGCTTCGCCGGAAATGCCCTGGTCGGCGTAGTAGCCGCGCAAGCGATCGAGAATGAACTCGCGCAGTTCGGCGGCCAGTGTGGCTCGGCGCGCGCCAGCTTCGAATGCTGCGTCCTTGCCGTCCTTGCCGTCCTTGCCATCCTTGCCTTTCGGCATGCCGCTGCGCAATGCCGATTCCGGCAGCAGGTCGAACGCTTCGGCGAGTTGCGCGTCGAGATCCAGCGGCAAGCGGCTTCGATCAGCGTGCGCGCGAGTCCCAGCGCGGCGCGGCGCAATGCGAACGGATCCTTGTTGCCGGACGGCTTCATGCCGACCGCGAAAATGCCGGCGAGGGTGTCGATGCGTTCGGCGACGCTGAGCACCTGGGCGAGCGCGCCTTGCGCAATCGTGTCGCCGCCGAAGCGCGGTTGATAGAACTCGTCGAGCGCCTGCGCGACGTCGGCATTCTCGCCGTTCGCGGTCGCGTAATAGCGGCCCATCACGCCTTGCAGCTCGGGAAATTCGCCGACCATGCGGGTCAGCAGATCGCATTTGCTCAAAGCTCGCCGCGCGCGTCGCCAGTGCGGCATCGACGGTGATTCCCGCAGAATCGAGACGGTTGGCGATCACGCGCGCGAGTTCGGCGACGCGCACGCT
Organism: uncultured Gammaproteobacteria bacterium; assembly: GCA_963720445.1. Lineage (GTDB taxonomy): Bacteria > Pseudomonadota > Gammaproteobacteria > Xanthomonadales > Rhodanobacteraceae > Dokdonella_A. The sequence goes on from CAVRFO010000002.1 coordinate 1,705,512, forward strand.
CTTGTCCCAGACGCTGCCGAGCGCCTGCTGGTAGGTCACCGATCTTCAGCGCTTCCTGATTCGCCGCGAGCGGCGTCTTCAGGTCTTCGTCGTAGAAGAACTTCGCATCGGCGAAACGCGGCCGGATCACGCGCTCGTAGCCTTTGCGGATCTCGGCCGGGTCTTTCGACTCGATGTTCGCGATGCCGATGAAGTGTTCGGTCAGCTTGGCGCTCGCATCAGCGGCTCGAATACCGGCACGAACTTCTGGTTCGTCTCCATCGTCGTGACCAGCGCTTCGTGCGGCACGCTGAGGAACGCCGCGTCGAACGCGCACGCGATCGCGACCGGCCATTCGGTCAGGTTCGCGATTTCGTCGAGCAGGGCGTCGGACAGGCGCGGCGTGCCGCCGGTTTGCGCGGCGACGCGATCGACCTCGGCACGCACGCGCGCGCGGCGCTCGGCCGGATCGGCAATCACCTTCGCCGCGAGCAGTGCGTCGAGCCAGGAATCGGCGTCGACGATGTGCACCGGCTGCGGATGATGGAAACGATGACCGCGCGACATGCGGCCCGCGGTCTGGCCGAGGATCTCGCCCTCGACCACGTCGGTTGCCGTGCAGCATGACCAGCCAGTGCGTCGGGCGCACGAACGTGTAGTCGTGATCGCCCCAGCGCATCGGCTTCGGAATCGGCAATGCCTTCAGCGCCTCGGCGACGATCTCGGGGATCAGCGCCGCGGTCGGCTGGCCTGGCTTCTCGCTGCGCGCGACGAAGCGTTCGCCCTTGGCGTCGCTGCTGCGCTGCAATTGCTCGATCGCAACGCCGTTCTTGGCGGCGAAGCCGGTCAACGCCGGCGTCGGCGCACCGTTCGCATCGAGGCCGATGTTGAGGTACGGACCGAGCACTTCGGATTTCTGCGCCGGCTGCTGCGCGGCGACGCCGGGCACCAGCACCGCGAGGCGACGCGGCGAGCAGTACGTCTTCGCGTGCGCGGCATCGGCGGCGATCGCCACGTTTCGCCAAGCCATCGCACGACGCCGTTCGCGAATGCGGCGGCGAGTTCGTCGAGCGCCTTCGGCGGCAGCTCTTCGGTGCCGATTTCGATCAGCAGGGACGGTGCATTGGCTGCCGACATCATGCCGCTTCCTTCTTCTTCTTGAGTCCTGGGAATCCGAGCTTCTCGCGCTGCGCGTAGTACGCCTCCGCCACCGCGCGCGACAAGCGTGCGCACGCGCAGGATGTAGCGCTGGCGTTCGGTCACGCTGATCGCGCGGCGCGCGTCGAGCAGGTTGAAGGTGTGGCTGGCCTTGCGTGACCTGCTCGTACGCCGGCAGCGGCAAGCCCGCGTTCGACCAGCTTCTTCGCCTCGCTCTCGCAGACGTCGAACCAGTGCAGCAGCTCGGCGACGTTCGCGTGCTCGAAGTTGTAGGTGCTCTGCTCGACTTCGTTCTGGTGGAACACGTCGCCGTAGGTGACCACGCCGTGCGGCGCGTTGGTCCAGACCAGGTCGAACACGTTGTCGACGTTCTGCAGGTACATCGCGAGGCGTTCGAGGCCGTAGGTGATCTCGCCGGTCACCGGCCGGCACTCGAGGCCGCCGGCCTGCTGGAAATACGTGAACTGGGTGACTTCCATGCCGTTCAACCAGACTTCCCAGCCGAGGCCCCAGGCGCCGAGCGTCGGCGATTCCCAGTTGTCCTCGACGAAGCGCAGGTCGTGCACGAGCGGGTCGACGCCGAGCGCCTTCAGCGAGCCGATATACCGATCGAGGATGTCGTCCGGGTTCGGCTTCATCACCACCTGATACTGGTAGTAATGCTGCAGGCGATTCGGGTTGTCGCCGTAGCGGCCGTCGGTCGGCCGTCGCGACGGCTGCACGTAGGCGGCCGCCCACGGCTCCGGTCCGATCGAGCGCAGGAACGTCGCCGGATGGAACGTGCCGGCGCCGACTTCGGTGTCGAGCGGCTGGATCAGCACGCAGCCCTGATCCGCCCAATAGCGGTTGAGGGTCTGGATGATTTCCTGGAAAGTTGGTCCTGGCATGCGCCGCTACTCATCTGTAGTTGCAAAACCGGGCATTCCCCGGATCGGGTCCGGGGCAGGCTCTGCCGCAGTTTGCGAGAAAACGCCGAGGCGGTTTTACCCAAGCCGCTCACGGAGTTGCGTACGAAAAGCGCGCTAGTATAGCGGTCGATGTCCTGCGCAGATTCCACCTCATGGTCAGCGTGACCCCGATTCCCGCAAGCGCCAAGCCCGATGCGGCGCCTGCGCTCGGGCTGCATCGGCGTCTGGACCTCGACGAAATCCTCGCCGCACTGCTCGCCGACCAGCTGCTGACCGAACCAGATATCAAGCGCGTGCGCGCCGATGTGCGCACCGCCAGCGGCCGCACCGAATTGCACCCGCTGGTGCTGGTCGCCAATCTCAAGCTTGCCGACGCACGCACTCCGGACAAGCCGCTCAGCCTCGAAGTGTTGACCGAGTGGCTCGCACATCGCGCCGGCCTGCCGTACGTGAAGATCGATCCGATGACGATCGACGTCGGCGCGGTGAGCCAGGTGGTCAGTCATGCGTATGCGAACCGTTACCGCATCCTGCCGATTGCGGTCAGCTCGATGCACGTCGTGTTCGCGACCTCGGAACCGTTCGACACGCGCTGGCTCGCCGATCTGGGCCACATCCTGCGCCGCGACATCCAGCGCGTGGTCGCCAATCCGCTCGACGTCAGCCGCTACCTGACCGAATGGTGGGGCGTGCAGCGCTCGATCCAGCGCGCCAAGGATGCGAAGAACGACATCCACGACGGCCGCGCGATCCTGAATTTCGAGCAGCTGGTCGAACTCGGCAAGGCCGGCGACGTCGGCGTCGACGATCGCCATGTCGTGCACATCGTCGACTGGCTGCTGCAGTACGCGTTCGAGCAACGCGCGTCGGACATCCATCTGGAGCCGCGCCGCGACACCAGCCTCGATCCGCTTCCGCATCGACGGCGTGATGCACAAGGTGTTCGAGCTGCCGACGCCGGTGATGACCGCGGTGACGTCGCGGATCAAGATCCTCGGCCGCATGGACGTCGCCGAGAAACGGCGCCCGCAGGACGGCCGCATCAAGACGCGCTCGCAGGGCGGCCGCGAGGTCGAATTGCGCCTGTCGTCGATGCCGACCGCGTTCGGCGAGAAGATGGTGATGCGCATCTTCGATCCCGATATTGTGGTCAAGGAATTTCGCCAGCTCGGGTTTTCGCCCGACGAGGAAACGATCTGGCGCCATTTCGTCGACCGCCCGCATGGCATCGTGCTGGTCACCGGGCCGACCGGCTCGGGCAAGACGACCACGCTGTATTCGACGCTGAAAGTGCTGGCGACGCCGGAGCTCAACGTGTGCACGGTCGAAGACCCGATCGAGATGGTGTCACCTGAGTTCAACCAGATGCAGGTGCACCAGGCGATCGATCTCGATTTCGCGACCGGCGTGCGCACGCTGATGCGGCAGGACCCGGACATCATCATGGTCGGCGAAATCCGCGATCTCGAAACCGCGCAGATGGCGGTGCAGGCGTCGTTGACCGGGCATCTGGTGCTGTCGACCCTGCACACCAATGACGCACCGAGCGCGCTGACGCGCCTGCTGGATCTGGGCGTGCCCAATTACCTGATCCAGTCGACGCTGACCGGCATCGTCGCGCAGCGACTCGTGCGCACGCTGTGCCCGCATTGCAAGGTCGAAGTCGCACTCGACGTGCAGGCGTGGGCCGCGCTGACCCATCATTCGCATCTCGCACCGCCGGCGAAGAGTTATGGCCCCAAAGGTTGCCTCGAATGCCGCAAGACCGGTTTCCTCGGCCGCACCGGCATCTACGAGATGCTGCGCGTGTCGCCCGCGATCCGCGCGTTGATCCAGCCGAACATGGACCTGGCCAAGCTCACCGCGACCGCGCTGGCCGAAGGCATGCAACCGCTGCGCGCGTCCGCCGCCGCGCAGGTCGCGCGCGGCGTCACCACGATTCCCGAAGTGATCCATGTCCTGCCCGCAGCGGACTGAGCCTGTTCCGGCCCAACGCTTCCTGATCGTGCAGACCGGCAGCACGCTGCCCGCTCTGCGCGCACGCCGCGGCGATTTTCCACGCTGGTTTCGACGTGGCCTCGGCTTGCGCGCAAGCGAAGTCGATGTGATCCGCGTCGATGCCGGCGAAGCGCTGCCGCCGGTGGCGGCGCATGCCGGCGTAATCGTGACCGGCTCACCCGCAATGGTCAGCCGGCGCGAAGCCTGGAGTGAAGACACCGCCGCCTGGCTGCGCCGCGCGATCGACGCGGACATGCCGATCCTCGGCGTCTGCTACGGCCATCAGCTGCTCGCGCATGCGCTCGGCGGCCATGTCGACTACCACCCGCAGGGGCGCGAGGTCGGCACGGTCGCGATCGAGAAAACCGGCGCCGCGCTCGACGATCCGTTGCTGGGCGGCGCACCGGAAAATTTTTCCGCGCACGCCTCGCACCAGCAAAGCGTGCTGCAACTGCCCGCCGGTGCGATCGCGCTGGCCCGTTCCGCGCACGATCCGCACCACGCGGTGCGTTACGCGCCCAATGTCTGGGGCGTGCAGTTCCACCCGGAGTTCAGCGTCGAGATCATGCGTGGTTACCTGCGCGGCCGCGCGCAGACGACGAATTGTTCCGAACCATGCTGCGTCCTGCAAGCCTGCTCGCCGGCGCCACATGCCGCACGATTGTTGCGTCGCTTCCGCGCGATCGCGAGTGATCGCCGGCCGTAGGCCGCGGTTCGACAGACTGTTGTGTTAAAAGCCTGCGCAACGTGTGCCGTGCTGGCGGCAGACCGCGAATGGCGGCGGTGGTTGAGGCGATTTTCGACAAACGCGCGGCACCGGCACGCGCGAGGCTTTCGCTTCGTGGTACCCGGGGTGGTGCCTGCAATCAACCGGCGGGATGTACCGGTCAGCCTCGGCGGCTGCGTGCGTTGCGGCGGATCGCGGCCAGCGGATCGCCCAGCTTGAGGCCGGACAGATAATTGCTGATCGCCTCGTTGGTGACGTCGTAAAGCGGGCGCCCCATGACTGCAGCGGCCGCTTTCAGGCTGTCACGCACCGCCTTGGAAACGCGCAGGCTGGCGTCGCGCGCATCGTCTTTTTGCAAAACAACCTTTTTCATCTTATTTCTCCATAAAAACCGCGGCAAAATGATTATTTGCCACTTTGGAAGTGTAACTGCGCGAGCACCTGTTTTTGTTCAAATACATCGTTTTCGGGTGTGACTATTTGTAAATGATTCAGGTGCGCGCGGCGACGCGCGATCGGCCATTCGGCACGATGCGGTATTCTGGCTGAAGCGGTCCGAAATTGTCTTTATCAATCAACAACTTGCTATTTTCAGTTCTGGCAGGGCCGGAAAATGCACGGGAGAAACCCGGGATTACTGAATCAATGGTCAATCCCCGTCAGGCGCGGCGGCCTCGGCTGTTTTGTTGTTGACCAGCCAGCGCGCGCCCACGATGCCGATTTCGTACAGCAGGCACATCGGCACCGCGAGCATCGTCTGCGAAAGCACATCCGGCGGCGTCAGCACGGCGGCAATCACGAATGCACCGACGATGGCATAGCGCCGGCTGCTGGCAAGCTGGAGCGGCGTGACCACGCCGAGCGCGACCAGGATGACCAGCACCACCGGCACTTCGAAACAAAGCCCGAACGCGAGGAACAGCATCAGCACGAAGTCGAGGTAATGCCCGATATCCGGCATCACGGTGACGCCGGCCGGCGCGACGTGGGTCATGAACGTGAACACGGCCGGCAACACGAGGAAATATGCGAACGCGCAGCCGATGTAGAACAGCACGACCGCCGAGACGAGGATCGGCACCGCCAGGCGCTTTTCCTGCCGGTACAGGCCCGGCGCGACAAACGCCCAGAGCTGGTACAGCACGACCGGCATCGCGCTGAACAGCGCGACGAAGAACGCGAGGCGCAGCGGAGTCAGGAACGGCGAGGCGACTTCGGTCGCGATCATCGTGCCGCCCTGCGGCAGGTGCCTGACCAGCGGCAGCGCAAGCCAGCCGTACAGCTTGTTCGCGATGAAGATCAACGGTAGCAGGATCAGCATCACCGCAGCCACCGCCTTGAGCAGGCGCGAGCGCAGTTCGATCAGGTGCGAAATGAACGATTGCTCGGCGTCGTCCTCGCGCTTAGTGTCGCTCATCGTCGGGCGCGTGCGTGGGTGAGGGCGGCGTGGTCGCACCACGGGAAGATGCGTCGATGTCGGCGGCCGCAGCCTTCACATCCGGACGCACGTCCGCGGCGCGGCGCAAATCGTTGATCGTTTTCTTCATGTCTTCGGCGGCAAGCTCGCGCTCGATCTCGCCGCGCACGTTCTGCCAACTCGAGCGCGCACGCCGCACCAGCGCACCGACCGTGCGCGCAACCTTCGGCAGCCGCTCCGGCCCGAGCACAAGCAGGGCCACGACTGCGATCAGCGCGATTTCGCTGAAGCCGATATCGAACATGCGGATTTCCGGAAAAGCCGAGCGCAACGCCCCTGCACGGCGCGTTGCGAGGAATCATTCGACGCGATCGGACTTGCTCTCGGTCGTCGGGGGCGCAGGCTGGGCGGCCGGCGGCGGATCAGACTTGAGCTGCGACGGCTCGTCGCCGTCCTGCATGCCCTTGCGGAAACTCTTGATCGCCGCGCCGACGTCCTCGCCGACATTGCGCAGGCGCTTGGTGCCGAATACGAGAGCGACGATCGCCAGAACGATCAACCAATGCCAAATGCTCAAACCACCCATGACACATTCCTCTGAACGGTGCGGAAGCGGATTCGCCGCAGCACCGCGATCGAATACCCGCTTCAGAGATTGCGCGATGCCGGAACCACTCCGGCGTGTGCGCGGAACGCACCCGGATTATGTTAAACGGGCGCGCGCGGTCAATGCGTAGTGTACTCCTCCAGCCGATCGCGGAAGTCGACGATCGCGTTCGGAACGTTGTTGACGCCGCCATCGAAAATGCGCCGCGCGGTGACGCCGTCACCATAAACGGCCTGGTTCGCGGTGTTGTCGATGACCAGCGCGGTGCCATCCAGCGCGGCGCCGGCGAACAGGCCGCGCGCGCGCGAATACGAGTAGATTTCCGCATGCATCTGCGCGTCGGTCGAGGCCTGCGCCGAGCGGCCGACCGGGCCCGCCGCGGCGGACGCATCGGCGCCGATCGTGAACTTGCCATTGACGATCGATTCGACGCCGCGCTGGGTGCGGAACACCAGGATTACATCGGTCGACGAAACGCCCGCCTGGAAACCGATGCTGCCGCCGGTCAAGCCGATGAAGCTCGGGTTGGACCAGGTGCCGTCGCGCGTCTTCACCGAAACCAGGCCCTCGCCGCGCCGGCCGCCGATCACGAAACCGGCCTTGATCACGTCCGGAATTACCGCGATCGCATGCGCGTTGGCCAGCAAGTCCTTCGGGATCGCCTTGTCCGGCGCCTGCATGACCTCGGTCAGCACGCGCAATGCGTTGGTCGCGCGCTGCGTCTCTTCCTCGCCCGCGCGGGCGGGCAGTGCGGTGGTCGCGAACAGGGCCACGATCAGTGTGAAAGCGATACAGCGCATCGTTATCTCCGGGGAAAATTCCGGCTCAAGCTAACACGGTGAGCTGAGCCTGCGATGAAGCGGAACGGCCGCTCGGGTCACGCGCGCAGATGGCGACGGCTACCGGCGAGGCCGACCGCGGCGAGCAGCATTCCGAGCAAGGTCAGCGCCCACGGCGATCCGATCGGCGCGCCGATCGGATCAATCGCTGCCGCCAGGCACTGCGTCGGACCCGCGGTGAATCCCTTCATGCCGATCTGGCGCAGCGATGCCGGGCCGGTGATCGGCCCAAGCAGGGTCATCGCACCGGTCGCGGGATCGATCGTCGCGAGGTCGCTCCAGTCAGGCGTCACCGTTCCGGTCGTCGGCGGCACGTAGTTCAGTACCGCCCACAGCGTGCCGTCCGGCGCGAAACTCATCGCCACGGAATTGAGGATGCTGGATGCCGCCGCGCCGAAGTCGCCGATCAGCGTCGCCGCGCCGGTCTTCTTGTCGATGCGATAGAAGCCGTGGTCGCCGCCGCTGCCGCTGCCGTAGAGAAGGCCTGCGCGGCTGACCAGACCGGCAATCGGCGCCCCGGTGGAACCGACCAGCGAGGTCGCCCCGGTTGTGGGGTCGACCTTCCACAATTGCTTCAAGGTGCCCGACGACATCCACAAGATTCCATCGCAATCGGACGCCATGCCCAGATCGAGCGCGTTGAACTGGCCGGAACCTTGTCCGGCGGAATTCAGGCTGCCGATCACGCTGGCCTGGCCCGTCTTCGGGTCGATGCCGATGAACAGCTTGGATGCACCCGCCGCCGCATAGAGATTGCCGTTCGCTGCGGTGGTCAGGCCGCTGATGTTCGCGATCGGGGTACCACCGTACAGGCCAGCCGGGCCGATCGCGGTCGCCGTGCGTGCGGTGAGATCGATGCGGTAGAGCGTATCGAACGCTTCGCCATAGGCGACCGTTGCCGCGTTCGCGGAATACGCGAAGACAGCAATCCCAGCTGCAATGAGGCAGGCCAGCGGGCGCATAGGGCGTGGTATCTTTAGGTAGTCGTCTGCTCCGCGGTGGTCCGCGGTAGCTCGGGTGAGTCTACGCAGCAATCCAAAGACGATCAATACCTTAGCGCAAGACGACATTCCGCCATCGGCAGATCGCGTCGCGGCATCGCCGTGCGAATGACCGTCCTGACCCCGCCGAACCCTATCTTTCGCCATCATGCCGCGTTATTTCGGACAGTCCCAGCACCAGCACGGCAGCGCGCCCGCGACGGCCGTGCTGCTGGTCAATCTCGGTACGCCGGAAGCGCCGACCAAACGCGCCGTACGCCGCTATCTGGCGCAATTCCTCGCCGACCCGCGCATCGTCGAATTGCCGCGCTGGCTGTGGTGGCTGATCCTGCACGGCATCATCCTTCGCGTGCGCCCAGCCCATTCAGCCGCGCTGTACGCGAAGATCTGGACCGCCGAAGGCTCGCCGTTGCAGGCCGGCACGGCGGCGTTCGCCGAGCATCTGCAAGCCGCACTGGGCGCGCAGCGGCCCGGGGCGATCGTGGTGCGCCACGCGATGCGCTATGGCAAGCCGGCGATCGGCGCGACCTTGCGCGAACTCAGCCTCGCCGGTGCGCGACGGGTGCTGGTCGTTCCGCTGTTTCCGCAGTATTCGGGCACGACCACCGCCTCGGTGCTCGATGCGGTCAGCGCCGAACTTGCGACCTGGCGCTGGGTGCCGGAGCTGCGTTTCGTCACCGACTATCACGCGGACGCGCGCTACATCGAAGCGCTCGCGCGCAGCGTCGAAGCGCACTGGGAACGTCATGGCCGCGCGCAGCGCTTGCTGTTGTCGTACCACGGCATTCCGGAAAAATACTTCCGCGCCGGCGATCCGTATTTCTGCCAATGCCAGGCAACCGCGCGCCGCCTGCGCGAGCGGCTTGATCTCGGCGAGGACGAATTGATCGTCGGCTTCCAGTCGCGCGTCGGCCGCGCGAAATGGCTCAAGCCGTATACCGAGACGATCCTCGCCAACCTGCCCGGCGAAGGCGTGAAGCACGTGCAGGTGCTGTGCCCGGGGTTCGCGATCGACTGCCTGGAAACGCTGGAGGAAATCGCGATCCGCAACCATGCGCGCTTCCTGCATTCGGGCGGCGAACGCTTCGAATACATTCCCGCGCTGAACGCCAGCGAGGACCACGTCGGCGCACTGACCGAACTGGTCTTGCGCAATGGCCAGGGCTGGCCAGAATTCGACACGCACTGGGACGCGTCACGCGCGAACGCCCGCCAGGCGGCGGCGCGCGCGCGTTACCAACGCCTGCGCGATGCACGCGACTGAACTCCGCATCGAACTGGCGCAAGGCACGCTCGCCGCGAAGGCATGGGGCGATCCGGCGCAGCCGCCGTTGCTCGCGCTGCACGGCTGGCTCGACAACGCCGGCAGTTTCGACCACCTCGCGCCGCTGCTGGGCGCCGACCGCTACGTGGTCGCGCTCGACCTGCTCGGCCACGGCCGCTCCGCGCATCTGCCGACCGGCGCGTGGTACCACTACGTCGATTATTTCGACCAGATTCGCGCGACCCTCGACCATTTCGGCTGGGCACACGCGGACCTGCTCGGCCACTCGCTCGGTGGCACGTTGGCGAGCCTGTTCGCCGCGCTGTATCCCGCGCGCGTCGGCGAACTGTTGCTGATCGAGGCGCTCGGGCCGCTGACCACGACGCTCGACGACGCATTGCCACAGCTGCGGCGCGCGCTCGATCAACGTGCCGCGTTTGCGGACAAGCGGCCACTGCGGATTTTCCCGACGCTGGGTGACGCAATCGCCGCTCGGGTCAGCGCGAACGATCTCTCGGAACGTGCCGCACGCGCGATCGTCGAACGCGGTGTCAGCGCCGTCGACGGCGGTTTCGTCTGGTCCAGCGACCCGCGCCTGACCCTGGTCAGCCCACAGCGCTATACCGAAGAGCAGGTGCTGGCGATGCTGCGCGGCATCCGTGCGCGAACCTTGCTCGTGCTCGCCACACCTGCGACCAGTTACCTGCCGACCGTGATGATGGACACGCGCGCGGTGCAGCTCGCCGACATCCGCGTGGTGCGCTTACTCGGCCACCATCATCTGCATCTGGAAGACGCGGCAATGGTCGCGGCAGCGATCCACGCATTTCGCGCCCGCGGGTGAATCCCGGCGTGTTGCAGCGCTCCCGCAAGCGCATTGTGAATCTGTAGGAGCCCACCCTGTGGGCGACCGGGACACCATTGCCACGAGGTTCGCGCACAGGGTGCGCTCCTACAAAACGCGCTACCTACAAGCGCGCCTCGCTCAATCCGCCGGCGCGTGAATCAACCGCGTCAATTCCGCCTTCAACGCCTGGCCATGCATGCGCAGCCATTCGCGCTGTTCGCGCCATTCCGGATACAGCTTTTCGACCAGCGCCCAGAAGCGCGGCGCGTGACTGCGGATGCGCAGGTGACACAATTCATGCACGACCACATAACGCAGTGCGGCCGGCGGCGCGAGTGCGAGCGCGAGGTCGAGGGTGACCCGGTCGCGCGTATCCAGACTGCCCCATAAACTCTTCAGCGGACGCAGTTTGACCGCGGTCGGCGCGTGATCGAGTTCCGGGCAATAGCGCGCCAGGTAGCGACTGACGTCGCGGCGGATCTGCGTTTCCAGATACGAGCGCAGCAACGCGCGCGCCGCCGGCAGCGTGGATTTTCCGTGCGGACGCGGCAGGGTCAGGACGAGGCGGTCGTCGATTTGTTCGATGCGCGGATACGCGCCATCGCGCCACGACAGACGCGTGGTTTCGCCACGCAACGGAATCACCGTCGCGGCGCCCGGCTTCAGCGGCGGCGGCGCGGAGCCGAGACTCAATTCATCGAGTTTGCGCTCCAGCCATTCGCCGTGCTTGCGCAGGAACGCGAACACCTGGGCCGGATGCGTGCCTTCCGGATAGGTCACCCGCGCACCGCCCGGCGTGACCGTCAGGCGCAGGCGGCGCGCTTGTGGATGACTCTTGCGCAAGACCTTGATCGTCTCACCCGCGGGCATCGCCAATTCAAGGTAGTCGTTTGCGACATCCACGTGCTTTCTGCTCCAGACAACCGCCGTGATCGCTAGTCGCGATCGCCCGGCCGGGGACATCCGAACCACTCTTCCAAGCGCTCGAACAGGTTTTTGAATTCCAGTGTCATCAACGCGAAGCTCGCGGTCAGTTCGGCGCGAGCCGATTCGGCAGTGTCTTCGCCCATTTCATCGAGCACTACGTCCGTGAAACGCAGCTTGCGCACGGTGAGATCCTCACCGAGCACGAAACTCACGCGTTCGTCGTACTCCAGACCGAGCTGAAACACCTGTTTGCCCGACTTCAAATGCTCCCTGACCTCGTCCGATTCAAGGTCCTGACGCCGGCAGCGAACCACCGCGCCGGCCTCGGCCGGGTCGCGCAATTCGCATTCGTCGCCCAGCACCAGACCATTGGGCAGCTTGCCACCCGTCAACCAGCCTGTCATCAACGCTCGCGGCGATTCCTCGGGCGCGATCGGCGTGGCCGGAAAGCGGCCCAGCGCATCGCGAACTTGGCTGACCGCATCTTCAGCCGCCTTGCGACTGGCGCTATCGACCACGAACCAGCCCTTATCGGCGTCCAGATAAGCAGACAATCGTGACGGACGTATGAAGGCGCGTGGCAAAAGTTCTGAAATAACCTCTTCCTTCAACCGCTTGCGTTCTTTTGCCCCGACCCGGCGCGCTTCCTTCTCGGTGATTTTCCGGAGCCGCTCGCCGAGTTCCTCGTTGACCACGACGCCGGGCAGCAAGCGCTCCTCGGCCCCGATCGAAACCAGGGTGTATGCACCAAACTGGTGCATCAATTCCTCGCTGTCGCGGCCAAACGGCGATACGAAACCGCGCGTCGCCAGCTCCAGCGGGCCGCATTCGCGCAGGCGCTGCGAGTCGAGGTCCTTTTCGAGGCTGTCCAGGGACTTGCCGACGCTTTCCGGGAAACGGAACAGACTGAGATTGCGAAAGAACATGGAATTCAGTGACTTGGGATAGGGATGAAGCCGCACGACCGCGCGCTTCTTGTGCGCCGCTGTGGCGGACAGGCACGCGCGAATGTCGATGGGGGGCGAAACGGGGCGAGCGCGCATTCTAGCCGCTGCGCGTCTCAAGTTCCGAGACGCCGCCCTCGTCACTACCGCCACCGCCGCCGATACGGCAAAATTCGCATTCCATTCCGTGTCGATACCCGCCGTCCGGCCCACCGGGACGGAACCTGCGCGGAAAACCCCGATCACGCCGTTCGTCTGCCGCGTTCCTGAACGCTCGAGGCATGGCATTGCATATCCTGGAGCGCGTCGCATGAGCAGCACCCCTTCCGTCGCCACGTCCGGCATCGACACCGCCCGTCTCGCGAACGCGATCCGCTTCCTGTCCGCCGACGCGGTCGAGAAGGCGAAATCCGGCCACCCGGGCATGCCGATGGGCATGGCCGAGATCGCGCTCGCGCTATGGACGCGGCATCTCAAGCACAACCCGGCCAATCCGCATTGGGCCGACCGCGATCGTTTCATGCTGTCGAACGGCCACGGCTCGATGCTGCAATACGCGCTGCTGCACCTGACCGGCTATGACTTGGGCCTGGGCGAGCTGGAAAATTTCCGCCAGCTGCATTCGAAGACGCCCGGCCACCCCGAAGTCGGTGTGACGCCCGGCGTCGAGACGACCACCGGGCCGCTCGGCCAGGGTCTCGCCAATGCGGTCGGCTTCGCGCTCGCCGAGAAATTGCTCGGCGCCGAATTCAACCGCGGCGATCAGCCGGTCATCGACCACCACACCTACGTTTTCCTCGGCGACGGCTGCCTGATGGAAGGCATCTCGCACGAAGCCTGCGCGCTGGCCGGCACCTGGCAGCTCGGCAAACTGATTGCACTGTACGACGACAACGGCATCTCGATCGATGGCCAGGTGCAGGGCTGGTTCACCGATGACAGCGCGGCGCGTTTTCGCGCATACGGCTGGCAGGTCATCGGCCCGATCGACGGCCACGACGTCGACGCGGTCGACCGCGCGATCGCCGAGGCGAAGGCGAACACGACGCAGCCGAGTTTCATCTTGTGTCGCACCACGATCGGCCGCGGCGCACCAACGCGCGCCGGCACCGCGAAGGCGCACGGCGAGGCGCTCGGCGCGGACGAGCTCAGCGCGACGCGCAAGGCGCTCGACTGGCCGTATGCGCCGTTCGAGATTCCCGACGACATCTACGCCGGCTGGAATGCGCGCGCCGCTGGCGCGCAGCGTGAAGCCGACTGGAACGCGCGCTTCGCGACGTACCAAACCGCGCATGCGGATGCCGCGGCGGAACTCCTGCGCCGCCTCGATGGCGAATTGCCGGCGAGCTTCGCCGACGTCGCGGCGACCTTGATCAAGGAGGCGAACACGAAGGCCGAAAGCGTCGCCTCGCGCAAGGCCAGCCAGTACGCGATCGAGGCGTTCGCACCGGCCGTGCCGGAAATGCTCGGCGGCTCGGCCGACCTGACCCATTCCAATCTGACCTTGTGGAAAGGTGCACCTTTGCTGCTCGGCGCCGGCACCGGCCGCCACATCAGCTACGGCGTGCGCGAATTCGGCATGGCCGCGATCATGAACGGTGTCGCGCTGCACGGCGGCTTCATTCCGTTCGGCGGCACCTTCCTGACCTTCAGCGACTACAGCCGCAACGCAATCCGCATGGCCGCGCTGATGAACCTGCGCGTGATCCACGTGTTCACCCACGATTCGATCGGCCTCGGCGAGGACGGTCCGACGCACCAATCTGTCGAGCATGTGTCTTCCTTGCGCCTGATCCCGAACCTTGAAGTCTGGCGTCCGTGCGACACCGTCGAAACCGTGGTCGCCTGGAAGCTCGCGCTGATGCGCAAGGCCGCGCCGACCGCGCTCGCGTTGTCGCGCCAGAACCTGCCGTTCGTGCTGCGCAGTGACGCACAGATCACCGCGATCGAACGCGGCGGCTACGTGCTCGCCGAGGCAACCGGCGGTACCGCGCAGCGCATCCTGATCGCGACCGGTTCCGAAATCGGCCTCGCCCTCGCAGCGCAGAAGATTCTTGAAGGCGAGGGCATCCCGACGCGCGTGGTATCGATGCCATCGACCGAAACCTTCGATCGCCAGGACGACGCCTATCGCGCCGACGTGCTGCCGGTCGACGTACCGAAGATCGCGATCGAAGCCGGCACAACCGCGCTGTGGTGGAAGTACGTGCGCGGCAACGGCACGGTCATCGGCCTCGACCGCTTCGGCGAATCCGCGCCTGCGGGCAAGCTGTTCGAGTTCTTCGGCCTGACCGCCGCGAAAGTCGCCGACGCGGCACGCCGCTGCTGAGCCGGAGCGCGGTGTGCACGTCCAGGCGATTCTCTGCGATCTCGACGGCACCCTGCTCGATACCGTGGCGGATATCGCGGTCGCGGTGAACACCACGTTGCGCGACCTCGGTCGCGCAACGATCAGCAAAGACACGGTCACCGCCTACGTCGGCCAGGGCGTCGACATCCTGCTGCATCGCGCGCTGAGCGGCGACCGCGACGGACGCGTCGACGTCGACCTGCTGCAGCGCGCACGTGCATCGTTCGACCCGGTCTACACCGCGGTCAACGGCCAAAACGCGCGCATCTATCCTGGCGTGGAAGACGGCCTCGTCCGCTTCGCCGCGCTCGGTTTGCGCCTCGCCTGCGTGACCAACAAACCGCAACGCGCAGCCGAAGCAATCCTCGATCAGTTCGACCTCGCACGCCATTTCGCCTGCGTGATCGGCGGCGACGCATTGCCGCAACGCAAACCCGCGCCGGAACCGTTCTGGCATGCGGCGGATATCCTCGGCGTGCCGCGCGGCGACTGCCTGGCGCTCGGCGACTCCGAGAACGACGCCAAAGGCGCGCGCGCCGCCGGCATGCGCGTCGTCCTCGTCGACTACGGCTATACCGAAGGCCGCCCGATCAGCGAGATCGATTGCGATGCGGTCGTGTCTTCGTTCACCGAACTGGCGGAGATGCTCGAAGCGCACCAACGCCAGCACCCGGCATAGCCCACGCGCGACCCTGCGCGGCCCTGTCCGGGCGTTACACTTGACGCACCACGAGCGACGCCATGTTCAACGAAGATCCCGCCGAGATCGTCCGCAAGCTGACCGAGCTCAAGCTCGAACATCGCGACCTCGATGCCGCGATCGCTGGCCTGCCGACCGGGCCCGGCTGTGACGAGCTGCAGCTCACGCGGATGAAGAAACGCAAGCTGCGCCTCAAGGACATGATCGCGTACCTCGAGGACAAGCTGATCCCGGATCTGGATGCCTGAGCGCGCGGCTGCGCGCCGAGGCAAATCGACGACGCTATTTCGCCTCTGCCGGCGGCGTGTACTCGCAAGCACCGATGCGTTGGCCCTCGTAGGTCGTATCCATGACCATCGCCTGGCCTTCGGTCGTGCTGGTCATGTGGGTCGTGCCGTGGACGCCGCCATCGGCCGCGATCCTGAACGTCATGGCGCCATTCATCGGCATCGGCCCAGTACACGCCATGTGGAAGCTGACCGTGTCGCCAACCTCCTTGTAGTCGCTGGTCGTGCAGTCCTTGTTTTTCTGCATCATCTGGCGTGGATCAGGTTTCTTTGCGGACACGCAGCTCTGCATCGTGTGCGAGCTCGCCGGCATGTCCATGCCGGGCATCTGCATTTTCATCGAGATCGTCATCTTCATCCGATTGCCGGGTTCGGCGTGGGCGAGGAGCGGTGCAGCACTCAGTGCAATCAGGCACAGAGCGCTCGGGGTCAAGATGCGGCGCAAGTTCATGGATGGATTCCCGTAGTGAGCGAAGGTCTTTGCAATCGCAAGGCTCAAGGCTTCGCTATCGCGGCGTAAAGCATTCTTGCTTTTTCGTGTCATTCCCAAGTGTCGCATTCTGCACGCACGTGCCCACGCCGGAACGATGGCGAAGTCCGCTTCCCTGGTGAAGTGCGTCACAAACGCTTCCATCTGCGCTCCCAATCGGGCATGACATTCCGCCGGAGATGCCGTCGATGCCGATTGAACGTACGATCGACGCCCTTGGCTGCGGCGCCGAATCTGCCCGGCTCCTGAAAGGAGGGCAACGCATGGAAACCGATTTCTGGCTGCAACGCTGGCGCGAAGGTCGCACCGGTTTCCACCGCGCCAGCGTGATGCCGTTGCTGGAGCAACACTGGGGCGCGCTCGCGCTGCCGTCCGGCAGTCGCGTGTTCGTGCCGCTCGCCGGGAAATCGCTGGATATGATGTGGTTGGCCGAACAAGGGTATCGCGTGCTCGGCGCGGAACTCTCGCCGCTGGCAGTAGAGCAATTCTTCACCGAAAACGGCCTGCAGCCGCGGGTTCACGATTCGCGCTACGGTCGGCACCATGTCGCCGGCGCGATCGAGCTGATCTGCGGCAATGTGTTTGCGCTGGATGCTGCCGCGCTGGCCGATTGCGCCGGTCTTTACGATCGCGCTGCGTTGATCGCGCTGCCGCCAGCGATGCGCCGCCGCTACGCCGACGACGTTTACGCGCGCCTGCCCGTGGATTGCCGCGGCCTGCTGATCACGCTGGAATATCCACAGGTGGAAAAAGACGGCCCACCGTTTTCGGTCGACGAGCCCGAAGTCCGCGGCCTGTTCGCCGGACACTGGAACATCGACTTGCTGGAACGCCGCGACATTCTTGCTTCGCAACCGGGCTTTATTGCCGAGGGCGTCAGCGCACTGTCGACCGCGGTTTATCGCCTGCACCACCAACGATCGTAGACATCAAACAGCCGCCGGTCGTGGCACCTGACTCACTCAGCCCGCGGCGAGATAGCGGTTCTTGAGCTTCACGTAGTGCTGCGCCGAGTAGTACAGGCGTTCGATTTCCTGGTCGGACAATCGGCGCACGCAGCGCGCCGGATTACCGACCCACAGTTCGCCTTCGCCGACGACCTTGCCGGGCGTGACCACCGCGCCGGCGCCGATCATGCTGTGGCGGTTGACGACGGCGCCGTCGAGCACGGTCGCGTGCATGCCGATCAGGCACGCGTCGCCGATCGTGCAGGCGTGCACGACCGCGGCGTGGCCGATCGTCACGTCGGCGCCGATCACCAGCGGGAAGCCGTCGTCGGTGTATTCGCCGTCATGGGTCACGTGCAGCACGGCGCCGTCCTGCACGTTCGTGCGCGCACCGATGCGGATGTAGTGCACGTCGCCGCGCGCAACCGCGCACGGCCACAGCGACGCGTCGTCGCCGAGCTCGACGTCGCCGATCAGCTGCGCGGCCGGATCGATATAGACGTTCGCGCCGAGGCGCGGCGTGATGCCCTGGTAGGGACGGATGTTCATGGATTGCGCCGGGAAATGGGTGTTGATCCAAGCCTAGCATTGCGCGCGCTCCATCGAATCCTTGAATTTGCCGGGCCGGTGCTCCAAGTTGGCGGGTCTCCCCCCGCCAGCCGCCGATCCGATGACGACGCTCAACCCCCTACTCGAAGCCAGCGGCCTACCGCGCTTCTCCGCGATCAAACCCGAACATGTCGAACCCGCGGTCGATGGCGTGCTCGCGGACTATCGCGCGCGCATCGATGCGTTGCTCGCGTCCGACGCGCCGCGCGATTTCGCGAGCGTGGTGCTGCTCGGCGAGGAACTGGAGGATCGCCTCAATCGAGTCTGGGCGCCGGTGTCGCATCTGCACGGCGTCGCCGATTCCGAGGAGCTGCGCAAGGCGTATTCGGCGGCGCAGGAAAAAATCGTCGAGCATGCCAGCGAGCTCGGCCAGAACCGCGAGCTGTATGCCGCGGTCAAGGCGGTTGACGAAGCGCACGACACGGCGGCGCTGCCGCGCGCGGCGCGCACCTTGGTCGAACACGAGCTGCGCGATTTCCAGTCTGTCCGGCGTCGCACTCGAAGAGCCGGCGCGCTCGCGTTTTCGCGAGATCGCCAACGAATTGTCGAAATTCGCGACCGAGTTCGAGGAAGCGGTGCTCGACGCGACCGATGCGTGGAGCGAAGCGTTGACCGATGAATCGCAGCTCGCCGGCATTCCGGAATCCGGTCGCGCGGTGCTGCGCGCGCAGTTTGACGAAAAGCAGGCCGACGAACAGAAGCTCGACGGCTGGCGGGTCACCCTGAAGCAGCCGAGCGTGCAGGCGGTGCTGACCTATGCCGATGACCGCGCGTTGCGCGAACGCGTCTATCGCGCCTACCAGACGCGCGCGTCTGATCAGGGCCCGAACGCGGGCACGTTCGACAATTCCGCGCGCATCGAGAAGATCGTCGCGCTGCGCCACGAAGCCGCGCAGCTGCTCGGCTTCACCGACGCGGCCGAGGAATCGCTGGCGACCAAGATGGCGCCATCGCCCGCTGCGGTGTTCACGTTCCTGCGCGATCTGGCCGCGCGCGCGAAGCCGGTCGCGGAACGCGAACTCGTGGAGTTGCGCGCATTCGCCGCAAACGAACTCGCCATCGACGACCTGCAGCCGTGGGACGTCGGCTACGCGTCGGAAAAATTGCGCGAGCGCAAATACGCGTTGAACGAGGAGGAACTGAAACCGTACTTCCCGCTCGACGCAGTGATCGACGGCCTGTTCGCGATCACCGAGCGCGTGTTCGGCGTCCGCTTGCGCCAGCGCACCGACGTCGATGTCTGGCATCCGACGTGCGTTATTACGACCTGCTCGATGCCGACGGCAGCGTGTTCGCCGGCGCGTACGTCGATCTCTACGCGCGCACCGGCAAGCGCGGCGGCGCGTGGATGGATGTCTGCGTGAACCGCTTCGCGCGTACCGACAAAAGCGGCGAGGACGGCGCCCAGTTGCCGGTCGCGTTCCTGACCTGCAACTTCGCGCCGCCGACCGCGACCACGCCGTCGCTGCTGACCCACGACGACGTGCTGACCCTGTTCCACGAATTCGGCCACGGCCTGCATCACCTGCTGACCGAGGTCGATTATCCCGGCGTCGCCGGCATCAGCGGCGTCGAGTGGGACGCGGTCGAATTGCCGAGCCAGTTCATGGAGAACTTCGGCTGGCAGCGCGAAGCGCTCGACCTGTTCGCGCGCCACTAGCAGACCGGCGAACGCCTGCCGGACGAACTGTTCGCGCGCATGCAGGCGGCGCGCATTTCCACGCCGGCCTGTTCCTGGTGCGCCAGCTCGAATTCGCGCTGTTCGATTTCCGCATCCATCGCGAATTCGATCCGGCGCGCGGCGCGCGTGCGCTGGAAATTCTTCGACGAGGTGCGCGACGAAGTCGCCGTGCTGCAGCCGCCGGCCTGGCAGCGCTTTCCGCACGCGTTCACGCACATCTTCGCCGGCGGCTACGGCGCGGGTTACTACAGCTACCTGTGGGCCGAGGTGCTGTCGGCCGACGCGTTCGAACGCTTCGAGGAAGCCGGCGTGTTCGACCGCGCGACCGGCGAGGCGTACCGCCGCGCGATTCTCGCCGTCGGCGGTTCGCGACCGGCACTGGAAAGTTTCGTCGAATTCCGCGGTCGCGAGCCGCAGCCGGATGCGTTGTTGCGCAGTTATGGGCTCGTGGCTTGACGGCGTGTGTGTCTCTACCATGTCTGCTATGTCCAGCAACATCAACCGCTTCGTCCGCGCCCAGGCGCCGATCTACGAGCAGGCCTTGGCCGAGCTCCAGGCCGGGTACAAGGAATCGCACTGGATGTGGTTCGTGTTCCCGCAGATGCGCGGGCTCGGCCACAGCGACATGGCCTGGGAGTACGGCATCGCCAATCGCGATGAGGCGGCGGCATACCTCGCGCATCCGATCCTCGGCCCGCGACTGCTCGCGTGCGTAGATGCGCTGCTGCGCCACCGCCAGCGCGAGGCCGACGATATCCTCGGTGACGTCGATGCGCTCAAGCTGCGCTCGTCGCTGACGCTGTTCGCCGAGGTCGCGCCGGCCGAACACCGTTTCCGCGAGGCGCTCACAATGTTCTACAGCGGGCAACCGGACGCCGCGACGCTGAGGTTGCTCGGCGTCGCTTCACTGCGCGAGCCGGTGCCGCCGCGGCAGATCGACTGAGCGCAGCCGAGCGGTACCGCTCGGATAAGATGCTGCGACTTCGTCGTCCAGCCGATCCCCCGCATGCTCTCGACCATCGTCAACTTCCACAACAATCGCCGCGAGGCGATGAACACGCTGCATTCGCTGAGCCGCAGCTATCAGCGCGATGCCGGCGATCTCGACTTCGAGGTGATCGCGGTCGACCACGGCTCGCGCCAGCCGCTCGACGAGGCGGCGGTGCGCGCGTTCGGGCCGGAGTTCCGCTATCGCCATGTCGAGACGAGCGCGGTGTCGCCCGCCGCCGCGCTGAACGCGGCCTGCCGCGCCGCGCGCGGCGAACATTTGCTGGTGATGATCGACGGTGCGCACATCCTCTCGCCGGGCGTCTACGCGCTGGCCACGCGCGCGTTCGCGCAGTTCCGCGCGCCGTTCCTGGCCACGGTGTCGTTCCATCTCGGGCCCAAGCGGCAGAACGAGTCGATGCAGGAGGGCTACGACCAGCGGGCCGAGGACGCGCTGCTCGCGCGCAGCGGCTGGCGCGAGGACGGTTATCGGCTGTACCGGATCGCCGGCGCGTTCGCGGACCCGGGCCTGGGGTGGTTCGGCTGCGCTTACGAGGCCGGCTGCTTCGGCATCGGCAAGCAGGATTTCGTCGACCTCGGCGGTTTCGACGAACGCTTCGTCGCGCGCGGCGGCGGCCTGGTCGCGCTGGACCTGTTCCAGCGCGCGGTGGCGCGACGCGAGGCGGACTACGTGATGCTGCTCGGCGAGGGCAGCTTCCACCAGTTCCACGGCGGCGTCGCCAGCAATGCACCGATGGCGCAGCACCCGTGGAACGAATTCCACGCCGAGTACCAGCGCATCCGCGGCCGGCCGTTCGTGCGCGTGCCGCGCCGGCCGTTCTATTTCGGCCAGTTGCCGGACGAGGCGCTCGGCGCCGCGCATGCATCGGCGCAGCACGGCCTCGAGTTGTGGCAGCGCACCGCGGCGAATGGGGAGACATGGCGGGGGTAGGGAGCGCACGCGCAGGCCGGGCGCGCGCAGCGCGACCGGCGATTCGCGTCAGCCCATCATGGTCCAAACGCGCGGAACACCTCGATCACGCGCTCGATCGCCGCATCGTCGACATCGAGATGCGTGACCAGCCGCACGCTCGGCAGATATCCGATGCTGACGCGCACGCCGGCTTCGCGCAGGTGCGCATCGAGCGCGCGCAAGCGCATCGGCGGCGACGTCGATGAAGACCATGTTGGTGAACTGGCCGACGTACGTGCGATGCCGGCGATGCCGCGCAGTCCGGCGGCGAGGCGCGCGGCGCGCGCGTGGTCGTCGGCGAGGCGCGCGACGTGGTGATCGAGCGCATACAGCGCCGGCCGCGGCGAGCACGCCGGACTGGCGCATGCCGCCGCCGAGCATCTTGCGCCAGCGCCGCGCCTGCTCGATCAGGGCGTGCGTCGCCGAGCAGGACCGAACCGACCGGCGCGCCGAGGCCCTTCGACAGGCACACCGAGACGCTGTCGAACGGCGCGGCGAGCGTGCGCGCCGGCACGCCGCTCGCGACCGCGGCGTTGAACAGGCGCGCGCCGTCGAGGTGCACGGCGAGGCCGCGCGACCGTGCCCAGTCGGCGGCGGCGACCACGTAGTCCTGCGGCAGCACGCGGCCGTGCCAGGTGTTTTCCAGCGCGAGCAGGCGCGTGCGCGCGAAATGCGGATCGTCGGGCTTGACCGCTTTCGCCAGCGCGTCGAGCGGCAGCGTGCCGTCCGTCGGCGTTGACGATCGGCTGCGGCTGGATCGAGCCGAGCACGGCCGCGCCGCCGCCTTCGTACTTGTAGGTGTGCGCTTCCATGCCGACCAGGTATTCGTCGCCGCGCTGGCAATGGCTCATCAGCGCGATCAGGTTGCTCTGCGTGCCGCTCGGCACGAACAGGCCGGCCGTCGAAGCCGAGGTCGTCGGCGAGGCGCCGTTGCAGGCGCTGCACGGTCGGGTCTTCGCCGTAGACGTCGTCGCCGACCGGCGCCGCCGCCATCGCCGCGCGCATCGCCGCGCCGGGCCGGGTGACGGTGTCGCTGCGCAGATCGATCGTCGGCCATGGCTTGGCTCTCCTGACGGAAACGGAACGCACAGCGTAACGAGCGCGGCATGCGCTCCGCTACAATTGCGCGATGAAAATCGCGAGCTGGAACGTCAATTCGCTGAACGTGCGCCTGCCGCACGTCGAGCGCTGGTGCGCCGAGGCGCAGCCGGATGTGCTCGCGCTGCAGGAAACCAAGCTGGAGGACGCGAAGTTCCCGGTCGCGGCGCTCGAAGCGGCCGGCTACCACGCGCGTTTTCCGGCCAGAAGACCTACAACGGCGTCGCGATCCTCGCGCGCCAGCCGCTCGCCGACGTGAGCACGGCATCGCCGGCTTCGACGATCCGCAGCGGCGCATCCTCAGCGCGACGATCGGCGACGTGCGCGTGGTCAATCTGTACGTGGTCAACGGCCAGGCGGTCGGCAGCGAGAAGTACGCCTACAAGCTCGACTGGCTCGCGAAGGTCACCGCGTTCCTCGCCGAGGAGATCCAGCGCCATCCGCACCTCGTCGTGTTGGGCGATTTCAACATCGCGCCCGACGATCGCGACGTGCACGATCCGGCCGCGTGGCACGAACAGGTGCTGTGCTCGACGCCGGAACGCGAGGCGCTGAAGCGCGTGCTCGACCTCGGCCTCGCTCGACAGTTTCCGCCTGTTCAACGAGGACGGCGGACACTACAGCTGGTGGGATTACCGCCAGGCCGCGTTCCGCCGCAACCTCGGCCTGCGCATCGATCTGATCCTGGCCAGCGAGGCGCTGCGCGGACGCATGCCGCGCGGCCACGATCGATCGCGAACCGCGCACGTGGGAACGCGCCTCCGATCACACGCCCGTAATTCTGGAACTCGACGATGGCACCGCTGACTGGCTGATTTCACCCGACCGACGAGCGAGCTGGAGGAACTCGACCAGTTCCTGCGTGCGCACGCGGGCGACGAGGATCTGCTGCTCGACGGCGTGCACGGCTTCCTGACCGCGCTCGCGATCGGTCCGCATGCCGGCCAAGCCGGAGGAGTGGCTGCCGGAAATCCTGCACGCGCCGTTCCTCGATCCACGCTCGAGGGCGAGCGCGTGCTGACCTGCTCGCGCGCCTCAACGATGCGATCGCGCCGGAGCTCGAAACCGGCACTTACGAGCCGATCCTCGGCGAACTCGACGTCGACGACGGCGCCGCGCCGCGTTCACCGCGCGCGGCTGGTGCGAGGGCTTCTCGCGCGGCATCGACCTGCGCGCGCCGGTCTGGGAAGGCCGC
This sequence comes from uncultured Gammaproteobacteria bacterium, assembly GCA_963720445.1. Taxonomy (GTDB): domain Bacteria; phylum Pseudomonadota; class Gammaproteobacteria; order Xanthomonadales; family Rhodanobacteraceae; genus Dokdonella_A. The sequence goes on from CAVRFO010000002.1 coordinate 1,729,445, forward strand.
CTCGGCCACGATTCGCGAGCTGATGGAACTGCTCGGCCCGATCATCGCGCTCGCGATCGACGACGGCGTGTTCGAGAGCGACGCGGAATTCGCGCCGCTCGGCGACGACGACTACGACGAGTGCCTCGCGCAGATTCCGGCCGCGGTCGGCGCGGTCGCCGAATACTGGCGCGACCATCCGCTCAGCCGGCGAACGAGCAGGCGCCGCCCGCGCGACGGCACGTCATCGCCGCCGCGCCGCCGCGGCGGGCGCTGGGTGCATTGAAGACAACCGCCGGCAAAATCCTGTAGGAGCGCACTCTGTGCGCGAACCGTCGTCGCGAGGCCGATAGGATCGATCGCCCACAGGATGCGGCTCCGCGCGTTCGCCGCGAAAATCGGCGATCGTTCGCCGAAGCGCTTCTTGTGTTCACGCGCGCGCGCTTGTGCACGCGCATGTAAGCCGCATCTTGGATCGCAGTCGATCCCAGGAGATTCGCCATGAATGCAACCACCACCAGCCGCGCCGCGTCGCGCGCGTGTTCCGCGGCCAGCCGACCTCGGACGGCGCCGGCGTCAAGCTGACCCGCGTGATCGGCCAGCGCGACCTCGACATGCTCGATCCGTTCCTGCTGCTCGACGAGTTCCGCTCGGACAGCGCGTCGCGACTACATCGGCGGCTTTCCGAACCACCCGCACCGCGGTTTCGAGACCGTCACCTACATGCTCGCCGGGCGCATGCGCCACGGCGACAACCAGGGCAATTCCGGCCTGCTGACGCCGGGCAGCGTGCAATGGATGACCGCCGGGCCGCGGCATCGTGCATTCGGAAATGCCCGAGCAGGAGGACGGCCTGATGTGGGGCTTCCAGCTCTGGGTCAACCTGCCCGCCAAGCGACAAGATGAGCGCGCCGCGCTACCAGGACATCGCGCCCGAGCGCATTCCCGAGCGTCGACGCCGCGCCGACGGCGTGCGCGTGCGCGTGCTCGCCGGGCGCTTCGGCGATGCCGTCGGACCGGTCAGCGGCGATCGCGGTCGAGCCGCTGTATCTCGACATCGAGCTCGCGGCCGGCGCGCGCTTCGCGGTCACCGATCCCGACCGGTCACAACGCGTTCGCGTATGTCTATGCGGGCGCCGCGGACGTCGGTCCGGCCGATGCGGCGACGCGCATCGCGCGCGGCGAGCTCGCGGTGCTCGAACGCGACGGCGACGACGTGCTGATCACCGCGCGGCAGCGAAGCCGACACGTCTGATCGTGGTCGCCGGCAAGCCGCTCAACGAGCCGGTCGCGCAAGCTACGGCCCGTTCGTGATGAACACGCAGGAGCAGATCGTCGAGACGATCCGCGATTATCAGACCGGCAAGTTCTGACCCGAGGCAAGCTGTTGTGGGAGCGGCGGAAGCCGCGATGCTTTTCGGTCAGATGGATAGACGGCCAAAAGCATCGCGGCTTCCGCCGCTCCCACAGTGAAATTGTCGGGCCGGCTCAGAACGCGATCATCACGATCGAGCCGGCGACGATCAGGCCGCCGCCGATCGCGACCGGCCAGGTCATCGCTTCGCCGACGAACAACACGCCGAGCACGATCGCGAACACGACGCTGAGCTTGTCGATCGGCGCGACCTTGCTGACCGGGCCGAGCTGCAGCGCGCGGTAGTAGCACAGCCACGACAACCCGGTCGCGATGCCGGAGAGGATCAGGAAAATCCACGTCTTCGGCTGGATCGGACCGGCCGGTCGCCACTCGTCGCGCAGCGACAGGATCGCCGCGGTCACGCCGAGGATCACGATCGTGCGGATGAACGTCGCGAGGTTCGAATTGATCCCGGCGACGCCGATCTTGCCGAACAGTGCAGTCAGCCCTGCGAAGAACGCGGAGCCGAGTGCGAACAGGATCCAGCTTTCACGAAGGTTCATGCGTTCGATTCCAGGTGTCCGGTGGGAGCGCCGGAAGGCGCGATGCTTTTCCGCCCGCAACCGAGCAAGGGCATCGCGTCTTCTGACGCTCGCACAGGTTATTTCGCGCTTTGCGGTTCACTCGCCGCCGGCTTCAGCTTCTCGTCGAAATAATTCGCGATCAGCGTGTAGACGTGCTTTTTCATGCGCCGGCGTCGACAGGCCATGCTTGGCGCCGGGATAGGTCATCAGCCGGAACTGGGTGCCGCGCTGCTGCAGCGCGGCCATCAGCTTGGTCGAGTTGGAGAACAGCACGTTGTCGTCGGCCATGCCGTGCACGAGCAGCAGCGTGTCGACTTCAATCCGTCGAGCCAGTGCAGCACGCCGGACAGCTCGTAGCCCTGCGGGTTGTGCTGCGGCGTGTCGAGATAACGTTCGGTGTAGTGGGTGTCGTACAAGCGTCCAGTCGGTGACCGGCGCGACCGCGACGCCGGCGGCGATCTGGTCGCTCGCCTTGGCGAGCAGCATCAGGGTCTGTAGCCGCCGTAGCTCCAGCCGAACACGCCGATGTGCTCGGCCATCGACCCAGGGCTGCGCTTCGAGCCACGCGACGCCGGTGAGCTGGTCGGCGACCTCGGGCTTGCCGAGCTGCTTGAAGATCGCGTCGGAGAACTTGCGGCCGCGCCGCGGCGAGCCGCGGTTGTCGAGCGCGAACACGACGTAGCCGTGCTGCGCCATGTATCTGCTCGAAATGGTTGCCCCAGTGCGCGCTTGACGTACTGGCTGCCGGGGCCGCCGTAGTAGGTCATGAACACGGGATAGCGTTTCTTCGCGTCGAAGCCGGCGGCTTGTAGACGCGGTAGTAAAGGTCCTGGCCGTCCTCGCTCTTGAGCGTGCCGAACTCCGGCTGCGACGAGGCTGTCGCGATACGGCCAGTACGGATGGCCGGCGTTCGAGTTCGTTGTGTTCGATCCACGCGATGCGGCTGCCGTCGGCCTTGCGCAACGATACCTGCGGCGGCGTGGCCGGATCGGAAAACGTATCGATGTAGGCAGTCGCGTTCTCGCCGAACACCGCGTCGTGCCAGCCGTCGCCCTTGCTGATGCGCGCGACCTTGTCGGCATCGCCGCCGTCGAGCCGCGCTGCATAGACCTGCTGTTGCAGCGGATCGTCGCGGTTTGCGTCGAAATATACTTTTCCATGTTTCTCGTCGAGCGCGAGCAGCTTGTCGACGTCCCAGCTCGCCGCGCGTCAACGCTGCGCCGCAACTTTCCGTCGAGTCCGAACACATACAGATGCTTGTAGCCGTCGCGTTCGGAGGCCCACACGAACGCATCTTCGTTCTTCAGGAAACGCAGATCGTCGTTGAGGTCGATCCAGGTCGGGCTGGTCTCGGTCAGCAGCGTGCGTTTCGCGCAGCGTGGCGGTGTCGACGACAATCAGACTCCAGCCGTCGCTGGTCGCGGCTTTCGCGCTGGAAGCCGAGCCGCTTCGCGTCCGGCAACCAGTCGACGCGCGCGAGGTAGATGTCCTTGTCGGCGCCGAGATCGATCCAGCGCGTCGCGCCCGCCTTGCGGTTTGACCAGTCCGAGCTTCACGGCCACGTTCGGCCGTGCCTGCCGCTGGATAGCGCTGGCTGATCGTCTCGGTGCGGTCGGCGTAGACCTCGGTGCGCTTGACCTCGTCGACCGCGGATTCGTCATAGCGCTCGAACGCAATCGCCGAATCGTCCGGCGCCCACCAGTAGCCGGTCGGGCGCGATCCATTTCCTCCTGCGCGACGAACTCGGCCTCGCCGTTGTGGATCGGGCCCTCGCCGTCGCGGGTGAGCTGATAGTTGCGGCCATGCGCGAGATCGATCGTGTACAGGTTCTGCCGGCTGACGAACGAGACATAGCCGCCATGCGGCGATACCTTCGCGTCGATGACCTCGAAGCCCTTCGGCGTCAGCGCACGCAATTCGTGCGCCGGGTTTCGCGTCGAGGTCGTAGAGCCAGAGCCGCTCGCCGACGCTGAACAGCAGTTTGCGACTATCCGGCGCCCAGCGGTACGCGACGATGCCCTTGAGCTGCGCGATGCGTTCGCGCTCGCGGCGCGCCTTCTCCGCGTCCGACAGCTCCTGCGCTTCGCCGAGCGCGGTCGAGTCGACCAGGCGGCGCGCCTTGCCGCTGGCGACTTCGTACTCCCACAGGTCGAGCTGGTTCTGGTCGTCGGCGCGCCCGCGCAGGAACGTGACCCGGCTGCCGTCCGGCGCGATCTTCAGCGCGCGCGGACTCGGTCCGTTGAGATCCGGATCGGAAAAGAGGCGGTCGACGGTCAGGCGTTCGGCGTGCACGAAGGGACTCACGGCCAGCACGCTGGCGAGAAGGAAACGGCGCATGGCAACTCCACAGGCAGGAGATGCATTACACCGCACTGCGACGATGCGGCCAAGCGCGCGCGTGGCGACGGCTATTTGCGTGATCACGGTCGCAACTTTCAGGAGTCAGCGGGATTCGTTCAGTTCTTCTGCAGCGCAAGGCCCGTATATCTGATGCAACACTAGAGGAGAAAACCCTGTGGACTCGAAAACCTTGCTCGGCGCCGCAGCGGGCGCCGCCCTCGCAATCGGCGGCATGGCCGTTGCACAGCGTTACACAGCTAGCCCGGCGACTGCCGAACCGGCCGCGCTCGCCGCGCCGATGGAGCAACCCGCAGCGCCAGCGGCGCTGGCCGCGATCGACGACGGTTACGCCGACGTCCGCGCGGTGCACCCGGTCGTCGAACAGGTGGCGACGCCGCGCAAGGTCTGCGACCAGGTTGCGGTGACGCGTCGCGCGCCCGGCAGCGACAATCACGTCGTCGGCACGGTGGTCGGCGCCGCGGTCGGCGGCCTGCTCGGCAACCAGATCGGCCGCGGCAACGGACGCAAGGCAACCACGGTCGCCGGCGCGGTCGGCGGCGGCCTCATCGGCCACGAGGTCGGTGTCCGCCACGACGCGAACCGGACCACGACCCGCACCGAGACGCGCTGCCGCACGGTCAACGACCGCAGCGACAAGGTCAGCGCCTACGACGTGACGTACGAATACCGGGGGCGCAGCTACACCACGCGCATGGATCATGATCCGGGTTCGCGCGTGCAGGTCGAATCGACGATCAGCCCTGTCGGCATGCCGGCATCCGCAGCGCCGCCGCGCTGAGCCTCGGCACATTCTTTCTGCAGGAGCTCACCCTGTGGGCGACCGGGGCATCATTGCTGCGCGGGTCGCGCACAGGGTGCGCTCCTACGGGAGCAACACATAACGGTATCCCGGTTTTACGAAGCGGCCCATCCATTGCGATCAGGCCTTCGCGCCGATGCCGAACAGGATGCGTTTTTCCTCGTCGCTCATCGGCTGGCCCGCTGATGGATTGACCGCGTCGCCCTTCGCATACGCGCGCTGCGTTGCCGGGCGCGCGGCGATCGCGGCGTGCCAGCGTCGCACGTTCGCGAACGGAACCAGGTCGAGCGGCGCCTTGGTGTACGGATTGATCCATGGATAGCACGCCATGTCGGCGATGGAGTAGTCGGCGCCGGCGATGAACGCACGGTCGGCCAACTGGCGATCAAGCACACCGAGCAAACGCTGCGCTTCCTTCGTGTAGCGCTCGATCGCGTACGCAATCTTTTCGGGTGCGTATACGTTGAAGTGCCCGTATTGCCCGGTCATCGGACCCAAGCCCGCCATCTGCCAGAACAGCCACTCGTTGACCACGATGCGACCGCGCAGATCCCGCGCGATGAAGCGCTGTGTCTTGTCGGCGAGATAAGCCAGGATCGCGCCCGATTCGAAGACACTGATCGGCGCGCCGCCATCACGCGGCGCGTGATCGACGATCGCCGGCATCTTGTTGTTCGGCGAGACCGCGAGGTATTCCGGCTTGAATTGATCGCCCTTGCCAATGTCGACCGGCTTGATCGTGTAGTCGAGGCCGGCCTCTTCGAGAAACAGGGTGATCTTGTGGCCGTTCGGTGTGGGCCAGTAGAACAGGTCGATCATCATCGTCTCCGGTGTCTGGTATTCGCTTGATTCCATCTCGTCGGCCATCCATAACCTGCACGGGCTGAGTTCATCCTGAACTCACTTGCCGATGCAGAACGAGCTGAAGATCGAACCGAGCAGATCCTCGCTGCTGAATTCGCCGGTGATTTCGCCGAGGTGCTGTTGCACCACGCGCAATTCCTCGGCGGCGAGTTCGCCGGCGCGCTGCACGCCGAGCGCGTCCGCGGCGAGGGCGAGATGGTGCTGCGCTTTTTCCAGCGACGCGACATGTCGCGCGCGCGCGGTGAACGCGCCTTCGGCTTGTTCGCCGTGGCCGGCATGACGCTTGAGTTCGGCGATCAGCAGATCGAGTCCATCGTGGCTGCGCGTCGACAGCCAGACATGCACGACGCCTTCGCGCATTTCCACTCGCGCAGGCGTGCCGCTGAGATCGATCTTGTTGTGCAGCACGATATGCGCCGGCACATCATCGACCGCAAACAACTGCGCAGGAGCGCCGGAAGGCGCGATGCTTTCCACGTTCGCCAGCGCGCCGTCGTCATCACTGACCAGCAACGCCAGATCGGCGCGCGCAAGCTCGGCGCGCGCGCGCCGGATGCCTTCGCGTTCGACGATATCGCCCGCTTCGCGCAGGCCCGCGGTGTCGACCAGGGTCAACGCGATGCCGTCGAGGTCGATCGTCTCGCGCAGCACGTCGCGCGTGGTGCCGGCGATCTCGGTCACGATCGCGCGTTCGCTTTGCGCGAGCGCATTGAGCAGGCTCGACTTGCCGACATTCGGACGGCCGACGATGACGACGTGCAGACCGTCGGCGAGGCGCACGCCGCGGCGCGCGGCGTCGAGCAGGTCGGCGAGTTGAATGCGCGTCGCGTCGAGCTTTGCCTTGAGTTCCGGCGCCGCGAGGAAATCGATTTCCTCTTCGGGAAAGTCGATCGCGGCTTCGATCCAGACCCGCAAGCCGATCACCGCGACGGTCAGCGCGTGGACGCGTTCGGAGAACGCGCCGTCGAGGCTGCGTTGCGCGGCGCGCGCGGCCGCTTCGGAGCCGCTCGCGATCAGGTCGGCGACCGCTTCGGCCTGGGCGAGGTCGAGTTTGCCATTGAGGAATGCGCGCTCGGAAAATTCGCCGGGACGCGCGTGCCGCGTGCCGAGTTCGATCAAGCGCGCGAGCAGCAGGCGCAGCACGACCGGACTGCCGTGGGTCTGCAGTTCGAGCACGTCTTCGCCGGTGTAGGAATGCGGCGCGGGGAACCAGAGCAGCAGGCCGCGATCAAGCACGCCGCCGTCGCGATCGCGAAACGCGGCGTAATGCGCATGGCGTGGTTTCGGCGCGCGCCCGAGCAGGGCGTGCGCGAGGGCGGCGGCACGCGGGCCGGACACGCGCAACACGCCGACACCGCCCGCGCCGGGCGCGCTCGCGACCGCTGCGATCGTGTCGGCGCGCGCGTTCATCGCCGCATTACGCCCGGGATGTCATCGCGGGTCAGGCCGCCCTGGCCTTGTCGGCCGCTTCCATGCGTCGGGTGATGACCCATTGCTGCAGCAACGACAGGCCGCTGTTGACCACGTAATACAGGACCAGACCGGCCGGGAAGAACGCGAACATCACCGAGAAGATGACCGGCATGAACTTCATCATCTTGGCCTGGGTCGGGTCCATGCCCGCGGTCGGCGTCATGTGCTGGGTCGCGAACGCGATCAGGCCATTGAGGACCGGCAGCACGTAATACGGATCCGGCGCGGTCAGGTTGTGGACCCAGCCGATGAACGGCGCCTGGCGCAGTTCGACGCTTTCCAGCAACACCCAGTACAGCGCGAAGAACACCGGAATCTGCACGATCATCGGCAGGCAGCCGGCGAGCGGATTGGCTTTCTCCTTCTGGTACAGCTCCATCATCGCCGTGTTCATTTTCTGGCGATCGTCGCCGTAGCGCTCCTTGAGCGCGGCGATGCGCGGCTGCAGCTTCTTCATCTTCGCCATCGAGCGGTACTGCGTTTCGCTCAACTTGAAGAACACCGCCTTGATCAGCAGCACCAGCAGGATGATCGCGAAGCCCCAGTTGCCGGTGAGTTTGTGGAATTGGGTAAGAATCCAGTGCAGCGGCTCGGAGATCACCGTGAACATGCCGTAGTCGACGCTGAGCGCGAGGCCGGGCGCGACCTGGTCGAGCGTGCTCTGCAGTTTCGGGCCGATGTACAGGCGCGCGCTGTCGCTTTTCGTCTCGCCCGGCGCGACCGTGATCGACGGCGACATCGCGCGGACCAGATAGCGCGGCGCGTCCTTCGTCGTCACCAATGCGGTCGCGTAGTCGTCGGTTTCACCGGCCGACGGAATCCACGCGGCAAAGAAGTAATGCTGCAGCATCGCCGCCCAGCCGCCGGCAAAACTCTTGTTCAGCGGCTCCTTGGCGAACTTGTCGAAAGCGAGCTTCTGGAATTTGTCCGCGGGGCTGTACCAGGCCGCGCCGACGAAGCTGTAGCGCTCGGTGTTGCTGTAACCCTTGAGGCCATGCGTATCGATGATCGGCGGCACGCGCTGCAGTTGGCGATACGCATTGCCGGTCCAGGCCGCGGCACTCTTGTTGTCGATTTCCTGGCGCTGCTCCACGACGTAGCTGGCGCGCTTGAACACGAACACCTTGCGCACGACGACACCGGACGGATCGGTCCAGGTCAACGGCACTTCGAGCGAGTCGGCGCCATCCGCCAAGGCGTAGGTGTCTTGCGCGGCCGTGAACAGCGCATCGTGCGCCGGGGCTGCGCCACTGCCGCTGACCAGGCCGGTCTGGGCCTCGAAGAACGTCTCGTCGTGATAGTCGAGCAGGCGCACCGGCGGCGCGGACGCCTGCTCGGATTGCCGATACTTCAGCAGATCGGCGACGACGACGCTGCCGCCGCGCGGATCGATCTCGACGCGCAGTACATCCGTGGTGACGACCACGTGGGCGACTTTCGCTTGCGTATCCGGCGATGTTTCCGGCGGCGTGGTCGGTACCGCTGCGGCGCTCGCCGTCGAAGGCGTCGGCACTTCGGGGTTGGCCGCGCCACTCGCCGAAGCCGGCACGGCGGCATCCTTCGCAGCAGGCGCCGCGCTGGTGGCGACCGTATCCGGTGCGTGGTTGTAGTCCTCTTGCCACTGCATCCAGAGCAGGTAGCTGATGAACAGCAGGGCGATCAGGAGAATATTGCGGGGACTGTTCATGGCGGGATCGATTGGGCGCAAATGGTGTATCGCGATCGGTTGGCCAGCGTCCGCGCAAGGTGCGCGTCGCCGAGGCGATATTCGACAACGATGGAGGACGAGCGCCGTGCGGTCACGACGGGTGCTGGATCAGGCGCGCATTGTGCCGATGCGCCAAGACGCGATCAATGTGCGGCTGCGTGGAGCGTAGCGATGCGCTTCCACAGGTGGGCGAGTTCCGCGCGCAGGGTCGCGTTGTCCTCGAGATCGGCGCTTGCACGCGCAATCAGCAGGATATCGACAGCGGGAAGATCGGCGCGCGTGCGCCGGAAGTGCTCGCGCGCCATGCGCTTGATGCGATTGCGGCGGACCGCCTTTTTCGACACGCGCTTGGAGATCGCCAAGCCGAGGCGCGCGCCACCGAGTTCGTTGCTGGCTACCTCGGCGCTGAAGTGCCGGGTACCGACGCGCCGGCTGATACCACGCAGTCGCGCGAAATCCTGGGCTTTGAGCAGACGCGCCGCGCGCGGAAACGTGGCCGGCGCGGTCATTGCAACCGCCGTGGTCAGACGGCGAGACGCTTGCGACCCTTGGCGCGACGCGCGTTGATGACGGCACGGCCGCCGCGGGTCTTCATGCGGGCACGGAAACCGTGGTCGCGTGCGCGCTTCAAATTGCTGGGCTGGTAGGTACGCTTGGTGGCCATGGAGGTTGCGCCAGTGACTAAGGGAAAAGGGCGCGGATGGTAGGGCGCGGGCGCGGCGGCGTCAAGTATGACGGGTAGCCGGTAGCCTGGCGTTTGCAGGCGTGTCATTGCGACGCAAGCGCGGAAGACAAGGGTGTGGGCTCTTCCGGCTGCCGGCTCCAGCCACATCGCGCTTCCCGCGCCCACCGCGATGCCCGTGCCGGCTCCCTGCTAGACTCCCGCTTCTGTCCCGCCTGCCGAAATCCGCTCGGTCGTGGCCGACATTCTGGAATCCGACCCACCCATGAGCGAGCTTTGGCGACGCTGTTTGTCCCGTCTTGAAACGGAATTCAGTGCGCAGGATATCCATACGTATCTGGCGCCGCTGCAGGTCGTCGAAAGCGAATCGGGCTTCATTTTGTGGGCGCCGAATGCGTACACGATGGAAACCGTGCGCGAGCGTTTCCTGGAACGGATCAGCGCCGTGCTCGAGCATCTCGCCAGCGGCGCGGTCGCGATCGATATCCAGGTCGGTACGCGTGCGTCGACGCGAGCGACGCCCAAGGTGGCATCGCGATCGCAGCCGACGTCCGAACGCAACGCCGCTGCGGTTCCGAATATCGATCCGAACTACACGTTCGAGAATTTCGTCGAGGGCAAATCGAACCAGCTCGGCAAGGCCGCCGCGACCCAGGTCGCGATGAATCCCGGGCGCGCCTACAACCCGCTGCTGCTGTACGGCGGCACCGGCCTCGGCAAGACCCATCTAATGCACGCGGCCGGCAACCTGATGCGCGCGAACCGGCCGGACGTGAAGATTCTCTATCTGCGTTCCGAACAGTTCGTCAGCGGCATGGTGCGCGCGTTGCAGCAGAAGGGCATGGACGAGTTCAAGCGGCGTTTCCGCACCGTCGATGCGCTGCTGATCGACGACATCCAGTTCTTCGCTGGCAAGAACACCACACAGGAAGAGTTCTTCCACACCTTCAACGCACTGTTCGAAGGCAAGCAGCAGATCATCCTGACCTGCGACCGCTATCCGAAGGAAGTCGACAACCTCGAACCGCGGTTGAAATCACGCCTCGGCTGGGGCCTCAGCGTCGCGATCGAACCGCCGGATTTCGAGACCCGCGCGGCGATCGTGCTGGCCAAGGCCGTCGCCAAGGGCGTCGAGTTGCCGGAAGAAGTCGCCACGCTGATGGCCAAGCGCATGCGCTCGAACGTGCGTGATCTGGAAGGCGCGTTGAACACGCTGGTCGCGCGGGCGAACTTCGAGGGGCGCCGGATCAGCCTGGAATTCGCCCAGGAAACCCTGCGCGACCTGCTGACCGTACACGCACAATCGATCACGATCCCCGGCATCCAGAAGGTCGTGGCAGACTACTATCAGTTGAGACTGGCCGACATGCTGTCGAAGAAGCGCAGCCGTTCGATTGCGCGACCGCGACAGATGGCGATGACCCTGGCCAAGGAACTGACCGAACACAGCCTGCCGGAGATCGGCGATGCGTTCGGCGGTCGCGACCATACGACCGTTTTGCACGCGTGCCGAACCATCCGTGATTTTCGCGAAACCGATGGCAAGCTGCGACAGGACTGGGAAAAGTTGTTGAGGATTCTGACCGAGTAAGGGGTGCCGGCGGAAATCCGGCCAGTTGGGCAAACTCCGGGGAGTTTCTGTGGATAAGCTGTGCAGCATGCGCGACCCGATTATTATCCACAGGTCACCCACAGCGCGCAGGGTCTGTTCTCCTGCTCGAAAATCAAGCGCAACTCGTTGAAATAGCTGAACATATACCGAAAACAAGGCTTGTCCACAAGCCCAACAACCACAATCGTTCCACATATAAAACAAACTAAAAACAGGACCGGCAGACCATGCGATTCAGCATCCAGCGCGAAGCATTCCTGAAACGGCTGCAACAGGTCGTCGGCGTCGTCGAACGCAGGCAGACCCTGCCAGTCCTGGCAAACCTGCTCGTGGTCGTGGATGCCGAAGGTGTCGCGCTGACCGGAACCGACCTGGAAGTCGAGATGGTGGCGCGAACCGAGGCGGAGGATCTCGAAGCGGGCGCAGTCACGATTCCCGCGCGAAAATTGTTCGACATCTGCCGCGCGTTGCCGGATGGCTGCAAGATCAAACTCGAACAAAGCGGCGACCGGGTCGTGCTCAGCGCCGGACGCAGCCGCTTCACGCTGGCGACCCTGCCGGCCAGCGAGTTTCCGGTGGTCGAGAACATCGAGCTGGTCGAACGCGTGACCTTGCCGGAAGCCACGCTCAAGGAACTGATGGATCGCACCGGCTTTGCGATGGCCCACCAGGACGTGCGCTATTACCTCAACGGCATGTTGCTGGACCTGCGCGAGCACGTCCTGCGCTGTGTCGCGACCGATGGGCATCGCCTTGCGCTGGCCGAAACGAAGATCAATACCCAGGTGACCACGCCGCGGCAGGTCATCGTGCCGCGCAAGGGCATCAATGAATTGCAGGGCTTGTTCGAGCCGGGCGAAGGTACGGTCGAACTCGAATTCGCGCGCAACCATCTGCGCGTGCGTCGCGGCGGCGTCACGTTCACGTCGAAACTGATCGACGGGCGCTTTCCCGATTACGAGGCGGTCATCCCGATTGGCGCGGACAAGGAAGTGCGCGTGCAGCGCGACGAATTGCGGGCCGCCTTGCAGCGCGCGGCGATTCTTTCGAACGAGAAATACCGCGGCGTCAAACTCGAGGTCGCACCGAACCGCTTGCGCATCGTTGCGCACAACCCGGAACAGGAAGAGGCCGTCGACGAAGTCGAAGCGAAGACCGGCGTCGCCGAGTTGAGTGTCGGTTTCAACGTCAACTACCTGCTCGATGCGCTTGCCGCGATCAGCAGCGAGGAAGTCCTGCTCTGCCTGCGCGACGGGCAATCGAGCTGCCTCGTGCGCAAACCCGATTCCGACGATACCCGCCACGTGATCATGCCGCTGCGTCTCTGACGCACGGCGGCAGCCAGGTTGGCGGGGTGACAGGCGCGACGGGTTCGCGCTTGCGTGGCGAGGCCCGGACCGACAGGCGCACATGGAACTGCAACAGCTCCGTATCCATGACCTGCGCCTGATCGAGCGGCTGGAACTCGCGCTCAGCCCGGGCTGGAACCTCTTTACCGGCCCGAACGGTGCCGGCAAGACCAGCATTCTGGAAGCGACCTTCCTGCTGTCGCACGGCCGTTCCTTTCGCACCGGCGCGAAAGAGGCGCTGGCGCGGGCAGGGAGTTCCGGCTATTCGGTGTTCGGCCAGCTGCGCAATGCGGATGGCACGATCGATCGGGTCGGCGTCGCGCGCAATGGCAACCGGCTGGAGGCGCGCCACGACGGCGCGTTGGTTACCGTGGCCGATTTGCTGCGCCGCGCCGCCGTCCTGTGCTTTGAACCGGGATCGCATGAGCTGATTTCGGGGCCGGCCGAGCTGCGTCGGCGGTTCCTCGACTGGGGCGTGTTCCACGTGGAACAGGACTTCCTGAGCCACTGGCGCCGCTACCAGCGCGCGCTGAAGCAGCGCAACGCGTTGTTGCGCGGCGACGCCAGCGATGCCGACCTCGACGTCTGGGATCATGAGCTGGCCGCGGCAGCTGATCCGCTGACGGCGATGCGGGCGCATTACTGTGAACGCCTGCGCCCGATCCTTCACGCGCAGCTCGGCGAATTGCTGGCCGAGCTCGGCACGCCTGATTTCGTCTTTCATGGCGGCTTCGACAGCGATCAGTCGTTGCTGGGTGTCCTCGGCAGCCGGCGCGGCCGCGACCGCGCACGCGGGTACACCAGCGCCGGGCCGCATCGGTCGGACTGGAGCCTCGCGTTCGCGAACTCGCCGCGCCGCGAATATCTGTCACGTGGGCAGGAAAAGCTGTGTGCGTTCGCCTGCGTGATGGCACAGGCGCGGCTGTTCGCGGACACCGCGGGTGAATGGCCGATCATCGGGCTCGACGATATCGCCTCGGAACTCGACCTCGACCACCAGAGGCGGATCTTCGCGAGCGTGCATGCGAGTGGGGCACAGATCCTCGCCACCGGCACCGAGCAACCAGCCGCGTTCAGCGCGCTGAACACGAGCGCGGCTCGGTTCCACGTGGAACAAGGTCGCGTGACGGCGCTGCTATAATCAGTACATTCCCGTCGCCCTTGACGTGCTCCGCACGCCGGCGTCGCGTGCTCGGAGATTGCATGAACGACCAGTACGACTCCAGTCAAATCAAGGTTTTGAGAGGGCTCGAAGCCGTACGCAAGCGGCCTGGCATGTACATCGGCGATACCGATGACGGCACCGGCCTGCATCACATGGTGTTCGAGGTCGTCGACAACTCGATCGACGAGGCGCTGGCCGGCCACTGCGACCATGTCACCGTCGCGCTGGAAACCGACGGCTCGGTCACCGTCTCCGACAACGGCCGCGGCATCCCGGTCGGGATCCAGGAAGAGGAAGGGCGTTCGGCGGCCGAAGTCGTGATGACCGTGCTGCACGCGGGCGGCAAGTTCGACGACAACAGTTACAAGGTGTCCGGCGGCCTGCATGGCGTCGGCGTCTCCGTGGTCAATGCGTTGTCCGATCATCTGTGGCTGACGATCTACCGCAACGGTTTCGAGCATCAGCAGGAATATGCGCTCGGCGAGCCGCTGTATCCGCTGAAAGTGGTCGGGCCGTCGACGAAGCGCGGCACCACGGTGCGCTTCCATCCGAGCCTGGGCACGTTCTCGACGATCGAATTCCACTACGACATCCTCGCCAAGCGCCTGCGCGAGCTGTCCTTCCTCAATTCCGGCGTGAAGATCGAGCTGACCGATGAAAACAGCGGTCGCCACGACCTCTTCGAATACGAGGGCGGCATCCGCTCGTTCGTGGAACACCTGGCGCTGCTGAAGACGCCGCTGCACGCGAAGGTCATCTACTTCAGCGCACAGCACGAAGGCACCACGGTCGACGTCGCGATGCAGTGGACCGATGCGTATCAGGAAACCGTGTTCTGCTTCACCAACAACATCCCGCAGCGCGACGGCGGCTCGCATCTGGCCGGCTTCCGTGGCGCGCTGACGCGGACCCTGTCCAACTACATCGAATCGGCCGGCATCCAGCGCACCGCCAAGGTCGGGCTGTCCGGCGATGACATGCGTGAAGGCTTGATCGCGGTGCTGTCGGTCAAGGTACCGGATCCGAAATTCTCGTCGCAGACCAAGGACAAGCTGGTTTCCAGCGAGGTCAAGGCGATCGTCGAGTCGATCGTCAACCAGAAATTCGGCGAATTCCTGCAGGAAAACCCGGCCGAGGCGCGTGCGATCGCGGCCAAGGTCGTCGACGCCGCGCGTGCGCGCGAAGCGGCGCGCAAGGCGCGCGAGATGACCCGCCGCAAGGGTGCGCTGGACATCGCCGGCCTGCCCGGCAAGCTGGCCGATTGCCAGGAAAAGGATCCGGCGCTCAGCGAACTGTTCATCGTCGAGGGTGACTCGGCCGGCGGTTCGGCGAAGCAGGGCAGGAACCGCAAGAACCAGGCGATCCTGCCGCTGAAGGGCAAGATCCTCAACGTCGAACGCGCACGTTTCGATCGCATGCTCGCCTCGGCCGAGGTCGGCACGCTGATCACCGCGCTCGGCACCGGCATCGGCAAGGACGAGTTCAACGTCGACAAACTGCGCTACCACCGCATCATCATCATGACCGACGCGGACGTCGACGGCTCGCATATCCGCACCCTGCTGCTGACGTTCTTCTATCGGCAGATGCCTGCACTGATCGAGCGCGGCCACATCTATATCGGCCTGCCGCCGTTGTACAAGCTCAAGCAGGGCAAGCAGGAGCTGTACCTCAAGGACGACACCGCGCTGAACGCCTACCTGATCTCGAACGCGGTGGATGGCGCCGAGCTGGCCTACAGTCCCGACGCGCCGCCGATCAGCGGGCCCGGCCTGGAAAAACTTATGGGGATCTGGCGCGCCGCACTCGACCAGATCGAGCGCCTGAGCTTCCGCTTCGATGCCGCCGTGCTGCACGCGTTGCTCGACGCGCCACTGACCGTCGAGGGCTGGAACGATGCGCCGACCCTCGCCGCCTGGGTCGCCCGCCTGCAGGCTGCGCTGGCCGCCACCGGACTCGGCCGGCCTCGCTATGCGCTGCAGATCCAGCCGGCCACCGACACGCATGCCGCGGCGCTGGTGATCGACCGCGACCAGCACGGGCTTCGCCACACCCAGAGTCTGCCGGCGAGCTTCCTCACCGCGAACGAGTTCAAGCCGTTGATCGAAGCGGCGACGCATATTTCCGGCATGATCCAGCCCGGCGCGCAGATTCGCCGCGGCGGCAAGGCACAGGCGGTGACGTCGTTCGCGCAGACCTATCAATGGCTGATGGACGAGGCCAAACGCGGGCGCACGATCCAGCGCTTCAAGGGCCTGGGCGAAATGAATCCGGAGCAGTTGTGGGAAACCACCGTCAATCCGGACACGCGCCGATTGCTGCAGGTCAGCATCGAAGATGCGGTGGCGGCCGACCAGATTTTCTCGACGTTGATGGGTGATGTCGTGGAGCCGCGACGTGCGTTCATCGAGCAGAACGCGCTGCGGGTAGCGAATCTGGACGTTTGAGCGTGCGGTACGCATGTGCACAGTACGGCTTTGTATAAAAAGATATATTGTGCACGCGAGGCTGCGTGCTGTAGTGCAGCACGCGCTGTGGACGTGCAAGGCTTGTGCAGTTCGCTCGCCGGGCGTTAACCTCAGCATCCTTTTTGTCGTCGGGCCGCACCAAGTCGCGCGGCCGGCAAGCGTCCAAGCAAGGTAATCATCATGAAATTCCCGAAATGGCTGCCGGCCGCGTTGTGTGCACTGAGCCTGCTTCTGGTGGGTAGTGCGTTCGCGAAAGACAAGAAAGCGGAGAACGAGTATCCGAACGCGACGCGCGTCGAGCCGAAGCTCGAAATGTCGCCCGGCGACCAGCGCGACCTCAACAAGGCCGCGGACCTCGTCAACGACAACAAATCCACGGACGCGCAGCCGCTGGTCGAGAAGGTCCTCGCCGGCAGCAAGGCCAGCAAGTACGCGCAGTCGTTCGCGCACCAGCTGCTCGGCCAGATCTATTACGAGCAGGACAAGAGCGATCAGGCGATCGCCGAGTACCGCAAGGCGATCGAGATCGACGGCTTGGCCAATGCGCAGCATTTCTCGATCCTGTACTCGATCGCGCAGCTGCAATTGCAGAACGAGAAATACCAGGACGCACTGGCCACGCTCGATCAGTGGCAGAAACTGACCGGCAAGGAAACTGCCGACGAACTCGCGCTGAAGGCGAACGCTTATTACCGGCTCGACCAGTACCAGCCCGCGATCGACAACGATGAAGAAAGCGTTGTCGATGAAGGACAAGCCGAGCGACAGCTGGAACCAGATCCTGATGGCCAGCTACTTCGGCCTCGACAAGTACGATGAAGCCGCCGTGGTCGTCCAGCAGCAGCTCGACAAGGATCCGAAAAACAAGAAACTGGTCAATCAGCTGGCGACGATCTACATCCAGGGCGACAAGCCGCAGAAGGCGCTCGACCTGATGGCCAAGGCGAAGGGCCAGGGCCTGTTCACGACCGGCGACGACTATGTGCAGCTCGCCAAGCTCTATGCGATGGCGTCGAAGCCCAAGGACGCCGCGGCGACCATGCAGGAAGGCTTCGCCAAGGGCGTGATTCCCGCTTCGTTCGAGAGCTACAAGCTGCAGGGCGATGTCTGCGCGCAGGCCGAAGAGGATGCGTGCGCGATCGACGGATATTCGAAGGCGTCACCCTTGGCGAAGGACGGCAACGTCGATTATCAGCTCGGCTATCTGCTGTTCTATTCGAACAAGTCCAAGGAAGCGGTCGATACGCTGAATCGCGCGATTTCCAAGGGGGGCCTGACCCAGATCGGCGAAGCGTATCTGTTGCGGGGCGATGCCGAGAACGATCTGGACCAGCATGCGCCGGCGACGGCGGACTGGAACAAGGCGGCGGGCTATCCGAGCACCAAGGCGATGGCCGAGCAGCGCCTGAAGGCTGCCAAGAGCGGCGTCAAGATCAAGCGCGCGAAGACGAAGTAGCGCGCGACACGGACGGTACACTCCCGAAAGCGGCAGGTCGTTCGCGCCGCGTTCGAAAATCGACAATGAGCAACAACCGACTGCCCACAGTCGGCAAGGGGATCGACTTCAACAATTTCCGGGATTTTCCGAAAAACACCTTCATAAAACATCGTGACCGTATGCGTCAACCGCTTGTCCTCGGGGCATCCGGTGATGTACCGTGCTTCGCTCTCGCGCTCGCGCTTCGGGTTCAACCGGGGACGGAAACGACAGCGTCGCCGGGCGGCCGCACCGACACACACTCGTTGGTCTACACTGATGGCAGATAACTACCAAACTGGCAGCGACACGTTCAGTTGGCAACGCGTCACAGCGTTCGCCGCCGCGTTCGCGTTGCATGCTTTCGCCTTTGCGATGATGATGGCGCCGATCGCGCCGCCGAACGCGAAGGACAAGGCCATCGACAAGAAGGTGCTGGTCGAGTTCATTGAACCGCCACCGCCGCCGCCGCCGCCGCCACCACCGCCGCCGGAGCCGCCGAAGAAGCCACCGCCGAAGATCATCGAGAAGGTGCAGCCGCCGCCGAAAGCGCCGCCGCCGCCGCCAGCGCCTGTGGTCGTGCAGGAGTCGTCGCCGATGTCGACGCCGGCACCGCCACCGGCACCGCCGGCACCGCCGCCGCCGCCGGCAGATATCGCGCCGAGCGAGAACATCAGTTACCGTAAGATGCGTCCGCCGAAATATCCGCCGCAGGCGGCCCGTCAGCATCAGCAAGGCAAGGTATTGCTGAAGGTGCTGGTCGGTGTCGACGGCAGTCCGGAAGAAGTCACGGTCGAAAAGTCGAGCGGCTCACGCCTGCTGGACCAGGCCGCGATCGAAGCAGTAAAGAACTGGAAATTCAATCCAGGTCTAAAGGGTGGCAAACCCAGCCGTGGGTATGCCTTGGTTCCCATCGAATTCAATTTGTCCGAATAGGGTTAGCGCCATGCAAGCAGATGCCTCTCAGACCCCAGCAGCGGCTCAGCCAGCTGTCGTTCCCGTGCCCGGTGGTGGCGGCAATGCCGCCGCGATCAGCCAGATGGGTTTCCATGACCTGATCTACAACTTCGACCCGCTGGGTTGGATCGTCTTCGTCACGCTCTGCGCGATGTCGATCATGTCGATCTACTTCCTGGTCTCCAACTTCCTGCGCAACGCGATGATCCGCGCGCGCATGGAGAAGGTCATCCATACGTTCTGGGATACGCCGTCCGCGCAGGATGCGGTGCGTTTCCTCGAGGACCAGCCTAAGGGCGAACCGTTCTCGAAGATCGCGCTCGATTGCGCTTCCGCCGCCGCGCATCACCAGCGCAACGAAGGCAGCCGTCTCGTCGAGGCGCTGAACCGTTCGGAATTCATCGATCGCGCACTGCGCCAGGCTGTCGCCCGTGAAAGCCTGCGTCTGGAAGGCGGCATGACCGTCCTCGCGACCGTCGGTTCCGCAGCGCCGTTCGTCGGTCTGCTCGGCACCGTCTGGGGCATCTACCACGCGCTGATCCGCATCGCCGCGTCGGGCAATGCCTCGATGGAAGCGGTGGCCGGCCCGGTCGGTGAAGCGTTGATCATGACCGCGTTCGGTCTGTTCGTCGCGATCCCCGCAGTGCTGGCGTACAACTTCTTCGTGCGCCAGAACCGCGTGATCTATGCGCGCTTCGACGAATTCGCGCACGACCTGCACGACTTCTTTGCCACCGGTTCGCGCGTTGAAAGCGGTGTCGCACCGGTCGCCGCTTCGAGGAAGTAAGCCATGGCCATGAGCACAGGTTCGGGCGGCGGCCCGATGGCGGAAATCAACGTCACGCCGATGGTTGACGTGATGCTGGTGCTGCTGATCATCTTCATGATCACGGCGCCGCTGATGTCGCACAAGATCCGCATCGACCTTCCGCAGGCCAATCCGAACGTCCAGGACGTCAATCCACCCGAGCCGCTCGATCTGGCGATCAGGGAGAATGGCGACCTGTTCCTCGGCGACGAGCCGGTGACCGATGCGATCCTGCAGGCGCAGTTGCGCGTCGAGGCGCAGAAGAACCCGCAGCCGGAGCTGCAGATCCGCGCCGACAAGCTGACCCAGTGGCAGAAGATCGCCTCGGTGATGGCTGAGGCGAAGAGCGCAGGCATGGTCAAGCTGGGCTTCATGACGACCGGCGCGAACGACCAGTAAGGTCGCCGCACCACGCAGGAAAATCGACGGCGCCGCAGCGATGCGGCGCCGTTTTCATTTGCGGCGACCTGCGCGCGTCGAAGTACAGCTATTTAGCCCCTCTCCCGGCGGGAGAGGGGTTGGGGTGAGGGTTCGGCGCGATCTTGAAGCGCCATGCTTGCCCCGAACCCTCATCCAGCGGTGACTCGCCCCATCTTGGGCTCGCCCTTCGGGCCGGCCATCGCCGTTCGCGATCGATCCAGTCGATCGCCGTCGCGCCGCTTCTCCCGGAGGGAGACGGGAGCGTCGGCTGAGCATCGATGCTGATCAGGTGCGGGGGAAGGAAATCGGGCGCGCCGCACGGCGCCACCTGAGGCGCTTACGCCGTCGCGAGGATTTCCAGATACGCGCGCACCGTCGGCGCGAGGCCGGCATAGATCGCCTCGCCAATCAGCGCATGGCCGATCGAGACCTCGGCCAGGAACGGGATCGCGCGTTTCAGCGCGCCGAGATTGCGCTGGTTGAGGTCGTGCCCGGCATTGACGCCGAGACCGCAGGCACGCGCACGATTCGCAATCCCCACGCATGCCTCCAGCGCGCCGCTATGGTCGCCGCGCGAATACGCATCGGCGTAAGGCTCGGTATAGATCTCGATGCGATCCGCGCCGATTTCGGCCGCGCGTTCGATATCCGCCGCGTCCGCATCCACGAACAGGCTGACCCGCGCGCCGAACGACTTCAACTCGCGCACCAGCGGACGCAAGCGTTCGGCATCGCGGGCGAGATCGAAGCCGTGATCGGAGGTGATCTGGCCGTCGCCATCCGGCACCAGCGTGACTTGCGTGGGACGCGCCGCACGCGCGAGTTCGATCAGGCCCGGATAGCTGCCGCGCGCCGGCGCGAACGGATTGCCTTCGATGTTGTACTCGACGGGACCGAGGATCGCGCCGATCCGTGCGACGTCATCGACGCGGATATGGCGCTGGTCCGGCCGCGGATGCACCGTGATGCCCTGGCAACCCGCCTCGATTGCGACGCGCGCCGCGACGACCGGATCGGGTAGCCGGTGCCCGCGCGAATTGCGCAGCACCGCGATCTTGTTGATATTGACGCTGAGTGCGGTCATCGCTCACGCCGGGATCCGGATGCGCGCAGTATATCGGCGTGCATCACCCGCGCGGCAGCGCCATAGATCCAATCGCACTCAGCGACACGCCTCCGCGACCTGCTTCCACGCCACCGGGTCCCAGTACGCATCGCGCTGCCAGTCGTTGCGCTGCTCGGTATTGAGCCGCGCCGCGATCAACGTCGTGGTGTCCGGCGCGACTTCGACGGTCAGCTTCTTGTAGTGCGACGTGCTCACGCCGCTGTTGCGCTGCATGTCGTTGAACGGCAGGTACTGGCTCTCGATCTTGTTGAAGACCGTCACCTCGTGCGAACCGGCCGCGACCCGGAACGACTTCGCGCCGGTCGGTCCCGGCGCCTGGCCATCGATCGCGATGATCTTCGCCGCATGCAATTGCTGCTGGCGCGGTGCCGTGTCGAAATCGCTGATCCGGCCGCAGCCGGACGTCGACTGTGCGCCCATCGCCGCCGTGCCCGACCCGTTGGAGGCCAGCTGCACCGCGTCGCCGACATGCAGGCGCATCGCCGGCACGTAGACGCTGGCCAACGCGCCCGACACCGTTTGCGAGCGCCCGGCGCGATCGACCGTGAACGCCAGTGTGCCGCCGCTCGGCAGGTTGTCGACACTGTGGCGCAGGCTTGCCGCCGCGGCCGCACCATTGCCGCCGAGCGCGGTGCCGTTCGCGGCCACCAGTACGTCGCCGGCGCGCAGCCCCATCTTCTCGGCTGCACTGCCCGGCGTCACCCCGAGCACATGCAAGCCGTCCGCGGTATCGCGCGCGCTGTCGACCAGCACACCGAGGTCGGTGACCTGCTGCCCGGGCGCATCGATATCGAGCGAAATTTCGTGCGGCGACTGGTTGCCGAATGCGCCGTTCGCGATCAGCTCGGCGATCGCCGCGCGCAATTGCGTGCGCACGCGCTCCTCGACCGGCATCGTCGCATTCGCGCTGCCGTGCGCGATCGCACTCGACATGCTGCCGACCAGCGGCGCCGTGCTCTCCGCCTGCGCAATACCGACCGTCGCGCAGAGCGCTGTCAACGCGCAGGCCAGCAAAGGCGCGCGCAATGGCTGTTCGTGGAATCGTGTAGTCATGACCATCACCTCTCAGGTTTCAGATGCGCGTGACCATCGGCGCGGCATCCGTGTTCGTGTCCCGCACATGCGCGATCAGGCCGCGCAGTACCTCGTTGCGCTGCCGCCATAGCGGAGCGATGTCTTGCGCCGCGGCGCCGCGATCGTAGGCGGCCTGCAGGTCGGCATCGATCATGTGCACGCGGGTCAGGTTCGACGTGCCCGCCGGCACGGAACTGGCGACCTGCAGCCACTGGCTTTCGAGCGCCTGCGATTCGCGCTGGCCCGCGGCGATCTGCTGCTGCAGCGGAGGCAACGGATGCGGCAGCAGCACGATCGCGGCGCACGCGAATATCACCGCGGCCACGCAGGCCCCGAAACGTTGCACGCGCTGCACGCGCCGGCGCCGCTGTTGTCCCGCGAGCACGCGCGGCCATAACGCGCCGTCCGGTGTGAACACCGGCAGTTGATGCAGATCGACGCGCCCGGCCGACGCTTTGGAATCGTGCTCATCCATCGTGGAATGCCTCTTTCGGATCCGGCCCGAGCGCAACATCGTTGAGCCGCTTCAGCGCACGCGCCAGGATCGATTTCGAATAGCTCTCGGTCTGCCCGAACAACTCCGCCAGATCCTTGTGCGTGTAGCCCTCGACCTCATGCAGGATCACCACGGCGCGCGCCCGCGGCGGCAAGCGCATCAGCAGCGACCACGCATCGGTGCGGCTTTCCGCATCCGCATCGTGCGCCGGCATCGACTCGAACAGCGCATCCACGTCGTCGTCACGAAAGCGCATGCGCAGTCGCGTCGCATCGATCGTCGCATTCGCGGTCATGCGCTTCAGCCACGCGCCGAACGGCGCGTCGCCACGAAAACTTCGCAAGCTGCCGAACATTTTCAGGAACACCTCCTGCACGATATCCTCGGCCGCCGCCGGCTCGCCGAGCACGCGCAGGGCGAGGTTGTAGCACGCCGACCCGAAGCGTTCGTAGATCGCCGCGAACGCCGCCATGTCGCCGCGCCGCGCACGCTCCAGCGTGGCCGCATCCAGGCTCAGGCCAAATCCGGAACGCACGTGCTGGGTTTGTCCGTCGGCCATGTCGTTCACAAGGACGCCCCGGACCGCGTCAGCGTCGCAACCCGGCGTATTCAAGGCGTCCGCGTGAACGTGCGCACGCGCCGTTCCGCGCCCCGCCACGCCAGCGCACCGAACAAGTGCGGACCCGGGTCGACCCGGCGCACGATCCATTCCGACGCCGCCCCCGCCTCCTCGGCAACCTGCACCAGCATGCCGACTTCGCCATCCCGATCGAGTGAGAACTCAACCCGATCCAGCCCGAAACCGAGCCCGTGGCCAATCGCCTTGAGCACCGCTTCCTTGCGCGTCCACAGACGCAGGAAGGTTTCCTTTTGTGGCTCGGGCGGCAACCCGGCCAGTGCCTGCGCCTCGCGCGGCGCAAAAAACCGGCCCGCGATACCCTCGATGGAAAGCCGTCGATCGCGTTGTTCCAGATCGACGCCGAGCGTCTGACCACGCGCGAACGCGAGCAACAGATGCGGACCGGCGTGACTGAGATTGAAGTGCAGATCGGGCAGCATTGGCGCGAACGGTTTGCCGTGCACGCCGCGCTCGATCAGCGGCGCCTGCGCGCAATCGGCATAGCCGCACAGAAAACGCGCCAGCGCCGCGTGCGCCGCCGCGCCGATCTGGCTCGGGCTGAGCGCCGCATCGACGGACACCGACCAGACATGGATCTCGTCGTCGGCGAGTGGCGGCGCACTCGCGCGGGGTGCGAAATCGGTGGTGTCGAGGGCGTCCATGCCGGCATGCTTGATGTCGCGGCCCGATGCGTCAAGTGCGGCGTGCGCCGGTGTGCCTCACGCGTTCAACCCGATCTGCATTCGCGCCTGCCCGCTCACTTCACCAGGCGTTCGTCGACCAGATTCTGCACCACCGCCGGATCGGCCAGCGTCGAGGTGTCGCCGAGGGCGTCGGTCTGGTTCTCGGCGATCTTGCGCAGGATGCGGCGCATGATCTTGCCCGAGCGCGTCTTCGGCAACGCGGGCGCGAATTGCAGGTAATCGGGTGTCGCGATCGGGCCGATTTCCTTGCGCACCTGCGCGATCAGCTCCTTGCGCACGCTCTCGCTCGCCGCCTCGCCGGTCTTCAGGGTGACATACGCGTAGATGCCCTGGCCCTTGATGTCATGCGGGCAGCCGACCACGGCGGCTTCGGCGACCCGCGCGTGCGCGACCAGCGCGCTCTCGACTTCGGCGGTGCCGAGGCGATGGCCTGATACATTTATCACATCGTCCACTCGTCCCGTTATCCAGTAATAACCATCGTCGTCGCGGCGTGCGCCGTCGCCGCTGAAGTACATGCCCGGATAGGTCCTGAAGTAGGTATCGATGAAGCGCTGGTGGTCGCCGTAGATCGTGCGGCTCTGGCCCGGCCACGAATCGGTGATGACCAGGTTGCCCTCGCAGGCGCCGTCCTGCACCACGCCGTTCGCATCGACAATCGCAGGCTTGACGCCGAAAAACGGCAGCGTCGCGGAACCCGGCTTCTGGTCGATCGCACCGGGCAACGCCGAAATCAGGATGCCGCCGGTTTCGGTTTGCCACCAGGTGTCGACGATCGGGCAGCGTTCTTCGCCGACGACGCGCCAATACCATTCCCACGCTTCCGGATTGATCGGTTCGCCGACCGAACCGAGCACGCGCAGCGACGCGCGCGACGTCGCCTTGACCGGCGCTTCCCCTTCGCGCATCAACGCCCGGATCGCGGTCGGTGCGGTATAGAACAGGCTCACCTTGTGCTTGTCGATGACCTGCCAGAAGCGCGACGAATCCGGAAAATTCGGCACGCCCTCGAACAGCAGCGTGGTCGCGCCGTTCGCGAGCGGCCCGTAAAGCGCATAGCTGTGCCCGGTGACCCAGCCGATGTCGGCGGTGCACCAGTAGACATCGTCCTCGCGCAGGTCGAACACGCACTCATGCGTGTAGCTGATGAACACCAAGATAGCCGCCGGTCGTATGCAGCACGCCCTTCGGCTTGCCGGTCGAGCCAGACGTGTAGAGGACGAACAGCGGATCTTCGGCATTCATCGCGACTGCTGCGTGCTCGCTCGATTGGCCATCCATCAACGCATGCCACCAGCGATCGCGCGGCGCCTGCATCGCGACCGCGCCACCAGTGCGCCTGACGACCAATACGGTTTCGACGCTGTTCGTGCCGGCGCGCTGCAAGGCCTGGTCGACGTTGACCTTGAGCGGGATATGCTTGCCGGCGCGCAAACCCTCGTCCGCGGTGATCACCAGTTTGCAGGCGCAGTCGGCGATGCGCCCGGCCAGCGAATCGGGCGAGAAGCCGCCGAACACGACCGTGTGGATCGCGCCGATCCGCGCGCACGCGAGCATCGCGACCGCGGCCTCGGGAATCATCGGCAGGTAGATCGCGACGCGATCGCCCTTGGTGACGCCGAGGTTGGTCAGCAGGTTCGCGCATTTGCACACCTGCGCGTGCAGCTCGCGATAACTGATCCGCTTCGATTCGGCCGGATTGTCGCCCTCCCAGATGATCGCGGTCTTGTCGCCGCGCGTCGCCAGATGGCGGTCGAGGCAGTTCGCGGCGAGGTTCAATTCGCCGTCGGCATACCAGCGGATATGCAGGTCGGCCGCATCGAACGAGGTGTCCTTGACGTGCGTGTACGGCGTGATCCAGTCGAGGCGCTGGCCGATACGGCGCCAGAATCCTACCGGGTCGCGGACCGATTCGGCGTAATCGCGCGCGTACGCGGCCTTGTCGATGCGTGCCTTCGCGGCGAACGCGGCGGGAACGGGATGCATGGTCGACATGTGGCCTCCGGGATGAACGCACGAAGCAGGACCATCAGTTTGCCACGTGTGTGCGAACCCGGCGCGCGCACGCTTGCAATGCGCGTTGCGCGAATCGGCAGACCGACCATCCGTGGCCATAAAAAAAGGCCGGATCGAAATCCGGCCTTTTCGGTGCAATGTGTCGGAAGTTGGAAAGTTCGAAAGCCTGCCTTCCTCACCTCACGACTTCGACATTTCTCCTTCCCGTTCGTGCTGAGGTATCGAAGCATGAACGGGCGGGCACCGTGGGGCGCCCTTCGATGACCGCAGGAACTGCCGAACTTCTTCGCCTACGCGACGCGTTTGAACAGGCCGATCAGGAACAGCAGGATGATCGCGCCGATCGCCGCAAAAATGATGCTGCCGACAATGCCCGGCAAACCGAGATTGAGGCCGAGCGTCGGCAGCAGCCAGCCGGCGAGGAATGCGCCGACGATGCCGACCACAATATTGCCAACCAGCCCGAAACCGTGCCCCTTGACGATTTGCCCGGCCAGCCAGCCCGCAACAGCACCTACGATGAGAAAGACGATGATCGACTCGATGGTCATGACAACCTCCCCACACTGGCGTCGCAAGGCGCGACCCGCCGATTGTGCACGTGTCCGGCGCAAACGCATGTTGCAGCGCGGTGACTGGACCGCGGCGCAGCGATCGCCATCAGGGTGTGCGGTCGCTGTCTCCGCCGCGCGCACGCGCGGGCGGGGCCCGGAACGTGGTGGGCGGAGCCCGCTTGCGCAGCGCACCGAGATCATCGACCGAGGCCATCGAGGTTTCCGGCCGCGCGCTCGCAGACACACGCGCCGCCGCCATCGCCAGCACGAAACCGAAGAAGCCGACGATACCGAGCAACAGACCAAGGCCCAGCACGACCGCCGACTTCGCGACGAACGCGAGCGCGAATCCGACGAGTGTCACCACCAGCCAGAGCAGACGGCTCATTGCCACACCTTTACGCAGCTTTGGAGAGGCGCAACGCTACCAGAAACAGGAGATCACACGAATGGCCGTTTGCCCGGCGGGTGCTTCCGACAGCGAGCTGGTAACGTGCACGCAACCGAAGCCGCGGGCGGAAAACCCCACATGGAATCGCTGTCCCAGCTCGCGCTCGCCGGCGGTCTCGCCTGGGCGAGCGGCATCCGCCTGTACGCGACCGTGCTGATCGTCGGCCTGCTCGGCCGCTTCGGCTACCTGCACCTGCCCGAACAACTGCTCGTGCTGCAGCACACCTGGGTGCTGGGCGCGGCCGCGGTGATGACGGTCGGTGAATTCCTCGCCGACAAGGTGCCGGGTTTTGATACGGTGTGGGACGCGCTGCACACCTTCATCCGCATCCCGGCCGGCGCGTTCCTCGCCTGGGGCGCGATGGGCGACGCGACACCGGCCGCGCAGACGGCCGCCGCGTTGGTCGGCGGCATGATCACCGGCGGCACCCATTTCGCCAAAAGCGGCGGCCGCGCGGCGATCAACACCTCACCCGAACCGTTCAGCAACTGGACCGCGAGCTTTGGCGAGGACGGCTTGGTACTCGGCGGACTGCTGCTCGCGATCCACTATCCGGCGGTGTTCCTGGTCGCGCTGCTGCTGTTTCTCGTGCTGATCGCGTGGCTGCTGCCGAAGCTGATCCGCTATATCGTCGCCGTGATGCGGCGTCTGCGCGACGCGCTGCGCACTTCGTAGGGCGGCTTCAGCCGCCACGCGGTGAATATCTGTAGGAGCCCACCCTGTGGGCGACCGGCACATCATTGCTGCGTGGGTCGCGCACTGGGTGCGCTCCTACGCGGGACGGACTGTAGTTGCAACCTGACGAAAACCTGACAACGCAGGATCGAAAATGACAAGGAGTGTCGGTGCGCGGGGTCGGTGCGGAGTACGCAGCCGACCGGCATCGGAACGTGACAGAGAGAGAGGAAGAACCCGTTGGCAAGGGTATTTGCCGTCGGGCCTGCCGTTCCGATGCCGGTGCTGCCTCGCGCTTGCCACCGGGGGCGACTACGCAGAGGCGGCTGGTGGTTCTCGCTGTTGCAAGAACCGGGCCGCGTCTGACCAGAGTAGGCGAAATGCCTGCTTCAGGGACGCGCGCGGGCTTCGTTTCGTCGCGGATCAAGCACGCCTCACGGTGTTTCCACCGAAAAACCGCGCGCCCGCCTCCACCTCGGGCCGCCCCAACCGGCGCTGCGCGCGAATCGGTTCGGCTCGCGCGCAGCGCGGCAAACGGCGCGCGCTCCGTGCAAAGAGGCACTTGCGTCCCGGACGCGGATTGCCGCGTTCCTCGTTAAATGGGTTAACATCTCCGGGATTGAACGTCCATGGTGGGAGGTTCGTGTGTCGAGCGTGCAAACGGTATCGGCTCCCAACGCGCAGGCGGCGTCCGCGCGTGCGACCCTGCTGCGTCGCCAACTTTCCGACGAAGAGAGCGCGCTGTTCGCGCGCGTCGGTGAACGCCGCGAGATCCCGCCCGGCGACGTCATCTTCCGCCGCGGTGAACTCGGCCGCAGCATGTTCATCATCGAAACCGGCCACGTCCTGCTCGAATTCGGCGACGGCATGCCGGACAAACTGATCGGCGCGCGGGAATTCTTCGGCGAGCTGGTCCTGTTCATCGGCAGCCATACCCGTGTCGCCAGCGCGGTCGCGCAGACCCAAGTCGCCTTGCGCATCGTCGAGCACGACACCTTCGACGAATTGATTTCCACCGAACCGCGCCTGCTCGCGCAATTCATGCGCCGCTCGTTCTCGTATCTGGTCAGCAGCGAACAGCAACTGATCCAGAGCCTCAAGCGCCGCAACGAAGACCTGATGGTCACCCTCGATTCGCTGCGCCAGACGCGCAGCCAGTTGTCGACCGCGCAGCACCTGGTCCAGACCGACGAACTCACCGGCCTGTGCAACCGGCGCGGCCTCTACATGTACCTCGAACGCCTGCCCGAGCTGCGCCTGCCCGGCACCGTGCTCGGCCTGCTCCTGATCGATCTCGACCGTTTCAAGCAGATCAACGACCGCTGCGGCCATCTGGTCGGCGACCAGGTGCTGCGCGCGATCGCCGAGGAAGCGCAGGACGCGGCCTCGTCCACCGACCTGCCGTGCCGCCTCGGCGGCGACGAATTCGCGCTGCTGATGCAGGTCACCGGCGAAGAGGAATTGCGCGCGCGCGCCACCCAGATCATCAGTGCGGTGCAGTCGCTGCGGTTCCCCGCCTGCAAGAACACGGAAAGCCTCAGCGTCAGCGTCAGCATCGGCGGCGCGATCTGCCCGGACGGCATCGACTGGGCGGTCTGGTACAGCGACGCCGATACCGCGCTGTACGAGGTCAAGGGCCGCGGCGGCGACGGCTTCGGCATCGTCGCCTCCAGTGCGACCCGGCCGGACGCGTGTAAGGTATCGCCCACGGACCGGTTGTCGAAGTCCTTCTCGACGACCTGAAACCAGCCATCGCTGCCCAAGCCAAAGGGGGTCAGGGCAGCAGCACCACCAGGACGGGCCAGCGCCCCGCCTTTCCCGGCGCGCTTTCCCGAATCGAACGGGAAACCCTTGGCGCCGTCAGGCGCAACGATGAGCGTTCGCGACATGAATGCACTGGTTCAACCAGCACCGGACTATCCGCAAGCGTCTGCCCAGCCGCTGCTGCGCACGCTCGTGCTCTGTGACCTGGTCGATTCCACCGCGCTGGTCGAGCGCCTCGGCGACCAGCGCGCCGCGGAACTGTTCCGCAAGCACGACCGCATGGCGCGCGCCCTGCTGCACACGCACGCCGGCCAGGAGATCGACAAGACCGACGGCTTCCTGCTCATGTTCGACCGCCCGGTGCAGGCGGTCGCGTTCGCGCTGGCCTACCAGCGCGGCCTGAAAAAACTCTCCGCCGACGAAGCCAGCGTGATCGCCGCGCGCGTCGGCATCCACGTCGGCGACGTGCTCACCTTCGACAACTCGGCCGACGACATCGCCAAGGGCGCCAAGCGCGTCGAGGTCGAAGGCCTGGTCAAACCGGTCACCGCGCGCCTGATGCAGCTCGCGCTGCCGAAGCAGATCCTGCTCTCCGGCGTCGCCTATTCGCTCGCGCATCGTGCGCAGGGCGAACTCGGGTCTCAACTGACCAGCGTGCGCTGGCGCAGCCACGGCCGTTACCGCTTCAAGGGCATTCCCGATCCGACCCCGGTGTTCGAGGTCGGCGAAGAAGGCTTTGCGCCGCTCAAGGCGCCGCCGTGGTCCGGCAAGGCGCACCGCGAAGTGCCGTTCTGGCGCCGCCCGGCGACGCTCGGCATCGAAATCGCGTTGCTGCTCGCGATGGTCGCGGTGCCGGCCTGGTACCTGCTGCGCCCCGCGCCCGCGATCGCGTTCGCGAACCGCGACTGGGTCGTCGTCGGCGACCTCAAGAACCTGACCGGCGACGCGACGTTCGACAACTCGATCGACACCGCATTCCGCATCGGCCTCGAACAATCGCGCTACGTCAATGTGCTGTCGGACTTGAAGACGCGCGAAACCGTCAAGCTGATGCAGCGGGACCCGGACAAGACCACGATCGACCGCGTGATCGGCGCCGAAGTCGCGCTCCGCGACGGCGCGCGCGCGCTGATCCTGCCGACGATCGCCGAAATCGGCGGCCGCGTGCGCGTGACCGCCGAGGTGATCGACCCGAACACGCAAACCACAGTGTGGTCGGAATCGGCGGATGGCGCGGGTGCGAACTCGGTGCTGCCGTCGCTGGACCAGGTCAACCAGAAACTGCGCGTGAAGCTGGGCGAGGCGTTGGCGACGGTGTCGAGGGAGTCGAAGCCGCTGGAGAAAGTAGCGACGAAGAACCTCGACGCATTGCGCGCGTATTCGCTTGGCCGGGAAGCCTACGGCACGGGAAGAATGAAGGACGCACTGCCGTTCTTCCAGCAAGCGATCAAGCTCGATCCGGACTTTGCACTGGCCTATATGTGGATCGGCCAGATTCACAGCAACGCGAATGAATATGCCGAGTTCAAGGCGGCGATCGACAAAGCAGCCCTGCTGCACGATAGGCTTTCGCCGCGCGACGCGCTGTATGTCGATGCCGAACTCGCGGAGTTCGAGTCACCCCGCGCCGGGCTGGAGAAATGGAATTTGCTGGCGAACCTATATCCAGATTTTTTCCCTGCATCGGGCCGCAATGCATTTCTCGCCTGGCAGCTCAATCAGTACAACATCGCGATTGCATCAGCTACGAAGTCTGGCTCTGATCGCAATTCATTTCGCGGCATCAGTGATTACCTTCTCGGCATCCTCTATCTCGCCGAGGAGCGACACACCGAAGCAGCACAAGCATTCTCTTTAGCGGCGTCAGGTGGGTTTGGTCGTACCGAATACGCGGCCAGCGCGCAGGCCAGTCAGCGGCAATTCGGGCATGCTGCAGCGACACTGGCGCGCAACAAGTTGTCCGGACGAGCGGCTGACGATATCGACGCGCATGTGCCGCGTATCGCGTTTGCGCTCGATCAGGGCCACTGGCAGCAGGCGTGGATCGCACTGGCTGCGGCCAAGCGCGATGCGGTGACAGTCGATCCCGCAGCGGAACGCTGGTTTGAGGGGATGGAGCAGGGCTTGAAGGTGCTCGCCGGCACGTCGGACGCTCGCGCGTTGGCTGACGATCTGGATGCGGAAAAGGCGGCACTGGCTGCCGCCGGCAACGCGCTCGACCGCACGCAGGCACGCTTCCATATCGTGTTCGTCGCCTATCTCGCTGCGCGGTACGGTGATGTGGAACTAGCCAAGACGGCGCTGGCTGCCGCGGGGGCTGAGGCGCGCAACCTCGACCATCCGATGCTGGCGCACCTCGCAATGATCGCCGATGTCGAGATTGCGCGCGCTTCGGGCCATCTTGGCGATACGCCGGCGAAATTGAAGGCCCAGCTCGACGGCAGCGAGCTGTATCTCGCACATGTCGTGTTGATGGAGGCCTACGCCGCGAATAGTGACAATGCGGCTGCGCTGGCTGAAGCGCGCTGGCTCACGGGACATCGTGGTCGCGCCTATGCCGAATACGGAGCGCACCAGTTCCTGACCGCGTTCAACGTTGCGCAATCGGATATCGCGTTGTTGCGCGCGGCCGAACTTTCGCTCGCGCTAAGTCGCAAGGACGACGCGCGCAAGGCACTCGATCAGTTCCGACAGGTGTGGCCGCCGGCCGAGTTGCCGGCGGCACTTGCTACCCGCGCCAAGGCGGTGGCGGCGGCGCTGTAACGGTCGTTGCGGCTCGGGACGTCGTCTCCCAACATTCGCAAGCGTCGTGGGGCGCAGCTATTGCTTCCGCCCTGC
Organism: uncultured Gammaproteobacteria bacterium; assembly: GCA_963720445.1. Taxonomy (GTDB): domain Bacteria; phylum Pseudomonadota; class Gammaproteobacteria; order Xanthomonadales; family Rhodanobacteraceae; genus Dokdonella_A. Next base: position 1,761,825 of record CAVRFO010000002.1, read on the forward strand.
TCCCAGCTGCGGACCCGGCGACACCATACACATGCATTCCTCAGCCATGTCGTTCGCAACGCGATCGCGTTCGGCCCTGAAATGGTTCTTGTCCGGAAGCACCCGCGGCGCGATGTGATCCGCCGGGAACGTCGCAACATGCGCCGCCGGAATGCCGGCCTCGACCAGCGCGGATTTCGGATCCTTCTCGAAGCGGCCGCGAAACCCGTCATCGCTCGACAGCTTGTCGAGCAGCTTGAGCATTTGTTGCTTGGATACAGTCGGACTGGCCATCGGTTCCCCCCGTTGGATAAGTTTGGTTGGCGTTGCGTCAACGCGACGCCGCCGTCTAGGCTAACTGAAATCTCTGACGGAAGAAGCCGATGCGCCTGCGCCGCTGCGCGATCCTGTTCACCACGCCGAAGGAACGGCTCGACTTCAATCTCGCGGCGCTGGCCAGCGGCGGCACCGGCGTCGATTCGGTCATCGAATGGGTGGCGCTGGCGCCGCACCTCGATACCCAGCTGGTGCTCGACCTCGACCAGATCGCGGTGCTCGGCGCGGTGTCGCCGCTGAGCTGGAGCGAATTCGATGCGCTGCTGCGAAACCATCCGCGCGAAACGCTGGACGGCCTGCTCGCCAGCGGCCTGTTGCTTCGCGAGCACGCCGACACCGCGCCGAACCGTCGCGACGACGCGCTGCGTGCGATGCACTGGCGCGCGCTCGACGCGGTCGCGCACCGCTTCTCGCGCTGGCACGACGTCAATACGGTCGAGGCGCAGCAGTTCTTCGCCGAAGAGACCGAGCAGAGCTTCGTCGAACGCCTCGGCCCGTGTCCGCCGCCGGTGCTTGAACACGGCTCTGCCTCAGCGCAGGTGCCACTGCGCCGACCGCCGGCGACGCCGCTCGACGACCTCTGCACGCGCCGCGTCACCTGCCGCAACTACGACACCTCGCGCGCGCTCGACGCGGCCAGCTTCGGCGCGGTGCTGTTTCGTGCGTTCGGCGCGCGTGCGGTGGACGACTATGCGCCCGGTGTGAAACTGCTGAAGAAGAGCGCACCGTCCGCCGGCGGCCTGCATCCGATCGGCGCGTATGTGCTGGTGCGCCAGGTCGAGGGCATTGCGCCGGGTCTGTATCACTACCACCCGGTCGCGCATGCGCTGGAAGCGCTGACCGCGCTCAGCGAACCGGACGCCGCCGCGCTCGCGCTGCGCGCGCTCGGCGGCCAAACCTATTTTGCCGAGGCGCATGCGGTGATCGCGCTCGCCGGCCGCTTCCGCCGCAATTTCTGGAAATACCGCAACCACGCCAAGGCGTACCGCTCGGTGATCCTCGACGCGGGCCACCTCTCGCAGATCTTGTATCTGGCCGCAACCGAACTCGGTCTCGGCGCATTCATCACCGCTGGCGTGAACGAACTGGATATCGAACACGCGTTCGACCTCGATCCGATGGAAGAAGGCGTGATCGCTGCGTGTGGTTTTGGTATTCGCGGTGCGCATCGCAACGAGGTCGAATTCGATCCGCTCAATGCGGTGTGGCCGGCGGGCTGAAGCGCCGCGCGAAAGCGCCCTTGTAGGTTGGGCTGAGCGAAGCGATGCCCAACGTCGACGCGCGTGTGATGTTGGGGTTCACTGTGCTCACCCCAACCTACGGGTCCTATCTCAGCCACGAAAAAGACGCTCGCTTATAGCCGAACGCCCTGAGCCCTTCGACTTCGCTGCGCTACGCTCAGGGCGAACGGATTATTTCGGTCGTGGCCGAGAAAGAGCGCAAATCAAAACCCGCGCCGCCTCCGCCACAACCCCCCCCAAACTGGCAACCCCGCCCTTCCCGGTGCAGAATGCTTGGGTTACAGGGGAGTCCACTGGGCGTGAACGCAGACGTTTCACCCGTCATCGAAGCCGGCGCGAACACCGCGACCTCCATGTTGCGCACGCTGGTGCTCTGCGATCTCGTCGATTCGACCGCGTTGGTCGAACGCCTCGGCGACCGCCACGCGGCCGACCTGTTCCGCAAACACGATCGCCTCGCGCGTGCGCTGATGCAGCAGCACGATGGCCGCGAGATCGACAAGACCGACGGCTTCCTGCTGTTGTTCGAGCGGCCGATCCAGGCCGTCGCGTTCGCGCTCGCCTACCAGCGTGACCTCGCCGCGCTCGGTGCGCAGGAAAACACATCGCTCGGCGCGCGCATCGGTATCCACATCGGCGATGTCGTGGTCTGGGACAACGTCGCCGCCGACGTCCAGCGCGGCGCCAAGCAGACCGAAGTCGAAGGCCTGGCCAAACCGCTCACTGCGCGCCTGATGAACCTCGCGCTGCCGGGCCAGATCCTGCTGTCCGGCTCGACCTACGAAATCGCGCACCGTGCGCAAGGCGAACTCGGCGACAAGCTCGAACGCGTGCGCTGGCGCACCCACGGTCGCTACCGGTTCAAGGGCATACCGGATCTGATCCCGGTGTTCGAAGTCGGCGAGGAAGGTTTCGCGCCGCTGAAACCGCCGCCGTGGTCGGGCAAGGCGCATCGCGAGACGCCGATCTGGCGCCGCCCGATGCTGCTCGGCCTCGAACTCGCCGCACTGGTGCTCGCGATCGCGATACCGGTTTTCTATCTGACCCGCACCGAACCTGCGATCGCATTCGCGAACCGCGACTGGGTCGTCGTCGGCGATCTCAAGAACCTGACCAGCGACGCCGCGTTCAACGACTCGGTCGACACCGCGTTCCGCATCGGCCTCGAACAGTCGCGCTACGTCAACGTGATGCCGTACCTGAAGACGCGCCAGACCCTCGCGCTGATGCAGAAGGACCCGGACAAGACCACGATCGACCGTGCGGTCGGCTCCGAGATCGCGATCCGCGACGGCGCGCGTGCATTGATCCTGCCGACCGTCGCCGAGATCGGCGGCCGCGTGCGCGTGACCGCCGAAGTGATCGACCCGAAGACCCAGACCACGGTCTGGTCGGAATCCGCAGACGGCGTCGGCGCCGATTCGGTGCTGCCAGCGCTGGACCAGGTCAACCAGAAGTTGCGCGTGCAACTGGGCGAGGCGCTGGCGACGGTGTCCAGCGAGTCGAAGCCGTTGGAGAAGGTCGCGACGAAGAATCTGGATGCGCTGCGGGCGTATTCGCTGGGTGTGTCGGCGTATTCCAAGGGCGATTACAAGCAGGCCATTGCACTGTTTCGTCAGGCGGTTCAGCTTGATCCGGATTTTGCGCTCGCGCGACTGGATTTGGGTAATGCGTTAGCTGTCCCCAGCGCAGGTGACATCGCGGAAGCAATCGTCGAGTTTCGCAAGGCGGCAGGTCAAAGCGATCGACTCCCTGCGCGCGATGCCTTATATGCACAGGCGTGGCTCGCGAGTTTCGAGAATCCGCGCACGGCGCTGGAGAAGTGGCAATTGCTCGCGAAACTTTATCCGGACTTCACGCTGGGCAGTGGCGGGCTGGCCTTTTTTTCGTACCAAGCCGCGAATCATTTCGACACCGCGATCGCCGCGGCAGAACAGAATGCAGTGGAGACCAATCCACATCGCGGGACGGGCGATTACCTGCTTGCGACTTTGTATATCGGTACTGAGCGCTATGCGGACGCGCAGCGGCGCTTTGAATCATCTGCAGCGCATGGATTTGCGACGGCGGGCGCTTATCACGCGTACTTGTATGCGGCCCAACGTCAGTTCGGCCAGGCCGAGCGGATATTGGCTGCTGGCAAGACAATCGGCATCGCTACCGTCGACATGCAAGACTGGTATCCACGCATTCTGTTCGCGCTCGATAAAGGCAATTGGGAAGACGCGCGAACGGCGGTCGCCCGGGCGCGCGAGGACTCCGTCGCGTTGAAAAGCACGTTGCACGCAGAGTACACGCTGATCGAACTCGGGATGCGCGCGCTGACCGAGCCGAGTGGAGAAGTGAAACCTGCACTCGCGGACTATCTGCAAACGCTGACGGCCGCAAAGACGCGCGATACGCCAGACACACAATTCGGCATCCTGTTCGTGGCCTATCTGGCTGCGCATGCGGGCGCCACAGATTTGTCGAAATTGGCGCTCTCCAATGTCGCACCGATCAGCCGCAGCGGAGACTATCCGTATCTGTCGAACCTGCTGACGGTCGTCGAAGCGGAACTCGCGCGATCGAGTGGCAAACCCCAGCAGGCGATCGCGCTGCTGAAGCCGCACATCGACGGCAGCGAGTATTATTTCAGCCATCGCGTGCTGATGGACGCGTATGCGGCACAGGGTGATTACGCGAGTGCGCTCGCCGAGGCGCAATGGCTTGCACACCATCGTGGCCGCGCCTACATCGAGCAGTTCGGGCAAACCATGCTGCAGCCGTTCAACGTCGCACTGTCGGATCTTGTTTTGCTGGATGCAGCGGAATTTTCAGCGAAGCTTGGCAAGCTCGACGCAGAGCGCAGCGAACTCGCTGAGCTGCGCAAGGTGTGGCCTCACGCAGATCAGCTGTCGTTCCTGCAATCACGCCTGCATGCGCTGGATGCCGCGTTGACTGCGAAACCTAGCGCGCCTTGAAGCCGATTTGTGGAACGATCATCTGTATTGCGGAACCTATCGCGTCGTCCGCACAGCTTCCAAGCAGATCCGCGTAATGCTCCTTCGGCGCGAGTTGCTTGGTGCACAGGCAAGCCGGCGGTAGCCGGATGATCGTCTCCGCATCGAGACCCAGCACATGCAGCGCCCGCGCTGGCGCGGTCTCGAACAATTCACGGAAACTGTCGTCGCGTGCGAGCTTCTCCAGCAGCGCGCGCCCCTGATCCTGGGTCAGATTCGTATCGGTCATGCTCGTGTCCCCCCGTGGTTGGAGCCGGCAGTGTATCGCCGCGACCGGCGGCCCGGGTAGGCGCCGGGAAAGGGTAAGTGGCGTTTCGCCGGGGGACTGCGGCCAGGTCGCTGCATGCTAGGCTCGCTCGATTTTCCGGAGCCATCCATGCGCCTTCGCCGCTGCCAAACCGTGCTGATCGAACCGCGCGAGCGCAAGGAAATCGATCTTGAGCTCCTGCTCGGCGCGACGCCGAAGTTGGCTTCGACGCTCGAATGGTTCGCGCTCGCGCCGCATCTGGACAAGGAGCAATCTCTGGACGCGGCCGAGGTCGCGCTGCTCGGCGCGGTGTCGCCGTCCGACTGGGTCGATCACGCGGACCTCGCGCGAGCGCATCCGCCGGCAATCGTCGATGGCCTGATCGCGAAGGGTCTGCTGGTCGCCGACGACGCCAGCGCGCACACGGCGCAGGACCAAGCTGGGCGCACGCAGCATTGGCGCGCGCTGTCGGCGGTCGCGCATCGCCATTCGCGCTGGCGCGGCGTCGATACCGAGATCGAAGCCGAACGCCTCGCCGAGATCAGCGGCGGCGCGGTGCTCGATCATCTGGGCACCCCGCCGCCGCCCGCGATTGCTTGCGTCGCCGCCGAACGCCAGATCGCATTGCCGCCGGCCGAGCCGTCCGCGCTGGACGCGCTGCTCGACCGCCGCGTGACCTGCCGCAATTTCGACACCGCGCGCGCACTCACAATGGCCGAGGTCGGTGCTGTGCTGTATCGCGCGTTCGGCGCGCGCACCGAAGTCGAAGTCACCGGCGTTGCGGTGCTGAAGAAAGGCGTGCCCTCGGCCGGCGGCCTGCATCCGACCGAAGCGTATCTGCTCGTGCAGCGCGTCGAGGGTCTGGCGCCGGGCCTGTATCACTATCATCCGGTTGCGCACGCGCTGGAACCGCTGCGCGAGCTGACCCCAAGCGAGGCGCGGACCCACGCGCGCCGCTTCGTCGCCGGCCAGGCGTATTTCACCGACGCGCCGCTGCAACTGATCATGGCCAGCCGCTTCGAACGCAATTTTTGGAAGTACCGCAACCACGCCAAGGCGTACCGCGCGACGATCCTCGACGCCGGCCACCTGTCGCAAACCGTGTATCTGGCCGCGACCGAACTTGGGCTCGCCGCGTTCATCACCGCCGCAATCAACGAAGGCGACATCGAGGACGCGTTCGGCCTCGACCCGATGCAGCAGGGCGTGATCTCGGTCAATGGCTTCGGGCATCGCGGGGTTGAGCGTAACGAGATCGAGTTTGATCCGCTGAATGCGGTGTGGCCGGCGGGCTGATTTGCGCGGTATCTCGGCCACGAGCGTAGTGCCATGGCGAAGCAATCCTTCTCCCTTCGGGAGAAGGTGCCGACAGGCGGATGAGGGAAAGCCGTCGAAATCAGCGAAAGACTAGTTGGGTGAATGCCCTTCCCTCATCCGCCCTTCGGGCACCTTCTCCCGGAGGGAGAAGGGAAAGCCACAAACTTCACAAACTGGCAACTGCGCCATTCCCGGTGCAGAATGCCCCGGTTACAGGGGGAGTCCGCCGGGCTTGAACGCAGCCGTTCCATCCGCCATCGAGAGCAGCGCGACCAACGCGACCTCCGTGTTGCGTACGCTGGTGCTCTGCGACCTCGTCGATTCGACGGCGCTGGTCGAGCGTCTCGGCGATCGCCACGCGGCCGACCTGTTCCGCAAACACGATCGGCTCGCGCGTGCGTTGATGCAGCAGCATGGCGGCCAGGAAATCGACAAGACCGACGGCTTCCTGTTGCTGTTCGAGCGGCCGATCCAGGCCGTCGCGTTCGCGCTCGACTACCAGCGTGATCTCGCCGCGCTCGGCGCGCAGGAAAACGCGCCGCTCGGCGCGCGCATCGGCATCCACATCGGCGATGTCGTGGTCTGGGACAACGTCGCCGCCGACGTCCAGCGCGGCGCCAAGCAGACCGAAGTCGAAGGCCTGGCCAAACCGGTCACCGCGCGCCTGATGAACCTCGCGCTGCCGGGCCAGATCCTGTTGTCGGGTTCCGCCTACGAAATCGCGCACCGCGCGCAAGGCGAACTCGGCGAAAAACTCGAACGCGTGCGCTGGCGCACCCACGGCCGCTACCGCTTCAAGGGCGTGCCGGATCTGGTCCCGGTATTCGAAGTCGGCGAAGAAGGCTTCGCGCCTTTGAAGCCGCCGCCGTGGTCGGGCAAGGCGCACCGCGAAATGCCGATCTGGCGCAGGCCGATGCTGGTCGGTCTGGAACTCGTCGCACTCGTTTTGGCGATCGCGATTCCTGCTTTCTATCTGACCCGTCAGGCACCGGCGATCGCATTCGCGAACCGCGACTGGGTCGTGGTCGGCGATCTCAAGAACCTGACCGGCCAGACCACGTTCGATGATTCGCTGGAAACCGCGTTCCGCATCGCGCTAGAACAATCGCGCTACGTCAACGTGATGTCCGACCTGAAAGTGCGCCAAACCGTGAAACTCATGCAGCGCGATCCGGAGAAAACCGAGGTCGATCGCGGTGTCGGTTCCGAAGTCGCGATCCGCGACGGCGCGCGCGCGTTGATCCTGCCCACCATCGCCGAAATCGGCGGCCGCGTGCGCATCACCGCCGAAGTCGTCGACCCGCGCACGCAAACCACAGTCTGGTCCGAATCGGTCGATGGCAACGGCGCGCAGTCGGTGCTGCCCTCGATCGACACCGTCAACCAGAAGCTGCGCGAGAGCCTCGGCGAAGCGCTCGCGACCGTCGGCGAGAGTTCGCAGCCGTTGGCGCAGGTCGCGACGAAGAATCTGGATGCGTTGCGGGTGTATTCGCTGGGTCTGGCGCAACAGGGGAAAGGCAAGTTCGCCGATGCCATCACATTTTTTAACGAGGCGCTGAGACTCGATCCCGACTTTGCAACCGTGCACATCCAGCTCGGCCGGATAATGAACAACATGGGCCGCGACGCGGATGCGCGCAAGGAATTAGAACTCGCGCTGGCGCAATCCGATAGGCTGACCGCTCGCGACACGCTGCTGGCGCAGGCGCAGCTCGCATCGATCCAGTCGCCGCGAGCATCGCTGGAGAAGTGGAAGATTCTCGCCAACGCCTATCCCGATTTTTCGGCCGGGACCGGCTCATATGCCTTTGCCGCATGGTTCATCGGCAATCGATACGACAGCGACGTGTTTGCCAATGCGCGGACATCCGCCGCTTCGCAGAATCCAAACCGGGGACCCAGTGAAAATCTGCTCGGCATCCTCAGTCTCGGCGCAGAGCACTACAAGGAAGCGCTCGCGAACTTCAACGCTGCCGAAGCGAGCGGCGTGCAATTCAAGTGGTACCACGCGGCGACGTTGGTCGCAGAACGCGACTACGCTGCCGCCGAGAAGCTGCTACCGACCGTTCCGGTCAGGTTCGATGCGAACCTCGCATCGGGAACGATCAACGAGTTGTTGCGGATCACGATTCCGCTCGCGCGGGGCGATTGGCCCGGCGGCTTCGCCGCCATGGAGCGCGCGCGCAGCATCGAGGGTGACAACGCGGCGTTCCGCAGTGCATTGATCGGTGTGGACCTCAGCGTATTTGGCGCGCATTCCAGCGACAACGCGGGCCGCGTCAACGCGGCGCTCGCCGCTGCGCGCGCGATGTTCAAATCGGATGATGTGGTACAGGCGAGGACCCCTGCTGGACACATCCTTTTGCTCAGCTATCTCGCCGCACGCGCCGGCACGATTGCGCCGGCGGAAGCTGCGGTCGCCGACATCGGCAAGCGCATGACGCTCGCCGATTCGCCGCTATTGGCGACGTTGGGCGCGGTCGCAAAAGCCGAGATCAGCTTGACCAAAGGTGATGCGGCCGGCGCGCGCGCGTTGCTGCAACCGCTGCTCGATGGCAGCGAGCTGTGCATCGTGCATGTCGTTCTGATGGATGCGTACACCCGCGAAGGAAACGACAAGCAGGCGCTGGAACAGGCGCAGTGGCTGGGCACGCATCGTGGCCGCGCCTATGCCGAATACAACCTCGACAAGACGCTGCTGCCGTTCAACGTGGTGCAGTCGAATCTGGCCTGGTTGAGCGCGGCGGAGCTTTCACTGAAACTCGGTGACAGCGAAAGCGCGCGCCGCGATTTTGCCTTGTTCAAAAAAGACTGGATCGCAGCCGGGCAACCGCCGGCTGTGATCGCCCGCGTCAACGCGCTTCAGGAACGACTCGCGCCGCCCGCGTCGCCATAGGTCAGTTTGAGCATCGGCCAGATCTGGCAAAGATGGTCGGATACACCCGCTTTCAGAACCTCGTTCAGCGCCTGCTGGAATTGCTCCTTCGGCGGCAGCGGCTCGGTCGTGCTCTCGATGGGTGGTAGCGAGGCAAGCTCGCTGTTGCTGACTCCGATCTGTTTCAGCGCCGCCGCCGAGTCTTTCTCGAACGCCGCGCGGAATGCGTCGTCACTGGACAGCTTGCGCAGCAGCGCGATCATCTCGTCACGCGTCAATTTTCCGTTCTGCATGGCTCCTACCCCCTTTGATATGCCAGGCCGCTTGCGCGGTTCCGCGACCGGATGCCGCGGAAGTCGCCGACTGTACACTTCTGAGTGTCTGTAGAGCGAGGAAGACCGAATGCAAATACGCCGCTGCGCCCATGTCCTTATCGAACCGCGCGAACGCCTCGACTTCGACCTCGCGCGCCTGTTTGCAGGCGGCACTGGGCTGGCGAAGGTGCGCGAATGGATTGCGCTGGCAGCGCATTGCGACGACGAATGCGTGTTGAATCCCGCCGAGATCGCTGTGCTCGGCGACGTCTCGCCGGAAAGCTGGACCCCGCGCGACGAACTCATTGCGGGGCACGATGCGACGATCGTGGACGCGCTATTGGAACGCGGCTTGTTGGTTTCCGATGCGCCTGCGCACGCGGCGTTGCGCGAACACGATGAAACCGTGCGCGCGGGCAACTGGCGCGGCCCGTCCGCGGTGCTGCATCGGCACACGCGCTGGCGCGGCATCGACTCGACGGAAGCCGAGCGACGCTTCGCCAACGAGACCGACCGCAAATTCCTCGATCGCCTCGGGCCGCCGCAACCGCTGGTGCGCGAACGCGTCGCGGCCGCGGAACGCATCCCGCTCGCGCCGGCTGCAGGCAGCGCGCTGGAGGACCTGATCACGACGCGCGTGACCTGCCGCAACTTCGATGCGTCCAGACCGATCGCGGCGCAGGACTTCGCGACGATCCTGTATCGCACGTTCGGCGCGCGCGCGATCAGTGACGAACCCGGCATCGAGGTGATGAAGCGCGCCTGCCCGTCCGGCGGCGGCCTGCATCCGACCGAGGCGTATCTGCTGATCCAGCGTGTCGAAGGCGTGGCACCGGGGCTGTATCACTATCATCCGGTCGATCACGCGCTGGAACCGATCCGGATGCTCGACGCGGGTGCGGCGCGCGCGCTGGCGCTGCACCTGACCGCCGGCCAGCGTCATTTCATGGACGCGCATGTGATGATCGTCTATGCGAGCCGCTTCCGGCGCACGCTCTGGAAGTACCAGAACCACGCCAAGATCTACCGCGCGGTGATCCTCGATGTCGGCCACTTGTCGCAGATGCTGTATCTCGCCGCGTGCGAGATCGGGTTGGCGGCGTTCATCACCGCGGCGGTCAACGAGGTCGACATCGAAAGCGAGTTCGGCCTCGACCCGATGCTCGAAGGCGTGATCGCGATCGGTGGTTTCGGCTACCGCGCCGGCGCGATGACCGAATCCGAATTCGATCCGCGCGGCGTCGTGTGGAATCAGGACGGGCAGCGCGTCTGACGAGGGTAGATGACGGCGCAGCCGCGACAAGGCCAATCCCATCGCGACAGCGGTCGCGCTTGCAGCGCTCCTACAGGCGCGCGTTGTGGTGGGAGCGCCGGGGGGCGCGATGTTTTTCGTTCCGATCGCGGAGAAGCATCGCGCCTTCCGGCGCTCCCGCAAAAAGGTCGCGCTCAATTGCGCCGCAATAGTTTCGCGATCGCGTTGCCGAATCGCGCGCGTCCGGCCAGCGCACCGATGCCCTGCAGTTTCAAACCGACCCGCGCGACGCCGTCGTCTGAAAGCTCGCGCGCGATCAGCGTGATCGGGCCGAGGCGCACGCGGTCGCCGACCTCGACGGTGTGCTCGAACGTGCGCGCGAAGTGTTCGGCCAGGGTCAGCGGCGCGTCCTTCGCGCGGATCGGCAGCGTGTAGAACCCGGCCACGTCGGCGAGGCGCACGTTTGCGTCGAAGCTGAACTCGCCGAACATCTCGCGCTCGGCTTCGCGCGCCTCGTCGGGCGGTGCGAACAGCCAGTCGAGCCGGTACACGCGGCCCGGCGGCGCGAGCAGGTACGCGTAATCGCCGACCGTCAGCGTGGTGCCGGGCTCCGGCATCAGGATCACGCCGCCGCGCACGATCATCGTCAATTGCGCCCAGGCCGGCACCGCGGCGCCGCCGAGCACCGACGCATCCTGCGCAACCGAGTAGCCGACCAGCTCGCGTTCCAGCGAACCGGGCAGGTCGAGTTCGACGCGGCGCACCGCGCGGTCGCGACGCGGCAACGCGACATCGAGCAGGCGCGCGGCGAGGCCGAGCGTCCAGCCCTGCACCAGCAAGGACGCGAGCACGACGATGAACGCGACATTGAAGATCAGCGCCGCATGCGGCAGGCCCATCAGCATCGGGATCGAGGCGAGGAAGATGCCGACCGCGCCGCGCAGGCCGACCCAGGCGATGAAGCCGGTTTCGCGTTTGCCGTAGCGGAACGGCGCCAGGCACGCGGCCACCGCGAGCGGCCGCCCGACCAGCATCAGGAACGCGGCGAGGCCGAGCGCGGGCCACAGCACCTTGACGATCTGATGCGGCGCGGCCAGAAGTCCCAGCACCAGGAACATCACGATCTGGCACAACCAGGTGCCGGCATCGAGCACCGACAGCAGGTTCGAGAACCCCGGCACGTTGCGGTTGCCGACGATCACGCCGGCCACATAGACGGCCAGGAAAGCACTGCCGTGCAACGCGCCGGTCACGCCGAACGTGAACAACGCGCCGGCGACGAGGAACAGCGCGGCGAGTCCGCCCGACAGCGACATCTTGCGCAATGCAGTCGCGATCGCGAAACCGCCGAGCATTCCGCCGAGCGCGCCAATGCCGAACTGCGACACGAGTTCAACAGCGAACTGCGTCGGCGCGATGCCCTGCGGCGTGGCCAGATATTCGGCGAGCAGCGTGGTCAGCAGCACCGCGACCGGATCGTTCGCGCTCGATTCGATCTCCAGCGTCGAGCCGACCCGCGAGCGCAACTGCAGACCGCCGGCGCGCAGCAGGAAGAACACCGCGGCGGCATCGGTCGAGGCGACCACTGCGCCGAGCAGCAAACCTTCGATGCCGCCGAGGTCGAACAGCCAGCTCGCGACAAAACCGGTCAGCACCGCAGTGATGACGACGCCGACCGTCGCCAGCAGCATCGTCGGCGCAAGCACACCGCGAAAACTCTCGCGCCGCGTACGCAAACCGCCATCGAACAGGATGATCGCGAGTGCGAGCGAACCGATCTGGTACGTCGTCGTGTAGTCGTCGAAGCGGATCCCGCCGAGACCATCGACGCCTGCAAACATGCCGAGCCCGAGAAACACCAGCAGCAACGGCGCACCGAACCGCCGCGCGATCAGACTCGACCCGATGCCAGCCAGCACCAGCGCCGCCGCGCCGCCAAGCAACCAGTATGTGTGGTGGATCGCGTTCATCATGGACTCCGGCTTTGATGATAGCCGGAGAAGGGCTGCGGCTTGGGAGTTGAAGGTCGAGGACCGAGGGAAAACAATTCCAGAGGGCTTCGGCGCCTAACCCCAATTCACACGAGCGAGGCCCCGGCTTTGCCGGGGGCTCGCAAGGCGCTCGCCGCTTTTCCTTCTCCCTCTGGGAGAAGGTGCCCGAAGGGCGGATGAGGGAAGGTTGTTTCAGTGTCGGTGTTGGTGGTTCTTTCCCTCATCCGGCGATGCGCGCCACCCTCAGCCCGCCGGAGGGCGGGCTTCGATCCCGATGGGAGAAGGGAAAGCTCAAGCCTCAGCCCTCATACCTCCGATACTGAATCGCCTCGGACAGATGCGCCGCATCGATGCGTGCGCTGCCGGCCAGATCCGCAATCGTCCGCGCGACCCGCAATATGCGGTGATACGCGCGCGCCGACAGTCCAAGACGTTCGACCGCGCGGTCGAGCAGCGCATGCAGCCCAGCGTCGAGCGCGCAGTCGCGTTCAACTTCGCGATTACCCAGCCACGCATTCGGCTTGCCGGCACGCGCAAGCTGACGTGTGCGTGCATCGATCACGCGCGCACGCACCGTCGCGCTGTCCTCGCCCGCCGCGCTCGCGCGCAGCTCGGCATGCGCCACGCGTGGCATTTCGAGTTTCAGGTCGATGCGGTCGAGCAGCGGGCCGGATACCCGCGAGCGGTAGCGCGCGATCGCATCCGGCGTGCAGCGGCAGCGGCCGGATGGATCGCCGGCATAGCCGCACGGACACGGATTCATCGCCGCGATCAGCTGGAAGCGCGCCGGAAATTCGGCCTGGCGCGCCGCGCGCGAGATCGCGATGCGCCCCGATTCGAGCGGCTCGCGCAGGACTTCGAGCACGTGCCGGTTGAACTCCGGCAGTTCGTCGAGGAACAACACGCCGTGATGCGCGAGCGAGACTTCGCCGGGACGCGGAAACGAGCCGCCGCCAACCAGCGCGACTGCGGAGGCGGTGTGATGCGGCGAGCGGAACGCGCGCGTTTTCCACAATGCGACATCGCTGTCCTGCCCGGCGACCGAACGCACCGCGGCCACCTCCAGCGCCTCGTGTTCCTCCAGCGCGGGCAGGATGCCGGGCAGGCGGCTGGCGAGCATGGTCTTGCCGGTGCCGGGCGGACCGACCAGCAAAAGATTGTGCGCGCCGGCCGCGGCGATCTCGAGCGCGCGCCGCGCCTGTTGCTGGCCGCGCACTTCGGCGAGATCGGGGCCATGCACGGATGGCATCGATGGCGATTCCGGCATGGCCTGCGCGACCGGCAGTTCGATGCGGCCGCACAGATGCGCGCAGACTTCGAGCAGCGAGCCGGCGACGCGCACGTCGGCACCGCTGACCAGCGCGGCTTCGGCGCCGTTGCCGCGCGGCACGATGACCCGGCGGCCTTCGCGCGTCGCGTGCAACACCGCCGGCAGCACGCCGCGCACGCCGCGCAGTTCGCCGGAAAGCGCGAGTTCGCCGATGAATTCGCGATCCGCCGAGCGCGTCGCGCGGCAGGCTGCCGTTCGCGGCGAGGATGCCGAGCGCGATCGCCAGATCGTAGCGACCGCCGTCCTTGGGCAGGTCGGCCGGCGCCAGATTTACGGTGATCTTGCGCTGTGGATAATCGAGCTGCGCGTTGAGGATCGCGGCGCGCACGCGGTCGCGCGCTTCCTTCACCGCGGTTTCCGGCAAGCCGACGATCGAGGTGCCGGGCAGTCCGCCGGAGAGATGCACCTCGCACGCGATCAGCGGTGCGTCGATGCCGTCCTGGGCGCGGCTGTAGACAATGGCGAGGCTCATCCGTGCTGCGCGCCTCGCATGCGCGGGGTTAGTGCTTCGGCTGGATGCCGCCGCTGCCGACGAAGTGCTCGAGCGCGAGGATCTGCTGTTCCAGTTGCTCGACCTTCTCGCGGGTGCGCAGCAACACGCAGCGCTGCACGTCGAACTCCTCGCGGGTGACCAGGTCCAGCTCGCGCAAGCCCGATTGCAGCGCGCTGCGGAATGTTCCGGTCATGTCTTCGCGGGCCTGCTTGAGATCCGCGGGAACCAGCGCGGCGAGCCGCTGCGCCAATTCATCGATGGTGTGCATGGTGATCATCGCCAACCTCGGCGGTTTGCCAGAAAGGAAATCGGATGCGGGTCGCCCCGCCTGTATCACGACATCATGCAACACGCGGCGGTTCCTTGCGATGACAGCGTTGACGCCGGTTTGCATCGCGCAACGTGTTCGCGGTCCCTGGGGTTCGACCGGTGGCGGCTGCGATGCAGCCACCACCGGTCGGCGCTTCCGTGCAACATCGTTCCGTCGACGCGTTTCCCCTTGCCAGCAAGTCTAGCCAACGCCCGTCGCCGCGCCAGCGGGCCGATTCGGAAATTCGTGTAGGAAACTTCCTACACGGAGTGATCCGGTATAGTCGCGCCGGCGCGCAGAAACAGGAGAAACCCCGTGCAAATGGTCATGGCGATCATCAAGCCGTTCAAGCTCGACGACGTCCGCGAGGCACTCGCCGAGGTCGGCGTGCAGGGCATCACGGTCACCGAGGTCAAGGGTTTCGGGCGCCAGAAAGGCCATACCGAGCTGTATCGCGGCGCCGAATACGTGGTCGACTTCCTGCCCAAGATCAAGCTCGAGGTCGCGGTCGCCGACGATCAGGTCGAACGCGTCGTCGAGGCGATCAGCCAGACCGCGAACACCGGCAAGATCGGCGACGGCAAGATCTTCGTGTGGAAGCTCGACCGGGTGGTCCGCATCCGCACCGGCGAGCTCGACGCGGACGCGCTGTAGGCATCGTTCACGCGCCGCGGTCACCACGCAAGCGCTTGCGTCGCGCGCTCGTCGCCGGCCGATGTGCGGCCGACCAGCACGCCGAGTCCGACGATCCCCGCGATCACCAGCAGCGCACCGGCGGCGGTGATCCCGCGCGGCATATGTTCGCCGAGGAACGCAATGCCGAGCACGGTCGAGAACAGCAGCTCTGCGGCCTGCATCGCCTCGACTGCGCCGAGCGCGGCCGGGTCGTTCTGGACCATCGCGGTGGCCTGGAAAAACAGGATCGTCGCGATCGTGCCCGCGAACAGCGCGACGCCGGCCGCGAGCAGCACCTGCATCGGCGCCGGCGCGCCCGCGGCGTGGCCCGCGTACGCAGCGACGAGCCACCAGAACGGCTGGCTGGCGAGGGTCATGCCGAACACGCGCTGGGTTGCATTCAAGGTTTCGCCGGTGTGTTCCAGATGCAGCAGGATCGCGCGGTTGCCGAGCGGATACAGGAACGCGGCGACGCTGACGCTCGCCAGTGCGAACCACGCGTCGCGATCCAGATGGCCGTGGAAGTGCGCGCCCTGCATCAGCGCGATGCCGAGCACGATCACCGCGCCGAGCGCGAGCGCACGCTTCGGCAAACGCGCGCGCGCATCGCGATAGAGCAGTGGCGCGAGCAGCATGCCAGCGATCACGGTCAGCTGGAATGTGCCGGCGACCAGCCACGCCGGCGCGAACGCGGCGGCCCAGGTCAGGCACACGCAGAACAGCGTGAAACCGATGCCGCTCCACCCCAGCCAGATCCACGGATGCGCGCGCAACGCACGCCAGATCGGCGTGAAACCTCCGCGCCACGGCAGCACGATCGCGAGCATCGGCAAGGTCAGCAGATAGCGCAGCGATGCCGACCACGCCCAATGCCCGCCCGCGCTCGCCATCGCGCGGTTCAGCACATACGTCGCGGTGAAGAACAGCGCCGAGGCGAGCGCGAGCGCGACCGCGGTGATCGCGGCGCGGCGAGCGGGGGCATTCATGGGTGCAACCTGCGGTGTCGTTGCGGAAGGAGCAAGAGCGCCCCCTTCCGCCTGCGGCACCTTCCCCCGCTGCGCAGGGGAAGGAACGGCAGACGCATTGGCTTTTCCTTCGCTTGCGCAGCGGGGGAAGGTGCCCAAAGGGCGGAAGGGGGCGCTTCGGCTTTCGGCATCACCTCACCGGCGCCGGCTGCCGCGCAGACTTTCGACCGAAAAGCTCGCGATGTCGCCGCCCGGTGAGCGCCGCGGTTGTCCGGGCGCAGGCGCGAGGGCATGCGCGTAGACGACTTCGTAGGTGGCCGGCAGCACGCCGTCGCGGCGGAAGGTTTCGTACGCGGCGATGACGCGCTGCAGATGCGTCTTGCCGGTCAACGAGCGCGCAGCGTTTCGCATCGGCGTTGGTCGCGCCGATCGCGCGCAACTCGCGCATCAGCGTGCGCGCGTCCGTGTAGGTCAGGATGAAGTCGTCGCGTTCGAGCACCGGATCGCGAAAGCCGGTCGTGAGCAACGCGTCGCCGATGTCGTGCATGTCGACGAAGCGGCTGACGTGCGGCGCCGCATCGACGCTCGCAAACGCGCTGCGCAGTTCGTGCAGCGTGCCCGGGCCGAACGTGCTGAACAGCAACATGCCGCCGGGTCGCAGCACGCGCGCGGAATTCGTCGAGCGCGAGGCCGGGGTCCTCGCACCATTGCAGGCACAGGTTCGAGTAGACCAGGTCGATGCTCGCATCGGCGAGCGGCAGGGCCTGCGCGTCGGCGCACACGAGACTTGCCGTTGCAGGAGCGCCGGAAGGCGCGATGCCTTGATCGCCAGAAGCGATCGCGCCTTCCGGCGCTCCTACAAGAAGCTTCAATGCGTGTGCTGCGCCTTGCAGCATCGGCAACGCCAGATCGAGCGCGATCACCTCGGCGTCCGGATAGCGCGCGCGCAATGCCGCCGTGCCACGACCGGGCCCGCAACCGACATCGAGCACGCGCGCCGGCGCGAACGTCTCGTTGTCTTCGAGGCGCTCGCGCAGGCGCGTCGCGACTTCGGTCTGCAGCACCGCGTGCGCTTCGTAACTCGCGGCCGCGCGCCCGAACGCGCGGCGGATCTGGGCTTGATCGAGGCCTGCGCTCATGCCGGCAACTCCGCGGCGAACGTGCCGATCGCGGCCGCGATCCCGGCGGCATGGCTGATGAACGGCGCGTGTCCGCTGTTGAATTCGACAGTCGCGGCCGGCGGCGCCTGCGCCGCGGACCACGCCATCGCAGCCGGCGGCACCAGCCGATCGCGACGACCGGCGATCCACAGGCTCGGCATCGCCAGATGCTTCAGATCGCCGCGCAGATCACTGGTGTCGAGCGCACGCAAGCCGTCGCACAGCGCATCCATGTTCGGCTCGCCGCGCTCGAACACGCGTTTCTTCAGATCGCGAAGTTCGGTCTGCGCGTGCGCGGAGCCCATCGTCTCCAGCGCGAGAAAACGCTCGACCGCATGCCGGTAGTGCAGGTGCAATTCATTGGCGAACTCGGCGAACACAGTCGGCCGCCACGCCATGCGGCCAGTCCGGTGCGCTGACGAAACGCGGACTCGACGCGATCATCACCAGGCCGCGCACGTTCGCCGGGTAGTCGAGCGCCGCACGCAACGCGACCAGGCCGCCGAGCGACCAGCCGAGCCACAGCGCGCGCGGCGTCGCCGCGGCGATGCGAACGCGCGCAATCGGCGAGATCGAAATGCGCATCGCCGCGACTGAACCCGTGACCGGGCAGATCGACGACATGCACGCGAAAGTGCGCCGCCAGCAATTCGGTCAGCGGCGAGAAGATGCCGCCATGCATCGCCCAGCCGTGGATCAGCACGAGGTCAGGGCCGCTTCCTTGCACATCGATATGCATACGTTTCGCGCTGTCTTCAAGAAAAAGAGGAAGGGGTTTGTTTCAGCGCGTGCGCCAGCGCATCGAGCAGACGTTCAACATCGCTTTCTGCCTGCAGCGCCGACAACGCAACACGTAACCGCGCCTGACCAGTCGGCACGGTCGGCGGCCGGATCGCCGGCACGAAAAAGCCCGCGTCTTCGAGGCGCGCCGATACCGCGAGCGCCGCCGCGCTGTCGCCAACCAGCACCGGCTGGATCGGTGTGCGCGATGCGCCGAGCACGATGCCTCGCTGCGCCGCGCCGTGACGCAAATGCGCGACCAGCCGCGCGAGCCGGTCGCGGCGCCAGCCTTCGAAACGTGCGATATCGATTGCCGTGCAAGTGGCCGCCGCCAGCGCCGGCGGCAGCGCGGTCGTATAGACGAACGTGCGCGCGTTCTGCACGAGGCCGTCGATCAGCGCCGCGCTGCCGGCGACGAATGCGCCGGCGACGCCGAGCGCCTTGCCGAGCGTCGCCATCAGGATCGGGACGTCGTCTTGCGACAATCCCGCTTCGGCGACGCTGCCGGCGCCTTCGGGGCCGACCACACCGAGGCCGTGCGCGTCATCGACCAGTAGGAGCGCACCCTGTGCGCGACCGAGCGCCGCAAGTTCGCGCAGCGGCGCGACGTCGCCGTCCATGCTGAACACGCCGTCGCTCGCGAGCAGTGCTGCAGTGTCGGGTCGTGTTTCGAGCTGGCGCCGGGCCGCATCGACATCGGCATGCGGATAGCGCTTCAACTCGCAGCCGGCGAGCCGCGCGCCATCGAGCAGGCTGGCGTGGTTGAGCTTGTCCTGCACGCACAGGTCTTCGGCGCCGAGCAGCGCGGACAGCACGCCGAGGTTCGCCATGTAGCCGGTCGAGAACAGCAATGCGCGCTCGCGTCCGGTCCAGCGCGCGAGCGCTTCCTCAAGCCGCGCATGTTCGTCGCGATGACCGCCGAGCAGGTGCGCCGCGGATGCGCCGACGCCCCAGCGCGCGGCGGCGGTAACCAAGGCGTCGACAAGCGCGGGATGCTGGGCGAGGCCGAGGTAATCGTTGCTCGCGAAATTCAGCAGGCGCTTGCCGTCGATCCGGATGTAGGCGCCGTCGACCGCTTCGGTCGTGCGCAGCCGGCGCACCAGCGATGCGCGCACGCGCTCTGCCTGCGCGATCGCGAGGCGTTCGAGCAGATGGGGGCGATTTGGGCTGCCCTGGGCTTGTCGAAGTGGAGTGAACGCGCGGGGATTCATGGATCGTCTTGGAGCACAAAATCGAAATCCAAACCAAACTCGTCGTCCCGGCGAACGCCGGGGTCCAGCGTCTTTGGTCCGGTAGCGACGGCACTGGGTCCCAGCGCGGCGGAAGGCCGGTCAATCCCGAGCCTGCCGAAGGGCCGGGACGACGCGCTTCGAGTGAATGCCATTCGACTCCCTTTTCAGGGGGCGCTTCGCTTCACGCGATTTCGGCGACGCAAGGCTCGACGATATCCGCATGCACCGTGTTCGACTCGACCTCGACCTGCATCGGATGGATCCCGAGCCGCGCGAACAGCGCCTGGTCGCGCTCGGTATCCGGATTGCCGGTCGTCAGCAGCTTCTCGCCGTAGAAGATCGAGTTCGCGCCGGCGAAGAAGCACAGCGCCTGCAGTTCGTCGCTCATCTCGGCGCGGCCCGCGGACAGGCGCACCATCGAGGCCGGCATCAGGATCCGCGCGACGGCGATCGTGCGCACGAACTCGAACGGATCGAGCGCCGCGGTGCCGGCCAGCGGCGTGCCTTCGACCTGGACCAGACGGTTGATCGGCACCGATTGCGGATGCGCCGGCAGGTTCGCCAGCGTGTGCAGCAGGCCGGCGCGCTGCGCGCGCGTCTCGCCCATGCCGACGATGCCGCCGCAGCAGGTCTTGAGTGCCGGCGTCGCGCACGTGCTCCAGCGTGTCGAGGCGATCCTGGTATTCGCGCGTGTGGATGATCTCGCCGTAGAACTCCGGCGCGGTGTCGATATTGTGGTTGTAGTAGTCGAGGCCGGCGTTCTTCAGCGCATCGGCCTGCGGCTGCGATGAGCATGCCGAGCGTCGCGCAGGTTTCCATGCCCAGCGCCTTGACCGCGCCGACCATCGCGGCGACCTTCGGAATGTCGCGATCCTTCGGCGAGCGCCACGCCGCGCCCATGCAGAAGCGCGTCGCGCCGGCCGCTTTCGCCTGTTGCGCCTTGGCCAGCACCGCGTCGAGGCTCATCAGCTTCTCGGCTTCGACGCCGGTCGCGTAACGCGCGGCCTGCGGGCAGTACGCGCAATCTTCCGGACAGCCGCCGGTCTTGATCGAGAGCAGGGTCGACACCTGCACCGCGTTCGCGTCGTGGTGTTCGCGATGGGTCGCATGCGCCTGGCTGAGCAGATCGGCGAACGGCAGGTCGAGCAGGGCGAGGACCTCGGCGCGGGTCCAGTCATGGCGGATGGCGGCAGCGGGCATGCGGGGTTCCGATTCGATAGAGTTCGTGTGTTGGTAGGAGCGCCGGAAGGCGCGATGCTCTTGCTCGTCCGAGACAGAAAAGCATCGCGCCTTCCGGCGCTCCCACGAAGACGAGAGTCTCGGGCGAGCACGGAGGGCTGTCAACTTGAATGGGGTATCCGTAGTTGACGGCGCCGCAGATCGCCTGCTGCGCCTCGTGCTGCCGCCGCGCTGCCTGCTCTGCGGCGCGCCTGGCGCCGATGGCCGCGACCTGTGCGCCGGTTGTACCGCCGATCTCGCGCTGAATACGCCGTGCTGCCCGCGTTGCGCATTGCCGCTGCAAACGCCGGCACCGCTGTGCGGCGAATGCCTGCAGCGCGAGCCGCCCTTCACGGCCGCGTGGGCGCCATTCCGTTACGGCCATCCGCTCGACCTGCTGGAAACGCGCTTCAAGTTCGGTCGCGATCTCGCCGCCGGACGCGTGTTGTCGGAGTTGCTGATCGACCGTGCGCGCATGGACGCACCGGCCCTGCCGGCTGTGCTGATCCCGGTGCCGCTGCACCGCGCGCGGCTGCGCAAGCGCGGCTACAACCAGGCGCTGGAACTGGCCAGGCCGCTGGCGCAAGCGCTTGGCATCGCGCTGGACGGTGACCTGTTCGTGCGCAGCAAGGCGACCCCGCCGCAAACCGGCCTCGACGCGAATGCGCGCCGCCGCAACCTGCGCGGGGCATTCACGCTCGCGCCGGGCGCGGCAGTGCCCCCGCACGTGGCCCTGCTCGACGATGTGATGACGACCGGCGCGACGCTGCGCGAAGCGGCGCGCGTGCTGATCCGCGCTGGTGTTGCGCGCGTCGACGTGTGGGCGCTGGCGCGCGCGCCGCAGCGCTGATTAACGTCCAAATCGTACAAAAATGTGACGTAGGTCACACTTTAGGTGCTAGCCTAACCCGCCTGCCGAACCGAACCGGCAGCGTGGGGGCGCGCATGACCGCTGGCGAAGCCGAACCGGGCTTCCGCTACTGGGCGTTCATCAGCTATAGCCACCGGGACAAAGCCTGGGGAAGCTGGCTGCACCGCGCCCTCGAAAGCTACCGCGTCCCGCCGCGGCTGGTCGGCTTGCCGATCGCGGCCGGCACGGTTCCGACGCGCCTCAATCCGGTGTTCCGCGATCGCGACGAACTGCCGACCGCAACCGACCTCGGCCGCAGCGTCGCCGAGGCGTTGCAGCAATCGTGGTGCCTGATCGTCGTGTGCTCGCCGGCCGCGGCGCAATCGCGCTGGGTCAACGAGGAAGTGCGCCAGTTCCAGCGCCTCGGCCGCGCCGAGCGTATTTACTGCCTGATCGTCGATGAACCGGCGGACGCGGCGTGTTTCCCGCCGGCCCTGTGCGAGTCGCAGCTCGACGGCACGGCGGTGTTCGAGCCGATCGCCGCCGACGCGCGGCGCAGCGGCGATGGCAAGTCGCATGCGCGGCTCAAGCTGGTCGCCGGCGTCCTCGGCGTGAGCTACGACCGCCTCGTCCAGCGCGACCAGCACCGCAGCCACTTGCGCATGCTCGCAATCACCATCGCGGCCGTGCTCGCGCTGGCGGTGCTGACCGTATTCACCGTCGTCGCGATCAGCTCGCGCCGCGAGGCAGAGGCGCAACGCGGTCACGCCGAAAGCCTGGTCGAGTTCATGCTCGGCGACCTGCGCCAGAAACTCGAACCGGAAGGCCAGCTTGGCACGCTCGACGCGGTCGGCAAGGAGGCGCTTGCCTACTACGCGGCGCAGGATCCGGCGAGCCTGGACGCCGATGCGCTCGCCCGCCGCGCCCGCGCGCTGCACATGATCGGCGAGGTGGACGACCAGCGCGGCCGTCTCGACGATGCGCTCGGCGTGTTCAAGCAGGCCGCCGCGAGCACCGCCGAACTGCTCGCGCGCGACGACGCCAATCCGAAACGCATCTTCGATCATGCGCAGAGTGTCTATTGGGTCGGCCTGATCGCGTGGCGACGTGGCGAGACGGCCGCTGCCGAAGCGGCATTCAAGAACTACAAGGATCTGGCCACGCGCCTGGTCGGCATCGATGCCGGCAACGCCGACTGGCAGGCCGAGGTCGAATATGCGGACAGCAATCTGGGCACCTTGCTGCTCGATCAGGGCCGTGCGGACGATGCGGCGGCGTCGTTCGAACCGGCGCTCGCCGTCGCCGAGACACTGGCGCGCGGCGCGCCGAACGATCATGCGCGGCGCGCCGAGTTGGCACAGGCGCATGCGTGGCTGGCCGACGCGCGCAGCGCGCAAGGACGCTTCGCCGATGCGGTCGCGCAGCGCCAGGCCGAAATCGGCATCTGCGAGGAAATCCTCGCCGAAAATCCGAAGAACCGCGACGCCAAGAGTGCACTGCTGGTCGCCGAACACGAACTCGGGCGCCTCTCGCTGATGCGCGGCGAAATGGCGATGGCGCTGTCCCAGCTGCATCGTTCGGTGGCCCTCGCCGACGAGCTGCTGACGGCCACTCCGGACAGTGCGACGATCGCGAACGACAGCACCGCGGCGTATGCGGATCTGGGCGAGGCGCTGGCCGACGCGGGCGATGTCGCGGCCGCGCGAGCTGCGATTGCACGCGCGCGCGAGCTCGCCGCGCAACTGGTCAAGCGCGATCCGACCGTGGTCGCGTGGCAGGCGCGGCTCAGCGGCAGCCTGTTGCTGCAGGCACGCATGAAGGCCGCCGAAGGCGATGCGCTCGGTGCGCTGCGCCAGATCCAGGGCGTGATCCAGCGCCTGGACACGCTGCGCGACTCGCATCGCCTGGACCTGCGCACCCGCGTCCTCTACGCGAAGGCCTTGTTGATGGCCGGCGAGCAGAACGCGGCGCTCGGTGACCAGACCCAGGCGCACGACGACTGGCAGCGCGTCGTCGCGGCGCTGGCCACCAGCATCGATGGTGCCGCGCCACCCGCGCAGGCGATTCTCGCCGCCGCGCTGCTTGCGCTCGATCGACGCGACGAGTCGGCGCCGCTGCTCGCGCGCCTCGACCGCATCGGCTACCGCGAGCCGGGATTCGTCCACCTGCGCGTCACCGCGGACGCGAGCGCGCAGCCAGTGCCAACACCGCCCGCCGACTGAAGCACCCGCAAGCCCACCACTCACCCCTGAGGAGATCGTCATGTCTGTCTTCGAGATCAACGTACATGCCACGCCCCGCGGCGACTCATATACATCCGGCGTCGATTTCAAGTTCACGCCCAATCCCAACGCCAAGGTCAACTACCTGACGAACAAGGAAGGCGACCTCGAATTCCCTTCCGGTACGGGCGAAGTCACCCTGTTGTTCCACCTGAGCCCGCGCATCGTTGAGTGGCCGAAGGGAAAATTCGAGATCAGCTTTCTCGTCGCCGACGCTGCGGATGGCAAGGAGACGCTGTGGATCTGGCACGAAAAAGGCGGTACCCGCGGGCGCTATCAGGGCTCGACGTTCAGCGGCTTCGCGCTGAGTCCGGACCACGCCACAAACAAACAGCACATGGTCCTCGCGGTGACGAACGCGAACGAAAAGGCCCAAACCTATCAGTACAAACTCTCGGTTGGCGTGATTACGCCTGACGGGATCAAGCGCATCAGCCACGATCCACGCATCATCAATGGCGGCAGCGGCCAGAATTGAGGCAGTGGCACGGAGTCAAGTTTTCCTTCCCCTGCGTAGCGGGGGAAGGTGCCGAAGGCGGATGGGGGCGCTCTTGATCCTGTTTTCGCGCGGCGAAAAAGCGCCCCCTTCAGCCCTTCGGGCAGCTTCCCCCGCTACGCAGGGGA
Source organism: uncultured Gammaproteobacteria bacterium (assembly GCA_963720445.1). Taxonomy (GTDB): domain Bacteria; phylum Pseudomonadota; class Gammaproteobacteria; order Xanthomonadales; family Rhodanobacteraceae; genus Dokdonella_A. The sequence continues at coordinate 1,786,298 of CAVRFO010000002.1, forward strand.
AGCGAAAGCACAATTCACACCCGTCAGCGGATCGCCAGCGCGAGCACCAGTCCGACCCATAGCGCGAGGCCGACCCAGTTGTTGTTGCGGAACGCGCTGAAGCAGTGTTCGCGGGAACGGTCGCGGATCAGCCATTGTTGGAACCCGAGCAGTCCCACCGCGATCGCGAGGCCGACGAAATACGGCCAATGCAGCATTGCGCGCGTGCCGGCGAGCAGCATCGCGAACACGAACGTCACCATCAGCACGCCGATCGCCACGCGGTCGGCGTCGCCGAACAGGATCGCCGTCGATTTCGCGCCGACACGCAGATCATCATCGCGATCGACCATCGCGTACTCGGTGTCGTAGAGCGTCGAGAACAACACGTTGGCGAGGAACAGCAGCCAGCACAGCGGTGGCAGGGAATTGGTGACTGCGGCGAACGCCATTGGGATCGACCAGCCGAACGCGGCGCCGAGCACGACTTGCGCGAGATGCGTGTAGCGCTTGGTGAACGGATAGATCGCGGCCAAAGCCGCGCCGACGAACGACAGCTTGATCGTCAGCGCGTTGGTGAACAGCACCAGCACGAACGCGAACACGAGCAGGCCGCCGAACAGCAGCAGCGCTTCTTTCTTCGACACCCGTCCCGCCGCCATCGGCCGTCCGCGCGTGCGTTCGACATTCGCGTCGAGCCAGCCGTGATCCGCGTAGTCGTTGATCACGCAGCCGGCGCTGCGCATCACGAACACCCCGAACGTGAAAATGAAGAGCGCGCCGAGTGGCGGAAAGTCATTCGCCGCGAACCACAGCGCCCACCAGGTCGGCCACAGCAGCAGCAGCGCGCCGACTGGACGATCCATGCGCATCAGCACGAGGTATTCGCGGATGCGGCCGCGATGCTGTTGCGGCAGGTAGCCGAGCAGCCAGTCGATGACCTTGATCGAACCCGTCGAGGTATCCGCCGGACGTGCGCTCGCGGCAACGCGCGGTGCCGGCGCGGGTTTGCGCGCGAACGACGGAATCATCGCCTCGACCGGTTCTGCAGGTGCGGGTCTGGCCGGCGCTGGTCGCGGCGGTGGCGCAGTGCGCACCGGAGCTGGCGGCGCCTGTGTCGTTGCGTTCGACGCGGGCGTGCGTGCGGCGATGCCTGCGCGGGGTGGTATGCCCACATTCGGTGGCACAGCCTGAACGCGCGCCGTGGGCGATGCGGTTTTTTCTGCAGCGGAGGCAGCGGGCGGCGGCGCGATCGTGCTCCGCGGCGTCGCCGGCCCTGCGGGGGCGGTAGCGCGCGTGGTCCGGGCTGGAGTGCTGGTCGTGATCACCGATGGCGCCGCAGTGGCGGCGGGCATCGCTTGGCGCTGGGGCGGCGCGTTCGGCGATGGTGTCGCGACCGGCGCGCCGGGCGCTGGCGTCGAACCCGCCGCGGGTGTCGCCGCGATGGCTGCGGCGTTGCGCGGTGGCGTCGGTGCGATCGGCAAGTCGTGCTGCGCTGCCGGGCGTGGTTCGGCGGCGGTTGTGGGCCGCTGCGGCGCGGTTGTTTCCGGCGGGACTGGCATCGGCGATGAGGGCGTCGGTTGTGGATGCGCTGGCGGGACCGCCGCGCTCTCCATGACCACATGCGAATCGCGTGCCGACGCCGTCTGTGCGGGCGCGGTGGCGGCGCTCTTGCGCGACCGTCGCGGCGCTGCGGGCGCATCCAACGGCGTCGTTTTTGGCTTCGCAGGCGCGCGTTTGCGCACCGCCGTCGCGTCGCCCGGTGCGCTCATGCTTTTTTTCGGAGCGGCGCGCCGCCGGACCGGATTCGGTGGCGTCGCGGCGTCGTCCGGCGCGCCGGGATCGGCGCTCGCGATACTCGATTTGCGCCGGCGTGGCGGCTGCGGTGGATCAACTTCATGCATGCCCCGAGTTTAGCCCGCAACGTGCAAAGCAAAACGTCGGCTATGCTCGGGTTTTCCGGATCGGCGTCGAACCTCAGTTACCGTTCGCCCTGAGCGTAGGCGCGCAGCGCCGAAGTCGAAGGGTATCGAGCGCCAGGTGCTTCGACTCCGCTTGCTGACGCAAGCTACGCTCAGCACGAACGGGTGTTTCTCGATTGAGGAGCGACGCGACTCGATCGGGTTTTGCAAGAACGCACCGCGATGCGGCGCCGCTTGATGAGGAGTTGCCGATGGACAGTCGCGTGCCCGCACGTTATCTCGCGTTCGCGTTTTGCATCGTGGTCTGCGCGCTCGCGCTCGCCGGCTGGGAGCACGGCGTCGGCGTGCGAGTGCTGGCCGTGGTGTCGGCGGCGCTGGTCGCGGTCGGTATCGCCGATCTTGCGCAGAAACGCTCGACCCTGCGTCGCAACTATCCGCTGCTCGCGCATATCCGCTTTTTCTTCGAGTCGGTGCGGCCGATGTTGCGCCAGTATGTCGTCGAGTCGGACAACGAGGAAGTGCCGTTCTCGCACGTGCAGCGCGAGGTCATCTACCAGCGCTCGAAGGACGCGCTCGACGTGCGTCCGTTCGGCAGCGAGCTCGACATGTATGCCGAGCGCTACGAATGGCTGAATCATTCGATCGTGCCGAGCGTCCTCGATAGCCACGATTTCCGCATCGCGATCGGCGGCCCGCAATGCGCGCAACCGTATTCGGCCAGCGTGTTCAACATCTCGGCGATGAGTTTCGGCGCGATCTCGCCGAACGCGATCCGCGCACTCAACGAAGGCGCGCGCCGCGGCGGCTTCTACCACGACACCGGCGAAGGCTCGTTGTCGGCGTACCACCGCGAGAACGGCGGCGACATCTGCTGGGAACTGGGCTCCGGCTATTTCGGCGCCTGCGAGCGCGCCGGCATTTTCAGCGAGGCGCGCTTCGTCGAGAAAGCGCTGCTGCCGCAGGTGAAGATGATCGAGATCAAGCTCTCGCAGGGCGCCAAGCCGGGCCATGGCGGCGTGCTGCCGGGGCCGAAGGTCAGCGCCGAGATCGCGGCGACGCGTGGCGTGCCGATCGGCGAGGATTGCGTCTCGCCCGCAAGGCATTCGACGTTCGACACGCCTGAAGGTTTGCTCCGTTTCGTCGCGCGCCTGCGCGAACTGTCCGGCGGCAAGCCGACCGGCTTCAAGCTTGCGGTCGGCCATCCGTGGGAGTGGTTCGGCATCGCCAAGGCGATGGGCACGACCGGGATCCTGCCGGATTTCATCGTCGTCGACGGCGGCGAAGGCGGCACCGGCGCGGCGCCGCTCGAATTCACCGACCACGTCGGCGCGCCGCTGCGCGAGGCGCTGATGCTGGTGCACAACACCCTGGTCGGCCTGAACCTGCGCGACAGGATCCGGATCGGCGCGAGCGGCAAGGTGATCACCGCACTTGATCTGGCGCGCACGCTCAGCATCGGTGCGGACTGGTGCAATGCGGCGCGCGGTTTCATGTTCGCGCTCGGCTGCATCCAGTCGCAGAGCTGCCACACCGACCGTTGTCCGACCGGTATCGCAACCCAGGATCCGCGGCGCTGGAAACAGCTCGACGTGCCGGACAAGGCGACCCGCGTCGCGAACTTCCACGGCAACACGCTGCGCGCGCTGAAAGAGCTGATCCAGGCGTCCGGCCTCAGCCACCCTAACGAACTCGGCCCGGAACATGTGATCCGCCGCGTGTCGTCACACGAGGTGCGCTCGCTGGCGACGCTGTACCGTTTCCTCGAACCGGGCGAGCTCCTCGATGGCACTCCCGAGCACGCGGTGTTCCAGCGCTTCTGGGCGCATGCGCGCGCGGATACGTTCGTGGCGCCGGCCGAATTCGGCGCGCGGCGCGCGACCAAGCTGCGTTGATCCGCGACGCGGCACGCGCGCCGTCGACGCGGGGCCATCGCTGTGGCCAGGAAAAGCCCGCCGTGCGGCGGGCTTTTCAGTCGCGAAACCGCCAGCGCGATTTATTGCGGCGTGCGTGCCTGGCATTTCAGCAGATCCTTGTCGCCGATCTGCCAGATCTTGTCACTCGCACACAGGGCGATATTTCTGACGATGCATTCGTCACCGTCTTCATCGACGAGTTTGGCGTCGTACTTGTCGCAGCGAATGCCGGTCAACGTAAACGTGTCGCCGGTGCGGACCGCGTTGCGGGTGAGCTGGTTGGAACCCCAGCGATTACTGTCGATCGGTGCGAAATAAAGCTGTTTGATCGACCATTTCGATTCGTTGTGCAATTCGACCTGTGAGTCAGGCGCCTTGTCCACCGGTTTGATGTCCGATTGCATGTCCTGCTGTGCGATAGCCAGGACCGGGGCAACGGCCAGGACAATTCCGATCAGGCCGGACTTGAGTGTGAAACAGGGGCTGAGCATGTGCATGAGTATCTCCTCGATGGTCGTTGGGACACGACGGAGCGATTCGATACGGGTGTCCGGCGCAGTGCAAGAAACGCCGGCTGAATGTTCAGCGGGCGGATAGTGAGGCGTGGGTTCAGGTTCCGGGAAACCTGTTCGCAATGGAGTTTGAATGCACCACTGTCGTCGTGGCCTGATGCCGGCCCGTCGCGTGGCGTGCATCCGCATCGCACGATCGACCGTATCTCCGATGGCTTCCGCAACGGAAGTCCCCTTTCTGGATGGAGATCGAACATGAACATCAACTACAGCATGCGCACGCTGGCCCTTGGTTTGGCGGTCGCGCTCGGCGCGGTCGCGGTTTCGCCCGCGGTCATGGCCGCTTCCATGGGCATGGGCAAGACCGTGATGGTCGGCGGCGCCGCGATGTACCCGAACCGCAACATCGTGCAGAACGCGATGAACTCGAAGGATCACACGACCCTCGTCGCCGCGGTGAAGGCGGCCGGACTGGTCGATACCTTGTCCGGCAAGGGCCCGTTCACGGTGTTCGCACCGACCAACGAGGCGTTTGCGGAACTGCCCGCGGGCACCGTCGATACCCTGCTCCAGCCCGAGAACAAAGCGGCGCTGACCAAGGTGCTGACCTATCACGTGGTCGCCGGCAGGATGACCGCGAAGGATCTGGAGAAGGCCGTGGCTGCCGGTGGTGGCAAGGCGAGCCTGAAGACCGTGGAAGGCGATTCGATCGCGGTCGCCAAGGACGGCGAGCGCTGGTCGATCACCGATGACAAGGGCAACGTCGCGTACGTCACGATCGGCGACGTGATGCAGTCCAACGGCGTGATCCATGTGATCGACAAGGTGTTGATGCCGTAACCCAAGGACATCGCGGCACCGTCCCGGCAAGGACGCCGGGCGGTGCGCGAGGTTTGCAGCATGCTGCACTGCCGCTCAGCGTGGCGCGTGCGAGCCGCTATGATCCGGTTCTTTTATCCCGGAGAGCTGCCGCATGAGCCTGATCGCGCAACTGACGCGCCACAAGTCGGTCGAACAGTTGCAGGCGGAGGCCGGAACCCGGCGCGATTTCCGCCGCGTGCTCGGCGTCTGGCAGCTCACCGCGATCGGCATCGGCGGCATCATCGGGGTTGGCGTGTTCGTGCTCGCGGGCCAGCAGGCCGCACTCAACGCCGGCCCGGCGGTCGCGCTCGCGTTCATCATCGCCGGCATCGCCAGCGCGGCCGCCGCGCTGTGCTATGCCGAATTCGCCGGTCTGATTCCGGTCACCGGCAGCGCGTACACCTACAGCTATGCGACGCTGGGCGAGCTGGTGGCCTGGCTGATCGGCTGGGACCTGCTGCTCGAATACGCGCTGATCGTCGCGGTCGTCGCGATCGGCTGGTCCGGCTACGTGCAGTCGGCGCTGGCCAGCGCGGGTCTCCATCTGCCGGTGTGGGCGCAAGGGGCGATCGGCACGGGCGAAGGTCGCGTGTTCAATGTGATCGCCGCGCTGGTGACGCTGTTCGTCGCCGCGCTGCTGGTCTTTCGCATGGAGTGGGGCGCTCGTTTCAACACGGTGGTCGTCGCGGTCAAGGTCGCCGCGGTCGCACTGGTGATCGGCGTCGGCGTGTTCTACATCGATCCGTCGAACTGGCATCCGTTCATCCCGGAACGCGTCGTCGGACCGGACGGCGTCGGCCATTTCGGCTTCAACGGCGTTGCGACCGCGGCCGCAGTCGTGTTCTTCGCGGTATTCGGCTACGACACGCTGACCACGGCGGCAGAGGAATCGAAGAACCCGCAGCGCGACTTACCGCGTGCGGTATTGCTGTCGCTGGGCATCTCGATGGCGATGTATCTGGCCGTGTCGATGGTGCTGACCGGCATCGCGCACTACGACACGCTCAACACCGAGGCGCCGGTAGCCGACGCATTCAAGGGCCTCGGCTTGCCGTGGATCGCGGCGACGATCTCGGTATCCGCGGTGTTCGGACTGCTCAGCGTGCTGTTCGCGTTCATGCTCGGCGCCGCTCGCATCTGGTTCGCGCTGGCGCGCGACGGCTTGCTGCCGGGCTGGTTCGCGAAGGTGCATCCGACGTATGGCACACCGCATCGGCCGACCATCGCGCTTGGCGTGTTCACCGCGCTGGTCGCGGGTTTATTCCCCCTGGACGAAGTCGCCAAGCTGGTCAACATCGGCGTGCTGTCCGCGTTCATCGTGATCTGCGCGTCGGTGGTACTGCTGCGCATCCGCAAGCCCGACATGCCGCGCGCATTCCGCACCCCATGGGTGCCGCTGATACCGCTGGTCGGCATCGCGTTCTCGATCTGGCTGCTCTCGGAACTGGCCGCGATCACCTGGATGGTGTTCCTGATCTGGGTAAGCCTCGGCCTGCTGGTCTATTTCGGCTACGGGATTCGCCATAGCAAACTGGCGGCGCAACGCTGATCGGCGGCGCCGCCGCGTCGCTTCGGCGGCATCATGGTCGCGCTTGCGGCGTCCGCGCAGACGCCTTCGGGTTTGCGATCGGCTGCGAGCAAGGCGCGGTCGCGTTTTCGAGTTCCGTGAGCATTGCCAGCGCCGCCGCGCGATCCGTCCCGCACATCGTTGGCGATGGACGCAGGCGCTGGCAAACCGCTGGACGATCGGCGTGGCCGAAGATCGCGCACGCGTAGTCGTCGGTCAGTTGCACGCACGCAATTCCGGCCGGCTTGCCGTGCGGCATGCCGGGGATCGGCGAGCTGATCGACGGCGCGATGCAGCAGGCGCCGCAACCGGCACGACAGTCCATGGCGGTCACGCTTTTGACCGCGCGGCGACCACCGCGTGCAGTTCCGCGTAGACCGGCGCAGTGGCCGGCTGCACGCCGTGCCAGAGCGCGAACGATTCCGCGGCTTGCTCGACCAGCATGCCGAGGCCATCGCTGACCCGGGTTGCGCCGGTGGCGTGCGCCCAGTCCAGGAACGCGCAAGCCGCGGCGCCGTAGGAAAGGTCGTAGCAGAACGTCGATGCGGCAATCAGCGTGGCCGGCAGGTCGAGGCGCTTGTCCGTGTGGCCGGCGGCGGTCGCGTTCATCACGAGATCGACATCGCGCAGCGCGGCGAGGTCGTTCCATGCGCACGCGCATGCCGGACCGCCAATTGCAGTCGCGAGCGCGCGTGCACGCGCGGGCGAGCGGTTCGCGATCATGAGTTCGCCGATCCCGGCGTCGGCCAGTGCGAACGCGACGGCGCGAGCCGCGCCGCCGGCGCCGAGCAGCAGGCAACGTCGCCCATGCGGCTCCAAATCGTGGCGTTCACGCAGGTCGCGCAGCAGGCCCGCGCCATCGGTGCTGTCGCCGCGCCAGCCATCGCCGTCGCGAATCAGCGTGTTGACGCTGCCGGCGCGTTGTGCGCGTTCGCTGAGCGCGCGGCACTGTGCGGGGGCGTCTTCCTTCAACGGCAGCGTGACATTCGCGCCACGGCCGTCGTCGCGCGTGAATGCAGCGAGGGCCTGCGCAAAATGTTCGCGGCCGGTCTCGATCGCGCGGTAGTCGAGGTCGATGCCGGACTGCGCCGCGAATGCCGCGTGGATGCGCGGCGACAACGAGTGCACGATGGGCGAGCCGAAGACGGCGTAGCGGGTCATCGGTCAATCCGACGCGAAGTGAGCAAGACCGTAGGAGCGGCTTCAGCCGCGATGCTTCCGCGCACCGCTGCAATTCCGCTTTTGTAGGAGCGCTGCAAGCGCGACCCACGTCGCGATAGATGGGCCGGTCGCGGCTGCGCCGCTCCTACGAGCGAAATGAGGTGGCCAACGATCACCGTGTCTCGCGCAACCAGCGCGCGGCATCCAGCGCGAAATAGGTCAGCACCGCGTCGGCGCCGGCGCGGCGGATGGAAGTCAACGCTTCGAGCACGCAGGCGCGCTCGTCGAGCCAGCCGTTCTGCGCTGCGGCTTTCAGCATCGCGTATTCGCCGCTGACCTGGTAGGCGAACGTCGGCACGCCGAAGCGCTCCTTCACGCGGCGCACGATGTCGAGGTACGGCAGCGCCGGCTTGACCATGACCATGTCGGCGCCTTCATCGAGATCGAGCGCGACTTCGCGCAATGCCTCGTCGGAGTTCGCCGGGTCCATCTGATACGTATACTTGTTGCCTTTGCCAAGATTGCCGGCGGAACCGACCGCGTCGCGAAACGGGCCGTAGAACGCCGATGCGTATTTCGCCGAATAGGCGAGGATGCGCGTGTGGATCAGTCCCTTCCCTTCGAGCGCGGCGCGGATCGCGCCGATGCGTCCGTCCATCATGTCCGACGGCGCGACGATGTCGGCGCCGGCTTCGGCGTGCGAAACCGCCTGTTTGACCAGCGCCGCGACGGTGAGGTCGTTGACGACGTAGCCGCTGTCGTCGATCAGGCCATCCTGGCCATGCGTGGTGAATGGATCGAGCGCGACGTCGGTGATCACACCTAGTTCGGGAAACTCCTTCTTCAGCGCACGCACCGCGCGCTGGGCGAGGCCGTCGGCATTCCACGCTTCGCGTGCATCCAGCGATTTCGCCTCGGGCGGCGTGACCGGGAACAGTGCGAGCGCGGATACGCCCAGTTCATGCGCCTGCGCGGCGATGCGCAGCAGCTGGTCGATCGAGAGGCGATCGACGCCTGGCATCGAAGGCACCGCTTCGCGCACATCGCGGCCTTCGCACACGAACACCGGCAGGATCAGGTCGGAGGCGGCGAGATCGGTTTCGCGCATCAGCGCCCGCGAAAACGCGTCGCGACGCATGCGCCGCAAACGAGTCTGTGGATACGACATGAAACGTCCCCGCGTTGCGAAAACGCTAGTTTACCTGTCGGGTTCCGCTTGGCTGGATGACGCAGTGCCGCAGGCTGCGTTTTGCGGCAACGCAGCAGTCAAAACTGTTAAGCAATCGTTATATTCCCGTGCGGTATGGTGCTGAAGTACCGCCTCAAAAGCCAAATCTAATTCGTTGTAAGAGAAAGAAATGATTTCCCCGATCATCCTCGCGGCGTTGTGCGCCCTTGCCTTGCTGGTCATCGCCTCGATACGGCGCATTCCGCAAGGCCATGTCTATACGTTCCGGCGCATGGGTGGCCATGTGCGCGTGGTCGGTTCCGGTACGCATTGGGTGGTGCCGCTGGTCGAACGCGTCGCGCACAAGATCAGTCTTGCCGGGGCGGTGGTTACCGTCGATGGGCTGACGATCGAAGGCCGGGCGCATCGCGCCGCGGTGTATTTCCAGGTCCTCGATCCCGAGCGCGCCGAGGTCGTCATCGGCGACGTCGAAGAGCGCTTTCGCGCGGCGGTGCGCGAATTGTGCAACGCGCCGGCGCTGCCGGCAGCCGCGGACCAGCGCCGGCAATGGCTGAAGCGCTCGCTCAACGAGGAATGGCGCGAACGCGGGCTGCTGATCGCGCGCGTCGATCTCACTGCGCTCGACTGAGCGGCCGCGGGGCCACCCGCGCCCCGAAGGAAAGCACGCCGGCCGACCTGTGGTCGTCCGGCCTGTGAGTCATGCGCTGCGGCGATGGATTTCCGCCGCGCGCACACCGATACTGCGCGCCCCGTATAGCAAGCGATCGTCATGCCTGAGCGCGATCCGCTGCGGCAGCGCCTGTGCGCAGGCCTTGCAGCGTTACAGCTCGATCTTCCCGCGGACGCGATCGCGCAGTTGCTCGCGTATGTCACGCTGCTCGATCGCTGGAACGCGACTTACAACCTGAGCGCGGTGCGCGATCCGCTGGAAATGATCACCCGCCATCTGCTCGATTCGCTGGCGATCGTGCCGTACGTGCGCGGCGATACGCTGGCCGATCTCGGTACCGGCGCCGGCTTGCCGGGGATTGTGCTCGCGATCATCGCGCCGGCGCGGAAAGTCAGCCTGGTCGACTCGAACGGCAAGAAGACGCGCTTCCTGCGCGAGGCGGTGCGCGAACTGGCGTTGTCGAACGTGAGCGTGGTCGAGAGCCGCGTCGAGGCGGTGCCGGGCACGTTCGATTGCATCACCGCGCGCGCGTTCGCTAGCCTCGCCGACATGCTCGGTTGGGGTGGCTCGCTGCTCGCACCGGATGGGGTCTGGCTGGCATTGAAAGGCCGCTTCCCGCAGGATGAGCTGGCCGAGGTGCCGAGCGGGTTCCACGTCGACGCCGTGATCCCGCTGCGGGTGCCGGGTTTGGACGCGGAGCGCCATGTCGTGGTAATCAAGCGGGTCCGGGCCGAGATGCCGGACGATCAGGGACTGGCGGCACGAACATGACGCGCATCATCGCGATCGCAAACCAGAAAGGCGGGGTCGGCAAGACCACGACCGCGGTCAATCTCGCCGCGGCGCTTGCCGAGACGCGGCGCAAGGTGCTGCTGATCGACTTCGATCCGCAGGGCAATGCGACGATGGCGTCCGGCATCGACAAGCGCACGGCCAAGCCGAACGGTTGCGAGGTGTTGCTGGAGGAGGCGCCGATCGAATCGGCGATCCAGACGACCGAAGGCGGTTTCGACCTGTTGCCCGGCAATGCGCGATCTGACCGCCGCCGAATTGAAACTGATGGACGCGCTGGCGCGCGAGTCCCGGCTCAAGGAACAGATCGCCAAGCTCGGCGATCGCTATCACACGATCCTGATCGACTGCCCGCCGACGTTGCATTTGCTGACGATCAACGCACTGACCGCGGCGCATGGCGTGCTGATTCCGGTGCAGTGCGAATACTTCGCGCTGGAAGGCCTGTCCAGCCTGCTCGACACGATCAAGGCGGTGCGCATGCGCCTCAATCCGACGCTCGAAGTCGAAGGCTTGCTGCGCACGATGTACGACGTGCGCAACAATCTCGGCAACGAGGTCTCGCTGCAACTGACCAAGCATTTCGGCGACAAGGTGCTGCGCTCGATCATCCCGCGCAACGTGCGCCTCGCCGAGGCGCCGAGCCACGGCAAACCGATCAACCTCTACGATCGCGAATCGCGCGGCGCGATCGCGTATCTCGGCCTCGCCGGCGAGATGCTGCGTCGCGAGCACGCGCCCGCCGCGGCGGCCGCATTAGGATTTCCACCATGGCAGCGAAAAAACGCGGACTCGGACGTGGCCTCGACGCATTGCTCGGCGGCGACATGGCGCCGGCCGGCAGCGATCACGAAGGCGAATTGCGCACGCTGTCGATCGACGCGCTGCAGCCGGGCAAATACCAGCCGCGGCAGACGATGGATCCGGAGCGCCTCGAAGAGCTCGCTTCGTCGATCAGGGCGCAAGGCCTGATCCAGCCGGTCGTGGTGCGCGCGATCGGCCGCGACCGCTACGAACTGATCGCCGGCGAACGGCGCTGGCGCGCCGCGCAGATAGCGGGCCTCAGCGAGATTCCGGCGCTGGTCAAGGTGGTCGCGGATCAGGCCGTCGTCGCGATGGCGCTGATCGAGAACATCCAGCGCGAGGATCTGTCGCCGCTCGAAGAAGCGCAGGCGCTGGCGCGCCTGATCGAGGAATTCGAGCTGACCCACCAGCAAGCCGCGGATGCGGTCGGCCGCTCGCGCGCGGCGGTGTCGAACCTGCTGCGCCTGCTCGACCTGCCAGCCGAGATCAAGCGCCTGCTCGACGAACGCAAGCTCGACATGGGTCACGCACGCGCGCTGGCGACCTTGCCGGAGAAGCGTGCGGTCGCGCTCGCACGCGAGGCGGCCGAGAAGGGATGGTCGGTGCGCGAACTGGAAGAAGCCGTGCGCCGCCTCGATGCCGCGGCGAGCGGACACGCGAAGAAGCCGGCCGCCCGCGACCCCAACATCACTGCGCTGGAGCGCGAGCTCGCCGAGAAACTCGCGGCACGGGTCAGCATCGCGCACGCGCGCAACGGGCGCGGCAAGGTAGTCATCCACTACCACAGCCTCGATGAGCTCGAAGGCATCCTCGAACACCTGCGCTGACGCATCGCGCGGTCGGACCGGCATTCGATGAGCCGCGGCCGCGCATGACCCAGCCTGCAAGCCAGCGCCCGCATCCCCGGTCTATTGCAAGCGTGAGCACCCGCCAGCAGCAGTTCGAAGCGCTCGTGCGCGCGCATTCCGGCGAGCTGTACCGCTACGCGTACTGGCTGTGCGGCCAGGATGCCTTGGCCCAGGATCTGGTCCAGGAGACCTTCCTGCGTGCGTGGCGCTCGCTCGACGCGCTGCGCGAGAACGTCGCCGCGAAGGCGTGGCTGACCACGATCCTGCGCCGCGAGCACGCGCGCCTGTACGAACGCAAACCAATGCCGACCACCGATATCAGCGAGCTCGAACTCACCGACAACGCACCCGGCCCCGAACATCGCGGCGAGGATGCGGTGCTGCGCGCGGCGATCGCGAAGCTCGACGCGAAATATCGCGAGCCGCTGGTGCTGCAGGTGCTCGGCGGATTTTCCTGCGAGGAAATCGCGCGCCAGCTCCAGCTCAGCGAAGCGGCGGTGATGACCCAGGTGTTTCGTGCCCGCCAGAAGCTGAAGGCATTGCTCGACGGCGACGACAAGGAGGTGCGTCCACATGGACTGCCTTGAGTTCCGCCGCCTGCTCGGCAGCGATCCGCACGTCGCTGACAGCGCCGCGCGCGAGCACTTGCACGGCTGCGCGTTTTGCGCCGACGCAACCGCGCGCGCGCAGACGTTCGAGACGCGGCTCGCGCAGTCGATGGCGGTACCGGTTCCCGATGGCCTCGCCGATCGCATCCTGCTCGCCCAGTTGACGGCTGAGCGCCAGCACCGGCGCAGCGGTCTGCGGCGCTCCGGCTGGATCGCGCTCGCCGTTGCCGCCAGCATCGCGCTTGCGATCGGCGTCGTTCGCCAGGAACCTGCGGCGCCGGCGGTGTTGGCCGATCTCGTCGTCGCGCATATCAACGGGCCGGAACACGTCGCGCTGCAATTGAGCGCGCCGATCGCTGCCACGTCGGTCGAACACGCGTTCGCCGATCGCGGCGTGCGCCTCGCGTCGGTGCCGGCCGACATCAGCTATGTGCACGAATGCCCGATCGGCACGTACCGATCGGTGCACATGGTGATGCCGGAACAGGGCGCGCCGGTCAGCGTGTTGTACGTCGTCGACCACCCGACTCAGGCCAACACCGAGTTCACCCGCGACGGCCTGCGCGGCCGCGAAGTGCCGATCGCGAACGGCACCCTGGTCCTCGTCGCGCGAACCGATAATCGGTTCGATGCAATCGAACACAGCTGGCGCGACGCGATCGAAGGCCCGCCGCAGGTGGCCGCGGGCAGTCGCTGACGCGCTGGCGTTGCCAGTCGCTGCCAGGAGCGGCGCTGCGGCGTTTTGGCTCACGTGGGAACGCCGGAAGGCGCGATGCTTTTGGATATGTCCCGGAAGGGCGGAAGCATCCCGCCTTCCGGCGCTCCCTCCGAGGTTCCAGGGCACGCGCGATCGCGCCACGCGCATCGCGATTACCGGCCCGGCAATCGGCGATAATGCGCGCCTTCCGCGAAAGGCCGTGAAGCGCAATGCCCGAACTCTCCGTCGTCGTGCCCGTGTTCAACGAGCAAGGCAACATCCCGCCACTGCTCGCCGAGATCGCCGCCGCCCTGCGCGGCCGCGCGGATTTCGAGATCGTCTACGTCGACGACGCCAGCAAGGACGATTCGCTCACCGTGCTGACCGCCGCGAAAGCGCAGTACCCCGAATTGCGCGTGATCCACCATGTTGCGCAGAGCGGCCAGAGCACCGCGATCCGCAATGGCGTCAAGGCCGCGCGCGGCACATGGATCGCGACCCTCGACGGCGACGGCCAGAACGACCCGGCCGACATCCCGAAACTGCTCGCGACGCGCGCCGATTCCGCGGCCGCAATCAAGCTCTACGCCGGCTGGCGCGTGAATCGCAAGGATAGCGGCAGCAAGCGCTGGGCGTCGAAGTGGGCCAACGCGATCCGCTCGCGCCTGCTCCACGACGACACCCCGGACACCGGCTGCGGCATCAAGCTGTTCGAGCGCGCCGCGTTCCTGGATCTGCCGTACTTCGACCACATGCACCGCTACCTGCCAGCCCTCATGCAGCGCGCCGGCTGGCGCGTATTGAGCGTGCCGGTCAACCATCGACCGCGCGGTACTGGCATATCCAAGTACAACAACCTCGGCCGCGCGCTGGTCGGGATTGCCGACTTGCGCGGCGTCGGCTGGCTGATCAAGCGCTCCAGGCGCACCGCGGCCGAGGAACTCTGACGGCGGCTTGGCAGGAGCGGCGGCAGCCGCGATGCTTTGCGATGGCGGGGCCGAGAGCATCGCGGCTGCCGCCGCTCCTGCGGGCGCCCGTTGACGTCCCACTTGCCGCAAGCCCCTGATTCCGCTATAAAGCGCGGCTCCCTGCACCTTTCATCAGCCCTTTCGGGCAACGCGGACCCTCGGCATGCGGTCCGCCCGCGTCGATCGGTCGGGGAATTCCAGCATCGCATGGCGCATCGTCGCCGCTGGGCCGCCACTGTCCTGGCCAAGGACAGAACAATCGAGTCGAGGTTCGCAATGGCAAAAGTCTGCCAAATCACCGGAAAGGGCCCGCAATCGGGCAATAGTGTTTCCCACGCCAACAACAGGACGCGCCGCCGCTGGTTGCCGAACCTCCATGAACGCCGCTTCTGGGTGCCCAGCGAGAACCGCTGGATCCAGTTGTGCGTGTCCTGCCACGGACTGCGCACGATCGACAAGAAGGGCATTGAAGTTGTCGTCGCCGAGCTGCGCAAGCGCGGCGAGAAGATCTGAGGAGAACTGAACCATGGCATCCAAGCGTGACAAGATCCGTCTGATCTCCTCGGCCGGTACCGGCCATTTCTACACGACCGACAAGAACAAGAAGAACACACCGGAAAAGATGTTGGTCAAGAAATACGACCCCGTCGTCCGCAAACATGTGGAATACAAGGAAGGCAAGATCAAGTAATCCGCGCGCAGGCGCAGATCGCTTGAACGAAAAAGCCCGCCGATTGGCGGGCTTTTTTTTATGGCCGTGGGATGGGTCGGTATGCCGGAATTGCAGGAGCGAATTCCGGCGATGGCCATGGATGGCCGGTATGCTGGTCCGCCCGCGTTCCATACCCCGGCACATACTTCCGGATCCGTATGGATCGGGGCACGTGGCAGTGGTTTCCGATGGCGTGCTGGAATTCGAAAGTGTCGAAACCCGGGGCAGCGAATGCGCTATTCGGAACCACGCCACCCCAACGCAGGCTCGAAACAAGGCAGTTTTGAAATTCCTGGTGTTTGGAGCAGTTGGCCATGATCGAGTCCGCAACACACCGAGCCACAACACTCCAGCGTGCCGCGATCATGCTGTTGCTTGTGTTGGCGGGCCTGCGGGTGGTCGGGATCTTTGCCGCCGATCCGCTCCTTGCAATGGCCAACAACTACGACATGGTTCGCGTGCAGGCCTGCATCGACGCCTACCCGGTTCGTGACGCGTCGATTCCACCGGTGGCCAACAGCTCCGACGCACCGCTGGAGCGATATCGCTTCGTACCGAATGTCCGCGAATACTGCTTCTTTACCTCGGAGGCGCTTTTCGCTTGGGCCGCCTGGCCGGGCATGCAGTTGCAGCAACGCTTTTTTTCAAAAGGCGACTACTCGATTCGTTGGGTCGGCGCGGTCAAGCTGCTTCTGTTTGGCCTTGCAGTACTGTTGATCAATCGAGCCTTGCTTCGGCGCGGTGCGATCGATATGGCTTTGGGGCACGCGCTGCTCGTAGCCTTCGTGTTCGCCGACCCGGCTGTGAGCCTGTATCTGAACACGTTCTACGCCGAATACGCGGCGGCGTTTTTCGGCTACGTCTTGCTCGGCCTGCTGTCGATCGGGATAGCCGGATCAGGCTCGACACTTTCGCGTCGCCTTCTGTTGGGTATTGGACTGGCAGCGATATTGTTGGCAACGAGCAAGGTTCAACACGTGCTGACGCCGCTATTCGTCCTCGCAATCCTGTGGGTGCTGCGCGTAAAGGGGGCACAGATCCGATTCGGCATCCTCGCAGCGTTGGCCACAGGTGCGTTGCTTGGCGCCGCAATCCAGGGCGCGAATCTGACCTCGGCGCAAAACCGCACGATGGGCCACGCCAATCTCATCAATACCTTGTTCTTCGCAGTATTGCCGAACGCCGGCGATCCGCTCCGGATTACGCGGGAACTGGGTTTGCCGGATGCCTGCGCCGCTCAAAGTGGCAAGAACTGGTTCAGCCCCGGCATGGAGGAAAGAAAGCTTTGTCCGCAGGCTTTTGAACTGACGCGGTTCGATTTGGCCGGCGTGCTGGCGCGGCACCCGCGCTTGGTGGCGCGCGTCGTGCTGGGCGGTGTTCCGCGCAGCCGACCGTGGATTCCGAATCATCTGGGCGTGGTGGAGCATGAGCGCTGGGGCCGCCTTCCAGAGGCCTATCCGAGCCTCGATCGGACGCTGATGATGCTGCCGAACCGTGCGTACCTGGCGCTCTTGGCCTGTTTGCCGCTGATGGCTGCGCTTCTGATCGTGCGCCGCCGACGCCGCGAGCAGACGGCAGCCAATTGCATTTTGGCTATCCTCGCGACACTGCCGTGGTTGAGCTTGACGGTGGTTGTATTCGGCGACGGCTACGCCGACACCCCGAAGCAATCACATTTCGGTACGACAGCGCTGCTCGCCGGTGTTTGCCTGCTTGTGTTGTTGACGCTGCGGATTGGCAACGGCGGCAGGTTCGTTTTCGGGTCGAAATCCTCACCGACGCAAGCGAACCTGACTCCGGTTTCCCGTTGAAAACGTCGCCGTCTGGCGGGCTTTTTGCGAGCGCAATTCCGAGTCCGATCACGGACGGCGCATGTTCGGCGAACAAGAATGGAGCGCTGGACGTGTCCGTTGCAGTCGCTCGCGACCCGACTCGGTCAATCTGCGCGATCTGATCACACGTGTTGATTCGGCTTGGGGCCATGTCGAAAAACCTCAAACTCAGCCCCTGCTTGCCGGTCACATCTGTGCAAACAGGCGCTGGAAGTTGCCGCCGATCACCTTGCCGATCACGCGATCAGGATGGCCGCGCGCAGCGAGGAGCTCGGCGCCCAATCCGTCAATGGCGACGGCACCGGCATAGCTCGGCCAGATTCCATTGCCCATGACCGAGGCGGTCGCCCACCCCGCTGCGTGTCAAGCGGAGGTGTTGCTGCGGCAAGAGCCACACGTCCTAGGCATCCACGCCGAGATATCAAGGGACGCATTGGGCACTACTCGCGCATGGATGGGCAATGCGGTCAATTATTGTCGATTTTTGGTCGAAGGAACCCATTCAAACCGGGAACAAAGTACGTTTTCACCCACATGTGAAATTGCCCAAAAGCCACGTAATGCTGCCGGATGTAAGGCGAACGGGCATGACGGGGCAGTCAATCCGAACCCGTGCCGTCCTCAGTGCCTGCACATTCGAGCCGGACCATCGGCGCATACTGGGCAGATATCGTGGGGTTCCAACCATTCGCTGCCTGGCAGCCCACGCCGATCCGTCATCGAGGAAATGATCGACATGACCGAAGCCGCGCTGCCGAAGGACGAATCCGAAGAATCCCCCTTGTCACCGTGGTGGATTCGTTCGGTACTGATCGTGATGGTGATCGGCTTTGCCGGGCTGCTCGGGATCACCGCACTGGCCTATCGCAACGCGCCGCCGATACCCGGCCGGGTCATCGACGAGGCCGGTGCGACGGTATTCAGCGCTGACGACATCAGCAATGGCCAGGCGCTGTTCCTGCGTTACGGGTTGATGGACAACGGCACGATCTGGGGTCATGGCGCGTATCTGGGGCCTGACTATTCCGCCGAAGCGCTGCACCGGATCGGCGATGACACCGCCGCCGCGCTCGCGCAGCAGCAATACGGCCAGGCCGTAGCGGGATTGACGCCGATGCAGGTCGCGGCGATCCGCGCGCAGGTCGCGGTCACGCTGAAAACCAATCGTTACGACGCGGCCAGCGACACGCTGCATCTGACCGCGCCGGAAGCGGCGGCCTATCGCCAGCAGATCGGCTACTGGACCAGCTATTTCCACGACCCGGTCAAGAACGGCGGGTTGAAACCCGACCTGATCACCGATCCGGCCGAGCTGCACCAGCTCACCGCGTTCATCACCTGGGCCGCGTGGGCATCGGTCGCCGACCGGCCCGGCAGCAACTACTCCTACACCAACAACTTTCCCTACGACGCCGATGTCGGCAATCGGCCGCCGCCGGGCGCTTTGCTGTGGAGCGCCTTGAGCCTGATCGTCCTGCTGGGCGGCATCGCGGCGGTGCTGCTAGCGTTCGGCAAGTTCGATTATCTGGGCTGGATCACCCGCGGCCATCACGTGCACCCGCAGGTGGTTCCGGGGCAGGCCAGCCGCGGCCAGCGTGCGCTGGTCAAGTTTTTCGTGGTAGTCGCGCTGCTGTTCCTGATGCAGACCCTGGTCGGCGGCGCGGTCGCGCATTTCCGCGCGGACCCCGGCAGTTTCTATGGATTCCAGCTGGAAACGATCTTCCCCAGCAACTTGTTGCGCACCTGGCATCTGCAGACCGCAATCTTCTGGATCGCCACCGCCTATGTCGCGGCCGCGCTGTTCCTGGGCCGCTCGCTGCGCGCGGACGAGCCACGCTGGCTGGCGCCCGCGATCCATCTGCTGTTCGCGGCTTTCGCGGTGGTCATCGGCGCGAGCCTGCTCGGCGAATGGGCGGGCATGGCGGGCTGGCTCGGCGACTGGTGGTTCTGGTTCGGCAACCAGGGCTGGGAATACCTCGAAATAGGCCGCTTCTGGCAATACCTGCTGGTGGTCGGACTGCTCGGCTGGTTCGCGCTGCTGTGGTGGTTGGCGCGACCGAGCACGGTCGCCAATCCGGAAGCGCGTCCTTTGGCGCGGATGTTCCTGTATGCGGCGCTGGCGATCCCGGTGTTCTACATCCCGGCCTTGTTCTTCGGCGCCAAGACCAACTTCACGGTGGTCGACACCTGGCGCTTCTGGATCATCCATCTGTGGGTCGAAGGCTTCTTCGAGTTCTTCGCGACCACCGTCGTTGCGCTGACGTTCTTCCAGCTCGGCCTGACCCGCCGCAATACGGCACTGCGGGTAATTTATCTAGACGCGATCCTGTACTTCGGCGGCGGCTTGATCGGCACCGGCCATCACTGGTACTTCACCGGCCAGAGCCAGTTCAACATGGCGATGTCGGCGATGTTCTCGGTGCTCGAAGTGGTGCCGCTGACCTTGCTGACCCTGGATGCGTGGGATTTCGTGCGCACCACGCGCGGCGACTGCGACGTCTGCGGCAAATCGGTCGCGGTGCCGCACAAGTGGACGTTCTATTTCCTGATCGCGGTGGGCTTCTGGAATTTCGTCGGCGCCGGTGTGTTCGGCTTCCTGATCAACCTGCCGATCGTCAGCTATTACGAAGTCGGCACGATCCTCACTCCGAACCACGGCCATGCCGCGATGATGGGCGTGTTCGGCATGCTCGCACTCGCGCTGATGGTGTTCGTGCTGCGCCAGACCAGCGACGACGCGCGCTGGGCGGGCATCGAGAAATACATCAAGGTCGGCTTCTGGGGCACCAACATCGGCCTCTTGATGATGGTGAGCTTGAGCCTGTTCCCCGGCGGCGTGCTGCAGGTCTGGGACGTCGTGCAGCACGGCTACTGGCACGCACGCAGCCTCGCCTACACCGGCACCGCTACCGCGCGTTTGATCGAATGGATGCGCCTGCCGGGCGATCTGGTGTTCATCATCTTCGGCGCGGTGCCGTTGACGATTGCGGCGATCAAGGGCTATCTCGGGGTGCGCGCGACGGAGGTTCAAACGCCCCAGTTACCGCGCGGCTTGACCAACACTGCGGCTCTGTAGAGTTTCGAGAGAGATTTTGGGTCAGAGAACATTCTTGTTTCAAACGCATAGGTTCTCTGACCCTGTTCTCTCAGAATGCCGCGCTCAGGTAGCCGGCGACAAGCCTCCTTCCGCGTTGCGGAGTGTGAACAACCGGCGAATAGAAGATGGCGTCTTCCGCAAGCAAGGCGTTCAGGCCAGATGGATCGTGCTTGCGAACGAGCCGATGCCAGACGTCGAGAGGATGGTCGGTCATGGCGTGCCTTTGCAGTTGGGCTCTACCGTTTGGCCTCGAGAATTCGTGAAAGCGTCTGTCTGTCGCCGGCGTGCGCCTTGAACGACTCGCTAGACCGCATTCTTTTCCGAGACAACAACATTCCTGGCGAGAGTCTTGAAGCGCATACCGTCTTTTTGCACAACGGTAATTGTGACGTGGCCGGTCTTGCTGGTCTTGATGTCGGCTACGGCACCGGACTTGCCGGTGTGAGTGCCAGCAACGACCTTGCAATGAACGCCATCTGCGAGAGTGCCTGGCGGTTGAGGTGTCATCTGTCTTTCCGGCTGATGGTTCTTGCTTGAGCGGGGTTTCTCGGGTTCGTCCGCTTGAACAAAGGGTTGGCCCGCCGGCTGATGAGTGCGCTCACATCTGGCGCAACTGTTCAGCCAAAGACCGCGTTTTCTCGGTGGTCACCGTGCCGGTGTGCAGCGTGGATTTGCGTTCGATGAGCATGAGTTGACACTCTTCCTCCGCAACGGGATTGTGGCGAACGCCCTTCGGGACGACGAACATCTCACCTTCGTCGAGTTCAACGGTGCTGCCTTCCAGTTCAATACGCAGCCGGCCTTTGAGTACGAAAAACAACTCATCTTCGTTCTCGTGACTGTGCCACGCCAATGTGCCTTGGACTTTTGCGACTTTGATATAGGCATCATCGACCTCACCGATCACCCGCGGAGACCACAGCTCAGTCAGGGATGCGGCGATTTGCTTTGGTGACACGACACGTGACATGCGTTCTCCTGCGGGCTAAACGTCAGAATTAAGTCGAGCCGCGAAGCAGCTGAGTCCATTCGAATGGTTAGGCATCATGTTACGGACCAAAAATTGATTTTTTGACCGCCTCACTCACCAAATCGATGAGAATTGTGCGTATGCCACCTATTGCTTCTGCACCTGCCTTCTTGGTCAAGTGCTTGAAACGGCCTTCTGCCACCGGGGTCTTCGGAGTATCCCGAACTAGGTCTGGGAAGCTGTCTTTTAGTTGTCGTTTCTCATCCGCATTTAGAGTGTCCAGATCATCGACAAGCTCTGCTGCTGCATCAAGACTGGTGACTGTCCACGGGAATGCACAACCACATTGAAAGCAGTATGCGGGCTTGTTGTAGCCGAAGATCCCGATTACTCCGGGCACGTGATAGTAGCCACGAATGGCTGTGTTGCAGGATGGGCACGCGGTGATTGTCTTTGCGCCGCATTGCGAGCAAAAGTTCTGGTTTGACTGCGGGTTCGACGCAGCCAATGAATTAGTCGCGTGCCCGTTGAGACATATTTGCGCAGTGTCGTAGTAGCTGTCGCCCACGAATACCTTCCTATGATGGCTAACTACAAATAGCTCCTGACATCGGAGCGACATTTCTTATCCTGCGCGGCTCGCGGGCCTTCGGTCAAGACGATCCCAGGCCAGAGCGCAGACTTGTCAGAGTGTGCCGGCCACGACGCTCGATCAGGCTGTTCGCCTACCGTTCGCCCTGAGCGTAGGCCCGCAGGGCCGAAGTCGAAGGGCTGCCCTTCGACTTCGCTGCGCTACGCTCAGGGCGAACGGGTGGAAGCGAGCACGCGTCGTGACTGGGTGCAAGAAAAAACCCGCCAATCGGCGGGTTTCTTCTGGTGTCGCATGGCAAACCGGGATCAGCCGATTTCACCCGCGAGCCGGTAACCCTTCAAGCGCGCCGCAAAGTCGGCCAGGGTGCGGATGCCAGTCGCTTCGGCTTCGAGGCACCATTCCTTGAGGCCATCGAGCATGCCTTCGGCGTTGCGGCCGTTGCGCTCGGTCAGCGCGGCCAGGCGCGCGCGGAATTCGCAGACCGTGCGCAACTGCGGATGCTTGTCGGTGAACGCGGTCAGGCGTTCGCGCGAGGACGCATCGAGCCAGCGACCGCCGTTGCCGAGCGCGCGGCGCAGCTTGCGCGGCATATCCTTGATTCCGGCGCCGGCATGGCTGGCTTCCTCGCGCAGGGTCGGCGCGATCACGCCGCGGAAATAGTCGCTCATCACATGGAAGCGGTGCGCGAGCACGGCTTTCACCGTGTCGGTATCCGGCAGCGATACGTTCGGGCGGATGTCGAGCGTCGGCGCGACGCGCAGCACCTTGGCGAGGCCGAAGAACTGGCAGGTGCGGATCACCGCCCAGCCGATGTCGAACTCGAACTTGCGCAGCGCGAACTTCGACGAGCTCGGGAATGCGTGGTGATTGTTGTGCAGCTCTTCGCCGCCGAGCCAGATGCCCCACGGGGTCAGGTTGGTCGCGGTGTCGGCGGTTTCGAAATTGCGGTAGCCCCACCAGTGGCCGATGCCGTTGACGACGCCGGCGGCCCAGAACGGAATCCACATCATCTGCACGGCCCAGATCGCGATGCCGACCACGCCGAACAAAAGGATGTTGACGACCATCAACAGCGCGACGCCGAGGACGCTGTGCGGCGTGTAGATGTTGCGCTCGATCCAGTCGTCGGGCGTGCCGATGCCGTACTTGTCCATGTCGGCCTTGTTGAGGCTGGCCTTGCGGTACAGGTCCACGCCATCGAACAACACCTTGTTGATGCCGGCGATCTGCGGGCTGTGCGGATCTTCCTCGGTCTCGCACTTGGCGTGGTGCTTGCGATGGATCGCGACATATTCCTTGGTGTTGATGCCGGTCGCGAACCACGACCAGAACCGGAAGAAATGCGCGAGGACCGGATGGAAATCGACGCCACGATGCGACTGCGCGCGATGCAGGTACAGCGTCATCGTCATGATCGTGAGCTGGGTGACCACCAGCAGGTACGCAATCCACGTGCCCCAGGACGCTTGGGTCAGGCCACGCGAAGCGAAGGAAATTAGAGTGTCATACATGATGCGGTGAAATGTCTCGAAAGGTGGGGTCGACTATACGCGGCAAAGGGTGGGGTCGCCATCGGATTTGTCAAGGTTTGCGACGGTTTTCTGCGTCGGAAATCGTGCATGCGCGTTAAGTTTTTGCAGGTCCCCCGTGGGGGCGCCGGCGGGCGCGATGCCGTCGAGATCAAAGCAAGGAGCATCGCGCCTTCCGGCGCTCCCACCGAGCGCCGTGTCGGGAGGGATCGCGCGTGGCGCTTGCCGGATCACGGACGAACCGGAACAATCCGTCGCAGATGCCTTCCGCAACGCCCACCCTCGTTCTCGACCATGTCAGCCGCTCCCTGGCTGGCCGCGCCGTCGTGCGCGACCTCGATCTCGCCCTGACTCGCGGCGAAGTGCTCGGCCTGCTCGGCGTCAACGGCGCCGGCAAGACGACCACGTTGCGGATGATCGCCGGCGTGCTCGCACCGAGCAGTGGCAGCGTGCGCGTCGACGGCGAGGATCTTTATGAACATCCGGAACTGGCGCGTCGGCGGATCGGCTATCTTCCGGAAACGCCGCCGCTGCATGCGGAGCTGACCGCCGAGGAATTCCTGCGCTTTTGCGCGCGCCTGCACGGACTCGCGCGCGGCGCGGTCGCGGCGGCGGTCGCGCGCACGCTCGAACGCTGCGAACTCGGCGAGGTGCGGCGCCGACCGATGGCGACGTTGTCGAAAGGTTTTCGCCAGCGTGTCGGCCTCGCCCAGGCGATCCTGCACGAGCCGGACCTGATCGTGCTCGACGAGCCTGCATCAGGACTCGATCCGGTGCAGGCGCTTGCATTGCGCGAGATCGTGCGCGGGCTCGGCAAGGACCATGCGGTCGTGCTGTCTACGCACGTGCTGCCGGATGTGCTCGCGTGCTGCGATCGCGTCGCGATCCTGCATCAAGGTCAATTGCGCCATCTCGGCACGTTGAGCGAAGCCGTCGGTGACGATGCGCTGCGCGTCGGCGTGACCCGCTCGCTGCGCGCCGAGGACTGGCTCGCACTGCCGCAGGTCGCTGCCGCGACGCCGATCGACGCGACGCATTGGCGCGTGCGACTGCACCCGCAGACCGCGACCAGCGCGTTCGCAGCGGCTGTCGTCGAGCGCGGTTTCGGTCTTGAGGAACTGCGCGCCGAAAGCCGCGCGCTGGAACAGACCTTCCTCGCGATCGCCGCGGCGGACGCACCGGCGCAAGCGGCATGAGTCGCAGCACGCTGATCGCCCGCCATGAATGGCGCCGCCTCGCGGTGCAGCCGTTCGCATGGACGCTGGCCGCGGTCGTCGTCGCGTTGATGGCGTGGCAATTCCTGCTCTCGCTCGAAGGCTTCCTGCAACTCGCGCCGAAACTCGGCGGCATCAAGAACGCGCCCGGCGTGACCGATCTGGTCGCGATCCCGTTGCTGCGCAGTTTCTCGAATCTGCTGGTGCTGCTGGTGCCGCTGATCACGATGCATGCGTTCGCCGGCGAACGGCGTGCGCAGACGTTGCCGCTGTTGCTCGCGAGCGGCATCGGCAATGCACGCATCGTGCTTGGCAAATATCTCGGTGCGCTCGGTTTCGTGTTGCGTGCTGATCGCGCTCGTCGTGCTGATGCCGCTGGTGCTCGGCTTCGGCACCGCGCTCGATGTCGGCAAGATCGCCGCCGCTGCGCTCGGCCTCGGCCTGTTTGCCGCGGCACTGACCGCGATCGGCATCCTCGCCAGCGCCTGGGCCGCGCAACCGGCGCTCGCGGCCGCGGCCGCGCTCGCGATCACCAGCCTGCTCGCGGCCGTCGATGCGGGCGCGCGTCTGCAGGGCATCAGCAACGCCGGCATCAACTACCTCGCGTTGCCGACTCATCTCGAACCGTTCTTCCGCGGCCTCGTCGCCAGCGTCGACATCGTGTATTTCCTGCTGATCGTCGGCGTCGCGCTCGCGTTGGCCACGCGCCGGCTCGATGCCCTGCGCTCGAGGTCCGACTTGGCATGCGCGAGCGTTTCGGCAATGCGCTGCATGCGCTCCTGATCGTCGTGGCCGCGGTTGCGATCGCGTTCCTGAGCACACGTTTCGGTTTCGATCGCGACTGGAGCCACGCGCGCAGCGCGAGTCTCGGCGATGCGTCGGTCGCGTTGCTGCACAGTCTCGACGCGCCGGTCGAAGTGGTCAGCTACGCGCGCAAGCAAGGCGGCCTGCGCGCGGTGATCGCGGATTTCATCGAACGCTATCGGCGGGTCAAACCCGATCTTTCGCTGCGCTTCGTCGATCCCGACGCGGACCCGAATGCGATGCGTACGGCCGGCGTCACCGTCGATGGCGAACTGGACATCCATTACCAGGATCGCCACGAACGCCTGAAGGTCCTCAGCGAAAACGAATTCTCGAACGCGCTGTTGCGCCTGTCGCGCACGCACGCGCGCATCGTCGCGTTCCTCGAAGGCGAGGGCGAGCGCCAACCGCTCGGCAAGGCGAACGCGGATCTCGGCCAGTTCGTCGGCGCGCTCGCCGATCGCGGCCTGCGCGCGGTGCCGTTGCCGCTCGCCAATACTGGCAAGGTGCCGGACAACACCGACCTGGTCGTGATCGCCAATCCGCAGGTGAAATTGCCGCCCGCGGTTGTCGCCGAACTCGTCGACTACGTCGGGCGCGGCGGCAATCTGCTCTGGCTGATCGCGCCCGACGAAAACGTCGGTCTCGACGATCTCGCCAGCGCGCTCGGCATCCGCGTACTGCCCGGCACCGTCGTCGACGGCAGCGGCCAGGCCTTCGGACTCGGCGACCCGAGCTTCGTCGCGCTCGACAAGTATCCGAAGCAGGCGATCACCGACAACTTCCTGCTGACCACGCTGTTCCCGCAACCGGCCGCGCTGGCCGAGCTCGCCGGTGCGCACTGGGATACGAAGTCGATCCTGCAAAGCAGCGCGAAATCGTGGAACGAAACCGGCCACATCCCGAAAGCCGGCGAATCGGATGGCACGATTCGCCAGGACGCCGACGCCGGAGAAATCGCGGGGCCGCTCGATCTCGGCTTCGCGCTCACCCGCGTCTCGCCGCGGCCGGACAAGCACGAGCAGCGCGTGGTCGTGATCGGCAATGGCGCGTTCCTGTCCAACAGCTTCCTCGGCAATGGCGGCAACCGGGAATTGGGCCAGCGCGTGTTCGACTGGCTGCTCGGCGACGACGCGCAGATCGCGGTCGCGGACAACAGCGCGCCAGATCGCGAACTGCGCCTGTCGCAGGATCAGTTGAGCGTGATCAGCTTGCTGTTCCTGCTCGGACTGCCGCTGCTGCTCGCCGCCAGCGGCGTCGCGATCTGGTGGCGGCGCCGTCGGCGCTGACATGAAACGCCGCACCCGCACGCATCTTGTTCCTGCTCGCGATCGTCGCGTTGCTTGGCGCCGCGGTGTACGCCGAACTGCAGCGCGAGCGCACGCTCGGCATCGATCCGTTGACGCAGATCGACGTCGCGACGGTGCGTTCGCTCGCGGTGACTTGCAGTGGGTGCAAGCTGCGCCGGTTCGAGAAGGTGGACGGCCATTGGCAGATGCTCGAACCGTTCGCGCAAGCGGCCGATGATGTGGCGGTCGACCGGCTCGCTGCGATCGCGCATGCGCCGGTGCGCTTTCGCCATGCGCGCGGAGAACTCGATGCGAAGAAGCTCGGCCTCGATCCGGCCTATGCGACGTTGACGCTGGATGGCGTGCTGCTGAAGTTCGGCACCACCGACGCGATCCACGGCGATCGCTATGTCGAGGTCGATGGCGTAATCGCGCTGGTACCCGATCGGTTCAGCGCGCGTATTTTCGAGACGCCGGAATCGGAATTGGCCACCCAAAAATGACCCCGTTTGCGCACGCCGTAGGCCGGACGCGCTCCGCGCGGCCGGCAACTCGATGGTGCCGGCGACCTGCGGTCGTCCGGCCTACGCTGGAATCGCGATGCCTGAGCTTCCCGAAGTCGAAACCACGCGGCGCGGACTGATGCCGCATCTGGTCGGTCGCACCGTGGTCGCGCTCGACATCCGCCAGCCGCGCCTGCGCTGGCCGATTCCCGATGCGCTGCGTACGTCGTTGCCGGGCCAGCGCATCGACGATGTGGAAAGGCGCGCAAAGTATCTTCTGGTGCATACCGAAGCCGGCAGTGCATTGCTGCATCTGGGCATGTCCGGATCATTGCGCGTGCTGCCGGCGGCGACGCCGATCGGCGCGCACGATCACGTCGACTGGCGTCTCGACAGCGGTCTCGTGCTGCGCTACACCGACCCGCGCCGCTTCGGCAGCCAGCTCTGGCAACCGCATGGCGAAATCCATCCCTTGCTCGCCGGCCTCGGGCCGGAACCGTTGTCCGACGAGTTTGATGGCGACCACCTGTGGCTGCGCTCGCGCGGCCGCAGTGCGGCGGTGAAGGTGTTGTTGATGGATCAGGCGATCGTGGTCGGCGTCGGCAACATCTATGCGGCGGAGGCGTTGTTCGCGGCCGGCATCCATCCGAAGCGCGCGGCAGGTTCGGTGTCGCGCGCGCGTTGCGCGCACCTGGCCGACGAGGTGAAACGCATCCTCACGCGTGCGATCACCCGCGGCGGCACGACGCTGCGCGACTTCATCAGCCCCGACGGCGCGCCCGGTTATTTCGAGCAGGAATTATTCGTGTATGGACGCGCCGGCGAGCCGTGCAAGGTGTGCGGCGCGCCAATTCGCGTGATTACGCTGGGGCAGCGTTCGACGTTTTATTGCCCGCGCTGCCAACGCTGAGCGCGTCAGCAATACGCAACGGCTGCGTGACGGGGAAGCCCACAAGATCACCGGCCCGTGCAGGAGCGCACCCTGTGCGCGATCGGCGACCGAGGAATCCCACGGCGCTTGTCGCCCACAGGGTGGGCTCCTACTACAGGAGCATCGCGGCTGAAGCTGCTCCCATAAGATCACCGGCCCGTGCAGGAGCGCACCCTGTGCGCGATCGGCGACCGGGGAATCCCACGGCGCTTGTCGCCCACAGGGTGGGCTCCTGCAGGAGCATCGCGGCTGAAGCCGTTCCGAAAGTGCGGCCCGCGGCTATGGTGCGCCGGCAGCCCGTCAACCCGGCCAGCGCAGCGCCAGATGGCGGTTGTTGAATTCCGGATCGTCGAGTGCGCCGGCGTGACGCATCACCAGGCCCTTCGGCAGACCATCGATCTCGACTGTGTAGCCGTCGTCAATTACGCCGCCAGCCGCCTGGAAATCGACGAAGCGCGCGGCGAGCTCGCCGACGCCATTCGCGGCATTCGGCGGCACGTTGCGGATGCTGATGTCGGGTCGTGCGAATTTGCGCAGGCCGCGCGTATGGACGTGCACACGGCCGGCGTTGTGGTCGTCCTCGTTGCACAGGATCAGCACATGATCACGTGCCGAGAACGCATCGCGCGCGAAAAACTTCCGGCGCCATTCGTCGGCACCGAACATCGTCAGCGTCTGCGGGTCGATCACCGCGATGCCGCCGAGGTCCGTCAGCGCGGTGATCGAGCCGAGCAGGTCGCGCAGGTCGTCGAGGTCGGCCGGATCGGTGAGCGCGCCACGCAGCATCACGCAGTCGCGTGCCTGTTTCGCACGCTCGAACAGCTGCGAGTTCTCGTCGTAGAGCAGGCCGCCGAGCGATCCGGCGAGCGGATAGCCGTCCCACTTGGCGAGTTCGCGATTCGCGTAGCGCACGACCTCGATGCCGGCCGGCGTGCCGCGCGTGCGGTAGCGCTCCGCGTCGATCTTGAAATCGGGCTCGAAGTCGCCGAACACGAACCAGAGCAGGAATGCCTGCTCGCCGCTGTTGCTCCACTGCGGCCGTGGCCAGTTCGGGGTGGTCATGAGCTGGGTTCCTGTAAGGGTTCGAGTGGAAGTACCGATTGCTGGAGTTCGACGCGGCCTTCGCCGGACATGATCTTCTTGAACTCCGTGCGACTCACCGAGACATAGCGGTCGTTGCCACCGATCTCAACCTGCGGGCCGTCGGTGACCGCGCGGCCGCGTTCGTCGACGCGCACGACCATCGTCGCCTTCTTGCCGCTGTGGCAGATCGTCTTGATCTCGATCAGGTTGTCGGCCCAGGCGAGCAGGTACTGGCTGCCTTCGAACAATTCGCCGCGAAAATCCGTGCGCAGGCCGTACGCGAGCACCGGGATGCCGAGCACGTCGACGATGTCGCTGAGCTGCCACGCCTGCGCCTTGGACAGGAATTGCGCTTCGTCGACGAGCACGCAATCGAGCTTGCCGCGCGCGGCGATGTCCGCGCGCGCGATCGCGAGCAAATCGTCCTCGCGCGCGAAGCGCCGCGCATGCGCGCGCAGGCCGATCCGCGAGGCGACCACGCTCTCGCCCTCGCGGGTATCGAGTTGCGGGGTCAGGATCAGCGTGCGCATGCCGCGCTCGGCGTAGTTGTAGGCGCTCTGCAGCAGCGTCGTGGTCTTGCCGGCGTTCATTGCCGAGTAGTAGAAGTAGAGTTTGGCCATTTGAAGGAGCTGTGGGCGGTCGAAGCTGCGTGGCGCGGGAGGCGAAGTTTCGCACACGCGCCACGCGGCGATATGACTTGCTATGCTCCCCGAGCCTGACAAAATCGATGGGCTGGACGCCATGCTGGCTTTTCCTTCCCCTGCGAAGCGGGGGAAGGTGCCGACTGCGAAGGCAGGATGCGAAGCGAACGGCGAAGCCGGCCCGAAGGGCGTGCCGCAGGAGCGGCACGTAACGCGGAAGGGGGCGCTCTTGATCCTGCTTTTGCATGACGCAAAGCGGCCCCCACCAGCCCTCCGGCAGCTTCCCCCGCTCCGCAGGGGAAGCGAAAGCAACTATCACAGCGACTCACCATTCACTCCATGCTCAACCCCCAACAACGCGCCGCCGTCGAATACTGCGACGGTCCCCTGCTCGTGCTCGCCGGTGCGGGTTCGGGCAAGACGCGCGTGATCACCGAGAAGATCGCGCATCTGGTCAAGCGACGCCACGTGCCGGCAGCGAAGATCGCCGCGATCACGTTCACCAACAAGGCCGCGCGCGAGATGCGCGAGCGCGTCGGCAAGCTGGTGTCCGGAACCGCTGCGGAGGGGTTGACCGTCTGCACGTTCCACGCGCTCGGTCTCAAGTTCCTGCAGCTCGAATACGCGCGCGCCGGCTTGCGGCGCGGTTTCTCGGTGCTCGATTCGGATGACTCGCAAGGCATCGTCAAGGATCTCGCGCCGAAAGGCGTCAAGAATGACGTGCTGTTCGCGCTGCAGTCGCTGCTCTCGCATGCGAAGAACGATGGCCTGACGCCGGAGCAGGCGGCCGCGCGTGCGACCAGCGCGCGCGAGCGCGAGGCGGCGGACATCTATGCGAGCTACCAGAAGCGCCTCGCCGCGTTCAATGCGGTCGATTTCGACGACCTGATCCGGTTGCCGCTGGCCGTGCTCGAAACCGACGAGGAGGCGCGCCTGGGTTGGCAGGAACGCCTGCGCTACCTGCTCGTCGACGAATACCAGGACACCAACACCGCGCAATACCGGCTGATCCGCACCCTGGCCGGCGCGCGCGGCGCATTCACCGCCGTGGGTGACGACGACCAGAGCATCTATTCCTGGCGCGGCGCGAATCCGGAGAACTTGAACGAACTGTCGCGCGATTATCCGGCGCTGAAGGTGATCCGCCTCGAACAGAACTACCGCTGCGCGCGGCGCATCCTGCGCGCGGCGAATGCGCTGATTGCGAACAATGCGCACTTGTACGAAAAGAAACTCTGGAGCCAGCAGGACGAAGGGCCGCCGATCCGCGTCGTCGAATGCCGCGACGACGAGCACGAGGCCGAATGCGTGGCCGGCGCGATCGCGCATCTGGCCGAGAAGCACAAGCTGCCGTGGCACGAGTTCGCGGTGCTGTATCGCGGCAACCATCAATCGCGCGCGCTGGAGAAAGCGCTGCGGCTCGCGCGTGTGCCGTACCACGTCACCGGCGGCACCGCGTTCCTCGATCGCGCCGAGGTCAAGGACCTGCTGTCCTACCTGCGCCTGATCAACAATCCGGACGACGACGCGGCATTCCTGCGCGTGGTCAACCTGCCGCGCCGTGACATCGGCGCGACCACGCTGGAAAAGCTCGGCGAACTGGCCGGCGTGCGCCACGCGTCGCTGCTGCGCGCATCGCAGTCCGACGCGGTGCTCGGCCAGCTCGCCGGCCGCGCCGCGTCGTCGCTGGTTGGCTTCGCGAACCTGATCCGGGAACTGGCCGCGAAGGCCGAGCGCCTGCCCGCGGCCGATCTGGTCGAGGAACTGATCCGGCGCATCGGCTATGCCGAGCACATCGCGACCCAGGTCAAGGAACCGGCGCTGCGTGCGCGACGGATCGAGAACCTGGGCGAACTTTCCGAGTGGTTCCGCGCGATGCAGAAGGACGGCGCGGCCGGCGATCTCGCCGCGCAGCTCGCGCTGCTCAGCCACGGCGACCGCGAGGATCCCGGCAACGCGGCGCGCCTGATGACCCTGCATTCGGCGAAGGGCCTGGAATTCCGTTTCGTGTTCATCGTCGGTCTCGAAGACGGATTGCTGCCGCATGAAGGCAGTCTCGCCGAGGGCCGCGTCGAGGAAGAACGCCGTCTGATGTACGTCGGCATCACGCGGGCGAAGGAACAGCTCACGCTGTCGTTCGCGAAGCGCAAGAAACGCTTCGGCGAAATCATCGCGAACGAGGCGAGCCGGTTCCTGAAGGAGCTGCCGGGCGACGATCTGCATTGGTCCGGACACGATCCGGAACAGGACGCGGCGCACAAGAAGGAACTTGCGACCTCGCATATCGCGCGGCTGGCGAGTTTGCTTGCGGATTGAAGTTCGTGTGTTGCCATTTTGCTCGTCATCCCGGCGAAGGCCGGGATCCATTTTGATCTTGCTGGCGAAAAGCAAAATGGATTACAGGCCGCTCCTGCGGCCTGCCCTCCGGGCCATCGGCTACGCCGATGTTCGCTCCTGCATCCTGCCTCCGCTGTCCGGCCTTCGCCGGAATGACGGGAGTGGAGCGGTTCACCAGCGTGATCGCTCAAACCAGCTTTGCTGCCTCCAGCTCGCGCTTCAGATATGCGTAGTAGATCGGCGCCGCGATTACTCCGGCGGCGCCGAACGCCGCTTCCATGCACACCATCGCGATCAACAACTCCCAGGCGCGTGCGCGAATTTGCGTACCGACGATGCGCGCGTTGAGGAAGTATTCGAATTTGTGGATCACGATCAGGAACGCCAGCGCGGCGATGCCGACGCCGAGCGATACCGACAGTCCGACGATGAAGATCAGCGTGTTCGAGATCAGGTTGCCGACGACCGGGAGCAAGCCGGCGATGAAGGTCACGACCACGAGAGTCTTCGCCAGCGGCAGTTGCACGCCGAACAGCGGCAGCACGATCAGCACGAAAATCGCCGTGAACAGGGTGTTCAGCGCGGAAATCTTGACCTGCGCGAACACGATGTCGTGGAACGACTGCACCAGCAGCCGGCAGCGCGCGATCAGCGCCTCGACCAGCGGGCCGCCGCGGCTGACCGGGCGCGCGCTGGCCAGCGCGATCATCGCGCCGAGCACCATGCCGATCAGCAGATGCACGATGACCCGCGCCGCGGCCTTGCCGGCGAGCTGCAGTTGTTCGGCGTGCAGGCGCAGCCAGTCGATCGCGGCCGTGCGGAAATCGTCGATGCTGTCGGGCAGGTGATCGACGACGACCTGCGGCAGTTGCCCACGCGCGCGATCGATCAACGGCATCATGTTCTCGAACACAAGGCGCGGATTGCCCAGCTCGCTGCGCAGGAAGGTCAGCGCGGCGATGATCGCGAGGGTGAGGATGCCCACCACGACGATGCTGAGGAGGGCGACGATCAGGCCGTGTGCGCGCGCGCCGGGCAGGTGGCGTTGCAGCGGCGGCGCGAGCGCGTTGACCATCGCGTAGACGAGCAGGCCGGCGAGCAGGCTCGGCAGCAGGTGCAATTGCAGGATCGCGAGCAGTGCGAACGCGGCGAGCAGGTGGCTCGCGATGCGCAAACGCGAGCCGAATGGCAGATCCATAGGCATTCCGGAGTGGTGGAGCGGATGGACCGGTTGGAGGCCCGAACCACGCCTGTCATAAACTGGTGAAATCCTGAGCACCTCGTCACGCTGGCGAGATCGCGGGTTCCAGGACCGCCGCCGTGATCGTATGCGTTGACAGCGTCGTTTCCAATCCCGGAGTGTGTATGTCGAAAATTGCCGTTTCCTTCCTGCTTGCCTCCGCGCTGCTGGCCGGCTGCGCCAGCGTGCCGAAATCCACCGCGCCTGTCGTGTCGGCTGCGCACGCGGCGCCAGTCGCGGCGGCGGTCGCGAGCGGTCCTGCCGCCAACGACAATCTCAACGCGGTCGCGTGGGCGCAGACCGCGATCGAGCACGACCTGATCTACCGCGAGGTTTACGCCCACGCCAGCGAGAAGCTGCTGCGCGCGCTCAAGGATCGCAACTGGGATGCGTTGCCGCATGGCGAGCGCACGAACGTGCTGAAGGCGCTCAAGCCGGCGGTCATCCTCGATATCGACGAGACCGTGCTCGACAACTCGCCGTATCAGGCGCGGCTGGTCAAGGACGGCGGCGACTTCAATGAATTCACCTGGGCGCAATGGTGCCGCGAAAAAGCCGCCAAGCCTCTGCCGGGCGCGCTCGAATTCACCCGCCTGGCGGCGAAGCACGGTGTGACGGTGTTTTACCTGTCGAACCGCGCGCAGGATCTCAACGATCCGACCCTGGAAAACCTGCGCGATGCCGGCTTTCCGATCGCCGCCGACGAACCGGTATTCCTCGGCCTCGGCACGGTGGTCGAGGGCTGCGAGCAGATCGGCAGCGAAAAAGGCTGCCGGCGCACCCTGATCGGTCGCAAGCATCGCGTATTGCTGCAGGTCGGCGACCAGATCGGTGACTTCGTCGACGTGCTCGCGAACACCCAGGACGGCCGCCGCGCCGCGGTCGCGCCGTATCTGGCGTGGATCGGCGAGCGCTGGTTCGTGTTGCCCAATCCGACCTATGGCTCGTGGGAGCCGGCGTTGTTCAACAACGACTGGTCGAGTCCGGCGGAGGCGCGCCGGCGCATGAAAATCGATGCGTTAAGGGAAAAATAATATAGTTGAAACAACGTGTTGTGATATAAAAATTAAGGTGTTGCATTAAGTCATGCGCACAAGTATAGTTGCGCCTCGTTTCCAGTTTCTCGATTGCCAAGTGTGTTGCCCTGCAGGCTTGGACACACCGTCGTACAAGGCATAGAAACTACAGTTTCCCCCTCCGGCGAATGCCGGATTGCACCCGGATGGCTTTGCCTTCCGGGTTTCTTTTTTTTGTGCACGGCGTCCCGCCCGCACCTTTCATTTGTTCCCGTTCAGGGCCGCTGCTAAAGTGCCGCCCCATCCAATCGCTCAGGTATTTTCCATGCGCAGCCATCTCCTGTGCGCCGCCATTGCGGCGTCGCTGATCGTTTTCGTTGCCGGTTGCGACAAGCAGCCCGGGGAAACGGCTGCGGTTGCCGTGCCGGCCGCGGCGACCACCCCGGATGCCGCGATCCGCCGCTCGGTCGAACTGCTCAAGCAGGGCGACATCGCCGGGGTCATGCAGAACTCGATGCCGCCCGCCGACTACGCGAAGGCGAAGGCCGATTGGGGGCACGATGCGAACGAAAAACCGATCACCGACGAGGATCGCCAGAAGTTTGCCGAGACGATGGGCAAGCTGACCGCACCCGACGCGGACCAGAAGCTGTATGCCGAGATCGAGCCGCAGCTCAAGGCGTTCGATGCGCAGTACCAGACCCAGATTCCGATGTACGTCGCGATGGGTTCGAGCTGGCTGCAAGGCATGGTCCAGCAGAACAAGGACATGTCCGACGCGGACAAGCAGCAGGCGGTCGCGGCGATCAATGCGGTCGGCACCTGGGTGCAGAAAACCCATTTCACCGACCCCGATTCGGTGAAGAAGGTGCTCGCGATCGCCAGCAAGACGGCGCGCGACGTGAACCTGAAGACACTCGACGAAGCGCGCGCGCTGAACTTCGACCAGTCGATGGCGAAGGCGCGTGTCGCGTTCCTCGGTTTCAAGCAGGCGCTCGGCGTGTATGGCTTCGAGTTCGACAAGATGCTCGATTCGATCAAGCCTGAAGTCGTCTCGAACGACGGCAAGAACGCAAAGGTGAAGCTGTCCTACACGTTGTTCGACGCACCGCTCAGCGCCGAGACCGAAATGGTCAATGTCGATGGCCGCTGGTACGGCAAGAAGGCGATCGAGAAGCTCGCCGAGAAGGATGCCGAGGACGCCAAGGCGACCACGCCGTCCGCGCCGGTGATCGCGCCGGCGGAGCCGGAAGCCGCTCCGGCGGCGCAGCACTGACCGCAACGCGCGCGGCAGCCGTGGGCAAGCCGCGCGCGGAGCACTAGACTCCGGTCATGAATGATCCGCAACCGGCCGCGCACGTGGCCGCTGCTGCGCAGGCACCTGCGTGGCTTACCCTGCTCGGCGCCCTGTTGCGACCGTGGCTGCGTCTGCACCGCACGCCGGAAGACGTGCGCGCGCTGCTGCCCGATGATGCGCGCCCGACCGTCTACGTGATCGAGCGCTATGGCCTGTCCGACACGCTGATCCTCGAACAAGCCTGCAAGGAGGCCGGCTTGCCGTCGCCGTATGCGGCGGCGGACCGGTTGCCGATCAGGCGCCGCCGCGCGGTGGTCGCGTTGTCGCGGCGACCGCGTGTGTTTGGTCGCAAGCCGCACCCATCCCGTTCGGAAACGCTGAGCCTGCTCGCCGACGTCGTGCGCGCCGATCCGGAAAAGGACGTGCGCCTGGTGCCGGTGTCGATCTTCGTCGGCCGCGCGCCGGATCGCGAATCGGGCTGGTTCAGCGTGCTGTTCTCGGAAAACTGGGTCGTCGTCGGCCGCTTCCGGCGCCTGCTCGCGCTCGCGTTGAACGGGCGCGACACGCATGTGCAATTCGCCGCTCCCGTTTCCCTGCGTGAAGTCATCGCCGGCCAAGCCACCTCGGAACGCGGCGTGCGCAAACTGCAGCGCATCCTGCGCGTGCATTTCCAGCGCATCCGCGCGACCGTCATCGGCCCCGACCTGTCGCATCGGCGCACGCTAATCGACGGCGTGATCAACGCCGCGCCGGTGCAGACCGCGATCGCCGCGAACGCGAGCAAGGAAGGCATCGACACCGACAAGGCCGCGGCCAAGGCGCGCGGCTTCGCGTGGGAAATCGCCGCGGACCAGTCGCCGCTGGTCGTGCGTTCGGCGTCGTTCGTGCTGACCGGTCTGTGGGACAAGATCTACAGCGGCGTGCGCATGCACCATTTCGAGAAGCTGCGGGTGATCGCGCCAGGCCACGAAATCATCTATGTACCCTGCCACCGCAGCACGATCGACGATCTGCTGCTGCCATATCTGCTCTATCGCAACGGCCTGCCCGCGCCGCATATCGCGGCCGGCGTGAATCTCAACCTGCCGGTGCTCGGTTCCCTGTTGCGTCGAGGCGGCGCGTTCTTCCTGCGCCGCAGCTTCAACGATCCGCTGTACTCCACGGTGTTCCGCGAGTACCTCAGCCAGTTGTTCGCGCGCGGCGTGTCGCTCGAATACTTCATCGAAGGCACCCGCTCGCGCACCGGCCGCACGCTGAGTCCGCGCGGCGGCCTGTTGTCGATGACCCTGCGCAGCTTCCTGCGCGATTCGCATCGGCCGGTCGTGTTCCAGCCGGTCTACATCGGCTACGAAAAAATCATCGAGGGCGATTCCTACATCGGCGAGCTGTCCGGCAAGCCGAAGGAAAAGGAATCCTGGTTCGGCCTGATCCGCGGCCTCGGCGCATTGCGCCAGAACTTCGGTTCGGTCGCCGTGAATTTCGGCGAACCGCTGTTCCTCGCCTCCTTGCTCGATGAAGTCGAGCCCACATGGCGCGACGCCACCGAGGATCCGGACGCAAAACCGGCATGGCTGAAAAGCGTCGTCGACACGCTGGCCGAACGCATCCTGGTCAACATCAACCGCGCCACCGACGTCAATCCGATCAACCTGCTCGCCGTCGCGTTGCTGGCGACGCCGAAGCACGCGATGGCCGAGGCGGATCTCGTCGCGCAACTCGACCTGTGCAAGCGCCTGCTGACCGACCTGCCGTATTCCGACCGCGTCACGGTCACGTCGCTGAGCGCGTCCGAGATCATCGCCTACGGCGAGAACATGCAATGGATCCGCCGAGTCGCCCATCCGCTCGGCGACGTGCTGACTGTCGACGCGAAACAGGGCGTGCTGCTCAGCTATTTCCGCAACAACGTCGTGCACCTGTTCGCGACCGCGGCCTGGGTCGCGTGCTGCTTCCTCAACAACCGCCGCCTCGCGCGCGCGTCGATCCTGCGCCTCGGCCGCATCGTCTACCCGTTCGTGCAAGGCGAGTTGTTCCTGCCGTGGAACGACGACGAGTTCGGCGAACGCATCCAGAAGATGCTCGACTTCTTCATCGTGCAAGGCCTGCTCGAAGCCGACGCCGACGGCCGCATCATGGAACGCGGCCCCGGCCAGAGCGATCCCGCATTCCGCCTGCGCGCGCTCGCCCACACCCTGCTGCCGGCGATCGAGCGCTACTACATCGGCCTCGCCCTGCTAGTGAAGAACGGTCCGCGCACGCTGTCCTCCGGCGAACTGGAAAACCTCTGTTCGCTGACCGCGCAACGCCTGTCGCTGCTGCAACAACTCAATGCCCCGGAATTCTTCGACAAGAGCCTGTTCCGCGGCTTCATCCAGAAACTGCGCGAACGCCGCGTGGTTTGGGTCGATGAAAACGGCAAACTCGATTTCGATACCGAACTCGAAGTCGTCGCGAAGGATGCGCGCGTGATCCTGTCACGCGAGATTCGCCACGGGATTCTGAAGCTGACGCCGGAGAAGCAGGCGGAGTTGGGGCAGGCGGCGAAAGAGGAAGGCAACGCGGAGTAGGTTGTCTGCGCGTCGTGACCGCCCACATTCACCGGCGCGACCCGGCGAGGCCATTCACTCCTCGTCGCCGACGATCACCTCGAACAGCAGCGGCAGCAGGTTCAGCGCGATCAGGGTCGCCGAGACGATGCCGCCGACGATCACCACCGCGAACGGGCGCTGGGTCTCCGAGCCGATGCCGTGCGACAGCGCGGCCGGCAGCAGGCCGAGGCCGGCCATCAGCGCGGTCATCAGGATCGGGCGCAGGCGGATCGCGGCGCCTTCGATCACTGCGGCATTGGTCGCCATCCCCTGCCTGCGCAGCGCGATGATCTGCTCGACCATGATCACGCCGTTCTGCACCGAGATGCCGGCGACCGCGATGAAGCCGACCGCGGCGGAGATCGACAGATGCAGGCCGGCCAGTGCGAGGCCGGCGAGGCCGCCAATCAGCGTGAACGGCACCGTGGCGAGGATCAGCAATGCCTTGCGGATCGAGCGGAACGCCCAGAACAGCAGGATGAAAATCCCGACCAGCGACAGCGGCACGATGACCATCAGGCGCGCGGTCGCGCGTTTCTGGTTCTCGAACTGGCCGCCCCAGCTGATGTGATAACCGGGCGGCAGCTTGACCTCGCTGGCGACGCGGCGCATCGCCTCGTTGACGAAGCTGCCTTGGTCGCGGCCGAGTACGTTGACCTTGACCGCGGCGATGCGGCTCCCCGATTCGCGCAACGCGCGCGGGTGGCTACAGCGGATCGGCCGCCATGCCGATCAGTGGCCTGAGCACGCCGAGGCACGCGACGATTCGCGCACGAGATAGCAGGAAGGTGCGCATTGACGAGTCTGCGCCGGGTTGAAAGAGGAGCGGCCCACCCTGGGGAAGTGGGCCGCTCGGTGGTCGGGCAGGGCGCTTCCAGGGGAGTGGAAGGGGGAAGCCCTGCCGGGCACGTGGATAAGATAACTCCGCAATGCTTACAACCAGCTGTCAGTGACGAAGATTTTTGCGGTTTCCCGCAAACGCGTCAGCGGACCGGGAAATCCACCCGTGCCAGGGTGCCATGCGCGCCCGGCGCGGCGCCGATGGTCAGGTGCGCGTCGTGCACGCGCGCGATCTCGTCGACGATCGCGAGGCCAAGCCCGCAGCCGCTGCCGGGCGATCCGGCTACGCGGTAGAAGCGCTCGTGGATATGCGCGCGGTCCGATTCCGGGATGCCGGGGCCGTCGTCCTCGACTTCGAGGAACGCGCCACCATCACACGGGCCGCAGCGCACGGTGATGCGCCCGCCCGGCGGCGTGTACTGCAGCGCGTTGTCGACCAGATTCGCGAGCAGTTCGCGCAGCAGCCACGCGCTGCCCTGCACGCTGGCTGGATCCGTTTCAGCGCCAAGGTCGATCTGCGCACGCAGGGACCGGTCGAGATGCTGGGTGACGATTTCCGCAACCAGTGCGGCAAGGTCGACGCGATGGAAATCGTGGACGAGGTTGGCCGATGGTTCGGCGCGCGCCAGCGCCAGCAACTGGTTGGCGGTATGTGCGAGACGACGCGTGCCCTCGTGCAGCCCGACCAGACGATCACGGACCATGCCGGCGTCCGGATCGTGTGCGAGCAGATCGAGCTGGGCGATGATGCCGGCCAGCGGCGTGCGCAGCTGGTGCGCCGCATTGGCCAGGAACTGCTGCTGTGCCAGCGCCGCCGAGCGTGCCGATTTCAGCAATCCATTCAAGGCCTGCACCAGCGGGCGCACCTCGCTCGGCACCGTGGCTTGGTCGAGCGGTGCCAGTTCGCGCGACGAACGCGCCGAGATCTGCGCGCTGAGCGCGCGCAGCGGGCGCACGCCATAGCGCACACCCAGCCAGATCAGCACCAGCGTGCCGATCAGTTGCAGGCCGTCGCTCAAGACGATGCTGATCAGGATGCGGCGCGCGGCACGTGTGCGTTTGTGCAGGGTTTCCGCGACCGCAATCGTCACCTTGGCGGTGCCGACGAGCACGCCGTAGCTGGCGATGCGGATCGGATGGCCTTCATAGACCGCGTCCTGATAGGCGGTCGCCGCGAAATCCGGGTCGCCGATCGGCAGGTCCCGGTCGCCGCTGATCAACTCGCCGTGCGGGCCGCGCACGATGTAGTAGATCGCGTCGCGGCTGTCCGAGCGCAGCAGGTCGATCGCCTGCGGCGGCAAGTCGGCGATGATCGTGCCGTGCTCGTCCCTCACGTGCGCCGCGATCGCCAGGGTGGCCTCGCGCAGCACCTGGTCGTAGGCGCGGCGGATCGGCAGCGCGCCGCTCTGGTAGTCGAAGAAGATGCCGATGCCGAGCAACAGGCCCAGCGGCACCAGCAGGAACCGCAGCAGGCGATGGCGTACCGACGGTGCGTTGTCAGGCACTGGTTTCATCGAGCCGATATCCGACGCCGCGCACGGTGCGAATCGGCACGCCGCCGCCGAGTTTTACGCGCAGGCGCGATACGTAGACCTCGATCGCATTGGCGCCGATTTCCTCGGCCCAGGTCGCGATCGTCTGCACCAGGCGCTCCTTCGCGACGACGCGTCCGGCGTTCAGCGCGAGGCATTCGAGCACGGCCCATTCGCGCGGGGTCAGATCGATGACCACGCCGCCGACGACGACGCGATGCGAGGCGAGATCCAGGCTCATGTGGCCGATCGCGAGTTCCGCGCTCGCGGTCGAGCGGCTGCGCCGGATCAGCGCGCGGCAACGCGCGGCCAGCTCGGGCAACTCGAATGGCTTGACCAGGTAATCGTCGGCGCCGAGGTCGAGCGCGTTGACGCGGTCGGCGAGCGCGTCGCGCGCGGTCAGGATCAATATCGGCAACTCGGCGCCCGATCGGCGCATGCGTTGCAGCAGGACCAGGCCGCTGGCACCCGGCAAGCCGATGTCGACGACCGCCAGATCGAACGTGGACATGCCGAACGCGCGCTCGGCATCCTCGGCGGAGGAGACCTGATCGACCGCGTAACCGGCTGTGGACAGGCCGCGCCGGATCGCGTCGGCGACCAGCGCATCATCTTCGACGACCAGGATGCGCATGTACGGGGCTCGGTTGGGTGTGTTCAGGCGACGCGTCGGCTGTCGCGCTTGAGATGGATCAGCAGCAACGATATCGCAGCCGGGGTCACGCCGGAAATATGCCGGGCCTGCGCGATCGTCTGCGGGCGCACCTGTTTCAGTTTCGCGAGCACCTCTATCGACAGCCCGGTCACGCCATCGAAGTCGAACACCTCCGGAATCGCGGTGTCGTCGTGGCGGCGGTTGCGTTCGATCTCGGCCTGCTGGCGTTCCAGATACCCCGAATACTTGACCGCGATCTCGACCTGCTCGGCGACGCCGGGATCGTCGACGCCGGGGCCGATGCCCTCGACGCGGACCAGATCGCGGTACAGGACTTCGGGTCGGCGCAGCAGGTCGAACGCATGGGTTTCGCGGCTGACCGCGAAACCCAGCGTCGCGTCGACCGCGCGTCCGAGCGGGTTGGCCGGGGTCGCCCACAGCGCGCGCAGGCGAGCGGTTTCGGCGGCGACCGCGTCGCGCTTGCGGCGCATCGCGTCAAAGCGTTCCGGTGATACGCAGCCGAGTGCGTGGCCGTGTTCGGTCAGGCGCACGTCCGCGTTGTCTTCGCGCAGATGCAGGCGGTATTCGGCGCGCGAGGTGAACATCCGGTACGGCTCGATGGTCCCGTTCGTGATCAGGTCGTCGATCAGCACGCCGATGTACGCCTCGTCGCGGCGCGGTGTCCACGGCTCCTTGCCCTGCGCCGCGCGCGCGGCGTTGAGGCCGGCGATCAGGCCTTGCGCGGCGGCTTCCTCGTAGCCGGTGGTGCCGTTGATCTGGCCGGCGAAATAGAGGCCGGCCATCGATTTGGTTTCCAGCGAAGCATTGAGGCCGCGTGGATCGAAATAGTCGTACTCGATCGCGTAGCCCGGCCGCGTGATATGCGCGTTTTCGAGGCCGCGGATCGAGCGCACCAGATCGAGCTGCACGTCGAACGGCAGCGAGGTCGAGATCCCGTTCGGGTAGATCTCCGGTGTCTCCAGGCCTTCGGGTTCGATGAAGATCTGGTGCGAGGTCTTGTCGGCGAAGCGCACCACCTTGTCCTCGATCGACGGACAGTAGCGTGGCCCGGTGCCCTCGATCACGCCGCTGTACAGCGGCGAGCGATCCAGCGCACCGCGGATGATGTCGTGGCTGCGCTCGGAGGTATGCGTGATCCAGCAGCTGACTTGGCGCGGATGGTCGGCGCTCGATCCGGCGAACGAGAACACCGGTGCCGGATCGTCGCCGGGTTGCTCGGCGAGCACCGAATAATCGATCGTGCGGCCGTCGATGCGCGGCGGCGTGCCGGTCTTCAGGCGGCCGACCGCGAACGGCAGCTCGCGCAGTGCTTCGGCCAGTTTTAACGACGGTGGGTCGCCGGCGCGACCGGCCGCGTGCTGGGTCAGGCCGACGTGGATCTTGCCGGCGAGGAACGTGCCCGCGGTCAACACCACGGCCGACGCGCGGAACTGCAAGCCGGATTGGGTGACCACGCCGGCGACCCGACCGCCTTCGACGATCAGCCCGTCGACCGCCTGCTGGAACACGGCAAGGCCTTCCTGCGTCTCGACCCGACGCCGGATGGCCGCTTTGTACAAAATCCGGTCGGCCTGGCAGCGCGTCGCGCGCACCGCCGGCCCTTTCGACGCGTTCAGGGTGCGCCACTGGATGCCGGCACGGTCCGCGGCCCACGCCATCACGCCGCCGAGCGCATCGATCTCGCGGACCAGATGGCCCTTGCCGATCCCGCCGATCGCCGGATTGCAGCTCATCTGGCCGATCGTTTCGATGTTGTGGGTGAGCAGCAGGGTGCGCGCGCCGGTGCGCGCGCTGGCCAGCGCGGCTTCCGTGCCGGCGTGGCCACCGCCAATCACGATGACGTCATAGCTGTGCATGGACTACTCGATGGCCGGGTGCAGGCATTCTAGCAAGCGCGCGCCGGGGGCTGGCACGGAACCTGCTGCAGGGGTCGGCATACTCCCACCGGCGCGCGGCGTATGCGAGCACGCTGAGTCCGGAATTCAGGGGCCGGTCGCGCCGGTGGGAGTTACTTCACGCGCTGGCTACATGCCGTTGCGTGGAGGCGACCAGACAATAAGGCTGGCGCCCGGCGATCTTGGGAACAGGGGGTGTCCACGAGGATCGAATGCCGGGCGCCAGTGACCGGGAATGAAAGAGTCGAACCAGAAGCCGGGCTTGCCCGGCTTCTTTCGTTTGAGCGTTTTGCAAATTTGCCGCAACTGCGACTGGCAGACTGTGACGTTCATCGCGAACTAGTGTCGTCGGCTGTAGTTGCGTGGCCATCGTAGTCAGATTTGGACGATCCGTGCCCATCCGCGGCCAGCGGACGCGCATGCGATCGCCCCGCCAGCCGCGTGAAATGCCCGCCGGCGCGGTTGGCACGCTGTTTGCTGAGTACTTCCCATCGAAACCAGGGGGGAGCACATCACCATGAGCAGTATCGCCACCATGAGCGTCAATCCGCTTTTTCTTCGCCACGATCTGATGATCGAACTCGGCCGTCTGGAAATGGCGATCGACAGCGCGCGTTCGCAGGTGCCGGCCAACGACGCGGTGCACCAGCTTGAAACGCGCTGCGCGAAGATCAACGAAGCGTTGAGCCAGTTGCCCGCCTGAGACACCACAAAATTCGAAACATCCCCGAGGTCGAAGGCCGCGCATTGCGCGGCCTTTTGCTTTTTGCGCGCGACAGGCGCATCTGAGCTGAGTGAACCCCTTGATACTCGTGCTGAAGCTCGTCGAGCGTGCGCGCGACATCCCGCTGTCGTTGCATCTGGCCGTGCAGAAACCTCCTCGACAGCGAATGCAGTTGGCGATGCGTATTCGCGTCGAGCACGCCGATGGGCTGCTCGGCCGCAGTGATGGCCTCGACTCAAGCTCCGGCGCATTCACTCGCATGAACCAGCTTTTTCTCTAGAGAGTGCAAGGCGAGCATTCGCTGTGTGTGATGGCGCGCGGCTTGTGCCTTCGAGCGCCAGGCATAGAGGTGACTCTCGGGCAGACCCAAGCCCTT
The DNA here is from genome assembly GCA_963720445.1 of uncultured Gammaproteobacteria bacterium. GTDB lineage: Bacteria > Pseudomonadota > Gammaproteobacteria > Xanthomonadales > Rhodanobacteraceae > Dokdonella_A. Next base: position 1,830,507 of record CAVRFO010000002.1, read on the forward strand.
CGCCGCCAGCGCCACACCGTTGCGTGAACCGCGCTGTAACGGCTTCACCATCGTCTGTCAAGGGGAAGTGTATGCTTCGTTTCCCTTCAGGAGTCCAACGCTATGAATGCTCACGTCGCATCCACGACTCCGTCACAGCACGTTTTGCGCAACTCCCGGTTCTCTCGAACTTGTCATGGCTTGCTGGCAAGCCTGGGATTGGTTGTGCTTGTTTCATTGGCGCAAAGCAACTCGGCATCAGCCGCGACTGCGCCAAATCTTGGAACCACCAGCACGTACGGTGTTGTTTCCATGACCTATACGAATTCCAATACGTCGCCTCAAACCAGCATCAATGGTGATGTGTGCTTTACCACAGGACCGACGACGCCACCGCTCACGATCAACGGCGCGACACGTACGCCTTGTCCTCCGCAGGTGGGACTGGATCAAGGGGCCGCTACGGCGGATGCGAATGGTCAGGTCTGCACATTTCTTGGGGCTGGCGCGATCACGCTGGACTCGGTGGTCATTGGAGGTAATCCGCCTGGAACCATCCCGCCGGGTTGTTATTCCAGCGGTGGCGCGATGCAGATAACTGCGACGACCAACGTGACCCTCAACGGCGCCGGCGTTTACATCTTTCGGCCTGGCGGAGCGCTTACGACAGGGGCCAATTCCAACGTTCTATTGGCAAATGGGGCCTGCGCATCTGACGTCTACTGGGTTCCCGGCGGCGCAACGACGCTCGGGGCAAATGCGGCACTATCGCCGACTCCCACGTTCTCCGGAAATATTCTTGATGCCGCTGGTATCAACATAGGACATTTCGCGAACCTGACCGGAAGAGCCCTGGCGTTTGGCGGAACCGTCACAACCGATGCAGTCACGATTACTGTCCCTACCTGCGCCCCGTTCGCGAGTGGCGGCGCGGTCCCCGCGCCCATGCTTTCGAAGTGGGTGGTGATCGTGCTTTCCGCGCTCCTGGCCATGGTGGGATTTGCAGCGGTGCGCAGAAGGAAAGCGTAGTCGTCACGCCCTCCCCACCAAATCGACCACGATACTTCAAGCAGAAAACGCCGGTCTTGGGAACGAGGCCGGCGTTTGCGTTGGTGTCACTTTCCCGCAGCTGTCCTGGCGATGAATCTGACCTCACTACGCGGCGCTCACGCGCGGCAGGTGTGGTGGCCAGGGACCGCAGGCGCGACTCGGGTTATGTCGGAACGCGTTCCGCGCTTCAAGGTAACGCCTGGGAAAGAGCGTCTTTTTTCGTGGCGCTCTCAGTCGGCCAGACTGCGCTGGACGATATCGGCCAGATCCGACGAGTTGTCAGCGCGCGCCGCGATGATCCCGAGTTCGCGATGCATCAACGCGCGGCGCACAGGTTCGAGCGTGCGCCACGCGCCAAACGACGTCGCCAGGCGCGCCGCGACCTGTGGCGTCAGCGCGTCGACCTTGGCGATCGACTGCGCGACAAACCGGTAACCGGCGCCATCGGCGCGATGGAATACGCGCGGATTGCGCAGCGCGAAGCTGCCGATCAACGCGTAGACATTGTTCGGATTGGTCCAGCGGAACGCCGCATGCGCGCTGAGCGCGGTGACGCGTTCCAGCGTGCGCGGATCGGCAACGCCGGCCTGCGCCGCAAACCATTTGTCGAGGACCAGCGCATCGCTGCGGTAGCGCTCGGCGAATTCGGCCAATGCCACGTCGGCGCCTGGCGCATCGAGGCCGAGCAGGATGCCGAGCGCACCGAGCCGGTCGGTGAGATTGCGCGCAGTCGCCGCCTGCGTGCGGGCCAGTTCAAGATGCCGCCGATCGGCGCGGCACAGCGCGGCGAGGCAGGCATTGCGCAGCCTGCGGCGTAGCTGCGCGGCGAGATCGACCGCATCCGCGTCGCCGCTGGCCAGTTCGTGGTAACGCACCAGCGCCGGTTCGGCCACCGCGGCCGCGATCGCGTTCTCGATGCGGCAGCGCGCGGCGTACACCGCTTCCGGGTCAACCTCCACAAGGCCATCGGCGAGTGAACTGGCGTCGGCGAGGGTCAGCATTTCGGCGGCCAGTGCCGGGTCAACGCGCCGGTCGCGCACGACCTCTGCCAGGCAATCGGTATAGACCGAAAGTTGACGCTCGTCCGCGTGGCCCTGCTCGAGCGTTTGCGCAAACAGGCGCCGCGCCAATGCATCGGCGGCGAACCAGCGATTGAAACCGTCGTTGTCGTGCCGCGCCTGCAGGGCCAGCGTCGTGGCGTCCACCTGCTGGTGCAGGCGCACCGGCGCCGAATAGCCGCGCAGCAAGGTCGCGATCGGCGCCGCATCGACGTCGACGAAACGGAACGTCGCGGCATCGGCGTCGAGCAACAGCACGTAGTCGGCGCTGGCCACGGCCGCATCGTCTGCGCGCAAAAGCACCGGGTTGCCATCTGCGCCGAGAAATGTGACCGCGACCGGGATCGGCAACGCCAGTTTGTGCGGCTGCCCGGCTGTTGCCGGCGTGTGCTGCGACAGGCTGAGCTCGAAGCGACGCGCCTGCGCATCGTAGTGCCCGCTCGCGGTGAGTTCCGGGGTGCCGGCCTGGCCATACCAGGCGAGCCATGGCATCAGATCGAGCGCGTTCGCGTCGCCAAGCGCGGCGAGGAAATCCTCGACCGTCGCGGCACTGCCGTCGTGACGTTCGAAGTACAGGTCGAGCCCGCGCCGAAAGCCGTCGCGGCCGAGCACGAGGCCAAGCATGCGCACGATCTCCGCGCCTTTCTCGTACACGGTCGCGGTATAGAAATTGTTGATCTCGCTGTAGCGGTCCGGCCGCACCGGATGCGCGAGCGGGCCGGCGTCCTCGACGAACTGCGCGCGCCAGAGCACGCGCACGTCCTCGATCCGGCGCAAGGTGCGCGAGGCGAGATCGGCTTCGAATTCCTGTTCGCGGTAGACGGTCAGGCCTTCCTTCAGGCTGAGCTGGAACCAGTCGCGGCAGGTGACGCGGTTGCCGCTCCAGTTGTGGAAATACTCGTGACCGATCACCGCGAGCACATGGCGGTAATCGTCATCGGTTGCGTGCTCGGGATCGGCGAGCAGGTATTTCGCGTTGAAGATGTTGAGGCCCTTGTTCTCCATCGCGCCCATCGCGAAATCGTGGGTCGCGACGATATGGAACACGTCGAGGTCATAACAGCGACCGAAGCGCTCTTCGTCCCAGCGCATCGCCAGTTTCACGCACTGCATCGCCCAGCCGCAGCGGCCGATCGCGTCGGCCTCGGCATGGATGAACAGCGCGACGCGGCGACCTTCGGCGGTGACGAATTCATCTTCGATGCGTTCGAGCTGTCCGGCCACCAGCGCGAACAGATAGCTCGGCTTCGGATGCGGATCGACGAAGCGCGCCCAGTGGCGTCCGTCATCGAGATCGCCGGCGCCGTCAGCGTTGCCGTTGGCGAGCAGCAGCGGAAAGCGCGCCTTGTCCGCGCGCAACGTGACCGTATAGCGCGCGAGCACATCGGGGCGATCGAGGAACGGCGTGATCCGGCGAAAGCCCTCGGCCTCGCACTGGGTCAGCAGGAAGCCGCTGTCGCACGCGCCGCTGAAATAAAGCCCGTGCAGCGCGGTGTTGCGTGTCGGCGCGATGCGCACGCGGGTCTCGACGATCGCGCGGCCATGCAAGCCGGGAATCACCAGCGTGTTTGCGGTGCGGCGATATTCGTCGACACCGAGCACGCGGCCGTCGACGCGGACCTCAAGCAGCTCAAGCTCCTCGGCATCGAGCGTGAGATCCACATCCGGCTGCTGTGCATCGCACTCGACGACGAGACGCGCCTTGACCTGGGTCGCGGTCGGGTCGAGATCGAATTCGATCGCCAGTTCGCTGACGCGCCAGGCCGATGCGCGATAGTCGTGCAGGAAAACAATGGGCTTCGCGCCGGATGAGTCACTCATGATTTGGATGGTTCGATCGGATCGGCAAGGTTAGCAGGCCAGTGCGTCACAGTTGCATGGCTGTTGTGGGAACGCCGGCAGGCGCGATGCTCTTGCGTGGGTACTGTGCGCAAGGCATCGCGCTGCCGGCCCTCCCACCGATCAAAAGTATCGGGCGTCCCGGCGCCCCCAACCGAAGCTATGGGTCCGGGCAGCCGCGTATATTCTCCGACTCCCCTTTTCCGATCGCCGGTCATGCCCGACACTGAAACCATCAACCTCCCGGATTTCGCCGCGATCGAGGCCGCCGCCGCGCGCATCGCCCCGCACGCGCACCACACGCCCGTGCTGCGTTCGCGCTCGCTCGACGCACTCGCCGGCGCCGAGCTCCATTTCAAGTGCGAGAACCTGCAACGAGCCGGCGCGTTCAAGTTTCGCGGCGCCTGCAATGCGGTGTGGTCGCTGAGCGACGAAGAGGCAGCGCGCGGCGTGGTCACGCACTCCTCCGGCAATCACGGCGCCGCACTTGCGCTGGCGGCCCGAACGCGCGGCATCCCGGCGCATGTCGTCGTGCCGGAGGGCGCAGTCAAATCCAAACTCGCCGCGATTGAAGCGTACGGCGCGACCCTGCATCGCTGCGCGCCGACGATGGCCGCGCGCGAGGCCGCCGCCGAGCAGGTCCGTGTGCTAACCGGCGCGACGTTCGTGCATCCGTTCACCGATCCGCGCGTGATCGCCGGACAGGGCACCGCGGCGCTGGAATTGATCCGCGAAACTGATGCGCTGGATACGCTGATCACGCCGGTCGGCGGCGGCGGCCTGATCGGCGGCAGCGCGATCGCCGCGCATGCGCTGCATCATGAAATAGCCATCTATGCGGCCGAGCCGGAAGGCGCGGCCGATGCGCAGGTGTCCCTGCAACGCGGCATCCGCGTGACCGACATCCAGCCCGACACGATTTGCGACGGCCTGCGCGGCGGCATCGGCGCCATCGATTTCGAGTTGCTGCGCAAATACGCGGTCAACGTGCTGACGGTCGCCGACAGCGACACGATCGCCGCGATGCGGCTGATTTTCGAGCGCCTCAAGCTGGTCGTGGAACCGTCCTCGGCGATCGTGCTCGCCGCGGTGTTGCGTCATCGCGAGCGGTTTGCCGGAAGCCGCGTCGGCCTGATCCTGACCGGCGGCAACGTCGATCTGGATGCGCTGCCGTGGGCTGGCCAGCGCTGAGCAGGAGTCGCTTGCTTCAGCGTGACGCCCGGCGCAGGTTGACTACCGCGAGCGCCACGCCGATCAACACGATGCCGGCGCTGCCCATCGGCGTCGGCCGCTCGCCGAGCAGTACCCACGCGAAACCGATGCCGGCGATCGGGATCACCAGGCTTGCCAGACCCGCGATATGGGTCGGCAGGCGGTTGACGACATACGACCACATCAGCCACGCGAGGCCCGACGACAGCACCGCGTTGTAGGCGAGTGCGCCGATGAAGAAGTTCGACCATTCGATCGGCTTTTCATGTGCGAGCAGCGCGATGGCGATCAGGCCGAGCGAGCCGATCAGCATCTGCCACGCGGTCAACGACAATGCGCTGACATCGCCGCGCTGGAACAGGCGTTTGGACAGCACCACGCCGATCGCCCAGCACACTCCGCCGGCGATCGCGAGCATGGAACTCCCGGCGCCGCCGATGCCTCGCCACGGTTCCAGCACCAGCAGCAGTCCGCCAGCGGCGACACCGAGGCCGAGCCAGAGGCGCGCGCTGGGCCGATCCTTGAACAGCCACCAGGCGAGCAACACGACCCAGAACGGCATCGTGTACGCGAGCAACGCGGTCTTGCCGGCGCCGCCAGTGACCAGCGCATATTGCACGAGGGCCTGGAAGCCCATCGTCTGGGCGAGGCCGACCAGCGCGGTCTGCAGCAGCGGCGGCGGTCGCAGCGATTCGCGGCGCAGCAGCAGCACGCCGAACAGCACGCCGGTGCCGAGCGAGTAGCGCAGCGCCGAAAATTCGAATGGCCCGCTGTAGCGCAGGACCTGTTTCATCACGATCCAGTTGTAGCTCCAGATCAGCGTGATCAGGACCAGCGCGACGAGGGCGGGGCGACGCGAGGAAGGCATGGGAAGGTGAGCGGTGAGGAGTGAGCGGCGAGCGGCGGAGCACGCCGCGTCTGGCGCCATCGTACGTTGGCGCCGCCATGATCAGAAGGATAGCCGCGAATACGCAGGCCGCTACGCTTTTCCCGAATCCCTGCTCCCGTATCATCCCCATTCCGAACCGGGAGTCCCGCGATGCACGACGATGGCAAGATCCGCTGCAGTTGGGCCGCCGGCAGCGCGATCGAGCGCGAATACCACGACACCGAGTGGGGCATGCCGCTGCACGATGATCGCGGCTTGTTCGAGTTTCTTGTTCTCGAGGGTGCGCAGGCGGGTTTGAGCTGGCGCACGGTGCTGAACAAGCGCGAGCACTATCGCCACGCGTTCGCGAATTTCGACATCGCCGCGTGCGCGAGGCTCGACGATGCGCGCATCGAGGAACTGCTCACCGATCCGGGACTGATCCGCAATCGGCTGAAGATCACTTCGGTGCGCGACAATGCGCGCGCGGCACTCACCGCTATCGGGGAATTCGGCAGCCTCGATGCGTTTCTCTGGCGTTTCGTCGACGGCCATGCCGTGCGCGAACGGCGCCGCGAACCCTCCGAGGTGCCGGCGACGACACCTTTGTCCGAGCGCATGAGCAAGGAGTTGCGCCGCCGCGGTTTTCGGTTCGTCGGCAGCACGATTTGCTACGCTTTCATGCAGGCGACGGGGATGGTCAACGATCACGTCGTTGATTGCTTCCGCCACCGCGCCATTCCACAGGCCAGGCCCTGATGCTGGTGACCGATCCCGCTGCGTTCCTCGCCGAGTTCTCGGCCGAACATTATCCGATGCAGGCCGCCGCGACCGCGCGCGCGGCGTTCCTTGTCACCCCGGCGAGCGACTGGCTCGCCGCCGAATCGGCGCAGGACAATCGCTACATGGATCTGTCGCGCGCACCGGATCCGGCGCGTGCGCGGAGCCAGCACGCGGAACTGGCACGCCGGCTCGGCGCCGACGTGCCGGTGGTGACGTTCCCGGGCGATCCGGAGTGTCCGGACGGCATGTTTCCGAACAACGTGTTCGCGACCGCGCCGGGGCGCTTGATCATCGGTCGCATGCGCCACCCGGTGCGCCAGCGCGAAGCCGGGCGCCGCGACATCCGGCGTTTCTTCTCCGATGTGCTCGGCTATCGCAGCATCGATCTGTCGCGAGACGATTTCGTTGCCGAGCTGACTGGCGCGCTGGTCATCGATCGCGCGCGCGGGATCGGTTACTGCGGCCTGTCCGAGCGCTGCGACCTCGCTGGTGCGCGCGCGATGCAGGACGCGTTCGGCCTGCGCCTGATGTTCTGCTTCGACCTCGCCGCGGGCGAATACCACACCAATGTCGTGCTCGCGGTTCTGGCCGGACGCATGGTGGTGCTCGCGCCGGATGGTTTCGCCGATCCGGCCGTGGCGGCGGCGATCGTGCGCGCGTATGAGGGCAGCGCGGTGGCGCTCGGCGTCGCGCAGAAGCATGCGTTCGCCGGCAACGCGATCGCGCTCGCGCCAGATCGCGCGTGGATGAGCGCCGCGGGCGCCGCCGCGCTGGAACCGGCGCAGCGCAGTGCGATCGAGCGCGCCGGCTTTGCGCTCGGCGATGCCCCGCTCGACGAGATCGAGAGAGCCGGCGGCAGCCTGCGTTGCTGCGTGGCCGAGATTTTTTGACGCGCATGGACCCCGCTGGCGTGCTCCTGCGCGAAATTCCCGGTTCGCGCGACGCCCGAGTTCAGCCGCAATTCAATGCGCACTGCGGAGACTGCGCGTTGTCATCGGTCGCACGTGCGGTCCGGGGCATGGCGGCCAACATGCAGATCGTGCGAAGACGCGTGTTTCGACAAGCTTTTCGAGTGCTTCTGGCGCTGTCGGGTGTCGCCTTGCTGACCCCGACGGTGCTGGCGCGCGAGGTCAGCGTGCAAGAGGCCGTGGCGCAGGCGCAGCGTGAAGCCAGCGGCAAGTTGCTGTCGGTGCAGACCTTGACGGTCGGCAAGCGCAAGGTTTACCGGATCAAACTGCTCACGCGCGATGGTCGCGTGCGCATCGTGCAGGTCGCGGCGGACCAGGCCGCGCCGATGGGCGGCGGATAAGCGGCGCGAAGCGATTGCGGTAGAGTTCCCTGAGGCAGCAACGATTCCAAGGAGACACATCAATGCGCGTATTGCTGGTGGAAGACGAAGCGCCACTGCGGGAAACCCTTGCCGCGCGCCTGAAGCGCGATGGCTTTGCGGTCGATGCGGCCGGCGATGGCGAGGAAGGCATCTATCTGGGCCGCGAAGTGCCATTCGATGTCGCGATCATCGACCTCGGTCTGCCGAAGATGTCCGGCATGGAACTGGTCAAGCAGCTGCGCGAAGCCGGCCAGCGCTATCCGATCCTGATCCTGACCGCGCGTTCGAGCTGGCAGGACAAGGTGCAGGGCCTCAAGAACGGCGCCGACGATTACCTGGTCAAGCCGTTCCATGTCGAGGAACTGCTGGCGCGCCTGAATGCGCTGGTGCGTCGCGCCAGCGGCTGGTCGCGGCCGACCCTCGAATGCGGCCCGGTGATCCTCGACACGACCGCGCAGACGGTCAGCGTCAACGGTGGCACGGTCGATCTGACCAGCTACGAATACAAGGTGCTCGAATACCTGATGCTGCACGCCGGCGAGCTGGTGTCGAAGGCCGATCTCACCGAGCACATCTACCAGCAGGATTTCGATCGCGATTCGAACGTGCTTGAGGTGTTCATCGGCCGCCTGCGCCGCAAGCTCGACCCCGACAACGAGATCAAGCCGATCGAAACCGTGCGCGGGCGTGGCTACCGCTTCGCGCTGGAACGCACCGATACGCCGACCGATGAAGCGCAGCCTGTCGACAGCGCCTGAGTCGCGCAGGCATGGCGCATCCGCTTTCGCTGCAGGCGCGCTCGCTGGCCGCGGCGTTGATCGTGCTTGGCGCGTTCCTCGCGCTGACCTTCTTCGCGCTCGACCGCGCGTTTTATGACGCGGCCGAAAATGCGTTGCGCGAACGCCTGCAAGGCTACATGTATGCGTATCTCGCCGGCTCCGACACGACCCGCACCGGCACCCTGATCCCGCCCGAGGTCGGTCCCGATCCGCGCTTCGACCAGCCGGCAGCGAGCGGACTCTATGCGGCCGTGGTCGGCGAGAAGATCCTCGGCGCGAAGGACCAGATCTGGTGGTCGGCGTCCGCGCAGGGCCGCAACCTGCCGTTCACCGCGCCGATCGAACATGGCCCGGCGCACTTCGGCGGACCGATGCCGACGCCGGCCGGCCCGCTGTTCGTGCTCTCGCAAGGCATCGACTGGAACACCGGTGCCAAGAACGAACAGCACTTGACCTTCTACGTCGCCGAGGACAGCCGCGCGCTGACCGCGCAGCTCGATGTCTACCGCCACACCTTGCTGAGCTGGCTCGGTACGCTCGGCATCGTGCTGCTGCTGCTGCTGTTCGGCGTGCTGCGCTGGAGCCTGGCCCCGCTGCGCAAGGTGGCCATCGACCTGGTCCAGGTCGAGCACGGCCTGCGCGAACGCTTGGATCGTGCCTATCCGCTCGAACTGTCTGGGTTGACCACCAGCCTCAACAACTTCATCGATGCCGAACGCGATCGCGTCAAACGCTACCGCAACACCCTGTCCGATCTCGCGCACAGTCTGAAGACGCCGCTGGCGGTCATGCGCAGCCAGCTCGAAATCGGTCGCGAAGGCGACGCGCTGCGCTGGACCGTGCTCGAACAGGTCGGGCGCATGGATGAAATCGTCGCCTATCAATTGTCCCGTGCGGCGACCTCGGGCCATCAGACGTTCGCCGCGCCCCTCGCGCTGGAACCGTACGCCGAGGAAATCGTGCGCAGCCTGGAAAAGGTCTACGCCGCGAAATCGGTCTTGTGCGAATTCGAGATCGACCCGGCCGCGCGTTTCCACGGCGATCAGGGCGACTTGATGGAACTGCTCGGCAACTTGCTCGAGAACGCGTTCAAATGGACGCGTCGACGCGTGATCGTGACCGCACATCCGCTGCCCGCGAGCTCCGGCACGCGCACCGGCGTCACCTTCAGCATCGAGGATGATGGTCCCGGCATCCCCCCGGAAGATGTCGAGCATCTCCTGCAGCGTGGCGTGCGCGGCGACGAACGCGTGCAGGGCCACGGCATCGGCCTTGCGATCGTCCTCGACATCCTCCGGGCCTACCGTGCCGACTTGAACGTCGACAGTTCGCCGACGCTGGGCGGCGCGCGGTTTTCGGTGCGAATTGCGGCGCGGTGAGAGGGATCGGAGACGACGGTGCGGTATTGGTCGGCGTGACTTCTCAGCCCTGACTCAACGCCTCGACTTCGGCGACCAGACGCGCGCGAATCTCGTCGCGGCTGTAGTTGCCGATCACGTACGCGCATGCGCGTGTCGCCTGCTCCGCACGGGCGTCGGCATCGAGGGCGAGCACCTGATCGATCGCCGCATGCAACTCGGTCTCGCCGCGAAATACAAACCCGCTGCCGCTTGCCGCAACGTGCTCGGCGAGAACTTCACATTCGCCATTGACCACGATTGGCGTGCCTTGCGCCATCGCCTCCAGCACGACAATGCTCAGGCTTTCATAGGCCGACGGATGCACGAACGCGAGCGCGCCGGCCATCAGCGCGAACTTGCGCGCCTCATCGACGAAGCCGAGGTAATCGACATCGGCGGACTTGGGCACGCCCAGATGATCCGAGCCGGTCAACAGCAGGCGCAGCGGGGAGGGATGCCGCGCCTTGTAGGAAGCAAACCACGCCAGCAGGTTCGCACAGCCCTTGTTGGCATCGATGCGGCCGCAATAGAGAAGATACGGAAAGGACTCGCGCGCCGGCTCCACGCGCGTGGTCTCGACCGTCATCGCGACGATGTTGCCGCTGTCGATGTTCCAGAAACGCTGGCCGAGCCGCTTCTCCGCCGGAGTGTTCCACAGCAGGCGCGCCGCACGCTGCGCCATCCCGGCAAACACGCTGAGGTAGGCCGGCGGCTCGTCATGCAGCGTCGGTACCAGGCACCAGCGTCGATGGCGCAGGGCGCGGCAGGCGTCGAAGGTGGACGGGTACAGGTAGGTGAGGAAGATCACGCCGGAGTAATCGTCGCCATGCTCGGCCAGATGTTCGATCAGACCGGGGCAGTGGGGCCCCTGCGCGCGCACGAATTCCTCCTGCAAGGCCTCCGGCCAGGGAATGCGCACGTTGTCCGGTTGGCCGGCGCTGGCCGCATAGGCATCGAGCAGACGTCGGTGCAACTGGTGAAAGTAGTCGCCACGTTCGCGGGCGACGCCAAAGCGACGGATCAGGATGCCGTCGCGGCGTTCCTCGCCTTCCGGCAAGTCGTTTTTCCAGGTGACGTAGCTTGAGGCCGCCGAGGTCAGCAGCTCGACCTCGTAGTGTGTGGCGAGCAGGGTCGCGTATTGCCAGGCCAGCGACTCGGAGCCGCCGGTTATGGCCTCATGGCAGCGTTGCACGACGATCGCGATGCGCGGTTTCATGCGATGCGCTCCAGTGCCTGCATGAAACGTTGCTGCAAGACCTTGCCGGAGAATGCGCTGGCGTAGCGTTGCGCGCCCACATCCTGGAGTGTAGTGCGGTAGGCCACGTCGGCCAGCACGCGCGCGGCTGATGCGGCATACAGATGCGGATCGGTACTGTCCCACACGATGCCGGCGGGCCCCAGCGTTTCCGGAATCGCGCTGGAGCCATGCGCGATGATCGGCAGGCGCAGCGCCATCGCCTCGATCAGCGGCACGCAGAAACCTTCATGCCGACTCAGCGTGAGCATGGCATGGCTGGCGAGATATGCCGCCTTCAGCTGGGCTTCGCTGGCGCCATCGAGCCAGACCACCCGGTCGCCCAGGCGATGCTCGGCGATGCGTTGGCGGATCGCGTTGTTGTAGGGCTTCAGGCGCGGATCGCTCTTGCCGACCAGCAGCAGGCGGCCGTCGTCGGCGTAGCTCTCGATATAAGCGGCAAACGCGTCCACCAGTTCGATATGGCCCTTGTTTGGCGCGACCCGGCCGACCATCAGGAAATTGCGCCGACCATCGAGCAGCCGATCCAGCAAGCGCAGATCGGCTTCGGTCTCGAGCAAAGCTTCGACCCGGTGGAACGGCGGCGATACACCGCCGCGCTCGGCTGGTATGCCAGCCGCGACGAGTTCGGCCAGGTTGTAGGCGGACGCGCCCAGGTACAGCTCGCAGTCCAGCGCTGCCACCTTGGCGATTTCCGCGCGTCCGCTGCTGCATGCGTGTTCGTAATCGGCGGCGATGCCGGTGAAGAATTCCGGCGGCGTGATGTTGTGGTACTTGATCACGCGCTTGCAGCGCGCCTGCGCGAGTAGATCCAGCGCACGTGGCCAGCCCACCGAAAAGTGATAGATCAGGAGATCGTCGGGGCCGCTGGCGAACTCCAGCGCCGCGCTGGCCGGGTAAGCCTTGCAGTCGCGCGCGTGCGAGGCCTCGCAATAAATGCGTGCGTCGGTGCCCGCTTCGCGCAGCAGTCGCTGCATGGTCCGGGCGTCATTGCCGACCGCGTCGTTGTCGGTCAATACGGGAATCAGGATCGCGGCTTTCATGGCGGGGTCGGCTACTCGCGGGCGTGGCGGCGCGGCTCGGGCGCGACTCGGCAGGAAAGACGGGGCAGCGTCATGCCAATGGACGCCGCGCGAACACCGCCGCGGCTCCGGGCGCCACCACCACGCGGACAGCGGCGAAACCGGCGGCCGTGAGCACCGCGGCCCAGTGCGGCGCGTCGACGCCGGCAGGATCGGTGCTGATGTTGCGCGCGAGCCGATGGGTTTCGTTCTCGACCCGCAGCAGCAGGTGGCCGCCGGGCTTGAGCGCGCGCAGGATATCGGCCAGTACCCGGCAGGTGCGCGTTGCGTCGTCGGTGAGCAGGCCGGCGCCGAGGCTGAGTGCGTCCAGCCCGGTATCGGCGCAGCGGGCAAGAATCGCGAATGGATCGCCAGCGGCCACTTGCACGCCGCGCTTGCGCGCCTGCGCGACCAGCAGCGCATTCGCCTCGATCCCGCTGGCGTCGGCAAGGTGGGGGCCAAGCGCCGCCAGCCAGTCGCCGTCGCCGCTACCCAGATCGAGGAGGCTGGCGCCTTCGCCCAGCTCCGCGCCGAGCCGTGCGGCCCAGTCGGCATGGCGCGCGTTGCGTGCGGCGGTTTCGTCGGCGCCACTGCCGACCGCCGCAAGCAGGGCATCGGCCTGCGCACGCTCGACAGTGGCGGCCTTCTCCAGACCGGCGAGGCTGTTTTGCAGCGAGACGACCCAGTGATTGGCCGCCAGCACGCGATGGCGCAGTTCAATCATCTCGCGCGCCTGCTCGGCAGCGAGGGCGGCATGATGCGTCTCCAGCGCGGCGCTGCGCGCGACGAGTTCGTCGAAACGACGGGCCAGATCACGCTGTGCCTCGGCCTCCGCGTTGCGGAGCTCGCGCTCGGTGTCCAGATCGGCATCGATCGCCGCCAGACGCTCGGCCTGACTGCGTTGCGTGTCATTGGCGGCGAGGAAACCCGCGGCGGTCGCGGTATCGGCGGCGCGCTGATGGCGCAGCAGGATTGGCAGACCGGCCAGCGCGATGCCCCAGTCGATGACATAGCCGAGCACCGGCACGCGGCCGAGCTTGGCCAGTGCATAACGCGGCAGCAGCCCATGCACGCGCGTGCCGATGCGCTTGCCCTCGGGCGACCAGCGCAGGTTGCCGAGGATCTCGGCCTTGCTCGCGCCGGCCGCGAGCAGGCGCACCAGCGCCGCGCTGCCGGCGGCATCGGGCGGGCGCTTGAGCAGTGCACGGAACGCGCCATCGAGGAACGCGCTGTAATGCGCGCCGGTCAGTTCGGCGATCGCGTAGTCGAGGCGTTCGCGCTCGATCCCGTCGGCGGCGTGCGGGCGCTGCGGCTCGGCCGGCGGATCGCGACGCGACAGCGGAGTGCGCGCACGCGCGAGATCCGCTTCGGCGCGGATTTCCGCCTTGACCCGCTCAAGGTAATCGTCGTTCAAGCCTGAACTCACGGTGGTCCATTGTCTGGTCGATGCAGCAGTGTGGAGCGCGCCCGCCGGCGCGCGGATTGTGGCCCGGCGGGGCGCCGTGCACGGGGTCGACATTATGTCGGTACACGCCAGACGCGTCGAAGGAGCGCCAGCGGACACTCAATGATCGCCGGAGGCCACCGTGTTCGTCGCGCGGGTGCCTGGCGCATGCAACGCGGTGCGATCCCCAGCGCCCCCGTCGACAGCCAGCGGGATGATGCCATACGCGCGCGCGGTTTCGATATCGATCAGGGCGTAATCGGGACCGTGGCGGCCATCGAGCCGGGACGCGACCCTGCGCCAGTGCGCATGGCCGGCAGCGAGGGCCGCACCGAAGTGCGCTGCGGCCACGCCCGGATCGGTGCCGTCGCGTGGCGTGCTGCTGCGCGGTGTGGCCGGTGCGCCAAGAAGCGTGGTTTCCAGATAGCGCGCGTCGCCGGGGCCGACGCCGGCATCGAACCGCAGGAACGCATGGCCCGGCACCAGCACGATGAATGTGCGCATGCCGAGGCGTTCGAGTACCGACGCGATCAGCACGCTGCTGTCGATGCAGTTGGCCCGGCGTTCGCGCCAGACGTCGCTGGGCAGGCGCACGCGCTGGCTGTAGAGCTGCGGCCCGCGGCTCAGCGCCGGGTTGCCGCTGGCATAACGCAGGCCGTGTTTTTCCAACGCGGCCCAGACTGTGCCGACGCGGCGCAGGTTCTCGTGCGGGTCGGACACGACGGCGGTGGTGAAACCCGGATCGATGCCGCGCGCGAGCGCCAGCACTTCATCGACGACCGCATCGAACGGGTTCACGTAGCCGGCGAACGCCCAGCCGAGGTCGACATGGTCGTGGCCTTCGCGCACGAAATACAGCGCGTCGTCGAGCGGGTGCAGGCGCACCTCGATCACCCGCGTCTCGCCATCGAGAGTGACCCGCATGTACTGCCGGCGCACCGCGCGCAGGTCGCGCAACGCGGTGGCGTCCCAATCGAGTCGAGGCTTCAGGACCAATGCAGTGTTCGCGATGCGGGTCGCCTCGACGATCGCCGGCGTGCGCAGGCCGGGCGTGTCGATGCGCAGTTGCACATGGCGCGGCGCGGGGGCACAGGCCGGCGCGCTGTCACACGGGCGAATGCGCACGCTGACCAGACCATCACCATCACCATCACCGGCGCCGGCGCCGGCGCCGCTCGCCGCGGCCGGCGTGCGCGGCGCCTGCGACAGTTGCAATGCCGGAAACAGGTCGCCGGCCGGGGTGATGTCGACCTGCCAGTCGACCGCATGCGCCGGGCGGCCGAGGCCGATCGCCGCGATCGCGATCGCCGCGGCGAGGAATCCGACGCCGCGCCATGACGTGCAGGTTGCCAGTGGTTGCATCCGCCGACTATCGTTGCCGCTGCCCGCCGTTGTCCAGCCTTCCACCCACGGAGTTTCCGCATGCGCCTGTACGTTTTGACCGCCTTGATCGCCTCCGCTGTGTGCGCCTGCAGTCCGTCCACGCCCGAATCGGCATCGGCGCCCGCGCCGGCCACAGCCCCCGCACCCGCCACGCCCGCGGCGAAACCGCCCGAGGCCGTCGCGGCGGTGAAGGAAATTCCGGAAGGCGAATGCGGCGATCAAGCCAAGGTCGCGCCGGACCTGCGCCTCGCCAATACCGCGCGCTGGACCACCGCGAGCGAACAGGACAACTTCGGCTTCGATGTCTATCGCAGCGACAGCGAAAAGGGCGAGTTCACGAAATTGACCAAGGATCCGATCGTCGGCGCCGGCACCTCAGACGAAACGCACAAGTACGAATACCGCGACGACGCGATCGATCCGTGCCGGGAATACTGGTACTACGTCGAAGGCATCACCACAGGCGGCGTGCGCGAGAAATTCACCCCGACGTTCCGTGCGCCACCGAAGCGCCGCGCGGCCGGTAGTGCGGCGCCGGCGGCGACCGCAGAGCCGGGTCTGCCCGCGAAAGCCTGATCGACGCATCTCCACCGATGCAGGAGACGACGATCGTGTCGGTGCGTGCGCGTCATCGATGCGTACTTGCGATCGTCTTCATCGCGCTGTTTGTGGCGATCCAGGCGCTGCTCTGGTTCGCGTACTACGGGCACGGGGCGAAACCGCTGATCGGCGACGAGGCGAACTATCAAGCGGTCGCGCTTTCGATCCTTGGCGGCGGCGCGTGGATGCCGGGCACGGTCTGGCCGCCGCTGCAGTCGCTCCTGCTTGCCGCGATCTACGCGGTTTTCGGCGTGCATCTGCTCGCCGTGCAGATCGTGCAAGCAGTCCTGTTGGTCGGATGCGCCGCGTTGCTGCGCGGCCTGTGGCGGCGCGTCGGCGGCAGCGTCGCCGCGGCGAACACGGCCGCGGCCTTGTTCCTGCTCAATCCCGCGACTGCCGCGTATGCGCAGTGGCTGTGGCCCGAGGTTGTCCATCTGTTTCTTCTGCTCGCGGCGTTCTGGCTGCTGGCGCGGCCGCTGTCGCGAATCGGTTCGTGGATGGCGGGTGTCTGTGTCGGTCTGGCCGTGCTCGCGAAGAGCCTGCTCGCGCCGTTCTGGCCGCTGTTCCTGATCGCGTTCGTGCGCCGCGAAAAACCACGCGTGGCGATCGGGCCCGCCGCGCTGTTCGTGGTTGGACTCGCGCTGGTCACCGCGCCGGCACTCGTGCATGGCTGGCGCAACTATGGCAAGCCGATGATCGCGGACAGTTCGATCTACAACCTGTGGGTCGGCTTGACCGACACCTGGCGCAGCGATTACGTCGGCGACATGGGCGGCGTGACCTTGCCCGCATTCCTCGCCAGCGGCGCGACGCCGCAGCAACGCAACGCGGTCTATCTGGACAAGGTGCGTAGCGTGGTCGCCGAGCGCGGTGTCGCGACCGTGCTGGCCGATCAGTTCTCGCGCCAGTATTTTCGCCTGTTCAGCGCGAAGACGCCGCTGGTGTCGCAACTGCCGGGTCCGGCCTGCGCCGGGCATCTTTCGATCTACACCAGCGCGCCGTCGCTGACGCGCACGCTGACGGTTCTCAATGATTTCTTTCACGCGTTGATGCTGGTTGCGGCGGCGTTCGGCGTTGCTTGCTGGCGTTGGCGAAATCCACTGCGCCCGGCAAATGGCGGCGCCATCGAGGTGCTGATCGCATTGTTTTTCGCTTACCAGTTCGCGTTGTTCGCGCTAATCCACGTGAAGGCACGCTTCTTATTGCCGATGATCCCGTTCCTGTGCGGCTTCGGCGGCAGTTCCCTCGTCGCGTTGCGCGAGCGCTCCCGTCTGCTGGGAGCGGCGGAAGCCGCGATGCCTTTGCATGAATCGGGGGAGACAAAGAGCCTCACGGCTTCCGCCGCTCCCACTGCGCCATTGCAATCGTGGTCGAACCTGCGATTGACACCGCCGCGCCTCACGCTCGGCGTGTTGTTCGCCGCGCTGGCGCTGTTTTTTGCCTTCGCCGGCCCCGCGCTCGATCACCTGTGCGCGCGATAGCGACGGGCAATCCGGTATCCTGCGCATTCCCTGCGATTGTCCCGTACGCATGCCCAAGCGTCTGCTCGAACTCATCCTTTTCAGCACCTACGCGGAACTGCGCGCCGAGCGCGCGCGCAGTTACCTCGGCCTTGCCTGGTGGGTGCTCGATCCGGCGCTGATGATGCTGACCTACTGGCTCGTGTTCGACGTGTTCCTGCACAGTGGCGGCCCGGATTACATCCCGTTCCTGCTGATCGGTCTGACCCTCTGGCAATGGATGAAATCGTGCATGACGCATGGCGGTTACGCGATCTGGGGCAACCTCATGTTGATCCGCCAGGTGCGCCTACCGCCGTTGATGTTTCCGGTCGTTGCGATGCTTTCGGACACGGTCAAGTTCTTCTGCATCTTCGCGCTGCTGCTGGTCATCCTGTGGGGCGTCGGCTATCCACCGAACATCGCGTATCTCGCATTGCCGCCGCTGTTCGTCGTGGTGCTCCTGTTCGCGGCCGGCGTCGGTTTCGTGATCGCCGCCGTGGTGCCGTTGCTGCCGGATCTGCGCTTCGTGATCGAACAGGTGCTGACCGCGGTGATGTTCCTCTCCGGCGTGGTGTTTTCGATGGCGAGTTTGCCGCCGCCATGGAACCGCATCATGGCGCTCAATCCGGTCAGTGTGATCATGGACGCGTCGCGCGCGATCCTGATGCATGGCCAGTGGCCGGACTGGGTCGCGCTCGGCAAGGTCAGCCTCGTGTCCATCGCGGTCTGCCTGCTCGGCGCATTCGTCGTCACCGCGCTCGCGCCGCGCTACCCGAAACTGGCGGATTGACGTGAGCGACGTCCTGGTCGAATTGCACAACGTCGGCGTTGCGTTCAACACGCAGCGCCGTGTCGCCGAGCGCCGCTTCTGGGCGCTCGAAGATGTCAGTCTCAGCCTGCGCCGCGGCGAACGCCTCGGCGTGATCGGCCGCAACGGCGCCGGCAAGAGCACCCTGCTGCGCGTGATCGCCGGTATCCTCGCGCCGGATCGCGGCACGGTGCGGCGCGGCAAGGTCTCGTGCCAGTTGCTCGCCCTCGCGCTCGGCTTCACCCCGCACTTGTCCGGGCGCGACAACGCCATCCTGTCCGGCCTCATGCTCGGCCTGCGCCGGCGCGACATCGAGGCGCGCCTGCCGGCGATCCGCGAGTTCTCCGAACTCGGCGATTTCTTCGAGCAGCCGATCGCGACCTATTCGTCCGGCATGAACATGCGCCTCGCGTTCTCGGTCGCGATCCAGGTCGAACCGGACGTGCTGTTGATCGATGAAGTCCTGGCCGTGGGCGACGCCGAGTTCCAGCTTAAATCCGGCGCCGCGCTGCACAAACGCATGGGCGAGGGGCATACCGTGGTGCTGGTCAGCCACGACGAAACCAAGATCGCGGCGCTGTGCGATCGCGTGGTCTGGGTCGAGCACGGCAAGAGCGTGCTCGAAGGGGCGCGCGACGACGTGTTCGCGGCGTACCACGGCGACATGCACATGAACGGGGCTGCCGCATGAGCGCGTTCGGCGCACCGCGCATCGATGCATTGGCGCGCACGCTGGAGTTGTCGCCGCGCCAGTTGCTGGTCGTCGCCCTGCAGCTCGCCGACACCGATGCCGCGAATCACGACGAGCGGCGGCGCCATGCAATCGCCCAGGTCCGCGCCGCGTCGCACGCGAGCGAAGGCGTTGCCGCGTTGCTGCTGACGCCGGTCGCAAGTTTCGCGCAGGACGATATCGATCGCGCGCTCGAAAACCTTTGGCCGGCGGCCTTGCGCGCGGAGGATTGAGCCGATGCGCCGCGCCGCCTTGATCGTGCTTGCATGGAACCGTTGGGAACTGACCAAACGCTGCCTCGATTCGCTGCTCGCAAGCGACCCCGATGCGGTCGACATCGTCATCGTCGACAACGGCAGCACGGACCAGACGCCGACCGCGCTCGCCGACTATGCCGATCGGGTGCGCGTGGTCAGCCTGCCGGAAAATCTCGGTTTCGTGCGCGGCATGAATGCCGGCATCGCAGCCGCGCAGCCGGATGACGATGTCGTCCTGCTCAACAATGATTTGCTGTTCACCCAGGCCGATTGGCTCGGCCGTTTGCGCGACGCGGCCTATGCGGCACCGGAAAACGGCATCGTCGGCTGCCGCCTGCTGGGCCCCGAAACCGAAGGCCGGGTCTATCACGCCGGTGGTTTCATCGAACCCGATGATTTGCACGGCGAGCAAACCGAATCGGGGCATGTCGAACGCGAGGTCGCTCAATATTCGCGCCTGCGCCGCGTGCAGGCGATCGCATTCGCCCTCGCGTATATCCGCCGCGATTGCCTTGAGCGCATCGGCGGCCTCGACCCGGCGTTCCACAGCTATTTCGAGGACACCGATTACTGCCTGCGCGCAGCCGATGCAGGCATCGCCAATGTCGTTGCCGGCGCGGTGACCCTGCAACACGACCAGCACGGCTCGACTGAGGGTGACGGCGGTTTTCGCGAACGCCTGTTCGCGCAAAGCCGCGCCACATTCGGCGCGCGTTGGCGCGAACGCCTGCGCGGAAATTATCGCGGCGAGGCGGTCTGGCACGGCGTCACCCGCTTTCCGACGGAACACGCGGAGCTCGCGCGATTGTTGCTGCGCCGGCTCGACGCGCGCGGCCTGCACATGGCGTTCGCGCCGACCGCACGCGAAGTCGCCGACCCCCAGGATCGCCGGCTCGAACTCGCTGCGCGGCGCGCGATTCCGGCGTTGCCGGATATCGCGCTGGTGTGCGCGCCGGATGCGGCGTTCGCACAGGCGCAGGCGCGCCATCGCGTCGCGCTCGCATTCGGCGAATGGGACCGCGTGCCGGCCGCATGGGCGCACGCGGCGAACGGGCTCGATCGGCTGCTGGTGCCGGATGCGTTCCAGAGAGACGCGTATCGCGCGGCCGGCGTGCGGATTCCGATCGACGTGCTGCCGATCGGTGTCGATCGCGATTATTGCCATCCCGACGTTCCCGCACCGCGTGGCCACGATGTGTTTGTCTTCCTCGCAGTCGCCGCCGAACTCGCGCGCGATGCGCCGGACCTGCTGGTCACCGCATTCCGCCGCACGTTCGCGACCGAATCCGCGGTGCGTCTGCTGATCCATATCCAGCCCGGGCGCGACGCGACCGCGATCGCCGACGCGCTCGCGCCGCTGTGCGCCGGCGATGCACGCATCCGCGTGCTCGACCACTGGGGTTTCCCTTGGCACCAGCGTGCGCAGCTGCTCGCGACGGCCGATGCGTATGTGTCGGCGCGGCGTGGCGGCGGCTGGCACGCGCTGGCGGCCGAGGCGATTGCCTGCGGCAAGCCGCTGATCGCCACCGAGTTCGGCAGTCAGGCCAAACTGGTGCGGGCGCACGGGCTCCCGGTCGCGGTCGCGCGGCTCGTCGCGGACCCCGCGCAGCCGGACTCGCGTTGGGCGGAGCCGGATCCGGACGCACTGAGCGCGCGATTGCGCGAGGTCTTCGAGCGCCGCGCCGTCCTCGTCCCGCGTGCACGCGCGCAGGCCGACGCGTTCGCCCGCGGCTGTGACATCGACGCGAGTGCGGACCGCTTGTTCGAGACGCTGGCACGCACCGGCAAGCTGGCGCCGGCGCGCGCGAAACCCCGTGCGTTTGCGCCACGCGACAGCGGATCGGCCAGCGGCCAGATCGTCGTGCTCGGCATGCACCGCTCCGGGACCTCGAGCATCGCCGGCCTGCTCGCGCGCATGGGCGTCTGGCCCGGACCCGAGGACGATCTGCTGATCGGCCCGGACAATCCGAAAGGCCATTACGAATCGGCTGCGCTGCACGGCGCCTGCCTGCGTCGTCTGGCCGCCGCAGGTGGCGACTGGCAGCGGCTGCCGACCACGGCGCCCGCAGCCGCGATCGATGCGTTCCGAGGTGAGGTCACGCCGATCCTGGATGCGCTCGAAGCGCGCCGTCCGTGGCTGGTCAAGGAACCGCGCCTGTGCCTGCTCGCGCGCGAGCTGCTGCCGCTGCTGACCCGGCCGGTGTTCGTGCACGTCGTGCGCGATCCGCACGAAGTCGCCGACTCGCTCGCCGCGCGCAATGGCATCGAGCGCACGTCTGCGTTGGGGTTGTGGGAAACGTATACGCGTGCCGCGTTTGCGGCCAGTCGCGGCGAACGGCGCGTACTGGTCGATTACGCGGATCTGCTCGCCGACCCGGTTGCGCTGGCCAATCGCCTGCATGCCGAGCTGTGCGCGTTCGGCATCGAAGGCCTGTCGGCGCCCGATCCGGCCACGGTGCGCGAATGGGCCGTGCCGCCCACGCGCCGCGCGCGCAGCGACGCGCAGGGCGAGCTCGATCCCGCGCAGCGCGCGCTGTGGGCCGCGCTCAAGGATCGCAGCGTCCTCGATGATGCCGCGCCACCGGCCGATCGCGATGCCAGTGACGCGACACCTGCGTTCGCGCGCGGCGGCGGTTGAGGCCGTGTTCGGCTTCCTGCGCTCGCGTCGGCACCGCCCGCCGACACTGAAAAGCCCGCTGCGTGCGGCGCACTGGGACGGCGCGCTGTTGACGCTCACGTTCGAGGCCGGCGCCCACGGCGACATCGCGCTCGATCTCGATGGCTGCTTTTTTTCGAGTGTGCCGCTCGACGCCGAAGGCAGCGCGTGCTTCATGTTCGCGTTTTCGCCATCCGGCAACAGCGCGGTCGATGCATTGCCACGCCTCGGTCGTGACGGATCTGCGCTCGCGGAAGGGCCGCTGCGCCTGCGTTTCGGCACGCCGGCGGTCGTCGCGGCCATCGGCGGGACACCCGGCGCACTCGCGAGCTTCGACACCTCTGCACAATGTGTCCCCTTCGGCGTCGATGTCGCCGCGCCCGAGGTTGCGATCGTGGTGCCGGTCTACAACGCGCCTGATCTCGTCCAGCGTTGTCTCGATGCGGTGCTTGCGCACACGACCGGCCGCGCGCGCCTGATCGTGATCGACGACGCGAGTCCTGATCCCGCGGTCGCGCCGCTGCTCGCTCGCTACGCCCGACTCGAACGCGTCCGCGTGCTGCGCAACGACAGCAACCGCGGCTTCACCGCGACCGCGAACCGCGGCATCAGCCGAGCCGGCGCCGCCGATGTCGTGCTGCTCAATGCGGACGCCGAAGTCGGCCCGAACTGGCTGCAGGGCCTGCGCCGCGCGGCGCAGGCGGGTGCGCAGGTCGCCACCGCGACCGCGGTCTCGGACAACGCGGGCGCGTTCTCGGTGCCGGAGCTGGAGCAGGCCAATGCGTTGCCGGCGTGCTGGTCATTCGATGCTGCCGCACGCGCACTGTGGCAGCGCGCCGGACTTGCGTATCCGGCGCTGCCGACCGGCAATGGCTTCTGCCTGTATATCCGCCGTGCGGTCATCGACGCGGTCGGTCTGCTCGACGAAGTCGCGTTCGCGCAAGGCTACGGCGAGGAAAACGATTTCTGCCAGCGCGCCGCGCAGCACGGATTTCGCCATCTGATCGCCGGCAACGTGCTGGTCAAGCACGCACGCAGCCAGAGCTTCGGCGAGGAACGCCGCCTCGCGCTCGGCCGCACCGGCATGGCGGTGCTGCGCGAGCGCTATCCCGAGTATGAAAACGAAGTCGGCGCGACGCTGTTTTCGTTCGAGCGCCGCGTGCTCGACTGGCGCGTGCGGCGTATCGTTCGCGGAAGCGCGCGCGGACAATGCCGCGAAACTGCGCGTGCTCTGGGTCGGCGCCAATCGCGCCGCCGTGGCCCGACGTCGAGGTCTGGAATCTTCGCGTAAACAAATCCATGAATGAACTTGTGGTAGATGATGCGGTGGTCGCCGCCAATGTCTGGAAAGCCGACGATGCCGAAGCGTCGTATCGCGCGCTGTGGGACTGGCTGCAGCGCTACGCGATCGAGTGCCTGGTGGTGACCGAACGCAAGCAATCGGTCGCCGAAATCCTGTGCGGCCTGCTCGATATTCCGGTCGTGTGCATGGATGCTCCGCTCGCGGCGAGCGCCGGCGATGCCTTGCGGCGCTGCGCAGTTGGCGATCCGCAGTTTTCCGGAGCAGCCCGCATGAGCACAGTGCATTCGCGCGCCATGATCACCGGCATCAGCGGCCAGGACGGCGCGCTGCTCGCGGCGCATCTGCTCGGCCAAGGTAACGACGTGGTCGGCACGCATCGGCCGGGGCGCGCGCCGGATCTGTGGCGTCTGCGCGAGCTCGGCATCGACGCATCCCCGCGCCTGCGCCTGCTCGCACTCGATCCGGTGGATGCCGCGGCCTGCGCCGCGGCGGTCGCGCAAGTGCAACCGGGCGTGCTGTTCCATCTTGCCGGCCAGTCGCGCGTCGCCGAGTCGTTCCGCGATCCGCAGGCCAGTATCGCCGCGAACGGCCTGAGTGCCGTGAACCTGCTCGAAGCGGTGCGCGTCCACGCGCAGCGTGCGCACTTCGTGCTCGCGTCGAGTGCGGAAATTTTCGGTACGCCAGCACACGCCCCGCAGAACGAAGACACGCCGCTCGCCGCACGCTCGCCGTATGGCTTGTCGAAACTGGTCGCGCACGCCGCGGTTGCGAGTTGGCGCGCGAGTTTCGGCGTGCGCGCATCGAGCGCGATCCTGTTCAACCACGAATCGGCATTGCGCGACGTCGCGTTCGTGACCCGCAAGCTCAGCCTCGGCGTCGCGCGCATCGCGCTCGGCCGCGAGGCGTCGATCGCGCTCGGCAATCTCGATGCGCGGCGCGATTTCGGTTACGCACCCGATTACGTCGCCGCGATGGCCGCAATGGCCGCGCGCGAATCCGGCGCCGACTACGTGCTGGCGACCGGCGTCGCGGCGAGCATCCGCGATTTCGCGGGCGCCGCATTCGCCGCGGCCGGCATCGCGCTGGACTGGTTCGGCGAGGGCGTGGACGAAGTCGGCGTCGAACGCGGCAGCGACCGCGTGCGCGTGCGCGTCGATCGCTGCGTTCTTCCGCCCGATCGATGCGCCGCTGCTGGTCGGCGACGCCAGCCGCGCACGCCGCGAGCTCGGCTTTGCGCCGAGCCTCGATCTCGACGCGCTGGCGCGATGCATGGTCGAAGCCGACCTCGCGCGCGAACGGACATGAGTGGCGCACGTTTGATCCGCGGAAGCTGCAATCCGACCGCCCGGGTTTCCGTGAGCGTCCCGCTTCGTCGGGGTTACCGGGTCGGGCTTTCGGCGCGCCGCGCATGAAGGTGATCTTCAACGTCGACGCGATCACCGCGCCGCTGACCGGCATCGGCCGCTATGCGCTGGAACTCGCTCACGGACTCGCCCGCCACGAGGACATAGAGGAGCTTCGGCTCTACTCGGCGGTGCGCTGGGTCGATGATCCGACAGAAGCACTCTCGTCGAACCGCATGTTCGCCAGTTTGCGCAAGCAATCGTGCCGTTCAAGACGCACGCACTGGAAACGTATTCGAGGTTGCGCAATGTGTTGTTTCGCGCGCACACGCGAAATCTGAAGGGTTATTTGTTGCACACGCCGAACTACGTGCTGATGCCGTTCGCAGGTCCTTGCGCGACCACCGTGCACGATCTTTCATGGCTGAATTTTCCGGAGACGCATCCGCCCGAGCGCGTGCGCTTCCTCGATCGCCATCTGCCGCGCACGTTGGAGCAGGCATCGGTCGTGTTCACCGATTCGGCGTTCATCGCAGACGAGATCGTGGCCAAGCTCGGCGTCGCACGCGCGAAGCTGCGCGTGGTTCCGCTCGGCGTCGATGCGACGTATCGGCCGCGCGCACGCGCCGAACTTGCCGCGGTGCTGGCCACGCACGGACTCGCCGATCGCGCGTATCTGCTCGTGGTCGCGACCCAGGAGCCGCGCAAGAATCTGGCGCGCCTCGCGCGTGCCTACGTCGCGTTGCCGGATGCGCTGCGCGCGCGCCATCCGCTGGTCATCGTCGGTGCGCGCGGCTGGCTCAACGCGGAACTTGAACGCGTGCTGGCACCGTTCGAGGCGCGCGGCGAGATCCGCCGGCTCGGCTATGTCGCCGAAAACGAGTTGCCATTGCTGTATGCCGGCGCGCATGCGTTCGCGTTTCCGTCGCTGTACGAAGGCTTCGGCCTGCCGGTGCTCGAAGCGATGGCGAGCGGCGTGCCGGTGCTGACTTCGAACGTATCGTCGCTGCCGGAAATCGCGCGCGATGCGGCCGGCGACATCGCGCTGCTGGTCGATCCGCTGGATGAGACCGCGCTGCGCGATGGACTCGTTCGGTTGCTCGAAGACGATGCCTGGCGGCGCGCCGCCGCGCTGCGCGGCGTGCAGCGCGCGAGCGCATTCACGTGGCAACGCTGTGTCGATGCGACGGTCGCGGTGTATCGCGAGGTAGCTGACCCGTACGCAGAATGCCTTGCCGTCGCCCACTGAAACCCCGCCCACCGTTCGCCCTGAGGTATCGAAGGGTGAGCGGTTCATTGCGTCGCCAACGCGATTCAGACGCTGCACCGCGCTCGCGTTGAAACCCACGCACGAACCGCTATAGGCTGCGACGAATTCCCACGGAGAAAGCCATGACGGATCGTCGAGCCGGCTGGACCATTTACCTCGCAGTCTGCGCCGGCCTGCTCGCGACCGGCGCGCTGTTCGCGCAGGCGTTGCTGCCGCAGCCGCCGCCGCCAGCCCGCCGCCGCGCCAGTCTCCGCGGCCGCCGAGGGCATCTATGCCGGCACGCGGCCGAGCCTGTTGCAGATTCGCACCCTGGTCGAGGCGGCCGGCCGGCAATCCTCGATCGGCTCCGGCTTCATGGTCAGTGCGGACGGCCTCGCGATCACGAATTACCACGTGGTCTCGCAATACGCGCTGGAACCGAAAACCTATCGTCTCGAATTCGCGCGGCCGGATGGCACGCAGGGCACATTGACCTTGCTCGCGATCGACATCGCAAACGACCTCGCGGTGGTCAAGCTCGACGGCACTGACCTGCCGCATCTCGATTTCGCCGCGGCCGCGGTCGCCGGCACACTGCCGCGCGGCGAGCGCCTGTACGCGATGGGCAATCCACTCGATCTCGGTTTCACGATCGTCGAAGGCACTTACAACGGTCTTGTCGAGCGCAGCTACAACGAGCGCGTGCATTTCACCGGCGCGATCAATCCCGGCATGAGCGGCGGCCCGGCGGTCACCGAAGGCGGCAAGGTCGCCGGCATCAATGTCGCCAAGCGCCTGGATGGCGAACTCGTCAGCTTCCTGGTGCCGGCGAGCAAGGCCGCCGCGTTGCTCGACCGCGCGCGCAAGAGCGCGCCGTTGACCCTGGCCCGTGCCCGCGACGAGATCGATCGCCAGTTGCTGGACTGGCAATCCGGGTTCTACCAGTCGCTCGCCGAGCAAGGGTTTTCGCGCGACGACGTTCGGCCCGTACCAGGCGCCGGAAAGCGCGGCGCCGTGGTTCAACTGCTGGGCGCGCACGAACGCCGAGCAGACCCCGAAACCGCGCGCGCAGATGGACGGCTCCAGCTGCAATTCGCAAAGCTCGCTGTTCATCGCCGAGGATATCGAGAGCGGCCGCGCCGAACTCAGCCACGCGTATCTGCGCAGCACGGATCTGAACGCGTTCCAGTTCGCCGCGTTCGTGTCGCAGTACTACGGCTCGGCCGCGATGATCGCGCTCGTGGTCGCGCAAGCGCCTGACCGAGCCCGAATGCCACGAGGATTTCGTCGCACCGACCGAGACCGCGACCGCGCCGGTGCTGCGCGCGGTCTGGTGCGCGCGCGCGTACCGCGATTTCGCCGGCCTCTACGATGTCGCGCTGACCACGGTCACCCAGGATCGCGACAAGGAGGCGCTGGTATCGCGCCTCGCGTTGCAGGGCGTCAGCTACGACAACGCGCTCGCGTTGGGCAAGCGTTTCATGGGAGCCGTCGCATGGACGAAGTGACCTGGATCGAAGTGCTGTCGCGCCATCGCGAGGTCGTCATGCGGCAACGCGTGCGTCGCGAGCACTCTTACGATCGGCCGCGCCTACGACAACGACCTCGTGCTCGACGATCCGCATGTCGCCGCACATCACCTGCGCCTGGTACGCGATGACGCCGGCGCGTGGGTCGCCGAGGATCTCGGCAGCGTCAACGGCCTGTATGTCGACGGCGAGCGTGCGCGCCGCGAACGCGTCGTGCTCGACGCCGGAACCACGCTACGCATCGGCACTACCGATTTGCGCGTGCGCAGCTCGCAGCAGAGCGTGCCGGCGGAACGACCGCTGCTGCGCAACGCTCCGAACTGGCCGATCGCGCTCGCCTGCTTCGTCCCGGTGTTCGCGCTCGCGCTGCTCGAACTGTGGCTCGGCGAAACGAGCGAGCCGAAACTGATCCGTTACCTGACCCCGTTGTTGGCCCTGGCGGTGATGGTCGCCGTTTGGACCTCGGCGTGGAGCGTGCTCTCGCGCATCTTCAGCGGCCACGCGCGCTACGGCCTGCATCTGTTGATTGTCGGCGCCGGCCTGCTGCTCTACACGCTGTACGCCCAGATCGCCGAACTCGGCGCGTTCGCACTGTCATGGACCGCGCTCGCGCGTTTTGTCTATGTCGGCGCGTGGCTGGCGTTCGCCGCGGCCTGCTTCGCGCACCTGCGTGCGCTCGGCAACACGCGCCTGCCGATCAAGGCGCTCGCGGTACTCGCGCTGGCCGCGCTAGGCATCGGCATGCAGAGTCTGAAACTCTCGGAATGGCGCTCCAATACCGGGCAACCGGTGATCCTGCAACGCCTGCAACCGCCGTCTCTGCGCATCGTGCACGCGCAAAGCGAAACCGGGTTCTTCGCGAACGCCGCGGACCTGAAAGCGGGGCTCGACAAGGCGCGCAGCGAAGAGCCCGCGGGTGGAGATGGTGGCGTGGAGGTGGGCGGTGGCGAGTGACCGCTGGCCCGAGGCGCACATTGGCGACATTGGTTGTGGGCTGCGTAAGTCGATGATCAATCCGTAGGGTACGGTCGATCTGCACGCGATCGTCGAGAGGGCGAAATCGGCCAGAAGCAGACCTTAAATTGCGAGACCTCTATTCCCACGCGCGAAAGCGTCACGCAGTATTGGCTGGGTGCCGCAAATCGCCTCTCTCGAACGCCTGGCTGAGTTCTGCTATTCGTGGTCCGACGGCGTTGTAAATGCTCTTGGCCACAAAGAGGTATCCGGCCAGAATCAATGCGTTGTGGAGGGCCTCGCGCGGCTTGAAGCGGGTGACGAAATTTTCTCGGTCGAGCTTGCTGAAGGCGCCTAACACTCCGCACCAGTTGGGATGCGCATATTCTGACAGGTCGTCGTAACTCTTCCGAAACCTTTGGAAGTCCTCATCGACCTTGTCAATCATCGTCAGCACGTTCACCATTTGTGGAAGTTCTGGGTCGGTACGGGACCCCACCATCGTGCGCCGGAGGAATTCCGCCAAGTTGGTATAGTCCTTGGCATCGATAGCCTTATCGACGTTCCTAAGAAGCGAATGCAAAACTGCGATCGGTTCGGCAATTGCGCGAGTGAGGACCGCTGCGGGAATCCACCGTTTCGTTGTGAACTCCGACATAGCTCTTCCGCAAGCCAAGTGATTCGATGCACCAACCCTTCGCGCAATACCATGGCGTTGTACGGAAGCTTCGAGTGAAGGGTGAACTGGTTGGCGTGCACAGCTTCGGGGAGGCATGCACGAAACTCGCTTAGGAGTTCGTTCGCCTCTTGGAGGTGGTCGCTATCTTCCATAGTGCTACCTAAGTTGGGTTGAGCCGAGCATGCGCGGTGACATCGTCGTGATAGTCCTGACCGTGCTCGCCGGTAACTAGGTACGCAAAGATCTCCCTAAGGTCCCGCCGTAGAAACATATAGTCTTCACGCATCATAGGAGCCACGGGCGACTCTCCGTACCGGCTTGACGGATGTAGCGTCATCACTCGCTGCTCGTACATTTCCCCAAAGTACTTATCATCAGACTCTGGCTCGGGCAACCCAAATGATGCGTTGAAGTGCGCATGTACCCATCTGGCGGCATCATGTGCGGATGCGTTGAGTACGCCCTCGCGAGCGAGCAGCCCTTTGATATGCGAGAAGGAAGCATCCAGGGCGATGTAACAGGCGATCGTTGCCTCCTCCCAGAACTCCGGGTGTCGAGACAACATGTCGGCCTTCATAAGAGCATGAAGGCCGCGGGCTAAAACATAAGAGAGAGGGCTGAGCGCGGTCCAAAAACGATTGAGTCTATCGAGAGCAAACTCTTTAGCAGGCCAGAGGTCGTATGGCCGCTGCGGTGCGAAGCTCGGTCGGCATCTCGAATCTTTCGATTTCGAATTCGCACGCTCATCGATGACGAGCGATCTTATTTCCTGAACCACATCTGCTCGGTCCAGGCGAATACGGCGAGCATCGATTCGTAAATCTAGATCTTGCTCCGGATAGAACATCAGGCGCGCGCCCTCGCGCTTCTCGCATAACATGAGCGCAGCGACGAGTCGAAGCTGATCCGGCGAGAGTCCTCTCAGTTCCGAATAAGGAAGGTTAGGGTCAAGTCGCTCCCATGATCCACCACGAACGACCGAAAAAACAATTTCTCCGTCTGCGTGAAATACACCGTCCGGAACATGGAATGTGCCTGCTGGATAAAGGCCATAAGGACTGAAAACTGTGACCTGATACCCCAGCCAGTTTCGACGATTGGCGAGTCTAGGATAGGTAAGGAACGAGAATTTCTTCTTCTTTTTCGGGGCCATCTGTGCAATGTAACCCTTCGGGCGAAAGCGCCATTTGCGGATGTGCAAACGAGAGCTGTTTCCTAAGATGTAGGGCCGTCCGGTTTGGGTCGGCCTCCGCCTGTCAAAACCGGGGGCAGATTGCACTTTCCGGCAATCAGCCAGGCAACAGCGGCATGTCATCCGGCCACTGCTGCGCGGCGTGCAACACGCGCAGGATGCGCACTGTCCCGTCCATGATGCGATAGGCCACGATGTACGGCGTGTGCTGGACCAACAACTCGCGCGTGCCCTCGATGCGACCGGGACGGCCACTCTCGGGGAACCGTCTCAACTGCCGGATCTGCGCGCCGATGCGGTCATCCACCGCAACGGCAGCGCGTGGATTCTCTGCTTCGATGTAGTCGAAGATTCCATCGCGATCCGCCAAGGCGAATGCGGACCATTCCAGCCTCACGTCTCAGCGTTGCCGGCTTTGCGCAAAGCTGCCGCGCGGCGCTTCGTGAAATGGGCCTCGATATCCTCGTGCGCAATCGCTGGGCGCGGATCATCCAGCGCCTCCCGCACTTTCGCGCGGAACCAGGCGTCATGTGCCGCCGGATCAGCCGCGAAGGCGAACGGCAGCGAGCCTTCGTTGGCAACGCGCGTCAGCAGGATGCGCACGGCGTCGCTGACGGTCAGGCCCATGCTGTCCAATACCGCCGCCGCCCGCTCTTTCACGGCGGCGTCGATGCGTGTCTGTACCAGTGCGTTGGCGGCCATCGTCGGCTCCGATGCGATAAAGCGATGCCAGTATTGTAATTCATATGAATGACGAAAACAAAACCGGCCGGACGGCTGAATCGTTCAGCGTCTGCTATCGGCCGCGGCTGCGTCCGCGCCGGACTTTCCTGCAGCGGCGGCTGCCGGCGCATCAAAATCCAGAATCGAAATCGTGTCCGCCTGGCGCACCGGCGGCGTGTACGGCGGGCGCTTGAATTCGCGCCAGCGGTCGGTGATCGCGGCCAGCAACGACTTTGGGGGTGCGGGCGGTTTCGTTTTCGGGAAATCGATGCCGCCGACCGTATCGCGGCCGGTCGTCGGCGATGCGGCATACAGGCGCATCGCGGCGACTTGGCCGGCGGCCGGCGTCGGGACCGGCAGGCGGAAGCGAGCGTCGCTCGCGTGGTAACTCGACGAGACGAGTTTACCGCCCTTCGCGTCGAGCCAGTCGATGTTGACGTTGCCCTCGAAGCGCGCCGGGCCGAGATCGACCAGCACGCCGCGGCTCCAGCGTCCGCCGTCGGGCAGCACCTTCGCCTCGTCGCGCGGGCGTTCGAGCACGACTGCGGGGTCACCGAGCAGGTTGTACATCTCGACCAGGGTGCGGTCCTGGGTCACCTTCTTCGCGCGCACGATCGCCTCGCCGATCGTCGCGCCGGGTTTGAGCAACTCGTCCATCAGGCTCGTGCTGTATGCGGGCGAGGGCGAGTTGCGCCACGACGCGGCGAACACCGCGATCGCGCCCTTGCCGGGTTCGCGCAGGAACTTCTCGCCGATCGAATCCTCGGTCGGATTGTCGAACGGTGCCGAATAACAGGTCATCGACAGCACCATCGGCAGGCGCGAACTGGTCTTCAGTGACGACACGTCGTCGAGCGTGAACAGGTCCGCGTTCTTGTGCAGGTCGGGCGGCCCGGTGCGCCAGATATAGCGACCGCCGTGGCCGATGAAGTGCACGATCAGGCGGCCGTCGTCGATGCCATCGCGGATCGCGTTCTGGTGCGCCGCGTTGTCGGTTTCCTTCGGGCTCGCGTAGACCTTGTCGGCAAGAAAGCCTTCCTTGCCGAGCGCGCCCGCGATCTCGTTCGAGGCCTGCTTGAACGCGTCGAGTTCGTCGGTGATGAACATCACGTCGCGGCGCCATGCGCCGAGCTGCGGCTTGGACAGATAGTCGATGGTCTTGTCGACGATCGCGCTGACCTCGGCCGGTTCGACGACCGGAAAACGTCCGACCGCGACGACCGGATGCCAGTCATCGCCGCCCACGGTCGCGAACGGGTTGTCGCTCGCGGACTGGCCTTCGGGCGAGGGGTATTGCCAGGTCGGAATCAGGTTGCGATCGGACAGTTTTTTCGGCGGGTTCGCGT
This sequence comes from uncultured Gammaproteobacteria bacterium, assembly GCA_963720445.1. Taxonomy (GTDB): domain Bacteria; phylum Pseudomonadota; class Gammaproteobacteria; order Xanthomonadales; family Rhodanobacteraceae; genus Dokdonella_A. The sequence continues at coordinate 1,862,819 of CAVRFO010000002.1, forward strand.
ATTGCGTGCCCTCCACCGAACCGAAATGGCCGGGATACAACAGCTCGTTGTCGGTCCACTTCGCATAGTTGAGATCGTTGTAGGTCTCGTGGCGGATGTCGAAACTGGAATCGCCGACCAGCAGCAGGAAGCGCGGTTTCTTCGGCCAGTGGTGATACGCGGCGTCGACCAGGTTGCGGATCGCCTGCGGATGGGTGATGCCGTGGTTGAACTGGTCGTAGACCGCGTTGATGTCGAGGATCGCGACCTTGAGGCCGCGTTTCTCGTGGAAGGCCGCGAGTGGACGGATCGCGTCGATCAAACGCGGATGGGCGACGATCAGGTAATCGTAGCCCGCGCCCGGATCCTGCCACTCGTCACCGATGACCGCGCGCAGTTCGGTCGGTTTGGCGAAGCGGCCTTCGATCGCGGGAAAGAGGTCGACGCCCGCGGCCGCGGCTGCGAATGCGTAGCGGCCGTTGCCGAGCGTGCGTCCGGGACGACGCACGCCATCGCTGCCGACCAGGGCCGGAACGCCGACGCCGCGCCAGGTCAGTTGCAGCGGCGTGGTTGCGTCCGCGCGCACGTCGAGCGGCGCGCTGCCCGCATCGAGATCGCCGGCGATCGGATAGCGCGCTTCGATCCAGTTGAACATGACCACGTCGATCGCGGTGACTGCGCCATCCCACGGCAGCGCGCGCTTGGGCACGCGCATGGTCAGCAGGTTGCCGTGCGCCTTGAGCAGCGCGGTCGGCACCGCGAGATCGCGGCGCACCTCGTCGCGGCCGCTCCAGTGCAGCGGCGCCAGTGCGTGGCCGTTGATGGAAATCTCGACGAAATGATCGTCGGGCTTGGCCGTCTTTCCCTTCGGTGGCGCAGCCACGGTGGACAGGCCGCGGAAGTTCAGCGTGATGGCCGCGTCGACACCGCGGGCATCGAGATCGGCCAGATCGAAACGCGTCTCGAACGGTTGCGGATCGACCTGGGTCAGCTTCGCCCATTGCCAGACGTCGGACTCCTCGCCAGGCTTCTGTTGCTCCTGGTCGAGGCGGATCATCAGGTTTTCCTGCTCGATGTGCAGGCGGCGTTCGAGCGCCGCGCGACCGCTGCCGCTGGCCTCGACATCACGCAGACGCGCGTGCGCGCCGGGCGCGGCGCCGAGCACATACACATTGTTGACGCTGAACGCGTCGTACCAGCTTTCCGGGCCGTGCAGGCGCCGGCCGATCCATTCGATGTGGTCGCCGTCGCCGAAACGATCGGTCTTTGCGATGACACGGATCGCCACGTCCTTGCCGTTCTGGGTCAATGCCAGATCATTCGCGGCGCAATCGGCGAGACCCGGTTGCGCGGCGACGATGGCCGCGTGATCGAGCGTGTAGACGCCTGCGTCTTCGAGTTCGATATGCAAGCGGCCGCCGCAGGCGAGTGCGTGCAAGGGCAGTGCGAGCAGGACGAGCGCAAGCGCGCTGATGAGAGGTTTTGGCATGGCGGGAGCGATCGCGGTACAGCGCCCGCGCAGCAGAATCAAAACAGGGCCAGCAAGGCTACCGGCGTATCAGTGCTGCCGCAACCGCGCAACGCCCTGCACTGGCTTTCCCAGCGCGTTTCGCGTGGTCCAGGAGATATTCCCCCTACTTGGTCGCGCTCGCGGTGCACAAGGAATCTGTAGGAGCCCACCCTGTGGGCGATCGTGCCGGCGTTATTGCCACACGGTTCGCGCACAGGGTGCGCTCCTACGGCGGCGCGTTTCATGAGAGCGGTGCAGTCGCGACAACGGCGTTACCCGCCGATCGGTCCGGCCGGTGGCCCATAGAAACGCTCGAGCAACGCCGCGATTGCTGGCGCCGCGCGGCGCAACGTGGCCGGGTCCGAGAAGTGCAGTTCGCTGACGACCGCGAAAAACTCGTCGACGCTTTCCGCCGCATATGGGTCGATCAGCGTGTCGCGACCGCGTTCGACGGCGCGGACCAGGGTGTCGTAAGCCGGCTGCATCGCAGCCAGCCATTCGTGCCGCGTGATCGTCGCGGGCAGGCGCGGTACGCCGTTCGGCGGGCCATCGAGCATGTCGAGTTTGTGCGCGATTTCGTGCACGACGACGTTGAAGCCGGTGAACGGGTCGTCGAGATCGGCCGCGATGTCGGCCCAGGACAAGATCACGGGTCCGCGCTCCCACGCTTCGCCAATCAGGTCGTCGTCGCCTTCGGTGACCACGCCGCTGTGTTCGTCGTGGTGTTCGCGGCGGACCCGGAACCCGCCCGGATACACGATGATCTCGCGCCACCCGCCAAGCCACCCGAACCCAAGATGCAGCACGGGCAGGCAGGCAAGCGCCGCAATCGCGAGACATTGGCTGGAAGTCAGGTCGTGCCCGGCGGCGCCGCTGAAGGTCTTGCGCGCAAGGAAGCGTTCGGCCAGCGAGCGCAGCGTTGCGCGATCGCTTTCGTCCAGACGGATAAACAACGCGGAGCTCGCCAGCAACGCATGCCAGGCCGAATCGTCGATGGGTGCTATCGGCGCGAATGCCTGGTGCAGTCGCGCCAGCCAGTTTGCGATCACGCGCTTATTTGATCGCGCCGGGCACCAGCGATTGCCAGCGGTACGTCGGGCGTTTCGGCGTCTCCGCGGCGGGGGGCGACGGCGCATCGAGCCCGATGGCCTTCGGTGACATCCCGTCTGCCGCGGCGTTGCCGTCGCCACGCGCGCGCATGCCGCCATCGCTGCCACGCAACGCGCGTGCACCGACCGCGCCGCCGCCATCGTCGTCCGGCAGGGCGACCAACGCATGGTGTCCACTGCCGGCGCCTTGCGACTCGCCGGCGTCGAGCGCAAGCAAGCCGACCCCGCGCAGCGGTGCGCTCTGTGCGAACGCAGCGCTGCCGGACAGTGCAGTCACGAGGACTGTCAGGGCGCAGATCGATGTCTTCATGGGTATTTTCCCGGGCGCCAAGGCCAAGGGAAGTGGCAATCCTCGCACGATACGTCCCTCGACTCCAGTTGGCCGGCACAGCCCAAGCACGCTCCGTGCCATCGCCGGTCGGCCTGCGTCTGGCGGTCGCCGAGGGTGTCCAGCGGACGCACGCGGACAGCTGCGGACACTTTCCGGCGTGCCGGCTTGGCGGCACGAAATGTGTGCAAAGGTGCCGTGGGTGGCAATCCATGCGCTCCGGCGCGGCTACACTGCCGCAACAAACCTGCCTGCCGACCGCCGTGGCCGCCCGCCGAATCTCGAACAACGAAATGGATGCGTTGCCGGACGCGCGGCGTGAGCTTGCCGCGGCGCCGCCGGCGTTGCTCCCCGAACTCGCGCACGGCGCCACTGTTTCCGGCAGCGTACTCGCCGAGCGTCTCGGCGTGACCCGCGCCGCAGTCTGGAAGCAGGTCGAACGCCTGCGCGAAAACGGTCTGGCGGTGTCGGCGCAAAGCGGTGGCGGTTATCGTCTCGATGCGCCGCTCGATCTGCTCGATGCAACGCAGATTCGCGCCGCGCTGAGCGCAGGTGAACGCGCCCGACTCGGCGATATCGCGGTGCATTGGCAACTCGATTCGACCAGCAGCGAGCTGCTGCGCCGCGTCGCCAGCGATCCGCGCGATCGCCTCGTCTGCCTGACCGAGATCCAGAGCCGCGGCCGCGGTCGGCGCGGGCGCAGCTGGCAGACGCCGCTCGGCGGCGGTGTCGCGCTGTCGTTGTTGAAGCGTTTCGATGGTGGCATGGCGTCGCTGGCCGGGCTGAGCCTGGTCGCAGGCATTGCCGTGGTGCGGGCGCTCGAAGATTGCGGAATTGGCGAGGTCGGCCTGAAATGGCCGAACGACCTCGTCGCGCGTGACGCCAAACTCGGTGGCATCCTGGTCGAGCTCGGTGGCGATTCGATGGGGCCTTGCCATGCGGTGATCGGCATCGGCATCAACGTGCGCTTCGATGCGGTGCGTGGCGCCGCGATCGATCAACCATGGATCGATCTGGCGACCCTCGCCGGTGGCGATCCACCTTCGCGCAATCGGCTGGTCGCGCGATTGCTGGCGCAGCTCGTCGACGCACTCGATCGTTTCGCCGGCGCGGGCTTCGCGGCTTTTGCCGAGGCCTATGCGCAACATGATGTATTGCGCGGACGCGAGGTTTGCGTGCAGCGCGCCGATACAACTCACCATGGCATCGCACGCGGCGTCGACGAGCGTGGTGCGCTGCGCGTCGCGTTCGCGGACGGCGAGCGCCCGGTCGACAGCGGCGAAGTCAGCGTGCGCGTGGCGGGCTCGCGATGAAACTCCTGATCGACTTCGGCAACACGCGCCTCAAATGGGCGACATTGAACCAGCAGCGAATGCAGGCCGGCGGTGTTTTCGCGCACCCCGGCGGCGCATTGCTCGCCGAGCTGCGCCGCGAATGGGGTGGATTCGTGCGCGTCGACGCGGTGCTGGTCGCGAGTGTCGTCGCGGCGGCGCGCGAAGCGGAACTCGACGCGTTCGTACATGAGCGTTTCGGCTTGCGCGCGCAATTCCTGCGCAGCCCGGCCGCGGCACTCGGTCTGCGCAATGCGTATGTGCATCCCGCAGCGGCTCGGCATCGACCGCTTCCTCGCGATGGCCGCCGCGCATGCCGAGCGCCCGTGCGCACGCGTGCTGGTCAGCGTCGGCACCGCGATGACCCTGGATGCGCTCGCCGCCGACGGCGTCCATCACGGCGGCCTGATCGTCCCCAGCCCGCGCCTGATGCGCGATGCGCTGCTCGCCGGCACCGCGCGCGTCGGCACCAGCGACGGCCAGTACGACGAGATGCCGGGCAATACCGCCGACGCGGTGCTCAGCGGATCGCTGTATGCGGCGGCCGGCGCGATCGAACGTTTCTGCTCTACGGCGGCACGCCGGCTCGGCGTGCCGCCGGCCGTACTGCTCACCGGTGGGGGCGCCGATGAACTCGCGTCGCTCATCGGGCCGGCGGAACGCGCGCACGATCTGGTCCTGCGCGGGCTTGCGCTGTGGGCGCAAGCGCAGTCGCAAGCCGGCTAGAATCCCTCTTTATCCTTCCGAGGTTGCATCGTTTCGATGTTTGTCCGCGCCTTGTTCCTGTTGCTGCTTGCGCTGAACATCGGTGGCGCCTGCTGGCTCGCTGTTCGCGCACCGCCCGCAAGCCGCCGCGTCGCCGGCGACCGATCCGGGCGTGCCGAAGCTGCTGCTGCTGTCCGAACGCGACGGCGACGAAGACGCGGCCAGCGCGGAACTTGCGAGTGCGCCCGAAAGCACGCGCCGATCTCGCCAACGACCAGTGCCGCTCGCTCGGCCCGTTCCCGACCCAGGCCGACACCCGCGCGGCGATGAACATGCTGACCCCGCTGACCAAACGCATCCGCGTCCGCGAAGCGCACACCACGCAGACACGCGGCTACTGGGTTTATCTGCCCGCGCAGGCGAGCCGCGAACAGGCGCTCGGCATGGCGCGCACGCTGTCGGCGAAGGGTGTGCGCGATTACTACGTGGTCACCGCCGGCGACCAGCAGAACACGGTCTCGCTCGGTTTGTTCCGCGACCAGGGCAACGCCGAACGGCGTCGCGCCGAAATCGCCGCGCTCGGACTGACCCCGAAGGTCAACGCGCGCACCGAGGATCTGCCCACGTACTGGCTCGACTTCGCACTCGCCGGCAGCGCACCGCCCGACTGGCGTGCCAGGGTTTCCAGCCCAGGCGACCTGCGCGAGGAAACCATCAGCTGTTTTTGATCCCGCAGCACACACAGCCTTGCTAGAATGCGAGCCCAACGCCGGCATAGCTCAGTTGGTAGAGCAACCGCCTTGTAAGCGGTAGGTCCCCAGTTCGAATCCGGGTGCCGGCACCATGTAGGCATCCAACACCATCCAAAGCAGGCCGGTAAACCTAGCATTTGCAAAGGTTCCGGCCTTTTTCATACCCAACGCTGTCCAATGTGATTCATTGCAATATGCCCCCAAGTGGGGGCACGATTGGGGGCATATCTCCTTCGTAACGTAGGCGATGCCCCCAAATGCCCCTGACTGATACCGCGATTCGCAAGGTCAAACCTGCCGCCAAGCCGCAACGCCTGTTCGATGGCGGAGGTTTGTATCTGGAAGTCTCCCCTGCTGGGGGAAAGCTGTGGCGCTTGAAGTATCGCCACGGCGGCAAGGAGAAGCGGCTCGCGCTGGGGGCATATCCCGATACCGGGTTAGCCAATGCCCGCGACAAGCGCGAAGCGGCTCGCAAGCTGCTGGCGGCGGGTGTCGATCCTGCCGAGCAGCGCAAGGCCAGAAAAGCGGCGGGCGAGGAACGCGCAGCGAACAGCTTTGCCGTAATCGCAGCGGAGTGGCTGGCGCTGCAAAAGCCACGCATGGCAGCCGCCACGCTGGACAAGGCGCAATGGACGTTCGACGAACAGGTTAACCCGTGGATCGGCAGCCGCCCGATTGCCGAGATTGACGCGCCGGAAGTGTTGAAGCTGCTGCGCCGGATCGAGCAGCGTGGCGCGCATGAAACCGCCCATCGCACGAAGCAGCGTTGCGGGCAGGTGTTCCGCTACGCCATTGCCACCGGCCGGGCGCGGCATGACCCAACCGCCGACCTGCGCGGCGCCCTCGCGCCGGTAGTGAGCACGTCACGCGCGGCGATCACTGACCCGTTGAAGGTGGGCGACCTGCTGCGCGCCATCGCCACCTATCAAGGTTCATTCGTCACCAAGTGCGCGTTGCGACTGGCCCCGCTGGTGTTTGTGCGGCCGGGCGAATTACGCAAAGCCGAATGGACCGAGATTGATCTGGACGGTTCGCAATGGCGCATCCCTGCCGCACGCATGAAGATGCGCGAGGAACATATCGTGCCGTTGGCCCCGCAAGCCGTGGCGATCCTGCGCGAATTGCATCCGCTGACCGGGCGCGGGCAATACGTGTTCCCGAGTCATCGCGGCACATCGCGCACGATGAGCGAGAACACCGTCAACGCCGCGCTGCGCTACATGGGTTTCGACAAGGACACCATGTGCGGCCACGGCTTCCGCGCGTTGGCGTCTACCCGCTTGAACGAAATGGGCTGGGCGCCGGACGTGATCGAGCGCCAGCTTGCCCATGCCGAACGCAACAAGGTTCGCGCCGCCTACAACCGCGCGCAGTATCTGGACGAGCGCACGCGGATGATGACTGCATGGGCGGATTATCTGGACGCGCTCAAGGCTGGCGGGAACGTGATTCCGATGAAGCGCAAGGCAGGCTGACCGTGACGCTAGACATACACCCACTATAGGGGTACATCGTGGACGATCAAGGCGGCGACAAGCTGGTAGATAAGTTTGTGCTAGAGGCAAAGCTGGCGGCGGCACGTGGCGAAACACCGCCGTATGGAAGCGCCGCGTGGCATGAACATATGCGAGTGAAACGCGCAGCTGCGGAGACTTCTTTGGCGGCCACCCAAGAACTTATCCGCGTGCAGCATGGGCGTGCGCAGCTCATTTTTTTTGGCAGCATCTTCGCAATAGTGGTTGGCGTGGCAATCTTTGCGGCGAAGTCTAGCCACGCCCCCGCGACTGCTGTGTCGACATCTGGCAGCGCTTCATCTCATGGTGCAGAACCTTGGCGCGATGACGCATGGGCTGACGAGATGAAAGCGGCGGTCGCATCCCGAATGAAAGACCCGGGAAGCGCGCAATTTCGAAACGTAAAGACGTACCACGGGAGCGGAAGTCCAATCGTTTGCGGCGAGATAAACGCAAAAAATGGATACGGCGGATACGGTGGCTTTGAACGTTTTGTCGCTGGGGGAAACGCAATCTTTCTGGAAAGCGAGGTAGTGTCGGGCGGCATGAGCGCTGTTTACGCCAAGGTCTGCTATTAACAGAGGCAGCACTCGCACCACGGGATCGCGCATCACTCGCTGATTTCCTAGCACGACGATGCAATCCGGGCCGGCAACTTCCGCAACTGGATTGCCCATCCGTCGGCTACTTACGCAAAGGTAGGAAAAGTCTGCGCCTTATCGATGCGACACGTGCGGACAGTTTTTGGCGGTCATTCTGGAAAAACGGGATTTGTAGCGGACTGATATCTTACGCCGCGCCTAGGCTGATCCCCGAACACCGGGCACCTTCCCCGGCTGGCGCGGCTTCCTTTGAAGGGCGCGGAGGTGTGCGCGATGGGAAAGGATAATGCTGCCGCAGCGCTGGCCGGCGTGGAGCTTCCGGACGACGTGGCGGAACTGTCCCCCGATGAAAAGAGTTCATTGCGCTGGAATTGGATTCACATCGCGTACTACGCAGCGATGGGAATCATAAGTTTCTTCCAAAGCCTTCCGAGGCAGTTAGTCGGTTTGTTCATACTGGTTGCGGCGTTTCTCATATGGCATAACGGTTGGTTGTTAGCTTGCACGAGACGGAATCGCAGACGGTTTCAGTATGTATCCGAGCGATATGTTGAACGATTGTTGGCGGACGACTCTTTTCGCCAAGCTGAGAGCGCCAAGGCAATCGCCGCAGCCGACAAGCGACATGAAAGCAACCGCAAACGCAACGCGGACGCTCGCGCCGTGTACGTCGCCGGCACGTGGGCGACTGTGGAAGCTGCCAAGCGCGACATAGCGGCACAGTTTCACGTTGTACCGAAGACCGTTGAGCGCTGGATTGCGGAGTGGCGCAACAACGAATAGACACCCGCTGTACGGCGCAGCGTCCCTCCCTCTGCAACGCAGCGCGCCCGCTTTGCATGGCAGAAGCCGTATTTTCCCCGCTTCGCGCGCCTAATCATTCGCATCGCCTTAACCAAGGCCGTCCGCCGCAATTCAGCGGCGACGCGCAAGAGGTGACGCGATGCACACACTCCCCGCAACCGGCTACCTGCGCCTTCCGCAGATTGTCGGCAATCCGAAAGCCGATCCGCCGATCCCGGCAATCTTCCCCGTATCAAGGTCCACATGGTGGGCCGGCGTCCGATCCGGTCGCTATCCGCAACCCACGCGCGCGCTTGGCAAAAGAATCACTGCGTGGAAAGTTGAAGATATCCGCGCCCTGATCGAGGCGACCGCGCCGAAGGTGGCCGCATGATGCGCGTCCCCAGAAACACGAAACCCCACGGCGGCAACCGTGGGGCGAGATTCGAGCACAAGGGCAACCGCACTTATCGGGCTACCATGTCGGCATTGTACGGCACGTCACATCCGCCGCGCCTGCCGGATAACTGGCGCGAACGCCTGCCCGATCCTGCCACCTACTACGCCGCGCAATTGGACAACCTGGCCCGCGCCGCTGGCGATGGCTGGGCCGCCTGCCGCTGCCCGTTCCACGACGACACGCACGCGAGCGCATCGGCGAACCTGATTACTGGGGGCTTCCGCTGCCATGCCTGCGAAGCGCGCGGCGATCTTGTGAGCTTCCACATGCGCCGCACCGGCTTGGCCTTCGCGCCCGCCGTGCGCGACTTGATCGGGGGTGCACGATGAATGCCGTGCTGAATCCCGAGACACCGAAGGACGCCGCGCGCCGGCTGGGTGCTGGCCCGCTGCGCGAAGGTTTCAAGCCCGAAGCGTTGCACTGTTACGCCGCCGCCGATGGAACGCCGCTGTATTGGCGCATCCGCATGAGGCATCCCGATAAGCCCAAGTGGATCCGACCCATGCACGACGCCGGCAACGGTTTCGAGCTGGGCGAACCGCCCGCATCACCCGAAGGAAAGCCGCTGTATCGCCTGCCGGAACTCGCCGCTGCCGACGTTGCCACGAACGTCTGGGTTGTCGAAGGCGAAAAATGCGCCGACGCACTCGGCAAGCTCGGCATGATCGCCACGACAAGCGGCGGATCGCGTTCGGACACCGCCGCCGACTGGACGCCGCTACGTGGCCGAAACTGCATCGTCTGGCCCGATCACGACAAGGCCGGCGCACGCTATGCCGAAGCCGTCGCCGAACGCCTGCACGCTCTGGGCTGCACCGTGGCGACGATCGACGCCGCCGCGCTGGGGCTGCCCGACAAGGGCGATTGCGTGGACTGGCTGGCGCAGCATCCCGACGCCAGCGCCGCCGACGTCGACGCGCTGCCGAAGGTTTCCCACGCCATCGCGCGCGCGCGCGGGAACGGCGCGGCAATTGGCACAGTGCCGCAAAGTGCCAGCGATGCACCGGAGCCGTTGCCATCACCATTGCCGAACGTGCCGACGTTCAATGCCGCGCTACTGCCCGATGCCGTGCGCGTCTGGTGCGAGGATGCCGCCGAAGGGCTGCAAGTGCCGTTGGACTTCACGGCAATCCCCGCCGTGGTCGCATTGGCCGGCGCGATCGGGCGCAGCGTGGGGCTTGCGATGAAGCGCAAGAATCCGTGGATCGAGCGGCCGATGCTATGGGGCTGCGTCATCGGGCGACCGAGCAGCGGCAAAAGTCCGGCACTGAACCCCGCGCGGCGCATGCTGGATCGACTGGCCGGCGAGGAACGCCACGCCTACGAATCAGCACGACGCGAGTTCGACGCGCGTTCGATGGTCGCCGATGCGAACAAGGCGAACGCCAAGGACGCGATCAAGCGCGCACTGAAAAGCGGCGACACAGCGAAGGCGCAAGCGGAAGCCGACGCGGCACAATTCGACGATGAAGCGCCGACCGAACCGCGCATTGTGGCGAACGATGCGACCGTGGAAAAACTCGGCGAACTGCTGAACGCGAACCCGCGCGGGCTGGTGCAATTCCGAGACGAGCTGGCCGGCTGGCTGGCGTTACTGGACCGCGAAGGTCGCGAAGGCGACCGCGCGTTCTGGCTGGAATGCTGGAACGGCACCGGCAGCTATACCGTGGACCGCATCGGGCGCGGCACTATCCGCATTGAAGCCTGCGCCATGTCGATCCTTGGCGGCATGCAACCGGGCAAGCTCGGCGAGTATGTGCGCGGCGCGGTTCGCGGGGGCTTCGCCGATGATGGCCTGATCCAGCGGTTTCAATTGGCCGTCTATCCTGACCTGCCGAGCAATTGGCGCTACACCGACCGCACGCCGGACCCGGCTGCCGAGGCGCACGCATGGGCGACGTTCCAGCGATTGCGCACCCTGAACCCCGACGCCATCGGCGCGGAGCGTGCCGAGTGGTGCGACGTGCCGTTCCTGCGCTTCGACGATGAAGCCCAGGAGCTCTTTGTCGAGTGGTTCACTGCGCACATGCAACGCCTGCGCGCGGGCGATGAACCGGCGTGGATGGAATCGCACTTGGCGAAGTATCCCGGCCTTGTCGGGCGTCTGGCGCTGGTGCTGCACCTTGCCGATGGTTACAGCGGCCCCATTGTGGCCGACACGCTGGCGCGCGCGCTGAACTGGTGCGAATACCTGAGCGGACACGCACGGCGCATCTACGCACCGGCGACGGATAGCGGACTGGCCGGCGCGCACCTGATCCTGAAACGCCGCGCCGACATCGGCGAACCGTTCACCGCGCGCGATATCTACCGGCGTGGATGGTCCGGGCTGGCCGATGCCGAGGCCACCGAAGCAGCGCTTGACGTTCTGGTGGAGTATCGCCACCTGCGCACCGTCGAGGCCGAACCCGGCGCACTGGGCGGCCGGCCGTCCGTCACTTACGCATGGACGGCGGCATGATGGACTGGCAAGCGCGCTTGATCGAACGCCGCGAAACATTTCCAGAATGCTCGGATGGCGTACTGCCAGAACCGACAAAACCCGGTTCTGTCAGTTTTGGCAGTTCCCCGGATGCCCGTTTCCAAAATATCGCGATCGATCCTGTAACCATCCGCGCGCACTTGATCGAAGCGGCAACGGCCGAGTGCGCCGACCCCGAGTTAGTCCAGCGGCTGACAGCCGCCGACGTTACCAACTGCGACGGACTGCCTGCAGCGACCCTGCGCGAACGCGGCAAGCGCCCCGCCGACGAAACCGCCGCCGCCTTGTGCCGATCCTGCGGCCCGGTATGGCTGCATCCCGCCGTGGCCGCTGTCGCGCCCACAATCGACGACTGGCCGCGCGTCTTGGGCTGCCCGTGGTGTCACGTCGCCAATGGCCGAGCCATGCCGCGCCCGCTCGTCCACTGCGGCGAGTGCGTGCATTTCATCCGCGACCAGGTGAACCCGAGCGCGGGCATGGGCCACTGTGCTGCTGGCGTCGATCCTGACCGACCTACGCCGATGAAGCCGCGCGAGTGTGCGACGTTCAAGCCGGGAGGCGCGCCGTGAGCGTCGAGACAACCCGGCGAGCGCGAGCACAGCCGGGCGCGCACCTTCGAGAGCAGCGAGCGCAGCCACGACGGTATGGGGGGCGAATCTCTCACCTTCCATGCACGCGACTCGGGCGACACCTGTTTTCTTATACGTCCAGTTCAAGAATTCAGATTGTTTCGCACCAATGAAGCTATGCAAACAAACGGCATCCATCCTGCCCGGCACGGCAACGCACCGGCGCACCGAAGGCGACTACATGGCCGCGCTACTGGAGTCCGTCGCCAGCACCGACGACGGCAAAAGCGCCAGTTAGCCTAATGGTTTCGCAAAATAATCGAGGGCGACACGATGGGCGGATGGGGCAGCGGACGGCACGGCAGCACACATTGCACCGACGATTGCCGCAGCATCGACGCGCGACGACTCGCCCGCGACGGCCTTCTGAAGCAAGGCGGCGCGTTCAAGTGGACGTGGACGCGCGACGGCGCGCGCGTGGCGGACGTGGATATGCGCGTGGATGCGCTCTATGTGCACCTGACCTACCGCTACCGCCGCGACGGTGCGGCATGGAAAGACACGGCCTATAGCGTGGCGCTGGACTGGACACCGTGCCATTACGGCAGCCAGCGTGCATGGTTCCGCTGCCCGGCGTTCCACTGCGGCCGGCGTGTGGCGATTCTCTACATGGGCGAAAGCATGTTTGCGTGCCGGCACTGCTACCGGCTCGCCTATCGCTGCCAGCGCGAAACCGCCGATGATCGAGCTACCCGCCGCGCCGAACGCATCCGCGAACGCCTTCGCTGGGAGCCTGGCATCTTGAACGGCAATGGCGGCAAACCGCCGTGGATGCGCTGGGCAACCTTCGAGCGATTGAGCGCGGAGCATGAAGCGCTGGTAGCCGCATCGCTGGCGATGATGGTGGATCGGCTGGACTGCCGCTCGGTTAGGGACGTGAAAGTGCGGATGCTGGCTATCGTTGACCGACGTTCCGGCAAACCATGATCGGCCTGCTCGCAATCTCTGACGACCTTGCTGGTGCTGACCAGTGCGGCCGCCAGCGACGGGCACCTTCCGGCCAGAAGCAGTCGTTCGGACATAAGGGAATACGAACCCGACCCCAGAATCCGCCAGGTTCCTCCTCCGTGTATCAGCCTATGAGACCCCTGTGGTAAAAATGTCGGGGTCGGCTTGGCCCGCATCCCCCATGGGACAGGTTGGGCCATTGCGCATTTTGGAAAAGCAATCCGCTGTTTTCGCACCTATCCGGTTGAACGCCCATGCCCTCATTCCAGGCCACCAGCAACACGCGCCCCTATCTTCAGTCCGTCGAACTTTTCACCGGTGCGGGCGGGCTCGGGCTGGCTACCCATCTCAGCGGCTACCACCACAAAGGCCTGTTTGAGTGGAACGTAGACGCCTGCGACACGCTCAGGGCCAACGCCCAAGAGGCGGCGGTCAAGGGGCTTTCACGTTGGCGCGGCAAGGTCAATCAAGGCGATGTCCGCGATGTGCGCTTTGAACAGTTCCAGGGCATTGATTTGGTTGCCGGTGGCCCGCCTTGTCAGCCGTTCTCGCTGGGCGGCCAGGCCCGGGGCATGGAAGACCAAAGGGACATGATCCCGCAGTTCATCCGGGCGGTGCGCGAAGCCCAGCCGCGCGCCTTCATCATGGAGAACGTCCGTGGTCTGGCCCGCAAGTCTTTCACCTCCTACCTTCACTACACCGTGCTTCAACTGAGTTATCCGGCGATCCACCGCAAGAAGGATGAGGCCTGGGAACAGCACATGGGCCGGCTACAGCAGCACCACACGTCCAGCACCCGCAAGCGCGGGCTCGCCTATAACGTCGTGCTGGACGTGCTCAACGCGGCGGATTACGGCGTGCCCCAATGCCGGGAGCGCCTGTTCATCGTCGGCTTCCGCAGCGACATTGACGCCCATTGGAGTTTCCCGACCGCCACCCACTCGCAAGAACGCTTGCTCCATGACCAGTGGGTTTCAGGCAACTACTGGGAACGGGTTGGCACCCGCAAGTCATCGGATATTCAGAAGTCGGTGGCTTCACGGCTCAAGGCGCTTAACCGTCTGCCGACTCCGGCCACCTTGCCATGGCAAACGGTGCGGGAAGCCATTGCGGACTTACCCGCCCCCTTCGATGGTGTTGACCATCGGCGCAATGTTTTCAACCATCGTTTTCAGCCCGGCGCGCGCCCCTATACCGGACACACGGGCAGCCCGATTGACTCGCCGTCCAAAACCCTGAAAGCCGGCGACCATGGGGTGCCCGGCGGGGAGAACATGATTGATTTCGGAAACGGGAAATACCGTTATTTCACCATCCGAGAAGCGGCCCGTATCCAGACATTCCCGGACACGTGGCATTTCCGGGGTGTGTGGAGTGAAGCCATGCGCCAACTCGGCAACGCCGTCCCCGTGGACTTGGCCAAGGTGGTCGCCGGCAGCGTGGCGCAGACCCTCGCAGCGGTGAGGCACTGACGATGGCCGAGGCTAATACGGACGGCTGGCGGTTTTACAGTTTCCATTTCCTCGACACCGTCTCCCAGCAGTTGGTGGACAAACTCGACGAGATAAAACCTCTGACGCTCACCAAGCAGAGGTTGAAAGAACTGGCCGCGTTCCAGAACAGCAAGCACGCCAAGCAAGGGATCTATGTGCTTTATCTGCAAGGGGCTCCGGTCTATCTGGGCAAGGCGGACAATGTTGAAGACCGATTGAGCCAGCACCGAAACAAACTATCAGGCCGGAACAACGTCGTTCTGACCGAAGTAGGATTTAAGGCTCTTCTGCTCGACCGGAGCATGAGCACGGCGGCCAATGAGGCCACGCTGATCGCGTTCTTTTCGAAGGCCCACAAAGGGCTGTGGAACAAACGAGGGTTTGGTCCAAAGGACCCGGGCAAGAACCGCGACACCACCCGCCCCGGGTACTTTGACCAGAACTTTCCCATCCGAACCGATTACCCGGTGCCGAGCATCACGAACGAGATGACCATCGGTGCCCTTTTCAAAATCATGAAAACGGAGCTGCCCTACGTGTTCCGCTATCAAAGGTTGCCGGCGCCCATCGCCAACACCCGGTTAGACCTGACAGGCGTGCCGCACGAGGCCGCCGCGCTGCTGCGTCATGCCTTGCTGTCGTTCCCGGCCGGCTGGCACGCGGCCTTCGTGAGTTTCGGCATGGTGGTCTACCGTGGCAGCAAGGCCTATTGGTACACCGCAGAAGTCATTGTTTCGCCTGGCTCACCAGCGGCCCCACCGCCGATAACCAACGCGGATGAGGCCGAGGAAGAAGAAGCCGATGAGCACGCCGAGAACGACGAATCCGACTAAAGAAAACGTCTCGGCTTGACAGCGAGCCGGCGGAAGTCGGCGCAGGAAACCGAGGGGGTGAACTTATTGAATGACTGGATTGGGTGACGGAAGCGGCCCTTGACCCTGAGCCGACGTGCGAGCTGGTCAACATCGCTACGCGGGTCAGCAGTTACCGGAACAACTGGTCAACCAGACCGGAATACTCAGAAAGATGCGGGGACGACTCAAATTTCACACATCCACAATTCACGAGACGACCCAGCAATTTCACTGGACGGACAACGGCCACCGGGTAGGGGATGCAAATCTCTAGGCTTCGACCAACGCGATACGGGGGCGCACCGCACCGGAACTAAACCGCAACAATTCCCGAAACCGGAAAGGGTAGCCCGCAAGCCGTGGGGGCATATTTGGGGGCATGTGTGAGAATCGATCCCGAACAAACCGCATAAGAGAAGGCTTTGCGGGGCACTATGTGATGCCGGGTGCCGGCACCAGAGGATCGTTTCAGCACGTTCCCTGGCAGCTCAGAAACCCACGAAACCCGCTCAAAACGCGGGTTTTTGTTGCCTGTCGTTCCATGGCGTCCCATTGCAGCCTGCCACTGGGGGTATCTCAGGGGTACAACGCTTCGGCGGGGCGCAGGGCATGACGGCCGCCGTGCGGAATGCGAAGCCGACGTCCTGATGTCGGCTGTCCTGCAAGCCGCTGCCAAGCGATTCGTCGTGAGTGCCCACCGCGGTGCGAAGCGCTAGAATCGATGCCGGATTCCGCCGCGCAGGGATGCATTCCTCGCCGTTGGAGGTACACCATGATCCGCCTGGTTCTGACCGCTGTGTTCGCGACCTTGGCATTCGACGCGATGGCGTCGTCTGATACCTGCACCATCACGGGAACGGCCTACGACTACAGTGGGCGCCCGCTGCCCGCAGCCGTGATCCGCCTGAGCGATCGGCAAACGCTGCAGACCGCCTACCGTGCTGCCGATGCGAAAGCCGCCTTCGCGTTCGCCGATTTGCCGGCGGATGCCAGTGGACAACGTTACCGGCTCGATGTGCTGAGTCCGGCTGTCGTGGTCACTGGCACCCATATCCCGACACGCTCCGTGCTTGGCATTGCGCCCGCGTTCGTGTGTGGCGCGGGCGAAAACGCACGCGCGGACGTACGCGTCGAAGTGCTCTGACGCGAAGGCTTCAACGCTTCAGCGCGCGCGAAAACGCGTCGGCAAACGCGCTGTTACCAGCCGCGACCGCTGCCGGTTTCCTGGCTGGGGCGCCGCGATTGCCACCACGGTCGCGACGATCATCGCGCGTGGGCGGTTCGCCACGCGCCGCGCTACTGCGCTCCTCGCCCGGCACATCATCGAGACGCATGCTGAGGCCGATGCGCTTGCGCGGCAGGTCGATCTCCATCACCTTGACCTTGACGATGTCGCCGGCCTTGACCGCTTCGCGTGGATCTTTCACGAACGTGTGCGACAGTGCGGACACGTGCACGAGGCCGTCCTGGTGCACGCCGATGTCGACGAACGCGCCGAACGCGGCGACGTTGGTGACGCGGCCTTCGAGGATCATGCCGACGACGAGATCCTTGAGGTCCTCGACGCCTTCGGCGAACGACGGCGCGACGAAGCTCGGGCGCGGATCGCGACCGGGTTTTTCGAGCTCCTTCAGGATGTCGCGTACGGTCGGCACACCGAAGCGTTCATCGGTGAAGTGCTCCGCGTTGAGCGTGCGCAGGAAGCCGCCGTCGCCGATCAGCTGTTTCACTTCGCGGCCGCAGCTTTTGAGGATGCGCTCGACGACCGGGTAGGCTTCCGGATGCACGGAACCGGCGTCGAGCGGATTGTCGCCCTGCGCGATGCGCAGGAAGCCGGCGCTCTGTTCGAACGCCTTGTCGCCGAGGCGCGGCACTTTTTTCAGCGCGGCGCGGGTGCGGAACGCGCCGTGCTCATCGCGATACTTGACGATATTTTCGGCGACGCTCGCCGACAAGCCGGCGACGCGCGCGAGCAGCGGGATCGACGCGGTGTTGACGTCGACGCCGACCGCATTCACGCAGTCCTCGACCTTCGCATCGAGCGCGCGCGCGAGTTTCGACTGGTTCACGTCGTGCTGGTACTGGCCGACGCCGATTGCTTTCGGCTCGATCTTCACCAGTTCGGCGAGCGGGTCCTGCAGGCGGCGCGCGATCGACACCGCGCCACGCAAGGACACGTCGAGCTCCGGGAATTCCTTCGCGGCGAGTTCCGACGCCGAATACACCGACGCGCCGGCCTCGCTGACCACGATCTTGGCGAGCTTCGGATTGCCAAGTTTCTTCATCACCTCGCCGGCCAGCTTGTCGGTTTCGCGCGAGGCGGTGCCGTTGCCGATCGAGATCAACGCAACATCGTGCTTTTTGCACAATGCGCCAAGCTCGGCGACCGACTGGTCCCACTGCCGGCGCGGTTCGTGCGGATAGATCGTGGTGGTCGCGAGCAGCTTGCCGGTCGCATCGACGATCGCGACCTTGACCCCGGTGCGGATGCCGGGATCGAGGCCCATCACTGCCTTCGGGCCGGCCGGCGCGGCCAGCATCAAGTCCTTCAGATTCTCGCCGAATACGCGGATCGCCTCGGCCTCGGCGGTTTCGCGCGCGCGCGCGAACAGGTCGAGCATCAGCGACAGGTGCAGTTTCACGCGCCAGGTCAGGCGGCAGGTCTCGACCAGCCACGCATCCGCGGCGCGCCCGCGCGCGGCGATGCCGGCATGCCCGGCGATGCGTTCCTGCGCTTCGATATGGCCCTGCTCGGGCTCGGCGGTGGGCTCCAGTTCCAGTGCGAGAACGCCTTCGTTGCGCGCACGCATCAGCGCGAGCAGACGGTGCGACGGGATCTTCGCAATCGCTTCGGCATGGTCGAAATAGTCGCGGAATTTCGCGCCTTCGTTCTCCTTGCCCTCGATAAGCTTCGCGCGGATCCGGCCCTTGCTCCAGATCCAGTCGCGCAAGCTCCCGAGCAGCGCGGCGTCTTCGGCTATCGTCTCCATCAGGATCTGCCGCGCACCGTCGAGCGCGGCCTTGATGTCGGGCACGCCTTTCGATTCATCGACGAACGCGGCCGCGCGTGCTTCGGGCACGATCGACGGATCTTCACGCAACCCGAGCGCGAGCGGTTCCAGTCCGGCCTCGCGCGCGATCTGCGCCTTGGTGCGGCGCTTCTGCTTGTACGGCAGATACAGATCTTCCAGCCGCGCCTTGGTGTCGGCCTCAAGAATCCGCGCCTTCAGCGCGTCATCGAGCTTGCCCTGCTCGGCGATGCTTTCAAGGATCGCGGCACGGCGATCCTCAAGCTCGCGCAGATAGCCGAGGCGTTCTTCCAGCAGGCGCAACTGGGTGTCGTCGAGGCCACCGGTCACTTCCTTGCGGTAGCGCGCGATGAACGGCACGGTCGCGCCGCCGTCGAGAAGGTCCACGGCGGCCTTGACCTGCGCCGGCTGCGCGGCGATGGCTTCGGCGATGCGTTGTTCGATGCTTTGCATGCGGTGATTGAAATCCTTGCGTGATGCGGAAAAGCGAAGGGCCGCTGCTGCGGCCCTCGGGAAAGTGATTCTAGGGATTCCACCGGGAGCCGTCATCCTGGCGTTGGCATTGGCATGCGTCGCGCGCGCTGCCGCGCTGTGCGATGGCGCGACTCAAACGGAGAATTCCTCGGTCACCTTTCTTGGACGCGGCGCCGGGTCGGCAGGCCGAGGGCGAGGCGGGCGGGTCGCCTGATCTCGGGGATGGTACTCGCGCCGCAATCGTGCGAACCTTGTCACGCTTCTGGGGATGGAAGGGGATATCCATGGGGGATCGTCGAAGTGCTCGATGCGGCGCGCGGCGTTTCGCTGCCGCTCTTGTGCTGGCCGCGCTCGCTTTTCCCGCCGCCGTTCTCGCGCAGTCGGTTTCCATCGACGCGGGTGCAAGCTGGCAGCTCGGCGACGCCACGCTGGATCTGGACTGCGCCACGCTCGACGTGGCCGGAGCGCTCCACGCGCAGGACGGTGAGGTCGGCGGTATCGGCGACCTCGACATCGCGGGCCAGGTGACCGCGACGACGGCGTCGCTCGACGTCGGCGGCGACTGGAACAACCACGGCGCTTTTCTCGCAGGGATCGGCACGGTGCGGCTGGGCGACCGCTGTGACCGCGCCCACGCTTCGATCCTCGGCGCGACGGGCTTCTCCAGCCTGCGCATCGAAAGCGCGCGGGCAAAGGCGTACAGCTTCGAGGCCGGCAGGACCCAATCCATCGCCGTCCTGCTCCAACTCGCCGGCGCCGCCGGCCAATATCTGTCGATCGGCAGCACGCAGGCGGGCACGCGCGCTGGCCTGGCCTTGAGCACAGGCGGCGCCCAGCAGATCGCGTGGCTGAGCGTGGCGGACATGGAAGCCCCCGAAGGTTCGGCCTGGCTGGCGCCGGGATTGCCCGAGGCCTTCAACGCCGTCGATGCCGGCAACAACCTGCGCTGGTTCCAGGCGGCGCCGCCGGCCGAGGCGCCGACGCCGATTCCGGCTCCCGCGCTGTCCGCGTGGGCGCTGCTCGCCCTCGCGCTGGCGTTGGGCGTGTTTGGCGCGCGCAGGTTTCGTTTGCGCTGACGCCGCCACGAGATGAACGCAGCGTTCGTACCGTTCCCTGATCCATTCGCCGTAACCGCACGGGTACCGACATGAGCAACGACACATCGCAGCGCATCCGCCTCCGCCATCACGCCCTCGCCGCGAGCCTGGCGATGGCGCTCTGCCTGCCGGTTGGCGCGCAGGTCGTGGTCACGCCGAAGCCGGGATCGAGTTTCGAGATCCACGCGCTGGGCGGCACGCCGGTGCTGAAGGTGGAGGAGGCCGGCCGCGTACTGGTGCCGGGCCTGTCCGCCGCTGCGGACGGCGACACCGTACTGTGCTTCGACGCCGTCAGCGGCGCGCTCGGGCCGTGCGCGGCCGGCTCGGTAGTTGGCCCGGCCGGCCCGGCCGGCCCGACCGGTCCCACAGGCGCTATCGGTCCCCCCGGGCCGAGCGGCGCCATCGGGGCCATCGGCCCGACCGGCGCTGCGGGTCCGATGGGTCCCGCCGGTGCGACGGGCGCCATCGGTCCGGCAGGGCCGGTGGGGGCCACAGGTGACGCGGGTCCGGCGGGTCCGATCGGCGCCACGGGCGCCACGGGCGCGACCGGCGCTGCCGCGACCATGACGCGTTATCACGTCTACGGCACGGCGGGGCGCCTTGCCGTGGCCAGCGCGGTGGCAACGGTGCAGCCCGGCCTGACGCAGACCTTCACGCTGGGCAGCCCCGCCACCGTGACGATCTGGGCGACGATCGGCGCACGAACGACCGGGACCGGGAACGCCAACTACGCCACCGTGGACGCGGTTGTTTACGTAGACGGCAACTTCCTGCCGAGTGGCGGATGGAACCGTTTCAGCGTCGTCAACCCAAGCACCACCAACGCCTTCAATGCGGTGGCGATCAATACGATGGTTGCTTTGCCGGCCGGCACGCACACCGTCGACCTGCGCACCCTGCGCCTCGCAGGCAGCACATCGACCGTCGACATCGGCGGCAATGCGTCGGCCGACGTCAATCCGGGCGAGCTCACGATCGTCGTGTTCGACGGTGCACCGGTCACGCCGATCGTCACGGCCGATTCGCCGCGCCGGGTACGCAACTGACGAACCCGGCGGATTGGTGATTGGTGATTGGAAAAAGCGGGCTTGTGCTTTTCACGAATCACCAATCACCGCCCGACCTGCTTCCACTCGTACAACATGCAGTGCGGCGACGGCCCCTCGCGCGGATCGCGCATCAGATGGCCGCTGCGGTCGTTGTCGTAGAACGTCTGCGAAGGACCGTTCCGGGCACGATCTTGATCATCCAGACGTGGCCGTGCTCGCGGTATTCCCCGGGCTTCTCAAGCCTGATCCCGGTCAGGAGCGGCAACGCCGACCATGCGGCTCAAAGCGCGACCTTGAACCCGACCCAAGCGCCGCGCGGCTGGCCGGGGCCATCGAAGCGCGGGTCGTGATACGCGGGAAACACCGAGGTGGCGTCGCCGAGCGTGCCGAAGGTGACGTAGCGGCGATCGAATACGTTGTCGACGCGCGCGAACACGCTGAAATGTTCATTGAACGTGTAGTTCGCGCGCAGGTTCAGGAGTGCATAGCCGGCGGTTTCGTCGAGCAGGTTCGCTTCGTCCGCGCGCAGGTACTGACCGGAAGTGGCGACGACGTCGCCGCCGATGCTGAGTGCGCGAGTCAGCGCGAAATCCGCACCGAGCTTGAAACTGTTCCTGGGCAGGCTCGGGATATGGTCGCCTTTGTCGACGAAGATCAGGCCATCGGCTTTCACGTCCGGGTGATTCGCGCTGTGCTCGTAGAAGCTGCCCAGATACGTGGCATCGAGGTACGTGTAGTTCGCGTACCAGTTCAGGCGCTTGTCCCGGAACGTGCCGGCGATGCTGGCTTCCAGACCCTGCCGGCGCGTGTCGCCGACGTTCGCGAAGAAGCCTTCGTTGGACTGCGTGCCGCCGGTGGACTGGAACAGGATGTCGTCGGTGTTCGTCGTGCGGAACACGCCGATGTGCCAGTGCGTGCGCTCGCCGCCGCCGAGTGTGCCGCGCAGGCCGGCCTCCCAGCTCTTCGCGACGACCTGCTTCAGCGGCGGGTCGGACACGAAGTCGTTGGGCAGCTTGCACGGCGCATCCGGGTCGGCGCAGGTCAGCTCGACCGGCGTCGGCGCGCGCGTCGATTCGCTGTAACCGCCGTAGAAATTCATGGCCGGGCTCCACTGCCAGGTGAGGCCGGCGGCCGGATTGACGCGCAAAAAACGGTGCTGGCCGTCCAGGTCCGGATTGAGGCCGGTCGGGTCGTTGATCGTCGTGCGTGTGTGGTTGCCGCGCGCGGACAGTGTCAACGCGAGCCGGTCGGTGATCGACAGGGTATCGGTCGCGTACAGGCCGGTGCTCAGCGTATGGCTGTCGACGCTGAGCGCGTCGGCCGGGATGAAGAGGCCGGAATTCGCCGAGGTGACCCGGTTCGGTTGCAGCGTCGCCATTTCGAGTACGGAGTTGTAGCGCAGCCGGCCGTTGCTGTAGTCGGCACCGAGCACGAACTGGTTTTGCATGCGGCCGATCGGCTGGTTGAATGCCAACTGCACGGTGCCGCCGTCGCTGGTCTGGCGGCGCTGGCCGAT
This sequence comes from uncultured Gammaproteobacteria bacterium, assembly GCA_963720445.1. GTDB lineage: Bacteria > Pseudomonadota > Gammaproteobacteria > Xanthomonadales > Rhodanobacteraceae > Dokdonella_A. The sequence continues at coordinate 1,885,463 of CAVRFO010000002.1, forward strand.
GTGGTTGATCGCGTCGTAGGCGGACGCCACCGTGTTGTCGTGCTGGTCGAGGACCGGTGCGCCGTCGTCGCCGCAGAGGACGGCGCCGTCGTCCGCGCAGGCTTGGAAACCGCTGCCGTCGCCGTTGTACGACAGCGTGTCGACGGTGCGGTGGTACACGGTGAACGATAACTTCGTCGCCGCATTGATATCGACGCTGCCCTGGCCGCTGACCAGGTCCAGTTTGTTCGTCGTGATGTCCGGCGCGGTGAAGATGCTCGGCCAGCGCTGTGCGAGCTCCTGTACCGGCGTCGCGCCGTTGCCGGTCAGGTCGCTGTCGGCATGGCCGAGGTGCAGGTCGAACGCGGCCGCGTCGCCGCGCCAGGACAGCGTGCCGTAGAAATTGCGCGCGTTCGATGGCGACGCGTTGCGCCAGCCGTCCTCGTCGAAGCGGTTGCCCATCAGGTACCAACCCCATTGACCGGCATGGCCGGCGGTTTCGAACGTCGCGTCGGTGCGCCCGAACGAGCCGCCGTAGCCCTCGAAACGCGTACCCGGATCGCTGAAGCCGGTCTTGGTCTGCAGCGAGATCGCGCCGCCGAGCGTGTTCAGGCCGAACACCGGATTGGCGCCGGCAAGCAGGCTCATCCGCTCGATTGCGTCGGTCGGGATCAGGTCCCAGTTGACGGTGTCGCCGAACACTTCGTTGACGCGCACGCCGTCGAGGTAGATCGACACTCCCTCGGAACCACCGAGCAGCGGCGTCGCGGTGAAGCCGCGGAATTGCAGGTCCGGCTGCAGCGGGTTGCCCTGTGCCGAATTCGCGGTCACGCCGGCGAGATGGCGGTTCATGAAATCGGTCAGGTCGAGCGTCTGCGCACGCTCCAGCGCGCTGTCGTCGATCGACTGCACGGTATAGGGAAGTTTGCTGGCCGCGATTTCGGTGCCGGTGACCGGTGTCAGGCCGACCACAGTGATGAGGTCAAGCGTGGTCACGTCCTCGTCCGTATGCGCCGGTGGCGCCTCGTTGGCACGGGCTGGCAGCATGGCCACGGCGAGCGCGCTGGCGAGCAGCCGCTCCGACAGGGCACAGCGGGTCAGGGCATTGCGGTCGAATCGTGGCATCGCGCGACGATAGCAAAGCCGCAGCCGGGCGGGCATCAGCGCGGTGTGAAGTCTCGATTCCGTTGTTCTCGGAAGTAGCGGGCGCGAACGACGACAAAACGGCAGGATTGCCGTTTTACAAAACGGAACTGCCCAAAGGGCGAGACGCAGATGCGGCGAGTCGATCGCCGCAGAACCCGCCCGGATCGACTCCGGGGCGGGTTGTTTCACTCGTTACAGGCGGCAGTTTTCGAAGTCATCGGCAAACAGGAGTTCGCTGCCGGCGATGACGTCGAACGTCGCGCTGCCGCTCAGGCTGCCGCTGCTCGCGGTCAGCGCGTTGCCGGTCGCAAGCGTGTAGAAGCGCGCCGTGGCATTGGCCGGGAAACTGGCGACGCCGTTGCTGACGGTGGCGTGTCCCAGCGTCACCGAGCCGCCGCAGGCGGTGGCCGTCAGCGCGATCTGCGAGGTGGAATCGGTCGTGATCACGTTGCCGTCCACGTCCATGATCGACACCGTCACCGCCCCCAGGCGATTGCCCTGGAACACGCTCGCCACCGGCGCCACCGCGAGGTGGTGTGGCGGATTGGCCGCAAAGTTCGCGATCACGCTGCAATTGGCGGTGATGGCGCCGGTGGTGTAGTTAACGCCGTTCGATGTGCCTTGCGGGCAGGAACCCGTCACGTTCAGGATGTGGTAGCCGGCACTCGGCGTCAGCACGAACGTCTTGGTTACGCCACTCACGACCGATTGCGGCGTGTTGGGCGAGATCGTGCCGTTGCCGCTGGAGCTCGGCGTCACCGTGTACGTGTCGATCGCGAAGCTCGCGATGACCGTGCAATCGGCATTGACCGCGTTCGTCGTGTACGTGTTGCCGCTGAGCGTACCGCCACAGCTGCCGCCGACCGGTGTGACGACATGGTAGTTCGTCGCCGGGCTCAGCGTGAACGTCGTCGTCGCCCCTTGGTTCACCGTCTGCGGGGTCGACGGCGAGATCGTGCCATTGCCGCTGGAGCTCGGCGTGATCGTGAACGTGGGCGCCACCACCGTCACCGGCTTCGTGATCGAGCCGGTCGCGCCGAGGTTGTCGGTCACGGTCAGTGTGACGCTGTAGGTGCCGGCGGCGGCGTAGGTGCGGCTCGGGTTGGTTGCGGTCGAGGTCGCGCCGTCACCGAAATTCCACGCATGCGAGGCGATGGTGCCGTCGCTGTCGCTCGATCCGTCGGTGAAGTTCGCCGTGAGGGAGGTCGTGGTGAAGCCGAAATTCGCCGTGGGCGGCACGTTCGATGTCGCCACGGTCACCGTCTTGCTGACGGTGTTGGTGGCGCCGCCGTCGTCGGTCACCGTGAGCGTGACGGTGTAGCTGCCGCCCGCCGCATAGGTGTGGCTGGGGTTCTGCTGCGTGGACGTGGCGCTGTCGCCGAAGTTCCATGCCCACGAAGCGATGGTGCCGTCGCTGTCGGTGGACGCGTCGATGAAGTTGGCGGTGAGGTTGTTCGTGGTGAAGGTGAAGTTCGCCGTCGGCGCTGCGTTGCCGCTGGGGGCATATTCCCACACCGAGCGGCCGAAGGTGGCGGCACGGATCAGGCTGCCGTCGTCGGCCACGTACAAATCGGTCACGTTCACCAGCGGCATGCCGGCGCCGTAGCGCGTCCATGTCGCGCCGGTGTCACCGGAGGTGTACACGCCGAGGTGCGTGGCGGCGTACAGCCTGCTGCTGGCGGTCGGATCGACGATGAGGCTGTTGACCGGAATGCCGGCCGGGAAACCTGAGGCGCCGCTGTCGATCGCGGTCCAGGTGGTGCCGCCATCGGCCGAGCGCCACAGGTGCTTGGCGGTCGAAGTCGGCGCCACCGAGGCGATATAGATGATGTTGGCGTTGGCCGGATCGAAGGTGATCGAGGACAGGCTGAGGCCGTTGCCAGGCAGGCTCGTGCTGCTGCCGATCTGCGTCCAACTGGTGCCGCCGTTGGTGGTGAGATAGGCGCGGCCCGAATTGGCGACAACACCGACGGTGTTCACGCTGCTCGCCGCCACGCCGACGTTACGAATGGAGAAGCTGCTGGTCGGCAAGCCGCTGGTACCGAGCGCGGTCCAGGCTCCGGCGTAGTTCACGCTCTTGTAGACCTTGGCGTTGCTGTAGGTGAACAAGGTGTTTCCGGTGAGGTCGCCTTTCCACTCCGCGATGCGCGTGATGAACGGCGCAGTGCTGGAGTTGTTGCATTCGGTGATGCCGCTGCAGGCGCTGCTGAAGCTGGTGCCGCCGTTGGTGCTCTTGTAGATGCGGCTGTAGTACAGGCTGCCGAGCATCTGGTTCGCGTTGGAGCGGTTGATGTTGCAGCCGAACCCGTCGCCACCAATGATCTGGTTGAACACGGCCGTGTTGCTCACGCGCACGCGTGTGCCGTTGTCCTGCAGGCCGGCGACCACGGCGTCGCGGTTGGCCGTCGAGGAGCCGACCTGGTAGATCAGGTGCGAGGCGATGCCGCGGTTGAGCGTGTCGGTGAAGGCGGCGCCGTTGTTGGTGGAGCGGAAGATGCCGCCGTCGGTGCCGAAGTAGAGCGCGCCATTGCTGGCGATGTGGCCGGCGTGGAAGTCGGCGTGCACGTAGGGCAGGCTGAACTGGGCCAGCCAGTTGCTCACCTGCGAGTAGGTGCTGCCGCCATCGGTGGTCTTGGCCGCCAGCAGGGCGCCGCCGAAATAGACGACGTTGGCATTGGTCGGATCGATCAAGACCAGCTGGTTGTACCAGCCCTGGCCGTTCAGCAGGGTGCTGAGATTGGGCGATTCGCTATTGGTGTTGGTGTAGGTCTTGTACGTGGTGCCACTCTTTGCGATGCCGGTCCAGGTCACGCCGTTGTCGGTGGATTTGAAGAAATTGGCGAGGTCTTTGCTGGTGCTGGCGGTGCTCGCCGCCTCGGCGTACATGATCTGGCGATCGGACGGCGCCGCGGCCACGCTCAGGCGCTTGATGCCGCTGCTGTCGGTGATGCCGCTGGACTGCGTCCAGGTGGCGCCGTTGTCGGTGGAGCGCCACACCTGGCCGTTGGTCAGTCCGCTCGCGTTGGCGGGATCGGCCTCCAGGCTCAGCACGAAGTTGCTGCCGCCGCCCCAGGCGATGGTCCACACGGAAGGATCGCCGGTGGTCGAGGCGGAATTGATCGTCACCTTGCTGAAGCTCGCACCGCCGTTCGTCGAGCGATACAGGCCGGCATTGGTGCCGGCCAGCACGATGCTGGTGTTGGTGCGCGCGACTTCAATGGCGGGAATGATGGTGGCGTTGCCGAGGTAGATGACGTTGCCCCAGTTGTCGCCGCCGTCAGTCGACTTCACAAGGCCCATGCCGGTGCCGTCGAACGGATCGCCCAAGCCCAGGTACAGCGTATTGGCATTGTCGGGCGCCATGGCGAGCGTGCCGACCGAGAGCGATCCCAGCGTCTCGGTCTTCGCCGCCCAGGTGCTGCCGTTGTCGGTGGATTTCCATACGCCGCCGCCGGAGAAGGCGACGTAGATGACGTTGGCGTTGGCCGGATCGGTGACGATGGCGTTGACACGCCCAGCGTCGGTCACGTTCAACGTGCCGCCGTTCTGCGCGAAATTGGCGCTGGTCGGACCGATGTTGAGCCAGTTGCCGTTGGCGGCGGCGACGAAGGGCGCGAGCGCATCGATCACCGGGTTGGAGGTACCGCTGTAGGGCATCAGCGCGGCATGGCGCAAGCGCTCGCGCTTGGCGGCCTCGTTGAGGAAGCGCTCGTACTCCGGCGAGAACACCGTCTGCTTGTGGCTGTGGCCGACGTCATTGCCGCTGTAGTCGTCGGTGTACCACTGCGCCATCGCCGCGCGGCGCGCGGTGGCGTCGTCTTGCTCCCCTTCCTCCTCGGCGAATACCTTCGCCGGCATCGCCGCCAGCATGCCCACCAGCAGCAGTCCCCAGGCCCATCGCATCGACTTCAGGTTCATTCAAGTTCCCCAGTAATTGAAAAACGGCGGTCAGGCCGCCTTCGCACATGCACATGACTGCGTCTCCGGTGCGTAGCGGAAACACACGAAGTGGTTTGCAAATCCGGACACCCAGCCGGGGTTGCAAAAAAATCGTGGCACGCGCTGTGCGGGCATGCAGCCGAACAGCGACAAACGGTTTTGCACAGCGAAGCTGCCCGACGGGCGAGGTGCAGGGACTGCGCCGAGTGCACCTGGCCCGCAAGGGCGAGTGCGATGGATGGCACGAGCAATGCCGCGCCATTTTTCACATCAAGCACTTGCGTGCGTGACGTGGCGGCATGTCCAAACCGGGGCAGTTCTGCAACTCGCTCACGAGCATCCCTTGCGGGATTTTCCGGGTCTTGCCTGCGCACTGCGCAGTGCTTTTGGGCTCCGCCGGGAAATAGGCCCAGGAGGCGGCGGAATCTAAGCCCTGGGGCGGATGTCGGTCAACATGCGTATCGCAAATTCCCGATGCGACGAACGTGGGATCCCGTTCCTCCATGCATTGAATTCACCAGGCGATCCAGCCGGTCCATGTGATGCTGCGCATTCCGTAAATCAGCAGGGAAAACAGGCAGGAAACATGCGCTTTCAAATAACCGATATTCCCTGCCCTGTTCGATTGGATGGAAAAATGGAAAACACGGCGTAATCATTCGCGGCATGTGCGCAACGTGGCAAATCAGAACTGGATGACCGTGCGGATCACCTTGCCTTCGTGCATCAACGTGAACGCTTCGTTGATCCTGTCCAGCGGTAGCACTTCGGTGACGAATTCGTCGATCTTGAACTCGCCGGCCATGTAGCGATCGACATAGCCCGGCAGCTGCGAGCGACCCTTGACGCCGCCGAACGCGGAACCGCGCCAGACCCGGCCGGTGACCAGCTGGAACGGTCGCGTCGAGATCTCCTGGCCGGCACCGGCGACGCCGATGATGATCGATTCGCCCCAGCCCTTGTGGCAGCACTCAAGCGCCGAACGCATCACCTTGACGTTGCCGATGCATTCGAACGAATAGTCGACGCCGCCGTCGGTGAGATCGACGATGACCTGCTGGATCGGTGTATCCGGATAGTCCTTCAGGATTGATGCAGTCGGTCGCGCCGAGTTGCTTCGCCATCACGAACTTCTCGGGATTCATGTCGACCGCGATGATCCGGGCCGCCTTGGCCATTACCGCGCCCTGGATCACCGACATGCCGATGCCGCCGAGGCCGAATACCGCGACCGTTGAGCCCGGCGTCACCTTCGCGGTGTTGAGCACCGCGCCGATGCCGGTGGTCACGCCGCAACCGAGCAGGCAGACCTTGTCGAGCGGTGCGGCCGGGTTGATCTTCGCGACCGCGATTTCCGGCAGCACCGTGTATTCGGAGAACGTGCTGGTACCCATGTAATGCAGGATCGGTTTGCCGCTGATCGAGAACCGCGAGGTGCCATCCGGCATCAGGCCGCGCCCTTGCGTCGCGCGGATCGCCTGGCACAGGTTGGTCTTTCCCGATGTGCAGAATTTGCAAACGCCGCATTCCGGCGTGTACAGCGGGATCACATGGTCGCCGGGCTTGACGCTGGTCACGCCGGGGCCGATTTCCTGCACGATGCCGCCGCCTTCATGGCCGAGGATCGCCGGGAACAGGCCCTCTGGATCGGCGCCGGACAAGGTGAACGCATCGGTGTGGCAGACCCCGGTCGCAACGATGCGCACCAGAACCTCGCCCGCGCGTGGCCCTTCCAGATCCACTTCTTCGATCGACAACGGTTTGCCGGCTTCCCAGGCAACGGCGGCGCGGGTTTTCATTTATCTCTCTCCGTTTGGATTGGCCGTCATTCCCGCGCAAGCGGGAATGACGGCATCAATGTATGTCTTGACTGGCGTTGAAGTTCAGTTGTCGAGCCCCTCTCCCATCGGGAGAGGGGTTGGGGTGAGGGGTCGGCGCGAGCATGAAGCATCACGCTCGTCCCGAACCCTCATCCGGCGCTTCGCGCCACCTTCTCCCGGAGGGAGAAGGGAACGTGATCTGGGCTTCGACGGTAATCAGGAGGAATGTTAGCGCGCAATCGCCACGCCCCACGGCAGTTCGCCGACCGCGATGTCCTTGGTCACCGTGAGCGCTTGCGTGTCGATCACGCTGACGCTGTTGGAGCGCCCGTTCGCGACGTAGAGTTTTTTCCCATCCGGCGTCAGCGCCATGTTCCACGGCCGCTTGCCGACCGGGATCTCCTTGACGATCGTGTTTGTCGCCCGGTCGATCACCGATACGCTGCCGGCGCCGCCGTTCGCGGCATAGATGCGTTTGCCATCGCGGCTGATCGTGATGCCGGCGGTACGCAGCGCGGTCGGGATGTTGGCGATCTTCCTGCGCGCCGCAAAATCGATTTCATCGACGCTGTTCGCCGCTTCCTGCGCGACATACAGACGCGAGGTGCCGGGCACGAACACCGCGCCGCGCGGATGGCCGCTGGTCGCAATCACGCCAACCGAAGCGCGCTTGGCGACATCGATCACGTCAAGGTTGTCCGAGCCTTCGTTGCTGGTCAGCAACCACTTGCTGTCCTCGGTGAATTCGCAGTGTTCGGGATTTCGGCCCTGGACCGGAATGCTCGCTTCGATCGTGAACGTGGCGACATCGATCAGCAGCGCCTTGTTCTGGCCTTCCGCGCAGACCGCGAGCCACTTGCCGGATGGCGCCAGGCGCACGCCCTCGGCGTCGGGGCCGATCGCCACGCTGTGCACCACGGTGTCGCTCGCCGGGTCGAGCGCGAACAGTGTGTTGTGCTCCGCGTCGACGACATACAGCGTGCGTCCGCGCGGGTCGATGTCGATCGCCTGCAGGCGTTTGCCGAGTTTTCCTTGCGCGGTCAGGGTGCGCACCACGGCATCGCTGGCGGTGTCGATCACCGAGATCGATCCACTCTTCTGGTTCGGCACGTAGGCGACCGGCGCGGCCGACGCCTTGGCGCTGGTGTATGCCCCGAGAAGAAACACCACGCCGAGCAGCAGTGCGGCGCCCAATGCGCTTAACGGTGAGCTGGCCATTGTCGTGTTCATGGCCTGCGATGCTGGACGAGTAAGCATGCTGTTCTCCGGTGATCGGTGGGGGCGATCAGACACGATACGACCTTGTCCGACGCTTACCAGTTCCGCTGCGCCGGATCGCCTGTGTATTTCGAGCGTATCCACGCGATCAGCTTCCATTCGTCCTCGTCGCTCAGCATGCCTGCGAAGGGTGGCATGTCGCCGCCGGTCTTTTCCTCGGCGCTGCGTGCATAGCCTTTGGCGCGCAGGGCCGCACTGCCACGCTTGATCAGGTTGAACAGCGTGGTGTCGTCGCTGCCGTAGATCCAGGCAGCGTTGACCAGTGACGGGCACACGCCGCCTGCGGCGCCGGCCCCGTGACAACCGCTGCACGCGCTGGAGGTAAACAGATCCTCGCCTTCGGCGATTGCATCGGCATTGCCGGTGTAGGGATTCGCGACGATGTCGAAGCCGTGTTCATTTTTGGAAATGGTGTGCGATGCGGCGGGTGCGTTTGCGCCCTGCGCTCGCGCAAGGTGCGCAAAGCACGCAAGGCAGGACAGCCATGCGCACGCCGCAGCCAGCGTTGCGAGGCAAAAAAAATTGCGCGAAGCCATGCCGTTCTCCGTAGCCCACCGCTTGCTGCGCAATGCGCAGTCGTCATCAAGCCTGCGGTGAAGTTGAATTCATCCGGCGGCGGAAAGCGAGTGCCACATCGGCCGGACACGCATGCGCTCGGTCAGCGCAGCGGGCCGTGCACGCCATCGACTTCCACCAGCAGTTCGCGGCGGCAGATGTCGCCGGCCAGCAGCAGCAGGCCATCGAGCGTGGGCGCGCGTGCCTGCAGCGCGGCGGCGACGCGGTCGGCATCGGCGTGATCGCGCAGATAGGCCTTGAGGAAGGTGTGCGCGCCGAAACCGGAATCGCCCATGCCGGCCTGCCTGGTCAGGCTGCCGAGATTCGCCCAGGTCTCGTCGATCTGCGCGGCGAGGTCACCGTCATGCAGTGACACATGGCCGACCACGGCGGCGGTGCCCGAGATCAGCAACTGTGCGGCCGCGCTCAGCATGCCGCGCGCGAACGTCGGCGCGGTCGGGCCGTACTGGCGCGGGTAACGCCACGCGCTGACCTGGCGCGGATTCTCGATCGGCTGGCCTGGATGGCGCGCGGCGAGGCCGTAGACCTGCAGCACGCGCACGCCGTCCTGACGGCCGATCGCGGTCGCGGCAGGGTAATTGCGGTTCGGGGAATCGCGCATGCCGCGCGCACGGCCGTCGCAGAACAGGCGGTAGCGTTCGTCGTCGCCCTCGCCGAGGTTGATCGCATCGAGGTAATTCCACAGCCGCAGCAGATGCGCCGTCGCGCTGGCCGCGACGAATGCAGTCAGGTGTCGGTACGCGTGCTCGGCCGCCGCGGCGATGCCGCCGTACGCGGCTTCGTCGACCTCGATCGAAAAAAACAGATGCTCGTCCGAGCGGCTCCAACGCAGGTCGCCGTCACGTCCGCTCGCCACCGCGCTATCCGCGCGCCAGACCTCGAACAGCGGCTCCTGCAGCGGTTCGAGTCCGACCCGCAACACGCGCGGATCATCCGGCAGCTCGGCGGCTGCTCCGAATCCGATGACCGCGAGCACGTCGGATTGCGCGAGCAAATGCGTCGCGGGCGTTCGCGTATAGCCGATCCGCAGCGATGGCGGTCGGAGTGCGTTTTCGGCAATGGAACTCGACATCGGAAGGCGAGGCGCAAGCTTCACAAGGCGCCGCGCTGCGCGCTGGGCGGGGCGCGGATGATACACTGGCCCGGCATTTTCCCGCCCGAACCGACCGCACTCCGATCGCTCATGGACACGCCCACCAGCCCTTCCGCCCAGTCGCCCGCCGAGCATGAGCTCGCGACCCTGCTCGTCGAGAGTCTCAATATCGACTGGGTGAAACCGGCCGACATCGACGCGCAGGCGGCACTGTTCGGCAGCGATCTCGGCCTCGATTCGATCGATGCGCTCGAACTCGCGCTGGCCGTATCCAAGCACTATGGCTTCAGCCTGCGCTCGGACAACCCGGACAACCAGCGCATCTTCAGCAGCCTGCGCGCGCTGTCGGCGCATATCGAGCAGCATCGCGTCGGCTGACTCTGGCGAGAGCCATCGTTTGCAGCGAACGACGCGTTGCCGCATCGACACCCGCGCTGCCCGCTTGTTGTAATCCGTAGGAGCGCCGGAAGGCGCGATGCTTTTGCGATGACGCCACTGGCGGCAAGAAACGCGCCTTCCGGCGCTCCTACAGTGATAATCCGTCGGCATGTTTCGGGTTGCCGTCGCGATGGTTTTCGCGCATCGCGACACGTGCTGACACGGGACCCATCCCTCTGTTTTCACTCGGCATTCGCGACCGGAGCGGCGGCCGCCCTATGCTAAAGTCCGGGCCTGTCCCGTACCCCCAGAAACCCAACGCCAACCGTGTCGTCGATGCCTGCCAACCTCAGTGCCGCCCCGCCTGCCCCGCCGTCCGCGCGCGTGTTCGCCGGCGGTGTGCTCGGCGTGGCGGCGTTGTTCGTCGCGGCACATGTGACGGCGAATGTCTGGATCAATGAAGTCGCCGTGTTCGCGCTGATCGGTTTGCTGCTGCAATCGGGATTGTGGCGGCGCCAGCCGGGCGCTTGGATCGCGTGGCTGGCCTGCGCAGGGACGCTGGTCGCGCTCGGCCATCGCGGCGGCGGACGCCTTGCCCTCGATGTGCTGCCCGTCGTGCTCAACGCGGCATTCTGCGGTGTGTTCGCGTGCAGCCTTGCGCGCGGTGCGGCGCCGCTGATCGCGCGCATCATCGAGGCGATCGAAGGCCGCGCCCGGCTCGCATTGCCGCGTGTGGCCGGGTATGCGCGCGCGCTGACCTGGGCGTGGGCATTGCTGCTCGGCGCGCAGTCCGTGTTGCTCGCGTGGCTGGTCACGCGCGATCTCGGCATGGCTGCGCACACGGAGCTTTCCGATTCGTCATGGCGCTGGTATCTGCACTTCGGCAGTTTTGCGCTGGTGCCTGCGTTCCTGATCGTCGAATACGCGTTTCGGCGCTGGTGGCTGCGCCACATACCGCACGCATCGCTGGCGCAATTCCTGGTTCAGCTCGCGCGCAATTGGCCCGCGCTCGTCCGCAGCGTCGCCTTCGACGCGACGCGGACTGAACGATGAGCGAGGTGCGCACGATCACGCGCACGCTGTGCATCGACGCAGCTCATCCAAGCTTGCCCGGCCATTTTCCGGGTCGGCCGGTGGTGCCCGGCGTGGTCCTGCTCGATCGCGTCGCGGCGGCACTGGAAGACGCCGGCATGGGCCGCTTCACGCGCATCGGTGTGGTGAAATTTCTCGCGCCGTTGCTGCCGGACGAGGACGCTGAACTCAGCGCCAGCGTCGAGGGCGCACGCGTGAGCTTTCGTGTCGAGCGCGCTGGGGCGCCGATACTCAAGGGAGAAGGGGAGTTGCAATGAGTGAACATTGGACTGGACGTCCGGAGGGCGGTGGCCGCTTCGCGATCTGGTTGATCCGCGCGATCGGCCTGAATCTGGGGCGCCCGGTCGCGCGCGTGATCCTGTATCCGATCACGCTGTACTTCTTTTTGCGGCGGCCGTTCGAGCGCCGGGTTTCGTATGAATTCCTGCAACGCGCGTTCGGCAAGCCGGCCAGCGCGTGGCAGGTCATGCGCCACATCCACCGCTTCGCGGGGACGATCCTCGATCGGGTATTCCTGCTCAGCGACCGCTTCGCGCGCTTCGACGTGCGCATGCACGGTCTCGACGAGCTCACCTCGCGGATCCGGCCCGAGCGCGGCGTGCTCCTGCTCGGTTCGCACATCGGCAGTTTCGAGGTGCTGCGCGTGGCCGCGAGCGAACGCCCGGATGTCGACGTGCGCGTTGTGCTCGATACCCAGCAGACGCCCGCGCTGACCGAGCTCCTGCATGCGATCAATCCGGCGATCGGGCGCAACGTGATCGATGCGTCGCGGCCGAGCACCGACATCGTGCTCGCGCTGGGCGAGGCGATCCGCTCCGGCGCATTGACCACGCTGCTCGCCGATCGCGCGCGTCCGCACGAGGCGACCATCGTCGTCGACTTCATGGGCGCACCGGCCGCGTTTCCGGTCGCGCCGTTCCTGATCGGCTCGGTGCTGAAGGCGCCGATCGTGCTGTGCTTCGGCCTGTACCGCGGCGGCAACCGTTACGATCTGTACTTCGAGGCATTTGCCGATGAACTCTCGCTGCCGCGGCGCGAACGCACGCTCGAATTGCGCGCCGCCGTGCAGCGCTATGCAACACGCCTCGAACACCATGTACGCGAAGACCCCTATAACTGGTTCAACTGGCATGATTTCTGGAATCTCGATGATGCAGCGGACGACGCGGCGAGTGTGCGCAAGCCTGCTCTTGAGCAGCGTGTCGTGGCTGATCCCACCGTGTTTCGCGGCGCCGCCTGAAGCGGTAGCGGCGACGTCGCAGGTCGACGCGACGGCGCTGGTCACAAGCCTCAAACGCGCCGCGCCTGCGCGCACTGCATATACCGAAGTCCGCTTTTCGCGGCTGCTCGATCGCCCGCTGATCCTGCGCGGCGAACTCGAATATCTCGGCCCCGCGCAACTGGGCAAGCGCGTCGACACGCCGTACCGCGAGCAGACCACGATCGCGAACGGCGAAGCGAGCGTGCGTCGCGGCGAGCGCGCGCCGCGCACGTTCTCGCTCAGCCAGGCGCCGGAACTCGAAGGCTTCCTGCGCGGATTCGCGGCGTTGCTCGGTGGCGACGTGGCGACGCTTGCGCGCGATTTCGAACTGGTCGCGAGCGGCGACACCGCGAACTGGCAACTGATCCTGACACCACGCGATCGTCGCCTCGCACGCCGCATCAGCACGATCGAAGTCGACGGCGCCGCGCAGACCCCGCGCTGCTTCCGCACCCGCGACGCCGATGGCGATGTCAGCGTGCTGCTCGTCGATACGCTCGCCGCGACCCCATTGCCGACGCGGCCATCGCAAGCCCGGATCGATGCGCTGTGCCGCGGCAATACAGCGCGATGAGTTGTGCCTGCGTGCGCCCGGCACCATGCGATCTGTCGAGCCCCTCTCGCATCGGGAGAGGGGTTGCGGTGAGGGTTCGGCGCGCGCGTGGTGCATACGGCAAGGATGACGCATGAAAAAGAACCGCGCCTCGATCCTGCTTCTGCTTGGCATCTGGCTGCTCGCGCTGGTCCTGGTCGGCGCATTCGCAATTCACCACCTGCGCATCAGCACCGACCTGCGCAGCTTCATGCCGCCGCCGCAGACCGCCGATCAGAAGTTGCTGATGGATCAGATCGGCGAAGGCCCGGGCTCGCGGCTGTTGCTGATCGCGATCGACGGTGCACCGGAAGCACAACTCGCCGACCTCAGCCGCGCACTGGCCGCGAAACTGCGCGAAGACGCGCATTTCGAGCAGGTCATCAACGGTGCGTTCGATCCGGCCTCGCTCGGCGAGCACTGGCTGCCGTACCGGTATCTGCTGTCGCCGACGCTCGATCACCACACGCTCGACGCGACCTACCTGCGCGAGCAGCTCGAACAACGCGTCGAGGACCTGGGCTCGCCCGCGGCGACGTTGCTGAAACCGTTGCTGCCGCGCGACCCGACGCTGGAAACCCTCGCGCTCGCGGAACGCTGGTCGCCGCCAAAACCGCCGGCGCTGCATGACGGCGTCTGGTTCTCGTCCGACGGCGCCGCGTTGCTGCTCGCCGAGACGCGCGGCGCAGGCTTCGATCCGGCCACCCAGGGTGCCGCGATCGACGCGCTCGAAAGCGCGTTCCATGCGTTGCCGAACGCGAACGCCGCGAAGCTCACGCTCAGCGGTCCAGGTTATTTCACCGTGCTGATCAATGCGAAGACACGCGCCGAGGCCGACCGCATCGGTGTCGTCAGCACGATCGGTTTCGTGTTGTTGCTGCTGCTCGCGTATCGCAGCGTTGCCTCGCTGCTGCTCGCCGCATTGCCGGTCGCGAGCGGCGCGCTTGCCGGCATCGCCGCACTCGCGATCGGTTTCGGATCGGCGCACGGGATCACCCTCGCGTTCGGTTTCACCCTGCTCGGCGTTGCCCAGGAATATCCGATCCGCCTGCTCAGCCACCGCCGCGCCGGCGAGGACGCGCTGACCAGCATCCGCGCGTTGTGGCCGCTGCTGGCGACCGCGATCGCATCGGCCGCGATCGCGTATCTCGCGTTCTTCTTCTCCGGCGTCACCGGCCTGCAGCAACTGGCGGTGTTCACGATCGCCGGCCTCGGCGGCGCCGGCCTGACCACGCGCTACCTGCTGCCGCGCGTGCTGCCGACGCATTTTCGCGATGCGGCCGCGACGCCCGGCCTCGCGCGCGCGGCCGCGTTCATCGACCGCCTGCCGCGGCCGCGCTGGCTGCCGTGGCTGCTGACCGCGCTCGCGCTGGCCGTGCTCTGGCGTGCGCCCGGACCGATGTGGCAGAACGATCTCGCTGCGCTGACTCCGGTACCGCAGGACCTGCTGCTGCGCGACGCGAAGCTGCGCGGCGAACTCGGTGCGCCGGACGTGCGCTATCTGCTCGTCCTGCACGGCCGCGACGCGGATGCGGTGCTGCGCCTGTCCGAAGTGTTGCAACCCGCGCTCGACGCGCTGGTCAAGCAGGGCGCGCTCGACGCGGCCGAATTGCCGAGTCGTTACCTGCCGAGCCTCGCCACCCAGCGTGCGCGCCAGATGAAACTGCCCGCTCGTGTCGCACTCGACGTCGCGCTCGGCGACGCCAGCAGCGGCCTGCCGTTCCGCGAAGGCCTGTTCGCGCCGTTTGTCGACGACGTCGAAACCGCGCGCGCATTGCCGTTGCTGACCCCGGCCGAATTCGAACGCTCACCGCTCGGCGCGCGCCTCGCCTCGATGCTGGTCGAGCGCGGCGACAGCTGGCTCGGCCTCGCGACCTTGTCCGGCGTGCACGACGCGGCCACGCTCGGCGCATTCACCGACTCGACGCACGGCCAGGCGAGCCTGCTCGATCTCAAGGCTGCGTCCGAATCCTTGGTCGTCGCCTACCGCGAACGCATCCTGGGCGCACTCGGCATCGCGCTCGGCCTGCTCGCATTGACCGTGGTGATCGCGCTGCGCAGCCCGCGCCGCGCCTGGCACGTGCTCGCGCCGATGTCGCTGGCGACCTTGCTCGTGCTGGTCGTCGAACGCGCGAGCGGCATTTCGCTGTCGCTGTTCCACTTGGTCGCGCTGACCCTCGCCGCCGGCCTCGGCCTGCACTACGCGCTGTTCTTCGAGCGCCCGGTCAGCGATGCCGCCGAGGGCCGCCGCACCCTGCATGCAACGATCGTCTGCGTGCTCTCCGCGCTACTCGTGTTCGGCATGCAGGCGTGGTCGAGCCTGCCGGTCCTGCGCGCGATCGGCCTCACCGTCGCGCTCGGTGTCGGCTTCCACTTCTGCCTGTCGATCCTGATGGCGCGCGAACGGCGCCCGCGTGACTGAACCAGCAAGCCGTTTACTCAGAGGCATAAACCTCCAACCGGCCGTTTGTTCTGAGGCATGAACCCCCAAGCCGTTCGTCCTGAGGTATCGAAGGATGAACGGCCGAAGCACACCAAGCCCATGCAAAATCACCCACTCGAAAAATCCGACTGGTCCGCACTCATCCCGCACCAAGGCGCGATGTGCCTGCTCGACACCGTCATCGCGTGGGACGAAACCAGCATCCACGCACGCACCGCATCGCACCGCCGCGCCGACCACCCGCTGCGCAGCGACGGCCTGCTGCGCGCACTGCACTTGTGCGAATACGGCGCACAGGCGATGGCCGTGCATGGCGGCCTGATCGCGCGTGCAGCAGGCGCCAAGGCAGCTCCTGGATTCCTGGTTTCGCTGCGCGCGGTCGAGTTGCACGTCGCGCGCATCGACGATCTCGCCGGCGCGCTCGACGTGCACGCCGAGCGCCTGCTCGGCGGCGAAGGCAGCTGGCAATACGCATTTCGCGTGGAGCACGCCGGCACATTGCTCGCGAGCGGTCGCGCCGCGGTGATGGTTGCCATGCGTGGACCAGCGGCGCCGAACGAGTAATTCATGCGTTCCCTTTCCCCGCCCAGCCCGGCGTTTCCGCTCGCTGAACTTGTTGTCGATACGCGGTTTCACCTGCACTATTGCCCGCCCGGAACCGCAGCTTGGTGATGCAGCAGATCCACGCCCTGATCCGCGCCGTGCCCGATTTCCCGGCGCCCGGCGTGACCTTCCGCGACATCACGCCGCTGCTCGCCGATGCCGCCGCGTTTGCGCGCTGCGTGGACCTGCTCGCCGAGCCATGGCGCGGGAGCGGCGTGCAGGCCGTGTGCGCGATCGAGGCGCGCGGCTTCATCCTCGGCGCCGCGCTGGCGAACCGGCTGCACGCCGGCTTCGTGCCGCTGCGCAAGCCGGGCAAGCTGCCGCCGCCGGTGATTGCGATCGACTACGAGCTCGAATACGGCCGCGATCGCCTGGAGGCGCGCGCGGGTGCGTTGCCGGCCGGTGCGCGCGTGCTGATCGTCGACGACGTCCTCGCCACCGGCGGCACGCTGGCTGCGGCGCGCACGCTGGTCGAACGGCTCGGCGCGCATGTGCTCGGCGCCAGCGTGCTGATCGAGCTGGCCGCCTTGTCCGGCCGCACTCGCTGGGGTGATGCGGTTCCGCTGCACGCGCTGTTGCGTTACTGAGAGGGTGTTTACAAAATCAAACCATCCTCGGGGCTATCGCTTTGCTTTTGCTTCTGCGCGCAGGAGCGCGCCGCTTTACCCGGGTCCCCTTGCAGCGGCGGTGGGCGGCGGACGGTAAAGCCCGAAGGGGCGCGCGCAGGATGCGTGCGCGTTCGCCGTCGGCACACGGAGGTGCCGTCGGCGAACCCCGGCCGGCGACCACGCACCCGCAGGGCGCCGTTGTTGGGGTGCCCTTCTCTTGGGTTACTTTCTCTTGGGCAAGCAAGAGAAAGTGACCCGCTCGCAGGGATGCGAGCGGAAAACGCACGGACGCGGGTCGGTTTTGGCAACGCGAGTAACGCGCGAACCGAACACCATCCCCACCCAACCCTCCCTTGAAGGGGAGGGCTTAAGCAAAAATTCACAGCGCTCAAGGTTTCAGCTTGTAGCCGGTCCTGAAGATCCACCACACCGCGACGAGGCACAGCGCGAGGAAGCCGAGCGTCGCCGCCGACGCTGACCACGACGTTGACGTCGGCGACGCCGTAGAAGCTCCAGCGGAAGCCGCTGATCAGGTACACGACCGGATTGAACAGCGCGATCTTCTGCCACAGCGGCGGCAGCATGTTGATCGAATAGAACGCGCCGCCGAGGAAGGTCAGCGGCGTGACCACCATCAGCGGGATGATCTGCAGCTTCTGGAAGCCGTCGGCCCACAGGCCGATGATGAAGCCGAACAGGCTGAAGGTGACCGCGGTCAGCACCAGGAAGCACAGCCATCCAGAACGGATGCGCGATCTCGTACGGCACGAACAGGCGCGCGGTGATCAGGATCAGCAGGCCGAGCATCACCGACTTGGTCGCCGCCGCGCCGACGTAGCCGATCACGACTTCGACGTACGACACCGGCGCCGACAGCAGCTCGTAGATCGTGCCGGACCACTTCGGCATGTAGATGCCGAACGATGCGTTGGAGATGCTCTCGTTGAGCAGCGACAGCATGATCAGGCCGGGGATGATGAAGGCGCCGTAGCTGACGCCGTCGACCTCGCCCATGCGCGAGCCGATCGCCGCGCCGAACACGACGAAGTACAGCGAGGTCGACAGCACCGGCGAGGCGATGCTCTGCATCAGCGTGCGGAACGTGCGCGCCATCTCGAAGCGGTAGATCGCGCGGATCGCGTGCAGGTTCATGCGTGGGCTCCGCGTGCGTTCGAGTGCACCAGGCTGACGAAGATGTCCTCGAGCGAACTCTCGCTCGTGTGCAGGTCCTTGAAGTCGATGCCGTGCTCGCCGAGCCGCCGCAGCAGCGCCGCGATGCCGGTCTCGCTCGCCCTGCGCGTCGAAGGTGTAGACCAGCGCGTGGCCGTCGTCGGCCGAGCTCCAGCGGCAAGCCGGCCAGCGCGGCGGGAATGCGCTGCAAGCGGCGTCTGCAGCTGCAAGCGTGAGCTGCTTCTTGCCGAGCTTGCGCATCAGCACGTGCCTTGTCCTCGACCAGGATCAGCTCGCCCTTGCTGATCACGCCGATGCGGTCGGCCATCTCCTCGGCCTCCTCGATGTAGTGCGTGGTCAGGATGATGGTGACGCCGCTCTCGCGCAGCTCGCGCACCATCTGCCACATGTCGCGGCGCAGCTCGACGTCGACGCCGGCGGTCGGCTCGTCGAGGAACAGGATGCGCGGCTCGTGCGACAGCGCCTTGGCGATCAGCACGCGGCGCTTCATGCCGCCCGACAGCGTCATGATCTTGCTGTCCTTCTTGTCCCACAGCGACAGGTCGCGCAGCACCTTCTCGATGTGCGCCGGATTCGGCGGCTTGCCGAACAGGCCGCGGCTGAAGCGTCACCGTCGCCCACACGCGTCTCGAACGCGTCGGTGCGACAGTTCCTGCGGCACCAGGCCGATCTTCGCGCGCGCGGCGCGGATAGTCGCGCACGATGTCGTGGCCGTCGGCGAGCACCGTGCCCGTCGCTCGGCGTTGACGATGCCGCAGACGATGCTGATCAGCGTGGTCTTGCCGGCGCCGTTCGGGCCCGAGCAGCGCGAAGATCTCGCCGCGCCGGATCTCGAGATCGACGTGCTTGAGCGCCTGGAAGCCCGAGGCGTAGGTCTTGCCGAGATTCCTGACCGAAATGATCGATGGCACGCGCTGTCCTCGTGGAGCGGGATGAGAGCAGGATCGTAGCGGAACCATGGCGTTGCGCACGGGCCAGGGGGTTATCGGGGCTGAGAGGTACTTTTCCCCGCATGCCGAGGATGTATCGGACCGCCGCCTTTCGCGGTGCAAAAACTCGCGCGCGTGCACGGGCACGGGGCAGCTGCTGCGCGACCTGCTGGCGTCCGATATCGATGTGTCACTGCTTAGCGTGAAGACCGGGGTGTTCGCATGGGGCGAGGAGTTGCGTGCCGCCCTCCAGCGCAAATGAGGAGTCGCGGGCCTCAGTGGCGAGCCGGTGCAGCGTGGTGATGACGGCGGTCAGATCGGGTCGACGCGCGCGAACGCGCGCACCGGAAACGTGCCCATGCCCTTGACCTTCGGCGGCACGGCGGAGAAGCGGAACCCCGAAACCGGCAGCCGGTCCAGGCCGCACATGTGCTCGACGATCGGGATGCCGGCGCCGAGCAGGGCGTATGGGCACGGGCGACGCGGGTCGCCGGTGTCGTCGATGTTGCGGCGAATCGATGCCGACCAGGCGCCGCGCCCGCGTGACAGCAGGGACAGCGCCGCCTCGGCGTCAGGAACGGGTGGTTCTCGAAATAGGCGTCGGTGCGCCAGTGGCGCGGCCCAGCCGGTGTGGACCAGCACGGCCTTGCCGCGCACGTCGATGGGCCGCAGACGCACCGGTCGGCGATCGACGCGGCCCTGAACATGCCGGTGACGCGCACGACGAGGCCCGGCAGGTCGGCGAGCGCGGTCCAGAGCCGAACGTCGGCGAGGTCCTCGCCGTCGGCGTAGCGGTGGAACGGGCTGTCGAGATAGGTGCCGGTGTTGCGCGACCATCTCGATCCGGCCGATCTGGAATTCGGTGCCCGGCCGCGTAGTGCGCGCGCGATGCCTCGCGGCTCAGATGGTCGCAGATCAGCGGCGCGGGCAGGCCCTTGTAGGTGATCATGCCGTCCTCGATCGTGTGGCTGAGATCGACGAACCGCGGCGTGTCGGCGGTGCGCTCGCTCGGCGCCGCATGGCGTTTGTGAGGCTCGGCGAGGATCGTCTTGTTGCGGATGCGCACCGCGCCGACCATCAGCAGGCGCAGGTCGCGCACGATGTAATCGGCGAGGTGTTCGTCGGCGATGTCCTCGCCGTCGATGTCGAGACGGAAGCCCTGACCCTGGATGCCGCCGCCGTTCGAGAAGTCGATCTCGAAATCGAACTGCACACGTTTGTCGATGAAGGCGGGTGTGGTCATCAGGTTTGCTCAGGCTTGGGTGGATCGGGCTTTGCATGTGTGCTCATGCGGATTCACCGTGGCCGCGCGCCGTGTGCGGCGGCGTGGCATACGAACGCTGCCATGCCCGCCGCAACTGGCGCGCCGAGGCGAAGCCGCTGCGCTCGGCGACGCGCTCCATGTCGAGCCGCGTGTGGCCGAGCAGTTCGCGCGCAAGCGCCACGCGCAGACGGTTGACGTAATCGGGCAGGCTCATGCCGGCGTGCTCGTTGAACAGCCGCGACAGATGGCGCGGGCTGGTGCCGGCGATGTGCGCGAGTGCGCCCAGCGTCCACGCGCGCGCCGGCTGGGCGGCGATCGCGTCCTGCGCGCAATGCACCGCGCGATGGATATGGTTGCGCCCTTCCAGCCATGGCGACAACTGCGGATCGGTGCCGGTGCGGCGCAGGTAGACGACCAGGTGGCGTGCGATCGCCAGCGCCACCTCGGCTCCGACGACGTCGGCCACCCGATGCAGCATCAGGTCGGTGCCGGCGGTGACCCCTGCGCTGCTGCAGCGATTGCGGTCCTCGACGTAGAGGCGGTTCTCCAGCACCGTCGCGTGCGGGGCGAGCGCGGCGAGTTCCGCGCAGCAGCTGTAGTGCGTCGTGCAGGCGTAGCCGTCGAGCAGGCCCGCACGTGCCGCGAGCAGCGCACCGGAGCAGATCGAGATCAGCTGCTGCCCGCGCACATGCGTCCGCAGCCAGTCGACGATCGCGCATTCGTCGCGTGCGACCTCGGCGTCGGCCGGATCCTCGGCGAACGCGACCGTGTCGGCCGTGCCGGTCAGCACCAGCACGACGTCGTCGGGCAGCGCGTCCGGCAGCGCCTCGATGCCGCCTAGCGTGAGCCCGACCGAACTGGTCAGCGTCGTGCGCGGGCCGATGTAGCGAACGTCGAACCGTACCCGTTGCTGCTCGACGTTCGCGCGGCGCAGGACTTCCAGCGGTCCGGCGACGTCGAGCAGCAGCGCGCGCGGCGGCAGCATCACCCAGACCGGGATCCGCCGCGGCGCAGTCGGGCTCACGCGGCACGCCGCACGTCGTCGGCCAGCGCCTCCTCGACGCTGGCGATGCGCGCGAAGCGATCCGCCAGCACGAGTTCGCTGCGCGCCTTGATCTCATCGGCGCTCCAGCGGCGCCCGTGGCGATCCGTCATCGCGAACGTCAGTGTCGCCGCGCTGACGAAGTCCACCTCATAACCGCTATCCGAGGCATGGCGCGTCGTCGTCTCGCAGCATTGTTCGGTGCGGATGCCGGACACGATCAGGCGGCGGATGCCGCGTTCGGTCAACCAGACCGGCAGCCCACTGCCGACCAGCGCGCTGTGCCGATGCTTGTGGAATGTCGCATCGGGCGTGATCGCCAGCGGCGCGAGCGTCCTGACGTGCCCGGAGGCGAGCGAGAACGCGCCCTCCTCCTCGACGTGGAAGACCTGCACGACCGGGATGCCACGCGCCTTCGCGCCGTCGACGAGGGCCTGGAGGCGGTCAAAAAACGCCGGCGCATCGGCGTCGCGCCAGTAATCGCGATGACGGAACGACTCCTGTGCGTCGATGACGATCAGTGCGGTATTTTTGTGCAACATTTGGCGACTCCTGGCGTGGATGGTACGCCATCTTGGACGCGCCGCCGGGTGCGCGATAGTTCAGCCACGGACACATAGCGGACAGAAAAAGACATTCCGCCAGAACGGAGCCTGGAGGCGATGCTCCGCTCAAAGAACGTGGTCGGAGACACTGTTCACTATCTTCCTTATCCGTGTTCGTGCTCGAACCGCGCGATCTCATCGAGCTGGGCTTGCGCCCTGCGCAGACTGGCGCCGGTCACGCTGTCGTGCACGAACTTCGCGAGGCGCGGTCGGCGCGGGTCGCGCGACCAGCGGTGGAGCCACCAAGTCGCCAGCAGTCCGACAATGCCGACGGCCGCCCCGCCGTAGATAACCGAGGGGGCATTTGCATACACGTCCGCGCCGAACGCGCCCATGAAGAACATCATCATGAACGGCATCCATAGCAGCCACCATGGCAGACCGGCCCACAGGCCATTGAGGATGTAAAAGCCGCGCAGCTGGGCCAGCTGTTTCTGGATCGCGATGACGGGCGCGGCGTAGTCGATCTGGTTGACCAGCCATAGCGTGCGCGCGCCGAGCACGATCATCAGCACGCCGTACGCATGCACGATCAACCCGGCGATCAGCAGATGCGTCACCTCGCGGTGCTGCGTCCAGAACGTCGTGGCCATCAGGATCAACAGCGCGCCGGCGATGATCTGGATGATCTGGCCCCAGTGCAGCGGGCGCAGCCGTGCGCGGGCCTGGTCGAGCTTGCTGTCCCTGAACAATTGGAGATTGAGGCTGTTCTGCTGTGCGAGGCGGCGGTCGAGGGATTGCCACGCAGATTTGAGTTCGTCGAGTTCCATGATCGATTCCATGTCAGTTCCCGTTTGGGTTGATGTCGTCGCGAATGCGTTGTTTGAGGCGGCCGATCTTGGTCGCCACGTTGGTTTCGCTGATGCCGAGGATCTCGGCGATCTCGCGCTGGCTCTTCTCGTCGAGATAGAGCAGCAGCAACGCGCGGTTCAACGGATCGAACCGCTCGATCACGCGATACAGCGCGCGGATGCCGTCATCGGTTTCGCGCGTGGCGTCGTCGTCGTGGCCGGGCTCGCTGTCGAGCTCGTCGAGAGCAAGCGCTTGGCGCGCCGGATGCCGCGTGCTGCGTACGAACGAGATCGCGACGTTCAGCGCGATCCGGTACAGCCAGGTCGAGAACGGCCGCGTCGCATCCCACGCCGCGAACGCCTTCCACGCCTGTGCGGCGATTTCCTGGGCGAGGTCGCGGCGATCCTCGGCGTGCCGGCAATACGTGTTGGCCACCTTGAGCACGATGCCGCGATGGCGTTCGAGCAGGGTCTGGAATTGCTCGCGCCTGGATGCTGTCGTCATCGTGGCCTGCACCATTTCCACTGGCTCCGCTCCCGATCCTGTGTCATGCGCAGGTGATTCGCATGGGAGCGGGAAATATCACAGCGGGGTCATTTGGGTTCGATCAGGTCCCAGCGGTTGCCGTAGCGATCCTTGAACACGGCGACGGTGGCGTAGCTTTCCTCGCGTGGCGCTTCGACGAATTCGACGCCGCGTGCGAGGTATGCGGCGTGGTCGCGCCAGAAATCGTCGGTATGCAGGAACAGGAACACGCGCCCGCCGGTCTGGTCGCCGATGCGCTCGCGCTGCACCGGCGTCGCCGCGCGCGCGAGCAGCAAGCGCGTGGTGTGCGATCGGGGTGGCGCGACCAACACCCAGCGCTTGCCGGGCTCGCGCGGGCTGTCCTCGATAAGGTCGAAGCCGAGCACCTGGGTGTAGTACGCGATCGCTTCGTCGTAGTCGGGAATCACGAGCGCCACCGCGCTGATGAACTGGGTCATGGCATCACTCCGCAGGGCCGATGTGGCAGGCTACGCAAGTGCCGCCAAAGCCGCCATCATTGCGTTTCGAGAAATGGCCGGACAGCTCACCATGACCCATCCGAAACGCGCACTGGTCACCGGCGGCAGCGGCGATATCGGCGGTGCGATCGCGCGCGCGCTGGCGGCGGACGGCTGCGACGTGCTGGTGCATGCGAATGCCGGCATCGAGCGCGCGCACGCGGTGGTCGAGCAGATACGCGCGGCCGGCGGCAGCGCCAGCGCACTCGCGTTCGATCTGACCGATGGCGAGGCGACGCGCGCCGCACTCGAACAGGTGCTCGAAGCCGGTCCGGTGCAGATCCTCGTGCACAATGCCGGCATCCACGACGATGCGCCGCTCGCCGGCATGCGCGAGGAACAATGGCGGCGCGTGATCGACGTGTCGCTGCACGGGTTTTTCCACGTGACCCAACCGCTGCTGCTGCCGATGGCGCGCACGCGCTGGGGCCGCATCGTGTCGGTGTCATCGGTCGCTGCGGTGATTGGCAATCGCGGCCAGGTCAATTACGCGGCCGCGAAGTCCGCGCTGCACGGCGCGAGCAAATCGCTGGCGCGCGAGATGGCCTCGCGCGGGATCAGCGTCAACGTGGTCGCGCCGGGCGTGATCGCCGGACGCATGGCCGAAGCAAGCTTCGACGCCGCGCAGATCAAGGCGATGGTGCCGGCCGGGCGCGCCGGCACACCGGATGAAGTCGCCGCGCTGGTGCGTTTCCTGTGCTCGGACGCGGCCGGCTACGTCAATGGCCAGGTGATCGGCGTGAACGGCGGCATGGCCTGAGCGCGTGCCGCCGCACGCATGTCGCAGGCGCGGCGCAGCCGCGACAGGATTCTCCGTCGCGGCTCGGGTCGCGTTTGCAGGGTTCCTACAGGGGCACGCGGCTCAATGTTTCTTCGCGGGCGCCGCCGCCTTGGCGGGCTTGCCGGGCTTGGCGGCGTCGTGTTCCTTCTTAACCAGCCAGCCGACCACTTCGATCAATTGCGGGTAGCCGCCGGCGGATGCGCCGGTGACGCGGTATTTGCCGTTGACGACAATGCTCGGGGTGCCGTCGATGCCGTCTTTCCTGACGATCTCGTTGGCGCGCGAGAGTTTGCTGTCGACTTCGAACGACGCGGATTCGGAGAGGAATTTCGCCTTGTCGACGCCGTGTTGCGCGTAGAAACCGGCAAGGTCGTCGATCGTCTGCAGCGGAATGTGGTCGCGGTGCAGCGCGTCGAACAGCGCCTGATGGGTCTTGTCGAACACGCCGAGCGATATGGCCGTATAGAACGCGCGTGCATACGGTTCCCATTGCGCGTTGAATACCGCCGGCATGTAGCCGAATGCCGCATACGCCGGCAGCGATTGCCTGAGCTGTTCGGCATACGGCTGGAAATGCGCGCAATGCGGGCAGGCGTACGAGAAGATCTCCAGCACTTCGATCTTGTCACCGCTCGCGGTCGGCTGCGGCGGGTCGATCACGAAGTAGTTCTTGCCCGCCTCCCAGTTCGTCGCCGCGGTTGCAGGCGCTTGCGCCGCGCCTGCGATCGAGACGAACAACAAACCGGCCAGTGCCACGCCCAGATGTTTCAACATGATCGGGTTCCTCGTCGAGATTTTCGGTGATGATGGTATTTAGGTGCGCGCGTCAGTGCTTTTTCGCGGCCGCTTCCTTCGCGACCAGGAACTGCGCGATCTCGACCATTTCGTCGAAGCCAATCTTTTCCTCGACGTTGGCGACGACCCGGTATTTTCCATTGATGACCAGCGTCGGCGTCGAGTCGATGCCGTAGTTGATTTCCATCTGGTGCGCCTGGGCCAGGTCGCCGTCGATCACGAACGATTGGGCGGTCGACAGGAAGGTTGCCTTTTCGGCGCCGTGTCCGGCATAGAAGTCGGCGATCTGGTCGAGCGTGGTCATGGGCTGATGGTCGCGGTAGATCGCGTCGAACATGGCCTGATGGGTCTTGTCGACCAGGCCGAGGCCGTTGGCGACATTGAAGCCGCGTGCGAACAGGATCCACAGCGGCTGGAAGTCGGCCGGCATCAGGCGGAACTGCGCGTTCGCGGGCAGGCTCGCCTTGAGCTTTTCCGCGTATGGCTGGAAATGCGCGCAGTGCGGGCAGGCATACGAGAACACTTCGAGGACTTCGATCTTGCTGCCGGTGCGGGTCGGCTGCGGCGGGTCGATCAACTGGTAGCTCTTGCCGGCTTCCCACTTCGGCGCGGCGGTGTCGGCGCCGAACGCGACCGATGCCGCGATCAGGCCGGCGAGCAGGATCAATGAACGCATGAACATCGTGGAGCTCCTGGTGTGCGGGTACCTGCGAACGGTTGATCGCCGGATACGAATCTCAATGACCGGCGCGGTCCTTCTCGATCAGGAACTTGACTAGCGGGACGACCTGGTCGATGCCGCCCGCCGATTGTGCGGTCAGTCGATACTTGCCATTGACGATCAGCGACGGCGTCGAGTCCACGCCATACGCCTTCAGTTGCGCGTCGGCCTGCTTCATCTTCGTGTTGATCGCGAACGAGTTCGCCGTCGCGACCACGTCTTCGGCCTTCACGCCGAACGTCGCGTACAGTTTCGCGACGTCATCGATGCTTGGCATCGGCTTGATCGGACGATTCGTCTTCGGGTCGGAAATGCGCAGCGTGCCCTCGCTCTTCCAGATCGCATCGAAGGTCGCCTGGTGCGTCTTGTCGGCGATGCCGAGTGCCAGCGCGGTGTAGTAAGCGCGCTGGAACACCGGCCAGTCTTCATCGGGGCGGAACGAGGCCGGCAGATAGATCAGTTCGGCGTTGGCGGGCAGCGCGGCTTTCAGCTTGTCCATGGTCGGCTGGAACGCGTTGCAGGCCGGACACGCATACGAAAACACCTCGACGACTTCGGCCTTGTCGCCGGTGTGCGTCGGCTGCGGTGGCTCGATCGCAAACCAGTTCTTGCCAGCCTCGAATGAGGCGTCGCCCGCGGCATGCGCGAGGGTGGCGAAGGCAAGGCTGAACAACAGGGCAGAAACAGGCTTCAACATCGAATTCTCCGGATAGGGGGCGAACCGCGCAACGACACCCGCGCGACAACGCGGGCGAGTGTCGCGACGTACCGCTGAACGTGACCGCAACTTTGTGCGGCGCTTGGATTACTTTGCGGCGCCGGAGGTTCCCGCGGCCGTGTGCAGGCCTTCGACGTACGAGGCGACTGCATTGATGTCCGCTTCGGTCAGCCCCTGCGCGATCGCCGGCATGATCTTCGCCATCGGATCGTCGCCCCAGGTCGTGCCGCTCTTCCACTCTTTCAATTTTGTCGCGACGTAGTCGGTCCACTGGCCGCCCAGTTGCGGGAAGCCGGTGCCGGCCATGCCGCGGCCGTCCGGGCCGTGGCAGGCCATGCAGGCGGGCACGCCAAGCTTCAGGTCGCCGCCGCGGTAGATCGCCTGGCCGGCGGCGACCAGTTTGTCGTCGGCGACGCCGGGCAGTGCGGTCTTGCTCGCGAAATACGCGCCGATGTCGTGCATGTCCTGCTCCGACTGGGTCGCCGCAAAACCCATCATGATTGGATTCTGGCGCTTCATGGTCTTGAACAGCGTGATCTGGCGCGCGATGTAGGCTTCGTTCTGGCCGGCCAGCTTCGGATACTGCTTGTCGGTCGGATTGCCATCCATGCCGTGGCAGGCGCCACATACGGCGGCCTTGGCTTCGCCGGCCTTGGCATCGCCGAGAATCACCGAACCGGCCGGTTTGGCGGCTTCCGTGGCTGCAGGAGTTGGCGCGGCCGCGGGTGTCGGGGTGGCTTGGGCAGGCTGCGCCGCATCGTTCGCGGGCGTCTGCGCGAACGTCGCAGTCGAGGCCAGCAAAGCGGTGAGGACGAGCATGTTCTGAACAAAGACGCGCCGAAAGCTCATACACTCACTCCGGAAAAATCGTGGGGACAACGGGATTTGCGTCGCTGCAGCGCCAATATGGGCACGCACGACGATAACCGCGGAATTATCCCTGTGCAGTCCAAGGCGGTCAAACCGCCATCCTCCGAAGAAACCGTATTCCATGGCCGCCAATCCGTTTCGCCAGGCGCACTTCCTGACCAGCGCCAACCGTCTCGACCAGCTTCCCGCGGACGAAGGCGCCGAAATCGCGTTCGCCGGGCGCTCCAATGCCGGCAAGTCGAGCGCGCTCAATGCGATCTGCGACCAGCACGGTCTGGCGCGCACCTCGAAGACGCCGGGCCGCACCCAGCTGCTCAACGTGTTCCCGCTGCTCGATCCGGCGCAGCGCCTGGTCGACCTGCCCGGTTACGGCTACGCCAAGGTGCCCGAGGCGATGCGCCTGCACTGGCGCGGCGTGATGGACATGTACCTGCGCAACCGCGAATCGCTGAAAGGTCTGGTGCTGGTCATGGACTCGCGCCATCCGCTGAAGGAATTCGATCGCGACATGCTCACCTTCGGTGCCGCCAGCGGCCGCCGCTGTCATTGCCTGTTGACCAAGTCGGACAAGCTCTCGCGCAGCGAGGGCGCGCGCACGCTCGCCGCGGTGCGCAAGACCCTGGCCGCGGAATTCCCGAACGGCACTGCGCAATTGTTTTCGTCGACCGCGAAGACCGGCCTCGTCGAGGCACGCGCGCTGTTCGCCGAATGGCTGGAGTTGCGCAAGGCCTGATCCCGGCGCTCCTGCCAGGCGGAGGCGGGGCTTTTGTTTGGACAACACACCCCCCATCTTTGCGACCCACCCGTTCCGCAAGGTATCCCATGTCCGGCCCCAGCACTGTTGCGGAAGAACCCATCAGCGGGCGCGCCGCGCTCGTCGACTACATCGCGCAAGGCGAGAAGCCGATCGCCGACTGGCGCATCGGCACCGAGCACGAGAAATTCGGGTTCCGCCTCGACGATCTGAAACCGCCGACCTGGGAAGGACCGCGCGGCATCGGCGCGCTGCTCGAGGGCATGACCCGCTTCGGCTGGGAGCGCGTACTCGAACACGGCAAGCTGATCGCGCTGTTGCGTGACAACGCGTCGGTCACCCTGGAACCGGCCGGCCAGCTCGAACTGTCCGGCGCGCCGCTCACAACGATCCATGAAACCTGCGCCGAGGTCACCGCGCACCTCAAGGAAGTCAAAACTGTCGCCGACGAGATCGGCCTCGGCTTCCTCGGCATGGGTTTCCAGCCGAAGTGGCGCCGCGACGAAATGCCGTGGATGCCGAAAGGCCGCTACCAGATCATGCACGACTACATGCCGAAGGTCGGTTCGCTCGGCCTCGACATGATGACGCGCACCTGCACTGTGCAAGTCAATCTCGATTTCGCCAGCGAAGCGGACATGGTGAAGAAATTCCGCGTCGGCCTCGCACTGCAGCCGATCGCGACCGCACTGTTCGCCGATTCGCCGTTCACCGAAGGCCAGCCGAACGGCTACCAGAGCTATCGCTCGCACATCTGGACCGACACCGACGCCGATCGCACCGGCATGCTCGATTTCGTGTTCGCGGACGGCTTCGGCTACGAACGCTGGGTCGATTACCTGCTCGACGTGCCGATGTACTTCAGTTATCGCAACGGCGAATACATCGACCTCGCCGGCAAGTCGTTCCGCAAGTTCCTCGCCGGCGATCTCGTCGAACTCCCGGGCGCGAAGCCGACGATGCGCGACTGGGCCGACCATATGACCACCGCGTTCCCGGAGGTGCGCCTGAAGAAATTCCTCGAAATGCGCGGCGCCGATGGTGGCCGCTGGAGCCGCCTGTGCGCGCTGCCGGCGTTCTGGGTTGGACTTTTATACGATTCCACCGCGCTCGACGCGGCCTGGGACCTGGTCAAGGATTTCAGCCGCGAGGAACGCCATGCATTGCGTGACGGCGTGCCGAAGCACGCGCTGAAACTCCCGTTCCGCAACGGCACCGTCCGCGACCTCGCGACCGAGGCGATCAAGATCGCCGCGCACGGCCTGCAGCGGCGCGCGCGCGCAAACCACAACGGCGCCGATGAAAGCATCTTCCTCGACAAACTGGTCGAGATCGTCGATGCGAACCAGACTCCGGCCGAACGCAAACTGGAACTTTTCCACGGCGCGTGGAAGGGCAATATCGACCACGTGTTTCGCGAGTTCGCGTACTGAACACAGGGGCAGGCTTCGCCCCCGTTCTGCCGGCTGGCAGGGTGGGGGCCATCGACTCGGCGCCTATGACTTCTGGCGCTCGCGAAGGAGTTGCCTTCGTGCAATAAGCGCGGCTTGCCACTTTCCTTCCGGAGTGAGCCATGTCCGCGCGCCGCGTCCTGCCGTTCGCCGTTTTGTGTGTGCTGTCCCTGTCGCCGTGCGCATTCGCCGGCACCCAGTTGCTGCGCTTCCCGGATGTCTGCGGCGACAAGGTCGTGTTCACCTACGCGGGCGATCTGTGGACCGCGTCGACCCAAGGCGGCAATGCGACGCGCTTGACCGCGGGGCCGGGACTGGAACAGTCGGCGCGGTTCTCGCCGGACTGCACGCGGATCGCGTTCACCGGCGAATACGGCGGCGACGACCAGGTCTATGTGATTGCGGCCGGCGGCGGTGAACCGAAGCAGCTCACGTTCTATCCGGCCAAGGGACCGCTGCCGCAGCGCTGGGGCTTCGACAACCAGGTGTATGGCTGGACGCCGGATGGGAAATCGATCCTGCATCGATCCTGGCGCGAGGCGATCAGCGAATCCAATCCGCGCCTGTTTACGGTGCCTGTCGATGGTGGCCTGCCGACCGCATTGCCGATGCCAGTGGCCGGCGTCGGCCGCTATTCGCCGGACGGCAAACAGATCGTCTATTCGCCGAAATACCGCGATTTCCGCACCTGGAACCGTTATGTCGGTGGCTGGGCGCAGGATCTGTATATCTACGACTTCGCGACGAAATCCGCGAAGAACATCACCAACGATCCGAATACCGATCGCGATCCGGTCTGGATCGGCAGCGCGGTGTACTTCCTTGCCGACCGTACCGAACACCTGAACCTGTACCGATACGACACCGCCAGCGGCGAGACCACGCAGCTCACCGACTACAAAAGTGCCGATGCGCGCTGGGCCAGTGGCGACGGCAAGGGCCAGATCGCGTTCGAGGTCGACGGCGTGTTGCACGTCTACGACACCGCCGCGAACAAGGACCGTGCACTCGACATCACCGTGCCGAGCGACCTGGTGCCCTCACGCGCCGAGGAGCGCAGCGTCAAGGATCACATCGAGGATGCCGCGCTCAGCGCGAACGGCAAGCGTGCCTTGTTCACCGCGCGCGGCGAGATCTTCAGCACGCCACTGAAGGATGGCATCACCCTCGATCTGACCCACACGCCGGGTGCGCACGAACGCGAAGCGGCGTGGTCGATCGATGGCAAGCGCGTCGCTTATGTCTCCGACCAGAGCGGCGAGGAGGCGATCTGGGTGCGCGACGCGGACGGCAACCATCCGCATCAGTTGACCAACGAAACCTTCGGCCGACTATATGCGCCGCGCTGGTCGCCGGACGGCGCGCGCATCGCGTTCATCGACAGCGAAAGTCGCCTGCGCGTCGTTGCGGCCGCCGGCGGTGGCCCGGCACCGGTGATCGCCGACGATCCGGGCGTCTCGCGCCGCGATTACGCGTGGTCGCCAGGTGGCCACTACCTCGCCTACACGCTGACCGACAAGGACACGCTGCTGACCCATCTGTTCGTGTACGACCTCGCGGCGGCAAAAAACGTCGCAGTGGGCGACGCGCGCTTCGATGCTTTCCAGCCCGCGTTCTCGCCGGACGGCAAGTTCCTCTACTTCCTCGGCGACCGCGAATGGGCGCCGCAGTTGTCGGCGATCGAGTGGAATTTCGCCGCGAACCGCAACACCGGCATCTTCGCGATCGCGCTGCGCGCCGGTATCGACAATCCGTTCGCGCCGCGCAACGACAGCGCCTCGCACGAGGACAAGGACAGCGCGGACAAGGACGCCGCGAAGAAGGGCGGCGACAAGGGCGAGAAGGAGAAGCCGAAGCCCGCGTCGGAGATCAACGACCACATCGATTTCGACGGAATCGGCCAGCGCATCGCGCGCGCACCGATCGATCCCGACAACATCGGCTGGGTCGCGGTCACCAAAAAGGCAATCCTGTACGTCGTCGGCGATGCGCCGTACTACGGCCGCGATGGCGCGTTCAAGCCGAAGCTCAAGGCGTGGTCGTTCGAGGACCGGAAAGCCAAGGACGTGTACGAGGGCGTCGACGACATTTCGCTCGCCGCCGACGGCGACACCGCGCTGGTGCGCAACGACAAGACCTGGAAATACATCGATCTCAGCGCCGACAAGCATGAGGCGAAGGACGTCAAGACCGACGGCCTGTTCGCGCTGGTCGACCCGAAGGCCGAGTACGCCGAGATCTTCCGCGAGGTGTGGCGCCGCTATCGCGACCACTTCTACGTGACCAACATGCACGGTTACGACTGGACCGCGCTGCGCGCGAAGTACGAGCCGCAGCTGGCCTGGGTCGGCGATCGCAGCGACCTCAACTACCTGCTCGGCCAGATGGTCGCGGAACTCTCGATCGGCCATGCCTACGTCGGTGGCGGCGATATCGGTTTGCCGAAGAAGCCGCATGTCGGCCTGCTCGGCGCACGCTTCGAGCTCGACGCCGCAAGCGGTCGCTACCGCATCGCAACGATCCTCAAGGGCGAAAACGAGGAGGAACGCTACCGTTCGCCGCTGACCGAACTCGGCGTCGACGTGCACGAGGGCGATTACCTGCTCGCGATCAACGGCCAGCCACTGACCGCGAACGACAATCCGTACCGCCTGCTGCGCACCGCACCGGGCCAGCTCGTGCAGCTGACCGTCAACAAGACACCCGCTGCCGATGGCGCGCGCAGCGTTCTGGTCAAGCCGATCGACAGCGAGGAACCGCTCGACTACTACGCCTGGACCGAACACAACCGCGACTACGTGGCCAAGGCCAGCAACGGCCAGATCGGCTACCTGCATATCCCCGACATGGGCGCCAACGGCATCCGCGAATTCATCAAGTGGTACTACCCGCAATTGCGCAAGCAGGGCCTGGTCATCGACGTGCGCGACAACGGCGGCGGCAATGTCTCGGCGATGGTCATCGAGCGCCTGTCGCGCAAATTGCTCGGCCTCGACTACGGCCGCGGCTTCGACATCACCGGCACCTATCCGCAGCAGACCTTCCTCGGCCACCTCGCCGCGTTGTGCAACGGCACCACCGCGTCGGACGGCGACATCTTCTCGTACATGTTCAAGCAGGCGAAACTCGGGCCGCTGATCGGCACGCGTACCTGGGGCGGCGTGGTCGGCATCAACGGCTGGGGCCCGCTGATCGATGGCGGCGACGTGTTCGTGCCGCAGTTCGCGACCGCGAGCACCGAGGGCCAGTACGTGATCGAAGGCCACGGCGTCGATCCGGACATCGTCGTCGAGCAGGATGTCTCAGCGCAGCTCGCCGGCAAGGACCCGCAACTGGACCGAGCGATCGAGGAGTTGCAGAAGGCGATCCAGGCCAAGCCGTTCATCCTGCCAGCGCGCCCGGCCAACCCGGTCAAGGCGCCGGTCGACATGCGTGCCAAGGACGCGGCTGGTTGAGTGTTTGCGGGAGCAGTACAGGTGCGACGGTGGGTCTGTCGCGACTGGGCCGCTCCGTTGCAATGCGCGGTGGGAAGGGCGGCAGCCGCGATGCTTTATGGTCACGGATGGCCGGCATGCCGAAACGCAGGAGCGGTTTTCGGCATTCAGTGATGGGGTGAGACCGCGCAGGCATCGCGCCTCCCGGCGCTCCCACCGGGAAATGATCGATATCGTTGTGCCTACGCCGCGCTGACGTCGCGCAAGGTCCAGTGCTTGCCGATCAGCAAGGTCATGCGGTGCTTGATGATCGCGTGCGGCAGCGAGCTGGTGACTTCGACGCTGACATGGACGTCGGATTGATGCGCGACCACGATCGCGGCTGGATCGTTGACGCCGAGCGCCGGATCGATCGCGTCCGGATCGGGTTGCATCGCGCGCCAGCGTTGCCACAGCGACGGTTCGCGCAGCGCGCTCTGCAACATCGCGGCGAAACTTTCCGGGGAACCGCCCTGGAATGAAATCTCGTGTGATTCGCCGCGTGCCTTGAGCAGATCGTCGATGGTGAACATGTAGCGTTGCACGGTGCTCATGGATTGGCCTCTGCAGATGGTGCGTCGAGTTTATCAGCCGTCGATGCATGCGGCGCGCCGATGGCGCACGCGAGTGCGAGCAGGCTGGCGACGCACGGCCAGCCCAGATAGCGCAGTTCCGCGGACGGTGCGAGCAGCGTCAGCGGTAATGCATACAACGACGCGCTGGCGAGCGCGATGAGTGCGCAACGAGCACCGGGAAATCGTCGTCGCCACCACGCGAACGGCAACGCGACCAGGCCAGCCAGAAGATATGGCCACGCGGCCAGCAGCGGTGTCGCGCGCCACGCGGTGGCAGCGCGCATCAGGCCCGCGTGCAGCGCGCCCGCATTGCGCGCGACCGGCGGGTTGTCGCGATAGCGGATTTCGTCGTCGACATAGATCAACTCGTGCGGCCAGTCTGGCGCATGCGTGCCGAACAGCGCGCGGCTGAGTTGCCAGCGATGCGCGAGCCACGCGCGCGGATAGGTCACGATCGCGTTCAGCCACGCAGCGCGCAAGCGCGACAACTGGTCTTGGGTGTAGTCCTCGGCAAATGGATCGCGCATGCCGTGACGGGTATTCGCGAGCATCGGCGTGTTGCTCCAGCCACGAAATGCCTGGGCGAGATCCGGGATATCGAAACCGGGCCCGACCATGAAGTCGGGCAGCAGCAGCGTGCCGGTCGCGACCGACACCGCGGCCAGGTCGAACTGCGCGAGCGATGGCCACAACGGCACGTGGCGATCGACGGATTTTTCGAGCAGGTGGTTCGCGGCGACGAGCGCGACGCAGGCAAGCAACGCATTCAAGGCAACCTTCGACCATGCCGGTTTCGCGTCCGCGCGATCGCCACGCCGCGCCAGCCACGCCGCCCACGCGAGTAACGGCACGATCGCCGGCAACGCGTTGTGGCGCAGCAACGCGGCATAACAAAGCGCCGCCGCAGCGGGCAGCAGCCAGCGTCGATCCCGCCTGCTCTCGGCGCAAGCGAGTGCGCCGCACGCGAAGGTCAACGCGGAAAACAGTCCGACGTCGGTCCACACGTGACCACGCAACAACCATGGCACCGGTGCGAACGCGACCAGCAGCATCATCGCGACGCTTGCGAATGATCCGAATCGGAGTGCGCGTGCGAGCAGCGCGAGCCCGCTCCAGAACAATACGAGATGCACCGCGAACACCAGCTGCGGCCCGTCGGCGAACACGTCGCACAATCGCCACAGCCAGACGAAGATCGGCGGCACGATGTCGGTGCTCGCGCCGCCACGCGCCTGCCACCACGCGTAGGCGGAATCGAACGACATCTGGCCGGGCCAGTACGCGGCGATGTCGACTGCAAAGCCGGCGAGAGCGAGCAGCCAGGGCAGCCAGCGCGCGACGCGGTGCTCGCTGGCGATCGCATGCGCAGACGATGTCATCTCAGAGCGTGCTCGCGTCGAGCTGGCCGGCCGCCTGCTCCGGTGTGCGGCCGGGCGCGTGATCGAGGACGCCGAGCAACGGCGCGTCGATGCGCGCGCGCAAGGTCGCCAGGTTTTGCTCGGCGCGATCCATCGCCGGATCGATGCGGTTCGCGATCCAGCCAAGCAGGCGGCAACCATCGCCCGCGATCGCGCGCACGCTGAGTAACGCGTGATTGATGCAGCCCAAGTGCAGGCCGACGACGAGGATCACCGGTATGTCGAGCGCACGCACCAGATCAGCCTGCATCAGCGTTTCGGACAAGGGCACCATCCAGCCGCCGACGCCCTCGACGACGACGCGGTCGGCAGTGCCTGCGAGCCGCGCGTACGCATCACGCACGCGCGCGAGATCGATTTCGATGCCATGGTCACGCGCGGCCAGATGCGGCGCGATCGGCGCGGCAAACGCGAATGGATTGCAGTCGGCATAGGCGGGCGCCGGATCGCTCGTCGCGATCAGTGCCTCGGCATCCTCGTTGCGCAGGCCGGCGGGCGTTTCGTGGCAACCGCTCGCGACCGGCTTCATGCCGACTGCGCGCAAGCCGCGTGCGCGCAGCGCGCCGAGCATTGCGCAACTTGCATACGTCTTGCCGATGCCGGTGTCGGTGCCGGCAACGAACACGCCGTTCATGCGGGAACCGGTTCGAGTGCGGCGAGCTCCGTCTGTTCGCGGCGTGCGATCAAGAGCGTGGCCGGGTAGATCAGCGAGTAAACCATGCCCGGCAGCCAATAGATCAGTTGCATTGGAGGGGATGTCGGCGGCAGCAGGGCCAGCACCAGCGACAGCAACGCGATGCCGGCGAGCGCGACATAGCGCGCAGCCGCGCTGCGCGTGCGCACGCGCTCCGCTGGCGACAGGCCAATCGCATCCGCGCACGCCAAGGCATGCCGATAGAGCAGGGCGAAGATCACCATGACGACGCCGTAGCCAACGGCAAACGTCAGATACAGCGCGCGCAGGTCGTCCACGCTGCGAACGCTGACCTGCTGCTCCGCAAGCATGCCGCCGCTGAGCATCGCGAACGTCATCGTGGCGACCATGCGCAGTGGATACACGTAGACCAGCATCACGAACACCAACGCCAGACTCAGGCGCACGCTGTACGCATCTTCGATGCCGTAGTGGCGCGACCAGTGGCGGTGCGACTGCCAGAAGCGCGCGATCAGGAAGAAGCTGATCGCGAACGCCGGCACGCCCCGCATCGCCTGAACCAGCTCCTGTATCGATGACGGCACATGGCCGACGGCAACGACCAGCAAGGTCACCGCAAACGCGAACGCTGCATCGAGGAAACCGTCGATGCGGGTCGGCTGGGTGACGCGTACGCGAAAGCCATCTTCGTCAGCGAGGTGCGCTTCTTTCATGGCCGCTCCGGGGGATGGCGCAGTATGCCAGCGGCGACGCAGCGGGTGCACGGCGTACAATGGCGCCTTCGTTCCGATGCTCCGGGTTGCCATGTTCGTCGCCGCACCGATCGATGCCGCCAGCAAGACCGAACTTTACGAAGGCCTCGCCGAGCAGGCGCGCGGCCTGCTGCATGGCGAGCGCAACCTGATCGCGAACGCGGCGAATTTCGCCGCGCTGGTCTGGCATGCGTTGCCCGATATCAACTGGTGCGGGTTCTATCTGTACGACGGTACCGAACTCGTGGTCGGGCCGTTCCAGGGCAAGCCGGCTTGCGTGCGGATCGCACTCGGCCGGGGCGTCTGCGGCACCGCTGCGACAACCCGCCAGACCCAGGTCGTGCGCGACGTCAATGCGTTCGACGGCCATATCGCCTGCGACAGCGCATCGCAGTCGGAAGTCGTGGTGCCGCTGTTCGACGGCGGCCGCCTGCTCGGCGTCTGGGATGTCGACAGCCCGACCGTCGCGCGTTTCGACGATGAAGACCGCATCGGCATGGAAAACCTGTGCGCGGTGTTCATGGCCTCGCTCGCATGAACGCGCGTGACGTCAAGATCCGCAACGTCGGCCCGAAGTCGGCTGCGTGGTTGCGCCAGGTCGGTGTGCGCACGATCGAGGATCTGGTCCGGATCGGGCCGGTCGAGGCGTTCCTCAAGGTCAAGCGCGCGGGCTTTCGGCCGAGCCTCAATCTGCTCTATTCGATGGCCGGCGCGCTCGCCGATTGCCATTGGACGGATCTGCCCGATGCGCAGAAGCAGGCCTTGCTGGCCGCGTTCGAGTCGGCCGAATCGGCCAACCCGATCCGCACGCGCTGGGAAAAGCAGAAGGCGGCCAGCGACGATGCCGGCACGCCGAAAACCGACAGCGACGAAGCGGTGGCGGACAGCGTGTCCGATGACGCGGAGGGTTCGGAATCGGGTGCTGAGGGCGAACGCGACATCAGCCGGTTCGAATGATTGGAACCCGCGCGGCGAATCGGATTTTTCTGCGGGCCGACGCTTATCTGACCGCCGCGTAATTGCGCGCGTCCGCAGCCCATTGCGGCGTGCTGCGGATCGCCGGCAACACGTCCTCGACGCGGTCGACCATGCTCCACAACGAACGATGCGCCGGATTCATGAAGCGCTGTTCGATGGTCTGTTCGAGGAAGCGCTCAAGCGGCGCGTAGAAATTGTTCGTGTTGAGCAGCACGATCGGGTTGAAGTACAGCGCGAGCCGCTTCAGCGTCATCGCCTCGAACAGCTCCTCCAGCGTGCCGCAACCGCCGGGCAGTGCGACCACCGCGTCCGAGCCGGTCAGCAGGCGGTGCTTGCGCTCGCGCATGTCCTCGACGACCTGCATGTTGGCGACGCCCGGATGCTGCCATTCCACTTCGGTCATGAAGCGCGGGATGACTCCGATAACCTCGCCGCCGGCGCCGAGTGCTCCGTTCGCGAGCGATCCCATCAAACCGGCCGCGCCGCCGCCGTAAACGGTCGTGCAACCGGCTTCGGCGAGCGTGCGGCCAAGCGCTGTCGCCGCGTCGTGGTAGACGCGGTCGACGTGTTCGCTGGAGGCGCAGTAGACGCAGATACGCATTGGCCGGCATTGTGCACGAACGCGCGCAGGGGCCGCCAGCGGGCCATGCGGCGCGTTCGTGCGTTCGGCGCCATAATATCCGCGCAAGTCACCCCGGCAGGCGGAGCAGTCATGGCAGAGAACGCGTTTTCGATCACCCGGGAATTCGTCAACGAAGTCATTGGTGCGCGAGTGTTCACCGCGCACATCGCGGAGCTCGCGATCGAGCTGGCCAGGCAGGCGGGGGAGACCGTGAGTCGGCCGCTATCGCCGGCGCAGATCGAGCGCGCCGTGCTGGCGAACGGAACCGAGACGCGCCTCGTCATGGATGCGCTGATCAATCGCCTGGAAACGCTGCATCGCGAAGGCAAGTTGCCGGAAGAGGCGAGTCTGCCGCGCTGGTAGTGCGGCGGCCGCAATCCCGGTCGATCTTCAGCAGGCGCAGGCGTTCACGCTCACGCTTCGATCAGGGAATCCCGGGCGGTGCAGCGGGTTTCGCTCGCCGCGCCGCTTCGTATTCGGCGAGCTTGGCGTGCAGGAACGCCGCCGAATCGACGGTGTGACCGTCGTGGAATCTGATCTGGTACCGGATGCCGGACATCGATGAGCGGGTGGCGCAGCAGGCGATGAAGTCTTCCGCGGTCCTGACATGGTCGCCGGCATAACGGAGTTTCATGCGCAGGTGTTCGGCGGCGCGTTCGGCGTCGTATTCCTGGCCGTTGCGAATGAAGGCCGCATCCTGCAGGGCCGCAACCGATGCAATCAGATAGGCAATCTTGTCTTGTTCGACATCCGGTTGGCCAAACACAGGCGTTGCGAAGAGCGCGAGGAAAACCAGTGCCGCCATCATCTTGTTCAAGGATCTGCTCCTGCGCCGCAGCCGCATTCGGGCTGAGACGTTTGTCGCGTGTGCGCGCCGAAAAGTTCGGCGCGCATTCCCGCCGGCTGGTGCTGCCTAGAGCAGCCCTTCGATTGGCAGTAACTTGAGAGCGTCCACTTCCAGTTTGCGTTTGACCGTGGCGCCGGGATCCTGGTCATAGATCACCGACTTGCCGCCATCGCTGGCCTGCCACTGCATCCTTCCGGCATGCGCCGAACCTTCTGGCGTGGTCAGCACCACGCGGTAGGCCGCGGTGGGCAGTGTCGCCGTGTCGAAGAACTGCGTCACCGCGGCCGCCAGTGGCGGACAATCCACGATGATGCCCATCTCGGTGTTCAGGAGTTTCGAGCGCTGATCGATGTTCATCGAACCGATGAATACCAGCTGCTGGTCCACCACGATTGCCTTGGCGTGCAGGCTCACGCCGGACGAGGTTCCGCCCACGGTCGCCGGCTGCGGCGCGCCTGCACCGGCGCGCAGTTCGTAAAGTTGCACGCCGCCTTCGAGCAGCGCGCGCCGATAGCGCGAGTAGCCCACATGCGCCGCGGGTTCGTCTGTCGAGGCGAGTGAATTCGTAAGCACCTTCACGGCCACGCCGTGCCCGGCGAGGCCGGTGAGATAGCGGGTACCCGCGTCACCGGGAACGAAATACGGCGAGATCAGCAGCACGTCCTGCTGCGCTTGGTCGGTCATCGTCTTGATTTGCGGACCGATGCGCAGCGCCGGCTCGTCCTTGCCGGCCTCGATTTTTTCCGGCTGGTCGGCGACCAGCATGGCCGGTCCCCAGAACCAGGTCCCGGGACGATCGGCGGAGGGGCCGCCGGGAAGCTCATCCAGCGTCGCCTGCGCATAGTCCGATTGCGCAAATGCACGCGCTTCGCGGCCGAGATCCGAGCGCAGTTGCGCGAGGTCGTAGTGACTGGCGTGCTTGCCGCGAAAGGCCTTCACTGGATAAGCCGCGTCGCAATTCCAGTACTCGTCGAAGACGTGGGAAGCCTCCGGCACGACCGGGCCGATTGCAATCAGGTCGAGGTCGCGGAAGTGGGTATCACTGCTGGCGTCGAAATAGTCGTCACCGATGTTGCGGCCACCGATGATCGCCACGGTGCCGTCCACAATGAACGATTTGTTGTGCATGCGGTGGTTGAGCCGGTGCGCGTCGAACAGGAATTGCGTGGCCTTGGACAACAGGGACGGATCGCGCGTATGGAACGGATTGAACAATCGGACCTTGATGTTTGGATGCGCATCGAGCGCGTCCAGCATGTCGATCGTGTTGTTCGCGTTGATATCGTCGAGCAGGATGCGCACGCGAACGCCGCGGTCCGCGGCCGCCAGCAGGCGCTGCGCCACCAGTCGCCCGGTCGCGTCGTTGTTGAAGATGTAGTACTGCAGATCGATCGAGCGTTTCGCATGGTCGGCGAGCGCGATGCGGCTCATCAGCGCATTGGTGTTGCGGGTCAGCAGGCGGAAGCCGGACTTGTCCAGATGCTGGTCGACTTCGTTGCGGATGTAGCGCGCGCTCGGCGTGCCCGTCGGCGGCGGCAATGCCTTCGATGGCTGTTTGACGAAGTCGGTGCGCAGCGACGAACACGCGGCGAGCGCAACGGCGAGGGCCGCCAGCGCGACGAAAGGAATACTTCGCAACATGGTCATGGCCTGGGAATCGGGATCATTCGTGCGAGGCTATCAGCGTCATCCTGACCGCCGGGTACAACGGATCGGTTGCGATTTCAGGAAGGTTAAGGAACCACCGAGCCACCCAAGGCCCGTGAAGTCGGATGTTCCAATGCCAACTTGTCGATCTTGCGTGCAACACGTTTACGTCATTCACGGTGCTGCTGCGGTCCGCGGCACGCGCGCGCGTTCGGCGCGTGTCCGCGCTACTCCACCGTCACCGACTTGGCGAGGTTGCGCGGCTGATCGACGTCGGTGCCGCGCAGCAGCGCTACGTGATACGCGAGAATCTGCAGCGGTACCGTAAATACTGCAGGTGCGATCAGGTTGCCGCCCGACGCGACCTTGACCACCGCGCCGCGCTCACCATCCTGCAGGACTTGCGCATCGGTGTCGGCAAACACGAACAGTTCGCCGCCGCGTGCGCGCACTTCCTCCAGGTTCGACTTCAGTTTTTCCAGCAGCTGGTTGTTCGGCGCGACCGCGATCACCGGCATGTCTTCGTCGACCAGCGCAAGCGGACCGTGCTTGAGTTCGCCGGCCGGATACCCCTCGGCGTGGATATAGGAAATTTCCTTGAGCTTGAGCGCGCCTTCGAGCGCGACCGGGTAGTGCACGCCACGACCGAGGAACAGGGCGTGGTGCTTGGGCACGAAACGCTCGGCGAGCTTGGCGATCTGCGGTTCCAGCTTGAGCACTTCGGCGATCACGCGCGGCAGCGTTGCGAGTTCCTCGACCAGGGCCGAATATTTGTCGGCGGCGACGCCATTGATGCGCGCCAGTTCGATCGCGAACAGCGCGAGAGCGGCCAGTTGGGTCGTGAATGCCTTGGTCGAGGCAACGCCGATCTCCGGGCCGGCACGGGTCATCAGGACCAGCTCCGATTCGCGCACCAGGCTCGATTCGGGCACGTTGCAGATCGCCATCGAGCCGAGATAGCCGTGCTGCTTGCCATCGCGCAGCGCGGCCAGCGTGTCGGCGGTTTCGCCCGATTGCGAGACCGCGAGGAACAAGGTGCCCGCGGGCACGACGACGTGCCGATAGCGGTATTCGCTGGCAACCTCGACGCTGCACGGCAGGCCGGTCAGGCTTTCGAGCCAGTAGCGCGCGACCATGCCTGCGTGATAGCTGGTGCCGCAGGCGACGATCTGCACGTGTTTGACTTTCGACAGCAGCGCGTCGGCATCGACGCCAAAGATGTTCGGCAGGATGCGCCCTTCGGCAATGCGGCCTTCGAGGGTGTCGGCGATCGCGCGCGGCTGTTCGAAGATTTCCTTGAGCATGTAGTGGCGGTATTCACCGCGTTCGACCGCGTCGGCCGCCATCTCGCTGATCCGGACCGGGCGTTCCACTGACGTACCGGCAGCGTCGAAGATCGCCAGCCCGTCCGGGCTGATCTCGGCGATATCGCCTTCTTCGAGGTAGGCGAAGCGATTGGTCTGCCGGATCAACGCCTGCACATCGGAACCGAGGAAAAACTCGCCATCGCCGATGCCGGCGACCAGCGGACTGCCGCGGCGCGCGCCGACGATGTGGCCGGGCTGGTCGCGATTCATGACCGCGATCGCGAACGCGCCATGCAGGCGTGCGGTCACCGCGATGACCGCGTGCAGCAGGTCGGCCCCCTGGCTGAGCGCGTGCTCGACCAGATGCGCGATCACCTCGGTATCGGTTTCCGAAGTGAACTGGTAGCCGTGCGTCTTGAGTTCCTCGCGCAGCTCCGCGTGGTTCTCGATGATGCCGTTGTGGACGACCGCGACGCGGTCGCTGGAAACATGCGGGTGCGCGTTTGTCGTGTTGGGCACGCCGTGCGTTGCCCAACGCGTGTGCGCGATGCCGCTGTGGCCGGCGACCGGCGCGGTGCGATACAGCGCCTCCATTTCGCGCACCTTGCCGGCGGCGCGCACGCGTGCGAGCTGGCCGTCCTCGAGCACCGCTATACCCGCCGAATCATAGCCGCGGTATTCGAGCGCCTTGAGGCCCGCGATCAGGACAGGCACCACATCGCGATGGGCGGTGGCGGCTACGATTCCACACATGGATATTTCCTCGAATGAAGTCTGAACGGAACGCGTGCCGTGCCTTGCTGGCAATCGGCGGCACTGCCAAGATGATAAACCGCCGCTGGGTTGCGGGTGCGATCCGGCTCGGCAATCTGCCTTGGTGATGATGCCGCGGCATGGTTTTTCAAGGCTGTTCCGGTCAAGAGCATGGTGGATGCGCCTATCATCCGATACGGTATGGACAGGGCAAATCGTGGCGGCGGTGGTTGAGGAATCACGATGGCAGGCGATGGAGGCGGGCATCTACGGATGAGCGGGCGCGCCGGGCAAGACCGGCAACGGATTCCATGCGGCTCGACGCTGTTCGGGGACGCGCGGCGGTGTTTCGCGGGCTCGCTGTCCTCGCGCCACGCGGGACGTGGCGTCGACAGTCCAGCCGGGAGAACCTGAATGCTGCACCTGCTGCGCAAGCAAACCGTGCGCTGGCCGCTGCTGCTCGGCATGGGCGAGATGCTGCTGTTCTCGCTGTCGTTGGTGCTGGCCACGCATCTGCGCTACTGGAACGCGCCGGCCGACCTTGCCATGCATTCGTCGTGGCTGCTGTTCCGCGCGTTCATGTTCGGGGCGATTCTGGTGGGCGCGCTCGCCGCGCTGGGTCTGTATCAGCCGCGCATGCGCGAGCGCTGGCGCGGTCTGCTGGCCCGGCAGGCGATCGCGTTCGTGCTGGGCTGGATCGCGGTCGCCTTGCTCTACTACATGGCGCCGGCTTTCGATGTCGGTCGTGGCGTGCTCGGACTGGCCTTGCTGGTCGGATTTCCGCTGATTGTCGGCTTTCGCACGGTATTTCTGCGTCTGGTCGACGCCGATGCGCTCAAGCGTCGCGTCCTTGTGTTGGGCAGCGGCCGGCGCGCCGCGCTGGTTGTCGAACGCATGCGGCGCAGGGTCGATCGACGCGGATTCCAGGTGGTGGGTTTCCTGCGGCTGGAAGGCGAAATCGCCGTCGTTCCGGAGGAATACCTGATCGAGGCGGAAAATGGCGTTGTCGCTTATGCCGGCCGGATGCAGATCAACGAGATCGTGGTCGGCGCGGAAGATCGGCGCGGACGCCTGCCGATGGACGAATTGCTTGAGTGCAAGCAACGCGGGATCACGATCACCGCGTTGACCACGTTTTTCGAGCGCGAATCCGGGCGCGTGCAGTTGTCGCTGGCCGACCCCTCCTGGCTGCTGTTCTCGGGCGGATTCGATTCAACTCCGCTGCGACAGCTGACCAAACGTGGATTTGATGTCGTCTCTGCGGGCCTCGTGCTGGCCTTGACCTGGCCCCTGATGCTGCTCACCGCCCTGGCGATCCGCTTCGAGTCCGCTGGACCGGTGCTGTACCGGCAGGAGCGCGTCGGCGAGCGTGGGGAAAC
Source organism: uncultured Gammaproteobacteria bacterium (assembly GCA_963720445.1). GTDB lineage: Bacteria > Pseudomonadota > Gammaproteobacteria > Xanthomonadales > Rhodanobacteraceae > Dokdonella_A. The sequence goes on from CAVRFO010000002.1 coordinate 1,929,633, forward strand.
GTTCTGGTTGACCAAGTTCCGCAGCATGCGCACCGATGCGGAGAAGGACGGAGTGGCGCGCTGGGCGACCAAGGACGACGACCGCGTCACCCGCGTCGGCCGCTTCATCCGCAAGACGCGCCTCGACGAATTGCCGCAGTTGTGGAACGTGCTGCGCGGCGACATGAGTTTCATCGGTCCGCGTCCGGAACGCCCAGCCTTCGTCGAACAACTGGCGCAGAAGATTCGCTACTACCGCCTGCGCCATTGCGTGAAGCCGGGCCTGACCGGCTGGGCGCAATTGAATTACCCGTATGGCGCGTCGGAAGAGGATGCGATCGAAAAGCTCAAGTACGACCTGTTCTATGTGAAGAACCAGAACCTGCTGCTCGACGCGGTCATCCTCGTGCAGACGGTCGAGGTGGTGCTGTTCGGGCGAGGTGCGCGGTAAGATATTTGCGGGGAATGCCGAAGGGTGCCCGATCTCGCGGAGAGATTGGGTGACGTCAGCGTGACAGAGGTGGCGATCGCATGGCCAGCGGCAGGATTCCCTCCTTGGACGGCCTGCGCGCAGGATCCATCGTGCTGGTGCTGCTTGGGCATCTTCACGGCAGCGAAGGGTTTTATCGCGCCGGTCTGTTGGACTCGCTGGGCGATCTCGCCAGCTTGGGCGTAACCATTTTCTTCATCATCTCCGGGTTCCTGATTACATCCCTGTTGATGAGTGAGCGCGAGCGGACCGGCGATGTCTCGCTGAAGGCGTTTTACCTGCGCCGGGTATTGCGCATCTTTCCGGCGTTCTACACATTCATCCTGGTTATCGCACTCGCCGACCTGGCCGGCTGGGTGCACCTCAGTGCGACCGATTTTGCGGCCGCGTTGACCTACGTCGTCAACTACTACCCGGAACGCCCATGGAATATCGGGCATCTCTGGTCGCTCTCGGTCGAAGAGCAGTTCTATCTCCTATGGCCATTTGTGTTCATACGCCTTGGAGAACGGCGCGCAATCATCGCCGCATTCGTGGCATTTGCGGTGGCGCCGTTGACGAGGGCAGGCATGCATCTGGCATTCCACTCCGGGCCGTACCGGGATTTGGAGATCTTTCCGGCGGTCGCCGATGGCATTGCGATTGGCTGCGCAATAGCGCTGCTGCGCCCATGGCTGTTGACGCAACCGGCCTATTTGCGCTTCACCGCCAGCCGCTGGCTCATGCTCCTTCTTCCATTGATCGTGATCGTTAATCGACAGCGCGGATACACGGTGGTCGATCTCCTGGCATGGCCGTGGATGCTTCTGCTGATGGCCGTCCTCGTCGAGGCGAGTACCCGACGCACGGCAACCTGGAGCGGGAGGTTGCTGAATCTGCGCCCGGTCATATTCATCGGCACGCTCAGCTATTCGTTGTATTTGTGGCAGCAACCTTTCCTGAACCGTTATTTGGATGCACCCGCGACAACGTTTCCACTGAATCTCCTGCTCGCCTTCGCGGCGGCGCTAGCGTCGTATTTCGTCATCGAGCGACCGTTCCTGCGGCTGCGTCGACACGCCGTGCGCGCAAATGCCGTTCCACAGGCAGGGAGCTGAGTCCAGAATGGTTCGCCGCCGCACGGAAACGCGGTGGCTCAGCGGGTCGAATGCGCGTCGCTTGCGCCCCGGGTTCAGCTTGACAGGCTGCAGCGGATCGATGCCGAGGATGTGGTTCCTCTCTGGCGACAGGCAGGCAGGGCGGACATGGAAAGCGATATTGCGATCGATACGAAAAAGAGAGCTGCGCCGACCGCCACAAACGGGCTGTCACGCTGGCTTCCGCTTGCCGGATTGATGGTCTACTGCCTTGTATGGCTGTCCCCGAACATATTGACGGCCATTTACATACCGCTGCCCGCGAACAAGGCGAAGCTGCTGATTTCCTTTGGCCTGATGGCCGCGTGGCTGCTCGCGTTCCGGACGGTAAGACGGGCTTGCCTGTGGTCGCTCCCGATTTTCTTGATACTCCTGCCGTTTGATCTGTTCTATACAACGACATACCGGGAACCTCCCACTACAAACATAGTTCCGTCGATCGTGGAGGACATCACGGGTTCGCTCTGGATGGAGATCGCCGATTACGCGCGCGGACGCGAGCTCGAGGTCGTCGGGTTTGCCGTAATTTCCATTTTGGCCTGGTGGCTTGGCGTTTGGAGTGGCGGCCGCTTGCGTCCGATTGCGTGGGCGTCGCTGTTGAAGTGGCCTGCGCGTATTGCGCTCCTGTGCATGGCCTTTTTTACGATCGCCATTGTCTGGTCCATCGACAGGGATGGAGCCGGTTCGAAAGAGATACCCGCGGGCAACGCGATGCTGGAGACGTTCGTCGACAGGGTGCCGCTGAAAATGAAGGGGATATTTCCGTTCGGGCGCGCTTTCTCGGTTGCGGAATACATAAAACAGGAAGCGGAAATATCCGGCTATTTGAAGCGGATGAAGAATTCGACGATGGGCGCCGTTGAAACGAAAGCTGTCGCCACGCGAGAAGTGTATGTCCTTGTAATCGGGGAGACCGGGCGACGCGACCGAATGGGCATCCTCGGCTATCAGCGGGAAACGACACCCAGGCTGGCCGCATTGCCCGGGGTGGTGGCAATTCCGGACATGGTATCGCCGTGGACCCTGACGACGCACGCCGTTCCGACGATCCTCACCGCCGATTCCGATGACTCCGATCCAAGGCGGCCGACAATCCTGAATACGATCCGGGCATACAAGGAGGCTGGATTCCGGACGTATTGGCTTTCCAACCAGCCCTCTTTCGGCGAAGCGGAGAATGCCGTGACGAGATTGGCGAGACAAGCCGATGAGTGGGTTTTCGTGAATCCGTCAAACAATTCGGGGTTCGGCAGGGGCACCTACGATGGCGCGTTGCTGCCCTTGTTGCGTGATCGTCTGGAAAAAAATGAGCCCAAACAATTTTTCGTCATCCATCTGCTGGGTAGCCACGATTCGTACCAGCGCCGCTATCCGATCGAGTTCAATGTTTTCAAGCCGTCACTGAGCGATCGTCCGGAAGAGAATCCGGATGACCACGACCGGAACTTGAAGGTTGAGGTCAACAATTCCTATGACAATTCCGTCCTGTATACCGATCAGGTGCTCGGCGACATCATTGCCGACCTGATGGCGACCGGAGCGGATACGGGATTGATGTACACCGCCGATCACGGCGAGGATCTGTTCGATGGGGATTGCGGTGAAACCGGACATGGCGGGTATGACTACTATCAGTATCCGGTGGCCGCCTTTGTCTGGTTGTCCGACCGCTATCGATCCGATTTCCCCTCCCGCGCGGCAAGGGCGCAGGCGAATGCCGGGAAACGCCTGATCACGACGGAGATGTTCCCGTCCGTGCTGGGGATGGCGGGAATAAGTTTCGACGGGATCGAATCGGGCAAAGACATCTTTGACGCCGATTTCTCTCCCGCGCGGCGCATGGTCCATGCCGCGGGGCTGATCGATTGGGATACGGCGGTGACACAGGGGGCATGCCGGGCACTTCTCAGGCCACATGGTTGATGCGCGTCGTGCAGCGTCATGCCTCGCGTGGGCTCCCGGAGGCTGACGGGTTCTCAGCCCAGTCCGGAAAGCGCGCCTGCATCCAGTCGGCCAGATCAGTGATGAGGCGCTGGCGATCGGGCTCGGCATAGAACACGTGATCGCAGTGCTCCCAGTATGCGAACCGCACGCGCGGGGACGCGGCTGCCGTTCCGTAAGTTGCGTGGAATTGGCGTGGGTGCACGAAGTGCGCAGCGCCGCCGGTATAGAGCGCGAAGATCTCCACCTCGCGCGCGAGCAGGCTCGCCATTTGGGTGCGCTCGGTGCCGGGCGCCGGCCAATCGCGTACCTCTTCGGAGGTCACGCTGGCTGGACGTGACGGTCGCAGGCGCAGGCGTCGGCGCAGGGCGGCCAGCCAGCGCGGCAGCGGTTGGCGCGCGAGCCGCTGGAGTCGGCCAATGATGTGCCATAGGCCTTTGCGGGCCAATCCGTCGAGCATGAAGATCCCGCTCACGCGTTGCTCGTTCAGCGCAACCTGCCAGCCCAAATCCGCCGCGCTGCACACGCCACCGACCACAAAGCGGTTGCAATTCGTGCGTGACTGCATGCGGTCCAGGATGCGCGATGCCGTGTGCGCGGGTGGGAGCGTGGCGAGGGCCAATGCATCGCCGACCCCGGGCAGATCGAAACGCAATACCGGATAGCCGGCGGCGGCCAGCGTTCGTGCGAGACGCGTGTACAAGCGAAAAGGGCCAGCCCGGTGCGTGAAGCCGGCATTGAACAGGATCAGTGCGGTGCGGCGCTGCTTCGCGTCTGCGGGCAGGGCCAGGATGCCGAACAGTCCGTTGCCCAGATCGAGAACCTCTTCCATGTTCAGTAGGTGTCCAACAAGACGGCCAGACGGCCAGCGACTTCCTGCACCGGTCGCGCCGGTTGGTATTGCATCTCGACCTGACCGGCCCACTGGGTCAGTGCGGGGGCCAGCTCCAGCGTGGTCACGTTCAGCGGTGCCGTTGCTGCGGCAGCATGGTCGCACACAACCGTCGGGATCCGCAGAGGCCCCGACAGCGGATCGGGCGCGTCTTGCAGGCTCGCGGTCAGTCTTTCGCTGCACGGGAAGCCCATCAGGCTGCCGGCGTAATCGATCTGTCGCGCCTCGAATCTTCGTGAGTATCTATAGCTGGAGCGCCGCTCATCGTCGTCCCGCCGCTGAAGCTCGTCCAGGTAGGTGCGGCCGTTGCGGACCGGTTGCCACAGCCAGAGCGCCTGCGCGTGTGCCGCGACACGCGCGGCCGGGAACGCGCCGCCGCGGATACCGAGCACGATTGCCGGTGCATTGCCGATGTGGCTGCGCAAGGTCTCCAGCGCGCGTGCGGCATCGGTGGTCGCGTCGGCGAGATTGAAATCCGCATCAACGCCACCCGAGTCGCCGGTGCCGTAGTAGTCGAAACGCAGCACAGCCATGCCGTGGTTCGCGAGCGCATCGCCGAGCAGCGCGAACAGACGGTAGCTGCGCACGTATTCGTGCAGGATCGGGGCGCACATCAACACGCCGGCACGTGCGCGTCCTTGCGGCGAATGCAGGATAGAAAAAAGTCGCCGACCATCCGCGTCTAGCAGTAGCGGCTGCGCTGCTGGATTCATTCGCGTTGCCCCAGTCCGAACAGGTTGCGCATGCGCTGGCCGAGTGTCGGCGCGGCGACGACTGCCGCCGGATCTTCCGGCAGCTCGGCCGCGAGCGCACGCAGCGACCCGCCCGCGACCCGCAGGATGTTCAGGCGCACGCGGGTCTGCTTCTCGACGCGAGCGACCATCGACATCGCAAGCAACGAATGGCCGCCGAGGTCGAAGAAATTGTCCAGCGCCCCCACGTGCGGTACCCCGAGCAGTTCCCGCCACAGCCCGGCCAGCCATTGCTCGGCGGCATTGTACGGTTCGTCATCCGAACCCGTCAGGCCCGGCTCATGGGGAGCCTTGGTCGATGCCTTTGTTGCGATGGCGTCGGAAGCGAGTACCTCGATGTTGCCGTCGACCCGCCAGCGGCCGCGTTGCCCGCTGTCGAGCAGGCACGCGCCCGTCAGTGGATGCGTCTTCCGCGCGTCATCGCTGGCCATGGCGCGGCGGCCGTGCGCGCGGGCTATGCCAAGGCCGCCGACGTATAGCGTGCCGAACGTGCCGGGCGGACACGGGTGTCGTCCGGTGTCGAGTGCCCAGACACTGGTGTGGCCGATCGGCCGACCGGCGTGCACGCCTTGGATCGCCGCATCGATCCGCCCGCAGCTCGACACGACGGTCGCCGGCGTGGCACCGAAGACCGTCCACAGCTCGGCACAACGTTCATCGAGTGCGACAGCCAGATCCAGGTCTGGCGCGGCGCCGGTGCAGACGGCCTTGAGCTGCGCGTTGCCGCTCCAGCCTGTCGTCAGGAGCGTGCGCCATGCTGCCGCAGGTGCAAACATCAGGGTCGCATCGATCAGCAAGTGGGCGAGGGATTCGCCGCTCGCGGCCTCATTGTGGCTGGCCTGGATCAGCTCGGCGCCGGTGCTCGCGGCAAGCAGGCATTCGATGATCGACCAGGCTGTCGCGGGCGCGGCGGTCGCCAGCAAGGTGTCGCCGTCACTTATCCCGGGTTGCAAGCGCAGATGATCCAGCACATTGGCAACGCCGGCATGGGTAAGGCCAATGCCTCGGGCTACCTCTGAGGTGTCGCCCTCGTAGACGACGAACGCGATCGCTTCGGGATCGCCTGGCGGCGCCACGTGCGGGTGCTCGCCCGTTGCCGCGAGGAGTTCGGTAGCGTCGAGATCGAACCACAGCGCGCGCGCGCGCGGCCAGCCGAGCGCGGTTTCGAGTGCGGATTGGCCGACCAGAACCGTGGCCTCCGAGTCGGCGAGAAGGTCGTGCAGGTGTTCGGCTGAATCTGCCGGGTCGAGCAGCACACAGATCGCGCCGAGCCTCAAGATCGCGAATATCGCAGCGAGCCGGTCCGCGCTGTGCTCCCGCACCAGCGCGATGACGCTGCCCGACTGGACGCCGCGGGCCTGAAGGCAGGCAGTGATGCGGTTCGCACGCTGATCGATCTCGGCATAGTTCGTCTCCCAACTGCCGAGGCGCAAGGCGGTGCGCGTGGGCGCGCGTGCGGCCTGGATTGCGAACGCCTCGTGGATGCCCCGAGGCGCGACGGCGACGCCGTCGGTGGCATTCCAGTGCCGCAACTGGTCGAGTTCGCTGTGCGTGATGCGGATCAGCGTGGCGATCGACTGTTGGGGATCGGCGATGATCCGCTCGAGCAGTTCCACATAGCATTGCGCCAGTACGCGCATGCTTTCGTCATGGAACAGATCGGTCCTGTACAAGACGCCGCCAATCAGGCCGTCGCCATGATCAAGAAACCAGAGGGCGAGATCGTCGGCAACGCCGCGCTGGAATAGCGGGACCTGTTGCTGGTGCAGTCCGCCCCATTCGCGGATGCGCTGGCGCGCATCCTGGAACGAGAATTGCGCCTGATAGAGCAGGGTGTCTGCGGCGACTTCGCGCATGCCGGGCTCGCGCATGAGGTCTTCCATCTGCACGTCCGGACTTGCAAAGCCGTCAAGCACGGCCTGCTTGACGCCCGTGACGAGCTCGGCGACCCGCATCGACGGATCGATGTCGATCGGCAGCGGCAGCAGATTGGTGAACAGGCCCATGACCTGCTCGACCTCGATCGAACTGCGCACGCGGACCGGTGTGCCGATGGTCAAATGGGTCGCGCCGCTCATGCGCTGCAGCAGCGCGGCATAGGCCGCGAGCAGGACGACATACAGCGTCGCATCGTGGCGACGCGCGAATTCGCGGGTTGCCTCGGTCAGCGCCTTCGGCACCGTGAGCCATTGCGTCTGACCACCCAGCGATGCTTCGCCGTCGCGTCGCGGCGTGTCGGTCGGTAGCGCGCGCAACGCACCATTTGCCTCGAAGCGGTCGCGCCAGAAAGCAAACCGGTTGCGCACCTGTGTGGCGTACTCCTCGCCCTGGAGCCATTGCGTGTGCCACGCCGCGAAGTCGCCGTAGGACACCGGCAACGCCGGCAACGATGCCTCGCGCCCATCGCAAAATGCGCCATAGAGTGCTGCAAATTCGTCGTAGAAGAGATCGAACGACCAGCCGTCCCAGACGATGTGGTGGGGCATGAAGAACAGCACGTGTTCCTCGGGTGCGAGGCGGAACATGCGTACGCGGAACAGCGGCGCGGTCGCGAGGTCGAACGGGCGATTGGTCAGTTCCTCAAGGCGCTGCATCAACCTGGCCTCGCGCGCCGCATCCGCAAGTTCGGATAGGTCTTCGGCCGGGAACAGATCGAGTGCGAACTCGTCATGGATGCACTGCACGAGATCGCCATCGTCGTTGTCGATCGATGTGCGCAGCACCGGCTGGCGCTGCACCATTGCCCGGAACGCACGCTCGAATGCGACCTCATCGAGCGCGCCGCGCAGCCGGTGCGCGGACGGCGTGTTGTAGACGACGCTGCCCGGGTTCATCTGCTCGAACAACCACAGCCGCTTTTGCAGCAGCGACAACGGCGCGCGATGCTGGTCGGCGCGCCGCTCGATAACCCGCGTGGCGCCGGTTGTACGGTGGGCCGCGATCGTCTTGGCAAGGCCGGCGATGCTCGGCGTGTCGAACAGGGTGCGCAGCGACAGTGGGACGTCGAAATCGCGCGACAGCCGGGCGGTGAGCTGGGCGGCCAACAGCGAATGGCCGCCGAGCGCGAAGAAGTCATCGTGGATGCCGATGCCAGGCAAGGCCAGCGTTGCTTCCATCGCGGCGGCGATGCGTTGCTCGACTTCGTTGCGCGGCGCGACATGAGCACGGCTCTCTGCATCGGCCTGCGCGAAGGGTGCCGGCAACGCCTTGCGATTGATCTTGCCATTCGCCAGCAGCGGGATTGCATCGAGCATGACGTAGTGCTGCGGAAGCATGTAGTCGGGCAGCGTCGCGCGCAGGTGTGCACGCAGCGCCGTCGCATCGACCGAGGCACCGACGCGCATGGTCAGGTAGGCGATCAGGCGCTGGTCGCCGGGGCGATCCTCGCGCACCAGCGCGATCGCACGTGCGATCGCCGGATGGTCCATCAGGTTCGCCTCGACTTCGCCGAGCTCGATGCGGAAGCCGCGGAGTTTCACCTGGAAATCCAGGCGGCCGAGGTGCTCGATCATGCCGTCGTTGCGCCAGCGACCGCGGTCGCCGGTGCGATACAGCCGCGCGCCGGGCGCGCTCGCGAACGGATCGGCGATGAAGCGGTCGATGCTCAGTTCCGGACGGTCGATGTAGCCGAGCGTGACGCCCTCGCCGCCGATCGCGATTTCGCCGGGCACGCCGATTGGACACGGCGCGCACGCGGCATCGAGGATCCACACCGTTGTGTTGGCGATCGGCCGACCGATCACGATGCCGCGTTCCGGATGTTCGACGCGCCAGCAGGTCGACCAGACCGTGGTTTCGGTCGGGCCGTACAGGTTCCACACCTCGCCGCAGCGTGCCTGCAGCGCCTGCGCCAGATCGACCGGCAAGGCCTCGCCGCCGCAGAGCGCCTTGAAGTCCGCGCGTCCCGGCCAATCCGCTTCGAGCAGGAGGCGCCAGGTGGACGGTGTCCCCTGCATGACGGTCGCCGCGTGGCGCTCGATGAGTTCGGCGAGCGCGCGACCGTCACTGGATTCGGCGTGCGAGGCGAGGATCACCTCGGCGCCGACGCTGAGCGGCAGGAACAGCTCGAGCACGGCGATGTCGAACGACAAGGTCGTCACCGCGAGCAACCGATCGCCGTCGGCGAGACCGGGTTCACGGCGCATGCTGGTCAGGAAATTCACGACACAGCGATGCGGCACGCGCACGCCCTTCGGCTTGCCAGTCGAGCCGGAGGTGTAGATCACGTAGGCCACCGCGTCGGCACCGCCGGCCGGTTGCGCTGCGCCGGCGCCGGTCACACTGGCGAACGTGCCGGCGGCGTCGAGGACGAGCGTCCGCTCCTGCGGCCAGTCGATCGTGCCGAGCAACGCGGTCTGCGTGAGCAGCAGCGCGAGCTTGGCATCCGCGGCCATGAAGGCGAGCCGCTCGCGTGGAAACGCGGGATCAAGCGGAACATAGCCGGCGCCGGCGTGCAGCACGCCGAGCGTCGCGGCGAGCATGTCCGGCCCGCGCTCGAGGGCGATGCCGACCAAGGCGTTGTCGCCGATGCCGCGCGCTCGCAGCGCCGCCGCGATCTGGCGTGCACGGGACATCAGTTGCGCATAGGTCCAGCAAACCTCGCCGCAGCGCAGGGCGCTGCGATCGGGCGTACGCGAGGCTTGTGCGAAGACCAGCGCCTCGATGCGCTGATCGCGCGCAAACGGGGTTGGCCCCGGTTGCAATGCGTGCAACGCAGTGGCCTCGAATTCCGACACCAGCGGCAGTGCGGCAACGGCCTGCAGCGGATCGGCTGCGATCGCCGCCAGCAACGTTGCGTAGGCATCGAGCCAGCGCGCGACCGTTACCGCATCGAACAGGTCGCTATTGTACTGGCATTCGAGGCGCAGTGCGCCGTCGACCTGCACCGCATTGATGAACAGTTCGAAGTTCTCGAAGCTGCGCGGCACGCCGGCGAACTCGCAGCGCAAGCCCGCAAACGCGAGGCTGTCCGCATCGAGCGCCTGGTCAAGATTGAACAGCACGCCGAGCAGCGGCAACTGCGCCGGATCGCGTGGCAGTGCGAGGCGCTTGAGCAATGTTCCAAAGGTGTACTGCTGGTGCTCGAACGCATCCAGCAGGTCGCTGCGTACGCGGTCGAGCACGTTGGCGAACGGCTCGCTGGCGTCGATCCTCGCGCGCAGCGGCAGCACGTTGACGGCGTGGCCGACCAGGGCGTGATGGCCATCGGCCGCCTGGCCCGCGGCCGGGATGCCGATCACGAGGTCGTCGTCGCCGGACAAACGCTGCAGCAACACGCCGAACGCGGTGAGCAGGGTCGCGTACAGACTCGCGCTGCGCTTCGCGCCGGCTTTGCGGATCGCACCGACGAGGTCGGCATCGAGGGTTCGGTCCTCGCGTCGCGAGGCGAATGTGCGTCGACGTGACCGCGCGCGGTCGAGTGGCAGTTCGAGGGGTGGCGGCACGCTGGCGAAGCGCGCCAGCCAGTACGCCTCGTCGGCGCGCTGCGCGTCGCTCCCCTTGCGCGCAGTCTCGGCGAGCGCGAACTCGGCGAACGAGTCTGCCGGTGCCAGCGCCGGCGCGGCCCCGGCGACCGCAGCGGTGTAGCAGGTGGCGAGTTCGCGAGCGATCACACCGAACGACCAGCCGTCGCAGACGATGTGGTGCGTGTTCAATACCAGCAGGTGCTCTTCCGTACCGATGCGCAGCAGCTCGGCAACCAGCAGCGGACCTTTCTCCAGGTCGAACGGCGTTTCGACGACGCGCCGCAGCGTTGCGGCGATTTCGGCGTCGCGCGCCGCCGGAGCGAGCGTGGACAGATCGCGCCGTACAAGCGTCAGATCGACGTGTTCGGCGATGCAGAAGTCCTCGCCGTCCGCGCTCAAGGTCGCGCGCAAGGCCTCATGGCGGTTCACCAGCGACTGCAGCGCTGCATCCAACGCATGGGTATCCAGTGACCCATGCAGCCGCAGCGACACCGATTCGTTGTAGGCCAGCGACGCTTCGGCTTCGAGTTTTGCGGCCAGCCAGATTTCGCGTTGCGATTCGGTGGACGGCACCACGCGCGCCAACGGCGCATCCGCGAATGGATCGTAATCCACTGCGGTCGACGTGCGGCCGTGGTCGTCCGAATTCATGCGTCGATCTTCCGGTACTTGCCGGGTGCATCCAAGTTCGGCACGAACCAGGCCGGATTGCCGTCGGCGTCCTTGCCGAGCCGCGCGCCGGGCAGCGGCGGTTTCGCGGCATCGAACGCACGACGTCCGGCGCTATCCCGGCGTGGCAGGAATTCGTCTTCCTGCAGCTCCGCGACCGACTCCTTGAACGCCTGCACGATGGCGGAAAAATCGGCGTCGCTGTGCGCGGTCGTGAAGAAACACGGGAAGTTGTCGAGGATGTGGATACCGCGGCTGCGCATCATCGCGAACAGCAAATCCTGCAGCGGATGCTCTTCAACAAAGTTGATCCGCCACACCGACGAGAAGTGGGTGATTGCGATGGGCGCACCGACTGCGGCGCAATGCGCATTCATCTCGTCCGCCATCGTCGCGGTGCGCGCATTGAGACGCTCCTGCAGCGCAGGCCCTGCCCCTTGAGATGTTCCAGCACGGCCCTGGCCGCGGCCAGCGCGAGCGGATGACGCACGAAGGTGCCGGCGAAATAGGTGACGCCGACGCTCGGGATACGAGTCGTCGCCGAACTGCCACTCGCCGCCATCGAGCGCGTCCATGTAGCTCGCGCTTGCCGGCAATCGACGCCGATCGGCAGGCCGCCGCCGATGATCTTGCCGTAGGTCGGCGAGGTCGGCGCGCACGCCGCAGCACGCCTGCGCGCCGCCTGGATGCGACGCGGAAGCCGGTGATCACTTCGTCGAAGATCAGCAGCGCGCCCGCCTCGCGGGTGACTGTGCGCAGCTCGTGCAGGAATTCGCGCGGCTGCAAATCCGGACGCCGGCTCTGCACCGGTTCGACCAGCACCGCGGCGAGCTCGTGCGCGCGTTCGCGGATGATCGCGCAGCGATTCCGGCGTGCCGTAGTCGAGCACCAGCACGTTCTCCGCCGGTCTTGCGCAGGATGCCCGGCGCGGCCGGCACCGAGCGCAGTTTCTTGCGTGCCGCGCACGATCACTTCGTCGAAGATGCCGTGGTAGGAGCCGGTGAAGATCACCAGCGTGTTGCGCCCGGTCACCGTGCGCGCGATGCGCATCGCGCCCATCACCGCTTCGGAGCCGGTATTGCAGAGGCCGGCGCGATCGATGCCGGTGAGCTCGCAGATCAGCTGGGCGACTTCGCCGGCCAGCGGATGCTGCGGGCCGATCTCATAACCCTGATCGAGCTGGCGGCGCACGGCATCGAGCACGAAGTCGGGCTGCCAGCCGAACAGGTTCATGCCGAAGCCGTTCAATGCGTCGATGTACTCGTTGCCGTCCAAATCCCACAGGCGTCCGCCCTTGGAACGTTCGATCACGATCTGGTAGATGATTTCCTTGAGCAGCGGGCGGAAGCCGTTGACTACGCGTGGATCGGCCAGATGCGGCCGGTGTTTGCTGGTGTAGTCCTTCGATTTCTGGGTGCGCGAGATGTAGCGGCGCATGAATGCATCGAGACGCGCGCGCTGGCGTTGGCTGATTTCGGTATGGGTCGAATGGATGCGCGCGATCGCGCCAAAGGCTTTCTTCACGTCGTAGTGCGTGTGTTCGAGCGCGGCCTCCTCGTCCTGCACGGCGGCAGTGCCGGCTGCGACCGTTGGCGCGAGGGTTGCGGCTGGCATCGGCATGGCCGCGGCAAGCGGCGATGCGCTCGCCAGCTCCGCGCCACCGAGCAGCGCCAGCTGTTGCTGCATGAGCAGCATCTGTTGCTGGATCACCTGTTGCATGAAACCACTCGGCAGGGTGCCGGTGGCCGCCAGTGGCGACGCCGCGATTGGTATTCCTTGCAGTGGAGTAAGTGCTGTCGGCGCGGAAGGAGCGGCATCGGGCGGCAATTCGTGATCGATATGCATGACGAGACGCTCCAGGGAAGACAGGTCTTCCATCAACTGGCGGAACGTGAGCTTGATGCCGAATGATTTCGAGAGCTGCAGCGCGAGCTGGGTGAGCGCCAGCGAGTCGAGGCCGAGCTCGATGAAGTTCGCATCCGGATCGGCGTCGTCGACTTCGATGCCGGAGACGTCCTCGATCTGTTCCTTGATCCGGGCGAGCACTCGCGGCCGGCGGTCGGCGGCGCTGGGTACAACGGGTGATGCCGTGGCCACGACTGTCTCCGGTATCGTCATAGGCGGGATGGAGATTACCGATCTCGCCGTAGTCACGGCCACAGGTGATTCGACGTTCGCGACCGGCGATGCGTCGACCCAGTGGCGTTTGCGCTCGAACGGATAGGTCGGCAGTCGTACGCGCCGCTTGCGTGTGCGTCGATCGAGCAGGCTGAAATCAACCGGCGCTCCGGCACACCAAAGCTGACCGGCAGCGCCGAGCCACGCGCGATATTCGCGTTCTGGCGTGTCCGCCAGCGATGCGATCGCGGCACGTGGGCGCAACGCCTGCTGGCGCGCCAGCATGGAAAGCGTCGTGCGCGGTCCGACTTCGAGCACGATCGCGTCCTTGTGGTCTTCGAGCACGGTCGCCAGTGCAGGCGCAAAACGCACGCAGTCGCGCAGGTGCCGTGTCCAGTAGTCGGTCGACGTCGCCTCGGCCGCGGTGAGCCACGCGCCGGTCCGCGTCGAGGCAATCGCGATGGTTGGGGCGGTCAGCGCGATGCGCGCGACCTCGGCGCGGAACGGCGCCAATACCGGGTCCATCATCGCCGAGTGGAACGCGTGCGAGGTGTGCAGCGGTCGGCATGCGACGCCGTCGGCCGCGAGCGCGACGCGCAGGGTCTCGATGTCGGCAATCTCGCCGGAGACGACGCAGGCGTTGGGCGCATTCTCGGCGGCGAGTGCCAATGACGCCGGCAGACGCGCGGCCAGCTGCTCGGCACCGAGCCGCACCGACAGCATCGCGCCGGTGGGTTGAGCCTGCATCAGGCGGCCGCGCCGCGCCATCAGATGCAAGGCATCGTCGAGGCGCATGACGCCGGCCAGTGCCGCAGCAACGAACTCGCCGATACTGTGACCGACCAACGCGACCGGGCGAATGCCGGCGCTGATCCACAATTGCGCCAATGCATACTCGATCGCAAATGTGGCCGGCTGGGTCAGTGCGGTCTCGCGCAAGACGTCGGCGTCGTCGGCAAACAGACGCTCGCGCAGGTCGAAGCCGAGCTCGCCGGCGAGAATTTCCGCACAGGCATCGAGCGCGTCGCGGAACGCCGGTTCGCGCGCGTGCAGCGCGCGCCCCATGCCGGCGTACTGTGCGCCTTGGCCGGGGAACATGAACACGATGCCGGTTGCCTGCGCCTCGGTCGCACGCAGCGCCGAGCCGGCGTCGCCGAGCTGGCGGATCGCGTCTTCCACGTCGTCAGCGACGATCGCGCCGCGTTGCGCGAATGCCTTGCGTCCGTGCGCGAGCGTATACGCGACGTCGGCGAGATTGATGCCCGGTTCCGCGGCGAGGTGCGCGCCGAGCCGTTGCGCCGCGGCCGCGAGTGCCTGCGGCGTGCGCGCGGACAGCGGCAGCAGGCACGGACCCTCGGCGGGATCGGAGGCCGCGCGCGGCGGCGCCTGTTCGAGGATCACGTGCGCGTTGGTGCCACCGACACCGAACGAACTGACCCCGGCGCGCAGCGGTCCGGCGTCGTCGCGCCACTCGCGCAGTTCGCGGTTGACCACGAATGGCGAGTGCGCGAAATCGATCACCGGGTTGGTCGCGCCGACGTGCAGTGTCGGCGGCAACCGGCGCTCGGCCAGCGCGAACGCGGTCTTGATCACGCCGGCGGCGCCGGCCGCGATGACGAGGTGGCCGACGTTGCTCTTCAGCGAGCCGATCGCGCAGTAGCCGGTCGCGTCCGTGCTGCGCCGGAACGCCGTGGTCAGGCCCTCGATCTCGATCGGGTCGCCGAGCGGTGTCGCGGTGCCATGCGCTTCGACGTACGAAATCGAGCGTGCGTCGACGCTGGCCGCATCGAGCGCCATCGCGATCACCGCGGCTTGGCCGGCACTGCTCGGTGCGGTGAAGCTCGCCTTGACGCCACCGTCGTTGTTGACCGCGCCGCCTCGGATCACCGCGTAGACCGGGTCGCCATCGGCGAGCGCGTCGGCGAGGCGCTTCAGCAGCACGACCGCGGCGCCGTCACTGAACAGCGTGCCCTGCGCGTCCGCGGCGAACGTGCGCGTATGCCCGTCCGGCGACAGCATCGCGCCGTCCTGGTACAGATAACCGCTGCGTGGCGGACAGGTCAGCGAAGCGCCGCCGGCCAGCGCCATCGCGCACTGGCCCGTGCGCAATGCGTCGGCGGCCTGGCAGATCGCGACCAGCGAAGTCGAGCACGCGGTGTGCACGCTGATCGCCGGGCCGGTCAGATTCAACTTGTGCGCGACGCGCGTCGCGATGTAGTCCTTCTCGTTGCCGAGCATGACCTGGAATTCGCCGAGCTTCTCGACGAGTTCCGGATGCCGGCTGACATGGCGCTGCCAGTAGGTCGCGTTGTACATGCCGGCGAACACGCCGACGGGTGCCGCGTGCTCGTCCGGCACGTGGCCCGCGCGCTCGATGCATTCCCAGCACAGTTCGAGGAAGATCCGCTGCTGCGGATCCATGAGATCGGCTTCGCGCGGCGCGATGCCGAAGAACGCGGCATCGAAGTCCTCGACGTTGTCGAGCACGCCGCGCGCGCGGATGTAGGCCGGATCGTCGCGCAGCTTGCGCGGCACGCCGGGGTCGATCTGCTCGGGCGTGAAGAACGTGATCGATTCCTCGCCGTCGCAGAGGTTGCGCCAGAACGTCTCGACGTCGGCGGCGCCAGGAAAACGGCCAGCCATTGCGATGATCGCAATCGGTTCGGCCGTGTCAGCGCGCTCGCGCCGCACCAGTCGTTCGGCGGGGATCGTGCGGTCGGCGCCGCACTCCATGAGCGCCGCGATGCCGATCGGGGTTGGCGCGCGAAAGAAGTCGGTGATCGACAGCGTCACGTGGCCCGCATTCAGTGCGGTGACTGTCTTTACCGCGAGCAGCGAGTCGCCACCGAGGTCGAAAAAATTGTCGTCGCGGCCGGCGCGATCAATGCCGACCAGATCGGCAAACAACGTGCAGACGCGCGCTTCGGTCGCATCGCGTGGCGCCGCGTAGGCGACCGCCAATTCGGGCCGCTGCGTATCCGGCACCGGCAGCGCGTGGCGGTCCAACTTGCCGTTTTCGGTCACCGGCAACGCATCGAGGCGCACGTACAACGCCGGCACCATGAACTCCGGCAGCACCCGCGTCAGCGCCGCGCGCAGCGCCGCCGCTGCAACCGGTGCATCCTCGACATAGTAGGCGACCAGGCGTTTGCAACCCGGGCGGTCCTCGCGCGCGATCACGGCGACCGCACGCACCGCTGGATGGTTCTTCAACGCGGCCTCGATCTCGCCGGTCTCGATGCGGTAGCCACGGATCTTGATCTGACCATCGGCGCGGCCGACGAATTCGACCACGCCGGTGGATTGCCAGCGCACCCTGTCGCCGGTGCGGTAAAGCCGCGCACCGGGTACACCGAAGGGATCCGCAATAAAGCGCTCGGCGGTGAGTTCCGGGCGGTTGAGATAGCCGCGGGCGACGCCCGCGCCACCGATGTGCAGTTCGCCGATCACGCCGGTTGGCAGCGGTTCGCCGCGCGCATTGAGCACGTACAGCGTGGTGTCGGCGATGGGTTTACCGATCGGGATCGTGCGCGTATCGGCCGGAAGATCGCGCGGGATCCGATAGGTCGCCGCGAACGTGGTGCACTCGGTCGGACCGTAGCCGTTGATGATCGCGGTGTCGGGCAATGCTGCCAGCGCCTTGCGCACGTGCGGCACCGACAGCGCCTCGCCGCCGATCAACAACTGATCGAGACCGGCGAGATGGCGCGGATCCTCGTCGACGATCGCGTTGAACAGGGCTCCGGTCAGCCAAGCGATACGCACGCCATGGCGCGCGATGGTTTGCGCCAAGCCGCGGCCGGTCGGGATACGCTCTGCATGGATCACGACCGTGCCGCCATTCAGTAGCGCGCCCCAGATCTCCAGCGTCGAGGCGTCGAAACCGAGCGGCGCCGCATGCAGCACGCACGGCGCATCGCCGAACGCGACGTAGTCGACTTCGCGTACGAGGCGGATGATCGAACGGTGCGTGATCTCGACGCCCTTCGGTGTGCCGGTCGAACCGGACGTGTACATGACGTAGGCCAGCGCGCTGCCATCGAGCGCGGGCGCGGCGAAGCCGGTCGGGTTGGCTTCGAGATCCTCGATCGCAACGGCGCGTGCGCCACAATCAGCCAGCTTTGGCACATGGTCGTGCTGCACTATCACGAGCGGGGCACGCGCATCGCTGATTGCGAAAGCGAGCCGTTCCGGCGGGTGCGTGTGATCGAGTGGCAGGTACGCGGCACCGGCTTTGAGGATACCGATCACCGCGATGATCGCCGCAATCGAACGATCGAGCAGCACCGCGACCGGTGTGCCCGGCGCGATGCCGGCCGCGATCAGCGCGGCGGCGACGCGGTCCGAGCGCGCATCGAGTTCGCGATAGGCGAGGCGCGCGTTCCCGTCGACGAGCGCAGTGCGTTCGGGGTATTGCCGTGCGATCGCACCAAACAGACCGTGCACGGTGTCGCCAGCGCGGCGCGCGACTGCGGTTGCGTTCCAGTCGATCAGCAGTCGTCGCGACTCTTCCGCGTCGAGCGCCGATATGTCCGCCAGGTGGTGCGCGGTTGCGAATCCGCGCAGTACGTTGCCCAGTGCGCCGGCGAGCAGGTTGCGCGTGGCTTCGTCCAACAGGGGGGCGCGGAACCGCGCATTCAGGCCGGCGCTGTCGATCCACCATGCGATCGAAGCGGACGCGGACGCGACTTCGGCGGTGGCTGCGTTGTCCGCCCAGACGCCGATCGTGCTCGGCATCAACAACGGCGCCGCTGCTGGTGGAATGGACACTGGAGCGATGACCGCGTTCGCACCCAGCCAGGTGTCGACATCGGCCTCCGCTGCAATCGTGAATACGCTCGGCGCTGCCGTCGATGCGGCGCCGATCATTACCTCGGGATTGCCCGTCAGTCGAGAATCAACGAGCGCCAGTGCCGCCGAGCAAAGGTGATCGAGCGGAATGTCCAGGCGTTCCGCACGTGCGTGCAGTGCGGCGAGCGTCGCCGCATCGATTGGCAGACAGACGCCGTGTGCGGCGACATCGCGATCCGCACGCATTGCCCGCACGAGCACATCGAGCAGCGCCACGGGGGACGCCGCCTGGTTCGATTGGCCGAACTGATGCTGGATCATCATTCGTATGGCCGCTGCCCTTTCGGATGCGAGCTGAGCGGCGTTCCCTCAGACGACCGTTCTCCGCTGCAGACCCGCCTCCGGCCTGCATCGCCCCTCATCGCAACCGATAGCACTGGTGAGACTGTGCCCGGATTCTCGCAGTTTCCGTTTGCAAATGCGCGTTGTCATCATATCCACGATTTTGACAGGGCACGCAGACCGACTCGCCGGATTTGCCATGACTGGCGAGGAGCGCAGCTGGAATCCTCCGGCCATTTGAAACCTTGCTGCAACTGGATCATGCTTTCGTGCGCGCAAGATGGAATGAGAAGCAGCGCCGTCGTGCGCAGAGGCGTCATGCTGACTGCCCTGGATGACACGGCAAGGCATTTGTTGAAGCCACTGGTTCCGCGTTTCGTGATGGAACGCCGTGGGCAGCGTTTGTTTTTTGATGCGCACAGGAGGAACTTGCACTGGGGCGTATTCGACTCCTTCAAAAGTGCACGCGCCTACGCGGAGAAATTCGGAGCGAATACGCGCTACGTGGTCGACCACGAGGAGCGCCTGCAAAATCATTTGACGCTCCGGCCGCATGACTATCCGATCCTGTATTGGCTGACTCGCCTGCTGCCTACCATCGGTCACGGCGGTCTGGTTGATTTCGGTGGCAGTATCGGCGTCTCCTATTACGCGTATCGCGATCGCCTGCCTCTGCCGCCCGGTATGCGCTGGATAGTTTGCGACCTGCCCGAGGTAGTCGCGCAGGGCCAAGCTTTCGCCGACGCACACGGGGTACAGGAACTGCGCTTCACCGATCGCATCGAAATCATCGATGACGCCGGGATCTTGTTCACCGCCGGTTGTTTGCAGTTCGTCGAGGAATCCTTGGCCGAAATCCTCGGCGCGCTCGACAAGCCGCCGCATCACGTCCTGATCAACCGCCTGGCCCTGACCGACCGCGCGTCGTATGTGACGCTGCACAACACCGGTTTTTCGATCAGCCCGTGTCGGGTCGACAATGCCACCGCGTTTGTTGCGAGCTTGGCCGTGCTTGGCTACCTGTGCGAGGATTGCTGGCGTTGCCTGGAAAATCCAGTCGACGTGCCATTTCATCCAGAGTGTGCGCTGCGCCATTCCCTCGGGTTCTATTTCCACCACACCTGAACTGCGGGCGGTGTTCGTGCATACCGCGGGGCGCGTCGACCATGCGGGCGGATCACCGCTGCGCACGGCGCGACGCAAACAGCGGGCGCTCAATACACGGTGGCGAATGCATAGGGGGCGCTGTCCGGATAGTTCGTCCTGCCGGCGATCCGGCGCAGCGCAAGCCGCGAGCCGGTGAGGCAGCGATGCGCGGCGTACACGGCGCCATCCATTGCGGGACTGTGGCCAACCGGCGCAAGCGGGATGCCGACGCGACGCAATAAATCATGCGCGCCGTGCAGCGCGCTGTCGCGCCGCGTGGCGTCCGTGTAGTAGGTGAAGCTCATGGTGATCGATGGCTCGTCGCCGCTTTCGACGAGGTGGGGGCTGGTTGAGGGCATGTAGGCGCCCTGCCCGGGTTCGAGGTGGAACACGCGGGCACGTGCGCGCAGCGCGTCGCTCCAGACCAGCAGGTCGCGTTCGTGGTGCGCATGGAAGCGGTTGCGCGCCTCCTCGCTCGCCGCGACCGTGTCGCGATGGTCCCAGACGTACAGCGTCTTGCGGCCGCGTACCTGCAGGATGAAGTTGTGCTCCTTGTCGAAATGGAAGGGCGTGATCGTGTTCGGAGAGGTGATGAAGATCCAGCCGCCGCGGTAGCACAGGCCAGGGTCGGTGGGGTCGATATGCGGTTTCAGTTCGTCGAGAACCTGATCGACGAGGGTCCGGTAGAGCGGATCGGTCTGTACGTTGAGTAGCGACATCCAGGCCTTGGCGTCGCGGATCTGCTGCAGGGTATCGGCTGCCGACTTGCGGTTCGGATGCAGGCGCGGCGCCGTGTTGAACGGTGTGCCGGCCTTCGCGTCGCTGCTGTGCGTGCGTACGCGGCCATCCTTCTCGAGCCGTTTGCCGAGCTCGACAAGCAGGTCCGGCTGCAGCAGAGGATGCTCCATCAGCCGATGGCGCACTGCCTGGATGTGCCACGGATCGAACGCGGCCCAGTCGACGTCGACGATTCCGGTGAACTCGGCGTCCATGGCTCCAGCTCCGAGTGAGGCAGGCGCCAAGTGTCCCGCTACGGATGGCCCCAGACAAGCCCGGCCCGGTGGCAAGGCGGGTCCGTGCAGCGACTGTACGCTCGTGGTCGCAGCTGCTAAGGTCGCCTCGGTATCGCGAAGTGGGACAGGCGCGTTGCGTATCGGATCGGCCATTCGCAGAGTGGGCAGGCGCGCATCGGAACTGCCTGGCATACGCCATGCGCTGGTTGCGCTCTATGAGCGGCGATTCACGCGTGAGACGCCGATCACCAATCTGTACCGCGGTGTGTTCACGAGCTTTGTCGAAGCCCAGGCCAGCGCTCCCTCGTCGCGGCCGCTTGGCTATGACCACGCGACCGCTGCGGCGATGTACCGCGAACGTACGCGACGTGTCTACATCAGCGACTACCCGGTCATTTTCTGGCTGTCCAAATTGTTCGATGCGGGCCACGTCTCCGTTTTCGATCTTGGCGGCCATATCGGCATCGCGTACTACGCCTATCAGCGATATCTGCACTATCCAGATGCGCTGCGCTGGTGCGTGCTCGACGTGCCTGCAGTGAATGCGGCAGGCGAGGCGTGGGCGAGGGAGCATGACCCGCGGCGGCGTTTGACCTTCACCGGCCAGCGCGAAGACGCCAATGCAATGGATATTCTGCTTGCATCCGGATCCCTCCAGTACCTCGACTACACGCTCGACGAGCTGCTTGCCAACCTAGGGAAGCCACCCGCGCACCTGATCGTGAATCTGATGCCGATTCACATAAGCGAATCCTTTTACACGGTGCAGAACATGGGTACGGCCTATTGTGCGTACCGGGTCACCGCCGAACGCGATTTCATCGACGGGTTGAAGGCGAAGGGATACGTGCTGCGCGATCGTTGGGAAAATCCTGACCGCCATTGTCATATCCCGTTCTACCGGGGCCATTCGCTCGATCGTTATTTTGGTTTCTATTTCAGTCGCGAGATTTAGCCAACGGCGGGTGGCGCTTGTCCAAGGCCGGCGCAGATGCATGACTCATGCGCGCGTCCGTGGCCACGCCAGGCAGCCAGCCGCTGAATCGCCGCAGACGAGGGCAAGGTGCCATGTCGATCGAGATCGAACGCAGATCAAACCTGACCCGGGAGGAGTTCCAGGCCCGCTACGTCGCGAAATCCAGGCCGGTGATCCTCGTGGATGCAATCGACCATTGGCCTGCCCGAGGCAAATGGAATCTGGACTATTTCGAAACACAGTTCGCTCAAAAGCAGGTCACGTTCGACCAGGCAACGTGGCGTGTCGGCGACTTCATCAAGCAGTTGAAGCAGTTCAGTGGCGACGGGCCTGCTCCGTACCTGAAGGAAGTAAAACTGGACGAGCAATTCCCGGAGCTCTGGGCGGACGTGGGCGATCTTGTGCTGGCCCGGGGCAATCGACTGACCAGCAGGTTTTTGCCGTTTTCAATGAGGATCGATCGCGGCATCATTGCGGTCTTCATCGGGACCAAGGGCAGTGGCTTCAGACAGCTGCATTGGGACTACAGCTATCTGCACGTATTCATCTCGCAAGTATGCGGCGGCAAGGACGCGATCCTGTTTTCGCCCCGGGATACGCCTTATCTGTATCCGAACCCCGAATACGAAAACAAGTCGATGATTCCGGATCCGTTCGATGTCGATACACGGGCGTTCCCGGAGTTCAGCCACGCCACGCCCACGCGAGTAACGATAGGCGAGGGCGAAACGCTGTTCCTGCCCGCCGGCTGGTGGCACGCCACGAGGATCACCGAGCCGAGCATTGCCATCGCAGAAAGTACCCTCGACCAGTTCAACTGGAACATTCGGAAAAACTGGTATCTGCAACGCTACGAAAAAGAGCATGTTTCCGCACTCAAGTGCAAGGCCCTGAATGTCTACCTGGAACTGGTCGGCAGGGTTCTCTGAACGGGGTAAGCGCTTGTGCAATCCATGCCGGAAAGGAGCGATCACATGTATCGATCCATGCGCATGTTGACGGGGCGTCGCCGGTGGATGGCGATACCGGCGCTGCTGCTCGCCTTGTTCGCGCTGGGCTTGCATTCGCGCATGCACGCGTTTGCGGCCAACTGGCTTCGGCCGGTGAACGAAATCAGGCATGTGACGAACATTCCACCCACCCCGGCGCTGATGCAGGCGGGTTCCGCGTCACTCGGTTCCCACACGTTGCTCGGCCAGGAGGACGGGCGCGGCACGAGTCCGGCGCTCACCTCGCCTATCGACACGCAAGCAAGCGGCAGCTCGTTCGTCGTCTTCAATGCCGGATTCACCTCGAATTCGAATCCGCCCACGGACAACAAGGGCAACTCCTGGGCCCCGCTTGGGCCGCCCGTCGGCTACAACGGCTATGACGGTATGTTCGACATCAAGGCCTATGTCGCGCTGTCGGCGCGTGGCGGAGCGGGCCACACGGTCAGCATCGTCAAAAACGGCATGGGGGCGGGCGAGTTGACCTTGCCGTTCATCGAAATCCGGGGTGCAACGGCCCTTCAGGGCGTTGTGCAGAACTATCCCGCGCAGGGACCGCGTGTGACCAGCGGGAGCGTGACCACGACCGGGCCTGCGACACTCGTCGCGCTATGGTGGGGGGATGGCAACTTCCTCAGCAATACGGCGATTCCCGACAGCGGTTTCACGGTGATCGAGAGCTTCGTCAACCTGCCTCCGAACAGCGCCGTGCAATGCGTGGTCGCCTACAGGCAGGTCGCGGACGCGGGGACCTACGATGTGACCTGGACGGAATCGCCAAACCAAGGTGCCGTGCTATGGCTGCTTGCGTTCCAGTCCAAAAGCATTTTTGCGAATGGATTTGAATGACGATGCTGCTGGCAGCGGCAAATAACGCACCGCCGCCGTGGAGAACAGCGAACGGTCGGATTCGCTTCGTCATTCGGTCGATCCGCGTTGGCGCGCAACGCGCAGGTTTGTCTCGTCAGCGAGCGTCGGCCGCGCGTGGGCAACCTTGAGAGGATTCAACGGCGAGCTGTACCAGTCGACCAGCATGCCGCGCTCGAACAGCAGCCAGGAAGGGCCATATTCCCAGCGATCACCGCCATCCAGATACGGGGCGCCCTGCACGGCTCGGGCAACCCTGCGCGGCATGCCTAGCCTGAGGCGGGCGGCAGGCACAGCCTGGGTCGCGCCCAGCGACGGTGGCTCGATACCCGGTGTATCGGGCGTATCGGTAGAGAGATCGATCAGCAGCAGGATCGTGCAAAGCACGCCGATGCCGATCAGCAACCATACCCATGGCAGGTGCCCGCGTGGTCCGGACGCGACAGATGTGGGCGCATCAAAGACGGCTCTCGGTTTCGCCGCCACTGCTAATGCAGGCGTGCCGGGCAAGCGTCCGTAGCGGCGTTCGAAGGTCATCGCATCGTCATACAGACGCGTCAGTCTCTGCAGTTCGAAGGCCGCCAGTGCGGCATCATCCGGGTCGTGGATACGGTCCGGATGCAGTTCGGCAACGCGGCGTCGGTACGCGAGTTTCAGGTCAGGCAGGCTGGCCGATGGCGTCAGACGCAATTCCCGGTACAGCACGGAAAAATCGAAATCGGCACTCATGGGTTTCTGCCGCAATTCATCGACCATGGTCCCGCGCCGGGGCCGGCGGCCGGCGGCCGGTCGTGCACGTTTCCGGAATCAGGAAACCTCGCAGCATGCGACAACCCCAACCGGGGCCGCGAGCAACGCCCCGTTCGATGATACGCCGCAACGTCCGCCACGACAGCACGGCGCCCTGCATCAACCGGTTTCGCTGCCATGCGCGGTCGAGGCGAGTCGTGGCCGGCGGCGCTGCGCGATGCCCGACGCATTCGGACACATTCGAGCACTCTGCGATCGCGCTACTGCTCATCGAGCGCTCGGTTCGCTTTGTCCAGCTGCGCGGCACTCATTTCTTGCGCAACGCTCCCCGGACCTTGTTCCGCATCAGCTGGCCGGAAATAGTCCTGACGACGGACAGACCGGGACCTGGATCATCAAGCCGGAAGACATGGAAATGTGCTCGCGCCCACTGGCCCAGAATCTTCGTTCGCGGATCCCGTGCCGCTGGACTCTGCGCCAGTACCGCCTTGATGTCTCCATACAAATTGACGCAGCCGACGCCGGTGCGGTAGTTCCGTGGCGCAGCGGTGACTGGGAGCCCCTTCGCATCCTGGTATGCCATCTGGCAGACGTTTACACCGCACCGTGCAGCGAATTCCACGTACCACCAGGCGCGCGTGTTGACTTCGAGAATGCAGAAATTCCCATTCCTGGAATCGCGTTTGAACTCGGCACTGAAAATGCCACGGTAATCGAGTTTTGACAGCAGCTCGGTGATGTTTTCTATCGCACCATGCACGTCCGCCAGCGGAATGCTCTGGCAATAGGAGCTATTGCCGAAATCCGGCGGAAAAATCCTTATTCTCCGGCGCGCGAAGAGGCCCGTCATGCTTCCATTCCTGTCACGGAATCCATCGACAAAGTAGTGGTCGGAGGAACTGCCGGGGATGTATTCCTGCGCCATGACCTTGAGCCCGTTCGCGTCCAGCTCGAGCCAGATATCGTCGAACTCCTTTCGATTCCTGGCCCATATTCCCTTGGCGCCGATGACCTGGTTGAATTGCTGGGAATTTGCCGGCTTGATGAACACCCGGGCGAGTTCATCGAATGGAATGGCATCGATGTCGGCACTGCAGCCAATCGGGAATGTGCGCGGGTGCGGGATTCCGGTGCGAGCGAGGAATTCGCCGAATCGAGCCTTGTCCTGCAGAATTTCCAGGCTTGCGCGCGGGCTGCTGCTGACGCAGAACCTGTCGCTCAGCGCGCTCTGCGGGATGTCCGCGAGCCACAGCGCTGCGTCATCGGCGCCAGGAATCAGGACCGCCTGCGCGAGTGGCATCGCTTGCAGGATTTCGCAAGCCTGGGGGCCGACCTTGCCATCCCAGGGGATCGCCCCCGGAGTCGGTCTGTACCAACGAGAGCGCGTTGCCAGATCACCGGGCGGACAAGCAACATAGGTCGGTATGCCCGCAAGTCGCAACGAGCGCAGTGTTCCGAGGCCTGTTTGATCGTGGCCCAGCACTATCGCCGGTGTACGATGATGATCGGAATCAGCCATTTTCCGATGTCCGAGGAATATGGAAAAAGCAATAGTGCGAAACCATCACCGACATCGCCGCGAACAAAGGCATGGTAGCCCATGCAGGATGCCGTCACCATATCAGTGGCAGGAGGTCGCTGATGGGCACAGCCCGGGAATTTATTGAATGGCGAGAGATTCCGTCGCTCATGTTGCGCCGGGAAACTGGACTGCAGCTTCAACTGCGTTGAAAGAAGCCGCCGGTCGGAAGAGTGAGCCGAAGAGCGATGAGCGACGAGCGAAGGGCCGGCGGCCCGTTGCGAGTAGTCGCGGTCACCTGAATTCAAAAGGGAGACAACGCTGATGGCAATCGAAGTCACGACACGATTTCTCGCGGAGAGCGAATTCCCGACCTGGTCGGCCTTGGTCGTGGCGTCCCCCGATGGCAGCGGCTACTCATTGCCGGAATACCTTGACGCTCTTTGCCGGGCGACAAATGGCAGCTATCGCGTCCTGGTCGCCGAGCGCGATGGACAAATCGTGGGTGGAATAGCGCTGTACGAGCGCACGTCCAGATTCGGCATCTGCCTGTCTCCACGGCTGCTGCTTTACTACAATGGCATCGTGCTGATGCCTCACGACACCAAGCACCCTTCGCAACGCGTGTCATGGCACCTGCAAACCCTTTTGGCGCTTGAGCGGGCGCTGTCGCTTCTTCCGCACGCGCGCCTGCGCTTCAAGAGCCGATCCACATTCTGCGACAGCCGCGTGTTCCAGTCGCACGGCTGGTCGGTCGAGCCGCACTACACCTATGTGGTGGACATCTCCGACCTCGACGCGGCGTGGGCGCGCATGGACAAGAACCTGCGCCGGCTGGTGGATCGCTGCCGTGAGCAAGGCCTCGAGTTGACGGTCGACAATGACTTCGACGCGTTCCATCGCCTTCATGTGCAGACGCATGAACGCAAGGGTGTGGCCCTGTACCTGCCGCGGGATGCCTTCCGTACGTTTATCGAGGAACTGCGCGCGAAAGGACTGTGCCGGCTCTATCACGCGCGCCTGCCCGACGGGCGCGCCATCGCGACGCAGCTCGTGCTGTTGAGTCCGCATCCGGTGACCCACACGGCTTGTGCGGCCGCCGATGCCGAGTTCCTGAATCTCGGAGCTTCAGCGTTCCTGCGCTGGCGCGTTTTCGAGGACCTGCAGGGCCAAGGATACAAGGCCAATGATCTCACCGATGCCGAGCTCAATCCGGTCACCCATTTCAAGAGCCAGCTCGGCGGAGACCTGCTGATGTGTCTGGAAATCTCACGGCCTGACCATCCGTTCCTGCGCCTGGCGGAACGCGCAGGAACGATCCCCGGGCGAGCAAAGCGGCGCCTGCTCCGCATGTTCCCATCCGCTGCAGGGAGGTCCTCGTGACCGAGTCGGGAGCGTCCGGCGCCGAGAGCATCTGCACTGCACTCCTCGGTGCAGGTGCCGAGTGTGTTTTCGGCCTGCCGGGAACGCAGAACGTGGATCTCTTCGAGGCGCTGCGCACATCCGCGTTGCGCACCGTCGTCGCCGTGCACGAACTGTCCGCCGCAATGATGGCCAACGGTTACTACCGCGCGTCGGGCCGGCCCGGTGTACTGGTCACGATTCCCGGCCCCGGCTTCACCTGGGCGCTCTCCGGGTTGGCGGAGGCAGCGCTGGACTCGGCGGCGCTGATCCACATCGTCGGCCAACCGGCGCGCTCGCCCGGTGCGCGGTTTCAGCTGCAGGCTCTCGACCAGACTGCGATGGCGCGACCTGTCGTCAAGGCCGTGCATCAGGTCGAGCATGCGGAGGATGTCGCCAACGTGGTGGCATCCGCGTACGCGCAATCGCTGGCTGGCGAGCCCGGCCCGGTCCTGGTCCAGACGGCACGGGCCGTGCTCGCGCAGAGGGCAGGTGTTGTCGCCGCGACCGCGCGGCCTGAGGGCCCTGCCTGCGTCGCCGATCCGTCCGTGGTCGATGAAGTCGTCCGCGCACTCGCGGCCGCAAGGCGCAGCGTGATCTTCGCCGGTCAGGGCGCCAACGATGCCGCGGACCTCATTGTGCAACTCGCCGAAAGCGCTTCAGCCGTTGTCGTAACCACCACGTCCGGCCGCGGCGTCGTTCCTGAGGATCATCCGTTGTCGCTGGGTTTCGAGCTTGGCGGCAACGGGGCAGGGACCCTCAACGCGCTTGTCGACGAGAGTGACCTCGTGCTCGCGATCGGTTGCAAGTTCTCGCACAACGGCAGCCGTGGATTCCATTTGCGCATTCCGGCCGCGAAACTCATCCACGTCGATGCATCAGTCGACGTGCTCGGTGCGAACTATCCCTCACGGCTTCCGATCTGCGCGGATGCGCGCGCGTTCGTGGCTGCCTTGTTGGCGAGCCTCGCCGCGCGGCCGGAACGTCCCACGGGTTTCCGTGCGGGTGAAATCGCGCAGTTTCGCGAACGCGGTCGCAGGGAGGGGGCGGCCGACCTGATCGAACCGAGGATCCATGGTGTTCGTTCCGGCGATCCTGCGGAATTCTTTGCCGCGCTGCGGCGCGCGATGCCGCGGTCATCCTGTCTGGTCACGGATTCGGGCCTGCATCAGGTACTCGTGCGCCGCCATTTCCGCGTACTGCATCCGCGCGGCCTGATCACGCCGACGAATCTGCAGTCGATGGGGTTCGGCATCAGCGCCGCGATCGGCGCCTGCCTGGCCGACCCGAGTCGTCCGGTGGTCGCCTTGATCGGGGATGGTGGTCTCGCGCTTTCCGGGTTGGAGCTGTTGACGGCCGTGCGCGAGCGCATTGGCTTGACGGTGATCGTCTTCGTGGACGGCGCCTACGGGATGATCCGCGTCCAGCAACTCGCGGCAACCGGTCGCGTGCATGGAACCGAATTTTCCGGGCCTGACATCGCGGCGCTAGCCGAAGCGGTGGGTGCGGCGCACGTTCGACTGGAGGGGGACCCGGAAACCGTTTTCCGCACGGCGATCGAGTCGGGGCGCGTGACCATCGTCGAAGTGGCTGTCGGCGATACGCTGCCGATGCAGTGGCTGCGCGCGAAAGGCGTCGCCCGGGGGGCGCTTGGACCCAAGCCGAAAGCGTGGCTGCGAAGGATGTTGCGGCGGAATGCGGGGAAGTAAGAAAGGGGCGGGCGCGAACTCTGCCTGGCTGGATGCACAACGTCCCGCATTTGCGTGCCGTAGCTGCCTGATGATGGCAATTGAAACAGAAGCGCCGAGCGGAAGCAGGAACGCCGGACTTTGGTTTTCGTTGTAACGACGGTTCAAGGCATCTCCGACGAAACGCCTGTTTTGTCGATTGCCAGGTCTTCGATGGTGGAGTGGTCTACACAACCGTGCGGGCAGGGCACTCGAATGCCCTGCCCGCTGTTCCGATAGAGGAACGCTGTTCGCGTTCCTCGTTACTCAGTGCTGGACCGCGCCCAGATCCATCGAAGCGTCGGCCGGGCGTGGGCTCGGGAGGGCCGTCACTGCGCTGATCTGGTAGTTGACCGGATGTGCCACCACCTGCGGCAGCTGCGCTTGTGCGCGGCCAATCGCCTGACCGTTGGCCAGTGGCACCAAGGTGGTCAGATCGATCGGCGGCGTCGAGCCGGTGATCATGTTCTGGCTGCCATTGAGCTGCCCCGGAACCGGGTGCCAAGGGTCGCTGTCGCCCCAGCCCGTGTTGATCCAGTTCACACCCAGGTTGAGGATGCCGCCCGCGGTGTAGCCGACGTCGACGTCCTGTTTGATGCGCATGGCCGGATACAGGATGCCGGAGTCGAAGGCGAACACGTTGTTCCAGACCTGCGCGGTTTCATCGGTCGTCGACAGTTTGAACAGAAAGACCCCGTTGGCGTTGCCGGTGAAATGCACGGTGTTGTTGTAGAAGTACAGCGTGCCCTTGCGATACTGCGGTTCGCTGCCGACGTGGTCGCCGCCGTAATGGACGCCGAGGGAGTTGGCGGTCAGCTCGAGCTGGTTACCGTAGACGAACGCCGTGTGGTACGCCGGATCGCTGAGGGCGTAGGTCGTGTAGTCCTGCGCTTCGACCAGGTCGATGCCATACGCACCGTCCTCGATGCGGTTGTAGCGCACCACCGCGCCGACGGAACGGTCCTTGATCGAGTTGCCGAGGGCACCGGCGCGCAGCGGTCCGTAGTGGTTGAACTCATACGTCACGCCCACGCTCTGGATGTACGTGGTGTGCATGTGCATGTCGCCGACGATGCCGTTGCCGTACATGTCGTTGCCGGCGATGCGGATGTCCTTGGTCAGGAACGCGTCGCCGCCATCGGATGAGCGGCTGAAGATCGCTTGCGCACAATCGGTGATCTCGTTGTCGGCGATCGTGATGTGCTGGCCCTGCTCGATCCAGATGCAGCTGCCGAAGTCCGTATAGGCCGTGCTGGTGCCGTTGAGGCCCGTGAAACTGTAGGCCGGATGGGCGCGCTGGAACTTGAGGCCGTCGATCTGGATATAGGTCGGAGCCATGGTGCCCCAGTTTGCGCTGCCGCGCGCGACGATCATCGCGATGCCGCGGGTCTCATTGATGGCACTGGCACTGGCGCGGCCGAACGACAGGGTCGGGCGGGTAGTGGCATTGGCGCCGTCGATGATCGGACGTTCGCCGTTGGGTCCCTTGACGCCGCAGACGCGAACCGGTGCCGCGGCGGTGCCGAGCGCATTGATCGCGAATTTGCCGACGTACGGCTGCGCGCGATAGAAGATGCGCACGGTGTCACCGGCCGACAGGTTTTCCCACGGCACCTGGTTGAGGCTGGCGAGCTGGCCCGTACCCGGGCCGACCTGGTAGTCGATGCCGAGGCCGGACGGCACGCACGGTTGCGATACCAGGGACGGCGGCGGGGGCGGCGGGGGAAGCGTCGTCGTGCATGCGACCGCGACATTGGTGACCTTGGCCGAAGTGATCGTGCCGCTGCCGTTGGCGACGGTACAGGTCTGCGCCGGCGGCTGGGTGCCGACGGTCACCGCATACGCGGTGCCACCGGTCAAGCCGTTCGGGAAAGTGAACGCACCGTTGGCGCTGGCCGGCAGATTGGTCGAGCCATTCAACGTCAGCACCAGCCCGGAACCGACCAGGCCGCTGACATTGCCGCCCACCGTGTAGGTTGTCGGGAGCGACGTCGTGCACGTGATCGCGACATTGGTGACCTTGGCCGACGTGATCGTGCCGCTGCCGTTGGCGACGGTACAGGTCTGCGCCGGCGTTGACGGCTGGGTGCCGACGCTTACCGCATACGCGGTGCCGCTGGTCAAGCCGTTCGGGAAAGTGAACGCGCCGTTGGCGCTGGCCGGCAGATTGGTCGAGCCGTTCAACTTCAGCACCAGTCCCGAACCGGCCAGGCCGCTGACATTGCCGCCCACGGTGTAGGTTGTCGGGGGCGCCGGCGTCGTGCAGGTGACGGCGACATTGATGACCATCGACGAAGCGATCGTCCCGCTGCCCTTGGCGACCGTGCAGGTCTGCGCCGGCGTTGACGGCTGGGTGCCCACGGTCACTGAATACGCGGTCCCGCGAATCAGGCCACTCGGAAAAGTGAACGTGCCGTTGGCGCTGACCGGCAGATTGGCTGCGCCATTCAACTTCAGCACCAGCCCCGAACCGACCAGGCCGCTGACCTTGCCGCCCACGGTGTAGGTCCGCGCCGCCGTTGTGCAGGTGACTGCGACGTTCGTAATCTTGGCTGAAGCGATTTTGCCGTTCCCATTGGCGACAGTGCAGGTCTGCGCCGTCGGCTGGGTGCCCACGGTCACCGTGTACGTAAAGCCTCTGGCCAGACCGTTCGGAAAGGTGAACGTGCCATTGGCGCTGGCCGGCAGACTTGCCGAGCCGTTCAACAACAGCACCAGCCCTGAGCCGGTGAGGCCGCTGACCTTGCCGCCCACCGTGTAGGTCGTCGGGGGCGTCGTCGTCGTGCAGTTCACCGCGACGTTGGCGACATTCGCCGAAGCGATCGTGCCGCTACCGTTGGCGACGGTGCAGGTTTGCGCTGGCGTTGACGGCTGCGTAGCCACGGTTACTGCATACGCGGTGCCGTTGGTCAGGCCATTCGGAAAAGTGAACGCGCCATTGGCGCTGGCCGGCAGGCTGGTCGAACCGTTCAACATCAGCACCAGTCCCGAACCGGCGAGGCCGCTGACATTACCGCCCATGGTGTAGGTCGACGGCGGTGAGGCAGAACCGGACCCGACGGCTCCCAAGTCAAGGCTGTCGACCGGGCGGAGGTTCGGGGTATTCGTGACCGCGTCGATCTGATAATTGACGGGATACGCGGCAACCTGCGGCAGCGAGGCCTGCGCCCGGCCAATCGCCTGACCATTCGCCAATGGGGTCAGGGTGGTCAGATCGACCGGCGCGGTCGTGCCGGTGATCATGTTCTGGCTGCCGTTGAGCTGCCCGGGAACCGGATGCCACGGATCGCTATCGGCCCAGCCCGTGTTGATCCAGTTGACACCCAGGTTGAGGATGCCGCCAGCGGTATAGCCGACGTCCACTTCCTGGCTGGTGCGCATGGCCGGATACGTGATGCCCGCGTCGAAGACGAAGACGTTGTTCCAGACCTGCGCGGTCTCATCGGTGGTGGACAATCGGAACAAGAAGGCACCATTGACCGTGCCTTGGGCTTGGAGGCGCACCGTGTTGTTGTAGAAATACAGCGTGCCCTTGCGATACTGCGGTTCGCTGCCGACGTGGTCGCCGCCGTAGTGGAGCATCACGGAGCTGGACGGTGGCAGCACGATCTGGTTGCCGTAGACGAACGCCGTGTGGTACGCCGGATCACTGAGGGCGTAGGTCGTGTAGTCCTGCGCTTCGACCAGGTCGATGCCATACGCACCGTCCTCGATGCGGTTGTAGCGCACCACGGCGCCCACGGAGCGGTCCTTGATCGAGTTGCCGAGGGCACCGGCGCGCAGCGGTCCGTAGTGGTTGAACTCATACGTCACGCCCACGCTCTGGATGTACGTGGTGTGCATGTGCATGTCGCCGACGATGCCGTTGCCGTACATGTCGTTGCCGGCGATGCGGATGTCCTTGGTCAGGAACGCGTCGCCGCCATCGGACGAGCGGCTGAAGATCGCTTGCGCACAATCGGTGATCTCGTTGTCGGCGATCGTGATGTGCTGGCCCTGCTCGATCCAGATGCAGCTGCCGAAGTCCGTATAGGCCGTGCTGGTGCCGTTGAGGCCCGTGAAACTGTAGGCCGGATGGGCGCGCTGGAACTTGAGGCCGTCGATCTGGATATAGGTCGGAGCCATGGTGCCCCAGTTTGCGCTGCCGCGCGCGACGATCATCGCGATGCCGCGGGTCTCATTGATGGCACTGGCACTGGCGCGGCCGAACGACAGGGTCGGGCGGGTAGTGGCATTGGCGCCGTCGATGATCGGACGTTCGCCGTTGGGTCCCTTGACGCCGCAGACGCGAACCGGTGCCGCGGCGGTGCCGAGCGCATTGATCGCGAACTTGCCGACGTACGGCTGCGCGCGATAGAAGATGCGCACGGTGTCACCGGCCGAGAGGTTCTCCCACGGCACCTGGTCGAGGCTGGCGAGCTGGCCCGTACCCGGGCCGACCTGGTAGTCGATGCCGAGGCCGGAGGGCACGCACGGTTGCGATACCAGGGACGGTAGTGCGAGCGCGGGTAAAGCAGGGGGTGCGGCGCTGGCCGTTACGGCGAACTGGCACATCAGTACCAGGGCGAATAATGTTTTTCCGATCAATGATATTGGTGGAAAATCAAATAACCTATTTGCACGCCAATTGATGACGTTTGACGAATGCTGTTTCATGCAACCGGCTCTTTCACTTCAGGGGTG
The DNA here is from genome assembly GCA_963720445.1 of uncultured Gammaproteobacteria bacterium. GTDB lineage: Bacteria > Pseudomonadota > Gammaproteobacteria > Xanthomonadales > Rhodanobacteraceae > Dokdonella_A. Next base: position 1,963,279 of record CAVRFO010000002.1, read on the forward strand.
CGCACAATACTGTTGGAGTTCCCGTTGATACTGTGAACGAGAAGGCAGTTTCGTAATTGGAAAAGCAAGCAATTATGTCTTCGGAAATGCTGAATATGGAATAAAATGAAAAAATAGAAATTGCACGTATAAAAGTACAATAACTAAAATGAACGGCAAGTTATTCGAACGCTTCAAGTACGTCTTTATTGGCAACAGATTGCGGGGCGTCGATCGGGGTTGCTTGACAGCATGCACGGCGATCGTTGATCGCTTCGAACAGCACGACGCTGGCGGGCGCGCTCACGAGGACGCCGCACTGACGAAAATCGGTCGCTGGCGGAGGAGCCGGATGCCCGCATCTGCCCGCGGATCCGAAATCACCGACCTGGTGCGAGCTGATCGAGCGCAAACGTCAGCTCAAGCAGCATGTTTCTCGATCAAAAATATTGGATGCGCTGGATCTTGCCCCGCAGCGGTCGACGACGTGCCTGCGGATGGTCGGTATCCGGACCTGCCCCGTGCCAGCGTGGCGTGAGACCGCGAGGGCAGGATCAACAAAGCCTTCCATCTGCCCTAATACCAACTGGGATTTTTGCTTGCGCTGGCTGCGCCGATTTTCGAAAGCAACGTATTTCCGCAAGACGGGCAGGGCATTTTCCAATGCCCTGCCCGCTGTTCCGATAGAGGAACGCTGTTCGCGTTCCTCGTTACTCAGTGCTGGACTGCGCCCAGATCCATCGAAGCGTCGGCCGGGCGTGGGCTCGGGAGGGCCGTCACTGCGCTGATCTGGTAGTTGACCGGATGTGCCACCACCTGCGGCAGCTGCGCTTGTGCGCGGCCAATCGCCTGACCGTTGGCCAGTGGCACCAAGGTGGTCAGATCGATCGGCGGCGTCGAGCCGGTGATCATGTTCTGGCTGCCATTGAGCTGCCCCGGAACCGGGTGCCAAGGGTCGCTGTCGCCCCAGCCCGTGTTGATCCAGTTCACACCCAGGTTGAGGATGCCGCCCGCGGTGTAGCCGACGTCGACGTCCTGTTTGATGCGCATGGCCGGATACAGGATGCCGGAGTCGAAGGCGAACACGTTGTTCCAGACCTGCGCGGTTTCATCGGTCGTCGACAGTTTGAACAGAAAGACCCCGTTGGCGTTGCCGGTGAAATGCACGGTGTTGTTGTAGAAGTACAGCGTGCCCTTGCGATACTGCGGTTCGCTGCCGACGTGGTCGCCGCCGTAATGGACGCCGAGGGAGTTGGCGGTCAGCTCGAGCTGGTTACCGTAGACGAACGCCGTGTGGTACGCCGGATCGCTGAGGGCGTAGGTCGTGTAGTCCTGCGCTTCGACCAGGTCGATGCCATACGCACCGTCCTCGATGCGGTTGTAGCGCACCACGGCGCCCACGGAGCGGTCCTTGATCGAGTTGCCGAGGGCACCGGCGCGCAGCGGTCCGTAGTGGTTGAACTCATACGTCACGCCCACGCTCTGGATGTACGTGGTGTGCATGTGCATGTCGCCGACGATGCCGTTGCCGTACATGTCGTTGCCGGCGATGCGGATGTCCTTGGTCAGGAACGCGTCGCCGCCATCGGACGAGCGGCTGAAGATCGCTTGCGCACAATCGGTGATCTCGTTGTCGGCGATCGTGATGTGCTGGCCCTGCTCGATCCAGATGCAGCTGCCGAAGTCCGTATAGGCCGTGCTGGTGCCGTTGAGGCCCGTGAAACTGTAGGCCGGATGGGCGCGCTGGAACTTGAGGCCGTCGATCTGGATATAGGTCGGAGCCATGGTGCCCCAGTTTGCGCTGCCGCGCGCGACGATCATCGCGATGCCGCGGGTCTCATTGATGGCACTGGCACTGGCGCGGCCGAACGACAGGGTCGGGCGGGTAGTGGCATTGGCGCCGTCGATGATCGGACGTTCGCCGTTGGGTCCCTTGACGCCGCAGACGCGAACCGGTGCCGCGGCGGTGCCGAGCGCATTGATCGCGAACTTGCCGACGTACGGCTGCGCGCGATAGAAGATGCGCACGGTGTCACCGGCCGAGAGGTTTTCCCACGGCACCTGGTCGAGGCTGGCGAGCTGGCCCGTACCCGGGCCGACCTGATAGTCGATGCCGAGGCCGGACGGTACGCACGGTTGCGATACCAGGGTCGGCGGCGGCGGGGGCGGGGGCGGCGGCGCAACAACGTCGAATCCATCGCTGAAGACAGCGTCCCCTGCTGCAGGCGTTGCAGCTGCTGCTGCCGCTGCGAGCGCGAACTGACAAATGATCAGTAATGCGAACGAGGTCCTTCCGACCACCTTCAGCGGCAAAAAACCGCGCAATTGTTCTATGTGCGAACTGGCCGCGTTTGGAAAGTACTGCCTCATGCACCTTGCTCGTTCAACTCAGGGGGACGGCAGGTTATGTTCCATCTCTCCTTCGGACTGTGACCCGGTAAACAGTTGTGTTCCCCGAAAAGTAAGGAATTGATTAAAGAAGCCGGAAAGAGTGACGTGCGTCTCAATGCTGAATATTTAACATTAACGAGGTTGTGGAGGATTCGTTCGAGTGTCGAAGTGCAATGGCAGGAATGGGTCGTTGTATAAATTGTTTCGTCAAAAAAACGTTGTTCCAGGTCTTGTGCGTCTGGAATTTCTTGAGAGGCATGTGTGGTTTGGTTTCTCGGCGTCCTGTTCGCCGCAATCCGATGATCGAAATTCGACCAGTCTTCGCGAACACATCGCATGTCCATGATGTATAAGTGAATTACATATAATCAGGTCGATGGACCTGCGTGCGTCGTAAATGCTGCATTGGGAAGCATCGGCGACAGCCGTCTGGGTTTAACGATCAGAAAAATATCTGCTGGGTATTACGAAGGCCATTCGCTTTGCGCTCATTACCCAGTGAAGCGAAAGTGCCTGGCTGCATCAGAATCCTTGGCAACTTCATCGGTCGTTGGAATGAAGTCGGTGCCCCACTGCGCAAACGGCAGATCGAACTGTGAATTGCCCATTTGCGCACATTGGAGAAACGGACGTTGCTGGACATGTTCCATCAGCTGCGCACGTTCATTTCACATGCGCGAATGCAAAGCCGTGATGAGCCGGTGGCTTGTCAGCCATGTCGGTCAGGCATTGGTGTCGGAAAGGGCGCGGATCGAACTTGCGTTCGGGGAAATTGATGGGCTGGCGATCCGGATGATGTGCAACGGGTCGTGCTGGTGTGGTCGGCCGGACCGCGTTCGGCTATTTTGCATGGACCCTGGGCATCGCGGCATATGGCCGCGTGTTGGCATGAGGCGAAGGTGGTGCGCGAACGGAGCTCGTCGAGGGGCGACCACTCGACGAAGCGGTGGAACGCTCCGTTTCGGAACCTTGCCGGCGTGCAGATCGATTTCGGTTGTGCGATCGCGGAATATCGAGGCTCCATGAATATCCCAGGCAACAAATTTTTCGCGATCAACCTTGCCGTCCTCGCTTGCGTCAGCTGGGCTGCACATGCCGGCAGCGGGTCGAAGGATCGCTCGCATGCTGCAGGCGAGCCGGATGCCTCTCTCGCGGCAGAGTCTTTCTTTCCGGGCGCGTGCCTGACGTCAGGCAAGGGGCACGACTACCAAGTCGGCCCGGGCAGGGGTCAGCTCGCCAGCCTCGACCAGGTGCCGTGGGAAAACCTGTCGGCCGGTGACACCGTGCGCATCTTCTCTCGCGCGCAGCCGTACGTCGGCAAATTCGCGATCAATGCACTGGGCACCGCCGCGGCACCGGTTCGCGTCTGCGGCGTCAAGGGAGCCAACGGCGAACGTCCGATCATCGACGGCGCCAATGCCACTACCCGCCCGACCCTGTCGTTCGGCCGCGCCAGTGCCAGTGCCATCAATGAGACCCGCGGCATCGCGATGATCGTCGCGCGCGGCAGCGCAAACTGGGGCACCATGGCTCCGACCTATATCCAGATCGACGGCCTCAAGTTCCAGCGCGCCCATCCGGCCTACAGTTTCACGGGCCTCAACGGCACCAGCACGGCCTATACGGACTTCGGCAGCTGCATCTGGATCGAGCAGGGCCAGCACATCACGATCGCCGACAACGAGATCACCGATTGCGCGCAAGCGATCTTCAGCCGCTCATCCGATGGCGGCGACGCGTTCCTGACCAAGGACATCCGCATCGCCGGCAACGACATGTACGGCAACGGCATCGTCGGCGACATGCACATGCACACCACGTACATCCAGAGCGTGGGCGTGACGTATGAGTTCAACCACTACGGACCGCTGCGCGCCGGTGCCCTCGGCAACTCGATCAAGGACCGTTCCGTCGGTGCCGTGGTGCGCTACAACCGCATCGAAGACGGCGCGTATGGCATCGACCTGGTCGAAGCGGAAGATTACCCGCGGACTGCGCTTGCCAAGCCTGCCTACCGCGCCAGCTTCGTCTATGGCAACCAGCTGGTGCTGCCGGCCGGATCGATCGGAGTCCACTACGGTGGCGACCACATCGGCAGCGAGGCGCAGTATCGCAAGGGCACCCTGTATTTCTACGACAACACGGTGCATTTCACCGGCAACGCCAATGGCGTCTATCTGTTCCGCCTGTCCACCACCGAGGAGACCGCGCAGGTCTGGAACAACGTCTTCGTCTTCGACGCGCGCATCCGGTATCCGGCCATGCGCATCAGCCAGGACGTGGCTGCCGGCTACACCGCGGGGGGCATCCTCAACCTAGGAGTGAACTGGATCAACGCGGGCTGGGGCGATGGCGATCGCTGGCACCCGGTTCCCGGGCAGCTCAATGGTCGCCAGAACATGATCACCGGCGCGGTATTGCCGATCGAATTGAACACACTGCGGCCGCTCGGCGATTCGATCATTCTCGGCAAGGCCCGCAAGGAAAGCATGAACATCGCTGTGCCTCCTGTCCGATACCAGCTCGATACCAACCTTCAGCCACAGGTCCGTGGGTCGGTTGCCGATCTTGGCGCTGTCGAACGCTGAGCGCTTCGCTCGCGCTCGATCCTTATGGAGGAGCGTCCGCGGCGGGCGCGCGCATCCAGCGCTCCAATCGGTGCGATATGGCGCGCAACGTTGGATTGTGCGTCGCGACCGAGGCGACGAGCTGCAGGTCGCGCTGGTGCCATGCGCGCAACAGCACCGTGCTTCCCGCGTATACCGTTGCATACACGATGCCGGCGATGAGCTCGGCGACATGGCTCGAAGACACCATCAAGATGGGTAGTACCGCAAGCGCGCCGCACGCCGCTGCACCCAGCAGGCGTGCGAATTCGGAGTAGGGCAAGCGGAGTCGGAACATGCGGGTCGCGCCGATCGCGAGCACGAGTGTCACGATGCTGTGCGAAAGGGCGTGCGCCCAGATGGCGCCGGTCAGGCCATAGGCCGGCACCAGCGAAAACGCGGCGATCGCAGTGACGACGACGTACAGGACAGCAGCCGCCGCGCGCGCTTTCTGGTTGTCCGTGGTCGACAGGAGTGCACCGAATGCGCCCTCGACCAGGGTAAGCCCTCCCACCAGGACCATCACCTGCAGCACGAAGGCCGCCTGCTTGAATTTTGGTCCGTACATGATCGCGATGACCGGGTCGGCCCACAGCACGCCGGCCCCGGCAAGTAACAGGCCGAGAAATACGAAAAAGCGCAGCGCATCGGTCAGGATCCGATTGACGCGTTCGACGCCGCCGACACCGAACGCATGGCTCATCGCCGACATCAGGACGGAGTTCAGGCCCGAGCACAGCAGGTCGATTCCGCCGCGGGTCAGGGCTGCGGCGATGAGGAAAAATCCTACCGCTTCAGGCCCGTCCCACTTGTTGAGCAGGAAGGTCTCCAGCGATTTGTTGGTGAATGCCGCAACCACCGTCAACACAATGGTCCACCACAGATGGTGGTGGATGCGTCGTGCAAGGGCCGGGTCCACGGGTTCGTGCCGTGCCTCGATTCCGGCGCGCCGTGTCAATACCTGCGCGACGACCGCATGGCCCAGACTGACTGCTGTGAACAGCAGCAGATAGGCATGCAGGGACGCGTGGGCGACGGCGAGGGCGACCACGCCGAGCAGACCGAGGACACTCATGGTGCTGGTCGTTGCGGCGTCGATGCCAAACAGGCCGTAGCCCTTGGCGATGGAGACGCGGAACAGATAGTGGGCTTTCGCCACCGCGCTGACCAGCGCGATGGCGGCGAACACCCACAGCTGTCCGGTCCAGCCGGCAGGTTCCAGCCAACGCACGCTGGCGAAGAATACAAGTGACACGATGACCAGACTGGCGTAATAGGCCTTGCGCAGCCATCCGTGCACGTCCTTGGCCATATCGGGGTCGCCGCGTCCGATGGATTCGGACACGAAGCGGATACCCGATGTGGTCAGGCCATTCGTGAAGAAGACGATGAGAAGCCCGCACAGCCAGACGAGATACGAGTAGCGACCATAGTCAGCCGGCCCCAGGCTGCGCGCGATGAGCGTGCTGACGAGCAGGCCGCTGGCGTAGTTCACGTAAGTCGATCCGGTAACCATCAGTACCGATCGGACCACGACCTTCTTGCTGAAAGCTTGGCTCATTGCAGCGGTTTTTCCCGAGGTCTGGCTCGGGATGATGGTCGAACCGGGCTGCGGATGCGCACAGGTGGACCCCAGGATGGAGTGACGTTGCAAGCTCGCATCGTACCGTGCGCCGGAGTGTTCGGCACACATGCTGCCCATGCGTGAGGTGGCCCACGGCCGGACCGGTTCAGGCAGCAAACGAAAGTACTGGAAGCCGTGGCTGTGTGCCGGAGGCGCCGGCTATTATGATGCCAGCGTCAGAGCCTCTGCCCTCTTCCCTGCTGACCTATGCAACCAAAGCACTCCGCTCGCGATCCGCTGCGTATCATGCATGTCGTGGACAGTCTCGAACGCGGAGGACTGGAACGCGTGGTCACGGATCTGGCGATCGCGCAGCACGTGGCCGGAGACGACGTGACCGTCTTCAGCATCAATGACAGCGATGGCTTGCTGTCCGAATTGAAGCATGCCGGGGTTCGCGTCGTCATGGGCGGCAAGCGCACGTCTTTCGACGTCGCCGTCCTGCGCAAGCTACGCGCCGCCACCGCAGAGGGCAGGATCGACGTCGTCCACTCGCACAACTTCACCCCCAACTACTACAGCGCCGCGGCCCAGTTCGGGTTGCGCCGGAAGGCTGCCCTGCTGACCACGTGCCACGACATGGGCACGCGGCTGACGAACCACAGGCTGCGACTGTTCTATCGGGTGTCGCTGGCCAGGACGGAGCTCGTTGCCATGGTCAGCCAGCAGGTTTTCGACCACTACATCGCAACGGGTATGGTCAGCCGCGCACGCGCGCGCATCGTCATGAACGGCATACCGGTAGAGCGCTTCGACGCCCCGGTTGCGCAACGGGCCTGGGCGCGTCGTGAACTCGGCTTGGCCGATTCGGCGCTCGTGATCGGCTGTGTAGGACGCCTGGTGCCGATCAAGAACCATCGCTTGCTCATCGAGGCGATTCCGGCACTCGTCGCCGCCCATCCAGAGCTGCAAGTCGTGCTGATCGGAAAGGGCGAGCTTGAGCAGGTCTTGCGTGCGCAGGTGAGCGCACTAGGGCTCGGCGAACACGTGCGGTTCGCGGGCGAACGCGGTGATGTCGCCGGGTTGCTCCCGGCGTTCGATATCTTCGCGATGCCATCGCTATCGGAAGGCTTGTCCATCGCGTTGCTCGAGGCCTGCGCATCGGGACTGGCCATCGTGGCCACCGACGTGGGTGGCAACCGCGAGATTGTCGCGAACGGCAGCACTGGCCTGCTGGTTCCGTCCGGCGATGTACAAACGTTGCGCGCCGCCCTGGGCGAACTCGCCGCCGGTTCGGCGCGCCGCGCATCGCTCGGAGCCGCAGCGCGCGAATGGGTCGGGAGCCATGCTTCGATGGCAGCCTTTTCCACCAGCTACGATCGACTTTATCGCGAGGCCTTGGGCGGATCCGTTACCAGCTAACGGCCACCGCCTGTGTATGCTCCGGCGTCATTGCGGTGGAGTGCGCAAGTGGCGAAAGGCAGTCGCCATCGCATCCGCCGTCGCCACGCGTTGCCGCCAACCGAGCGCCTTGAGGGCAGCATTGGAATAGCACAGCGGTCGATACATCGAACGTACGACGTAGGGGGTAAACACCGCTGGCAACTGCCCTTTTGATTTGCGGTGATACCAGACGAGCATGCGCGAGCCCAGCAACAGCATCGGATACGGCACCGGCAGCACGCGCAACTTCTGCACATTCGCGCGGTAACCACGCAAATACGAGCGACAGCTCGGCAGGTCGTCATCGACGACGTTGAATACGCTGCCTGGTGATGCATCCAGGGTGGCGATCGCAATGGCGTCTGCGCAATTGTCGACATAGGTTAGCGGCAGCGTGGCGCGGCCACCAAGACTGAAAAAAAGACCGAGCGCACGCAGCCCGACACGCGGCGACATGCCGCCGCCCCCAGGGCCGTAGATGACCCCGGGGCGCATCCGGACGAGGTCGAGTCCGTAGCGCTGCGCGAATTCTTCGACCAGGGATTCCTGGCGGCTCTTGGCGTAACCGTAAGGCCCCTTGCCGATACCGACCGGCTCGACCGGAACCGTCTCGTCCAGAAGCGCGCCGCTGTCAAGTTGTTCGGTGCGATAGACCGAGAAAGAGCTGACCAAGACGATTCGTCGCAGCGTGCCGTGCCGGACGGCTGAATCGAGCAGGTTGCGAGTCCCGACGACGGTGTTGGCGAACATGTCCGCGGGCGCGCCGCGCATGCGGGCGGCGGCGTGCACGATGCAGTCGACGCCGCGCACCAGCGGATCGAGCGTTCCGTTAGCGAGCAGGTTCGCGCCAACCCACTCGATGTGCGCTTGCGGATAACGCTCGCGCAGATCTTCGATCAATCCACGCGGAGGGCGCTCGCGGACGTGCACGCGCACATCCAGTGCGCCCTGCGCGAGGAGGCTGGCGACGATACGTGATCCGAGAAAGCCACCGGCACCGGTAACGAGGATCTTCATGACTTCGTTTCCACCGCAGTGACGATCTGGTCGATCAAATCGCAAACACGCAGGATGTGTTCGCGCGGCACCGGGTCCGGGCCGTGCCCTTCGACCGCATCATAAAACCGCCCCAGCAATACCCGCAGGCCCTGGAAATAGTGGAACTCGCTGCGGCGGAACCTGCCGAGGTTGCGCCAGCCATTGCCGGCGAAGCGGCGCGCCTGCGTCCATGCCGGCATCAGGCGTCCTATCGCGCTCGGCTGGGTCTGATGCGCGCTGTGCACGAGGGTGCGCGCCGCGTAGTCAAGTTCGACGCTGTCCCGCGTACCGACCACCTTCAGGGTATGTGCGACCGGTCGCCCATGTGCGCTGACCAGGCCGGAAACCGTGACGTTACCGCTGCGTATCAGGAAACGCAGTTCGTCGGCCATTCCGTCGACGACTGGATTGCCTGTTTCTGCCCGGCGCCTCAGCGCGAAGGCCTTTACCGTGGCATCGTCGCCAAGATGGGCCACGACCTTCGCGAGCACGTGGTCGAGCACGTTGTGGAAAAGCTTGCCCGGCAGCCGATGGACCCAGTGCGATGCATCGGCCATGACGGCGAGGCCATAGTCGCCGGCCAGGTTGTAACCGTAACTGGTGTCGAGGTGGACGATGTCGCCAAGGGCGCTTCTATCCAGCAGGCCCTGCAGCTCAAGGGCGGGAGCCTCGTAGTTGTAGAGGTAATTGACTCCGACGTGTTTGCCCAGCCTCTGCGCGTGATCGAGGATCACCCGCGCTTGTTCCGCATCCAGCGCGAATGGTTTTTCCATGAACACGTGGCAGCCAGCATCGAGCGCGACGGCAGCGAGCGCCACATGCGAACCTGGTGGCGTGGCAACGTGCACGACATCCAGCCGCTCGTTCGCAAGCATGTGGGCCGGATCCGAATATTGTGCGGGTACGTTCATCCGCACCGCGAGTTGCTCGGCCATCAACGGTTCGCTGTCGCAGACCGCGACGATTTCGCCGCGTCCGATCGCACGAACCTGCTCGATGTGCCCGTCAGCGATTTTGCCGCATCCGACGATTCCGATCCTCAGCACCTGTCGCCTCCGGTTGTGATTGGCATGGCGGCCCTGGAATCAACGCCGGGTGCGGTGCCAGGAGCCGCTGTAACGGCCGCCTGCATACAGCACCGAAGCGACCAGGAACGCCCAATTCAGTGCGAACAGGAATACCGGGATGCGCGCTATCCGCGGCAGCGGGCGCCCATCGCGGCTGACCTTCCACAAGGCGGCCGCGGCCACATAGGCGGCCAGCTGCAGCAGGCCGAACAACAGCCATGAGCGTGAGCCGAATCCGAGCAGCAGCGACGCCACCAGCCCGATCACCAGCAAGTGCGGCGCGATCCAGCGCAACACCTTGTGCGACAGGTACGCGAATGCGGTGCCGATTGACGTTCGCCACAGGTATTCGGGATGGCGCACCAGCGCCTGGAAATTGCCGATGCCGATCCGCACACGGCGCCGGTACTCGTCCGTGATCGTCTCCGGCGTCTCCTCTTCGGCCCATGCCGCGGGTTCGTAGACAAGACGCCATCGCGCAGCTGCCACATTCATGCCGACGCAGAAATCGTCGCAGATCGTGTCGGCGCGCAATGGCTGCCAGAGTTCGCGCCGGATCGCGTAGATCGCGCCGTTTGCCCCGAGCAGGCCACCGATGCGGGCCTCGAAGGATTTGAGGAACTGTTCGACGCGCCAGTACAGGCTGTCCTGGTTGTCGCCGGTGGCGCGGGCTAGTCGCAGCTCACCGCTCACGCAGCCGACGCGAGGATCGGCGAAGCGCTCGACCAGCGCGGACACGGCGCCTGCGCTGAACTGCGTATTGGCATCCGAAAAGACGAGGATGTCCTGGTCTGTACGTGCGACCAGATCGTTGAGGACACTCGCCTTGCCGCGGTTGTGCGCAAAGACGATACCGTGCACGCGTGGGTCGTCGAATGCCGCGAGGAGCTCACCGGTGCGGTCGCTGCTGCCATCGGAGCCCACGAGGATGCGCAGCAGGTGTGCGGGATAGTCGAGCGCCAGAAGATTCCGGATGCGCGCGGCGACGTGTGCCTCCTCGTTGTGCGCGGCGATGACGACGGCCACGCTCGGCAGCGGATGATCCTGCAGCGGAGGCTCGTTGCGCCGGCCGTGCAGCGCAAGCCGTGCGATTCGCAACGATTCGGCGATGCACACGAGTGCCAGCGGATAGATCAGGTAGCTGTAGAGAACTGCGCCAAAACAGGTCACCGCGACGACCCGCAGGATGGACTGTTCCATTCGCGGCCTCAGCGGGCTGAATAGAGCGGACGCGGAATCGCGAAGTCGCGGTAGTGGCCCGGGTCGCCATCGAGTCCGGCCTCAGCCGCCTTGACGATGTTGTAGGTCTCACGGGCGCTTACATAGTGAAGCTTCCATTCGCGACCGTCGTTGTAGTGCGACTCCAGGTGATGGAACGCACCGTCCATCAACGGGCCGAGCACGGTGTCGGTGTCGCGTTCCTGCGTGCCATGTGTATGCACCTTGACGAGGATCCACTCGGGCCGACCCTCGACGTGAATTCCGGTGCTTACCCACGCATCGATGCGCTCCACGCTGGGTGGGCAGCTGGTGCGCACGTCGCCATTCTCGATGCGCGGGAAGATGCCAGCCTTGCGGCTGCTCCAGCGCAGCCCCAACGGCCCCTGGATGATCATGAGGTCGCCAACGGCGTGGCCGCCGACGCGCACGCGCTCGCCACGGTCATGTGACTTCGGCTTGAGCGGATCGTCAGTGGCGTAGTAGATGCGATTGATCGTGCTGGTCTGGCAGGGATCCGGCGCTGCCGGCAACGTGAAGTCCGCGTAGCAGCCTTCCTCGCGCAGGATGGTCAGCTCGTTGTTCACGCCGCAGAAGATGCCACTCGGATGGCTGTTGTCGAGTGCCCAGTTGCCGTGGATGAAACCCCAGCGCGGTTGGCCGGTCTGCGGGTCGCATGGCAGTGCGTCGTGACGATCCACAAGCACCTTCGTGAAACGGCGCAGTTTCTCGCGCAGCCCTGCCTCGGTGTCGTCGTGGTGATGCAGATGGATGTCGATCTCGCCGAGTCCCATCCTGCACAGTTCCACCAGCGCATCGAGATGTTCCGCGCGGTATTCCTCTTCCGGGAAGAAAAAGGAATGCACGGGCGGACGGCCATCGGCATCGCGATGGTTTTCGCATAGCTTGGGATAGTCCGCGCGCCAGCGTGCAACGCGTGCGTGTTCGGTCGCGAGGTCCGGATTCGCCCAGCCTGGCTCGAAGTGATCGACAAAGCAGAACAGCAGGTGTTTCGTCCCGCCGGCCGGAGCAGGCGCCCGCCAGCCGCCCCGCAAGTAACCGAGAAGCCAGCCGGCAACGTGCCGGCGGTGGATCAGGACGGTTGAATAGGCCAATCCGATGGCGATCGCTGCAATGAAAAACCAGGACGATAGGCTCATCGGACTCTTCAAGGGTTGAGTGCCGGCACCACGTTGGGCGTCCAATCGCAACTACTGGCGATGCGGATGCCTGTACGAACACTTGGTGAAGGACCCGTCCACGGCGACCTGCAACGGCAGGGAAGCCTTGGGCAGCGCCGCGAGTCTATCACGACGATTTTGCGGCATGATTCGTCGTCGTCATGAGCCAAACACGCGGCCCACGACGATGAAACCGTACACCGTGACGATGGCTGTCAGCACGGTCAACGCCGTCATTCCGACCCACGGCTGATGTGTCCATGTGGTCGTTTCATCGCTTTCCAGGCAGGTGCGCCGAGCGCAATAAGCGGCACTCGCGCAGAGCGCGAGCAACAGGTAAAGCTCGGGTTGGTAGGTCCGCGAAAGGAACCAGGCGCAAGTCAGGAAGCCAATCAACGAATAGCGCAGCGCACTCGTGATCCGGTGTTCGACCGATTCCTTGGGCGTCCGCTTTACCGCTTCCCCCAGCTCCCGGAAGGCCACGACCAGCAGCGCTATCCATGCGAAGAAGCCAAACAGGCCGAGTTCGGAGAAGCACAGGACGAAGGAGTTGTGTGCGGTCCGTTCCCAGTGGAAGTCCATGAAGCTGCCATAGCCAACACCGAACAGTGGATGGCTCTTGAGCATCTGGATTCCGGCATACCAGGCTTCGATTCGATCATTGGCCGATGTTTCACCAGTGGAAAAGCTGCGCCCGCCACCGAAGTCGCTGGCGTTCGCGACCACAGCCGCGGCGACGGCCAACAGCGCCATGCGTGTCGTGCCGAGCAGGCGTCGTACCCCGAAAATGAAGATGGCAGCCAGCCCGAGCAGACCACCGCGAGAGTGGGTCAAATAGATCGAATACAGCATTGTCGCGGTTGGCACGCCGACAATGACGAGATTGCGCAAGCCGCGTCCGCGCCGATAGGCGACCCACAACAGCGGCAGCGCTACGACGAGGGCTTGGGCGAGGTCATTCGGGTCGTTGAGGAACCCAAGATAACGCACCCGCCACAATGCTTCGCCGGATGTATCGTCCGCTGGCGCCGTGAGCGAATTGATCGGGGCCAATGCATCATCGAAATCGGTACCCTGCCTGAGCACCAGTTGATCCATCATGAAGCCGTAGTGGTAAGCCATGATGGTGAGCACGGCGATCACGAACATGCACAACACGATGATCGAGCACGTGCGCTTGACGCGCGGCATCGTCGTCAGGTTAAGGCAGGTCAGCACGAACAGCATCGCCGCAGTGCTGAAATCGGAGAGCGCATCCAGCGCCCCGCCAAGCCACGCCCTGACCAGCAACGATGCGGCGATCGCAGCGACAAGCATGAACATGAGGCCGAGGAACAGCGGCCTGGCCGCAATCTCGCGCCGCGCACCAGCAACAGTGGCTGCGAAAACAAAGGCCACGGCCCACAGCCACAGCATCGGTCGGTAGTTCGCCAGATCGGGAACGAAGGTCTCGATCGGACGAAGGTAAGTGAGAACCAGATAGAGAAGGTAGAGGAAAAAGCTCATGCCGGAAGGCAGTCGCGTTGTTCCCGTGCGTGCGACCCACACGTGTGCGCTGCAAAGCGGAGCGCGGCGTGCACGGCGCGACATCGGAGGCTTGGGGCGATCGCGACCGAGCGATCGGCGGCGCTGGGCGCGATCAAACGCTGCATCAGCCTGCTAAGCTCGCAAACCATGACCCCTCCTGCGAATGCCGGTGCCAATGTGGCCATGAACGAGAGTGCGCTGCCCGTTCCTGAGACAGTTCCAGTGCGTCGGGTACTTTATCACCACCGGACACAGGGCAAGGCGGTGGAAGGCGTTCATATCCGCGGGATTGCGGATGCGCTGCGCGCGGAAGGCGTGGCGGTCGACATCATGTCGCTGCCGGGCGCCGATCCATATGCAAGCCCCAAATCGATGTCACCCACCCGGCAGGCGAAATGGTGGATGCGATGGCTGTCCCGGTGCCCGGAACCGTTGTTCGAGCTCGCGGAGGTTGCGTACAACCTGATCGCCGGGACACGCATCCTCTCGTACCTGTTCAAGCACCGCGACGTGGATTTCATCTACGAGCGCTATTCGCTGTTCATGTTTGCACCGGTGCTGGTGGCGCGCTGGCGGAGGGTGCCGATCATCCTCGAAGTCAACGATTCGGCTACCGTGTTTCGCGTGCGGCCACTGTTCTTCCATTGGCTCGCGATGGCGATTGAGCGTTGGGTATTCCGCCACGCGGCGGGACTGGTCTTCGTTTCAGGCGTATTTCGCGATCGCGCGCTCGCGGCGCATGGGCAGATGGCCCCTGCGATCGTGACCCCGAACGCGGCGAACATCACCGATTTCAGTTTCACGGCAGAACAGCGCGCGACTGCGCGCGAAAAATGGAAGCTCGACGGGCACGTGGTATGTGGCTACCTCGGCGCGTTCGTGCCCTGGCATGCAATCGATGATTTCGTGCGCCGCATCGCGGTGCGGCTGGAGGCGGCGCCGCATCTGAAGTTGCTGCTGGTCGGCGACGGCGCCACGTTCGCCGCACTGCACACCTACATCCATGAACATGGACTCGAGCAACGCGTCATCCTGACCGGTCGCGTGGCTCACGACGCGGTGCCGGGACTGCTCGCGGCGATGGATATGGCGATCCTGCCAAACGCGGGCGATTACACCTCGCCGGTCAAACTGTTCGAGTTCATGGCCTGTGCCGTGCCGCCGGTCGCACCCGATTTCGAACCGATTCAGGAAGTCGTGCGCGAGGGCGAAACCGGTTGGATGTTCAAGGCGGGCGATCTGGATGCAGCGGTGCAGGCGGTCCTCGAACGCAGCCGGGATGAGACGGGGCTGAAGCGGGTCGGCGCTGCGGCGCGCGCCTATGTCGCGGCCGAGCGGCAATGGCGCAACAACATACTCCAGCTTGTCGGCTTCCACGTTGAATTGAAACGCAAGGAGCACGCGTGATGGATCTGCTGGCCGACTTGCGGGCCAAACAGGCGTTGTACTCGCAGTACGGGGAGACGTGTTCCCTGACCCGGGCGGTCTTCGCCGACGGCACGTTGGCAAATGCGCTTTACCGCATGCAGGCCGCACTGGTGCGCTGGCATCTTGCGCCGCTCGCGCTGCTGCCGCACTGGTTGAACAAGTGCCTGAACGGCTGCGTGGTCGGCGTGCATGCGCAATTCGGCCCGGGGTTGGTGTTGATCCATCCGGTTGGTGTGGTGGTCAACTCCTGCGTGCGCGGTGGACGCAATGTGTGGATCGAGAGCGGCGTGGTCATCGGCGACAATCGCGGTCACACGCCAATGCTCGGGGATGACATTTTCATCGGTTCCGGCGCGAAGATCATCGGTGGCGTCACGCTGGGGTCAGGTGCGCGGGTCGGTGCGAATGCGGTCGTGCTCGATGATGTTGCACCAGGCGCGACCGTCGTCGGGATTCCTGCCCGGCCGACCGAAGCAAGGCACACCGCGACCGCACCGTAGCGCCGATACGCGTGCACGTCGCGATGGACGCGGACGTCGTGATGGGGCATTGATCGCCCGGCCGCCGAATCCGCCTGCTATGCAGCCGTCGCTGCAAGCCCGGCCTTTGCGGGTGGAATGCTTGATGTCGCGTCCCAGGCTTCGCTGAGGACGCATCCGTGCATCACGGCTGGAACGGGCAGTCCCAGCAATGTCAGAACCGTGGGCGCGACGTCGAGATTCGTGCAGTCGTCCAGATGGACGCCGGGCCGGATTCCGCTGCCGATGAACGCGAGCAGGCCCGCCGGGTGGTGCATGCCCTGCTTGGTGGTCGGCGTGTCGGTCGCGAACAAGTCGTCCATGGCATAGCCATCCGGCTGCGCGCGTTCACACAGAGGGAAGAAGTAGCGGATGCCGGCGGGCTTTTCCGCCAGACCCAGTGGCGTGACGGTCAGCAGATCCGCAGTTTCCTCCACGCTGATCGCGGCCTCTTCCCGGCCAGCGACGATGCGCTTCACCGCCTGCAACTGCTCGCGCAATTGCGTGCGTCTGGATCGATCCGGGACATGCAGGTTCCACTGCGGGACCATGGTCGGTATCGCCTCGAGTATTCCATCGTGGCCCGTGATATCGAGGATGCGTTCGATATCGAGGAATCGAACCACGATCTTGCCGGCTTTGTAGCGCTCGTTGGCGAACGGTTGTTGCCCCATGCTGGATGCAACAACCAGCACGGTGTCGTCGTCGATCAGTTGCAGGAAGCCCCCAATCAAGCGGTCGCACAGGCGATAGCCGTACGGGACCGCGTCGCCGAATTGCGCGCGTTCCTCGGCTGTCGATGGAGGGGTAAAACTCTTGTCGTCCCATGCGCGCCAGTAGTGGTGCATGTAGTGGGCAGCATGGTTGGTGTGCCAGGTGGCGAAATCCGGTCGGAACTTGCGGTACAGATGCGCGAAGAGGTCGAAGTTGAGCAATGGCTGCAGGCTGACCCGGCGCCACTTGCGCGAACTGGAAATGCGTTCCTGCACGAGTTGCCGTGCTACTTCGTACAGGGTGCGGATGCGCAGGCCCATACGCAGGAGATCGAACGTGTTGCGAACGGCTCCGAATGCGGTGGCCGGCTTCCCGGTACGGTTGTGCAGGCTGGTGCCGAGGCGGTTGATCGTCTGGATCGGCCGCAGTGATTCCGGATAAGTCTCGTCACTTGGCGCGAATGGCCCGGGAACCATGAAACCCTGGACCGGCCGTGGCGGAAATGCGCTGACGCTGCCGAAGACACCGATCGATCGACCGCCTTCGGCGGCATAGTCCCATAGCCGCGGCGCGGAAATGCTGGCGGCGTCCTGTTCGAGAACCGCTGCGCCGTGCACCTCGCGCGGAACCCCGGTATGCAACGTGACCCACGTGATCCATGGGTCCAGATGGGGTGCGCGTTCGATGGCAGCCTGCGTGGCCCACGCACCGGCACTGCGCAGGTGCTGGAAGTTGGGCAGGTACGCCTGGCCGTGTTGCTCGATCAGCTGATCAATGACGCGCCAAGTGATTTCATTCAACTCAAGCAACAGGACTTTCTTGGTGCTGCGCATGGCCCGCGCCCTCACAAAGCCTGCGTCATGATGCTCCGAAAACCGCACACACGACAACAATGGACGCGTTTCAGCCGCCGTGCCCGGCGCGCTTGCGGCTGGTTGCAGCTGCAAGCGCGCGCTCACACACGCCAAGCGTCTCGGCCGCTACGTCGTCCCAGGTCCGTCGCATCGATGCGGCCATGCCTGCGCGGTCCCAAGGCGATGTCAAAGCCCTCTCCAGTGCCGCACGCAACGCAAGCGGATCACGTGGCCGCACAAGGATGCCGTTCGTCGCGTTGACGATCTCCCGGGTCCCGCCGACATCGGTGGCGACCACCGGACAGCCGCATGCAATCGCCTCGACCACGACATTCGGATAGCCTTCCGACCAGCTCGGCAGGGTCAGCACGTCGGCCGCACATATCCACTGCGCGACTTGTTCCGGCATCAGGCCACCCGGCATCACGACGCGTTCAGCAAGGTCTGTCTCGTCGATCAGCTTGAGCAGTTCCTGGCGCATCACGCCGTCACCCACGAGTGCGAGTCGCACGCGCGGGTCAGCTGCGCTGAGTTGCTGGAATGCCGCGAGCAATTCGCGCATGCCCTTGGCTTCGACGAAGCGGCCGACATAGACAATCAGGCGAGTCTCGGCTGCAATCGCAAGGCGTGCGCGCATCGCCGATTGCGATCGTGGGTGGAACACCTCGGTGTTGTAGCCGTTGATGATCGTGTGCACCTTGCCGGGCATGGCGCCGAAGTCCGCGATTGCGGTTTGCCGCATCGCCTCGCTCACGGTCAACAGCGCATCGACTCCCGAGATCGTGCGGCGGGTCATGAACCGGTTGAAGCCGGAACGGACATGGATGTCCGAACCCAGCGCGCCGACCACGCACGGCAGCCCGAGAGAGCGCGCGCTGCGCAGGGCTGCCGCGCCGTCGGGATAGACCCAGTAGGCGAGGACGAGATCGGGTCCGAATGAGCGCAAGCGGGGCGTGAGTGCACGGCTCGCAACGAAGCCGTTCAGCACGCGCGAAAGCCCGGGTATCGCAGGGTAGGAAAACGCTTCGACATCGACATCCGGGAGCCGATAGTCGGATCCGACCCGGCCTGACAGGACGCTGCGTGGGCGGAGTCCCGGCAAGCGTGGATAGGCTTGTTGCATGAAGAACACGCGGACCTGCGCAAGCTTGGTCAGGGATCCCGCGATTTCGTGTATGTAGCGCCCCCGGGTCTGGTCATATGGCACCGGGAGCATCGGTGTCACGATGGCGATTCTTCGCATGCTGGTCTATGGGGTGGCTCGACGATCGTGGAATGTCTGCTCTTGCCGCTCAAACGTCGGCGAAGGGGGGACTCAAGGAAGCGGAAGGAAACCCAGGCGGCGAAGATGATCGCGAGTATCGAGACGACGATCCACAACCAAGCCGGCACCGAGTGGCGTTCCAACGCGTTCTTCGCCGGTCGAGGCCAGAGATACGCGATGACCGCAGGGCACGGTGCAGCGGATCCGTTTCGGTTGGCGGATCGATCGGCCCTGCACTGGCGACCGTTTTCGTCATGGACAATTGCGCGTCGCTCGAATTGGGCCGTCGCCGTGCCCTACAAGCTCGCCGGTCACGGCAACGCGCCTTGGCGCTCCCACGCCATCGCGGTGCGTACGATGAACTCGAGATCATCGTGTCGCGGCGCCCACGCCAGCGCGCTCCTCAACCTGTCGCTGCGCGCGATGAGCATGGGCGGATCACCGGGACGCCTCGGCTTTTCAATCACGTCGAGGCGCTTTCCGCTGACCCTGGAGACGGCATCGATCACTTCGCGCACGCTGTAACCCCGCCCATATCCGCAATTCAGCGTCAACGACCGGTCGTCGGTGCGCAGATGATCCAGCGCGGAGAGATGGGCGGCCGCAAGATCCTCGACGTGGATGTAGTCGCGGATGCAGGTGCCGTCCGGGGTGTCGTAGTCGGTGCCATAGATCGACAGCTGCGCGCGCTTGCCGACCGCGTGCTCGCAGGCGACCTTGATCAGCAGGGTCGCGTTTGGCGTCGACTGGCCGATTCGGCCGCCCGGGTCGCAGCCAGCGACATTGAAGTAGCGCAGGATGACGTGCCGCAATGGACTGGCTGCGGAAACATCGCGCAGCATTGTCTCGCTCATCAACTTGGAGCTGCCGTACGGATTGATGGGCAGGGTCGGCGTGTCTTCGTCGGCGATACCCGATGCCGGCATGCCGTAGACCGCGGCAGTCGAGGAGAAAACAAAGTGCCGCACTCCGGCCGCCGTGCAGCAGGCGAGCAGGTTGCGCGTCGCGCAGGTGTTGTTGCCGTAGTACTTGAGGGGATCGCTTACCGATTCGGGCACGACGGTATGTGCAGCGAAATGTATAACCGTATCGATTGCGTGACCGGTAAGCACGCGGGTGACCAGATCGCGGTCTCCCGTGTCGCCGACGATCAACTCGCCGCCGAGTACCGCTTCGCGAAAGCCGGTCGAGAGGTTGTCGAGCACGATCACGCGTTCGCCGCGTTCGCGGAGTTGGCGGGCGACGTGGCTGCCGATATAGCCGGCGCCGCCGGTCACGAGGATTGGATTCATGGTTTCTGTCGTGCCTTCTGTCGAGCGCGTAACGCGGCGCTGTCGGGGCCGCATCAACGCGAGTACGCAACACCGAAGTAGATGATGTTCTGGTCCGCGCTCTGGCCTGGCGCGGTGCTTTCGCGCTTGTAGTGGGTCAGCGTGGCGCGCCAGCTCCAGTGACGCGTCCATTGCTGAAGCAGGAATACGCTGAAGATCAGGTCCTTGTCGGTGCGCGCGATGGTGTCATAGCGAATATGGTCCGCGGTGACTGTGGCGCCGAGGGTCAGCTCCGGTCGCAGCAGCCAGGTTGCCAACACGTCGGCACCGCGCGCGTTCCGGTTCAGGCTGCCTTGACCGGGAATCAGTCCCTCGTTCAGATACTCGAGTTTGTCGTAGAACGATCCGATGCCGATTGCTCCCTGCGCGACCCGATAGGTGTAGTCGAGGTTGGCGCGGCTTTCCATATAGGGCGCCGAGCTGGTGACGATGCCGCCAGTGGCAATGCTGGTCGGTATCGGCAGGCCGATACTCGGTCTCACACGCAACTCCATCGTATCGAGCATGCCGGATGCGGCGTCTGAATACTGGTGCGCTGCATTCAGCGTCAAGGTGCTGCGCTCGCTGGGTCGCCAGTCGGCGTTCACGCGCAACAGGGGCTTGGAATGGCTTCCATTCGTGAGGTTGCTGTCCAGTGCCGTATAGCCGAGGTCGATGCCGAAATCGAACAATCGCAAGCTGCGCGCATAGCGCGCGTACGCGTTGTAGCGGTCATAGTTCGGACCGTTTCCCGAATGGGTGAAGTCGATGTGCTCGACCTGCAGGTTGCCTGACAACTGGCTGGTCGCGCTGAGGTCCTTGATGATTCGCAGCGCGCCTGCCAGACGCTGCGAATCGAACTCGCCGGTTTTTTCTGCGTAGCTGTTGATATAGCGCAGTTCGGCTTGGCCATGCGCGGCCGAGCCGAGCCGAAAATTCAGGTTCGGTCCAATCGCGATGACATTGGTCTGCTGCACGTTGGTCGGAGCATTGGTGAGCAGCGTGTTGATCGGCTGCACGCCCAGATAATCCTCGACGACCATGCTGAGTCGGTCTGGCAGCATGACCCAGTTCAGGTGGCCGCCCAGCTGGCTGCGCAGTTCGTTGCCGAAGGCGCCGCCCAGATAGTCCCGGTACTGGAGGATGCCGTCGGCATGGGCCTGGACATCCGAGCCTGCTTCGTCGAACGTGAAGCCCAGCGCCGGCTCCAGTATGTTCTGCGAGACCGGATCGGTTTCGCTCAAGGCGACGTTGTCGTTGTTTTCGATGCCGAGCTCGAGCCGGTAATCGAAACGCGCCGCGTGCGCCTGGCTCCATGCGACGATGGGTACGATCAGGCCGATCACGCGGCCGGCAGAACGAAGCAGCGCCATATCGTTTCCTCCCTAACTCGATGCCCACCGATGGCCAATGGCCGCCCCTGTGCGTGCCTGCAGACTGGATGCTATGGAATATGGTTGAACACCACGCCAGCCACCTTGTTCGGATCGAAACTGGCGACCGCCTTGCTGATCGCAGCCGGCGTGTCGCGACCGTAGCCGACCACGAGGACGACGAAATCGGCGAGGTCGGCAAGTATTCGCGCGTCCGGTGATCCTTTCACCGTCGGCCCATCGAGGAAAAGATACCGGTCCGGATAACGGCTGCGCAGCGAATCGAGCGTTGCACGCATGCGGAACGACGAAAAGTATTCTCCACCGAGTTCGCGCCGTGCGCCGGTCGGAATCAGGCGCAGGCGCGGTATACCGGTGTGGTAAAGAATCTTCTCGATGCCGGTGCCGGGGTGGTCGAGGTAATCGATGAGTCCGCCGTTGACCGGATCCACCCCAAGCGCGCTGTGTTGCGCGGGGTGGCTCAGGTCGCAGTCGATCAGCAAGGCGGTTCGCGTGTCGTCGAACGCAAATGCCGCGGCGAGGTTGCGCGCCACGAAACTGGCGCCCGAGCGCGGACTTATCGATGCCACCATGGTCACGAAATTCTGCTCGCCGCCCAAGGTCAGCAGTCGGGTGCGCATTTCGCGGAATGCGTCGGCTTGCTTGCGGACCGAACCGTCACGATGGATCACCCGGCGCTGCTCGAGGGCGAGTGGTGTCAGGGGATGGGGTTCGGTGATCCTCGCGATCGACATGCTGGAGCCGGCGCGCCGCCCGATATCGCTGGCCGCGGCAGCCAGGCCTGCGCCGACGTGATCGGGAACGGGTGAGTTGTCCGATGGATGGGTCATCAGGTGCCCGCCAGTCTGATCCAGTACATGAAGCCGTAGGCTCCCAGGGTGGCAATCAGCAGCAGCACGGCCAGCGACGTGCGGGCGCGCTCGCGGCTGCGGTCGCGTGACGTCGTGTAGGCGGGCACCGTCGCCATCACGGTGATGCCGGTCAGGCGTTCGAGTTGCGGTGCCGAGAGCACGCGTGGATCGAAGCGCACCCGTGCAAACAGGAGTCCGAGCGGAACCACCACCGCAAGCAGCAAGCCGCCAAGTGCGAAATGCATCAGGCGCAGGCCTGACGGACGCAGCGGCATGACGGCCGGATCCTGGATGCGTAGCGTGAGGCCGCGTTGCTCCTCGTCCATGACCATCGATACCCGCGCATTCTCGCGTCGCTTGAGCAGGTCCTGATAAATGTCGCGATTGACCTCGTAATCGCGCGTCAATTCGGCCAAAGCGCCTTCCGAGGCCGAAATGCGCCGGCTGCGTGCCAGTTCATCCTTCAACATCGACTCGGCGGCCCCCATGCGTGAGCGGGTTGCCGCGGTCTGCGCGCGCGCCGCGCCGAGCCGGTTCCTGAGATCCTGGTAGTGCGGATTGAATTGCGCGTTGTCGAACGCACTCTTCGTGGATCCATCGGACGGGGTGTCACTCTTGCGTTGTTGTTCGGCCACCAGCTGGCGCTGGATATCCTGCATCTGGTGCCGGGTACGGACAACGTCCGGATATTGCTCGGTATAGGTCAGCAACAACCGGTCCAGCTGCGCCTGCAGGTCGACCAGCTGGGCGCGATACAGGCCTTCGCGGGTTTGCACGGCGGTCACTTGGGATTCCCCGGAAAGCTGGGAGCTCAGCGCTGACTCGCTTGACTGCTGTTCCATCAGGCTCATGCGCGCCTGTTCGACCTCGGTGCGCAGGGCGCCGATGCGTGCGTTCGCGTCGGTGGCGCTGCCAGGCTGCGCATCCGCGTTCGCCGAACGGTACTTGAGCAGGCTCCCTTCGGCATCGGTCAGTTTCTTGTGGTAGCCGTTGACCTGGTTGTCGATGAATTCGAACGCCTCCCGACTCTCGCGTTCCTTGGTCGTGCGACTTTCCTGGATGAACAACTGGGCCATGCGCTCGGTGACGTCGAACGCCCGCTTGCGATCGGTATCCCGATACGTGATCTGGATCAGGTCCGGGCGAGGACTGGTAATACTGGTGCGATCCTTGATCTGTTCGATGATCTTGTCCTGCAGCATGGGCGACGGATTTTGCGTCGCCCAGCCGAGCTTGAGCAGCTCGGTCATGACCTTCTGGCTGAACACGACCTGGCGCGCGAGGCCTGCACGATCCTTGATTCCGGTCGGAACCGCACGCCCCTCCATCAGCGGCTGGATGATGTCGCTGGCCTGGGCAAGGATCGTCGTCGATGCGGTATAGGTCTTGGCCCAGAGCGCGCCGACGGTCAGCGCCGCCAAGGCAATCACCGCAAACAGGATTGCCAGCGTCACGCCATGCCGGCGTCCTTCCCTGTAGAGGGAAGGCACAAGCTCGGCAGCGGGAACCAGGTCGGTCGTCATGGTCGGCCCGGTTTCAGTCGCAGGGATGGCAGGGTATTGCCGTTCGGCATCTTCAGAAAGCCCGTTCCGGAACCGTGATCACGTCGCCCGGCTGGGCTTCGTAGTTCGTGGAGAGATCGCCTTTCTGCAGGATGCGGTCGAGGCGAACCGGATAGGAGCGGGTGCCCTCACCGTCCTTGCGAAACAGCTGGGTGCGGTCGGCCGCGGCAAATTCGTTGGTGCCGCCGGCGGCAAGTACCGCATCGAGAACGGTCATGCCCTGTCGATAGGGTACCGAGATGGGTGTTCGCACTGCACCCGTTACGCGCACGCGTGAAAGGTATTCGTGGCTGCGCAACTGGTCGACGATGACCGTGACCTGCGGATCGCGCACGAAATCCGCGAGCCGGGTCTTGATCTCGGTGGCAACTTCCGTGGTGGTTTTGCCGCCGGCGTCGACATCGCCAACCAGCGGCACGGAGATCTTTCCGTCGGGACGCACCGGCACGATGACGTTGAGGTCCGGATTCTGCCAAACCGCTACGCGAATGCTGTCATCCACGCCGATGCGGTATTCCTTCACGGCCTGGGTTTCGGGATTGACCTTGGGCGGTTGCCCGGAGCTGGGCATCGTGGTGCAGGCTGCCGTACCCAACGCGAGGCCAACGATCAGGAGCTGCACGAGACGGTTCATCGCTGGTTTTCCTTCCTCGATTGAAGAATGTAAAACCTATCACAGCTTCCGGTTCAGGATTGCGATCGATGATCGCGTCCATTTGTTCCCGCTTTCGCGCCAGAGTAATCCTCGCCGATCGGATCGGCTAGTGGTGGTAGAACGTGCGATACCAGTCGACGAAACGCCCGATACCCTCCTCGACGGACGTCGCCGGCGCATAACCGGTGTCGCGCGCCAGTTCCTCGACATCGGCATACGTATCCGGCACGTCGCCCGGCTGCAGCGGCAGCAGGATCTTCTCGGCCTTGCGTCCGAGCTTTGCCTCGAGCACCTCGATGTAGTGCGCGAGTTCGACCGGCTGCGTGGTTGCCGATGTTGTAGACGCGGTACGGCGCGGCGGACGTGGCCGCGCTCGGGTTCAGCGGATCGAATGCCGGATCGCCGGCCGGCACGCGATCGAGCGTGCGGATCACGCCTTCGACGATGTCGTCGATGTAGGTGAAATCGCGGGTGTGCTTGCCGTGGTTGAACACCTCGATCGGCTCGCCGGCGAGGATCTTGCGCGTGAACAGGAACAGCGCCATGTCCGGCCGGCCCCACGGGCCGTACACGGTGAAGAAGCGCAGGCCGGTGGTCGGCAGCCGGTACAGATGGCTGTAGGTGTGCGCCATCAGCTCGTTGGCTTTCTTGGTCGCGGCGTACAGGCTGACCGGATGATCGACGGAATCGCGCACCGAGAACGGCAGCTTGCGGTTCGCGCCGTAGACCGAGCTCGACGAGGCATACACCAGATGCTCGACCTTGCCGTGCCGGCAGGCTTCGAGCACGTTGATGAAGCCGACGAGGTTGCTTTCGATGTAGGCGTACGGGTTTTCGATCGAATAGCGCACGCCGGCCTGCGCGGCGAGATTCACGACGCGCTGCGGGCGGAAGTCCGCGAACGCTTTTTCGAGCGCGCGGCGGTCTTCGAGCGATGCACGCACGAAACTGAACTTCGCGCTGCGGCGTGAGCCGCGCCAGACGCGCTTCCTTCAGCGCGGGATCGTAGTAGTTGTTGACGTTGTCGAAGCCGAGCACGTCGTCGCCGCGCGCGAGCAGACGCTCGCTCAGGGCAGAGCCGATGAAGCCGGCGGCACCGGTGATCAGAATGCGCATGACTCACTCCGTAGGCCGAACGCGAGTACGCGGCCGGCGATCAAGTCTGGTAGCAACACGTCAGCCGCGCAAAGCGCGCCCGGCCTACAAACGATCGTCGACCTTGTCGCGCGGCAGCACCTGCTTGACGTCGAACAGCACGCAACCGGGCTTGCCGAGCGCACGGATGCCATCGGCGCCGAGTTCGATGAACTGGTGGTGCGCGACCGCGAGGATCACGGCGTCGTACTTCCCTGGGGTCAGGTCGCGGACCAGGTCGAGGCCGTATTCGTGATGCGCCTCGTCGGCGTCGACCCACGGGTCGTGAACGTCGACATTGGCGCCGTAGTTGCGTGAACTCGCCGACCACGTCGACCACGCGCGTGTTGCGCAGGTCCGGGCAGTTTTCCTTGAACGCCAGGCCGAGCACGAGGATGTTCGCGTCGGCGACATGGATGCGGCGCTGGATCATCAGCTTGATCACGCGCTGCGCGACATGCTCGCCCATGCCGTCGTTGATGCGGCGGCCGGACAGGATCACTTCCGGGTGGTAGCCGATCTGCTGCGCCTTGTGGGTCAGGTAATACGGATCGACGCCGATGCAGTGGCCGCCGACCAGGCCCGGGCGGAACGGCAGGAAATTCCACTTGGTGCCGGCCGCGGCCAGCACTTCGCTGGTGTCGATGCCGAGCCGGTGGAAGATCAGCGCGAGCTCGTTGATCAGCGCGATGTTGAGGTCGCGCTGGGTGTTCTCGATGACCTTGGCCGCTTCGGCGACGCGGATGCTCGATGCCTTGTGGGTGCCGGCGGTGATGATCCGGCAGTACAGCGCATCGACGAAATCCGCGGTCGCCGGCGTCGATCCGGAGGTCACCTTCCTGATCGTTTCGAGCCGATGCTGCTTGTCGCCGGGGTTGATGCGCTCCGGGCTGTAGCCGGCGTAGAAATCGACGTTGAATTTCAGGCCCGACTCGCGCTCGATGATCGGCACGCAGACCTCTTCGGTCGCGCCCGGGATACACGGTCGATTCGAAGATCACCACGCCGCCGGGCCCGATCGCGTTGCCGACCGTGCGGCTGGCCGATTCGAGCGGGGTCAGGTCGGGTCGCTTCGCGCTCGTCGATCGGCGTCGGCACGGTCACGATGAAGACGTTGCAGCGGTTCAGGTCGGCCGCGTCGGCGCTGAACGAGAGCTGCGGCGTCGCCTTCAGCTCCTCCGGCGAACATTCCAGCGTGTGATCGCGAAAGCCGCGCAATTCGTCGATGCGCGCGCGATTGATGTCGAAACCGAGCGTGGGCAGTTTGCGCCCGAAGCCGACGGCCAGCGGCAGCCCGACATAGCCGAGCCCGATCACGGCGATCCGTGTTGCGTCCGCGCGGGGCAGGGCGGCTGCGTCCATTCGAGCTCCAGATCGGGAAGGCGCGAGTCTACCAAGAGACGCTGGCTGCGGAAGGCAGGGAGTGCCTTTGGCACAGGCCGCGGGCGCTCCGGATGTGGTTAGCTCGCATGACAATTCCCAGGAGATTCAATCATGCGCCGCACGATTCCCGTCCTGATCCTGATCGTATTCGGCATCGCCCAGGCGCAGGCCGCTCCGCACCACGACCAGATCCTGATCCAGGGCAACGCCGCCGGCACGCAGACGATCGAGACGCTCGCCGGCAACGCCACGCGCGCCGAGTATTCATACAACGACCGTGGCCGCGGCGAGCACATCAGCGCGACCTGGACGCTCGATGCGGCGGGCATCCCGATCGCCTACGAGGGGCGCGGCAACGACTACATGAAGGCGCCGGTCGAGGAACATTTCGCGCTCAAGGACGGCAAGGCGACCTGGAAGAATCGCACCGAGCACGGGGAGCAGGCGGTCACCGCCGCCGCGTTCTACCTGCCGGCGAATTCGCCGCCGGAATTCTTCGGCGTGCTCGCGCGCGCCTTGCTGAAGGCGCCGGGGCACACGCTCGCGCTGCTGCCAGCCGGCGATGCGAGCATCGAGGCGGCCGGCAGCGTCAGCATCGACAGCGGATCCGGGAAAACCCTGTTCACGCAGTACCGCATCACCGGCCTCGGCTTCACGCCGCAGCCGATCTGGCTCGATCAGGACGGCCATACCGCGGGCATCGTTTCGGGCTGGTTTTCGGTGGTTCCCGACGGCGGCGCGGCGGCGATTCCGCAACTGCAGGCGGCGCAGGACGAAGCCGACAACGCGTGGTCGGCGCGGCTCGCCAAACAGCTGGTGCATGCGCCGAAAGGCGATCTGGTGATCCGCAATGCGCGGCTGTTCGATCCGCGCGATCTGTCGGTCACGCCGGGCAGCAGCGTGCTGGTTCGCGGCGAGCGCATCGTGCGCGTCGTACCGGATGCGGATCTGAAGGCCGCCGCCGACGCCGAGGTCATCGACGCGCGCGGCCGCTTCCTGATGCCGGGCCTGTGGGACAACCACCAGCATTTCGGCGACATCGACGGCCTGCTCGATCTCGCCAACGGCGTGACCAGCGCGCGCGACATGGCCAATGACACCGACGGATTCCTCAAGCGCGTCGCGCGCTTCGACGCCGGCAGCGAGATCGGGCCGCGCGTGCTCAAGGCCGGCATCATCGACGGCACCGGCGAGTTCGCCGGGCCGACCAAGATGCGCGTCGACACCGCCGAGCAAGCGATCAAGGACGTCGACTGGTACGCCGACCACGGCTATGCGCAGATCAAGATCTACTCGTCGGTGAAACCCGAACTCATGCCAGTCATCGCCGACCGTGCGCATGCGCGCGGCCTGCGCGTCAGCGGGCACGTGCCGGCGTTCATGTCCGCGCAGCAGTTCATCGAAGGCGGCGCGGACGAGATCCAGCACCTCAATTTCATCGAGCTGGATTTCCTGTTTCCCGAGGTCAAGGAAACGCGCAACCGCGACCGCTTCATCAAGGTCGCCGAACACGCGCGCGAGTTCACCCCGGACAAACCCGTGGTGCGCGATTTCATCGCGTTCCTGAAGCGCCACCACACCGTGCTCGATCCGACCGTGAGCGTGTTCGAGGGTTTGTTCTGCGGCAATCCTACAGCGGTCACGCCGGGCCTCGAAGACATCGCGGCGCGGATGCCGCCGCAGATCCGCCGCGGCATGCTGAGCGGCGCGCTCGAAGTGCCCAAGGGCAAGGAAGATGCCTATCGCGAGGCATTCCCGGCGATGCTGAAACTGTTGAAGGCGCTGCACGACGCCGGCGTCACGATCATCCCCGGCACCGACGCACTGGCCGGCTACACCCTGCACCACGAACTGGAACTCTACGTCCGCGCCGGCATCGCACCGGCCGAAGTGCTGCGCATGGCGACACTGACCCCGGCGCAGGTGATGGGCGTGAACAAGGATCTCGGCGTGATCGCGCCCGGCAAGCTCGCCGACATGATCCTCGTCGACGGCGACCCGGCGAAGGACATCGCGGCGATCCGCAATGTTTCGAGCGTGATCAAGGGCGGCAAGATCTACGATCCGGCGGCGATCGAGACCGCGCTCGGCATCGCGCCGCGGCCGCGGAAGTGAAGCGGCCGAGTTATGTTATCCAGGACCGATTACGGAAATGCAGTCTGGCACTATTCGACACCGCATCGAACTGGCAACGCACGACGCAACAAAGTGGACAACTCCATCATCAGCGAGCGCCTGAGAGCTTCAATGCAAGAGCATTAAACGCTCGGAATTGACGGGAAGTCTCTTACGGAGATGTCAGGCGCGAGCGGTTACTTACGATTTTCGCGCCAAAGCATGGCAGAAAGCACGGCGGCGACTACGAACACGAACGCACTTGCCCAGAGCGGAACGGCGAACCCATTGATTGATACAGGCCAAGCCTCCATGAAGCGAACCAACTGCAGCAGGGCAACGCATGCAAATACAACGACGGCGATTAGAGTGAAAGGCTTCATGATTTACCCCTCGTTGACTGACGGCAGAGTGTGAATCGCTTTCTGCATAGGCGCCTAAACGCCTGAGTTAAGCCGCCGCTGCACCGCAGCGGTCGGCTTGGACGAATAGTTGGCCAAGAACACTAGCCGGATAGAAGGAGCCGTAAACAAACCACACCTAAAGGTACCGATATAAGAGTTATGCCAGTGGATGCGGCCCAGCCCTCGAACGAGTTTAGTGAGCCTTGCATTTGCCACGAATACCACTGGCCGGTACGAGCGGAATTTGCCAACGACGAAAGAATAACCAGCGCGGCACCAGCCCCGCAGAGCCAGAACGACGGTGGAAAGAAGAGCGAGCAGGCCACCCCCAAAGCCATAACTGCCACCAACCATAAACGGATGTGCCAATTTCGAAGCGTGAACTCTTCACTCATGGCTAACTACAGATAGCCCCGGATCCGGGGTGTTGCACGGTATGCGCGATCCAGGTGAGTTGGGCGGCACGGATGTCGAGCACGTGGAACCCGCGCAAGTTATGGGTTTTTCTTCGGCCGCGTCCAGCCCGGAATCGTCGCCTGGCGCGCGCGCGCGATGCTGAGTTCGCCGGCGGGCGCTTCCTTGCCGATCACCGAGCCGGCGCCGATCGTCGCGTTCCGTCCGATTTTCACCGGCGCGACGAGAGCGGTGTTGGAGCCGATGAACGCGCCATCCTCGATCGTGGTCACGTGTTTGCGCACGCCGTCGTAGTTGCAGGTGATCGTGCCGGCGCCGATGTTCACGTCGGCGCCGATCTCGGCGTCGCCGAGGTAGCTCAGGTGGTTGGCTTTCGAGTTCTCGCCGATGTGCGTCTTCTTGGTTTCGACGAAGTTGCCGACACGCGCGCCGGCGCCGAGTTCGGTGCCGGCGCGCAGGCGCGCGAACGGGCCGATGTCGCAGGGGCCGTGGGTGACCACGCCGTCGAGATTGCAGTGGGAATGCACCACCGTGCCGGCGGCCAGGGTCGAGTTGCGCACGCGGCAGAACGGGCCGATGCGCACTTCGTCGCCGAGTTCGACAAGACCTTCGAGGATCACGTCGACGTCGATCTCGACGTCGCGGCCGACGCGCACGTCGCCGCGGATGTCGAAGCGCACCGGGTCGGAAAAGCGCACGCCGGCGGCGGCGAGATGGGTCGCGCGCAGGCGCTGGTACAGGCGTTCGAGCGCGGCGAGCTGCCACGGGTCGTTCGCGCCGAACACTTCCTGCGGATTGATGCACTGGCTCGCTTCGGCCGGCGTGCCTTCGTCGTTGGCCTGCGCAAAAATATCGGTCAGGTAGTACTCGCGCTGCGCGTTCGCGTCGGTCAGGTTGTTGATCCACACATGCAGGCGGCGTGCGTCCGCGGCGAGGATGCCGCTGTTGATCCAGCCGATTGCGCGCTGTTCCGGCGTGCAATCCTTCTCCTCGACGATCATGCGCACACGGCCGATGCCGTCGCGCACGACGCGGCCGTAGCCGTAGGGGTTGTCGAGCTGGGTCACCAGCGCGGCGAGCGGGGCTTCGACCGCGAGCAGCTTTTGCAGGGTATCGGTGTGGATCAGCGGCACGTCGCCGTACAGGATCAGCACGCGTGCGTCTTCGGGCACGCCCGGCATCGCGAGTTTCACCGCGTGCCCGGTGCCGCGTTGTTCGGCCTGGTGGACCCAGGTCAGGTCGCCGAGATCGGTCAGCGCGGCACGCACCTGTTCGCCGAGATGGCCGAACACCAGGTGGATGCGCGCCGGTTGCAGCGCGCGCGCGGTATCGAGCACGTGCGCGAGCATCGGCCGGCCGGCGAGCGGCATCAGCACCTTGGGCTTGGACGACTTCATCCGCTTGCCCTCGCCAGCGGCGAGGACGATCACATGCAAAGGAGTGCCGCTCACGGAAAATCCCATTGACGAGATGCCGGGCATTCTAGACTGCCACGCGCAGGACCGGGGCGGCGGTTCGTGCCGTTCGCGTGCCAAATCCGGGCCGCTCGTGAAGCTCGCCAGGATGCGAACGGCGTGTCGGGGCCGCGCGCGGCAGCGGATCGCCGCGCGGCGCCTGCTACGATCGCGACCCCGTATTCGATGAGTCCGGCCGAGTGCTTGCGCGATTCCGCGATTCCGCCGCCGTCGTGCTGGTCTGGGCCGGCGTGCTGGCCTGCGTCATTGGTCTGCTCGCGCACGGCATGTGGGCCGTGCTGCCGTGGCGCCGGTTTGCCGACAGCTTGCTGCTGGCGCTGATCTCGATCGCGCTTGCGTGGCCGCTGCGCAAGTTCTGTGCCTGGAACTGGGCCGCCGCGTTGGCGGCCGTGTGGCTGGCGGCGCTCGCGTTCTTCGTCGGCGTGATTCCGCTGGCTGCCGTCGTGCTGATCGCGAGCGCGGCGATCGCTCTCGGCAGCCTGCTGGTGCCGAAAGTGGGCACGTTGCGCGGGGTACTGGCGTTGCCAGTCGGCCTGGCGCTGATCGCGGGCGTGCTCGGCTGGTTGCTGCCGTTGCCGATCCACCGCTGGTTCGTCTATCTGCCGGTTCTGCTCGGCGTATGTGCGTTGCGCGCGGGTGCGCTGCGCGAACTAGCCTTCGATGGCACGCGCGCGTTGCGTGGCGCAGTCGCCGACGCGCCGGGCGAAGCCGCCGCTGCGGTGCTCGTTCTCGGCCTTGCATCGACCGGTGCGTGGCTGCCGACGTTGCAGGCGGACGATCTGGTCTATCACCTCGGCCTGCCGACGCAGCTGCAGTTGCACGGCTTTTACGCGCTCGATCCGGCGCAGCAGATCTGGGCGCTGGCGCCGTGGCTCGGCGATGTCGTGCAGGGTGTTGCGCAGGTGCTCGCCGGACGCGAGGCGCGTGGCGCGGTCGATGCGCTGTGGATGCTGTCGGCGGCGGCTGCGCTGTTTTGCCTGACTGGAGCGTTGGGTGCGATGGCACGTGTGCGCTGGCTGGCCGTCGTGCTGTTCGCGAGTTTGCCGCTGCTCGCGGTGCTCGTCGGCGGCATGCAGACCGAACTCGCGGCGAGCGCATTGGCGCTTTCTTTGGCGCTGGCGATCGCGATGCCGGCTCAGCATCGGTTGACGCTCGCCTGCGCGGTGCTCGCGGCCGGGCTGTGCGCGCTCAAGCTCGGCCATGCGATCGCTGCGCTGGCGCTGCTCGTGTGGGCGCTCGCGCGTGTGCGCGGACATGTCGAATGGTCGCGCCTGCCGCTCGCGCTACTGCTGTTCTGCGTGGTGGCCGGATCGAGCTATTTCTACGCATGGTACGTCAGCGGCAGTCCGCTGTTGCCGCTGTTCAACGAGGTATTCCAGTCGCCGCTGCTGCCGGCCACGCAGTTGCAGGACCCGCGCTGGCATGCGGGTTTCGGGATCGGCCTGCCGTGGTCGATCACGTTCGCGACCGGGCGCTATCTCGAAGCGTGGCCGGGCGGTTTCGGTTTCGTGCTGGTCGCGGGCGCCGGCGCCTGGCTGCTCGCCTTGGTCCAGGTGCGCCCGCGCGGCTTGGCACTGGTCGCGAGCGCGGCGCTGCTGCTGCCGCTGCTGCCGATGCAATACGCGCGGTATGCATTTCCGGGTCTGGTGCTGCTGCTGCCGGCGCTGCTGGTCGCGATCACGAACGCGGTCGATGCACGCGCGGCCACGCGCATCGTGATCGGCCTGTGCGCGCTCAACCTGGCGTACCAGCCAAATGCGGGCTGGCTGCTGCACGTCAACGCGCTGCGCAAGCTGGTCGCCAGCGGCGGCGACGCGGCGGAGATCCTGGCCCGCTACGCGCCCGAGCGTGCGTTGATCGCCGAGCTGCGGCGCCGCGATCCGGGCGACTCGATCGTGCTCGCGCTCGATCCGCAATCGCCGGCCATCGCGGAACTCGGCGGTCGTGGCCGCAGCGTGGCGTGGTATGCGCCGGCATTGGAACGCGCGCGCATCGGCGCCGATGCCGATGCGCGGGGAGAGCGCTGGCGGCAGTTGATGACGGGTCTCGACGCGCGCTGGCTGCTGCTGCGGCCCGAGCGCCTGAGTGCGGCGCAGCGCGCCGGTCTCGCGCTGGCCGGTGCCGTGTACGTCGATACGGTGGGCGATGCGCAGTTGTGGTCACTGCCGGATGAGACAAAACCGTCGCCGCTGGTGCCGCGATGAGCTGGCTGCGGCAAAGCCGGCATTTCATCCTCGTCGGCCTCGCCCAGGGCTTGCTCGACTGGAGCGTCATGGTTGCGCTCAGCCATCTGGGCCTCGCGGTCGCCTTGGCCAACATTGCCGGGCGCATCAGTGGCGCGCTGCTGGGCTTCCGGCTGAATGGCACCATCACGTTCGCGCGCGACGGTCGCCGCCCCGGATGGCGCCAGTTCCGGCGCTATGTCGTGCTCTGGTGCGGCGCGACCGTGCTCAGCACCGTCGCGATCTCGGCGATCGACATGCAGCTGGGGCTGCGCGGTGCATGGCTCGCCAAACCGCTGGTCGACGGCACGCTCGCGATCGGCAGCTTTCTCGTCTCGCGGCATTGGGTCTATCGCTGAAGCAACAAACGAAAACGCCGGCAAGCAGCCGGCGTTTCGCGATGCGTCGTGGGAAGTGCGCTCAGTGCTTGAGCGAGCGGCGCAACCGTTCGAGCGCCTGCAACTGCGCCATCGCCTGCGCGAGCTGGGCCTGCGCCTGGGCGACTTCCAGCGCGTCGGTGCGGTTCGCGCAATGCGCGCTCGGCTTCTTCCTTCGCGCCACGCGCGGCGGCTTCGTCGAGGTCCTTCGCGCGGATCGCGGTGTCGGCGAGCACGGTGACGACGCTCGGCTGCACTTCGAGGATGCCGCCGGAGACGTAGAAGAACTGCTCTTCGCCACCCTCGAGCTGCACGCGCACCTGGCCCGGCTTCAGCCGGGTGATCAGCGGCGCGTGGCGCGGCGCGATGCCGAGCTCGCCCATCTCGCCGGTCGCGATGACCATCTGCGCGTTGCCGTGGAAGATTTCTGCTTCGGCGCTGACGATGTCGCAGCGGATTGTGGTCATGTTGCTCTCACTTCGTTCGATCAACGGGATTGGAGATTCGGGATTCGGGATTCGCAAGAGCGAGTGTTCTCGGGATGGCCAAGCGTCTGCTTTTCCAAATCCCGAATCCCGAATCTCGAATCCCGGCCTTTACGCTGCCTTCTTTTCCATCTTCTTCGCCTTCTCGAACGCCTCGTCGATGCCGCCGACCATGTAGAACGCCTGCTCCGGCAGGTGGTCGCATTCGCCGTCGCAGATCATCTTGAAGCCGCGGATGGTTTCCTTCAGCGACACGTACTTGCCCGGCGCGCCGGTGAACACTTCGGCGACGTGGAACGGCTGCGAGAAGAAGCGCTCGATCTTGCGCGCGCGCGAGACCGATTGCCTTGTCTTCTTCGCTCAGCTCGTCCATGCCGAGGATCGCGATGATGTCCTTCAGTTCCTTGTAGCGCTGCAGCGTGCCCTGCACGCGGCGCGCGGTGTCGTAGTGCTCGTTGCCGATCACCAGCGGATCGAGCTGGCGGCTCGTCGAGGCGAGCGGATCGACCGCCGGGTAGATGCCGAGGCTGGCGATGTCGCGCGACAGCGCGACGGTCGAGTCCAGATGCGCGAACGTGGTCGCCGGCGACGGGTCGGTGTAGTCGTCGGCCGGCACGTAGACCGCCTGGATCGACGTGATCGAGCCGGTCTTGGTCGAGGTGATGCGTTCCTGCAGGCGGCCCATTTCCTCGGCCAGCGTCGGCTGGTAACCCACCGCCGACGGCATGCGGCCGAGCAGCGCGGACACTTCGGTGCCGGCCAGCGTGTAGCGGTAGATGTTGTCGACGAAGAACAGCACGTCGCGGCCCTTGCCGGTCGCCGGTCCTTGTCGTCGCGGAAGTACTCGGCCATGGTCAGGCCGGTCAGCGCGACGCGCAGGCGGTTGCCCGGCGGCTCGTTCATCTGGCCGTACACCATCGCGACTTTCGACTCCGTCATGTCGTCGAGCTTGACGACGCCGGCTTCGATCATCTCGTGATAGAAGTCGTTGCCTTCGCGCGTGCGCTCGCCGACGCCGGCGAACACCGACAGGCCGGCGTGCTGGGTCGCGATGTTGTTGATCAGTTCGAGCATGTTCACGGTCTTGCCGACGCCGGCGCCGCCGAACAGGCCGACCTTGCCGCCCTTGGCGAACGGGCAGACCAGGTCGATGACCTTGATGCCGGTTTCGAGCAGGTCGTTGGCCGCGGCCTGGTCGTCGTAGTTCGGCGCCGGGCGGTGGATGACCCACTCGTTCCTTCGCGCCGATCGGACCGGCTTCGTCGATCGGATTGCCGAGCACGTCCATGATGCGGCCGAGCGTCGCCTTGCCGACCGGCACCTTGATGCCTTCGCCGGTGTTGTTCGCGATCAGGCCGCGCTTGAGGCCGTCGGTCGAGCCGAGCGCGATCGTGCGCACGACGCCGTCGCCGAGCTGCTGCTGCACCTCGAGCGTGATCGCCATGCCTTCGATCTTCAGCGCGTCGTACACCTTCGGCACGGACTCGCGCGGGAATTCGACGTCGACGACGGCGCCGATGATTTGTACGACTTTGCCTTGGCTCATGATGTGGACTCCGAAAATAAGGCTCTGCAGTCAGCCCCTCTCCCGTCGGGAGAGGGGTTGGGGTGAGGGTTCGGTGTTGCCGATACGTTCGAGCGATCCCGAACCCTCATCCGGCGCTTCGCGCCACCTTCTCCCGAAGGAGAAGGGAAAAACTAAAATTAGACCGCCGCCGCGCCGCCGACGATTTCCGAGATTTCCTGCGTGATCGCCGCCTGGCGCGCCTTGTTGTAGATCAGGGTCAAGTTGCCGATCGCCTTGGTCGCGTTGTCCGACGCGCTCTTCATCGCGACCATGCGCGCGGCGTGCTCGCTGGCGAGATTCTCCAGCGCGGCCTGGTAGACCAGCGACTCGATGTAGCGCGTCAGCACGTGTTCGAGCACGGTCTCCGCGTCGGGCTCGTAGAGGTAGTCCCACTCGTGCGTGGTGGCCAGCTCCTCGGACGGCGGCAGCGGCAGCAGCGCCGAGATGGTCGCCTTCTGCGTCATCGTGTTGACGAAATCGTTGTAGGCGAGGTTCAGGCGGTCGATGCGGCCGTCGGTGTACGCGTCGAGCATGACCTTGATCACGCCGATCAGCTGCGCGATCTGCGGCTTCTCGCCGAGATGCGTGACGCTGCCGACCATGTTCACCTTGAGGCGGCGGAAGAACGCGGTCGCCTTCTGGCCGATCGCAGACGACGTCGATCTCGACGCCCTTGTCCTGCCAGCTCGCGGATCTCGCCGAGCAGCTTGCGGAACAGGTTCGAGTTGAGGCCGCCGCACAGGCCGCGGTCGGTCGACACGATCGATGTAGCCGACGCGCTTGACTGTCGCTGCGTTCGATCAGGAACGGATGCTTGTACTCGACGTTCGCCTGCGCGATGTGGCCGATGACCTGGCGCATCAGGCGCGCGTACGGACGCGAGGCCTTCATCAGGTCCTGCGCCTTGCGGATCTTCGATGCCGAGACCATCTCCAGCGCGCGCGTCACCTTGCGGGTGTTCTGCACGCTCTTGATCTTGGTTTTGATTTCTCTGCCGCCTGCCATTGATTGCTCGCTTTACTCGCGGGATTCGGGATGACGGGATTCGGGATTCGATCAGGCAGGTCTTCGAAGGTCGGCAGCTTTCGCTGTTCCGAATCTCGAACCCCGAACCTCGAATCCCGGCTCTTACCAGCTACCCGTCTTCTTGAACTCTTCGATGCCCTTCTTGAACTGGGCTTCGATGTCGTTGTTCCAGTCGCCGGTCGCGACGATCTTCTTCATCAGGTCGCCGTAGTTGTTGGCGAAGTGCGCGTGCAGTGCGGCTTCGAACGGCAGGATCTTCGCCAGCGGCAGGTCGTCGAGATAACCCTTCTCGGCCGCGTAGACCGACAGCGCCGAGCTCCGCGATCGACAGCGGCGCGTACTGCTTCTGCTTCATCAGTTCGGTCACGCGCTGGCCGCGTTCGAGCTGCGCGCGCGTCGCCGCGTCGAGGTCGGACGCGAACTGCGCGAACGCCGCGAGTTCGCGGTACTGCGCGAGCGCGAGCTTCACGCCGCCGGAGAGCTTCTTGATGATCTTGGTCTGCGCGGCGCCACCGACGCGCGACACCGAGATGCCGGCGTTCACGGCCGGGCGGATGCCGGCGTTGAACAGGTCGGTTTCGAGGAAGATCTGGCCGTCGGTGATCGAGATCACGTTGGTCGGAACGAACGCGGACACGTCGCCGGCCTGGGTCTCGATGATCGGCAGCGCGGTCAGCGAGCCGGTCTTGCCCTTCACCGCGCCGTTGGTGCACTTCTCGACGTACTCTTCGTTGACGCGCGCGGCGCGCTCGAGCAGGCGC
The DNA here is from genome assembly GCA_963720445.1 of uncultured Gammaproteobacteria bacterium. Lineage (GTDB taxonomy): Bacteria > Pseudomonadota > Gammaproteobacteria > Xanthomonadales > Rhodanobacteraceae > Dokdonella_A. The sequence goes on from CAVRFO010000002.1 coordinate 2,001,206, forward strand.
GAATGGAGATAGAACACGTCGCCCGGATACGCTTCGCGGCCCGGCGGACGGCGCAGCAGCAGCGAAATCTGGCGATACGCCCAAGCCTGCTTGGTCAGATCGTCATAGATGATCAGCGCGTCTTCGCCGCTGTCGCGGAAGAACTCGCCCATCGCGCAACCGGAGTACGGCGCGATGTACTGCATCGCGGCCGATTCGGACGCCGAGGCGGCGACGATGATCGTGTGCGCGAGCGCGTCGTTCTCTTCGAGCTTGCGCACGACGTTCGCGATCGAGCTCTGCTTCTGGCCGATCGCGACGTAGATGCACTTAATGCCGGAGTCTTTCTGGTTGATGATCGCGTCGATCGCCAGCGCGGTCTTGCCGGTCTGGCGGTCGCCGATGATCAGCTCGCGCTGGCCGCGGCCGACCGGGATCATCGCGTCGACGGACTTGTAGCCGGTCTGCACCGGCTGGTCGACCGATTTGCGCCAGATCACGCCCGGCGCGACTTTCTCGACCGGCGAAGTCTGCTTCGCGTTCAGCGGGCCCTTGCCGTCGATCGGCTCGCCGAGCGCGTTGACGACGCGGCCGAGCAGTTCGCGGCCGACCGGCACTTCGAGGATGCGGCCGGTGGTCTTGGCGGTGTCGCCTTCGCGCAGATGCTCGTATTCGCCGAGCACGACCGCGCCGACCGAGTCGCGCTCGAGGTTCAGCGCGAGCGCGAACGTGTTGCCCGGAAGCTCGATCATTTCGCCGGACATCACGTCGTTCAGGCCGTGGATGCGCACGATGCCGTCGGACACGCTGGTGATCGTGCCTTCGTTGCGCGCTTCGGCGGACAGCTTGAACTTCTCGATGCGGCTCTTGATGAGTTCGCTGATTTCGGACGGATTGATTGTGGTCGCCATGGTGGTTTCCCGTTGCGGTGCGAGCGCGAACTCGCGCCGCTGCGATTGTGGATGCATGGTGCGTCTTCAAAGGATCGAAGGCGCTTGAATCGTTCTGTCATTCCGGCGAAGGCCGGAATCCGTCTTGCCTTCAGAACCAGATCAAAATGGATCCCGGCCTTCGCCGGGATGACGAATCATTCAATCAATGCGTCAACGCCTGTTCGAGCCGCGCCAGCCGACCGCGCACCGAGCCGTCGATGACGACGTCGCCGGCGTCGATGACCGCGCCGCCGATCACGCTCGGGTCGATCGTCTGCTCGAGTTCGATGTCGCGGCCGAAGCGGCGCTTCAGCGCATCCTTGAGCTTCGCGGTCTCGGCCTGGTCGATCGGCGCCGCCGAACGCACGTTGACCTTGAGCACGCGCTCGGCTTCGCGCTTGAGCTCCTCGAACAGCGCGGCGATTTCCGGCAGCACGGTCAGGCGGCCGTTCTCGGCCAGCACCTGCACGAAGATCGCGAATGGCGAGTCGGCCGGTTCGCCTTCCGGCAGGACCAGCGCAGACGAGATCGCTCGCCGGCCGACGCGCGGATTGCCGAACAGCGCGGCACGCGCGGATCGGCGGCGACTTGCGCCGCGAACCCGAGCTTGCCGGCCCACGCGCCGAGCGCGTTGTGCGAACGCGCCAGCTCGAACGCGGCGCGCGCGTACGGACGGGCGAGGGTGAGTGCGTTGGACATGTCAGATCTCGGTGACCAGCTGGTCGAGCAACGCCTTGTGCGCGTTCGCGTCGATTTCGCGCTTGAGGATCTTCGATGCGCCTGCGACCGCGAGCGAGGCGACCTTGCCGCGCAGTTCCTCGCGCGCCTTGTGCGCCATGCTCTCGATCTCGGCCGGCCGCGATCGCCTTCTGCGGCGCGCTTCGACGATCGCGTCCGGCTGCGCCTTGTCGACGATCTGGTTGGCCTGCTGGTTGCGCCTTGTCGATGATCGTCGCCGCTTCCATGCGCGCCTTGCTGGATCTCGTCGGCGACGCGCGCGTCGGCATCGGCGAGCTCCTTGCGCGCCTTCTCCGCCGCGACAAGCCTTCGGCGATCTTGTGCTGGCGATCCTCGATCGCCGCGATGATGTGCGGCCAGCCGAACTTCATGACCAGCGAGGACCACGGCGAAGAACGCCAGGCCCTGGATGACCAGGGTGATGTTGGGAATCATGGCTCTTGCTCCTGCATGGCGACGACCGCTGTGGCCGCCGCCCGATCGCTGCGGGTCGTTACTTGACGCCGAGTGACGCCGAGCAGCGGGTTCGCGAACATCAGCAACAGCGCGATGGCGACGCCGATGATCGGAATCGCGTCGAGCAGGCCGACGACGATGAACATCTTGGTCTGCAGCATCGGGATCAGCTCCGGCTGGCGCGACGCGCCTTCGAGGAACTTGCCGCCGAGGATCGCGAAGCCGATCGCGGTGCCGAGCGCGCCGAGGCCGATCAGGAGGGCGGCGGCGATGACGGTCATGCTCACACATCGGCGACTGTGCGAGTTGGCGATGGTTTCCATGTTGTTCTCCGTGCTACGAAGACGTTAGTTGAAAGTGATCAAACGATCGTGAACGGAATCAGTGAGTGTTCGGCGGCCATGCTCAGGTAGACGACGGTCAGCACCATGAAGATGAACGCCTGCAGCGTGATGATCAGGATGTGGAACGCGGTCCAGCCGAAGCCGGCGATGAACTGGCCGAAGCCGAGCGCCCACGTCGAGTAGTGCGCCAGGGTCGCGCCGAGCGTCATCACCGCGATCAGGATGAAGATCAGCTCGCCGGCGTACATGTTGCCGAACAGTCGCAGGCTCAAGCGAGACCGGGCGCACGCATTCCTCGATCAGGCGCAGCAGCAGGTTGCGGGAACGCGAGCAGGATCTTGCCGACCGGGCCTTCGGCGTGGAACGGCACGGTCAGGAATTCGGCGAAGAACTTGACCGACGCCCTTGTGCTTGATGCCGACGTACTGGATCAGCAGGAACACGGTCAGCGCCATGCCGAGCGTGGTGTTGAGGTCGGCGGTCGGCACGATGCGCAGGTAGGCGTGCGCCGGGTCGTGGCCGGCCAGCACATGCCCGCTGGCCCATGCCCACGGCAGCAGGTCGACCGGCAGCATGTCCATGAAATTCATCAGGAACACGAGGCAGAAGATGGTGATCGACAGCGGCGCGATCATCTTGCTGCGGCCGTGGAAGGTTTCCTTGACCAGGCCGTCGACGAACAGCACGACCATCTCGATCGCGCACTGCAGCTTGCCCGGCACGCCGGCGCGTCGCGCGCCGCGACACGCGCAGGAACAGCACGAGGAAGATCAGGCCGGTCACGCAGCGGTGAAGAACAGCGTGTCGAGGTTGATCTTCATGAACACGCCGTCGCCGACGCTCAACTGCAGGTGATGCAGGTGATGCTGGATGTACTCGGTCATGTTGACCGAGCTGGCGGCTTCTTCAGTGGCCATCTTGTTACCTGATTGCGATGAGGGCGATCCAGAACGCGAATTGCGCCGCCAGCATGCCGGCGATCAGACCGGGAAACGGCAGCTTGAATACGGCGATGGCGAGGTACAGCGTCGCGCACAGCCAGAACCATTTCAGAACCTGCGCCGCATAGGCGGAACGCAGCGCGCTGCGTGCCGGAGTCACGCCCCGGCCAAACATGCGCAGTGCAAACAACAACGTGCCCGCAGCGACAATCGTTCCTCCGGCCAGCGCCGCCACACTTGCGCGCGTGCCGAATCCCGCGGCTGCCACCAGCGCCACCACGAGGGCCGTGCCGAACTGCAGCGCCGCGGTGCGACTCGCCACATGCCAGCCGTAGGCGATGGAATTTCGCACGTGCAACTCCCGACGTTACCGGGGGAGATCAGGCTGCGGAGCGCGTCTCCCGGTGCGACCCCACCTCTGCAAGGCCGCGCAGTTTATCAATGGCGATGGGGTTGCCGCAATCCGGATCGCAGTCGGTGACCACTACGTTCGCGCGCCCGCGCGTTCCCTAGATCGGGTGTTGGGGCCGTGGCGGCGCGGGTTCGAGCCCGCGCGACTGCTGCCGTGCAGCATTTCGCGACATATTGTCGCAGCCGCGTTGCGCATGGCCATCCCGGAATTTGCTCCTGCAATTCCCGCCCACAGTGACGTGGGAAATGTTCGTCGGCGTCTGGTGTGCCGATGTACCGGTTATGCCCGCCATTTGCGACAACGCCGGAATTTGCTCCTGCATTTCCGACCCACAGGGAAGTGGCGGAAGTGGGAAGTGTCCATCGGCGTCTGGAACGCCGATGGACCGGCGTACCGGCCATTCATGGCCTCGCCGGGATTTGCTCCTGCAATCCCGACATACCGACCCTCCATGGCCGGCAAAAAAAAGGCCGGACTTTCGTCCGGCCTCGAAGCAGGCACAATCACGATAGGGGAGATCGTGACCGCGCCGTTCTCTTGGGAAACTGAAACTCAGCGGGCGCCTGCGGCCTTCTTGGCGGCATTGACCTGCTTGGCTGATCGTCTCGCTGGTGTTCTCGAACGAACCCTTGGCGAGCGTACCGATCGCTTCGCTGGTCTTCGCCGACACGCCGGCCACTTCCTGACCGTTCGCGTAGAGCTTCTCGGCGCTTTCCTTCGCCAGCGCAACGCCCTTCGGCCAGATCGCCTTGACGCCTTCGAAATCACGCACTTCGGCCGCTTCGGACCAGAAATCGACCGACGCCTTGACCTGGGCTTCGAACGCCTTCAGGTTGAGCTCGGTGATGCGCTCCAGACCGGCCAGTGCAAGACCCTGAGCCTTGACGAACGTGTCCGCATAGCCCTTGCCAAGCGCCAGCGACGGGTTGTTGATTTGCTCGAACATGAGGATTGCCTCTGGGTGTGGTGAGTGTGGAGTGCACTCTAGCAGGGCTTCTGCTGCGTTGCAACATGTTTGAGGCGAAAATCACCGGCTCCGGGTGCCAGTCTGTCATATATCGTTAATATTCATGCGGTTGGCATGATAGGCATTCTTGCGGCACCGCAAGAAAAATGCGCGGAAACCGAGATTTCGGCGCTCCCGGACCGGGGTTACGCGCCGGCGGGGCCTTCGTACGTGCACGCGGACGTGCAGGTTTCGTGCACGACGATGCGCGCCAGCAGCGGCAAACGTGGCTTGAGATGGTCCCAGACCCATCGCGCGAGATTCTCGCTGGTCGGATTGTCGAGGCCGGGAATGTCGTTGAGGTAGTTGTGGTCGAGCTGCTCGAACAGCGGCGCGAACGCACTCTTGATCTCGGCAAAATCCATGACCCAGCCCAGCTCCGGGTCGAGCGGTCCACGCACGCTGACCTCGATCCGGAACGAGTGGCCGTGCAGGCGCGCGCACTTGTGCCCGGCCGGCACCCGCGGCAGCCGGTGCGCCGATTCGATGCGGAATGTCTTGGAGATATCCATTGCGGCGCAGTTTAGCGCATGCGCCGCTTAGGCCTCCTGATCAGCGTCGAAGCTCCGCTTGCCTTCCCTTCTCCCTCCGGGAGAAGGTCGAAGCCGCCCTCTGGCGGCTGAGGAAAGGGCGGATGCAGGGTCCGGGACGAGCATGACGCCCTGAGGGGCGGATGCGACCGGAGGGGCGGATACGACCATGCCCTTTGTCACGTGACGCGCCCGGCCAGTTCCGACAAGATCGGACGGAAGGTCGAATGTTTCGCAAAAAAACCGAACCGTGGAGTGAGCAATGGAAAGACGTGATTTCCTCAAGATCACCGGCGCCAGTCTTGGCGGCCTGGTGCTTCCCGCATTCTACGGACGCGTGATCGCGGCCGAGGCGCTGTTGACCAAGGTCGACGTGGCGACCAAGAAGCGTCTCGCCGACGTCGCGCTGCACGCGGCGAAATCCGGCGGCGCGACTTACTGCGACGTGCGCATCGGGCGCTACATGCGCCAGTTCGTGATCACCCGCGAGGACAAGGTCGAGAACGTCGTCAACACCGAATCCAGCGGCGTCGGCATCCGCGTGATCGCGAACGGCACCTGGGGTTTCGCGGCGACCAGCGACATGAGCGACGACAGCGTCGCCAAGGCCACCAAGCAGGCGATCGCGATCGCGAAGGCCAATTCGCGCATGCAGGCCAAGCCGGTCGAGCTGGCGCCGGTCAAGGGCGTCGGCGAGGTCAGCTGGGCCACGCCGATCGTCAAGAACTCGATGGAAGTGCCGATCAAGGACAAGGTCGACCTGCTGCTCGGCGTCAATGCCGCCGCGATGCAGGCCGGCGCGAGTTTCGTCAACTCGATCCTGTTCCTGGTCAACGAGCAGAAATATTTCGCCTCGACCGACGGTTCCTACATCGATCAGGACATCCACCGCATCTGGGCGCCGATGCGGGTCACCGCGATCGACCAGACGAGCGGCAAGTTCCGCATCCGCGCCGGCCTTTCGGCGCCGCGCGGCATGGGCTTCGAATATCTCGATGCGAAGCCGGCCGACAAGGTCGAGCTGCCGGGCGGCGCGGTCGTGTATCGCGACTCCTACGACATGAAGGCGGACGCGATCGCGGCCGCGAAGCAGGCGAAGGAAAAACTCACCGCACCGTCGGTGAAGCCGGGCAAGTACGACCTCGCGCTCGATCCCTCGCACCTGTGGCTGACCATCCACGAATCGGTCGGCCATCCGACCGAACTCGACCGCGTGCTCGGCTACGAGGCGAACTACGCCGGCACCAGTTTTGCAACGATGGACAAGTGGAAATCGAAAAAATACCAGTACGGCAGCGACAAGGTCACGATCTTCGCCGACAAGATCCAGCCGGGCACGCTCGGCGCGGTCGGTTATGACGACGAAGGCGTCAAGACCCAGCGCTGGGATCTGATCAAGGATGGCGTGCTGGTCAACTACCAGGTGATCCGCGACCAGGCGCACATCCTCGGCCTCAAGGCCTCGCAAGGGCTGCTGCTATGCCGATTCGTGGTCCAGCGTGCAGTTCCAGCGCATGGCGAACGTCTCGCTCGCGCCGGGCAAGGACAAGGTGTCGCCTGAAGACATGATCAAGAACATCGAGAACGGCGTCTACATCATCGGCGACGGTTCGTTCTCGATCGACCAGCAGCGCTACAACGCGCAGTTCGGCGGCCAGTTGTTCTACGAAATCAAGAACGGCAAGGTCACCCAGCCGATCGAGGACGTCGCCTACCAGATCCGCACGCCGGAGTTCTGGAACTCGTGCGTCCAGGTCTGCGACCAGAGCGACTACCGCTTCGGCGGTTCGTTCTTCGACGGCAAGGGCCAGCCCGGCCAGGTCTCCGCCGTGTCGCACGGTTCGAGCACGGCGCGATTCAACGGCGTCAACGTCATCAATACGGCACGCAGCCTCGGCTGAGCGGCGCGGAGAAAACATCGATGAGCATGTATACCGAAGAACAAGCAAAGGCCATTCTCGACAAGGCCATCAAGCTGTCCAAAGCCGACCAGTGCAGCGCGACGCTGAGCGGATCGGTCAGCGGCAACGTCCGCTACGCGTTGAACAGCGTGTCGACCAGCGGACAGGTCAGCGATGCCGATCTCGCCGTCGAAGTCGCGTTCGGCAAACGCGTCGGCACCGCGACGATCAATGCGTTCGACGACGCCTCGCTGGAAAAGGTCGTGCGTCGCGCCGAGGAGCTCGCCAAGCTCGCGCCGGAAAATCCGGAGTTCGTGCCGGCGATCGAAAAGCAGGCTTACAAGGCGACCAACACGTTCGTCGAAAAGACCGCCGCGATCACTCCGGACTATCGCGCCCAGGTCGCCGCCGATTGCATCGAGCCGTGCCGCAAGGACAAGCTGGTTGCCGCCGGCTTCTTCTCCGATTCGCAGAATTTCTCCGCGATCGCGAACAGCAAGGGCAACTTCGGCTACCAGAAATCGACCGGCATGGATTTCACCTGCACGGTGCGCACCGATGACGGCAAGGGCTCCGGCTGGGTCGCGCGCAACCTCGCCGACGTCGCGAAGTTCGATGCGAAGAGCGACATCAAGACGGCCATCCAGAAGGCCAAAGGCTCGGTCGATGCGAAGGCGCTCGAACCCGGCAAGTACACGGTCATCATGGAGCCGGCCGCTACCGCGGGCCTGATCTCGTTCATGATGATGGGCTTCGACGCGCGCCAGTCCGACGAGGGCCGCAGCTTCCTGTCGAAGAAAGGCGGCGGCAACAAGCTCGGCGAAAAACTGTTCGACGAACGCGTGACCCTGTATGCCGATCCGTGGGATGCGGAAGCGTCAGTGGCGCCGTGGGACAACGACGGCCTCGCCCGCGAGCGCACGCCGATCATCACCAAGGGCAAGGTCGAGTATCTGCAGTATTCGCGCTACTGGGCGCAGAAGCAGGGCAAGAAGGCGATCGGCCAACCCGGCAACCTGATCATGGTCGGCGGCGACAAGTCGACGATGGATCTGGTCAAGGGCACCAAGAAGGGCGTGCTCGTCACGCGCACCTGGTACATCCGCCTGGTCGACCCGCAGACCGTGCTGCTGACCGGCCTGACCCGCGACGGCACGTTCTACATCGAGGACGGCGAGATCAAGTACCCGATCAAGAATTTCCGCTTCAACGAATCGCCGGCGATCATGCTCAACAACATCGAGGAAATCGGCAAGCCGGTCCGCGTGGGCGATGATGAATCGCCGTTCGTGATGATGATCCCACCGATGAAGATCCGCGATTTCACGTTCTCGTCGCTGTCGGACGCCGTGTAAGGTTCAAGGCCGGCCGGATAGCTTCGGGCCGGCTCTTTCTCGCTCGTCATTCCGGCGAAAGCCGGAATCCAGTGTCGTTCGCTTTACATGTTCGACTATCAAAGGCGCTGGATCCCGGCGTTCGCCGGGATGACGAGCAGCAGAGGGAAGTTGATCATTCCATGACCCGCGCCGAATTCCTCCGCCTGATGCTCGCCGGCAGCGCCACTGCGCTGCTCGCGCCAGTGGCGAAGCGCGCGCGTGCGGACGAACCCGCCTACGATTTCTGGTTCACGCGCCTGATGTACGAATCCGGCGACTGGGACGTCGACCAGCGCATGCCCTCGAACCTGCTCGACGCGCTGATCCAGTACACGACCCTGCGCGTCGACGCCAAGGAGCGCGTGTTGCCGCTCGCCGATCCGCGCATGCTCAGCGCACCGTTCTGCTACATGGCCGGGCACAAACTCGTCGAGTTCAATCCAGACGAGCGCCGCAACTTCGAGCGCTATGTGAGGAACGGCGGCTTCGTGCTCGTCGACGACTGCAACCACGACATCGACGGCCTGTTCGCGAAATCCTTCGAGCGCGAGATGGCGACGATCTTCGGCGACGATGCGCTAAAGAAGTTACCGAAGAAGCATCCGCTGTTCGACAGCTTCTTCAAATTCGATGGGCCACCGAACACCGGCTTCGAACTCAACGGCTGGGGCGACGACCTCGTCCACGAATACCTGAAAGGCATCGAGATCGACGGCCGTCTCGGCGTGCTCTACAGCAACAAGGACTACGGTTGCGAGTGGGACTACGACTGGCGCAACAAGCGTTTCCTCGCCGAGGACAACACGAAGTTCGCGGTGAATGTCGTGATCTATGCGTTGACGGCGTGAGATGGAATAAAGAGCTGCAAAATTACCCGGCAGTGCGATCCAGGACTTTCCTTCCCCTGCGAAGCGGGGGAAGGTGCCGAAGGCGGAAGGGGGCGTTCTTGATCTTGCTGTAGTACCGCAAAAAGCGCCCCCATCAGCCCTCCGGGCGGCTTCCCCCGCTGCGCAGGGGAAGCGACAGCAACCATCACCGCACTCAGTCCTCAGTCGTGCAACATAGAGATTCAAGATGACCGAACCAGCCACAACCGAAGCTGCAGTCCATTCGCAACTCGCCAAACTCACCACCCTGCGCGACGCGATCGCACGCGTCATCGTTGGCCAGCACGATGTCGTCGAGCAACTCCTGATCGGCCTGCTCGCCGGCGGCCACTGCATGCTCGAAGGCGTGCCCGGTCTCGGCAAGACGCTGCTTGTGCGCTCGCTCGGGTCAGCACTCGCGCTCGACTTCCGGCGCATCCAGTTCACCCCGGACCTGATGCCGAGCGACATCATCGGCACCGAGATCCTCGAAGAGGATCACGGCACCGGCAAGCGCTACTTCAAGTTCCAGCAAGGCCCGGTGTTCACCAACCTGCTGCTCGCCGACGAACTCAACCGCACGCCGCCGAAGACCCAGTCGGCGCTGCTCGAGGCGATGCAGGAACGCACGATCAGCTACGCCGGCACCACGCACAACCTGCCACGGCCGTTCTTCGTGCTGGCGACGCAAAACCCGCTCGAACAGGCCGGCACGTATCCGTTGCCGGAGGCGCAGCTCGACCGTTTCCTGCTGCACATCCGCGTCGACTATCCCGATGAAAGCGAGGAGCGCGCGATCCTCGCTCAGACTACCGGCACCGCCAGCGCGCAGATCGATCCGGTGATGTCGGGTGACGAAGTCATCGCGTTGCAGGCACTGACGCGCGAGGTGCACGTCGGCGATGACCTGCTCAGCTGGATCACGCGCCTGGTGCGCGCGACGCGCCCGCAGACCAGCGATATCCCCGAAGTGCGCGAGTGGGTACGTTGGGGCGCCGGCCCGCGCGCCGGCCAGTCATTGGTGCTCGCGGCGAAAGCGCGCGCATTGATCCACGGCCGCTTCGCGGCGACCCGCGACGACGTCAAGGCGCTCGCCGCACCGGTGCTGCGCCATCGCCTGCTGCTCTCGTTCGCGGCCGAAGCCGAACAGCGCAGCAGCGACGATGTCGTCGCCGCGCTGCTGCGCAGACTGCCATTTCCTGCTTGAACGCCGAGGTCAACCGATGATGGGTGCAACGACAGGTGGCGTCCGGCTGCTGCTGCGCGCCGAGGGTTTGTGCGTGTTCGCCGCAGCGATGCTGATGTATGCCAGATCCGGTGCCGGCTGGGGTACGTTTGCGCTATTCTTCCTTGTGCCGGACCTTTCGTTCTTCGGCTATCTCGCCGGCCCTCGCATCGGTGCACTTTGCTACAACGCCGCGCATTCCCATATCGGCGCGCTCGCGTGCCTGGTCGCCGGCAGCCTGTTGGCCATGCCGACGCTGTCGATTGCGGGCCTGATCTGGGTCGCGCATATCGGCATTGACCGCGCGCTCGGCTACGGACTGAAATACGCTTCCGGCTTCGGTTACACCCATCTGGGCCGCATCGGGCGCGATGCAGTCGCGGTCGCTCGAACACCGACGTGAACGACGGCGCGCTCGTCACTCCCGAGCTGCGCGCGCGCCTGCGCGACCTGCGCCTGGTTGCGCGCAGCGGCGCCGGTGGCGATGGCCTCGGCCAACATGCGAGCCGCAGCCGCGGCGCCGGCCTCGAATTCGCGCAATACCGCGCCTACGAACCCGGCGACGAACCGCGCCGCATCGACTGGAAACTCTACGCGCGCTCGGACCGCTACTTCGTGCGCGAAGCCGAGCGCGACAGTCCGCTGACCGTATGGCTGATCCTCGACGCCACCGCGTCGATGCAACAGGCCGACACCGCGCGGCCGGAGTTCAGCAAGCTCGACGCCGCGAAATCGATCGCCGCCTGCGTGATCGAACTCGCATTGCGCCAGGGCGACCGCTTCGGCGTGATCGCGCTCGGCGGCGCCGCGCCGGTGCTCGTGCCGGCCGGCGCCGGCCCGCGCCAACGCGACCGTTGCCTGCTCGAACTCGCGCGCATCGCCGCTGCCGGAAGCTGGCCGGACGCCGCATCGCTGCGCCCGCTTCAGGAGCGCATCGCCGCGAACGCACTGGTCGTGTTCCTGTCCGACTTCTTCGACGATGCAGCCGTCGACCTCGCCGAGCGCCTCGCCGCCGCGCGCCGCGAGGTGCTGACCGTGCAACTCCTCGGCGCCGACGAGCGCGACTTCCCGTTCAGCGGCGGCCATCGTTTCCGCGATCCGGAGTCGGCCATCGAACGCCGCGTCGAAGCGCCCGCCGTGCGCAAGGATTTCCTGGAACGCTTCGGCGCCGCACGCATCGCACTCGCACGCCGCTTCGCCGCGCGCGGCATCCGTCACGTCGAGCATGTGCTCGATGACCCGCTGGATGCGCCGCTGCGACGCTTGTTCGGCTCGGCGCGCGCGGAAAATCCAAGGGATGGCGTGAATCCAGACTTTTCCTTCCCCCGCGAAGCGGGGGAAGGTGCCGTAGGCGGAAGGGGGCGCTCTTGATCCTGTTCTCACACAGTAAAAAGCGCACGATTCTCCCGAAGGGACAGCGCGCATGAATCTCGCACTGCTCGCACCGCTCGGCCTCGCCGCGCTGGCCGCGCTCGCGCTGCCGATCCTGATCCACCTGGTCCGGCGCATCGAGTTGCGCCGGACCGACTTCGCGGCGCTGCGCTGGATCTCCGATCGGGTGCGGCCACGCCGGCGCATCCGCATCGAACGACCGTGGCTGCTGCTGTTGCGCCTCGCGTTGCTCGCACTGCTGGCCGTGCTGCTTGCGCGCCCGGTGATGACCGAGATCGCAGCGCCGACGCAGCCGTGGGTCGTCGTCGCGCCCGGCGTGGACCGCGCGGCCGCGCATGCTGCGGCACCGGTTTCCGGCGCGGAATGGCACTGGCTCGCGCCGGGTTATCCCACTCTGGAGAATGCGCCATCGCCCACAACGATTCCGACCGCGAGCCTGCTGCGCCAGCTCGATGCGGATCTGCCCGCAGCGACCGCGCTGTCCGTCGTCGTGCCGGAGCAGCTCGCCGGCCTCGATGGCGAACGGCTGCGCCTCGCGCACGTGATCGACTGGCATATCGTGTCCGGCCACATGGTGGTGAGCGAAGCAGCCAACTCCGACGCGCCGATTCGTTTCGCGGTGCGCTACACGCCCGAGACGGAACCGGCACTCACGTTCCTGCGCGCCGCCGTCGCCGCATGGAACACGCGTGAGCCGGGCCGCTACGAACTCGACGCGCAACCCGTCACCGCGCCGATTGCCGACGACACGCGCTGGCTGGTGTGGCTTGCGCCGCAGCAGTCCGCGCAGGCGTCCGCATGGGTCGAGCATGGAGGCGTCGCGCTGGTCGTGAACCAGTCGCCGCCCGAAGCGCAAACCCTCTGGCGCGACGTCGCCGGCAGTGTGCTCGCGCGCCAGCAAACCGCCGGACGCGGGCGCGTGCTCGCCTTGCCAGGCGCGCTCGATCCGGCGACGTTGCCGATCCTGCTCGATGCGGATTTTCCGGATCGCCTGCGCATCGCGTTGCAAGGGCCGCCACCCGCACCGACGCGCGCCCACGCCGCCGCGGTGCGCCCGCTGCACGCTACATCGATCGCGACATCATCCGCAAACGCGCGCGACACCGCCCGCCCGCTCGATCCGTGGCTCGCGTTGCTGATCGCGCTGCTATTCCTGATCGAGCGCATCGTCGCGACGCGATCGCGCGCGGAGGCGGCGTCGTGAACCGCGTCGCGGCTGAAGCCGCTCCCACAACGCGTATCCGACTTCGCTCCAAGATTGCGAAAAATTCCACAGGCTTGTATGGAGCCAAGCTTTTCCTTCCCCTGCGCAGCGGGGGAAGGTGCCGGAGGCGGATGGGGGCGCTTTTGATCTTGCTGTTGCGTGCAAAAAGCGCCCCCTTCAGCCCTTCGGGCAGCTTCCCCCGCTGCGCAGGGGAAGCGAAAGCAATTTTCCGCAGCGCCGCGCGTCCGCACGCGGGAGCGACGCCGTGAACGTCGACACGCATATCGCCACCTTGCGCCGCGCCGCTACCCGACGTCGACTGGCGATTGTGCTGGTCTGCACGGTGCCACTCGCGGTTGCGCTCGCGACGCTGGCCGCGCGCGCTGGCGGTGTCTGGGCGGGATTGGGTGTCGCCGCATGCGCCGCCGTGGTGCTCGGCGTGCTGGCCCGACTCGCGCTGCATGTCGACGCGGCATGGCTGGCGCGCCGCCTCGATGCCGCATCGGCGGATATGGACGACAGCGCCGGATTGTTGTTCGAGGAAACTGCGCCGTTGTCGCATCTGCAGCGTCTGCAGCAGGCGCGACTGCGCAGCCGACTCGCCGGTCTCGCCCTCGATCTGCGCCCGGCGTGGCCGCGGCGCATGATAGCGGCGAGTGCGGGCGCGGCGTTGGCGATCCTCGTCGTCGCGGCGCTGTGGTCGCCATCGCAACGCATCGCATCGACTGTGAGTCCTGCGGCGAACACAGCGACGGCCAAGACCGCGACCACGCTCGCGCACGTCGAACTCGACATCGCGCCACCGCCATACACCCAGTTGCCGGCACGCCACGAAGCGTCACTCGAAACCAAGGCCCCGGAAGGCTCGCGCGTCGCCTGGCGGCTGCGCTTTGACCCGCAACCGAACGCAGCCGTGCTGACATTCCATGACGGCAGCCGCGTCGCCTTGGTTCGCGATGGCGCCGACTGGATCGGCGAACACGCCCTGGTCGCATCCACGCTGTACCGGATCGCGCTCGACGGCGCGCCGCCGCTCGCGGACGATCGCCTGTATCGCCTCGATGCAATCGCCGACCTGCCGCCCGAGGTCCGCGTCATCGCGCCCGACAAGACGCTGAGCCTGCTCGACGCGCAGCAGAAAACCTGGGGCCTCGTGTTCGAGGCCAGCGACGACTACGGCATCGCGCGCGCCGACCTCACGATCACGCTCGCGCAGGGCACCGGCGAGAACATCGCGTTCAAGGAACAGACGATCGCGCTGAACGGCACGCCGGTCGTCGGCAGCCCGCGCACGCAGCACTACCAGCACACCCTCGACCTTGCTGCACTCGGCATCGCGAAAGGCGACGACGTGATCGCGCGCCTCGCCGTCAGCGACAACCGCGAACCGAAACCGAACGTCACGCGCAGCGCGAGTTTCATCCTGCGCTGGCCGGCCGATGCATCGAGCGAAAGCGCCGGTCTCGACGGCGTCGTACAGCACACGATGCCCGCGTACTTCCGCAGCCAGCGCCAGATCATCATCGACAGCGAAGCGCTGCTCGCCGAGCAGCCCACGCTCGACGCCGCGAAATTCGAGGCGCGCTCCGACGCGCTCGGCGTCGACCAGAAAATCCTGCGCCTGCGCTACGGCCAGTTCCTCGGCGAGGAATCGGAGACGCATGCCGAACAGGCCGCGTCGAACGGTTCGCAAGCGCCGACCCAAGTCGACGCGCTGGCCGCGGCGCACGCGGCGCAGGAACGTCAATTGCCGACGCAGGCGCCGGCGAAGTTCGGCGCGGAGGGCAACACGGTCGCCGAATACGGCCACGTGCACGACATCGCCGAAGCGGCGACCCTGCTCGATGCGGACACCAAAGCGACGCTGAAATCCGCGCTCAACGAAATGTGGCAGGCCGAATTGCATCTGCGCCAGGCCGATCCGGCCAGCGCATTGCCCTACGAACATCGCGCGCTCGAATTCATCAAACAGGTGCAGCAATCCACCCGCATCTACCTCGCCCGCGTAGGCCTCGAACTGCCGGTGCCGGATGAGGCGCGGCGGCTGTCCGGCGAGCGCAAGGATCTCGTCGATCGGGTCGGCACGCTCGGCACGATCGACCACCCCGATGCGGCACTGACCCAGCTCTGGCAGGCGCTCGCCGATCCCGCCATGCCCGACTGGAGCGCCGCGCAAGCGTGGCTGCGCGCGCATGCAGCCAGCTCGCCCGAAGCGCTCGGCGTACTCGCCGCGATCGACAAGGTCCAGCGCGATCCGACGTGTGCCGAGTGCCGCGCGCACCTGCGCGATCTGCTCTGGCCGCTGCTGCCGGTTCCCGCCGCAGCCAGTGCGCCGCGCGCCGCGCCCGATGCGGCCGGGCGCGCCTATCTCGATGCGCTGCCCACGGCGGATGCCGGCGCGACATCGAAAGGAACACCGCGATGAACATCGAATGGATCGTCGCGATCGCGCTGGGCATCGCCGCCGTGCTCGGCAGCGTGCGCGCGCTGCGCGGCGGGCGAAATCCCGCGGCGCGAATCGCGCTGCAGCTCGCGGCGGTCGGATTGTTGTACGTCTTGCTTTTTCCGCCCACGACGCGCGAGTCGGTTTCCGCCGATGAACTGACTGTGTTGACACCCGGCGCGACCACGCAGCAGATCGATGCGCTCAGCGTCGCGGCGACCATCGTCGCGCTGCCCGGCGTCGACGCCGCGCGCAGCATCGAGCGCGTGCCGGATCTCGGCACCGCGTTGCGCCGCCATCCGCAGAGTCGGCAATTGCGCATCGTCGGCGGCGGCCTGCCAGTGCGTGATCGCGACGCGGCGCGCGGGCTGGTCGCGCGCTTCGACGCGGCGCCGCTGCCGCGTGGCCTGGTCGAACTCGATGCGCCGGTCACGGTGCGCGCAGGCAGCACATGGCGTCTCGGCGGCCGCGTCGAAGGCATGGCGGACGGCAACGTCGAGCTGCGCGATCCCGCCGGCGCGGTCGTCGCGAATGCCGCATTGGACAAGGACGGCCGATTCGCGCTGCATGCCCAGGCGAAAGCCGCCGGCGAGACGCTGTTCGCGTTGCGCGTGCAGGACCGTGACGGCCAGTCGATCGAAAACATTCCGGTGCCGCTGCTCGCACGCATCGGCGAACCGCTGCGCGTTTTGCTACTCGCCGGCGCGCCCGATCCGGAATTGAAATACCTGCGCCGTTGGGCGGTCGATGCCGGCGTGCGCCTCGACAGCCGCATGGCGTTGACCGAAGGCGTCGCGCTGACCGAAGGCGCGGCCACGCTCGATCCTGCGGCGTTGCGCGCGGCGGATATCGCGATCATCGACGAACGCGCATGGGCCACGCTCGACTCCGCGCAGAAACAGGCCATGGACGTGGCGGTGCGCGATGGCCTCGGCCTGTTGCTGCGCGTGACCGGACCGTTGCCGGCGCCGGTCGCGGCGGAGTGGGCCGCCCTCGGTTTTCCGCTGCACGCGCGCGATCCGCTGCCGGCCGTTGCACTCGACAACATGCTGGGACTGCACGATTCCGGCCTCAAATTCACGCCGCAAGCGCTCGCCGTCGACGCGAAGGATGCGGCGCCACTGCTGCGCGCCGACGACGGCGCATCGCTAGCGCTGTGGCGCGCCAACGGCCAGGGCCGCGTCGCGCTGTGGTGGCTCGCCGACAGCTGGCGTCTCGCCCTCGGCGGCGAACGCGCGCGCTACGCGACCTTGTGGAGCGACACGCTGGCGACCCTCGCGCGCGCACGCGGCGCCAGCGCACCGACCCTGCCGCGCGACGCGCGCGTCGACGAGCGCGCGGTGCTGTGCGGCCTCGCACCGGATGCCGCGATTGAAACGACGAACGGTGAGCGCATCGCCCTGGTCATCGAACAAACCGCCGCGCAATCCGATTGCGCCGCCTACTGGCCGGCGCAATCCGGCTGGCACACGCTGGTTTCCGCCGGCACCCGCTGGCCGTTCCACGTGCGCGCCGCCGACGAGGCGCGCGCACTTGCCAGCGCGGAAAACACACGCGCGACCCGCACGCTTGTCGGTGGCGCGACCGCGCAAGCCGACATCGCGACCCGTCCGATCCCGCTGCCGCGCTGGCCGTTCTTCCTCGCCTGGCTCGTGGCCATGACGCTGTTGTGGATCATCGAACGGCATGCCATGCGTGCCGGACAGACGTGATCATGGTTGCGACACGCGCTGGCGCCGCTCGCTTCTCTGCGGACAATGATCGCAGGCGCATCCGAATGGCAGGTGTCGACCCAACCCGGTCAGGGGAACTCTGATTTTCTCCTCTCCCGAACGGCTTCATCGTTTGGGGTGAGGGCAGGGTGAGGGGGCCTTGGCTCTTCTTGGACACCTTCCTTGGACAATCTCGAACAACCCGCCTTTTTTGTAGGAGCGCACCCTGTGCGCGAACGCGCAGTTCCACCACCGCGTGCTTTCGCGCACAGGGTGCGCTCCTGCAGATGACCCCGGCGAGGTTTTTCGAGGTGCCCAATAGGGCCAACTCGACCCTCAGGTTTCCTCAGCCCTCACCCCTGATCCAGCTCGTTGTGTATGAGCACAACGCACTGCGATGCAAACAGCATCTTCGACCCAAGCCCTATTTTCTCCGCGCCGAGACGTTCAAGGCTGTTGAAGCTCTTCTTCGGCATCGGCATGTGGTCGGTCAGCAGGAAGCACGGATTGCCAGCAAACGCCTTGCCGCGAATGGGCGCGCCTTTCTTGTCCATGACAAACAGTTGATGGTCCTCGGCCAATTCCTGCACCAGCTTCTCGAAACTGATCGTGCGCACCGTGATGCCTGACTCGACCGGGCGGCTTTCCTCCTTGCCCATTCCCATCGAGACATCCAGCGCCTTGGCAACTTTGCCGAGCAAGGCCTGCTCGTGAAAGCCGCCGATGTCGTGCATGTCATTCGAGTTGAAACTGATCGTTCGCGAGTAGTCCTTCGTGCTCTCCAGCACCAGATGCACCACGACATCGGGGCGATGGGACTGCGCCACGAAGATCGCGTTCATCAGCGTGTGGGCCAGGATTTCCGTATGGGCTTCCTTGCCGACAGCATCCAGAAGGCCTTGGCTGTCCGTTGGCGCTGACCTGGCTCTCAGTACAAAGACGCGCATCGCAGGTTGTCCTCGAGGCAACGGATTCAAAATTCACACGATACGCACAGCCGGATTGTGCCGGAACTCGAAACAGAGAGATTGGATTGGATAGGACCGGAGCGGCGGCAGCCGCGACGCATGAAGCCCTCCCGTTAAGGGGAGGGTTGGGTGGGGAAGGTGTTCCGGGTGTGCGGAGGTTTACCTTGCTCGCCCGCGGCCTCGCCGGGCCTTCGGAGGCATGATGCTACAAAGCTATCCCCGAGCCCCCGCAGTCAGTGGAAGAGCGTCGCGATAGCATGTGGGAAAGTGGCGCGATTCAAACGGATAATTCCTCCGTCCCCTTTTTTAACCCGGGCCAGCTCAACCTGACCCGTTTTGGCCCGGGGAACCTCAGGCTCCGACCCTGATAGTTGCGTGTTTTGGCGGGAAGACCCCAGACTCTGACGCTGGCTTCAATTTCCCTCTGCCAGTTCGGGCAACCTCACGCCACAGTACAGGGGCACGACGAGATGAACGACTTGGTCACCACAACAATCACGGACGACGCCGAAGCGATGGCGACAACTAATAGCGAAGAACGCTTCAGTGAGTTTCGATTAGACATTGCCAGCGGTATGCTTGAGTCTCTCGGCCTCAATATGTACACGTCGATCGGCAAGAGCCTTTCCGAGTTCGTAGCCAACGCTTTCGACGCAGACTCCACAAAAGTCGAAATCAGCATTCCATTTGAAAACATAGACGCCGAGCGAGAGAAGCTAAGAGCCTCCGCTAAGGCCGAAGTTGAAACCGGAATCCGAGAAAAGTTCACCGTGCTCGTGGATCCGCTTCCGAATCACATCCAGATTTCAATTGCCGATGACGGGCACGGGATGCTCCCTGTCGAAATCAAAAACAAACTTCTCGTTGTAAGCCGCAACCGAAGGAAAGGTTCCGACCGATCAGAAAGCGGCGCACGCTTCGTAATGGGACGAAAAGGCTTAGGCAAACTCGCGGGCTTCGGGACAGCGGAAAAGGTCACGATCCGGTCAAAGCGGACCGGCGCGACATTTGCGACCGAATTCATGATGGATTATCGGGAGATCGAGGGCGAACAGCAGCTCAGCAAGAACACGTTTCAAGCGGAATACGCTGAAAACCAGCCCACTGAAGCACACGGGACTGCAATTACGCTTAGCGCTCTCCGTTGCGATTCGCTGAAAGCGACAGAAGGTACGGTTCGTGATGTGCTCGCTCAGAACTTTGCCATCCAAGGCGACGACTTCCAAATTTTTCTAAACGGCACTCGAGTAGTAGAGCCTCTCGCCGAATATGAGTTCATTTACCCCCGCGAGGATGAGCGAGATAGCTCAGGGTACGGCGCTGGTGTTGTTAACGTGAATGACATGTTCTCTTTTCCCATTCGATACCAAGTGCGCTTTCGAGCGCGCGACACCGACTTGCCAGAGGTAAAGGACGAACACGGAAATACGCTAAAGCGTGGCAGTCTCCCAACCGCTATGCGAGGGGCGCGAATCTACTGCAACAATCGGCTAGCTGCCGGCCCCACTCTGCTTAAGCTACACACCGGCATGCACAACTTTCACTCGCAAGCCTACATGGAGTGCATCGTGCATGCCGACGACATTGACAGACAAACAGTCGACCACATCGGTACCAATCGTGCCGACCTCAAAGGTGATTCAGAAGTCGTCGAGGCTCTCCGCGACTCCGTGACGGAAATTATGCGTATCGCCCTTTATGAACACTCAAAGTTTCGCAACAAAGTTGCAGAAAAGCTCGTTGAAGATGACCCGGCCTCAAAAATGATGCTCTCTGTGCTTGGCGACCTGTCTCCGGAAATTCGTACTTCCTCCCGAAAGCTATTGCAAACTCTCGCTGCGTCGCAGGGAGTTAATTCAAAGCTGTATCGCGAAGCCGCGCCGCTACTCCTGCAGAGCATGAATACAGGACAAGTGTTGGCAAAACTCATTGAACTTGAACAAGATCCGAAGAGCATTCAGATCCTTGCGGTGAACCTTTTGGAGCTAGCCCGGATCGAGAACGCAGATGTTCTTAAATTATATCGGGGCCGTCGCCGCGGCATTGAAGGCCTACGCAAGCTCGTGGATCAAGCAAGAAGCAATTGGAAGAAGGGTAAGAGGTTCGAGAACGAGTTGCATGGCTTGCTCAAAGAAAACCCTTGGCTGATTGGCCCAGAATTCTCACGCTACCTAACGAGCGACAAGCCTTTGGGGGATGTCGCGAAAGCGTTGACAGACAAACTGAAGATCGACGAGGCCTCACCGGAGTTAGAGGCAACGGTAGACGGAGAAATCGCAGATCAAGATACGAGGCCAGATCTCGTCTTTGTCATGTCCGATGGGAGCAACCCTAACTCGGTCGTAGTGGTTGAACTGAAGACACCAAACTACCCTTTGAAACATGAGCACTTGGTACAACTTCAGCAATATATGTTGCACGTCGAGGAATGGCTGACATCGAAAGTTGGTTCTGCCCAAGTTCGTGGTTACCTCATCGGCGACACCGATCCTTCTCCACAATCGACCGGCGCAAAAATGTTGAACAAGGCCATCAATGACGCAGGCCCGCTAACGCAGTGGCATGTCATCCCGTTACCGGCGCTCTTGGAACGCGCAAAGGTTACTCATCTCGACGCCATCCAGGTCGCCCAAAAGACTGAGGACTTCCTCGCAGAAGAGCTTTCCACCGAGCCCGTTCACAAGCCAAGTATTGGCGAGAAAGTCGCGCCTCTTCTGTCAGCACCTTCAAAATCGGACTAGAAAAGGCTTATAACTTGGCGAGCCACGGCACGGCCGAGCCCAATCGGCACACCGTTTCCAATCTGACGGGTCACCGCAGTTCTGTGGCCAACAAACTCCCACTCGTCAGGCACTTGTTGAAGACGGGCACCTTCGCGCAATGAAATCATTCTGTCCTGCGAAGGATGTACGTACCGTCCTTTCGAAGGGTTCTGAAAGTCACACCGCAGGGTGTTTGAAGGCTGACTCGGATCCATTCGCCCCCAAACGTCGGTAGCTTGACAGCCAATCCGAGTCCACGATGGAGGACACAGGTCTGGCGCAAGACGCATTAGGTCACGTCGATCGCCAAGTCGCGGCAGATGTTGCAGCCTTTGACTCATAAGAGCGGATGGTTCCGGCCAAATGTGCATCGGATCAAACCGTCGTATCGCCCGGATAGCATCTCGAACAGCCATAGGCCTGATGCATGTCGGAGTTGGTGCCTGCGGGATGCCAATACGCGACGCAATGGTGAAGGAGCGCCTCCGGCGCTGCGGAACCCCGAAGTCAGCGGCATCAAGACACCAAGTCGCAATCTCGAACCCATGAGCGCGAAACCGTCGAGCCATCAGTTCCCACGACTTGGACGCCAGAAACGGCGGCACATTTTCTATCACTACAACCTTAGCTTGGCTTGCCTCGGCCCATGCGGGCACGACCAGACAGAGTCGATTACGCGCATCCTTAGGGTCCCGGCGCCCAAGCGTGCTAAAGCCTTGGCAAGGAGGACCAGCAACAATGATGTCGACTCGGGATGGCGGAACCACGTTTTCAACCGACGCACGGACGACGTGGAGACCGACGTTCTTCGCATACGAGGCAGCGGCAAGTGGATCGATCTCGAATGCGAAGCTCAAGCGACCGCCTTCTTCTCGAAAGGCATGGCTAAACAGGCCCGCTCCGCTAAACAGGTCTCCAACCCGAGGTAGTTTCATTCTTGTCGCCGTTCAATCCCCAGTGGGCGCTATGCTAAACGAGAAGTCTGCGTCGTAACCACTTACATCGCCTACAAGTGTTCGCGGTACGCCGACCACCCGGCTGACATATCTCCGCTTCCAACCGGAATCGGACATCTCTCCGAATATGCCGCGCCTACTAATCAGCACCATCACCCCTCCAAACAATCAAACCGCCGATCCGCCTCCACCTCGGCGTCATAGTCCACATCCGCCCGGTCAAACCCGAACAGCTGCAAAAACTCGTGCTTGTAGCCGGCGTAGTCGGTGATCTGCTTGAGGTTCTCGGTGGTGACGGTGGGCCACAGGGTTTTGCAGGGGATCTGCACGTCGTCGCGCAGTTCCCAGTCATCCAGCCGCAGGCGGCCTTCGTCGTCGGTGGGTGCAGCTTTGCCATCAGCGCGGTAGAGGCGATCGTGGAACAGGCGGTTGGCTTGTTCGATCGGGTTTTCGTGGATGCCTTTCTCCTTCATGATCTTGAAGGCGATGGACACGTACAGCGGAATTACCGGGATCGCGGCGCTGGCCTGGGTGACGACGGATTTCATCACGCCGACGTAGGCTTCGAGGCCGGGGTGGCGGCTGCGCAGTTGCTTGGCGGTGTTGTCCAGGTGCTGCTTGGCCTGGCCCAGGGTGCCGTGCCAGTACATCGGCCAGGTGATCTCGGTGCCGATGTAGCTGTAGGCGACGGTCTTGGCGTGTTCGGCCAGCACGCCGGCGGCGCTCAGCGCGTCGATCCACAGCGCCCAGTCCTCGCCGCCCATCACGGTGACGGTGTCCTTGATTTCCTGCTCGGTGGCCGGCTCGATGGTGGCCTCGATCACGGTGTCCTTGTTGGTGTCGACCGAAGTGTTGGTGAACGGCTGGCCGATGGTCTTGAGCGCCGAGCGCACCACTTCGCCGGTGTCCGGCAGCTTGCGCACGGGCGAGGCCAGCGAGTAGACCACCAGGTCGATCGGGCCGTCCATTTCGTTCTTGATGATCTCGATGGCGCGCGAGCGGGTTTCGTGGGCGAACGCGTCGCCGTTGATCGACTTGGCTATCAGACCGGCCTGCTTGGCCGCCTTGTCGAACGCGGCGGAGTTGTACCAGCCGGCTGTGCCGGTCTTGTCCTCGCTGCTGGGTTTCTCGAAGAACACGCCGAGCGTGGCCGCGCCGTAGCCGAACGCGGCGGTGATGCGCGAGGCCAGCCCGTAGCCGGTGGAGGCACCGATCACCAGCACGCGCTTGGGGCCGTTGCCCTTGGTGTGGCCGGCGGCTTGAGTGACCTTGATCTGGTCGAGCACGTTGTGTTCGCAACCGACCGGATGGGCGGTGATGCAGATGAAACCGCGGACTTTGGGCTTGATGATCACTCGATGGCTTCTGCTGCAGCGGCAATCCGCCATCTTAACCAAGCTGGGTGGCCATGCGCTGCCGTCGAGGGGGGCCGGGCTGGATGGCCATGGTGGGAGCCGCTTCAGCCGCGATTTTTTTTGGCCCGCAGGGCCGTATGAGGATTCGGACGAGTACGTTGCTTCACGCTTGCGCCGAACCCTCACCCCAACCCCTCTCCCGATGGGAGAGGGGCTGACAGTCGCGAGGTGTCACTCAATCAGCGCTTCCAGCCGCCGCGGCGGGCGCCGACAACCCCAGCACCACAATCTTCCCGTTGACCTTCGGCGTGGGCCAGATCGGCGAGGTCATTCCCGCAGCGACCGCGACCTTCTGCCCGGCGCCGGTGTCGTAGGTGATCACGCCGCCGGCGATTGCGCCGCCGAGGTCGGTGGACCAGAGTTTCTTGCCGCTCGCGCTCGCGAATGCGTAGAACGTGCCGCCCATGTCGCCGAAGAACAGCACGCCGCCGGCGGTCGGGGTGATGCCGCCCATCAGCGGAAACGGTGCCTTGAACTGCCAATGGCGTTTGCCGCTGTCGGCGTCGCTGGCGGTCATCCAGCCGGCCCAGCGCTTGATGTCGTCCTGCTTGCCGAAGCCGTCCGGCGAGCCGCTCCACGGCTGGCCGGTGGCCGCGCCTGCGATCTCGTTCGCGGCTGCGGCGCGGACCGTCGTGCACCAGTCGACTTCGCCGGTGAAGATCAGGTTGTCGGTCGGGTCGTAGGCGGGGCTGTTCCATTCCGCGCCGCCTTGCGAGCCTGGGCAGAAGCGCGTGCCTTCGGCGGTGATCGGCGCGTCGGTGTTGAACGTGCGGGTCATCGGTTTGCTGTAGAGCACGCGGCCGGAGCCGAGGTCGATCATGTGCAGGTGGCCGTCCTTCGGCGCGGCGGCCATCAGCTTGCGGCCGGCCTTGCTGGTGAACAGTGCCGGCGCGGTCGATGCATCCCAGTCGTGGAAGTCGCGTTTGACCAGCTGGAAGTGGCGCTGGTAGGCGCCGGTCTTCGCATCGAGCACGACGATCGAGCTGGTGAACAGGTTGTCGCCCTCGCGGTGTTCCTTCGCGAAATCCGGGGCCGGATTTCCGCCGGGGACGTATAGAAGGCCATTCGCGGGATCGAGCGTGTACGAAGTCCAGGTCGCGCCGCCGGTGATCGGGAATCCATCCGGGGTCTTCCACGACGATGCGACATCCGTTGCGGTGTCGGGCGCCTGCGGGCCGCGCGCGAAGTCCTCGCTGCCCTTCGGCACGAGGTAGAACTCCCAGACGATATGGCCGTCCTTGCTGCGTCCAGCGCGTACATGCGGCCCTTGACGCCCTTGTTGTCGCCGCCGGCGTTGCCGACGAAGACCAGACCGTTCCACGCGATCGGTGCGGCGGGCACCGATTCGCCTTTCGCCGGATCGGCGATCGTGGTTGCCCACAGGCGCTTGCCGTCCTTCGCGTCGTAGGCCAGCACGCGGCCGTCCGCGGTGCCGCGGAACACGCGGCCATCGAGCACGGCGACACCGCGATTGGCCTGCAGCATGCTGCGCTTGAAGTCCTCGTGCGCGCGCCAGTTCTGCTTGCAGGTATCGGGGTCGATCGAGAACGTGTCGTGTTCGGTGCTCGCGAACAGCGCGCCGTCGACCTGGATCAGGCCGGTCTGGAAACCGGTCTGCTCGCCGGTGTCGTAGCTGCACACGACCTTGAGATCGGCGACGTTCTTCGCGGTGATCGTGTCGAGCGTGGAGAAGCGCTCGGAGGTCAGCGTGCGATTGTAGCTCGGCCAGTCCTTGCCATCGGCGGCGTGCGCCGAGGGCAGGCCGAGTGCGATGAGGGTTGCGGCAACCAGCAAGGGTCGGTGCGGCATGGCGATCCTCTCGATGTGGGCGACGATGTGCGTGCTCACGCGATCACGCGCGCTCCCGATCTTACTCGCGATCACGCGTTCCGATCATCGCCGCGCGCGTTCAGTCCGCGAACGCATATGGCCCGCCGCGTTCGAGTGCGCGCCGATAGGCGGCGCGCGCATGGATGCGGTCGAGCCACGCGCGAAGGCGTGGCCGATCGCCGAGTCCGCCGCGCTTCGATGCCGCTTCGACCGGGAAGCTCATCTGGATGTCGGCGCCGCTGAATGCCTCGCCGACGAACCACGTGTTTTTCGCCAGTTCGCCTTCCATGTAATCGAGGTGCAGTTTGAGTTGCGGATCGATGAAACTGCGGTTGACGTTTTTCGAGATTGCCTTCGCGATCGGCTTGAAGAAAAACGGCAGCTTCGCGCTCTCGACGCGCTGGAACACCAGCTTGAGCAGCAACGGCGGCATCGCCGAACCTTCGGCGTAGTGCAGCCAGTACATGTAGCGCAGCCGGTCCGGCGTGCCCGGCACCGGTGCGAGTCGGCCGGCGCCGTAACGGTCGGCGAGGTACTCGACGATCGCGCCGGATTCGGCGAGCACGAGATCGCCATCGGTCACCACCGGCGATTTCCCGAGCGGATGCACGCGGCGCAACGATTCCGGCGCGAGCATCGTGTCCGGATCGCGCTGGTAGCGCACGATCTCGTACGGCACGCCGAGTTCTTCGAGCAGCCATAGCACGCGCTGCGAGCGGGAGTTGTTCAGATGGTGGACGACGATCGTCATCGTGGTTTTCCTGTCTGAGGAAGCGTGGTGGCGATTTTGGGCAACCTCGCCACACGCTCGCGGGATGATGGCAGCGTATCGGCCGCATCGGCATTGTCGCGGAATGCGGCGGTCTCTCCGAGCAGCCAGGTGCGGAACGCCTGGAAACCCGCGTGCTCGCGCGAGCGCTCCGGATAGACGAGGTAATGCGCATAGCGTGCCTTCATGCGTTCGGGAAACAGCACGACGAGGCGGCCACTTTCGACCAGCGGCCGCATCAGCGTTTCGCGACCGAGCGATACGCCCATGCCTTCGGCGGTCGCGCGCTGCAGCGTGTCCGAATCGCTGAAGGTCGCGACGTAGCGCGCCGGCTCCTTGCCGCCGAACTGCTCGAACCAGCGGGGCCAGGGATCGTCCGGGCTCAGCAGCGGCCAGTCGCCGAGCTGGTCGAGGCGCGGGCGATCGCGGTCGGCGAGCAGGGTCGGCGCGACGACTGGCGTCAGCCATTCCTCGAACATCAGTTCCGCGTTGACGCCGTCCCAGTTGCCGGGACCGTAGCGCAGCGCGCCGTCGAAGCGGCCATCGGCGAAGTCGACGCGTTCGATCGACGAATCGAGGTTGAACTCGAAATCCGGGTATTGCGCGACAAAGCGTGGCAGGCGCGGCACCAACCAGCTCGAGGCCAGCGACGGCAGCGCGCTGATGCTGAGCACGCAGTCGCGGCGCGCGCACAACGGACGCAGCGCGGTGTCGATCGCGTCGAGGTGCGGTGCGACGCGATCGAGCAGCAACGCGCCCTCGGCGGTGAGCTTCAGTCCACGCGGACCGCGCAGGAACAGACTGCAGCCGACGCGTTGTTCGAGCAGACGCACCTGATGACTGAGTGCGCTGACGCTGAGATGCAGGCGCTCGGCCGCGCGCGTCATGTTCTGCGCACGTGCAGCGGTCACGAAGACTGCCAGGGCATTCAGCGGTGTGCGCTCCATGTTCGAAATTCCTCAAGTCAACCTATCAAAGATATCGCTACAGAATCCTCGGAAAGCGGCCTATCTTCTCGCCCACGCAACATCACCGCAAGCAGAGGAGCATGTGCCGTGTTGAAGGAATTGGATAGCATCGCTGGGGATCTGCTGGGCCTGCACGGCTATCCGGTGCAGCCGATTTCGTGGTCCGCGATCTTCGGGACACCTCGAAGCCAGGATCCGAAACGGACCGTTCCCGCGCGTCCGCAACCTGCGCGCGAGGCTGCAGTCAATCGCCGCGAGAAGTCTATATATGGTCCGTCGACACCGGACATGTCCATGGATGAAACGGGGCGATCATGAATATCCCTTTCCGAAATAGTGCACGCGCGTTGCCGTTGCTGGCGGCTGCCCTGACCATCGTGATCTGGTCGT
This sequence comes from uncultured Gammaproteobacteria bacterium, assembly GCA_963720445.1. Taxonomy (GTDB): domain Bacteria; phylum Pseudomonadota; class Gammaproteobacteria; order Xanthomonadales; family Rhodanobacteraceae; genus Dokdonella_A. The sequence goes on from CAVRFO010000002.1 coordinate 2,028,721, forward strand.
CGGCGTTCGCGGCGGTGGCCTATGGCCTGCGCGCGTTCTCGCCACCCGAGCTCGCGTTGCTGCGTTTCGGCATCGCCTCGCTGTGCCTTGCCGTGCCGGTTGCGCTGGGCATGATCCGACTGCCGCCGCGTCGCGACTGGCCGGCGGTCGCGCTGCTCAGCGTGATCGGCATGACCGTGTATCAACTGGCATTCGGCTATGCGTTGACGCGTGTTCCGGCCGGCGCCGTGGCGGTCATCATCGCGCTGGCGCCCGGCGTCACCTCGGCGTTGGCGGCGTGGCGTCTCGGCGAGTCGCTGACCGCACGCATGGCGGTCGGTCTCACGATCGCGTTTGCCGGCGCGTTGCTGGTCACGCTCGGCTCCGGTAGCGCCGTGCATTTCGAACCGTACGCGCTGCTGGTGCTGATTGCGGTGCTCGCGACCAGCGTCTACTTTGTCTGGCAGAAGCCCTTGCTCCAGCGCACCAATGCGCTCGGCTTCACAACGCTGAGCATCTTCTTCGGCACGTTGGGTTTGCTGCCGTTCGGCCTGCATCTGCCCGAGAAACTCCTGCTCGCGCCGACGCCGCAGATCGCCTCGGCGGTCTATCTTGGCATTGGCCCGACCGTGCTCGGCTATCTGTGCTGGAACTGGGCGTTGTCGCGTGCGCCGGTGTCGACGGTGACAAGCTTCATATATGTGCAGCCATTGCTCGCGGGCGTGATCGCATGGCTGTGGCTCGGCCAGACGATGGGTGCGCTGGCGATCGCCGGTGGCGTACTCGCGGTCGGCGGCGTGGTCCTGACGATCCGCGGTTCCGGTCGAGCCGTGGTGGCGACGCCGACTCCGACACTGGGCAATCCGCGCACGGTGCCGGCAACCGCGCGCTGCTGACCCGGGCCTGCCGAAGGTCGTCCACACGCGATTTATCCCTCCGTTCGTCCTGAGGTATCGAAGGACGAACGGGGCGGAGCGAGCCCTCAATGGCGAGGTTCGTGGATCAGCGCGCGAAGCTCGCGATCAAGTGTCGAACAAACCCGAACGCATCCGCGTGTCGTCTGGGGCGAAGAAGTTCGCGAGTCCGACGCCGACCGGTCGGTACAGGGTCGTCGCTGGAAGGCTGACGTGATCGCGAAGATCAAGCTTGATCGCGGTCAGTTCGTCAACCGACTGCGGCGCGTCGTCGGGTGTGCGGCTGCGAGTCAGGATGCGGAAGTCGCTCGTCTTGTGGACGATCAGGTCATCGGTTTCACATCGACAGGGGAAGGGCCGTGGCAGGTGCTGGGGCGTCCGTGGCAACGGATTCACGCAGACGTGCAGCCGCGGCCTGCGCCGGAGGCATCGCCGCCTCGGTCAACGCCAGCCAATCCTGAAGAATCGGCTCCAGCACGACATCGTCGGCGTAGCGCGCATAGGCGAAATCCGCGTTGCGCACGCACTGCGCGCGCCATCGGGACTCGCTCCATGCCGACAGCGCATCGAGATGCTGGGCGGCCTCTTGCGGCGTCGTGTAGTACAGCGCGCCATCGCCGGCGTAGGCGCGCGATTCGGGGCAATCGCGCAGCAACGGCACCGCGCCGCAGGCCATCGATTCGGCGATCGACACCGGCATGCCGAACGGCTGGACGAAGCCGAACGTATGCAGATACACGCCCGCGCGCGCGGTCAACTCCGCCATCTGTGCGCTGGAAACATCCCATCGAAGATCCACCGGATGGCCGAGCGACGCGTTCAGGTGTTCGAAGTGGGCGACCAGGTGCATCCGGCTGGAGATGGTGGCGAGGGCCAGCACGAAGCGATAGGCGGGGCATGCGGCGGCGACATGGAAGAAGGTTTCGAGGTCCTTGGTTTCGAGGCAGGCGGCGGTGCGCAACACCAGGTGGCGGTCCTGCCCATGACGCGGGTGGAAGCGTTCCGAATCGAAGCACGCTGACACGTCGTGCAGGCGCGCCGAGCGCGTGCGATGCGCCTTCGCGAAGTGTGGAAAAAGATAGATCGATCGCACCATGCCGTGGCGGTCGCACGCGTCGAGGGCGGACGCGCTGAACTCGAAGCCGTGTCCGCGCACGGTGACCGGAAGGCGGTGTACCTGGGCGAGCGCGGCGACTTCGTCCGCGACAGGCAGCCAGTGGCAATGGATGAGTTGCGGCTGGAACGTCGCGATCGCCTGCGCCAGGCCATCACGATGCACGTGCACGGCGGCTTGTCCCACGGCGCCGGGCGCATGCAGCGAGCACACTTCGATGTCGACGCCGCGCCGGGTCATCCAGGCGATCTCGGCGTCGATATACGACTCCGACAGCTGCGGATAATCGAAGCTGACGATGAGGACTTTGAGCGCTCGCTCGATCGATGGCCGGTACCGCGCACGGATGCGCGCCATGTTGGGCGCGCTGGCCCGCGAGGTCGAGATGCGCTCGTGCCGCGAACCATTGTCGTAGTGCACGGCCAGGGCGTTGACGCGCAGCGGCGGGAAATACCGCGTGTAACGCAGGGCCAGTTCGAAATCGGAGTGTTTGGTCAGCGACTCGTCCCATCCGTCCAAGCGCTGCCACAGCGAGCGGCGATGGGAGAAGCAATTGGCATCGACGCTCACCCGTTGCGCGAACAAGTCGTCCCAGTCGAAGCGATCAAGGCGCGCGTGAACCATCACGTCGCCGTCGTCCCAGAGCATGGCAGCCAGCGCGCACTGCGCATCGGGCGCGCCGGCATAGGCGGTCGCCAGCGCATCCAGATAGCCCGGATACATGCGGTTGTCACTGTCCAGATAAACCAGGATGTCGCCGACGCTGGCGCGCAAACCCGTGTTGCGGGCTTTGGCCTCGCCGCCGTGATCGATGCGCAAGAAGCGCAGTCTGGGGTGGCCCTGGTAACGGGCCGTAGTCGCTGCGATATCGTCGCTGCTGCCGTCGTCGACGACGATCAACTCCATGTGGGGGTAACCCTGCGCGAGCACGCTCTGGATGCAGGCATCGATCAGGTGCGCCCGGTTGTGCACCGGCACGATGACCGAGATCTTGAGCGATGTGTCAACGCCAGAACGCTCGCGCGACGACCCGAGCGCGGCCAGGGTGCGTATCGAATCGGCATGCGCCAGCAGCGCCTGTCGGCAGCGGTCGATCGTATCTGTCGATTGTGCAAGCTGGCGCAGGCGCTGATCCAGCACAACCGGTGATTCGCTCAGGCCCAGCATCCTTTGCGCTAACGTACCGAGCGCGGCTCGCAGTGCCGCACGCGGCCCGCTGCTGCGCGCTAGCGAGAAAAATTTGCCCACGAGATCGGACCACCGCATGGAAATCCTTCCGGCCCCCTGTGGCCGGGCGTCAGGATAGCAAGCTGCGGCGGTCGCGTAGCAGGCCGACGGCGCCGTAACGGTTGGCGAGATACTCGACGATCGCGCCGGATTCGGCGAGGACGAGATCGTCGTCGGTGACGACCGGCGACTTGCCGAGTGGATGCACGCGGCGCAACGAGTCGGGCGCCAGCATCGTGTCCGGATCGCGCTGGTAGCGCACGATTTCGTACGGCACGCCGAGTTCTTCGAGCAGCCAGAGCACGCGCTGCGAGCGGGAATTGTTCAGATGGTGGACAACGATCATTCGCCGGCTTCTTGCGCTGCCCGCCCCGCAAGAAACGCGGATGGCAGCAAGAAACGGATGGCACGCGACAGTGGTGATCGCGATGCTGGGCTCCCGCCACAAGAGAGAAAACCCCATGAGCTTTCGCATCCTCGGCCTCGCGCCGGAACCCTTCGCGCACCTGTTCGCCCTGACCGATGCGGAACTCGCCGAACAGGGCGCCGTGCGCAAGATCGCCAACGCCGATGCCGGCTTCCCGTGCCGGATCAGTCTGACCGATGCCGCGTGCGGAGACGTGGTCGTGCTGGTCAACTATCTGCACCAACCCGCGCGTTCGCCATTCCGGTCGTGCCATGCGATTTACGTGCGCGCCGGCGAGCGCACATACGACGCGATCGGCACGGTGCCGCAACAGTTGCGCACGCGCATGCTCTCGTTACGTGGCTTCGATGACGGCGGCCTTATGACACGGGCCGATCTCGTCGATGGCATGCAGTTGGAGGGCGCGATCGAGTGCTTCTTCGGAGACGAGGCGACGCGCTATCTGCACGTGCATTTCGCCAAACCGGGCTGCTACGCGGCACGTGTCGAGCGCGCCTGAGAAAAAAGAGGTCGGCACGTTCGTCCCGGTCGAAGAAAAAAGGACCGCATCGCGCCAGGATTCCCGCCTTCGCGGGAATGACGAAAAGTGGGGTTTCTCACTTAACAAAAGCGCCAATCGAATCAGCCGTCGAACAAGCCCGACTGCATCGGCGTGTCGTCCGGATCGAAGAAGTTCGCGAGGCCGACGCCGACGAGGCGATACAGGGTCGTCGTCGGAAGGTTCACGTGATCGCGCAGGTCGAGCGCGATCGCGGTCAGCTCATCGAGCGACTGCGGTGCGCTGTCCGGCGTGCGGCTGCGGGTCAGGATGCGGAAGTCGCCCGTCTTGAGCTTGAGCACGACGGTGCGACCGACGCGCTCGGTGCGGCACGCCGCCGCCCAGGTTTTCGCGGCGAGTTCGCGGATCATCGGCTCGATCGCGTCGAGCGGGACGTCGCTCGCGAATGTGTCCTCGGCGGAAATGGATTGGGTTGGCCGATCCGGTTTCACCTCGCCATGATCGATGCCATGCGCGAGTTCGGACAGGCGCCGCCCGTAGCGGCCGAAGCGCGCTTCGAGCGCGTGCACGTCGATGCCGCGCAATTGCCCGACGGTGCGCACGCCGAACGCGGCGAGCTTGCCGTCCATGACCTTGCCGACGCCGTGGATGCGCGCGACCGGCAGCGGTTCGAGGAACGCGGCGACGTCCTGCGGGCGGATCACGAACAGGCCGTCGGGTTTGCGCCAGTCCGAGGCGATCTTGGCGAGGAACTTGTTCGGCGCGACGCCGGCCGATGCGGTGAGTCCGGTTTCCTCGCGGATCTGCGCGCGGATCAGCTTCGCGATCGCGGTCGCCGAGGGCAGCTCCGACTTCGGCGCGGTGACATCCAGGTACGCCTCGTCCAGCGACAGCGGTTCGACCAGGTCGGTGTGGCGCAGCATGATCTCGCGGACCTGATTCGACACCGCCTTGTAGCGCGTGAAATCCGGCGGCACGAATACCGCGTCCGGGCAGAGCCGCTCGGCACGCGCTGCCGGCATCGCCGAGCGCACGCCGAACGTGCGCGCCTCGTACGACGCCGCGCACACCACCGAACGCGCGCCACGCCATGCGACCACGACCGGGCGCCCGCGCAGGGATGGATCGTCGCGCTGTTCGACCGACGCGTAAAACGCATCCATGTCGACGTGGATGATCTTGCGCATCGCGCAGCGGGTTCGCACAGACGGAGGTGACGATGCTACTACCGGCGCCGCGCGTCGCGCGCGTCGAGTCGCGATTTTCCTACATCGCGACGCGCCGGTTAGCGCTCGTGCGCGGTCGCGATCGTGGCGACCATGCGGGTCTGCCACGGGAGCCAGGAATCCATGAACGCATTCACGCAACGTCGTTTCGCAACACGCTACGGTCGCGGCATCGCCGCGTTGCTGCTGATCATCGCCGGCACAGCGACGGCGCACGCCGACGCGATCTACAAATGCCGCGACGCGCGCGGCCAGATTGCCTATCAGGATCATGCGTGCGCGAACCCGGCGCAGGAAACGCGCATCGAGATTGCGTCGGCTCCGCCACCGGCCGCGTCATCCGACTACGCCGTTGAGGCCGCTGCGCACCCGTCACGCCGGCAGGCCGGTACGCGCAATGCCATGGCGCGTCGCGACCATGCCGCCCCCGTTTCGTACGAGTGCCGCGCCGCCAATGGCGAGGTGTTCTACAAGCATTCCGGTTGTCCGAAGTCGATCACTGTCGCGACTGCGAACGAGCGGCATGGTGCGAAGGGTCGCAGCCCGGCTGCGCGTGGGCCGGCGACACACCCGGTGACGGTATCGGCGCGGCCATTGGCGCGTGCGGAAGCCTGCAAACGGATGGCGAGCGGCGGCTCGGTCGGGCGTGCCGGCCGCGAGCACGACGACGCGGTGTCGACCTACGATCGCAACGCCGGTCGCGATCCGTGTCGGCATTCCTGAGGCCTTTGCTTTCGTAGGAGCGCAACCATCAACCGTTCGCCCTGAGCGTAGGCCCGAAGGGCCGAAGTCGAAGGGCAGCCCTTCGACTTCGCTGCGCTACGCTCAGGGCGAACGGTTTGGGCATGCGCGCAGGTCGCTTGGTGGGAGCGGCGGCAGCCCGATGCCTTTGGCACAAGGAGCATCGCGGCTGTCGCCGCTCCTACGAAAGCATCGCCTTCGCGGTTTAAGCCGCTCCTGCGCAAACACGACTGCACGGCGCGGTAGGATGGCGCGAACTGTCTTGGAGCGTCCCAATGCGAGTGTGCCGTCCGAACCTTGTGCTGGTCCTGCTGATTGCGGCGGTTGCGTTGGGCGGCTGCTCCGCGCCGTCCGCGCCACCGCCACCCGCTGCGCCGGCGGCGCCGGTCGCGGATGCGCAGGTGAGCAGGGCGCTGGCCCTGTATCGCACCCTGCTGCAACAGCAATCCTGGGAGTCGGCGGCGCCGGTCGGGCAGGACATCGTCAGCCGCTATCCGGCCAGCGCGGCGGCGAAGGAGGTCAGGGAAACCCTGCCCGATACGACCGCAAAAGCGACCGCGCTCGCGACGCAGCGGCGGCTGCAGCGCCTGTGGTCGTATCAGTCCGGCAAGGAATCGGGCGGCAACCAGAGCACCGCGTCGATCTACAGCAACGACAGCGCGGCGGCCGATCGCGTGCGCCTGATCCTGCGCCGCCATTCGGCGTGGGGAAACAGCGCCTATCTGTACGATAGCGGCAAGGGTTTCGAATGCCGCGGCACCTGCAGCCTGAAGATGCGCATCGACGACCAGCCCGAACAGCGCATCAAGGCGTACCTGCCGCCGACCGGCGAGCCGGCGCTGTTCATCAGCGACGACAAGGCGTTCATCGCGAAGCTCGAACACGCGCAGAAGATCAGCGTCGACGTGGTCGGCAAGGCGCGGGGTGCGCGCACGCTGGTGTTCGATGTCGGGGGTTACGACGCGGCGAAATTCCTGCCGTTGCCGAAAAAATATGGGAAGGCCTGAGTGACGCGTAGTCGTTGTCCTTCCGGCCTCGCCGGGATGACGGGTGATTCGGTTTTTGTATCGCGGCTCAGATCGCTTCGGGATCGTGTGCCTGCAGGATGACGCCGCTGGCGACGATCTCGTATTTCCGCCTGGCGAGCACGCGTAGCTCGCCACCGTCGGCGAGGCAGATCTTCACGAGGCGTTCGATATGCGCGTTGTCGCTGCTCGCCGCTTCCACATAGACATGGACTTCGTAATCCTTTCCGTCGCTGCCGCGGGCGTGGTAGAGGTGCTTGAGGACCATGCGCGCACTGTGCCGCATCCGGGGTCGTGTTGTCCGTTTCGCGCACTTGCCTGAATGAATGCGCGGCGAACGCCGGTCTGTGCAACGCATGCGCGTCGCGCCGCTGGCGGGGCTAGACTGCATGGGGCCTGCCGCCGTCGCTGGCGACGGCAAACACGATCGCAACGGAGATCTCCGCATGAAACGTCTTCTCGTCATTCTCACCCTGCTTCTCGCCGTCGGCATCGCACCGGCATTCGCGGCGGATGTCGCCGCGCAGGCCGGGCCAACGGTCGGCAAGGCCGCTCCGGATTTCCATTTGCAGGACCAGAAGGGCGACTGGCACACGCTCGCGCAGGAGCGCGGCAAATGGACGGTCCTGTACTTCTATCCGAAGGATTTCACGCCCGGTTGCACGACCGAGGTGTGCACGTTCCGTGACGACATCATCGCGCTGCGCAAGGCCGGCGCCGACGTGTTCGGGGTCAGCCTCGACGACGTCAAGTCGCATGCGGAATTCGCCGAGAAATACCACGTGCCGTTCCGCCTGCTCTCGGACGCGGATCAGTCGGTCGCCAAGGAATACGGCGTGCTGACCTCGAAACTCGGCATGAGCTACGCGCGTCGCGAGACCTTCCTGATCGACCCGCAAGGCGTCATCGCCAAGCACTACAAGGATGTCGATCCGAAGGAGAACTCCAAGCAGGTGCTCGCCGATCTCGCCGCGCTCAAGAAGCCGCAGGGTTGACGGTATTGCGTCCGGTCGCTGGCGCGAAGGCGCGCCAGCGTGCCATCCACCGCGCCGATCCCGCCGAGCCGGCGCTGGTCGCGAGTTTCGCGCCGCAGGTCGGCGCGGGTTGCCGGGTGCTGGTGCTCGGCACCGTGCCGAGCCTGCGTTCGCTTGAGATGCGCCAGTCGTTCGCGCATCCGCACAACCTGTTCTGGCCGTTCATGGGCACGCTGTTCGATGCCGGTCCGGAACTCGCCTACGCCGAACGCATCGCGCGCCTGCATGCGGCCGGCGTCGGCATCTGGGACGTGCTGAAGCAATGCGAACGCCCGGGCAGCCTCGACAGTGCGATTCGCGCGTCCAGCGAAGTGGCCAACGACATCCCGGCGTTGCTCGATGCGTATCCGACGATTGCCGCGATTGCGCTGAATGGCGCCAAGGCGCAGCAGGTGTTCGCGCGGCGGATTGCGCCGCTGATCGACGCGCGGCGCCTGCGCGATATCGAGATCCTCGCGTTGCCCTCGACCAGTCCGGCCAACGCGTCGATCCCGCGCGTGGTCAAGCTGGAGCGTTGGCGCTCCATGCTGGATTGGACCGGCCGGGGCGCGCGGCGTTCGTTAACGAAGTCGAGCGCCGTTCAGGTTCGCGCGTCGACACTCGGTATCCCGCAACGAAGGGAGTACGCGTGATGAATCATCGTTATCTTGCTATCGCCGGTACGGTCGTCGCTTTGGCTCTGGCCGCTGGCACCCCGCACACGGCGCAAGCCGCGGAGGCGAACCTGGACTGCACGCTCAAGTTCTCGCTGACCGGCTGGGCCGCGATCTACAAGCGCGCCGAGGGTCACGGTGTCGTCACCTGCGAGAATGGCAAGTCGATGCGCGTGAATATTTCCGCGAAGGGCGGTGGCCTGACCGTGGGCAAGTCGCATATCGACAATGGCACCGGCAAGTTCACCGACGTGCATCGCATCCAGGATGTGCTCGGCCGGTACGCGCAGGGCGATGCCAGCATCGGCGCCGGCAAGTCCGGCACCGCGCAGGTGCTGACCAAGGGTACCGTGTCGCTGGCGCTCGCCGGTGCGGGTGAAGGTGTCGACATCGGCATCAGCTTCGGCGGCTTCACGATCAGCCAGGCCGGCAAATCGAAGTAACGCGTCGGCGTTGTATCCGTCCCGAACGGGCCGCGGTGGCAAACACCGCGGCCCGATTCGTTTCCGGCATTGACGCATTGCCCCGAATCCATGACCCTGCGCCACCAGCATCGTCATCCATTGGGGAATCGCATGAAGCACGTTCTGCGCAGTATTGCCGTGGTTTTGCTGTTGATCGGCGGGATTGCGCTGGCTCACGCTGACAAGCCGGCCGATACGCCGACCGCGGCGCCGATCGTGCGCGACCTGGCGCCGGGCCTGGTGATTCCCGATGCGGCGCGCCCCGGCCCGAACTTCGATGTCGATCGCGCGACCGAGGCCTATCTGGCTCTGCTTTCGCCCGGCGCAGCGCGCCTCGTCGGACGCGTATTTCGAGGGCGGCTACTGGCTGCAGTTGTGGGGCCTGCTCTACGGATTCGCGGTCGCCGCGGTGTTCCTGTGCACTGGCCTGTCACGGCGCATGCGCGATTTCGCGCGCCGGCGCAGTGCGCGACCGTGGTTGCAGACCGCGATCTACGCCGCGCTCTGGCTGCTGGCCGGCTTCGTGCTCGCGCTGCCGTTGTCGATCTACGCTGATTTCTTCCGCGAACACCAGTACGGCCTCGCCACGCAGGGCTTCGGCGGCTGGTTCGGCGATCAACTGAAGGGACTTGCGATCGGTGTGGTCGTACTGCCGTGGCTGCTCGCGCTGCTCTACACCGCAGTGCGCCGGACCGGTGCGCGTTGGTGGATCTGGGCCGGCGGCGGCGCGTTCGTGTTCATCCTGTTCGCGATGCTGCTCGCGCCGGTGTTCGTCGAGCCGCTGTTCAACGATTACAAGCCGCTGCGCAATGGACCGGCACGCGACGCGGTGATGTCGCTGGCGCGCGCCAACCAGGTTCCGACCGATCATGTCGTCGAGTTCGATGCGTCGCGGCAGACCACGCGGATCAGCGCGAACGTCGCCGGTTTCCTCGGCACCACGCGCGTCGCGCTGAACGACAATCTGCTCAACAAGACCTCGCTGCCCGAGATCAAGGCGGTGCTCGGCCACGAGATGGGACATTACGTCCTCAATCACGACGTGCGCCTGCCCATTTACCTCGGTCTCGTGTTCGTGTTCGGCTTCTGGTTCGTGCACCGTGTCCTCGACTGGGCGCTCGCGCGCTGGGGTGCCCGGCTTGGTCTCGAAGGGCGCGGCGATCCTGCCGCACTGCCGTTGGCGGTGGCGATCCTGTCGCTGTTCTTCGCGCTGGTGACGCCGCTGACGAATTCGATCGTGCGCCAGGCCGAAGCGGAAGCGGACGCATTCGGCCTCAATGCCGCACGCGAGCCGAACGGTTTCGCGATGGCGGCGATGCGTCTGTCCACTTATCGCAAGATCCACCCCGGCCCGCTCGAGGAAATCCTTTTTTACGATCACCCGAGCGGCTACCAGCGCGTGCATGCATCGATGCTCTGGCTCGGGGAGAACCGGAACAACCCGACCGCGAACGCGCCTGTGCCGGTGCCGGCCGACGCGGTGAAATGATCCGTGGCTCGCGCCGCTGCCGCGCGCCGATGCGCGTGCGGGCGGGTGCGCGGGTATGATGCGTCGGCGCGCCGGGCGCTAACACGGGGAGTGAATGATGGTACGTATCGTCTTGGCTGCGATTGTCGGCGGCTTCCTGATGTTCATCTGGGGTGCGTTCTCGCACATGGTGTTGCCGTTCGAGCGCGATGCGCTCAAGCCGATCCCGAATGAAGCGGCCGTGCTGTCGACGCTGGGCAGCAATCTCACCGCGCCGGGCATGTATTTCTTTCCGTGGATCGACATGAGCGGCAAGGTGCCTCCCGCGCAGCAGCAGGAGTGGAACCAGAAACTCGCCAGCGGCCCATCCGGCCTGCTGATCTACCGGCCCAACAGCGGCGAATCGATGTCGCCGCGGCAGCTCGTGTCGGAGTTCGTCTCCTGCGTGCTCGCCGCGTTCTTCGGTGCATTGATCCTGATCCAGCTGCCCGGTGGTTTCGGCCGGCGCGTGCTGTCGATGGCCGCGATCGGCATCGCCGCATGGCTGTCGATATCGGTCTCGCAATGGACCTGGTACGGCTTCTCGACACCGTTCCTGATCGGCGATCTCGCCGATCAATTCGGCGGCTGGCTGCTCGCCGGCATCGGCATGGCGATGCTGATCAAACCGCGGCGCGTGCGTTCGTTCTGAGGCGCTCATCGGCGGAGCCATCTATTGCGCGTTGGGTGTCACTTGATACGTTCTCTTATCGCCGCCGTCTTGCTCTGTGCGCTCTCATCTGGCGCGCACGCCCGTACTTACTCATCCGCGTTGGCGCAAGCTCTTGAAATGTGTGCGGCGCTCGCCCCGGGGCACGAGGCGCAGCTCGGGAGCGTTGATCCCGGTGAAGCTTCTTACTGGTTCCACAAGACTCGTTTTGAAGCGTCCCGCACATTTTGGAGCCCTAAAGGCATTCGGTTTCTCGAAACGCAACTCCGCATGTCAACCGACGAACTCAGGTCGGTCTGCATTCGCCAACTCGTCGAGGAGGCGCGCGCCAAAGATGAAGTGTCGCCTAACTATTCGCCTAAGCGGACCGCTGCGGATGGGGTTCGATAAAGTCCAACTCCTTGTGGTTGCGGCCGCTTAGTTCAAGCGGTGTCCGCGGATGCAGTCACCTGATTTGCGCCGTATCTCAGCCACGAAGAGCGCCTGTGTTTCCAGCCGTTCGCCCTGAGCGCAGCGAAGTCGAAGGGCAGCCCTTCGACTTCGCTGCGCTACGCTCAGGGCGAACGGTTGTTATTGGGCCGCACAATTCGCGTTCCCTTCGGCTCTGGCTGAGATACGGCGCAAATCAGATACTACCAAGCGCTGAATCCGCTCCGTTCAGCGCCGGGTTGGCGAGCGCGTCAACCGGATCGGCGCCGCCGCGTTCCTGCCTGCAAGCCGGCGCATCGTGCTGCCGGCATTGCAGGAGACGATTGATGAAGCTCACCCACATCGCGCTGGCCAGCAGCCTGTTGTTCTGCGCCGCCGCGCAAGCGCAGACCGCGGCCGGCGAGACGGCGCGCAATACCGAGCAGCAGCAGCGCATCGAGAACGGCTTGCAGTCCGGCCAGTTGTCGACGCACGAGGCGGCGAGCCTCGAGCATCAGGAACAGCGCGTGGACCGCACCGAATCGCGTGACATGCGCAACGGCTCGCTGTCGACCGCCGAGAAGGCGCAGATCCAGCGCGAGCAGAACCATGTCAGCGCCGACATCTACAAGCAGAAGCACGATGCGCAGACCGGCAATCCGACCTCCGCGTCATCGCAGCGCATGCAGGCGGACGTACAGCGCAACGTGAACCAGCAGGCGCGGATCAACCAGGGCGTGCGCTCCGGCGCGTTGACGAACCATGAAACCGGCGCACTCGAACACGGCCAGGCGCGTGTCGACGGCAAGGAAGCGAATGCCGGTGCGGACGGTCGGATTGGTGCGCGCGGCCAAGCCAGCATCCAGCGTGCGGACAATCGCCAGAGCACTCGCGTATACCGCAAGAAGCACAATGGTCGCGAACGCGCCGGCGGATGATTGTCCGCGGGCAGAATCAGGACCTATTGATTCTGCCCGCAAATAGTCGGTGCGAGATACCCTTCGACTCCGCTGCGCGTAGCCGGTCCTGAGCATCGTCGAAGGGCTCAGGGCGAACGGGACAAACGAAGTATTTGCGGGCCGAATAAATAAGGTCGGCCTACGGCGTCGCGGCGGTCGCGACCACCTTCTTCGCCCGCCAGGCAGCCTCGCGATCGGGCTTTTTCCATGCCGAGTACAGCTCGATGTAGCTGTCGACGACGTCTTGGCTGCGCGGGTGCTGCGGACCCCAACCCTCGGCATTGGCGAGCACCGACCACGCGCGATCGAGTTCCTTTTCGGCTTCCGGATAACGCTGCTCGCGGATCAAAACGGTCGCCAGTTCGCGGTACATGATCCCGCGCGTCGCGTTGTCGCCGAACGCGGCCTGTGCATTCGCTGCCGCGTCGCGGCCATGCGTTTCGGCCGCGGCGAGGTCGCCGGCGTCGCGCAGCAGCAGCGACAGGTTCGACTCGGCGATGACCGTGCTCGGGTTGGTCGGCCCCTGTGCCTTCAATGCGGCTTCGTAGACGCGTTCGTAATAGGGACGCGCTTCCTCGTTGCGGCCTTGCTGGCGGATCGCACCGCCGAGGTTGCTGAGCAGGCGCATGGTCAGCGGATGGTCCTTGCCGAATACGCGCTCGAGCATCGCCAGTTGCGGTGCGAGCAGTTTCTCCGCATCGGCGTAGTGCTTCTGTTCGAGGGCGACGATGGCGAGGCCGTTCACGGCCCTGATCGTCCTGGAATTCTCGTCGCCGTAGTGCGCGCGCCGTTGCGCGATCAGTTCCTCCAGCAGCACCCGCGCCTCGTCGAGGTGCGCGGTGTCGATATCGACGCTGGACAGGCCATCGATGGTCGCGAGCGCATCCTCGCTGTCGTTGCCGAACAGGCGGCGCTGCCGTTCGAGCACGCGCTGGTAGCGGGTGCGCGCGACTTCGGGTTTGCCTGCGTCGCCTTCGATGCCGGCGAGGCTTGATTCGACGCTGAGGCGGTCGCGGTTGTCGGCGGGCAACGCCGCAACCAGTGCGAACGCCTTGTCCGCCTCGACGAGCGCTTCGCTGGCGCGGCCCTGGTTGTCGATATTCAGCGCGGCGCGCATCGCGGTACGCGCGCGCTCGCCGGGCATCAGGTTCGCGGTCTGGGCGGACTCGATCGACGCGGTGTAGTGGGTCGTGGCCAGCGCGAATTCGCCGAGTGCGGCATAGCTGTCTGCGATCGTGCGCTCGATCGACGCGCGCACCGCCGGCTGCGCCGCCAGTTCGCGACCGGCGCGCTGCGCGGCCGAGTCGAGCAGCAGGTGCACCAGGCTGCGGTCCATGCCCTTCGCGCGATCCGGGTCGATGCCGGCGAGGATGCCCTGCACGAAATCGGCGGCCTGCGCGGCCTTGGCCGCTTCGATCTTCGCCTGCGCTTCCGACGCGCGGGCGCGCGCAAGCCCGTGCAAGGCCAGCCCGATGCCGGCCAGCAGCGCCGCGCCGGTCAGCGACGTGGCGATCAGCCCGAGCCGATGGCGCGCGATGAACGATCGCGCCAGGTACAGGCGGGTCTGCGGCAGCGCCTTGACCGGCCGCTTCTCGCGAAAGCGTTCGAGATCCTCGGCGAGCGCGGCCGCCGAGTCGTAGCGGTCGGTGCGGTCGGGGGCGAGCGCCTTGCGCAGGATCGCGCGCAGTTCGGTGGGCAGCCCGCGCGCGGCCTGCAGCAGTGCCGCCGAGTCCGGCGCCGCATGCGCGATGTCCGCGTCGCTGTCGATCGCGGCGAGCAGGGTCACGTGCGGCGCACGCGCCGAGCCGTAGGCGCCGGAAAACAGCGCCGCCGCATCGGCATCGGTCAGCACTTCGTAGAGCATCACGCCGAGCGAATACACGTCGCTGCGCGTGTCGAGACTGCGTTCGCTGCGATCCGATTGCTCCGGGCTCATGTAGATCGCGGTGCCGGCGTGGTCCGCGCTGGCGATGTCGATGCCGGCGCCGGGCGCGGCGCCGCCGATCGCGATGCCGAAGTCGATGATCTTCGGCATCGGTTCGCCATCGACGCGGCGCACCAGCACGTTCGCCGGTTTCAGGTCGCGGTGGATGATGCCTTTCTGGTGCGCGTGCTGGACGCCGTGGCAGACCCGCGCGAACAGGGCGAGACGTTGCCCGCGGGCGAGCTTTTCCTCGCGGCAGAACTGCGTGATCGGACGGCCTTCGACGATTTCCATCGCCAGATACGGATGGCCGTGCTCGGTGGTGCCGGCATCGAGCACCTGCGCGATCGCGGGATGCTGCATCTGCGCGAGCGCCTGGCGCTCGACGTCGAAGTACGCGCGTGCGAGCGGACTCGCCACCTGCGCGCGGATCAGCTTCAGCGCGACCTCGCGGCGCACCGGGCGCAACTGTTCGGCACGGTAGACGTGGCCCATGCCGCCTTCGCCGAGCACGCCGCGGATCACATAGACGCCCAGTTGCGTGCCCGGTTGCAGGATTTCGCCCGCGTTCACGGCGAGCGCCGGATCGTGCAGCAGGGTGGTTTCGGTTGCCGCGGTATCGTCGGGGTGCATGCGAGGAATCTCCGACCCGTGATGCGGATGCGCTGCGGTGCCAGCGCAGCGCGCATTGCGCCAATATATCGCATGCTGCCGCCGGATCAGCCGCCTGCGCGCTCGCAAGGCCGCTGTGCATGCCGTTCTCGCGTAAACTCGCGATGCCGTATTCCATCGGTTCCACGGTGATGAACTCCCGCGACCGCGACTCCAGCACGACACAACGACGCACGGTTCGTCCGATTGGCGAATTCGATCCGCGCGATGGGGTGACCTCGGCCTGCCTGGTCGTGCTGCAGGGTCAACGGCTTGGACAGCGCATCGACGTGGGCGACAGCCCGCTGGTGATCGGCCGCGCGCCCGAGTGCGAGTTCCAGATCATGGAGCGCAGCATTTCTCGGCAGCACACGAAAATCTGGCGCGAGCCGTCCGGTTACCGGGTCAAGGATCTCGACTCCACCAACAAGACCCTGCTCAACGACCAGCCGATCATCGAGGCCGAGCTCAAGGACGGCGATCACCTCACGATCGGCAACTGCGTGCTCAAGTTCATGGAGCGCTCATCGGTCGAGGCGCGCTACCACGAGGAGATCTACCAGCTCGCGACGATGGATCCGCTGACCGGCCTGTACAACCGCCGCCATTTTCTCGAACTGTTCGAACGCGAGCTGGCGCGCACGGCGAGCCATCATCGTCCGCTCGCGCTGCTGATCATCGACCTCGATCATTTCAAGTTGATCAACGACCGCTATGGCCATCAAGCCGGCGATGTCGTGCTCAGGCAGGTCGCGTCCGCGTTGAACGCCGACACCCACAACGACCTCATCATGGCGCGCATCGGCGGCGAGGAATTCGCGGTGGTCCTGCCCGAGCACGATGCCGACCAGGCGACACGCTTCGCGCAGGGTCTGTGCGATGCGATCGCCGTACTTTCGTTGCACGAACAGGCCGGCGCGAAGCGCGTCACGATCAGCATCGGCGTCGCGATCTGGGCTGAAGGCATGGCCGGCTCCAGCGATTTCCTGCGCGCGGCGGACGCCGAGCTTTACCGCGCCAAGCAGGCCGGGCGAAATCGGGTCTGCACGGCGCACGCGTGAGTGGCGCGCGTGCCGCTCAATCCCATCCGCTCAGATCCTCGATGTCGCACAGACGCTTCCAGCTCGGTCGCGCCTTCACGCGTTGCGCGAGCATGGAATGCAGCAGCACGGGCCGGCACGCTGCGACCGAGACCATGATGGATGAGAGCAAGCCCTGCAAGGAAGACGGCTGAACAAACGGCGCCAGCAAGCGGCGGATTCCATCCTGGCTGAGTCCGAGTGACTCACCCAAAGACCGTGTGGACGACTGCAACCGCCTCGCTTGCCGAACAGCGATGGACTCGGTCACTTGCAAGAGGAGTCCATGCATGAATAGTCGGGGTGCATAGCGCTTGAGTTAAGCCGCGTGCGACCGCGCGGCGGCTGTGGGCCGCCGAGCATCACCGCGCCAGCTTCGATCCCAACCACGTCAGCGAACCGCTGCCCCACTGATCCTTTCCTGCGTTGCACCGAGCGAAAAGTCGATGGCAAACGAGTCGGTCCCCGGAACGAGCAAGCCGATAACTTTTCTGGCCCGTAGTGGCCGATTGAACGTGTGGCTTCGTTCCGGCGGATTCCATCCTGGCCCGAGTCCTGGCGACTCACCCCAAGGCCGTATACACGACTGCAACCGCCTCGCTTGCCGAACAGCGATTTACTGGGTCACTTGCAGGAGGAGTCCATACACGAATTGTTAGATGCCGCCTATTTGATCTTGGGTACCTTTATTTCATATCCATTGTCATGGATTAGAAAGTGCGTGACACGGCCTGAGGCATCCTTGACGAAGATGGTTTGGCCGGACTCACCCTCAGAGAAGAAAACACCATCGGACATTGGCAGAAGCACCTTGTGCTGCGCTTTTCCAACCTCCTGAAGTACAAGCTTGCCGTTGTCTACAGACACGTCATAGCTGAGCGAGCGCATTAGTTGATAGCGCCCGACATATTGCTTGTATTGAGATGGATCGACCGATATCTCAGTATATTTCGGTGGAACAAACGTTTCTTGCGAAGCTAAAAGCAGCCAACGGTTGTTCCGAAAAACGTACGTATCGGTTTTGCGCAGTTGTGGGATGACATATTTCTGCTCGTCCCAGAACTCATACTCATTAATAATGTAACTCATGACAGCCGTGTCGCCGTCGCGACTCACATGCACATCCTCGAAACTGAAAATGTCACGATAGCCGATGGGCGGTGGCGCAAAATTGTCTGTGACTTGTTTTTTACTCCTGACGGGACCGGACGGCGTTGCAATAAAGTATCCATCCGCTACGTAAGACGACCATAGGCTTTTGTCGCCCCTGTCGAATTGGAGTATCCGTTCGCGAGCAGCGTTTTTCAGCGTTTCCTCCAGGGTGCTAGAGGATGTGGTCGGAGCTACGGGCCTAGGTGTTGCGGCACCGCCATGACTGACAACTAGGTACAGCACTGCCAGTACGAAAAGACGGTTCACGGCGTGTCTCCTTATGTCCAGCGGCGGAATGGCTAATGCGGCATCTAACTACAAATAGACCCCGCATCCGGGGCGATATGCCATATCGTGCTTGATCCGGCGTTGGCGGGTCAAGGTGAGATTTCTACATAAAATCAATGCGATATCCGACTGCGCCGGGCGCGTTGTCGAGGCAGTTTTGGCGGCGATATCTCCGAAAGCGCACTGATATGACTTATCCCCTCGAATCCGCGGCGATATCGCACTCTGATCCGGTTGCCGCTCGGTCGGGTGTAACCGGATTCTCCAGCGCGGACGGCTGAGCGGCGCACGCGTCGTTCAATCCCATCCGCTCAGATCCTCGATGTCGCACAGACGCCTCCAGCTCGGTCGCGTCTTCACGCGTTGCGCGAGTGCGGCGAGCGCCGGCCACGCGGTTGCCGGTTTGGGCATGTTGCGCGACCAGCGCATCAGCATCGTCGCGTAGACATCGGCGACGCTGAAATCCGCGCCGAGGATAAACGGTCCGTGTGCGGCGAGATGGGCGTCGAGCCGATCCCAGACGCCCTCGATGCGCCTGCGTGCGAACTCCTTCGAATCCTTTTCATGCTCGGCCGGCGCGAAGTCCTGCGGATAGAACCACTGCCGGTACGCCGGTTGCAGCGTGTTCGCGAAATGCGCGATCCATTGCAGGAACGTCGCGCGCTGCGGCGTGCCCGGCGCCGGCGCGAGCTTCGCTTCCGGATGGCGTTCCGCAAGCAGCATCAGCAACGCCGCGCATTCGTAGTACGGATGCCCGTCGACGATCAGGGTCGGCACCATGCCGTTCGGGTTCAGCGCCAGGTAGTCGGCGCTTTTCTGCGCCTGGGTCTCGAAATCAAGCTTGCGCAGTTCATGCGCGGCGCCGATTTCGAGCAGGGTCTGATGCACGGCCATGCTGGCCGTTCCGGGCGAGTAGTAGAGGATATACATGGGGGAATTCCGGTTCTGGATGGGTTCGTGCGGGACTGTGCGGGATCGGGTTGCCGGATCGAGTGCGCTGAATCTAGCAGGTTGATCGCCTGCGCTATCCGGTCCGGCGCAGCCGCCACGGCCACGCAAACGAAGCGCGACATGACGGCGATGGCCCAAATCGGCGAAACTTGGCGTTCTGCATGACGATTCGGAGCAAGGCATGGCCGTCCAGGAAGCGAAGGTGCCGGACATCGGCAACTACCCCCACGTCCCGGTGATCGAGGTGCTGGTGAAAGCCGGCGACACGGTCGTCAAGGACCAGGGACTGGTCACGCTCGAATCCGACAAGGCGACGATGGAAGTGCCGGCGCCGTTCGACGGCGTGGTCAAGGAGGTCAAGGTCAAGGTCGGCGACGAGATCGCCGAAGGCGTCGTGGTCGCGTTGATCGAAACGGCTGACGCTGCGCCGGCGAAGGCTGTGCCAGCCGCCGCCGTTGAACCGGTGAAGGCGGCGCCCGCGGTACCGCAGGCAGCGGCGCCCGCGGTCGAGCCGGTCAAGCCTGCGGCACCCAGCCCTCGCCCTGATGCCGGCGCGTCCGCGCCACGCACGCCGCCGATTCCGTTCGACGCCAGCACGGTGATGCCGGACAAGGTGCCGTACGCGAGCCCGGCGGTGCGCATGATCGCGCGCGAACTCGGCGTCGACCTGCATCAGGTGACCGGCAGCGAGCGCAAGGGCCGCATCACCAAGGAGGACGTGCGCGCCTTCGTCAAGAACCTGCTGACCTCCGGCGTCACGCCCGGTGCGGGCGCGAGCGGCGGCGGCTTGAACCTGCTGCCGTGGCCGAGCGTCGATTTCGCGAAGTTCGGCGAGATCGAATCCAAACCACGTTCCAAGATCAAGAAGATCTCCGGCGCGAACCTCTCGCGCAACTGGGCGATGATCCCGCACGTCACCCAGCACGACGATGCCGACGTGACCGATCTGGAAGCGCTGCGCGTCGCGTTGAACAAGGAGAACGAGAAGGCAGGCATCAAGCTCACGATGCTCGCGTTCCTGATCAAGGCGGTCGTCGCCGCGCTGAAGAAATACCCGGATTTCAATTCGTCGTTGGATGCGAGCGGCGAGAACCTGATCCTGAAGAAATACTTCCATGTCGGCTTCGCCGCCGACACGCCGAACGGCCTTGTCGTGCCGGTGCTGCGCGATGCGGACAAGAAAGGCGTGATCGAGATCGCGACCGAGTCCGGCGAACTCGCGAAGAAGGCGCGCGACGGCAAGCTCGAGCCCGGCCGACATGTCCGGCGGCTGCTTCTCGATTTCGAGCCTCGGCGGCATCGGCGGCACCGCGTTCACGCCGATCGTCAACGCGCCGGAAGTCGCGATCCTCGGCGTGTCGAAGTCGGCGATCAAACCGGTCTGGGACGGCAAGGCCTTCCAGCCGCGCCTGATCCTGCCGCTGTCGCTGAGCTACGACCACCGCGTCATCGACGGCGCTTCGGCCGCGCGCTTTACCGCCTATCTCGGCCAGGTGCTGGCCGACATGCGCCGCGTATTGCTGTAGCCCTTGGCCGTCATCCCGGCGCAGGCCGGGATCCAGTTTGATCAGAAAGCCGCAAGCAAAATGGATGACCAGCCTGCGGCTGTTGAAAAACGCTTCCGGCCTGCGCCGGAATGACGAAGAAAAAATACAACGGCGTTCTCGCGCGAGCAGGGTTCAAACATGGCCAACACGATCGAAGTCAAAGTCCCCGATATCGGCAACTTCAAAGGTGTGCCGGTCATCGAGATCCTGGTCAAACCGGGCGACACGGTCGCGCGCGATCAGGGCCTGGTCACGCTCGAATCGGACAAGGCGACGATGGAAGTGCCATCGAGCGTCGCCGGCGTGGTCAAGGAAATCCGGGTCAAGCTCAACGACGTGGTCGCCGAAGGCGCGGTCGTTGCGGTCATCGAAACCGCCGCTTCCGCTTCCGCCGTTCCTCCCTCCGCGCAGCGGGGGGAGGTGCCGCAGGCGGAGGGGGGCAGCTCTTCGAGCGCATCGTCTGTGACGAGTGAAAAAGCGCCCCCTTCACCCCCCCGGGGAGCTTCCCCCGCCAGCGGAGGAAGCGACAGCAAAGGCGATTCCGGCCGCAAGCCCGACCTCGAATGCCAGGTCGTCGTGCTCGGCTCCGGCCCCGGCGGCTACACCGCCGCGTTCCGCGCGGCCGATCTCGGCCAGAACACCGTGCTGATCGAGCGCCATGCGACACTCGGCGGCGTCTGCCTCAACGTCGGCTGCATTCCGTCGAAGGCGCTGCTGCATGCGGCGCGCGTGATCGACGAGGCCGCGCACGCGAGCGACATCGGAATCAGCTTCGGCAAGCCGAAGATCGACCTCGACAAGTTGCGCGCGAACAAGGACAAGGTCGTCGCGCAACTGACCGGTGGCCTCGCCAGCATGGCGAAACAGCGCAAGGTCACGGTCGTGCAGGGCACCGGCCGTTTCATCTCGCCGCACGAGATCGAAGTCGACGGCAAGGACGGCAAGAAGCTCGTGCGTTTCGACAACGCGATCATCGCGGCCGGTTCGCAGGCGTTCAAACTGCCGGGCTTCCCGTGGGACGACCCGCGCATGATGGATTCGACCGATGCGCTGAACCTCGCCGACATCCCGAAGAAATTGCTGGTCGTCGGCGGCGGCATCATCGGCCTGGAAATGGCCTGCGTGTATGAAGGACTCGGCAGCGAAGTCACCGTCGTCGAACTGCTCGACCAGTTGATGCCGGGTGCCGATCGCGGACCTGGTGCGGCCGCTGCAGCAGCGCCTGTCCAAGCGCTACGCCGGCATCCACCTGAAAGTGAAGGTCGCGAAGATCGAGGCACAGAAGAACGGCCTCAAGGCGACGTTCGAATCCGTGGGAGCGGCTTCAACTCCGATGCCTTCTACGACGTTGTTCGACCGTGTCCTCGTCGCCGTCGGCCGCACCGCGAACGGCAACACGATTGGTGCCGACGCCGCCGGCGTCAACGTCACCGAACGCGGCTTCATCGCGGTCGACAAGCAGATGCGCACCAACGTGCCGCACATTTTCGCGATCGGCGACCTGGTCGGCCAGCCGATGCTCGCGCACAAGGCCACCCACGAAGGCAAGGTCGCGGCCGAAGTCGCGGCCGGCCAGAAAAGCGAATTCGTCGCGCGCGTGATTCCGTCCGTCGCCTACACCGATCCGGAAATCGCCTGGGTCGGCGTCACCGAGACCGAAGCGAAGAAGGCCGGCATCGCCTACGGCGTCGGCAAATTCCCGCACGCGGCCTCCGGCCGCGCAATCGGCATCGGCCGTACCGAAGGCTTCACCAAGCTGCTGTTCGACGAAGCGACCCACCGCATCATCGGCGCCGGCATCGTCGCCCCGAACGCCGGCGACCTGATCGCCGAGATCGCACTCGCGATCGAGATGGGCTGTGAAGCGGCCGACATCGGCCTGACCATCCATCCGCACCCGACCTTGAGCGAATCGGTCGGCATGGCGGCGGAAGTGTACGAAGGTACTATTACCGATTTGTATATTCCGAAGAGGAAGTGATTGCAGCCCTTGGCCGCTTCTCTAATTGCAGGTCCCGCGTAGTGAATCGAATCCTGATTATTGCTGCGTTGGCGCTGCCGATTACGGGTTGGGCCGCGGAGGATGCCTGCACAGCGGCTGTCTACTCCCGGCTCAGACCACCTAAATATCCGTCGGAGGCCGTCAAGGATCATGTGTCTGGCAAGACCATTATTTCGGCTGTCGTCGATGTAGACGGCGTTCCCCGTGATTTGTCTGTCCATGCAAGCAGTGGCAGTGCCGTTCTGGACCAAGCGGCATTGGATAGTGTGGTCGAGTGGCGATTCGAACCGGCGCTGTGTGCCGGCAAGCCCACAAAATCTCGGGCGTTGGTGCCGGTTGAGTTCAATCTGTCCGATGATAAGTCGGTCGCAACTCCTTGGAGCGTCGCCGTAGACGATGAACCGATGGAGTTCGGTACAGCTAAAGAGGCGCTGCCTTATCTTCGACAAAGGTCAGATCTGAAAGAACGGGCGGTTTCAACGGGGCGCGTCTTTACGGACAACACGAGTTCGCGCATT
This sequence comes from uncultured Gammaproteobacteria bacterium, assembly GCA_963720445.1. GTDB lineage: Bacteria > Pseudomonadota > Gammaproteobacteria > Xanthomonadales > Rhodanobacteraceae > Dokdonella_A. The sequence continues at coordinate 2,051,680 of CAVRFO010000002.1, forward strand.
TGGTGGGTTTTTGAGTCGTCTCAAGTTGCCTGGAATGCGGTCGACGGCGGCGGCTGGAAAGCGGTGCTGCGCACACGAGCTGCGCAGACAAAAGATGGCTATCGCGGGCTCTATGCTTACGTGTGTGACGGCCCTGACGGTTGGTGTTCCGATTTTTTGCAACAGCAGATTACCTTCCTGCGTGAAAATCCAATGCCGCCACCGCCCCTGCCATCGAACGAGCCACAGAAGGGCGGCCAGCAATAGCGCGTAGGTTGGGGTGAGCCTGCGAGCCCCAACATTCCCGGCATGCGGGATATCCGTTGGGCATCGCTTCGCTCAGCCCAACTACGGTTCTTTGGAGCGGCTTCACCAGCTTTAACGCGGAGAAGGCGCGCGAGGCGATCGAACCGATGCGGGGCACCGTCGACGGCCGCTCGCCGAATTCCGCGCGCTGCACGCGCGGCTGAGCGGAAATACGGGTAGTGCCGGCGTGGAGCCGGCGCTACGCTGGCGCCGCCATCCGGCGCCAACCAGGGAGAGCGTCATGAACACCACTATCCGTATCGCGAGCCTGAGCGTGTTGCTTGCCTTCGCCTGCGCCGCCTCCGCGCAGGACAACGCGGCTGCACCGATGAGCAAGCAGCAGAAGGAGATGATGGCTGCGTTCGAGCGCATGGGCGCGCTGCGGCCCGAGCACAAGCAGCTCGACTACTTCGTCGGCGACTGGAACGCGACGACCACGATGTGGATGGACCCGAAGGCGCCGCCGCAGACCAGCGAAGGGAAATACCACGCCGAAGCGATTTTCGGCGGTCGCTACATCGAGACGAAGTACGAAGGCATCGCGATGGGGCAGCCGTTCAGCGGCCGCGGCATGCTCGGCTTCGACAACCTCGGCGGCCGCTACTTCAATTCCTGGATCGACAGCATGTCGACAGGGTTCTTCCTTGCCTACGGCACCTACGACGCGGCGAAGAAGACCTACACCTTCCACGGCACGATGGATGATCCGATGAAGGCCGGCAGCAAGGTCGGCGTGCGCGAGGTCGTGCGCATCGTCGATCCGGCGCACTACACGTTCGAGTGGCACGAGACGCACGCGGGCAAGGAAGCGAAGACGATGCAGATCGACTACACGAAGCTCTGAGCCGGAAAACAACTTCCTGGTCAGGTCGAAGCCGCCCTCTGCGATTCAGGGAAGGGCGGATGAGGGTTCGGGGCGAGCATGGCGTTTCAGGATCGCGCCGAACCCTCACCCCAGCCCCTCTCCCGGTGGGAGGGGGTCAACAGCCGCGGCTGGGCGCGGGATTGGTCGGCAATCTAGCGAAGCGCCTTACATCGCGGCGAGATTCGCATACGCCAACACCAGCCGCTTGCGCCCGGCATCCGCGAAATTGATTTCGACCAGCAGGTGCGCGCCCGCGCCTTCGTAGCTCAACACGACGCCTTCGCCGAAGCTCGCATGCTTGACGCGCTGGCCGAGCTTGAACGGGGCTGATGATTGCGCGCTGTCGTCGACGTAGCGGCCGGCGAACGCGGGGCGGCTGACCTGCACGCGCGGGCGCACTTCGTGGATCAGTTCGGCCGGGATCTCGGTCAGGAATCGCGATGGCCGCGCGTACGATTCGACGCCGTGCAGGCGGCGCGATTCGGCGTAGGTCAGCAGCAGGTTTTCGCGCGCGCGGGTGATGCCGACGTAGGCGAGGCGGCGTTCCTCTTCGAGGCGGCCCGGTTCCTCGGTGGATTTCTGGCTCGGAAACAGGCCGTCTTCGAGGCCGACCAGGAATACGAACGGAAATTCCAGACCTTTCGCCGAATGCAGAGTCATCAGTTGCACGCAGTCCTGGCCCGGTTCGCCCTGACCTTCGCCGGCTTCGAGTGCGGCGTGCGAGAGGAACGCGGCGAGTTCCGACAGACCCGCCTCGATGTCATCCGGCGTGCGCTGGAAGCGGCTGGCGACGTTGATCAGTTCGTCGAGGTTCTCGACGCGCGACTCGGCGCTGCCGCGGCTGTCCTTCTCGTAGAAATCGCGCAGAGCCGAGCGCGCCATCGCCTGTTCGATCTGTTCGGACAGCGTGAGTCGTTCGCCGCTCTCGGCAGGAGTTTCCCGGGCTGGCGAAACGATGCAATCGCGTGCCAATTCCTCGATCAATTGCACGAACGCGCGCAACGCATTCTTCGCGCGCCCGGCCAGCGCATCCGCGCCGAGTTCGCCGAGTGTCGCCTCCCACATCGACACCGCATCGCGGCGTGCGCGCTGGCGCAGCATGTCGAGCGTGCGTCCGCCGATACCGCGTGGCGGCGTGTTGACCGCGCGCTCGAACGCGGCGTCGTCGTGGCGGTTCGCGGTGAGGCGCAGGTACGCAAGCGCATCCTTGATTTCGGCGCGATCGAAATAGCGCAGGCCGCCGTAGATGCGGTACGGAATCGAGTGCTGGATCAGTTGTTCCTCGAAATTGCGCGACTGCGCATTCGAGCGGTACAGGATCGCGAGGTCGGACGGCTTCGCGGTGTCACGCAGGTAGCCGCGGATGCGCTCGATCACATAGCGCGCCTCATCCTGCTCGTTGTAGGCCGCGTACAGTTCGATCGGATCGCCGGCGTCTCCGGCGGTCCACAACTGCTTGCCGAGGCGATCCGGGTTGTGCGCGATCACCGCGTTCGCGGCGGCGAGGATGGTGCCGGTCGAGCGGTAGTTCTGTTCGAGGCGGATCGTCTTCGCGTTCGGAAAATCGCGCAGGAATTGCTGCACGTTCTCGACCTTCGCGCCGCGCCAGCCGTAGATCGCCTGGTCGTCGTCGCCGACCACGAAGACCTGGCCGGTGCTGCCGGCCAGCACGCGAATCCACGCGTACTGTAGTGTGTTGGTGTCCTGGAATTCGTCGATCAGCAGATGCCGGAAACGCTCGCGGTAGTGCGCGAGCAGCGCATCGTCGTGCAGCCATAGTTCGTGCGCGCGCAGCAGCAGCTCGGCGAAATCGACCAGCCCCGAGCGCTGGCACGCGGCTTCGTAGGCGCGGTACACATCGATCAGCACGCGATTGACCGGATTGAATCCGGGGTCGAGCGCGTCCGGGCGTTTGCCCTCGTCCTTCGCGCTGTTGATGAACCAGGTCGCTTGGCGCGGCGGGAAGCGCGCCTCGTCGAGGCCGAGGCCCTGGAGCGTGCGCTTGACCAGCCGCAGCTGGTCGTCGCCGTCGAGGATCTGGAACGTCTCCGGCAGCTTCGCCTCGCGCCAATGCCGGCGCAGCAGCCGATGCGCGATGCCGTGGAAGGTGCCGATCGTCAGCCCGCGCGCGCCGCCCTCGATCAGCGCATCGGTGCGCCCGCGCATCTCGCCGGCCGCCTTGTTGGTAAAGGTGACCGCGAGCACCGACCACGGCGACACGCGTTCGACCTGCAGCAGCCAGCCGATGCGATGGGTCAGCACGCGCGTCTTGCCGGAACCGGCGCCGGCGAGCACGAGATAGTGCCCCGCGGGCGCGGTCACCGCTTCTTGTTGGGAGGGATTGAGTCCGTCGAGCAGGTGGGAAACGTCCATCGCGCCATTGTAACGGTCGGGCCGATCGCGTTACCGGGCGCATCATGCTGTCGCGTCTTTCCGCCGCTCTCGTCACCCTTCGCCGGCCACCACGGCGCAGGCCACCGGGTCGCCACGCGAGTACCGCGCGCGGCGCGGCCCTCCGGATCTCGCTGCACTGTATGCAATGCCGGTATCGGGCGCGAAGGCGGGTCGTTGCGCTTCGACGACCGCGCGATTGCGGCGCGTGTGCGGCGCGCGATCATGCGGCATTCGGCGGCTTTGGGGTCCAAACGGACAAAACGGACAATTCCTCCGTCCCCTTTTCCCACCCGCGGCAGCGGCGTTTGCGCGCCGCCGGGCGATGCCGGATGATGGCCGCACGCAGCGGTCTCGCCACGGCATCGGTCGTGCGCCCGCCAGCGGGAGGGCGCGGAGTGACGCTGGATCTTGCCCGGCAGATCGACGTGCGCACTGTGATCCTCAGCAGTGCCGCCATCACGCTGTTGCTTGCGCTATGCCTCGGTTTCGGTTTGCGCGGCCAGCGCACTCTGCTGCGGCGGGCGATCTTCCTGTGGATCATCGCGACCGCATCGCAACCGCCGGCCTGGCTGCTGTTGCTGGAAGGCGATGCATGGGCCATCGTCGCCGCGAACGCGATCCTGCTGATTGCCTACGCGACCTACGCGCGCGCGCTGCGGAAGTTCGCCGGCCATGGCGGCAGCATGACGCTGCCCTACTCGCTCGCGGCGTTCGGCGTGGTCCTCACACTCCTGTTCACCTACGTGTGGCCGAACATGCCCGAACGCGTCGTCGCGGTATCGCCGGTGATCGCCGGCATCCTCGCGCTGGCATCGACCGCTATCTTCTATGGCGCGCCGCGGCCGCTCGGCGCGAGCTACGGCATGACCATACTGGTGTTCGCGGCGGGCACCGCCATCTTCATTGCGCGCACGATCTACGAAGGCTTCATCGGGCCGCCGCTGCAGAGCCCGCTCGCCGCAACGCCGATGCAGGTACTCGTGGTCGGCTACTCGGCGCTGATGCCGATCGTCGCCACGTTCGGCTTCGTGCTGATGTGCGACGAACGCGGGCGCGCAGAGCTCGAACGCCTCGCCGCCATCGACGGCCTGACCGGCGTGCTCAACCGGCGCATGCTCGAAGAGCTCGTGCAGGCCCAACTGTCAGAGGCACGCCGGCACCTGCGACCGCTCTCGCTGATGCTGCTCGACGTCGACCATTTCAAGGACGTCAATGATGAGTACGGCCACGCAGCGGGCGACCATGCGTTGCGCGCGATCGTCGAGGCGATCCGCCCGCACCTGCGCCCGAGCGACCTGGTCGGCCGTCTCGGCGGCGAGGAATTCCTGATCGTGCTGTCGGCGACGCCCGGGCACGAGGCGCTGGCGGTCGCCGAACGCCTGCGCGCCGCGGTCGAAGGCCATCCGATCATCTTGCGCGCGCGGCGCGTCGTGCTGACCGTCAGCATCGGCGTCGTCACCCAGCTCGGCGAAGGCGACGACTTTGCCGGCCTGGTCAAACGCGCCGATGCCGCGATGTATGCCGCCAAGCGCGCCGGCCGGAACTGCGTCTCGGTCGGGACGTAGCACGGTGCGGAAATACGGGACGGAGGAACTCTTCATTTGATGGGCCGGAAAGGCCGAGCCTGTTGGTTGCGGCCGCTCGCGTGGTGCCGATCGCGCGACCGCGATCGCGGCGGCGGCCGAGCGATCATGCGGCATTCGACGCCCTTGGGGTCAAACGAATGATTCCTCCGTGCCCTTTTCCAGAGCGCGGTCCGGACAGCTCATCACGCGGGCCCCGGTGGCGACGCTACTTGCGCATCGCGCCCGCGGCGACAAGTCCGAGTCCGACCAACACCGCGACACCGCCGATCCATTCCGGCACGCTCCTGTCCTGCTTCACCGAAGCGGAGAAGCCGCCGATCTTCACTACTTCCTTGTTCTGGGTGAAGTTGAGGTTGCCGGTGAAGCCGGCGGCGCCGACCGCGATCAGGATGATGCCGGCGAGGATGAGTCCGATGCGCATGGGGTGGTCTCCGTTGGGTTTATGGTGAGGGCGTGTATTCAATTTGTTCCAGCAACCACACTGACACCGGGCAAACCGAGCACATAGTCGGCCCCCATTAGTTGCGAGGGCGTGTAGTAGCCGCCGGCGGGTTTGGTGTCGAGCACGTGCTGCGCGATGCCAAGCGCCGATTGCACGGTCAGCGCGTAGCCATTCGGTGTGATCAGCGCGAGGTGCGCCTCGGCGCCGGCCGCGTTGCGCACTTCTCCCCAGATGTAACAGTGCGTCGACTCGCGCCGCGCCGCGTCCGGACCAAGCGTGGCCGATGCGCGCTTCTGCAGGATGCGTTGCAGCGGGGCCCAACCCAGCAACGGTCTCACGTGGCGCAGCCAGCGCGCGCGGGCGATCGTCGTCGGCGGCAGCGCCATGTAGGTTTCGATGTTCGGGATTCCGGTCGAGACATACGCGGTATAGACATCGCCCCACGGAATCGTCATCGCGCTGCGCTGCACGCCCTCGCGCATGAACGTGCGCGTCTTCCATGCCAGCGGCACCTCGACGAGTGCGCCGCCGATGCGCACGCGTCCACCCTTGGCCAATCCTTCGACGCTGGTCTTCGCGGTGCCGGGGCTGCTGCCGCCGCCGGCTTCGAATGCGAGCACGAGTTCGCTCGCATCCGGCAGGCGTTGCTTGAGCATCGCGGCGACGCAATCGGTCGGCACGACATCGAAGCCGACACCGGGCGCGACGACGATGCCCTGTCGCTGCGCGCGGGGGTGCCTGTGGTGGCAGAGCGCGAAGACGTCGATCTCGCCGGTGATGTCGAGATAGTGCACGCGCAGATCGAGGCAGGCGTCGAGAAGCGGCGCCGCCGTCTTTGAAAACGGGCCCGCGCAGTTCAGCAGCAGCTCGATGCCTTCGAGGTTGCGCGTGACCTCGGCCGGTTCGGCCAGCTCGAACACGCGGCGGGTCAGGCCGAGGCGTTGCGCGAGCGCCTCGAGCGCATCGCGGTTGCGTCCGGCCAGGATCGGCTTGAGGCCGCGCCGCACGGCCTCCTCGACGATCAACCTGCCGGTATAGCCGTTTGCTCCGTAGATCAGGATCCGATTCATGGCCGAACTCCCTTTGCGAGGAACATGCCGGGCAGGAGCGGTTTCAGCCGCCATGCCTTCAAGCCCTCCCTTTCAAGCGGAGGGGTGGGGATGATATTCAAGCGCGACGAAAAGCATCGCGACTGAAGCCGCTCCTACGGATGTGCGGTGGGAGGCGATCGCATCATCGCGCCATCGCCTGGTTTGCATACAACTGCTCCGCACGCTGGAACAATACCCATGACGTCGCGATGTATTTGTCGCCGCCCCTCGGCATATTGCCGCGATGGGTGTGGGTGAAACCCGCCGGCGCGATCAGCAGCGAGCCTGTGCGCGGAACGATCTTGCGTTGCTGGTAGTGGAACTCGGTTTCGCCTTCGCTGAAGCCGTCGTTGAGATAGACCGACCACAGCAGCACGCGGTGCAGGGTTTCGCCGTCGTCGGCTTTCGGAAACAGCTCGCAGTGCCAGTACGGATAGCCGCCCTGATCGGCGTGGTACTTCTGCAGGTTGATCGTGCCGGGCCGGAAACACTTGGTGACCAGCGCCTGCAGCAGGTTGTCCGGCAGCGCCGCGACCATCGCCGGATCGAGCAGCACCAGCTCGCCGGTTTTCGGGTCCGGCGTGCGCAGCGCCATCGGTGCGAGTGCGGCATACGCGTACTGGCGCACGTACGCCATCATGCCGCGCAGCATTGCCGTATTGAGACGGTTCTCGGCGTCCTTCCAGTCGGAATGGTCGGCGAGGGTGATGTCCCAGCTGTCCTTGAGGCGCGTGTCGACGCCGCCGCCGGTCGAGCCGCGCACCGCCTGGCCGCTCGCTTCGAAGCGGGCGATCAGGTCGCGGCAGAACGCGGTGTCGAGCGCGCCGTCGTAGACTTCGATGAAATCAGGATTGTCCATGCCCGCATGCTCTTTTTTGTAGGAGCGCCGGAAGGCGCGATGCTCTTTGATCAGGCTGGAAAAGCATCGCGCCTTCCGGCGCTCCTGCCGGGGATCAGGATCAGCCGGCCGGGTCGCGATGGTAGCGGGTGACCAGTTCGACCTCGTTTTTCGAGCCGAGGAAAACCGGCACGCGCTGATGCAGTTTCTCCGGCTGGATGTCGAGGATGCGGGTCAGTCCGGTGGTCGCCGCGCCGCCGGCCTGTTCGACGATCATCGCCATCGGATTGGCCTCGTACATCAGGCGCAGCTTGCCGGGCATTGCCGGATTCTTGTTGTCGCGCGGATAGATGAAGATGCCGCCGCGGGTCAGGATACGGTGCACGTCGGCGACCATCGAGGCGACCCAGCGCATGTTGAAGTCGCGGCCGCGCGGGCCGGTTTTTCCGGCCAGCAGTTCGTCGATGTAGCGGCGCATCGGCGCTTCCCAGTGGCGCATGTTCGACATGTTGATCGCGAATTCCGAGGTCTCTTCCGGGATGCGAATGTTCGACTGGGTCAGCGGGAAATTGCCCTGCTCGCGATCCAGCGTGAACTGGTGCACGCCATCGCCGAGGGTCAGCACCAGCACCGTGCTCGATCCGTAGATCGCATAGCCGGCCGCGACCTGTTTCGTGCCCGGCTGCAGGAACGCCGCCTCGTTCGGCTCGCAGCCTTCCGGGCAGCGCAGTACCGAGAAGATCGTGCCGACCGAGATGTTCACGTCGATGTTCGACGAGCCGTCGAGCGGGTCGAACACGAGCAGGTATTCGCCGCGCGGATAGCGGTGCGGGATCGGATGCGGATCGTCCATTTCCTCCGACGCGAGCGCGGCGAGGTGACCGCCCCATTCGTTCGCTTCGAGCAGGATTTCGTTGGAGACCACGTCGAGTTTCTTCTGCGTCTCGCCCTGCACGTTCTCGGTGCCGGCGCTGCCGAGCATGCCGCCGAGCGCGCCCTTGGCGGTCGCGATCGAGATGCGCTTGCACGCGCGCGCGACGACTTCGATCAGCAGGCGCAGGTCGGCGTCGATATGACCCTTGTCGCGCTGCGCCTCGATCAGGAAGCGGCTGAGCGAAACCCGCGCGGACGGGATGGCGGTGGGCGGCGTGGTCGGCATGGGCGGTGTTCCCGGCAGAAGGGTGGACATTGTCGCGGCTCGCTGCGATGCATGCCACTGCTGACAGCACGCTGTCAGTGGGGCGCCCGCATTCTGTGCGCCATGCCGATCGGCATTGCCCAAGGAGAGTTCCATGCTGAATACCAACGTGCCCGCCTGGTTCGAGATTCCGACCGACGACCTGGATCGCGCGCAGCGCTTTTACGAGCAAGTCCTCGACGTGCAGCTGCGGCGCATGGATTTCGGCGGCGGTGCGATGGCGGTGTTTCCCGGCGGCGGCAAGCCGAACGCGACCGGCGCGCTGGTCAGCATGGCCGAACACGAGCCCTCGGTGCAGGGCAGCATCGTTTATCTCGGTCTCGACGACATCCGTCCGGTACTCAACCGCGTCGACGGGCATGGCGGCGATGTGTTCGTGCCGCGCACGGAGTTGCCGGACGGCATCGGCTGGTTCGCGCAGATCCGCGACAGTGAAGGCAACCGTATCGGGTTGTGGTCGCCGGCATGAATCCACGGCGCCGCCACCTCCTGCAACTCGGCGCGGCTGGTGCCTGCAGCGCGCTCGCATTCGCCGGGACGCTTCGCGCGTTCGCCGCCTCTGCCACGCAAGGACATTCCGAACCGATGACTCACGACGAAAACGATGGCCGCCACGATTTCGATTTCTATTTCGGCCACTGGCACATCGCTAACGAACGCTTGAAGGAACGGCTGGTCGGCTCGACCGACTGGGAGCATTTCAAGGCGACCCAGGCATGCCGACCGATCCTCGGCGGTCTCGGCAACATCGACGATTTCGTGACGGGATGGGGCGGCGGCTTCGTCGGCATGACCCTGCGCCTGTTCAATCCGGCCAGGCGCGAATGGAGCCTCTACTGGGCCAGCAACCGCGACGGTGTGCTGGAGCCGCCGGTCGTCGGCCGCTTCGAGAACGGCGTCGGCACGTTCATTGGCCACGATTCGCACAAAGGCAAGCCGGTGCTGGCGCGTTTCATCTGGTCCGAAATCCAGCCGCGCAGCGCGAAATGGGAACAGGCGCTGTCGACGGACGATGGCAGGACCTGGGAAACCAACTGGATCATGCGCATGACGCGCATCCATGACCGAGGCCACTGACGTGATCCACGTAATCGAGGGGCAACCGGCGTTGGAACGCGCAGCCGGCGATTGCAGCGTTATCGAACTGCGCCAGTACACGCTGCACCCGGGCCATCGCGACCGCCTGATCGACCTGTTCGAACGCGAATTCGTCGAGAGCCAGGAGGCCTGCGGGATGGACCTGATCGGCCAGTTCCGCGATCTCGATGATGCCAACCGTTTTGTCTGGCTGCGCGGCTTCCGCGACATGCCATCGCGCGCCAAGGCGTTGGCATCGTTCTACGGCGGCCCGGTGTGGAAGGCGCATCGCGAAGCGGCGAATGCGACGATGGTCGATTCCGACAACGTGTTGTTGCTGCGTCCCGCCCGCGCGGATAGCGGCTTCGCGCCTGCGCCTGTACCGCGCGCGGCGATCGGCGCGCTGGCGCTGGCGGCCGGGCTCGTCGTCGCGATGATCTGGCCGTTGCCGCCGGATGTCGACGCGGACTTCGGCGATGCCATCGAACGGCGCGTCGCGCCGATTGTGCAGGCCGCCGGCGGGACGTTGCTGGCCCGCTTCGTCAGCGAGTCCGCCATGAACACGTTCCCCGCATTGCCGGTACGCGAGGGCGAGAACGTCGTGGTCTGCTTCGCGGGTTTCGCGGATGCGGCGGCCAAGGATCGTCTTGCGGACGTTCTCGGCCGCAGCGGCAATCCCGCCGCTCCGCAGATCCTGTACCTCGCCCCGACGCCGCGGTCGCGGCTGCGGGGTTGAAGCCGACTTCTTGTAGATTGAAAGGAACGAACAACATGTCCCGCTTCATGCCTTTGCTGATACGCGCGTTCCTTCCCCTCGCTTGCCGCCATGCACTGGTCGACGGCGCCGTCTTGCGGAGCGCACGCAAGGCCGTCAGCGGACGACGCGGAAGGCCGCCGTCGCGGTACGGTGCCGCTGCGTCAATGCACGGCCCCGAAGCGGAGCTGCGCCATCTCGCAGTCAGGGATGGCGAGTGAGGCTCTCTACACGACGAGGATTTCGATGAATACGAACGCTGCACTTCCATCGCTCAAGCGCCTGACGCCCGTGCTGATCGTCGAGCACGTCGAGCCCTGCATCCGCTGCTGGATCGACCGCCTCGGCTTCGCGGTGAAGCAACGAGGTGCCGAGGACCGCTGGCGACCCGTCTTCGCCAGCGTCGAGAAGGACGGCATCGAGATCATGTACAGACGCGCGCCAGCGTGATCGCCGAACGCGCGATGCGGCGGCCGAGCTCGACGGCCATTCGGTCGTGCTGTTCATCGAGGTCGACGACCTCGATGCGATCGAGCGCGCGATCGGCGATGCGCCGGTGGTCACGCCACGCCAGCGCACGTTCTACGGCAGCACGGAGCTGTACGTGCGCGAACCGGGCGGCAACGTGGTCGGCTTCGCGCAATTTGATGAGGCGACGCGGATGGCTTGGCCGCGGCGACGGCGGCGGGCGATGATGTCCGCATGCGCCGCGCCGACCGCCTGTTCCTCATCATCCATGCCCTGCGCGGGCGCCGCACCGCGCTGCCGGCGCGCCGTCTCGCCGAGACGCTGGCGGTCTCGCTGCGCACGGTCTATCGCGACGTCGCCGACCTGCAGTTGTCCGGCGTGCCGATCGAGGGCGAGGCCGGCGTCGGCTACGTGCTGCGCAAGGGCGCGGACATCCCGCCGCTGATGTTCAACGCCGACGAACTCGAGGCGCTGGTCGTCGGCACGCGGTTCGTGCAGTGCGTTCGCCGGCGAGCCGCCTCAGCACGCGGCGCACAGGCCGCGCTGCTGAAGATCGAGGCGGTGTTGCCGCCGGAACTGCGCGCAGCGCGCGTTGCGCTCGCGCATCTTCGCGCCGGCCGACTGGAGCGAGGCGACGTCCGGCCTGATCGACCGCCTGCACGAGGCGATCGCGGATCATCACGTGCTGCGCCTCGACTACCGCGACGAAGCGCGGTCGCGTCAGCGTGCGCGAAGTCGAGCCGCTGTGCCTCGCGTTCTGGGGCGGCGTGTGGACGCTCGGCGCGTGGTGCCGTCTGCGCAACGACTTCCGCAATTTCCGCCCCGACCGCATCGCGGCGTTCGCGCCGACCGGCGAAGTCTTCGTCGAAGCCGCCGAACGCGGCCTCGCCGCCTACCTGCGCGCGGTCGGCGCCGACGCCGACGCGCTGGACCGCTGAGCGTCACGCTGCTGGCGCGGCGCAGCTGGGTCGCCCGGGGCGGCGCGCGCGTGCGGTCGCGCGTTGCGCGCCTGCCGGCGCTCGCAGGGCCGCCCATCCATTCGGCACTCCCGCGACCGCGGTTCGGTGCGATCATCGACGTTTCCCGCTTCGATGGAGTCGGCCATGAAACCCATGGTTCGCCGGCCTGCTCTGCGCAGGCCTTGCCGCGAGCGCGCTCGCGCACGCCGACAGCGCCGACGAGCGCTTCAAGGCGCTCTACACGCAGGAATGGAACTGGCGCCAGCAGCAATTTCCCGGCTACGACGACGAGGACAGCGCGTCGCGAGCCCGCACGACAATCGCCTGCCCGACGTCGACGCGGACGCGCAGAAGGCGCGCCTCGCGTACTGGGACAACGTGCTCAAGCAGCTCGACGCGATTCCGGCGCAGGCAGTTGTCGGCGGAGAACCAGGTCAACCTCGCGGTGTACCGGCCGCAGATCGAGAACCTCGCCGCGGAGATCCGCTTCCGCGGCTACGAGATGCCGTTCAACAGCGACTCGCAGTTCTGGTCCGACCTCGGCTTCATGACCCAGCGGCCGCTGAAGAACGCGCAGGAGGCGCGCAACTACATCGCGCAAGCTCGAACGACGTGCCGCGCTATTTCGACGAGCAGACCGCGAACATGCGCGCCGGCCTCAAGCGCGGCTTCAGCGTGCCGCGCGCGGTGCTCGACGGCCGCGACGTGTCGATCGCGAGCTACGCCGAGGTGAAGTCGCCCGAGGACAGCGAGTTCTACAAGCCGTTCAAGAACCTGCCGGCGACCATTCCGGCCGACGAGCAGGCCAGCCTGCGCACCGATGCGCAGCGCGCGATCCGCGAGCAGGTGATTCCGGCCTACGCGAAGCTGCTGACGTTCTTCCGCGACGACTACGTGCCGCACGCGCGCAAGACGCTGGCCGCCGAGGCGATGCCGGACGGCAAGGCCTACTACCGCCAGCAGATCAAGGAATACACGACGCTCGACCTCGATCCGGAGGCGATCCACGCAGATCGGCCTCAAGGAGGTCGCGCGCATCGATGCCGAGATGCAGGCGACGATGAAGGCAGACCGGTTTCAAGGGCGACTTCGCCGGCGTTCCTGCACTTCCTGCGCAGCGATCCGCAGTTCTACGCGAAGACGCCGGAGGAACTGCTGATGCGCGCGGCGTGGATCGCCAAGCAGGTCGACGGCAAGCTGTCGCAATACTTCGGCCTGCTGCCGCGCGGACGCTTCGGCATCGAGCCGGTGCCGGCGGCGATCGCGCCGTTCTGGACCGCCGGCCGCGGCGGCGCGCACACCTACTGGGTCAACACCTACGACCTGCCGTCGCGCCCGCTGTACAACCTGCCCGCGCTGACCCTGCACGAGTCGGCGCCCGGGCCACGCGCTGCAGGGCGAGCTCGCCGAGGAACAGAAGGGCCTGCCGGAGTTCCGCAGCAAGAGCTACATCTCCGCGTACGGCGAGGGCTGGGCGCTGTACTGCGAGAAGCTCGGCAAGGAGATGGGCATCTACCACACGCCGTACGAGGAATTCGGCCGCCAGACCTACGAGATGTGGCGCGCCGCGCGACTGGTCATCGACACCGGCATCCACCACAAGGGCTGGACGCGCGAGCAGGCGATCGAGTACCTCGCCGAGCACACCGCGCTCAGCCAGCACGAGGTCGAGACCGAGGTCGATCGCTACATCTCGTGGCCGGGCCAGGCGCTCAGCTACAAGCTCGGCGAGATCAAGATCGTCGAGCTGCGCGCGCGGGCCGAGAAGGCAGCTCGGCGCGAAGTTCGATCTGCGCGCTTTCCACGACACGGTGCTCGCGCTCGGCTCGGTGCCGCTGCCGGTGCTGGAAGCAGCAGATCGACGCGTTCATCGCGGCCGGCGGGCCGGAGCCGAAGCGGGATTGCGAGTGCGCCGAGCCGAAAAAATGAGTCTGGTGTTGCTGAAGCGCTGAAGGCGTCCCCTTCCGGCCGGACTGCCACCTTCCCCCGCTGCAGCGGGGGAAGGTGCCAAAGGCGGATGGGGGCGCTCTTGCCTCTGACTTATGATGGCCGCCACAACGGACAGAGAACGCGATCATGCAAGTCCAATTCCACGGCGCAGCGGGTGAGGTCACCGGATCGTGTCATCTGGTCGAGGTCGGCGGCCATCGCGTGCTGCTCGACTGCGGCATGGTCCAGGGCAATCGCGAGGACGACGCGCGCAACGCCGCTCCGTTCGACTTCGATCCGGCGACGATCGATGCGGTGGTGCTCAGCCATGCGCACATCGATCACACCGGCCGGTTGCCGCTGCTGGTCAAGCGCGGCTTCCGCGGCCCGATCTACACGCACCCGGCGACCATCGATGTGGCCGCGATCCTGCTTGCGGACAGCGCGGCGATCGCCCAGCAGGACGCTGACCGCGACAACCGCCATCTGGCGGCCGGCAGCACGCCGTCGGTGCCGCTGTACGGCGCCGCCGATGTCGCAGCGACGATGCAGCGAATGAAGCCGCTGCAATACCGCACGCCGGGCGAGATCCTGCCAGGCGTGCGCGTGATCCTGCGCGATGCGGGCCATATCCTCGGTTCGGCCTCGATCGAGCTGACCGAAACCGCGAGCGGCCGCACGCTGGTGTTTTCCGGTGATCTTGGGCCCAGCGGCACGCCGATCCTGTGCGATCCGGAGCCGGCGCCGCGCGCCGATCTGGTCCTGATGGAGTCGACCTATGGCGATCGCCTGCACAAGCCGCTGAACGACACCATCGCCGAGCTCGGCCAGATCTTCGCGCAGGCCTCCGCTTCGCGTGGCAACGTGGTAATTCCCGCGTTCGCGGTCGGGCGCAGTCAGGAACTTCTATACTTTTTCGCAGAACACTTCCAGGCGTGGGGACTCGACAAGTTCCGCATCTTCCTCGACAGCCCGATGGCGACCAAGGTCACCGCCGTCTACGACCGCCACGAGGACCTGTTCGACGCCGAGGCGAAGGCGCTGTGGGCGAACCGCCCGCATCCGCTGCGCCTGCCCAACCTCAGCTTCACCGACAGCGTGGAGCAGTCGCGCGCGATCAACGACATCCACGGCGGCGCGATCATCCTGGCCGGCTCCGGCATGTGCAACGGCGGGCGCATCCGCCACCACCTGCGCAACAACCTCGCCGGCGCGAACAACCACATCGTGTTCGTCGGCTATCAGGCGCAGGGAACGCTGGGCCGCCTGCTCGTCAACGGCGTGCCGTCGGTCAAGCTGTTCGGCGAGCAGATACCGGTCAATGCGCAATGCCATACCGTCGGCGGCCTGTCGGCGCACGCCGACCAAGCCGGATTGATGGCGTGGTACGGCGCGATCGCGAATCATCCGCCGGTTTGGCTGGTGCATGGCGAGGATCCCGCACGCGGCGTGCTGGCGGAGCGCCTGCATGCGCAATTCGGCGCGGCGGTGAACCTCGGCAAGACGGGTACACGGATCGAGGTGTAGCCGGCGATTGCGCTGGTCGCGGAACAATCGGTTCGGTCATCCGCGCGAGGAATCCATCCGGGAATTCTCAGGCCAGCGGTCGATAGCGAGGCACGCGGCCGCGACGATCGGAACGCCAAACAGGAACATATGGGACAGCAGATCCAGGATCGTAGCCAGCGGTTTGAAGGTAACCGGGCTAGGGAACGCGGAAAGTGGCAGAACGACAAGTCGCATGGCGAGGAAAACGACGACCCCGAACGCGATGCCAGCCGGCACCGGATGACCGATGAGACGCGGAACCCGCTGCGCCGCCAGGACAAGCAGCGCAGCCCACAGGTATGAGAGCGCAAAGTGAAGCGCCAGGCCGAGCGCAGCAGTGCCACCGCCCCCCGAGAAAGCGCCATGCCCGAGCAGACCGCTGGCGACACTTTGCAGCAAGCGCATGGGAGCGACCCCGTTGTAGCCGGCAAATGAGATCGCAAACAGGATATCGAGCGCAGCCGCGATGGTGCCGCCGAGAATTATCGCTTCGGGAACCGACAGTCGCTTCACGAATCCTCTCCGGGTGTCGAACGCCTGACTTTAATCGAACGGTACGCGACTTCTCGTGCCGCGGCGGCTTGGCGCAGCCCGCGTCAAACCCGACGGGACAACGATAGCCGCGCAGCACTGGTCGAAGTTTGATGAAGCCCTGCCGGTTGTCGAACCGGCGAAGAAATGACGCTGCCGAGTCAGGGTTTTTTCGCCGGTTTGGCTGGAATGGGCTTCGCAACGCCGCCCTTTGCGGCCTGTTCCCGCGCGGCCTGCTGCGCCCATTGATCGAGTAGTGCAGCTTGCGCATCCGCGCTCTTCGGCGGCTCCGGTGCCGCGGTGGGTACCTCCGGGTTGCCGGTGTCGATGTAACGCACCAGTCGCGCGACCTGCGCGCCGAGCACCTGCGTCGACCTGCGGCGCAAACGCATCCAGTCCGCTGCTGCTGGCACCGTTGACGCGGTATTCGACCGTGAGCCGGGTCGCGCCGTCGTCGCCGGTGCTTGATCCAGAAACTCAAGATCCCTTTCAGCGCGAATTCCTGCAGCGGCCCGAGCGCGGTGTCGACGCGCAGGAGCCGATCCTGCAGCGCCATGATCACGCGACCATGTTCGACGCTGCCGTCTTTCCAGCGCTCGCAGAAGCAGCCGCCGGCGGTCGGGGTCGAGGCTCAGGTTCGCGGCTTTGCCGGACCAGGTGTGCTCGTCGCTCCACCAGTGCTGCACCTGTGCGATGTCGGCGTACGCTTTCGCCGGCGTCGCGGTGACGGGTTCGGAGTAGGTGACGAGAAAGCTGTCGGCCGCCGATTGCTTGACTTCGGCATGGGCACCCGCCGAGTAGAGCGACAGCGCGGCAACCAGCAAATGGGAAATTTTCATCGACACCAGCGAACCTCGAATAACCCATTCCGAAACACATGTAGGAGCGCACCCTGTGCGCGAAAGCACGCTGCCATGTGGGTATCCGTTCGCGCACGGGTGCGCTCCTACAAAATCGAGGGCTATTCGAGATTCCCATTAGACGTCGCCGTCTTGCGTCCCAGCCTTCGCCGGTGCCGCGCTGGAACACGCGGTCGCGTGGCGAGCACGTTCGCCGGCCGGAATCGACGGCTGCTGCGCGAGTTCGGCATAGATCGGACGGAAGTCCGGCCGCGTCGCGTCCATCAGCTGCTCGAAGCTGTCGATCACGAAATAGGTCTTCTGGTAGGTGTCGATGCGGTAGCGCGTCTGCATGATGCGCTTGCAGATCGAAACCGATGCGGTTCGGCGCTGGCGATTCGAGGCAGTGGATCGATTCGCCCTTGGAGCTGACGATGCCGGAGCCGTAGATGCGCAGGCCGTCGTCCTGTCGGATCAGGCCGAACTCGACCGTGTACCAGTACAGGCGGGTCAGGTTGACCAGCGCCTCGGCGCCGATGCCGTGCGCCTTCACGCCGCCGCGGCCGTACGCCTGCCATGTAGTCGGCGAACAGCGGGTTGAGCAGCAGCGGCACGTGGCCGAACAGGTCGTGGAACAGGTCCGGCTCGGCGATGTAGTCGAGTCTGTTCGGGCTTGCGGATCCACCAGGTGACCGGAAAGCGCCGGTTCGCGAGGTGCTCGAAGAAGGTCAGCTCCGGCAGCAGGCCCTCGACGCCGACCAGTTGTCCAGCCGGTCGCCTTCGCCAGCACTTCGTTGAGTTCGTCGAAGCGCGGGATCGCGTCCGGCGTCATGCCGAAGCGTTGCCTGGTTGTCGATGAATTCGCGGCAGGCGCGGCCCTCGAGCACTTCGCGCTGGCGCTCGAACAAGCGTCGCCCAGGTCTGGTGGTCGGCGCGCGAATAGCTCGCCCACGGCTGCTCGACGACGGCGGTCGTGTAGACCGGGACGTAACCCTTGTCGGTCTGCAGGTGTTCGACGCGGCGTGGTTCGGAAGTGGTCATGGCGTCGGACTCAGTGGTTCATCGGCGACAGCTTAGCGCGGTTCGCTGCGTGCGGCATGCGGCGTGCCGATGCTCCTGACGAGTCGCACGTTCGATCAGTGCGAGCGTCGGCGGCTGCGAATCGTCGCGCGGGCGCGCGGCGCGGAACGCGATCACGCCGGTTCTCGTCGCGCATCGTGCGTGGAACGGTGCCACAGCACCGGCACGTCCTCGGCGCGCGGCAGTTCGAATTCGTCGTCGATCGCGGTCGCTTCGAGGTCCTCGTCCTCCCAGCTGTAGCGTTTGCGCGGCGGCAGCGGATCGCGCGCGTGCAGCAGGATCGCGGCGACCACACCGGCAATCGCGCCGGCCAGGTGGTATTCGAAACTGACGTGCTCGTCGCTGCGGCAGCACGCTGAGCAGCATGCCGCCGTACAGGAAGAACACGACCAGCGAGGTGACCACCGCGAGGCGGTCGCGCCGGATCAGGCCCATCACGAACAGGAAGAACATCAGGCCGTGCGCGATGCCGCTCGCGCCGACGTGCACCGAGTCGCGCGCGAACAGCCATACGCCGATGCCGGAAGCGATCCAGATCAATCGGCAACGCGAGCCGCGCCGCACGCGGATAGCAGTACAGCGTCAACGTCGCCAGCAAGGCCCATCGGCAGCGTGTTCGACATCAGGTGCGCGAAGATTCGCATGCGCGAACGGCGCGGTCAGGATGCCGATCAGGCCGCTGGCGTGGCGCGGCGTGATGCCGAGGTCGTCGAGTCGACCAGCCGAGCAGCCACGCGGCGAGCCAGGCGATCCAGATGCCGGCCAGCAGCGCGCCGGCGCCGAGCACGGCGTAGCGCACGCGCGCGCGGTCGCGCGTCACGGCGGCGGCGCTCGATTCGGGGAGGGGAGGGGCGATATCCATCTTCACGATGTGGGGGGCGCGCGAAACGGGTGCAAGGGCTGCGCCCGGTGCCGAGCCCGCAACCGCTGGGGTGCCTACGTAGCGGCGTAATCACGCTTATGATGGGCGCTCCGCCAGTCGATCCGCAGCCGGTATACCGTTGCGATGGTTTGGGTGGTGGCTGGCGCCGTTCTTGCACATTGTTCATGCCGCGCTTCGCAGCGCGGTCAATGCCGGTCCGCTGAAGGGTTCCATGCACTTTGATGTCGCCACTGCGTTGACGGTCACTTCGCTGCTGACGTTTTCCGTCGGCGCGAGCCTGGGTTTCGCCGCTTCGCAGTACCCTGCGGAGCTGCGAGGCGCCATGCGCGTCTGGATCGGCGGCCTTTTCCTGCAAACGCTTCCGTTGGCTGCAGTCGCCGTGCTCGGCTCGTCGCCCCACCCGGGCGTGGCCGTCATATTGAACACGGCCTATGCGCTTGCCTACGCCGAAATGGGCCGTGCGCTGCAGCTGTTCACCGGCCAGCGGCATCGCCACACACAATCCATGCTGCTGGTCGGCGCCGTTGCGCTGATCTCGGTGCTGTTCTCCTTCGCATGGCCGCAGCCGGGTTTGCGTGTGGCACTCACCGAGATCCCCATCGCTGCGCTGCAATTCATGGTTGCGCGCTCGGTGTTTCGCCAAGCCGGGGCGCTGCGGCCGGCCGACTATCTGACCGGTGCGCTGTTCCTCGCCTGCGCGGTCGTCGCGGTGTCACGCGCTATCGTCGAATTTCTCGGCCCGACGCTGATCACACCGGATTGGCGCGTTGCGATGACCTCCATCGTGTTCGTGTTCAGTTCGATCCTGCCGACGATCGGCACGATCGGCTTCATGCTGATGTGCAGCGATCGACTCAGCGATGACCTGACCCGTTTGGCGATGGTCGATCCGCTGACCGGCGCCTACAACCGGCGCACGTTGGTGGAGCGTGCGCGGTCAGCGATCGACGAAGCCGTGCGGCTGCGCCTGCCGTTGGCGTTGCTTGCGATCGACGTCGACCACTTCAAGCAGATCAACGACGAATATGGCCACGACACCGGCGACGAGGCGCTGCTCGGCTTGGTCAGGCTGATGCGTGAGTCGCTCGGCGCCGATCACATGCTGAGCCGCATCGGTGGCGAAGAATTCGCGGTTCTCCTGCACGGGCTGGATGAGAAGGATGCGTGCGCGGTCGCGGAACGCCTGCGCCGGCATGTCGCCGAGTCGCCGTTTTCGATCAATGGCCGGATCGTCACGCTGCATATCTCGGTAGGCGTCTCCGCACTCGCGGACGGCATCCGGGATCTGGGCGCATTGCTGCGCGATGCCGATCGCGCGTTGTACGCGGCCAAGCGCGGCGGTCGCGATCGCGTCATCACCGGCTCGTCATTGGTGCGCCAGCCCGGTGCAACCGCGTTCGATGCGGTGCAGGCTGCGAAATAACGCCGCGGTGCGTGCCTCGGCGACGCGGCGGGACCAGCGCTTCGCTATCATGCGCGGATGAACCAAGAACCCGCGGGCACGCTGCCCCTGATCCAGCTCAAGACCGAACGCCACTCGAACCACCCCTGGATTTTCCAGAAGATGGTCGAGAAGCCGGACCCGAAACCCAAACCCGGCACCGTCGTCGACATCGTCGACCGCGACGGCCACTGGGTCGGCCGCGGCTTCTACAACGGCCATTCGCGCATCTCGCTGCGCGTGCTGACATCCAATCCGGACGAAGCCATCGACGAGGCATTCTTCGCGCGCAAGATCGCCGACGCGGTCGCGCTGCGCCGCGAGTTGCTCAAGCTCGACACGATCACCGACGCCTATCGCCTGGTCCATTCCGAGGGCGACGGCCTGAGCGGCCTGGTCGTCGATCGCTTCGCCAATACCCTGGTCGTCGAATATTTCTCCGCCGGCATGTTCAAGCAGCGCGACGTGATCAAGCGCTGCCTGCTGACCCATTTCCCGGACGCGAGCTTCTACTGGTTCGCCGAGGAGCACGTGCAGAAACAGGAGAGTTTCGACTGCTCGGTGCCGCCATCGCCGCGCCGACCGTGATCCACGAGCACGGCGTGCAATTCCACGCCGCGCCCGGCAGCAAGCACAAGACCGGCTTCTTCGTCGACCAGCGCGACAACCGGAAACTGCTTTCGGAATTCTGCGCCGGCAAGCGCGTGCTCGACCTGTGCTGCAACACCGGCGGCTTCGGCGTCTATGCGAAGACGATCGGCGGCGCCGAGGAAGTGGTCGGCGTCGATCTCGACGAGAAAATCCTCGAGGTCGCGGAAAGCAACGCACGCCTCAACAACGCGAAGATCCGTTTCGTGCAGGCCGACATCTTCCACTGGCTGCGCGAAGGCGGCGGCAGCAAGAACGAAAAATACGACGTGGTCATCCTCGACCCGGCGAAGATGACCCGCGACCGCGAACAGGTGATCCCGGCGCTGAAGAAATACCTCGACATGAACAAGCTCGCGATGAGCGCGGTCAAGTCCGGCGGCATCCTGCTCACCTGTTCGTGCACCGGCCTGGTCAGCGAAGACCAGTTCCTCGACATGCTGCGCCGCGCCGCGTACTACGCCGGCCGTACCGTGCAGGTGCTCAAGGTCACCGGCGCCGGCGCGGACCATCCGTGGCAGGCGCACGTGCCGGAATCGCGTTATCTCAAGGCCGCGTTCTGTCGGATCGAGTGACGCCCACAGCGCAGTAGCGGTGATCACGCTAGACTGCGCGTCCGCGACGCGACCCGTGCCGACGACGAGCCATCCATGGAAAACACGCCCAAGACCGCAGCGGTCGACCAGGCCCAAGCCGAAGAAGCCGTGCGCACGCTGTTGCGCTGGGCCGGCGAAGACCCCTCGCGCGAAGGCCTGCTCGATACGCCCAAGCGCGTCGCCCTCGCATATCGCGACTGGTTTTCGGGCTATGCGACGGATCCGTCCGAATATCTCGGGCGCACCTTCGAGGAGGTCGCCGGCTACGATGAGATGATCGTGCTGCGCGATATCCCGTTCGAGTCGTTCTGCGAACACCACATGGCGCCGATCATCGGCCGCGCCCACATCGGCTATCTGCCGACCGACAAGGTCGTCGGCATCTCCAAGCTCGCGCGCGTGGTCGACGCCTATGCGCGGCGTTTCCAGGTGCAGGAAAAGATGACCGCGCAGATCGCGCACTGCATCGGCAAGGTGCTCAAGCCGCGTGGTGTCGGCGTGGTGATCGACGCGTCGCATCAGTGCATGACCACGCGCGGCGTACACAAGCGCGGCGTGTCGATGATCACCAGCCAGATGCTCGGCAGCTTCCGCGAGGACGCGCGCACACGCGCCGAGTTCCTGCGCTTCATCGACATCGACAACGGTCACGGCCGCTGAGCGAGGTGGCTTCGACTCGCCGGCAGGTGCGATGGTTTTCGATGCCATGATTTGCCAACGGATGGCGCCGCGCGGCGCTATTCGACACGACTATCTGCGAGACCGCCCGTGAGCCCGTCAACCCATATGCCCGTGCGCCGCGCTGCGGTGACCTTCATCTTCGTCACCGTGATGCTCGACATGCTCGCGTTCGGCATCATCATCCCGGTGTTGCCGCATCTGATCGTCGAGTTGATCGGCGGCAGCATCGCCAGGGCGGCGGTGTGGTCGAGCGCATTCGGCACTGTGTACATGCTGATGCAGTTCGTGTTCTCGCCGATCCAGGGCGCGCTGTCGGATCGCTTCGGCAGGCGTGTGGTGATCCTGATTTCGAGCCTCGGCCTCGGCATCGATTTCATCGTGATGGCGCTCGCGCCGGTGCTGTGGTTGCTGTTCGTCGGCCGCATCGTGTCGGGCATTTGTGCGGCGAGTTTCTCGACCGCCAACGCGTATATCGCGGACGTCACTCCGAATGAAAAGCGCGCCGCTGCGTTCGGATTGCTCGGCGCGGCATTCGGCATCGGTTTCATCGTCGGCCCGGCGCTCGGCGGTTTTCTCGGTCATCACGACATCCGCTTGCCGTTCTGGGTCGCGGCCGGCCTGTCGCTGCTCAACTTCTGCTACGGGTTCTTCGTGCTGCCCGAATCGCTGCCGCCGGAAAAGCGCAGCGCGCGCTTCGACTGGCGCCACGCCAATCCGTTCGGCGCGCTGGTGTTGTTGCGCCGTTATCCGCAGGTGTTCGGCCTCGCATCCGTGTTTTTCCTGATCAACCTGGCCCAGTTCTCGCTCAATTCGACGTACGTGCTGTACACCGACTACCGCTACGGCTGGGGACCGCAGATCGTTGGTTACACGTTGGCGCTGGTCGGTTTGTGCAGCGGACTGGTACAGGCGGTGCTGGTGCGGCGGCTGATGCCGAAGCTCGGCGAGCGTCGCATGATCCTGACCGGCCTGGTCGTCTGCAGCTGTCGGCTATGTGTTTTTCGGTTTTGCGTCAGTCGCGTGGGTATTCGTGCTCGGCATCCCATTCCTGTGCCTCGGCGGCATGGCCGGACCGCCGGCGCAGGCGCTGATGACGCATCAGGTCGATGCGCACGAACAAGGTCGTCTGCAAGGTGCGCTGACCAGTCTCGCCAGTCTCGCCGGCATTTTCGGGCCGGCCCTGTTCGCGAACCTGTTCGCGCTGTTCATCAGTGACCACGCGCCATTGCCGCTGCCCGGCGTCGCGTTCGTGCTCGCCGCGATCCTGCTTGCGGCGGCGGCATTCCTCGCCTGGCGCGCGACCGCGAACATGCCCGTGCATCGCTTCGCGGCCGAGGGACCAGCTGCCGGCGCGACGCCTGCGATCACCCACATCGATTCCTGATTTGTGCGGGACGTGATCCCGCGCGGCGCTTCAGTGCGCGCCGTCACCGTCGTGATTCTGGCCGCCGTGCTCGTCCATGTTCATGTCCATGTCTTCATCGGGCGGCGCCTTGTCGACCAGTTCCTTGTATTGCGCCGGCGTCAGGTCGGGCAGCTTCTGCAGGAACGCGACCATGCTCCAGATCGTCGCGTCGTCATGACTCGCGCCCCACGCCGGCATCGCGCTCATCTTGATGCCGTGCTTGATCGCCCAGAACGCCTCGCGCGGATCGATGCGCACCTGCGACAGGTTCGGCGGCTGCGGATACAGGCCGGGGCGGATCTCGGAATCGCGCATGCCCGGTTTCAGGTGGCAACCGGTGCACATCGCCGCGTACTGGCCGGCACCCTTCAGGATCAATTGCTCGTCGCCGAGGCCGGGCACCACGATGTCCCTGGAGCGCGCGCGGATCGAGCGCTCGCGCAGTGTCTGCATCAGCGCGAAGACCGGGCGCGTGTGATGGGCATCGGCGCCGATGTCGTAGGCGCCGCTGTACACGAATGCGACCGCGCCGACCGCCGCGATGGCGATCAACACCAGCATCGCAATCGCGACGTCGGTCAGTCGTTTCATCGGCTTTCACCCCGCGATTCGGGTGCATCGGCAACCGTCTCCGGGAACGCGTACCGATCCCGGATTCGGCTCACGGGTCCGCAGATCACTTCTTGCTGAAACCCATGTGCAGCGTGATCGTGTCGCCGCTCTTGAGATTGGCGACCGATGCCGGCGGGAAATGCAATTTCAGCGACATGCCTTCCGAGGTGACCTCGACGAGGCCGGTCTTGGTGTCCACGGAATTCACGGTCGCCGGCATCATGTGCATGCTCGGGTTTTTCTCGTGCATGTGCTCGCCCATTTCATGCTTGCCCATGCTGCCCATGTCATGCGGCGGCGCCTGCATCCCGGTGTCCTGTGCCAGAACGCCAGTGGCTCCCGATGCGAGCGCAAGCGCGCCCATCAAACACAAGGTTTTCGTTGAGAACGTCATGACTGTCTCCGCTAGGATTGTCGGGCTGCGCGGCCCGCAGAAATCCTGCGCTCGGCGTTCTGTACATGTGATAAATGAACCGGGAACCGGGGGAACCGGGACGCAGCGGCTGCCGGTGGAACGCGCTGCGCGGGATTGCCCCGCGCAACGGGGTGCTCAGCGCCGTTGCAGCTTGGACAGCAGGCGCAGGATTTCCAGGTACAGCCAGACCAGGGTCACCATCAGGCCGAACGCGCCGTACCACTCCATGTTGCGTGCGGCGCCGTTGGCCGCGGCGCGCTCGATGAAGTCGAAGTCGAGGAGCAGGTTGAACGCGGCGATACCGACCACGAGCAGGCTGAAGCCGATGCCGAGCGGGCTGGCGCTGTTGATCACCGGCATGTGCGCACCGAAGAAGCCCATGACCAGATCGATGACGTAGACCAGCATGATGCCGCCAGTCGCGGCGAAGATGCCCATGCGCAGCTTGTCGGTGACCTTGATCGCGCCGCTGCGATACAGCAGCAGCATGACCGCGAGGGTACCGAAGGTCAGCGCGACCGCAGTCACGACCAGACCCGGATACTTGAGGTTGAACAACGCCGAGATCGCGCCGACCGCGAAACCTTCGGCGATCGCATACAGCGGCGCGGTGATCGCGATCCAGCGCTGCATGAAGACCGACAGCAGGGCGAGCACGAAGCCGCCGATCAGGCCGCCGATCATGAACGGTGAAACCGCGGCGCTCGCGGCGGCAACACCGCCGACCGCCATCGCGGCATCGAAACGCTGCCAGGTCCAGGTTGCGGTGATCACCAGCAGGACCAGCAGGATGCCGGCCTTGCCGATCGTGCCGTTGACGGTCATGCGTTCTTCGCCGACGACGACCGGCTGGATACGATCGTCGCGCAGAACCGGATTGCTCGATGCCATGGGGAATCTCGTCTAAGGGATCAGGCGGCCATCATCGCCGATGCGGCGGGGCGGGGCCACCGCCGGCAGGCCGACCCGAATCGCGGTTCGCCCACGCGCGGTGATTGCCGCCTTGTCCCTGCTCCCCTCGGGAGACAATCCGGCAGGGATTGCACGGCGTGAGCCGTCTGCAGGGCTCGGCACACGGATGTGCCGAGCGAACGTGGCGCGCAGCGCCGGATGAGGGTTCGAGACGAGCGTGATGCTTCATGCTCCCGCCGAACCCTCACCCCAACCCTTCTCCCGCCGGGAGAGGGGCACAACAGCCGGATTTCGATGCAACCAGAAAGCAGGGCCGCGGATTTACTTGGCTTCGCCGCCAGCTTTTGGCGCCGCAGGCTTGGCGGCCGCGGGTGCCTTCTTCGCCTTCGCGAAGATCTTTTCCACCGCAGTCTGGGTCATCGGGTGATAGCCGGATTTCGCGGTCGCGTAGACCTTCTGCGCGAAGATGAGTCCGTCCGGCGTTGCCGCGAAGGCTTTGTACAGCGGCAGGGTCAGGTACAGGCGGCCGATCCGCGTCATGTGTTCGGCCGCGGCGGCGCGCACGGCGATGTCGCCGGATGCGATCGCATGGCTGTACCAGCGCATGCCGATCTCCGCGTTCGGTGTGCCGGTCAGATGCCAGGCCGCATCCAGCGCCTGCAGTTTCGCGAGGTCCGCCTTCTCCGGCAGGCCATCGAGGAACATCATCCACTCCTGCGTGTTCCAGTCCTTCGCGTCGAGTTTTGCGGCGTCGAGGGTGCCGGCGAGGAAGGCGCTGCGCTCCTTGTCGATCATGTCGAAGCGCGGCGAGGCCGGCAGCGGTGCGTCCTTCGGAATGCCGGCCGCGTAGACCCACGCCTTGATCTCGTCGGCGCTGACCTTGCCCGGAATCTTCTCGATCAGGTTCGGCTTGAGGTAGTCGAGCATCTGCTCGGTGCTGATGCTCTGGAACGCGAAGTGATCGAAGTAGGCGCGCAGGTAGGGATCGAACACGTCGCGGCCAAAGCGCTGCTCAAGGAAACGCAGGAACCACGAGCCCTTGTCGTAGGCGACATCCGACAGCGAGTCGTCCGCGCCGACATCGCGCGGCTCGGGCGCGAGGCGCTGGCTGTTTTCGGACATCTCGCCAATCGACTTGCGCAGCTCGCGCGCCGACAGCAGCACTTCTTCATCCGCGAGTGCAGAGCCGTACAGCGCCTCGGTGATGCGGCCCTGCACATAGGTCGTGAAACCTTCGTTGAGCCAGATGTCGCGCCACGTCGCGGCGGTGACCAGGTTGCCGGACCACGAATGCGCAAGCTCGTGCGCGACCAGCGAAACCAGGCTCTTGTCGCCGACCAGTACGGTCGGCGTCGCGAACGTCATGTTCGGATTTTCCATGCCGCCGAACGGAAATGACGGCGGCAACACGAGGATGTCATAGCGACCCCAGCGGTACGGACCGTACAACTTTTCGGCAGCCGCGATCATCTTCTCGGTGTCCTCGAACTCGTGGCTCGCCTTGGCGACCACGGACGGTTCGGCATAGACCGCGCTGCGCGGCCCGGTCTCGCGCGCCGCGATGTCGCCGGCCGCAATCGCGAGCAGGTACGACGGAATCGGCTTGGGCTGGTCGAACGTGAAAGTCCCGTCGAGCGGATGCTTCGCGTCGTTGATCGCGCCCATCACCACGCGGATGTCCTTCGGCGCGCTGACATGCGCGTCGAAGGTGAAGCGGATCGCCGGCGAATCCTGCAGCGGTACCCACGAGCGCGCGTGGATTGATTCCGATTGCGAGAACATGAACGGCTGCTTCTTGTCCGCGGTCTGCGCCGGGGTCAGCCATTGCAGGCCGGACGCCTTCGGCGAAGTCGCGTAGCTGATGCGCACCTTGGCCGGATGCTTCGGCGCGTCGATGGTCAGCTTGCTGCCGAGTTCCTTGTCGCGCGGCGCGAGCGTGAACTTCAGCGGCGCCGGCTTGCCGTCGGCGTCGAGCGCACTGATCTTCTTGATCGCGAGGTCGCGCGTGTCGAGCACCAGCGCCGACGCGCTGGGGTCTTTCCAGTCGAGCGTCAACGTCGCATCGCCGCGCAATTGCTTCGAACCGAAGTCGAGCGTGAGGTCGAGATCGAGATGGGTCACGCGAACCTCGCCGGGTTGCGCGTAGGAATGCGGGTCGGCGGCCTGTGCGGCCAGCGGCAAGACGAGCGCGGCCAGCGCGAAGATCGAAAGTGGATGCATGCGGGGAAATCCTCCAGGGACGATTCACCAGTATGCCATTGCGGTTTGCACCGCGACCCGTGACGAATGGCCCGCAAGTGGCATCGATTTACCGTCAATCAACACATCACTTCCGACACTCGCGCACTCACGCCGCATGCGCGACACTTGGCTCCCGTTTCCATCAGTGGGATTACCCGCCCATGCTGACCTTCGTGCTCTGGCTGCTGCTACTGGTCTTTTGCTGGCCGCTGGCTCTCCTCGCGCTGCTGCTGTATCCGATCGTCTGGTTGTTGTTGCTGCCGTTTCGCCTGCTCGGCATCGCGGTCGACGGCGTGTTCGGGTTCCTGCGCGCATTGGTGATGTTGCCGGCACGCGTGCTGGGCAGCCGACCGGCTGCCTGAGCGGCGGCGCGGGGCTTGTCGTAGGAGGCGCGCCCCGGTCGCGACGTCGCGGCGACCGGGGTTACGGTAATTTTCGCGGCGTGGCCATCCCGAGCGCGGCCGGCTCGAACGCGATGCGCTCGGCGCCGAAGTCCGTTTCAGCCAACACCTGCGCGCGCGATACCTTGATCAGCCAGGTGTGCTGTTCGAGCGGCGCCGCCTGGCGGAATGCGTCGGGTGTCAGCACGGCGATGCACGGACGATGCGCGGGATCGCGTACCGAGCGATAGCGGATCAGCGCAATGGAAGCCTCGCGCGCCGTGCGCGCGAGTGCTTGTGATGCGGCGTAGCTGTCGGGCTCTTCCCAGCTCCCGCGCTGCCGCGCGAACGGTGCATCGGCCAGCACGATCGCATGGCCGGCGACACTCGCGCGCAACGCGGTATGCGCAACCGGCGGCAAATCCGGCGTCGCCGGCGAGTCGGCGAGAAAGCGCAAGCGCCAGTACGCGACTTCGGCGAGCGCGGTCTGCACGTGGTCGGCGCCATACCAGACGCCGGGATCGCCGATGCCGCGAAAGCGCGAGCCATTCGGCGGCGGCGCCGGATAGCGGAATGGCGTGGCCAGCAGATAATGCAGGTGCGCGGCCGCGATCGGCAGCGGCGGTTTGCTTGCTTCGAGCAGGTTCTCGAGCGCGCGTTGCTCGTCCAGCGTATCGACCAGACGCATCGTCGATGCGCGGTGCTGCGCCTCGACCACGCGCCATGGCTTCGCGCTGATGCGGCGTGCGGCGTTGTGCAGGGTTTGTGCGGTGGGCAGGGTCATCGCCATTCGTTCAGACCATTGTTGTAGGAGCCCACCCTGTGGGCGACCGAGGCGTCATTGATGCGGGGGTCGCGCACAGGGTGCGCTCCTACGAGGCGTGGGGAAGGCATCGCGCCTTCCGGCGTTTACACCTTCGTTGCTCCCACAGGTCACAATTGTCGGGTCGATCGATCGCTGGTTTTTCAGAGCCGCGCGCGCGCGCTGTCGAGGTAGTGCAGCACGTGGACCAAGCCTTCAGCATCACTCAGGCGATCGAGCGGTTTCGCGCCGGCGAATGCGGCATTCGGCGAGGTCAGCCATGCGCGTGCGGCAGCGTCGTTGGAGCCGACGATCGCATCCAGCGAGCGGAACACGCGCAACCACAACCGGGTCAGTTCGCCGGCCTTGCTGTCCGGATCCAGCGGCGCGCGCGCGTTGGCGGCGCGCGACATCGTCGACGCGCTGACCCCGATGATCGCGGCCAGCGTGCGCTGTGGGACCTCGAGGATGTCGGCGGCGCGCAGCGCGGCCTTGGTCAGTACCGCGCCGGGATGTGTGCGGGCGGCCGGTTTGCGCGCGATGGAGGTGGCCATCGTGTTCTTCCGTATGGCATATGAAACGATTGTACGGCAATATTTCATGTGCAACACCTTCAGGCTGGTTCGACGCCCGCTTGCGCACATCGCAAGCTTGCTGGCCTACCATCGCGCTCTTTTTGCCGCGGCTCCCTCGATGACCAAGAACTACGATCACGCGTATTTCGAGAAGTGGTATCGCGATGCACATCACCGTGTTGGCTCGCGCGCGGAGCTCGAGCGCAAGGTCGCGATGGTCGTGCATCTGGCCGAGTACTACCTGGCGCGGCCGCTGCGCAATGTGCTCGATGTCGGTTGCGGCGAGGGACTGTGGCGCGCACCGCTGCGAAAGCTGCGTCCGGATATCGACTATCGCGGCCTTGATTCGAGCGAATACGCGGTCGCGCGCTACGGTCGCACGCGCAACATCGGTTTCGCCACGTTCGGCCAGCTCGGCGAGTTGCGCTTCGACACGCGTTTCGACCTGATCGTGTGCAGCGACATGCTGCATTACGTGCCCGCGCGCGAGTTGCAGCGCGGCCTGTCGGGTTTCGGCGACCTGCTCGAAGGCCTCGCGTTCCTCGAAGTGTTCACCTCGCGCGATCACGCGACCGGCGACATCGACGGCTTCATCGCGCGCTCGCCGACCTGGTATCGCACGCGTTTCGTCGATGCCGGCCTGCTGCCGTGCGGATCGCACGGCTATCTGTCGTCGCGGCTGATGCGTTCGGTCGCCGCGCTGGAGGTCTGCGGATAGGGCTGCGTCAATGTGCGGGCGGTACGAGCTGCACGCTCCCTATCGCCCATAGCAGATCTTTGCCGGTCCGTTGAAGTCGTCTGCGCATCCGCGCGCGTCAGCCGAGGTCGCCGTTCGAGTCGCGGCTGAAATACCAGCTTGCGGCACCGATCACGCCGAGCTGCGCGTGATCGATCAGACGTACCGGCGTGCGGGCGAGTGCTTCATGCATTGCGCCCTTGTCGAGAAACCGCTCGATGAAGGCGCTGCGCACCAGAAGCGCCTTGATCTGCGGCAACACGCCGCCGGCGAGATAGATGCCGCCTTGCGCGCCACCGCACAGCAGGGCGAGATCGCCAAGCATGCTGCCGAACCAGCCGCAGAACACGGCGAGGGTTTCGGTCGCGATCGGGTCGCTTTGCGCGATCGCCGCGGCGCTGATCTGCGCAGGCGTCAGGGTCTGCGCCGGTGCGCCGCGCAACGTGCGGATCGCCGCGTCGAGATTCGCCAAGCCGGTGCCGGAAAGCACATGCTCGATCAGCACACGCGACCCGCGCTTGCGCAGCTCGCGCAAGATGTCGGCCTCGAAATCGGTCGTCGCGGCGAGCGTCGCGTGACCGGCTTCGGTCGCCAGGACGACCCAGTCACCGCGATGCGGAATGCGCACTGCCGCGCCGAGTCCAGTGCCCGCACCGACGACCAGCGCCGGCCCTTCTTGCGCGGTTGCCGGGCCGCTCAGGAGCAGTGCATCGGCCACGTTGATGTGACCAATCGCGTGTGCGATCGCCACGAAATCATTGACGATCGCAAGTTCACGCAGGTCGAGCGCGGTGCGCAGGTTCGAGATCGAGACCGGCCACGGCAGGTTCGCGTTGACGACTGCATCGTCTACGACATAACCGGCAATCGCCAGTGCGGCGGAAGCGATCGGCGCCTGCACGACATCGCGGCGGAACGTATCGATGATCGCGGCCAGATCCGGGAAATCCGCGCAGGCGTATGTGCGGTATTGCTGAATCGGGAACGCGCACTGGCCATCGATGGCTGCGCCGACCAGCGCGATGCGCGCATGTGTGCCGCCGACGTCGGCGGCGATCAACGCGCCATCGGTGCGGGGAAACAGGATCCCGTGACGTCCGCTCATGTGCTTCAATCTCCGATTGCGAGTGCGCGGAACACAGCGCGGCTCGAGCAAGGCTCGACACGACGCAGTCTCGACAGCGATGCCGATGGTGTCAACGCACACGCAAAAGGGGGCGAGGCGGGCACGGCCCGATGACGATGGCAGGCTCGCCAACGTGCTATCTGTACATTATGTTCTTTGCGCTGTCTGTTCTGCGGCCACCGCGCAGGCCAGCGCGCGGCGGCTTCATGCGAGGTTTTCGCGCAGCGCGCGGCTCCGTTACGATGCCGCCATGAAGTGAAAGACAGTCACGGTGAATCGACCGATGATCAAGGATGTCGCACGCTCGACGAGGTGGAAAACGGACCACTCGTTGCCGCGCGCGCTTGACCTCGATCCGGACGCGCCGCCGCATCTGAACAAGGTCACCGAGACGATCTTATGCCGAGCGCATTCATCAACGGCCGTGTGCTGACCGATGTCGGGTTCCGCGACGATCTCACCGTGCTGATCGACGGCGAGCGCATCGTCGCGCTGGTCGAAGCGGCCGATCCGCGCATCCGCGCCGCGCAGACAATCGACCTCGCCGGCCATACCTTGCTGTCAGGCTTCATCGATGCGCAGGTCAACGGTGGCGGTGGCGTGCTGTTCAACGACGCGCCGAGCGTCGATACGATCCGGCGCATCGGCGCCGCGCATCGCCGCTTCGGCACGACCGGCTTCCTGCCGACCTTGATCAGCGACGACGCGGACGTGATGCGCACCGCGATCGCCGCGGTCGATGCGGCGATCGTCGAGGGTGTGCCCGGCGTACTCGGCATCCATCTCGAGGGCCCGTACATCGCGCCGGCGCGCCGAGGCGCGCATGACGCGACGAAATTCCGCGCGCTGGATGATGCGGAACTCGACCTCGTCGCTTCGCTGCGCCACGGCGTGACCGTGCTGACCCTGGCCCCGGAACATGTCGTGCCGGAACGGGTGCGCGCACTCGTCGCGCGCGGCGTGATCGTCTGCATCGGCCACACCGCGGCAGACTACGACCAAACGCGCGCCGCGCTCGCGGCCGGCGCGCGCGGTTTTACTCATCTATACAATGCAATGTCGCCGTTGCAGGGCCGCGCGCCCGGCGTGGTCGGCGCCGCGCTGGAAGACCGCGCAAGCTGGTGCGGCATCATCGTCGACGGCCATCACGTGCACCCGGCGAGCCTGCGCGTCGCGCTCGCGGCGAAACCGCGCGGCAAACTGCTGCTGGTCACCGACGCGATGCCGCCGGTCGGATCGGCTATCGACACCTACACGCTCGCCGGGGCGACGATCACCTGCCGCAACGGTCGCTGCGAAACCGCCGATGGCGTGCTCGCCGGCTCCGCGCTGGACATGGCGGGCGCGCTGCGCAACACGGTCGATTCGCTCGGCGTGCCTCTCGATGAAGCCGCGCGCATGGCCTCGACTTATCCGGCCGAATTCCTCGGTGTCGCGCAGGACCGCGGCCGCATCGCGCCGGGTTTGCGCGCGGACTTCGTCGAGCTGGATGCGGCGCTCGGCGTGCACGCGACCTGGATTGGCGGCCGCCAAAACCTGGAGTAGGGGCGCGGAAGCGCTCGCGAACAGCGTCCGTCAGCAGCCGCTCGCCCTGAGCGTAGGCCCGCAGGGCCGAAGTCGAAGGGCAGCCCTTCGACTCCGCTGCGCTACGCTCAGGGCGAACGGTCGGAAGCAAATTCGCTCGATGGTTGAGATCCGGGTATTTCGTAACGCGGATGCACGAAGCGCCGTACGCTATTTGACTTCAGCGACCCGCCGCGCCGGTTAAGGTTCGCCTAAGCCGCAGCGACTAAGCTGCGCAAGCCGATCCGGCAACTACGGGCGATCCCACGCGTGCATGTCCTTGTTGTCGAAGACGATGCGTTGCTCGGCCAGGGCATCGAGGATGCATTGCGGCGCTGGTCGCACACCTCGGTCTGGGTTCGTGATGGCGCGGCGGCGCTGGCCGCGGCGCGTGCCGGTGCGTTCGATATCGTGGTGCTCGACCTTGGCCTGCCGAAGATCGATGGCGTCGAGGTACTGAAAGCGTTGCGCCGCGACGGCATCGCGATTCCGGTGCTGGTGGTGACCGCGCGCGACACCGTGCCGGACCGCATCGGCGGCCTCGATGCGGGCGCCGATGACTATCTGGTGAAACCGTTCCATCTCGATGAACTGGCCGCGCGCCTGCGCGCGCTGCATCGCCGTGCCAATGGACTTGCGCACCAGCTGGTCGAGGCCGGTGCGCTGAGCCTGGACACGGTTGCGTTCGAGGCGAACTATGCGGGGCGCCTGCTGGAACTGTCGCGTACCGAATTCCTGCTCCTGCGCGCGCTCGCCGAGCGCGCCGGCCGCGTGGTCACGCGCGAGGCGCTGGAACAGGCGATGTACGGCAACGGTGGTGTCGACAGCAATGCGCTCGAAGTCCACGTGCATGCGCTGCGGCGCAAGCTCAGCGCGGATGCGATCCGCACGGTGCGTGGCCTGGGCTATCTGCTGGTCAAGGGAAAAGCCTGATGCACTCGCTGCGCAGCCGGATCAGCGTGCTGGTGCTCGGGGTCATCGTCGGCGTGCTGATTCCGCTGGTCACGCTCAGTTACGTCTTCATGATCGGCGAGGTCGACGAACTCAGCGATGCGCGCCTCGCCCAGAACGCGCGGAACATTCATGCGCTGGTCGCCGATGCCGGTAGTTCTGCGGCGAGCGTCGCCCGCGAAATCGTGCCGTGGCGGCGCGAACGCGACGGCCAACCGTCGAAGCAGCCGGGGCACAGCTATGAAACCCAGATCGGCTTCCAGGTCTGGACCGGCGCGCACGCGTTGCTGCTGGATTCGACGAACCTGCGCGATGTGGCATTCGACGCTGCGCCGATCGGCTTCGCCGACATTTCGATCGGCCCGCATCGCTGGCGCGTGTTCACGCTGGCCGATGCCGACGGCACCCGGATTCGCGTCGGCGAGCGCTATGACAGCCGGCGCGAGATTTCGCATGCGCTCGCGATCGAGGCGATCGTGCCGTTCGTGATCGGACTTCCGCTGCTTGCGCTGCTCGTCGGCTGGGCGGTACGCCGCGGCCTGCGGCCGTTGCGCGTGCTCGCCGGGCAGCTTGTCGAGCGTCGCCCCGACAGCACCGAGGCGCTGGCCGTCGCGAAGCTTCCGCGCGAAATGGAACCGGTCATCGCGGCGCTCAACGGATTGCTGCATCGGGTCCGCGGCCTGCTCCAGCACGAGCGCCAGTTCACCGCGAATGCCGCGCACGAACTGCGCACGCCGCTCGCCGGCGCGCTGATGCACGTCGAAAACGCGCAGGCTGCCGCGACCCATGCGGCCACCGCGGATGCGCTGGACAAGGCCGGGCAGGGGCTGGCCCGGTTGACCCGGATCGTCAACCAGATGCTCGAACTCGCACGCTGGGACGCAGCGGCGGCCGCGCATGAATTTCGCGCGGTCGACCTGCGTCGTTGCGTCGATGAGGAATTGCAGGAACTCGGTGCGCTGGCTGCCGACAAGGACATCGAATTCGCGATCAACAGCGCGCCCGACGCGTGCATCGTCGATGGCTGGGAACCGGGCCTGCGCGCGTTGTTGCGCAACCTGCTCGACAACGCGATCCGCTACAGCTTCGCCGGCGGTCGGGTCACGATCACGATTGTGCCGCATGCCAACGGCACCCGCCTGTCGATCACCGACCACGGCCCCGGCATCGAACCGGTTCGCCGCACGGCGATGTTCGAACGCTTCCAGCGCGGCCCTGAAGGGATCAGCACGGGCAGCGGCCTCGGTCTGTCGATCGTCGCGCGGATCGCCGAACTGCATCGCGCGCGCATCACGCTCACCGATGCCGACGCGCACGAAGGCCTGCGCGTCGACGTCGATTTCGCGCGACCCGCGACCCCGCCGGGCTCTCCGGCTTCCACTGCCACCGCCACCCCATCATCCTGACTTCCAACCCGAGGACACTTCCATGCGCATCCATCCATTGCCGATCGTTGCCGCTTTCGCGTTCGCCGCTGCCGGCCCCGTCGCCGCGGAGCCGGCGCCGACTGCCTCTTCGCCACTCGCTGCGCGCTGGTCGGTCGGCGGCAGTGGCGGTTGGGACTACCTCGCATTCGACGCAGCCTCGCATCGGCTGTTCGTGACCCGCTCCGATCGCGTCGCGGTCATCGATGCCGGCAACGGCAAGCCGCTCGGCGAAGTGCGGCCAACCGAAGGCGTGCATGGCGTCGCGCTGGCGCCGGCGTTGAACCGCGGCTATGCGAGCAACGGCAAGGGCGACAGCGTGACCGTGTTCGACCTGAAGTCGCTGGCGACGCTGAAGACGATTCCGATCATGGGCCACAATCCGGATGCGATCCTGTTCGATGCGCCGACCGCGCATGTGTTCACGTTCAACGGCCACAGCAAGGATGCGACCGTGATCGATGCGAAGACCGACAAACCCGTCGCGACGATCGCGCTGTCAGGCAAGCCGGAGTTCGCGGTCAGCGATGGCGCGGGCCATGTTTACGTGAACATCGAGGATCGCAACGAGCTCAGCGAAATCGACACGCACACGAACAAGGTCGTCGCGACTTGGCCGTTGACCGGCTGCGAGGAGCCGAGCGGTCTCGCGCTGGACGCCGCGCATCATCG
Organism: uncultured Gammaproteobacteria bacterium; assembly: GCA_963720445.1. Classification (GTDB taxonomy): domain Bacteria; phylum Pseudomonadota; class Gammaproteobacteria; order Xanthomonadales; family Rhodanobacteraceae; genus Dokdonella_A. The sequence goes on from CAVRFO010000002.1 coordinate 2,087,627, forward strand.
TCTGTTCTCGGTGTGCCAGAACGGCCAGCTTGCGGTGACTGACGCCAAAACCGGCCATCATGTCGCGAATGTGGCGGTCGGCGCCGGCCCGGATGCGGTCGGCTTCGAAGCGCAGACCCAGCAGGTATTCAGCTCCAACGGCGAAGACGGCACGTTGACCGTGATCCACGAGGACACGCCGGATCGCTACACGGTGCAGGCGACGTTGCCGACGCAGAAAAGCGCGCGCACGCTCGCGATCGATCCGGCCTCGCATCGCGTATTTCTCGCCGCGGCGGAATTCGAAGCGACGCCCGCGGCAGTTGCGGGCAAGCCGCGCGTGCGTCCGGCGATGAAGCCGGACAGTTTCGCGATCCTGGTCGTTGCGCCGGCGTCCAGTGCGCCCGCCCGCGGCCACTGACGCAGGCTCGCGATGTTGATGGCCGCATCGATCGCAAGGGCGTTCGCGCAGCGTCGTCACGTAGCGTGGCGACGCTGGCGCGCGTGTCTGCGGATACTCGCGCTCGCGCCGTGCCTGTGGCTCGGCGCATGCGCCAGCTATCGACCGTTGCCACTGGTCGAGGCGCCGACCGCGCAGCGCCTTGGCGACATCCGGGTATCCGCCGCGTCGATGCCGGTTCGCTCGCTGGCCACGCATCGGTTCGATCCGTCCGATGGCCTCGACGTCACCGAAGTCGCGATGCTCGCGGTCGCGAACAACCCGGACTTGCGCGTGCTGCGCGACGCTCTCGGCATCGCCGATGCGCAGGCGTTCGCGGCCGGATTGCTGCCCGATCCGCAGCTCACCGCGGAGAAGGATCGGCCGACCAGTCACCAGCCCGATCTGACCAGCGCGTTCAATCTCGGCGTCAGTTTCGATCTCGGCAATCTGCTGACCCGTTCGGCGCGCGTGACGGCGGCGAAGGACAGCGCGCGTGAAGTGCATCTCAATCTGCTCTGGGCCGAATGGCAGACCGTTGCCAAGGCGCGCCAGCTGTTTGGCAAGATCGGCTCACTGCGCGCACAGGTGCAGCGCCTGCGCGAGGAACAGGCCGCGCTGGCACCGTTGCAGCCGTCGATCGAGCGCGCGCTCGGCGCAGGCGACCTGACCTACGACAGCGCCAGCAGCGGCTTGCGCGCCGCGGCCGATGTCGCCACCCGGCTCGCCGATGGCGAACGGCAGGAGAGCCAGGCCGAACATGATCTGCATGAATTGCTCGGCCTCGATGCGGGCGTGTCGCTGGATCTGGTCGGCGCCGCGTATGCGGTCGATCCGGATGCGCACGACGTGCAGACGGCGCTCGCCGAATTGACGCGCCGCCGCCCCGACTTGCGCGCGCTCGAAGCGGGTTACGCCGCGCAGGATGCGAAGCTGCGTGCGGCGATCCTCGCCCAGTTCCCGGCGATCACGGTCGGATTCGTGCGCGCGCGCGACACCGGCAACGTGTACAGCTCGGGTCTCTCGGTTGCGCTCGCATTGCCGCTGTTCGATCGCAACCGCGGCAACATCGCGATCGAGACCGCGACCCGGCAGCGCCTGCATGACGAGTACGCCGCACGCGTGCTGACCAGCCGCAACGACATCGATCGCCTGCTGCGCGACCTGCGCAGTTACCGCGGCGAACACGCGCTGCTGGCGAACAGCGCGGGCCAACTCTCGCGCGCGCGCGTTGCCGCCGAACGCAACTACAACGCCGGCCTCATCGACTGGCCGACTTATCTCGCGATCCGCGCCAACGCGCTCGCCGCCGACAGCGACCTGGCTACGCTGCAGCAGAACATGCACGAGCAGGCGATCGCGCTCGACACGCTCGTCGGCGCTGACTGGCAGCCATCCACGGAGTCTTCCCCACCATGATGTCGCGCACTTTCCACAGTTCCATCGCGTTGTCGCTGTTGCTGCTGTGCGCATGTTCGAAGTCCGGCGGCGAAACCGACGACGCGGCCGCGCAGAAGCACGCCGTGGCCGAGGTCGCAGTGATGATGCCGGTGCAACGTGCGTTTCCGATCCACGTCGAGGCGTTCGGCACATTCGCCGGCGACAGCCGCCACACGCAAAGCCTGAGCCTGCCGCAGGCCGGCCAGATCGTTGCCGCCGAAGTCACCCCCGGCCGGCGCGTGAGCCGCGGCCAGACCCTGCTGCGCCTCGCCACCGATCCGGCCACGCGCAGCACCTACCAGCAGGCGCAGAGCGCGCTGGATGTCGCGCGCGGCGAACTCGATCGCAACCAGCGCCTGCATGCGGAACATCTGGCCACCAACGCGCAACTTGCGGCGGCGCAGAAGGCGCTGGCCGATGCGCAATCGAACCTTGCCGCGCAGGCGCGGCTCGGCGGTGCACGCGATGTGGTCACCCTGGATGCACCGGCCGATGGCGTCGTCACCGCGATCGCGGTTGCGCTCGGTGAACGCGTGCCGGCCGGTGCGAAGCTGGTCGAATTCACGCCACAGCACGCGTTGTCCGCGCAGCTCGGCGTGGCTCCCGAGGAGGCTGCGAAGATCCATTCCGGCATGCCGGTTCTGGTCACGCCGGTATATGGCGGCAGTGCGCAAGCGCTGCAAGGCCATGTCACGGACGTCGCCGGCGCGGTGGATGCGCAGAGCCATCTGATCGGCGTGCTCGCGGATGTCGATGCCGGCAAGGATTCCGCGCTGGCCGCGGGTGCGGCATTGAGCGCGCAGATCGAGGTCGCACAACAGACCGCATGGGCGGTGCCGCGCGCTGCCTTGCTCAGCGACGAGCAGGGCCATTACGTGTTGCAGATCCATCAGGGCAAGGCGCGTCGCGTCGATGTCGAGGTGCGCTCGCCCGGCGGCGACACGATCGGCGTTGGCGGCGCGCTCGATGCCGCCGATCCGGTCATCACCGAGGGCGCCTACGAGCTTGCTGACGGCGATCCGGTACACGCGCAGGCGGCGGACGGGACCACGCCATGACGCCGACGCTGTGGATGCATGCGCACCGGCGTTCGCTGCTGTTCCTGTGCCTGATCCTCGCGCTCGGCGGCATTGCGGCGGCGTTCGGTTTGCCGGTCTCGCTGTTTCCGGATGTTTCGTTTCCGCGCGTGCAGGTGACCCTGGATGCCGGCGATCGGCCGGCCGACCAGATGGTGCTGCAGGTGACCACGCCGCTGGAGGAAGCGATCCGCCGCGTGCGCGGCGTGCGCGATGTACGCTCGACGACCAGCCGCGGCAGCGCCGAGATCGCGGTCACGTTCGACTGGGGCGCGGACATGAGCCGCGCGTTTCTCGACGTCAATGCCGCGGCCGGGCAGGTCCTGCCGGAACTTCCCGCCGGCACCACGCTGTCCACGCGGCGGATGGACCCGACCGTGTTCCCGGTCCTCGCCTACAGCCTGCGTTCGAAGACGCTGTCGCCGGTGCAACTGCACGATCTGGCGCAATACCAGTTACGGCCACTGCTGACCGGCGTCGATGGCGTCGCGCGGGTCAACGTGCAGGGCGGCGCGGTCGAGGAATACCACGTCGACATCGATCCGCAGCGGCTGCGTGCGCAGGATCTGGGTATCGACGACGTGGTCCGCGCGGTCGGCAATTCCGCGGTGATCTCCGCGCTCGGCCGGCTGCAGGATCACTACAAATTGTTCCTCGTGCTCGCCGACAATCAGCCCGGCGATGTCGCCGCGCTGCGCGACGTGGTGGTACGTGCCGGCGCCGGTGGCGTCGTCCGCGTCGGTGATGTCGCCGACGTGGTGCGCAGCGCGCAGCCGCAATGGGTTCGGGTCAACGCCGACGGCCAGGACGCGGTGCTGCTGCAGGTTTACCAGCAGCCGGCGGCGAACAGCGTGCAGATGGTCGCCGACGTCAAGGTGCGCCTCACGCAGTTCCACAAACACCTGCCGGCGGGCGTCGAGATCGCGACCTGGTACGACCAGAGCCAGCTCGTCACCGCCGCGGCCGTGAGCGTGCGCGATGCGATCCTGATCGGTATCGCGCTGGCCGGCCTCGTATTGTTCGTGTTCTTGCGCAATACGCGGGTGATCCTGGTTGCGCTGATCGTGGTGCCCGCGGTGCTGGCGATTACCGTGTTGCTGCTGCGCGTGCTCGGCATGAGTTTCAACATGATGACGCTGGGCGGCATGGCCGCCGCGGTCGGACTCATCATCGACGACGTGATCGTGATGCTCGAACAGATCATGCGGCGCCTGCAGTCGGGTGCCATCGCCGCGGGCGGCGTGCGCGAGCGCATCGCCGCCGCGGCGCTGGAATTCATGCGCCCGCTGACCGGATCGAGCGCGGCGACGATCGTGATCTTCGTGCCGCTCGCGTTCCTGAGCGGCGTGACCGGCGCGTTCTTCAAGGCGCTGTCGCTGACGATGGCGAGCGGTCTGGTGATCTCGTATGTGCTGACCGCGGTCGCGGTGCCGCTGCTGGCGGAGCGCTTCATCGACGAACGCCATGCGGTCGAACGCCCGCCGGGCCGAGTCGGTCGCTGGACGAGCGAGCGCTATGCGCGCGGCCTCGGATTCCTGCTGCGCAAACCGCTGTATGTGCTGGTCGGCGTGGTTCCGCTGCTGGTGCTCGGCGTGCTCGCGTACCGTTCGGTCGGCACCGGCTTCATGCCGGCCATGGATGAGGGCGGTTTCATCCTCGATTACCTTTCCGAACCCGGCACCTCGCTCGCGGAAACCGATCGCCTGCTGACCCAGGTCGAGGCGATCATCCGCGCCAATCCGTATGTGGATACGTATTCCCGGCGCACCGGCTTGCAGCTCGGCGGCGGTCTGACCGAAGCGAACACCGGCGATTTCTTCATCCGCCTGAAAGACAGCGCGCGGCCGCCGATCGACGAGGTCATGGACGATATCCGCGGCCAGGTCGAGGCGAATGTGCACGGTCTCGACATCGAGCTGGCGCAATTGATGGAAGACCTGATCGGCGATCTGGTCGCGGTGCCGCAGCCGATCGAGGTCAAGCTGTACGGCGACAACCCGGTGCAGATGAATCAGGTCGCGAAGCGGATCGCGGCCGAGGTCGGCAAGGTCAATGGCGTGGTCGGCGTTCGCGATGGCATCAGTCCGGCCGGCGATGCACTTGAGCTGCAGGTCGATCCGGTCAAGGCCGCGCTGGCCGGTGTCGACCCGAAAAGCGTCGCCGACCAGGTTGCGGCGGCGATGGCCGGCAGCGTGGTGGCGCAATTGCCGCAGGGGCCGAAGATGGTCGGGGTGCGCGTCTGGGTGCCGGCAGTGAATCGTGCCCAGATCGAACAGGTCGCTGCGCTGCCGATTCGTGACGCCGCCGGCCACGTGTTTGCGCTGTCGCGCGTGGCGACCCTGCACGAACAGCACGGGCAACCGCAGATCACCCGCGAGAACCTCAAGCGCATGGTCGCGGTGACCGGACGCATCAGCGGGCGCGATCTCGGCTCGACCGTCGCCGACGTCAGGAAACTGCTCGACCAACCCGGCGCGCTGCCGAGTGGCATGTATTACGAACTCGGCGGCCTGTACGCGCAGCAGCAAGAGGCATTCAAGGGATTGACTCTGGTGCTGGTCGCGGCGATCGCGCTGGTGTTCGCGCTATTGCTGTTCCTCTACGAGAGCTTCCGCACCGCCCTGGTGATCCTCGCAATGCCGCTGCTCGCACTGGCCGCGGTGTTCATCGGACTGTGGCTGGCCGGCATCGAACTCAATATCAGCGCGATGATGGGCATGACGATGATCGTCGGCATCGTGACCGAGGTCGCGATCTTCTATTTTTCGGAGTTCGCGGCGATTCGCGCGCCCACGCACGACGCGTTGCTCGAAGCCGGTCACAACCGGATGCGTCCGATCCTGATGTCGACGCTGGCCGCGATCCTGACTTTGGCCCCGTTGGCACTGGCGATCGGGCGTGGTTCGCAGATGCAGCAACCGCTTGCGGTCGCGATCATCGCCGGGCTGCTGGTGCAGGTGCCGCTGGTGCTGCTGGTGATGCCGGTGGTGTACGCGCTGGCGACGCGGCGCGGCCTGCCTCGCTGATCCCCAGAAAGGCGGCAGAGGATGGCCTTGCCCGGTGGGAGCGGCGGAAGCCGCGATATTTCTTGCGCACGAGCGTGAGCCAAAGTGCTCCCGCAGGACCCTTCACTGGTCGCCCCTACTGCGCCGGCTGCTCGGCAAGCTTGGCCTTGAGGTCGCGGTAGCGAGCGGTTTCCGCTTCGAATTGTGCGCCTGCGTTGTCGCGATCGGCCTGGCGATGTTCGAGTGTGAGGCGCTGGGCATCGACCTGCTTGCGCGCTTTCGCCAGTTGTGCCGCTTGCGCGTCCGACACCACCTTGCCACTGCGCTCGGCCTCGGCCGCGCGGTTGAGCAGTTCGGCGAGCGCCTGCTCCTGGCTGCGCACGCTGATTTGCGCCGCGATGACCTGCTGCTCGAGCATTTCGAGTTTTTGTTGCTGCGCGCGTTTGAGGTCGCTCTCGGCCGGATAGCCGCTGAGCAATTGCTGGTCGGCGCGTGCATGCGCGTCGACCACATTTTGTTCGGCTTGGGTCTTCGCGAGCGCAGTTTTCGCAGCGCTGAGTTCGGCGGCGGTCTTGGCGCGCTCGACATGTTTGACGACCAGGCCTTGCGGATTGACTACGTCATAACCGAGCTTCGCCGCGTCCGGCGGCAGCGCGTCGCTGTAGTGCAGGTTGCCTGCCGCGTCGTGCCACTTGAAACGGTTGTGGTCACCGCTGCCGCTGCCGGCGGCGCACGCACTCGCGCTTGCGGCGGTGGCCAGCACGACAATCAACAGATGGGGCACTGAAAAACGCATGGCAGGTTCCTCCCTGGCCGAGTATAGGCGAGCGGCGTGGTATCGCGCTTGGTGCGACTTCACACGCCGTAAAGCGCCCGATACGAGGTCAGGCGTTTCCGGTGCTCGGCCAGTTCCGGTTTGTCGGCCGCGTAGCTCAGCAGATCGCTCAGGCGCGCGATCGCGAACGTCGGGATCGCGTACTCCGCGCTGAGTTCCTGGGTCGCCGACAGTGCACCCAGGCCGCGCTCCTCGCGATCGAGCGCGATCAATACGCCGGCCGGCGTCGCGCCGGCGTTGCCGATCATCGCCAGCGATTCGCGGATCGCGGTGCCGGCGGTGATCACGTCGTCGACGATCAGCACGCGGCCCGTGAGCGGTGCGCCGACCAGCGTACCGCCTTCGCCGTGGTCCTTCGCCTCCTTGCGGTTGTATGCGAACGGGACATCGCGGCCGTGGTGCTCGGCGAGCGCGGCCGCGGTGACCGCGGCGAGCACGATGCCCTTGTAGGCCGGTCCGAACAGCATGTCGAACGCGATGCCGGAGCGCACCACCGCGTCCGCGTAGGCGCGGCCGAGCGTGGCCAGCGCGGCGCCGGAATCGAACAGGCCGGCATTGAAGAAGTACGGGCTGACCCGGCCGGATTTCAGCGTGAACTCGCCGAAGCGCAGCACGTTGCGGGCGAGGGCGAGGTCGAGGAAGTCGCGTTGGCTGGGAAGCATGGGGGTTAGGAGTTAGGGGGCAGGGGTTAGGGGTTAGGGGTTAGGGGTTAGGGTGCCCGGCTGGAGCGATGTTCGCAATCGTGGAGGCAGCGCGCTGCGCGTCGTTTCGGGTAACCTTGATTTTTGCCACTGTCGGTCGCCGCAATGTTCGGTTGTCGCACCCTGGCCCCTAATCCCTAGCCCCTAGTCCCCTGCCCTCATGCGCATCATCAGCTTCAACGCCAACGGCATCCGCTCCGCCGCGACCAAGGGTTTCTTCGACTGGCTGCGCGAGCAGAAGGCCGACGTGGTCTGCCTGCAGGAAACCAAGGCGCAGGAAGACCAGCTGACCGATCCGATGTTCCGCCCGGATGGCCACCACTGCTTCTATCGCGACGCGATCACCAAGAAAGGCTACAGCGGCGTCGGGATCTACTCGAAACGCGAGCCGGACGAGGTGCGCACCGCGCTCGGCTGGGCGCCGTTCGACGATGAGGGCCGCTATATCGAGGCGCGTTACGGCAACCTGAGCGTGGTCTCGTTCTACATTCCGTCCGGATCCTCGGGCGACCTGCGCCAGGGCTTCAAGTTCGAGGTGATGGAGTGGCTTAAACCCATCCTCGACGGCTGGCTCGCCAGCGGCCGCGACTACGTGTTGTGTGGCGACTGGAACATCGTGCGCAGCAAACTCGATATCAAGAACTGGAGTTCGAACCAGAAGAACTCCGGCTGCCTGCCGCCCGAGCGCGACTGGCTGAACGGCCTGTGCGCCGACGATGCGGGCTGGGTCGACAGCTACCGCGCGCTGCACCCGGAAGGCCAGGACTACACCTGGTGGAGCAACCGCGGCGCGGCGCGCGCGAACGACGTCGGCTGGCGCATCGATTACCAGTTCGCGACGCCGTCGTTGCGCTCACGCCTCAAGCGCTGCGCGATCCATCCGCAGCCGCGCTTTTCCGATCACGCGCCCTACGCTGTGGATTACGCCTTGTGACAGAGGTTGCGAAGCGGCCACGCTTCGGGTTCGGGGCCTACTCAAACCCTGCGGTGCGCACGATGTTGTTTCTCGGCTTCGGCTCGGGCCTGCCGTTTCCGCTGGTGCTGACGACCTTGTCGCTGCGGCTCCGCCAAGCCGGCATTGACCGCACGACCATTGGATTATTCAGCCTAGTGGGGTTGGCGTATTCACTGAAATTTTTTTGGTCGCCGATCGTCGATCGGCAGCGCCTTCCGCTGTTGGGTGCGCTCGGCCAGCGCAGAAGCTGGATGCTGCTCGGCCAGGTCGGTGTTGTCATCGGGCTCATCGCGATGGGGCTGCACGATCCTGCCAGCAGTGCTGAGTCGATCGCCGTTCTTGCGTTGCTGACAGCCTTTTGTGGGGCGACGCAGGACATCGCGGTCGATGCTTACCGAATCGAATCAGCCGATCCGTTGTTGCAGGGCTCGACGGCCGCGGCTTATCAGATCGGGTATTCGATCGCATTACTTTGCAGCGGTGCCGGCGCACTGGTCGTTGCCAGTGGTTACGGCTGGACAGCAGCCTATCTGACCATGGCGGCCTCCATGCTGATCGCGCCGGTCACGACGTTGCTGGTCCGCGAGCCCGAAGGCAGCGGTGCGCGTAGGGAAGTCGTCGATACGGCATTGCTGCAAGCGACGATCGCGCGCATGCGTCCGCGAACGGTGGTCGTAGCGATCGCGATAACGGCGCTGATCGCTGCGGCGCTGCGGTACGCGCTGGTGGCGGCCAGGCAATCGACGCAGGTCACGGATCTGAGCTTCGGCGCGATCCTGCTGGTGGAAGTGATGCTGCTGTTGTTCCTGATTATCGCTGCGTTCCGGCCCGCGCTTGAATGGTTGACGGCATCGGTCGTGCTGCCGCTCGTGGATTTTTTCCAGCGCATCGGCGCGCGGCTCGCGATTCTCATCCTGATGCTGATAGTCACCTATCGGCTCAGCTACATGACGATGGGCGTGGCGGCCAATACTTTCTACCTTGATATGGGCTACACCCTCGATCAGATCGCGGTGGTGTCCAAGTCGTTCGGTGTCGTGCTCACGCTCGGCGGAGCGGTGCTCGCGGGTTGGCTGGTGAAGCGTTGGGGTTTTCTACCGACGATGTTGCTTGGCCTGATCCTGCTCAGCGCGGCGAATCTATTCTATGGCTACGTCGCGACCTTCGGCGTGAAGTCGGCACCGGATATTGCCTGGCTCGCGGCAGTAGTGGGGCTGGACAATGTGGCTAACGGCATTGCCGGGACGGCTTTCATCGCCTACATGTCGTCGCTGACCAGCGTGGCCTACACGGCGACCCAGTACGCCTTGTTCGGCACGCTCTGGAGCCTGCCTGCCAAGAGTCTGGCGAGCCAATGGGGACGCATCGTGGACGCATGGGGATATCCGGCTTTTTTCGTGTACACCGCTGCCATGGGCGTGCCGGCGCTGCTATTGACTCTCTGGCTGATGCGGCGTGCGACGTCGCCGACTCCCACTCAGCAACGCGCCGAATAGATCGCGCCGAGCACGCGCGGCCCGCGTGCGCCGGTCACCGACGGCAGGTTGCCGGGCTCACCGGCGAGACGTGCGCGCGCGAGCCAGGCGAAGCCGACCGCTTCGACATAGTCGGGATCGAGTCCAAGTGCGGCGGTAGTGTCGACGTGCAGGCCGGGAAGTTCTTCGCGCAATGCGTCCATCAGCGCCGTGTTGTGCACGCCGCCGCCGCAGGCGTAGCACCTCGCGAGTGCCGCGTGCGTGCGTGCGGATCGCGTCGGCGATGCTGCGCGCGCTGAGATGCGAGCAAGGTCGCCTGCACGTCGGCGGCCGCCAGGCCCGGGGGCAGGCGCGCGTCGAGCCAGTCGAGATGGAACACTTCGCGGCCGGTGCTTTTCGGCGGCGGCGCCGCGAAATACGGCTCGGCGAGCCAGCTCGCGAGCAATGCGGGATCGACGCGGCCGCTGCGTGCCCAGGCACCGCCGTCGTCGCGTGATGTGCCGAGGTGACGCGCGGCCCAGGCATCGAGCAGGCAGTTGGCCGGGCCGGTGTCGAAGCCGAGGACGTCGTGGCCTGCCGTCAGCACGGTGATATTCGCGATGCCGCCGAGGTTGAGGATCGCGCGCGGAATCGCGCGGGTCCGCGAGTACGGCCGCATGCAACGCGGGCAGCAAGGGCGCGCCTTGACCACCCGCTGCGACGTCGGCGCGGCGGAAGTCGGCGATGGTGGTGATGCCGGTGCGCTCGGCGATGACGCTGCGGATCGCCGATTTGCAGGGTGAACGGATGCGCTCCACCCGGGCGATGGCACACGGTCTGGCCGTGCGAGCCGATCGCGGCGACGGCCGTGGGTTCGATGCCGGCTTCCTGCAGCAGGGCCAGTGCGGCGTTCGGCGAAGGCGCGCGCCGAGCTCCACATCGAGTCGGCCGAAGTCGTCCAGCGCAATCGTCGCGTCGCGTGTCGCCAGCGCAAGCACGCGTCCGCGCAGTGCTTCGGAGTAGGGCGCGGCTGCGCGCCGCAAGCACTTCGAGTTGTGGCTCGAAACGCACCAGCGCGGCGTCGATGCCGTCGGCGCTGGTGCCGGAAATCAGGCCGAGGTAGAGCGGGCCCGGCGTCAGCACGCGCTGAGGTCAGTCGTTGGCGCGGGCAAGCTGGATACCGTCGACGATCTTGAGCTTGGCGAGCATCGGCGCGATCTTCTGCTTGAATTGCGCGAGCTGTGTCGCCGGCAGCGGCTCGGCGGGCGGCAAGGTCACGTTGAGCGGATCGCGGTGCATGCCGTTGACGCGGAATTCGTAGTGCAGGTGCGGGCCGGTCGCGAGGCCGGTCATGCCGACGTAGCCGATGATCTTCGCCCTGGCTGCACGTGCTGTCGCCGACGTTTCTCGTTGGCGAAGCGCGACATGTGGCCGTAGGCGGTGCTGATCGTCGCGTTGTGCTGGATCGTCACGAAGTTGCCGTAGCCGTTGCGCCAGCCGCGGAACGTGATCTTGCCGTCGCCGGCGGCGCGGATCGGCGTGCCGGTCGGTGCCGCGTAGTCGACGCCCTGGTGCGCGCGCATGTAACCGAGGATCGGGTGCATGCGGCCGGTCGAGAACACCGACGAGATCCGCGTGAATTCGACCGGCGTGCGCAGGAAGGATTTGCGCAGCGGGCGCCCGGCTTCGTTGTAGAACATCGTTTCGCCTTCCGCGTTGGTATAGCGGATTGCGGTGTAGCGCTTGCCCTGGTTGATGAAGGTCGCCGCAATGATGTCGCCGTCGCGCAGGCGCTCGCCTTCGCGGTAGACATCGTCGTAGAGCACGCTGAAGCTGTCGCCTTCGCGCAGGTCCTGGGCGAAGTCGATGTCGTACCCGAACGCATTGGCGAGCTTGAGCACCATCGTGTCGCTGATGCCGGCGCGTTCGCCTGCATAGAACAGCGAGCGCGTGACCACACCGTGCGCGACATGCGTACGCCGCTCGACCGCACGCGCTTCGGCGGTCTGGGTCACTCCGTCGGGCTTGAAATGCAGGATCACGCGGGTCGCGTCACCGCGCTCGAAGCGCATCGCTTTCAGCGAGCTGCCATCGAGCTCGAACGCAAATTCCTGACCCGGCCGGATGCGGCGCAAGGCGGAGGCGTCGTCCTGCGAATCCAGCGCTCGCTGCAGATCGGTGGAACTGAGGCCTTCTTCCTGGAAGATATCCGATAGCGACTGGCCTGCCTTGACCGTGACGATATGCCAATCCGGCTGATCGCCGTCGATACCATAGGCGCCGATACCCGGATCCGCCTCGCTGCCAGCCGGGAGCTGGGGCAGATCGAGGGTCATCGTCGTGTAAGGTGTTGGTGCCGGATCGTGGCGCGTCGCATTGGCAAACGTCGGCAGCACGACACCGACAACAGCGGTCAGCAGCAGGGCGACGCCGCACAGGATCCAGTGCTCGGCGCGCCAGCTGACCGGCGACGCGGCGACGTTCTGCATG
>CAVRFO010000003.1:0-268279 GCA_963720445.1 uncultured Gammaproteobacteria bacterium
ACCATGCAGCCTTAGCGCTGATTGCTACAGCATCATTCAGTTTGCCTGCGATTCGCGGCTGAACCCGACGGACCAGCGAGCCTGATTTCGCGAACTGAATCTGTGCGCATTGCCGTGGAAGATCGGCTTCAAGCCAGGTTCTCGCCATCGAGCGCACGCAAGGCCGAACAAGACGCTCTCGTCAAATACTATGCCGTATCCGACCAAGCCTTGCTTTGGGTCGATGAGAATGGCCTCACCCAGCGGGGCAACGCCATCATCGCCGAAATTAAGCAGGCTGACGATTATGGCCTTCGCGCCTCGGACTATGCCCTTCCGAATCCTGACGGTTTCAATGCCTACGATACCAAGGCCAACGATTGGCTCGCCGACACCGAGATCAAAATCAGCTACGCCGTACTCGACTATGCGCGCGATGCACGGGGCGGACGAATTGATCCGCAGCATTTGAGCGAGAACCTCGATCCAACGCTAGCGCTACCGGATCCTACTGAGGTTATTCAATCGATTGCTAGTCGCACCGACCCGGCGATGTATTTGCGGAGTTTTCAACCCGATCAGCCGCAGTTCGAGGCTCTTCGCCGTAAGCTAATGGAGCTGCGGGGCAGTGACAGGAACAGCAAGAAGACGGCTGCCAACAACGGCAAAATCGGCGCGATCCTCGTCAACATGGAGCGTTGGCGTTGGCTCCCCAACGACCTTGGGCCGTATTACGTCAACGTCAACGTGCCTGAGTTTATGTTGCGCGTGGTAGACGAGGGCAAGGTCATCCATACCGCCCGTGTTGTAGTGGGCAAGCGCGATAAACAGACCCCGATCTTTTCCAATGAGATGCAGGAAGTCGTTTTCAATCCGGTGTGGAATGTCCCCACCTCCATCAAAACGGAGGAGATTTTGCCGTGGGTAAACTCAGGAGGAGGTTTGTTCGGCGGAGGTTATAGCACTGCGATATTCGAACGCCACAACCTGCACATCAAATATGGGGGCAGAGAGGTCGATCCTCGTTCAATCGATTGGGGCCGCGTCGATATTCGCAATATGGAGATCTATCAGCCGCCGGGACCGGGTAACGTGCTTGGTCATGTTAAATTCGTGTTCCCCAATAAGCATGACGTATATATGCATGACACTACAGAGAAGAATTACTTTGGGCAGCCATATCGGGCCGAGAGTCATGGTTGCATGCGTGTGCAGAATCCCGATCAGCTTGCCTTTGTGCTGCTAAAGCATGATCAGGGGTGGACCGAGGCGCGCGTCGCGTCGGCCATTCGCGGCAGTGGTGACAACCACATTGGTTTGCAGCAAAAAATCCCGGTCTACATTTCTTACTTCACCCTTAGGGTGAATGATGACGGGTCAATTTCGACCTTCGGCGACCTCTACGGCCACGACGTCAGAATGGCAGCCGCGCTTAACCGTAGAAACGGGGCCTTTGATGCGCAGACCGAAGGCAACGAGGTCGCCACAAGCCAGCGGAAGCGATCCGCTAAGCGGATTCGTCAGGGTGGTGCTCTGACTAACAATCTTGCACGGACCGGCTTCGGATTTTAAGACCTATGCCTCCAGGAGTGAACGACAGGGCATTCTGGTGCGCGAACACCCCTGCTATCGGCACCCAGTGCTGGTGCAATCCGATGTCTGCTGTTGGCACAAAGCAGACATGCTCAATGCGCTGACGAATGTCCGCTTTTGGGGGCAAAGCGGACGGTGACAACCGGTGCTTACCAATCTCGATTTATGAGTACTCGACAGGTCTTCCTGACCAGCAGCGGATAACCTCCTCGGCGAGCAGCCCACAGAGCGCATGCCCCGACAGTAAACGGAACTCCGAGAATCCCAAGGGGCGGGTAATTTCTCTGGCGTTTGGCTCTGGGATCGACGGGGCCAACCCATACCAACACTCACTATTTCGTAGGGTCTGGTGTCTGAACCTGGGAACGATGGGCTGGTCATCCTGGTTATTCGAGCGGCCCCATCGTCAGGCGTCAGGGCACTCGGGATCAGCCTCGAAGGAACTTAACAGCTCTGGACGTTCGCTAAATAGCGTCACGCGACCTAGGGCGCCCGAAAAGAGAGGTGCCCCAGGAGCTTAAGGGGACGCTACGCCGGGGGGGTCGCCTTGCAACATCGGCTCAGCAACTCAAATGCTTCCTCGACCAGTGGTCGGATCAAATCTAGTCCTACCGGCAATCTGGCTTCAGCAAGATTAGCTCGCTTCGCAGTGACTGAAGCGATTCGCGCTATGCCGTTCAAACAAGCTCGTAACTTCTCCAATGTGAAGCCGGAAGCAAGCAAGCGCATTAGAGAAACGGCATTTCGAGCCGCCGCGCAAGGATGCGCTCCTCAAGCCTCATCTGGAAACAGGCATGGTGACCGGCAGCTTTCCCCGGGAACGCCATCCTCTGGCGCCAAACGTTTCACGAAATCACGCATTGTTGCGGTTATAAGCCTTGCGCTCGTGCTCCCGACTCTCGGGGTGGCTGTTTGGCTCGGCGTGACTCCATTGGCGGATATTTCGCAACAGAGCCCATTTATACCGTCGCCGGTCCTGACGGCGCCGGCCTTCCTCGAAGCCACAGCCGGCGAGAATATTTCGTTGCCGATCGCGCTGGATGGTACGGATGGAGTACCCGCCCATAGCAGCATTGCTATCACAGGCCTGCCACAGGGGAGCACGCTGTCTAAGGGTCGACCTTTTGGCGATACAGGATGGAAGCTGGAACGGGACGAAATAGGCGACCTGCAGCTCGTTCTGCCCAGTAGCGCGCGCGGTCAGGCCAAACTCACAATCCAGCTCGTGGCGCCCGATGCTACACTCGTGGCCGATGCCGAAACCGTCCTGCAGGTTGCGACTGCCTCACAATCTTTGCCGCGAAATGCAGAAGACACTAATGATGCCCCATTGGCGCTCGCGAACCAGCAGCCAGCTCTGTTCGGGATGCCTGTCTCGGGGGTAACCCCTGAGATTACAAATGCGCAAGTTGCACATGCGTCCCCCGAAGGGCAGCCTGACCCAGGGCTACGGGAGGCGAAGCCATCGGCAGCTGTAACGGAGCCAGAAGAAGAGCCTGTGCAGGCAGAGCGTCGGATTGTGCAATCGCAGCGTCGCGCACCGGCTAAACGCCCAGTTGCTAATGTTGGCACGAATGAGGTCAAGACCTCGGTCTTCGTCAACCTACGGCAAGGGCCATCGCCGTCAGCAAAGGCAATCCGCGTGGTCGCTAAAGGTACAAAATTGCATGTCGTTGCTCGTAAGGGTAGGTGGGTACAGGTGACAGATCCCGCGACTTCGGCGAAGGGGTGGATTTACACGGGCAATGCAAACCGGCCGCGTAGCATGAAGCCGTCAGCCCCTGCAGAACCATCCGAAAACACTCAACCAAAGCCAGACTCGATTTGGCCAAGCCTTTTACGCGGGAGTCCAGCCTAGGTCCGAAATGGGGAAAGTCACCTCGCGTCGGGTCATGTTGAACAGACGAGAATCGCCCGCGTCCATGCGCTCACGCCGCTCGTGGCACTCCTGCGAATGGGAATGTCGGCCTGTGGCACATAGCGGACGTTCCAACCGCACTGACGAATGTCCGCCTTGGAGGGAATAACGGACCATGACGCGGACTTGTCAGTATGTCTGCTAATGACCCAAAGCGGACCTTCGGACCGCCTATTCCGAAGTCGTTATTGGACCCCATCCCATAGTTGTAACTGTCGCCTAGGCACCGACGGATGTACACTCTTTTTGCCTACCCTGAGTGCGGCCATAGCAAGGCCAAGTCGAGGTAGGCATTGCATGGGGGGATTTTCGGCATGAACCAACCAACCATTACATGTCCACACTGCGAGGCCGAGATAACGCTTACCGAGTCACTTGCTGATCCACTGATCCGGGCAACACGCAAAAAGATTGCCGAGAAAGAGGCTGAGGTCGCCCGACGCGAAAGCGCAATCGGAGCAAAACGCGCCGAACTCGCCAAGGCGGTTGAATCAATCGAGCAGCAGTTCACTACCAGAACTCGAGACCGAGCGAGAGAGGATTGCGGCAGAGGAGGCCGAGAAGGCACGACGCTGGTGGGCGACAGACCTTGAACGTAAGTCACAGGAGGTTGCTGACCTACAGCGCGAGCTCCAAGAACGCGACAACAAACTAGCTGAGGCGCAAAAGGCTCAAACCGAGCTGATCCGAAAGCAGCAAGAACTCGTGGATGCAAAGCGTGAGGAGTTGGAGCTGATCTATCAGTACCTCTCAGGCCCCCGCTTTCGTCGACGAATTGAAGCCATTGTCGAGAAGTTTTCCAGCATGCAGACCGACCTCGAAAGGGAACGAAAGGCGATGACGCGTCTTCGGGCCAAACGCGAGGAGCAGATCAGAGGGGTGATCGAGTCTACGGTTGGCATGTATGGTGATCTTCAGGGGATTACAGGAACGTCATTAGAGGATATCGACGGCTTGGTTCAGATTGCTCGACGGGTCGAAGCACGACGGAAGCGCGGCCTCGCACCCCGTCACCTAACGGAACCAATCCCGGATCGTGGCCGGACTCATTGACGAGAAAGCCCCGGCGGTGTGGACGCCGCACCGAATAGCCCATCACTTAACTACGGTGAGCCTGGCCTTGGCTACGATGGCAGCGAGCTCGTCATCAGTCATATCGATGGCCCGTTTAAAGACTTGGGTGTCCGAGGTGCTTCATACGCATCGGAGCCCCGTTTTCTGTGACGCCGGTCTCCCCCCGGAGGGCTCAAGCCCCCTTCGTTGCGAGTAGTACTCCTGTCATGATGATTCCATCCGGGCTGTACCACGCAAAAACTCGACGTATTTTTCGACAAGGGAGCCGAGCCATGAAATGTAGCAAGCGGTCGTTTGCCGTTGTTTCCGTACTCTTCGCACTCCTTCTGTCATTGAGTGCGGGAACACTCAATGCGCGCGATGCCGATCTCGCCTCTCACACCTTCGCGGCGGCTCAGACAGCTAAACAGAAATGCATAAATACCTGTCGCGCACGATATCGCGACTGTCGTCGTCTGAACCAGTTGTCATCGTTCGAGTGTCGGGGTGTTTACCGGGACTGCACCCGATACACTTGTACTGGTTTAGGACCAGGGTGACCGACGTGCCTTTGGCGGCACGGCGCGGTTCAACGATGCGGTTGCGGCCTATTTTTGATTGGTGCGCCCGCGTCGCGCCTCTCCAGCTGTTTAACCGGCAGTTTACCCGCACCCTAGAGAGTGGTGACCCCGGCAGGATTTGAACCTGCGGCCCATCGTAAGCGCAACAATGCAAAGAGGGAACTCTTGTCCATGGCCGGGGCAGTGTTGATCTTAACAGCTAGAAGCGTAATGGAAATTGAAATGAAACAAGACCTGCTAACGGTCATTACCGTTTTTGTTTTCGGCCTTGGTGTTTATGGCTCGAAAACTCAGTTGCTTCACGACGAAGCTGGCGACATGCGGGGTGTTGTCTTGACTGTGAAGAACTCTGGTCCACCTTTTCGACATTCGCGGGGCCATTGGTCATCTAAGGCCCCCTCCTGGTTTCCGCAGTTGCCGATTGAGTGTTTTCCGGCCTCCAGAGCTGATAACGGGCCAGACAATCAAGGCCCGCCGCCTATGCCTGATATCGAAGAGCACTGAGACTGGCGTTACGCGCCAAGGTCGAGCGTCTCATTTAGGGAGGTTAATATGCGCAAGGTAGCTATCGGGCTCACAGGGGTGATCGCGCTCCTGCTTGCTGGAATGTTGGCTTCGGATGCCGAAGCGGCTCCCTTGACAGGCTGTTGTCACCGAGCTGGCGCATGGGTTTGCGGAATGGTCTGTGGTGTTTTTCCAGCGCAGAAGTGTTGCAAGCTGTATGGTAGATGGCATTGTCCCTGCCCCCCGCCACCACACTAGCTGTCAACTTGTGCCATCGAGCAGGCATCCTGTAGCGGCTCCGCACCTCGGCCGCCACGCCGCCCCTGATACTTTTCCTGAGGCCCTACAGCGGCGCAATTTGGCGGTTCACGTAATAAGCAATCACAAGCCTGCGTGCCTTGATTGAGGCTGTCGTAGTGGCAAAAAAGAGCGCCGGCCGAAGCCGACGCCCCTACGAACAAATCATGGGCCATAGAATCTCTGGGGGATCTCCTATGGAGCTGCGATCTTGCCTCAGGCCATAAGCTCGCGCCTCTCGACAAAGTGACGCTGCGACAAGCCGACGCCAAAGAAAGAGAGCCCTGGCGCAGTGGCACCGGGGCTCCGAGTACGGGAAGTCTAAATGGCATCTGCTGGTCTCTGTCCAGAAGGCCAGCCCCGTAAAGTTAGCACGGCCTCGCGCTTGCTGGTGTGGCGTGGCCGCAACACTCTGATAAGAAGCTCAGGGTCGAAGCCGACGCCAAGAACGCTCGAAGTCGTTTCAGCCGCTCTCGCCTCCGCTCCCTCTCAGCGCTTCCAAGTCGCTGTCCATTAGCTCCATGATGAGTTTGTCGTCGCCGGGGTGACCCCAGCGATTGCAATCGATGCAGCCGACCAAGACTTCACCGTAGTGATCGATTTCCATTAGCGGGCGGTTGCAGTGGGGGCAGACCTTATCGCTCATTTCGAACTTGAGTGAGGGTCTCACTCCTTGCTTAATCGGCGCAGTGGCATTTGCCACACTGCAACCGTTTTTGGAGACGCCCTTGGGATTTGACAAGCGACTGCGGTTTGGGACGACAGGCACGTATGTCTGCAACTGGCACATAGCAGACATGCTCAATGCGCTGACGAACACCTGCTCTTGGGAGTAAAGCGGACGTGGCGAGTGGACTGAAATCGAGTGTAGAGTGGGTTGGGCTTCCTGTTCTAATTCCCAGGCGATTGCGATTGCGCGGGCAAAGTCGGCCCTTCGGGCGGCGAGGCGTAAAGGAGTTTTGTCGATGTCAAAAAGGTTAGTTGTGATCCTGGCTTGTGGCGTACTGGTGTCGTTGTTTTCGTCCAACGTCCGTGCCTTAACCGTTTCGTTCGCATGGGCGCAAACCAGGACACCCCATATCACGCTGGTGCGCGACTGGTGTGGGTGGGGCTTTCACCGAGCGTATACTGGCACCTGCATTCGCAACGGGACGGTGTTGGCGCCGCCCGTGGCAGTGGCGCCGCGCGTGGTAGTGGCCCCACCCGTGGTGGCGCCGCGCGTCGCGTGCCCATACGGCTACCACCTTGGTCCGTATGGCCGCTGCCTGCCGTACTAAATCGACCAGACTTCGGGGCATCCTAGCCGCGACGAAGATCGTCTCAGATGCGAGACCGACTGAGGTCACCGCCGTCACGCTCGCGCCGTGCGGATTGTCGTCAGTAGCCCGGAGGGACAGGCGAGCCGCAGTGCCCGAGTGTCAGGATGCACCAGGCACCTCTGCCAGTGCCTCTAGCTACTGTGGTAGTTGATCTTGCTACTGCACCAGTGCCCACGACGACGCCTCGTGCAGTGCCTCTAGCTACTGTGGTAGTTGATCTTGCTACTGCACCAGTGCCCACGACGACGCCTCGTGCGGCTATCCCTGTGCCTCTGACTGTGCCTCGCACAGCGCCCCGGACCGGCCCACGGCACGCGCATTGGTACTGTCCGCACCAGCAGGCGACGTTGGCAACAGGTGATGAGTTTTTTGTTAGAGACGGCAGACTTCCGACCCCTGCTACCGTCGTGGCTGTGGCCGTACCGACTAGAGAACCGGCAATGACGGTGGCGGTTGCTACCAAGGCAGTGATTAGCTTGCGCATTTTTCCTCCTTGCTCGGCCCGATTGATTTAACAACCCGCGATAGGATCGGGTGTTCCTGGCGTCGGCTTCGGCCGGCGCCTCCAGCTATGCGGCTCGTCGCCGACGCATTGGGCCGAGGCCGTGCGATGGACGCAATCACCAAATTAGAGCCATGGCGCCTGCCGGGCGAGACGGTACGCTACCGAGGTAGCTTGCATTGGGTCCTTTACCTCAAGGCGCTGCCGTGGGCCATTCTCGGAGCGGCTATCATCCTCGTCTCGCTATCGACAGACAGGTTCGCGGCATGGTGGATCGCAGGGGCGATCACATTGCTTGCTGCATTGCTTATGATTCTGCGAGCGTGGTTTGAACGCTGGGCTACGGAAGTGCTGGTTACGGATCGCCGCGTGATCTACGCGCGCGGTTTTATTCAGCGTCACACGGTCGAGATCAACATGGACAAGATCGAAAGTGTTGACGTCGATCAGGGCATAATGGGCAGGGCGTTCAATTATGGCGACGTGACGATCCGAGGAACCGGACAGACATTTGAGCCATTGCGTCAGATCGACCGTCCGATTGAGTTCCGCAATGAGGTTGCGGCGCGATAGCAGGAGGCCAGCCGCGCGGCCTTTTCTATTCGGAACACCCGATCCTATCGTGAGTTGAATCAACGTCGGCAGCCGAGGTTGCAACTCCTTCTAGCTGGCTGCTGCAAGCAGCGGCTCATCCGCTGAGGGAGACCCGGTTTTGCCGCCCTGGCAGCCGGGTTTCTCGCGAATGGTGCGGTGCTGCTTCACGATCTCGCGATTTTAACCATGCGAAGCAACTAGTTGCTGCCTTATGGGGTTGGTGAACAGGTTCACTTTCCTCGAAGGAGACATTCAATGCGTGCAAAACTACTCACCGGCACTGCCCTCGCGGGCAGCCTGCTTTTAGCCCCACTGATGTTGGGGCCAACTCAGGCGGGTAGCGCGCCTGACCTAAAGAACACTGTAGGTTCCATCCATGACAGCGCGATCGTCCTCGTACATGGCGGTGGAGGCGGTGGCGGCGGTGGCGGTGGCGGCCACGGCGGCGGCGGCGGCGGTGCTGCCTTCAGCGGTGGCGATGGCGGTGGCGGTGGCCACGGCGGCGGCTGGGGGCGGCGGAGGCCATGCAATGGCCCGCGGTGAAGGCGGTGGCCCTGGAGGAAGAATGGATGGCGGCCCAAGAACGGGTGGACCGCGGTTCGCAGAGGGCGGTGATCGTGGCCGGTTTGTAGAACATGGCGATCGTGGCCGGTTTGTAGAGCATGGCGATCGTGGTCGATTCGTAGAGCGCCATGATCGCGGCGAGCGGTTCGAGCACCGCCGCTTCGCGGAGCGCGGGCACGACTTTGACCGCTTCCATCACCGCCATCGGGTATTCGTCAATGGTGTGTGGGTGTGGGATTACTGGCCCGACTATTACGCCTATAACGACTGCTGGTGGCTGCGGCGACAGGCCCTCATTACTGGCAGCCCATACTGGTGGAGCCGCTATAATTCTTGCGTCGGCTATTACTGAGCCTTAACCGGCTTACTAGCCTGACAGCAAAAGCCCTCGTCATTAGCGGGGGCTTTTTGCTGTAGCGGGGGCTTTTTGCTGTCCTTTCCGGCACCGATCCAAAGCGGGGGGCGCAGCCTCCCGGCGTGTCGCCCGCTGCAACTTTTTCGTTGAGGCCTACGCGGTCAACAGCGTCAAGAACGACACGGAAGAGTGCATTGAGCCGATCGACGATGAATTGGCTTGAGTTAAACGGAGGGGTGGGGGCCGGGGTATACGGTGGAATAGATACTATGACCCTTCGCTGTTCGGGATTGAGTTCCTTTTCAAAGCCCTTTTTTTGCCTCCGTGAAGGAAGTATCGCCTGAGGGCTTGGAGCAACCCATCTGCGAGGGACCGGCCGCCATAGCTTACGGCGGCGGTCCTGCCGCGGTATCACATCAACATGAATATCAAGAGAATGTTGGGTCAGCGGCTTGGAAAGCTACGCAACGCCGCCTAAGGCGCTGCGCACACCAGGGAGGGCGGTCGGGCCCGCCCTCGGCTCGGCCCCATCCCGGTGTCAGGGCGCGCGCGCTAGGCGGGGGGTGCCGGGGCAGACCGTGGAATAGAAACTATATCCCGCCCCCGAAAGGAAGTACCGACGCATAAGTCGATCTGTTACGGTCTATCACCAGGAACACCCGACCCTGTCGCGGGTTGACTATTCGAATAACGAAAGATCGGACAATGGCTCAATACCTCCTCGTGGCAGCTCTTGTGATTAGCTTTTCGGTTCCGGCAATAGCTGCCAAACCTCGTGGGCTTTATCGCGGCTGTAAGATCGTGAACATAGCCCCCCACTATCGACCTGAGTTGCATTACATGCGGGGGCCCGGTCCAAAATGGCTTGCGAAGCACAGCGCCGTGGCTGAATGCGCAATGCCGCAAGTATCCGGCAACGGTGGGTCGAACCCAAGCTTGCCGCCCGCGTTCTACATTTAGTCGGAGCAAAATATCTCTCCGCGATGCGGTGGTAAGGGCGACTGCTGCTCCGGCTGGGGAAAGGGGGCTCCGATGGATTTCAAGAAATTCTATTTCTCGCCCGAAGGCCGCGTAAACAGGAAGCAGTGGTGGCTCTGGCTCGTCCTGCCGGGTACGGTGATCACTCCTGCTGGGATTCGTTGACATGGCGACCGGCAACTTCAATCCGGAAGCCGGTATCGGCCTTTTCAGCGGTATCTTCGCACTACTCTACCTGATCCCCGCCATCATCGTCCCCATCAAGCGCTTCCACGACCGTGACAAATCCGGCTGGTGGGTGCTGATTGGGCTTATCCCGATCATCGGCGCGATCTGGCTCCTGATCGAGCTTGGCTTCCTCAAGGGAACCCCGGGGCCAAACCAGTTCGGTTCGCCGGTGACAGATTGAGCGAGGCAAGGCGGACTCCATGGCGCGATAGCCTGTCCGTTCGCGTCCACAACCTTGAAGCCGCCGTCTAAGGCTTCAACGGTCCATGGTGGCGGGAATCGACGCATTAGAAGTGCATGGCTTGGGTCAGCGAAATATTGTGGGAAATATTTTGGAGAGAACCCAATACGGCGCTGAGCCATCCGTAGGGTCAGCCGCGTTCCAAAAGTGAGCGAACGCATCGCGCGGCACATAAACATTGAAGAGCATGTAGTACCCCAGCGAGCCAATCTTTTCGGGATCATCCTCCCAGAGCGATTGACCCGGCTTCGCCTCCACAATGGAAACCGATAGCCGTTGGTCCACGCCGAAGCTATGTCCAGCCAGCTTGTCATCGTTCATATCGTCGCTAATCACGCTCCATCGAGTCATCGCACAATGAGAAATATTGATCGCGCGAACCGCACCTTCACGCGTTGCACGCATAGTTTGCTGGAACGTGCCAGCCCGGACTGTCGAAAAACTGTTGGGAATTCGGGAACCATTGCCCCGGCTGACCTATGTCAGGCGACAACCCTCAGACCACGAATGAGACAGGCAGTGAGAGGGACCTATGCGGGCTCGCTACTGACAGTAAGGAGAAGGTCGGTTCCATTGATCGTACGCGCCGCCACCCGGACCGGAGTAGCAAGGCCCACCCGGCCCAGAGTATGCGCCACCGCCTGGGCCAGTGTACGCACCACCGCCTGGGCCAGTGTAAAGCCCACCACCTGGACCAGTATAACAAGGCACTTTCGCTTGGCTGCTGGCCCCGTCGCCAGCCACTGCAGCCCTCATCACTTTCGATGACCTAGACCCGTGCCTCGCACTACCTGGATGTCCCAATCCCGGCGATCTAATAGCCAATGGATATCAGGGTCTGAATTGGTCGATGCACGCCATGAACGCAACTGCGACAGTCATCCCGCCGACAGCCAGGAATGTGAATTCGGGGCTGTCGGTATTGGCGACGAGCGGTTATCGAAATGCCATGGTCAGCGGACCGAACGTTGCTTATCCGAACAACTGTTGTAACGGCGCAGAAAGTTTGGGGAGCTTTTCCTCTGCTTCTCCCTTCACTCTATCGAGTCTTTACCTCGGTGGCGCTTGGCGCAACGACCTCAATGTAGAGATCCTTGGCTACTCTAACGGTGCGCTCACCCACTCGACAACTTTTAGTCCCCAGCGAGAGAGTAACGACGTTTGGGGCAGATCAGTGTTGATTTAGCCACAGGCTGGCGTTCAATTCACCAACGGCAAGAAACCGGGGGGCGGTTAGGGCGATAAGAAAAAGGAAGAAATATTGCTAATGGAGTTGCTAATAAATGACTTGCCTTAAAACACCAGAACAGGCTGCGGATTTTTTGCAATGCAGCCCGAAGCAGGTTCACGCTCACGCTAAGAGCCAAGGGCCCTCATGTTTTTTACATTCGCACTTGCGTTGTTTTTTGTATGCGTTTGGATTGATGCTCAGATCTCAGCGCTAGGGTACGATGCAGAGGACCGTGACATTGAGCAGCAACTTGTAGATAGATCACCAACAAGCCCACCGCACACATGAGCCACATTTGCCACACGCTCCACGCAAAGGTTTCTATGGCGACACAAACGAAAAAAGCTGCGGAGGCAAACGGCACGGCCACAGACGGCAAAAGGTAAATTCCGATGGCCGTAGCCGCTCCGGCGTAAGCAACCAGAATAACGCCTATTACACCGAGCTCGTACCAGGTCTGGAGGAACAAGTCATGGGCGTGTTCCCCCGTACTCCGAGGGAATCTGAAGCCCGCCGGCTTCTCCGCAGTTTCCCGTTTGGGTTTGAGTGCTGGGGTTGAAGCTGCGCCGATACCGCGCCAGAGGTGATCGGGGACACGTTCGGCCGTATACTCCCAAATGATGACTCTATGGCGGGCTGAACTCGGCAACCACTGAGCCATGTGCAGTTCGGCTTTGTATGCACCAAATACAGCCGGCAAAACCAGCATGAATGCCAGACACCAGGCAGCTGCGAGGCCAACAACGGTCGCACGTGGCCAAAACCATGCACAAATAAAAACAAGGGGGGAGAAAATCAGCGCGACTTTCGATGAGTCGTGCTCAGAGAGCAGGATAGTCACAGCTGCGAGTGCAAAGAAGGCACTCCCGAGAATCAATTGGCGCCTTCGGCTCTCGAGGTTCGTCAAGACCAACAACACCGGCCACAGACTAAACATAACAATTGCAGCATTACGGTCGAGGATCGAGCGCTTGACCTCGATCACCTCGCCGCGAAAAATGACCATATGCTTCGCGTTTCGCTGCAGGAGATCGATTGCGTTTAGAGCCATTCGCACAATCGATGCGTCTGTCAGCAACTCAAACAACAGATAGAAGGCGCCCAAGAAGGCCCCAATGGCGAACGCAAGCGCAGCGCGATGGAGCAGCGTTTGCGGCAAGTACGCAACTGATCGGCTGGCAGCGCAAACGATCAAGCTCACTCCCAGAAAAACGGCGGCCGAGCCGAGAGCGAATGGCTGGTCGGCGGCCCATGTTGTGTTGAGGAACAAATAGAAAGCGAGCAAAAAGAATGGGGTCCAGTATGCATCCGGCGTGAGGAGAGCGCGCCATCCGCTGCAATGACGCAACGCTGGCAGGATCAATGCGACGCCAATGAGAGGCAAAAAAAGCCAGGTAAGTCTTGGGATTGCCGCACTCAGCAATGGGCTTACAAAAAAAAGCAGCGAGGTTGCTAGGCGCCCGTCCAAGCGACCCAGCAGACCCGCTTTTGGACCAGGACCGGGCGCCATCGCGGTAGCGTTCGCGACTGATGCGGACTCGCCGATAGCATCACCTGCTTGGGTTGGCCACGCTCTGCCATAGGGAAGGAAGCCCCTTAATCAGGGCTGACCATCTGTGCCTTTTGGCTTCTCGGTCTACAAAACGCTGTTCCGTCACCCAATTCATTTGTATGACCTTCCGCGCCCCTTCGAAAGGAAGGTGTCCATGAAATGAATAGTCACACCGTTTGAAAATAAGTAGCGTGCCGATTGTTGGCTGAACTTCAGCTGCAAAATCGTTTATGTCGGTGCCCCCATTTAGAATACGAAGCTTTCCACCTTCATCGGCCCATTTTGGATTCATGTACAACAATACCGTTATGATCTTACTTGCGGTATCGGTGTGAATTTTTCCATCCGCAAGACGACAGCGCCCTCGAACAGTGAATATCGTGGGTCGATCTCTCAAGTTCAGCGAAAACTTTTCTTCCACAACCTCTCTGAACTCCGGGCTCGACATCTCCTGGATTAGGCCGCGGAAGTCGGTTCCAACTTCGACCGAGGAAAGTGGATAGCTGCCCGCCTTGTGGAGGCGCGGAAAGTCCGAAATAAGTCTGTTTTCCCATTCCGGCTTGATCGTATTATGACCGATCAAATAACTGAAGGGGTGCTCATTGAGCGTCGCGGCGCGGAGTTTTCCAAAGTCAATGATTGAGTTGTCCAACTTGCGGTCGGCCTTCGGTTTTGACTCCATCGCATGGCTCCCCGTGCTTATCATGCTGTAACCGCCATCCATCTGGCCAATTCCCCGCAAGAGATGAACGTTCGCGGGCCTTTAATGCAAGACCAAAAACATGCTTCGCCTGCAGGCGATTGTGCCTGGATTCTTACGAACGGCACCGTCGGAATGCTGGCGCAGGCCTTGCGGTGGCGAAGGCTGTCGGTGTGCCGTTCGAGTTAACAACGGTGCGGGTCAGAGGCCCCCTTGCTTGGCTTCCCTCACGAATGCAAATCTGGCTACCTCCTGGAGTCTTGCTCCGGTTTGTCCCCTCAAGTGAGCCGCTTCAGCCACCTTGGCCACGACTTATCGTCTCTGTCGGTCATCAAAGCGTGGCTCCAGCAGTCGCGCTTAAGCGCCTCTCGAATCATTCGACATTCGCCGTGCATGTGCAGGATCCGAAAGTCTCCGCGCATCATTTCGATTGGATTGCAGCGCCCAAGCATGACGGGCTTACCGGCCCTAACGTTACTACCACGCTTGGGGCTGTCCATGGCGTTAATCCCGTCCGTGTGGCCGAAGCGAAGGAACCGTTCGCGAGCCTGATTGGCTGGTTACCGCGCCCTCGGATAACCGTGCTCTTAGGGGGAAGCAGCCGGGCTTTCCGCTTCACAGCGCCCGATGCCGAGAACTTTGGACGGTCGCTAGCCACGATGGCGCGAGAGAACAATGGATCCCGCGCCCCACACTATCTCTCCTGGTCGTGCTGATTTCTCTCCTGGTCCTGCTGATTTGGTTTGCGATGTTGTCCAGGTTGTCCCCCTTGCGCAACTGGCGTGCCACCCTTTGGCCCTCCCGGGCCATTTGGCCCAGCGCCATGAGGACCGCCAGGACCATGCCGCCCGTCATAAGGTCCAGGTCCTGCACTGGGACCATTAGGACCCTGCGACCCGTGCGGACCATCGCCGCGGAGTTCCTCACTGGCAAGGGGACTACCAGGACCACTAGGCCCATGCCGAATAGCTTTCTGGTCCGTTCGGTGCTGCTCCCCGTCTAGGCTAGTTTGGCTCGTTGTCCCCGTAGCCACCATCGCCCTGTCTTTCCCTTTAACTCCTTTTGGCTCGCCAGTTTCACTTGTGAACACCCCAGGCTTGGCTGTTGCCACTACCGGCGGAGTACCATGGTTCACGGAAGCAAAAAGGGCGCGATCGGTCTTTGCGGTTTGCTGATGCTTGAGTTGCAGCGCGGTTGGCCGAGTGTGTTGTTCGTGAGACCAAGCAAGCTCTTGAGTCGTCGGTTGAGCTTTAGTTCCGCCGGGCCCATTGAAGCTGACATTCCTCACCGTCTCGTTCTTGATGACGGTCTTGGCGTAGACATTCGTGATAACGGTCTTGTTCACCTTGGTGACGGCGGTGTTGTAAAAGAACACCCCGTGATCCCAATATCCGCCCTCGTAACCGACCCCGCCATAACCGAAGCCGTAATTGACGCCGCCATAATATCCGACGTGCGGCCCCCAATATCCGGCGTGCCACACGTAGAAACCACCATCGTAACCCCAGTAGCCTGGTGTCCACAGCAGCCCGATGACAGGTGGGAGCACCCAGGTACCGGGTACCCAGTAATAGTCATCCTCACCGTAGGCCCAGTAGCCTGGCGTCCATATGTAGCCGGGGCCTGGACAGAGCGGCTGCTCGTAAACAGGAAGAACCGGCGGACCGATGCTGATAGATACGCCGACCGCGGCACGCGCGGGAGGCGGTGGACCGTCATAGCGAGCAGGCGGTGGGCCGTAATAGCCAGGAGGCGGGGGACCGTAGTATCCGTGAGCCCGCGCATTGGCCTCGGCGGCGCCGCTGAGCACGCCGACACCGGCCCTCGGGACCGCTGCTGGTGCTGTCCGCACGCGACCGCGAATCGGACAAGGTCGCCGCACTCGATCTCGGCGCCGACGATTACCTGACCAAACCGTTCGGCATTGGCGAGCTGCTCGCGCGGCTGCGCGTCGCGGCGCGGCACCTCGCGCGCCACGAGGGCGGCCAGGACGAAGCGCGAATCCTTATCGGCGATCTCTCGATCGATCTCGCCGCGCACCGGGTGGTCCGCGCCAACGAAGAAATCCACCTCACCCCGATCGAATACCAGTTGCTGACCACGCTCGCGCGCCACCGCGGCAAGGTCATTACCCACCGCCAGTTGCTGCGCGAGGTCTGGGGCGCCGCGCACGTCGAGTCGCCGCAGTACCTGCGCATCTACATGCGCGCGCTGCGCCGCAAGATCGAAGCGGACCCGGCGCGGCCGCGCTGGCTGCTCACCGAGATCGGGGTCGGCTACCGGCTGGTCGACGAACCGGATTTCGCGGACAGCGCGAAGACCACGAGCTGATCGTCGCGATACATCGGTGCGCCGAGCTTCGCACTCACCTTCGCGACGCAGGCCGGCATGTCCGGCCATGCGACCGGCCAGGGAAAATCCTTGCCGGGCGGCAGCGTCCACGGCTGCAGATGCATGACCAGATAGTCCGCACCCCAGGTCGCGCCATCGAGAATATCGGCCAGTTTGCCGATGCGACGGAAGTGCGCGCCGGTCGCCGTATATGGATATTCGTCCCAGTCGCCAACGCCGCACACCGGCGCCGCAAGCGCGAATTTCACGTTCTGCCGGTGGATTTTCTGCAGCCACGGATCGGGCATGAAATTGGATTGCGCGCGCTCCGGAGTCTCGATCACAGTCACGCTGCGCGGCGGCTTTTTCGCCAGATCCAGCCAGAACGGCGACACCTTCCCAAGCTCAAGCAAGGTCGCGTACGGATTCGCGCGCGGGTCGTAGTCGAACTGGAAAATGGCGTGATCCATGAACTGGTTCGGGTTGTAGTACCAGCCCGGCATCGGCCCGGCGACGAACAGGCCAGCGAGGCCAACCGATGCCAGCACGGCGCCCGCGAGCGGCTGGTGCACGCGTTCGAGCAGGCCGGCGGCCCCTTCCGCGACGAACAGCAGCAGGAACGGCAGGATCGGCGCCGAGTAGCGCACCAGCACCGGCGCGTGCTGGATCCATGCCGGGCGCGCGGCGCAGATCACGACGATGCCGACTCCGGCCGCACTGAGTGTCAACCCGGTGAAATCGCGATCGTGTCGCCATGACCGCCACACGCCGACTCCGAACACTACCGCGATGAGCACGCCCAGCCACGCATCGGCGATACCGAACTGCATCAGCCCCGTGCGATACAGGCTTTGCAGCGTGACGCTGTCCGCGCCAGCCTTGCCGGTCATCGCGCCCCAATCGTTGAGCAGCGGCGGCAGCAATGCGATCGCGAGCGGAATCACGGTGGCGAGGCCGAGCGCAATCATCGCCAGCAACGCGCGCAATGCCGGCGTGCGCGACGGGCCACGCAGCGCCTTGGACACACTGGCGATGCCGTAGTACGCGAACGGCCAGAGCGTGAACACCAGCGACAGCAGATGCGCCCAGCCTGCGAGGAACGTGCAGACGACGTAGACGCTCGCCCAGACGCGGCGGTCGCCCCGGCGCAGATGCCACTGCCGGAATGCGATGATCGCAACCACCCCGAACAACGCGATCAGCGCGTACGGTCGCGCGGTGCGGCTGAAATACACCAGGGTCGGTGAAATGGCGAGCAGGGCCGCCCATACCGCCAGCGTCGGCAGCGACACCGTTTTCCGGAGCAGGCATGGCGCAGCAACGAGCAACGCAGTCCCGGCCAGCAGCAGCGGCACATGCATCGACCATTCGCTGAGCGCAGCGTGGTCGTACAACCAGCGGTAATACAGCGTCAGCGGAATGCAGTAGTCGGCCAGCCCGAAATGCCCGGCGATTCCATCCGCGTCGGCGCGAATCAGCATGCGCACCGAATGCCATTCGTCGTCGATCAGCATCTGCGTGTTCAACTGGTACCAGCGCAGGAACACGCCGACGCCGATCGCGGCAAGCATCAATGCAAACCACGGCCACGCGGTTGTGCCTGGTGGGAGCGCCGGAAGGCGCGATGCTTTTGCTGCGCATTCAGGCGCGATCTCGCGAAAAGCATCGCGCCTTCCGGCGCTCTCACCGATCATGCGGCGGACGCCGTCTTTGCGGCGTCAATCGCCTGCAAGCGCAGTCCGGGATCGCGCGAAAACAGCGCGGTTCGCAGCAATTTCCACTTCCACAACCGGTACACCAGCGCCGTGCGCAACACGCCCAATCCGTACACGACCGAACGCCGGAAATTGATCTCGCTGGCGTCGGCAAAGTATTTCGTCGGACAGGAGATCTCGCCGATGCGATGCCCGAACGCGAGCGCCTGCAACAACATCTGGTTGTCGAACACGAAGTCGTCGGAATTCGCCGCCAGAGGCAGCGTTTCCAGCACATCGCGCGAGAACGCGCGATAGCCACTGTGGAATTCCGACAATTTGGAACCGACGAGCAGGTTTTCCAGCGCGGTCAGCACGCGGTTGAAGAAATACTTGTAACGCGGCATGCCGCCAGCGATCGCGGTGTTGCCGAGGATCCGCGAACCGATCACCACGTCGTAGACATCCGACGCAACCATCGCCGCCATCGCGGTAATCAGCTTCGGCTCGTACTGGTAGTCCGGATGCAGCATCACCACGATGTCGGCGCCTTCGGCCAGCGCCAGTGCGTAACAGGTCTTCTGGTTGCCGCCGTAACCGCGATTGGCCGGATGCCGGTGCGTGGCAATACCGAGCCGCCGCGCGACCGCGACGGTCGCGTCGTCGCTGGCATCATCGACCAGCAACACACTGTCGACGATGTCGTGCGGGATCGCGGCATAGCACGCTTCGAGTGTCTTCTCCGCGTGATACGCGGGCATCACGACGACGATTTTCTTTCCGTGCAGCATGCGCGAACCAGTCCGTCCGGGTGTCGCCGCGAGGCAGGAAACGGCCCATCGCGCGCAAGGTTGGCGACCCCGAGAGGATTTGAACCTCTGACCTCGCCCTTAGGAGGGGCGCGCTCTATCCAGCTGAGCTACGGGGCCACGCGAGCGGCAGATTGTAACGGTTCGACCGCACGCGGCCCATCACGGGCGCTTGCGGGGTGCGCATGAAGGCCCCACATCGGGCCTGCCCATCCCGGAATTCCCTCAACAATGCCCGCGACCAAGCAACGATTCCCCGCCCTCTACATCCCGCACGGTGGTGGCCCCTGCTTCTTCATGGACCCGCCCGCCGAAGCGCCGCACCTGTGGGATTCGATGGGCGCCTACCTGCGCGGAATCGCCGCGACCATCGGCGCCAAACCAAAGGCCATCCTGGTGATTTCCGCGCATTGGGAAGCCACCCGGCCAACCGTGAACAGCGGCGCGCGACCTGGCATGTTGTTCGACTACTACGGTTTCCCAGAGCACACCTATCGCCTGGATTATCCCGCGCCGGGCTCGCCCGTGCTGGCCGCGCGCGTGCGCGAATTGCTCGGCGCCGCCGGCATCGCATCCGACGAAGACACGCAGCGCGGATTCGACCACGGTGTGTTCGTGCCGTTCCTGCTGATGTATCCGGATGCCGATGTGCCGGTCGTGCAGCTTTCGTTGCAGGCCGGGCTCGACCCGCAGGCGCAACTCGCGATCGGGCGTGCCCTGGAACCTCTGCGCGATGAAGGCGTGCTTATCGTCGGAAGCGGCATGAGCTACCACAACCTGCGCGAGTTCTTTTCGTCTGCGCAGGCCGCGGTTTCGGCCTCGGAACAGTTCGATGCGCCGCTGACGGCGGCAGTCGAACATGCCGATGCGGATGCGCGGGGTGAGCAACTGGCAGCGTGGAAGAAAATGCCAGGCGCACTCGCCTGCCATCCGCGTGCCGAACACCTGCTGCCGCTGATGGTGGTCGCCGGAGCGGCCGGCACGGATCGCGGCCGGCGCACCTGGAACGACCGCGTGTTCGGCAAGCTCGTGTCGGCGTTCCAGTTCGGCTGAGGAGTAGCTCCACTGCCATTCGTGGTGATGCTTCACGCTCTGCACAGGGCACGCAGTGAATGGCGCAACCACCGTTCGGTGAACGGTGCATCGTTCGCGGCGCGATGCGAACATCGCGGCAGGCCCGTATACGCCGCCCTGCTACAATCACCTGTTCAGCGCCGCGAGGCGCCACTTTTCCCCCTTGAATCCTGGAGTTTCCATGTCCGCCCAGATCCTGAAGGCGCTCGACCTCGGCCCGTCCAATTCCGGCACCTACCTCGGCAACGGCGAGTGGTCGAAGACCGCCGACGCCGGCGTCGTGCAGTCGGTCAATCCGAGCACGAACGAGGTCATCGCCGAAGTCCACGCGTCGAGCGCGAGCGACTACGAAACGCATCATCAAGCGCGCACAGGCGGCGTTCTCGATCTGGCGCACGACGCCGGCGCCGCGTCGCGGCGAAGCGGTCCGCCTGTGCGGCGAAGCACTGCGCAAGCACAAGGATGCGCTTGGGACCCTGGTCGCGCTGGAGATGGGCAAGATCAAGCCGGAAGGCGACGGCGAAGTGCAGGAAATGATCGACATCGCCGACTTCGCGGTCGGCCAGTCGCGCATGCTGTACGGCTACACGATGCATTCGGAGCGCCCCGGCCACCGCATGTACGAGCAATGGCATCCGCTCGGCCTGGTCGGCGTGATCAGCGCGTTCAACTTCCCGGTCGCGGTGTGGGCGTGGAACTCGTTCCTCGCCGCGATCTGCGGCGACATCACGATCTGGAAGCCGTCGCCGAAGACGCCGCTGTCGGCGATCGCGACGATGAAGATCTGCAACGAGGCGCTGAAGGCAGCCGGCTTCCCGGACATCTTCTTCCTGTTCAACGACGCCGGCACCGAGCTCGCATCGACCTTCGTCGACGACAAGCGCATTCCGCTGATCAGCTTCACCGGCTCGACCCGCGTCGGCCGCATCGTCGGCGAGCGCGTCGCCCAGCGCATGGGCCGTTCGCTGCTCGAACTCGGCGGCAACAACGCGATCATCGTCGACCAGACCGCCGACATGAAACTCGCGATCCCGGCGATCGTGTTCGGCGCGGTCGGCACCTGCGGCCAGCGCTGCACCTCGACGCGGCGCGTGTTCGTGCACGAGGCGATCCACGACGACGTGGTCGCGACCCTGGTCAAGGCCTACCAACAGGTCGAAACCAAGATCGGCGACCCGACCCAGGCGACCACGCTGATGGGTCCGCTCAACAGCAAGGCCGCGGTCGACCAGTACCTCGCCGCGATCGAGAAGGCCAAGGCCAGCGGCGGCACGGTCGCGACCGGCGGCAAGGCACTGAGCGATCGCAAGGGCAACTTCGTGCTGCCGACGATCGTCACCGGCCTCAAGAATTCCGACGAAGTCGTGCAGACCGAAACCTTCGCGCCGATCCTCTACGTGATGCCGTTCAAGACGCTCGATCAGGCGATCGAACTGCAGAACGCGGTGCCGCAGGGTTTGTCGTCGGCGATCTTCACGCAGAACCTGAAAGCGGCCGAGCAGTACCTGTCGGCGGCCGGTTCGGACTGCGGCATCGCCAACGTCAACATCGGCACCAGCGGCGCCGAGATCGGCGGCGCATTCGGCGGCGAGAAGGAAACCGGCGGCGGCCGCGAATCGGGCTCGGACGCGTGGAAGGTCTACATGCGCCGCCAGACCAACACGATCAACTACTCCGACGCGCTGCCGCTGGCGCAGGGGATCAAGTTCGAGTTCTGATTGAATGCGACGATGGGATGGCGCGCTGCCATCCCATCTGCGCAAGTCATCGCTCCGCCACGCTATGCAGGAATGCAGCCGGAGTGAGAATCGCGAATCCGACGTCGGCGGCAAGCGCCAGCAAATCGCCATCGCCGCTGACCAGCGCATCCGCTTTGCCGGCTGCCGCAAGATGCAGGAACGGCAGATCGAACGCGTCCCGACAATCGGGCACACGTGGCGGTGGAGTGGGAACCCGCACCGTCTCGGCATACGGCAGGTAATCGGCGAGCAGTTCCTCCTGTTCGCTCGCCGCGAGCCGGAATTTAGGATAAGCCAGCACACGCATCAGCTCGCGCACGGTGACCGTGCTGACCAGCGGCATGCAGATACCGCCCTGCCATAGTTTGCGCAACTGCGCAGGCGGGCCGCCGCCGAATACGAGCGCGGAAACCACGACATTCGTATCCAGCACGACACGCGGCGCGCCGGCGGCGTGACGGCGTGGCGTAGTCACGCCTTGCGTGGCCGCTTCGCCGCGGTGCGCTTGCGCGGCGACACGACTCGGTACGCTGCCGCCGGTTCGGCTGCGCGATCGACGGAAGCGGCGGAACGACCCCACGCGACGGCATCGCGAATATCGGCCTCGGTCAGTGCGAGTTCGGCCAGCTTGGCCCGCACCGCATCGCCACGCTGGATCCGAACGGGAGTGAGGATGATCTGCCCGGAACGAACCTCGACATCGAAGTACGTGGTCGGATCGATTGCCTCCGTCACGCTCCTGGGAAGCGTGAGCTGGTTTTTTGAGGTGATCTTGGCGAGCATGGCGGCGATCCCTTTAGAAAGGATTCCTTACTTTACTCCAATATCGATTTCCATCAAACCGCGACTTGCCCAGAGCGAGGCATGATTTCCGAGTCATGATGGAATGAATCATTCGGGGCCTCCGATCGTGCGGCGTCCGGAATCGTCCACGACATTCGCAGGCAAACCGCCATTCGGGTGGCCTCAAGTGCATTGATCCCCCGCACGCATCTGACTACCCTTGCGCGATTGCGCGGCATCTCGCCGCTGGATGAATCCTCCGCATGAACATCTCCCAAACGCGTACCAGCACGCTCGCCGTGGTCAGCCTGATTTTCGGGATTCTGTGCTGGATCGGACTACCGTTCATCGGCGCGATTGTCGCCGTCATCTGCGGACATTCGGCGCGCGGCGAAATCCGACGTGCGCCGCCAGGGATGATCGAAGGCGATGGCATGGCCGTGGCCGGATTGATTCTCGGCTGGATCCATCTGGCGCTGTGTATCGTGGCCGTGTTCGCCTTCCTCCTGTTCTTTGGCGGCCTCGCGTTCCTCGCCGCGCATATCCACTGACGCGATCCAGAGCTTGTACGCCCTCGCCCGCCCCTTCCTGTTCTGCCTCGATGCCGAGCGCGCCCACGATCTCGCCCTGACTTCGATCGAGGCGGCATATCGCACCGGCCTCAATCCGCTGCTGGTTGCCAAGGCAAAGCCATTGCCGGTCGAGGTATTCGGGCTGCGCTTCGACAATCCGGTCGGTCTTGCCGCCGGACTCGACAAGAACGGCGCACATGTCGATGCGCTTGCCGCACTCGGTTTCGGATTCATCGAGGTCGGCACGACCACGCCGCGTGCGCAGCCCGGCAATCCGAAGCCGCGCATGTTCCGCCTGCCCGAACACGAAGCGGTGATCAACCGGCTCGGCTTCAACAACGACGGCGTCGATGCGCTGGTGCGCAACGTCGAACGCGCGAAATTCAGCGGCGTGCTCGGCATCAACATCGGCAAGAACAAGGACACGCCGAACGAGCGCGCGATCGACGATTACCTCTTTTGCCTCGAACGCGTCTACGCGCGCGCGAGCTACGTGACCGTGAACATCTCCTCGCCAAATACGCAGGGCCTGCGCGACCTGCAGGAAGAGGAAACGCTGAAGCGCTTCATCGGCACACTGCGCGACGCGCAGGAGCGGCTTGGCGCAAAACACGGCGCGCGCAAGCCGATGCTGCTGAAGATCGCGCCGGACCTGGGCGAAGCCGAACTGGACGCGATCGCGGACGTCCTGCGCGCGGCGAAGATCGATGGCGTGATCTGCACGAACACGACGATCGACCGCGCGCCAGTGGCGGGCCACGCCTTCGCGAACGAAGCCGGCGGTCTTTCAGGCAAGCCCGTGTTCGCAAAATCCACCGCGGTGTTGCGCGGCATGTCGCAGCGACTCGGCACGGCGATCCCGCTGATCGGCGTCGGCGGTATTGCCAGCGGTGCCGACGCCGCCGCAAAAATCGACGCGGGCGCGTCGCTGGTGCAGTTCTACACCGCGCATGATCTATCGCGGCCCCGCGCTGATCGGCGAATGCGTCGAGTCGATCCGCAAGAGACATCCGCCCATGTCTCCTGTAGGAGCGCACTCTGTGCGCGATCGCCATACCGTGCATTTGTCGCGCACCTCGCATCTATCGCGCACAGGGTGCGCTCCTACGAAAGCATGAATTCGCTTGGGAACATCCTGATGACCGCGATCGCCGAAGGCGACGGCTACACGATCGTCGAGAACGCCTCGCTGCTGGGTCGCAATACGTTCCACGTGCGCGGCGCGTGCGAACCTGCTGGTCGACGTGCGCAAGCCATCCGCGCTCGGCGAGTTGTTCGGCTATGCGGCGTTGAAGACGCAACCGCTGCTGGTGCTCGGCGAAGGCAGCAATATCCTGTTCACGCGCGACTGGCCGGGCGTGGTGCTGTCGATCGCGGCGCGCGGCATCGCGATTGCTCGATGACGACGGCGAACACGCGCGCATCCGCGTCGAAGCCGGCGAGAACTGGAACGACTTCGTGCACTGGTCGCTCGGCCGCGGCTTCGCCGGACTCGAAAATCTCGTGCTGATCCCCGGCACGGTCGGCGCCGCGCCGATCCAGAACATCGGCGCCTACGGCGTCGAGGTCCGCGAATTCATCGTCGCGGTCGAAGCCTGGGATCGCGACGAACGGCAAGCTGCTGCGCATCGACAATGCGGACTGCGCGTTCGGCTATCGCGATTCGCTGTTCAAGCGCGACCCGCGACCGCTACGTCGTCACGGCGGTCGAATTCCGATTGCCGCGCAGGCACGCGTTGCGCATCGACTACGCCGGCGTGCGCGAAGAACTTCGGCACGCTTGGTATCGCGCGAACCGACGCCACTCGGCGTCGCCGAGGCGATCGCACGCATCCGCACGCGCAAGCTGCCCAATCCGGCGCTGATCGGCAACGCCGGCAGTTTCTTCAAGAATCCACTGGTCGATGCCGCTGCTGGCCGACGCACTGCTGCCAGCAGCATCCGAGGCTGCCGAACTGGCCGGCCGGCGACGCGCGTCGCAAGCTGTCCGCCGCGTGGCTCATCGAAGCCTGCGGACTCAAGGGCCTGCGCGAAGGCGATGCCGCGGTTTCCGAACAGCACGCGCTGGTCCTGGTGAACCACGGCGCCGCCAGCGGCGCGCAGATCCACGCACTGGCCGAACGCATCTGCGCCGAAGTCCGCGCACGCTTCGGTGTCGAACTGGAGACCGAACCGCTGGTCGTCTGATCCGCGCAGCACCGCTCGCGTTCGCCATGCGCTCTGCGCGAGCCGATTCACGGGCCGCCGACGCTGGAAGAAGGCCCGCACGCTGGCGGGCCTTCTTCCTCCGCATGCCGATGATCGACCTGCGATGAGTGTGGTTACGGCAGATTGAGCTGCCAGATCGTGAGTGAAGCGGTGTTGTCATCGACCGCCGCGAACGTCGCGACATCCCCGTTCACATCCACTGCCAATCCGAATGAACCGCCCTGGGCCGGATCGACGGACAGCTGCTTCACGAATTTCCCGCCAATCGTGAACTCGACGATCTCGCTCGGCTGATTGACATCACCGTTGATCACATCGCTGTTGGACGCCAGCAAATGGCCGTTCGGCGCCATCGCCATCGCGAGCGGGCCATGCAGGTGGACGCTGTCCTGGTAGATCACCTTTCCAGTGCCACCATCCGTCTTGCGCGTAGCCGCATCACGGATCGCGAAAACCTCGTTGTCTTCCGTCGAAGCGACATAGAGGATGTTGCGGTGATTGTCGTAGACGAGACCGGTCGGTGCCACGAACAGGGCCGCCGGGTCTGCGCGGTGCATGTAGCCGGAGCCGATCACCGTGGATTTCTGCAAGGTCAGGCCGGAGCTGCCCACCTTGAACTCTAGCCGGACGACGGTTCCACTCAGCGCATTCGAGACGAAGGCGGTCGCGTGGTCGCCGAGATCGACGAGGGCCATGTCCCAGGGATACTGGATATTCGCGTCGACTATGGTCTGGATCAGGTCGCCTTTGTTGTCGATCACGAGCAGCGAACCGGGTGAAGCGGTCGCCGCCGTGCCATCCACTGTCGGCCCATTTCCCACGACGACGAAGCCCTTGTGCAGAAGGCCGAGCGCGGTCGTGAGGCCGAGTGGTGCCGTGCCCTGGAAAAACGGGGTCGCCGGGCCGCCGGCTTTCGGGACATCCACGATGGTCGTTCCGGTGCCTTGCTGTCCCATGGCGTTGTTGAAGTTCGACACGAGAATGTCGCCGGTCTTGAGCGGCCCCGATCCCGCCGCGAAGTCGTGTTCGACGAACGCGACCCCATAGGGGTTGGCGTCTCCGTTGGAGGGAACCGTCGAAACACCCCGCGCCGGACTCGGCAGGAACGCATCATCCGTGCCGGTGTCGTGGCCCGAGGCCACGGCAGAGACGGTTGTCGCAAGCAGAAGGCCAAGCAAGATTGCGAGCGTTTGCGCGCCCGGTCGAGCATGGCGGGTGGCGCAGGGGGAATCTGAACGGGACGATCGAAGGGTGGCGGTTTTCATGATCATTCATCCTCAGGCGTGGAAGGAGAATTCGCGTTGCCGCGGATCGCGACCATAGAAAGCGGTTGCTCGCAGCGGCGCGCGGGCGAGCGGAAGGGTCGCGTTTGCCAGGATTGGCCGCGACGCAAGTATCCGGACGGGGGACACACCACCACCGCCTTGACTTCCGCCGCCCCGTTAGTACCCGCAAGGTGTCAAAAGGTTGCGAACTCGCGAAGCGAAATGGCTTCGTGAAGATTCCGGCGCGACTACTGCGCTCGCCCGCTTGCAACTGCCGGGCCAACGGGCACGGGCGTCTGATCCGCACCCGCGGGATTTAGCGCGCAAGGTCACAGCACGCGCGCGCGCGTTGTGGACTAATCCGGACCTCGCCATTCGACGAGTCCGTAGCACGCGCATCGCGCGAACCGAGGGCCGTCGCGGCATCGAGCACCGGAGCCGAATCCATGTCTGCCAGCCCCGCCAACGTCGCGTTCGTCGCTTCACGCCGACGGCTTTTCATCGCTCTGTTTGCAAGCGCCGGCGCGAACGTCACCGATCCTGCGCTCGCGCTGCGGCGGCCGGGCCGCACCGGTGTGCGCGATCCCGATTTGCCAACGAGTCTGGCCGCGTCGGCGAGCCCGCCCGCGGCCGTACGCTGGCTGACCCGCGCCACGTTCGGCTTCACGCAGACGGATCTCGCCGCGTTCAATGCGCTCGGCTCGACCGACGATGCGCGCTGGCAAGCGTGGCTCGCCAGACAGCTAGCTCCGGCGAACATCGTCGACAGCGCCTGTGACAGCCGCATCGTCAGCGCCGGCTTCACGACGCTCGGCAAGAGTCCGAACCAGCTCTGGACCGATCATCACGCCGACACAAACTACTTCAACCGCATGCTGCCGGTCGCGGAAAGCGAATGCGCGACGCTGATCCGGCAAACCTACAGCCAGCGCCAGCTCTATGAGGTGCTGGTCGATTTCTGGCACGACCACTTCAGCGTATTCGGCTGGGATTACGACGGCGGCCCGATGTTCCCGGCGTTCGACCGCGACGCGATCCGCCCGAATGTGTTCGGCAATTTCCGCACGATGTTGCAGGCGGTCGGCGAATCGGCATCGATGATGTACATGCTGGATCTGTACGCGAGCTTCACCGGCCACCCGAATGAGAACTACGCGCGCGAGCTGCACGAGTTGCACACGCTCGGCGCGGAGAACTATGCCGGCATCATCGACGATCCGGACAACGATCCCTCGCTGCCTACCTTCGTCGCGTGGGATGGCAAGATCGAACGCCTGCAATACGTCGACGACGACGTCTACGAAGCCGCGCGCGTGCTGACCGGCTGGACGATTTCACAAAGCACGTGGGAAACGCGCAACGATCCGAACGGCGGGTCGTTCGAGTACGTCAACGCGCTGCACGATGCCGGCGTCAAACGCGTGCTGCATCGCAATTTCTCGGCCGGCGGCGCGCAGGGCGACGGCACCACCCTGTTCAACATGCTCGCCCAGCACCCTGGCACCGCGCATTTCGTGTCCGGAAAACTGTGCCGCCGATTCGT
Organism: uncultured Gammaproteobacteria bacterium; assembly: GCA_963720445.1. Lineage (GTDB taxonomy): Bacteria > Pseudomonadota > Gammaproteobacteria > Xanthomonadales > Rhodanobacteraceae > Dokdonella_A. The sequence goes on from CAVRFO010000003.1 coordinate 28,208, forward strand.
CGGCGACAACGCATCCACGGCGCTGGTGCAGAGCGTTGCGACGATCTTCCAGACCCAGTGGCAGGCGCCGGACCAGATTGCGCAGGCATTGCAGGCTATCCTGCAGTCGAGCGAGTTCAAGACCGGCTGGGGCAACAAGATGAAGCGCCCCGCGTCGTCAGCGGTCAGCGCGTTGCGCGCGACGGGGGCGGATTTCACCTTTGTCCCGGACAACACCGCGACCTACACACCGACTGAGGAATTTCTCAGTCGCCTGCAAGCGGCTGGACATCGCCTGTTCTACTGGCCCGCGCCGAACGGCTATCCGGACAACCAGACCGCATGGTCGAGCACCGGCGCGCTCGGCATGACCTTGAAGCTGCTGCCGCGCCTGCTCGAAATGCATCAGGGCGAAAGCTACAACAATGCCAATCCGTTCCTGATCGACGTGCAAGGCCAGACGTTGGCGAAATTCCCGAACGTCGCCGACCGCACCGCCGCGAACATCATCGGCTACTGGTGCGACCGCATCCTCGGTTATCGACCCGAACCGACCCAGACCACGGTCGTCGACTTCTTTCGCCAGGAAGCCGCCGCGACCGCACCGATCGACATGGTCACCGACACGCTCAGCAACGGCGTCGCGCAACGCACAGGCGTGTGGCACCTCAATCCGGCCAACACCTTGTCCCAGCACTACACGATCGCGCGCCTGCGTGTCGCGATCGGCCTGATCCTGTGCAGCCCCGAATTCCTGCGTCGCTAGGAGACCGCGCCATGACCCAACTCGACCGACGCGATTTTCTCAAGGGTTGCTGCGTCGCTACCCTCGCCGGCGGCGCCAGCAGCCCTGCGCTGGCGTACATCGCTCCCGCGCCGCTGGTTCAGGCGAGCGCGACCAACGACACCCTCGTCATCGTGTTCCTGCGCGGTGCAATGGATGGACTCAGCCTGCTGCCGCCGGGCGCGAACAGTCCGTATCGCGCGGACTACGAGATCAACCGCACCAACACGCGCGTGCCCACCTCCGGCACCGGTGCCGCGCTCGCCTTGAACGGCACCCAATGGGCGTTGCATCCACGCGCCACCGCGCTGCGCGACCTGTTCCAGTCGAATCATCTGGCCGCCATCGTCGGTGCCGGGCAGCTGCAACCGAACCCGGTCGTGCGCAGCCATTTCGAGGCGCAATCGAATCTCGAATTCGGTTTCGGCGGCGGCACCGGCAGCAACATCGGCTGGCTGACCCGGCATCTGGCCAGCGGTGGCCTGCCGGCAACGGTGCCGTTGCCGGCGACGTCGATGGGCAGCATCACCGCTAGCAGCCTGCTCGGCAGCACCGATGCGATCACGATGAACAGCGGCTCGGACTTCCGCCTCGACACCTTCCACTGGTCATGGCAGGACGACGATCCGGCGCATGGCCTTGCTGGCGGCGTATCGCGCATGAACGCGTTGTGGAACGGCAACTCGACTTTACTCGAGCGTGCCGGCGCGGACACGCTTGGCTCACTCGCGCTGCTGCGTCCGATCGATTTCAATCCCTACGATGCGACGAACCATCCGAATGGCTATCAACCCGCTGGCGGTGCGAATTATTCCCTGCAATACAACGGCGGCTTCGGCTCGCAACTGCGCAACGTCGCACAACTGATCAAGAAGAACGTCGGCCTGCGCGCGGTCACGATCGACCTCGGCAACTGGGATACACATGTGGGCCAGGGCAATCCGACGCAGAGCTACGACTGGTTCGGCAATCAGGTGTCGAGCCTTTCCGACGGCCTCGGCGCGTTCTACACCGACCTCGCCAGCGATCCGAACGGCAACTACATGAACCACGTCAACGTGATCGTGGTCAGCGAGTTCGGTCGCCGCGTGCAGGAAAATTCCAACGGCGGCACCGATCACGGCTACGGAAACGTGATGCTGGCACTCGGCGGCGCGGTCAACGGCGGCCATGTCTACGGCAGCTTTGCCGGCCTTGCCAGTGGCCAGCTGTACGAAGGCAACGACGTTGCGGTCAGCACCGATTACCGCCAGATCATCTCCGAGGCGTTGATCCGGCGCATGGGCAACCCGAACATCTACTACGCGTTTCCGGGTTACGCGAACTACACGCCGCTGGGCATCTTCCAGGGCACCGACTTGCCGCCGGCGAATTTCGACAGCATCTTCAAGAACGGATTCGACGCTGGCTGAGGTCGTCTTTACCGGCGTGCCCGTCCGGCAGCGCGCGCCCCCTGCGCTCTCGTAGGAGCGCTGCAAGCGCGACCCATGTTGCGACGGCTGGCATTGTCGCGGCTGCGCCGCTCCTACAAGAGCGTCGGAAGGCACGATGCTCTTGCGCCGCCCCGCGGATGGCCGCAGATTGTTCCAGTCCGCCTTCCGCGCATCGCGCTGCAATCGGAATTCGACCGCAAGACCCGGAGTGCCCGACGCGACACGGCGGCACAGAATGCACGCCGGATCATGCAATCTTCGGGTACCACCATGAACACGTCAGCAGCCATCCGCCAACACGCCACCATCATCGAACACGACCCGCGCTGGGCATCGATCGTCGCGCGCGACGCGCGCATGGATGGAACGTTCTACTACTCGGTGCGGACCACCGGCGTGTACTGCCGACCTTCCTGCGCAGCGCGCCGTGCGCACCCTGAAAACATCCAGTTCCATGCCACGCATGCGGACGCCGAGAGCGCGGGATTCCGCCCGTGCCAGCGCTGCAAACCCGATCAGCCGAGCCTGCTCGAACAGCATGCCGCGAAGATTGCGCAAGCGTGCCGATCGATCGAACAGGCCGAGCAGGCGCCAAACCTCGAAACGTTGGCCGCGCGGGCAGGCATCAGCCCATATCACTTCCATCGTGTGTTCAAGGCGATCACCGGACTCACCCCGAAAGCGTACGCAAGCGCGCACCGTGCGCGGCGCATTCGTGACCAACTCGCACACAGCGGCAGCGTAACCGACGCGATCTACGACGCCGGCTACAACTCGAACGGGCGCTTCTACGCCGAATCCGGCGCGCTGCTCGGAATGACGCCCTCGCGCTGGCGTGCAGGCGGCGCGGATATCGCGATTCGTTTCGCGGTCGGCGAATGCTCGCTCGGCGCGATCCTTGTCGCGACGACCGATCGCGGCATCTGTACGATCCTGCTCGGTGACGATCCGGACGCACTCGTGCGCGACCTGCAGGACCAGTTCCCGAAAGCCGAATTGATCGGCGCCGATGCATCGTTCGAACAGCTTGTCGCGCAAGTCGTAGGTTTCATCGAAGCGCCCGGCATCGGTCTGGATCTGCCGCTCGACGTGCGAGGCACCGCGTTCCAGCAACGCGTCTGGCAGGCGCTGCGTGAAATCCCCACCGGATCAACCGCGAGCTACAGCGAGATTGCGGCACGCATCGACGCACCGAAATCCGTGCGCGCGGTCGCCGGCGCCTGCGCAGCGAACAACCTCGCAGTCGCGATCCCCTGCCATCGCGTAGTGCGCCACGACGGCACGCTGTCGGGCTACCGCTGGGGTGTCGAGCGCAAGCGTGCATTGCTCACGCGCGAGGCGGACGCATGAATGCGCGGAACGTGGCAACACCGGATTTGTTCACGACTGCCGAACCGGTCGTCACCGAACGCGAACAACTCGCGCCGGGCGCATGGTGGCTGCGCGGATTCGCATTGAACAGGGAAACCGCATTGCTGGCTGCCGTTGAGGAAATCACCATGGCGGCGCCATTCCGGCACATGCTGACGCCGGGCGGCTTGCGCATGTCGGTCGCGATGACCAACTGCGGCGAGCTCGGCTGGCTCACCGATCGCCGCGGCTATCGCTACGAGCGCAACGATCCGCTGAGCGCAAAGCCGTGGCCGGCGATGCCGGGCGTGTTCGCGGATATTGCCAAACACGCGGCCACGGCCGCCGGCTTTGTCGATTTCGTGCCCGATGCCTGCCTGATCAACCGCTACGAGCCCGGGGCCCGGTTGACCCTGCATCAGGACAAGGACGAGCGCAACTATGGCGCACCGATCGTTTCAGTGTCGCTCGGATTGCCGGCCGCTTTCCTGTTCGGCGGCGAAGCGCGCACCGACCGGCAACAGCGCGTTCCACTGCAGCATGGCGATGTCGTGGTCTGGGGCGGCCCCGCGCGAATGCGTTTCCATGGCGTGCTGCCGCTCAAGGACGGGCATCACGCATTGCTTGGTGCACAGCGGATCAACCTGACGCTGCGCAACGCGAGCTGACTGCCGGCGCGCCGCCGTCCACTCAATCGCGTGGCATCGTCCGGTAACTTCGGGCTACGTATCCGTGCACGAGAAGTAGACGAGATCCGCCTCGTCGAGTTCATGCGCCTTGCCGAGGCTGATCGAACCGGACCTGCGCAGATGCGTCTCGTCGCGATGCACGAGCAGTTCCTGGTCGTCGCCGATCTTCAGCCAGGTTCCGTTGGTCGAACGATCGGCCAGCATGAAATAACCACGCTTCCACTCGATCAACGCGTGATTGCGCGAAACGAATTCGGTCTCGACGGTCAGGTTGCTGGCAGGATCGCGACCAACCGCAAACGGCGTCCCTTCATCGATCTGGAACATCTGGCTCTTGTAACGCAATGTCAATCGCGCGCCTGCGCTCGCTTCGGTGGAGCGCGCAATCCGCTGAACCGTCGTGACATTGGCCAGATCCTCCTGCCAGAGCACGTCGACGATCTCGATCGGCGCCGATTTGCCAAGCACGCGCGCGGTGCCGAGCGAACGCACGCGCAGACCCGCCGCACTGGTGATGCCGCGCGCAGTGCTGGCGGTTGCGACGATCTGGTCGCGTCGCGCCAGCGTCTTGTCGGCCATTCTCGCCGCGGTATTGACCGCGTCGCCGAATACGTCGCCGTCCTCGACCAACGCATCGCCGTGATGCAGGCCGATACGGATCGCAATGTTGTCGAGCTGGAACTCGGCGTCGTTCTTGATCCGGCGCTGCATGTCGGTCGCGGCGAGCAAGCCCTGCAGCGCGCCCGGGAACGTGCACATGATCTCGTCGCCGATCGTCTTGATCACACGACCGCCGTGGCGCGCGGTGACCTCGGCAAGCGCGCCCAGCACGCTCGCGATCAAGCGGCGCGCGATCTCGTCGCCGCGCGTCTCGAACAGCCGGGTGCTGCCGGAGACATCGGCGAACAGGATCGTTAGGGCGTGGCGTTCGGTCATCGTGCCCGGATCATAGGTCAATCCCGCGCATGCGTGTAGGCCAGACGCGCTCGCGCGGCCGGCTTTCCCAAGTGTCACCGCCGGAGCCCCGCGCGCGAGCGCGGCCGGCCTACGCGAGCGTCTGTGCGGCGACGACGATGTCGGCTTCACCGGGCAGCACGAGGAATGCCGCGCCGGCCAGTGGCGTGTAGGTGTCGATACCGACCACGCGCCGCAGCGGCGTCGCGCCGTGCCCGGCCTCGACGATTGCGGTGATGACGCCTTCGCCAACGCCCGCGGAATGACGGCCTTCGTCGACGACGAGGATGCGTTTGGCGGTCTTCGCCTGCGCCCCGATGAATGCGTCGTTGAGCGGGACCAGCCAGCGAAGATCGACCGTGCGTACCTTCCAGCCGAGCGTCGCTTCGATCTCGCGCGCCGCGCGCAGGCTCATCGGCACGCCGTTGCCGTAGGTGAAGATCACCAGGTCGTCTGCGCCGTCGTTGTAGACGCGACCTTCACCGAGCGGCATCGCCTGATCCAATGGCGGATACGCGGTCAGCCACTGGCCGTCGCCGGCTTCGTACAGATCCTTGGTCATGTACAGCGCGATCGGTTCAAGGAAAATGGAGACGCGGCCATCGACCTTCGCGAGCGCAGCCAAGCGTGCGCAGCATCGTCGCCGCATCGTCGCCACGGCTCGCACAGCCGACGACCAGACCGGGAATGTCGCGCAGCGCGGTGATCGAGTTGTCGTTGTGGAAATGTCCGCCGAAACCGCGCTGGTAGCCGAGGCCGGCGATCCGCACGACCATCGGGTTCTTGTACTGGTTGTTCGAGAAGAACTGCAGCGACGCGGCCTCGCCGCGGATCTGGTCGCAGGCATTGTGGAAATACGCGAGGTACTGGATCTCCGGGATCGGCAGCATGCCCATGTTCGCGTAGCCCTGGGCGAGACCGAGGATCATCGTCTCGTCGAGCAGCGTGTTGAACACGCGTGCGTTCTTGAACGCCTTGTGCAGTCCCTTCGTGACCGTATAGACGCCGCCCTTCTGCGCAACGTCCTCGCCGAACAGCAAGGTCTCCGGATACTTGCAGAACAGGTCGTGCAGCGCGTTGATTGATCTGGATCGCCAGATGCCGCGGCGGCTGCGTCTCGGGCAGCTTGCTCGCGCGCCGAATACCGCGAGCGCGCTTGTCGGCGATAGTCCGCGCGCCGCGCTTCGGCCATGACCTTGTCCGGCGTGTACGGCGCGAGCGGGGCGATCACGTCGGCGAGTGCGGTCAACTTCGGCCGGCGATCGGCCTCGTCGGCGGCCGCGAAGCACTGCTTGCGGATGGCCTCGTACTTCGCGAGCAGCGATTCCTTCGTGTACAGGCCGGACTCGAGCGCGATCGCGGCGGAGCGCAGCAGCGGATCAGTCGCCTCGACCAGTCACCAGCTCCTCGAGCTTGCGCCACTCGATCTCGAAGTCGGTTCCGGCGTGGCCCATGATCCGCGTCGTGTGCAGGTGCAGGAAGGTCGGGCGACGCGTCGTGCGGCAATGATGGACCGCGCGCGCGACCTGCTCGTAGCCGCTCGGCGAGATCAAGTCCGTCCGCGTAGAAATAGTCGAGGCCGTCGCGATGCTTGAACGCGTTCGCGATCCAGCCGCCCGGCGTCTTCACCGAGATGCCGATGCCGTTGTCCTCGCAGACGAACAGCACGGGCGCCGGCAGTCTTCTGGTAGGCGGTCCATTGCGCGGCGTTGAACGCGGTTTGCGCGGTCGCATGGTTCGACGACGCGTCGCCGAACGAGCAGATCGCGATCGAATCCTCGGGAATCGGCAACGTGTGCTGGATGCGCCTGGCCTGCTCGATCGCGACCGCAGTGCCGAGCGCCTTCGGCAGATGCGAGGCGATCGTCGAAGTCTGCGGCAGCACCCACAACGGCTTGGAACCCCAGACCTTGTGGCGACCGCCCGAGGCCGGATCGTCCTTGCTCGCGGCGAAGCTCAACGCCGAATCCATGATCGGATCCATGCCCGGCAGCTTGCGGAACCGTTCGGCCATGAACGCCCCGCTGCGGTAGTGCAGGAACGCCGGATCGGTGTGCCGGGTCAGCCGCGCGACCATCGCATTGCCTTCATGACCACTTGAGCCGATCGTGTAGAACACCTTGTTCTGCACGCGCAGCACGCGCGCCATCAGGTCGAGATGGCGCGAGATCAGCTGCGACTCGAACAGGTCGCAGAAAATCGCGCGCGCTGCACAGGCTGCCGAGCAGTACGGCATCGTGCGCCTGCGGCGCACGATGCGGCGTGCCGCCCCAGTTCTGCACGAATTCGATGAAGTTCTGGTCGCAGACTTCGGCGCGGTTGACGTTCTTGTGGCGGGCGGCGATCGGGGTTGGATTGGCGTTTGTCATCATGTCACCGTTCGTCCTGAGCGTAGGCGCACAGCGCCGAAGTCGAAGGACGCGTCATGGGAGGATGTCCTTCGACTTTGCGCCTTCGGCGCTAGGCTCAGGACGAACGAGCCGTTGTCGTTCACAACGGCCCAAATCGGATCGAATCACCTGGACTGTGCGATCAGCACCGCGTTCTCCGCTGGCGATCGGCGGCATCGCAATGAAACCCGGCTCTGCACGCACGCGGTCGAGCCAGCCGCAGACGGCCGGATACGCGGCCAGGTCGAAGCCGCCGTCGGCGGCGCAATGCGTGTAGCCGAACAGCGCGATGTCGGCAATGCCATAGCTCGCCGCTGCTGAACCATGCGTTCGCCACCAGGTGCTTCTCCATCACCGCAAGCGCCTGATGACCGCGCTCGCGCAGTTTCGGCAGGTCGGCACGGCGCGGCGAATCGATCGGCGTCCAGCCGCAGATGAAGCGCGCGACCGCGATGTACGGTTCGTGGCTGTACTGCTCGAAGAACATCCAGCTCAAGGTCTGCGCGCGTTGCCACGCATCGCCGGCGAAATACTTCGTGCCATCGGCGAGCCAGCACAGGATCGCGTTCGACTCGACCATGCGGCGGCCGTCGTCGGTTTCGATCATCGGCACCCTGCCGTTCGGATTCTTCGCGAGATAGTCCGGCGTGCGCGTCGCACCGTGTGCGCTGTCGGTTTCGATCCAGCGATAGTCGCGACCGAGGTGACCGAGCAGCATGCGCAGCTTGTGGCAGTTGCCGGATGGCGAGTAGCCGTAGACGGTGATCATTTCGAGTCTCCGCGTTTGCGCCGCGCGAACCATTCCTCGCGGGTCTGGCCCCAGATGTCGATGCGGCACCTGCTCGAATGGCGGCGGCAATGTGCCCGGCCGCAGATTGGCCGAACCGAGCTTGGTCGCGACCCCCTGCGAGGCGATATTGTCCGGCGCGATCGTAATGGATCACTTCGGTCCAGCCGAGATTCGCGAACGCCCAGTCGATCGCGGCGCATCGCGCCTTCGGTCGCATAGCCCCTGCCCCATGCATCACGAACGAGACCCCAGCCGACTTCGGTACCCGGCCAGCCTTCCGGCTTCCACGGCCCGAGCCGACCGACCCAGCGTCCGCTCGCTTTCTCGATCACCGAGAACATCGCGAAGCCCTGGATCGCCCACGCACCCGGCCATCGCGAGGAACCCGCGCCACGCAACTGCGCGCGACTGGACACCGCCGAGGTGACGCGTGGACTCCTCGTCGGCCATGAACGCAGCCCAGCCCTCGAAGTCTTCCGGCGCGGTTGGCCGCAGGAGCAGGCGTTCGGTTTCGATCTGGATATGGCTCAGGTCCATAAGCCCCGGCAGTGATTGCGATAACGACAGGTACCATTTCAACTGCGCCGTCATCCCGGCGAAAGCCGGGATGACGAAAATTCGATCAGAACGCGTTGATGCCGGTCACTTCACGACCGACCACGAGCTGATGCACGGTCTCGGTGCCCTCGTACGTGATCACCGATTCAAGATTGAGCGCATGCCGGATCGGGCAATGTTCGGTGGTGATGCCGGCGCCGCCGAGGATGTCGCGCGCCTCGCGCGCGATGTCGATCGCCATGCGGCAGTTGTTCCACTTCGCGAGGCTGACCTGCGTCGGCTGCATCTTGCCGGCGTCCTTCAGACGGCCGAGTTGCAACGACAACAGCTGCGCCAGCGTGATCCGCCGCGCCATGTCGGCAAGCTTGAGCTGCACCGCCTGGTTCGCGGCGAGCGGACGATTGAACAGGATGCGGTTCTTCGCGTATTCGGTCGCTTCGGTGAAGCACGCGATCGCCGCGCCGATCGGACCCCAGGTGATGCCGTAGCGCGCCTGCGTCAGGCAGCCGAGCGGCCCCTTCAGGCCCTTCACGTTCGGCAAACGGTTCGCCTCCGGCACGCGCACGTTGTCGAAGAACAGCGCGCTGGTCACCGATGCGCGCAGACTCATCTTCTTGTGGATTTCCTGCGCGGTGAAACCGGCGAAACCCTTCTCGACGATGAAGCCCTGGATGCCCTCGTCGGTCTGCGCCCAGACGATCGCGATGTTCGCGAGGTTGCCGTTGGTGATCCACATCTTGGCGCCGTTGAAGATCCAGTCGGCGCCGTCCTTCTTCGCATTCGTCTTCATGTTGGCCGGATCGGAGCCGCCATGCGGTTCGGTCAGGCCGAAGCAGCCGATGACTTTTCCGGCAGCCATGTCCGGCAGCCAGCGCTTGCGCTGCTCTTCGCTGCCGTAGGCGTAGATCGGGTACATGCACAGCGACGACTGCACCGAGGCGAAGCTGCGGATGCCGGAGTCGCCGCGTTCGAGTTCCTGGCAGACCAGACCGTAACTGACGCCGTTCATGCCGGCGCAACCGTATTCGACCGGCAGCGACGAACCGAGCAGGCCGAGATCGGCCATCTCCGGGATCAGCTCGGTCGGGAAACGCCCCTTGTCGAAGCAGTCGCCGATGATCGGCAGCACGCGCTCGTCGGTGAAGCGCGCGACGGTGTCCTGCACCATGCGCTCCTCGTCGGAGAGCATCGAGCGGATGTCGTAGAGATCGGTCGGGTTCAGCGGGGTGGCAGGCATGGGGTTCCAGTCCGGGCGCGGGCAAAGCGTCATATTGTAGCGGCCCGGCGCCCAGCCAGCCATGCCGCGGCACGTCAAGGCCGCAACGATGCACGGCACCCATCACGGGTGCCCTATGCTTGGCCACCCCACACGATTCCGGCCATGCGCGTCCCCGTCCTCACGTACCATTCCAACAACATCACCGGCAACGACTACGCCAGCAACGACCATGTCGCGCTGGCCGAAGATCTGCGCCTGATTCATCGCCGTGGACTGCGCATCGTGCCGCTCGCGCGGGTCGTCGGCGTGCTGCTCGGCGAAACGCCCGAATCGGACGTCGAAAACGCGGTCGCGATCAGCTTCGACGACGGTTCGTGGTTCGATTGGTACGACATCGAGCATCCGAGCTGCGGTCCGCAGCGCGGTTTCGCCGGCATCCTGAGCGATTTCTCCGCGGAAATTGGCGCGAGCGCGCATGCGACCAGTTTCGTGATCGTCTCGCCTGACGCGCGCGCGATCCTCGACCAGACCTGCCTGATCGGTCGCGGCTGGTGGAGCGACGACTGGTGGCGCGACGCGCAGCGCGAGGGCTTGATCACGATCGAGAGCCACAGCTGGGACCACAACCACCACACCCTGCCCGCCACCGTTCAGCGCGAGCAGCGCAGGGGTACGTTTCGCACGATCGACAGCTACGCCGATGCCGACGCCGAAATTCGTCAGGCCAGCGATTGGCTCGATGCGCGACTCACGCCGCATCGCGCGAGTCTGTTCGCGTATCCGTATGGCGAAAGCAACGACTATCTGGTGCGCGACTACCTGCCACGATTCCAGAGCGAGCACCGCCTGCGTGCCGCATTCGGCACCGAGCCGCAACCGATCGAATCGAACTGCGATCGCTGGCTGCTGCCGCGTTATGTCTGCGGCCAGCACTGGAACGAGGCGGCGCAACTCGGACGTCTGCTCGTCGACGCCATCGGCTGAGCATCGCGTGCCATGGAAAACGGTTTCAGGCCGCCCTACTCGCGCAACAGGACGATCAGGTCCAGGTTCGCCTCGATCGCGGTCAGTTCGATGTGCCAATGGACCGATGCAGCCGGCGCACATGTCGTGCAGCCGTACACGCGCGAGCTGCCATCGTCGCTCAATAGCGTCGCGGATTCGCCGTCGGCATCGCTCCGGACAACATACATCGGTGCGGCGTTCGGCAAGCGATTGGTCAGCACCACGACATCGCCGCCGGTCGCGTCGAAATCGAACGACGATTTTTCCGCCGGCCCCGTTCCACTATCGGGATTGATCTGCAAGCGCTGCAGTGGCAGCGAGCGACCACCCGCAACCGGCGCGATTGCGCGCACGCGGTCGTAGAGTGCCATGTGCGCAACCACGCGCGCGGGCGCGATGCCCGATGCCACTGCCGCCCTCGGCAGCAGGCCGGCGACGTGCGGACCGTGACCTTCGAGGCCACCATATCGAAGATCGGGCCAGTGCCCGCATGCATTGCGCACCGGCGTCGCGAATGACGCCTCGATGACCGCGGCGAGGCGCGCATGCAGCACCGCCGGCTCGCACAATGTCTTCGCGAGACGATCGATGCGGCGCACCGGGTAGAACGGAGCAGCGATAGTGACGTAACGGTCGCTGCGTTCGACCACGTCGAAGAACGGATTGGCGCCCTCCGCCGCGCGCACCGAATGAAGATCGCGTACGAAAAGCGAAAATGGCACCAGGGACAACCCGACGTAGACAGCCATCGCCGCGATCGCTGCCAAGCGAATCATCCGCCGCGCATCGCACAGCCACCCGTACCAGCCGATCGCGATGACGAATGCGAGCGGCGGCAGGCAGGACGCCGCCATCCACATCGGCGTGACCGGTCGCAGCATGACGACGAAGGCCACCTGCAGCACGAACAACACGGCGGCGCCGAGCGCAAGCCGGAACAAGCGATCTTCATTGCGCCGCACACGCCAAACGCCAAACACGCAGAAGAGCAGACACGCACAAAAGACCCACCATGCGAACCTGGCAACGGCAGCCTTCCACGGCGTCATCAACAGAAATCCCCACCACGCACCGCCGACGACGAGGCTGCGCAGGACTTCGGGAATTCGCTGCAACGGCCGCACCGCAATATCGCCGCCGAGGTAGGTCGGTACGGTTTTCAGCGTCGCCGCGACGAGCGCGCTGCGATCGAGCCAAGGCGGCAGCACGCTCAGCAGCGTGATCGCAGCGGCAAGACACATCCATCCGAACGCCGCGCGCGAGCGATGCCGCCACAACAGCGCAAGTCCGGACAGCGCGATGTAGCCGAGCGTCGTCGGGTGCGCATGCACGCACGCGGCACTGACCAGTCCGAGCAGGATCGCATTGCGCACCGAAAATTGATTCCAGCAACGCCACACCACCATTGCGAGCAGCAACAGTGTGGTCTCGACGAGCGCGGTATGCGACGCGAACATCAGCGGCAGCACCGACCAGCCAGCGATCGCCAGACTCGCAGTGAACGCGAAACCGAGGCGTGCATCGGCGATCTGCGTACCCAGGCGCAACGCAAGAAAATATTTCGCCGCGGCGAGGCCCTGTGCAAACGCGGTAGTCAGTGCCACGCTGCCGGTCAACCCCATCGGCAGCGCGAGCAGGTAGAACCACCACGGGCCCAATTCGAGCAACTGATAGATCTGTGGACCGGCCAGCGGAAACCGCTCGCCATGCGCAATCGCGGCTGCCCAATACATGTCGCGCCAATAGTCGCCGACGCCGTTGGTATTCATACCCGCCACGACGTGCACGCACAGCATGAATACGCAGAAGGCGAAACCAGCGAACCACCAGCGCCGCGCGGACGCAGCGCTCAGACCCGACAGCGCGGAGGTGGAAGGAATGGGCGGCATGCGCGCGAGCGGGGCGTGAAAGCCGCAAAGCCTAACCGAAAGCATCGCAAAGGCGGCGATTCACCGGATCGCGACTACTGTTCGGCATCGCGCTTCGCTACTCTTGGTGTTCGATGACAGGGATTCGGACCATGGAACACGATGCGATCCACACCCTCCCGGAGCCCCTGCGGGCGTTCCTGACGATCACGGAAGTCGACAATGCGGATTTCCTGATCGCCGCGCTGTTCCGGCGCAAGTTCGCCGCACCGCCGCCAGACGTCGGCCGCCATCTGGTCGCGTTGTATCGCGATGGAACCGGTGCGCTGCGGCTCGCTGGCTACTCGCATATGCGTCCGTTCGGCGAGGTCTATCTGTCCGGGGGCTCGTGCAGCGAAGGCGAGACGATCCGCGCGATGACGCCGGCGCACCGCGACGCGATCCAGGCCGCCGGTGGTATCTGGTACCTGATCCTGAAATACGCGTTCGCGCGCTACGCCGACTGCTGCGATGTGTTCTTCGGCCACTGCGGCGATGCTCGCGCACTGCAAGTCGCGACCGCCGCCGGTTTCGTCGACGCCGGCCACGAACACCTGATCGCACACTGGCACAAGCCGCTGCACGAGAACATCCGGCGCGCGCTGGTCGCCAAGGTGCATGCGCTCGGGCCATTCTGAGCGGCTATCCGGAATACAGGCCCCCTTCAACGATCCGGTTTCACCCCGCGGCGCGGCACGTGCCCGGTGGCGACGTGCTGGCGCGCGGATTCGACGTTCACGCTCGAATCGTCGAAGAAGATGTCGGCGCCGAATGCCTCGAGGAACGGGCCTTTCGGGCGGCCACCGAGAAACAGCGCCTCGTCGATGCGCACGCCCCAGTCGCGCAACGTCAGGATCACGCGCTTGTGCGCGGGCGCGGAACGCGCGGTGACCAGTGCGGTGCGGATCGGCGAGGTCTCGCTCGGAAACGCGGCCTGCAGGTGATGCAACGCGTCGAGGAAGCCGCGAAATGGGCCGCCCGACAACGGTTCCAATACGCGCTCGGTTTCGTTGCGATGGAAAGCCTCCAGCCCGCCTTCCTCGGAAACGCGTTCGGATTCGTCGCCGAACAGCACGGCATCGCCGTCGAATGCGATGCGCAACTGGTCCGATACACGCTCCGGCGCTTTCGAGGGCAGGATCGTCGCCGCGGCGACACCGGCCGCAAGTGCCTGCGCGACGCTGTCCGGATTCGCCGACAGCAACAGATCTGCGCCGAACGCGTGCACGTATGGCGCAGTCGGTTCACCGCGGGTGAACGCGGCGCGGCTGATGTCCAGTTTGTAATGCTCGATCGAATTGAAGATGCGCAACCCGGTATCGGCCGAATTGCGCGAAAGCAGGATCACTTCGACGCGCGGCGCAGCGGGTGCGGCGCGGTTGAGTTTCAACAACTTCTGCACCAGCGGGAACGCGATGCCGGGCGCGAGCAGTTCATCCTCGCGCGCGATCTGATGCTGTGCGAACGCTTCGACGCCGTCACGCTCGAACAGCTCGTGGCTTTCGCCAAGGTCGAACAGCGCGCGCGACGAAATCGCGACGACGAGGACATCGTCCCCGTCGCCGGCTTTCACCGACTCAATGCCTTCAACCAGGCGGGGTTTCATCCAGGCCATCCTTGAACAGCGTATCGGTCTTGACCGCGGCAGACCATGCGTCGATGCGGCCGTAGCCCACCTGATAATTGGGCCAGTTCGCCATCGTCAGGCCGCCACAGCCGGTGTTGTAGGGATCGGCCACGCCAGCAGTGGTGGCCGTCCCGCGCAGGAGGTCGGCAACCTGATCCGGATGTCCTTTCAACGCCGGATTCACCGACATCAGCAGAGCCGCCGCGCCGGCCACATGCGGGGTCGCCATGCTGGTGCCGCTCTTGCTCCCGTACCCACCTCCCGGAATGCTCGAGCGGATGCTGACGCCGGGCGCCGACGCGTCGGGTCGGATCTTCGTCGCTCCGCTGACCGGACCGCGGCTCGAGAAGCTGGCCATGCGATCGCTGTTGTCGGTGGCGCCGACCACGAAGCTCGCGTCGTAGATCGCGGGCGGCGCGGTGATCGTGCTGCACGATGCCCCATCGTTGGCTGCCGCAGCCGCGAAGAAAATGCCGCCGGTGACGAGATTGTTGACCGCTCCCTCGAGAATGTCCGACGGTGTGCAACCCTCGCCGGCTGGCGGCGCGGCGGTCGGGCATCCCCACGAGTTGCTGACCACATCCGGCGCAAGATCCGGGTCCGGATTCTGGCCGCCGAGATCGGTCGGGGCCAGCAACCATTGCATGCACTCGATGTAGCGCGCCGGGGTCCCGGTTCCCGCGTCCATGTTGCGACAACCGATCCATTTCGCGCCGGGTGCCACGCCGATCTGGTTGGTGCCGCCGTCGCCGCCCACGAACGTGCCTGCGGTGTGCGTGCCGTGGCTGTTGTCGTCGCATGGAGCGGGTGAATCGACGCCGCAGGAATTGGCCCCGCCGTTGGTGTGAATCGAATCGTGCCAGTTGTAGTTGTGGTCGGCTGTAGCGCCGTTCCAGCCGCGGTAGTGCGACTTCAGTGCCGGATGGTCCCACTGGTAGCCGGTGTCCTGGCCGGCGATGACCACACCCTGCCCGTTGAAACCGGCAGCCCAGACATCCGGCGCCCTGATCTTGCTGACGCCGGGGCCGATCGCCTCGACCGCATCCGGCATCGGTAGCGGCTGCGCCGCTGTCGTCTGCGGCAACGGCGCGGCAAATTGCGGATTCGTTTCCACCCTTGCCACGTCATCGCGGCTCGCCAGCACTACAAGGTCGGCGGCGGACAAGCGTGCCCACAGCATGTTCGCGATCCAGTACGGGCGATAGTCGATACCACGCGCATCCAGCCAGTCACGCACGCCCATCTGCTGTGTCGCGGCGCGGGCGCGCAACGCGTCGACCAGCGCACGCCGGTGCGCCTTGTAGTCGGCATTCGCATCAAATGGCGCAAGTAGCGGGGCCGCCTGATCGGGCAGCACGATCAGCGCTTCCACGCCGCCATCGCGCTGCGCACGCGTCATCAGTTCAGGATTGATGTCTGCGGCAAACGCGGCATTGCACGCGAGCGCCAACGCCGCCAAGGGCAGCCCATGCGAACCGGATTGAAATTTCCCCATCGAAACACGCTCCCCAGATTGATGTGAATGATCGAATCGCGGCACCGCGAGCGGGTGCCGCTGCGAACATACAACAACTTGGGAAGCGTGGTGTCGGGCGTCAGGCGCTTTTCATGTGCTCCGAGATCTTCGCCATCGCGATCGCAAGGGCGGCGCCGCCGAGCGTCTTCACGAGTCCAGGATGCTGCGCATAGAAGCCGCTGAGGCTGTCGATGATCCCGGGATTCTGCCGCTGCGCCTGGGTGACCGCCGCCTGCACCTGCTGCGGATTGATCTGCGAAGCCTGATCCGCCGTAATGGTCGGGGCAACGCCGCTGGCCGCAGCCGACTGGCTGCCGAGCAGGCCACCGAGCACCGAACCTGCGGCAGGTCCCAGCGAAGCCGCCAGTTGATTCAGCATCGCGGCGCGCTGCTCCGGTGACGACGCGCCGAACATCTGCGAGATCATCGCCCCGGCTTCGGGTGTCGCGCTCGAGCCGAGCGCCGCCGAAAGGCCTTTGCTGAGCACGTCTGTGGGAACGTTCTGTGCGACGTGGTTGAAATCATCCGAGACCTGACCGGGCCCGGCATTGCCGCCGAGGTAGCGGCTGAGGATGTCATTCAAAAGTGCCATGTTCGGAACCTCCGTGGATCAAGCCGACGGACCGCGGTTCTTGACGACCACGTGATAGATCAGCAGCAGCACGATCGCGCCGATGAACGAGGCGATGAACCCCGCGGAGCCGCCGGGTGGGTAGTGTCCGATCGCGCGGCCGAGATAGGTCGCGCCGATCGAACCGGCGATGCCGAGCACCGCAGTCATGAAAAACCCCTTCGGGCCCGGGCCGTGAATCACGAATTTTGCCAACACGCCGACAACGAAACCGATCAGGATCATCCAGATAATACTGAGCATGTGTTTCTCCAGTCGTGGGGTGGTTGCCAGAGTATCGGACAGGATTACTTACAACAGCCTTTCGGCCGGTCGAGTGTACGCTCCCGCGATCGTGCCGGATCGGCACGACGCGGATACCTGCCGATGGCGCGCGGCGACTGCCCAGCCGGGGACCGACTTGACGTCGGCGCGCCGGTTTTCGACCGTGACCGAGCTCCGATTCAGCTCTCGAACCCGTCACCGAAGCTGCGGTCGCGCACGAAGCCGAATGCGGCGCCGAGGCGACGCATGGCGCAGCCGGATGGGTGCTGCGCAAGTGGACCGCGGCCTCAGAGGCTGCGGCCGTCGAATGGCTGGATCTCAAGCGCGTGCGGATCAACGCCGTCGAGGCAGCGCACGTTCACCGCGAACATCTCGTTGCCGTTGCCGTCGATGCCGCGACCGAACGGTGCGGCGCCGCAGACCGGGCAAAAATGGTGGCGGATCACGTGCTTGTTGAACGTGTAGGTGGACAGGTCCGACTCGGGCGTGTGCAGGCGCACCTGCGCCGCGGGCACGAACGCGAGCAGATAACCGCGTTTGCTGCAGATCGAGCAATTGCACTCGATCACCTGCTTTATTTCAGTATCGACCTCGAATGCAATCCGGCCGCAGTGGCATCCGCCCATGTATTTCATAGTCGTCGCTCCGAATGGTGGGGTATCGATTACCTGCAGACGTGCCGGAAGGCGCGATATTTTCACGTGATCGGAACGGAAAGCATCACGGCTGCCGCCGCTCCTGCAAGAGCAGCCCCGACAACAGCCGCAGACCTTCGACTGGCCCGCGTTTGCAAGAACGCTGCAAGTGCGTCCCACGACGCGAGGGGTCGCGCCTGCGGGGTATCCGGCTCACAGCCTGAAGGACGGCTGCAGCAATTGCTGGAAGAACACACCGATAACGCGCGGCTCGATCAGGATCGTGAACAGTACACCGTAGACCGCGCCCCAAAGATGCGCGCTGTGGTTGATGTGGTCGGCGCGCTGGCGATCCATGTAGATCGTGTAGGCGATATAGATGACGCCGAAAATGATCGCCGGCACCGGCACCACGAACACATAGATCGTGGCCCACGGTTGCATGAGAACGAATGCGAACAGCACTGCGGAAACCGCACCGGATGCGCCGAGGCTCCGATACCGGCTATCGGTGCGGTGCTGCAGATAGCTTGGCAGGATCGACAGCACGATACCGCCGACATAGAACAGCACGAAACCGATCTCGCCGATGTACGGCACCAGAAATCGCTCCATGAACCCGCCGAAAAAATACAGCGTGAACATGTTGAACAGCAGGTGCGCGAAGTCGGCGTGGATCAGTCCGCAACTGGCGAGCCGCCAGTACTCCTTGCCGCGCGCGATCGCCGGCGGCCACAGAATCAGGCGATCGATCAGGCGCGGGTTGGAGAATCCGATGAACGAGACCACGCAGGTGATCGCGATGATGATCAGGGTGACGGGCATGGTGAGCGGTTTTCCTTGGCGATAGGCGGGCGATCCTGGCGAAAACGACCGTGTTCGTCACGTGCGCAGAATGCGCTCCAGCCACGCCGCATACGCGTGCATGAACTTGCCGAGAAATCCGCGCGTGGATTCGTTGGTCAACATTCCGTCCGCGTCGAACAGCTTGTCGGCGCCGCCGATATAGGCTTCCGGTTGCTGCATGGCCGGCATGTCGAGGAACACGAACGACTGGCGCAGATGATGGTTCGCGCCGAAGCCGCCGATCGCACCGGGCGAACCGCTGACGATCGCGGCCGGTTTGCCGCTCCACACACTTTTCCCGTATGGCCGCGAGCCGACATCGATCGCGT
The DNA here is from genome assembly GCA_963720445.1 of uncultured Gammaproteobacteria bacterium. GTDB lineage: Bacteria > Pseudomonadota > Gammaproteobacteria > Xanthomonadales > Rhodanobacteraceae > Dokdonella_A. The sequence goes on from CAVRFO010000003.1 coordinate 47,114, forward strand.
TTTTCAGCGGCGCCGGCACCGAGCGGTTGTATTCCGGGGTCACGAAAAGAACGCCTTGCACACGCTGCATGCGTTCACGGAATGCGGTCCAGACCGCCGGGACGTCGCCCTCGTCAAGGTCGGCGTTGTACAGCGGCAACGCGCCGATCTCGACGATTTCGAGCGTGAGCGGAGGCGGTGCGAGGCCGATCAGCGCGTGCGCAAGCTTGCGGTTGAGCGAGCCCTTGCGCAGGCTGCCGACGATCACGGCGACATCACGGCTGGCGCTCATGTTCCTTCCTTCTCGTTGCGGGCAAGACGCCGAGCATGCCACGTGGCAATCGCCGGCGCATGAAACGCAACGGTATCATCTGCATCCCCTTGCCGATTGCCTCGCCGCATGTCCCTGTCTTCGCGCTACCTGCAACTCGACGTATTTGCCCATCAACCCGGCGGCGGCAACCCGCTCGGCGTCGTGATCGGCGCACAGGATTGGAGTGCCGGCGACATGCAGCACTTCGCCACCTGGACCAACCTCGTCGAGACGACGTTCGTGCTGCCCGCAACGATGGCGACAGCAAGTTATCGCCTGCGCATCTTCACGCCGGATCGCGAGATTCCATTTGCGGGCCACCCGACGATCGGCAGCGCGCATGCGGTGCTGGAAACCGGTTTCGCGCAGGCGCACGACGGCGGCTTGATCCAGGAATGCGCGGCCGGTCTGTTGCCGATCCGCGTCGAAGGCGAAGGCACGCAACGGCACCTGTTCGTGCAGGCACCCAGGGCTCGCGTGCTGCGCGACGATGGCGCGGACGAGCCCTTGCTGCACTCGATCCTCGGCGACATCCCGCTCGGCGCATTGCCGCCTGCGTTCGTCGAAGGTGGTCGGCGCTGGTGGGTCGCGGAATTCGCGGACGAGGCCAGGTTGCGTGGCTGGAAACCCGATCACGCCGCGATCGGCGCGTTGGCGCGAGCGAGCGACAGCCTCGGATTGTGCGTATTCGCGCGTTCCACGGGCAGTGACTACGACCTCGTCGTGCGCGCATTCCCGGCCGGCGTCGGCATCGTCGAAGATCCCGCCTCCGGCGCCGCGAACGGCCTGATCGCGGAATGGATTGCGCTGCGCGAACCGAACGGCGCGCTCGCGCGCGGGTATCGGGTCAGTCAGGGGCGCGAGATCGGTCGCGACGCATCGATCCTGATCCGCATCGACGCCAACGGCGCAGTCTGGGTGGGTGGTCAGACCCACACGATCATCAGCGGCACGGCAGATTGGCCCCGATCCTTTTGCTGACTGCGCGCCGATAACTCGGGAGCATCACCTTGGTGGGAGCCCCGCCGCAGGCGCGACCACCGCCGCACGTGTCGCGAGGTCGCGCTGCGCCTCTCCGCAACAGCCGCTTCTCTGACATGACGCGAATGCGTCGCACCACAACGCAAAAAGCCCCGGGTTTGCACCCGGGGCTTTCCATGACTCAAACACTTACGCGTGGATCAGAGCACCTGGACCTGGTCGGCCTGCATGCCCTTCTGGCCCTGCACGGCAACGAAGCTGACGCGCTGGCCTTCCTGCAACGACTTGAAGCCGGTGCCCTGGATCGCGCGGAAGTGCACGAACAGGTCGGGGCCGCTTTCCGGGGTAATGAAACCAAAACCCTTGGCATCATTGAACCACTTGACGGTACCGTTCTGACGATTCGACATCTGAAACTCCTGGAAACGCTTGTTGACATCACGATTGCGGAACATTCCGCACCGAGACTGGGTTGCAGGGAGTTAGCGAGGCGAATCGATGAAGCAAATCGGTGAGGATCTACTGCATCAGGCCACGATTCACAGTGACCCTTGCAAACACAGTGATCTGACTATACCCGGTATTTTGGGCAAACGCTAACTTTCCGTTGGGGCCACGAATGGGGTGTTTTCGCGGGCTCGAACGGACCTGCCAGCCGCCTCGTTCAGGCCTTGCCTGCAACGATATTGACGGTCAGCGCGATGATGATGACGTTGAAAAAGAACGCGATGACGCTGTGCAAAAGCGCGATGTGGCGCATCGGTCGCGCGCAGATCTGCACGTCCGACACCTGGAAGGTCATTCCGATCACGATCGCGAAATAGGCGAAATCCCAGTAGTCGGGATTCTTGCCGCCCGGAAATTCGAGGCCGCCGCGTGGTTCGTTGCGCTGGTTGTCGCCGTAATACGCATGCGCGTAATGCAGCGCGAACATCGTGTTCATGAACAGCCACGACAACAACAGGCTGACCGAAGCCAGCACCAGGCCGAACGCGCCGCCGTCCTTGTCCAGGTGCAGTTCGAGGCCGAGCGCGACCAGTACGACGCCGGTCACTGCGACGCTGCTGAGCAGAAGGCCGTATACGCCCTCGTCTTCCTTGTACGCTCGCGCCCGGATCGAGGCCGTTTCCGAATGTGAAAACATCCACGCCACCGCGCCGAGGAATCCTGCCGAGGCGATCGCGAACGCGAGCACGATCGAGCGCGCGGGCCCCATGCCACCGGCGCTGAATGCGCCGATCAGCGCGATGAACAGCAACGCCGCCAGGTTGAAGCGCGCGTGCCGCGCGAGGCGCCGGCCAAGCCGCGACCACAGTCCCGGCGGGACGGATTTCGGAGGCACTGCAGACATGAGTTTTGCTTTCACTTGCCCTGCACGGCAGGGAGATACGCAAAAACCGGATCAAGCGCGCCGTTCCACCGCAGGCACCTTCCCCCGCTCCGCAGAGGAAGGAGAGCCAGCTCGGGATGCGCCCATCCAGTTTCGATCAGACGGCTTTCTTCGCCGCCGCCTTCTTCACCGGTGCCGCTTTCTTCACCGCCGGCTTGGCCGCCGGTTTCGCGATGGCCGGCCTGGCGCCAGCTTCCGCCTTCTCCGCGTGCGGGCGCGTGTTGCCGTAGCTGCGGATCGCGATCTTGCCTTTCTTGGTCTTGCGGTCGCCCCTGCCCATGATGACTCCTTGATTGTTTTAGGATTGAAGAGGGCGCGCAGGATAACAGTCTGCGTGCCCTATGCAATAAGGAAGCCGCGTCATCTGCCGCGGTGCGGCTGATGGCACGGCGGTTTCGCCAGCGGTTTCGCCGGCGGCTTACGAGCCGCAGCGTACGTCCGCGCAGCCCGATTGCTCCAGTTGGACGGTTGCGTGTTCGATCCGGAAGCGCTCGCGCAGGACAGCGAGGATCGACTTGATCGCCGCGTCCGCATCTGCGCCTTCGTCGAGCCGCGCATGCAGCGTCGCCACATGATAGCCGCCCGCCAGCTGCCAGACATGAACATGGTGGACATCGCAGACACCGCTCGCCTCGTTCTTCAGCGTGCTGCCGACGAGATCCGCATCGATGCCTTCCGGCGCGCCTTCGAGCAGGATATGCCCTGACCTGCGCAGCAGGCGCCATGCACTTGAGAGTATCAGCAGCGACACCAGGATCGACGCCGCCGGATCGGCCCACAGCCAGCCGAAGTAGCGGATCAGCAACGCGGCCGCGACCGCACCGAGCGAACCGAACAGATCGCCGAGCACATGCAGTCGCGCACTCGCCGTATTGAGGTCGTCGTGATCGTGTCCGGACAGCGCCGACAGCACGAACGCATTGACCAGCAGACCCACCAAGGCGACGACGAACATCATGCCGGAAAGGATCGGTTGCGAATCGTGCAGGCGCAGCAACGCCTCGACGACGATCCAGGCAACCAGTACGAACTGGATCAACGAATTGCTGTAGCCGACCAAAACTTCGAGCCTGGCATAGCCGAAGCTGCGGCGTGCATCCGCGGGACGGCGCGCATAGAACGCGCCGAGCCACGCAAACATCAGCGCGCCCGCATCGACCAGCATGTGCGCGGCATCGGCGAGCAGTGCGAGCGATCCGGACCACCAGCCGCCAACGGCTTCGATGACCAGCATCGCCGCCGTCAGCACAAACGCGATCAACAAGCGCTGCTCGCGATGTTCATTGCCCGCGGCATGCACGTGAGCATGCGGGTGTTCGTGGTGATGATTCATTCGTGCGGGATCGACGATGCAAGCGGGGCCGACATGCTAGGCAGGCGAAGCGCGGTTACACAATCACGCCCGCCGCCGCTGCGTCGTTTCAGTGGCTGCACATCGCATCGTGCACGTGGCCGTGGCTGAGGCGAAGATTGGTCAGGTGCGCAAGCGCAACCAGGCTGCCGCCGATCGCGACCAGCATCGCGTGCGCAATTGTGCTGTCGTATTCCACGACCACGCCCGCGCACAGCAGCGCGATGCCCGGAACCAGAAACCAGAACGCGCGAAAACGCTGATGGCGGCGGAAGCCGATGATCAGCGCAGTCAGCGCAAGCGTGCTCGCGCATGCAATGAACGCGTGTTCGAAACGATGGTCGGCGAGAAACCCGAGTCCGAGCGCCGGCAAGAGCGCGATCACCAGCGGCAGCAACGCGCAATGCACCGCACACAGGAACGACGCGCCCGCGCCGAAGCGATCGACGAGGCGTGCGAACAGCGATGGACGGGGCTGGGCCGGATTCATGATGATTCTGCCTGACATTATAACGTTGCAGCCGCGGCGTCCATCGAAGCGAAGCAACCGGTTGGGCGCATGTGGCATGACTTCCTGCCTATGTTGCTCGAATTGTACGATATAATATAACATATCAATACAATCTCTCCAAACCCCGCAAAATCCAATGGAAAAAACGTCCCTCGCGCTGTGCATCAGCCTTGCGTTCCTGCAATCCGGCGCGGCCTTCGCCGATCCGGTCCCCGCGGCCCTTGCGCCGCAGCCGGACGCAGACAGCGCCACGTCCGGAACCGGTGTTGATTCGCGTAACGGGAAACCGCTGTCCACACCGACCGACGACCACACGCTCGGCACGGTCAGCGTCACCGCCAAGCTCGATCAGGCGCGCAACCAGTTGTCGCCCGAGGTCGGTGCGAGCGATTACGTTTTCGACAGGAAGGCGATCGACCAGCTGCCACTCGGCGCGTCGACCTCGCTGAACCAGCTGCTGCTGCGCGCGCCCGGCGTCGTCAACGATTCCTACGGGCAAGTGCACGTGCGCGGCGATCACGCCGACCTGCAGTACCGGATCAACGGCGTGATCATCCCGGAAAGCATCAGCGGCTTCGGCCAGACCCTGGATGTGCGCCTGATCGACAACCTGTCGTTCCTGACCGGCGCGCTGCCCGCGCAGTACGGTTATCGCACGGCCGGGGTCGTCGACATCACGACGAAATCCGGCGCGACAACCAAGGACTCCGACACGCCCGGCGGCAGCGTGGGCCTGACCACGGGTTCGTACGGCACCTGGAACCCGAGCGTCGAACTCCACGGCAGCGAAGGGCCGTGGAGCGGATTCATCACCGCAAATTACCTGCAGAACGACATCGGCATCGAGAATCCGACTGCGTCGCGCAACGCAATCCACGACCACACCAACCAGTTCAAGAGTTTCGGCTACCTGTCCTACCTGTTGAACGACTGCGGCACGCCTGTCCTTCATGTTCGGCACCGCCAACAACCGCTTCCAGATCCCGAACAATCCGGGCCAGCAACCGCGGTACCCGCTCGGCGACATCACAGAGTTCGATTCCAGCACGCTCAACGAGCGCCAGAACGAAACCACGCGCTTCGGTGTGTTCTCGCTGCAGGGCATGCTCGGTGACACGAACTACCAGGTCTCGCTCGGCCAGCGCTACACCAGCGTGAACTACCTGCCGGATCCGATCGGCGATCTGGTCTTCAACGGCGTCGCCGGCACCATCGAGCGCAGCAATCGCGCGAACACGCTGCAGGCGGATTTCTCGACGCCGCTCGGTGATGCGCACACGCTGCGCTACGGCCTGTACGCCAGCGCCGAGCACCCGGTCTCGAACAACACCTCGCTGGTGTTTCCGGCCGACGCGAACGGCAACCAGACCAGCACGACGCCGATCACGATCGTCGACAACGCGCCGCACATCGACGCGCGCACCTACGGCTTGTACGTGCAGGACGAGTGGCGACTCGGCGACAAGCTGACCATCAACTACGGCGTGCGCGCCGACAAGGTCGACGCCTACGTCAACGAAAGCCAGCTCAGCCCGCGCCTCGGCGCCGTGTATCAGCTGAGCGACACCACGACGTTGCACGCCGGCTACGCGCGCTACTTCACGCCGCCACCAACCGAGCTGATCGCGCAGACCAGCATCGAGTTGTTCCAGGGAACGACGAATGCACTGCCAACCGATGTCAACGCGGAGACGAAGTCCGAGCGCTCGCATTACTTCGACGCAGGTATTTCGCAAAAAATCGGCGACGACCTCACGCTCGGTCTCGACGCGTACTACCGCAAGGTCACCAACCTGCTCGACGAGGGCCAGTTCGGCCAGGCGCTGATCTTCTCGCCGTTCAACTATGCCAAGGGCAAGGTGCGCGGCGTCGAATTCACCGCGAACTACCAGCACGACAACCTGTCGGCCTACTTCAACCTGTCGGCGAGCCGCGCCGACGGCAAGGAAATCGTGACCGGCCAATACAACTTCGATCAGGACGAACTCGACTACATCGCGACGCACTGGGTGCATCTCGATCACGACCAGCGCCTCGCCTCGTCCGGCGGCATCAGCTACGACTGGAACGGCACGCGCCTCGGCGCCGACTACCTGTACGGCTCGGGCCTGCGCAAGGACTTCGCGAACAGCGCGCATCTGCCGCAGTACTACAGCATCAACCTGTCGGCCAATCGCACGTTCGACCTGCCGGCGCTCGGCAAGGCCGATGTGCGTCTCGCCGCGATCAACGTGACCGATCGCAGCTACGAACTGCGCGATGGTTCCGGCATCGGCGTCGGCGCACCCCAGTTCGGCGCGCGCCGCGGTTTCTACCTCGGGTTGGAAAAAACCTTCTGATTCCCGGGTTCGCGGGCGGACCAACGCGAGTATTTGGCGATACAGTCGCGGTGTGGGCGGAATGATTCGCCCACATCGGCATGTCATACGGCTACCCCGCTCGCGTTTCGAACCGACCGTCGAATCCAGTGCACCTCGCCAGAAAATCCGCCATTCGCATCGCATGGATGTTGATTTTCGCAGCGCTGCTCGCAGTGCTGGGGGTCGCGTGTCATCACGACGAAGAACCACGCGCGACCGTTACCCCGCTGCTGCGCCCGGCGCTGACTCCGCTGTTCGACGATCTCGAAAAGCGCACGTTCGATTATTTCTGGGACACCGCGATGCCCGACAACGGGCTGATCCCGGATCGCTATCCGTACAGCGAGCCGTTTTCCAGCATCGCGGCGATCGGTTTCGGCCTCACCGCCTACGGGATCGGTGTCGAGCGCGGCTACGTGACCCGCGAACAGGCCGTGCAGCGCGTGCTGCTGACCCTGCGCTTCCTCGAAGGTCTGCCGCAGGGCTCGCGCGCCGAAGGCATGTCCGGTTATCACGGTTTCTACTATCACTTTCTCGATCTCAAGACCGGCGCGCGCTATGCGGACTGGGTCGAATTGTCGTCGGTCGACACCGCGCTGCTGCTCGGTGGCGTGCTGTTCACGCAATCGTATTTCGATCAGAACACGCCCGGTGAACACGAAATCCGCCGCCTCGCCGACACGATCTACCGACGCGTCGAATGGCCGTGGATGCAGGCCCGGCCGCCGCTGATCGCGATGGGCTGGTATCCGGGACAGGGTTACCTGCCGTACGACTGGGAGGGCTACAACGAAGGCATGCTGGTCTACATCCTCGCGCTCGGCTCGCCGACGCAAGGTATCGGCACCGATGCGTGGGACGCATGGACGAAGACCTACCCGCGCTCGTGGGGCACGTTCGAAGGTCAGGAATATCTCGGCTTCGGGCCGCAGTTCGGCCACCAGTATTCGCACGTGTGGATCGATTTCCGCGGCATCCGCGACGCCTACATGCGCAAGCACGGTTTCGACTACTTCGAGAACAGCCGTCGCGCGACGTACGCGCAACGCGCCTACGCGATCGCCAATCCGATGGGCTGGAAACTCTACGGCGAGAATGTCTGGGGCCTGACCGCGAGCGACGGCCCGCAGGGCGCGAACCTCGACTACGACGGCAGCCTGCGCGAGTTCCGCCACTACTCCGCGCGCGGCGCCGGTCTCGCCGACGCATTCGACGACGGCACCATCGCGCCGACCGCCGCCGCCGCCTCGCTGCCGTTCGCGCCGGAAATCGTGATCCCGGCGGTCGAGGAAATGTACAAGGCCTACGGCAAGGAGATCTATTCCAGATATGGTTTTCTTGATTCGTTCAACCCGAGCTTCAGTTACGACATACCACTGAAGACCGGCCACATCGTGCCGGGATTCGGCTGGGTCGCGAGCGACTATCTCGGCATCGACCAGGGCCCGATCCTCGCGATGATCGAGAACTACCGCGACGACTTCGTCTGGAACGTCATGCGCAAGAATCCGTACATCCGGCGCGGCCTGGAACGCGCGGGATTCAAGGGCGGCTGGCTCGACCAGCAGATCGTTGTACAGCCCGCACCGGCGCATGCGGCGCCATGATCGTGCGATCGTCCGGCAGCGCAGCTCCGGAACGCCGCCGACACGAGGCATGGGTGAAGATTCCTTGCGGACGCGTCCTTGCCGACGTGGAAGCGGCTGTTGTGGGAGCGGCGGAAGCCGCGATGCTGTTGCCGCGGATGTCCACTCCGAAAGCATCGCAGCTTCCGCCGCTCCCACAAAAAGACCAAGGGCGCCGGCTGATTTTCGCGCTCGTGTTCGCGCTGGCGGGGGTTCAGACCGGTTGCGCAAAGCCCACTTCAAGCATGACGACGCTCACATTCTGGACGATCGGCCGCGAAGGCGAAGTCGTGCAGCCGCTCCTGCGCGATTTCGAGCGTACCCACCCGACCATCCACGTCGCGCTCCAGCAATGCCGCTGACCGCCGCGCACGAGAAACTGCTGACCGCGTTCGCCGGCGACGCGTTGCCGGACATCAGCCAGCTCGGCAACACCTGGATTCCGGAGTTCGCCACGCTCGGCGCGCTGGAACCCTTGCAGCCTTACGTCGACGCGTCGCGTGTCGTGCGGCCGCCGACTATTTCGACGGCATCTGGGACACCAACGTGATCGATGGGCGTCTGTACGGCGTGCCGTGGTACGTCGACACGCGGCTGCTGTTCTACCGCAAGGACCTGCTTGCCCGCGCCGGTTTCGACGCTCCGCCTCGCGACTGGTCCGAATGGCAGCGCCAACTCGCCGCGATCAAGGCGCAGGCCGGCGCGGACAAGTACGCGATCTTGCTGCCGCTCAACGAGTTCGAACCGCTGCTCAATCTCGCGATCCAGGAGCCCGATCCGCTGCTCTGCGACAACGACACGCGCGGCAATTTCGAGAGCGCAGGCTTCCGGCGCGCGTTCGTTTTCTACGTCGACATGTTCCGCGCAAGACTGGGCGCCGCCGATGAGCAACACCCAGATCTCCAACGTCTGGGACGAATTCGCCGCAGGCTTCTTCACGTTCTACATCACCGGCCCGTGGAACGTCGCCGAGTTCCGCAAACGCCTGCCGCCGCGGCTCGCGAACGACTGGAGCACCGCGCCGCTGCCCGGCCCCGACGGCCCCGGCGCGGCGATCGGCGGTGGTAGCAGCCTGGTCATGTTCCAGAGTTCATCGCACAAACGCGAAGTCTGGCAACTGATCGAATTCCTTTCGCAGCCGGAGAACCAGCTTCGCTTCCACGCACTCACCGGCGACCTGCCGCCGCGCCGCAGCGCGTGGGACGATCCCGCGCTCGCGAACGACCCGTATGCAAAGGCATTCCACGAGCAGCTCGAACGCGTCAAAAGCGCGCCGAAGGTGCCCGAATGGGAACGCATCGCGCAGGAAATCCGCCTGACCACCGAACGCGTCGTGCGCGGCGGCGAACCGATCGACCAGGCCTTGCGCGAACTCGATGTACGCACCGATGCGATTCTCGCCAAGCGGCGCTGGATGCTGGCACGCGAGGCACGCGAGTGACGACCGAACCGCGCGCCGCGTGGCCGTTCGTCACCCCCGCGCTGCTCGTGATCGGCGCGTTCTTCCTCGTGCCGGTGCTCGCCGCGTTCGCGCTCAGCCTCACCGATTTCGACCTCTACGCGCTCGCCGACCTGCACAACCTGCGCTTCGTCGGCCTCGGCAACTACCTCGACATCCTGCACACGCCGCTGTTCTGGAAGTCGCTGTTCAACACGCTGTACTTCGTCGTCGTCGGCGTGCCGCTGTCGATCGCGCGTCTCGCTCGGCGCCGCGCTGCTGCTCGATTCGAAGCTCGCGCGTTGCAAAGGCTTCTTCCGCACCGCGCTGTTCGCGCCGGTCGTGACGACGGTCGTCGCGGTCGCGGTGATCTGGCGCTACCTGTTCCATACGCGCTACGGCTTGATCAACTACGCGCTCGACCAGTCTCGGCATCGCGCCGATCGACTGGCTCGGCGATCCGCACTGGTCGATGCCGGCGATCATCCTGTTCGCGGTGTGGAAGAACTTCGGCTACAACATGATCATCCTGCTCGCCGCGCTGCAGGGCATTCCCGCGCGATCTCTACGAAGCGGCGCGCATCGATGGCGCGTCGTGGCTGGCAGCAGTTTCGCCACATCACGCTTGCCGATGCTGCGCCCGTGCCTGCTGCTGGTCGCGATCATCACGGTCTCGGGCTATTTCCAGCTGTTCGCCGAGCCGTACGTGATGACGCAAGGCGATCCGCTGCAGAGCACGGTCAGCGTGCTGTATTTCATGTACGAGGAAGGCTTCAAGTGGTGGAGTCTCGGTCGCGCGTCGGCGATCGCGTTCCTGCTGTTCGTGCTGATCCTCGCGCGTGACCGGCGCTGCTGCTGCGCCTGCGGCCGACGCGGAGACGCGCGCATGAACGTCGCGCGTGCGGCCAATGCGCGTCGTCAACGGCCTGCTGATCGCGGCGACCGCGTTCGCGCTGTTTCCGCTTGCTGTGGATGCTGTCGGTCTCGTTCATGCAACCGGGCGAGGCGAGCACGCTATCCGCCGCCGCTGCTGCCCGCGCACGCGACGCTGGCGAATTATCGCGAGCTGTTCGAGCGCGCCGGCATGGGCCGTTACCTGCTGAACAGCCTGCTGATCGCGAGCGCGATCACGCTGCGGTTCGCTGCTGTTCAATCTCGGCGCGGGCTACGCGTTCGCGAAACTGCGCTTCGCCGGGCGCGAACGCGTGTTCCAGACCCTGCTCGGCGCGCTGGTGATTCCGGCGCAGGTCGCGATGATTCCGCTGTTCCTGATCATGAAATGGCTCGGCCTCGTCAACAGCTACGGCGGCGTGATCGTGCCGGCGCTCGCGAGCGTGTTCGGCATCTTCCTCGTGCGCCAGTACGCGCGGTCGATTCCCGACGAACTGCTCGAAGCCGCGCGCATCGACGGCGCCAGCGAATGGCGCATCTTCCGACGCATCGTGCTGCCGCTGCTGAAGCCGATCGTCGTGACGCTGGCGATCTTCACGTTCCTCGCCAGCTGGAACGATTTCATGTGGCCGCTGATCGTGCTCAGCGACCAGGCCTGGCAGACCGCGCCGGTCGCGCTCGCCGGCCTGTCGCGCGAGCACGTGCAGGACAACGAATTGATGATGGCCGGCTCGGTCGTCACGATGCTGCCGGTGCTGATCGCTGTTCCTCGCGCTGCAGCGGCACTACATCGCAGGGCCTGCTGCTCGGCAGCGTCAAGGGTTAGCACAACCGCTCACGGGCACCAATACACATGCAGCGGCGAGTCGGCGATGTCGATCGCAACGCGAATCGGCATCTCGCGCACATCGCCCGGCGCAAGTGCTCGCTCGAACGTCGCGCGTTTTTGGTCACCGCGAATCAGCAACACACGATGACGCACCTGCGCGAGCCCGGCCGGGGTCAGGCTGATCCGATGAGGCCAGATGCCCGCGACCGCGCAACCTGTCGCATCGATCGCCACATACGGCTCGGTCGATGTGAACGCCGCATCCAGATTCGCCGCACCCGGGAACAGCGATGCGGTGTGCCCGTCATCCCCCATGCCGAGCACCGCGACGCCGATCGACACGTCCGCGCTGTTGTCCGGGACATTCGTATGTGCGCCAGCGCGTAGCCAACCCCCATTGCTCGCACGCACCGCGTCATCCAGCGATTGTCCCGCTGTGTGCAGGGGCTGGAAACGCGCACTCGCCGCGCGCTCGCGCAGCAGTGTCTCGCGAACCAGACGCTCGTTGCTGCCGTCAGCCACCGGATCGACATCGCGGTCGTCGACCAGCGATACGACGATGCGCGCCCAATCCAGCGTCTGCGCCGCGAGCGCGGAATACACCGGCGCAGGCGTCGTCCCACCCGACAGCAACAACCAGGTTGCCGCGTGCGCGCCGAGCTCGGCCTGCAGCGCAGCGCGCACGCCGCCGACCGCGGCATCGACCCACGCGCCTTCATCCGCATAGGCACGCCAGACGATGTGCGCGGCGCGCGTGGCGGCCTCGATACGGCTCGGCGTGGACATCTCATTTCTCCGTTTCGAACATGCCTTTGCTGCGCGATTGCAGCAACGCGCAACCGCTATCGTGTACCGCGCACGCCACCGCGCCAAGATATCCATATCATCCGGCTTTGCGGGACGTCGGGTTGCATCGATACCGGCCGGGCAACGCGTACTGGATATCTTGATCGGCAACACCATTTGTAGTGAATACAACAGTAACGTAGCATTCGTTACATGAGCACTCCCGAGTCCTGGTTGATGTTGGTCAGCAGTCTGCCCGGCCAGACGCAGGCTACCCGGATGCGCGTGTGGCGCGCGCTCAAGGCGGCGGGTGCCGGAGCATTGCGGGATGGGGTGTATGTCCTGCCTCAGGCCGACAGCGCACGCAGCGTATTCGATGAGCAGGCTACCGAGGTCATCGCGGCCGAAGGCACCGCGCAGGTCATCGTGTTTGGCAGCCAGGACGAAGCCCAGCAGAATGCGCTCGTAGCGCTGTTCGATCGCAGCAACGACTACCGTGAATTGTTCGGCCAGCTCGATGCGTTGCAGGCCAGGTTCGCGACGCTGGATGAAGTCGAAGCGCGTCGGGAACTCGCCCTGCTGCGCCGTGATGTCGCCGCCTTGGTGTACATCGACTTCTTTTCGGGACCGCCGCGACAGCAGGTGGAAAGTGCTCTGGCCGAGGCCGAAGCCGGGTTGAATGCGCGTTTCTCTCCGGATGAACCCCATGCCCTGCGCGGCAACGTGGCGCGCTGCGATCCGGCGCAATACCGCGGACGTTTGTGGGCAACGCGCGAACACTTGTGGATCGATCGGGCTGCATCTGCGTGGCTGATCCGCCGGTTCATCGATCGCAAGGCAAAATTCGTGTGGTTGAAGACGCCCAGGAGCTGTCCGAAGAATGCGCTCGGCTTTGACTTCGACGGCGCCGCATTCACCCATCGCGGTGCACGGGTCACGTTCGAGGTGTTGCTGGCCAGCTTCGGGTTGGGGGATGACCGCGCTCTCGCCCGCCTCGGCGCGCTGGTGCATTACCTCGACATTGGCGGTGTGCCGGTCCCGGAGGCCGCAGGTTTCGCCGCGATCATGGCTGGTGCTCGTGCGACCCAGCCGGACGACGATGCGCTCTTGCGCAGCATCGGTCCGGTGCTCGACAGCCTGTACGCCGCCTACGCACAAGACCCCGCTCACGCGCCGACGCGAGTGCGGAAATAACTCTCTCATCTGGTCTGGAGCATCAACATGAACATTCGCTGCCTTCATCTGGCCGGGCACCACGAAATGCACCGCGTTGTCTCTGCGTTGGGCATGGCTCTGTCGATCGCGTTTGCAGCGCAGGCAGTTCATGCCGCGGACCTCGACGCGAAGCGTATCGGCGCCATCAGTGGAACGACTGCGACAGCCACCCCGGATGGGGTGGTGCGCGTCGGATGGAGTCGCACGGATGTCAAGGTGACGGTGGATGGCATGTTGCTGCCGCCGGCGGCCGGGTTGGGTTCCTGGGCTGCGTTTTCGTCGTTGCCGGACGGTCGCGCGATGGTGATGGGCGATACCGTGGTGTTCGAGGACGAAGTCGATGCCGCGATGGACGCAGCCTTTGCGCACGGTCTCGCGGTGACGGCGCTGCATAATCACTTTTTCTATGACACGCCCAAGGTGTACTTCATGCACATCGGAGGCGAAGGACCACCGGATGCGCTCGTACGCAGCGTCAAGGAGGTGTGGGACGCGATCCGTACGGTCCGCAGTGCACATGCGCAACCAGCGAGCGGATTCGGCGGAGCGCCGATCGTGCCCGGCACGTTCTCGGTCAGCGCGTTGTCGCAGATCATCGGGCATCCGGCCGCTGACGGCGGCGGTGTCATCAAGATCACCATAGGTCGCAACGGGCGCATGCACGATGCATCGATAGGGGCCGCGATGGGCCTGACCTCGTGGATCGCATTCAGCGGCAGCAACCAGCGCGCAGCGGCCGACGGCGACGTCATCATGACCGCAGAAGAGGTACAACCGACATTGAAGGCGCTACGAGCCGCAGGCTTCCATGTGGTCGCCTTGCACACTCACATGGTGGGCGAAATCCCCGGTTACTTCTTTACCCACTTCTGGGGCAAGGGACCGGCGGCAGAACTCGCTCATGGGTTCCGCGCGGTCCTGGATGCACAGTCCCAACCGGTCCGAAGCCCCACGCACTGATCCGGCAGCGCGGCGTGGAGAGTCTCGCCATGAAAGCCATCGACGCGCTCTCCGACAACTTGCTGCGGGACGAAGCCGAGCGCCGCTTCGGGCAGGCGCAGGCACGGTATCGCACTCTCGTCGGAGTGACGCCCCCTTGACGCCGGAGACAATCGCTACGGCTGCACCGCACCGCGTCAGCCTTGCGCAGGCTACCCGGGTGTGGGCGAAGATCGGCTGGCTGAGCTTCGGCGGCCCGGCTGGCCAGATCGCCGTGATGCATCGCGAACTGGTCGAGCAGCGACGCTGGATCAGCGAGCCGCGGTTCCTGCACGCGCTGAACTATTGCATGTTGCTGCCAGGTCCCGAGGCCGCCCAGCTCGCCATCTATATCGGCTGGCTGATGCATCGCACGGCCGGCGGCCTCGTCGCCGGCCTCCTGTTCGTGCTGCCCGGCGTGATCGCGCTGCTCGGCCTGAGCCTGCTGTATGCATCCGTCGGCCAAGTTCCGATGGTCGTCGCCATCTTCTTCGGACTGAAGGCGGCGGTGCTGGCGGTGGTGATCGAGGCCGTGCTGCGGATCGCACGCCGCGCCCTGAAAGGGCACTTCTTCATCGGCGTGGCGATCGCCGCGTTCCTGGCCATCCACGTGTTCCGGCTGCCGTTTCCGTTGATCGTTGCCGGGGCTGCTGTGATGGGCATCGTGGCGCGGTGGTGGCGCCCGCACTCTTTCCCGGCGCCGACCTCGGCCGAAGAACTGGCCGGCGACGGCTACCTGATCGATCAACTGATGCTGCGCGGCGAACTGACTCATACCCGGCCATCCCGAATACGCGCTTTGCGTACCACCGTGATCGGACTGGTGTTGTGGGCCGCTCCCGTCGTTGCGGTCGTGACCGTGCTGGGGCACGCCAGCGTGCTCGCTCGCGAAGGCCTGTTCTTCAGCGAGGCTGCTGTGGTCACCTTCGGCGGCGCCTATGCGGTGCTGGCCTTCATCGCCCAGCGCGCCGTGATCGATTACGGCTGGGTGTCGCCGGCGCAGATGCTCGACGGTCTGGCGTTGGCGGAAACCACGCCGGGGCCGCTGATCATGGTGGTCCAGTTCGTCGCGTTCATGGCGGCGTTCCAGCATCAGTCCGGCATGTCGCCCTGGCTCGCCGGCATCCTCGGCTCGCTGCTGACGGTGTGGGTAACGTTTGTACCGTGTTTCCTGTGGATCTTTCTCGGCGGCCCCTACATCGAGATGCTGCGCGGTAACCGCGCATTGCACTGCGCACTCAGCGCCGTCACCGCGGCCGTCGTGGGCGTGGTCCTGAATCTTTCGGTATGGTTCACCGAGCACACTCTCTTCGGCTCCGTGCAAACGCTGAACGTCGGACCAGTCCACCTCGATGTGCCACAGCTCGCCACGCTGAATCCGGCGGCCTTGGTGCTTGCGGCCGGCGCCTTGGTAGCCATGCTTCGCTTCCGCGCCGGGATGGCATGGACGCTCGGCATCTGCGCCTGCCTCGGCGCCCTGCTTGAGCTGATTGATCTCTGACCTGGCTCGCACAGGTGCCAGCAGCGCCTGCCAATCAAGATGCCGTCACTACCGAAAAACCCGCGCATGATGCGTATCGTCTCGATGCACACTACGAGGTGGTGAACGTTGAACGCGGCCGGCGTGGACCGGGGGCCGACTGACGGCCCTGGGCCGCGTCCACTTCGTCGATCCAGCCGGCGCGCGATTGCGGAAATGCATCCGCATACGGCACGTACGGCTTGATGTCGAGGATCGGCGTGCCGTCGAGAAGGTCGACACCGCGCACGCGCAAGCAATGTGCCTCGACGCCGAGCAACTCGACCGCGGACAGGCCGATCGCGTTCGGACGGTGCGGTGAACGGGTCGCGAGCACGCTGCGCCTGGGGCCGCCGCGCGGCGGCTTCACCTGCGCTTTCCAGCCTTCGCTGCGGTGGAACACGAACATCAGCCAGATACGCTGGAATCCGGCGAGATCGCGAAACGCAGCCTCAGGGAACCCCGCGACAAATTCGATGACGGCTTCCGCCGCATTCCCGCTCTCGGTGCCTTCCACGACGGTGGACTGATGCGGCGCGTCGATGCGCCGCGCGTACGGAGAACGTGCGAACGCGATCGGCTGGCAAGTGAAGGGTTCCGCACCGTGCATGGCTCAAATGCCCTGAAAATTCCAGATCACGGAAACGACCCAGCGCGCGCCCGGCGATGGATTCGCCCCATAGGGCTTGCCGGGGTATACGCCGATGTACGGGCTCGTCCATATCCGCGTCAGGTAAAGATACGCATCACCCGCCCGGTAACTGAGTCCGACGCTGCCATAGCGGTAATTCCGGGCGCCGTTCTGTTCCATATCCGCGTAGCCGACCCCGATATCCGCGGACAACCGATCCGCAATGGGCTGCTGAAAATCAAGTTCGGCCCAAGCGCCAAAGCCGCTCCGCCTGTACCCTGCAGCATAGGGAACGCCAGCGTCCGGCGACAGGGCAATCGATGCCCGCCAG
The DNA here is from genome assembly GCA_963720445.1 of uncultured Gammaproteobacteria bacterium. Taxonomy (GTDB): domain Bacteria; phylum Pseudomonadota; class Gammaproteobacteria; order Xanthomonadales; family Rhodanobacteraceae; genus Dokdonella_A. Next base: position 64,242 of record CAVRFO010000003.1, read on the forward strand.
CGCCCCCGGTAGCCGATCGCTGCGTTGATCTCGTTGTAGCTGAAACGGCCACCTCGTGCATTCCCCAGCGAGTCGTAGTGGACGGCGCCGACTTTCGCCGCCCAATCCCCATCGAGCTGCCAACGTCGATCGACGTAAGCGGCGACCTGGGCCGCCGCCGACTGTCCTGGCAGTCGCTCGGCGCTGCCTCCAAGCCCGACCACCCAGTGGGCGCCCAAGTCGTAATGCAGATCGACAATCCATGCCGGCTGGCCGGCGGTCAGGCTGATCCCGCGATAGACATTGTCGCTGGCAAAGCCGAGTGCGCCACCCCATCCCTCAGCACGTGCATGCGATGCCGCCAGCAAACCGGCTGCAAACAAGAGCGGATACCAGCGCATCCCGCGCCGCGGGGTGCACCGGATCGACACCGTGTCATGCCTGCCTGCCATCGAATGACTGTCCATCAGCGGTGGAGCGTTCCGGGAATGGTATCCGGACACGACGATCGCACGTTTTTCCGTTCCGCACCTGCCAGTCGGTTCGCGCATCGGGTATCCACAACCTTTTCGCGCCGACCGGGTACTCATGTTCAACAGCGATCACCGGCGCCCGGCAACGAGGGGCGATGACGTGACGGCTTGCGGCATTGATATCAGGGATCAACGGAGAGGACCATGAGAACGAATGTGAAAACGTGGCCGGTATGGTTGTTGCTGCTGGCAGCGACGTCGACATGGGCGGCCAATTTCAGCGTGACCGTCGGCGGCTCCATGGGTGACGGGTACTACAACTACCCGGTCCTGATGTTCCAGCCGGCGAATTTGACCATCGCGGTCGGCGATACGGTCACCTTCACCAACGCGGGTGGAGCAGCCCACAACGTGCACTCCGACGACAACACGTCATTTCGCTGTGCGCAAGGTTGCGACGGTCAGGGTGGCGACGGCAACCCGAGTGCAGCGCTCTGGAGCGTGACCGTCCCCTTCAACCAGGCCGGCAAATTTCCCTACCACTGCGACGTCCATGGCAGCATGGGCATGACTGGCAGCATCACGGTGCAAGCGGCGACATCTTCCGGCAACGTGCCCATTACGCCCGGCTTCACCGGCGCATGGTACGACCCCAACCAGAGCGGTCACGGGATTTTCCTGGAAGTCCTGCCCAACAATGTACTGCTTGCGGCTTGGTACACCTTTAATCCGGATGGCACGCAGCAGGCCTGGTTCACCGGCCTGGGCACCATCGCCAACAACACCGCCGTAGTGAACGCAGACTTGACCACGGGCGGGCAGTGGATCCCGAACTTCAATCCGACCAAGATCGTCAACAACCCATGGGGCACGCTGACCTTCGGCTTCACCGACTGCAACCACGGGCGCGTGGATTTCGCATCAACTTACCCAGGCTACGGCACCAATCACATGGACCTGTCGCGCTTGACCCAGCCGGCCGGCGTCACCTGCCCCTGATGCACCAGCATGAAGTCCGGGGTGGGTCGTGAAACCAGCGTTCGTAGGGCCCACGCGCGTTCTTTGTTTGCCTGTCAATCGACGAAAGGAAAGGCAATGCGTAGCAATACATCCAATCTCACTCGATTCCTGGTTGTCTTTGCATTTTTGCTCGCTGCGAGCGGATCCGCATGGGGCACCCCGCATACCGTCGCCGTCGGTCCCGGAGGAAAATTCATCTTTTCGCCAGCAGCATTGACCATCGCCGCCGGCGATACGGTCACCTTTACCAGCGGCGGCTCCGGTTTCCACAATGTAGTTTCCGACTCGGGGGCGGTAACGCCGTTCCGCTGTGCGAATGGATGCGATGGCGCTGGTGGCAGCGGCGCTCCGAGCGGTGAAGCCTGGTCGGCCACGGTGACCTTTCCAACGGCCGGTACGATTGGCTTTCATTGCGAGGTCCACGGCGGGATCGGCATGACCGGCAGCATCACCGTGCAAGGCGCGACATCGTCCGGCAACGTGCCCATCACGCCCGGCTTCACCGGTGCATGGTACGACCCCAACCAGAGCGGCCACGGGATTTTCCTGGAAGTCCTGCCCAACAATGTCTTGCTTGCGGCTTGGTATACCTTTAATCCGGATGGCACGCAGCAGGCCTGGTTCACCGGTCTGGGCACCATCGCCAACGACACCGCAGTAGTGAACGCAGACTTGACCACGGGCGGGCAGTGGATCCCGAACTTCAATCCGACCAAGATCGTCAACAACCCATGGGGCACGCTGACCTTCGGCTTCACCGACTGCAGCCATGGACGCGTGGATTTCGCATCGACTTACCCAGGCTACGGCACTAACCACATGGACCTGTCACGCTTGACCCAGCCGGCCGGCGTCACTTGTCCTTGATGCACCAGCATGAAGTCCGGGGAGTGGAGTATGTGTAGCGGTTCAGGCCGCGCTGCACGCTCCACACCCCGATGCTGGATCGGCAGCAGCAGGGCGGGGTCTGATGTACACTTTTTTCGCGCAAAACGCCGAACATTGTCGCCAATGTGCGTGCGAGGAACACGATGATGAGCAAGGCGCAAGTTGACAGCAGCGATGCCGCCTGCGAACCGCAGCACGGCGCCGATGCCCAAGCGCGCGATCTCGACTGGTTGCACCGGGTGGGAACGGGTGATCGCGCGGCGCTGGAACGCCTCTATATGGGTTATCACGTACGGCTGACCCATTTTCTCGGGCGGTATACGGGACGCGCCGATCTGGTCGACGAAATCATCAACGAGACACTCTGGGTAGTCTGGCGCGGCGCACGTGAATTTCGCGGCGATTCAAAGGTCTCCACATGGATTCTCGGCATCGCGTACCGGTGTCTGATGAAGGCGCTGAGGGATCAGCCAGTACCGCCTACTTCGATCGACCCGGATTCGGGTAGCGGCGCTTCTGACGGCACCATGTCTGACAGCGGCCTGCCCGATAGCGGGGAAAACGCGCAGCGCGAGTTGCGCGACTGGCTCCAGCACGGCCTGAACCTGCTCCCGGCCGAACAGCGAATGACGATCGAACTCGCCTACTACCTCGGGCAATCGTGCGAGGAAATCGCCACGATCATGAACTGTGCGGTGGGAACGGTGAAAGCGCGCATGTTTCATGCGCGACTGCGATTGCGCAATACGTTGCCGGCACTCGCCGGCGACACCCAGGCCAACACACGCTCGGCATAGCTATGACTATCGTTATGGACACCTCATCCTTTTCCCATCGCCAGACCTGGGATCTGATTCCCTGGATCGTCAACGGCAGTGCAACGATGGCCGAGCGCGAACAGATCGAGGAGCATCTGCGCACCTGCGCGGACTGCCGTGACGAATATGCATTCCAGAGCCAGCTGCATGCGGGCATGACCACGGAATCGACTGCACAATACGATCCACGGCCCGCGTTCCAGCGCCTCCTCGCGCGTATCGATGGCGATCACACAGATGACCGCATTGTCCCCACTGCGGCCACCCATGCGGCAACGCAACCAGCCCGCCAACGTCCGCACGCGCGCCGCAGCCCGAGGTGGACGCGATACCAGGCGCGCGCACTCACCGCCGCGGTCATCGTGCAATCGATTGGTTTGATCGTGCTCGGCGCCCTGCTGCTGCGCGATCGAACACCGGACCCGGGGGCGCCTTACCAGACCCTCAGCCACACCAGCGCGTCCGCGGGAGCGGCAACGATCCGTTTTGTGCCCGCGCCGACCCTGAGCGTAGGTGCGATGCAGGCGATCCTCGCCGATGCGAAGGTGCGGATCGTCGAAAGCAATCAGGGCAGCTCGATTTATGGTCTGGCACCCGACTCCGGTTCGGAGGCCGATGGAACAATCGATACGCCTGCTCAGCGGGCGGCGAAGACGGCCCTCGTTCTGACCCGCCTGCGCGCCCAGCGGGGCGTCTTGCTGGCGGAACCGATCGCGGCTCCCACCACCGGTTTCAGATAGGCGAGCCATCCCGATGCGTGCCCTGCAACGTATCATCGATAGTGTGGCGTGGACGCGCATCGCGCGGCTCGCATTGTGGACGCTGCTGGCGTGGGTCGTTGCTCCAGCGGCCACGACTGCGGCAAGTGTTGTTGCTCCCACCCAGAGTGAACGCCTGATCATCGTCGCCCTCGCTGACAAGCCTGACCCGGCTCCGGCAGCGGGGTCGACGCCGCGTGGCTATAACGGCTTGCCCAACTATGCGGGCAGCAACCGCACCGCAGCGACCGCAGCGAACGTCGCGCGTGACTACGGCCTGCGCGAGGTTTCGGCATGGACGATCGAGCCGCTGCGACTGCGTTGCATGCTGTTCGAGATCCCAGCGACAGTGGATCGTGAATCGATGCTTGCACGGCTGCAGCGCGACGCCCGCGTGCGGCTCGCGCAACCACTACAACATTTCGATACGTTCGCGAGCCCTGGAAGCGACGACAACACCGCCCCGACCCCGCAACCGGGCACGTACAACGATCCGTATGTCGGACTGCAACGCGGCTTCTCCGCAATCGACGCAGGCGAGGCGCAGCGCTGGGCGAGCGGCGCCGGCGTGCGGGTGGCCATGATCGACACCGGCGTCGATGCAACCCATCCGGATCTCGCCGGCCGGATTGCCGAGCAACGCGATTTCGTCGCCGACCCACCCGAATCGCCCGGCTTAGACCGGCATGGCACGGAGGTCGCGGGGGTGATCGCGGCGGTCGCGAACAACGGCATCGGCATTGTCGGGGTCGCACCGGGCGCACACGTGCTTTCGTATCGCGCGTGCTGGCCGACTCAGGCCAATGCGAGCGCGGCGCACTGCAATACATTCACGCTGGCGCAGGCGTTGGGCGCCGCCATCGCATCGGGCGCCAACATCATCAATCTGAGTCTGGGCGGCCCGAGCGACACGCTGCTCGAACAACTGGCCGGCTACGCGGTTACCCATGGTTCGATCATCGTTGGCGCAGTGCCCCCAAATGGACGTATGGACGGCTTTCCCGTCGACGTGCCAGGCGTCATCGCGGTGGACAGTGCCGACGATCCGCACCCGAGCGCCGCCCTCCTGGCTCCGGGTCGCGACATCCTCACGCTTGAGCCCGGCGGGCACTATGACTACGCGTCCGGCAGTTCGCTCGCGACCGCGCATGTGACGGGCGCCATCGCGCTCCTGCTCGAACTTGACCACCGCCTCGATGCGCGCGCACTGTTCGCAGTGTTGAACGGATCGCAGCGGGCGGCGGATACGCCGATTGATGTCTGTGCGGCCATATTGGCGCTCGACCGAACCCGTGGCGACTGCAGGAAAGTGGTAGCGCAGGCGGGGTCGAACCATGCGACACGGTAGCGACGGCCGGTCCGGAAGCGGGAGATCACTGCGGCGGCCGGAGCTGTGCGATATCGCACGCTTGGGGTCAGGGCGCACTCGGCTTTTCGTGGTTCTCATTGCCGGCCTTCTGTGCTGGGGATCGGCATTTGCCCAGCAAAGTCGCGAGGACCTGGCCCGCTCGCTGCCCTCGTCAAACCTATCCAACGACGATGTGAACGCGAGCGCGCATTCATTGCTCCCTGCACCCGGGTTCGCGAATGCGATAGTCGCGCACAACCCGAACGCGCTCGATGCGACGCCAATCGGTGAGAAGACCTGCATTGCCTGCCATCAACTCGAAAGCGACCACTTCACGCACACGCTGCATGCGCTCGGCCTGCACGCGGCGAACAAGGTCGACGACTCGATCCCGGTCTGCGAGACCTGCCACGGCCCCGGCTCGGCGCATGCGCAGGCGCCGCTGACCAAGGGGCTGATCATCGGCTACACCAAGGACTCCGGCACGCCGATCGCGGTGCAGACCGGCACCTGCCTGACCTGCCACCAGGGCGGCCCGCGCGATCACTGGAACGGCTCGGTGCACCAGCGCAATGGGCTGTCGTGCAGCGACTGCCACAATCCGATGGCGAAGTTCTCGACCGAGGGCCTGATGGCCAAGGCGTCGATCAACGACACCTGCGCGCAATGCCACCAGGACATCCGCCTGCAGTTCAATCGGCGCTCGCACATGCCGCTGCCGGAAGGCCAGATGAGCTGCGACGACTGCCACAACCCGCACGGCTCGCTGACCAGTCCGCTGCTGAAGACCAACACGGTCAACGAGACCTGCTACCAGTGCCACGCCGAGAAACGCGGACCGTTCCTGTTCGAGCACGCGCCGGTGCGCGAGAGCTGCCTCAACTGCCACACGCCGCACGGGTCGAACCAGCAAACCTTGCTGGTCGCACCGATCCCGTTCCTGTGCCAGCAATGCCATTCGAACCTGCGCCATCCGAACGACCTGCAGACGCCGCAATCGCTGGCTACCGGCGCGCATCCGGACGAACGCCTCATGGGTCGCGGCTGCATCACCTGCCACGCGAACATCCACGGCTCGAACGCGCCGTCGGGTCCGAAGTTCCACGAATAGATCATGGGAGGAGGATCATGCGTGCGCACCGACTGCTTCGTTCGATCCGCGTCCTGCCATTGGCCTTCGCGATGATCACCGTGCTGCCGGCGCACGCCGACAGCGGCGTCGGCGTCGATACCTGGCGCGCGAACAAGCTCGATCCCGCCGCCGGCGCGACCCTCAATGGCTGCGACGACCGCGGTACTTCATGGCTGGAGCCGGGACAGCATCGCTCGCCGACCGGCAATCTGTACGCCTGCCCGCCACCATCGCCACACCCGGACGAACACGGCGACTGGCAGTACTACGGCGTGCTGCAGCTCGGCCTGCTCGGCACCGGCGGCGACGACCGCAACGCGCTGTGGAACCGCTACGTCGACTGGGACAGCGGCCTGATCCTCGGTCTGCTCGACATGAATTTCGAGCGCCCCGCGGACGGCACCTACGCAAACGTGCGCGCAAGCCGGCTCAGCGATGACGACCAGTACTACCAGGCCGTGTTCGGTCGTGCCGGCAGCTACAAGGTCCAGGCCTTCATCCGCGACATGCCGAATGTGCTCAGCAACAACGCGAGGCCGATCTGGAACGGCGTCGGCACGAACACCTTGACCTTGCCAAGTTCACTGGTCGCGGGCGGCAGCACGTCGGCCGAGGTCGCCGCGGTATCGGCCGCGACGCCCGAACGCACGCTATCGGTCAAGCGTTCGACAAGCAGGGCCTCGGTTACAGCATGTATCTCACGCCGCAATGGACCGCGTATGCGAATGCGACCGACGAGGAACGCAAAGGCGCACGCGCGTTCGGCGGGCCGTTCTTCTTCAACTATCCGTTCCCGGCCAATGGCGGCGTGCTGGAAACGGTCAAGCCGATCGACGATGCGACGATCAATCGTCAACGGCGGCTTCCGCTACGCCGGACCAGTCTGGCGCATGGACTTCGGCTACACCGGTTCGTTCTATCGCGACCGCTACACGCGCTTCACCTACGAGACGCCGTTTGCGCTGTATCCGGTCGTGCCGGGCGCGGTCTCGGCGCCGTTGACGACCGGCCAGTTCGCGACCGAGCCCGACAACAACTACCACAACCTGCAAGCCGCGTTCACGCGCAAGCTGCCGATGAACGGCGAGCTGTCGCTGACCGCGTCGGGTGGCCGCATGACGCCAGAACGACACGCTGATCCCACCGATTGATTGCCAGGGTGTGTTCGGCATCGGCCTCGGCGGCAGCCTTCAATTGGGTCCGCAAAATCCGTTCCTGTACAACTGCGCCAACTGGAACACGACGGCTGCGCTGTCGCGCCCGACCGCCGACATGCGCATCGACACGACGATGCTCGACGGGCGCTTCGTGCTGCAACCGACGTCGGACCTGTCGGTGCGCGGCGGCCTCAAGTTCAACCGCGAGGACTATCGCAATGCCTATCTCGCGTACAACCCGCTGACCGGCCAGTACGGCTACGTCAGCGAGAACGGCGCGCAGGGCAGCGTCGTGCCGGGTGAATCCGGCATCTTTGATCCAGTCACGGCCGCTTCGAGCATCACCCGCGTGCGCAGCCTGCCGCTCGACATGCAGACGATCGAAGGAATGCTCGGCGCGGACTGGAAGCTCGGCGCGCACGACACACTCGGCGCCACCTATACGTATACCCGCTACGAACCGTCTCATCGCGAACGCCAGCAGGGTCGATGCCAACAGCATCAAACTGACCTGGGTGGACCGCGCGCTCGACTGGCTGACCTTCCGCGCGAACGTCACGTAGCTGAAACAGACCGGCGATCGCTACAACTACGATCCCTACGACTTCACCTACTCCATCGGCCTGCCCGGCTTCGTCGCGCCCCCAGGCGGCGTGCCCGCGCATACGGTCGATGCGCTGCGCAAGTACGATCTGGCGAGCCGTGACGAGAACAAGGTCGACCTGATGGCGACGCTGATCCCGCGCGACGACATGACAATCAGCGCGTCACTGCGCGGCGACTTCAACCGCTACGACGCCGTGCTCGGCCGTCAGCGCTACGACACGCTCGGCGTAACCGTGCAGTGGGAATGGCAGCCGTCGCCGACAACGAATGCGAGCCTCTACTACGGCTACGACCGTTCCAGGCTGCGCCTGGCCAACGTCAACGAGATCAATGACACCGGCTCCGATCCCACGCTCGGCGGCTCGACGTATTCCGACGCCGGGCGCTGGTGGGCCGACGACCGGCAACGCAACCACAATGCCGGTGCGACGCTGAATCATGCATTCGGTCGCGTGCGCGTCGACGCGAACTGGAACTACATTTACTCGCGCGGTACGACGAGCTACAGCTTCGCGTCGCCGCTCGCGCTCGCGTATTCCAACGATGGCACGCAGGTTCCGGGCAACGCGTTTGCGCCGATGATCTATCGCGTCAACTCACTGACGCTCGGCGTGACGATCCCGATCATCGAACGCGTCTCGCTGCGCCTGTTCGACTACTACGAGCGCGGTCACATCAGCGACTGGCACTACTTCGGTTTCGGCACTGGCCTCGTCTACGATCATCGCGTCTACACCGACGGCGGTCCGCAGAGCTACAGCGCGAATCTGATCGGCTTGCTCGTGACCATCCGGCTGTGACGGGACCGACGCCATGACTCGTGTTCGCCTGCGTTGTCTCGGAAACCGCATCGCCGCGTTGGCGATGTCGTTGCTGTCCGCGTCGGTTCTTGCAGGATCGCCCGGCTATCTCGACCTTCGCCGCATCGAACCGCTGCACGGCGATGCCGCCGCAGGCAACGCCAAGGCCGCGGTCTGCCGCGCGTGCCATGGTGCAGCCGGCGTCTCGCCAGCACCAGCGTTTCCGAACCTCGCCGGGCAGCACGCGGAGTACCTCTATTGGCAACTGGTCGAATTCAAACGCGAGGCCCGGCCGGAATCGCCAATGACCGCACAGGTCGCGCAGCTCGACGACACGGCAATGCGCGATCTCGCGATGTATTTCGCGTCGCTGCCGACGGCCAACGTGGCAACGACCGGCAATCCCGAGTCAATGGATCGCGGCCGCAACCTGTATCGCGAAGGCGATCCCGCGGAAGGCGTGCCGCCCTGCCAGGGTTGTCACGGCGTCGACGGCGGTGGCCATCCACTTGCAAACGACAACGCGCGCTGGCGCACATATCCGATCCTGCGCGGCCAACATGCGGATTACGTCATGCAGCACCTCAAGGGGTTTCGCGGGCGCGAATACGGCACTTCGACGAACGCCCATGTCATGCAGGGTGTCGCGCAGAATCTCGATGAAACCGCGATGCGCGATATCGCTGCATGGCTACAGGCGCAACCATGAAAGTTCAGGAAACGGGTAGCCGCCATGGGTCGTCGGCGCGACTCCCATTTACTTGCCAGTTGATGAAAGGAGAGACGATGCGTAGCAATACACTCAACCTGAAACGGGTCCTGATTGCCTCGGCTTTGCTGCTGGCTTCGGCCGGGTCTGCATGGGCGGCATCGCACACCGTCCAGGTAGGTCCCGGAGGATCGATCGTGTTCTCGCCTGCGACACTGAATATCGCTGTCGGAGACACCGTCACCTTTACCAGCGATGGCACCCATACCCACAATGCGACTTCAGACGCGGGGGCAGTAACCACGTTCCGCTGCGCCAATGGATGCGATGGCACTGGCGGCAACGGAACCCCGAGCGGCACTCCGTGGACGGCCACCGTGACCTTCCCGACGCCCGGCTCGATCAATTACCACTGCGAGATCCACGGTTCATTCGGCATGGTCGGCACGATCAATGTCACCGTCCCCGTCGAACTCCAGTCCTTTGAAATCGATTGAACGAAGTGGGCGTCGGCAATCCGCTCTAGTCGGCGAGCGAGCGTCCATTCGTCTCGATGATTTTCGAATACGCACGCGCGCTCGCCTTGCAGGTACGTTTCTGCGTTGCAAAATCGACGTGGACCAGGCCGAAGCGCTTTGAAAAACCATGCGCCCATTCCAGGTTGTCGAGCAGCGACCAGGCCATGTAGCCGCGCACGTCGCAGCCCTGCGCGATTGCGTCGTGCAGCGCGCGCAGGTGCTGTTTCAGGTAATCCACGCGCAGCGGATCGTCGAGTGTGTCGTCCTCGACCGTTGCCGGATCGGGGAACGCCGAGCCATTCTCTGTGATGAAAACGGGTGGATTGTCGTAACGGTCGCGCAGCCAGAGCAACGTATCGGTCAGCCCCTGCGGAAACACTTCCCAGCCCATCTCGGTATGCAGCGCTGGCTGGCGCACCGCGGCGGCCTTGAGCGGCGGCGCTTGTTCATCGTGGCGCACCACGCTGCGCGAGTAGTAATTGACACCGAGAAAATCGATCGGCTGGCGGATCAGTTTGAAATCTTCGTCGGGCCATTCCTGCCACGCGTCGCCGAAGATCTCGCGCAGCTCGTCCGGGTAGCGGCCGAGGAAAACCGGGGCGAGGTATTGGCGGTTCATGTACGCATCCGCGCGCTGCGTGGCGGCATGATCCTCGGCGCGCTCGCTGGCCGCGTATTTCGGTTCCAGATTCACGACGATGCCGACCGCGTGCCGGCCCTCGGCGCGATACGCCTGCACCGCCATGCCATGAGCGCGCAGCAGATGGTGCGATGCGATCGGCACCTCCGCGGCGTTGCGATGGCCGGGTGCGTGGCTGCCGTTGAGATAGCCGCAATCGGTGACGACCCAGGGCTCGTTGAGCGTCGCCCACTGCTTCACGCAGCCATCGAGCGTGCGATACAGCACGCTCGCGTAGTCGGCGAACCAGTGCGCGATATCTGGATTCAACCAGCCGCCGCGGTCGTCGAGCGCGGCCGGCAGATCCCAGTGATACAGCGTCGCCAGCGGCTGGATTCCGTTTTCGAGCAGCGTGTCGACGAGGCGTTCGTAGAAATCGAGGCCGGCGCGGTTGACCTTGCCACGGCCTTCCGGCAGCACGCGCGCCCACGCGATGCTGAAGCGATAGGCCTTGAGGCCGAGCTCGCGCATCAGCCTCACATCGTCCTTGTAACGCCGATAGTGGTCGCTGGCGATATCGCCGGTGTCGCCGCCGTGCACCGCACCCGGCGTATGCGCGAAGCGATGCCAGATGCTCGGGCCGGCGCCGTCGGCGAGCGGCGACCCTTCGACCTGGTACGCCGAGGTCGCGGCACCCCAGAGGAAGCCGCGCGGGAATTGGAACGATTCAGTCATTAAATTCACGGGCGAGACGATCGGCGATACGGCAGGAACGAGTGATTGCATGCGAGGATAGACGAAGCCGTATGCTATTTCCTCCGACGTTCGTCATTCCGACCTGAGCAGCCCTGCGGCTGTGGAAAGTCGCCGGATGATGACTGAAAGTCGGACGGCGGCATCGTCATGGCAGCGGTTGTCAAAAGGAAGGCTCGATGGCAGAGGTGCGGCTCGACCGGGTACGCAAGGTCTACGACAACGGCTACGTCGGCGTCGCGGGTGCGAGTTTCGATGTCGCGCACGGCGAATTGCTGGTGCTGGTCGGGCCGTCGGGCTGCGGCAAGTCCACGCTGTTGCGCATGATCGCGGGTCTGGAGACGATCACCTCGGGCACCCTCGCGATCGGCGAGCGAGTCGTCAATGACGTCTCGCCGCGCGATCGCGACATCGCGATGGTGTTCCAGAACTACGCGCTGTATCCGCACATGAGTGTCGCCGAGAACCTCGCGTTCGGACTGACCCTGCGCGGCACGCCGCGAATGGAGACCGGACGCCGCGTCGCCGAAGCGGCGGCGATGCTCGATCTCGGCAGCGTAATGAAAATGAAACCGGCGCAACTGTCTGGCGGCCAGCGTCAGCGCGTCGCGCTCGGGCGTGCCCTGGTGCGCAAGCCGGCGGTGTTCCTGCTCGACGAGCCGCTGTCGAATCTCGACGCAAAACTGCGCCTGTCGACGCGCGTCGAGATCGCGAAACTGCATCGCGATCTCGACACCACGATGATCTATGTGACCCACGACCAGATCGAGGCGATGACGCTTGGCCATCGCATCGTGGTGATGCAGAGCGGGATCGTCCAACAGATCGATACACCGATGCGGTTGTACGAACGGCCCGCCAACCTGTTCGTCGCCGGCTTCATCGGCAGCCCGGCGATGAATTTCTTTCGCGGGCGCGTGATCGCGCAGGACGGGTTGAAGCTCGATCTCGGATTGGCCTGTGTGCCGCTGGCGACAGACTCGCAATTCCCTGCGAAGGTCGGCGATGAACTGATCATCGGCCTGCGTCCGGAGGATCTCGTTCTAGCCGGCGAGCAGGTCGCGGCGGACATGGCAACCGTCCGGGCGCGGCTCGAACTCGTCGAGCCGGTCGGAAACGAGATGTTTCTCAACCTGCGCTTTGCGGATACCGCGCTGGTCGCTCGCGTGCCGCCGCAGACGATGCCTGCGCCCGGTGCGGAGCTGACATTCGCATATCGACCAGGGCGCCTGCATCTGTTCGATCCGGCCAGCGAGCTGCGCCTCGATTTCCCGTGAAAACCGCCTCTGTGGGAGCGGCGGTCCCGCAGAAGCAGACAGAGGCGCGCTGCTAAACGGTCTTTTTGTTGGCCGCCTCGCTGCAATTGGCACAAACGCCATGCATTTCGAGCGTCTGTGCGCGCGGGCGAAACCCACGGTCGCGCGCCTGTTCGTTGAGCAGCTTGGAGACGCGCTCATCGCAAACCTCGACCGCGTTCGCGCAGACGTCGCAGATCAGGAACGGCACCTGGTGCACTTCATTCGGATGGTGACAGCTTACAAATGCGTTAATCGATTCGAGCTTGTGGATGAAACGGTTTTCGAGCAGGAAATCGAGCGCACGGTAAACGGTCGGTGGCGCCGCGCCGCTGTGGTCGTCCTTGAGGCGATCGAGCAGGTCGTAGGCCTTGACCGGCTTCCCCGCCAAGGCGACCAGTTCGAGCACGCGCAGCCGCAACGGGGTCAGGCGCAGACCGCGCAATTCACAAGCGCTTGCGACCGCTTCGACGAACGCGTTCGCATCGTGATTGTGATCGTGGTGACTTTGGCGATGGCTGACGGCTTGCGACATGGCTCGGCAATGGTAGAAAGGGCGACTGCAGAAGGGATACCGCTGCGCGCATCTTAACGCGCGCCTCATAGCAGCGCGCCGTTCTGATATCTGGGCGCAGACGTCCTCGATCAAGGGCGATGGAGCTGCACAGCCTGCCCTACCAGCCGCGCCCGCTATCGTTGCTCTTGAGCCGCGAGCGTTCGGATTTGAGTGCTGCCGCGCGCAGGTTGATGCCGCAATGGCGACACATCTTCGCGCTGGTCGCGTTCGGCCGCCCGCATTCGGGGCATTCGGGCAAATTCGATTTCGAAAACAGCATGACCAGCCAGCCGATCGGCCCGAGCGCGGCACCCCAGATCAGGCCTGCCAGCCATCGCCCTTTGGCCATACCGATGAACGCGCCGACCAGCGCGCAGACCACGGTGATGCCAATCGCCCATGCCCAGAGCGCGGGATCGAGCAACACGCCGGTGCACGTTTGCAGCAACGCTTGCACTGCCTCCGGATCGGTTTGATCCAGATTCGACAGCGCGCCGAGGCTGCATTCGAGCGTCATGCCGATGCTTCAATCGACCTTCGCAAGCGCGGCGTCGATGCGTCGCAACGCCTCGTCGCGGCCGGCGAGGAACACCGTATGGTCGATCGACGGCGAGACTTGGGTGCCGGTCAGCGCGACGCGCAGCGGCTGCGCGATCTTGCCCATGCCTTCGCCGATCGAGGCGGCGGCCGCTTCGATCGCGGCGTGGATGTCGGCGACATTCCACGCGGGAATCGAAGCGAACTGCGAATGCGCGGCTTCGAGCGCCGCACGCGCGGTCGGTGTCTTCAGGTGCTTGGCGACCGCCTGCTCGTCGTAACTTTCCAGCGGCGCGTACCAGACGCGCGCCTTCTCCGCCATTTCCTTCAGCGTTTTGGCGCGATCGCGCAGCGCGACGATCACGTCGGCGGGATCGGGGCCACTCGCCGGATCGATGCCCGCCGCGCGCAGTTGCCATTCGAAATGCGGCGCGAGCTCCTGCGGATCGTCGCTCTTCAGATACTGCTGGTTGAGCCACGACAGTTTTTCGAGATCGAAACGCGATGCCGATTTGTTGACGTCGGACGCGTCGAACAGCCCGACCATTTCCTCACGCGAGAAGATCTCCTGGTCACCGTGCGACCAGCCCAGGCGCACCAGATAATTGAGCAGCGCATGCGGCAGGAAGCCGTCGTCGCGGTACTGCATGACGCTGACCGCGCCGTGGCGCTTGCTGAGTTTCTGGCCGTCGGGCCCGAGGATCATCGGCAGGTGCGCGAAGTTCGGCACCGCGGCGCCGAGTGCGTGGTAGATGTTGATCTGGCGCGGCGTGTTGTTGACGTGATCGTCACCGCGGATCACATCGGTGATCTTCATGTCGAGATCGTCGACGACGACCGCGAAGTTGTAGGTCGGGAAGCCGTCGGAGCGGATCAGCACGAGGTCGTCGAGTTCCTCGTTTGCTCCACTCGATGCGACCTTTCACCTTGTCGTCGAAGACGACGCTGCCGGACGGCGGATTCTTGAAGCGGATCACCCGGTTCGGATCGTCGCGCAGCGGCTCGTTGCGGTCGCGATAAAACCCGTTGTAGCGCGGCTTCAGGCCCTTCGCCATCGCCTCCGCGCGCATCGCCTCGATCTGCTCGCGGTTCTCGTATGCGTAGTACGCCTTGCCGGCCTTGAGCAGGTCGGCTGCCACCTCGCGGTAACGCTCCACGCGCAAAGTCTGGTAGTACGGACCTTCATCGTGACCGAGGCCGAGCCAGTTCATGCCGTCGAGAATCGCCTGCACGGCCACCTCGGTCGAACGCTCGCGGTCGGTGTCCTCGATGCGCAGGATGAATTCGCCGCCGCGATGGCGCGCCTCCAGCCAGCAATACAGCGCCGTGCGTGCGCCACCAATGTGCAGGTAGCCGGTGGGACTGGGGGCAAATCGGGTGCGGACGGTCATCGCGATAAACTGTGCCGGGAAAGCACACAAGATTAACAGAGCACGTCCTGCCGAATCACTCCATGACAAACGCCCCATGACATACGCCATGACCCCGACATTTGCCCGCTTTTGCCTGACCGCCTCGCTCGCAATCCTCCTCGCCGCGTGCGCCAGCATGTCGCCGCGACATCCGGCGGCGGTCGCGGACGGTACGCGCGCGCAACTGGCGATCCTCGAATCGACCGACATCCATTCGAACATCCTGAGCTACGACTACTACAAACTCGCCGAGGACAAGACGCTCGGTTTCGAGCGCATGGCGACCCTGGTCAAGCAGGCACGCGCGGAGTTCCCGAATTCCGTGCTGTTCGATGCCGGCGACACGATCCAGGGCACCGCGCTGGCGGACTATCAGGCGCTGGTGAAGCCGGTCGGCTGCGACGAGGAACTGGCGATATATCGCGCGATGGATGCGCTCGGCTACGACGGCGGCACGATCGGCAACCACGAATTCAATTACGGTTTGCCGTTTCTCGCCCAGGTCACCGATCGGGCGATGAACGTCGACGGCATCGCGCAACGGAATTGCAAGGGGCCGAACTATCCACTGGTGCTGTCCAACGTGTTCAGCGCGCGCGACAACCAGCCGATCTATGCGCCGACCGCAGTCATCGAACGCACGCTGCACGTGCACGACGCGGCTGGCCACGCGATCGATGCGCCGGTCCGGATCGGCCTGATCGGCTTCACGCCGCCGACGATCATGCAGTGGGACAAGCGCAACCTCGAAGGCAAGGTCTATACGAAAGGGCTGATCGAAGCGGCGCAGCAGTTCTTGCCCGCAGCTGCGCGCGCAGAACGTCGACTTCGTGATCGCGATCTCGCACGGCGGCATCGATGCATCGCCCTACGGCACGATGATGGAGAATGCGAACTGGTATCTCGCGCAGGTGCCCGGTATCGACGTGCTGCTGCTCGGCCATTCGCATGCGCCATTTCCCGATCCGGTCAATCCGAAATCGCGCTTCGACAATATCGCCGACGTCGACAACCAGCGCGGCTTCGTGCACGGCAAGCCAACGGTGATGGGCAATTTCTGGGGCAAGAGCCTCGGCGTGATCGATCTCGCACTGGTGCGCCGCGATGGCCACTGGGCGATCGATACGGAAGCGACCCATTCGGAAGTGCGCGACATCCAGAAGGCGGACGGCAGCTTCGTCGAGCCCGATCCGGAAATCGCCAAACTCATCGCACCGACGCACGCCGCGACGATCGCGTACGTGTCGCAACCGATCGGCGACAGCGATTTCGCGATGACGAGCTATTTCGCGGAAGTCGGCGAGGTGAGCGCCCTGCAGCCGGTCAACACCGCGCAGCGCGAATATGCCGAGCGCTATATCGCGACCAATCTGCCGCAATACGCGGGCATTCCGGTGTTGTCCGCGGCGGCACCGTTCAAGACGGGTTTCGGCGGGGCGTCCGATTACACCGATATCGAGGCCGGCCCGCTCGCGATCCACAACGCGGCCGATCTGTACTTGTATCCGAACACGCTGACCGCGGTGAAGATCGACGGCGCACGGCTCAAGGGATGGCTGGAGCGGTCGGCCGACCGTTTCAATCGCATCGACCCGGCCAAACGCGAACCGCAGGAACTCATCAACCGGAAATTCCCCGGCTACAACTTCGACGTGATCCAGGGTGGCCTGACCTATGCGATCGATGTGACGCAGGCCGACGGCAATCGCATCCGCGACCTTCGCTACCACGGCAAACCAGTCGATGGGTCACAGGCGTTCATCGTCGTGACCAACAACTATCGCGCCAGCGGCGGCGGCAATTTTCCCGGCCTGGACGGCAACAACATCGTGATTTCAGCGCCCGATGCGAATCGCGACGTGCTGATCGACTGGGTGCGCGAGCACAAGCACCTGACCCGCGCGCAGGATGGTTCGGACCACAACTGGCGCTTCGCGGCGGCGAAAACCGCAGGTCCCGTGTTGTTCACCTCGGCGGCCGGAAAACTCGATATCGCCAACGCCGCCGGACTGACCAACGTGAGCCTGCTCAAGGACAACGGCGATGGTTCCGCGACGTATGCGGTCGACTTGGCGGGTGCGCGCTGATTGTTCGTGGCGATTCTTCGACGTGCCCGGGATGGGGCACGTCGGTGGCGTATCGAACCACGAATCCTGAAATCCCTACGAATCTCCTGAAGTCCGTTCGTGGTGAGGTATCGAACCATGAACGGCGGCATCCAGGGCCGTTCACCCTTCGATACCTCAGGGCGAACGGCAATCGGATCGACACTTCAGCGCAAACGCGCGAAGGTCAAATCCCCGCATACCATTCATAGCCCTGATCCTCCCAATACCCGCCCTTTCCGCCTTCGATGTCCGCGAGCGATTCGACGATATCGATCGCCATGATGTATTTCGCCATCTTGTAACCGAGCTGGCGCTCGATGCGCACGCGGACCGGCGCGCCATTCGCAATCGGCAACGGCGCGCCATTGAGTTCGTAGGCGAGGATCGTCTGCGGATGGTGCGCGTCGTCCATGCCGATACTTTCGTAATAGGCCGGCCCCATCGGGTCGAGGCGGTCGGCACAACGGAATACGACGTAACGCGCCTGCGGCTGCACACCGGCACGATCGAGCAAGCCGCCGAGCGGCACGCCTTTCCATTTGCCGATCGCGCTCCAGCCTTCCACGCAATCGTGACGGGTGATCTGGGTGCGTGCCGGCAATGCGCGCAATTCGCCAAGTGAAAGTGCAAACGGATTGCGGACGAGTCCGCCGAATGCGAGCCGGTAGTCGCGAAAGCCATTCGCGGCGAGCGCGCGATAGCCCGGTTCGTCCGGATCAGTGCTGCCGTTCGCCTTGAACGTCGGCGAGATATCCGTTTCGGTATATTCACGCGCGAGCGCGTTGCCGGGTGTGAGCAGGCGCTGCGCGACCCGGGTCAGGTGTTCGGCGCTGTCCAATACCGCCTGCGCGTGAGGTTCCTGCGAGAGCTGGTCGCAGCCTCCGACCAGCATCGCGCCGGCCACGCTCGCGGCCTGGCGCAGGAAGCGTCGACGTTCAGCTGCGCCCATGGTCGCTCTCCGGATTCGCTGATTCCCGTTCCAATGGCACCCGATAGCGACCCGTGATCATCGAGCGAATTTCGTTGGCGGCGCCGCTGACGACGATCTCGAACAGGTGCACAAGCAGAAACGCGACAAACAGCAGCGCGATGAGGAAATGGATCGTGCGCGCGGATTGCCGCCCACCGACGAGGTCGACTAGCCAGCCGAGCACGGTATCCATGCGCGGCGACATCGCCAGTCCCATCAGCACCATCGCCGGGCCGAGCACGAAGATCACGATCAGGTAGGTCAACTTCTGCAGCACGTTGTAACGCGTGGCCGCCTCACCGCGCGGATGGCGCAACAGCGCGTGATCGATGATCGAGCGACCGATGCCGCGCCAGTCCGTGCGCGTGGGCACGAGGTCGTGGCGGAAATGCCGGCCAAGCAGCGAATACGCGGCATAGGCCAAACCATTGAGGACGAACAGCCACGCGAAGAAGAAGTGCCAGCGCCGGCCCATCGCGAGCCATTGCGGGCCCGGAATCGTCAGCCAGGTCGGAAAGCCACGCGCCTGGAGTTCGCCGTCGACACGCGAGGCGCCGAGCACGCCGGTCGTATCGAACGAGTGCCCGAACACGGTGGTGACCCCGCGCGGTTCGCCGTTCGCGCCCTGTTGCGCGTCCAGCGCTAGCAACGGCGCTTCGAAATGCGAGCGCTGCCCCCAGTACAGCGCGGGATGCGCGTTGAATATCTGCAGGCCGCTCAACAGCAGGAAGAACATCGCGACGACGTTGACCCAGTGCATGATGCGCACCGGCAGCCGATGCCGATAGATCACCTGCGGCTGCGGCGATCGCCCTCTAGTTCCAGCCATTCGATCAGACACGCTCGCCTCCTTCACCGCGGCCACTCATGGCATGCCATCAGGACCGCGTCGACGGAATTTCTATTTCACGTGAACCGTGATCTTTTTGGAAACCAGCGGCGGATCGAACTGCAGGTGCCGCGCGTCGCCGAAATCGAGTTGCAGCGTGTGCGTGCCGGGTTCGAGATGGATCGTATCCTCGGTCTGACCCTTGCCATAATGCTTGTGCGTCGCATCGTTCGGGATCGGCGCATCCAGCGGCGGCAATTGTTTCGCGTCGATCAACAGGTGATGGTGGCCGCTATTGGACTTCGCATCGCCCGCGGGCAGCACCTGCATGCCCTTCACGCCGAACTTGACCACCACATCCCGACCCACGTGGGCGCCGTTTTTCGGCGAGACGAAGAAGACCTTCGCACCGTGCGGTGCCTTCTCGCGCGCCATCGCGGCCGGCGCCGCGGCAGCATGCATGGCTGACGGTTGCGTATCCTGCGCACGTGCAGTGAAACCGCCGGCGAGCAACACCGCGACGGCGATGATCGGAATCGGGCGCATGGTCTTTTCTCCTTCGGCGGTTGAACCGGCATCATAGCGCCGCGCGAGCCGAGCCGATTGTCATTCGCGCATGCCGGCCCCATGTCGTGCCGATCCTGAAACCGTGCCCCGATGACCGAGCCCCGCCCCGCCAGCCTGATCAACGTTTTCCGCCGCCTCTGGCCACAGATCTGGCTGTACCGCGCACGGGTCGGAACCGCGCTGGTGTTCCTGGTCGTCGCCAAGCTCGCCAACATCGGCGTGCCGCTGGTCATGAAGGACCTGATCGACAAGCTCGATCTGAAACCCACCCCGCTGCTGATCCCGCTGATGCTGCTGGTCGCCTATGGCGCGCTGCGACTGGCCACGTCGCTGTTCCAGGAACTGCGCCAGATCGTGTTCGCGCGCGTGCTCGCTCGCACCTCGCGAACGATCACGTTGCGCGTTTTCGAGCACCTGCACGCGCTGTCACTGCGCTTCCACCTCGATCGCCGCACCGGCGGCGTCGCCCGCGATGTCGAGCGCGGCATGACCGCGACCTCCGACCTGCTCGACTGGACGATCTACACGATCCTGCCGACCCTGCTCGAAGTCGCGCTGGTCTGCGGCATCCTGATCGCGCGCTTCGACTGGACATTCACCGCGATCACCCTCGCCACGCTGGTCGCGTACATCGCATTCACGTTCTCGATCACCGAATGGCGCATGCGCTACTACCGCGCCGCGAACGCGGCCGATACCGAGGCGAACGAGCGCGCGGTCGATTCGCTGCTGAACTACGAGACGGTCAAGTATTTCGGCAACGAACGCCACGAGTTCCACCGCTACGACGCGAGCCTGATCAACCTCGAAGAGGCGACGGTCAAGAGCCTCAAGACACTCGCAGTGCTCAACATCGGCCAGGCCGCGATCATCGCGACAGGGTTGACGCTGCTGCTCTGGCGCGCCGCGGCCGGCGTGGTCGCCGGCACGATGACGCTCGGCGACTTCGTACTGGTCAACGCATTCCTGATCCAGCTGTCGATACCGCTCAACTACCTCGGCATGGTCTACCGTCAGGTAAAACAGGCGTTGATCAACATCGAGCGCATGTTCGTGCTGCTCGGCGAGACGCGCGAAGTGGAGGACGTGCCTGGCGCGCCGCCACTCGCGGTGCGTGGCGCGGATGTCCGTTTCGAGCACGTCGATTTCCATTACGACGCAGCGCGGCCGATCCTCGGCGATGTGGATTTCCGCATTCCCGCCGGGCACACCGTCGCCGTGGTTGGCACCACCGGCGCCGGCAAGTCCACGCTCGCGCGGCTGTTGTTCCGCTTCTATGACGTCACCGGGGGGCGCATCACGATCGACGGTCAGGACATCCGCGAAGTCAGCCAGGCTTCCTTGCGCGCCGCGATCGGTATCGTTCCGCAGGACACCGTGCTGTTCAACGACACGATCTACTACAACATCGCGTACGGCCGACCGGATGCAAGCCGCGCGGACGTCATTGCCGCGGCCAAGGCAGCGCACATCCACACGTTCATCGAGTCGCTGCCGAACGGTTACGAAACCGGCGTCGGTGAGCGCGGCCTGAAGCTTTCCGGCGGCGAGAAACAGCGCGTCGCGATCGCACGGACGTTGCTCAAGAATCCCGCGATCCTGGTCTTCGACGAGGCAACCAGCGCGCTCGACACGCGCACCGAGAAGATCATCCAGGGCGAGCTGTTCGCGATCGCGCGCGGGCGCACCACATTGGTGATAGCGCATCGGTTGTCGACGATCGTCGACGCCGACCAGATCATCGTCCTCGAACACGGCCGCATCGTCGAGCGCGGCAGCCATGACGAATTGCTCGCCGAAAACGCGCGCTATGCGCAGTTGTGGGCCATGCAGCAACGCGAGCGGGCAGGCGCGGCCGAGTCGACTGGCACCGTCCAAGCCTGACATTCTTCGTCAGTTTTGCCCGTTCGGGCGGTCCGATACGCGTGTTTCGCCCCACAGCACCACGCATGCGGGCGGCACGGTCCTTGCTAAGATTGCACTGCTCGTCCATCGGGGAACCCCTTGAACACTCACAAAATCCTGACTGTCTGCATTGCCGGCGCCGAAGCGGATGTCACCGCACGCTTCGCCACGATGCTCGAAGAACAAAACCATCGCCTCGACGCGCGCTGGCAGCCCGCCAACCACGCGAGTGCCGACCTGCTCGTGATCGATGCCGATTCCCTGTACGGCCACATGGATTGGCTGAAGGCGAGCGCGACCGGCCGCCTCGTAGCCAGCTGGAGCAGCGCGCCGGAAACCGGTGACGAACAGCTGCGCCTGCACAAGCCGATCATCGCCGACGATCTGGTCGCACTGCTCAACCGTGTCGGCGCGCAACTGACCGGTTCCTCGCCATCCCGCAGCGAGCCGGAACAGGCCGCCGAACCCGCGCGCCCGCCCGCCGAACATGCGCCACCGCCAAAAGCTGCTGAACCGCTGCGCGCCGTACCCGCGCACGTCGCCGCCGAATCGGTCGCTGCGCCGCTTGCCGCACACGGACCGAGCGCAGTCCCGCCGCCGCGCGGCATGCGACTGACCGACCTGCTCGAAGTCGATTCGCCCCTGAAAGGTCGCCTGCGCCTGGCCGCCGATGGCCTGCCGACGCTGTTTCTCGATCCGCATCACCGCAACTGGCACGCCGAATCGACGCTCAAGACCTTGTCCGTCTGGTGCACGCGCGCACTCAGCAGCCTCGACGTGCAGAGCGCCGAGGACGCGCAATTCCCGACTGCGACGGCGAAGATGCCGGGGCAGCCGTATGCGCGCCTGAAATGGCTTGCACACCTCGTCAATGGCGAAGGGCGACTCGACCCCGGCCTGGATGTGAACGCGCGTTACAAGCTCGCACGCTGGCCGCAGAGCGAGCGCGAATTCCCCAAGCATTTCCGCATCGCCACGATGATGCTGAAACAGGCATCGACGCTTGACGAGATCGCCGCGCAAGCGGGCGCCACGATCGCCGAGGTCGTCGACTTCATCAACGCGTACCACGCAATCGGCTATATCGAACAGGATCAACCTGAATCCGCGCAGGAAGACACGCGCCGCAGCGGCCTGTTCGGCCGCACCCGAAAAGTTTCGACGAATTAGGTTGACGAAAGCGCGCCGGATCACTATTCTCTCGCGCCTCGTCCCGGGGCCATAGCTCAGCTGGGAGAGCGCTACAATGGCATTGTAGAGGTCGGCGGTTCGATCCCGCCTGGCTCCACCAGATCAGCGTCGGTTTTCCTGCACGTCCCCATCGTCTAGAGGCCTAGGACACCGCCCTTTCACGGCGGACACAGGGGTTCGAATCCCCTTGGGGACGCCAAGGTGAATCGTGGACAAGGTAGAATGCACAGGACGTGCATGTTTGAGCAGCAAGAAATGTGGAGCGGTAGTTCAGCTGGTTAGAATGCTGGCCTGTCACGCCGGAGGTCGCGGGTTCGAGTCCCGTCCGCTCCGCCATTTTTTGAATCAAAGACGTCCGGGAAAGACCGGAAAGCGCACAAAAACCCGCCTGACAGCGGGTTTTTTTGTGCCTGCGCATTTCCCGTCCAGATGCTCGAAGCCCGTGCCACACGTGCGCGTGCATGAGCGCGGCCATGATCAGGGCTTTCGCAGCTCTGCGCATACGCTTGTCATGGCCGGCGGCATGCACCGAAACCGCCGGACTGCTGCCGACAGCCCGCCGCGTCAGGATCCAGTTGAAGCCGCGCCGCGTGCATCACTGCGCGAGCGCGTAATTGGATCGTCACATCGGTGCGATAACTTTCTGGTGACAACAGCGCGCCGTGGACTCGTAGAGAATCCCTTGTAAACTTCGCGCTGTACGTGCTTACGCCACTTACTGGGGAAAATTCGTGATGTCGCTCCTTCTTCTGTGCTCGCCATTCGTGCGAGCCGTCCGCCGTTGTGCGCCCGTGTGCCAAATCCCGGCCGGTCGGGCCTTGTCTTTCTTGCTGCTTTTGCTCGCCACCGCCCCGGCGATGGCGCAGGTGCCGCTGACGACGCTGGGAACTGCGTATACGCAAAACTTCGATACGTTGCCGGCCACCGGCTCGGCGACGTGGACCAGCAACTCCACGATCACGGGCTGGTACAGCGTGCGTTCCGGCACCGGCACGACGATCGTCGCGGACACCGGCAGTTCGAACGGCGGCAACCTGTACAGCTTCGGCTCGACCGGAAGTTCCGATCGTGCGCTCGGTTCGCTGGGTTCGAGCAATGCGACGGCCGGCAATTTCTTTTACGGCGTGCGCCTGCAGAACAACACCGGCGCGACGATCACCTCGCTCGACGTCGCCTATGTTGGCGAGCAGTGGCGCAACAGCGCCGCCGCCGCGCAGACCGTCGCGTTCTCGTACCTCGTCGGCAGCCCGGCCGTGACCGGCACGCTGACGGAGTTCCAGTTGGCCGGTACCACGGTCACGAATCTCGATTTCACCAGCCCGATCACTGCCGGCACGGCGGGCGCGCTGGACGGAAATGCCGCTGCGAATCGCACGGCGAAGTCCTTCACGATCACCGGCCTCAGCCTCCCGAGCGGCACCGAGATCATGTTGCGCTGGTCCGATCCGGATCAGGCGGGTGCCGACCATGGCCTCGCGATCGATGATTTCTCGGTCACGCCGCACGGCGCAGCCACATTGCCGAACCTCAGCATCAACGACGTGTCGGTCAACGAGGGCGATGCCGGCACCACGGCCGCGAGCTTCACGGTCAGCCTGTCCGCACCGGCCGGTGCGGGCGGCGTCACGTTCGATATCGCCACCGCCGACGCAACCGCGACCGCGGGCTCTGACTACGTTGCGAAGTCGCTGACGGCGCAGACGATCCCGGCCGGCAGCTCGACCTATACCTTCGATGTCGACGTCATCGGCGATCTCGTGCCGGAGGCGAACGAAACCTTCCAGGTCAACGTGACCAATGTCACCGGCGCGACGGTCGCCGACGGCCAGGGCATCGGCACGATCATCGACAACGACGCGACGCACCTCAGCATCGCCGACGTGACGAAGAACGAGGGCAATGCCGGGAGCACCACATTCGCGTTCACGGTCAGCTTGTCGCAGCCAGCACCGGCAAGCGGGGTCAGCTTCGATATCGCGACCGCGGACGGCACCGCGACCGCGCCGTCCGACTACACCGCTCAGGTGCTGACCGGTCAGATGATCCCTGCCGGCAGCACGACCTACACGTTCAACGTCAGCGTGAACGGCGATACCACGCCCGAGTCCGACGAGACGTTCTTCGTCAACATCAGCAACGTCGTCAACGCGATGGTCGACGACGGCCAAGCCGTCGGCACGATCGTCAATGACGACCTGAACATCGCAAAGATCCACGACGTACAGGGCAGCGGCTCCGCGACACCGATGCCGGGCGCGACCGTCACCGTCGAGGGCGTCGCCACCGCCGTGTTCCTCGGCACCGGCAAGCTGGGTGGCTTTTTCGTGCAGGAAGAGGACGCCGATGCCGACGCGGATCCGAACACCTCCGAAGGCATCTTCGTGTTCTGCCCCTCCTGCGTTGCGGGTTCGGTCGTCGAAGGCCAGCGCGTGCGTGTGGCCGGCGTGGTCAACGAATTCTTCAACATGACCCAGCTGACGCCGGCCTCGGCCGCGGACGTGATCGTCACCGACGCCGGCAACCATCTCGCCGAAGTGACTCCGCTGCAGGTCAGCCTGCCGATCGTCGGCGACGTCGATGCGTACTACGAGGCGCGCGAAGGCATGCTGATCACCTACACCAGCACGCTCGCGGTCAGCGAATACTTCGAGCTGGCGCGCTACGGCCAGATCGAACTGGTCGGCGGCGATCGTCCGCGTCAGTTCACCGAAGACAATGCACCGAGCGTGAGCGGCTACGCCGCACATCTCGCCGAGCTGGCGCGTCGTCAGGTCATCCTCGATGACGACAACAACGCGCAGAATTCCGTGCTGACCCAGCCGAGCGGCAGCCAGGCGCTGTACTGGCCGCACACCAACGCCGGCCTCTCGGTCGGTACCCAGGGCATCGACTACTTCCGCGGCGGCGACCAGGTGCAGAACCTCACCGGCGTGCTGCACTGGTCGTTCGCCGGCCTCACCGGCACCGATGCCTGGCGCATCCGCCCGACGGTCGCGCGTCCGGTCACGTTCACGGTCGCCAATCCGCGGCCGGCGACGCCGCCGAATGTCGGCGGCTCGATCCGCGCGGTCGGCATGAACCTGCTGAACTACTTCACGACGATCGACACCACCGCGAGCTCGAGCTCGGGTCCGTGCGGTCCGAGCGGCGGGCTGGACTGCCGCGGTGCCGACAGCGTCGCCGAACTCAATCGCCAGCGCGAGCGCGCCTCGATCGTGGTGTGCACACTCAATCCCGACGTGGCCGCGTTCATGGAGCTGGAGAACACTACGCCATCGGACACGATCACCGACCTGCTCGGCGCGGTGAATGCGCGCTGCGCCAACGGGCATCCGTACACGTTTGCAAATACCGGCGGCACCCTCGGCGGCGATGCGATCCGCGTGCAGATCGTCTACCGCACCGGCATCCTGTCGACGGTCGGTTCGCCGCTGGTCGATCTCGACGCGATCCATGATCGCCCGCCGACCGCGCAGACCTTCGATGTCTCGGATGCGTCGAACCCGGCCTTCGGCCAGCGCTTCACTGTCGTCGCGAACCACTTCAAGTCGAAGGGCAGCTGCCCGACCGGCGGCGGTGCCGACGCGGACCAGAACGACGGCCAGGGCTGCTGGGCGGTCAAGCGCAACTCGCAGGCCACCCGTTTGATGAGCTGGATCAACAGCACCGTGATCCCGGCCGCCAACGATCCGGACGTGCTGCTGCTCGGCGATTTCAACGCCTACGCGAGCGAGACCGCAGTAACGACGCTCAAGTCCGGCGGCTATGCCGACATGGAAACCGTCCTGCATGGCACCAATGCGTACTCGTACCTGTTCAACGGCGAGCTCGGCCATCTCGACTATGCATTCGCCAGCAGCAGCCTCGTCAGCCAGGTCACCGGCGCGGATGCGTGGCACATCAACGCGGACGAAGTGCCGGCGTTTGACTACAACGACGAGATCAAGGACGTCGGCGAACCGGCGCAGGACCAGAAGCCCAACGGTTCCGCGCTGACGCCGCCGCGCACGCTGTGGGAGCAGCCGGTTACGCCGTACCGTGCCTCCGACCATGATCCGGTTGTGGTCGGCCTGTTCGGCACCAGCAATCTCTCCGTCAGCATTACCGATACCCCGGATCCCGTCGTTGCCGGGGGCAACATTACGTATACGATTACCGTCACAAACAACGGACCCGATGCAGCCAATGTGACATGGCTCGACCTGTTGCCGGCCAATACGACCCTCGGCGACTATTTTGCGGACCCCGGATGGGGTTGCGGTGCAACAGTGAGTCCGCCGCCGCAAAACGTAGTCTGTTCCAATCCGTCTATGGCGGCAGGCGCCAGTGCAGTATTCACGCTGATCGTCGCAGTCAATGCACAGGTCGCGAACGGAACCATCATCACTAATTCCGTCTCGCTATCTACCAGTAACAATGACCCCGATCCGACCGACAACAGCGCGACCACGACGACGACCGTGACCGGCACGCCGCAGGGCCACCTGACGATCACGCCGGCCGCGGTCAACTTCGGCAACCAGCTCGTCGGCACGACCAGCGCGGCGACGACCGTCACGCTCGCCAACGACGGCAGCGCATCGCTCAACGTGACTGCGCTGACCGCGGCGGCGGCGCCGTTCGCGCGTGCCGGCGGCACCTGCGCGACGACCTTGCCAATCACGCTGGCCGTCGGTGCGAACTGCACGCTGACCTACACCTTCGCGCCGAACGCGACTGGCGCGGCCGCGCAGACACTGACAGTGACCGCCAACGCGCCAGGCAGCGGCACGATCGCGCTGTCGGGCACCGGCGTGCAGGGCAACCTGACGATCACGCCGGCCACGCTGGCCTTCGGCAACCAGATGGTCGGTTCGACCAGCGCGCCGCTGGCGGTGACGCTCGCCAACAACGGCAACGCCTCGCTCAACGTGACCGCATTGACCGCGGCGGCGGCACCGTTCACGCGTGCCGGTGGCACCTGCGCGGCGACCTTGCCGATCACGTTGGCCGCCGGCACGAACTGCACGCTGGGCTACACGTTCGCACCGAGCACAAGCGGCGCGGCGACGCAGACGCTGACCGTCACCGCCAACGCGCCGGGCAGCGGTACGATCACGCTGACGGGCACCGGCAGTTCGCCGCAGGCCGACGTGGCACTGAGCATCACCGACGGCCGGGAATTCGTGCGCGTCGGCGAGACACTGAACTACGTGATCACCGTGTCCAACGCCAGTGGCCCGGCGGCGGCGACTGCGAACGTCAGCGACGTGCTGCCGCCGCAACTGTCCAATGGCGCGTGGAGCTGCGTGCCGACCGGCGCCGCGACGTGTGCGAATGGCACCGGCAACACGCTCAGCGACAATGCGACGCTGCCGGTGGGCACGCACGTGACCTACGTCTATTCGGCGACGGTGCAACCGGGCAGCACGAACGAGGTCTTCGCCAACTCGGCAGCCGCGACCGTGACCGGTGGCGTCATCGACGCGAATCCCGCCAACAACAGTGCCAGCGATACGCCGGCCAATGTCATCGTGATCTTCAAGGATGGCTTCGACAGCGCCGGCGTGAACGGAGCGCTGGACGGCTTCAGCGATGGCGCCGGCTTCGTCAGCGCCCAGCTGCTGGTCAATGCCTCGCTGCTGGATCGCCTGGGCATCATGCCGGTCATCGTGGCCAGCGGTGAGACCACCGATGCAGGGACCGCATTCACGATCGAGTTGGCGCGTTTCAACGCGCAGACCGTGATGCGCCTCATCGTCAGCACCGCACACGGCCAGACCGAGCGTGGCGAATGGCGTGCGGTCGACCTCGATGCAGGCGCGCTCGACTTCGCCTGGCAATCGGCAGCGAGCGGAAAGCAGGATGGCTATCTGCGCCTGGCCGCCGGCAACGTGGCAGTGCAGTCGGTCGATCGCAGCGACACCGCACGCCTGGTTCGCCTGCGCATCGCAGTCGGCGATGAGCGGCCATGGCTGACGCTGGCGCCCGAGTAATACGCGGCTTCAGTGGCATGAAATGAAGAGCCCGGGCTGGTCCCGGGCTCTTCATTTTTTGATTTTCGCATATCCGCTTTACGTCAGAAGCTCCGGAGATGAACGTCTTCTCAGTCTCATGCGCGCCCGGCGGCGGTGCTCTCGCTCAACATGGGAGTGTGATCAGCAGCTCGTCCTCGGCCGGCTCATCGCAGGCCTCCACGCAAAAACCTTCCCAGAAGGAAGGCAGGCTCATGGCATTCATCGGGACGGCGAGGCGCGGTTGGGTTGGTGCGTTTGGCGACTGCCAATGCACCCAACCCGCGATTCCCTGAAGAACCAAAAAAAGGCGGCCCGTAGGCCGCCTGTTGGTCAGTCTGACGTTACTCGCCTGCGCTTACTTGCTTGCACCGGTGTAGGTCAACTCCGCGCTGTAATTGTCCACGTGTGCGGACGCGTCCTGGATGGCATCACTGAGTGATTTGCGCAGCGCATCCGTCTCTTGCTTGCCGTAGGCGCTTTCGACCATCGTCCAGACTGCCGGGTCGGGCCCCGCTCCGTATTCAGCCCAGGTCTTGTACGGGCTTACCAGAATGTAATCCGGCGAGTCCTTGCCACCGCCCTTGGTCTTGTAGAGCGTGTAGTGCCCCGTCCATTTGGATTTCTCGGCGGCGGCGGCGATCTTCTTGACGCCATCGGTGAATGCATCATCCGCTTCGCGGCTCGATTTCAGCGTGAAGAATGTGACATTGAGGAGCGCGGACGTTGCATCCTTGGCCGCCGGCATGCGACTGAGTTCGGGCATGGCGATGAGAAATGTGCTGGTCTCGCCTTGCAAATGCGCGTTCGCCTGCGTCCGCCATGTGTCGTCACAGGCCTTGCCTGACGTGTGCATCGTGTCGAAGTCCGCCCACTTGTAGGGTCCGCCAAGATACGAGTACATGTAGGTGTTTCCGGTTTCGTGCAGCAACGCCGTCCACGTGTACTTGAATCCGTGCGAGCCGAGGCACTTGTTGTAACTCTTGACCGCGGTCTCGTAGGCCGCCTGATCCGCAGGCGCGACACTGTCGGTGAATACCCGGATGACGTTCGCTTTGTCCGCTTCTGCCGCCTGGATGCTGGTGACCGCTGACAGTGCAATCATCCCGATCAGGCAAGATGTCTTGATTTTCATCGGAACCCCCTCTCTTCAAGTTGGCCGTCTGGTTTCTTCGCTCCAAATGACGGGCGAAGGTTCCGAGTATGCGCGTAAATGTGACGCAGTTCACAGAAATTCGCCACAGCAGCCCCAAGCACCAAAGGCAGGGCCCTAGCCTGCGAACCCCAACACCACGCGCGCGCCGACCTGAGGCATCGCTGCGCCCAGCCCAATGCTTGATCTACCCGGTTGGTACTTCGTGAAACGCACCGCGAACATTTCCCGCGCTCCGCTCGCCACCCCCATTTCGGACTTCTTCCACACTTCCCCAATGAGTTGTGCCCTGCATCATTACTTTCGGCACATGTGGTGCTAGCGTGCCGTCCGCGCCGAGAGTTACAGGGGGATCCCGGCGCGGTCTCTGGGGAGATGAAGCAGCCAGTCCTTGACGAAGAGCGCACGCGCTCCTCGTGATGTCGGGTGTGCAATCCCCCGCGACCAGCGTCATCAACCGCCGCTTCGGCGGCGATCATCCGCTCATCTGGGGAGTCAACCTGTGATCAAGACCTACCGTTGCCTGTCAGCGTCTGTTTCTGTCTCACCGTTGTTTCTCGCAATGTTCACGGCGGCTGCGCCCGCCGCCACCCTCGTGGATCTGCACGGTCACGACGTGCAGTCCCGCAACTCTGCCTACACGGCAGTTGCCCGCTCCGTCGGCGCCGCGCTCAAACCATCCGAGCGCCATGCCGAATGGCTCGGCCTGGATGCCGAATCCTCGCTCACGCCGATCAACGTCATCGATGAAGCGGACGGCACGCACCACTACCGCTACCAGCAGACGTTCCGCGGCATTCCGGTCTGGGGCGAACACATCGTCGTCTCCGAGGGCACGAACGGCCAGGTGCGCCAGCTGTTCGGCCGCCAGATCGGCGACCTCGCGGCCGATCTCGGCTCCATGCAAACGAAGCTGGATGCCAAAGGCGCGCTCGATATCGCGAAGGCGGCAACGTTCGGCCTGACCAGGCAGATCCGCTACGAGCGCGAGGACTCGAACCTGATGATCGTCGTCGACGACGCCGGCTATGCGCAGCTCGGCTACGTCGTCTCGTTCTTCGCCGACCGCATCAACGGCGGCGCGCCGACGCGTCCGTTCGTGATCGTCGACGCGCAGACCGGCAAGGTGCTGAAACAGTGGGACGGCCTGACCACGCCCTCGATCGGCACCGGCCCCGGCGGCAACGTCAAGACCGGCCAGTACGAGTGGGGTTCGGGCGGCGCGCTACGGCTACCTCGACGTCACCCAGAGCGGCACCACCTGCACGATGAACAACACCAACGTGAAGACGGTGAACCTCAACGGCGGCACCAGTGGCACCACCGCGTTCTCCTACACCTGCCCGCGCAACACCGTGAAGACGATCAACGGCGCCTACTCGCCGCTGAACGACGCGCACTACTTCGGCGGCGTGATCCAGAACATGTACCAGGCCTACATGGGCTGCAACGCGCTGACGTTCCAGCTGGTGATGCGCATGCACTACAGCACGCAGCTACGAGAACGCGTTCTGGGACGGCACCACGATGAACTTCGGCGACGGCGCCTCGCACGTTCTATCCGCTGGTCAGCGTCGACGTCGCTGGCCACGAGGTGTCGCACGGCTTCACCGAGCAGCATTCCAACCTGACCTACTCCGGCCAGTCCGGCGGCATGAACGAGGCCTTCTCCGACATGGGCGGCGAGGCCACCGAGTACTACTGGAAGGGCACGAACGACTTCCTGGTCGGTCCCGGAGATCTTCAAGGGCAGCGGCGCGCTGCGCTACATGTGCACACCCGACGCAGGACGGCGGCTCGATCGACAACGCCGCGAACTACACCAGCTCGCTCGACGTGCACTACTCCTCCGGCGTCTACAACAAGGCGTTCTGCACGCTGGCCAAGACGACCGGCTGGAGCACGGTGACGGCTTTCAAGGTGTTCGCCCGCGCCAACGCGCTGTACTGGACGCCGAGCAGCACGTTCAACAGCGGCGCGTGCGGCGTGGAGACGGCGGCAACGGACCTCGGTCTCACCAAGGCCGACGTGACCGCCGCGTTCTCCGCGGTCGGCGTGACCTGCCCAGGTGGTGGCGGTGGCGGCACGACGCTCTCCAACGGCGTCGGCGTGGCCCTGCCGGCGGTCGCAACGGGCGCGGTCTCGCCGAACTACACGCTGGTGGTACCGGCCGGCCAGAGCAAGCTCACCTTCACGATCTCCGGTGGCACGGGCGATGCGGACCTGTATGTGCGCCGCGGTTCGGCTCCGACCACCGCGACCTACGATTGCCGTCCGTACATCAGCGGCAACAATGAAACCTGCACGTTCACCGCACCGACGGCCGGGACCTACTACGTCAACGCTCGCGCCTATGCGGCCTATTCGGGTGTGACGTTGAAGGGGATCTACACGCCGTAACACCGCAACTCGCATCGCCACGCAGACCGGACCGGCGCCGCCAAGGCGCCGGTTCCGGGTCGCCGGAAATTGCTTCGCACTCGATGTTCCTGCACAACCGCAGGTTCACCCCAATCCGCTCATGAACAAGGCCGCTTGCGCAGCGCGACATCTCAGCGCGTGAACGCACCGGTCGCCAGCAGCGTGCGCACCGTCTTCAACGGACGTTTCCGCTTGCCGCCGCTCTCCGCATCCGCCTCGTGGATCGGTTGCCGCGTGGTCACGATCAAGCCGAGCGCATCGAGCGCATTCACCACGTCGAACACGTCGGCCATGTGCGCCTTCGCGGACGCCGCGATGCGATGCAGCGGCGCCTCGCGCATCAGGGTCAATGCAATGCGGTGCTGTTTGCGGTAAGCGGTGTCGACCTGGAACCAGCGCTTGAGCTGGTAGTTCGCGCCGGGATCGAGATGGTCGGCGAGCCAGCCATTCGAGCACAACAGCGCATGCAGCCAGCGCAGGCGCGCGAGCGGCCTGGCAGGCAACGCCTTGCGCAACGCGGCGAGCTGCGTACCGCCGACGCGCCGACGCTCATGACCGCCGACGATATCGAGAAAGTACGGTTCGAGCTCGACCATGCGCGCGCTGGTGTGGAACGTCTCGGTGACCGGGTCGATCAGCAATTGCGGAAGGCCGGGACGTTCGAGCAGCACCGCTCCGTGCTGGATCAGCGCATCGAGATTGGTGCACTTGCGCACGCGCTGGATATCTAGGAAACAGGCGCGTCCCGATACGTCGGCGGCGGGTTTTTCGTGCTGCCGCAATACCGGACGGATCTGCGGCAGGATGTGCCGTTCGTGTGCGCTGAAGTCGCTATGCCTGCGCGGACCCGGCGGTGCGGCGTGGCCGACATAGTTGAGCAGGCCGGCGATCGCTTTTGCCTCGATCGGTCGATGCACGACGAGCTCGGTATCCAGCACGTCCGCTCCGGGGTCGGCGAGCGCGGCAAAGTGCCTGCCCTCGTCCAGCGCGCGCACGCGCGCGCAGCGACCGCCAAAATCGGTCAGGTCGGAGAGGACGAGATCGATATCGTCGTCCTCTCCGGCCAGCGACCAGGCGTGATCCAGCAG
This sequence comes from uncultured Gammaproteobacteria bacterium, assembly GCA_963720445.1. Taxonomy (GTDB): domain Bacteria; phylum Pseudomonadota; class Gammaproteobacteria; order Xanthomonadales; family Rhodanobacteraceae; genus Dokdonella_A. The sequence goes on from CAVRFO010000003.1 coordinate 97,845, forward strand.
CGACTGCACCACGCGCAGGAACGTGGCCACTTCGGCCACGTCTTCGGCGCTGGCACCGGCAATCACCAGATATTTCCGGGGTTTCATCGCAAGCGGGTCCTCCGGCGGGTCGTTACGGATCAACGGCATTCATGGCCGCCATTATCCGGACCCCGATCGGCAAAAATGTGCGCGCCCGCTTGGTTCGGCTACACAACCGTGCGCCCGATGCCTCATGGATGGCCTTGCTGCCGACGCCAAGGCAACGCGCGGGCGCTTCGCCGCCCCAACGACAGGCATATCCTCGCTGCGTTCCATGCTTCGCGTCCTTCCATGTGGCGCTACCGTATGGCTGCCGCCTTCGCTGGGTCCGCGTTGTCGGCCTCGGCCCAGCGGTCGCGCAGCTCCGCACGCGGCGTGTGCGAGGGATACACCCCATCGGGATGACGCGCCGCGTACGCCTTGGCGCGCACGTACAGATATTCGAAATTCTCCAGCACGCTCGGGCCGCCGCGGCGCCGGATGATCGCGATCACGTCCTGCATGATTTCCCAGGCAAAGATGACGCGGTCGGCATAGATATCCATGTAGGGATCTTCGTCGACGAGTCCCGAGCGCACCAGGCTGCCGACCCATTCATAGGAATTACCGAGGGTGAGCCAGGGATTGTTGCTGCGATCGACGCTGCCCTCCTCGATGCTGCGCCGATACGCCGGATCGGGAAGCTTTTCCGCCAGCAGCGTGCGTGCGCCATCGACCATGCGTCCGAAATCCGCATTTTCGACGCGCGCCAGCACGGTCAGCAGGGCTTCGAGCTGGTTGGCGTTGCGCATGTGGCGCAGTTGCACGAACGCCGCAATCGCGGTGACCGTGATGACGACCAGCGTGGCGATTGTCGCAGCGGTATTGAGGTCGAGGGTCATGCAGCGGCTCCGTGGGGCAAAGGACCGTGAGGAGAGTATGACAAGCTGCGCTCCAGGCACACCCTCGAGTGTCCGGGAACGCTCGGAGTGCGCTTCACGGGCAATCGCTCGCCAGCGCACGATGCCCCACTACGTCATCAGCTACAAATGACGATGCACCCGCACGACATCCGGATCATCTGCAAGCTCCAACAAGGGGCGCACACGATCCTGCCAAATCGCCGCGAACGCCTTGCACTGATTTTCATCGGCACTGCCCTGCATGATCGCCATCAACAACGGGCGCTGCTGCGGATCGGGCGGCACCGAGGCGAAATCGAGTTCGACGGATACGCGTGTGGCGTTGTCGATGCGTCGGAATGTCACTGCGGCATCGCTCTCGTCGGGCGCAAAATCCAGCAGGCCATTGCGCGCGAAGCGGCCGCCCAATCCCTTGAAGCCATTGTCGGCCGCCGCGCCGGTAAGCAGAGTCAGCACCTGCGCCACCACGCCGGCGGTAGCGTGATCCTCGGGCGCGGGCATGTGTACGGCAATTCCGCCGCGTTGCGGCATCCCATCCGGGTACAACGCGGCCAGCGCGGCGCGCGCCATCAGGAACGCACCGGCAACGGTCGGGCAAGAATGGCCTGCGAGGCGCACCGCGTCGGCGTAGCGGTATTCGATGATCCCGTCGTCGCTCGCGCCGAGCAGCTCGGCCAATGGATCGCGCACGCACACGATGGGCGCCTGCTCGAAAAAGTTCGGAAAGCTCACGGCCGCATCACCCGGTCACGGTGAAGTCGATCACGATCGCGCCCGGTTCGCGCGCACGGTAGTCAATCGCCAGATGCTCGCCGAATCGCTCGCGCAACTGGTCGAGCAACGGCAGCGGATCGTGATCGTTGACGAAGCGCATCGCCTCGCCCGGTTGCAGCGCCGCCAACGCGCCGAAGATGGCGGAGTGCCGAAAGCGGCGTGCGACGCCCCGCGCATCGAACAGGTGGATGGTGGCGCCCACATCCGCCGTTGCCTGATCGCTCATGACTGCAAAGCCTCGCGTGGAAACGGGCGGCAAGCATGCGCCGCACCTCGCTCGGCGGCGCTGACGTGGATCAATTCGGGCGAAAACCGCAATCACGCCGGCCGAACGAGCTGCGCGCAGCCGCGGAGGGATTGCCGGCCGACCTGCGGTCGTCCAGCCTGCGTTCCTCGCGCGCCGCTGACCGCCTTCAGGGTTGGCCGGGCGGCTCGGGCCAGTAGTACGAATCCGGATACGGCCGTTCTCCGAAGATCGCGGTACCGATCCTGACCTCGGTCGCGCCTTCGGCGATCGCGAGCGGGAAATCGCCGCTCATGCCCATCGACAGGCGTCGGACATCATGGCCATGCGCGATCGCCTGATCGCGCAATTCGCGCAACGTCCGGAAACACCCGCGCACAACGACCGGATCGTCGGAATCCATCGCCAGCGTCATCAGGCCGCGCACGCGCAGCGTTTCGAATTCGCGCAACCTGTCCAGGAACGCCGGTAGTTGGTCCGGAGGCAAACCGTACTTGGTCTCCTCGCTGGATGTCTTCACCTGCACCAGCACATCCAGCGCGCGGCCTTCGATCTGTAGTCGCCGGTGCAGCGCTTCGGCCAGTTCCAGGCGATCGAGCGACTGCACCTCGCTGGCGACGCGGGCCACGTCCTTCGCCTTGTTGGTCTGCAGGTGCCCGATCATGATCCAGTCGATTGCGCAGTCGGCCAGCGGCTCGAATTTGCTGCGGATTTCCTGCACCTTGTTTTCGCCGAAGCGATGCAGGCCGAGCGCGACGGCAGCGCGGATGATGTCGGGCGAGAACGTCTTGCTGACTGGCAGGATTGCAACCTCGGCCGGATCGCGTCCCGCGTCGAGACACGCCGCGTCCACGCGCGCGCGGATCTGCGCCCAGCGCGTGGCCAGCCAGCCGTAATCGGTATCGTCATTCATGCGCGAACGCCCATGGCAGCGGGAACCGGCGACGTCGCGTCGCCGCTTCCCGCAACACTACTGCTGATCACATGCCGATTCGAGCACGCTCAAATCGGCGCGCCCGGCGGAATCACCGGCAACGGCCGCAGCTTTACCGACTTCGGATCGGCGAGGTATTTGCCGATCGTCACCGCCGCTTCAGCGCGACTCGCACCGACGCCTCCACGGCCGCCGTTCTTCGCGAGCCATGCCTGCCATGTCTGCAGCGAGGCACGCACGTCCGCATCGACCTGGGCATGCAACTTCCCCGCATCGAGCGCGTTGAGCAGCGCGTCGAGCACGACCCAGTTCGCGGCGACCTGCACCGCATCACCGGCCGGCACGTTCGCGCCGATCGCAGCGCGCTGCCAGGTACCGCGGAAGGTCGTGTCGAGCACGTCGGCGACGCCGGGCTCGCCCGGATCGCGTGCGTGCTGCCAGGCAAGACGATTCAGTCGCTCGGGCGCGAACAGGAACTGCGTGGTCTGCGCAGCCGCCGCTTCGACCGCCGAGAACGCATCGAACAGCGGCGCGCTGCGCGTCGCGAAATACTCGCGATTGCGCACGTAGTCGGTGCCGGGCGGCGTGACCAGATCGAGCACGTTCGCGGGCAGCGCGAGTTGCTCGGCACTCAGCGTGGTGATCAGTCGATCGAGCGCCGCGCGCTGCGTAGCTGCAGCAACGGCCTTGCTGCCAGCCTGACGATCGGCGGCTTCGGAATAGGCGTAGGTCGCGCCGCCGACGAGCCGCGCGACCGCTTCGGTCTGGTAGCGGTGCAGCAGGTAGACCGGCACAAGACGCGCTTCGAGTTCGCCCGCTTGGCGCTCGGGCGGCAACACACCGATCGAGAAGTTGTCGAGCGCCTTGCGCCGCACCGCGAGCAGCGAATCGAACGACGCCAGCGTGTCGGTGCCGAAGTCCCAGAGCAATCCGTCGGGCTCGGCATCGCCGGGCGCGCGCGAATCCGGATCGCTGATGTAATGAAAACCGGCATTGGTGATATCGGCGCGCAGTTTCGCCAGTGATGCCGCTTCGGTGCCCGGCGCGAACTGCTCATAAGCATGCGCAACGATGAAATCGTCCCAGGGCCCGACGCCGACGCCATAAGCATGGTCGAGACCGATCATGCCATCGGCGCCGAGCTTCAGCAGCGGATGCGGATAGTCCATGACCGAGCCGTTGCCAAGCCGACTCGCCGCGAAGTTGTGCGCGAAGCCGAGCGCATGACCGACCTCGTGTGCGGCGAGCTGGCGCAGGCGCGCGAGCGCCATCTGCTCGGCCTCGCTCTTGAGCTCGGTCGCGTTCGCCTTGTCGTACGGCGCAAGCAGGCTTTCCGCGATCAGGATGTCTTGGCGCACGCGCTGCGAACCGAGCGTGACCGAGCCCTTGATGATCTCGCCAGTACGCGGGTCGACAATCGGCTGGCCGTACGACCAGCCGCGCGTGAACCGATGCGCCCAAGTGATCAGGCTGTAGCGCACGTCCATCGGATCGACGCCTTCGGGCAGCAGCTCGACGCGATAGGCATCCTTGAAACCAGCTTTCTCGAACGCGGTTTTCCACCAGTTCGCGCCTTCGAGCAACGCGGAACGCACCGGCTCCGGCGCGCCACGGTCGACATAGAACACGATCGGCTTCCTGACCGCGCTTTGTGCGGCAGCCGGATCGAGTTTGTCGAGGCGGAAGCGCGGCTGCACGCGCTGTTCGATACTCGACGCCAGCGGTTGCGCGTAGTCGTACCAGCCGACACTGAGCGCGCCCGACGCCGGGTGATACGCGCGCGACGTGTAGCCGGGCCCGGGCAGGCGCACCAGACTCAGGTGCTGGCGCACGCTCAGGCTCTGCGGGTCCATCGCGACATCCTTGACGTACTGCGCTTCGCCCGGTCCCTTGAATGTCAGCAGCGCTTCGAGTTCGGTGTTGTCGGGAAAGCTCTTCGCATCGGCCAGCGACACCGCACTGCGTTTGTCGTCGATCTCGTACTTGCCCTGTTTCGTATCGCCGAGCTGGCGCGCGATACCATGGCGATCGGAGAGCAGCAACGGAGTCGCATCGACGACGACCTCGGCACCGGCATGCCCGGCGACAATGTCGCCCGCCCACAACACGGATTCGGCGAAAGCCTGACGCACGCTCAGCACTTCGTCCGCATTCGAGGACGCGGCGCGGAACTTCGTGTTGTCCTCGACCAGCAGCACGCGCGTACCGACGCGGCGGAACTCGACCAGATGCGATTCGCCGCTCTGCCCGCGATCAAGACCGACATCGTTCGAGCCGAGGCCCCACGGCAACGAGGTGATCAGCAGGAACGGTTTGTCGAATTCGCGCACGCCGAGCAGGACGCGGCCTTTCGCGGCGTCGCGGTAGACATCGAAGAAACCGGCAATGCGCTCGGTGCCGTGCGTCGCGGCCGCGATATCGGTTGGCGCCGTCGCCTTCGTGTCAGCGGCGGGCGCCGCCGTTGCAGCAACCGTCGTCGTCGCCAACGCCGCGGCAAGCACCACACCAGCTATCCGGTTGACAAGCCTCATCGTCTTCCCCCGTTTGATTGAATCCACGCGAGTCTGACCGATTGCGGATGTGGCGCCTATGCGCCAGAAGCCATGGCCGCCGAACGCCTGGTAGGAGCGGCGGAAGCCGCGATACTCTTCGTTCCGATTGCGCAAGAGCATCGCGGCTTCCGCCGCCCCCACCAACAGCGAATGTCGATTCAAGCCACTACCCCTTCGGCAACGCGCCCGACACCGGCCGCTTGCTCCTGCGCGACCAGTCGACCAGTTCATCGAATGCGCGGCCGATCTGCTCCGGCGTGAAGTTGCAGTGACCCTCGGCGTTCACGTATTGCTGCACGAAGTTGTCGGCATGGCCGGCGCGTTGCGCGAGCAATGCGTATTCGAATGCGGTCGAGGCGACGACCAGCGGATCGCCAGTGTTGTGCAGCGCGAGCAACGGTTTGAGCAGCTTGCCGGTCGGCGTGTACCAACGCGACAGATACGCCGCGGCGCGCGGATCGGCGCGGTAACGTTTGACGCCGTCGTTGAGTGCGTAGGCATCGACGGGACCGGTATAGACGAGGTCCGCATTGCCGAATGGATTGCCACGCGCGCGCCGTTGCATCTCCATGATGTCATAGGTGAGCGACGCGACCACGCCCGGCAGACTGCTGCTGTCGCCGGCCCGGTAGATCGCGCGTACGGCGGCGGTGCCTTCGGGATTGGCTTCCATCGCGGTGGCGATCCGGGCCACGATCGCATCCGTCGGCGCGAAATCCGGCGCAACTGGCACCAGCGTCCCCAGCACCTCGGGAAAGTAATAGTCGAATGCGGCGCGTAATGCGAAGTCGCGCTGCATCATGCGGTCGCTCGGCTCGATCACGCCGCACAGCGACAATGCGCCTTCGTAGGCCTGTGGCGTGGATTCGAGCGCCATCACGGCCAGCGTGCTGCCCATCGACAGGCCGATCGCGAACGTGTGCTTCGGCTGACCGTGTTTCGAGATGAAATACCTGCGCAGGCGCTCGCTGTCGGCACTGCCCTGCTCGACCGCCCAACCGGCTTGCGAATACGCGGACTGGATCACCGCATAACCGTCCTTGAGGAGCGGCGCGAACATCGGCGAGATCGATTCACCCTTCGCGAAGCGAATCGGCTCGATCTCGTAGCCGTGGAAGTACACGATCAGAACGCGGTTCCAGTTCGCCGGGATATCGATGCGATACGCCGCGCCTCGCAGCGTGCCGATCTCGATGTGGACAAGTGTCGCGTTCACGGGTGCACTGACCGCGGGTGGCGGCGCCGAGAATAAGATCAGCAAGACACAACCGAGCAATACGCGCATCTTCGCGCCCTCGTTGCAGAACCTTCTGCGGCGACGCAGACCATCTAATCGCTGGCCGTTCCTCCGTAGGGAGCGCGGCGGCTCAGGGCATCGCTGTGGCACGCGCTTTTTCCGCGGGTCCTCAGGAATCCTGACCCGCCTCGAAACGCTGGCGCAATTGCGCGAGTTCGCCACGCAGTTGTTCAAGTTCGCCTTCGAGGCGTTCGACACGCTCGTGCAACTCGGCACGTGACGACCCGCTCGCCGTCGTCGCGTTCGACTCCACGAACATTTCCGCCGACACCGGGCCGCACAGCAGGTGCATGTAACGATCCTCGCGCTGACCCGAAGCACGGCCGATACAAACGACCAGCGCCGGCTCGCGCTGGATCAGCCGATCCAGCGTGTCGCGCACGTCATCGAGACCCGGGAAATCGGCGAGGCGATCGGTGCGCGTCAGCAGCTCGCCGAGGGTTTGCGGTCCGCGCAGCAGCATCACGCACAGCACCGCACGCTGGCGCGCGGTCACCGCGTAGATCGATTCGAAGCGGTGTTCATAGCGCAGCGCGCGCTGCGATGCCGGCGCGACCTTGACCAGGCCTTTGCCCTCCATCGCGCGCAGCGCATGGCCGACCGCACCGGGTTCGAGCTGCATGACCGGCTCGCGGCTGGTCTTCTGGTTGCTGGCCGCGACGATCGCATTGACGGTCAGTGGATACACCTCGGGCGTGATCGCTGCCTTCTCGATCAGGCAGCCGAGGATGCGCGCCTCGATCGCGTCGAGTGGCGCACGCGCGCTGGTTTCGGAGGGATTGGCGGGTGCGATTTCTGGCACGGGATGCTCACACTGAAAAGAGCCGCAGTTTAACGCTGCGGCCTGCGACACGGTCGAATGCAGTGAATCGCTTGTCATCCTCACGCGGTCTCGCGCGTTAGTCATCAAGTCGAACCACACGGATTCCTGTCGGGACATGTCCTGCTCATCAGATTTTGTCCTCCTCCGGGGCTCGCTGCGCTCATGCCGCCGCCTGGCGCGGATGCTGGCCGCAACGCTGCTCGCATTCGCCGCGGCGCAGGCGCTCGCTGCGACCGCGACACCTGCCGCAAGCGACATGCAATGGCTGGGCCGGGTCACGTTCGGCATCGACAGCGCCACGGTCGCGCGCTTCGAGAAGCTTGGCCGCAGGCGCTTTCTCGATGAACAGCTCGCCGGAAAGGACGACGCACTGCCTGCGGCGATCGCGGCCACCATCGGCGGATTGGAGGTCGGCCGGACGCCGACGCCCGCCCTGATGAGCCAGGCCCGCACGGAGCAGCAGCGCATCAAGGCGATGCCGGACCGCGACGCCAAGGCGGCCGCGCGCAAGGCGCTCAACCAGCACGGCCAGCAACTCGCGTATCAGGCCGCGAGCATCGAAGTGTTGCGCGCGATCTATTCGCCGGCGCAGCTGAAGGAACAGATGACATGGTTCTGGTTGAACCAGTTCAGCGTGTTCCAGTACAAGGCGAACCTGCGCTGGCTGGTCGCCGATTACGCCGAGCATGCGATCCGTCCTCACGCGCTGGGGCATTTCCGCGATCTCGTGATGGCGACATTGATGAGTCCGGCCATGCTGCAATACCTGGACAACGCGCAGAACGCGGGCGGCCACCTCAATGAGAACTACGCACGCGAACTGCATGGAGTTGCAGACACTCGGCGTGGATGCGGGTTACACGCAAGCCGACGTGCAACAGCTCGCACGCATCCTTACCGGGGTCGGCGTCAACTTCAGCGACCGCACGCCGAATTTGAAACCGGACTGGCAATCGCTGTATGTCCGCGACGGCCTGTTCGCGTTCAATCCGGCGCGGCATGACTTCGGTGACAAGGTGCTGCTCGGGCACACGATCAAGGGCAGCGGCTTCGACGAAGTGAAACAGGCGGTCGACCTGATCGTGCGCCAGCCCGCCTGCGCGCGCTTCGTGTCGCGCAAGCTCGCGACCTATTTCGTCGCCGACGATCCGCCGCAGGCGCTGGTCGAACGCATGGCGAAAACCTTCCAGCGCAGCGACGGCGATATCGCGGCGGTGTTGCGCACATTGTTCGAGTCGCGCGAACTGGGCCAGTCGCTGGGCAGGAAGTTCCGTGATCCGATGCAATACGTCGTCGCTTCGGTGCGTCTCGCCTACGACGGACGCGCGATCGTGAACACGCATCCGATCGTCAACTGGCTCCAGGGCCTCGGCGAGCCGCTGTTCGGACACCTGAGTCCGGATGGCTATGCGCTGGTCGAGAACGCATGGACCGGCTCCGGGCAGCTCAGCCGCCGCTTCGACATCGCGCGCGCAATCGGCTCCGGTAATGCCGGACTGTTCGACCCCGCGGATGGCAGTGCGGCCACGGCAAGCGGCTTCCCGCTGCTCGCCTCGCGGCTCTATTACGCGGCGATCGAGCCGTATCTCGCCGCGCCCACGAAGGAAGCACTGGGCCGCGCCAACTCGCAGGCCGAATGGAACACATTCCTGCTGGCATCGCCGGATGCGAACTACCGCTAGGGACCCCGATGAATCGCCGTCAATTCCTTCTTTCCACCGCGGCCAGTGCCGCCGCCTGCACGATCGGTGGCCGCCTGTACGCCGCGCCGACCGCCTCGCCGCGCTTCCTGCTGGTGTTCCTGCGCGGCGGGTACGACTGCAACACTATGCTCGTGCCGTACGCGAGCGATTTCTACTATGCGTCGCGGCCGACGATCGCGATCGCGCGCCCCGATGCCGCCAATCCGGCAAGCGCGATCCGCCTCGACGCGAACTGGGCCCTGACGCCTGCGCTGCGTGATTCGATCGCACCGATGTTCCAGCGCCGCGAAGTCGCATTCGTGCCGTTCGCCGGTACCGCGGACCTGTCGCGCAGCCACTTCGAAACCCAGGACGATATCGAGTCGGGCCTGCCGGCCGAGGGCCGTCGCGATTTCAGTTCCGGCTTCCTCGCGCGTCTGTCCACGGCCTTGACCGGCGTGCAGCCGATGGCGTTCACCGATGCGCTGCCGCTGGTGTTCCAGGGCGCAGGCGATATCCCGAACGTCTCGCTCAAGGGCGCGGTGAAACCGACCTTCGACGCGCGCCAGGCGCGCATCCTCACCGGCATGTATCAAGGCCAGCACCTGCAGGCGAACGTCGCCGAAGGCTTCAAGGTGCGCCAGCAGGTTGCGCGGGATCTCGGCGACACGATGAACCAGGCGAGCCGCGGCGCGATCAGCGCGAAGGGTTTCGAGGCCGAGGCGCAGCGCATCGCGATCCTGATGCGCGATCAGTTCCGGCTCGGCTTCGTCGACGTCGGCGGCTGGGACACGCATGTCAACGAAGGTGGCGCCCAAGGCCCGCTCGCGAACAATCTCGGCAATCTCGGTCGCGGCCTCGCCGCGTACGCGAGTGCGCTGGGCGATGAGTGGAAGAACACCGTGGTCGTCGTCGTGTCCGAGTTCGGGCGCACGTTCCGCGAGAATGGCAACAAGGGCACCGATCACGGCCACGGCACCATGTACTGGGTGCTTGGCGGCAGCATCGCCGGCGGCCGCATCGTCGGCGAGCAGGTCGCGGTTGAACGCAAGAGCCTGCTGCAGGATCGCGATTATCCGGTGCTCACCGACTATCGCGCGCTGTTCGGCGGCCTGTTCGGACGCCTCTGGGGTTTGCGCACCGATGCGCTGCTGCGGGTATTTCCGGATGCCACACCGGCACACCTCGGACTGGTCTGAAAGCGTTCGGTGAAGTGGAAGCCAGACTCTCCTCCAGCGCAGTGCGCCGGAGGAGAGTCTCGAATATTCAATCGAAACCGTTCTTGAAGATCACATCGCTCGGTGCGAACACGTACACACCGGCCAGCGATGTGAACGCGAAAATGCGCCCGTCCGCGGCGCGCTCGACCTTGCGCACTGCGAAGCCGGTTTCATGACGCGCGCTCCATACCGGCGCCGCCGGATGGCTGACGTCGATTTCGTCGAGACCGTCCTCGTTGCCGACGTAGGCGATATTCCCGACGACAACGACGGAATGCGCATTGTTGTAGTCAGGCAGGCCCAGGGAACCCGGCAAAGTGATGCTGCCGAGCACGACCGGATGGGCCTTGTCGGTGGTGTCCACGATGCGCAACGCGTTGGCGAAATTCTCGTCCGTGGCGCAGGCGATGTACGTCGTGTTGCCGTCGGCGCTGACGTCGACGCCATTGGCCTCGGAGCAACCCGCGTCCTGTCCGACCAGGAGTGGCGACGCGGGATTGGACACGTCGACCACGCGCAGGCCGCCAGCGCCGAAAGCCGAACCGTCGACGAGATACGCGTAATTGCCGCGCACGGTCAGGTCGTAGGTTTGGCTGGTCGCCAATTCGCCCAATTCCTGCGGCGCCGCCGGATTGGAGACATCGAGAATCTTGAAGACGCCGCCGTTGGTCGTGCTCGCAACATACACGCGGTTGCCGTGCGCCTCGATCGCGGTCGCGAACGGAAATTGGTAGCGACCCAATTCGACCGGGTTGGCCGGATCGGCGAGGTCGGCGATCAGCACGCCATAACCCCACGCGGCGAGATAGGCGTGCCCGGCGTCGACCGAAATGTCTTCCATGTCACGTGCGGCAAGGCTCGCCGGCAGGTTTGCATCGTAGCGACCGACGGGCGCGAGGGTCGAGGCATCGGCAACGCCGAGGCCGTAGCCCTCTTCGGCAAACCACGCATGGTTTGCGTCGATCGCGCCGGCATGCACTCCAACGCCGATCGGCAGCGGGAAACTTGCCGCCAGCGTCGGGTTCGCCGGATCGATGGCATCGAGCAGCACGCCGCGATCGGTGTGAGTCAGGATCAGCGGTCCGAACGGCGTCAGCGCGGCCTGGTCCGGCGCGAACGTCGGCATGGGCACGGTGCGCAGCAGCGCAGGCGCGCCCGGCGTCGTGAAATTCCAGACCTGGATGCCACTGTCGCCGACCAGGTACAAGGTGTTGCCATTGCGAATCGCGCCGGTCGCCTGATCGATCGGCGCGCTGAACACCTGGATGATGTTGGCCGGATTGTGCACGTCATAGACCAGCAGATCGTTGCCGACGCCGATCGCATAGCCATCAGTCAACACGGCACGCAAAACCGAACTGCCGTCGAGCGAGGCGGTTCCGGCGAGCGTGGGCATCGTCGGCGCTGAAACGTCGATGACATGCACGAGGCGACCGCCGATGAAGCTGTTGCCGCTGGTCAGCAACTGCGTGCCGAACACCGCCATTGCGTCGAACTCGTAGACACCACCGACCGTCCCGATGACCGTCGGCGCAAGCCGGTTACTCGCATCGGCCACGAACAGGCCATTCTGACTGTCGCCGATATACAAATAGGCGCCGGACGCCGCCAGCCCGATCGGGCCCTTGTAGTTGGAGACGACGTAATCGTCGAATTCGCCGACGCCGGTCGGCTGCCCCGGGTCGGCCAGCGAATAAATCGTGATGCCGCCGCTACCGTCGGGAGAACTCCATCCCGCGTAGAGATAGTCCCCGACAATGGCGAGCGCGGACACCGGGCCGTGCGCCGGTGTGGCGCTGCTGCGCCCGGCGTACACCGGATGCGTCGGATCGGCCATGTTCCAGACGCTGACCGTCGCCCCCGTGCCGATATACAGATAGTTGCCATGCGTGACCGGTGGCGACAGCGAACCTCCGCCCACATCGGTCCGTGTCAGTGTGGCCGCCTGGAGAGCGCCCACGAAAATTAACAAACTCAGCAATACGAAGCCACCGGCACGCAGCAATTTCATGATCGGACTTTCCTCGGTTGTTGACGACAGGGCGCGCGGACAGGACCGGCGTGTTCGCACGACCAGTTGCCTCGCCCGCAAGCCCCTGATTGTCAGCAGCCTGGCATCGATGCGCATGCGGCATCCATGTCACGACGATGTCAAATCGATGACTCATCTCGCAACTTGATGTTTTCCAACCAATCGAGGGCCCGATCAGGGCAACTCGCCCCGACTTGGCGGCTGATTGCCGGCCGAAAGCCGACTGGCATTTTCCTCGGCCTTGCGCGCGGCATCGTCTTGCCCAAGCGCGCGGAACAGACGTGCCTGTGCGCTGGCCACGCGCAGGTCCCGATCCGCCCAAGGCGCGATGCGGCCGCCGACAACCCGGGCTGCATCGAGTTGACTGGTTTCAATCAACGCGTCCAGGTAGGGAACGGCAACCACAACCAGATCCTCTGGCACGTTGAACTCGATTGCGCGCTGCAGCGCTGCGGCGAACTGTCCCAGAGCCGGCTCCTTACGGCGCGCGGCCCAAGCCACCTCGGCATCGGCCAACGTCACATACATCAGGCGCCAGCCATCCGTATCGGCACCGATCCAGGCTCTGAGCGACCGCACTTGTGCGGCTGCCTCCTCGCTGTGCCCACCGCGCAGCAACGCGCGCACGCGCAGGGCCGAGGTGCGTGCGTAAAGCGTCGGCTGAGCATCACGCAGGGATTGCGTCAGCGCATCGCCCGCAAACCGCGCCGCCGAGGCCGCATCGCCACGGCGCCAGCTGATGTTCGCGGCGAGTGCTTCGACACACGCGCGCGCAACCGCATCCGCGCGCGGATCGGAATCGGTGCGCACCCGTGCAACCAGCGCCAGCGCCTCGTCGAGTTGCCCGAGGCTGGTCAGCGCCTCGGCGCGCGCGCAAACCAGCGTCCAGCGCAGGCGCACGTTGCTGGTATGCGATTCGGGAGGCCAGAAACGCCCCGTCGTCGCCAGCGCATCCATGAAATCGAGCACCTCGCGTTCGACGCCCGCCTGCTGTTCCAACGCGTACGCCAAGCCCTCACGCGCGCCCAATTGCTCGAACTCGCGCGCCGCATTCTTCAACTGCGGCAGTGCTTCGGCCGGACGATGGCGCATGCGCTGGAACTCGCCGAGATTGACATCGACGCTGGCGACACCCAGCCCGTCGCCCACGGTTGCCAGTTCGATGCGCGCTCGCGACAGCTCGCTGGTCGCCTCGTCAAGATGCGATTTCTGCGCGAGCACGACGCCGCGACCGAGATAGGCGACACCGAGCACTTCGGCGTCGCCCTGCTCCTGACGCAGCGCGATCGCCTCCTCGTACAGCTCACTGGCAGAGTCGGGTTTGTTCTGGCGCATATACGCCACCGCCAGCGTGAGCAGCGCGCGCGCTCGCAACGCGGCGTCACGCTGCGGCGAGAGACGATCGAGCAATGCATGCAGGCGCGTTTCCGTCGCTGCATAGTCGCCGATACGCAACTCGATCTGCGCCATGCGCTGCTCGACACGCGGCTGCTGCTGCAATTGAGGCGGCGCGGCGCGGATCAGCTCGCGTGCCTGGTCGAGCTGATCGGCCAGCATCGCCGCGCCCGAGCGCTGCAACAATTCATCGAGCTCGGGTGACGATGGTTCGATGCCCACGACATTCAACTTGCGCCCGAGCTTGCGCAACAGCTGGTCAGCCGCGTCACGCGCGGCCGTGATCGGGTCGCCTGCCTGCGCTTCGACATTGAGATCCGTCTGCACACCGAATGCGTCGAGACGCACGCTCCAGCGGTTGTCCTCGACGCGCACACGCGGCAGTACGCGCAATGCGGCCACCTTCGCGAGCCGTGGGTCATGCAACAGGTCGTCATGGCTGCCTGCAGCGTCGCGCTGCTTGAGCAGGGCCACCACGTTCTCGCTTGGCATGGTGTGCAAAGCGCCGTCCCGCAGCCGCGTCGCGACCAGATCCATCACCCCGAAGCGCAACCAGCGCCAGTCATCCGGCGCCGTCACTTCGGCCGGCAACACCAGTGCCGGCGCCACGATGACCTCCACATCGGGCGCAACATGCGGTGGCGGCGCCGACGTCACATCTGCCGGCAATGACGCGGGGCGACGCGCAAACATCGCCACCGCGATGGCGATGACTGCGAGCGAGCCCAGCGCGAGCCAACCGAAGCGCCGGGATTTGCTCGGTGGCGCGGCCTTGCGCTCGACTTGCGCCGATTGCACGACCATATCCGGCGCCGCCACCTCCACTGCCGGTGCGGTCGGTACTTGCACCGGCAATGACGCCACCACTTCAATCCCGGCTACCCAGCGATAGCCAAAACGCGGCACGGTGCGGATCGTGCGCTGCTCGTTGCCGGTATCGCCCAGGCTGCGGCGGATCTTCACGACCATATGACTGAGCAGTGCATCGCTGATTTCGGAGCGACCCCATACCGCCGCGATCAATTCGTCCCGGCCGACCGCACGGTCGCGATGCTCGATCAGATAAACCAGGCAATCGAGCGCCCGCGCCGGCAGCACGAGCAGTTCTGCACCTTCGCGCAGCTCACGCGTGGCCGGATTGAGCAGGAAGGAATCGAAACGGTACGACGATGTCATCGCGTTAGGTTAGCTTGAGTGCAGGCCAACTGCCGACCTTTCCGCCGCCCATGTACGTCATGCGCGTTTGCCACGACGCTCGCCCGCGGATTACGGATCGGCGTCCTGCGTGCCTTGTGTGTCATGCGCGGGCACGCAACCCGGCGTCACTGCATCGACCCGGAACAACCACCATTCGCGCCGGTTCGCGTGGCCGACATGGATCGCCTTCGACCTGTCGACACACTCGCCCATCGCGTCTTCGAGAATGAAGATCGGCCGCTGCGCGGGCGCTTCGGCCTGCCAGTGCACCGCGTCCGCGTATTGCTTGTCCCAGGCCAGGTTGAAACCGAACTCGCGAACAGTCCCATCGGCCATCAGCAGGTTCTGCTCCTTCCAGGCGACCATGCCGATCGTCGCGTCGGGGCCGGCGAGTTCGCGTGCATGGCGCATCACGCCAGCCGCCGAACTCGAATCGTTGAGCAGTGGATACGCACAGAAACTCCAGATCAACCACAACGCAGCGAGGCCGGCGAGCAGTGCATGCACGCCACGGCGCGGGCGAAACCACGCCGCGGCCGCGATGAATGCAGCACCGATCGCGATGAACATCGCCCACACCAGACGCGCCTGATCGTCGATTTCGCGCTGTTGCAGGAAGCGTTCGGCGGCGGGCGCATGACCGGTCAATGCGTATACGCCGACCGCGGCAATCACAAGACCGGCAATCAACCCGATCGCGAACGCGGTGTTGCGCAGCCAACGCGCGCGCACGATCTCATCAAGATACGGCGCCATCGCGAGCGCGATCATCGGCAGCACCGGCATCAGGTACACATCGCGTTTGCCGGATGGAATGCTGAAGAAAACGATCACGATCAGCGACCATGCGAGCGGCAGCATCACGCGTGCATCGCGGGCTTCGAGATCCCGCCACCAGCGCGGCAGCGCGCCTGCATAGGCCAGTGACAGCGGAAAGAAGTTGAACAACAGGATCGGCAGGTAATACCAGAACGGCTGCGGATGCGACCACGAACCGCCATAACGTCCGGCCGTCTGGTGGAAGAAAATATCGTTGACGTAGGCCGCGTATTCCGCGCCGCCACGCGCATGCGCGACGGCCAGCACCGCACCAGCCCAAAGCAGGATCGGCGCCAGGAACGCGAGCGCACCGCCGAGCCAGCGCCAGGTTGCATGCGAGGTCGTGCGTCACGTCCGGCCAGCCACGCCTGCGCGCAAACAGGTATGGCAGGAACATCAGCAGCGCGAGCACGCCGACGCCTTTGCTGATCACGCCCGAGCCCCGCCGCAAAACAACCAAGCCAGAACGCCCGCCAGTTCGGACCGCGCAGGAAGTGCAGCAGCAATCCCCAGTTGGCGAGCGTGATCCAGCCCATGACCAGCGGATCGATCTGCGCGCGCTTGGTCTGGTACATGAATTCGAACGCGAACAACACCGCGAGCGCAGCGTACAAGCCAGCGCGCGGATTCCAGAAGCGGCGCCCGAGATCGAAGGTCAGGCCGAGCGTCAGCAGGCCAGCCAGCAGGGACGGCAGCAGGAACGCGACACGCCAGCTGCGCACGACTTCATACGACGCGGCCTGCATCCAGAACAGCATCGGCGGCTTGTCCGAATACAGCTCGTGGCCGCGATGCGGGAACAGCCAGTCGCCGGATTCGACCATCTGCCGCGCAGCCAGCGCGTAACGCGGCTCGTCGGACGGCCACGGATCGCGCAGGCCGATGCCGGCGCCAAGCAGGACCAGCGCGAACAGCATGAACAGCCAGAACGCGCGGCGATCGCGTGGCGCGTCAGGCGAAACGAAATCGGGTGCCATTGTTCGCGGGAGTGGGCAGTGACGGCGCATATCCTAACAGCCGTCGCGCGGCACGATTCGCTGCGCGGTGAGGGCATTGGCAACCGCAATGGTTCTGACATACTTGGGCGATGCAGCCGCCCCAGCCGAACGAGCTCGCCGAGCAGCCACTCGCCACCGCGAATGCGCTGCCTGCGCGTTACTACGCGGGCGACACGGCCGCCGCACTGGATCGCCGCACGGTGTTCGCGCGCAGCTGGCAACTTGCGGCGCACGTGGCGCAGCTCGATGCGGCTGGCGATCACGTCGTCGCCGAAGTCGCCGGCGTGCCGCTCGTGATCGTGCGCGGCGACGACGGCGAACTGCGCGCGCTGCACAACGTCTGCCGGCACCGTGCCGGACCGCTCGCGACCTGCGACGGACGCGCCGCGAAACGCCTGCGCTGCCACTACCACGGCTGGACGTATGCGCTCGACGGACGTCTGCAGAGCGCACCCGAGATGAGCGGCGCGGCGGATTTCGACGTCGGCGCGATCCGGCTGCCGCAGGCGCGCGTCGCGCTCTGGCGCGGCTTCGTGTTCGTCGCGCTCGACGACGTGCCGCCGCTCGCCGAGGTGCTCGCCGGCATCGACGCGCGCATCGGCGCCGACGCACTCGCCGGGTATGCACTGCATCGGCGCGAGACCTACGACATCGCATGCAACTGGAAGGTCTACGTCGACAATTACCTGGAGGGGTATCACGTCCCGCATATCCATCCGGAATTGAACCGGATGCTCGATTACCGCAGCTACGTGACTGAACTTTCGCGCTGGCATTCGCTGCAGTGGAGCCCGCTCGAGAGTGCCGACGATCTCTACGGCAGCGGCGAGGCGCTGTATTACTGGATCTGGCCGAACACGATGCTGAACATCCTGCCCGGCCGCCTGCAGACCAACCGCGTACTGCCGCTCGGTCCCGACCGCTGCCGGGTCGAGTTCGATTTCTACTACGCCGACGATGCCAACGGCGCGGTGCGGCGGGAACGCGACCTCGCCTTCAGCGACATCGTGCAAAAAGAAGATGTGGATATTTGCGAACGTGTGCAGCACGGGCTCGAATCCGGTTCGTATGTCGCCGGGCGCCTGAATCCGCTGCGCGAAAGCGGCGTGCATCATTTCCACGAATTGCTGCGTGCGGTATATCGCGCCGCTACCTGAGCTGCCAACAAGGCCCATCGGCATGAGCGCGAATCCGCAGACACGCCCCGGCATCGGACTCCCAACCGCAATCGCGCTCGTGGTCGGCAACATGATCGGCTCGGGCCTGTTCCTGCTGCCCGCCTCGCTCGCACCCTACGGCGCGGCCGCCATTCTCGGCTGGGCCGCAAGCGCCTGCGGCGCACTCGCCCTCGCGTTCGTGTTTGCCCGCCTCAGCGGCTGGCTGCCGCGCAGCGGCGGCCCGTATGCGTATGCGCGCGCCGCGTTCGGCGACGGCGTCGGTTTCACCGTCGCGTGGAGTTACTGGATCTCGATATGGTGCGGCAACGCGGCGATCGCGATCGCGTTCGCCGGATACTTCGACACCTTGTTGCCGGCAGCCGCGCAGACCCCGATGCTCGGTGCGCTGACCGCGATCGCCGCGCTGTGGTTGTGCACGTTCGCGAACGTGCTCGGCGTACGCAGCGCGGGCCGCGTCCAGGTGATCACGACCGTGCTGAAATTGCTGCCGCTGATTGCGATCGCGGCATTCGCGATACCGGCGATCGAGCCCACCGCGTGGCAACCGTTCAACCGTAGCGACGGCAACCTGTGGTCGGTGCTCGCGGCCACCGTCGCACTGACCTTGTGGGCCTTCCTCGGCGTCGAGAGCGCGACGATCCCGGCCGACAACGTACGCGACCCCGAGCGCACCATCCCGCGCGCCACCCTGATCGGCGCGATCCTCGCGATTGTTGTCACCGTTGGCGCCTGCATGGCGGTCGTCGGCCTGCTGCCTGCTGACCTGCTCGCGAAATCACCTGCCCCATTTGCGGATGCCGCCGCGCACCTGTGGGGTAGTCGCGCAGGGACGTTGTTCGCCCTCGTCGCCGCGATTGCCTGCTTCGGCGCACTGAACGGCTGGGTGTTGATGCAGGGCCAGGTGCCACTCGCCGCCGCACGCGATGGCGTGTTCCCGGCCTTCTTCGCAGGTGAGGATGTGCGCGGAACGCCGGTGCGCGGCCTTGTCCTCAGCAGCACGCTGGCGAGCCTGCTGGTGCTCGCGAACTATCATAAGAATCTGGTCGAGCTGTTCACGTTTTCGATCCTGCTCTCGACTGCGGCGACCTTGTTGCCATACGTCGTCTGCAGTGCCGCGCTATTGCGATGGCCGAGCCGTCACGACGAACGCGGTCGCACGCATGTCGCCGCAGCGATCGCCGTTGTTGCGTTCGCATTCAGCATCGGCGCGTTGATTGGCAGCGGCAGCGAAGCATTGTTCTGGGGCGCGGCACTGGTGTGTGCGGGCTGGCCCGTTTATCGCATGCGCGGCGCGCACAATAAATCGCGGCCGCACACCGACGTCGAGGGTTAACCCAACTGCAACATCACATTAACCACGATTCCATTCGCGCTCCGTATCCTCGCTGCCACCCCTGAGCAGGAGACGCACCATGCATGAACAACGCAAGACGGAAGTGAACGTACTCGGCTATCGCATCGAGCGCGTGCAGATCCTCGACGATCGTGGCCAGCTCGCGACGCGCCGCTACGATGTGCTCGGCCCGGAATCGGATGCCTTGCTCGGCAGCTTCGCGCAGCGCGCGGAGGCCGAACATGAAATCGTCACCCGCGAACTCGACGTGTGGCGGCGTTCCGCGACTGCGTGACCGCACGCGACCGCGGTTGTGGGAAATCGCGGAGCCTAGCGGAAACGGCTCCAGCCGCGATGTCTGCTGCGACAGCGGACGGCATCGCGGCTGATTCAAGGATCGAGCGACAAGTGATTGCAGGCGCGCGCCGATTCACGAAGAATCGCGGCTCCCGGCCGCACGGACATATCCGCCCGAATGAGCGACGTCGTCATCCTGCACA
This sequence comes from uncultured Gammaproteobacteria bacterium, assembly GCA_963720445.1. Lineage (GTDB taxonomy): Bacteria > Pseudomonadota > Gammaproteobacteria > Xanthomonadales > Rhodanobacteraceae > Dokdonella_A. The sequence continues at coordinate 117,746 of CAVRFO010000003.1, forward strand.
ATCCGCGTTGCTCCAAATCGCGCGAGACCTTGGCGTTGATCGAATCGCGCGGCATTGCGCCACGCATCGTCGACTATCTCGGAACGCCACCCTCGGTCGCGGAACTGGCTCGAATCCTCGACGTACTCGGTGTCGAGCCGCGCGCGATCATGCGCCGCGATGAGCCGGAATACGCCGAACTCGGCCTCGACGATGCCGCACTCAGCCGTCAGCAACTGATCGCGGCGATGCACGCGCATCCGCGCCTGATCCAGCGCCCGATCGTGCTCGCGAACGGCAAGGCCGCGCTCGGGCGGCCACCGCAGAGCGTGTTGGCGATTCTCTGACGGGGCGCCGAGCGCCGCCGCGCACTCGTTTTCTGCGGGAGCGCCGGAAGGCGCGATGCCCTTGGCTTGGGGAAAAGCGTCGCGGCTTGCGCCCGCTTACGAAGGCTCGCCGAGGGCGTATATTCCGCGGGTGCCATGCTCCGCATGCACGCGTGCATGCTGGCTTGTCCGAATATTCCCAAGGATCCCCCCGTGCCGACCACGCGACGCATTCGTATCGATCAGGATCAGGATTCCAAGCTCAGTACGGGCATCGCCGGGATCAAACACGAGTTCAAGCTGCCGCTGGAATTTCCACCAGAGGTGGAAGCCGCCGCCGCGAAAGCCGCTGCCAACCCGCGAATGCCTTCGGCGGATCGCACCGACATCGCGCTGATCACGATCGATCCACCCGATTCGATGGATCTCGACCAGGCGATGTTCGTCGAGCGCAACGGCACTGGCTACCGGGTCTACTACGCGATCGCCGATGTCGCCGCGTTCGTGACCGCGGGCGATCCGATCGATCTCGAAGCGAACCGGCGCGGCGAAACGCTGTACGGTGCCTCCGACAAGATTCCGCTGCATCCAAAGGTGCTTTCAGAGAATGCCGCATCGCTGCTGCCCGAGCAGGTTCGCCCGGCGTTGCTGTGGACGATCGAACTCGACGCGACCGGTGAATGCGTCACCATCGACGTCCATCGCGCACGGGTGAAAAGCCGTGCCAAACTCAACTATGCGGGTGTGCAGGCCAGCATCGATGCCGGCACCGCTGATCCCATGTGGGCGGTCCTGCGGGAAATTGGCGAGACGCGCATGCAGCGCGAACAGCGCCTCGGCGGCATAAGCCTGCCGCTGCCGGAACAGGAAATCAGCTGCGTCGATGGCCAGTGGACACTGGAGTTTCGCGCACGCCATGCGGTCGAGGATTGGAACGAACAGATCTCGCTGCTGACCGGCATGGCCGCCGCGCAGGTGATGGTCGGCGCAAAGGTCGGCTTGCTGCGCACCTTGCCGAAACCCGATCCGGCCGCGATCGAGCGCCTGCGCCGCACCGCGACCGCGCTCGCGATCGAATGGCCGGCCGCGCAGAGCTATCCCGATTTCATCCACTCGCTCGACCCGTCGCAATCGCGTCACGTCGTCGCGATGATGGTCGCATGCACGACCGTCCTGCGCGGTGCCGGCTATACCGCGTTCAACGGCGCGGTGCCGGAACAACCGATGCACTGGGCGCTCGCCGCGGAATACGCACACGCGACTGCGCCGCTACGGCGGCTGGTCGATCGTTATGTCGGCGAGGTCTGCGTCGCGTTGTGCGCCAGCCAGCCGGTTCCCGGCTGGGCGCTCGCTGCATTGCCCGGATTGCCGGCAACGATGCAGGAATCGGATCGCCGCGCGAGTCGTTTTGAACACGCGGTAGTCGATCTGACCGAAGCGGTCACGATGGCATCGCGCGTCGGCGAACTCTTCGACGGCGCGATCGTCGAGCTGACTGCGAACAATCCCGAGCAAGGCATCGTCATGGTGCGTGATCCGGCGATCGAAGCGCAGGTCAATGGCAGCGCCAACTTGCCGCTGGGCGCAAGCGTGAAGGTCAAGCTGGTCGAGGCCGACCCGGATACGCGCAGCACGCGCTTCGAACTCGCCAGCTGAGAAGCTCCGAAGGGCCCACTGCCGCAGGAGCGGCTTCAACCGCGATGCTTCTTGCGGCAAAAGGCATCGCGGCTGAAGCCGCTCCTCCATTACCCAGCGCAGCAGGCGGGATGCGCGCGTTTCATGGCGCGATCGAGAACTCGTCCGCGTCCATCCACGCCGGGAAATGCCCGCGATGCGCGGCGAGTGCGGCGGGATCGAGCGTCACCGTGACAGTCTGTTCCTGGCCCCCGAGTTCGACCATCGGCTGGCCGAGGAAATCGAGCACCGCGCTGTCGCCCGCGTAATGCAAGTCGTTGCCATCGATGCCGACGCGATTGACGCCAACGCAATAGCTCCAGTTCTCGATCGCGCGTGCGCGCAGCAGCGTGCGCCACGGCTCGCGACGCGCACTCGGCCAGTTCGCGACGTAGATGAGCGCGTCGTAATCGAACCGCTGCGCGGTGCGGTCGTAACGGTTGCGCGACCATACCGGGAAACGCAGGTCATAGCAGACCAGCGGACAGATGCGCCAGCCAGCGAGTTCGACGATCACGCGCTCGCCGCCGCTGGCGTAGCGCTCATGCTCGCCGGCCATGCGGAACAGATGGCGTTTGTCGTACTGCGTGTACGTGCCGTCCGGGCGCATCCAGACCAGGCGATTCACGCAGCGATCGCCCTCGCGCACGACGAGGCTGCCGGTGATCGTCGCGCCAACTTCGTGCGCGAGGTCGCGCAGCCAGCCCAAGCCGACGCCGTCCATCGCCTCGGCGTTCGCGAGTGTGTCGTTGGTGAACCCCGACAGGAACGTTTCCGGCAGTACGACCAGATCGCTCTGCCCTCGCTGCGAGCGCACCAGTGCGCCGTAATAGTCGCGATTCGCCGCCGAGTCGTGCCAGCGGGTTGCGCCTTGGATTAGTGATACGCGGAGAGGTTTCAGCATGGCTCTAATCGTCTCGTGGATCGGGTGATCAAAGCTATGCCCGACATGATTGAAGCATTCGCGCCATTGGGCATCGCTTGTGCCCGGTCCGACCTAGAGCGCGCGCAGGCGCGCGGCGGCCTGCTCAAGCGTCGCGTCACTCTTCGCAAAACAGAGCCGGATCAGGCGCTGCCCGACCGGCGGGGTTTCGCAGAACGCGGAAATCGGGATCGCGGCAACGCCGCCCTCCTTAACCAGCCATTCGCAGAATGCAAGGTCGTCGTGGTCGCTCAATTGCGAATAGTCGACAACCTGGAAATACGCGCCGTTGACCGGTCGCAACTTGAATTTAGAGCCTGCCAGCAGCGCACGGAAGTGATCACGCTTGGCCTGATAGAACGCCGGTAAATCCAGATAGTGCTGCGGGTCGTTTTCGAGAATCTCCGCGAACGCCCATTGCGCGGGCGTGAACGTGCAGAACGTCAGGTATTGATGCACCTTGCGGAATTCCGCCGACAGCGCGCGCGGCGCGATGCAGTAGCCGAGCTTCCAGCCGGTGCAGTGATAGGTCTTGCCGAACGAACTGATCACGAAACTGCGCTCGGCAAGTTCCGCATGGCGCAGCACGCTCTGGTGCAGGGCGCCGTCGAACACGATGTGCTCGTAGACTTCGTCGGAAAGAACCAGGATGTCCGTGTTGCGGGTCAACTCCGCGAGCGAGTCGAGATCGGCCGCACTGAACACCGAACCGCAGGGATTGTGCGGCGAATTGATCAGGATCATCCGGGTGCGTGGCGTGATCGCATCCTTGATGCGCTGCCAGTCCGGCGAAAAATCGCGCGGATCGAGCGCGACGTGCACGGCGCGGCCGCCATTGAGTTCGATCGCCGGCTCGTAGCTGTCATAGCACGGGTCGAGCACGATGACCTCGTCGCCGGGATGCACGACCGCCGCGATCGCGGCGAACAGAGCCTCGGTCGCTCCCGAGGTAACCGTGATCTCGGCATCGACATTGACCTTGCGCCCGTACAATCGCTCGGTCTTGCGCGCGATCGCCTCGCGCAACGCCGGGATGCCGCTCATCGGCGCGTACTGGTTCTTGCCGTTGTTCATCGCGTGCGTGAGCGCATCGCGCAGCGCCTGCGGCCCGTCGAAATCCGGAAACCCCTGACCGAGGTTGACTGCCTTGTGCTCGGCGGCGAGCTGGCTCATCACGGTGAAAATCGTGGTGCCGACCTTCGGCAGCTTCGTTTCAATCTGCATGGCGCTCGTTCGTTTGGACGGCCAAAGCCGGAGCGGTCGATGGTAGCACGCGATGGTTGTGGGGCTGTTCTGGCGTTCGAACCAGGGGCGCCCCCTTTCGCCTTGAGGGCGGCAGGGGGCGCTTTTTCGCGCGAGAAGTTCCGCCCGAAACGCTCAGTCGCCCGTCGAGACGCCAACCAGCGCGCGATTCACACGCGCGATGAACGCGGCCGGATCGGCAAGCTGATCACCGGCAGCCAGCTGCGCCTCCTCGAACAGCAACAGGCCGATATCCGTGGCGCGTGCATCGTCGACTTCAGCTTCGAGCTTGCGCACCAGCGGATGGACTGGATTGATTTCGAGAATCGTCTCGCTGCCCGGCACCTCGTGTCCGGCCTCGCGCAACAGCCGCTGCATGTGCAGGGCCATGTCGTGTTCGCCGAGCACGATGCACGATGGTGACTCGGTCAGGCGATGACTGACGCGTACTTCGCCGACGCGATCACCGAGCAGGGCCTTGAGCTTCGCGAGCAACGGCTGCGCGTCTTCGGCAGCCTTCTTGCGGCGCTCCGCATCCTCGCCATCTGCGGCGTCCACGTCGAGATCGCCCTTCGCGGCGTTGCGCAATTTCTTGCCCGCGTATTCGCCGAGATAGCCGATCATCCATTCATCGATGCGGTCGCTGAGCAGCAGCACCTCGATGCCCTTCGCGCGCAAGCCTTCGATCTGCGGGCTGCCTTTCGCGGCGGCATGCGAATCGGCCGTGATGTAGTAGATCGTCTCCTGGCCGGCTTGCATGCGCCCGATGTACTCATCGAGCGAGACGTTCTTCTGCGCATCGCCGGATTGTGTCGATGCGAAACGTAGCAGCTTCGCGATGCGCTCGCGATTGGCGGTATCTTCAGCGATGCCTTCCTTGAGCACGTTGCCGAATGCATTCGTGAACTGCTGGAATTTTTCCGGTTCGTCCTTCGCGAGTTTTTCGAGAAGATCCAGCACGCGCTTCACGCAGGCACTGCGAATCTGCGCGACCAGACGATTCTCCTGCAGGATCTCGCGGCTCACGTTGAGCGGAAGATCGTCGGAATCGACGACACCGCGCACGAAGCGCAGGTAGTTCGGCAGCAACTGCTCGCTCGCGTCCATGATGAACACGCGGCGGATGTAGAGCTTCAACCCGTGCCGTTCATCGCGACCGCTGAACACCGCGTCGAACGGCGGCTTCTCTGGGACATACAGCAAGGACGTGTAGCTTTGCGAACCCTCGACGCGGTTGTGCGCCCACGCCAGCGCATCGTTGTAGTCGTGGGAAAGCGACTTGTAGAACGCCTGGTAGTCCTCGTCAGTCAATTCGCTCTTCGGGCGCGCCCATAGCGCTGCCGCATGATTGACGGTTTCCCATTCATCCGTAACCTTGCCGTCCTTCTGCACCGGCATGCGGATCGGAAACGCGACATGGTCGGAATAACGCTTGATCAACTCGCGCAATTTCCACGCATCGAGGAACTCGCTTTCGTCGGCCTTCAGATGCAACGTCACGCTGGTGCCGCGCTGCGGCGCATCGACGGTTTCCAGCGTGTATTCGCCAGTGCCAACCGATTCCCAACGCACACCTTCACTCGCCGTGACGCCGGCGCGACGCGTGGTCAGCGTGACTTTGTCGGCAACGATGAATGCGGAATAGAAGCCGACGCCGAACTGGCCGATCAGCTGGGTGTCCTTGCGCGCATCCCCGGACAGCGAATCGAGGAACTTGCGCGTGCCCGAACGCGCGATCGTGCCGATGTTCTCGATGACCTCGTCGCGCGTCATGCCTATGCCGTTGTCCTGGATCGTCAACGTGCGCGCATCACGGTCGAAGCGGATGTCGATATGCAGGTCGGCATCGTCGGCCGTCAATGCGGCATCGGACAGCGCGGCGAAACGCAGCTTGTCGCACGCGTCCGACGCGTTCGAGATCAGTTCGCGCAGGAAGATGTCCTTGTGCGAGTACAGCGAATGCGTGACCAGGTGCAGGACCTGTGAGACTTCGGCTTCGAAGCGGTGCACGGTGGAAGCAGCCATGAGCGGGACCTGATGAATTGGAATAACCGGATATGATATGGCCTGCTCACGGGATTCCAAGCCCACACCGCGCACAGCGTCGAGACGCGATCAGCCCCCTTCGGGCACGACCGGTGTCGCATGTGATCGCCAGTTGCGCAGCCACGAAGGCCGGCGCGGTCGCTCCGTGTCCAGCGGCATGCGCTGGCGCAGCCAGTTCGCCTGACGCGGCGACAGGCCCAGGCGGCCATCCAGCAGCGGGTTGATGGCGGCATATTGCTGCAAGCCGAGCCAGTGGTAGTGCACATGCACCGGCAGCGCCTTCGCTGCCGCATCGCAGGCATCGAAATAATGCAGCGGTACGTTGTACTCAGGCGGCAAGATGCCAACCGTGGCATCGGCAGCGACGCAGGCGAGCGAGATCGCTGCCTGGCTGGTGCCCCAGTAAGCGAAACCAGCGGGACTGACATGGCCCGAGCCGATCAGGATCGGTTGCGGAGGTTCGGCATACGAGTGCAGCGGACTGCGCACGACGCGCAAGAAGAGATCCTCGGTGCGCGCGAAGATGCCGCGCTCGCGTCGCGCCACGATCAAGCCGCCGTTGTAGCTCGCGCGCACCGCGCGGTGATCGATCGTGGTGGTCAGCCACGGCACCGCGTCGTACTCGACTTCGGCCAGCGCGCACAGATGCCGCCAGTAGGCGTCGGCCGGATCGTCCGCACCAGTCGTGCATATGCCCTTGAGGTCGACCGGACGTGTCGCAACGTCGACATCGCACAGCGCGAAGTCGGGCTCGCCGAGGAACAAGGTATCGCTGTCGAGCTGCACCAATGTCGCCGGACCTGGCAAACGTTCCACATGCGCGGCGGCATGCACGCGAAACGACGGACCGTATTCCGGACGCGGAGTATCGATCTCGAGCTCGAGGTAGTCCACCGAGAGTTTGTCGAGGCGCCGGCGAGTCGTGCTCGACGGCCTGCGTCCGCTGCGTGGCGTGACGACGACGATAGCGGATGCGGCATACGCGCCAGCGAACGCACGGATACTTTCGCACAGCAGTATGGCCTGCTGTTCGAGCATGCCGGCTTCGGCCACCGCCATGAACTGGACATCGGCCGCGCGTCGGCGCAGTGCATGCGGTTCGGGGGACAAATCCATTTCCAAAAAAAAGCGGCCGTCGTTTCCGACGGCCGCTTCTGACGAGGAGCACAGACGCGACTCGATGCTCCAAGACGGATGTTCAGTTGCCAGTGCGCTCATCCCTGATCGCGAGAATCAAACAGCAGGTGTCCTGCCTGCGCCATTCAATAGGGCATCAGGCTTTCTTGACGTTCGCGCTCAAGTCTTCCTTGATGCGCGCTGCCTTGCCTTCGAGGCCACGCAGGTAATACAGCTTCGCACCGCGCACCTTGCCGCGACGCTTGACCTGGACCGAATCTATGATCGGGCTGTGCGTCTGGAACACGCGCTCGACGCCGGTGCCATGCGAGATCTTGCGCACGGTGAACGCGGAGTTGAGACCTGCGTTCTTGCGCGCGATGCACACGCCTTCATAGGCCTGCACGCGCTCGCGGTTGCCTTCCTTGACTTTCACGTTGACGATGACGGTGTCGCCAGGGCTGAATTCCGGAAACGAACGGGTCATCTGCTCAGCTTCGAATTGTTGGATCAGGTTCATCGCACTCACCAGTAGGTCTGATTTCTTCATTCGCCGGATTCGTTCGCACGATCCGACATCGTTCTTTTCGCATGCTCGCCCTGGAATTCCACCAGCAGCGCGCGTGTTTTCTTGTCCAGTTCCAGCCTCTCCAGCAATTCGGGGCGTCGCAACCATGTGCGGCCCAACGATTGCTTGAGACGCCAGCGACGAATCGCCGCGTGGTCGCCCGACGTCAGCACCGCCGGCACGTCACCCCAGTCGTCATGCTCAGGGCGCGTGTAATGCGGGCAGTCGAGCAGGCCGTTCGAGAACGAATCCTGTTCGGCCGACTGCGCGTCGTTCAGCACGCCTTCCTGCAAGCGTCCGACTGCGTCGATCACGATCGCCGCAGCCAGTTCGCCGCCAGAGAGCACGTAGTCGCCAATCGAGAGTTCCTCGCCGACTTCGTGCTCCAGAAACCGTTCGTCCACGCCTTCGTAGCGTCCGCTGAGCAGGATCAGATGATCGCGCTTCGCGAGCTCCGCCACCTTGGCCTGGTCGAGTCGCGATCCTTGCGGACTCAGGTAAATCACTTTTGTTTCTGCTGCCGATCCGCTTGCGGCGCGCACGCTGGCGAGCGCTCTACGCAACGGGTCGATCATCATCACCATGCCGGGACCGCCGCCGTAGGTCCGGTCATCGGCCGAACGGTAGTTGTCACTGGCAAAATCCCGCGGATTCCAGGTTGCGATATCCAGCAATCCGCGTTCGCGCGCGCGTCCAACCACTCCGACCCGCGCACTGCTTTCAATGAAGTCCGGAAACAGCGTGATTACGTCGATGCGCATCGCGCCGGTTTCCACTTGTGCGTTCGTCCCTGAACGCGAACATCAAGAAGCGAACATCCTGTCCGCACTTTTCAATTAAAACTCCGGATCCCAATCGACCGTCAAGCGGCCCGCATCAAAATCCACATTCGTCACGTATTGACCGAACAGGAACGGAATCAACCGCTCACGTTTCGCATCCTTCACCACCAGCACGTCGTTGGCTCCGGTCGCGACCAGATGCGACACCTGCCCCAATACCACGCCTTCGACGGTGACGACCTCGAGTCCTTCGAGATCAGACCAGTAATATTCACCGGGTTTCGGCGCCGGCAGAACCGAACGCGTCACCCAGATTTCCGTGCCGACCAGCGCCACCGCCGCATCGCGATCAGCGATGCCCGGCAGTTCGGCGACCAGTCCCTTGCCTTGAGTGCGGCCGCGGCATTCATCGACGATTTTTTCGCCAGCCGCGGATCGCATCAACCAGGGTCGATAGCTGAAAATCTGTGCCCGCGGCTCGGTATACGATTCGAGCTTCAGCTCGCCACGCACGCCGTGCACACCGACAATCTTGCCGAGCAGGACGAATTTTTCATCCGACCCGCTCACGTGAATCAGGCAGCGGCAACCTGCTTGCCAGCTTCCTTGTAGAGCGATTTGACCTTTTCGGTCATCTGCGCGCCGGTATCCATCCAGGACTTGACCTTGGCGGTATCGAGCTGCAGACGCACATCTTTGCCGGCCGCAATCGGATTGAAATAGCCGACGCGCTCGATGTAGCGACCGTCGCGCGCATTGCGCTCATCGGTCACGACGATGTGATAAAACGGGCGCTTCTTGGCGCCACCGCGGGAAAGGCGAATCTTGACCATTCGTAGATCTCTGAAATTTCAGGAATTTTTTCCTGGCGCGACCAATTTAACCGGCTGCATCCGAGGGAGCCGCGCATTCTAGCTGAATTCGGGGAAAAATAAAGCCCCGCGCGGGGTTAGACGGAAATCCGTTCGCATTGATCGTTGGATTGACTCAAAACTGGGCGGGTTTCGGCGTGTCGGCGTCCCTCAGCGCGGCGGCATGAATCCACCGCCACCGCCCATGCCGCGCATCGCGCCGGACATCTGCCGCATCAAGCCCTTCATGCCGCCGCTGCCGAGCTTGGACATCATCTTTTCCATCTGCTGATACTGCTTGAGCAGCTTGTTCACATCCGCTGGCTGGGTGCCCGAACCGCGTGCAACGCGCGCACGCCGCGAGCCTTTCAGCAAGTCCGGATGGCGACGCTCCTTCTTGGTCATCGAGCCGATGATCGCGATCATCCTGTGCACTTCCTTGTCGTTGACCTTCGACTTGACCTGCTCGGAAAGGCCCGAGATACCCGGGAGTTTCTCCATCAGCGACGCCATGCCGCCCATGTTGACCATCTGGTCGAGCTGATCGCGCATGTCGTTGAGGTCGAAGCGCTTGCCCTTCATGACCTTTTCGGCGAGCTTGCGCTGCTTCTCCTGATCGACGCTTGCCTCGACCTGCTCGACCAGCGACAGCACGTCGCCCATGCCGAGGATGCGTTGCGCGATGCGGTCCGGATGGAACGGTTCCAGACCGTCAGGTTTCTCGCTGACGCCGATGAACTTGATCGGCCGCCCGGTCACGTAGCGCACCGACAGCGCGGCACCGCCGCGCGCATCGCCATCGGTCTTGGTCAGCACCACGCCGGTCAACGGCAACGCCTCGGCGAACGCCTTCGCGGTGTTCGCCGCGTCCTGGCCGGTCATCGAGTCGACCACGAACAGGGTCTCGATCGGATTCAAAGCCGCATGCAGCGCCTTGATCTCGGCCATCATCTCGGCATCGACGTGCAGGCGGCCCGCGGTGTCGACGAGCAATACCTCCGCAAAATTCTTCTTCGCCGCATCGAGCGCGGATTTCGCGATCGCGACCGGGTCTTCCGAGCCGGTCGATGGATGGAACAGCACGTCGACCTGTTCGGCGAGCGTGCGCAACTGCTCGATCGCGGCCGGACGATAGACGTCGCAACTGACCACCATGACCTTCTTTTTCTTGCGCTCCTTGAGGAAGCGCGCCAGCTTGGCGACCGTCGTGGTCTTGCCGGCACCTTGCAGGCCGGCCATCAGAACCACTGCGGGCGGTGCGGCGGCGAGGTTGAGATCGGTATTCGCGGTGCCCATCAGCGCGGTCAATTCGCCCTGCACCACCTTCACCAGCGCCTGGCCCGGAGTCAGGCTGCGCAGCACTTCCTGGCCGAGCGCCTTGACCTGCACGCGCTGGATCAGCGCCTGCACGACCGGCAACGCGACGTCCGCTTCGAGCAGCGCGATGCGCACCTCGCGCAGGGATTCGCGGATATTGGCTTCAGTCAGCCGGCCTTTGCCGCGCAGGCGTTGGACTGTGCTGGAAAGACGTTCACTGAGCGACTCAAACATGGGCAGGCCGGGCAAGCTGGAAAGCCCGCGATTATAGCGGACGCGTTTCGCCCACGCCGCAAAACAGCCGGTGTGCGGGAGGCTGAAGCCGCGATCCGCGCAGCTTCATTCCAGCGCGCTAGGCAAGAGCATCGCACCTGCCCGCGCTCCCACCAGGCAACATCGAGGCGCCTGCCGCATTCACCCGGCGTGATCGCTATGCGACACTGCCGGCATGATGATCCCGACCCTCGCCCTGCTGGCGATCGTGCTGTACCTCGCCGCGACCGGCCTGCTCACGCGTCCGCTGCTCGGTCGCGGCGAATCCTCGACCTTGCTCGCGACCGGCACGGCGGCTGTCGCCATCCTCATGCATGCCAGCGTGCTGCTCGGCATGCATCGCGGCGCGCTCGACCTGCACTTCTTCGCCGCGTTGTCGCTGGTCGCCTGCGTGGTCGCCGCACTGACCTTGTTCGTCAACCTGTCGCGGCCGGTCGCGGCGCTCGGCCTGATCGTATTTCCGCTCGCCGCGCTGCTGCTCGGCGTCGACGTGTTCGCGGCGCCGCCGACCTCACCCGAAACGATCGACTGGCATATCAAACTGCACGTGACGGTCGCGCTGCTCGCGTTCAGCGTGCTCTCGATCGCCGCGGTGTTCGCGATCCTGCTCGCGATCCAGGAACGCGCGCTGCGCCATCGTCAATTCGGTCACTGGTTGCAGGCACTGCCGCCGCTGACCTTGACCGAAACCCTGTTGTTTCGCCTGATTGGCGCTGGTTTCGTACTGCTGACCCTGACCCTGCTCAGCGGCATCCTGTTCGTCGACAACCTGTTCGGCCAGCACCTCGTGCACAAGACCGTGCTTTCGATCGTCGCCTGGCTGGTGTTCGGCACGCTGCTCTGGGGCCGCTGGCGGCATGGCTGGCGCGGCAGCCGCGCGGTGAACCTGACCCTGACCGGAATGGTGATCCTGCTGCTCGCGTTTTTCGGATCGAAGTTTGTGCTTGAAGTGATCCTGCACCGCGCGGCTTGATCGCTCCCTTCTTTATCCTTCCCTGCGCAGCAGCGGAAGGAAAAGGGGCTACGCTCAATCGCGTCGGCTCGCCTCGATCGCCTCGCCGAGCCGATCGACCGCAACGATCTCCATGTCGCCGATCTTCGCCTTCTTCGGCGCATTCGCCTTCGGCACAATCGCGCGCTTGAAGCCATGCGTCGCCGCTTCCTTAAGGCGTTCCTCGCCATTCGGCACCGGACGGATCTCGCCGGACAAACCGACTTCGCCGAACACGACCGTCTTCTCCGGCAGCGGCCGGTCGCGGAAGCTCGACAGCACCGCGAGCAGCACCGGCAGGTCGGCCGCGGTTTCCTGCACGCGGATGCCGCCGACCACGTTGACGAACACGTCCTGATCGTAGACCGCCGCGCCGCCATGCCGGTGCAATACGGCCAATAACATCGCCAGCCGGTTCTGTTCGAGGCCAAGCGCGACGCGGCGCGGATTGCCGAGCGAACTCTGGTCGACCAGCGCCTGCACCTCGACCAGCAATGGCCGCGTACCTTCGCGTGTAACCATGACCGCGCTGCCCGAGGTCGGCCCCGAATGCGCGGAAAGAAAGATCGCGGACGGATTCGGTACCTCGCGCAGGCCCTTGTCGCCCATCGCGAACACGCCGAGCTCGTTGACCGCGCCGAAGCGGTTCTTGAACGCGCGCAGGATGCGGAAACGCGAACCCACCTCGCCCTCGAAATACAGCACTGCATCGACCATGTGTTCGAGCACGCGTGGACCGGCAATGCCGCCTTCCTTGGTCACGTGACCAACGAGGAACACGCTGGTGCCGGTCTCCTTCGCGAAACGCACGAGTCGCGCCGCGGATTCGCGTACCTGTGACACCGACCCCGGCGCCGCGGTCAGTGTCCCGGTCCATATCGTCTGGATCGAATCGATGATCAGCACATCGGGGCGACTGCTCGCAGCCTCGCCGAGGATGCGCTCGATCGAGGTTTCGGCCAGCGCTTCCAGCCCATCCAGCACGATGCCGAGGCGCTGTCCGCGCGATGCTACCTGAGCCAGCGATTCCTCCCCGGTCACGTACAAGCCGCGCACGCGCTGGCCGATCGCGCCGAGCATCTGCAACAACAAAGTCGATTTGCCGATGCCGGGATCACCGCCGATCAGCACGACCGATCCGGTGACCAGCCCGCCGCCGAGCACGCGATCGAGTTCCGCGATGCCGGTCGCGCTGCGCTGCTCGGCCTCGGTCGCAACCGTCGTGAGTTTGGTGACCTTCGCAATATCCACCACGCCGGCATAACCACTGCGCGGATTGACCGCTACCGACTTCGTCGCCGGCTGCACGACGAATTCGGTCAGCGTGTTCCACACGCCGCATTCGGCACACTGGCCCTGCCATTTGTTGTGCTCGGCGCCGCAATCGCTGCAGACGTAGGCGGTTTTTGCCTTGGCCATGAATTCTTCCCGTGAATGATCGCGGCATCATGCCGCGACCGCGCCTCATGCGCCACGCGCGGCGCAGCCATTGTCCGGAAATGCGGTGCTATAGTTCGCGCTCTCCTGCGCTGTGGGGGTGTGTGATGCGGAACGAACACGATCCTGGCCGGTACACCCGGCGCGACGTTCTGCTTGCGGGCATGGGCGCCCTTGCCCTATCGGCCATCGGTGACTTGGCGATCGCGCAACAACCTCCGCAGTCGTTGGCAGACACGGCCGATCAGGCGCTCGACCTCCTCAAACAGGGCAACGAGCGTTACGTGACCAACGCGCAGACGCACAAGGACTATTCGGTCGACCGTGCCTCGCGCGATCTTGGCCAAGCACCGCATGCAGCCATCCTGAGCTGCGCCGATTCGCGCGTCGCACCCGAATTGTTGTTCGATCAGGGCCCGGGCGAACTCTTCGTCGTGCGTGTGGCCGGAAACTTCGTGACCCCGGATGGCTTGGCCAGTCTCGAGTACGGCGCCAAGGTGCTTGGCACGAAGCTGATCGTGGTACTCGGACACACCCAGTGCGGCGCCGTGAACTCGACGCTGAAGGTGCTGCACGACCACACGATCCTGCCCGGCCATATCCAGGATCTAGTGCGCGCGATGAAACCCGGCATCGCGCCCGTCCTCAAGGAAAAGGCTGCCGACGAAGCGCATCGTGCCGTCGTCGCCAACGTGCAGTACAACGTGCGTCGGCTGATGCATTCGCCGCCGCTGTTGTCGGAGATGGTTAGTGGGGGCGACCTGAAGATCGTCGGCGGCGTCTACGAGATCGCGACGGGCCGCGTTACATTCGTCTAGCAGCGGTCTTCCGAAGCAGCCTCAACTCTCGTCTTCGACGAACCGCACGCGGCGGGTGACGCCGCAGGTGAGGTCGTAACCGATCGTGCCCGCGTGCGCGGCAACGGTTTCCACCGGCAATCCACGTCCCCAGAGCACGACAGGATCACCGATCTTCGCTTCGGGATGATTGCGCAGGTCGATCGTGATCAGGTCCATCGATACCCGGCCGACGATGGCCGCGCGCACGTCGTTGACCAGCACCGGCGTGCCGGATTCGGCATGGCGCGGGTAACCGTCGCCGTAACCGATCGCGGCCACGCCGACGTTCATGTCTTCCGGGGCTTCCCAGGTCGCGGCGTAGCCGACCCGCTCGCCCTTGCGCACGCGATTGATTGCGATGAGTTTCGTCGACAAGGTCATTGCGGGACGGAAGCCGAAGTCGGCACCGATCTTGCCGGCGACGACCGAGATGCCATACAGCGCGCCGCCGGCTCGCACCCATTGGGCATGCGCTTCGGGCCAGCCGACGATCGCGGCGGAATTGGACAGCGAGCATTCGCCGTCGAGTCCGGACGTGCTGCGTTCGAAGCGTTCGATCTGCTGCGTGGTCAACGTGTCGTCGAACACATCGGAATTGGCGAAATGGGTCATCAGCGCGATGCGCTTGTCGACGCTGGGCAGGGTGCGCAGGCGCGCGAATACCTCGCGGGCACGCTCGGGCGCGAAGCCCAGGCGGTGCATGCCGGTGTCGAGTTTCAGCCAGACGTGCAGCGGACGCCCATCGCGATCCGCGGCGAGCGCATCGAGTTGCGCATCGTTGTGGACCACGGTATCGAGACGCAGCCGGCGCATCTCGACGAGGTCGCCGGGTTCGTCATGGCCGGACAACACGACGATGCGCTGCGACACGCTGGCCGCACGCAGGCGCTGGCCGTCGGCGATGCCGGCAACGCCGAACGCATCGGCGCCTTCGAGCGCGCGCGCAACCCGTTCGAGACCATGGCCATAGCCATCGGCCTTGACCACGGCCATCACGCGCGCGCCGGAGCTGAGCTCGCGGACGCGGCGCAGGTTCTCGCGCAGCGCGCCGAGGTGGATGGTCGCGCAAGCTGCGCGCATGGTCAGTGATCTCCTTGCATTTGCGGAACCATGCCAATCCAAAGGTCGACGTAGGAGCGCACCCTGTGCGCGAACGCCGTCACACCGATGCAGGTGCGTTCGCGCACAGGGTGCGCTCCTACGGAACCCGGGCAACTGGACATCGATGCCTCACTCGAACGATCCGGAGAAACCGCCACCCGCGAAATTCTCGAACTTCGTGTACTCACCGAGAAACGCCAGCGTCACGTCGCCGATCGGGCCGTTACGTTGTTTGCCGATGATGATCTGCGCCGTGCCCTTTTTTGGCGATTCCTTGTCGTAGACCTCTTCGCGGTAAATGAACAGGATCACGTCGGCATCCTGCTCGATCGCGCCCGATTCGCGCAGGTCGCTCATCACCGGACGCTTGTCGGTGCGCTGCTCAAGTGAACGATTGAGCTGTGACAGCGCGATGACCGGGATATTGAGTTCCTTCGCGAGCGCTTTCAGGCCGCGCGAGATTTCCGAGATTTCGGTGGCGCGGTTTTCCTTGTTGCCCGGCACCTGCATCAGCTGCAGGTAGTCGATCACGATCAGGCCCAGATCGTGCTCGCGCTTGAGGCGGCGCGCGCGCGCGCGCAATTCGCCAGGCGACAGCGCGGGCGTATCGTCGATGAAGATCTTCGCCTCACTGAGCAGGGTGATCGCATTGGTCACGCGCGGCCACTCTTCCTCGGCCAGGTCGCCGGTGCGCAGGTGCTGCTGGTTGATCCGGCCGAGCGAGGAGATCAGGCGGAACGCGAGCTGCGAGGCGGCCATTTCCATCGAGAAGATCGCGACCGCCTTCTTCGTTTTCAGCGCCGCGTACTCGGCCATGTTCACCGCCAGCGCGGTCTTGCCCATCGATGGGCGCGCCGCGATGATGATCAAATCCGATGGCTGCAGGCCGGCGGTCATTTCATCGAGGTCGGTGAACCCGGTCGGCATGCCGGTCACCGTGCCGCGGTTTTCGTAACGCTCGTGCAGGATCTGGAACGCTTCCTTGACCGCCGAACGCATGCTGACGAAACCCTTGCGTCCGCGCGAACCGGCCTCGGCGATATGGAAGACTTTTTGCTCCGCGGTTTCGAGCAGTTCCTGGCTCGAACGCCCTTCCGGCTGGAACGCATCGCCGGTGATCTCGGTGCCGGCGTCGATCAACTGCCGCAGCACGGATTTCTCGCGCACGATGTCGGCATAGGCGACGATGTTCGCGGCACTCGGCGTCGAGTTCGCCAGCTCGATCACGTAGCTCGCGCCGCCGACCAGCTCGGCGAGGTTCTGCGCCTGGAACCAGTCGCCGAGCGTGACCGCGTCGTAGGGCATGCTCTTGTTCGACAGGTCCTCGATCGCACGAAAGATCAGGCGATGGTCCTTGCGATAGAAATCGCCCTCGTTCAGGCGATCGGCGATGCGATCCCAGGATTCCGGGGCCAGCATAAGGCCGCCGAGCACGGCTTGCTCGGCCTCGATCGAATGTGGCGGAACGCGCAACGCTTCGATGTTGGAGGCCGGTTTGCGTTCGTTGAAAGCGGGCATGGCGTGGCGTGCGTCGAAAACGGGGCAAGAGATACTAGATCGGCGTCTCACGAATCGCGACGCACAAGTCACCGAACAAGCCGTGGATAACCGTGCCCCCGGTTGTTGAGAGGCTGTGGATAAGATGTGCATGACGGGCCGGAACCCAAATGAAAACGGGCGCCGCAGCGCCCGTTCTCAATCGCGCGACCTTTACGCCGCCGCGCGGTGTCGTATTGCGGAAAAGATCAGTCGTCGGACTCGATGATGACCTTGACAGTGGTGTGCACGTCGGCGTGCAGATGCACCACCACGTCGAATTCGCCGATGTGGCGCAGCGGGCCTTCGCTCATGATGACTTCGCTCTTGTCGAGCGCGATGCCGGCATTGGTGAATGCTTCGGCAACGTCGCGCGGACTGATCGAGCCGAACAGCTTGCCTTCCGGGCTCGCATGCGCCTTGAGCGTGACCGAGGCATTGTCGAACTGCGCCTTGCGCGCGTCGGCGCCGGCAAGTTGCTGGTTGGCCTTGGCTTCGTATTCGGCGCGACGCTTCTCGAAGTCGGCGAGATTCGCTTCGTTCGCGGTGACTGCCTTGCCCTGCGGCACGAGGAAGTTGCGGCCGTAGCCCGGCTTCACGTTGACCTTGTCGCCAAGATTGCCGAGGTTTTTCACTTTTTGCAGGAGGATGAGTTCCATGATGTTTCCTATTCGTTAGCGTCGGGATGGCCGGCGCAGCGGGGGGCTGTCCGAATTTCGTCCGTCATCCCGGCGAAAGCCGGAACGAATCCAGCTCCACCGGAGCGACAGAACCTGGATCCCGGCTTTCACCGGGATGACGACCGGATGTATCAGTGCGCGTCGCTGTACGGCAGCAGCGAAAGGAAGCGCGCGTGCTCGACCGCGGTCGACAGCTGGCGCTGGTAACGCGCCTTGGTGCCGGTGATGCGGCTCGGCACGATCTTGCCGGTTTCGCTGATGTACTGGCGCAGCATGTTGAGATCCTTGTAATCGATCTCGGTCACGCCCTCGGCGGTGAAGCGGCAGAATTTCTTGCGACGAAAGAACTTGGACATGAAGATTTCTCCAGATGACAGGACGGGTGCTTACTCGGCAGCGGGTTCGCTGGCCGGTTCGCTGGCGGGCGCGGCGGCTTGCTCACGCGGCTCGCGCGGCGGGCGCGCCTCGCGACGCGGACGATCATCGTCGTCCTGGCCGAAACCGAAACCTTCGTCGTCACGACGGCGACGGTCGCCCTTGTCGTCCTTGTTCTTCATGATCAATGACATTTCGGTCACTGCGTCATGGCGCTTCACGATCAGGTGACGCAATACCGCGTCATTGAAACGGAAGCCGCTTTCCAGCTCGGCGAGCACGGCAGCGCTGCACTCGATGTTGAGCAGCACGTAGTGCGCCTTGGCCAGATGCTGGATCGGATACGCGAGTTGACGGCGGCCCCAGTCTTCCAGGCGATGGATCTTGCCGTTGTCGCCCTCGATCAGCGTCTTGTAACGCTCGATCATCGCGGGCACTTGCTCGCTCTGGTCCGGATGGACCATGAACACAACTTCGTAATGACGCATGTCGACTCCTTGTGGGTATCCGCACGGAACATCCAGGCGGACAGCCTCCCGAGGCACGGTGAGGCAAGAATCCTTCGCGCAGGCTTCGGCGAAGGGGCGCGCATCGTAGTGGATGCACGTTGGGCACGCAAGTGCTTGAAAAGCCGGGAATCGGGAACCGGGGCGATAGCTGGCAACGCCTGCCTGCCCTACTCCCTCGCCTCTACCGTGAAGCTCTCGCCGCAGCCGCACTCGCCGGTCGCGTTCGGATTGCGGAACACGAACGCCGCGTTGAGACCGCTGCGCTGGAAATCGATCTCGGTGCCATCGACGAACGGAAGCGCCTTCGCATCGATCACCAGGCGCAGGCCGTCCTGATCGAACACCAGGTCGTTGTCCGCGATCGCGCTGGCGAGATCGACCGTGTAGCCGAAGCCCGAGCAACCGGTGCGCTTGATGCCGAAACGCACGCCGAGCGCATCCGGCTGTTTGGCGAGGAAGTCGTGCATGCGCTCGCGCGCGGCGGAAGTGATCTGGATGGTCATGCTCTCGAACACCTGTGAAATACCGGTCGCCCTGAGGTATGGACGGACAAATCCCGCGAGCCGGAGGAGGAACCTTGGCCGTTCATGCTTCGATGCCGCGGCGCGAGCGGAGGGGATGCTGCGCAGCGCCGCCTGCATCTTCGTTCGCCGCCGGCTTCATGCGCTGCCGGCTTTGCGCACTGCCGGACCATTCTAGCGCGATGCCGCGAAGCCCGACCCGATTCCGCTATTATCGCAAACCCCATGATCGCGTGATCGCGAGCGCCCGCCTCTGTTTGAACTGGGCATTTCCAGCAGGAGTTTCAAGGTATGTCGGTAGTCGCAAACCCCGCCGTCGATGCAAAGGCCGACGCCGCGAACGTCGTGGAAGTGAAGCAGGCATTGTCAGGCGCGATCGCGCCGGGCAGCCGTGTGCAGGTGCGCGGCTGGGTGCGTACGCGGCGCGATTCCAAGGCCGGGCTTTCGTTCGTCAATCTGAGCGATGGCTCCTGCTTCGACGCGATCCAGGTCGTCGCGCCGAACACGCTGGCCAACTATGAAACCGAGATCGTGCGCCTGAGCGCCGGTTGCGCGCTGATTGCGACAGGCGAACTCGTCGCATCGCAAGGCAAGGGCCAATCGTTCGAACTGCAGGCGAGCGACGTCGAGGTCGTCGGCTGGGTCGACGATCCGGAAACCTACCCGATCCAGCCGAAGCCGCATTCCCCGGAATTCCTGCGCGAGGTCGCGCACCTGCGCCCGCGCACGAACCTGTTCGGCGCGGTCTCGCGTGTGCGCCACACGATCGCGCAGGCGATCCACCGCTATTTCGACGAGAACGGCTATTTCTGGGTCAACACGCCGATCATCACCAGCTCGGACACCGAAGGTGCCGGCGAGATGTTCCGTGTCTCGACGCTCGACATGATGAATCCGCCGCGCACCGACAAGGGCGCGATCGACTTCCGCAAGGATTTCTTCGGCAAGGAAACCTTCCTGAGCGTGTCCGGCCAGCTCAACGTCGAGGGCTATTGCCTCGCGCTGAGCAAGGTCTACACGTTCGGCCCGACCTTCCGCGCCGAGAATTCGCATACCACGCGCCACCTGGCCGAATTCTGGATGGTCGAGCCGGAAATCGCGTTCGCCGACCTCGCCGAAAACGCGCGGGTCGCCGAGGATTTCCTGAAGTTCGTATTCAAGGCGGTCCTCGCCGAACGCCCGGACGACATGGCGTTCTTCGCCGAGCGCGTCGAGAAGACCGCGATCTCGCGGCTCGAATCCATCATCACCTCGCCGTTCGCGCGCATCGACTACACCGACGCGGTCGAAATCCTGAAGAAATCCGGCCGCAAGTTCGACTACGCGGTCGAATGGGGCGCGGACCTGCAGACCGAGCACGAGCGCTTCCTGACCGAGCAGCACGTCGGCGGCCCGGTCGTGGTCACCAACTATCCCGAGAAGATCAAGGCGTTCTACATGCGCCTCAACGACGACGGCCGCACCGTCGCCGCGATGGACGTGCTCGCGCCCGGCATCGGCGAGATCATCGGCGGCGCGCAGCGCGAGGAACGCCTCGACGTGCTCGACCGGCGCATCGCGCAGTTCGGCCTCGACCCGAAGATGTATGCCTGGTATCGCGATTTCCGCCGCTATGGCACCGTGCCGCACGCCGGCTTCGGCCTCGGCTTCGAGCGTCTGGTCGTCTACGTCTGCGGCCTCGCCAACATCCGCGATGCGATCCCGTATCCGCGCGCACCCGGTTCCGCGGAATTCTGATGTCCACGAACCTGCTGCCCGCGATGCGGGATTTCCTGCTGATTTCGGGCCTTGGCCTGCTCGTCGCGGGGCTGACCGCCTACCTGATGACCTGGGCGCTGGTCGCCGTGCACCTGCGCGACAACCACCCGGCCGAGCGCGCGCATATCGGCGGCTTCATGTTCACGCCGCGCGCGTTCGGCTGGTATCTGCGCGCCCGCTACCGCGCGCTGAACGACACGACCTTGAATGCGCTCGGCGTGCTCGGCAGCATCGGCGCGTGGGCGATCGTCGTCGGCGCGATCGTGGCATCCGCCTCGAAAGTGCTCGGCCTCAGCGGAGTCGAAGGAATATGAATTCACACGAGCCGCAATGGTGGCTGACCTGCGTCGGCGACACGCTGATCTGGGCACGCCTCCAACTCCAGGATTCGGGCATCGCCGAAGTCTTCGACAGCGACGGCCGCACGCTCCTGTATGACGACGAATCAGCCGCGCGCATGGCCCTGCTCGATGCCGAGTTTCGCGCATTCGATGGCCTCGACGACGACGACACGCTGCGCTGGGGTTTCGAGCTGGAGGAAGTCGAACCTCCGCGAGGCGACAGTGACGAGGAACTCCTGCCGCAAATGATCGCCAAGGTGCCGTAGTCGTCGATACCCTGAATTCACGGGCTTGGTGGGAAGCCCAGCCGTGTCGCCCCCAACCTCGCGTCGCCACCACCAGGACAACCCCCATGAACCTCAACCTCACCGGCAAACACGCGCTGGTCTGCGGCGGCTCGCAGGGCATCGGCTATGCCGCAGCGATCGAACTGGCGGCGCTCGGCGCCGACGTGACCCTGCTCGCGCGCTCGCGCGAGGCACTCGAAACCGCGCTGGCCGCGTTGCCGAAGATCCATCCGGTGCAACAGCACGCGTGGATCGCGGCGGACATGAGCCAGCATGCGGAACTGCGCGCGAAGGTCGAGGGATCCGCAAACGCGCACCCGATCCAGATCCTCGTCAACAATAGCGGCGGGCCGCCCGGCGGCCCCGCGAATACTGCCGCGCCGGAAGACTTCCTGCGCGCTTTCAACCAGCACCTGATCGGCGCGCAGACCCTGCTGCACGCCGTGCTGCCGGGCATGAAGGCGTCCGCGTACGGACGCATCATCAACGTGATCTCGACTTCGGTGAAGGAACCGATCAGGAATCTCGGCGTGTCCAACACGATCCGCGGCGCGACCGCGAGTTGGGCGAAGACCCTGGCCGGCGAGCTCGGCGCGCACGGCATCACGGTCAACAACGTGCTGCCCGGCTACACGCAAACCCAGCGCCTCGAACAAATCCTCGCCGAGCGCACCAAGGCAACCGGCAAGAGCGTCGCCGAGATCGAACAGGCGATGCTGGCGACGGTGCCGGCCGGCCGCTTCGCGAAGCCGGGCGAAATCGCCAACGTGATCGCGTTCCTCGCGACGCCGGCCGCCGCCTACGTCAACGGCGTGAACATCCCGGTCGACGGCGGTCGCACGCAGTCGCTGTGATGGTGTGTGCCGAATCCAGCGCAGGCGAGCCGCGACGAATGATCGTCAATATCGCGGCTTACCAGTTCACGCCGATCGATGATCCCGAAGCGCTGGCGACAACGCTTCGCGGCTGCGCCGAAGCCGGTGCATTGCGCGGCACGGTGCTGGTCGCGAGCGAAGGCGTGAACATTTTCCTCGCTGGCGCGGCGACATCAATCGCCGCGTTTGTAGCGACTCTGCGTGCCGATCCACGGTTTACCGATCTCACGATCAAGGAAAGCATCAGCGAAACGCAACCGTTCGCGCGTCTCAAGGTCAAGCACAAGCGCGAGATCATCGCGTTCCGCCGCGAGGACGCCTCGCCGCTCACCGGGCGCGCGCCATCCGTCGCGCCAGCCACGCTCGCCCGCTGGATCGAACAAGGTCATGACGAGGCCGGCCAGCCGGTCGTCCTGCTCGACACGCGCAATCGCGAGGAAGTGCGCCACGGCACCTTTGCCGGCGCGCTGACCTTGCCGATCGACCGCTTCACCGACCTGCCCGAGGCGATCGACACGCATCGCGAATCGCTCGCCGACGCGACTGTGGTCAGCTTCTGCACCGGCGGCATCCGCTGCGAGAAGGCCGCGCTGTGGATGCAGGCCAACGGCTTCGACAACGTCTGGCAACTCGACGGCGGCATCCTCGGCTACTTCGAGCGCGTCGGCGGCTACGGCTTCGACGGCGACTGCTTCGTGTTCGACCAGCGCGTCGCGCTCGCCCCGACCTTGCGACCGATCGCCGTGCCACCAGAACCTGACGGTGTTGGCCAATCCTGAGTGCGGCGTACGGCTGACCACAGGATACTTTTTGCGTTCCGGCGAGTGCTGGAATGACGGCATCTGCAGCCGGATGCTCTAAGCTGCGCACGATGACCCCAGCGCTCACCCTCGCCAACCTGATCGACGGTCACCTGCAGGCACCACGCGCGGGCACCTATCTCGACATCTTCGAGCCCGCGACAGGCACGGTCTTTGCGCGCTGCCCGGATTCCGACGGCACCGACGTCGACGCCGCCATCGCAGCAGCGACTCACGCGTTTCCGGGCTGGTCCGCGATGCCTGCCGAGGAGCGCGCGCGGTTGCTCGATCGCCTCGCCGATCTGGTCGAACGCGATCTCGAACAACTCGCCGAACTCGAATCGCGCGACTCCGGCAAACCGGTCAAACTCGCGCGCAGCCTCGACATCCCGCGCGCCGTCGCGAACCTGCGCTTCTTCGCCGCGGCGATCACGCATTGGGCGAGCGACAGCCATGCGACCGACACGCGCACGCTGAACTACACGCTGCGCCAGCCGCTTGGCGTGGTCGCCTGCATCTCGCCGTGGAACCTGCCGCTGTATCTGTTCACCTGGAAGATCGCGCCGGCATTGGCTGCCGGCAACACGGTCGTCGCGAAGCCCTCGGAAATCACGCCGTGCACGGCGGCGCATCTTGGCGCCCTCGCGATCGAGGCGGGCTTTCCGGCTGGCGTGCTGAACATCGTGCAGGGCACCGGCCCGGGCGTCGGACAGGCGCTGGTCGAGCACCCGCAGGTCAAGGCGATTTCGTTCACCGGCAGCACGCGCACCGGCAAGGCGATCGCCACGGCGGCTGCACCGATGTTCAAGAAACTCTCGCTGGAGATGGGCGGCAAGAATCCCGCGATCGTGTTCGCCGATGCGGATCTGTCCGATGCGAACCTCGACACGATCGTGCGCTCCGGTTTTGCCAATCAGGGCGAGATCTGCCTGTGCGGCTCGCGCCTGCTGGTCGAGCGGTCGATCTACGACGACTTCAAGGAATGTTATCTGGAACGCGTGCGCAGCTTGCGTGTCGGCGATCCGGGCGACGCCGCGAGCGACCTCGGCGCGCTGGTCTCCAAGGCACATCACGACAAGGTGCTCGGCTGCATCGAGCGCGCGCGCAACGAGGGTGGTCAGGTCCTCTGTGGCGGCGCAGCGGTTACGTTGAATGGCCGCTGCGCGGACGGATGGTTCGTCGCGCCGACCGTGATCGAAGGGCTGTCCGGCGATAGCGCGACAAACCAGGAAGAAATCTTCGGCCCGGTGGTCACCCTGATTCCGTTCGACACCGAGGACGAGGCGCTGGCGATCGCGAACGGCACCGATTACGGCCTCGCCGCGTCGCTGTGGACGACCGATCTCGATCGAGCCCACCGATTCTCGGCACAACTGGAATTCGGCATCGTCTGGATCAACTGCTGGCTGCGCCGCGATCTGCGTACGCCATTCGGTGGCGTCAAGAACTCGGGCGTCGGCCGCGAAGGCGGCGTTGAGGCATTGCGCTTCTTCACCGAGCCGAAGAACATCTGCATCCAACTTCGCTGAAGGTTTCGCAATGCCCTTCCTCGCCGATCTCCTGCAACGCAACCATGCCTGGTCCGACGCAATCCGCGCGCAAGACCCGGAATTCTTCAAGCGCCTGTCCGAACAGCAGGCGCCGAAATACCTGTGGATCGGCTGCTCCGACTCGCGCGTGCCGGCCAACCAGATCATCGACATGGCGCCGGGCGAGGTGTTCGTACATCGCAACGTCGCCAACGTCGTCGTGCACACCGACCTCAACTGCCTCAGCGCGATCCAGTTCGCGGTCGACGTGCTCAAGGTCGAGCACATCCTCGTCGTTGGCCACTACGGCTGCGGCGGTGTGCAGTCGGTGCTGGAGGAAAAACGCCTCGGCCTGATCGACAACTGGCTGCGTCACGTCGCCGACGTCAGGCAGAAGCACGCCGTCGTGCTCGACGAAATCAGCGATTTGCACGCGCGTGCAGCGCGCCTGTGCGAACTCAACGTGATCGAGCAGGCGCTCAACGTCGCGCAGACGACCGTGGTTCGGGATGCGTGGGAACGGGGTCAGGTCCTGCGCGTGCACAGCTGGATCTACAGCCTCGACGATGGCCGCGTGCGCGACCTGGGCCTGCACGTTTCCGCAACGGACCAACTCGCAACCGCGGCGGCCGCGGCACTGGTACAGGTCAATCCCGCAGGCGGCCACTGATACCGGACCACGCGAACTTCATCTGATGTGAGGTGTAACCTATGCGCTTCGTCTTGATTGCCCTCCTCGCCTGCCTGCCGTTGACCGCCGCAGCTGTTGCCCCCGAAGAACCCCTGTCGCCCTATCAATGGCAGCAAGCGCAAAAGGTCGCGTTCGACAAATCGGAACAGGTGTACGCCGACGCACTCAAGCGCAATGGCCTCCTGGCCCAGTTCAAGGCGATGCGCGACGCGTACCGCGCCGACAGCGGCAAGGCGTTCCGGATCGTATTCGGCCAATACCTGAGCTGGTATCAGACATTCGTCGGCGACTATCCGGGCGCGCATGGCTCGTACTCGATTCGCCAGCTCGCGGCCCATGACGACGCACCTTCGCCGCTGGCTGGCGGCGAACAGGCAAAGTCCGCGCTCGATGCAGTCGCCGATCTGGCGAAGGGCCGCAAGGCGGTTTTTTTCAATGAAGCGCACAACGTACCGATCACGCGCACATTGACCCTCGAGTTGTTGCCGCGCCTGCGTGCCGAAGGCTTCACGTATTTCGCCGCCGAAACGCTGTACCAGACCGACGCGGATGCACTGCAGAAACGCGGTTATCCGATCCCGGCCAGCGGCTTCTACACGATGGAACCGATCGCCGCGGAGATCGTGCGCACCGCGATCAGGCTCGGCTTCAAGATCGTCAGTTACGAATCGGAGAACCCCGGCAACGGCGATGTGCGCGAATACGCACAGGCGAAGAATCTCTACGAGCGCGTGTTCAAACACGATCCGGCCGCGCGCCTGGTCGTCAATGCCGGTTACGCGCACATCCAGGAGAACGGCCGCTATCTCGGCGGGTCGAGCATGGCCATGCATTTTCGCAAGCTCAGCGGCATCGACCCGCTGACGATCGAACAGACGATGCTGATCGACCACCCGCCCGGCACCGAGAACCACCCGTACTACACCGCCGTCATGGCGGCGCTGCATCCAGGCGCGCCGATCGTGTTCGAGGACAAGAGCGGCACCCCGTGGACGCTGAAACCCAAGGCGTATGACGTCAGCGTGTTCTTCCCACCCGACCAGTTGCGCGAAGGCCGCCCGACCTGGCTCGCACTGGGCGGTTTGCGCAAGCCGTATTCGGTCAGCGGCAAATCCTGCCAGGACGAATACCCCTGCCTGATCGAGGCGCGTTACGCGAACGAGGGTGAGGATGCGATCCCTGCCGACCGCATGGTGGTCGACGCCAGCAAGACGAACACCAGCCCTGACGAGCGTCTGTACCAGGGTCGGCCGGAGGCACACGCGAATCTCTACCTGCGCCCGGGCACTTATCGCCTGACTGGTTCCAACAGCGACAATCGCGTGATGTTCCGGCAGGACATCGTCATCAATGCGAACCCCTGAACGGTGCGGTCGCGAAGTGCAGGCGCAATCCAGTGAGTGACTCGATCCATACCGATACCGCACCCGCGCCCGTCGGCGCGTACCCGCACGCACGCCGCGTCGGCGACCTGCTGTTCCTGTCCGGAGTCGGCCCGCGCATGCCCGGATCGAACGGGATTCCGGGCAATGTGTACGACGCTGGCGGAAAGCTCATCGCCTACGACATCGACGCGCAATGCCGGCAGGTGTTCGCGAACGTGCATGCGGTGCTCGCCGCGAGCGGTGCGCGGTGGGAGGATCTCGTCGACGTGACCGTGTTCCTGACCGACATGGCGCGCGATTTCCCCGCCTACAACCGCATTTACGCCGAGCACTTCCGTGATCCGGCGACCGCACCGTGCCGCACCACGCTCGGCATCACCGCATTGCCGACGCCGATCGCGATCGAACTGAAATGCATCGCCGCGATTGCGCGATAGACTGACCGGCATCGGTCACGATGACAGGAACCACGATGCTGCCCGCGCCTTTCAACCTGAACGCCTGGATCGACGAGCACCGCCACCTGCTGAAACCGCCGGTCGGCAACAAGTGCATGGTCGAAGGCGATTTCATCGTGATGATCGTCGGCGGTCCGAACCTGCGCACCGACTACCACTGGGACGAAGGCCCGGAATTCTTCCACCAGCTCGAAGGCGAGATGGTGCTGAAAATCCAGGAAGACGGTCGCGTGCGCGACATCCCGATCCGCGCCGGCGAGGTGTTCTACCTGCCACCGCGCGTACCGCATTCGCCGCAGCGCATGCCCGGCTCCATCGGTCTGGTGATCGAACGCAAACGACTCGCCCACGAGGACGACGGACTGCTCTGGTTCTGCGAGCGCTGCAATCACAAGATCTACGAAGAATATTTTCACCTGCACAACATCGAGACGGATTTCCCGCGCGTGTTCGAGCATTTCTACCGTTCGCTCGATGCGCGCACCTGCAAGGCATGCGGGCACGTGAATCCCGCGCCGGAGAAGTACCGCAGGTGAGTTCTCGTTGTCTGGTGGGAGCGCCGGAAGGCGCGATGTCCTTCGCTGCAGAAGCCGATAAAAAGCATCGCGCCTTCCGGCGCTCCCACACATTCGCCCAATGCTGCGCACCCTGATCCAGATCAAACCGCGCGACGTGCCGCTGCGCGTCGCGCTGCGCAATACCGCCGCGATCGTGCTGCCGCTCGGCATCGGCATCGCGAGCGGGCATATCGCGATCGGCCTCGGCGTCGCCGCCGGCGCGCTCAACACGATGTTCACCGACCAGCCGGGGCCGTACCGGCTGCGCATGCGGCGCATGCTGCTGACCGCGCTCGCCGCCGGCATCTCCGCGTTCGTCGGCAGTCTGCTCGGCGCTCACGCACCCCTGCTGGTCATCGCGGCACTGCTCTGGGGCGTCGGCGGCGGCCTGCTGGTCGCGCTCGGCACCGACGCGGGCCGTGCGGGACTGACCAGCATGATCCTGCTCGTGATCATGGCAGCGCAGCCGCGCGACGCGGCAGGTGCGCTCGCGGCCGCATCGCTGATCTTCGCGGGCGGCGTGCTGCAGACCCTGTTCGCGATCGCGGCGTGGCCGCTGCAACGCTATCGGCCGGAACGTGTCGCGATCGCGGAGATCTGTCGCCAACTCGCGGCCAGCGCCCGGCGCGCGCCCGAACAGACGCAGGCGCCGCCGGTCACCCAGGCCTTGCTCGATGTAGAAAGCCTGCTGCACGGCACGCACCGCGCGCGCGGCACGATCATGGAAACCTTCCGCGTGCTGGCCGAACTGGTCGAGCGCATCCGCCTCGAACTGCTCGCGCTCGGCGACCTGCGCGCGACGCTCGACGACGGCGAAGTCAAGGCCACCCTCGGTCGCGTGCTCGAATATGCTGCGCGCGCACTCGACGCGCTGGCCGACGCGCTCGACCGTGGCATCAGCCCACTCGCAGCCGCGGCGGCGATGGAGGGGTTCGACGCCGCGCTCGTGGCGCTCGGCGAATTGCGCGCCGACACTTCGCATCCGCGCGAGCTTTCGATCGCAATCGCGCGCGCGCAAGGACTCGCCGGCCAATTGCGCGCGGCCCTGCGCAACACCGACTTTGCCGGCAGCCGCGGCGAGCTGCGCGCGCAAGCTGCCGAGGCGCATCTGCCGCGCGCGCTGCGCCCGCGCAGCGCGCTGGCCACGTTGCGCGCGAACCTGCGCCTGTCGTCGGTCGCGTTCCGCCACGCGCTGCGCTGCGGCGTCTGCCTCGCCCTCAGCGTCGCCGGCGCGCACATCGCCGGCCTCGAACACGGCTACTGGATTCCGATGACGGTCGCGATCGTGCTCAAACCCGATTTCGCCAGCACCTTCCGCGTCGGCCTGCTACGCGTGATCGGCACCCTGCTCGGCCTCGTGCTGACCACCGCGCTGGTCCACACGCTGTTCGGCGGCGTCTGGGAGGAACTCGTGCTGCTGGCGTTGCTCAGCATCGGCTTCCGCATGCTGGTCACCGTGCATTACGGCCTCGCGGTCATGATGCTGACCGGCCTCGTCGTGATCCTGCTCGCGTTCGATGGCATCGCGCCCGGCGGAACGATGCTCGCGCGCGGCATCGCCACGGTGATCGGCAGCACGTTCGCGCTCAGCGCATACGCATTGTGGCCGACCTGGGAACGCCAGCGCGTACGCCCCGCACTCGCCTCGATGATCGATGCCTACCGGGTTTATTTCAACGGGTTGCCGCGCGCCGATCGCGACGCGCATGCGGCCGCACGCAGCGCCGCGCGCAGCGCGCGCACGAACGCACAGGCCTCGATCGAACGCCTGCGCGATGAACCGCAGGGGGATCCCCACCTGATCGCGTTGGCCAACGGCATCTTCGCCAACGCGAACCGTTTCGTGCGCGCCTGCATGTCACTCGAAGCCGTGCTGCAGGACGCGCCCGCCCTGCCCGCACGCGAGCACCTGACCGAATTCACCACACACATCGACACCAGCCTCGCCGCGCTTGCGGCAGGCCTGCGCGACGGCACGACGCCCGGCATCGAAAACCTGCGCGAGCGGGAACGCGCTCTCGCCGCGCAACTCGGTGCCGCCAGCGACGACGACACCAGCGGGGTCGTCGCGGCCATCATCGAAGCATTCGACCGCATGACCGACAGCATCGACACGCTTGCGTACCTGCTGGGACAGAGCAGCACGCCGACGATCGCGCGGTGAGGTCGGGCTCGGCCTCTCGGATCAGTTGTTCCGCCTTCGCCTGTGCGTCACTGCAACATCACATACCCGAACATCACCCCGCCCGCCAAGCCCAGCAGCACCGATCCGACCCAGACCATGCGCTTGCGCGTCAACGCCGCAACCGCGCCGAGCGCAATCGCGACCTGCAACAACGCAACCGCCTGCGCGAAAACATGATGGTGATGCATCAGGTGATCGGCTTCGACCGATTTCTCGTCGCGCTGTTTCTCCAGCAATTCGGCGCGCAGCTTGCTCTTGTTCTGGTCGTCTGCGAAACGCTGGGCGTTCGCGGCGAGTTCGGCCGGCGGCTCCTTGCCGGCGGCCAGCCACGCACTCTTGCTGGCCTCGCTGATCGCGAGCTTGAGCCCCTTGGCCTGGTAGTACGCCCACTGGTCCGAAGCCTCGGCCTGCAGGCGCGTGGATTCGGTCTTCAGGATCAGCGCTTCGTTCACGGTGCTGCCTGCTTCCAGCGCCGCGATCGCGGCGGCGGCGGCGAAGATCGCGGTGGTCAGCGCGACCGTGCGCAACAGCGTGCCGGAGTCGTGCTCTAGTTCCTCATCGATGGTCTCGCGCAACTTGTCGGTATCGATTTCGATTTCTTCGGGCATGGTCTTCTCCGCTGACCCCAGGTCGGCACCATTGTAGACGCTGAACCATCGCGATCCGCCTCCGGTCAAGCTGTGCGGATATGCTGAAGTTGGCTTGCCGCTTCGCTCCGTACCGCGCTACCCGCGCTCGACCGCACCTCATGCAGGTGCGCCTCGCTTCGTTCGCCGTGATCAGCTTGCGGGAGGGTTGCACCACCGAGAGTGCACCCGTGCCGGGTACACATGAAAGAGCGACGCCCGCAGCTTCGTGGAAGCAAAGGGGCAATGACCCGAGTCGCTTGCGGTCCGGCGTGCCGGACCGCAAGCCTGCCCCGTCAGTGCGTGGTCGGGAGGATCTTGAAGTCGCCGTAGTAGATCGGGCTGGCCCCGTTGGCAAACAGGTCGATCGAACCGGTCGCGGCGTTGGCCGGCACGTCCTGGCCTGGGAACTGGTTCGTCCACGAGCCCGAATACATCAGCGTACCGTCATATCAGAACGCCTGCAGGCTGAAGGGGGTCGGGGCCGGTGACCCGTCGCCGTCGAAGCCATCCGCGAAGACGCGGTCGGTGATCGAATCGGCGCAGGTCACCTCGACGCTGGTCACGTTCGCATTGGCGATCGTGCCGTTGCCGTTGGCGACCGTGCAGGTCTGGGCCGACGGCTGCGTGCCGACCGTCACCGCGTAGCCGCTGCCGCTGCCCAGGCCGCCCGCGAACGTGAACGCACCGTTCGCGCCGATCGGCAAGTCGTTCGCGCCGTTGAGCTTGAGCGTCAGACCCATGCCAGCCACGCCGCCGACCGTGCCGCCGACCGTGTAGGTCAGGCTAGTGCACGTCACCGCGACATTGGTGACATTGGCGGTACCGATCGAGCCGCTGGCGTTGGCGACCGCACAGGACTGACCCGACGGTTGCGTGCCGACGGTCACCGCATAGTTGCTGCCGCTGCTCAGGCCGCCCGGGAACGTGAACGCGCCGTCCGCGGCGATCGGCAGGTCGTTCGTGCCGTTGAGCTTGAGCGTGAGACCCGTGCCGGCGAGGCCGCCGACCGTGCCGCCGACCGTGTAGGTCAGGCTCGTGCACGTCACCGCGACATTGGTGACATTGGCGGTGCCGATCGAGCCGCTGGCGTTGGCGAGTGTGCAGGCCTGGCCCGACGGCTGCGTGCCGACGGTCACCGCATAGTTGCTGCCGCTGCTCAGGCCGCTCGGGAACGTGAACGCGCCGTTCGCGCCGATCGGCAAGTCGTTTGCGCCGTTGAGCTTGAGCGTGAGACCCGTGCCGGCGAGGCCGCCGACCGTGCCGCCGACCGTGTAGGTCAGGCTCGTGCATGTCACCGCGACATTGGTGACATTGGCGGTGCCGATCGAGCCGTTGGCGTTGGCGAGCGTGCAGGCCTGGCCCGACGGCTGCGTGCCGACGGTCACTGCATAGTTGCTGCCGCTGGTCAGGCCGCCCGGGAACGTGAATGCGCCGTTCGCGCCGATCGGCAAGTCGTTCGCGCCGTTGAGCTTGAGCACCAGGCCCGTTCCACTCAGACCGCTGGTTGCGCCACCCACCGTATACCGATCGGCCGCCGGGACCGCGAAGCTGCCGGTCGCTGCCAGCGCGTACTTCTGCGGGCCACTCGGCACGTTGATGCCGCGCACGCGAATCTGGTAGGTGCCAGCCACCGGCGTCGGCAGCGTGATCCGCTGCAGCGTATTGAGGTTGTCGTAATTGGACGTGCCGGTGTCCTGCGTCGGGTTGGCGTTGTTGACGCCGTAACCAGCCGGCAGCTTCTGCGTCCAGACATCGCCGTTCGGTGCCTGCACCTCCAGGCGCAACGAGTTGACTGTGGCCGGGCTGGCGTTGATCGACGCCGCGACGTCGGTCCAGGTCAACAGGACCGTCAGCGGCTGACCCACCGCCACCGTGAGGCTTTGGTTGTCGACGCCGTTGGTGGCCAGACCCGTCCGCTCGTCACGGATGAACAGCCGCTTCCCGCTGCCGTCAAAGTAGAGCGAGTCCTTGAGCAGGATGCGCCCGAAGCCTTGCGCCTGCCCCGGATTGGCACCGGCTCCGGTACCGGTCATCTTGAACGCGCCGACCGTCATGACGGCCTTGATCAGCGCGGCGGACGGATCGGTGATCGCGTCCGCGGGATTCTTCTGCCCGCTTGGGTAGAAGCCGCGCGCGAGGTAATCGCGTACCAGCGCCGCGTGGCCGGCAGCGGTCGGCGTCGCCATCGAGGTGCCGCTCATCGTGGCCGTGCCGGACGCGCTGCGCCCGGCCGAAACGATGCCGCTGCCCTGCGCGGTCAGCTCGGGCTTGGTGCGGGCGTCCAGCGTCGGGCCGCGCGAAGAGAAGCTGGCCATGTTGTTGCCGGATGTGCCACGCCCGGTCGCGCCGATCGTCAACACGTTCTTCGCGTTGCCCGGGCTGCCGACGTTGTTGCCGTTCGAGCAGGTTGTGGCGTCGTTGCCGGCGGCGAACACCAGCAGCAGGTTGTCGTGATCCTGCATGATGCGGTCGGCGTCGCGCGCGAATGCGTCGTACGGTTGCGTGCAACCGGAAATGCACAGACCGGAATTGTCGACACAGCTGTCGCCCCAGGAATCGCTATGCAGGCGGGCGCCGTTGTCGTAGGCGATCTGCGCCATGTGGTAGGCGGTGCCGCCCTGCGTGTTGAGGTAGGCCAGGTCGGCGCCGGTTTCCTGCATCACCAGCTTGGCGCCCGGCGCCATGCCGTCGAGGTTGGTGTCGCCGCCCGGTGTCGTGAAGTTCACGCAGTCGGTGCCCGGATTGGCGACGTTGTTGTTGCCGAGGATCGAGCCGGCGACGTGCGTGCCGTGACCGTGGTTGTCGCCCCAGGAAGTACCCGCGATGCCGGACCACTTGTAGTACGCGACGACCTTGCGCGCGTCGTAGTTCGGCGTCGCGATGCCCGGGCAGGCTGCGCCGTCGTTGCAGATGCTGATCGGCATCGGCTGGCTGGCATCCTTGAACGCCACGTTGTCCATCCACAGGCCGGTATCGAGCTCGCCGATGATCTGGCCGCAGCCGTACAGGCCCTGGTCCCAGATCGATTTCGACGGCGTGGGCGTGCTGACGTTGCTCTGGTGCAACCAGTGACCTTGGGAGTTGTGCAGGCGCATCTGCTTGCGGAAGCCGACCGCGAGCACATCCGGACTCATCGCCAGCTCTTCGACCGCCGCGCCAAGCCGGGCGCGGTTGAAGCTGGCGAGAATGCGCGTCTCTCCGCCGGCGGTCACGGTGTTGCTCACGGTCAGCCCCGGGATGGACGCGATCGCGCTGCGCAGGGCGCCGCCACTGGCCGCCTCATCGACACTGATCTCCAGCGAGGAGATGCCCAGTCCGTCGACGATCCTGTTGCCCTGCAGCTCGCTGTAGATGTTCGGATCGACCTTCAATGCCGGCATCAACGGACCGCTCCAGATCACACCGTCGATGGCGATCATGGCGCTGTCGAGAGCGACCGGCATGCGCACGATGTAGGCATAGTACGGCGCATAGCTGATGATCTTCGCGCCGGCCGCCTCGACGGCAGCGCGCTGCTCTTCGGTGATCGGGCCACCGAACTTCACCAGCCGCAAGGTCGAGTCCTTGACCGCGCTGAGCGAGAGCAAGCTCTCCAGCGCGGGTGCAGACGACGTGCCCGTACACACGTTCTGCTGGGCGCCGGAGAACGACACCAGGCAGTCTTGTTCGCCGGCGGACGCGGCCATGGGCAGCGCCAACGCAATGGCGAGGGATAACAGGTTACGCATCGAGATATCTCCCCTGAAAAAGAAAAACAATGTGATGCAAAGTCCGCTTTCGCTCCGAACCAGTGCAATCCGCTGATGCCGGCGTGGTTGGCCGGAACCGGGAAACCTCGTGCGCAAGGCGAACGGCGGCCGGCGCCGCCTCTTGACGTGCCCAATCCGCAAAATTGCCCCCGAACGATGGCCTGGTACAGGCCACACGCACAATCAGCCCCAGCCATGTGCGTGCATTCCGCGGCGCTCCGGACCCCAGTGCGGCGGAGCGTCGCGGCGACTCTAGCATGGCTCCCGTGCGCGATAGCATCGACGAATCGAAATCGCGAAGTAAGCCTCCATCACCAGCCCGGCGACTCGCCGGTTCGGCGTTACGTCGTGTGGATCGAGTCGCCATTCCGCACGAGCAGCAGCTAGACTGCGCGGACATGCTGAAGATCGATACCCACGCGCATATCCTTCCTCCGACTTGGCCGAACCTGGCCGAGAAGTACGGTGACGACCGCTTCCCGGTCATGACCGAATCCGGCGGCCATCACCGTATATACAAGGACGGCAAGTTCTTCCGCGAGGTCTGGGCGAACGCGTTCGACCCCGAGGTGCGCATCGCCGATTATGCGAAATTCGGCGTCGACGTGCAGGTCGTGTCGACCGTACCGGTGCTGTTTTCGTACTGGGCGAAACCGAGCCAGGCGCTGGAATTGCACCGCCATCTGAACGACCACACGGCCGAGCTCTGCCGCACCTATCCGCGCCACTACGCCGGCATCGGCACGGTGCCATTGCAGGCGCCGACCCTGGCGATCCAGGAGATGGAGCGCTGCATCGACCAGCTGGGCTTGTCCGGCATCCAGATCGGTTCGCATTGCGAGAACTGGAATCTCGACGCGCCCGAACTGTTTCCGTTTTTCGAGGCAGCCGCCGAACTCGGCGCGGCGATCCTCGTGCATCCATGGGACATGATGGGTCGCGAGTCGATGCCGAAATACTGGCTGCCGTGGCTGGTCGGGATGCCGGCCGAGCAATCGCGTGCGGCGTGCTGCCTGATCTTCGGCGGCGTGCTCGAACGCCTGCCGAAACTGAAGGTTTGCTTCGCCCATGGCGGCGGCTCGTTTCCGTACACGATCGGGCGCATCGAGCACGGTTTCCGCATGCGCCCCGATCTGGTCGCGACCGACAATGCGCGCAATCCGCGCGAATATCTGAACCGCGTCTATTTCGATTCGTGCGTGCACGACGACGCGGCGCTGCGCTACTTGCTCGACGTGACCGGCGGCGAGCACGTGATGCTCGGCACCGATTATCCTTTTCCACTTGGCGAGCAGGAACCGGGCAGCGGCATCGACGCGCTCGGCCTGCCGCCGTCCCAACAGGCCCGACTGTTCCACCGCACCGCGCTGGAATGGCTGGGTCTGCCCTACGCGCGTTTTGCCGACGATACGGAGTGAATCGTGAAGCCAATCCCCCGCCTGCCGATCCTGTGCGCCGCCGTGTGCGTTGCGTGCTGTTCCACCGCCGCGCTCGCGCAAGGCAAGACCGACTACACGCTCAATGACGGGCAGGTGCATTTCCACGTGCCGCCGACATGGTCGGCGATCATGGAAAAATCCGATGGCAATCCGCAGGCGGTCGTGTTCCAGATCCCGGATCCCGCCACGCAAGGCAGCGAGGCGACCGCAAGCGTCACGGTGAAGACGCGCCAACTCAAGTCGGCCGCCGAATTCCCGGCCACGGTGGCCAATGAATTCGAACACGCGAAAGCCCAGGGCGGATATGAGAATGACGCCTCGAACACGAACAAGGCCGTGCATCAGTACTTTGTCGTGCAGGGCAAGACCCGCTATCTGGTTCGCGACGGCTTCGCACAGGCCGGGATGGTTTCGGTCGAAGTGCATTGCCTTCGACCGCTGATCGCGGCGAATACGCCGGCGTGGAACAAGGAATTCGATAGCGCCTGCGATGGCGTGCTGGCTTCGCTGAAGCAGTAGGAACACCCACATTCACATCCCCAGCTCGTCATTCTGGCGAAGGCCGGAATCCAGCGCCGCGAACGAGAAGCACAGACGCTGGATCCCGGCCTCCGCCGGGATGACGAAGTGAGGGAATTTCGTCATCCTCGTATCAACCCTGACATGACCTACGCAACCCTCGCGACCGCGGAAGCACACGCCCTCAGCCTCGACGCACGCGACCCGCTCGCCTCGTTCCGCGATGAGTTCCTTGTCCCGCGCCACGCCGACGGATCGGAACAGGTCTACTTCTGCGGCAACTCGCTCGGCCTGCAACCGCGCGCCACGCGCGCCGCGCTGATCGACGAACTCGACGACTGGCAGGACTTCGCCGTCGAGGCCCACTTCCGCGGCAAGCATCCGTGGATGCCCTACCACGAGCTCGTGCGCGAGGATCTCGCCGCGGTCGTCGGCGCATTGCCCGGCGAAGTCGTCGCGATGAATTCGCTGACCGTGAACCTGCACCTGATGATGGCCAGCTTCTACCGGCCGACCACCGAACGCAGCGCAATCCTGATCGAGAAGAACGCGTTTCCGTCCGATCACCACGCGGTCGAGTCGCAGATCCGCTTCCACGGCCACGACCCGGCGCACGCGCTG
This sequence comes from uncultured Gammaproteobacteria bacterium, assembly GCA_963720445.1. GTDB lineage: Bacteria > Pseudomonadota > Gammaproteobacteria > Xanthomonadales > Rhodanobacteraceae > Dokdonella_A. The sequence goes on from CAVRFO010000003.1 coordinate 154,654, forward strand.
ATCGAACTCGACAGCGACGAGCCGAACGGCACACTGTCGCAGGATGCGATCCTGCGCGCGATCGATGAACACGGTGCGCGCATCGCGCTGGTCCTGCTGCCCGGCGTGCAGTACCTGACCGGCCAGGCGTTCGACCTCGCCGCGATCACCAGGGCCGCGCATGCGAAGGGTTGCCGGGTCGGTTTCGACCTCGCCCACGCCGCCGGCAACCTGCACCTGCAATTGCATGACGCGGGCTGCGATTTCGCGGTCTGGTGCAGCTACAAGTACCTGAACTCCGGACCGGGCGCGGTCGCCGGCTGCTTCGTGCACGAGCGCCACGCACGCGCCGACCTGCCGCGCTTCGCCGGCTGGTGGGGCCATGACCAGGCGACGCGATTCCAGATGCGTCCCGAGTTCATTCCCGCCGCAGGCGCCGATGGCTGGCAGCTGAGCAACCCACCGATCCTCGCGCTCGCGCCGATGCGCGTCTCGCTCGCGATGTTCCGCCGCGCCGGCATGGCTGCGTTGCGCGCGAAATCCGAAACTCTGACCGCGTATTTCGAATCACTGATCCGCAGCGAACTCGCCGCCACGCTGGACATCCTCACGCCATCGGAATCCGCCCGCCGCGGCTGCCAGCTTTCGCTGCGCGTGAAGGGTCCGCGCGATGCCGGCCGCGCCGTGTTCGACCACCTGCAAGCGCATGGCATCGTCGTCGACTGGCGCGAACCGGACGTGATCCGTGCCGCGCCGACGCCGCTGTACAACCGTCACATCGACTGCCTGCGCTTCGTGCGCTGCGTGAAGGAATGGGCAGCGACGCATGCGCAAGCCTGACATCACGATCGTCGGCGCGGGCCTCGTCGGCGCGCTGCTCGCGACGCTGCTCGCGCAACGCGGCTTCGCGGTCGACGTGTTCGAGCGTCGACCCGATCCGCGCCAGGCCGGTTACGCCGGCGGGCGCTCGATCAATCTCGCGCTCGCCGAGCGCGGCCTGCATGGATTGCGCCTGGCGGGCCTGACCGACGAGGTCATGCGCCTCGCGGTGATGATGCGCGGTCGCATGGTGCATCACCGTGACGGCCACACCGAACTGCTGCGCTACGGTCGTGACGACAGCGAAGTGATCTGGTCGATCAGTCGTGGCCGGCTCAACATCGCGTTGATCGACGCCGCGGCGAAAGCCGGCGCGCGGTTCCATTTCGACCGCCGTCTGGTCTCCGCGGATTTCGGCGTGCGCGTGACCTTGCGTTTCCACGACGACGCGGCGGATGCAGCGCACGAACACGCCGCCGCCTTCGCGATCGGTGCCGACGGCGCGGGCTCCGCGTTGCGCGGTGCGATGAATGCGGTGCAGCCGCTCGGCGAGCGCATGGAGGCGCTGGGACACGGCTACAAGGAGCTGGAAATCCCGGCTCTGCCCTCCGCCCCTCCAGCGACAAACGACGCGCGAAACGACGCCTCGTCCGAATCCCGAATCCCAAATCCCGAATCCCGGCTTTTCGCCATCGAGCCCAACGCGCTGCACATCTGGCCGCGCGGCAACTACATGTGCATCGCGCTGCCGAATGCCGAAGGCAGTTTCACGGTCACGTTGTTCATGCCGAACCAGGGCGAGCCGAGCTTTGCGACGGTCACGACGCCGACCGCGGCGCGCGCCTTGTTCGAGCGCGATTTCGCCGACGCGCTGCCGCTGATTCCGGAGCTCGAACACGATTACGCGGCCAATCCAGTCGGCGTCCTCGCGACGCTCTACCTCGACCACTGGCACCTCGACAGCCGCGCACTGCTGATCGGCGACGCCGCGCATGCGATCGTGCCGTTCCACGGCCAGGGCATGAATTGCGGATTCGAGGACGCGGTCGAGCTGGCCGACCTGCTCGCTGCCCATGCCGACGAGGTCGCATGGACGTTCGCCGAATTCGAGCGCCGCCGCCGTCCAAACGCCGAGGCGATCGCCGCGATGGCGCTGGAGAACTACATCGAGATGCGCGACTCGGTCGCCGATCCCGGCTTCCTGCTGCGCCGCGATCTCGGTCGCGTGATCGCGCAACGCCATCCCGATCGCTTCATGCCGCGCTACTGGATGGTCACCTTCACGCGCATGCCGTACGCACAGGCTTTCGCGCGCGGCGCCGTGCAGGACGAACTGTTGCGCGAACTGACCGCCGGCCGGCAGCACATCGACGAGGTCGACATCGCGCGCGCAGATGCGCTGGTACGCGAACGCCTGACCCCGCTCGCCGGCTGACCCCAAGCGGCGTCTCCCCGGCCGCCATCGAGGCGCCGGTCAGCAATCGAGCCGCAGTGCCACAGCGGCCCGTGTTGAAGGACGCCACCCGGGTTCGGTCTGCGACGTCTTCCTCGACGGCGGCGGGCGGGTGCTGGCCGGCGAATCGCCGGATCCCAGCGCGGCCAACTGCGACTACGATCTGCTCGTCGCGCGTCTGCCGTCCGATTCGATCTTCGCCCATTCGTTTGAATGAAATGCCGGCTGTCGCGCCCGGATCGACTCCGCGACGTTTCGCGCATGGTGTTACCGCGCACATGCCGCTAGCATGCGCGCGGCATGCCCATGACCGAACTCCACGAACGCCCCGCCTTGCTCGAAGCCCGCGCGCTTGCATTCGCACGCAACGATGAGCCGATCTTCGGCCCACTCGATTTCGCATTGCACGCGGGTGAAGTCGTCCTGATCGAGGGCGACAACGGCGCCGGCAAGTCGACCTTGCTGCGCGTGCTGTCCGGCTTGCTCGCGCCGACTTCAGGCGAGATCCGTTTGAATGGCGAGCCGTTGACGCTTGCCCGGTTGTCACCTCAGGTCGCGTTGCTGAGCCACCAGCCCGGCCTGAAGTTCGAGTTGACTGCACTTGAGAACCTGCATTTCGCGGCGGGCCTCGGCGGCCAGCGCGCCGGCCTTTCGCCGCACACCGCATTGGCCGGAGTCGGCCTCGATGGCTACGCCGATGTGCCGGTGCGCCAGCTCTCCGCCGGCCAGAAAAAGCGCGTTGCGCTGGCGCGCGTGCTGCTCGCGCCGGTGGGTTTGTGGTTGCTCGACGAACCGTATGCGAATCTCGATCTCGAGGGCATCAAGCTGGTCAATCGTCTGCTCGAAAACCATGCGAACCGCGGTGGCGCCGCACTGATCACCTCGCATGGCGCCTATGCATATACCTCGGGTACGCCACGCCGGATTCCGTTGCGGGCGGCAGTCGGGAATCGGGAACCGGGAATCGACAGGCAGGGCATCGCCGCTGCCCCTACCGGAGCGCGCACATGAAAGCCGGCACGACAACCGCCGCCTGCGTCGCCCTGGTACGGCGCGACCTGACCCTGGTCTGGCGCCGGCGCGGCGATGCCATCAACCCGATTTTGTTCGCGCTGATCGTGGTCGCGCTGTTTCCACTCGCGCTCGGCCCCGAGCCGGAAAACCTGCGGCGGATTGCCGCGGGCGTGGTTTTCGTCGCGATCCTGCTCGCCGGCCTGCTCGCGCTCGACACGCTGTTCCGCAGCGACTACGAGGACGGCTCGCTGGAACAGCTGGTGCTGTCACCGCATCCGCTGTCGCTGCTGCTCGCCTGCAAGATCGCGGTGCACTGGCTGACCACCGCATTGCCGCTGATCGTGGTCGCGCCACTGCTCGGTGAGTTGCTGCATCTCGACGCAACGCTGCGTTGGGTGCTGCCAGCCGCATTGTTGCTGGCGACGCCGCTGCTCAGCCTGATCGGCGCGGTCTGTGTCGCGCTGACGGTCGGCATGCAGCGCTCTGGTATGCTGCTCGCGTTGCTGGTGCTGCCGCTTTATGTGCCGGTTTTGATCTTCGGCGCGGGCGCGTGCAACGCGGCGCAAATGGCCCTGCCGTTCCTCGCGCCGCTGCTCTGGCTTGGCGCCGCGCTGGTGCTCGCGCTGGTACTTGCGCCGCTGGCTTGCGCGGCGGCGCTCAGGATTTCACTGAGTTGAGACGTTCGCCGAACCGATGAATCCACTGCTGCTCTGGCTCCACAAGGTCGGCTCGCCGCCGACGTTCTACCGCATCGCCGGCGCGCTCGCGCCATGGTGCTACGCCATCGCGCTGATCCTCGGCGCGGTCGCGCTGTACGGCGGCCTCGTGCTCGCGCCGAGCGACTACCAGCAGGGCGATGCGTACCGGATCATCTTCATCCACGTGCCGTGCGCATGGATGGGCCTGTTCGCGTACATCTTCATGGCCGCGAACGCGTTCATCGCGCTGGTCTGGCGGATCAAGCTGAGCGAGATCCTCGCGATGGCGAGCGCGCCGGTCGGCGCCGCTTTCACATTCATCACCCTGGTCACCGGTTCGCTGTGGGGCAAGCCGATGTGGGGCACGTGGTGGACATGGGATGCGCGGCTGACGTCGGAACTCGTCCTGCTGTTCCTGTATCTCGGCGTGATCGGCCTGTTCCATGCGATCGAGGACCGCCGCCAGGCCGCACGCGCGGCCGGATTCCTCGCCCTGATCGGCGTCGTCAATTTGCCGATCGTGCATTTCTCGGTGAACTGGTGGAACACCCTGCACCAGGGCTCGACGGTGCGCCTGCTCGGACCATCCAAAATCAGCGCCGACATGCTGTGGCCGCTGCTCGCGATGGCGATCGCGACGCATCTGTATTTCTTCGCCAGCCTGCTCGTGCGTACGCGCATCGGCCTGCTCGAATTCGACGGCGGCAAGGACTGGGTGCGCGTGATCGCGCTCGGCCAGTCATCCGCAAAGACCGGAGCACCCGCGCATGGCTGAGTTTTTCGCAATGGGCGGTTACGGCGCTTATATCTGGCCGTCCTACGCCGTGTTTTTCATCGTTCTCGCGATCGACGCGTTCGCACCGCTCGCGCAGCGCCGCCGCGTACTGACCGAACTGCGCGGCCGCCTGAAGCGCCGCCAGACCCGTGAGGCATCCGCACCATGACTCCGACCCGCAAACGCCGACTGATCGTGATCTCGCTGGTATTCGCCGCCGTCGCGGTCGCAGCCGGCCTGACCGTACTCGCGCTGCAGCAGAATATGACGTATCTGTATTCGCCGACCGAAGTCGAAGCCGGTCACGCACCCGCGACGGCGCACTTCCGCCTCGGCGGCGTCGTGCTGGAAAAATCGATTGCGCGTTCGAACGACTCGCTGAAGGTCGACTTCGTCGTGACCGACCGCTTCAAGGACATGCCAGTCGAATACACCGGCATCCTTCCGGACCTGTTCCGCGAGGGCCAGAGCATCGTCGCAACCGGCGCGATGCACGACGGTCGCTTCGTCGCCACCGAAGTCCTCGCCAAGCACGACGAAACCTACATGCCGAAAGAAGTCGCCGACGCGATCGCGAAGGCGAAACAGGCGCATCTCGATCACGCCTCGCCAGTCTCACCGGCCGGGGGCAACCGATGATTCCCGAGCTCGGCCAATTCGCGCTGATCCTCGCGCTGCTGCTCGTCACTCGCCCAGTGCGCACTGCCGATCCTCGGCGCGCAGCTCCGCAACAACGCCTTGATCGCGGTCGCGCGGCCCGCCGCCGCCGGCCAGGCCGTGTTCGTCGTGATCGCATTCGCGATCCTCACCTATGCGTTCGTGACCCAGGATTTTTCGGTCGCCTACGTCGCGCAGAATTCCAACTCGCTGCTGCCGTGGTACTACCGGTTCTCGGCCGTCTGGGGCGCGCATGAAGGATCGCTTGCTGCTGTGGATCCTGATCCTCAACATCTGGACCGTCGCGGTCGCCGCGTTCAGCCGCAAGCTGCCCGACGACTTCATGGCGCGCGTGCTCGGCGTGCTCGGTTTCATCAGCTTCGGATTCCTGCTCTTCACGCTGCTGACGTCGAATCCGTTCGCACGCCTGCTGCCGATGCCGCTGGATGGCAACGATCTCAATCCGGTGCTGCAGGATCCCGGCCTGATCATGCATCCGCCGATGCTCTACACCGGCTATGTCGGTTTCTCGGTCGCGTTCTCGTTCGCGATCGCGTCACTGCTCGGCGGCGAACTCGATGTGCGCTGGGTGCGCTGGGCGCGGCCGTGGACCAACGTCGCGTGGGGTTTCCTGACCCTCGGCATCGCGCTCGGCAGCTGGTGGGCGTACTACGTGCTCGGCTGGGGCGGCTGGTGGTTCTGGGATCCGGTCGAGAACGCGTCGTTCATGCCGTGGCTGGTCGGCACCGCGCTGATCCACTCGCAGGCGGTGACCGAGAAACGCGGTTCGTTCCGCGCGTGGACGCTGTTGCTTGCGATCTTCGCATTTTCGCTTTCGCTGCTCGGCACGTTCCTGGTGCGCTCGGGCGTGCTGACCAGCGTGCACTCGTTCGCCGCGATCCGAAACGCGGCATCTTCATCCTCGCCTTCCTCAGCATCGTGGTCGGCGGCTCGCTGCTGATCTACGCGGTGCGCGCGCCGAAAGTCTCCGGCGGTGAACCATTTGCGGCGGTATCGCGCGAGACCGCTGCTGCTGATCAACAACCTGATGTTCGTCTGCGCGGCGGCGATGGTGCTGCTCGGCACGTTGTATCCGCTGATCGGCGAAGCGCTGAACCTCGGCCGCATTTCGGTCGGGCCGCCCTATTTCGGTTTCATGTTCGTGCTGCTGATGATTCCGGTCGTGTTGCTGCTGCCGTTCGGGCCGCTGCTGAAATGGCGCGAAGGCAGCCTGCACGGCGCGATCCGCATCCTGCGCCCGGCGCTGGCACTGGCCCTGATCGCCACCGTGATCGCATGGGCGCTCGCGCGCGAGCTGCCGTGGAAAGGATTGGTCGGCGTTGCCGCGTCGGTCTGGATCGGCCTCGGCATCCTCGTTACGCGCTGATGCGCTGGCGCAACGCGCCGCGCGGACGCCGCTACACGCCGGAAATGATCGGCATGATGTGCGCGCATTTCGGCGTCGCGATCTTCATCGCCGGCGTGCTGATCGTCGAGGCGACCAGCATCGAGAAGGACCTGCGGTTCGCGCCGAACGAGAGCGTGACGATCGGCGCGCTCGATTTCCGCTTCGATGGCGTCAAGCACGCGCAAGGCCCGAATTTCACCGCCGACGAAGGCACGATCTCCGTGCTCAAGAACGGCGCCGTGATCGCGACGATGAATCCGCAGAAACGCACAGTACGCGCGCAACGCGCAGGTGCAGACCGAATCGGCGATCGATCCCGGTTTGTTCCGCGACATCTACGTCGCGCTCGGCGAACCGGTCGGCGATGACGGCGCATGGTCGATCCGCGTCTACGTCAAACCGTTCGTGCGCTGGATCTGGCTCGGCGCGCTGTTGATGATGCTCGGCGGCTTCATCGCCGCAGCCGACCGGCGCTTCCGCGCGCTGCCCGAACGCGCCAAGGCGCCGGACGACGCGGCGCCGCGGATCAGTGCAACGCCGGCACAGACGGTCGCATGAATACGCGTCTGCTGCCGTTCGCCGGTTTCGTAGGGGTCGCCGCGCTGCTCGGTTTCGGCATCTGGTGGAGCCAGTACCACGACATGCGCGAAATCCCCTCGCCGCTGATCGACAAGCCGGCGCCGGAGTTCGCGCTGCCCCTGCTCGACGATCCCTCACGCACGTTCGGCAGCAAGGATCTGGCCGGCGAACCGTACCTGCTCAACGTGTTCGCGAGCTGGTGCTTCGCGTGCCGCGACGAACATCCGATCCTGATGAGCGAAGGCAAGCGCATCGGCATCAAGCTGGTCGGCTTCGACTGGAAGGACGAACCGGAAGACGCAAAACGCTGGATCGCGCAATACGGCAATCCTTACGATGTCATCGTCGCCGACCTGCCCGGCAGCATCGCGATCGATTTCGGCGTGACCGGCGCGCCGGAAACCTTCCTCGTCGACGCCGAGGGCGTGGTCCGCTACAAGTACATCAGCCCGCTGACACCCGAGGTCATCGCGACGCAACTGATGCCGCGCATCGCCGCACTGAAAAAGGTCACGCCATGACCGCACGTTTGCGCCACTCTGAAGCCCTCCGGTTCAAGCGGACGGTTTGGCTGGGCATGGTGTTCGCCCTCCTCGCCACATCGCTCGCCTTCGCCGCGATAGATCCGCTCCCGTTCAAGGATCACGCTCAGGAACTGCGCTTCCAGGCGCTGACCAAACAGTTGCGCTGCGTGGTCTGCCAGAACGAAAGCCTCGCCGATTCCGGCGCGCCGCTGGCCGCGGACCTGCGCCGCGACGTGTTCGCGCAGATGCAGGCCGGCAAGAGCGACGCGGAAATCAAGACCTGGCTGACCCTGCGCTACAGCGATTACGTGCTGTACGACCCACCGCTGCGCAACGGCACCTGGCTGCTCTGGTTCGGCCCGTTGCTGATCCTGCTCGCCGGTGGCGCCGTGGTCGCGATCAACGTGCGGCGGCGCGCGAAAGCGGCGCACGCGGGCACTCCTGCACGGCCGCAAAGCGATATCGAGGACGACTGGTAATGGGTTTATTCATGGTGTTGGCGACCGCGATGGTCGCCGCTGCGCTTGCGTTCGTCATCCTGCCGCTGCGCCGTCGAACGCACGCAGCTGCCACATCGGACACGTCGGCACGACGCCTGCGCGCGCTCGACGAAGCGCTCGCCGCCGGCGTCATCACCACCGATGAGTTCGCCGCGAAGCGTGCCGCCATCGCGAATGCGCCCGTCGTTGCACAACCCGACGCGAATCGTCCTTCGCGCTCCGCATTCACCACGCTGCTGCTGGTTGCGGTCCTGCTGCCTGCGGCGGCGTTGCTGCTGTATCGACTGGTCGGCGCACCGCAAGCGCTCGATGCGGCAAACCTCAAGGCCGAAGCCGCTGCTGCCCACGGCGACCGTGGCCCCGAGATGGAACAGGCGATCGCGACGCTCGTCGCGCGCCTCAAGGATCATCCGGAAGACGTGGAAGGCTGGGCATTGCTCGGCCGCGCGTATCAGGCCACGGGCCGACCCGACGAGTCGCTGGACGCGTTCAAGCACGCGCACGAACAGGCGCCGGACAATCCCGACCTCGCGGTCGAATACGCCCAAGCGCTCGCGTTCAAGGAGCCCGATCACCGCATCCAGGGCGAAGCGCGCACGCTTCTGGAAAACGCGCTGAAAGCCGACGCCGGCAACCAGCGCGCGCTGTGGCTGCTCGGCATCAGCGACTATCAGGCCGCGCACTACGACGCCGCGATCGCGCGCTGGAATACACTGCTGCCTTTGCTCGGCGCCAACTCCGAGGTCGCGCAGAGCGTGAAAAAGCAGATTGCCGAGGCACAAAAGCTCGCCGGCGGTTCGCCGGAAGACACGAAGGGCGCGGCGGCATCATCATCCGGGAGCATCGCGCCTCCTGGTGCTCCGCATCGGGCAGGGCAACGCCGCGAGCGCCGCTGCGCCACATCTGACCGTCAATGTCGCGCTCGACCCGAAGCTCAAGGACAAACTCGATCCGGACGCGACACTGTTCGTCTACGCGCGCGCCGCGAGCGGGCCGCCGATGCCACTCGCGATCCAGCGCATCAAGGCGAGCCAGTTGCCGCTCACAGTCACGCTCGACGACAGCATGGGCATGCTGCCGACGATGAAACTCTCGATGTTCCCGCAGGTCGTGGTCGGCGCCCGCATCTCCAAATCCGGCAATGCGATGGCGCAGAGCGGCGATCTGCAGCATCTGTCTGCCCCGCTCGACGTGCACCGCACGGAGCCGGTCGACTTGACGATCGACCAGACCGTTCCCTGATGGCACGCGGACATGCGCATGCGCGCGCGCTCGACCGGCGTTTCGCCCGTACCAGCCGCGGCTTCGCCCTGTCGTATCCGGCTGCCACTCTGAAGGCATGATCCTCCAGCGGCCGGATTTGCGCGTTTCATGCTCAAGGACCTGCATTCGCTTGCCCTCGACGCCCTTTCATCCCGGAGCGACCGATGAGAACGATTTGCGCGCGTCTTGCGCGCCGGCACCCGGTCGGTCCGTGCAAAGTTGAACAAATCACTCATTTATGGGACGCGCGCGACGCGGCGTTAGCGCACGCAGGCCGATCGATCAGTCAGGGGAAATCCATGCGCAACTCCAGAACACTGTTCTCTCGCGCTGCGGCGCCGTCCTGCAAACCGCTCGCGGCCGCGCTGCTGCTGGGCCTGGGCCTGGGTGCGTCCGGCGCGCAGGCGGCAATGACGATTTCGGTGACGGCATCGGACGATGCCGGCAATGCCAGCAGCTGCACCGTGCGCCAAGCCATCGCGTCGATGAACGCGGGCGCCGTGACGGGAACCGGCTGCGTGGCAAGCACGATTTCCGGCACCAGCGACACGATCACGTTCGATACGGGCACATTTCCCAACGGCGGCACGAATACGATCACGCTGGCCGATGCCGGCACCAGCACGCTCACGATCACCGATGCGAACCTGACCATCGACGGCAGCGCCAACGGCAATGTCACGATCCAGCGCTCGCGCCCAAGCACGGACAACACCAACGCCTTCGGCATTCTCTATGACAGCGTGGCGACTGGCTCGCTGACCCTGAATCACCTGACGATCAGCAATGGCAACGTGCTTGCGCTGGCACCCAACAACTATGCACACGGCGCCGGAGTCTCCTGCAGTTGCGCGAATCTGAGCGTGAACAACAGCGTGATCAGCGGCAACGCGGTCAACTTCAGCGGACCCAGGGGAACGGTCAATCGCCCGTTGGGATATGGCGGCGGAATCTATGTGTACGGCGGCAACCTGACCCTTGCCAACAGCACGGTCAGCGGCAATTCGGCGAATGCCGCGGGCGGCGGAATCGCCGTGTACGGCGGCAACGCGACGCTGACCAACAGCACCGTCAACAACAACTCAGCCTCCAACAACTATGCCAACGGCCGTGGCGCCGGCATCTACCTGCGGCCGGGCAACCTGACGTTGACCAACAGCATCGTCAGCGACAACACAGCCCAGGGAAATGCCGGCGGCATGCAGGTGGGTGGCGTCCTGACCATGACCCGCAGCACCGTCAGCGGCAACTCGGCCGGGCATGATGGCGGCGGCATCAATTTGCATTCGCAAGCCACGCTGGACCACAGTACGGTCAGCGGCAATACGGCGCAGCGCGGTGGCGGTATCTACCAGCAAAGCGGCTACCATTCGCCCGCGCAGCTGCTGACCCTGAACAACAGCACGGTCAGCGGCAATCTCGTTGCGCCTTCTTCCGCCGGCAGAGGCGGCGGAATCTATTCGTATGCGGGTGACTTGAGCCTGAGCAACAGCACGCTGGGGGGCAATTCCTCGCAACTCTATGGTGGCGCAATCTTCGTCAAGCAGAACAGCAACCCGATCACGTTGACGAATGTCACACTTGCCGGCAATGCAGCATCCAACCGCGGCGGGGGTTTGATGATTGCGACCAGCGCGACGGGAACCGTCACATTCAACGGCAGCCTGTTGACCTACGCCGGAACTCCAGCAGCAGGCGGCGGGAATATCGCCGTGACGACCGGCTCGATCACGATTGCCGGCGCGAATAACCTGGTGTTTGGCGGCGGCTTGATCAATGCCAGTTTCAACAAAGCGCCGTTGACCGGTGATCCACTGCTCGGCCCCTTGCAGAACAACGGAGGTTTCACGCAAACCATGCTGCCGGACACGGACAGTGCCGCGGTCAATGCAGGCGGCGTTGCGCCATGCGCGGTGGCAGTCGATCAGCGTGGCGTGTCGCGCCCGCAAGGATCGGCTTGCGACATCGGCGCGGTGGAAGTGGCGGAAGTGACCGATCGCATTTTCGCGGACAACTTCGATGGGACGCCGGTGCCGTAGAGCTTCGCTCCAGTTCGGCGGAAATCCTCACGGTCGCCGCGAATACCGATCATGGCGGTCAGCAGTCGGCGTGCACGCCTCGTGCACGCCCTGGTACGCGAATGCACCTTTTCCAGATGCCGCTCACATCGCCGGCTTGGCGCAATCGCCGCATGCCGCTACATTGCGCATCCCGCTTCGCCAGACGTTCCACATGCCCGACGCCCGCCGCTGGTTCGAGTTGTCTTCGCCGTTCCGCATGAAACGTGGCGGCGCACTTGTCGGCGCGCGTCTCGCCTACGAGACCTGGGGCACGCTCAGTGCCGCACGCGACAACGCGATCTTCATCCTGACCGGACTCTCGCCAAGCGCGCACGCCGCGTCGAACGCGGACGACCCCTCGCCCGGCTGGTGGGAAGACATGATCGGCCCCGGCAAGTATATCGACACGAACCGCTGGTACGTGATCTGCGCGAATACGCTGGGCAGCTGCAAGGGTTCGACCGGTCCGGCCGAGATCAATCCGGCCACCGGCGAGCCCTATCGCCTCGACTTCCCGGAACTCACCCTCGAGGACGTTGCCAACGCCAGCCACGAGCTGGTGCGCAGCCTCGGCATCGAACGCCTCGCCTGCCTGCTCGGCAACTCGATGGGCGGCATGAGCGCGCTGGCCTATCTGGTGCAGCATCCGGGCAGCGCGCGCATGCATATCAGCATCTCGACCGCGGCGCAGGCGCAACCATTCGCGATCGCGATCCGCTCGCTGCAGCGCGAGGCCATCCGGCTTGATGGGAACTGGAACAGCGGCCACTACGACGACGCACACTACCCCGAAGCCGGCATGTCGATCGCGCGCAAACTCGGCGTGATCACCTATCGCTCGGCGATGGAATGGGTCGGCCGCTTCGCGCGCATCCGTCTCGATTCGGAGCAACGCGAGGAGGACCCGTTCGCGGTCGAATTCCAGGTCGAGTCGTATCTCGCCGCGCACGCGCGCCGCTTCGTGCGCAGTTTCGATCCGAACAGTTACCTCTACCTGTCCCGGGCCAGCGATTGGTTCGATATCGCCGAACATGGCCATGGCAGCGTCGAGAACGCACTGAAGCGCATCGATGTCGAACGCGCGCTGGTGATCGGGGTCGAGACCGACATCCTGTTTCCGCTGCCCCAACAGGAGCAGATCGCCGAGGGCCTGCGAGATGCCGGCGCCGAGGTCGATTTCGTCGCGCTGGACAGCCCGCAGGGCCACGACGCATTCCTGGTCGACATCCCGCGTTTCGGCGCCGCCATCGCACGCTTTCTGGGCGCGGGTTAAACTCCCCCGCATTCGTCGTTCCGGCCTGTGCCGGAGCCTCGCGACTCCCGGCCTGCATGCGCCGGGACCGATGCCGCGCCCACAGACCGAGACACCCATGCTATCGCTTGAATTTCCCGGCGCACGCCAGCTCATCGACGCAGTCGACACCGCCGTCGCGCTGCCCGACACCACCGCCGTCACTGATTCGCTGCGTCATGCGCTGTGCAAGCTGATCCGCGACCCGGAGGTGCGCCTGCCCGACTGCGTGTTCGAACGTGTCGACAATCATTACGCGCGCCGCGAGCTGTACCGCAGCGAGCAGCACGGCTACAGCATCGTCGCGATGACGTGGGGACCGGGCCAGGGCACGCCGATCCACGATCACGCCGGCATGTGGTGCGTCGAAGGCGTGTGGCAGGGATTTCTCGAAGTCACGCCTTACGAATTGATGGAATCGAAGGACGGCCGCTTCCGCTTCGAACCACGCGGCACGATGGCCGCCGGCGCGGGCTCGGCCGGCAGCCTGATCCCGCCGCACGAATACCACACGATCCTGAACCCGAGCGACGACGCGATCGCGGTCTCGCTGCACATCTACCGCCGCCCGCTGGATGCCTGCGCGAAGTTCGCCCCGACCGGAAACGGCTGGTACGAACGCAACGACTGCGCACTGGCGCTGGACCCCACAAGCGACGCGTAGGAACGGTTCCGGAGAGCCCGTTTTTGCAGGAGCGCTGCAAGCGCGAACCGTGTCGCAACGGAGAATCCGGTCGCGGCTGCGCCGCTCCTGCAATCGGCGCAATTGCCTTATACTGCGCGGCCCGCGCGTCAACGCGCACGGGAATGCAAGCCGAAGTGGCGGAATTGGTAGACGCAGCGGACTCAAAATCCGCCGCCTAAACAGCGTGTGGGTTCGAGTCCCACCTTCGGCACCATCAAACCCGCCTCGCGCGGGTTTTTTTGTGCCCGGATGAATGCAATTCGGTGTCGTTCGCAAGCGACAGGCTTGCTCACACCGCCGGCGGCTGCAGCTTCTTCAGGGTCTCTTCGAGTTCGCCGATCACGCTCTCGAACGCGTCGTGCAACTGGCCTTGCCGGTTCATCAGGTCGTCGATCTTTGCAGTTTCCTTGAGCTTGGCGAGCTCGCCGTCGAACAACATCCACATCGCGGTCAGCCGCTCCACGTTGGTCTTGGAGTAGTGGCGCATCTCCTTGAGTTGCGCCAGCGTGTCGGCAAGGTGGTCGGCAACCGTTTTCGCGATTTCGTCTGACATTGTGGACTCCTTCTGAACACGAGCCCGCACAGTGGAGCCACGTACTCGAACGCGCGCTGAAGGAGCCCGATATCGACCGTCGCGCGATTTGAGACGTGATGCCGACAGCATCGCCACGCCATCAAGCGCGAAGTGGCGAGCTCACGTGGAGAAGCGGCACGAATCGTGCTTCAGCGAAAAGACCTGAAAATCGTGTTGGGGGGGAGGACCGCAATGAGATCGATCAATGCCTGTGCCATCGTCTGCGTCGCCGTATTCAGCGCCGGCTGCGCGACCACGCAATATCGCCCGATGGTGGATTCCGGTGTCAGCCGGGGCAACTACGAGGACGATGTCGCTGATTGCCAACATCTGGCCGATCAGCGCCCCGCCGCCGCCAATGCAGCGGGTGGAGCGGCCGTCGGAGCGGTATTCGGCGCGCTGTTCGCCGCCGCTGTCGGCCTGCGCGGCGACGATGTTGCCCACGTCGCCGCCTGGGGAGCGGCCAACGGCGGAATCAATGGCGCCGTGTATGGGGCGGCCGAGCAGCAGGCGATCGTTTCGCGCTGCATGGCCGGGCGTGGCTACAACGTGGTTGCGCCATAAGGTCGTCCGCGCGGCTGGCAGCAGCGACGTCAGCGCCTGATAACGCTCAAACAGGAACGTGACGCGCTCCACCACCGTCACCAGCCCGATTGCGTAGGAAGGCGCGATGCTGTTCAGCCAAATGCATCGCGCCGTCCCGCGCTCCACAAAGGATCAGCAAAGCATCGCGGCTGAAGCCGCTCCTGCGTGAGGCAATACGCCCGCCTCACGAGGTGGGAGCGCCGGCAGGCGCGATGCTTTTCAATCCGCCTTCAATCGCGCTCCCACGGAGAGCGCATCTCACCTTTTGGCGAACCACCCGCCGCGCTTTCGTCCGCGGGCGCCGCAGCGGGCACCGTGATCGGCGCGAGTTTGCTGGCGCCGAGACTCGCATTGACCTTGGCCAGATCGCCTGCTTCGAAATCCGCGAACTGCTTCTGCACGTCGCCGAGTTCACGCTTCAAGGTGTCGATGCGCGCGAGCTGGTAATCGGCCGGCTTGCCGTCGTAGGACATGATCGCGCCGTAGAGCTGGTCGGTGTGTTCGCGCAGGCGTTCCTCGCCGGTGATCGCGCCGCCTTCCTTGGTCGCGACGATCTTCTTGCGAATGTCGTCGGCTTTCGCGCGAGATCGACCAGAGCTGCTTGCGCATCGCATCGCCTTCGGCGAGTTTGGTCGCTGCGGCATCCGCTTGCGCGCGCACCGCGTTGATCTTGTCGACCAGATCGCTCATCTCGCCGAACAGCACGCTGACCCGCTCGGCGGCGTCGTACTGCGCCTTGCGATCGGCCGCGCTGAAGGTGACGCGACGATCGAGGCCGACCGCGATCTTCGTCTCGCAGGATATCGCTGCCCTTGGTCATGCGCACCGTGTACGTGCCCGGCAGCACGCGCGGACCTTGCAGCGAATTGCCCGCGACCTGCGCGGCGGGCGGCACGCGCGGCGGCTTCGACGCGCATCGACCAGCGCACGCGATTGATGCCGCGGCGCACGCTGGCCGGCAGCGTGTCGATGACCTGCCCCTTCGCGTCGAGCACCTCGATCTTGAGCTTGCCGAAGAGGTGGCGCGCTTCCTGGTAGTACGTGATGACGGCGCCGCTCGGCGGGATTCGGGCCGCTGAAGCTCGCGTCGCCCTCGGCCCAGCCGCCGAATGCGGTGATGCGCTGCTGGATCGGCCGCGTCGGCAGGAACGCGGCTTCGCTCGCAAGCGTCTTCGCATCGAGCGCGCGCAGCGGCGTGAGGTCGTCGATGATCCAGATGCCGCGGCCGTGCGTCGCCAGCACGAGCGAATCGTCGCGGTTCTGCAACGCGATGTCGCGCACCGCGACGGCCGGGAAATCGCCGCCCTTGAACTGCGCCCAGCGCGCGCCGCCGTCGATCGAGATCCACAGGCCGAATTCGGTGCCGACGAAGAGCAGTTCCGGCTTGACCGCGTCCTGCCTTGATCACGTGCGCGTAGCCGCGCACGCCCTTGTCGTCCTTCGGCGAGACGAGCGCGGTCCACGATCTTGCCGAAGTCGGTGGTCTCGTAGAGATACGGCGCCATGTCGCCGAAGGTGTGGCGGTCGAACGCGACGAACGCGGTGCCGGCGTCGAACGCGCTCGCCTCCACCCACGACACCCACGCATGCTCGGGCACACCCTTGATGTTGCGCGATGACGTTCGTCCAGGTCTTGCCGCCGTCGCGCGTGAGCTGCAGGTTGCCGTCGTCGGTGCCGACCCAGATCAGCCCGGCCTGCTTCGGCGATTCGCTGATCGAGTAGATCGTCGTGTGCATTTCGGCCGCGGAGTTGTCGACGGTGACGCCGCCCGACTCCTCCTGCTTCTGCTTCTGCCGGATCGTTCGTGGTCAGATCCGGCGAGATGCGCTCCCAGGTCTGGCCGTGATCGCGCGAGCGGAACAGGAACTGCGCGCCGATGTAGATCGTGCCCTTCTCGTTCGGGCTGAGCGCGATCGGCGTGTTCCAGTTGAAGCGCAGCTTCTCGTTGTAGCCGGCCTCGGGCTGGATGTCGCGCGACTCGATGCGTGTGGCGATTGACGCGACCGATCGTGCCGCCCTGCGCTTCGGCGTAGATGTAGTCGGGATCGGCCGGATCGGCGAACATCCAGAAGCCGTCGCCGCCGTACATGTTCTCCCAGCGCGAGTTGGTGATGCCGCCCGGATACGCGCAGTCGCCGACCCAGGAGCTGTTGTCCTGCAGGCCGCCGTAGACGTGGTACGGATCGGCGTTGTCGACGCTGACGTGATAGAACTGCGAGACCGGCAGGTTGTTCGCCTTCCACCAGTGGTTGCCGCCGTCGTACGACAGCCACAGGCCGCCGTCGTCGCCGGCGATCACGTGCTGCGGTATCGGTCGGATCGATCCAGACGTCGTGCCAGTCGCCGTGCGCGCCGCCGCCGACATTGGCGAAGCTCTTGCCGCCGTCCAGGCTCTGGATCAGCGCCAGGTCGGGCTTGAACAGGCGATCCGGATTCTTCGGATCGACGATCAGGCTCGCGAAGTAGAACGGACGCCAGACCATCATCTGGCTCTTGTCGCGCTTGTCCCAGGTCTTGCCGCCGTCGTCGGAGCGGTACAGCGCCGAATCGGTCGATTCGACGAACGCGTAGACGACCTTCGGCGCGGACGGCGCGATCGCGACCGCGATGCGGCCCCACGGCTTCTTCGGGAAACCCTTGTTCGCGCTGTCGCTGACTTCGGTCCACGTCTGGCCGCCGTCGTCGGAGCGGAACAGGCCGCTGCCGGACGGCGCGTCGGCGGCGTCGCCGCCGGAGCGGAACGTCCAGCCCTTGCGGCGGAAATCCCACAGGCCGGCGAGAGCACGTCTGGGTCTTGGCCGGATCGAGACTGATCGACGCGCAGCCGGTCGACAGATTCTCGCCCTTGAGCACCAGCGCTCCAGCTCTTGCCGCCGTCGCTGGTCTTGTACAGGCCGCGATCGGCGGAGTCGCTCCACAGCTTGCCCGGCACGCAGGCGTAGACGGTGTTGCCGTCGTTCGGATCGATCAGGATCTTCGCGATGCGCTCGGAATTCCGGCAGGCCCATGTTGGTCCAGGTCTCGCCGCCGTCGGTCGACTTGTAGATGCCGTCGCCGATCGAGACCGAGTTGCGCGTCCACGATTCGCCGGTGCCGACCCAGATCGTGTCGTGGTTCGACGGATCGATCGCGATCGCGCCGATCGACTGCACCGGCTGCTTGTCGAAGACCGGCTTGAACGTGGTGCCGCCGTCGGTCGATTTCCAGACGCCGCCGGACGCCGCGCCGACGAAGACCGTGGTCTTGCCGTCTCTTGTCCGGCACCGCCGCGACCGCGGCGATGCGCCCGCTCATCGCCGCCGAGCCGATGTTGCGCGCGCCGAGGCCGGAGATCGACGCCGGCGTCGAAGTGCGGTTCGCGGAGCTCGCGGCGGCCTGCGCAATCGCCGCAAGACCCGCGCTGGCGCCCGCGAGCGCGAGCCCACGCAGAATGAGATTCATGGTTGCCCCTTGCTTGCTCATTGAGCACCTCCGGCGGTTTTCGCCGCTGCGCCGCTGGCGGGCGCGGTCTTCACCGGGAACGCGAACAACGTGTCGTCCATCGCCGCATTCGCCTCGGCATGCTCGATCGTGGTCTGCTGGACGCTGCCATCCGCCTTGCTTTCGGTCGAGATCGAGAACGGGAAGTAGACGCCGGCGACCTGTTCGTAGTCGCCGTAGTCGGTCACGCTTTCGACGCGCGTGCCGCGCACCGTGCGCTGCGCGACCGTGCGGATTTCGAGGAACTGGTCGGGATCGAGATAGACGTACGTCGATGTCGCCGTTCGCCAGCGTCACCTTGAGCTTGTGCGCGTCGGTGCCGTCGACGTCTTCGGTGCCGAGATACTCGACCTTGCTGCCGCGCGCCTGCCAGTCCGACCAGCGGGCCGCCGATCGGCGCGTCGTCGGCGAGCGCCTTGGCGTCGTCGGCGGACATCTTCTCCGGATCCTTGCGGCCCTGGAACGGCGAGATCTGCCACGCGTCCTTGCCGTCCCACGCCTGCACCGCGGTCAGCCCCTGCAGGCTCGCCTCGCTGCGGCTGGAATCGGGCGCCTTCTGGTATTGCACAAACGCGAGCTCGAACTGGCCGCCGAAGCGCAGCTTGCCTTCGGACTTCAGCGTCTTGATCGCGTGGATTTTCTCCAGACCACCACGCGCGGCGAGATTCTTGGCGATCAGCTCATCGACGGTCATCGCGTGCGCACTCGCACACGCGAAGACGAGCGCGGCGAGACCGTACCTCAATCGATAGGACATGCGACTCTCCCTGCAGGGGACAACGGCGCACCCTCGACCGACAGGCGCGCATGGCTCGGACGTGAACATGTGCAGAGTAGCGCACCCCTCTCATCCTATCGATGGGTACAAAGTCATGCGTGCGGCGGAGTTCGCTCGATCGGCCCGACCCGATAGCCACCCTCGCCACTCCATCCTGTACGAGCGCCGGAAGGCGTGATGCCTTTGTTCCGAACGCTGGAGCATCGCGCCTTCGGCCCCCTCGCGAACCGCGCTCCGCTACGAGCGATCGTTTGCAGGCGCAGCCGCGAAGGTGATCGTCGGGACTCGAGCCGCGCTTGCAGGCTCTATCAACAGCGTGGTGAAGCTGCAGGAGCCCACCCTGTGGGCGACTGGGGACATTATTGCTGCGGGTTCGCGCACAGGGTGCGCTCCTGCAAAAAAAACGCGGCATCGCGCGTTCCCACGCTCCGGCAGAGCAATCATCAACCTAGGCCGTCGCTGCGTCCCGGACCAGATACTGGACGGAGAACAGCCGCTGCTGATCGGTCCAACCCTGCGCGACGCGAAGCCCGGCCTGCGCGGCCAGGCGCGCAAAATCCTCCGCTGCGTATTTGCAGCTCAGTTCCACCCGCATCGCCTCGCCGGCCGCGAAATGCGCGGTGATGCCGGCCACGCGGACATCCTGCTCGCGCGTGCTGACGAGGCAGGTCTCGATGCGCCCCGCGATGGCATTCCAGGCCGCGCGATGGCGGAATGCGGCGAGGTCGAAATCCGCGCCGAGTTCGCGGTTCAGCCGCGCCAGCAGGTTCAGGGTGAACTGCGCGGTGATGCCGGCCGCGTCGTTGTAGGCGGCCTCGATGACCGCAGGGTCCTTCTTCAGATCGACGCCGATCAGCGCACCGCCATCGGGCCCCATCTCCGTACGCATCTTGCGCAGCAGGGCAACCGCGCCGGCATCGTCGAAATTGCCGATCGTCGAACCCGGGAAATACACCACGCGGCGGCGCGCACGACGCCATGGCTGGACTACCGCGACCGGTTGGGTGAAATCGGCGCAGACCGGCAGGATTTCCAGCGTCGGCAACGCCGCGTGCAGGGCGGCCACGCTGGCCGCGAGCGCGTCGCGCGCGATTTCCACCGGGACATAGGCCACGGGCGACTGCAGATGTTCGAGCAGGAGCCGCGTCTTGATGCCACTGCCACTGCCGTACTCCAGCAGCAGCACGTCCGCGCCGAGCACCGCCGCGATCGCGCCCGCGTGCTCGCGCATGATCGCGAGCTCGGTGCGGGTCAGGTAGTACTCGGGCTGTGCGCAAATCTGCTCGAACAGCTGCGAGCCGCGTGCATCGTAGAAATATTTCGACGGCAGGCGCTTGGGCGACTGCGCGAGGCCGCGTCGTACATCATCCGCAAGCGCGTCGCTGGCTGGCGCGCCTGCATCGCGACGGATCGGCTGCGGCGTCATGCTCACGCGTCTTTCGCGAGACGGATGCCGCTGAACTGCCAGCGATCGACCGGATGGAAGAAGTTGCGATAGCTGGCGCGGATATGCTCGACCGGTGTCGCGCAGGAGCCGCCGCGCAGAACCCATTGTCCACACATGAACTTTGCGTTGTATTCGCCGAGCGAGCCTTCCAGCGGACGAAACCCGGGATAGGCAATGTAGGGACTGGCCGTCCATTCCCAGACATCGCCGTAAAGCTGCTGCACACCGGTCGCGGAAGACGGCGGTTGCGGCTCGAAACAGCCCGATTCCTGCAGATTGCCTCCACACGGCGCGTCGGCCGCGAAGCATTCCCACTCCGCCTCGGTCGGCAGGCGCGCGCCGGCCCAGCGCGCGAATGCGTCGGCTTCAAAGAAACCGACATGACACACCGGCGCCAGCGGATCGAGCGCTCGGCGGCCGCCGAGCGTGAATGCGCTGTCGAGATCCTCACTCCAGTAAAGCGGGCGCGCCCAGCCGCGTTGCTGTACGACATCCCAGCCTTCGGCCAGCCACAGCGCGGGTTCGCGATAACCGCCATCGTGGATGAAGTCGCGGTATTCGCCGTTGTTGATCGGCCGGTTCGCGACCGCGTGCGGATGCAACAACACGCGATGGCGCGGCGTCTCGTTGTCGAATGCGAATGCGTCGCCGGCATGGCCGATCTCGGCGATCCCGTCGCGCGCCGCGACAAACCTGAGCGGTAGCGGCTGCTCGTGGTGCGAAACCGGCAAGCTCGCGAGATACGCCGGTTGCAGCGGATTGACCGAGAACACATGCTTGATATCGGTCAGCAGCAATTCCTGATGTTGCTGTTCATGCTGCAGGCCGAGGCTGGCGACGAACATGGTTTCCGCGTCGGTGCCGCGTGCCAGCAGCGCGAGCAGGCGCTCGTCGATCCGCGCGCGGTAGTCCAGCACTTCGGCCAGGGTCGGGCGCGACAGCAGGCCGCGTTCGCCGCGCGCGTGCATCGGGCCGACCGATTGATAGTAGGAATTGAACAGGACCATCCAGTCCGGATGGAGCGGCCGGTACGCCGGATCACGACCGAGCACGAAGCGCTCGAAGAACCAGGTCGTGTGCGCAAGATGCCACTTGGTCGGGCTGGCTTCCGGCATCGACTGCACGACCGTGTCCTCCGGCGCAAGCGGCGCCGCCAGCGCCAGCGTGCGTGCACGGATGCGCCGGCTGCGCTCAAGCAGCGATTCAGCGGACGTACGAGTGGATGTTGCGATCGCCACCATGGTTCCTCCGTCGCTCGCTTCGCCCGCCAATCGACGACACGGCCGAGGCGAACCCGACGTGCCAGCTTGAGGCGCCGCGCGAAGCAGTGTCAACGTCGACCCTCCGCGTGTCGACTCTCAGTCGGGCAGTCTGGCGATCGGTTCACTAACCGCGACTGAAGTAGCGGCTGACGCTCCGGCACCGATCCGCCGCTGTTCCGCTCGCCGCGCCCATTGGTCCGCATAACGATGGCCCAGGCGAATGCAGGGTTTCTCGATGAAGTGATAGACAATTGCCGCAAGCGCGATCGTGAGAATCGTGTTGACGAGCAGATAGACGCCCAGATGCTGGCTGCGCCACCACGACCCTGGCGGCTCGTGCAGCAGCCACCATAGCAGTGCCATGAACACGGCCGGATGGAACAGATAGATCGAGTAGCTGATCCGCCCGAGCCAGTCAGTGAGTCGCATCCTGATGCGCAGAACGCTGGTGCCGACGATGAAGACGAGCAGGCCGAGCGCATAGGAAACGATCAGGTTGCGCGTGAAACCGATCGCCCATACGGCGCCCATCGGCAGGATGACGAGGTAATGGAACAGCATGCCGTACACAACCGCACGCAGCCACGGATCGCGCGAGGCTGCGCCATCGACCACGCAGCTGCGGTACAGCGTTCCGCACAGCATGATCGACAGGTTGAGCAGCCAGAACGCAGCCGTCGAGTTCAGTAGTGGCGCCCCGGCCCAGCGCGTCAGCATCGCCAACGAGAAGCCGAAACCGAGCAGGATCGCGAGCGCACAGACCCGGCGCATGTTGAACAGGCTGTTGCCGAGCAGCAGCACGACGCACAACGCGTAGAACACCAGCTCGACGAGCAGCGTCCAGTACAGGCCTTCGGCCGCCTGCACGCCGAACACGTCCTGCAGCAGGGTCAGATTGATCAGGACATCGGACGTACCGAAGTGCGTGCCCCAGATCCAGAAACCGGTCAACGCGCCCAGCGGCACCGACAGCCAATACGCGGGATAGATACGGAACAGGCGCTTGATCAGGAACGAACCGACTGGTGCCGCGCGATCCGGATGGATGCTGAAGGGAATCACGAAGCCGCTAATCAGGAAGAATACGACGACCCCGATGCGACCGACGTCGATCGACTGCGCGAGCGCATGAAGCCAATGGTTGTTGCCACTCGTATCGAACTGCACGAACGCGTCGCTGACATGCAGCCAGACGACCAGCAACGCGGCGATCGCACGCAACGCGTCGATGTGGCGCAGGCGTGGCTCCGCGCGGCTCGGTGCCGCTTGCGCCTGCGATGCGTTCGTCACGCAGCTCATGCCCGCCGCTG
The DNA here is from genome assembly GCA_963720445.1 of uncultured Gammaproteobacteria bacterium. Classification (GTDB taxonomy): domain Bacteria; phylum Pseudomonadota; class Gammaproteobacteria; order Xanthomonadales; family Rhodanobacteraceae; genus Dokdonella_A. Next base: position 177,796 of record CAVRFO010000003.1, read on the forward strand.
CCACACGCGGATCAAATCCCGACACGACCGCGCAGGATATCCCGGAACATCACCCAGTCTCCGGCAAAGCTGTACAGCGGATGCGTGAATGTCGCCGGTCGATTCTTCTCGAACACGATATGTCCGACCCACGCGAAACCGTAACCGAACAACGGCGCCAGCCACAGCCAACGCGCGTCACGCATACCGATCGCGAGCACGAGCGTCGCCAACACCAGCATACTGCCGATGAAATGCAGACGACGGCAGATCCGGTTGGAATGTTCGGCGAGATAGAACGGGTAGAACTCGTGGAAACTGGCATAGCGGGACATTGGAAAACCTCACGTTCGCGCGCGTTCAATGCTCGGGCAGCGGGATGAATTCGGTTTCGCCGGGAACCTGGCCGAGACGCTGCGCGAGCCAGTCGGCCTTCGCGCGTTCGATGCGCTGCTTGTCCGACGCGACGAAGTTCCACCACAGGAAACGCTCGCCATCGAGCGCCGCGCCGCCGCAGAGGAAAGCACGCGCGGCGCTGGCGGCGCTGATCTCGACATCGCCACCTGCCGGCACGACCAGCATCCGTTCGGCTGGCACCGGCTCGCCGTCGACGCGCACTTCGCCGGCAACGACGTAGATTGCGCGTTCCGCGTGCTCGGGCGGCACGACCAGCGTTGCGCCCGGCGCCAACTCGGCATCGACATACAAGGTCGGTGCATACACGCGCACCGGAGAGGTCATGCCGAATGCGTGGCCGGCGATCACGCGCAGGCGTACGCCGTCGCGCTCCGATTCGGGCAACGTATCCGCTTCGTAATGGCGAAATTCCGGCTCGGCTTCCTCGTCTGCGCGCGGCAGCGCCACCCAGGTCTGGATGCCGTGCATGCGATGACCGGCGGCGCGTTCGGCATCCGGCGTACGCTCCGAATGCACGATGCCGCGGCCGGCGGTCATCCAGTTGACGTCGCCGGGGCGGATCACCTGGTCGTAGCCGAGGCTGTCGCGGTGCGGTCATCGCGCCTTCGTAGAGATAGGTGACCGTGGCGAGGCCGATATGCGGATGCGGGCGTACGTCGAGCCCGCGCCCTGCCGGCAGATCGACCGGGCCGATATGGTCGAAGAACACGAACGACCCGACATGCCGGCACAAGCGCGAGGGCAATACCCGGCGCACGGAAAAACCGTCGCCGAGATCGTGCAGGCGCGGTTCGATCAGGAATGATGGTTGGGGAGTCATGGCGGAATCACGAGCGCAAAGCCACATGATGCCACCATTGCCGCGTTTGCCAGAGGGTTCGCGGCGCTGGTGCGGATCACCGCCGTCGCGAGGCTGCGACGGCGGCTTTACGGTTGCGAATCAGCGCCGACCGCGCTGCGGACGGTCACTGGCGAGGCCAACGCGCAAGGTCGCGCCGTCCTGGGTCGAACCGTCGAGGCTGGCGATCGCTGCACGCGCCTCGTGACCTTCCATCGCCAACTCGGCAAAGCCGCGGCATTCGTTCTTGAACGGGTCCGTCGCCAGCTTGAGCTTGTGCACGCGGCCGAACTTGCCAAACAGTTCGTTGACGGAATTTTCAGTCGCACTGCGCGGCAGCCCGCGCACACTAAGAACCAGCATTGCCTTTCTCCTTAGAACTTCTGGCGGTCACGCGTCGTGCGGTGACTGCCGGTTACCAAAAATGGAGTACTTCGATCATTTTTCAACGCCCAGGGCCATTGTATCGGCCATCACGAGGCACGCGCCGCTTGCGTCTTCGCACCGCAGAAGCAACCCGAGGTGCTGCTTTCGACGACAAATTCGAGCGGCAGCGATACGCCACCGCCGCCCTGCCGAGCCTGCATCATCGGGACCGAAGACTGACGGGCTTGCCTGCGCGACCGCGTAATCCGCCGCCGTTACTCGCGGATCGGGATCTCGATCAGCACCGCACCGAAGGGGCCGATGTGGGTGAGCGCGCAAACACAGACACATGCCAGTCTAACGGATTGAGCAGCGCACGCAACCAAAGCGCCGTCGTTCATCGTCGCATCGCATGCTCGATTGAGCGCAAAAGCCTCAGGTTCAATAGGCCTGGATGGCCGCGGGCGGCGAACGCATGAAGGCCGCCCATGCGGTCGCCAAGGCCGGCAAGCCGCCCGGATAGCGTGTATCGAGCAGGTTCTCGACCGCGACCGACCGGCATGGATCAGCGTGTTGCATTGCCAGGACCGCAGCCAACGCCGCGCGACCGGCGGCGTCGCGCATGAGCAGCGCGACCAGCGCATACGCGCGCAGATAGCGCTGTTCGCGGCTCGACGCGTCAGCGGCCACGGCGTAGAAACTTGCGCCATCACGTGCGAGCAGGTCGACGAGTGCGTCGCTGCCGTCGCCTGCCGGCGCGGCGCCGGTCATCGCTGCCCGATCTGCGCCGATGTCGATCTGGCCACCCATGCCACCGACGCGATAACGTCCGAAATATTCGGCCATGCCTTCGTTGACCGCGGTTGGCAGGTTGCCGATCGATTCGTGGACCAGCGCATGGGTGATTTCATGACGCAATACGGCGAAGCTGGCTTCGTCCTGCGCCTGCATGCGCACATAGATCGTCTGTTGCCCCGTCGAGTAGGCGCCGGCGGAAGAAGCCAGCGCGGGATCACCGACCAGCCTCGCATAGACGTCCGCAGCGCGGACGAAAACCACGTGCAAAGTCAACCCGACCGGCGCACCAACGCCGAGCGCATCGCGCATGACCCGCTGCACACCCAGCGCATCGGCAACCGCACGCTGTTGCAGGCCGTCGGGCAGGTTGACGTCATAACCGGAGGCCTGGATCGCGATCGGCGCCAATCCCTGCACCTCGATCAGTCGATGGTCTTGCGCCGCTGCGGGCGGCGGCTGGTCGGAATAGTGTGTGATGCCGGACGCATCGACCCAGCGATGCACGGTGACCGACCGCAAAGCGCCAGCTCCGCTGTGCGCGAGGCATGCGGCGGTTTGCGGCGGCAAGGATTCGATGTCGGGCGCGCGTTTCGGCGTTTGCGCTTGCGCAACGGCGACCGGCGCCGGAGCCGCCGCAACCGCCGTCTGCGGCACGGCGGGCGCCGGCGCGGCGACGACGTCGGTTGCCGGCTGCTGATGGCAGCCGGCGAGCGCAAGCCACACCATTCCCGCCACGCCCCACCTGCACGGGAATGCCGACAGGCGCATGCGACGGGGTTGATGCCCTCGATGCGCGCTGTTCATGCCACGTTCCTCAACCGATCGACTCCTGTGCGCCTGCGCAGCAACCCGATCAGGTAAACCACGACCGCGACGTTGGCGACAAGCACGGCGAGCTTGAATGCCGAGAACCGGTGCACGAGTTCCCATATCTCGAACGGCATCAGCAGACAGGTTTCGATGACGACCAGATATTCGGCCCAGCGTTTGCCGAACCACAGGCCGCAGCCCTGCACGGCATACAGCACGGCATAGACAACCGCCGCCACGCCGAACATCCGGAACTGCTTCGGACCCAGGTCCAGCAACCAATCGACCGTACGCATCACGATGCCGTGCCGTGCCGCCCAGGTCAGCGATTCCAGCCAATTCTGGAAATGCTCGGCGACCTCCGGGCGAAGCAGATCAAACGCCGCCGCGGCGAGCGCGAGACACGCCGCCATCTTGACCAGCTTGTACAACGCGATGACGACGAGGCCGCGTGGCGCGCGCGGCGATCGCATGCCAGCAACGGGACGGGCGAATGACATGGATCGTTTCCAGCACCAGACAGTGCGATGCACGATACAACAGCCCGGGCGAGCGCAGTTCGGGAACGTTAAGAGTGTCGAGCCGATGATTTCACGCGTTCACGTGGTCAAGGTGCAATCGTTCGTGCATCCAACCGCGCGACAGTCCTTCAAACAGCCATGGAGAATTCGATGAAATTGACAACCTGCGCCCTGCTTCCGCTCGCACTCGTTTCCCTGGCCGCGTTCGCACAGGAGCGAACGGATTCGCAAACGACGGTGTTCCAGAGTCCCCAAGGCGAAGTGACCGTGCATACCGGTCAGCCCGAGGGCAGACAGTACGCGCCGCCACCGCCGTTTGCGCAACTCGACACACGCGGCGTCGGCTACATCACCAGCGACGAAGCGGATGCCTATCCGCCGCTCGCCAACGATTTCATCCATGCCGATGCGAATCGCGACGGTCGGGTGTCGCGCGCGGAATACGATCGCTGGGCGAAGTCACGCTGAGCCCCCCGCGTAGCCAGCGCTGTCCTGCAACGCTTGGGAATGGCTTCGGTGGCGACATTCCAAGTGCCACACTGAAGCCGTTCCCAGCGTCATTCCTGCTTGGGTGGCCTCGATGCCCCCGGCGCGAATCGTGGCCGCCGTGACGCCCCCGTCGCCGCGGTTGGAGTGACCGCCGCGATCACCCCGATGGTAGCCATGGCCGCCATAGTAGAAACCAAGCCCAAGCGACGGCCCATACCCGTAGTAGCCGGGGTAGTAGCCGGGGTAATAGTCGTAGTAGCCGCTGCTAATGCGGATAACTGTAGGCGTTGCCGTAGTACGCATCGCCGTAGTACCCGTCGCCGCGTACATAGCCGTAGCCGGGGTCGTAAATACAGCCGCCGAGCACAGCCAGCGCGACCAGCGCGATTGCAGCCTTGATGATGCGTTTCATGGCCCGATCCTCCTGCACGTTTCACCGATGAAAACACTACGCCTGCAGCGGTAAACGCGTGCTGAGCACACGGATTCAACGAGAACCGCGATCGTGCAAGCATCCGCCGACGCTGCGGATCGCAACGCTACAGCTCGAACTGCTCGTTGAGGATGCGTTCCTCGAGGTTGTGCTCCGGATCGAACAGCAAGCGTCATCGTCTGCTCGCGCGATTCGCGGATGCGTGACTTCGACGACATCGCGCATCTCGTTCGAATCGGCGGTCGCGCTGACCGGGCGCTTGTACGGATCGAGAATCTCGAACTTCACTTCGGTGATCGGCCGACAGGATCGCGCCGCGCCAGCGCCGCGGACGGAACGGGCTGATCGGCGTCATCGCGAGCAGCTGCGAGCCGAGCGGCAGGATCGGGCCGTGCGCCGACAGGTTGTAGGCGGTCGATCCCGCCGGCGTCGCGACGAGGACGCCGTCGCACATCAGTTCTTCGATCTTGACCGACGCCGTTCGAGCGAGACGCGCAGGTGCGCGGCCTGTTTGGTCTGGCGCAACAGCGAGACTTCATTGAACGCGAGCGCCGTGACCGTGCTGCCCGCTTCGGTGACGACGTCCATGACCAGCGGGCGCAGCACGCGTCGACTGCGCGCGCGCGAGGCGTTGCGGCAGGTCGTCGAGCATGATGCTGGTTCATCAGGAAACCGACCGTGCCGAGCTTCATGCCGTAGACCGGCAGCCCACGCGCCATGTGCCGGTGCAGCGTGCGCAGCATGAAACCGTCGCCGCCGAGCGCGACGATGACATCCGCCGCGTCGATCGGCACATCGCCGTAGCGCGCCGCCAATGCGCTGCGCGCAGCCTGCGCTTCTTCGGTCGGACTGGCGACGAATGCGATGCGCTGACTCATCCGGATCCCCATCTCAGAACGGTGCCGCACACGTGCGCCACCTTGCCCGGAAAAGTATCACGCCTGCGCGGCCGTGGTCAGGCCGCCTTCGCGGCAGCCTGCACCAGCTGCGCGAAACGACGCAACGCGACCGATGCGATCGGATAGTCCACCGTCTGCGAGCGGATTTCCTCCAGCATGCCGAGGGTCAGCTTCACGCGCCGGATCGACGTGCCCGAGCCACTGCGCAACCGGATGCTCGTTCGAATCGGATGCGCTCGACAGGATCTGCGTCGCCAATGCGCGATGCTGCGTGGCCAGTTCGTCGCGCAGCGAGCCTCGCGCCTGCGCATGCCAGCGACTCTCGACCGGCAGGCCTTCGATCTGATGACGCAAGCCATCGATGTCGAGCGCTTCGCCGAGCTCGAAGAACACCGAAGCGACGCGTTCGAGCGGCCGTCCGCTCTCCAGCGCGACTTCGACGATGTCGAGCGCGACGCCGAGCACCGGAATCGCCGCGAGGCGCTGCGCAAGCGCTTCAGGAACGTTCATCCCTTGCCACTTCTCCACGTCCACGTCGTAGTCGGCGCGACCCGTCGCGGTCAGCGCACGTGGCAATGCCGACCGCAATTGCGCGACGCCGGCGAGTAGCGCTCGACGATGCCGGCGATATCGAGGCCGGCGCCGCGATGATTGAGCAGCCAGCGCGTCAGGTTGCGCTGCAGATCCCAGATCTTCAGCAGTGCGTCGACCTGAACGTCCTCGCCGATCACTGCCGTCGAGTGCCTCGATCTGTGCCCACGTTCCACGCGCATCCATGATTTCGCGGATCGCCGAATACGCCTTCGCGATCGCCGCCGGCGGTCTGGCCAGTGTCTTCCTGCATGCGCAACACGAACGTCGCGTCCATGCGGTTGACGATCGAATTGGTCACCACGGTCGCGATGATCTCGCGCTTCAGGCGATGGCGCTGCATGTGATCGGCATACGTCGTCTGCAGCGGCTTCGGGAAGTAGCGCACCAGCTCCTTGGACAGGAACGGATCCTCCGGCACATCCGAATCGAGCAATTGCTGGAACAACTTGATCTTCGCGTAGGACAGCAGCACCGAAAGTTCCGGCCGCGTCAGGCCCTGATGGCGCGCCTTGCGCTCGGCGATTTCGGCATCGGACGGCAGCGAATTCGATCTGCCGGTCGAGCACGCCCTCGCGCTTCGAGCGTGCGGATGAAATGCGCGTTCGAGCCGAGGCGATGCACCGACATGTGCTCCATCACCGTGATCGCCTGGTTCTGCCGGTAGTTGTCCGATCAGACACCAGGCGTGCGACTTCATCGGTCATCGCGGCGAGCTGCGTGTTGCGCTGCTCATAGCTCAGCTCGCCGCGCTGCACCGCGTCGTTGAGCAGGATCTTGATGTTCACTTCATGGTCGGACGTATCGACGCCGGCGGAGTTGTCGATGAAGTCGGTATTGAGCAGCACGTGATGCTGCGCCGCTTCGATACGGCCCTTCTGGGTGAAGCCGAGGTTGCCGCCCTCGCCGACGATCTTGCAGCGCAGGTCCTTGCCGTTGATGCGCAACGCGTTGTTCGCGCGGTCGCCGACATCGGCATTGCGTCTCGCTTTCGGATTTCACATAGGTACCGATGCCGCCATTCCAGAACAGGTCGACCGGCGCTTTCAGGATCGCGCTCATCAACGCATTCGGGGCCAGATGGCCGGTGGCCTCGTCGATGCCGAGCACCCGGCAGATTTCCGGCGAAACCGGAATCGATTTCGCACTGCGCGAAAACACGCCGCCGCCCTTGGAGATCAGTTTCGCGTCGTAGTCCGCCCACGACGAACGTGGCAGCGCGAACAGGCGCGCACGTTCCTTGAACGACGCTGCAGCCTCCGGCGCCGGGTCGAGGAAAATGTCGCGATGATCGAATGCGGCAACCAGGCGCGTGTGTTCCGACAGCAGCATGCCGTTGCCGAACACGTCACCGGACATGTCGCCTACACCGACGCAGGTGAAGTCCTCGGTCTGGCTGTTGCGGCCGAGTGCGCGGAAATGGCGCTTGACCGATTCCCAACCGCCGCGCGCGGTGATACCCATGCCCTTGTGGTCGTAACCGACCGAGCCACCCGACGCGAACGCGTCGCCGAGCCAGTAGTTGTGCTCCTGGCTGATCGCGTTGGCGATATCGGAGAACTTCGCCGTGCCCTTGTCGGCCGCGACGACCAGATACGGATCGTCGCCATCGTGACGCACGACATTCTGCGGATGCATGACCTCGCCATCGACGAGATTGTCGGTGATGTCGAGCAGGCCGTTGATGAACGTCTTGTAGCAGGCGATGCCTTCGGCGAGCACCGCGTCGCGCTCGCCGCTCGCCGGCGGATGCTTGACGAAGAAGCCGCCTTTGGAACCTACCGGCACGATGACGGTGTTCTTGACCATCTGCGCCTTGACCAGGCCGAGCACCTCGGTGCGGAAATCCTCGCGCCGATCCGACCAGCGCAGACCGCCGCGCGCAACCGGACCGAAGCGCAGGTGCACGCCTTCGACGCTCGGCGCGTAGACCCAGATTTCGCGGTACGGACGCGGTTTGGGCAGATCCGGCACCTTCGCCGAATCGAGCTTGAAGCTGATGTACGCAGCGGGCTTGCCGTCATGCAACTGGAAGTAATTCGTGCGCAGCGTCGCCCCGATCACGCCCAGGTAGGCGCGCAGAATGCGGTCCTCGTCGATGCTGGCGACGTTTTCCAGCAGGATCCTGATCGCCGCGACCAACGCTTCGATCTGGTGTGCGCGCGACGCCGAACGCGCTGTCGCGAGCGTTTCGAGGAACTGCGGATTCGCCTTCGTGACCGCGGCGGGAACCAGCGCGCGCAGTTCCTCGCCCAACGTATGCGCGGCGGCGGCGATCGCCGCCTTGCCCGCGCTCTCGCGCTGCGGATCGAAGCCGGCCTCGAACAGCTCGACCAGCAGACCGGCAATCGCCGGATAGCGGTTGAGCGTGTCTTCCATGTAGGTCTGCGAGAACGGCAGGCCGGTCTGCAGCACGTATTTGCAATAACCGCGCAGCACGCTGACCTGGCGCCAGTCCAGGCGCGCCGACAGCACCAGGTTGTTGAACCCGTCGTTCTCGGCACGACCGCGCCACGCGGCCTCGAACGCATGCTCGAACGGCTCGCGCAAATCCGCCAGCGGGAACTTGAGCGGGGTCTTCGCCTTCAGCTCGAAATCGTGGATGGTAAGTTCCCTGCCCTGCTTGTGCAGCGAATAGACATGCTCGGCGAGCACGCTCACGCCCATGTTCTCGAGCATCGGCAGTGCGTCGGACAGCGGGATCGGCGCGCCGAAATGGATCACCTTGAAGCGCAGGTCACCGTCGCGCGGGTCCGGGTACAGCGACATGTGGATGTCGTCATCGGCCTCCAGCGCCGCCAGCGCGCGCACGTCGGCGGCCGCCACTTCGGGCGTCACCTCCTCGACATAACCGGCCGGCAAGGTCTTTGCCTGCTGGGCCAGCGCGAAGCCTTCCTGTTCGCCGACGTCGGCCACCAACTTTTCGCGCAATTCGTCGTGCCAGTTGCGCACGATGCCGACGACTTCGTTCTCAAGCCCGGCGACGTCGTACTCGGCGTGATCACCGGGTTTCGGACGGATCGACCAGATGCAGATGCGCGAGCGCGGATTCGCCGACCTGGATCGAGGAATCGACGCGCTCGCCGTGCAGCGCCTTCTTCAGCATCGCCTCGACGCGCTCGCGGATTTCGGTGCTGAAACGCTCGCGCGGCAGATAGACCAGGCACGAATAGAAGCGGCCGTACTTGTCGCGGCGCACGAACAGGCGCGGCCGCGGACGCTCGCGCAACGCAAGGATGCCGGTGGCGGTCGCGTACAACTCGTCTTCGCTGCACTGGAAAAGCTCGTCGCGCGGCAGCAGTTCGAGCACGTGCCGCAACGCCTTGCCCGAATGCGATTCGCGGCGCAGGCCGGAACGCGCGATCACCGCCTCGACCTTGCGCCGCACCAGCGGCACGTCCTGCGGGCGAGCCATGTACGCGTTGGTCGTGAACAGGCCGACGAAGCGCTGCTCGACGACCGGAATGCCGGCCGCATTGAATTTCAGTACGCCGATGTAATCCATGTAGCCGGGCCGATGCACGCTGGCGCGCGCATTCGTCTTGGTCAGGATGATCGCGTCCATCGAACCGGACTGCGGCAAACTCGTCGCGACCAGCGTGCGCAGCGAACGCGGCGCGACCGAGCGCTCCGAGCCGCGCAGGATGCCCAGGCCCGATCCTTCGGTCGCCTGCAGCACATCATCCTTCGCGGTCTTCACGACCTGGTATTCGCGGTAGCCGAGGAACGTGAAGTTGTCATCCGCAGCCCAGCGCAGGAAATCCTGCGCCTCGGCGACGCCCGCGGCATCGATCGGCATCGTGCGGCTTGGCAAATCGGCGGCCATCGCCAGCATGCATTCGCGCATTGGCTGCCAATCGCCGACGCTCGCCCGAACATCGTCGAGCGCGCTGATGACGGATTGCTGCAGGCGCTCCAGACCGGCCGCATCGGCGCTGCGGTCGACCTCGAAAAGCATCGCCGATTCCACCGCGCCGGTCGCGCTCTCGAGCGCGCCGACACTCTGCAGTTGTCCCTGCGCATTGCGCACGACGCGAAACACCGGATGGATGATCGAATGGATGCGCAACCCCGCATTGCCAATCGCCATGCCAACCGAATCGACCAGGAACGGCGCATCGTCGGTCACCACTTCAACCAGCGTGCGCGTGGTGCCGCGCTCGCCGGCGGCCGGACTGATCACCCGCACCTTGGCGCTACCCGCCTGGCGCTCGCGCATGAAATCGAGCGCCCCCAACACCAGCGCCGACCAATCGGCCGCGCTGCGCACGCCCAGTTCATCCGCCGTGATGCGCCCCAGGAACTGGGTCGTGAAGGTCTGCGCCTCGTGCAATGGCGCGCCATTCAGGCGGGAGGATTGGTACTCGAGAATCGAGTCGACGAGCGTGCCGGACACGGCGCCTTGAGCGGTCATGATGAGGTCCGAAAGAGAGGGGAATTGCGAATTCTCAAGGATACGCCGCGGTACCTGTGGAATCCACATGCAGGGCCTGTTGTTGCGATGGATGGGTCGTTGCGCGCGACGGGCGCCGCCGGCTCATTACCATCGGTCCGCGAGCGTGCGGCGACGATTTGCAAGACTTCGCAAAAGTGGATGACAATCTTGTACTGATCGGTATAGTATCGCCGGCCGCCGCGGATGTGCCTGCGCCGCTGCAGCACGGACGCTCATACGCAGAATGCTGGAAAGCCATGCCCATGCATCTCGAATCGTCGCGTTGAATGTACATTTCAATCGCGTCGCCCCGTCTGCCGCTATTGTCTGCTTGAACTGGCCGCGCGAACATCCCGGGCTGAGAGGAAGATCCGCGCCATACGATCAAGAACCAACTCGCCGAAGCTGCAGTGACACAATCATTCGACGCCTGTCCGGCGCGCCCGCGCAGGACAGGGAAAGCACACGCACCCCCGATCGAATGGGTGCGAACCAACAAGACCAACAGGAAGCTTCCGCATGAAGTTGCATAGGGTTCTGACCGGCATCGGTCTCGTTTCGCTCATTGTCGCGGCGACGGGCTGCGGAAAATCCGCACAGCAAGGCCAACCCCAGATGCCGCCGCCGGACGTCGGCGTGGTGACGGCACAGGCGACCAGCGTGCCGCTGCGTGCAGGATCTGGTCGGCCGCCTGTCGGCGGTGCGCAGCGCCGACGTGCGCGCGCGCATCGCGGGTGTCCTGCAGAAACGCGTGTACACCGAAGGCAGCGACGTCAAGGAAGGCCAGGTCCTGTTCAAGATCGATCCGGCGCCCTTGCAGGCCGCGCTGAATGCACAACTGGCGAACCTCGCCGCGGCGCAGGCGACCTGGACGAACAACCAGGTCGCCGCCGAGCGCGCGCGCTCGGTCGGTGCCAAGGGCCTCATTTCCAGAGCGGACGTCGACACCGCCGACGCCGCCGAGCGCACTGCGGCCGCCGCGGTCAAGCAGGCACAGGCGAACGTCGACTCGGCGAAGATCAATCTCGGCTATGCGAACGTGATTGCGCCGATCTCCGGTCGCGCGGGCCAGCAGCAGGTCACCGAAGGCGCATTGGTCGGTCAGGGCGACGCGACCTGCTCACCACGATCGACCAGATCGATCTCGCTGTACGTCAATTTCAGCCAGGCGATCGGCGACGCTCGACGCCGTGCGCCGTGCCGCAGCCAGCGGCAACGTGCAATTGTTCGAGCCAGAACAAGGCGAAGATCGACTTGCTGCTGCCCGACGGCAGCGCGTACGCACACAGCGGCACGCTCGATTTCTCCGACACCGCGGTCGATGCCGCGACCGGCGCGGTCACCCTGCGCGGCATCGTGCCCAATCCGCAACACGCGCTGCTGCCCGGCATGTACGTCAACGTGCGCGTGACTCTCGGCGATCTCAAGCACGCGTGGCTGGTGTCGCAGCTCGCGGTACAGCGCGACGGCAGCGGCGCCTACGTGTTCGTGGTCGGCAGCGACGGCAAGGTCGTGCAGAAGCGCGATCAAGGCCGATACCTTGCGCGGCGACAACTGGATCGTGACCGACGGCCTCGCCGATGGCGACCAGATCATCGTCTCGGGCGTGCAGAAGGTGAAACCGGGTGCGCCGGCGAAGGCGTCGCCGTGGCAGCCGGCCGCCGCCCGCAGAACGACGCACAAGAATCAGCCGCAGCGGCGCACTAGACCTTATATAAAACAGTGCGGCAACGAGCTGGCCGCATTCTGACTTTTTCGCGATCAGGGACGAGCGCACAAGGATCCCCAAGACATGCCCAATTTCTTCATCGATCGACCGATCTTCGCCTGGGTCATCGCGATCCTGATCACGCTCGGCGGCGTGATCGCGATCCACGACGCTCGGCATCGAGTCGTATCCGACCATCGCGCCGCCGCAGGTCGTCGTCAGCGCGAACTACCAGGGCGCGGATGCCGCGACGGTCGAAAAGACCGTGACCCAGGTCATCGAGCAGCAGCTCACCGGCATCGATCACCTGCTGTACTTCAGCTCGACCTCGAGCGCGAACGGCGGCGCCTCGATCACGCTGACGTTCGAGCCCGGCACCGATCCCGACATCGCCCAGGTGCAGACGCAGAACAAGGTCTCGCTGGCGACGCCGCGCCTGCCGGCGGAGGTGACGCAGCAGGGCGTCGTCGTCGTCCAAGGCGAACGCCGGACTTCCTGATGGTCGGCATGCTCAAGTCCGACGACGGCAGCCTCGATTCGTATGCGCTCGAACAACCTGCTCGCCTCGCGCGTGATCGACCAGATCGCAGCGCATTCCCGGCGTCGGCAGCACGATCCAGTTCGGCTCCGAATACGCGATGCGCATCTGGCTCGATGCCGGACAAGCTGCACGGCTACGGCCTGTCCGCCGCGCAGGCGCTGAACGCGGTGCGCGGCGCAGAACGTGCAGGTCGCCGCCGGCTCGATCGGCGCGGAGCCGGCGACCGAGGGCAACGGCTTCACCGCGACGGTGATCGCCGAGGGTCGCTTCACCTCGCCCGAGCAGTTCGAGAACATCATGCTGCGCACGAACAGCGACGGCACCACGGTGCGCCTGAAGGATGTCGCGCGCGTCGAGCTCGGGCCCGTTCAGCTACGGCCAGCAGCGTCATGTACAACGGCCAGGCGGTCGCCGGCTTCGGCGTGCAGCTGATCACCGGCGCGAACGCGCTCGGCGTCGCCAAGGCGGTGAAGGCCAAGCTGACCGAGACTGCAGCCGAGCTTCCCGCCGGGCGTGTCCTGGTTCGTGCCGTACGACACCACGCGACTTCATCACGATCTCGATCGAGGAAGTCGTCAAGACGCTGATCGAGGCGATCGTGCTCGTGTTCCTCGTGATGCTGATGTTCCTGCAGAACTTCCGCGCCACGATCATCGCGACGCTGGTGATTCCGGTCGCGCTGATGGGCGGCTTCCTCGGCATGTGGGCGGTCGGCTTCACGATCAACCAGCTGTCAGCTTGTTCGGCATGGTGCTGGCGATCGGCATCGTCGTCGACGATGCGATCGTCGTGATCGAGAACGTCGAACGCATCATGCGCGAGGAAGGCCTGTCGCCGAAGGACGCGACGCGCAAGGCGATGGGCCAGATCAGCGGCGCCGTCGTCGCGATCGCGGTCGTGCTGATGGCGGTGTTCATCCCGAGCGCGATGCAAGGCGGCAGCGTCGGCGCGATCTACCGGCAGTTCGCGCTGACGATCGCGCTGTCGACCGCGTTTCTCCGCGTTCCTCGCGCTCGCGTTCACGCCGGCGCTGTGCGCGACGCTGCTCAAGCCGGTGCACGAAGAGCACAAGAACATCGTCTTCCGCAAGTTCAACCGCTCTTCGACTGGGCGCGCAAGGCACCTACACCGGCCATATCCGCGGCGCGATCCGCCATGCGCCGGCGTGGATGGGCGCGTTCCTCGTCGTCGTCGTGCTCTGCGGCTTCCTGTTCATGCGCCTGCCCGGCAGCTTCGTGCCCGAGGAAGACCAGGGTTACGCGCTGGCGATCGTCCAGTTGCCGACCGGCGCCACGATCACGCGCACCAACGAGGTCATGCGACCAGCTCACCGACATCGCGCGCAAGAATCCCGCCGTCGACGGCGTGTTCGCGATCGCCGGCTTCAGCTTCGTCGGCCAGGGCGAGAACGTCGGCCTGGCGTTCTTCCGCTTCAAGCCTGGGACGATCGCAAGGACAACGGCCACTGACATCTGATCCAGCAGCTCAATGGCGCGCTCTTCTGCGGCATCAAGGACGCGCAGGCGTTCGTCGTGAACCTGCCGACGATCCGCGGCCTGGGCCAGTTCGGCGGCTTCGACATGTACCTGCAGGATCGCAGCGGCGCTGGTCACGATGCGCTCGATCAACGCGCAGAACATGCTGCTCGGCAAGGCCGCGCAGGAAACCAGGACGTGCTTACCGGCGTGCGCCCGAACGGCCTGCCGGATACGCCGCAGCTCGCGATGACCGTCGACCGCGTGCAGGCGCAGTCGATGGGATTGTCGCTCACCGACGTCTATACGGCCGTCCAGTTGATGCTCGCACCGGTCTACGCGAACGACTTCTTCTATCAGGGTCGCGTGCTGCGCGTGAACATGCAGGCCGACGCGCCGTTCCGCATGAACCCGGATGCGCTCATCGCGTTTCTATCTGCCGAGTACGCAACCGTGCATCGGCCAGCGGTGCGGCGGCACCGATGATCCCGCTGTCGAATGTCGTGCATACCGAATGGACGATGGGTTCGCCCAACCTGGTCCGCTACAACGGCTACTCGGCCATCGAGATCGTCGGCTCGCAGGCCCCCGGCAAGAGCTCCGGCGAGGCAATGCAGACGATGCAGGACATCATCACCAAGGATCTGCCGCAGGGCTTCGGCTACGACTGGACCGGCCAGTCGCTGCAGGAAATCATCTCCGGCAACCAGGCGCCGATGCTGTTCGCGCTATCGATCCTCGTCGTGTTCCTCTGCCTCGCCGCGCTCTACGAGAGCTGGTCGATTCCGGTCGCGGTGCTGCTCGTCGTGCCGCTCGGCGTGCTCGGCGCGGTACTCGCCACATGGGCGCCGCGGCTTGACCAACGACGTGTACTTCAAGATCGGACTGATAACGATCATCGGCCTGGCCGCAAAGAACGCGATCCTGATCGTCGAGTTCGCGGTCGCCGAACAACGCGCCGGGCGCAATCTCGCCACCGCGGTCGTCGACGCGGCACGCCTGCGCCTGCGCCCGATCCTGATGACCTCGTTCGCGTTCATCCTCGGCGTGCTTGCCGCTGGCGATCTCGACCGGCGCCGGCGCCAACGCGCGTCACGCGATCGGCACCGGCGTGATCGGCGGCATGCTGTTCGCGACCTTCCTCGGCGTGCTGCTGATTCCGGTGTTCTACGTGATCGTCCGGCGTCTGCTCGGCGACAAGATGGAATCACCCGAGGTCACCCTGGCCGCGACCGCAGCGGCCCACGATCACGGCGGCTGAAACCGCTCCGGTGCGACCCCACGCGGATAGTCGCAACACGAAGCGCCCGGCCAACACCGGGCGCTTCGCCGCCGCGCTGTCGGCAGCGTTCGTCCTGTGTGGATTGCCTTCCGTCGCCGCAGCGGTCGACGGCTACGGCGTCGCGCCGTGGCAGCTGTATCGCGACGCGAATCCATTCGTGGCCGCGAGCGGCCTGCCGTTCGCGCCGCCGGCCGCTGCTCCCGACAGTTGGCGCGTTGAAGCGGTGCTTGCAGCGAGCAACACCGAACTCGCATTCGATCGGGCCCCCGAGCATCTCGTCTACGACATCGAAACCCACGAAGTGCGCGTCGCGGTCACGCGCGCATTCGGCGGACGCTGGCTGCTGCGCGCGACGCTCGGCGGCGAGACTTTCAGCAAGGGCTTCCTCGATTCCTTCATCGAGAACTTCCACCGCGCGTTCGGTTTCAGCAACGGCGACCGCGGCCGGCTCGGCACCGACGGCCACACGATCCTCTCCGACGACGGCGGCGCCGACCGCATCCTGCTCGATCGCAACCTGAGCGCCGTCACGCCGCTGCTGATCGACCTCGCCGTACGCGCACCCGCCGATGGCCACGAATGGCTGGCCGGCGCCACGCTCAAACTGCCGACTTCGCACGCAAGTCCGCTGGTCGATGATCGTGCAACCGACCTCAGCGTGTGGGTCGCCGCGCAATCGACCGACGCGCTGACGCGACTGCCGTGGGGCGCACGCATCGGCGTCATGCAACGCGGCGATACGCGCCTGCTGCCGCAACGCGCACGTGGCCAGATACCGTTCGCCGACGCGACGATCGGCTACGTGCTGCTGCCCGGCTGGGACGTCGCCGCGCAGCTGCAATGGCACCGCGGCCTGTACGCCTCGGCCATTCCATTCCTGCAATCCGCCGCCACGCTGACGCTGTCATCCGCCTGGCACGCACGCGCCGGCTGGACCTTGCGCGCCGGTCTGGTCGAAGACGCGATTCCGCGCCACGCGCAGGACGTCACGTTCTTCCTCGGCATCTCGATCTGAGCTCCAGCGCTGGCAAGAGCGCTGCAATCGCAACGATCGGCCTTGTAGGGGCTGCACCGCTCCCACAGAGCTCTGTATCGCCGCTATCGCGCACATCCGGCCGTTCAGGAGCCGCCTCTACAATCGCAGCAATGGCGCACTTGGCGAACCACCTGCTACTGATCATGATGGCGCTGGCGCTAGCGCCCGCTGCGCAATCGCGCACGGTCTATCGCTGCGTTCGCGACGGCACCGTCAGCCTCGCCACCGCGCCGGAACCCGATTCCGAATGCATCGCCAAACAACTCGACGACAACGCGGCATCGCTACCGAACCTTTGGGGTGCGATGGGTGTTTTCCACGGAACGCTGTACCAGCGCGAACAGGACGGCAAGATCGTCTACAGCACGCGTAACCTGCCCGGCTCGACCAAGCTGCTCGCATTCACCGTCGCGACGCCGCCCGGCTCGCCCGCGCATGCCGGCCTCGGCAAGATCGGCGCGCCACGGCCCGGAGAATTCAGAAAAGAGTTCAAGGCTGCCGCGCAGGGCAACCGGCGTCGACGAAGCGTGGCTGCATGCGATCGCGCATGCCGAGAGCGCCTACGACGCGAACGCCGTGTCGGACAAGGGCGCAAAAGGCGTGATGCAGCTGATGCCGGAGGTGATCGGCGATTACGGCGTCAAGGATCCGTTCTCCGCGAAGCAATCGATCATGGCCGGCGCGCGACTGCTGAAATCCCTGCAGACCCGCTACGAAAGCGACCTCACCTTGGTCGCGGCCGCCTACAACGCGGGCGTTGGCGCGGTCACCCAATACAACGGCGTGCCGCCGTACGTCGAGACGCAGGAATACGTCGCCAAGGTGCAGACCTTGTATGCACGCTACCGCACGGCAATGGGCCTCAAGCCGCTGCCGGCGCAACTGCAACCGGCGCAATAGCCGACTCGGCGCGCGCGACCCGCTAGAATTGCGGTTTGTCCCCCGAGCCCTGCCGCAATGAGCGCGATCGAACAACGCATCCTCGACAAGACCTGGTTTTACCGCTTCCATCTGCCCAGCGGCAAGGTCACCTCGACCTACGACGACGGCGCGCTCGACCAGATCCACGAAACCCGCCTCGCGATGCTGAAGCAGGTCGTCGACGCGCGTTTCGGCGACACGCTCGCCGGACACAACGCGATCGACATCGCCTGCCATCAAGGCTGGTTCGCGACCAAGCTCGCCGCGTGGAACGCCGATGACGTGCTCGCGATCGACGCGCGCGCCGAACATGTCGCCGACACCACGCTGATCCGCGACGCGCTGAACCTGTCGAAACTGCGTGTCGCACAATCGGACGTGCACGCACTGGAACCGGCCAAGCTCGGCCAGTTCGACCTGGTCCTGATGCTCGGCCTGATCTACCACCTCGAAAATCCGATCGGCGCACTGCGCCAGGCACGCGCGCTGACCCGCCACATGTGCGTCGTCGAAACCCAGATCGTGCCTGGCATGACCGGCATGGTCGATTACGGCAGCTACCGTTTCGTGCGTCCGCTCAAGGGCTCGTTCGGCATCATCGACGAAACCGACGACACCCACGGCCCGGAAGCGAGCACCACCGGCATCTGCCTGGTGCCGAGCCTCGAAGCGCTGTTCTGGATCATGCGCAAGGTCGGCTTCGCGCGTGTCGAACTCGTGTCGCCGCCGGAAGATGCGTATGAGCAGTTGCGCTATGGGAAGCGCGTGATGGTCGTCGGGTATGTTGAGTAGCAGCCTTACAGCTCGCAGAGCTAAGGTTGATGTGAGCTAACCCCAACGCCATCGAAGACGTTGGGCACAACTTCTCCTGATCTGCGCTGTATCTCAGCCACGAGCGCCCTTGCGTCCAGCCGTTCGCCCTGAGCGTAGCGCAACGAAGTCGAAGGGCTGCCCTTCGACTTCGGCCCTTCGACTTCGGCCCGTCGGGCCTACGCTCAGGGCGAACGGTTGTTGTCGGGCTACAAAATTCGCGTTGCCTTCGGCATTGGCTGAAGTACGGCGCAAAGCAGTCACTTCTTTCAGCCCAACCTACTTCAAAATTACCGCACGCCAGTCTCGTTGCGCGCGATCACGAGGCGCTGGATCTCGCTGGTGCCCTCGTAGATCTCGGTGATCTTCGCATCGCGGAAATAACGCTCCAGCGGCATTTCCTTCGAATAGCCCATGCCGCCGTGGATCTGCACCGCCGGTGGGTGATGAACATCGCCGCTTCCGACGCGAACAACTTGGCGACAGCGGCTTCCGTGCTGAAACGACCGCCGTTCTTGTCAGCCTCGCCTTTCGCGAACGCGGCGCGCAGCACCAGCAACGTCGCCGCATCGAGGCGACATTTCATGTCGGCGATCTTCGACTGGATCATCTGGAACGAACCGATCGGCTGGCCGAACGCCTTGCGCTCGCGCGTCCAGGCGAGGCTCGCCTCGTACGCGGCGCGGCGACAGGCCGACCGCCTGCGAGGCGATGCCGATGCGGCCGGCGTCGAGCACGCCCATCGCGATGCCGAAGCCCTTGCCTTCCGCGCCGAGCAGGTCGGCGGCCGGGCACACGTAGTCGCTGAACTCGATCTCGCAGGTCGCCGAGGCGCGGATGCCGAGCTTCGGTTCGGTCTTGCCGGCATGGAAACCGGGCCGCGCGGTGTCGATGATGAACGCGGACACGCCCTTGGCGCCGATGCCCGGCGTGGTGATCGCGAACAGCACGATGTACTTCGCGACCGGGCCGGAGGTGATCCAGCTCTTCTTGCCGTTGATGACGAAGTCGCCGTTCGCGTTCTTCGTCGCGCGCGTGTGCATCGCCGAGGCGTCGGAACCGGACTGCGGTTCGGTCAGCGCATAGGCGCCGATCGCCTCGCCGGTCGCGATCGCGCGCACGTACTTCTGCTTCTGCTCCTCGCTGCCGTACTTGAGGATGCCGTTGCAGTACAGCGAGTTGTTGACCGACATGATCGTCGAGTGCGCGCAGTCGGCGGTCGCGATCTCCATCATCGCCAGCGCGTACGCGATCGTGTCCATGCCGGCGCCGCCGTATTCCTCCGGCACCTCGATGCCCATCAGGCCGAGCTGGCCCATCTCGCGGATGTTGGCCAGCGGAAACTCGCCGGACTGATCGAACTCGGCCGCGACCGGCGCGATGCGCTTCTGCGCGAAATCGCGCGCGATGGCCTGGATCGAGAGCTGGTCTTCGGTGTAACGGAAATCCATGGGAACTCCTCGGCATGATGGCAGGTGCCGACACCCGCACCGTCCGTCATCCCGGCGAAGGCCGGAATCCAGTTTTGCCTGAGGAACGATCAACTGGATCCCGGCCTTCGCCGGGATGACGACGAATTGAGGGGTCGTGCAATGCAGTGGATTTTAGCGGTTCCGCCGCATCAGCGCGCGGAGCGCCGCGAAATCGCACGGCTTCGCCGCGCAACGCGCTGATCGAGCATCCACGGCAGCAACGCGTCCTCGGCATAGGCACGCGACCAGATCACGTGCTTCTCGCCCGCGTACTCGGTGTAGCGCGGCGTGCCGCCCATCTCGCGCAGCGCACGCACGACCGCGCGCGAGCCGACCATCGCGCCGTCGTAGCCGGTCTCGACATTCGGTGTCGTCGTCCTCGGCGCCGTGGAAGACCCATTGCGGGACGTCACGGATCGATCGCCAAGTCCCGCCAGTTCGGTCATGCCCGACATCGGCACGCCGGCGGCGAAACAGCGCGGGTAGGCCTTCAGCGCATCCCAGACGCCGGTGCCGCCATCGGAAATGCCGGTCAGGATAGATCCGCCGCGGATCGATCGGCCAGCGCGCGAGCGCATCGCGCACGACCGCGACGACGCGATCCGGCGGCCAGTACGCGCCGGTCGTCTGCGGCGCGATGTAGACCAGCGGCACGTGCGCCGTCGCGCGCCGCGTCGACCAGCTCCAGCGAGCCGTTGCCGTAGCCGGCGAGCTGCGATTCGTTGTCGGTGCCGTCCTGCCAGTCGCCGTGCAGGAACACGATCAGCGGCAGCAGTTCGCGGTCGCGCCGGCCGGCGGTCGTCGATCGCGCGATACGGAACGTGCAGTGCATCCGGCGTCCAGAACTTCGCAAGTTCCGCGTCTTCGATCGCGCCGGCCGATGACGACGCGCAGGCAACGCGAACGAGCGGCAGCCCGATCACGCAGCGCCTCAGCAGCGCGCGAAACGAAGGAGAATCGCATGCATGGGCCAAGGATACCGTCTCGGCCCGGCGCGGCGCCACCGCTGCGCATTGACGCAGCACGGTCGCATCGCTACGCTGCACATCCATCTTTCAATCAAGATGAAAGGATAAATCTTGGATCTCGCCGCGACCTCGGCGCTGCTGCGCCTGCTTTCCGACCCGACCCGCGTGCGCCTGCTCGCCCTGCTCGAGCGCGAGGAACTGACCGTCGCCGAACTTTCCTCCGTGCTGCGCCTGGCCCAGCCGCGCGTGTCGACGCATCTGGCGAAGCTGAAGGAAGCCGACCTCGTGCGCGATCGCCGCGCCGGCGTGTCGTCGTACTACCGCTACAACGGCGAGCTCGATACCGAAGGAAGCGCGCGCTGCTGCACGCGCTGAAGGAAAGCGTCGACGACGCGCTGCTGCGCGACGACGAACGCCGCCTGCCCGCCGCGCTCGCCAAACGCGCGCGCGCCGAAGGCTGGGCCGACACCGTCGCCGGCGACATGGAGCGCCACTACTCGCCCGGGCCGCACCTGGGAAACGCTCGCGCGCGGCATGACCCAGCTGGTCGAAACCGGCGACGTGCTCGATGTCGCCTCCGGCGACGGCGTGCTCGCCGAGCTGCTCGCGCCGCATGCGCGCTCGATCGTCTGCGTGGATGCCAGCGAGCGCGTCGTCGATGCCGCGCGCAAGCGCCTGCAAGCCGTTCGCGAACGTCGACGTGCGCATCGGCGACATGCACGCGCTCGATTTTCCGGCGGCGAGCTTCGATCTGGTGTTGCTGATGCACGCCCTGACCTACAGCGAAAAGCCCGCCGCGGTGATCGCGGAGGCCGCGCGCGTGCTGCGCCGCGGCGGCCGCGTGCTCGCCGCGACGCTCGGGCGCCACGCGCATCGCACCGCGGTCGAGCCGTTCGAGCACCGCAATCTCGGCTTCACGCGTCGATGAACTGCGCGAGTTCGCGCGCAAGGCCAAGCTCGAGGTCATCGCCTGCGAACGCCTGACCCGCGAGCGCCGACCGCCGCATTTCGAAGTCTTGAGTCTGCTTGGCGAGGAAACCATGAGCATCCCGCTTGCCCTGTCTCCATCCCGACCGCGCCGCAGCGCTGCTCGACGCGCTGGCGCGCCGCATCCTCGTCATCGACGGCGCGATGGGCACGATGGTGCAGAGCTACAATCTGGAGGAAGCCGACTACCGCGGCGAGCGCTTCGCCGCACGGCTTCGACAGCCAGCACGAGCCGTCGCGCGATCCCGTGGCGCAGCCGGGCCACGACCTCAAGGGCAACAACGATCTGCTGACGCTGACGCGCCCGGACGTGATCGGCGCGATCCACAGCGCGTATCTCGATGCCGGCGCGGATCTGGTCGAGACCAACACGTTCAATTCGACGTCGATCAGCCAGGCCGACTATCACCTCGAACACCTGGTCTACGAGCTCAATCGCGAAGGCGCGCGCCTCGCGCGCGCCTGCTGCGATGCGGCCGACGCGCAAGACGCCCGACAAGCCGCGCTTCGTGATCGGCGTGCTCGGGCCGACCAGCCGCACCGCGTCGATCAGCCCGGACGTCAACGATCCCGGCTTTCGCAACACGAGCTTCGAGGAACTGCGCGTCGCCTATCGCGAAGCGACCGCGGGCCTGATCGACGGCGGCGCCGACACGATCATGGTCGAGACGATCTTCGACACGCTGAACGCGAAGGCCGCGCTGTTCGCGATCGAGGAGGAATTCGAGGCGCGCGGCGCGCGTCTGCCGGTGATGATCTCCGGCACGATCACCGACCTCTCCGGACGCACGCTGTCCGGCCAGACCGCGGAGGCGTTCTACGCCTCGGTCGCGCACGGCCGGCCGCTGTCGATCGGTCTCAACTGCGCGCTCGGCGCGAAGGAACTGCGCCAGTACGTCGACGTGCTCGCGCAGGTCGCCGACTGCTACGTCAGCGCGCATCCGAACGCGGGCTTGCCGAATGCATTCGGCGAATACGACGAAACGCCGGAGCACATGGCGGCGATGATCGGCGAGTTCGCGCGCAGCGGACTGGTCAATCTCGTCGGCGGCTGCTGCGGCACGACACCGGCGCACATCAAGGCGATCGCGGATGCGGTCGCGGCGTCGCGCCGCGCGCGCTGCCCCAACCAATCGGGATAGCCGCTTAGCAACTGGACACGGACCAGACTTTCACATTCGACCCACACGAAATTTTCAAATCCGACAGAGACGAAGCCCTCAGACCGTTCGTGCCGAGATATCGAAGCACGAACGGTTGCGACACTCCGCCGACTGCGAAGATCGCCCTTCGTTACCTCAGGGCGAACGGCATCCTCGGCGAGTTTCCCTCATCGCGACGCAAACGAGAATCGAAGGACCCCACCCAACAACGATGAACGCAACACTCCGCCACACCCGCCTCTCCGGCCTCGAACCGCTGGTCATCACGCCCGAGCTGCTGTTCGTCAACATCGGCGAGCGCACCAACGTCACCGGCAGCGCGCAGTTCAAGAAACTGATCAAGGAAGAACGCTACGACGAGGCGGTCGTGGTCGCGCGCCAGCAGGTCGAGAACGGCGCGCAGATCCTCGACGTGAACATGGACGAAGGGCCTGATCGATTCGGAAGCCGCGATGGTGCGCTTCCTGAACCTGATCGCGTCGGAGCCGGACATCGCGCGCGTGCCGGTGATGGTCGATTCGTCGAAGTGGAGCGTGATCGAGGCCGGCCTGCGCTGCCTGCAGGGCAAGGGCGTCGTCAATTCGATCTCGCTGAAGGAAGGCGAAGAGGTGTTCCTCGAGCACGCGACGCAAGGTGCTGCGCTACGGCGCCGCCGCGGTCGTGATGGCGTTCGACGAACAAGGCCAGGCCGACACCTGCGCGCGCAAGGTGGAAATCTGCACGCGCGCCTACAAGACTGCTCACCGAGCGCCTCGACTTTCCCGCCCGAAGACATCATCTTCGATCCGAACATCTTCGCGATCGCGACCGGCATCGAGGAACACAACAACTACGCGGTCGACTTCATCGAGGCGACGCGGATCATCAAGCAGACCCTGCCGCACTGCCATGTCTCCGGCGGCGTCTCCAACGTGTCGTTCTCGTTCCGCGGCAACGAGACCGTGCGCCAGGCGATCCACGCGGTGTTCCTGTATCACGCGATCCGCGCCGGCATGGACATGGGCATCGTCAACGCCGGCGCATTGCCGATCGTCGACACACTCGATCCGGAACTGCGCGAGCGCGTCGAGGACGTCGTGCTCAATCGGCGCGCGGACGCGACCGAGCGCCTGCTCGAAATCGCCGAGCGCTACCGCTCGAAGAAAGGCGAAGTCGTCGTCGAGAGTCTCGCCTGGCGCGCGCTGCCGATCCGCGAGCGCCTGGCGCATGCGCTCGTGCACGGCATCGACGCGTTCGTCGAGGTCGATACCGAGGAAGCGCGCCAGCTCAGCCCGCGCCCGCTCGACGTGATCGAAGGTCCGCTGATGGACGGCATGAACGTCGTCGGCGACCTGTTCGGCGCCGGCAAGATGTTCCTGCCGCAGGTCGTGAAATCGGCGCGCGTGATGAAGAAGTCGGTCGCCTACCTGCTGCCGTTCATCGAGGCGGAGAAGCTGCGCACCGGCGACACCGCGCAAATCGAACGGCAAGATCGTGATGGCGACGGTCAAGGGCGACGTGCACGACATCGGCAAGAACATCGTCGGCGTCGTGCTCCGCTGCAACAACTTCGAGGTGATCGACCTCGGCGTGATGGTGCCGGCGCAGAAGATCCTCGATACCGCGATCGCCGAGAAGGCCGACATGATCGGCCTGTCCGGCCTGATCACGCCGTCGCTCGAGGAAATGAGCCACGTCGCGCGCGAGATGCAGCGCCAGAATTTCCACCTGCCGCTGCTGATCGGCGGCGCGACCACCTCGCGCGCGCACACCGCGCTGAAGATCGAGCCGCACTACAAGTCGCCCTGCGTCTGGGTGAAGGATGCGTCGCGCGCGGTCGGCGTCGCGCAGTCGCTGATCACGAAGGAACTCGTCGACGCGTTCATGGCGAAGATCCGCGCCGAATACGCCGAGATCCGCGAGCGCCACAAGGATCGCAGCGGCGCAGAAGCGACTGGTCTCGCTCGAAAAGGCCCGCGCGCAAAAATTCGATGGCGACTGGGACGACTACACGCCGCCGAAGCCGGTCAAGCCCGGCATCACGGTGTTCGACGATTACCCGCTCGCCGAAATCGCCGAATACATCGACTGGACGCCGTTCTTCAGCGCGTGGGAACTCAGCGGGCGCTTTCCGGCGATCCTCGAGCGACGACATCGTCGGCACGCAGGCGACCGAGCTCTACGCCGACGCACGCGCGATGCTCGACAAGATCATCCAGGAAAAATGGCTGACCGCGCGCGCGGTGATCGGCTTGTGGCCGGCGAACAGCGTCGGCGATGACATCGAGCTGATTCCGCACGCCCGGCAGGCGAGCGACTCGAGCCCTCGCGACCCTGCACTTCCTGCGCCAGCAGGTCGACAAACCCGTCGAGCGTCCGGATTTCTGCCTGGCCGATTTCGTCGCGCCGAAGGACTCGGGCGTCGCGCGATTACGTCGGCGGCTTCGCGGTGACCTCCGGCATCGGCATCGAAGCGCACCTGGAACGCTTCCAGCGCGACTACGACGACTATTCCTCGATCCTGCTCAAGGCGCTCGCCGATCGTCTCGCCGAGGCATTCGCCGAACGCCTGCACGAGCGCGTGCGCCGCGAATTCTGGGGCTACGCGCCCGACGAGGCGCTCGGCAACGACGACTTGATCGGCGAGAAATACCGCGGCATCCGCCCGGCGCCGGGCTATCCGGCATGCCCGGACCACACCGAGAAGGAAACGCTGTTCCGTTTGCTCGATGCGACCGCGAACGCCGGCATCGAGCTGACCGAAGGCTTTTCGATGTATCCCGCTGCCGCCGTGTCAGGCTGGTATTTCGCGCATCCGCGCAGCCAGTATTTCGTTGTCGGCCGCCTCGGCAAGGAACAGGTCGAAGACTACGCGCAGCGCAAGGGCTGGACGCTTGCCGAAGCGGAACGCTGGCTCGCGTCGAATCTCGACTACGATCCGGAATAGATTCGAGCAAGCGCAATACGCGGCTTCTCGCAGGAGCGGCGCAGCCGCGACGAGCACCGAAGCCGTCGCGGCTCGGCTCGCGCTTGCAGCGCTCGCTACGAAGAGCAGCTCAGCTTTCCTCGGAGCCGCCCGGCGCAACCCGTTCCGGCCGCTGATGGCGCAGGTGCACGAGACGTTGTAGACCGAGACGAACATCGGGAACGCATTGCCGATGATGCCGACCGAATCGTTCTTGCCCCAGATGAAGTACGCGAGCGTCATCGCGCTGCCGATGATCGACAGATACCAGAACGACATCGGCATGACCACGCGCTTGAGCTTTTTCGTCGCGTACAGCTGCACGAACCAGCGCGCGGTGAACAGGAACGCGCCGGTCAAGCCGATCAGCTTCCACGGCGTCAGCGTGACTCCGTGCAGCACAAACAGGACATCGTTCATGACGTTCGCTCGCTTCAAAAAGGGCGGCAGCATGCCGCAATCGGGCTTTCGTCGCGGTTTCACGCGGAATCGCGGCGATCGGCTATTTGCAGGAGCCGCACCATGGGCGACAGCGCCGCGGCATTCCTCGAACGCCGATCGCGCACAGGGCTGCGCTCCTGCAGGAACATGCAGCGTCAGCTTGCGCGCTTGGCCAGCCAGTCGTGGATCGCGGACGGCACTTCGCGTTGCGCGCGACCCGACACGTAGATGCCGATGTGGCCGCCACGGAACGCGATCTGCGTGTAGTCCTTGGTGCCGACGTGCTCGCCGAGCACGCGCGACGCCGACGGCGGCACCAGGTGATCCTGCTCGGCGAACATGTTCAGCACCGGCATCGTGATGTTGCCCAGATGCACTTCGTGCGTCGCCGATCTTCAGGCCGCCCTTGACCAGCTTGTTGCCCTGGTAGAAGTCCTTGATGAACTGGCGGAACGCCTCGCCGGCCTGGTCGGGCGAATCGAAGATCCACTTTTCCATGCGCAGGAAATTCTCGAGCTCGACCTTGTCGTCGAGGATGTCGACCAGGCCGATGTACTTCTGCTGGTTCAGCCGGATCGGCTTCAGCATCAGGTAGCACCGGTTCATCAGATCGGCCGGCACGTTGCCGAGCGTGTCGACGAACAGGTCGACGTCCATCCCGCGCGTCCAGTTCGACAGCATGTTCTCCGGCGTGTGGAAATCGACCGGCGTGACCATCGTGATCAGGTTCTTGACCTTGTCCGGATGCATCGCCGCGAAGCACAGCGAGAACGCGCCGCCCTGGCAGATGCCGAGCAGGTTGATCTTGCTCGACGCCAGTGCGCTTGGCGACCGCATCGACCGAGCGCGCGATGTAGCCGTTGATGTAGTCGTCGAGCGTCAGCCAGCGATCGGCGCGATCCGGATAGCCCCAGTCGATCAGGTACACGTCCTCGCCCCGCGCGAGCAGGTTCTTGACCAGCGAGCGATCGTCCTGCAGATCGACCATGTACGGCCGATTGACCAGCGCGTAGACGATCAGGATCGGCACCTTCGCGGTCGGCGGCTTGTCGCCCTTGAAGCGGTAGACGACGAGCTTGTCCTCGCGGTAGACCTCTTCCTTGTCGGTCACGCCGAAGTGGACATCGTCCACGTTGCGCAGCGTCTGCAGCGCCGGCGGCGAGCTTGCGTTGCATCGTCAGCGCTTCATCGAGCGCGCGCACCGGGTCGATCTTGATCGGGCCCATCATGCGTCCTCCCTATGCGCTCAGCGCGTCTTCGCTGATCTGGATTTGGCGCGCTTGTCCGGCTGATGCGCGCGTGCGCGCGACGCTCCGAGCGAGGCATTGGCGAACTCTGGCGATGCGCGACGCGAAATTCCGCGCGCCCGAAGTCGGCGTCGCCGGCATTGTCTTTACCGGTTCGGCGGTTGCGCGCCGGACGGTTTTCTTCGCGGTCGCAGGGCGAGCCGACTTGGTCGGAGCAGCCGGCTTCGTCGCCCGCTTCTTCGATAGTCGTGTTCTCGCTGCCGCTGGCACCTTTTTCGCTGCCTTGGACTTGGCCGGGGCTGCGCGCCTGCGGTCGCAGGCGCCTTGCGCGGTGCCTCGGCACGTGCGCGGCTCGACGACTTCGGTGTCGCGTTGCGCGCGCTTCGCGTGACCCTTGAGCGCCGCAAACTCCTCGCGCAGCGCGGCGACTTCGCCAGCCAGCGAATCGTCGCCGCGCGCACGCACCTCGCGGCGCAACGCCTGCAGGCGTTCGCCGATGCTGTTGACCTCGCTGCGCGTCGGCATGCCGAGATCGGTGCCGATGCGCTCGACTTCCTGCTGGACCAGCGAACGCACACGCATCTGCGCGTTGACCAACGCGCCGTACACCTCGCGAAATTCCGCCGACAAGCGCGATCTCGGCATAGCCTTCCTCGGCCGCATCGACCCACAGGTCGTAGAGCGCGCGCAACGATTCGATCTGGCGTCCCGGCTGCTCGCGCTCGGCGAGCTTGCCCTCGAACAGTTCGAAGCCGCGCTGGCTCGCCTTCAGCATCAGCGCGTTGTAGCGATTCATCTGTTCCTGGTATTCGACCGCGGCCACGGCCGTCTTCTGGTAGTGCTCCTGCTGTTCACGCGAGGACCCGAACGCCGGCAGCTTGAGCCACGCCTTGAGTTCGCCCAGATCAGCGGCCGGCGGCGCCTGCAGCGCACTCGCGAACGGCGCGAAGTCATGCGCCGACCTGCGCCGGCCATTTCACGCCAGGCACGCGCAGCCGGATGCTCGAATAGCGGTGCGCTCCCGCCGGCGGGACTTGCGAAGCCCTGCGCGAATGCATTGCCCCATGGCACGTTGCCGCCCTGCGCATTCGCGGTGGCCGCCGCGAACAACGACTGCATGTAAGTCGCATAGCTCTTGGTACTGTCGACGAGGCGCTCGATGGTTTCTCCCTGACTGCCTGCGCCGGGCGCAAACAACCGGGACCACTGCTCGAACCCCGGTGTCGAACCACCTGCCTGCGGCGCGGCCGCGGCGCCTTGCGGCTGCGTTCTGCCAGTTGTTGGCGTACTGGCGCGCAAGCGCCTGCCACTGGTTCATCCAATCGGGATTCGGTGTCTCAGCCACGGCATTTCCTCAGGATCGCGTATGCTCGAAACGCATGATAGCGCGACGCCGTTACGCAACGGCTGCGCTCTCATGCGCACGGGGAATCAGGCCGCGTTGTCAACGCGAACCGCATGCACCGACGTCGAACGGCTGCGTGTATAGACGTATACCGTCGCCGGCGGAACATTCTTCCAGGCAATGCCCGCGCGGCGCATGCTGAGGCCAAGCTCGTTGAGCAGGTCGCGCGGCACCGGGCTGAGTGGGCCGTAGGTGAACTGAATCAGCGGCCGATCGGGCCCGAGCACGGCAAACACTGCCGCCAGGATCTTCTTCTGCAGCGGCCGTGGCATGGCGAGGAAGCCCAAGCCGCTGACCACCGCATCGACACCGCTTGGCTCGGGAGAATCCGGAGGTCTTGACGATCTCGTCCAGATCGCAGGCATCGCCATTGATGACTCGCGATTGCGGAAACTGCTGGCGCAACAGGCCGTAGAGTTCGGTATTGAGTTCGAGGACCAGCAACTCGCGCTGAGCGATGCCGTGCTCGAGCAGCGCGCGGGTGAACACGCCGGTGCCGGCGCCAAGTTCCACGACCCGCTGCGCGCCGGGCGGGAGTTGCGCAACCATCTGCCGCGCGAGTTGCCGGCTCGATGGCGCCACCGCTGCCATCGCGCGCGGATTCTTCAGCCATTGGCGAAAAAAAGTCCACGTCGCCGGCATGTCGCTCTTGCCCATGGTGCTGGAACGCCTCGAATCATCGCTCATGCTGACGCCAAATCTCGAATAAAGCGCGCCATCATAACCCCACGCAAGGCTCATCCACGATTTTGTCCGCTCGCAGCCCCGGTTCCCTGCAAAGAACGGGCGCTTCGCAGGGCTCCGGAAAAAAGAAACCCCGCGACGATCAGGGGAAATCGTCGCGGGGCGGAAACACTGACAGCGCGGAAGGGGGAGGGGCGCTGCCAGTGTTTGACCGGTCGATCAGTGGCGGTAGCCGCCGCGATCGTAATAGCTGGCGCGACGACCGTTGTCGCGGTCATGGTGAACGGCTCGTGGCGGTCGGAGTCGTAGTGGCCGCGACCGTTGTAGTACGACGAGCGGTACACCGGGTAGCTGTCGTACGCGGCGCCGTAGTAGGCAGGCCCGTAGTACACCGGGTCGGCGCGTAGTAGACCGGCGCGGGTGCGTAGTACCCGGAATAGGCCGCCGTAGTAACCACCACCGTAGTAACCCCCGCCATAGCAGTGGCGGCAGTCGGAATAGCCGAGACTCAAACCGGGCAAACCGATGTTGACACCCATGCTGACGTGACCGCGCGCAAAAGCCGCTGGTGCCAGCGCAAACCCTGCGGCAACCAGCAACCCAACCACCGCCAAGCGAACCGTGTTGCGCATGTTTCCACCTCGTCGAACATGGACGGCATGCTGACGTGCTGCGGCTGAATCGCGACTGAAATCCGAGCCGAAAAACACCCGGAAAATGTAATGCCAAACGGGCCATGCGCCGTGCGTCTCCGCAGGGCCCGCGCGCTCCGGCCCAACCGTTGCCTCAGCGCCGACGCAATTCGTAACACCGATGGATGCGCGGATTGCGCACGAAGTCGAACGGAATCGTCGCCGCGGTGATGTCGCGCACCTCGAACGTCTGCTGCAATCCGGCGTCGAGGGTGAAGCGCCGCGAGTTGTTCGAGAACACGATCACGCCCTCCGGCGCGAGCCGCTCGCTGCACAACGCGAGCAGTTCGGCATGATCGCGCTGCACGTCGAAATCTTCGGCGCGCTTGGAGTTGGAGAACGTCGGCGGATCGACGAAGATCAGGTCGTAGCGGCCGTGGTCGTGGCGCAGCCATTCCAGCACGTCGGCCTGGACCAGCTGATGCTTCTCGCCGGTGCATCCGTTCAGGGTGAAGTTGCGCGCGGCCCATTCCAGATACGTCGCCGACAGATCGACGCTGGTCGTCGAACGCGCGCCGCCGACCGCCGCATGCACGCTGGCAGTCGCCGTGTAGCAGAACAGGTTCAGGAAGCGCTTGTCGCGCGCGATCTCGCGGATGCGCGCGCGCACCGGGCGATGATCGAGAAACAGCCCGGTGTCGAGATAGTCGAACAGGTTCACGCGCAGCCTGAGGCCGCCCTCCTCGACCAGCAGGAACTCGTTGCGCTGATCGAAGCGGCCGTACTTCGAGCCGCCCTTGGCGCGGTAGCGCGTCTTCACTGCGATGCGCTCGCGCGGAACCTCGAGCGCAACGCCGGCCGCGCGCACCAGATCGCGCAGGCGATCGCGCGCGACCTGCTCGGGAATATCGGCCGGCGGCGCGTATTCCTGCACGTGCAGCCAGACTTGCGGGAACGCTTCGGTCTGCGCCGTGGAAACGTCGCGGCCGATCACCGTGTACACGTCGATCGCGGCCGCGTATTCGGGAAGATCCGCATCGTAGATGCGGTAGCAGGCAATGCCTTCGCGCGCGAAGCGTTTGCGCAGATGCCGCTGCGATCTTGACGATGCGGTTCGCGACCGCCTGGCCGCCTTCCGACAACGGCCGCACGACGCGTTCGCGCGGCGCGCTCGCGGCGCCGAGATCGAACGTCAACAAGCTTGCATTCCAGCGCGCCGTTGTAGAGCACGTAGCGCTTGTCCGCGCGCAGGCCGAGCGCGTGACCGAGTTCGTCGTCGGAGACGATGATCGCCGCGCGCCAGTCGGCAAACTCCGTACGCAGGCGCTCGCCGAGCGCGCGATAGAGCGCGCCGAGCTGCGCGCGCTCGCCGAGGCGTTCGCCGTACGGCGGATTGCAGATCACCAGGCCCGGCGCCGCGTCATCGCCGCCCGGCCGCTTCAGGTGTTCGACCGACTGCCGCGCGAGATGCACGAAGCCGGCGACCCCGGCCGCCTGCGCATTGCGCTTGGCCTCGTTCAGCACATGCGGATCGTGGTCGTAGCCGAAGAACACCGGCTGCAGCGCGCGCAGGCCCGTGTCGGCGCGCGCGCGCGCTTCGCCGAGCACGCCGTCCCAGACCGCCGCGTCGTGCTCGCGCCAGCCGAGAAAGCCGAAATACTCGCGCTGCAGACCCGGCGCGACGTCGGCCGCCATCAGGGCGCCTTCGATCAGCAAGGTGCCGGCGCCGCACATCGGATCGACCAGCGCGCCGCCCGCCGCGAACACCGCCGGCCAGCCCGCGCGCAGCAGCATCGCGCAGGCCAGGTTCTCCTTCAGCGGCGCATCGCCCTGCCCTTGCCGCCAGCCGCGTCGGTGCAGCGGCGTGCCGGAGAGATCGAGCGAAACGGTCGCACGATCCTTGTGGAGGCGAACGTTTATGCGGATCGACGGTCGCTCGACATCGACATTCGGGCGCGTCGCCGGTGCGCTCGCGGAACTGGTCGACGAGTCGCGTCCTTGCTGCGCAACGCGATGTACTGCGTGTGATGCAGCGCGCTCGCGCTGCTGACACCGCGTCGATCGCGAACGTGCCGTCGTCGGCGAGGTGCGTCGGACCAGTCGATCGACTGCACTGCCCGCATACAGCGCATCGGCATCGGCCGCGTCGAATTCGGCGATGTGCAGCAGGATGCGGCTCGCCAGCCGCGACCACAGGCAGGCGCGATACGCCAGTTCAAGCGTTCCACTGAAATGCACGCCGGCCAGCGCCTCGTGCGCGTCCTGCGGCGCCGAGCGCGCGCAGTTCGTCGCGGAGCAGCAGTTCGAGCCCTTTCGGGCAGGTCGCAAACAGACCGGGCATGTCAGTCCGAGCTCCGCGAGGAAACGGCGGAACACATCCGCGCAGAAGTCGACGTGCGCGCCGAGGCGATGGTCGTCGTCGACCAGATGCAAGGTCGCGCCGCGCTCGCGCGCGAACTCGATCGTCGCATCGACCGGACACACTTCGTCGTGCCAGCCGTGCACCAGCGTGAGTCGGCACCGATGCCGCGGCGAACGCGATGCGCGATAACCCGGAATCGCGACCGGCAGCGCGAGCAGGAACAGGCCGTCGCAGGCGCGCTCGATCGAGGCGAAACCGGAGACGAACGCGCCCATGCTCGATCCGGCAAACACGACGCGGCCCTCGGCCGGCGTGTGTTCGAGCAGCGCGCGCGATCCGCGCGTCGATCGCGCGCAGGTCGCGCCGCGCGTCGATGTCGCGATAGTCGGGACGCACGCTGGCCCAGCCGAGCGCATCGGCGACCTCGGCGAGCGCGCTGACCTTGGTCGCCTGCGGTCCGCTTTCCAGACCGTGCGAGAGGATGACCGTACCTTTCATGGGCGCGCAACTCTTTACGGGAAACGCGCGATGCTAGCATTGCCACAGCGGCACGCTTCAATTTGGCGAGCGTGCAACCGTTCGTGGCAAGGGTTCAGGCCATGAACCAGGCATTCGTGACCATGCCAGCCGTTCGTGGTGAGGGTTCGAACCGTGAAGTAGCCGTTCGTGGTGAGGTATCGAACCATGAACGACGGCGACCGGAACCATTCACCCTTCGATACCTCAGGGCGAACGGTGGTTGGTTTTCAGGCGCCCACAGGTTGGTTTACACGCGCCCATACTCGCGCGCCCGTACCACGCGCCGTTTCGTTTCCAGGAATCTCTTCAATGCCAGCACTCGCGATCCAGGACTGGCCGCTGCCCTACGAGGAACGCCTCGCCGCGCGTCCGTCATCGGCGATCGACCTCGTCGTGATCCATTGCACCGAACTGCCGGACATGACGATGGCGCGCGAGTTCGGCGAGCGCATCCACTACGCCGGCACCCGGACCGGCAACAGCGGCCACTACTACATCGACCTCGACGGCAAGGTGTTCCGCTTCGTCGCCGACAATCGCGTCGCCAACCACACGTTCGGCTACAACCCGCGCTCGATCGGCATCGAGCTGGTCAACATCGGCCGCTATCCGCATTGGGGCGACAGCCGCTACCAGACGTTCACCGAGGCTTACACGCAGGCGCAGATCGACGCGCTGCGCGCGTTGCTGCGCGCAGTTGCGCAACGACCACCCGAACCTGCACTGGATCGCCGGCCACGAGGATCTGGATCGGCGCCTCGAACCGGCCAGCGACGACCCGGCCAAGCATGCTGCCGCGACGCCAGGATCCGGGGCCGCTGTTCCCGTGGACTGAGGTGCTGGACGGCAGCAGACTCGAACGACTGTTACCGGAATCCACCGGACACCAGTGATGTGGTGGCGAAAGCATCGCGCCTTCCGGCGCTCCTACCACGACAGGAAAACCTGATGTCGCCCGGTGGGAGCGCCGGAAGGCGCGATGCTTTTCGCGACACCGGCGATCGCACGCCAAGCGCCCGCTATACTTGCGCGCTGTTTCCCCAGCCCGCACGCCCATGACTCCGTCCGCCTGTCGACGAACTGCTGTCCCTGCTCCAGCTCGAACGCCTCGAAGACAACCTGTTCCGCGGCGAGAGCCGCGACATCGGCACGCGCTACGTGTTCGGCGGCCAGGTGCTCGGGCAGGCGTTGTCGGCGGCGCAGCAGACGGTCGAGGGCGATCGCAGCGCACATTCGCTGCATGCGTACTTCCTGCGCGCCGGCGACATCGACAAACCGATCGTCTACAACGTCGAGCGCACGCGCGACGGCGGCAGTTTCTCGATGCGCCGGGTCACCGCGATCCAGCACGGCCAGACGATCTTCAACTTCGCCGCGTCGTTCCAGGTCGAGGAAACCGGCGTCGAGCACCAGTTGCCGATGCCGAGCGTGCCCAAGCCCGAGGATCTCGAACCGCCGACGCCGGATTGCCCGCCGAGGTGCTCGCCAAGCTGCCGCCCGAAGCTGCAGCGCTGGTTCGGACGCTGCGGGACCGTTCGAGTTCCGCCACGTCTATCCGCGCGACGATCTCAATCCGCCGAAGCGACCGCCGTTCCAGCAGGTCTGGTTCCGCCTGTCGAGCCGCGCACCGGACGATCCCGCCTTGCATCGCGCGCTGCTCGCGTATGCGTCGGATTTCCATCTGATCGGCACGACGATGTTCCCGCACGGCATCTCGTTCCTGCAGCGCAACGTGCAGGTCGCCAGCCTCGATCACGCGCTGTGGTTCCACCGCCCGTTCCGCGTCGACGAATGGCTGCTGTATTCGTGCGACAGCCCGACCGCGCAGGGCGGCCGCGGCCTCGCGCGCGGCATGATCTACAGCGAGGACGGCCGTCTGGTCGCCTCGACCGCGCAGGAAGGGCTGATCCGCCTCGCGCCCGGAATCGGCCTAGAATCTTCGCATGCGCCAGATCTATACATCACCCCGCATGGAAAACGTCGACCGCGTGGTCGCGCTGATGGCCGAACATGGCATCGCGACGTCGGTCAGCAATCGCCAGACCTACCAGGGCGCGGACTGGAAGCGCTTCAGCTACACGGAGAAGGGCGATCGCGACTCGTGGCCGCAGGTTTCGGTCGTGCGCTCCGAAGACCAGACCCGCGCCCGACAAGTCCTGCGCGACGCGGGGCTCGAACCCGCAACGCGCTTCGCCGACGAACTCGCCGAGGCGCGCGGCATCGGCGAAACCGGCGGTCACCGACGGCTGTCGATGCGGGTCAAGCTCGTGACCCTGGCGCTGATTGGCGGCGTTGCGGCATTGATCGCAATCAGCCAGTTCCACTGGTAACCGCAGCGAACCGGGCTCTTTCGCGCGTTCTTGCGCCGGCAGCTCCCGTGCCTTCCGGTGCGCGTAGAATCCCGGCCATGCGTTCGGATGTCGTCCGCCTCTTCCAGACCTTGCCGCACCCGTGCGGTTATTTCGGCGACCGTTCGGCGCAGAACATCGTCATCGACCCCAGCGCGCCGCAACTGCCGCACATCTACGACCTGGCCGTGCAGCGCGGCTATCGACGCGCCGGCGGCCACGTCTACCACCCACAATGCGGTGCCTGCCACGCCTGCATCGCATGCCGCGTCCCCGTCGCACGCTTCCATCCCGATCGCAGCCAACGCCGCTGCCTCGCGCGCAACGCCGATCTCAGCGTGCGCATCGCGGGCGCCAGCTACACCGACGAGTATTTCGCGCTCTACCAGCGTTACCTGTGCGCGCGCCACCCGCAAGGGGGCATGGACGATGCACGCCCCGAGGATTTCGCGCGCTTCCTCTACACCGCGTGGAGCCCGACCCAATTCCTCGAGTTCCGCCACAACGGCCGCCTGCTCGCAATCGCGGTGACCGATTTCTGCCCAAGCGGACTTTCAGCCGTCTATACGTTTTTCGATCCGGACGAAGCGGACCGCGGCCTCGGCACGTTCGCGATCCTCAGCCAGTTGCACCTCGCGCGCGAACGCGAACTGGCGTATGTCTACCTCGGTTTCTGGATCGACGGCCACCGCAAGATGCATTACAAGACGCGCTATCGGCCACTCGAGGTGCTTCGCGGCGGCGCGTGGGTGGAATTGGACACTGCGGGCCAATAAACCTCGAAACTGGCGCGCGTAGGCAGGGCGCGCTCCGCGCGGTCGGCAGCTGGAACGTGGCGCCAGTCCGCCTGCGGTCTTCCGACCTACGAGTTCCGGACCGGCGATTTCAAGCACGCCATGAAACGGGGATCAAACAAACCCGATCTCATGCTCGCCATGCATTGACATCACCAGCCTGACCATCGACACCGGCACCATGATTTCCAGTTCCAGCGTTTCGCCATGCGGCCCCTTGCCGTCCAGAGTCATGCCGAACAGTGGGCCCGAAGAATCGATTTCCGAGCACACGATATGCGGGCCGCCGGGCGCGTCGCGCAGGTACGGCTTGATCGCATCGCCGAGCGCTTCGAGCGCCTGCGGAAACAGGAATACGGCGTAGTTGATTGACTCGGTCATGCAATCCCTTTGCTGGTGAAATGGGTGGGCATCAAAGTTCGATCGACAGCGACGCGCCGGCGCGGCACGCTTTCGCGATCGCCGATTCGATGTCGGCGGCGCGCGCGAGGGTGACCGCCATGCGACGCTTCCCGCTCACTTCGGGTTTGCCGAACAGCCGCAGCATCGTATCGGGTTCGGCCAACGCCTCGGCGACGCCGTGATAGCGCGGGCGATTGCCGTGGCCTTCGGCGAGCACTGCGCAGGATGCCGAAGGCCCCAGCTGACGAATCGCCGGAATCGGCAAGCCGAGGATCGCGCGCGCATGCAGCGCGAACTCGGAAAGATCCTGCGAGATCAGCGTGACCAGGCCGGTGTCGTGCGGGCGCGGGCTGACTTCCGAGAAGATCACCGCATCGCCCTTGACGAAGAATTCGACGCCGAACACACCGCGTCCGCCGAGCACGCCGGTAACCGCAGCAGCTTGACGCTGCGCCTCCGCGAGCGCCGCTTCGCTCATCGCCTGCGGCTGCCAGGATTCGCGATAGTCGCCATCTTCCTGGCGATGCCCGATCGGCGCGCAAAAGCTCGTGCCGCCGACGTGGCGCACGGTCAGCAGCGTGATTTCGTAATCGAAATCGACGAAGCCCTCGACGATGCAACGACCTTGTCCGGCACGCCCGCCCGATTGCGCGTAGTCCCACGCCGCATCGATTTCGCTCGCATCGCGCACCGTGCTCTGGCCCTTGCCCGAGCTGCTCATGACCGGCTTGATCACGAACGGCAAGCCGATCTCGCGTCGTCGCGGCGCGATATTCCTCACGCGTGTCGACGAAGCGGTACGGCGAGGTCGGCACACCCAATTCCTCCGCGGCGAGGCGGCGAATGCCTTCGCGATCCATCGTCAGCCACGCCGCGCGCGCAGTCGGGATCACGGTCAGTCCGTTCTTCTCCAGTTCGACCAGGGTCGGCGTGTGGATCGCCTCGATCTCGGGCACGACGATGTCGGGTTTTTCCAGTTCGATCATGCGGCGCAGCTCCGCGCCGTCGAGCATGTTGATCACATGCGAGCGATGCGCGACCTGCATCGCCGGCGCATTCGCGTAGCGATCGACCGCGATCACTTCGACGGCGAAGCGCTGCAATTCGATCGCGACTTCCTTGCCGAGTTCGCCGGAACCGAGCAGCAGCACGCGGATCGCGGTGTCGGTGTTCGGGGTGCCGAAGGTTGTCATGCCGGGTTCCACAGAAAATCGGGGCCGCGATTGTAATGGACGGCGCCGCGGCGACCCGCGCATCGCAGGCGCGCGCTTGGCACAATGGGCGTGCCGTCATTCCCGATATCCCCATGCACTTCACTTTCCCACGCATCCTGTGGCTGGCCAGCCTGCTCACGCTGCCGCTGTTCGCGCAGGCCAAACCGCCCGCGGACCAATGGTTCAGCGTGCTGCTCGACGGCCGCAAGATCGGCTCGTTCGAATCGACGCGCGAGGTTCGCGGCATGGAAGTCGTGACCATGCAGAAACTCGACCT
The DNA here is from genome assembly GCA_963720445.1 of uncultured Gammaproteobacteria bacterium. Classification (GTDB taxonomy): domain Bacteria; phylum Pseudomonadota; class Gammaproteobacteria; order Xanthomonadales; family Rhodanobacteraceae; genus Dokdonella_A. Next base: position 216,004 of record CAVRFO010000003.1, read on the forward strand.
GGTGCTCGATCGCGCCGGCTCGCGCGTCGCGCTGAGCAATGCGGAAACCTCGACGGAAACGGTCGATGGAAAGCCGCTCGCGTTTCGCAGCGTGTCGCAACTATCCGGCAACGACACGATCATCGAAGGCCGCCTCCGGAGCGGCACCGTCGAGGTCACGACACGCAGCGCAGGCACCACGCAGCGCAAGCAGATGCCGTGGCCGCACGGCGCACTGCTGCCGGAAGGCCTGCGCCTCGCCGGCATGCGCGCCGGGTTGACACCGGGCACGCGCTATCAAGCGTTGTCGTTCCAGTCATCCAGCCTGGACGCGGCACAAGTCAGCAGCGTCGTCCGCCCGCAAGAGAATGTCGAACTTCCGGGCGGCGATCGCCATCTCAATCCGATCGAACAGACGATCGCGTTTCCCGGCACGCCGATGCAGCAGCCGCGCCTGGGTCGATGCCGATCAAACCGTCTACAAATTGACGATGCCGCTGATGGGTGTCGATCTGGTCCTGCTCGCCTGCGATCGCGCCTGTGCGACCGCACCGAACCAGGGCAGCGATGTGTTCCAGCACACGCTGATGCGATCACCGCGTCCGTTGAGCCGCACCGAACTCGCCGGCTCCATGCGTTACACGCTGGCGCCGCGCAACCCCGGCACCCCGCTGGCGCTGCCCGAAACCGACGAGCAACACGTCGAGCGCAGGGGTGACGAGCGCATCGTGACCATCCAGCGTGCGGCCACTTTGCGCACCGAAAGCAAGCCGGTACCCGACGACTATCTGCCGAACGACTGGCTGCAGAGCACGGCGCCGGAAATCGTGCAGCTCGCGCAAACAAGCCGTCGGCGATGAAAAGCAGCCGCGCGAGCAGATGCAGCGCATCGAAACCTTCGTGCGCGGTTTCATCCGCAAGAAGAGCCTCGATGTCGGCTACGCGTCCGCGCTGGAAGTCGCGCGCAAGCCCGAGGGCGACTGCACCGAGCATGCGGTGCTGCGTGGCCGCACTCGGTCGCGCCCTCGGCATCGCGACGCGCGTCGTCGACGGACTCGCCTACGCGCCCGGATTTGCCGGTGGGACCCAAGTTTTCGTGCCGCACGCGTGGGCGCAGGCGTATGTCGACGGACATTGGCGGAGCTTCGACGCCGCCCTGCTCGGCTTCGACGCCGGCCACATCGCGCTGGCGATCGGCAATGGCGATCCGTGGCGCTTCTATTCCGGCCTCGACATGCTCGGGCGCATCGAGCTGCGCGACGCCAAATCGATCCCCACCCCGATACCGTAGGAGCGGCGGCAGCCGCGATGCTCCACTGTTTCGTCCCGATCACGCAAAAGCATCGCGCCTTCCGGCGTTCCTACAAAAGTCGGTTGCGATATTTGATATCTAAATGATATCGTTTCTCCAAACCAAGGAGATTCGATCCATGAACGAGCGCAACGCGTTTTCCCTGAACGGCCTCCCCGCCGCCCTGATCCTGATCGCAGGCTGGCTGCTGGCCGGCTACTGGTTGCTGACGACTCAAGGGCCCGGAGCCGGACCGCAGAACCTCATCCCGATCGGCCTCGTGTTCGTGCTGCTGGCCTTCCTGAGCAAGGGCTTTTTCCAGGTTCAGCCGAACCAGGGCGTGGTCACCCAGTTTTTCGGCCACTACTCCGGCACGGTTCGCGAAGCCGGATTGCGCTGGACCAATCCGTTCTACACCAAGCATGCGATCTCCTTGCGCGTACGCAATTTCGAATCGAGCAAGCTCAAGGTCAACGACAGCGACGGCAATCCGATCGAGATCGCGGCCGTCGTGGTCTGGCAGGTCGTCGATACGGCCGAAGCGATGTTCTGCGTCGACGACTACGAAAATTTCGTGCACATCCAGAGCGAATCGGCGTTGCGCCAGATGGCGCAGAGCTATCCCTACGATTCGCACGACACGAACAAACCGTCACTGCGCAGCCACGGCGACGAGATCAACTCGCACCTGCGCGACGAAATCCAGACCCGCCTCGGCAAGGCCGGCGTCAAGGTCGTCGAAGCGCGCATCAGCCACCTCGCCTACGCGCAGGAAATCGCCCAGGCGATGCTGCAGCGCCAGCAGGCCGGCGCGATCATCGCGGCACGCACGCTGATCGTCGAAGGTGCGGTCAGCATGGTCGAGATGGCACTGACCGAACTCGGCAAACGCGGCCTCGTCGACCTCGACAACGAACGCCGCGCGGCGATGGTCAGCAACCTGCTGGTCGTGCTTTGCGGCGAACGCGGCACGCAACCGGTCGTGAAAACCGGGACGCTGTATGTGTGATCGTCCTGATCACGAAGATCAAACAGCGGCCATCCATGGCCGCACTCTTCACAAAAGACCGGGCTGACGAACACCGTGGCTGAGAAGAAAGCCTACCCGCTGCGCATCAGCGCGCCGGTGCTCGATGCGATGCAGCGCTGGTCGAACGACGAATTGCGTTCGCTCAACGCGCAGATCGAATACGTGTTGCGCGATGCGCTGCGCGCGGCGGGTCGGCTGCCGCCGGTGGCCGACACGTCGAACGACGAAGAAGATTCCGCGTGAGTCGCTCACTATCACCATGCACCGATGCTCAGCTCAAATACAGGCGCCCGTGCTAGCGTGCGCCACGGCGCGGAAGACGCGCGATGCCTCTCATTCAAACGGAGATCGTTTCATGTCGATTCGCATGCTGGTGTGGGTTCTGCTGATCGGCGCGACCTGCGCGAACGCGGCGCCACCGAAAAAACACGCGCCTGCGGCCGCACCGACGAGCGCGACGCCCGCCGCGCCGGATGTCGACGTGGATGCGTTGGCGCGCGCGAAGGACGTCAATGCGAACGCGGCCACGACTGCGCCGGGCACGAGCGGCGCGCCCGCACCGGTCGCCGCGAACGAACCGGAGCCGGCCCCGCCCGCCGAGGCCAGCGCCGGACAGGCCGCGCCTGCGGCCGCTGATCCATCATCCGTACCGATGTCGCCGCAGGCACCACCATCGGATGCCCCCCAGGTGCGCCTCGCTGCTGCATGCGAAGCGCGTGCGACCGCCCTGCTCGATGCCGCGCAGAAGGGTGACTACGCGACGGCGACACGCGACTTCGACGCGAAGATGCGCTCGGCGCTTCCGGTGGCGAAGTTCAAGCAAGCCTGGGAATCGCTCGCGCAATTCGGCGCGCTGCAGGCACGCGGGCAATCGCATCCGGCGACCGGCGAAGGCTATCTCGTGGTGACGATCCCGCTCATCTTCGAGAAGGCGAACCTGTACGCGCAGGTCGCCTGCGGCAGCGACGGTCGGATCGCCGGCTTCTTCGTGAAACCTCTCGAAGTGCCGGCCAAGTGACCGGCAAGCGCACGCACATTTGGCTGGCGGCATGATCGACGCAGCGCCCGTGCCGCCCGCGCGTTGCGATACACAACGCCGCCGCGAGATTCTGCGCGAGGCGCAGGCGCTCGGCATTCCGCACGATTACGGTCGTGCACGCGGCTTGCGGCTTGCACGCGAACCGCTCGATCTGATTTGCATCGGCCATGACATCCACGCGCGCGCCCAATGGCTCGCGCCACGCGCCGCGCGCGCGTTTTCGCGCATGCGCGAGGCGGCAGCGGCCGATCGCATCGCGTTGCAGGTCGTGTCCGCATTCCGCTCGGCGGATTACCAATTGGGCATCATCAAGCGCAAGCTCGAACGCGGCCAGACGATCGATGAAATCCTGCGGGCCAGCGCAGCTCCCGGTTACAGCGAACATCATTCCGGCCGCGTCGTCGACCTGACCACGCCGGGCTACGCCGCGCTGGAAGAGGAGTTCGAGAACTCGCCCGCTTTCGCATGGCTGCGCGAACATGCATCGCGATTCGGCTTCGCGCTTTCGTACCCGCGCGACAACCCGCACGGGATCGCGTTCGAGCCTTGGCACTGGTGCTGGCACGCAGTGAGACGGCACGGCTGAGCCGCACCACTTGGCTAACGTATTGCGCCGCTCCGCCACGCATGCGTGGCAAGCGTGAGCCAGCCGATGATCAGCGCGACCCCGCCGAGCGGGGTGATCGCACCGACGAAACCCGGCGCGCCGAGCGCAAGCGCGTACAGACTTCCGCAAAACAACAAGGCGCCGACGACGAATGCGATCGCTGCGCAGCGCAACGCCACCGTCGCGTTCTCGCGCGCAAGCACGCCCACTCCGAGCAACGCGAGCGCGTGCCAGAACTGGTAATCGACGGCGGTACGCCAGACGCCAAGCGCATGCTCGTCTAGCGCTCCTCGCAGCGCGTGCGCACCGAATGCGCCCAGCGCGACTGCCGTGGCGCCGAGCAATGCAGCAGCAACGAGTGAAGAATGCGATGTATTCATCGAAGAAGTCCCAGCGTCCGTAGGAGCGCACCCTGTGCGCGACCGACCCGCCATCGCTACCGGGGGCGCGCACAAGGTGCGCTCCTACACGGATTCGTCATTCGCGGCCGCAGCGATGGCCTTGCTCACTTGCCGCGCTTGGGCACGGCATTCTTCACCGCATCGGCCGCCTTCTTGTCTTCCAGCGGCTTCAGCAAATCGTCGATGGACTTGTTGATATTGGCGTATTTGTACGCCGGCAGGACATAGGTCCAACCGGTGAAGCGCGCGTTGAGGTCGACGACTTCCTTGTTCAGCGCGGCCAGCCGGTTTTCATGGTCCTTGACCGCGTCGCTGACGGCGAGCGGCTTGATGGGCGTATCAGCCGCACCCGCATCCTTCTTCGCCGCCGCAGCCGCCGTAGCGGACTCGAAATCCGCCTTGGCCTTCGCCTGCGCGGCAACAATCCCCCTGTCGGCCTGCTCCGCATCCAGCGACGCGGTGAGCTGCGCTTCGTCCTTGCCGTCCTTTTCCCAAGCGACCACGTCGACGACCACGCCGTCGAACATCGCGTAGTGCGCTTTCAGCGCGCCATCGGTCGGTGCGGCATCCTTCGCCGGCAATACATCGTCGAAACGCAGGCCCGCCAGGGTCGAAGCCAGCCCGTTGATGGTGTAGTCCGAACCGGGTTCACGGCCTTTCGGAATATCGGCCAGCTTGAAGTTCACGTCGGTTTGCGCATCCTTGGCGACGCGTACGCTCTTGCCATCCGGATGCGTGACCACGACATAGGCGACGCGCTCCGCCGCGATGTCGGCAAGATCTTTCTTCAGCCAGTCAGCCGCGGTTTTCTCGACGGTCAGCGTGCCCGATGCGAGCCAGCTCTGCGCATCGCCGGCGCGGCGCACGAAGGTACCGCCCCGCGAATTGGCCGCTCCCACGATCAGCTTGAGCGGTTGCGCGAGACCATCGAGTTCGACCTGCAGGCCCTTCGCATCCTTGGCCGAGACATCCTCGACGCCGAGCGCCGCGTACTTGTCCGGGTTCGCCGTCTTCTGCTCGATGAGCTTCGCATCGCCCAACGACAGCAGGAATGCACGCAACTTCCCGGTGTCGGCCGCATAGCCGCCCTTCTCCGCGAGCGCCCATCCATTCGCACCGCGTTCGAGCGTCGCCAGCACCTTGTTGTCGGCGCCGGTCACGACGACCTTGCTGACATCGTTGACGTGATCGCGCAATGCAGGCGCGAGCCAGTTCGACGCCTCGCTGCGATCTTCGCTGCTCGGCCTGTTCGCGCGGTTGAGTACTACCGCGGCAACGATCGCAACCAGCGCCGCAATCGCAAGTCCAATCAGGGTTTTCTGGTTCATGCGTGCGCTCCTTGCGCGTTGCGCCGACGCTGGTTGCGCCACCACGCATACGCGAGCGCGGCCAAGGTCACCAGCAACGGCATCAGCAGGATGTTGAGCACCTTCAGACGCGTCCCGAGTTTTTCGATTTCGGCGTCGAGATGGCTGCGTACCTGACGCAGTTCCTTGCGGATCTCGAGCTTGCGCTTGAGGAAGTTGTCGAGCTCGGCTTTCTGTTCCGGCGACAGGATCTGCGCCTGGTCCTGGCTCTTCGCACTCTGCAGCTCGGTCAGCTTGCGCTCGGTGTCGGACAGTTCCTTCTGCAGCTCCTGTTCCTTCGCGCGGAAGCGATCGTCGGCGCTGCGCTTGAGCGCCTCGACCGTGCTGAACGGACGCTGCGAGGTGGCGCGGCCACGGATCGAGATCAGGTCGCTGGAGCCGGCCATGTTGTCGAGCGCATTGACCGCGAAATCGCCGTTGTTGGCGAACGCGTTCATCACGCTCTGGCCGAAGAACGGCTGGATCTGCACCCACATCCGGTCGCTGAGCAGATCGGTATCGGCGACCAGCACGATCTGGCCATTGGCATCCTTCGACTCGCTGAGCGCGCCGGCTTCCTTGCGTTCCGGGAATGCGCTCTTGAACTTTCCGGTCAGGCGCGCGGCGATCACGAACGGCGAACCCGCCGGCTTGTAGCCTTCGAGCAGCGCGCCCGGATCCTGCAGCATGCGCAGGCGATCGCTCGGCACGCTCATCGCGTCGGACGTGGTCTGGATCAGCGGCGTCAGCTTCTCGTCCTTGGCATCCTTGGAGAGATCGAAAAAGCCCGCCGTCGACACGTTGATGCTGTCGAGATTCGCGGTGACCACATCCTCGTGATTGAGATCGGCCTGGGTCAGGCCGAGGATCGCCGGATGGCGTACCGGCGCCTGTCCCTGGCCGGTGCTGATCGGCAGCGCGCGGGAACGATCGAGCACCACCTTGTGCGGGTCGTACTCGATGCCCCACGCCTTGAACAGCTTCGGCAGGTCGGACGACTTGTCGGCCATCATCCCCGCCATCGGATTATTCGGATCGGCGCCGCTATCATCGAGCTCCGCACTCGGATCGACGAACGCAAGCAGATGGCCGCCGCGCAGCACGAACTGGTCGATCGCGTACTGCGCATCGTCGCTGAGGTGCTTCGGATGCACGACCACCAGCACGTCGATGTCCTTGTCGATCGCCTTCAGGTTCGTCGCCTCGAGGTTGCGCATGTCGAACAACTGCGCCCATTGCTGGTCAACGGCCCAGGGCTGGCGCATCTGTCGCGTCGCCGGGTCGAGGCCGGCCGTGATCGGCAGATCCGAGAGCAAGCCGACGACTGGCTTCTTGGTGGTTTCCAGCTCGTGGATCAGCTTGGCGATGTCGTATTCGAGAAACGCCTCCTTGTCCGGCTGCAGGAACGGAATCGACGACTGGCCATTGGTTGAATTGGTGCCGGCGAGGCCGAAGAACACCTTGTCGCCGCCCGCGGAAACCGGCACCGGCTGCAGGCCGAAACCGGTCGCGCGGTCTTCGTCCTCGGAGAACGGCAGCGGATCAATGACTTCGAGTTTCAGCTTGCCACCCGAGCGTGAAACCATCTCGTCGAGCATCTCGTGCACGCGCGTGTAGTACGTGCGCAACTGCGGCAGTTGCTGGGTCGCCTTGTCGGAGAAGAACAGGTACAGATGGATCGGCTCGTCGATCGAGGCGACGATCTTCCTGGTGCCGTCGGACAATGTGTACAAGTGATTCTGGGTCAGGTCCGCGCGCGCGCCGCGGAATGCGACGTTGACCAGCAGCATGACCGCGACGAACAGCGCGGCGAGCACGATGAGCGCGGTTCCGGAAAGCGCCTTGCGATTGAATGTCATCTTCGGATCCCTCCTCAGGCCGCTTTCTTGAGATCGATGACGACCGCGGTCGCGTACAGCCACACGCCGATCATCAACACGAAATAGATCAGGTCGCGCAGGTCGATCACGCCCTTGCTGATCGATGCGAAATGGGTGAGGAAGCTCAACCCCGCGATCGCATCGACGACGCCTTGCGGCGCGATCGCGTGGAACACGTCGAGCACCAGCGGGAACCCGGCGAGCAGCAGCACGAAGCAGATCACCACGGTCAGGATGAACGCGACGACCTGGTTGCGCGTCGCCGCCGAGATGCACGAGCCGATCGCGAGGAACGCGCCGGCCATCAGCAACGAACCGACATAGCTCGCGAAGATGACGCCGTTGTCCGGGCTGCCGAGATAGTTCACGGTCAGCCAGATCGGGAAGGTCAGCACCAGCGCGATCGCGATGAACGCCCACGCGGCGAGGAACTTGCCGAACACCGCCTGCCACATCGTGACCGGCAGCGTGAGCAGCAACTCGATCGTGCCGCTCTTGCGCTCCTCGGCCCACAACCGCATCGACACCGCCGGCACCAGGAACAGATACAGCCACGGGTGGAAGTTGAAGAACGGCTGCAGGTCGGCCTGGCCGCGCTCGTAGAAATTACCGAGATAGAACGTGAACGCACCGGACAGCAGCAGGAAGATCACGATGAACACGTACGCGACCGGCGTCGCGAAATAGCTGCGCAGTTCGCGTTTGAAGATCGTCAGCGTACCGCTCATGTGCGTGCCTCCTTGCCGACCGCGCCCTGGGTAATCGTGCGGAACACTTCGTCGAGGCGGCCCGGTTCCAGCGCAAGCTCGCGCACGGCCACGCCTTGCGCCTTCAGCGCGTCGCTGACCGCGACGAAGATCGCGCGGCCCGGTTTCGGGAACGCGGTGATCCGGTTGTCCTGCGGGTCGACCTCGATCGCGGCAATGTCGGCAACGCGCGACAACGCGTCCTTCGCCTCCTGCACGCTCGATGCGGTCAGGGATACCGCCTGGTGATAGCGCGAACGCGCTTCGAGTTCGCCCGGCGTCGCATCGGCCAGGATGCGCCCGGCCGCGATGATGATCGCGCGGCTGCACACCGCATGGACTTCCTCCAGCAGGTGCGTGGAGATGATGATGGTCTTGTCACGCGCCATCGAGTTGATCAGGGTGCGCACTTCCTGCTTCTGGTTCGGATCGAGGCCGTCGGTCGGCTCATCGAGGATCAGCACCTTCGGATCGTGCAGGATCGCGCCTGCCAGGCCGACGCGGCGCTTGAAGCCCTTAGACAAGGTATCGATCGGTTGTTCGCACACGCCTTCCAGATGCAGCCGTTCGATCGCGTTGTCGAGACGCTTCTCGCGAAGATCGCCATTCAAGCCGCGCATGTCGGCGATGAAGTCGAGGAATTCGCGCACGCTCATTTCACCGTAGCTCGGCGCGCCTTCGGGCAGGTAGCCGAGCGCGCGCTTGGCTTCGAGCGGCTGCGTTTCGATGTCGAATCCGGCAACCGTCGCGCTGCCCGAGGTCGGGCTGAGGAAGCCGGCGAGCATCTTCATCGTCGTCGACTTGCCGGCACCGTTGGGGCCGAGGAAACCGAGCACCTGGCCAGGTTCGACCTTGAAGCTGATGCCATCCACGGCGGTGAAGTCGCCGTACTGTTTTGTGAGTTGCCGGGTTTCAATCATGGATCGGATATCCCTCTCGAAAGGCATGCAAGCGCGGCGGAATCGACCCGCCGTCGGCCATGGAGTGCAATGGAGAGCGCCGCAACTTGCCAACCGCACGGTCGCGATTGCACAACGACCGGCGCTGGTTGGAAAAACCGCAAGCGCGGCGAAAGATACCGCAAAGGCTGCTGGAAAGTTCCCGGGCGCGCGTGAAACGAGCTCGATGAAGTCGCCATGCGGTCGCGAATGCGTGCGCGCGATACGCTTGCGCGGCAGGACGCGCGGCGCTCAGCACAACGGCGCGAGCAACTCGAATGGCGGTGGATAGCGCCGACCCGGGCGCAGCGGCCGGAAACATGGTGCATCACGATAGAACTCCGGCGTTGCGCCATCGGTGTGCCAGTCCGGAATCCCGACCAACGGCAATGGCCGCGGCTGCTGCGGATCGACCAGCAAACGGCTGTCGCCAATCGCCTGCGCAATCCACGCCTCGGCCTGCGCCCAATGCGCGATGACCGAATCCGCGCCGGTGCAGCGCGACGCTATCTCGTCAGCGCCGACGCACACCGCGATCGTCTTGGTTGTCGACAACGCGGCGCTGCCGAGAAACTGGCGTTCGAGCAGCGCGTGACCGAATACGGTGATCGCAATGCGCGTGCCCCAAGCGGCGCGCTCGCGCAGGAACAAGCCGGCCCAGTCATGCGCATCCCACAACGCGACCAAGGCCGGATCGGCGCACCACACGATCGCGCCCGCCTCGTCGAATTGGGTCATCGCGCATTGCCCGCGCGTACGCGTCTTCGGGCCCACCGCGGCAATGTCCGCGACTTGCCGCGCATTGAGGGCGAGCTTCAATTGCGGATGGCGCAGCCAGACCAGCGCGTTGAACAGGTCGTGCCCATTGCGCTCGCGCGTCGCGATGATGCCGCGCTCGGCGATGCGTTGCTCATAGTGCAGGCCATCGGCGAGCAGGTCCAGGGACTGTGTGGCGAACGCGGGTCGCGCGATGCCGTCGCGCGCGACCGCCTGCAGGCGCCACGCTTCGAGGGCCGCGCAATCCGGCAGCACGCTGCCCTGCAACAGCGCCGCGTACTCGCGCCAGCCCGACAGCGGCGGCTGCGCGAAGATTTCGGTGCACGCGTGCAGCGGTGCCTGGACGTGGATTTGTGCGTTCATGGATAAAGGGGCGCAGCCGTTGCGGCCGCGCCCCCGATGCTACCCGATGCGTCTCGATCGCGGCGACTGCCGCGACGCATCAGCCATCGAAGCCATCGCGGAACAACCGGTCCCATTCGACGCTGATCGGCGCCGATGGCGTGCCCGTGTTGCCGGCCACGTCGGTCGCGGTCGCGCTCAACGTGCTTGCGCTGCCGAGGTCGCCACCGCAGCTCCAATGCCCATCGCTGCCGGCACGCGTGCTGCAGAACGGTTGCGTGTCTGCGAGCACCACGATGTCCGCATTCGCTTCCGCGCTGCCGCTCACGTCAAAGCTTGGACTGTCGAACACCGCAGGCAGGACGACCGTGGGCGCCGCAGGCGGCGTGCGGTCGATCAACACGAACGCGCCCGTACTGAGCGAGGTTTCCAGGCCCGCGCGCGTCGCGCTGACGCCGATGACGCGCAGGCCCTCACCCAGGCCGGCGACGATGATCGCGAACGTACCGCTGGTGCCGCAGGCATCCGAGGCGCTCAGGTATTCGTCCAGGTCGTAGACCTTGACCAAGTCACCGTTGCGGCATGTGCCGGTGATGCGGATCGGATCGGCGGCGGTGATGCCGTCGCTGTTCGAGCGTCCGCTGTCGGTGGCCGGATCGAGGAACGGCGCATCGAGCGGAGTCAGTTCGATCTGCACCGGCGCCGAAGCCACGCTGACGTTGCCGGCGACATCGGTCGCAGTCGCGCTCAGCGTACTCTCGCCACCGAGGTCGCCACTGCAGCTCCACTGCCCGTCGCTGCCGGCGCGCGCGCCGCAGAACGCATGCGTGCCTGCGATGACTGCGACATCCGCATTCGCCTCGGCACTGCCGCTGACCGCGAATTGTGAACTGTCGAGAACTGCAGGCAGAACGACGCTTGGGGCCACCGGCGCCGTGCGGTCGATCAGCACTAATGCGCCCGCACTGCGCGAAGTCTCCAGCCCCGCGCGCGTCGCGCTGACGCCGATGACGCGCAGGCCTTCGCGCAGACCAGCGACCACGATCGAGAACGTGCCGCTGGCGCTGCAGGCACCCGAGGCGCTCAGGTATTCGTCGATGTCATAGACCTTGACCAGATCGCCATCGCGGCAGGTGCCGGTGATGCGGATCGGGTCGGCCTTGGTGATGCCGTCGCTGTTCGAGCGGCCGGTGTCGGTCGTGGGATCGAGGAACGGGGTTGCCAGCGGGCTCAGGTCGATCTGCAGCGGCGTCGAGGCCGTGCTGGTGTTGCCAGCGACGTCGGTCGCGGTCGCGGTCAGCGTGGTCTGGCCATTGAGGTCGCCGGTGCAGCTCCACTGGCCGTTGCTGGCGGCGCGCGCGTTGCAGAACGCCTGCGCGCCGGCGAGCACCGTGACATCGGCATTTCCCTCGGCGGTACCGCTGACCGTGATGCGCGAGCCGCTGACGACGCCGGAGAACACGAGCGTCGGTGCCGCTGGCGGCGTGCGGTCGATCAGCACGAATGCGCCGGGGCTGTGCGAGGTTTCCAGGCCGGCGCGCGTCGCGCTGACACCGACCACGCGCAGGCCTTCGGGAACGCCGGCCACATCGATCGAGAACGCTCCGCCGGTGCAGGTACCGGACGCATTCATGTAGGCGTCGATGTCATAGACCTTGACCAGATCGCCGGTGCGACAGGTGCCGATGATGCGGATCGGATCGGCCTTGGTGACGCCGTCGCTGTTCGAGCGTCCGCTGTCGGTGGACGCGTCCAGGAACGGCGTCTCCAGCGGACTCAGCTCGACGCGTTCGAACAGATACTCGGCACTGCCGACATTGCCGGCCAGGTCGGTCGCGGTCGCGACGAAACGATGCGCACCCATGCCCAGCAGGAACAAGGTGTGCGGATTGCGGCAGACCGCGGGCGTCGCATTGTCGAGGCTGCACAGCGCCGGCACCGCTTCATCGACACTGACGCGGAACTGCGTGTCACTGACGGTGATGCCGTGCCCAGGCGCTTCACTGAAGGTGACGACCGGCGCGCGTGTGTCGATCGTGACCGCGATCGATGCGGTCGGCTCGGTCCAGACGTCACCGACCAGTGCCTGCGCGGAGACGGCATGCGCGCCGTCGGCGAGCGGCACGGCTACCGTGACGAGGTAGCCGCCAACCGCGCACGGTGTCCCTACCGCCTCGCGCACACCGTCGATCAGCAGGTGGACGGCAGCCTCTCCCCGGCAGCTGCCGGCGAAGCGTGGCGAAACGACATTGGTGATGCCATCGTTGCTGGAAATGCCGCTGTCATCCACGGCCAGCAGGGCTGGCGCGCCGGCAACCGGCTCGACGGCCGGTGCCTCGTACTCCACCGCGCCGATGTCGCACCGCGCGACGCCGCTGCCACCGTCGACCACGCGCGGATGGCCGGCACCGCGCTGGTCGAACGCGCGTTCGCCGGCCATGAAATCCTTGCAGCCGGTGTCATCGCCGGCGTCGACCAGCGGGCTGGCCGCGAGCGGCAGCAGGGTCGGCGTCGGGCCGCCATGGTCGCCGAGCTGGCCGTCGAAGCCCGGGCTGATATCGAGCAGGTTGGTGCTGCCGGTGTAGCTGCAGCTGCCGCGCTTGTCCGACACCAGGCTATAGGTGATGCCGAGCGTGGTCGTGTTGTTCTTCGAGCAATCCGGCCCGAAGATCCCGGCGCCCGGATTGGTCGGATCGACGTTGTAGGCGAACACCGTATTGCGCACGGCCGAGGTTCTGCTGCCGTTGAAGCGCAGGCCGCCGCCGGAGCCGACGCCGTTGGCATCCGCATCCGAACGGTTGTGCGTCACCGTGCTGCTGTACAACGCAAGCTCGCCGGCCGCGCCGTCGACGTTGATGCCGCCGCCGTTGGCGTAGGCCTCGTTGCCGTCGATCGTCGAGTTGCTGATGCGCAGCAGCTGCGTGCTGTTGATGCCGCCGCCGGTACCGGATGTGCCGGCGCCGTTGGCGTGGTTGCCGAGGATCGCCGAGCCGACGATGTCGAAGTTCACATTCGTCGTCGTGCTGCTGAGGTTGATGCCGCCCCCGGTCAGGGTCGCGACGTTGTTCTGAACCAGCACCTCGCGTAGGTAGGCGCGCAACGCGGCCTGGATGCCGCCGCCGTTGCCGCCCGTCTCGTTGTCGCGCACCGCAACGCGTTCGGCGCTGAGGAACGCGCCACCGCTGTTGCTGAAGATGCCGGCACCGGAACTCGAGCCCTTGCCGCCACGGATCGTCAGGTCGGCGAAGTGCGCGGTCATGCGGCCTTGGGTCCAGCCGGTGATGCTCGGGTCGACATGGATCACGCGGTCGAGCGCATTGCCGTCGATGACCGTGTCGTTCATGCCGACGCCGTATAGACTCATCGGCGCCTTCAGGTCGAAGTCGCCGGTGGCGTTGTTGTCCTCGGTCGTGCCGGCGAGTTCGATCTTGTAGGTGCCGGCCGGAACCAGCACCGCACCCGGTGCCGCGTTCGCGTTGGAGATCGCCTCGCGCAGCGAGCAGTCACCGGCCGCGCAGACCGCGCCGGCGCGATCGCCGGTCCGCGTCACGCGATAGACCGGCGCCGGATTGATCGCCAACTTCAGCGTCGAACTGCTGGCCGTCTGCGTGATGCGCGAGACGAGGATCGAGTATTCGGTATTCGGCGCCAGGCGCAGGCCGGCGATGCGCGCGGTGTTCGCGCTGGCGTCCTGGTTGCCGTTGTCGTTGCAGCCGCCGCCGACCAGTTCGAAGTGGTTCGGCGTGCCGGTCCATACGCTGAGCACGCTGTCGTAGCTGGAGCCGAGCGTGTCGAGATTCAGATACTCGGTGTCGGCGCCGGTGGTGTAGCTGTACCACACCGCGTTGCCGGGGTTGAGCGTATTCGGAAAGCAGGGCGCGATCGGCTCATCGCTGTTGAAGCTGGCGCTGCCGATATCGGCTTGCGCAATGCTGTACGGCAACGCCGTGATGGTTGTGCGATCGGTCCAGCGATCATTGGGCACCGCGGCCCAGGCTTGGGCGCACACAAGTGCGCCAACGAGGGCTCCCAGCCCCCGCTTCATGTTGCTTGCAAACATCTATGAATTCCCCAGTTGCAGAGTGACATCCGGCGGATCACCCGCGGGACGCGCCTCAGGCTAACCGGGCGATTGCAATCCACCCTGTGCCGATAGTCACGCGCGCATTCGCGCGCACGACTCAGGCAACGAGTCGCGCAATCAGATCGTGCTCGTCCGCATGGATGATCTCGACCTCGGCGAACTGGCCGGGCTTGAGTTTCTGCCCATCGTCGATGCGCACGATGCCGTCGATCTCGGGCGCATCGGATTTCGAGCGCGCGACCGCGCCATCCGCATCGACCTCATCGACGATCACCTGCTGGCGCGTGCCGATCTTGCGGCCGAGGCGCGCCGCGGAGATTTCCGCCTGGACTTCCATGAAGCGTTCGAGGCGTTCTTCCTTCAACCATTCCGGCACCGGATCGGGCAACGCATTCGCCTTCGCGCCATCGACCGGTGAATACGCGAATGCACCGACGCGATCGAGCTCGGCCTCGCGCAGGAAGTCGAGCAGTTCCTCGAACTCGGCCTCGGTCTCGCCCGGGAAGCCGACGATGAACGTGCTGCGGATCGTGAGATCGGGACACATCGCGCGCCACTTCTGGATGCGCTGCAGGGTCTTGTCGACCGCGCCGGGGCGCTTCATGAGCTTCAGGATGCGCGGGCTCGCATGCTGGAACGGGATGTCGAGGTACGGCAGGATCTTGCCGTCGGCCATCAGCGGAATCACGTCGTCGACGTGCGGATACGGATACACGTAATGCAGGCGCGTCCACACGCCGAGCTCGGCGAGCCCTTCGCACAGACCGTTCATGCGCGTCTGGTACGCATTGCCGCGCCAGTCGCGCGACGCGTATTTCACGTCGACGCCGTACGCGCTGGTGTCCTGCGACACGACCAGCAATTCGCGCACACCGCCCTTGACCAGTTTCTCGGCCTCGATGAGCACTTCATCGACCGGTCGCGAGACCAGGTCACCGCGCATCGACGGGATGATGCAGAACGTGCAACGGTGATTGCAGCCTTCGGAAATTTTGAGGTACGCGTAGTGCTTCGGCGTCAGCTTGATGCCTTGCGGCGGCACCAGGTCGAGGAACGGATCGTGCTTCGGCGGCAACACTTCGTGCACCGCGTTCATCACGCTCGCATAGTCCTGCGGACCGGAAATCGAGAGCACGCCCGGATGCGCCTCGCGGATCAGCTCGGCGCGCTTGCCGAGGCAGCCGGTCACGATGACCTTGCCGTTCTCCTCCAGCGCCTCGCCGATCGCATCCAGCGACTCGGCGACCGCCGAATCGATGAAGCCGCAGGTGTTGACGACGACCACGTCGGCCGCGTCGTAGCTGGGCACGATGTCGTAGCCCTCGACGCGCAGCTGGGTGAGGATGCGTTCGGAGTCGACGAGGGCTTTCGGACAGCCGAGGCTGACGAAACCGACTTTGGGGTTGCGGCGGGACATGGGAATTCCGGGATGAGCTAACCGCGTATTGTAGCGTGAGCGGGGAGCCGGGAAAGTTAATCCTCGTCGCCCCGGCCCTTCGACGGGCTCAGGATAAACCGGGCTTCGCCCGCGCCGGGGCCCAGTGCCTTCAATGGAGTCGCAAAGAAGCTGGATCCCGATGCTCGCCGCAACGACTTAGCTCGGTTTTCCCACTCCCGATTCCCTACCTCATTGACACCCCGGCCCCGACGCTTACGCTTGCCCCCTGCATCGACAAGGAGACCGTTCCGCCATGGGCCAGCAGATCAACCTCAATACGTCGCGCATGCAGTGCATCGGTGCCTACCTCGCGAAGCCGCAGGGCACACCCAAGGGCGGCATCGTCGTCGTGCAGGAAATCTTCGGCGTGAACGCGCACATGCGCTTCGTCGCGGATCGCTTCGCGGAGCACGGCTACACCGCGATCGCGCCTGCGTTCTTCGACCATGTCGAAAGCGGCGTCGAACTCGACTACGACCGCGGCAGTTACGCCAAGGGTGGCGCGCTGGCCAGGGAGATTCCGTTCGAGCTCGCGATCGAGGATGTCGCCAGCGCAGCCGAAGCGATCGCGTCCGCGGGGCGCATCGGCTGCGTCGGCTACTGCTGGGGCGGCACCGTCGCCTTCCTCGCAGCGACCCGACTCGGCATGCCGGGGGTCAGCTATTACGGCGCACGCAACGTGAACTTCCTCGACGAAAAATCCAAGGCGCCGGTGCAATTTCATTTCGGCGAAAAAGACACGTCGATCCCGGCGGAAGCGATCGAGCGCCATCGCGTCGCACTGCCCGATGCAGAAATCTACACATATCCATCTGCCGGACATGCGTTCGATCGCGAGATTGATCCGGGCGCCCACGATGCCGCCAGCGCCAAGCTCGCGCTCGAACGCACGCTGGCTTTTTTCGACCGCACCCTGGCCGCCGCATGAGTGCGCCGTTTCCGCTGGACCCGAGGCTTGCCGCCGACACCCATCCGATTGGAGACCTGCCGCTTTCACGCCTGTTGCTGATGGACGATGCGCGTTTCCCGTGGTTGATCCTGGTCCCGCGCATCGCCGGCGCGCGCGAACTGATCGACCTCGACGAAGCTGATCGTCGCGCGCTGCTCACCGAGATCACCGCGGTCGGCCGCGCGTTCGAATCGTTCGTGCAGCCGGACAAGCTCAACATCGCTGCGCTCGGCAACATCGTGTCGCAACTGCATGTGCATCTGGTCGCGCGGTTCCGCACCGATGCCGCATGGCCGCAACCGGTCTGGGGACATGGCGAGCGCATTCCCTACGCCGTGGCCGCCCGCAATGCGCGTATCGCCGAACTGCGCGACGCGCTGAAATCCGACCTATCGTGATGCGCGAAACCGCCGACGCGCATGCCATCGCATTCGAGCCGCTCGGCGAAACCGCGCTGCTGATCCGCTTTGGCGACCGCATCGATGCCGCCATCAACGCGCGCGTGCACATCGCTGCGGCGATGTTGCGCAGCGCCGGCTTGCCCGGCGTCGTCGATATCGTTCCAGCATTCGCTGCACTCGCACTCATCTACGCGCCGGCTATCTGGGCCGACGATGAAGGATCGCCGTGGCAACATCTCGCTGAAGCGGTGCGTGCGGTATTCGCGGCGCCGCCTCCGTTCGAGAA
Organism: uncultured Gammaproteobacteria bacterium; assembly: GCA_963720445.1. Taxonomy (GTDB): domain Bacteria; phylum Pseudomonadota; class Gammaproteobacteria; order Xanthomonadales; family Rhodanobacteraceae; genus Dokdonella_A. The sequence goes on from CAVRFO010000003.1 coordinate 233,538, forward strand.
TGAGCACGCCGCGACGATCGAGATTCCGGTGCTCTACGGTGGCGAAGACGGCCCCGATCTGGAGTCCGTCGCCCGGCACTGCGGACTGACTCCGGATGAAGTGGTCGCGCGCCACACCGCCGCCGGGTATCGCGTCGCGATGCTTGGCTTCGCACCGGGATTTCCGTACCTGCTCGGCCTCGATCGCACGCTGCACACGCCGCGCCGCGCGAATCCGCGTACGCGCGTGCCGCGCGGCTCAGTCGCGATTGGCGGGGCCCAGACCGGCATCTATCCATCCGAACTGCCCGGCGGCTGGCAGTTGCTCGGGCGCACGCCGTTACGTCTTTTCGACCCACAGCGCGATCCGGTTTGCCCGCTCGCGCCCGGCGACCAGGTGCGCTTTCGCGTGATCGACGCCGCCGAATTTTCCGCCCTCGCGCAATGAGCGTCACCGTTCTCAAACCGGGTTTGTTGACGACGGTGCAAGATCGCGGGCGGCGCGGCCATGCAGCACTGGGCGTCGGTGTCGCCGGTCCGATGGACGGCGCTGCATTCCAGTTGGCGAATGCGCTGGTTGGCAATGATGGCGACGCCGCCGCACTCGAACTCACCCTGATCGGGCCGCGCCTGCGCTTCGACAGCGCCGCGACGATCGCATTGACCGGTGCGGCTTTTGCCGCGCACATCGACGGTGAGCCGGTCGAAGGGTGGCGGGCGATCGCTGTCGGTGCGGGCGCCATACTCGATTGCGGTCGTCCGCGCCGTGGTACGCGGGGGTATCTCGCAATCGCATGCGGCTTTGCTGTCGAACACGTGCTCGGCAGCGCAGCGACCGACGTGAACGCGCGGCTCGGACCCTTGGGCGGTCGCGCGCTGCGCGAAGGCGACGCGCTGGGCATACATGTGGGAGCGCCGGAAGGCGCGATGCTTTTGGCGGAAATCGAAAGCGCATCGCGCCTTCCGGCGCTCCCACCAAGTGCACGGCCGAACGCATGGTCGCTCGACCCGCGCCCGTGGTTCGATCCCGACCCTAACCGCCCGATCCGCCTGATCCGCGGCAGCCATTTCGATGCCCTTGATCATGCCTCACGCGAAGCGCTGTTCGCCGCGCAATTTCGCATCGCGGCCGATTCGAACCGGGTCGGCTTTCGGCTCGACGGCCCGCATCTCTCATTTGCAAGCCCACTGGAACTGGTCAGCGAACCGGTCGGCTTCGGCACCGTGCAACTGCCGCCCGGCGGCCAGCCGATCGCGCTGATGGCCGAACATCCGACCACCGGCGGCTATCCGCGTATCGGCCAGATCGCCGCGATCGACCAGCCTCGCCTCGCACAACGCCGCCCCGGCGATCCGGTGCGCTTCACCGAAATCGATCTCGACGACGCGCAAACGCGTTATCTTCGCCGTGAGCGCGAACTCGCATGCCTCGTCGAGGCGATCGCAAAACGCCTGCAGACCGGATCATGACGAAGACCATCGACCTCAATTGCGACATGGGCGAATCGTTCGGCGCGTGGACGATGGGCCAGGACGCCGCCGTGCTCGCCCATGTGAGTTCCGCGAACATTGCCTGTGGCTTCCATGCCGGCGACCCGGACACGATGCGGCGCACGGTCGATCTCGCCGCACGCGCCGGCGTCGCGATCGGCGCACATGTGTCGCTGCCGGACCTGCAAGGCTTCGGTCGCCGCGAGATGCGCGTCAGCGCCGACGAAACCTGCGCGATGACGCTGTACCAGATCGGCGCATTGGCCGGCTTCGCACACGCGGCGGGCACGCGTTTGCGGCATGTGAAACCGCATGGCGCGCTGTACAACATGGCCGCGCGCGATGCCGCGCTTGCCGACGCGATCGCGCGTGCAGTACATGATTTCGACGCAACGCTGATCCTCGTCGGCCTCGCCGGCAGCGAACTGCCGCGTGCCGGCGAACGCGCCGGCCTCGCCGTCGCACACGAGGCATTTGCGGATCGGCGCTACGAAAACGACGGTTCATTGATTCCGCGGCGCGAAGCCGATGCGGTCATCGAGGATGTCGGTGCGGCTGTCGCGCAGGCGCTGGCAATCGCGACGCGCGGAGTGGTGGCGACACGCCGGGGTGGCACGTTGTCGCTGCACGCGGACACGATTTGCGTACACGGTGATCGCGCGGATGCGGGCATCTTCGCCCGGCGACTGCGCATGGCGCTGGACGCGGCCGGAATCACCGTCACCTCAACGCACGCGGCGCACGCCGCATGAACTACTGGCCTCTGCTCGGCGTTGTGGTCGTCGTCATCGGATTCGTCCTGAAACGCAATCCGGTGCTGGTCGTGGTCATCGCCGGCGTGGTCAGCGGGATCGCCGCCGGCCTGCACATCGGCGATCTGCTCGCGACCCTCGGCACCTCGTTCGTCAACAACCGCGCGCTGCTGTTGATGGTGATGACGCTGCCGGTGATCGGCGTACTCGAACGCGCGGGCCTGCGCGAACGCGCGCGCGACTGGATCGCCGGGTTTCGTGGACTCACCCTGACCCGATTCCTGACCAGTTATCTCGGCCTGCGCCAGATCCTGTCGATGCTCGGCCTGACCAATGTCGCCGGCCATGCGCAAACCGTGCGCCCGCTGGTCGCGCCGATGAGCGAAGCGGCGGCCGAACGCAGCGCCGGTGCGCTCAGTGACGCCGAACGCGATGAAGTGCGCGCAATGGCCGCCGCGACCGACAATATCGGCTTGTTCTTCGGCGAAGACGTGTTCATCGCGCTCGGCGCGGTGCTGCTGATCCAGGCGTTCTATGCGCAGAACGGCATCCAGCTCGAACCGTTGCAGATCGCATTGTGGGCGTTGCCGACCGCGATCGCCGCGTTCGTGATCCACGTCTTGCGCGTGTATCGGTTCCAGCGCTCGCTGGAACGCCGCGTGCGCGAACGACTCACCCGCGAAGCGGAGCGCGCCGATGCTGAAGATTGAAGTCATCTACTGGCTGCTCGGTGCGTTCCTGCTGTTCGCCGGCGCCCTGAACCTGCGTGAGCGCCGCTACGCGATGGCGGTTTTCTGGGCGATCCTTGCCTGCGCATTCCTGTTCGGCGACGCGATCCTCGCCGCATTGGCGCAGGGTTCGCGCTGGCCCGCGCAGGCGATGGGAGTCGGCGTGCTGGTCTTGGGCGTGATGGCCGCGCGCGTGCCGATGGTCGCGCCGGTCGACGACGCCGAGGCGATCGCCGCGCGACGCGCCACCGCGAGCCGACTCGGCAACCGACTGTTCTGGCCAGCACTCGCGATTCCGCTGGTCACGCTCGTGCTGGTGCTCGGCGCGCCATATCTGCAGTGGCACGCAACGCCATGGATCGAAGCCGCACACGGCACCCTCGTCGCACTTGGCCTCGCCTGCGTGGTCGCGTTCGTCGCCGCGTTGCGGGTCACGCGCACGTCGGTCGTGACTGGCCTGGGCGAGGGCCGGCGCCTGCTCGACGCACTGAGCTGGGCGGTGCTGCTGCCGATGTTGCTGGCCACGCTCGGCAGCGTGTTCGCCGCGACCGGTGTCGGCGACGCGATCGCGGCACTGGTCGGCGCGGTGATCCCGACCGACAGCGCCCTCGCCTGCCTCACCGCGTTCGTGCTTGGCATGGTGCTGTTCACCGTGATCATGGGCAACGCGTTCGCCGCGTTCCCGGTGATGATGGCCGGCATCGGCCTGCCGCTGCTGGTGATCGGCCACGGCGCGCATCCGGCGGTGCTCGGCTCGCTCGGCATGCTGGTCGGCTACTGCGGCACGTTGCTGACGCCGATGGCCGCGAACTTCAATATCGTGCCGGCGGTGCTGCTGGAATTGCCGGATCAATACGGCGTGATCCGCGCGCAGATCCCGACCGCGCTCGCGCTGCTCGCGGTGAATTTCCTGCTGATGTGGCTGCTGGTGTTTCGTTGAGGACGACACATGTCATTCCAGCGATTCCGTAGGAGCCCACCCTGTGGGCGAAAAGCGACGCGATGTTGTGCAATCGCCGGTCGCGCACAGGGTGCGCTCCTCCAGGGATTCCGTCATCAGGAGCAACAATGACCGTCACGCAAACCATCCTGCTGACCGGCTTCGAGCCGTTCGGCGGCGAACGCATCAACCCCTCGCAGGAAATCGTGCGCGCGCTCGACGGCGAAACCATCGCCGCGCATCGCGTCATCGGCGCGATCCTGCCAGTCACCTTTTCGGCAACCGTGCCGATGCTCGAAAACCTGCTCACCACGCACCGCCCCGCACTGGTGCTCGCACTCGGCCAGGCCGGCGGACGCAGCGAGATTTCCCTCGAACGCGTCGCGGTCAACCTGATCGACGCGCGCATCGCCGACAACGATGGCCGGCAACCGATCGACGAAGCCGTCATCGCCGGCGCGCCCGGCGCGTATTTCTCGACGCTGCCGGTCAAGGCGATCGAAGCGCGCCTGCGCACGCTCGGCATTCCGGCCGCGCCGTCGCTGAGCGCCGGCAGCTTCGTCTGCAACCAGGTGTTCTTCGGTCTCGCCCATCTGCTCGCGACGCAGCACACGAGCACGCGTGGCGGCTTCGTGCACGTGCCGTGGCTACCGGAACAGGCCGCGCAACGTGGCGGCCAGCCGAGCATGGCCCTGGCGACGATGATCGATGGCGTGCGCGCCGCGCTCGAATGCGCGATTGCGACGCGACGCGACCTGCATGTCGTTGGCGGTGCGATTGCCTGACTCTTGGCGGCAACTATTCGCGATGAGCCGGACTGGTGGTCGGCGCCGCATCAAGCCGATCGAAGTGGATGATCGCGTTGAGCACCAGGGCGTAGCTGCCAATGGTCTCGCCGCGCCAGATCGGGTTGTTCGCGAACAGCAGCACGTGGCCCTTGCCGTAGCGTGCGTTCACGACCGCGGCGCGTTCGGCCATTTCGGAGCCGCCGTCGAGCAGGCCCGAAATCAGCAGATGCTTGGCGTCGGCGTAGCGCACGATAACTTGTGGGCGTTGGTCGACGGGTATCACGAACGGGTTGTGACGCATCTGTTCGGCATTGAGCGGCAACGCTTGCCACGGCTTCACGTCGGGCAACGGCGATGGTTCGGCGAAGATACGACCTTCGGGCATGTCCGCATCGTCCGGGCCACCGCGGCCGGTCGGGCGCTGGAAATCCTTCGCGTTGGGCAGGTGGTCGTCACCGGTGACGAGGTTGGACACCTTGAACGAATGGCCGCGTGCGCTGTACAGCGCGAGGCTCTCGCCATAGCCGGTGGCGATCGGGCTGGCGCGTTCGACGATTTCGGCGCGCAGCACGCTGCCGACAACCTTGAGCTTGTCGCGCGGCGTCACCGAAACACCCGGAGCGAGGCCGATGTCGATCGCGAATTCCGCACTGTCCTCTGAAGTGATCAGCAGGCCGCCTGCGCGCACGAACTGCTTGAGGTGTTCGACACCCTCGGCGCCGAGACCCGGGCGGATGTCGTCGGTGGAGGCGATCTTGCCGAGGTTTGGCGTGAGCTTGGTGGTCTTCCACGGCATCGCGTTGCCCCACATCGGAAGGCCGTCGATGATCCTCTGCGTGCTGCCGCGGCCGACCGGGCCGAACAGGATCACGTCGTACTTGCCGCGCAGGTCGCGGATGCGCGCGACGTCCTGGGTGCTGATGTAGTCGTACTTCACGCCAAGTCCGTCCAGCGCCATGCGCCACCAGCCTTCGGTCTGGGTGCTGAGCCAGGTGTGCATCAGCGCGATGCGCGGCAGCTTCGACGCAGCGACGTCGATGGCAGGCAAGCCCTGCGGGACCTCGATCGCTTCACTGACTGCTGCCATCGGCGCCTTGAGGACGGCCGTGTCGGTAACCCGCACGACCTCGACGCCGTACAGGTCGCCCATCGACCAGCCGGTGTCGTCGTACGGATGCTGTTGCGGATCTTTCGGCGACCAGTACTGGCGATCGAGCAGGGTATCTGCGATGCGCGAATACGGCTGGTCCATGCGTACGACGTAGCTGCCGGCAGCGAACGTGCGCGGCTGCGTCTTCGGCGCCTTGGCGGTCTGCTCGGATTTTTGGGACTTGTCGCTTTTGTCGTCGTCTTTCTTTTTCTCGATCGGCACCGCAACGGTCATCGGCGCGCTGGTGCGGCTGATCTCGGCATGTTGGCGCTGCAGCACACGCAGCAGCTGCGCTTGCGCGCCCGGGCGTTTGGTGTCGACCGGCAGCACGTACGCAGCTGGCCCGGCCTCGCCCGGCTTCTCGATCGAGCGCTTGCTCTTCAGGTAAAAATTCTTGAGGAACAGCTGCGAGTTGTCGGCGAAATAGTCCAGCGCAGTCAGCAATCCACTTTGCTGGTAGTTGTTGTTGTTGCGCTGCGACCAGAGCACTTCGGGCAACGGCGGATTGGGCCGGTACCAAGTGCGCTCGTATTCATCGGGATCGAGGATGCGCTTTTCGGTATCCGCGCCGCCATTGCCGAAGGTTTCGTACAGGCGGCTGATGCCGTTGTGCATCGCGGCGATGAACATCAGATAGCCCGGGCTCCAGGTATCGAAACCGCCATGCGTGAACACACCGGGCATGCCGAACTTGGTCAGCGCCTGCACGTTGTTCCAGCCAAGCTGTTGCCATTCGCCAGTCAGGATCGGATCGATCCACGCGTTGTACGGGCCATCGCCGATCGTGTTGTCGTACAGGAACGGCACCGATTCGTGCAGGTCGTGCAGCACCTGCGCGTGCCAGCCGACATAGGTTTCGAGCACGTTGCGGGTCAGGTTGAGGGTCAGCCCCATCGCATCGCGGTTGTTGTCGTGGGCGACGTAATGGCCCCAGTACATCAGCGGCGGATACTGCTGGCCAGGATGCGCGCGATGCCAGTTGTACAAATCCACCATGCGATCGCGGCCGTCGACCTCGACGACCGGCGTGATCAGCGTGATCACGCGCGAGCGGATCTTCTTGATGTAAGGCGCCTCGTCCACCGCGAGCCGGTAGGCGAGCTCCATCAGCGCGGTCGGCGAACCGGTCTCGGTCGAATGGATGGCGCCGGTGATGTAATAGACCGGCGTAGATTGCGCGACGAGCTGGTCGGCTTTGGCGTCGTCCATGCCGATGCGGCGCGGGTCGGCTAGCTGAGTCAACCGCGCATTGTTGGCGTCGAGGTCAGCCAGCAACTTCTCGTCGGCGACCGCGACCGCGATCATCTCGCGCCCTTCCTCGGTCTTGCCGATCGAAAACACCTTGACCCGCGGACTGGCCTTGGCGAGTTCGCGGAAATAGCGGTACACGTCGGCCGAATACGGCAGCATGTCCGGTGCACCGGCGACAACACCCAGTACCTTTTGTGGCGTCGGCACGCTCGGTGACGCAGGCAGGTAATCGGTCAGCGGCGAGTTGAACGATGGCTCGGTCGTATACTCGCGGATCTTGTCGGTATAGCCCTGGTCGATCGCCTGCGCGGGATCGCGCTCGTAACCGTCCAGATTTCCCGTGGCGCCGAGGGCGAGCGCGCCCAATGAACCCGTCCCCAGCCATACAGCCAATGCAAGCGAAATGCGCACACGCATGAAACGACTCCCCTAACGATCATGATCCGGCACTGTGCCAGAACCCGACCGCGCGCACCGCGTGCCGAAAGTCAGCATCCCTTGCCGGCTTTGTCTTCCTTGGTGATCTCGAGGATCAGGACCCCGGTCGCTGCATACGGCAACGACACCTTCACCGCGTCGGTGGTGTAGTAGAAGCCGCCGGGAGTCGGCGCCTTCACCGCATCGCGGACATCCGTCTCGTAGGATTTTCCGACTGTATCGGCCGCGGTCGCGACAGCTATGCGCTGCACGTTCTCCATCGGCACGCAGCCGAGCAGGCGCGTGTGCCGGAATGGCCGGATGTCCAGGTGCAACGGCTTGACTTCGACCGGATCGCGCACGTTGTCGCCATCGCCCAGACCATACAGCAGCGGCTTGAAGACATCGCGGCCACGCCCTTCGTGTTTGCGCTGCGCGATCACCTGCACGCGCAGGGCCGCGTGTTCGAGCGGCTCGGCCAACTCGATCACCCGGTAATGGCTCCTGCCTTTGGCGAAATCGCGCTCGGGTGCCTGCGCGTCGATCGCGAAGCGTTGCGGATGTCCCGGTTGCATCGTGATCGGACCGAGCGCGGGCGCGTCGATCAGCGCCGGCTTCGCGTGATCGGCGCCGAACAAACGATCCTTCCAGTGAGAATAGGTTTCGCTGATCAGCGAAAGCGGATTCGCGGCGCGCGCATGCAGCGGGCACGACGCGACCGCGGCGAACACGACGATGCGTGCGGTGTAGCTGAAGAATCGATGGAAAATCAAAACGTGAGGATGCCGTGAGGAATGAAAGCACACTGGCTGCGCGCGCCTGGCTGGCGCACGCCAAGCGTCGGCGTTGTAGTTATCGAGCCGCGCAAGAGGTTCGTGCGCGACGCGATGGCGAGGGTCAGTGCTGCGGCGGGTCCGCCACAGGCGCGGGGGTCGCCGCCGGCTGGTCGTCGATCGGCGGAGGCGGCGGAGTCGGCGCCGTTGGCGGCAGGTCGATCGGCTTGAGGTTGCGACCGTCCTGTTCGAACGCCTTGAGCTGCAATGCGCGCGCGATCGAACCGATCACCTGGCGCTGTGCGTCGTCGCCACCGCGCTTGAGCACGAGGCCGGTCAGATGTTCGCGATCGCGCAGGTCGCCGATGTAACCATAGAGCTCGGCCTTGCCCATGATCGAGCCATCGATCGAATACTTGTCGCCCTTGACCGGAACGATCATCGCATTGCCCGCTTCCACGTCCGAGCGCGCGAATGCTCCGGTCATCACTGCCAGTCCGAGCGCGAGCACTGCGCCGTGCATCAGGGTCTTCATGGTGTTTTCTCCGCTGGGTGTTTGTGTTCCGGAGCAGGTTGTTCCGGCTCCTTGGCTTGCGCCAGAATTTGCGAGATCTGGCCGTCCTTTTCCTCCATGAACGCCTTGAAGTGCATCTGGTAGGCGACCCGGGCCAGCGAGATGATGTGCTCTTTCTTGATCTTCTCTTTCTCGCCGCGCTTGAGGAGAACGGTCGCGATCGGCAGCGATTCTTCCTGGCGATAGCGCAGCGCGCTCCGCAGGTCTTCTTCGGTCAGCGGCGCACCGTCGTAGTCGAACTGGCTGTCCTTGGCCGCAATCAGGGTTACGTCGAAAGCCGACGGAACGTCTGCAGACTTCACGGCATCAGGCTTGGTGCGACCACCCCAGCACGCGGCCAGCAGCAGCGTCGCGAGCGCGAGCACCACAAATTTCCAGGATGAATCGATCGTAAAACTCCGCATGGGTGTGCTTGGCTCCAGTGCTGATTGCGAAAGCGGGAAGATACCACCAGCGGACGGTCCCGGCATGCGGCGCGTTGGGCGCCGTTCATGCCGGAGACTGCGGCCGGCGGGGGCTGGCGAAGCTTGTCGCGGGAAGCATCGCGGCTGCCGCCTGTCCTGAGCCTGCCGAAGGGCCGCTCCCACGAAAGCTGGGGTTTCAAGCGTGCGGCAGGGTCACACCGGTCTGGCCCATGTACTTGCCGCCACGATCCTTGTAGCTGGTTTCGCATTCCTCGTCGGATTCGAGGAACAGCATCTGCGCGACGCCCTCGTTCGCGTAGATCCGCGCCGGCAGCGGCGTCGTGTTCGAGAATTCGAGCGTCACGTGGCCTTCCCATTCCGGTTCCAGCGGGGTCACGTTGACGATGATGCCGCAGCGCGCGTAGGTGCTCTTGCCGAGGCAGATCGTCAACACCTTGCGCGGAATGCGGAAGTACTCGACGGTGCGCGCCAGCGCGAACGAATTCGGCGGAATGATGCAGACGCCGGCCTTGATGTCGACGAAGCTGCGCTCGTCGAAGTTCTTCGGATCGACGATGGTCGAGTTGATGTTCGTGAACACCTTGAACTCATCGGCGCAACGTACGTCGTACCCATAGCTCGACGTGCCGTACGAGATCAGCCGCTCGCCGCCGTTGCGCTTGACCTGACCCGGCTCGAACGGCTCGATCATCTTGTGCTGCTCCGCCATGCGGCGGATCCATTTGTCGGGTTTGATGCTCATAAGGCCGGGATTCGAGATTGGAGATTGGGGGTTGGATAGAGCAAGACCGGGAATGTGACGAGAGGGCAACCTGGTAGAGCGCGCTCTGCCGAATCCCCAATCCCGAATCCCCAATCCCGGCTCCTAAGTGTTCTGCACAACAATCTTCGGAAACGAGATCGCCTTGTTGCGCGCGCGCAGCGCCAGGCGCGCGGCTGCGTTGCGCGCGATCTCGCGGTAGCGCGCGGCGATGTCGGAATCGGGCATCGCGGCGACGGTCGGGGTGCCGCCGTCGGCCTGCTCGCGGATGCGGATATCGAGCGGCAGGCTGCCGAGCAGCGGGACATCGTATTGCGCGGCCATGCGCGCGCCGCCGCCTTCGCCGAAGATGTGTTCTTCGTGGCCACACTTCGTGCAGACGTGCGTGGCCATGTTCTCGATGATGCCGAGTACCGGCACGTTGACCTTCTCGAACATCTTCAGCGCCTTTTTCGCATCGAGCAGCGCGATGTCCTGCGGCGTGGTCACGATCACCGCGCCGGAAACCGGGATCTTCTGGCACAGGGTGAGCTGGATGTCGCCGGTGCCGGGCGGCAGGTCGATGATCAGGTAATCGAGGTCGGACCAGTTGGTGTCGCCGAGCATCTGTTGCAGCGCCTGCGTCGCCATCGGGCCACGCCAGATCATCGCGGTATCTTCCTCGATCATCAGGCCGATCGACATCGCCTGGATGCCGTGGCTGATCTTCGGTTCGATGCGCTTGCCGTCTTTCGTATCCGGCTTGCCGGTGAGTCCGAGCATACGCACCTGGCTCGGGCCGTAGATGTCCGCATCGAGCACGCCGACGCTGGCGCCCTCGGCCTTCAGCGCGAGCGCGAGGTTCGCGGCGACGGTCGATTTGCCGACACCGCCTTTGCCGGACGCGACCGCGATCACGTTCTTGACACCCGGCAGCGGGCTCAAGCCCTGCTGCACACCGTGCGCGAACACGCGGCAGGCGACGCTGACCGCGGCGTGCGCGATCGCGGGATCCGCTTCGAGCGCCTGCTTGACCATGTCGGCGAGCGTCGCCTGCACGGACAACGCGGGATAGCCCAACAGGATATCGACGGAAACATCCGCGCCCGACACCCCGACGCCGCGCAAGGCGCCGCTGCTGACGATATCGGCACCGCTGTGCGGATCAACAACGCCGGCCAGGAGCTGCCTGACCCGCGCTTCAAGGGGTTCGGTCATCATCGGATTCGGAGGTTGGGAGGAGTGCATTATGCCAGCGCGTCCGCTGCAGCGCGCCTTGACGCATCGACGCAGGACCGGCAAGTTGCGCGATATCACCCACGGACCAGGAGTCAACGCCATGTTGCACCGCTGCCAACCCGCCCTGTTCGCACTCGCGCTCGTGTTCGCCGCGCCAACGCTGGCGGCCGAGCTGACTCCGGTCGGCACCTGGACCACGATCGATGACACGACCAACAAACCGAAGTCGATCGTGCAGATCAACGAAGTCGACGGCAAGCTGTTGGGCAAGGTCGTGGAAGTGCTGCAATCGGACGAGGGTCCGCACCCGCTGTGCAAGAAATGCGAAGGCGATCGCAAGGACCAGCCAGTCGAAGGCATGACGATCATCTGGGGCGTGACCAAGGACGGTGACGTGTGGGACGGCGGCAAGATCCTCGATCCGAAGACCGGCAAGATCTACAAGGTGCAAACTCAGCCTCACCGACAACGGCCAGAAGCTCGATGTGCACGGTTATATCGGCTTCGCGTTACTGGGCCGCTCGCAGATGTGGGAACGCAAGTCGCCGTAATCGTTGCGGTTCGCGCACAGGGTGCGCTCCTACGGAATTCCGATCGTCGTAGGAGCCCACCCTGTGGGCGACCTCTCCACCGCAAGTCGCCATGCCATAATTCCGCTTTGCAGCAACCAAGCGGAAATTGCGACGCATGACGGCGCCCACACGCAACATCCTCGCCACCTCGGCCCTTCCCTACGCGAACGGCCGCATCCACCTCGGCCACATCGTCGAACACGTGCAATCGGATACCTGGGTGCGCGCGATGCGCATGGCCGGCCATACGGTGCACTACGTCTGCGCCGACGACGCGCACGGCAGCTCGATCATGTTGCGCGCGGAGCGCGAGGGCATCACGCCGCAGGCGCTGATCGCGCGCGTCTGGGACGAGCACACCGCGCGATCTGCGCGATTTCGGCGTCGAGTACGATCACTATTCGACGACCGACAGCGACGCGAACCGCGAGCTGACCGCGCGCATCTGGAACGCGCTCAAGGCCGCTGGCCATACCGAATCGCGCCCGGTCAAGCAGCTCTACGATCCGGTCAAGGAGATGTTCCTGCCCGATCGCTTCATCAAGGGCGAGTGCCCGAACTGCCACAGCAAGGACCAGTACGGCGACGCCTGCGAGGTCTGCGGCAAGACCTACAACCCGACCGACCTGATCAATCCGTACTCGGTCGTCTCGGGCGCCGCGCCGATCGAGAAGGAGTCGCGCCACCTGTTCGTCAAGCTCGCCGATTTCACCGACATGCTGAAGGACTGGCTGCGCGAACGCCGCGACGCGGGTGGTTTGCAAAGCGAAGTCGTCAACAAACTGCAGGAATGGTTCGGCGATGGCCTGCGCAGCTGGGACGTGTCGCGCGACGCGCCGTATTTCGGCTTCGAGATTCCGGACGAGCCGGGCAAGTTCTTCTATGTCTGGGTCGACGCGCCGGTCGGTTATCTCGCTGCGTTCAAGGAACTGTGCGGGAGCGGCCGCAAGCCGGACCTCTCGCCTGCTGATTTCGAGCGCTTCACGAAACCCGGCGCGAACGACACCGAAATGGTGCATTTCATCGGCAAGGACATCGTGTATTTCCACACGCTGTTCTGGCCGGCGATGCTGCACGGCGCGGGTCTGCGCACGCCGAGCGCGGTCAACGTGCACGGCTTCCTGACCGTCGACGGCGCGAAGATGAGTAAATCGCGCGGCACCTTCGTGAACGCGCGGACCTATCTCGATCATCTCGATCCGGACTGGTTGCGCTACTACCTCGCGACGCTGCTCGGGCCGACGCTCGCGGATCTCGACCTCGACCTCAAGAGCTTCGAGGAACGCGTCAACTCGCATCTGGTCGGCAAGTGGGTCAACCTCGCCAGCCGCTGCGCCGGCTTCGTGCACAAGCTCTTCGACGGCACGCTCGCCGCTGCGCTGCCGAGTGCCGAACGCACGCGCTACGACAGTGCCGCACAAAAGCTTTCGGCCTGCGCGGCGTTGTACGAAGCACGCGATTACGCCGCCGCAATGCGCCTGATCATCGAAGTGGCGGACGAAGCGAACGCGTATGTCGCCGACAAGGCGCCGTGGCTGCTGGCCAAGGATGAAGCGAAGCGCGACGAACTCCACGTTGTCTGCACGCTTGCGTTGAATTATTTCCGCCTGCTGTCGATCTGGCTGAGCCCTGTCGTCCCGACAATTGCGCACCGCGCGCGTGAGTTCCTCGGCGAGGACTGGACGCATTTCGACGCCGCGTCCGCCCCCATCCTCGGCACGCGCCTGAACGCATTCGCGCCGCTGACCACCCGCATCGACCCGAAGAAAATTGAAGCCATGATCGAAGCCTCGAAGGAATCGCTGAAGCCCGCAGACCAAGCGTCCGCAACAGCTTCCGTGGGAGCGGCATCAGCCGCGATTGGCGCGGCTGCCGCCGCAACACCATCCCCGCTCCGCCCTCCCGTTGAAGGGGAGGGCTTGAAGACGCGCCCCGCCGCTGCCCCGAATCCCCAATCCCCAATCCCCAATCCCAGCCCTATCTCCATCGACGACTTCGCCAAGCTCGACCTGCGCATCGGCAAGGTGCTCGCCTGCGAGTTCATCGACGGCTCCGACAAGCTGCTGCGCTTCGAACTCGATGCGGGCGATCTCGGCAAACGCCAGATCTTTTCCGGCATCCGCGCCGCGTACGGCGAACCGGAAAAGCTCGTCGGCCGCACCGTCGTGTTCATCGCGAACCTCGCCCCGCGCAAGATGCGCTTCGGTGTTTCCGAAGGCATGATCCTTTCCGCCGGCAGCGGCGGCGCGGATCTGTTCCTGCTGGATGCCGATTCCGGCGCAGCGCCGGGCATGGCTGTGAAGTAAACGCTGGCCCGCAGCGCCGAGCCAACCCAGTGCGCATCTGCCTTTCCATGATCGTCAAGAACGAGGCCGCGGTCATCGAGCGCTGCCTCGCCTCGGTAAAGCCGCATATCCACGCCTGGGTGATCTCGGACACGGGATCGAGCGACGGGACGCAGGACATCGTCCGCCGTTTCATGTCCGGCCTTCCCGGCGAGCTGATCGAGCGGCCGTGGGTGAATTTCTCGACGAACCGGAACGAAGCCCTCGAACTCGCGAAGCGGTATGGCGACTACGCGCTGATCGTGGACGCGGATGACCGGATCGCCGGCGGCGGCTTCGGTGAACTGGACGCCGACCTGTACGACATGACGGTCCAGTTCGGACCGCTGGTCTACAAGCAGCCGCATCTCGTGCGGCTCGACAAGGATTTTTTCTACACCGGCGCGACACACGAATACCTGGATTGCAAGACCGCATTCAGCCGCGCCACGGCGGACGGCATGGTCTACATCATCGGCGAGGATGGCGCGCGCCGGTCCAGCGGCAACAAATACAGCGACGATGCGGCAATCCTCGAAAAGGCACTGCTCGCGGAACCCGACAACGCGCGCCACCGGTTCTATCTCGCACAGAGCTACCGCGATGCAGGGCAACCAGACGATGCGCTTGCCAACTACGAAAAGCGCGTCGCGATGGGCGGCTGGGGCGAAGAGGTCTACTACTCGAAATTCCAGATCGCGGTGCTCAAGGAGCGGATGGGCGCCGCATACGCCGACATCGTCGCCGCGTATCTCGATGCCTACGATTTCCGCCCCACGCGCGCCGAAGCACCGTGCGAACTGGCGCGTTATTGCCGCCTGCAACACCGCTACACGGTCGCCCGCGAATTTGCGCGCATTGCCATGACACTGCCGGTATCCGAAGACGTGCTGTTCATCGATGGCACCGTTTCGCAGTGGCGCGCGCGCGACGAGTTTGCCGTTGCAAGTTATTGGTGCGGCGACTACGAGCGAAGCGCGGAGCTATGTCGCGAACTACTCGCTGATCCACGACTGCCGGCAGGCGAACGCGCGCGCGTGCAACGCAACCTGGAATTCTGCCTACCGCACCTCGAAAAAGCGCAACGCTGAGCGCCGCGGAAATCTGCGAAAATCGCGCAATGCCCCGCCCTGCTCCCACCGACTTTCTCGTCGAACGCATCGATGCACTGCTGCCGCAAACGCAGTGCACGCGCTGCGGCTTTCCGACGTGCCGCGCGTACGCAGAAGCGATCGCGGACGATCGTGCCGGAATCAACCAGTGCCCGCCAGGCGGAGCGGAAGGCGTGGCCGCGCTGGCACAGTTGCTCGATCGCGAGTCGACCGCGCTGAATCCGACGAACGGTCGCGAAGAGGCCCCGACCGTCGCGTTCATCGACGAGGACGTCTGCATCGGCTGCACGAAATGCATCCAGGCCTGTCCGGTCGACGCGATCGTCGGCGCGGCGAAGCGCATGCATACGATCATCGCGGCCGAATGCACCGGCTGCGGCTTGTGCCTGCCGCCGTGCCCGGTCGATTGCATCGCGCTGTTGCCGATTGCACCGCTGCCACTTGCGCGCGCGCAGGTGCTCGCGCGCGCGGCGCAGGCACGCGCGCGTTTCGATGCGCGCAATGCGCGGCGACTCTCCTCGTGCGAGCGGCGGAGGCCGCGATGCTGGCGGCGGAACACGCCAAGAGCATCGCGGCTTCCGCCGCTCCCACAGACACTGCCGTGCCGAGCGCCGCGCCCATCGACGCGCTCCGCGGTGCTCGAAGCGATCGCGCGCGGCAAGGCGCGGCGCGCAATCGAACTGAAGGAGCCGTCATCGCGATGAAGCGCGAGAAGGTCGTCGAACTGTTCCGCCGCCTGCGCGAACTCAATCCGCATCCGACCACCGAACTCGACTACACGACGCCGTTCGAGCTGCTGGTCGCGGTGATGCTGTCGGCGCAGGCCACCGACGTCGGCGTGAACAAGGCGACGCAGGAAGCTGTTTCCGGTCGCCAACACCGCGCAGGCGATCCTCGACTCTCGGCGAGGAAGGCTTGAAGCGCTACATCAGCACGATCGGCCTGTTCAACGCGAAGGCGAAGAACGTGATCGCGACCTGCCGCATCCTGGTCGAGCAGCACGGCGGCGAAGTGCCGCGCACGCGCGAAGCGCTCGAAGCGCTGCCCGGCGTCGGCCGCAAGACCGCGAACGTCGTGCTGAACACCGCGTTCGGCGAACCGACGATCGCGGTCGACACGCACATCTTCCGCGTCGCCAACCGCACCGGCCTCGCGCCGGGCAAGAACGTGCGCATCGTCGAGGACAAGCTGAACAAGGTCGTGCCGCCCGAGTTCCGCAAGGACGCGCATCACTGGCTGATCCTGCACGGCCGCTACGTGTGCAAGGCGCGCAAGCCCGATATGCCCGCACTGCGCGATCAACGACTTGTGCGGATACCGTCACAAGACCGTCGCAACCTGACGTCGCGGGATGCCGCGCGTGCCGTCGCGTCACGACAACTGCGAATTTCTGTCATCCAACCGTCATCGGTCGGCGCGACAGACTTCGCGCCAGATTCTGCCCCCGTACCGAGGATTCGACAATGAAGCTGCGCTACGCGATCGCCGCCGCGCTTTTCTGCGCGTGCGGCACCAACGCCATGGCCTACGATCTGCTCAACGACTGGCCGACCAAGATACAAGACCGACGATGGCTACGAGTTCGGCATCAAGGGCCTGTACCAGTTCGACACCAATCAATGTCTCCGGCGATACCGCGCAACCCGGCCACCGGCGCGGATGCTGCTTCGAAGACGCCGACCGCGTGGCGCCGCAAGGAATTCAACTTCTACGGCAAGACGCCGTGGGGCGTCGACTTCAACGTCGGCTACGACTTCACGGTCTCCGGCCACAAGACCGCCACCACCGGCGTGCACGGCAAGTGGATCGACAATTTCGTTCGCTACAGCAACCCAGGACCGGCGACTTCCGCGTCGGTCAGTTCAAGACGCCGGTCGGCTGGGAAGAAGCATCGAGCTCGAGCGCGACGACGTTCCTGGAGCGCGCGCTGCCGGTGCAGGCAGCGAACACGGACCGCCGCATCGGCGCTGACTGGTCGTACTACGGCATCCCGAACTGGATGCTCTACGCCGCCTACTTCGGCGGCGGCGATCTGAACGGCAAGAACAAGGGCCACGGCCCGGCCGCGCGCGTGGTGTGGAACCCGTTCAATCACCAGCCCGGCGCGGGCTCGCGCGAGGAAAGCAACGTGATCCATCTCGGCATCGCCGCGTCGCAGCGAGGACCGCGACTCGACCACCGACGGCCGCGGCATCGTCCACGCCGGCGCAGGCGCGCTTCCGCGCGCGCCCGGAGGCGAACCTGCTCGGCACGCGCCTGGTCGATACCGGCAATCTCAGCAATCCCGGCAGCATCGATCGCCTCGGCCTCGAAGCGGCGTGGATCCACGGCCCGCTGCTGGTGCAGGGCGAATACCTGACCTTCAGCGCAAGCCCGGCGCGGCAAGCCGAGCTTACAGCGGCAACGGCTACTACGCGTCGGGCTCGTGGGTGCTGACCGGCGAGAGCCGTCCGTACAGCAAGGGCACGATCGGCAACGTGCGTCCCGATGCACGACTACGGCGCGTTCGAAGTCGCGCTGCGCTACAGCCAGGTCGATCTGAACGACGGCCCGGTCTACGGCGGCAAGGAGAACCGACTGGACGATCGGCGCGAACTGGTATCTCGGCCAGCACTGAAGTTGCAGGCCAACTACGTGCTGGGCCAACAGCACCAAGCGCTACGGCGCGCCGATCAACGGCGAAGCCGACGTCGACCCGCGGATGTTCGAGGTGCGCGCGCAGGTCTATTTCTGAATCCACGTCTCACCAGTCACTCTCCTTGGGGCGCGCAAGCGCCCCTTTTTTATGACCGTGGATGGCCGGCATGCCGGTCCACTGGCGTTCCCGACGCCAGTGGACACTTCCCACATCCCTGTGGGGCGGGATTGCAGGAGCAAATTGAACGCCATGGATGGCGAATGTCGAAACATGCAGGAACACTATCGGCTCGGCGATGGCCGCAAACGCCACGCGATCAGCGCGAGTCCGCGCTCACCGCGGGATCCGGGTGCAGCCACCCCGACTCGCCCTCGGCGTAGTGCTCGTTCTTCCAGATCGGCACGCGCCGTTTCACCTCATCGATGATCCAGCGACACGCGGCAAACGCCGAATCGCGGTGGTCCGCGCTGACACCTGCCCAGACCGCGAGGTCGCCGATCGCGAGGTTGCCGACGCGGTGGATGCAGCGCGCCTCGCGAACCGGGAAGCGCGCGATCGCCTCTGCAAGGATCGCCTCGCCTTCGCTTTCCGCGAGCGGCCCGTAGGCCTGGTAGTCGAGCCCGCGCACTGCGCGACCATCGTTGTGGTTGCGCACCCAGCCTTCGAAGCTGACGCAGGCGCCGGCGGCGGCGTGATCGAGCGCCGCTTTCTCGCTGACGGCATCGATCGCCGTTGCAGTTAGCTGAAAACGCTTCATTGCGCGACGCGCTCCATCGCCAGTCATCCGCCGGAGACCGGCGGCAGGAAAACCACTTCGTCGCGATCGGCGAGCGCGTGATCCCAGTCGACAAACGCACCGCCGACAGCGACGCGCAAACGCTGCGTGGCGAGGGTGAAACCGTGCGCGGCGGCGACTTCCGCATACAGCTCGCGCGGCGTGCGCGCGGCGCTGTCGCGCATTTCCTCGGCACGTCCGGCGCGATCGGCCAGGCTCGCGAAATACAGCAGCCTGTAGTTCATTTGACGACCCTACCCTGTTTCACGCGGCGTTTGCCGCCGCTTTTCTCGACCAGATGCAAGCCGTCGATGACGATCTCGTGCGACAGCGCCTTGCACATGTCGTAGACGGTCAGCGCGGCGACGCTGGCGCCGGTCAGCGCTTCCATCTCGACGCCGGTCTTGTGGGTGATCGCGACGGTGCAGCGGATCGACAATTGCGTTTCCGAGAGGAATTGTGCCTCGATGCGGCAGTTCTCGATCGGCAGCGGGTGGCAGAACGGAATCAGCTCGTGGGTGCGCTTCACGGCCATCGTGCCGGCGATGATCGCGGTATCGATGATCGGGCCTTTGGCCGAACGCAGATCCTGTGCGCGCAGCGCCTGCGCAACGTCGGCCGGGAAGCACACGCGCACTTCCGCAATCGCTTCGCGACGCGTCGCCGGCTTCGCGCCGACATCGACCATGCGCGGGCGGCCGTCTGCGGACAGATGAGTCAGTCGTGAGTGCTTTTCGTCCATCAGCGGCTTCCTGTGGCGCGAAGCAAGAGCGCCCCTTCCGCCTTCGGCACCTTCCCCCGCTGCGCAGGGGAAGGAACAGCGAAAAGAGAGGCGATTGTCATCCACCTATCGTGTACATCTCGACATGCTCGCGCGGCGCCAAACCCGCTGCGCTGCGCAGCTCACTATAGCGGTCATCGCGCGCGTTCCATACCGCATGGATCAGGCCTGACAGTTCCGCATCGGACGCCCCCGCACGCAGCGGCCCGCGCAAGTCATGGCCGGCATTCGCGAACAAACAGGTGTAAAGACGGCCGTCGGCGGACAGGCGCGCGCGTGTGCAGTCGCCGCAGAACGGCTCGGTCACCGAGCTGATGAAGCCGATCTCGCCGCCGCCATCGGCGAACGCACAACGCGTGGCAACTTCGCCACCATAATTGGGATCGAGATCGAGCAACGGCCAGCGCGCGGCGATGTGTGCGCGCAGTTCCGCACTCGGCACCACCAGATTGCGCTGCCAGTCGTTGCAGGTACCGACATCCATGTATTCGATGAAGCGCAGAATGTGGCCGCTGCCGCGGAAATGTTCGACGAGGTCGAGCACTTCGCGCATCGTTGCTGCCGCGCATGACCACGCAGTTGATCTTGAGCGGCGCGAATCCGGCGCGTTCGGCGGCCGCGATCGCGCCGAGCACGGTTTCGATATCGCCGCGCCCGCCGGACATCGCGCGGAACGTGGCCGGCACGATCGAATCGACGCTCAACGTCAGCCGCTGCAGACCCGCATCGCGCAGCGTTTGCGCGAGCGGCGCGAGCAGGCTGCCGTTGGTCGTCAACGCGATGTCGTCGATGCCCGGAACGGCGGCCAGTTTGCGCACGAGCTCGGGCAGGTCGCGGCGCAACAAGGGTTCGCCGCCGGTCAGGCGCAGTTTGCGAACGCCGAGTCCGGCGAAGATCGAGGCGAGACGCTCGATCTCCTCGAAGCGCAGGCGCTCGGCTTTGCTGAGGAACTGGTGGTCGCGCGGATATTGGTCTTCCGGCATGCAGTACGGACAACGGAAGTTGCAGCGGTCGAGGACCGAGATGCGCAAGTCCGAAAGCCTGCGCCCACGGCGATCGCTCGGCTGCACGTCGGCGGCCACCGGTTCCAGCTTGAACGGAATCGTGGTGCCCACGTCAAACGCTCACGGCGCGCGGCAGCGGTGACGCCAGCGCGAGCGTATCGCCGCGTCGCGCGACGCGGTAGCCGCGCGCTTCCATCGCCTCGGCATCGGCGACGCTGGCGTAGTGATACAGGATCAGGCGGCTGCGCAAGTCGGTCGTGTATTCGCGATCGAGATCGTCGAGGCCGGTGTGCGACGGATTGCCGACCAGCGCGCAATCGTGCGCGACCAGCTCTCGCCTGCGCGGCGTGCGCGCCGAGCATCTCCGGAACCGGCCGCGTATCGCCGGTCCAGACCACACTGCCGGCGCAGCGCGATCCCGAACGACGTGTGCGGCGCATGGTGCCGGGTCGCGAACACGTCGAACCACAAACCATCGCACCAGAACCCGCGCGAGAGCGGAATCAACCGGAACGCATCCCAGAAATTCGCGCCGCCCTCGGCGAGCACTTCGGGATAGTCGGCGACGCGCGCCTGCAGCAATGGGACCAGCGCGGCATGCGCGTAGAGGCGCACCGAACCACGCCACGCCTCATCGAAATAGATCTGGTAGAACAGCCGTTCGAGGCCGCCGACGTGATCCATGTGCGTGTGCGTGATGTAGATCGCACGCGGCGGCTTCCCATACCGATCGAGATACGCCGATCAGCGCCTCCGGCCCGCAATCGATCATCAGCAGCGGCTCGCCATCTTGTTCGAGCACGCCGCACGCGGAACCGAGTTCAGGCGCCTGCGCGCTGCCGACGCCGAGGAAATGCAGGGTCAGGCTCATCGCGCCACTCCACGCGCGATCGGCGTTGATGCGGATATGCGACAACGCGCCGTGGTAGGCGGCCAGCAGCGGGTGCCAGAAACGCGCGTCGAAGTCCTCGACGCGACGCGCGCCGAGCTTGTCCATCGAGCGGCGCAGGCGCGCGAGGTTGGCCTCCTGCCAGGCGAGCTTCGAGCTTGCGCACCCGGCCGCGATCGAAATCGATCAGCCACACCGCATCGGTGCTGTCGATGAGAATATTGTGCGCGTTGAGATCGGCGTGCCAGACATGCCGCTGCATGCAATCGCGCGATCGCCGGCCGACGCGCTGCGCCAGCAATGGATCGAGCAGTCCTTGCGCGAGCCGGTCGGCCAAGGTGGTCACGTCGTCGATCCGCCGCGTGAGCAGATCGGCTCGATAGAGCAGGCCATCGCGCACATACCGCGCGGCGATCGGCGCCGGCACCGGCAAACCGAGATTAGCCAGATGCGCGAGCAGGCGAAATTCGCGAAACGCGCGCGTGCGTGCAGCACCGAGCCACAGATAGCGATCGGCACTCAGACGCGCGCATCAGCCCGCCGCGATGATAGTGGCGCAGCACGCACGCGACCCGCCGGCGTATCCACGAACGCAACTCCGCCGCGCCCACCGGCATGCGCGTCGGCCTTGCCGAGCGCGGACCAGTGCGCGCGATCGAACCACGCGCCGTCGGGAGAGATTTCGAGGGCGCGATCGAACACGATCGCCCCGCTTGCCATCGATTGAACTTGCGCCTCGATCATGCGTCTGCCAAGTTGCCCAACTTCACGGGTGCGCAAACCTGCGCCCACGTCCACTCCAGATGGTAGCAAGCGTCGCATGGATCAAGGTTCAATGGCGGGTGCGGAACCCGCATCGCTCTGCCTGCTGCGTACATCGGCAATCGGCGACGTCACCCACGTCGTGCCGTTGCTGCGCACGGTGCAGACAGCATTGGCCGCGAACGCAGCTGACCTGGCTGATCGGCAAGCTCGAACACAAGCTGGTCGGCGACCTGCCCGGCGTCGAATTCATCGTGTTCGACAAACACGCCGGGCGCGCCGGCTATCGCGCCGTGCGCGAACAGCTGGCCGGACGCCGCTTCGACGCGCTGCTGCACATGCAGGTCGCGCTGCGCTCGAACCTGCTCAGCCTCAGCGTGAAGGCGCCGCTGCGCATCGGCTACGACCGCGCGCGCTCGAAGGACCTGCACGGTTTGTTCGTCAACTGCCGCATCCCGGCACGCAAGGGCGACCACGTGCTGGATGCGATGGCGAGTTTCCTCGAACCGCTCGGACTGAAACAGACCGAAGTGCGCTGGGATATTCCGATTCCGGCCGAAGCCCACGCGTTCGCCGAAAAGCACCTGCCCGGCGACGCGCCGACGTTGCTGGTCAGCCCCACCTCCAGCCATCGCCTGCGCAACTGGCGCCCGGAGCGCTACGCCGCGGTGATGGATCACGCCGCGCTCGCCCTCGGCTGGCGCGTCGTGCTGTGCGGCGGCCCGAGCGCGTTCGAACGCGAGTTCGGCGACGCGATCCTGGCCGCGATGCAGACCCGTCCGCTCGACCTGATCGGCAAGGACACGCTGAAGCAACTGCTCGCACTGCTCAGCCGCGCCACCCTCGTGCTGTGCCCGGACTCCGGCCCGATGCACATGGCGAACGCCGTCGGCACGCCGGTGCTTGGCCTGCATGCGGCCAGCAATCCGGCGCGCTCGGGCCCGTATTCCGATCGTCAATGGTGCGTCGACCGCTACGACGCGGCCGCGCGCAAGTTCCGCAAGAAACCGGCCGCCGCACTGGCGTGGGGCACCAAACTCGAATATCCCGGCGTGATGGACCTGATCGAGGTCGATGATGTGATCGAGCGACTGGAAGCGTTCGCGGATGCGCGTGAGGACGCGGCAAACACTTCCCGCGCCTGATCTCAGCGGTAGTCCTGGTACGATTTTTCTTCGACCAGCGTCGAACCGAGCTTTTCGTTGATCGCACGCTTGACCGCGGCGCGCTCGTCGTTGCGGATGTAGACCGAGCGCGCGAGTTCGATGAACTGCGCATCGAACGCTTTGGCCTTTTCCTTGACGCGGATGTGGTCCTCGATGTCCCACAGCGCCTCGTTGACGGCGCGCAATGCCGCGCGTTCGTCCGCGATATCGGTGCGCGAAGCGGGATGACCGCTCCAGGTCACGTTGAGCAAATCCAGTTCGATGCGGACGTTGGCGCGCTTGGCCGGATCGCCGATGCGCTCGGACTTGATCTCGAGGATCGTGATCTTGTCGATCAGTTCGCCGTAGGAAACCGGGACGGAAAGTTGGCTCATCGGAGGTCCTCGAAGCGTGGCAGCGCCGGGTGGGATTGTTCGCCCCATCCATGGGGTTCACCCCTCGCGCTGCGCGCTCAGGGCCAGCCTGCGGCTGTCCAAATTCGCTCCCGGCGAATTGGTGTTCGCCCCATCCATGGGGTTCACCCCTCGCGCTGCGCGCTCAGGGCCAGCCTGCGGCTGTCCAAATTCGCTCCCGGCGAATTGGTGTTCGCCCCATCCATGGGGCTCACCCCTCGCGCTGCGCGCCCAGGGCCAGCCTGCGGCTGTCCAAATTCGCTCCCGGCGAATTTGTCGAACCAAGTGGGTTTTCACCCAACCCACTCATCAGATACGAATAAGGGGCCACTTGGCCCCTTATTCGTATCTGGCGGAGAGGGTGGGATTCGAACCCACGTTACGGCATAACCGTAAACCGGATTTCGAATCCGGCGCATTCGACCACTCTGCCACCTCTCCAAGTGGGCCGCGGATGATACGGCGGTCCGGGCCGTGAGACAACCCATTGCGCATCGTGCGGCAACGACGGACAGACCGCATTCTTGCCGCACATCCATCTACAACCCGCACGCCGCCGGCATCGGGGCAATCCGCGACAACTCGACCGTGCCCCTCTGCCCGCTGTTTGTGCCGGCCGAAAACGCATAGCCTAGAGTGGCCGTACCGCAGCCGTGGAAGACCACACTGGCGCGACCGACCAAGGCTGTCGTCACGACCGACGGTGTGTTGAAGACGCCGCCGCTGACCTCGAAGATGCCGATTCCGTCCAGCGAACTGATACCCGGCACGAACGACGCCTGGATGGTGTACCAGCGCTGGCCTGAAGCGTCGCCGTTCGGTGGCGCGTCATGCGCGAAGGTGTACCACGCCGCGAACAGGATGTTCTGGACCGGGCTGATATCGAACACGAATCCTTGCCCACTCGTGGGCGGGTTGTAGAAGGCGCCGGAGAGCAGATAGTCCGAAGGCGGCGCGCTGCCGTCGCCTTGCGCGGTGCACGTCACGTTCGCTGACAGGCGCGTGAGCGGAATATGGCCACGGCGGTCGCTGCCGTCGCTGAACGTGTAATCCAGCGAGCCGTGCGTGCAGTCGCTGAACTGCAGCGTGGCCACACCCACCTTGCTCGTGGTCGTCGCGGGCGCCGCGTTGAACGAACCGCCGGTGGACGCATAGATCGGCATCGTCGCGGATGCGTTGGTGATGCTGACCTGGCCCTGGATCGTGTACCAGCGCGGCCCTCCCGCGACCGAGCTGTCGAACGTGAACCAGCCACCGAACAGCAGGCCGAGGCCGGGCCCGTAAAGATCAGGATCGACTTCCATGACGATGCCCTGCCCGCTCGTCGCCGGGTTGTACCAGGAGCCACTCAGGCCGTGCTGATCGAGGTTGACCGACGCGGCGCCTGACCGCCACTGCGCGAGCAGATGGCCGACGTCGATCGAGCCGAGCCCGGTGGCTTCGTCATAACCGACGCCGACCAGGTAGCCCGGCACGCCGCCGGCCAGACCGCTCACACCGGGGGTGCTGTTGTTGCACAGGCTCGGGATCGCCAACGCGCAGTCGGCCACGCCGCTGCTGGCGATCGTCACGTCGTGGAATACGCCGTTGTCGGGATGCGCGGCCAGCGCATACAGACGCGGATTGAGGTTGCCTTGCGGCTCGCCCATCTGCTGGTTCAGCAGCGCCGCGACACCGGCCATGTCAGGCGTCGATGCGGAGGTTCCAAAAATATACTCGAACCGGAATTGGCCGTTTTCCACAACACAGGAATTTCCGGCGGCGGCCAGGCACATGAAGTAGCCGTCATGCGCGGACGCGCTGAACGACACATCCGGTGTGTAGCGCCCTGCGGTTCCCGGAACGCCCATGCCCGTCTGCCAGGACGGCGTCGGAATATAAGCGCTGACGCCACCGCCGCTGGCGGACGTCTGCGGAGTGCCGTTGAGGAGCGGCTCGTTCCACGCGCCCTCGGGAATATAGCCCACAGCGGAGCCGTTGCCGGCGCCATTGCCGGAATTCCACCAGACCGCCGGGTTGGCGCTGTCCGCGAACTGGGTGCCGCCCACGCAGGTCGCATAACCGGATACGCAGATGAAATTCGGGCTTGCCAATCCCGCTGTCGGCGCGCTGTTGTAGGTATTGCAACCTGCCACGCCCGAATCCCCCGAAATCACGAACACCGAGATGCCCTCGGCGGCCGCCTGGCTGAACAGGCTGTCGTAGAAATCGACGCCCGCCTGGCCTCCATCCGCCTCGCATGCGCCAAAACTGAGGCTGAGGATCTGCGCCGGTGGCGGGTTCGTGTCGACGACATACTCTGCTGCGATGCGCAGCCCGCTGCGCGATGCCGTGTCCGCGCTCACCACCAGATCGATCGCCGCGCCGGGCGCCACGCTGGTCGCGCGGGTGACATCGATCGTCGCCTCGAACTGGTCCTCGGGAACCGTGCAGCCGGCGCCACCACAATTCGTCAGCGGCGGCCCCGGATCGACGCCATCGGGCGGCACGATCACCAGTGGGTCGCGAACGGCCAGCCCGGAACGCAGCTGGAAATTCTCGATGTCGGCGACCGACGCGCGCGCGCGGCCGATGATCGCGATCGTCTGTCCGCGACCGTCGATGCCCTGCTGGTACACCGGCGTGATGCCATAGATCGTGGCGAAATCGGCTGGGAACAGGTAGTGGCGGCAGCCGCCGCCATCGCAAAACGAACCCGCCGGCGCGACCTGGGCGCTCCCCGGCGCGAACAGCATCGCTGCACCGGCACCGTATCCGGCGTGCTCCCCGATCGTGTACAGGCCGCTGACGGACTGGATGATTTCCTGCAGCGATACCGGGATGCGCGGTTCGCCCGCGGGCGCGAGCAGGCTCTTTCCATTCACGCCGTAGCGGTGGATCTCGGTCGCGAACGCCGCACCGACCGTCGCAGCGGTTCCGCTGAAGGTGATGCGCGTGTGGCTGTTCGCCAGCGCGTCCACGTGCAGGCCTTGCGCGCGCAGCCAACCGGAGGCCGCTTCGAGATCGGCTTGCGCGACGCCGAATCGTTCTCCGACCTGCAGCGGCGTCAGCCAATGGTGGTAGTCGGCCGAGCGCGGATCTTGCTGATCGTGCAGGAAGCGCTCGAACGCCGCCTGCCGCTGAACGGAACGCTTGAACACGATTGAAAGTTGCCGCAGCGATATATCACCGGCGAGCACGCCCTGGTCGTTTCGCTGCAGCGCCCATGCGGGGCGTTGCGGGGGCGGCGCGACATGCCCGGTCGCGAGGGCCGAAGGCGCATCCTGCCCGGCTGCATCGGCCGCCACGGCGCAAACAAGAAAAAAGCAGAATGCGATCAATCGCAATGCGCTTGAACCCGAACGCCAGCAACGACAGTCACGCATGGCACCCTCTTCGCCGTTCACTGCACAGCTACGGCCACGGCGCCGATTCTGCGCCGATCACGCACTCAATGTGGTGTGTGCACGATCTCACCGCCTGTCGGGATTCCTTGGCGGAGTCGCGATGCGGATACGGAATTGCGCCTTTCGGCGTTCCTGCAATGGAGGCTGCCGGATGGGAGCGAACGGCAACCGCTGGCGCTATAAATCCCGCGCGATGCGGAAGCCGACGCGCGCGCTGCGCATATCGACACTGGCGGGGGCGCGGAATGCCGAGCGCACCTGATCCGGGTCGCTGCCCCAAGACCCGCCGCGCACCACGCGTCGCTCGCAGCCGGGGTTGACCCATGCCGCGCTGTCACGCGGGGCGCGCACGTAGTTGTCGTGCCAGCAGTCCTCGACCCATTCGGAGACGTTGCCGACCATGTCGTACAGACCGAATTTGTCCGCCGGGAAACTGCCGATCGGTGCCGGTCCCCAGTAGCCATCGCTGTAGCGCGGGAACGCACTGCTCCAGCTGCGCTTGGTCGGCGAACGATCACCCTCCCCGGTGAAATTGCCGACTACCTTGTCGGGGTTGCCATCGCCCCATGGGTAGCGCGTGGTCGAGCCGGCGCGTTCGGCGTACTCGAATTCCGCTTCGCTCGGCAAGCGATAGTGTTTGCCGGTATGTGCGGACAGCCATGCGGCATACGCGCTGGCATCGTTCCATGAAATGTTGATGACCGGCAGGTTTGCGGCCGCGCGCTCGCCGCGATAGTCGTTCTGCCACGTCATGCCGCGCCGTTCGGCGATACGGCCGGTGCTCTCCTCGTACACAGCGCTGCCACCGAGTTTTTCCGCGTCGCTGACATATTTCGTCGCGCTCACGAACTCGCGGAACTGGCCGACGCTGATTTCGTCCTGGCCGAGGGCGAAGCCGACGTCGATATGCACGCGCCGCTGCGGCTCCTCGTTGTCGGCGTGGCCGATTTCGTCGGCCGGCGATCCCATCACGAACTCGCCGGTCGGAATCACCACGATCGCTGGCGCTCTGCCGACGATGTCGAGGAAGCGGTCATGGATGACCTGGCCCGGCGACAGGCTCGCATACAGGCGCGCGTTACGCAGCCCGAGGTTGAACTTGTCCAGTCCGGCCAGATCGGGACTGATCGATTGCGCCTTCTTGCCGAGTTGTTCGGCGAGATCGGCGTTGCCCGCATCGAGTGCCGAACGCGCCTGTGCGAGCACGGTTTCCGCGCGCTGCCGGCGAATGCCCTCGATGCGCGCACGCGTCTCCAGCAATGCCTGCGAACCGGGGCGAATCGTCGATGCCTGGGCGAGCGTGGTGTCGGAACCGGCGAAGTCGTCTTGCGCGGCAGCCGCGAGCGCGCTGTCGAGATAGTCGCGCTCGATCGCGGCGAGTCCGGCATCGGCCAAGCCATTGCCCGGGTCGAGCTTGAGTACATCGCGATAGACCGTCAGCGCGTTTGCATCCGCCGGCTCCGTCGCATGCCCTGCTT
Organism: uncultured Gammaproteobacteria bacterium; assembly: GCA_963720445.1. Classification (GTDB taxonomy): domain Bacteria; phylum Pseudomonadota; class Gammaproteobacteria; order Xanthomonadales; family Rhodanobacteraceae; genus Dokdonella_A. The sequence goes on from CAVRFO010000003.1 coordinate 262,063, forward strand.
TCATCAGATGGGCGGCGCGGGCCAGCATCGGCAGGATCTGGTGCAGCGTCTTCACCCGCGCACGCACGTCCTCGAGCTCGTCTTCCGAATGCGGCAGGTCCGAATAGGCGGCGAAAAACCGCTGCGCCGCCGCTTCGTCGCCACGCACGATCGCGGCCAGGGTCCAGTCCCGCAGCGCGCCGCCGATGCGTTCGAGCGCACTTTCCGCCTCGGTATTGTTTGGCGCGGCAGTCAGCACCTCGCGGTACAGCGCGATCGCGTTGTTTTCCTTGGGTTCGAACAACGCGCCTTTCTGCTCCGTGTCGCGTGCTTTCTTGAGCAACGCGGCAACCACTTTGGTGGTCGCGATCGGCGGCCCCATGCGTACCGCATCGGCAAATGAGGTGCCCGACTCCACTGCAGCACCCGCGCCCGACGGCACGGTTACCGCGGCCGGCGACTTCACCGCAGACCATGTGGACGCTGCGTGCTGTCCCGGCAGGCTCGCGGCAACCGAGGGTTCCGGCAACGGCTCCATGTGCAGGAGGCCGGGGTAAAACCGGTACACCAGCGCAAACGCGAGCAGCGCGATGCCGGCGGCGCCGCCAAGGGTGTGCTGCTTGCGTGCGACTTCGGTACCGGGCATCGTGCTTCGATTATCAGCGTTCGCCGCCGTTTGCGAAACTCTCGCCACGCCAGTCCGCGCCGGATCGGCGAGAATGGCAACGGTCGCCCCAATATCTGTCGGCGGCAAGCATGCCGAAACGCCTCGTTCGTTCTGAAAAAAGGATCATCTCTTGGCCGACTGGATCGAGCGCAACGATGCGCTGTGCAACCTGTTCGAAAACGCTCCGGCGACAATCGGACTCGACACCGAATTCATGCGCATCGACACCTTCCTGCCGCGCTTGGCGCTGGTCCAGGCAGAGGTCGACGGCCGTATCGCGCTGATCGACCCGACTGCTGACATCGACCCCGCACCATTCGCCGCCGTGCTCGCCGATCCCGCACGTGTCTGCGTGATGCACAGCGCAAGCGAGGATCTCGAAGCATTCGCGACCTGGTCGTGCTCGATCGCACAGTTGTTCGACACCCAGATCGCCGCATCGTTCGCCGGGCTCGGCGCAGGGCTCGGCTACCAGAAACTGGTGCGCGAGCTGACCGGCGTCGAGCTGCCGAAAGGTGAAACACGCTCGGACTGGCTGCGCCGCCCGCTCAGCGAGCATCAACTGGAATACGCCGCGCAGGACGTGATCCACCTGCCCGTGCTGTACGCGGAACTCGGCGCAAGGGTCGAACAGCGCGGTTACAGCGCATGGCTCGCCGAGGACTGCACGCGGATGCTCGAACGCGCGCGCCAGCGCGAGCCCGATCCGCAGCCGCAAATCGGATTGCGCAGTGCCGCCGAATGGCCGATCGAACGCCAGGCCCTGCTGCGCCGCGTGCTGCGCTGGCGCGATGCGACCGCACGCGCGATCAATCGCCCCCGGCCGTGGTTGCTCGATGACGCGCACGCACTCGACCTCAGCGCACGCCCACCAACCACGGCCGACGAGCTCGCCGAACGCAGCCGAGGCCAGCGCGCGCTACGCAGCGCGCAACGTGCCGATCTCCTAGGCGTACTCAATGCACCGCTCGAAACGGGCGAACTGGAATTCACCCCGATCCCGCATGCGCCGTCCGCACGCGAGAAAAACGCTATCACAGCGATGAAGGATGTCGTCGCCGCACGCGCCGCGGAACTCGACCTGCCCGAGGGGCTGCTGTGTTCGCGCCGCCACCTGGAGACCTTGCTCGCAACCGCGCAATGGCCCGCTGCAATCGAAGGCTGGCGCCGCAGCGTCCTGCACGATGACCTGATCGCGTTGCTGCCGGCATGACGATGAAACCTGCTGACTCCCGCCGGGCAGGGCGCCGGAAGGCGCGATGCCCTGGCTCGTGAACAGCATCGCGGCTGCCACCCGCTCCAACAGGAACGCAGCCCGCTCCGGAACGCAGCCGAGGGTGCGATTGCACGACCTTGTCCAAGCTGGGGCTTGGCGATCCGCGGCGCGCACGCTATCATGCGCGCCCCGCGTGTGGCCCCATCCGCACGCGCCGTGGGGCGGTAGCTCAGCTGGGAGAGCGTCGCGTTCGCAATGCGAAGGTCGTGGGTTCGATCCCCATCCGCTCCACCATTGATTTGAAGATTGACGAGAAGCCGGCCTTGCGCCGGCTTTTTCGTGTCTGCCTGTGTCGGTAGAACATGGCGCGAGGCTCGATGGCCGGCCTCAGACACCATCCACCGGCGTTGTTCCACCCGTAAACGCGACCTTCGCCTGTGCCAGCCGATAGCGACGTTCCGCCCACCAGCGGCGGCGGTCGCGCAGTGAGCAGAACGCATAGATCACGCGGAAGAGCTGCAGTCGCCACCATACCGGGCGCGAGTCGAACAGGTCGCCGGCAAGCATCGAGATCACGCCCTGCTCGACCTGCCAGGTGTTGCGTGGCGAGCGGAACATCTGCTGCATGACCGGCGAATTGAAGCGGTAGATGAAGAACGAGAAGCGGCGCATCGCGGCGCGCAAGCGCTTTTCCAAACGCTGCTGCAACGCGACTTCACACGCCGGTTGCCTGAGGGCAGCATCGACCACCGCGGCCACCTGCTCGGCGCCGCTCATGGCCAGATACACGCCGGACGAGAACACCGGGTCGAGGAACGCGAACGCATCGCCAACCAGCATCCAGCCGGGGGCGCCGATCGTCGTCGAATCGTAGGAATAATTGCCAGTGACCCGGACTTCGTCGTCGATCAACTGCGCGTGCTCGAGGCGCGCCCACAACGCCGGGTTGAGCTGCAAGGTCTCGAACAGGAATTCAGTGGTGCGCCCGCGCCGTTGTTTCAGGTATTCCGGGCGGCACACCGCGCCGACGCTCATGACGCCATTCGGCAGCGGGATCATCCACATCCAGCCGTACTCGAAGTTGTAGATGCTGATGTTGCCGGCATCCTCGCCGGCGCGGTATTCGGCGTTGCGGAAATGGCCGAAGATCGCCGCGCTCTGGTGCTGCGAATTCTTCTGCTTGAGCTTGCGCTTGCCGGCGAGAAACGCATCACGACCGCTCGCGTCAAGTACGTAGCGCGCCTGCACACTGTAGGTGCGGCCGTCATCACTGCGCACACTGACCCGCGTATCACGCGACGCATGTTGTTCGACCGCAATGACTTCGGCGCCTTCGCGCGCATCGACGCCGTTTTCGCGCGCGTGCTCGAACAGCATCTGGTCGAAATCCTGTCGCCACACCTGGAACGCATGCGGCGGGCTGCTGCCCAACGCACGCGCGAACGCGAATGTGTTGTAACCCCGCTCGTTGTCGGCCTCGAAGTCGGCACCGGCCTTGTAGACGCCGAGCGCGCGGACTTTCTCCAGCACACCCAGACGCTCGAATACCGGAAGATTCATCGGCAGCAGCGATTCACCGATGTGGAAGCGCGGATGGTGCTCTTTCTCCACCTGCACCACCTTCAGGCCGCGTCGCGCCAACAGGGTTGCAGCCGTGCTGCCGCCGGGACCTCCACCAATGATCAGTACATCGCAAGTGTCTTCACCCTGCGTCGCGCCGCTGTCCTTGACCATGCCCACTCCCCATGCAAAGCACGTTAGCGTACGGGAGCGCCGAGTCCGGCGTCAAAGAAACATTTGTCCGGCAGCACGCATTACAAGGATTCGGGATAAAGCCAGTGGCGATCCCTAGGAGACGGATGTGACTGTTGCCGTTCGCGTCTTCGACGCAAACGCCACATGGGCGAACGCCTCCCAGAGGCGTTCTGATAAAGCCCCTGGCGATGACCTGTTGCGGATCGCGCCGATGGCGCAACCGCAAAGAACAAACCCCGCCGCTTGCGCGACGAGGGTTTGGGGATAAAGCCCCTGGCGATGACCTGTTGCAGTTCGCGCCGATGGCGCAACCACAAAGAACAAACCCCCGCCGCTGGCGCGACGAGGGTTTGGGGATAAAGCCCCTGGCGATGACCTGTTGCAGTTCGCGCCGATGGCGCAACCACAAAGAACAAACCCCCGCCGCTGGCGCGACGAGGGTTTGGGGATAAAGCCCCAGGCGATGACCTGTTGCAGTTCGCGCCGAAGGCGCAAACCACGCACAGGCGAACGCCTCCCCATTGCTGGGGAGGCGTTCTGATAAAGCCCCTGGCGATGACCTGTTGCGGGTCGCGCCGATGGCGCAACCACAAAGAACAAACCCCCGCCGCTGGCGCGACGAGGGTTTGGGGATAAAGCCCCTGGCGATGACCTACTCTTGCATGGCTTAAGCCACACTACCATCGGCGCAGCTGCGTTTCACTTCCGAGTTCGGGATGGGATCGGGTGGGACCACAGCGCTAAGGTCGCCAGGGAACTGGTGCGAGTCGCGCTGGATGAGCGCGGACTCGGCATGGGGACTTGGGACGTAACGTTCGCGTTTGGTGCTGCTGTCAGACCTCGTTGAGGCGACGAAGCAACTTGGAGTTATATGATCAAGCCGCACGGCTCATTAGTATCGGTTAGCTCGGCATTACTGCTATACACACCCGACCTATCAACCACGTAGTCTTCATGGGGCCTTTAGGGGAGTCTAGCTCCCGGGAGATCTCATCTTGAGGCGCGCTTCCCGCTTAGATGCTTTCAGCGGTTATCGCTTCCGATCGTAGCTACCCGGCAATGCCACTGGCGTGACAACCGGAACACCAGGGGATCGTCCACTCCGGTCCTCTCGTACTAGGAGCAGCCCCTCTCAAATCTCCAACGCCCACGACAGATAGGGACCGAACTGTCTCACGACGTTCTGAACCCAGCTCGCGTACCACTTTAAATGGCGAACAGCCATACCCTTGGGACCGGCTACAGCCCCAGGATGTGATGAGCCGACATCGAGGTGCCAAACACTGCCGTCGATATGAACTCTTGGGCAGTATCAGCCTGTTATCCCCGGAGTACCTTTTATCCGTTGAGCGATGGCCCTTCCATACAGAACCACCGGATCACTAAGACCTACTTTCGTACCTGCTTGATCCGTCGATCTTGCAGTCAAGCACGCTTATGCCTTTGCACACAGTGCGCGATGTCCGACCGCGCTGAGCGTACCTTCGTGCTCCTCCGTTACTCTTTGGGAGGAGACCGCCCCAGTCAAACTACCCACCATACATGGTCCCCGATCCGGATTACGGACCCAGGTTAGAACGTCAAGCACTTCAGGGTGGTATTTCAAGGATGGCTCCATGCAAGCTAGCGCCTGCACTTCAAAGCCTCCCACCTATCCTACACAGAAGAACTCAACGTTCAATGTAAAGCTATAGTAAAGGTTCACGGGGTCTTTCCGTCTTGCCGCGGGAACGCTGCATCTTCACAGCGATTTCAATTTCACTGAGTCTCGGGTGGAGACAGCGCCGCTGTCGTTACTCCATTCGTGCAGGTCGGAACTTACCCGACAAGGAATTTCGCTACCTTAGGACCGTTATAGTTACGGCCGCCGTTTACTGGGGCTTCGATCAAGAGCTTCGCCTTGCGGCTGACCCCATCAATTAACCTTCCAGCACCGGGCAGGAGTCACACCCTATACGTCCACTTTCGTGTTTGCAGAGTGCTGTGTTTTTGATAAACAGTCGCAGCGGCCTGGTCACTGCGACCCAGGAATGCTCAGCTACGCATGTAGCCACACCCCTGGGTGCACCTTCTCCCGAAGTTACGGTGCTATGTTGCCTAGTTCCTTCACCCGAGTTCTCTCAAGCGCCTTGGGATTCTCACCCTGCCTACCTGTGTCGGTTTACGGTACGGTCCTCGTGACCTGAAGCTTAGAAGCTTTTCCTGGAAGCGTGGCGTCAGTGACTTCGTCCCAAAGGACTCGTCTCGGTGCTCGGCATAGATGAGAGCGGATTTGCCAACCCTCAATGCCTACCTCCTTTCCCCGGGACAACCAACGCCCGGTACACCTAGCCTTCTCCGTCACTCCATCGCAATCACGAGCGGTGCTGGAATATTAACCAGCTTCCCATCGACTACGCGTTTCCGCCTCGCCTTAGGAACCGACTAACCCTGCGCCGATGAACGTTGCGCGAGGAAACCTTGGGCTTTCGGCGTGGGGGCTTTTCACCCCCATTATCGTTACTCATGTCAGCATTCGCACTTCCGATACCTCCAGCAGACCTTACAGTCCACCTTCGCAGGCGTACGGAACGCTCCTCTACCGCTCACACCTAAGTGTG